>NZ_JAPYZV010000003.1 GCF_027812955.1 Pedococcus sp. 5OH_020
GCCATCGCCGCCCTCCAAAGCGGCGAGTAGGCACCGAGGATCAGCCCTCAAAGCCCACCACCCCGCGGGGCACTGCCGGCGAGCATGTGACCCCGGGATCGGCATGCGGGTTGGAGGGCTGAGGACCCGCCAGGTCGTGGACCCGGAGAGCACGATGGGCCTGTGACCTCCGACAACCGTGCTGGCGGTCTGGCGGCTGCACGAGCCTGGAGTGATGCTCCGCGAGATTCTCCGTGAGGCCCACTACGCCGCGTTCGACGCCGGAAGAGTGCCTTACTGCGCTGGTGCGTGCGGGGTTGCTCCTTGGAAGATGCGCGCCTGGAGGGAGCCGAGGTGCTCTTCCATGAGCCGCTTGGCCAGCTCCGCCTCGCCGCGACCGATCGCCCGCAGGATGGACTTGTGCTCGTCGACCTGCCGCTGGCGGGACGCTTCGTCCGGAAGGGCATGCTGGTTCACAAGAGCCCACAGCGGGTGTCGGCCAACGTTTACAAGTTGGCTCACGATGTCCGCCAAGAGTGGATTGCCGCACGCGGGGGCGAGCTCGGCGTGGAACTCCAGCCCCAGAGCTACGAACCGAGCCACGTCCTTGGCCTCGTGAACCAAAGCCTGCTGCTCCTCCAGCAGCCTGGCCACTCCATCCAGGCGTTCACGGTCGAGGCGTTGCGCGGCCAACGCCGTGACCACCGGCTCGATACGGAGTCTTGTTTCAACCAGCTCGTGAGGCAGCGCGTCCAGAGCCGCGCCCGTGACACCGCCGACCCGGACCGCCGGCCCGCGAACGAAAGTCCCGTCACCATGGCGCACCTCGATGGCACCGATGACCTCCAGGGCAAGAAAGGCCTCTCGGGCGGTGGCCCTGGAGACGCCAGCCTGAGCCGCAACCTCACTGTGCGCCGGAAGCCGCGACCCTGGGGGGTATTCCCCTCCTGAGATCGCGGACAACAGGGTCTGTGCAACAGCCAAATAGCGCCTCTGACCACCAGCGGCCGGCTCCTCCTCGTGCGTGGTCACGTGCTGAGGCTACTCAAAAGGCCCGGTCACTGCGGACGGGGCCATGTTCGGATGCGCGTGCAAGGTCGCGGGCACAACCTTCGAGCCATACGGCTGGGTCCGCCATCGCCGCCTTGGTCGACCCCGCCGTCTCCGTCAGGGACACTACCCGGACACCGGGTGTCTCCGGTGCATCGAGAACGCTGCCAGCAACGACAACGGCCGGGATGTCCCTGGTCCGGGCCAGCTCGATGACGTGACCGACCACCTTGCCGCCCAGCGATTGGCTGTCGAAGCGGCCCTCGCCGGTGATGACCAGGTCGGCCCCCTCGAAGGCTTCACGAAGTCCGACCAGCTCCGCGATGGCTTGGGCGCCCGGCACCAACCGGGCACCCCACCCGGCCATCAGCCCATACGCTGAACCTCCCGCGGCGCCTGCACCCGAAGTGTTCGGCTCGCCGCCCAGGCAGGATGCCCAGTGGTGCATGGCGGCTTCCAAGGAGTGGATTTCGGTGGCCGAGGCGCCCTTCTGGGGTCCGAACTGGAACGCGGCTCCGGATGGGCCCAACAGTGGAGCGGTGACGTCGACCAGGCACTCGACTCCACCGGGGGGTGGCGGAGCGATGGCGCTGAGCTCCAGATGTGCCAGGTCTCGCAGGGCCGTGCCTCCGCGAGCTAGCTCGACACCGTTCCCATCGAGCAGCCGGGCTCCCAGCGCTTGCAGCGCCCCCGCGCCACAGTCGGTCGAGGCGCTGCCTCCTAGCCCGATCACGAGCTTTGTCACTGCTGGCGTGGACGCCACGTGCAAGAGGACCTGTCCCAACCCGTACGTCGAAGCCGTGCGAGCGCGCAGTCCGCGCAGTCGCTCGATACCACAAGCAGACGCGAGGTCAACGACAGCCGTGCCGTCGGGCAGCAGGGCCCAGCGGGCGAGCGTTGGAGATCCGATGGCATCCTCGACGGTCACTTCCATGTAGCGAGCGCCCGGCGACTGCGCGGCGACGATCCTCGATGTCCCTTCGCCGCCGTCGGCCAAGGGAACGCTGCGACAGGTGTCATGGGGTCGCACCGACCGCCAGCCGCGGGCCAGGGCGGAAGCGGCGTCCGTTGCGCTGAGAGTGCCCTTGAAGGAGTCCGGGGCTATGACGATCGTGGCCGGCGCAGGCGGCAAGCCGAACGCGAGGGGATCTCCATGTGTCACGGTGATGTCCTTACCCGAGGCGGACCCGAGGCGGACTGCGAGCCATCCGCAACATGCTCATCTAACGTCTGCATATGTAGAGGTTAGACCACTTCTGCAGCACCTGGCCCACGTCGCGTCGATTCCCCTAGGCGCAGGCTCGGGGTTAGCCGGTTCCTCCGGACCGGGCCGTCCTGGCCTTCGATGCGGGCCACCAAGAACGCGACTGCATCGGCTGCGATGGCTTCGACGGGCTGGACCACCGTGGTCAGCGTGGGCCAGACGACATTGGCCAGGTCGCTGCCATCAAAGCCGGTCACCACCACGTCGTTGGGAACCGCGACCCCACGCTGGCGCAGCTGCCTGAGAACCCCGAACGCAATTGAATCCGAGCCGGTCACAATCGCGTCCGGCAGAGTCTGATGATCCAGGAGTCTGTCGACAGCGGCGACCCCGGACTCCACGCTGAACTCGCTGCGAAAGTGGCCGGTCACCTCGATCCCAGCGCGAGTCGAGCTGCGTTGGACCGCGTCCCACCTTTCCACGCCGTTCGAGCTCGCGTCGTCAGATCCCGCGTAGCCGATCGATCGGACACCGATGTCCTTCAAGTGGTCGATGACAAGCCGCATGCCCGTCTCGTTGTCGACGCCGACGAAGTCGGCGACCGGACTATCGGTGGCTCTGTCGACCTCGACGATCGCCGTGCCACGGGCCACGCGCCTGAGTGCCTCAGCCGAACCAATGCGGTCTGACGGGATCACCAGAATCCCGTCAACGCGTCGATCACCGAACACCCTGAGGCGACGTACCTCTTCCTCGACGAACCCGTGCGAGTCCGCCAGGAGCAGTTCGAAACCGGCCCGATTGAGCTGGTCCTCGAGGGCCTCGACGAGCTGGGAGAAGAACGGGATGCCGATGACGGGGACGATCATGCCGACGAGACGGGTCGAACCCTGACGCAGGGCTCGGGCGATGGGATCGACTCGGTACCCGAGTTCTTGCGCAACCGATTGCACGCGAGCGATGGTCTCATTGGAGACCCTTGGCCTGCCAGCCAGAGCGCGCGAAGCGGTTGCCTTCGACACGCCTGCTCTGGCCGCAACATCACTGAGGGTAACGACCGGCTGACCGGACTCTCTCACGCGAACCCCTTCACTGGTCCCTGGGTGGGTTTACATCCTATGGACATCCCTATGGACTTCATCGCGCGGCCAGAGTACCTTGTGCGAGATCGATTCCGCACTCGTTGCGCAAGGAGAAACATGAGCATTCCGATCATCATCGACTGCGACCCAGGCCATGACGACGTCTTCGCCATCTGGCTGGCCGCTGGGAACCCGAACATCGATCTGCGAGCGATTACCACGGTGGCCGGGAACGGGCGCATCGAGCACACCACCCACAATGCGCTCGTGGCATGCACGGTCGCCGGCATCCGTGACGTCCCGGTCGCCCGCGGCGCAAGTGGGCCGCTGAAGGGAGAGCTACGGCCAGCGGAATGGATCCATGGCGCGAACGCACTTGGTGGCCCGGTCCTTCCCGCGCCGACCATCGAACTCGATGACCGGGACGCGGTCACCTTGATCGCCGACGTCCTCACAGCCTCCGAAGAGCCTGTCGTGTTGGTGCCCACCGGGCCGCTGACCAACATCGCGCACCTGGTGCAGCGCCATCCGGAGCTCGTGTCCAAGATCGAAGGCCTGATCTGGATGGGAGGCTCGACCGGCCGGGGAAACGTGTCCCCCTATGCGGAGTTCAACGCATGGGCGGACCCTGAGGCCGCGGACATTGTGCTCCGATCCGGCGTGGATTTCACGATGGTTGGGCTGAACATCTCGCACCAGGCACTCATCACCCGTGAGGTGCGGGCCCGCATCGCCGCGCTGGACAGCCCGCTCGCCGCCTTTGGCGTTGAACTTCTCGAGTACTTCTGTTCTACCTACGAGCAGTTCGAGGGAATGCCCGACGGTCCGCTGCATGACCCCATCACCGTCGCGATGCTGGCGGAGCCATCAGTCGCCACGAGCGTGCGCACGCGGATCGACGTCGAGTGCGAAGGCACGCAGACCCGGGGGGCGACCTGCGTCGACCTTCTCAACTTCCTCCAGCGGCCGGCCAATGCGACGGTGGCCCTGGATCTGGACGTCGAACGGTTCTGGTCCCTGATCGAGGATGCCGTGACTGCGCTGGGTCGCGTCTCGGCCTGAAGGCCCCAGAGGGCCGTGTGACCCGTTTGCCGAGTAGCCGCTCCCCTCGTAGCCGGCCAGGAGCGCGCGTCGGGGCAACCGGCGCTGCGCGCCCACCACAGACATCTGATGTCTCGGTGTCCACACGTTGAACATCTTCCGAAAGAGTCTTGACCGACGAGACCGCAGACATCTAACGTCTAAGAGTGCAGACGTCTGAAGAGTTAACGAAGCAGCGGAGGTACCTGGCAGTGGCACAGAACCTGCTTGCAGCCATCAACGATGGCGACTACCTGCCCGGAGCGCGGCTTCCGGCATACGCGGACGTCGCGGCCGAAGCCGGGGTCTCGAGGGCAACGGCACGGGAGGCGTTTCTCGCTCTTGAGCTCGTCGGTGCCCTCGAGGTGCGCCATGGCGATGGGACTTTTGTCCGGGGCTCGGACAGCACGACGATGATCGGGCGCGCGGCATCGCTCTTCGCGCCACCGCGAGATCTGGTCGAGGCCCGCCTGCACATCGAGCCCACCGTTGCTGCGCTCGCGGCGGAGCGCTCCGACGAGGACAGGATCGCCGCACTGCAGCGATACACCGACGAACAGGGAGAGCTGGTCGACCAGCCCGACCAGCTCACCCGCTTTGTCGCGCTGGGCTTGGAGTTCCACGCAGACCTCGCGCCCGGCTGCGGCAACGTGCTCCTGGCGGACATCGTGTGCCAGCTCGTGAACGTCGAGCGCCACCCGCTGTGGGCACTGGTGAACCAGTACGCAGCTCCTGACCTCGCGTCCCGCCAACGCCAAGTGGATGAGCACGGGGCCATCGTGAGAGCCCTGGGGCAGCGACGTCCCCAAGAGGTGTCGGCCCTCATGCAGCGGCACATCGGTTCACTGGCGCGGGCCGTGTTCGAAGGATCTGGGTTGCACCACACCATGGAAGGCGTCCGGCCATGAGCGTGCCTGGGCAGGCGGACCTCGTCGTCCATGGCGGAACGGTCGTCAATGCCACAGGCAGCCGGGCTGCGACTGTCCTCATCGCCGGTGGCCGCATCACCGCACTGCTGGATGCGAACAGCCCACTGCCGAGCCACGCAAGGGCCATCGACGCGACTGGCCAACTCGTGATCCCCGGGGGCGTCGACCCACACTGCCACGTCGGCCAGAGGCTCGGCGATGTGTCCATGCTCGATGACCACGAGCAGGCCAGCATCGCAGCCTTGTGGGGCGGCACCACGACGATCATCGACTTCGCCATCCCGGAGCCGGGTCAAACGCCTCTGGAGGCGGCCCATACGCGGCTTAAGCAGGCCGGCGCGGCACGGTGCGACACCGCCCTGCACGGCGGAGTCGTCGCTTGGGACCACAGCACGCGAGGCCAGCTTTTCGCCATGGCGGACCTGGGCGTCCGGACCACCAAGCTGTTCACCACCTACCGCGACGGCGTCATGGCGGACACCGAAACCATCCGTGCCGTCATGGCGACGACCGAAGAGCTCGGCGGCGTGACGTTGATCCATGCCGAGCAGAACCACATCATCGAGACGCATCAGAAGGACGCGGCAGCCGCAGGGCACCGGCACTCGCGCTTCATGGCCAGCATGCGGCCCGAACAGGCCGAGCTCGAGTCCGTCAAGCAGGTGCTGACCATAGCCGAGCAGGAGCAAGCCAGCGTCTACTTCGTCCACCAAACCACCGCCGACGTTGTCGACCTCGTCCGGCAGGCGCGCGCTCGTGGGGTGCGGGTCTACTCCGAAACCTGCCCGCACTATCTCGTACTGGACGACTCCCTGTACGAAAAGCAGCATCCAGAGCGTTACGTCTGCTGCCCGCCCTTGCGGTCGACTGCCACACGCGACGACCTGCGGGCCGTGGTTCTCCAGGGACACGTGGACACCATTGGCTCGGACCACTGCTGCTACTCCACAGTCCAGAAGAGCGCTCACGCCGACGACGCCGTGAACGTACCCAACGGCCTACCTGGCGTCGAGACCCGCCTGACCGTGACCTTCGACTCGTTGGTCTCCTCGCAACAGATGGCCGTCGAGGACTTCGTCGCCCTCACCTCAACCAATCCAGCGCGACTGAACGGCCTGCGGGGCAAGGGCTACATAGCCCCTGGCGCCGATGCGGACCTCGTGGTCTTCGACCCACACCAGCGGCGAGCCGTCACCACCAGCGACCTGCACATGGCCACGGATTACACCCCCTACGAGGGTCACTCCTTCACCGGGTGGCCGACCACTGTCATCGCCGGAGGACGGGTCGTGGTGGACCCCGACGGGTTCCATGACCCCGGCCCCATCGGCCGGCACCTGCGCGCACAGTCACAGCTCGATGGCCACCGTCATCTCATGACTTCCCTCGTGCGCGACGCCACGCAGCGCCCCTGACCGCCAAGCAAGGAGACACCTTCATGACCCGACAGCTGATCCTCGACGTCGACACCGGGACGGACGATGCCATTGCCATCATGATGGCCGGTCTCTCCAAGGACCTGGACCTCCTCGGCTGCACAACTGTGTGGGGCAACCACGCGGTTCCCGTGTGCACCGCAAACACGCTGGCCGTTCTGGACCTGATCGGCCGACAGGACGTTCCCGTCCACCAAGGACTCGGCAAGCCGTTCGCTCCGATCCCCTTCCTGTTCGCCGACCACGTCGACAGCGAGCGCGAAATCGTTCACCCGGCCAGCTTCCCCATTCAGCCGAGCACCCGTGAAATCGCCCGGCAGCCCGCGGTGGAGTGGCTCGTCGAGACCCTTCGATCGGCGACCGAGCAGATCACCCTGGTCCCGGTCGCGCCGCTGACGAACATTGCCGCCGCCGTTACGATCGACCCCAAGATCGTCGAGGCTGTCGACGAGGTCGTGATCATGGGCGGCAGCCACGCCCTCGGCAATGTCACCCCCTCGGCCGAGGCAAACATCTGGCACGACCCGGTGGCGGCCGACGTTGTGTTCCGGGCTGGTTTCGAGCGACTGGTCCTTGTCCCGCTGGACGCCACCCACCGTGCCAACGTCACGGCTGCGCAGAACGAGGCGCTACGCGGACTGGGCACACCAGCCGGGACCGCTGCAGCCGCGCTCATCGGGCAGCGCATCGAGGGCTACACCCAGACCCAGCCCCAGCAGATGCCAGACGTCGCCCCTGTGCACGACGCCCTGTGCGTTGCCTACCTACTCGACCCCTCAGTCATCCCCTTAAGGGCGTACCACGTGCAGATCGAGACGACCGGTTTCGCGTCCTTCGGACGCACGATCGTCGACACAGCGGCCCGCAGCGGGCAGACACCGAACGCCCTTGTGGCGCTCGACGCCGACGCCGACCTGTTCTACAAGCTTCTCAACACCACCCTCGCCGGGCCCGCACACATCCAGGACCCGCAATCACCGGCCTAGGCCACAAACCACTGCCGTCACAAGTACGGCGCAGTACAACCGAGCAAGGAGCCAGCAATGAGCAACATCGGAACAGTACGCGGCAAGTCGCGCACGCGACTTGTCATGGCGTCGGCGGTCGCGCTCAGCGCCGCCATGGCCGCCGCCGGGTGTAGCAGCAAGGAGGACGTGGGTGCCAAAACGGCCGACTGTCCCCAAGGCGTCACCACCCTCAAGGTGCTGCGCGCCGAGCACCAGGTGCCGAACGACCAGCAACTCGACGACTACTCCAAGTCGGTCAAGGGCTGCGTGAAGTTCAGCGTCCAGGACATCCCCTTCGGCCAGCTGGCCGACAAGATCAGCGTCCTGGCGCCCACCAACAACTCCCCGGACATCGTCGGATACGACAGCCCGAACACGGCCGACTACGCGTCGAAGGGTGTGCTCCTGCCACTGGACTCGTATCTGCCGAGCGGGTGGAAGCACGACGTCCTTCCCGCCACGCTGAAAGAGCAGTCATTCAAGGACAAGGTGTACTCCCTGGGCGTCCAGCAGGACGTCCTCACCATGTACTTCAACAAGACACTCACCGATGCGGCCGGGATCAGGGTGCCGACCAGCATCGACCAGGCGTGGACGTGGCAGCAGGCGCACGAGGCGATGCTCAAGTGTCAGAAGGGCACCCCGGGCAACCCCTCCATCTACGGGCTGGCTCCGACGCAGCTCGGTGACGGGACGCCAGGGACCGTGTATGGCGACCTGGTGATGATCCGCAGCGCCGGTGACCCCAAGGCTGACCCGAACTCCTCGGCCTACAAGACGTTCTACGCGATCTCGCCCGACGGAAAAAACGTGGACGGGTGGCTGAACACGCCAGAGGCGGTCCAGGCAGGCAAGTTCTACCAGTCCCTCTTCAACGGCAAGACCGCCGTATCGTCCAAGACCGGTCGACCCAACGCGTTCATCGACGGCAAGGCGTGCTTCGACATCTTCGTCGGCGAGCAGGCGCTGAACCTGAAGAAGGCCAACGTCTCGTTCAAGTGGGGCAACGCGCCCATGCCGTACATCAAGACCCCGATCGTCCAGACGGGCGCCTTGACGGTGGGGGTCATGGCCAAGACCAAGCACCGGGATGCTGCCGCCAAGTTCGTCGTGGGTATCTCCACCCCCCCGCAGGTCGCCAAGTACAACGAGTCCGCCATCCGGATGCCCACGCTGCAGTCGGTGTACGACTCGCTGCCGAGGTTCCATGAAGCCCCGTTCGACATGGAGTACGACGAGCTGCTCAAGTGGGGCCAGCCACGACCCCTCACGACCGCCTTCAGCCAGTACAGCAACATCGTCTCCAAGGCACTGAAGGACATCGCCTACGGCTCGGACCCGAAGTCTCGCCTGGACCAGGCCGTCAGCCAGCTCCAGCCCATCGTGACCAACGCGAAGTAGAGGCAAAGGACCGACGATGTCAACCAAAGCGGAACCCGTGCCGGGGCGGCGCGCCAAGCGCTTCGCCCCGGCGGGGGGAGGCCGCGCGCGACAGGATCTCCTGGCGGCGGCGGCCTTCCTCGGACCGTTCATCATCCTCGCCCTGATCTTCCAGTACGGCCCGCTGCTGCTCATGGTCAAGGACAGCTTCTACGACTACACCCTGATCACGCCGGACCTGAAGACGTTCGTGGGCTTCGACAACTTCGTTCGCATCTTCACCGACCAGGGAACCGTGAAGTCGCTGATCATCACGCTGCTGCTGTCGGTGGGTGTGGTCATCCTGACGATTCCGCTGGCCTTCCTCTTGGCCATGTTCCTGAACGGCAAGTTGCCAGCTCGCGGGTTCGTGCGGACCATGGTCTTCCTTCCCGTGATCACCTCCTCTGTGGTCGTCGCGACGCTGTGGACGTTCCTGCTCAACGCCAACGGGCTGATCAACTCCGCCTTGGGCTCCGTGGGCATCTCGCAGCAGCCGTTCCTCACCAGCGGCACGCAGGCGTTGCCAGCCATCATCGTGCTGACCGTGTGGCAACAGCTCGGGATGGCCACGGTGCTCTACCTCGGCGGCCTGCAGTCCCTGCCATCAGAGTTGATGGAGGCCGCCACCATCGACGGCGCCAGTCCTCGACAGCGGTTCCGCTACATCACCATCCCGCTGATGTCGCGAACCACCGTGCTGGTCGTCGTGGTCATCACGGTCTTCGCACTGCAGTCCTTCGCACCCGCCTACATCATGACCGGCGGCGCCCCCAACGGAACCACCAACACGTTGGTGTACCTGATCTACCAGACCGCCTTCACCCTCCAGCAGCCCGGATACGCATCGGCGATCTCCCTGCTGCTACTGGTCATCGCATTGGCCATCAGCTTGGTGCAGATGCGACTGCTCCGCACCCGATGGGACTACTGACATGACTGTCTCGACGGCACGACCCTCTTCGGCGCAGACCTCAACCGGTGCGCCCCTACCAGCCGGAGCGCCGCAACGGCGGGTGCGGCAAGTCGGACGCATCCTGACCACGCTGCTGATCCTCGCGGTCATCGTCGCTGCGTTCCTGGGACCGTACGTGTGGATGTTCGCATCCGGGCTCAAGACCCAGGCCAGCATCTTCACGGACGTGGTTCCCATCAGCTGGAGGACGTTCATCCCCGTCCACGCGACCATCGACAACGTCACGGAGCTCTTCGCAGACCGAGGGATAGGCCGTGCGCTGCTCAACTCCGCCCTCGTGGCCGTTGGCCAAGTGCTCGGCGCCCTCGCCGTGTGCTGCCCGGCGGCCTACGCGCTGACGCGAATCAAGTTCCCCGGCCGGAACGTGATCTTCGCCTTCATCCTGGCGACGTTCATGCTGCCGTCGGAGGCGTTGGCCGTGCCGCTGTTCCAGCTGGTCGGCACTCTGGGGCTTCAGGACACCCTTGTCGGCGTCGGCATCCCGTGGATCGCGAACGCCTTCGGGTTGTTCCTGCTCCGTCAGGCGTTCGAGGGTGTCCCGCATGAACTTGACGAGGCAGCCCGACTGGATGGGGCCGGCCACTTGCGCATCTTCTGGTCCGTCATCCTGCCCAACATCCGCGCTGACCTGGTCACGTTCGTCCTGACCATCTTCCTGTTCTCCTGGAACGGCTTCCTGTGGCCCCTGATCGCGATCCAGACACCGGAGAAGCAGCTCGTCCAGGTGGCCATCGCCCAGTCGGTGTCCCCGGGGGAGCTGCCCAACTGGGGGCTCAGCTTCGCGGGCGCATCGATCGCCACGATCCCGCTGCTCGTGCTGTTCGTCTTCCTGCAGCGACTGCTCATCCCGGGGCTCGCCCGGTCGGGCCTCAAGTAGCCGACCGCCATCACCGACAGCTCACCCAACACCACGAAGGAGCACCACCGACATGCCTCGCAAGATCATCCTCGACGTCGACCCGGGCCACGATGACGCCATCGCGATCGTCCTGGCCGAAGGCAACCCGGAGATCGACCTCGTCGCGATCACCAGCGTCGCCGGCAACCAGACCCTGCCCAAGGTGACCTACAACGCGATGCGTGTGGCCACTCTGGTGGGTTCGCAGGCCACCATCGCCCGCGGCGCCGAGTTCCCCTTGATGCGCAAGCAGCTGACCGACCACGACATCATCGCCGGAAGCGTGCACGGCGTCTCAGGACTGGACGGGCCCGTCCTGCCGGAGCCCAGCATGGAGCTGGATCCCCGGCACGCGGCCCAGCTGATCGTGGACGTCGTGATGGAACACGAGCCGCAGGAGATCACCCTCGTGCCGACCGGGCCACTGACCAACATCGCGTTGGCCATGCGGCTCGAGCCGAAGATCGTCGAGCGCGTTCGCGGGGTGGTGCTCATGGGCGGTGGTTACACACAAGGCAACGCCACGCCGGCCGCCGAGTTCAACATCCTCGCGGACCCGGAGGCTGCCGCGGCAGTGTTCGCTGCCGAGTGGCAGGTCACCATGGTGGGACTCGACCTGACGCACCAGGCGGTTGCCACGCCCGAGGTGAAGGAGCGCATCCGGGCCATCGGAACGCCCTTGTCGCAGACCGTGGCCGAGTGGCTTGACTTCTTCGGTGGCACCTACAGCTCGGTGTGGAAGATGCCGTACCCGCCGATCCACGACGCCTGCGCCGTTGCCCGGGTGATCAACCCCGACGTCGTCCACGTGGAGGAAGCGTTCGTCGTCGTGGAAACGCAGGGAAAGTGGACCTACGGGGAGACAGTCACCGACTTCCTCGGCGCCTTCGGCGAACCGTTCAACAACCTGGTGGCGACGAAGCTCCACTTCGAAGGCTTCTGGGACCTCATCGTCGACGCGATCACCCGGATCGGTGAGCGCCAGGCACAGCAGTCCACCAGCGCCTGATCAACCAGCCGTCGGCGGAGACGCCCACAACGAAAGGCCACCCACATGCGACTGACGGGCCGCACCGCCGTGGTTACCGGTGCAGCATCCGGAATCGGCCGCGCCATCGCCATACGGCTCGCCGCCGAGGGTGCATCCGTGGTGGTCAGTGATATCCGGACCGACCCCATCTGGGACGGGTTGAACACTGAACCCACGACCGACGTGATCGTCTCCGCTGGCGGCACCGCCATCTTCCACAAGGCCGACGTCTCCGTCACGGACGACGTGCACTCCCTCATCCAGCGGGTCGTCCAGGAGTACGGACGCCTCGACATCATGATCAACAACGCTGGGCTCGTCGGGTCACACAACATCCTGGAGACGACCGAGGGTGAGTGGGACCGTCTCATGTCGGTCAACCTTCGCGGCCAGTTCCTGTGCTGCAAGGCAGCCATCACGCAAATGGTCACACAGGAACCGGTAGTGGAGATCCGAGGTCGGGTCATCAACGTCTCCTCCCAACAAGGCTTCATCGGCCCGCCCGACTACTTCGCGTACGCCGTCAGCAAAGGCGGAGTCGTGCAGATGACCCGGCAGCTGTCCACCGACTACGCCCGGCACGGCATCCTGGTCAACGGCCTGGCGCCCGGCCGCATCATCACCGGAACCCATCCGGGCGAGATCGACATGACCGACCCGGTCCTGACGTACTCCCGAGCCCGGACCCCGTACCCCCGTCTGGGGCGTGCCGACGACGTCGCGGGGGCCGCCTTGTTCCTCTCGAGTGACGACTGCACCTTCATCTCCGGACACACCCTGCCGGTCGATGGCGGATGGCTGGCCTACTGATGTCGACATCGATCAACCGACCAGCTCAGGACGTGCTCCCTGGACCGGTCCGGGACCTGGTGGGCTACGGCTCCCTCGTGCCGCAGGTCACCTGGCCGCACCAGGCCAACGTGGCCGTCAACATCGTCGTCAACTACGAGGAGGGCTCGGAGTACTCGTACGCCATGGGTGACCGGGAGAACGACATCCTCGGCGACTCCGCCTACCGCTTTCCCCCCGAGGTGCGCGACCTGGCCCAGGAGTCCATGTACGAGTACGGAAGTCGAGTCGGTGTGTGGCGGCTGCTGAGGCTTTTCGACGAGTACGACATCCCCTGCACCTTCTTCGGTTGCGCAGTGGCGTTCGAGGCGAACCCTGTAGTGGCCCGCGTCGCCAGTGCTCGCGGCCACGACCTCGTGTCGCACGGGTGGAGATGGGAGGAGCACTGGCGCCTCAGTGAAGAGGAGGAGCGGCGGCACATCGCCTTGGCCGTGCAGTCCTTCGAACGCACTTGGGGCAAGCGACCGGTCGGCTGGTACTGTCGATATGGCCCGTCGGTCAACACCCGCCGCCTCGTGGTCGAGGAAGGTGGATTCCAGTTCGACTGCGACGCCTACAACGACGACCTGCCCTACTTCACCGCAGTGGGCGAAACGCAGCACCTGGTCGTTCCATACTCCCAGACCTACAACGACTCGCAGGGATCGAAGAACCCGACTGAGTTTCTCGACTACATCAAGCGGGCGTTCGACGAGCTGTGGCTCGAGGGAGAGCGGGGCACGCCGAAGATGATGTCGGTCGGCCTGCATCCGCGCCTCGTTGGTCAGGCAGCGCGCGTCTCGGCGTTGCGTGAGTTCCTCGAGCACGCGCAGTCCCGGGGGAAGGTCTGGTTCGCGCGTCGCGGAGACATCGCGCAGTGGTGGCTGGCTCATCATCAGGACTTTCCACTCGTCGACGGTTCGCGGTACGGACATGCCCACCTCGACGGCTGAGCCCTGCGGCGTCCAGGACCTGACTCAACGCTGGGAACGGCTCTGGACCGGCATGGAGCAGGCCGCTCTGGACGTCCTGCTGGTCCACGGGACAGGTGCCTTGGGTCAATACGGGAACCTCGTGTACGTCCTCGGCAGTCACCTACCGACCAAGGGGGCGTATGCGGTGCTGCGTCGTGGCGCGCCGCCGGTTCTCGTGGCATCGTCCGCAGTTGAGGGCCGTGCGCTGATGCGCGCGTTCTCCTGGGACGTGCAGGTGGTGGCCCCCGTCCACTCCGGCCGGGCACAGCAGCTCGCACAGGTGGCAGAGCTCTGCGGCGGCTATGGTGCAGCCGCCTTGGCAGGACCATCACACGTGCCGCACGGTGACGCCCTGATCCTGCACATGCTGCTGGAACACACGTTGCCCGTGGTGGACCTCGTCAGCGAGGCACGTCGGGCACTGGCGCAATGGGACCAGGACCTGATGCGGGCAGAAGCGACCACCATCGAGCAGACCTTCCAGTCGCTGCCCGCGCTCGTGCGTCCCAAGGACACCGAGCGTGACCTGGCCGCCGCCATCGAGAGCCAGCTCGTGCGTCGAGGCTCACGCGTTCGGATCGTGCACGTCAGCGCTGGTCACTTCCACGGCCAGCCACCTTCGGACTCCGTCCTCAGGGCCGGGGCCATGGTCACCATCTTCATCGAGAGCGCCGGCGCCACAGGCCACTGGGTGGAGCTGGGTGTGATCGCCCACGTCGGTACCCCCGGGCCCACGCAGCGCCACCAGACCGAGCTGCTTCAAGCCGCCCTGAGAACCTTTCCGCACCAGCTGATGCCCGGGCGTGACATCGCCGCCATCGTCACGGCTAGGACCCGCGTGGTGTCCGAACGCGATGCAGCAACCATCGGACTTGGCCACGGAACGGGCGTGGACGAACAACCGTGGCAGCTGGGCGGCGAGGTGGTCGGGTCGTTGCGCGCGGGGGAGGCCGTTGCCGTGCACCCCTCGCTGGAGTTCTCGGACGGCACCGCTGCTGCGGTGGCCAACACGTTCCTCGTCGGCCCGGCGCCGGCCGAACCGCTGTCCCAGTTGCCCTTCACAACCCTGACCCTGCCGCCCCTTTAGCCACTCAGTACCGAGGAAGCCATCGTGAACACACGACGTACCGCCGTTGTCACCGGTGCCGCCAGCGGCATCGGTGCACAGCTCGCCATCGCCTACGCCCAAAGCGGCGTCAACGTCGTCGTGGGCACGTACCCGGCCGACCCCCACGATCCAGAGGAGGTGCTCGACCAGGTGCGGCAGGCCGGAGGCGACGCGGTCGTTCACGAGGTCGACGTCCGCGACCCCAACCAGGTTGACCGGTTCGTCCAGCGGGCGGTCGACCAATGGGGTCGCCTCGACTTCGTCGTGGCCAACGCCGGCGTGGTTCGGCTGCATCCGCTGGCGGACCTGACGGACGACGCTTGGGACGACCTGATGTCGGTGGACCTCACCGGCGTGATGCGGGTGTTCCGCAGCGGTGTGATGCGCATCAGCGGGCACGGGGCGCTCGTTGCGGTGTCCTCCATCTCCGGCGGGGTCTACGGATGGCCGAACCACGCGCACTACACGGCGGCAAAGGCCGGTGTGCTCGGGCTGTGCAGAGCCCTGGCGGTCGAGTTGGCCCCGCGCGGCATTCGCGTCAACTCCGTCATCCCCGGAGTGATCGACACGGCGCAAACCCAGGACTCAGTGAACTCCTTCGGCCGGTCCGGCCTCGACCAGGCTGGAGCGAGGATTCCGCTCGGACGGGTCGGCCGACCCGAAGAGGTTGCCCGCACCATCCGCTTCCTCACCAGTGACGACGCGTCCTACATCACCGGCCAGCAGATCGTCGTCGACGGCGGCCTGACCGTCTTCATGCCCATCTCATGAGCAGCGTCATTGTCTTCGGGTCGATCAATGCGGACATGGTGGTCCGTGTGCCCGTGACCCCGCGCCCCGGGGAGACGTTGATGGGCCGCGACGTCAGCTACGTGTCAGGCGGCAAGGGCGCCAACCAGGCGGTCGCGGCCGCGCGCATGGGGGCAGCCGTCGCCATGATCGGCGCCGTTGGTAGCGACGACAACGGTCAGCGCCAAATCGACAACCTGGCGGCCAACGGCGTCGACGTCTCCATGGTGACCCAGGAATGCCCCTCCACGGGCCTCGCAGTGGTGACGGTCACCGACGTCGGCGAGAACTCGATCGTCGTCGTGCCCGGCGCCAACCACGCGGTAGGCACCAAGCATGTCTCCGCCATGGCCGAGAAGGTGCGACGAGGTGACCTGGTCGTGACCCAGCTCGAGCTGCCGCAGCCAGTCGTGGCCGACGCCCTGCGGGCGGCGCAGGCAAGGGGTGCCCGCACCGTCCTCAACGCAGCGCCCATGGGGGACCTGTCCGACCTTCTGGACGCGGTCGACGTCCTGGTTGTCAACGAGACCGAGGCGCAGTCTCTTGGCCACCAGAGGCAGCTGCGCCCAGACGAGCCAGCGTCCATGGCGGAGCAGCTGGCCCAGGAGCTCGCCGTGATCATCGTCATGACCCTCGGGGCCGAGGGCGCCGTCATCGCCCATCCTGGCGGGCGACGGTGGCGGGTGCCCGGGGACAACGTCGTGGCTGTCGACACAACGGGTGCCGGTGACACGTTCGTGGGGGCACTGTGCGCAGCGCTGGCCGCGGGCCGCGACGAGACCAGTGCTCTCGAGCAGGCCAACCATGCCGCCGCACTCGCGTGCACGGCTGCGGGCGCCCAGTCGGCCATGCCCCGCCTCGCAGACGTCACCCCACCCCACGCCCCCTAGACGGAAAGGCCGAACCGTGCCCACCGCGTGGCTCCCTTACAACGATCCCCAAGAAGCGCTGCGCCTAGTCGGACCACCCCCGCCGGGCATCACCATCGACCTCTACCACGGTGGCCCCTACCCGCAGTCCATCGACGTCGTCACGTTCTACGTCCTGCCGTACATGAGCGGCCCGGAGGTGCTCGCGCCCTGTGCAAACATGCCCAAGCTCGCGGCCGTGCAGACCCTCACCGCCGGGTACGAACAGTTCCTGCCCCACCTGCCGGCCGGCGTCACACTCTGCAACGCAGCCGGTGTGCACGACGCGAGCACAGCCGAGCTGGCTGTCGGCCTCATCCTGGCCCGCGGCCGCGAGCTGGACCACCACGCGAGGAACCAGTCAGCCAGAACTTGGAGCCCGGGTTTCGGAACCTCGTTGGCAGACCGAAGGGTGCTGATCATCGGGTACGGAAATGTCGGTCGCGCGATCGAGCAGCGGCTTCAAGGCTTCGAACCGGCCTCCATCACCAGGGTCGCCCGCACCGCACGGTCCGGGCCGCCGCACGTGCACGCCATCAGCGAGCTGCACGAGCTGCTCCCGACGGCCGACGTCGCCATCGTCATCGCGCCGCACACCCCCGAAACCGAGGGGCTCATCTCCTCACGCGAGCTCGCCCTGCTGCCCGACGGTGCCCTCTTGGTCAATGTTGCCCGCGGCAGGCTGGTTGACACGCAGGCGTTGGTCAGCGAGCTGGAGAAGGGACGGCTCAGCGCAGCGGTCGACGTCGTGGAGCCAGAACCGCTTCCTGAGGATCATCCGCTGTGGACAGCGCCGAACATCCTGATCACACCCCACGTCGGTGGGATGAGCTCGGCATTCGCCCCCCGCGCCGGCAGGCTGATCGCCCAGCAGCTGGAGCGCTTAAGCCAAGGCCGTCCGCTGGAGAACGTCGTGGTTGAGGCCACGTCATGACGAAGGTATGCCGGCACGCTCCGCCGGTTGGAGGCATGAGCACCGGTACGCGGGGCTCCTGATCGTGCGCGCTCAGCTTGCTGACCTGCGCAAAGTGGAGCCAGTGACGGGAATCCAACCCGCGTGTCCAACTTAGGAATCTCATGCGAGACGCACGCCAGGAGACTTCTTGCTCCCGTGCGGCGCCGCCAACGCCTCTTGTGCCCCCTCGCGAGCGCCTCGCATGGTCACCGGGTGGTCCGGGTGAGCGGGCGCTTGGTCCACACTCTTCGGCAAGGATGCTCGACCGTGCTGTTACGCCGCTCGGCGGGCAACTGACTAGGGCGCGTTTGCCCGGCTCCGCTGCCGTCGCGTGACCGAGCTTCCGATCTTCGGGCGGACGCGAACTCGCAGGCTAAGTGCCGTGACCACCATGGCGTGCGACATCTCGTGCAGCATGGCGCGGCCGCCTTTCGCAGTGAGCGAAGAGGTCTGGGCGCTCGGGGCCGGGTTCCAAGCGTGGCGATGGCCCGAAATCTATTCCGAGAACTGTCGGCTGCTGTACGCCTATTGCGGTACTTCCGGCTCGAACGAGCGCGACGAACTAGGCGCACAGGCCCCTGACCTGCGCGAATGTGTCGGGGTGACAGGATTTGAACCTGCGGCCTCTTCGTCCCGAACGAAGCGCGCTACCAAGCTGCGCCACACCCCGTGGCAGTCGCCGCCCGCATCCGTCCCGCTCGGGCAGCGACAAGGAAGGATAGCCCACCGCGAGCAAGGGCTCCCAATCGGTATGCCGCGACCTCGGCAGAGTGGCTCAGCCACGCTCCGTGAGGGTCAGCAGTGTCGCCTCCGGTCGGCACGCGAACCGCACGGGCGCATAGGGCGAGGTGCCCAGCCCGGCCGAGACGTGCAGCCAGGCGGCGTCGGCAGGAGCGTACGAGGACGGCTGGGAGCCGGCCCCCGGCCACCAGCGCGACAGGCCTTTGGCCCTGGAGGTCGGCAGGTCGCAGTTGGTCACCAACGCCCCGTAGAACGGCAGGGCGAGCTGTCCGCCGTGGGTGTGCCCCGCGATGATCAGGCGGGCGCCGTCGGCGGCCATCGGGTCGAGTACCCGACGGTACGGAGCGTGGGTGACTCCCACCGTGAGGGCTGCCTCGGTCGAGGGCCTGGCGGACACCACGGCATACCGGTCGCGGCCGATGTGGGCGTCATCGGTGCCGACCAGCTCCAGCGGCACCCCGCCCACCGTCATCGCCGTGCGGACGTTGTCCAGGTCGCGCCAACCGCCGGCGAGCATTCCGGCGCGAAGGTCCTCGACCGGCAGCCGCACCCGTCCCGGCGGTGCTTCGGCATGGCGCCGGGTGAGATAGCGCGCCGGGTTCTTGGGCGTCGGCCCGAAGTAGTCGTTGGAGCCCATGACGAAGACGCCGGGGCTCCCGAAGAGCGGCTCCATCGCCCGCAGGGCCGGGGCTACGGCGTCGACGGCGGCGAGGTTGTCCCCCGTGTTGACCACGAGGTCCGGAGACAGCTCGGCCAGGCTACGTACCCACTCGATCTTGCGCCGCTGGTTCGGGACGAGGTGCAGGTCGGAGATCTGGAGCACACGCAAGGTCCGGGACCCGCGGGGGAGGATCGGCACCGTGAAGCGCCGCAGCGCGTACCAGTTCCGCTCCACCAAGCCCGCATAGCCGACCCCGGCCGTCGCCAGACCTGTGAGCCACCTCAGCGTCGTGTTCATCGCGGACATCCTCGCAAAGTCCCCGAGCCGGGCCGACGTGCGGTCCGGCCGGAGGGGTTGGGGCGGTCCTTGCCGCGCCTGAGAGGATTCGCCCCATGACCGCACAGAGCCTCAAGGCCACCGTCCAGAGCGACCTCACCTCCGCCATCCGTCAGCGGGACCAGGTCCGCTCAGGCACGTTGCGCATGGTGCTTGCGGCCATCTCCAACGAGGAGGTCGCCGGCAAGCAGGCACGCGAGCTCACTGATGACGAGGTCCTCAAGGTGCTCGCCAAGGAGGCCAAGAAGCGCAAGGAGGCGTCCACCGCGTACGTCGGCGCGGGCCGACCGGAGCTCGCCGCGAAGGAGGACGCCGAGCTGGCTGTCCTCGAGGCCTACCTGCCAGCGCAGCTGTCCGACGAGGAGCTGGAGGGGATCGTCGCGACCGCCGTCGAGCAGACCGGCGCCACCGGCCTGCCCCAGCTCGGCCAGGTCATGAAGGTGGCGCAGGCGGCAGTGGCAGGCCGCGCGGACGGCGGCCGCGTGGCCGCCGCCGTCAAGTCCGCGCTCAGCGGGACCTGAACCACCTGCCCGGCCTCCGGGCCGCCGTCTGCGCTACTTGTGGCCCTTGGGCTTCTTGGTCTTCGACGGCGTCGGCTGGGAGGACTGCCGGGCTTGGTAGTTGCTCGCCACCCTCTGTCGCGGCGCCTGCTGGGCTGTCGGAACGTAGCCGGTCGAGGTGTAGAGGCTGATGGTCTCGCCCCGCATGGCCGTGCCGCTGGGGTCGGTGTAGACGACGACGCCTGGCGAGAGGTTGCTGTAGGTCTGGCCTGCGACCTGTGCGGAGAACCCGGCGTCCTGGAGCACGGCCTTCGCCTGGCTGACCGACATCCCGCTCACGTAGGGGATCGAGATCCTGTCGCCGTTGAGCAGCTTGTCGCTCGGGTCGTCGAAGCTGCGGATCGGCATGCCCTCCGAGGCTCCCTGCATGATCGCGTGCCAGATCGGCGCGGAGATCGTCCCACCGAAGACCTCGCCGTAGTACGTCCCGGCCAGGCGGACGTTCTTCATCCGGAACTGCTTGTACGGCGTACCCACCCAGACGGCCGTCGCCAGCTGGGGCGTGTACCCCACGAACCAGGACTGGTAGTGGTTGTCGGTGGTTCCCGTCTTGCCAGCCGCGGGGCGTGAGCCCAGGGAGGCGGCCCGCCCTGTTCCGCTCTTGATGACGTTGGTGAGCAGGTTGGTGGCGCCCTTGGCGATGTCGGCGTCGATGACCTGCTTGCAGGCGGCCGGCCGCAGCTTCACCTGCTTCTTGTTGTTCGTGGTGATCGACAGGATGGGGTTGGGGGCGCAGTACTTCCCGTTCGCCGCGAGAGTCGCGTACGAGGAGGCCAGCGTCAGGGGCGTGGTGGTGCTGGCGCCCAGGGTGACCGAGGCGGGACCACACGTGATCGGGGCCCCGCTACCCGTGTGAAGGCCCATCGTCGTCATGGTCTTCTGGACGTTCGGCACACCGAGATGCAGCACGAGCGACGCGAACGCAGTGTTCACGGACTTCGCCGTGGCCGTCTTGAACGGGATCGGGTGACCCCCGATGGCCTCGTCGTTGCGGACCTCCCAGTTCTTCAGGTCTCCGCAGCGACCCTGCTCCTTCGGGGTGTATACCGCCGGCTGCTTCGTCGTGGCGAACTTGGAGGGGATGCTGCCGTTGATCGGGATGCCCTTCTGCAGAGCTGTGACGATCGCATACATCTTGGCCGTGGACCCGAACTGGAAGCCGTTCTCGCCGCCGTACTGTCGGTCCACGTTCCAGTTGACCTGCGTCAGGCCCTTCTTCTCGCTGCCCTTGCCGGTGGTGTACGTCGTGTTCTGAGCCATCGCGAGCACGCGGCCCGTGCCCGGCTCCACGATGCTGACAGCCGCACCGATGCCCTCACTGTTGCCGATCGGCACGCGCTGCGTCAGCTGTCGCTTGGCGGTGTTCTGGATGTCGGGGTTGAGGGTGGTCTGGATCGTGAGGCCCCCCTGGGTGACGTTCTTGATCCGCTCCGGCACGCTCTTGCCGAGCTCGGGCATGGTCTTGAGGTAAGCCATCACGTAGTTGCAGAAGTACTGCTCCGAGGAGGCGGCGCAGTTGCTCAGCGGGTTCTTGACCTTCAGCATCTTCCGGACCGGGACCGCCTTGGCGGACTTGAGCTGCTTGGCCGTGATGATCCCGAGGTCGTACATGCGGTCGAGCACGACGTTCCGGCGGGCCTGGGCCTTCGTGGGGTTGTGCACCGGGTCGGTCTTGCTGGGGTTCTGGACGAGGCCGGCGAGCAGGGCTGCCTGCGTGAGGTTGAGCTTCTTGGCGCTGGTCGAGAAGTAGTGCTGGGAGGCGGCCTCGATGCCGTAGGCGAGGTCGCCGTAGTACGCCAGGTTGAGGTAGCCCTGCAGGATCTGGTCCTTGGTCATCTCCTTCTCCAGGGTGACCGCGTACTTGATCTCCTGGATCTTGCGGGAGGCGCTGACCGCCACCGCAGCGTCCGCGGCCTCCTTGTCGTTGTTCCGCAGGGCGTTCTCCTGCAAGGTCAGCTTCACGTACTGCTGGGTGAGCGTCGACGCGCCCTGCGTTCCCCCGCCCTGGGCGTTGGAGACGGCGGCCCGCAGGATGCCTCGGGGGTCCACGCCGCCGTGCTCGTAGAAGCGGCTGTCCTCGATGGCGATCTGCGCCTTCTGCATGATCGGCGCGACGTCCTTGAGGTTCACGATGATGCGGTTCTCCTCCTGGGGCGTCGCCAGGACCCGGCCCTTGGCGTCCACGATCCTCGACTGCTGGGACAGCGGGGAGGCGGTGAACTCACCGGGCAGGTCGTCGAACATCTTCACGCCAGACGTCGCTGCCGCGCCCGTTGCCCCGACCGCAGGGATCAGCAAACCGGCGGCCAGCAGCCCCATGACCATCGCCGTGGCGACGAAAGCCCCGAGCAGACTGACGACGTTACCGACGTTCGTGGCGCGTCCGTTCATGCCCCAAGGGTAACCGGCGGCGGTGTGGCACCCGGTCGCCGCGCGCGGGCGGGCCTCTGACCAGCGACTTCTTCCCGGCTGAGGTGACTAGTCACAAGGCACGGAAGGAGTGGCCCGTCGTGACTAGTCCGTTTGGTCATCGCAGAACTACACGAATGGGCCATGTCGTCCCAGTGCTTGCAGTTCCTATCGTTTCCAGACGTAGATACGGACATAAGACGCAAGCCGCGACGCTTCACCAGCAACATCTGGAGGCCACGAAATGACCATCGCGCCAGCTAGACCGACCGCCACGGCCGGTGCCGCATGGGTGGAGGACTGGGCTCCGCTCGGTGCGTGCTCCACCAGTGACCCAGATGCCCTGTTCGTCCAAGGGGCCGCTCAGCAGACCGCCAAGGTGGTGTGCCAACGGTGTCCGGTGATAGCCGAGTGCCTCGCCGACGCCCTGGACAACCGTACCGAGTTCGGCGTCTGGGGTGGGATGACCGAGCGCGAGCGTCGGGCGCTGCTCAAGCGTCGGCCCAACATCACGTCCTGGGCCTCGCTCTTCGCCCAGGCTCGGGCGCAGTCCTCGGTGGAGAGTGCCTGACACCTGCCGCTCGCAGCACCTCGTCCGACCACACATCCCCGACGACATCAGGTTCGACGAGCCGGCGTCCCTCACCTCCTGAGGGCAGCCGGCTCTCGCGTCGTCAGGGCTGACGCGACCTCCCTGAGACCGGCAAGATCGTGAATGTCCTGGGCGGAGGCCGGCACCTCCACCATCGGTATGCCGGGGTGGCCCGCCGCGAAGCCCGCCGTCAGCCGCTGCTGACGCACTGCGGTCTCGGCCAGGGTCGCGTGCAGACGCAGTAGCGCCTGCGTGGTCGCGCCCGACGCGGAGCCGTCGCGGTCGGCGAGCTCGTCCGCCGCCGCGACGGCTCGCGCCGCGCTGAGCGAAGGAGCGGCCACCCGCTGGATCCGGTTCACCACGAGGCCTGCCAGCGGCATCTCCTCCTCGTCGAGCCGGCCCGCGAAGTACGACGCCTCCCGAAGGGCGTCCCGCTCTGGCGCAGCCACCACGACGAAGGCGGTCTCGGAGTCCTTCAGCAGCGCGTACGTCTGGTCCGCGCGCTCCCGGAACCCCCCGAACATCGTGTCGAGGGCGGCGACGAACGTCTGGACGTCCTGCAGCAGCTGGCCCCCCAGGACCTTGGACAGCGTGCTGGTGACGACGCCCACGCCCACGTTGAGCACCTTGAGGCCGGCGCGGCCCCCTGCCTTGGCCGGCGCGGCGAGCAGCCGGATGAAGCGACCGTCGAGGAAGGACCCCAGCCGCTTCGGCGCGTCGAGGAAGTCCAGCGCCGACCGCGACGGGGGCGTGTCGACGACGATGAGGTCCCAGCGCCCGTCGCGGGCGGCCTCGGTCCGCAGCTGGCCCAGCTTCTCCATGGCCATGTACTCCTGCGTCCCGGCGAAGGAGCTGGACACTGCCTGGTAGAACGGGTTGGCCAGGATCTGGGCCGCCTTGTCCGGGGCCGCATGCTGCTCCACCACCTCGTCGAAGGTGCGCTTCATGTCGAGCATCATGGCGTCCAGCGAGCCGCCGGCCGTGGTGTCGATGCCCGCCACGGGCCGAGGGATGTTGTCGAGCTCCGTCAGTCCGAGCGACTGCGCCAGCCGGCGGGCGGGGTCGATGGTCAGCACCACTGCCCTGCGGCCGTGCTCGGCCGCCCACACGCCGAGTGCAGCAGCGGTCGTCGTCTTGCCCACCCCTCCCGCGCCGCAGCAGACGATGATGCGGGTCTGGGGATCCTCGAGCAGGCGGGCGAGGTCGAGGACCTGTGAGTCGGACGGGGGCGCCACTCAGACCAGCCCCTGCCCGGCCGCCGCGTCGGCGAGCAGGGAGATCCCGCCGCCCTCGGTACCCTCCGGCAACCAGGGCAGCCGCACGGTGAGCCGTCCCTGGGTGGCCAGGATGGCCTCCTGCTCTCGCTCGAGCTCGACGCGGTCCGCGTGCTGTGCGCCGTCGGCGATGAGCCCCGCCGCCACCTCCTCGGACCCCCGCACTCCCACGGCCGCGAGGTCGGCGGCAACCCGTTCGGCCAGCCTGGCGGTGCGGGCCGCCGTGACCGACCGCATCGCCTTGTCGGACAGCAGCGGCTCGCGGACCTGGTTCACGACGATGGCCCCCACGGGGAGTCCGGCGCGCCGCAGCTCACCGAGGGCGTCGACGGTCTCCTGCACCGGCATCTCCTCCAGCAGGGTCACCACGTGGACGGCGGTGGTGTGGCTGCGCAGCATCCGCGTGATGGAGTCCGCCTGGCTGCGGATCGGGCCCACCTTGGCCACGTCCGCGACCTCTGCGTTGACGTTGAGGAACCGGACGACCCGCCCCGTCGGTGGAGCGTCGAGGACCACCGCGTCGTACACGGCCTGGCCGTTCTTCGCCCGGCGCCCGACGGCCTCGTAGATCTTGCCGATGAGCAGCACGTCTCGCACGCCGGGGGCGATGGTGGTGGCGAAGTCCACCGCGCCGAACCTCTCGAGGATCGCCCGCGTCCGACCGGCCTTGTAGAACTTCTGGAGGTAGTCGAAGAGGGAGTCCTTGGCGTCGACGGACATGGCCCAGAGCTCGCCCCCCGCGCGGTGGTGCAGGATCCGCGTCTCGGTATGCCCCAGCGGAGCCACGTCGAAGGTCTGGGAGATTCCCTGTCGGCCCTCCACCTCGGCGAGCAGGACCCGGCGGCCCTGTCTGGCCAGAGCCGTGGCCGCCGCCGCGGCGGCTGTCGTCTTACCCGTGCCGCCCTTGCCCGTGACCACGTGCAGTCGGACCTTGGACAGGTCGGGGTGCGACTCCGGCATGGTCCCCAGCCTAGGAGGCGAGGAGGTCGACAGCCGCGAGCACCTGCGCGAAGGCCGGGTGCTCGGGGTCGATCAGCCCGTAGTGCCCACCACTGTCCACGGGTAGGAGGCGCACCGCGGGACCGTGGTGAGCTGCCGCGTACCGCTCGCTCAGCTCGAACGGCACCACGTCGTCGTCCGGCGCGTGCAGCGCCAGGACGGGGACGTTCGGGGCGACCGCCGCGGGGTCGGCCGCGGCATAGGCATCAGGCACCTCGGCCGGGCCCCCGCCCAGGAAGCCGGCAACCGCGTCATCACCCACCTGCAGGCGATGACCGTGCGCGAGGTCGAGGACCCCGGCCAGGCTCACGACGCCCCGCAGCCCGTGTGCCCAGGGCTGGGCCGCCGCCCAGGCGACGAGCTGGCCGCCGGCGGAGTGGCCGACCAGCACCGCAGGACGGGCCAGGTCGGGGTCACGCCTGACGGTGGCGACGGCAGCTTCGACGTCCTGCGCCGTTCCCGGCCAGCCTCCGCCGGACATGCCGCGACGGCGGTACTCCACCGACGCGGTGACGTAGCCCGCGTCCGCGAACGCCTGCGCCTGGCGGCTCGCGTGGCCACGGTCGTAGCCGGCCCGCCAGAAGCCGCCGTGGACGACGACGACCGCCACCTGCCTGGTCGGGCGCGCAGGCAGGCGGACGTCGTACACCTGCGCGGGGTCCTGGCCGTATGCCGTGGTGCGGGTGGGCGGCTCGGCCCGCTCGTCGAGGACGTCGATGGGGTCGCGGGCCATGGGCGCCATCCTTGCCGGTCGGGCGGCGCCGCGCTCGCCGTGCCGACGTCGCCGACCCTTCCTCGTCTGGTCCGCGGGAGGTCCGCATGCGGCCCGATACGGGAAGCGACCGCCGCGGGGCTAGGCTGCCGGGCATGCAGAAATGGGAGTACGCGACGGTGCCGCTCATCGTCCACGCCACCAAGCAGATCCTGGACCAGTGGGGCGAGGACGGCTGGGAGCTGGTGCAGGTCCTCACCGGGCCGGACGGCGGCGGACTGGTCGCCTACCTGAAGCGGGAGAGAGCCTGACCATGAGCGCCGTCGAAGACCGTCTCGCCGAGCTGGGGCTGAGCGTCCCCGAGGTCACCAAGCCCGTGGCCGCCTACGTGCCCGCCGTCCAGGACGGCCGCCGGATCTACACGTCGGGGCAGCTGCCCATGGTGTCGGGTGAGCTGGTGCAGACCGGCAAGGTGGGGGACGGCCACGGGCTGGTCCCCGCCGAGGACGCCAAGAAGCTCGCCGAGGTGTGCGCGCTCAACGCCATCGCTGCCGTCAAGTCCATCGTCGGTGACCTGGACCAGGTCGCGCAGGTCGTCAAGGTCGTCGGCTTCGTGGCGTCCGACCCGTCCTTCACCGGACAGCCCGGCGTCATCAACGGTGCCAGCGAGCTGCTGGGGAAGGTCTTCGGCGACGCGGGCATCCACGCGCGGTCCGCCGTCGGTGTCGCCGTGCTTCCTCTCGACGCACCGGTCGAGGTGGAGATCGTCGTCGCGCTCACGGAAGAGTGAGCCGGGCCGGGGGCGTGGTGAGCCGCGACTTCCCCCTCGCGGACTCGCCGTCGCTGCGGTCGCGCGCGGAGGCGTGGCTGGGTCGTCTCTCGGGTGAGGCCGGTGCGGCCACCGAGCAGGCGGCCGGTCAGGCGGCCGGTCAGGCGGCCGGTCAGGCGGCAGACCGGCGCCTTCCCGTGAGCCCGAAAGCGGCGGCCACAGTCATGTTCGTGCGTGACGGCGAGGCGGGGGTCGAGGTTTTCATGCTGCGCCGGGTGGCCTCCATGGCCTTTGCCCCCCGGATGATGGTGTTTCCCGGCGGAGGGGTCGACCCCCGGGACGCGGACCCGGCCGTGCCCTGGGCCGGACCGAGCCCGGCACACTGGGCGGCCGTGCTCGGCTCGCCGGAGCCAAGAGCCCGCGAGCTCGTCTCCGCCGCGGTCCGCGAGGTCTTCGAGGAGTGCGGCGTCCTGCTGGCCGGGCCGGACGACCACACTGTGATCGACGACGTGACAGGGCACCACTGGCATGAACAGCGCCGGCGGCTGCTGGCCCGTGAGGTGTCCCTGTGCCAGGTGCTCAAGGAGCACGACCTCGTGCTTCGTTCGGACCTGCTGGGCTACCGCGCCCACTGGGTGACCCCGGAGTTCGAGGCCAGGCGCTACGACACCCGTTTCTTCAGCGCCGCCGTGCCCGTCGGGCAGCAGGCCGACGACCGCACCACGGAGGCCGACCTCGCCGACTGGGTCAGGCCCGCCGAGCTGCTGGACGCCTGGCGCGCCGGCAGCGCCCTGATGCTGCCCCCGACCGTCGTGGCGGTGGAGGAGGTCGCCGCCGCCTCGAGCGCCGCGTCCTTCATCGCGGAGCAGCCGGTCGTCCGCAGGGTGCAGCCGGAGCTGGTCCAGACGGCAGAGGGCCTCTTCATGCGCGCGGAGCTGCCCCGATGACCAGCAGCGGCACTGAGCCGTCGCAGCCGCCGGAACCCTCCGCGGGCCTCGGCGAGTGGCACGGGGGACAGGTGACGCCCCGCGCACGGTGCGTCCTGTGCCCCAACCCGGGCCCGATGACGCTCGACGGGACCAACTCCTGGGTCCTGCTGGAGCCGGAGGCCGCAGAGGCCATCGTCATCGACCCGGGGCCGCTCGACGAGTCGCATCTGCAGGCCCTCCTGGGCAGCGTGACGCAGCGGGGCGCACGGGTCGCCCAGACGATCCTGACGCACGGCCACGCCGACCACGCCGAAGGGGCCGAGCGCTTCGCCGAGCTGACCGGGGCTCCGACCCGAGCGGTCGGGCGCGGACACGACGACCTGACGGATGGCGACGTCGTCACCGCCGCGGGTCTGGAGCTTCGCGTCGTCGGCACCCCCGGCCATACGAAGGACTCCCTCTCCTTCGCGCTCCCGGCCGACCACGCGCTCCTCACCGGGGACATGGTGCTCGGCCGCGGCACCACGGTCGTGGCCCACCCGGACGGCGAGCTCGCCGCATACCTGGAGTCCCTGGAACGGCTGGCCGACCTCACCGGGGATGGTGACGTGACGGCGATCCTGCCTGGGCACGGGCCGGTGGTGCCGGACGCCAGGGCCATGGTCGAGTTCTACCGGGTGCATCGCCGGGAGCGGCTGGAGCAGGTCCGTCAGGCGGTGGCGGACGGCGCGGAGTCGGTGCAGCAGGTGGTGGAGAGGGTGTATGCCGCGGTGCCGAGAGACGTCTGGCCCGCCGCCGCCCAGAGCGTGGCAGCACAGCTGGAGTACCTGCGGACGCACCCCTGAGCCGAAGCCGGCTTCCCCGACCGGACTCACGATTTTGTGAGTGTCGAGCTGCTGCAGCCCCCGACATTCACAAAAACGTGAGTTCAGTCGGAAGACGTGAGTCCAGTCGGGGGACGTGAGTCCAGTCGGACCAGGTATGGGGGTCGTTCAGCGGGCGCGACGCTTGAGGCGGTCGACGTCGAGCAGTAGGACCGCACGGGCTTCCAGCCGGAGCCAGCCGCGGGTCGCGAAGTCGGCGAGCGCCTTGTTGACGGTCTCGCGCGAGGCGCCCACGAGCTGGGCGAGCTCCTCCTGGGTGAGGTCGTGCGCGACCATGACGCCGTCCTCCACCGGACGCCCGAAACGGGCCGAGAGGTCCAGGAGGGCCTTGGCCACCCGGCCCGGCACGTCGGTGAACACCAGGTCGGCGAGGTTCTCGTTGGTGCGGCGCAGGCGTTGCGCCAGCGCGGCGAGAAGGACCTTCGCGACGCCGGGACGACCGTTCAGCAACCCGTTGAGGTCCTCGTTGCCGACTCCGAGCAGCTGCGTCTCCGCCACCGCCGTCGCCGTCATGGTGCGCGGGCCGGGGTCGAACAGGCTGAGCTCCCCGAACATCTCGCCGGGACCGAGGATGGCGACGAGGTTCTCCCGGCCGTCGTTGCTGCGCCGACCCAGCTTGATCTTGCCTTCGCGGATGACGTAGAGCCGGTCACCTTGGTCGCCCTCGTGGAACAGCACGTCACCGCGCTCGAGCCGCGTCTGCGTCATGGACTGCATGAGGGTGGCCGACGCCTCGTCGTCGAGGGCGGCGAACAGCGGGGCTCTTCTCACCACGTCGGGATCCACGGCGACAGTGTGCCACGTCGCCGTCAGGCCCGGCCCGTAGGCTGGTGGGATGTCCGCCACTGTCCGCGAGGAGTCCCCGGTCGCCCTGACGAGGCGGGCTCGACGGATGTACCGCGTCCTGCACGAGCACTACCCGTACGCCCACTGCGAGCTGGACTTCGAGAGCCCCCTGCAGCTTCTCGTGGCCACCGTGCTCTCGGCCCAGACCACCGACGTGATGGTCAACAAGGTGACTCCGGAGTTGTTCGCCCGCTACCCCGACGCTGCCGCGCTCGCGGCCGCGGACCGCGAGGAGCTCGAGGCCCTGCTCAAACCGACGGGCTTCTTCCGGGCCAAGACGAACGCGGTGATCAGCCTCGGCGCTGCGCTGGTGGAACGGTTCGACGGGGAGGTGCCCGGGCGCATGAAGGACCTCGTGACGTTGCCAGGGGTGGGTCGCAAGACGGCGAACGTCGTGCTCGGCAACGCCTTCGGCGTACCGGGTATCACCGTGGACACCCACTTCGGCCGCCTGGTGCGCCGGTTCGGGTGGACGGCTGAGGAGGACCCGGTCAAGGTCGAGGAGGTGGTGCGCCGCCTGATCCCCAGGAAGGACTGGACCATGCTGTCGCACGTCCTCATCTTCCACGGCCGTCGTACCTGTCACGCCAAGCGGCCGGCCTGCGGCGCCTGCCCCGTCGCTCGGTGGTGTCCGTCATATGGCGTGGGCGAGACGGATCCGGACAAAGCGGTCACACTTCTCAAGTACGAGCTGGCACCGGGCGCCGCGAACCCGTACGCCGCACCCGCCGGCATCACCGCCACCCCGACCTCCGGAGCCACTGCATCGTGACCGACTCCCGTCCCGCGTGGCTCGATCGCGCACGGGAGGAGATCCTCAGGGCAGAGGAGGGCTTCTTCGCCCAGTTCGCCCCGCCTGCGGGCGGCGGCCGGCGGTCGAGCGTGCTGATCCTGTTCGGTCCGGCCCCTGGTGGTGGCGAGGACGTCGTGCTGACCGAGCGCGCCCACAGCCTGCGCACGCAACCCGGTGACATCTCGTTCCCTGGAGGAAAGCGGGAGCCGGACGACCCGTCGGACGCCGCCGCGGCCCTGCGCGAGGCCCAGGAGGAGGTCGGCATCGACCCGGCCTCGGTGGAGGTTGTGGCCGAGCTGCCCGAGGTCCATCTGCGTCCGCGCCAGTTCCGAGTCACCCCGGTCCTCGCCTGGTGGCGCGAGCACGGCCACGTCGACTCCATCGACCCGGCGGAGGTCCACCGAGCGCTGCGAGTGCCCGTGTCGCGGCTGCTCGACCCCGCAGCGCGTTTCACGGTCACCCACCCCAGCGGGTATGTCGGCCCGGGCTTCGAGCTCGACGGATGGTTCATCTGGGGCTTCACCGCCGGGCTGCTGTCTGCCGTGCTCGACTCCGGCGGCCTCACCATCCCGTGGGACCGGAGCCGGGAGCGCCCGCTGCCCGCGCGGTACCGGCCGGGCGGTCCGCGAGACGCCTTCACCCAGACCGCCACGGAGGCGCAGCCCTGATGGTGCTTGGACTGACCTTCCTCGACTACCTGCTCATCCTGCTCTTTGTCAGCTACGCGGTGACCGGCTACCGCCAGGGCCTCGTGGTGAGCGTCCTGTCGCTGGCCGGGTTCCTGTCCGGCGGCGCGCTCGCGATGTGGCTGCTGCCTCTGGCCATCCAGCGGTGGACCGACCTGGAGGCCTCGCCGCTGCTGCGCACCGTAGTGCTCATCGCGGGGGTCTTCGTCGTGGCCTCCGCCGGTCAGGCGGCTGCCGTGGCGTTCGGTGCTCGGCTGCGCTCGCGGCTGCGGATCAAGCCGGCCCAGGCGTTCGACGCCGCCCTCGGTGCCGTGGCGGTCGTCGCCTCGGCGGCGGTACTGGTGTGGTTCATCGCGGGCGCCCTGCGCGGCGGCGCCCCTGCACCGGTCGCCAAGGCGATCGGCGAGAGCCGCGTGCTGGGCGCCATCGACCGCGTCGTGCCGCCGCAGACGTCGCGACTCTTCGCCGGGTTCCGGGAGGTGCTGGACCGGGAGGGCTTTCCTCGGGTCTTCGAGGGCATCCAGAGCGAGCGGATCGCGCCCGTGGCACCACCCGACGCGGGCGTCGCGCAGAGCGCGGGGGTGCGGGACGCGGCGGCGTCGGTCATCAAGATCACGGGAGTGGCGTCCTCGTGCAACCGTGGCCAGGAGGGCAGCGGCTGGGTCGTGGCGCCGGAGCGCGTCGTGACGAACGCCCACGTCGTGGCGGGGATGGAGCGGGCCACCTTGCGCGTCCACGGCACCGGCCGGTCGTACACCGGACAGGTCGTGCTCTTCGACCCCCGTCGAGACCTGGCCGTCCTCGCCGTTCCAGGGCTTCCCGCCGCTCCGCTGCGGCAGGGCAAGGACCTCAGCCGCGGCGACAGTGGTGTGGTCGCCGGGTTCCCCCTCGACGGTCCGTACCGGCTCGACGCGGCCCGCGTCCGCGAGATCGTGCAGGCCCGCGGTTCCGACATCTACGGTCGCCCGGGCACCAGCCGCCAGGTGTACTCGCTCTACGCGCAGGTGCGACCCGGCAATTCGGGGGGGCCGCTGCTCGCGACCGACGGCCGCGTCGTCGGGGTGATCTTCGCAAAGTCGCTCGACGACCCGAGCACCGGTTACGCGCTGACCATGCAGGAGGCGCGACCCGTCCTCGACGCGGCGACCAGCGCCTCCGCCGGAGTCGACACCGGAGCGTGCGTAGCGGGCTGACGACCGAGCCGGCTACCCAGCTGGCGGCCGAGCTGGCGACCGGGCTCACGACCCACTTGACGGCCCGGCTCACGACCCAGCCGACGATCGGGCATCAGGTCATGCCGGAGCGGGGAGGCGCGCCAGCCAGTCGACCAGGAGGGCGTTGACCTGCTCGGGGGCCTCTTCCGGCAGAAAATGGCCCGCGCCGGCGATGAGCCGCCGCTCGAAACGCCCCCGGCAGTATGCCGCTGAGCCGGCTGCCGTGGCGGGCAGCACCGCGCCGTCGTGCTCGCCGTGCAGCTGCAGGACAGGCACGTCGACCGGGGTGCGCAGGCGCGCGGCGAACCGCCAGCCGTCGGGACGGAGCTGGCTGCGGACGACCCAGCGGTGGTACTCGGCGGAGGAGTGCGCCACGAAGGGCAGGGCCATGGCGTCGGAGTAGATGCGGGCCTCCTGAGGTGACGGCCAGACGCCTTCCGACGAGGCCCACTCCCGCAGCAGCCGCTGGACGTACCCGCCGTCGAGGCGCATCTGGCGCTCGGGCACGAAGGGTCGCTGTAGTCCCCCCAGATAGGCGTTCGCCCGTACCTGCCCCAGGCGCGTGAACGACGCCCGCCGGAACGCCAGTGGATGGGGCATGGACAGGGACGCGACAGCGCGGGTGACGGCGGGCTGCAGGGTGGGCATGCTCCAGGCGATCCAGCCGCCCCATCCGTGGCCGACAACCACGGCGCTGGAGGCGCCGAGCGACCGGAGGACGCTCGCCACGTCGGCCGCCGACGTGTACGTGTCGTAACCGCGCGGTGGCTTGTCGGACGCGCCATACCCACGCAGGTCCATGGCCGCGGCGCGGTACCCGGCGTCGGCGAGCGCGCTCATCTGGTGACGCCAGGCCCACCAGAACTGGGGAAACCCGTGCAGCAGGAGGACGACGGGTCCTTCGCCCTGCTCGGCCACATGGAAGCGGGCACCGTTGGCAGCCACGAAGCGGTGCTGCCAGGGTCCCTCCAGCAGGACCATCGAGGCATCAAGGCTCATGAGTGGGGAAGTGCAGCTGCGGCGAAGGGCCGGTGAGGGCGTCGCGGACGCTCGCGCTCCGGCTCAGGAGCCGGACTTCAGCGTGGAGATGGTCTCCTGCGCGTTCTTGATCGTGCGCTCGGGCTTCCCCTTCATCTTCTGCATGCTCCTGCGGCCCACGAGGGCCAGGACCGCCGCGACGAGGAACAGCAGTGCTGTGGTGATCAAGTAGCCGGCCCACAGCGGGAGCCAGATCGCGATCACCTGGGCGATGGTGTGGAACAGGAAGATCAGCCCCAGCAGGCCCACGAAGCCGGCGGCGGCGAACATGGCGGCGCCCTTGCCGGCGGTCTTCGCCTCGGTGGTGATCTCCGCCTTGGCGAGGGCGATCTCGTTGCGCACGATCGTCGACACATCGTTGGTCGCGTCAGCTACCAGCTGTCCGAGGGTCCGCTCCGTGGACGGGTCTCTGGGCTGCCTGGTCGTGGACATGGCGTGTCACCTCCGTAGCGCGGGCCTTCCCGCCCCTCGACCCTATCGAGTCGACACAGTGCATCGCCCCTCGACCGCCCGTACGTCGCTGTTCTCCAGGCCGTCCAGTCCCTCCAGCTCCTCCACATGGGTCGTCCGCGTAGCCGCGCTCGCCGATGGGCAGCGACACGGTGAACCCGAATGCCGGCTGCCTGCAACGGTGACGTGGACTCCCGAGGCAGGGACCAGACCCACCCACGCCGCGAGGGCGAGCGCGGTACGAGGAGCCAGCCGCGGACGATGCGACGCTGCACGAGGCGCGCGAAGAGGGTGAGCGGCACGAGCGCCAGCGCCAGGGCGCGGGCGAACAGCCGGGGACGCCGAGGGTGCAAGCTCGTGGCGGCTCGTCGGTCGCGGCGGTCACGCGTCTGACGCTGCCGCAGGCCCGACGGACGTGCAGGCCTGGCCAGGCGGCCTTCGGCGCGACAGAGTGGCCTCGACGCGGCGTGGTCCGCTCGTCCACCCCCTGGAACCGGTTGACGGGTTCCGCTCAACAGAATCTAATATCCGGCATACGGAAGTCTAGGAGGCCCATGATGTCCGCTCCCAGCCCGGGATACTCGATCACCGTTCGTGCCGAGGCGCCTGCGGCGGTGGACACGACCGGAGCACTGGCCGCCGCCGTCGCCAGTGCCGGCGGGGCCCTGACGGCCCTGGACGTCGTGGAGTCGCGCGCGCAGAGCCTGGTGGTGGACGTCACCTGCAACGCGTCGGACGCCGACCATGCCGACGAGATCACCGCCAAGATCGCGGCGATCCCGGGCGTGCGGGTGCGCAAGGTGAGCGATCGGACCTTCCTGCTGCACCTCGGCGGGAAGCTGGAGGTGGTGCCGAAGGTTCCCCTGCGGCACCGCGACGACCTGTCCCGCGCGTACACGCCGGGCGTGGCGCGCGTCTGCCTCGCCATCGCGCAGAACCCCGACGACGCGCGTCGGCTGACCATCAAGCGCAACACCGTGGCCGTCGTGACTGACGGGTCCGCCGTACTGGGTCTGGGCAACATCGGTCCGGCCGCCGCGCTTCCGGTCATGGAGGGCAAGGCCGCCCTCTTCAAGCAGTTCGCCGGGGTCGACGCCTGGCCGGTCTGTCTCGACACCCAGGACACCGAGGAGATCATCTCCATCGTCAAGGCCCTCGCCCCCGTCTACGGCGGTGTCAACCTCGAGGACATCTCCGCGCCCCGCTGCTTCGAGATCGAGTCCCGCCTGCGGGCGGAGCTCGACATCCCCGTCTTCCATGACGACCAGCACGGGACGGCGATCGTCGTCATGGCCGCTCTCACCAACGCCCTACGGGTGGTAGGGAAGAGGTTCGAGGACGTCCGCATCGTCGTGTCCGGCGTCGGCGCGGCCGGTCATGCCATCATCCGGCTGCTCGACGCCCAGGGCGCGACGGACATCATCGGGTGCGACCGCTTCGGCGCCCTCGACCCGGACGCGGAGCATCGGGACGAGTTCCGCGGATGGATCGCCAGCCACACCAACCCTTCCCGTACTACCGGGACGCTCCAGGAGGTCCTCGGCGGTGCCGACGTGTTCGTCGGTGTGTCGGCTCCGGACCTCCTGACGGCCGAGGACATCGCCACCATGGCCGACGACGCCATCGTGTTCGCCCTGGCGAACCCCGACCCGGAGGTGGACCCGGTGGCGGCCAGCAGACACGCCGCGGTCGTGGCGACGGGGCGCTCGGACTACGCCAACCAGATCAACAACGTGCTCGCCTTCCCCGGGTTCTTCCGTGGCCTGCTGGACGCCGCGGTCAGTGACATCACGGACGAGATGATGATCGCCGCCGCCACGGCGATAGCGGACTGCGTCCACCCCGACGAGCTCAACGCCAGCTACATCGTGCCGAGCGTGTTCGACCCGGACGTGGCGCCGGCGGTGGCGGCCGCAGTCCGGGCAGCCGCCGGGGTCCCGGCGCACCACGGTGCCGGCGCCGTGGCGGGCCCCGCATGACTCTCGACCTGGGCGCGCTCACGACGGAGCTCGACGCCCGGCTGGCGGAGGCGGATGCGGACCTGTCCCACGGCTTCCCCGGGGAGGGCGCGGGCCGGCAGCCCGTGCATACCGTCTATGTGCCTGCGGACCGGTATGACGCTCAGCTGGTCCCACGCTGGGGGGACGAGGCTCTCGGCGCAGTCTCTGTGCTCGGCGGGAAGGACGTCGACCTCGCGGACGCCTTCGGGCTGCCGGTCGATCTCGTGGCGCAGGTCCACGACCGGATGCGCACCAAGCTTGCCGCCGAGCCCGTGGAGGACCTGCGGGTCGACTTCGAGGACGGGTATGGCACGAGGGACGACGCCGAGGAGGACGCCGCGGTCGACTCCGCGGCGGCCGCGCTCCTCGAGTCCGTCGACCACGGAAGCGGCACCCCGTTCAGCGGGATCAGGTTCAAGAGCTTCGAGGCGCCGACCCGCGCCCGGGGGATCCGCACCCTGGCACGCTTCGTCGAGGCAGTCACGCGGGACGGCCGGTTGCCGGCCGGCTTCGTCGTCACGCTGCCCAAGGTGACCTCCGTCGAGCAGGTAGAGGCCATGGGCGTCGCCTGCGACCGACTAGAGGAGGGGCTGGGACTCTCGCCGGGGGCGGTGAGGTTCGAGATCCAGGTGGAGACGCCTCAAGCCATCTGCGGACCCGACGGGACCGCCCTGGTCGCCCGGATGGTGCACGCGTCCCAGGGGCGGTGCACCGCCCTGCACTACGGGACGTACGACTACTCGGCGTCCTGCGGGATCGCCGCCGCCTACCAGTCCATGGAGCACCCGGCTGCCGACCATGCCAAGGCCGTCATGCAGGTGGCGGCGGCGGGCACGGGCGTCAGGCTCTCCGACGGCTCCACCAACATCCTCCCGGTCGGCTCGCGGGAGCAGGTCCAGGACGCCTGGCGCCTGCACGCGCGACTCGTCCGCCGGTCCCTGGAGCGGGGGTACTACCAGGGCTGGGACCTCCACCCCGCGCAGCTGCCGAGCCGGTACCTCGCCACGTACGCCTTCTACCGTGAAGGCCTGCCGTCCGCTGCCGAGCGGCTCAAGAACTACGTGACGCAGGTGGACTCCGGCGTGATGGACGAGCCCGCCACCGCGCGCGCCCTGTCCGACTTCGTGGTCCGCGGGCTCGAGTGCGGGGCCACGGACGAGGCCGAGGTGGAAGCCCTCACCGGGCTCGACCGGTCTGCTGTCGACCGTCTCGCGCGTCGTCCTGTGCACTAGCCTGCTGGCAGCCAAGGGCACGGAGGTGAGGCGGTGACGGGCGTTCGCGCGGAGTTCACGACGGAGCCGTTCCACGGCGAGGACGGGCAGCTGCCGGGACACGTAACCGCAGCCGCGGAAGCCCTGCGCGCGGCCGGGCTGGCGCCCGAGCTCGGGCCCCTCGGAACGTCCGTGACAGGGGACTCGGCTGACGTCGTGCCCGCCCTCGCGAACGCGTTGCGGGCAGCCTTGGACAACGGGGCGAGCCGAGTGACGCTCCAGCTCGAGCAGTCGGACCAGCTCGAGCAGTCTGACGGGGTGGACCAGTCTGACCGGGTGGAGCAGTCGGACAGGATGCGGCATTCCGCTGGCGCCGGGCAGTCCGCCGACTCGGATGGCTGAGCCGCCGAGCGAGGCCGACAGCGTCGAGCTGGCCCTCGCGCCGCTGCTGGCCCGGATCGGCGCCCTGGTCGTGCGGACGGACGCTGGCGCCGACGACATACCGGTTGAATGGCGGGGACGGACGCTGTTCCACGTGCGCCTGGCCACAGCTGCGGCACCGGTCCAGGAGGGCGCGGAAGGGACCGACCTGTCAGATGGTCTGGCTCGGCTCATCGCGGAGATCGAAGGCGAGCTCGGAGGTAGCCTCTCGACCCTCTCCCGAGCGGAGAAGCAGCACGCCGTCCGGCTCCTGGAGGAGCGGGGCGCCTTCGAGATGCGGCGGTCCGCGGAGACAGTGGGCGAGGCGCTGGGCCTGACGCGCTTCACGATCTACAACTACCTGAACCGGATCCGGGACAAGTAGCACGGGCGGTCGCAGATTTCTTCAACAAACCGTTGACGCGGATCGCGGCGCACCCTAGGCTTCCATCATCCGACACAGCAGTTCCACGTTGCGGAAATCCGCTCATCGTACTGGGAACACGGGCTTGCTGTCCCATGGCCGGCATCTCGGCCTGGAGCCGGCCTGCGCCCCTCCTCACCGCCCAGCGCGTGTCATCGCCCTCACTGCCCGCTCGTCGAGCCGGCGGGCCTCCCCCGAAAGAGCAGCCGTCATGAGCTTCGTCCTCGGTCCCAACCAGTACGGCAAGGCGGAGAACCGGGTCGTCCGGATCTACCGCGACACCCCCCGCCACGAGATCCGCGACCTCAACGTCTCAACCGCCCTGCGTGGAGACTTCCGAGCCGCGCACGAGAGCGGTGACCAGGCGAACGTCCTGCCCACCGACACCCAGAAGAACACGGCCTTCGCGTTCGCCAAGCAGCATGGGGTCTCCTCGCCCGAGGGCTACGCCCTGAGCCTGGGCGCGCGGTTCCTCGACGTCGCCCCCGCGGCCTCCGCCAGCCGCATCGAGGTCGAGGAGTATGCCTGGGACCGCATCGAGGTCGGGGGCGCGGGCCATGACCACGCTTTCGTGAAGCGGGGCGGTGAGGTGCGCACCACCGTGGTGACGCAGGACCGCAGCGGCGACGCTCCGCGGGCCTGGGTCGTCTCGGGGGTCAAGGACCTCGTCGTCCTGAAGTCCACCGGTTCGGAGTTCAAGGGCTTCCTGAAGGACGAGTACACGACCTTGCCCGAGGCCGACGACCGGATCCTCGCCACCTCTCTCGTCGCGCGCTGGCGCTACGAGACCGTCGACGGGGTCGACTGGAACAAGTCGTTCGACGACATCCGGCAGATCCTGCTCGAGACCTTCGCCACGACGTACAGCCGCGCCCTCCAGGAGAGCCTCTATGCCATGGGCTCGGCCGTGCTGTCCGCCCATCCCGACGTCGCCGAGATCAGGTTCTCCGCGCCGAACAAGCACCACTTCCTCGTCGACCTCTCGCCCTTCGGGGTCGAGAACGACGGCGAGGTCTTCGTTGCCGCCGACCGCCCGTACGGCCTCATCGAGGCCACCGTCCAGCGTGAGGACGGGTCAGATCCCGGCGACGCCTGGCTGACCGTTCCCGGATTCTGCTGAGCCACAAGGAGATTCGTATGTCCGTCCAGTCCGCGCCGGCGCCCGTCGCTCAGCGCACCTCGCGTCACCCTGTCGACGAGATCCTGCCGGCACCCAAGCTGGCGATCTACGGCTTCCAGCACGTTCTCGCCTTCTACGCCGGAGCGGTCATCGTTCCCATCCTCCTGGCCAACGCGATCGGCCTGACCACCGCCGAGCTCATCCACCTCATCAACGCGGACCTGTTCACCTGCGGCATCGCGTCCATCATCCAGTCCGTCGGGTTCTGGAAGGTCGGCGTGAAGCTGCCTCTCCTGCAAGGCGTGACGTTCACCGCAGTGTCGCCGATGATCGCGATCGGCACGGCCGCGGGAGGCGGGACCGACGGGCTGCTGGTGATCTACGGCGCGGTCATCGTCGGCGGCCTCTTCACCTTCCTCGTCGCCCCCTACTTCAGCCGCCTCATCCGCTACTTCCCGCCCGTGGTGACCGGTTCGGTCATCACGATCATCGGCTTGGCCCTTCTTCCCGTGGCTGCCGCCGACGCGGCTGGTGGGGCGGGCCCGACCCTGCACCCCGACAGTGGCCGGAACCTGGCGTACGCGCTGGGCACCCTGGCCCTGATCGTCGCGATCCAGCGCATCTTCAAGGGCTTCATGGCAACCGTCGCCGTGCTCCTCGGCCTGGTGCTCGGCACCCTGGTCGCCTGGGCGCTCGGCGACGCCCACTTCGACTCCGTCGGGGGCTCCGGCTGGGTCGGCGTCACGACGCCGTTCAACTTCGGCTGGCCCCGGTTCTCGGTGGCCGCCATCATCTCCATGATCGTGGTCATGCTCATCACTGCGGTCGAGACCACGGGCGACGTCTTCGCCACCGGCGAGATCGTGGAGAAGCGCATCGGGCGTGAGGACATCGCACGCGCCCTACGCGCCGACGGGCTGGCCACCACGATCGGCGGTGTCTTCAACTCGTTCCCCTACACCTGCTTCGCGGAGAACGTCGGGCTCGTGCGGTTGACCCGCGTCAAGAGCCGGTATGTCGTCGCCACGGCAGGGCTGATCATGATCGTCATCGGGCTCATCCCCAAGGCCGGCGCCATCGTCGCCGGGATCCCGCACCCCGTGCTGGGGGGTGCTGCCCTGGCGATGTTCGCGACGGTGGCCGTCGTGGGCTTCCAGACCCTGTCCCGGGTGGACTTCCACGACCACCGCAACGTCGTCATCGTCGCGACGAGCGTCGGGCTGGCGATGTACGTCACGGCCCAGCCTGACGTCGCGAAGGCCGTCCCCCACTGGGCGCAGATCATCCTGGGCTCGGGCATCACGCTCGGCTCGATCACGGCCATCGTGCTGAACTTCCTCTTCCACCATGTCGGGTCCGGCCGCGGTCCGGCAGTGGCCGGCGCGCCGGGCTCGCTGATCCGCCTCTCCGAGGTGAACGAGATGACGCGCGAGGACTTCGTCCAGACGTTCGGTGGACTCTTCCAGGGACCTCGGTGGGTGGTCGAGCGGGCGTTCGACTCCCGACCGTTCGCGGACACGACGGACCTGCGCCGTGCGTTCCAGGAGGCACTGTTCTCGGCGACCGCGGACGAGCAGCGTCAGCTCATCGACGCCTACCCGGACCTCGGGGCACAGAGCGTGGCCGACGGTGAGGCCGGCGCCGACTCACTCCATGACCAGTCTGTCCTCGGACTGACCCGGCTGGACGAGAAGTCCCATGGGGAGCTCTCGGAGCTGACGTCGCAGTACCGCGACCGGTTCGGCTTCCCGCTCGTGACGTGCGTCCGTGACCGCGACTCCTTCGACCAGGTGGTCAGGTCCGGGTGGCAGCGACTGGACAACTCGCCCGCGCAGGAGCATGCCGCGGCCCTGGTCGAGATCGCCAAGATCGCGGGTCACCGGTTCGACGACCTGGTTGCCGACGCCAACCCCATCCACTCGGCGCGAGCCAGGTTCGTGGAGGGCTGAGGTGGGGCTGCCCGAGTTCAACGACCTCGACGAGGACACAGCGCGGGAGCGGCTGGCCGCTTGCCTTCCGGTCCCGCGCTGGGTCCAGGAGGTGCTCGACGGCCGACCGTATGCAGGCTGGCCGGTGCTGGAGCAGCACGCCGCCGCGGCGGCGGCCGTGCTGTCCGACGACGAGCTGGACGCCGCCCTTGCCGGCCATCCGCGCATCGGCGAGCGTCCCTCGAGCCCCGAGCACGAGGCCGAGCTCAGCACCCGGGAGCAGTCCGGGGTGGACGTCGCCGACCCGGAGGTGGCAGCCGCGCTGGCCGATGGGAACGCCGCATACGAGTCGCGGTTCGACCGGGTCTTCATCATCCGCGCCGCGGGGCGGTCGGCGCCGGAGGTGTTGGAGGAGCTGCGCCGCAGACTGCGCAACGACGAGGCCACCGAGCGTCGGGAGACCGTACACGAGCTGCGCGACATCGCCCTGCTGCGCCTGCGAGAGGTAGCCACCTGATGGGGACGCTGAGCACCCACGTCCTGGATACGACGCTCGGTGGTCCTGCGGCCGGGATCCTGGTCCTGCTCGAGTCGCTCGACGGCACATCGCTCGCGGACGGGGTCACGGACGGCGACGGGCGAGTGGCCACCCTCGGACCGGAGCGGCTGGAGCCGGGGGACTACCGGCTGCGGTTCGCGACGGGTGGGTACTTCGCGGCTGCAGGACGGACCGGCTTCTACCCCGAGGTGGTGGTCGTGTTCACCGTCGCGGACGCAGCCGAGCACTATCACGTACCGGTGCTGCTGAGCCCGTTCGGCTACTCCACCTACCGCGGAAGCTGACGCACCGGGTAGCACCGACGACCGACCCGCCGACCCGGGCCCTGACAGGCCGGCTCCCGGATATATGCGCCGGGTTCGGGTCGTGCCCATTGACCAGGCGGCGCCCAGCGGCATACGCTGTACCAAATCGGAAAAGAACTTCCATGATACGGAATATGAGGACCGTGATGACCGACTATCGCCTGCGGTACGAGGTGAACTGCTCGATCCTGTTCACCGAGCTGCCCCTCCTCGAGCGCCCGGCCGCAGCCAAGGACGCCGGCTTCGACGCCATCGAGCTCTGGTGGCCGTGGCCGGACCAGCCGGTGCCCTCCGACGCGGAGGTCGACGCCCTCGTCGCAGCGGTCCAGGACGCCGGGGTCCAGCTCGTCGGACTGAACTTCTTCGCCGGAGACCTGGCAGGGCCGGACTGCGGCGTCCTTTCCATACCGGACCGCGTGCAGGAGTTCCGCGACAACATCGACGCCACCATCGGCATCGGGGAGCGTCTAGGGGTCGGTGCTTTCAACGCGTTGTTCGGCAACCGGGTCGACCAGGCACGTCCGGAGCAACAGGACGAGCTCGGGCGCGAGTCCCTGGCCCTCGCCGCCAAGGCCGCGGACCGTATCGGCGCGACCGTCCTCGTCGAGTCGGTGAGCGGTCCCAAGCCCTACCCGCTGCGCTCGGCGAAGGACGCGGTGACCGTGGTCGACGACGTGCGCGCGACCGGCGCCTCCAACGTCGCCTTCCTGCTGGACCTCTACCACCTCGCCGCGAACGGCGACGACCTCGAGGCGGCGATCTCCCGGTACGCCGACCGCACCGGGCACGTGCAGATCGCCGACGCGCCCGGTCGCGGCGAGCCGGGCAGCGGCGAGCTCGACCTCGACGGCCATCTCGCCCGCCTCGCCCAGCAGGGCTATGTCGGCTGGGTCGGTCTGGAGTACAAGCCGACCACCGCCACCACGCCCGAGAGCTTCGGATGGCTCCCTCGCGAGCGCCGCGCAGCCGGCTGACCCATCAGCGCAACGAAACCAGGAGAACCCTATGAGCACCATCGCCTTCATCGGTCTCGGCATCATGGGCAGCCCCATGGCGGTACACCTCCAGAACGCCGGCCACCGCGTCGTCGGCTTCAACCCTTCCCCGGACAAGACCGCCCCCTTGGTGCAGGCGGGGGGCTCGGCGGCCGGATCGGTAGCCGACGCGGTCCGGGACGCCGACGTGGTGGCCGTGATGGTCCCCGACAGCCCGGACGTCCGGGACGTCCTGACCGGCGAGGACGGCGTCTTCGCCAACGCGAAGGAGGGCACGCTGGTCATCGACTTCTCGAGTATCCGTCCGGACGTGACCGTCGAGCTGGCGAAGACCGCCAAGGCCAAAGGCTTCCGGCTGCTGGACGCGCCGGTCTCCGGCGGCGAGGCCGGCGCCAAGAACGCCGCACTGTCGATCATGGTCGGCGGAGAGGCGACGGACTTCGAGGCGGCACGAGAGGTCTTCGACGCGCTGGGTAGGACGGTCGTCCACGTCGGCGGCAACGGCGCCGGCCAGACCGTCAAGGCTGCGAACCAGCTCATCGTCGCCGCCAACATCCAGGCGCTCGCCGAGGCGGTCGTCTTCCTCGGGGCCTACGGGGTCGACCTGGAGGCAGCGCTCGACGTCCTCGGTGGTGGGCTGGCCGGGTCGAAGGTGCTGGAGCAGAAGAGGTCGGCCATGGCCAGCCACGACTTCACCCCCGGGTTCCGCATCGACCTGCACCACAAGGATCTCGGCATCGTCACCTCAGCGGCTCGAGAGGCTGGCGTGGTCGTACCCGTCGGAGGGCTGCTCGCCCAGCTCATGGCCTCGGCCCGGGCGAACGGCGACGGCGCACTCGACCACTCGGGGCTGCTCCGTGGCGTGGAGCGCCTCTCAGGCCGGCTCAGCGACTGAGCCCGACCACCCCGTACCCCGCCATCTCCCTCGGTTCCCCTCGACCGACGCCCCTCAACGGACCCCCGCCACTCACCCGCCACGCCGCCCCCACCATCCGACCTAGGAGCGCCGGTGTTGTCCGGTGTTCTCACCTCGATCCGCGGGGCCGACCGGCCAGACAGACCAGGAGCATCACCATGGCACGCATGACCGCGGCGCAAGCAGCCGTCGAGATCCTGAAGAAGGAGGGGGTGACCCACCTCTTCGGCCTGCCGGGAGCCGCGATCAACCCCTTCTACAAGGCGATGAAGACGAACGGCGGGCTGCAGCACACCCTCGCCCGCCACGTGGAAGGCGCCTCCCACATGGCAGAGGGCTACACCCGCGCCAAGGCCGGCAACATCGGCGTCTGTGTCGGCACCAGCGGTCCGGCCGGCACCGACATGATCACCGGCCTCTACTCGGCGAGCGCCGACTCCGTCCCGATCCTGTGCATCACCGGCCAGGCGCCGGTGGCGAAGCTTCACAAGGAGGACTTCCAGGCCGTCGACATCGCGGCGATCGCCAAGCCGCTGACCAAGATGGCTGTCACCGTGCTCGAGCCGGCGCAGGTGCCGGGGACGTTCCAGCAGGCGTTCCACCTGATGCGGTCCGGACGCCCGGGTCCGGTGCTCATCGACCTGCCGATCGACGTCCAGCTCGCGGAGATCGAGTTCGACGTCGAGACCTACGAGCCGCTCCCCGTCTACAAGCCGGTCGCAACCCGCCCCCAGGTCGCAAAGGCGCTGGACCTGTTGGAGGCCAGCGAGCGTCCGCTCATCGTTGCCGGTGGCGGCGTCATCAACGCCGACGCGGCGGAGCTGCTCGTCGAGCTGGCGGAGCTCACCGGGGTGCCGGTCGTCCCCACGCTGATGGGCTGGGGCTCCATCCCGGACGACCACGAGCTCAACGCAGGCATGGTGGGCCTCCAGACGAGCCACCGCTACGGCAATGCGACGATGCTCGAGGCGGACTTCGTCCTGGGCATCGGGAACCGCTGGGCCAACCGCCATACCGGTGACCTCGAGACGTACACCCAGGGACGGACGTTCGTCCACGTCGACGTGGAGCCGACGCAGATCGGGCGCGTCTTCGCCCCCGACTACGGCATCGTGTCCGACGCCAAAGCGGCGCTGGAGCTCTTCGTGACCGTGGCGCGGGAGCGGCAGGAGGCCGGACGCCTTCCTGACCGCCAGGGCTGGGCCCAGTCGTGTCAGGACCGCAAGCGCACCCTGTGGCGCAAGACCAACTTCGACGTCACGCCGATCAAGCCGCAGCGCGTCTACCAGGAGATGAACCGGGCGTTCGGCAAGGACGTCAGGTACGTCTCGACCATCGGTCTCTCCCAGATCCAGGCGGCCCAGCTGCTCCACGTCTACAAGGACCGGCACTGGATCAACGCCGGTCAGGCCGGACCGCTGGGCTGGACCGTGCCGGCCGCGCTGGGAGTCGCCACCGCCGATCCGGACTCCCTCGTCGTGGCGCTGTCCGGGGACTACGACTTCCAGTTCATGATGGAGGAGCTCGCCGTCGGTGCGCAGTTCGCCATCCCGTACGTGCACGTCCTGGTGAACAACGCCTACCTCGGCCTGATCCGTCAGTCCCAGCGAGGTTTCGACATGGACTACTGCGTCCAGCTGTCCTTCGACAACGTCAACTCGCCGGAGGTCAACGGCTACGGCGTGGACCACGTCAAGGTGGCCGAGGGCCTGGGGTGCAAGGCCATTCGAGTCACGGACCCCGAGGAGATCCTCCCCGCCCTGGAGAAGGCCAAGAGCCTTGCCCAGGAGTACCGGGTCCCCGTGGTGGTCGAGGTCATCCTCGAGCGCGTCACCAACGTCTCGATGGGGCTCTCGATCGCCGGTGTCACGGAGTTCGAGGCGCTCGCCGAGTCCGGTGCCGACGCGCCCACAGCGCTGTTCGCCAACCTGGACTGAAGACCACAGATGCCCCGGGTCGTCCTCGCTCCAGACAAGTTCAAGGGCACGCTGACCGCCGCCGAGGTCGCGTCGTACCTGCGTGCCGGGCTCTGCTCGGTGTGCCCGGACGCCGAGGTCGTCGTCATCCCGGTCGCCGATGGTGGCGACGGCACCCTGACAGCCGCGGAGGCTGCGGGTTTCGTCCGCGTGCCGGTGCGGACGCACGGCCCGACCGGTATGCCGCACACGTCCGCCTTCGCCAGGCGAGGGTCACAGGCCGTGGTGGAGCTCGCGGACGTCTCGGGGCTCGCCCAGCTGCCGCAGGGTCGCCCGGCGCCACTCACCGCGTCGAGCCACGGCACGGGCGAGGTCATCGCCGCAGCGCTGGACGCCGGGGCCGACCGCATCGTGGTCGGCATCGGAGGTAGCGCCTGCACTGACGGCGGCGCGGGGCTCCTGGAGGCGCTCGGCGCCCGGATCCTCACGGCGCAGGGGCGCCCGGTCGCACCGGGTGGTGGCGGGCTCGCGGACGCCTGCCACCTGGACCTCACGTCATTGCACCCTGCCCTCGCCGTCGCGCAGGTTGTCGTAGCCTCGGACGTCGACAACCCCCTCACGGGTGCCCGAGGGGCCGCTGCCGTGTACGGCCCTCAGAAGGGGGCCGGACCCCAGGATGTGGAGCGCCTCGACACGGCACTCACGCGATGGGCCGACCTCATGGCCGAGGCGACCGGGACAGACCTGCGGGACCACCCTGGCGCCGGGGCTGCCGGGGGCGTCGGCTTCGCCCTGCTCGCGGCCCTCGGAGCGACCCTGCGTGCGGGCGCCGAGCTGGTGTTCGAGCTCACCGGACTGGACGAGGCGCTGGTGAACGCCGACCTCGTCGTCACCGGCGAGGGCTCCCTCGACAGACAGACCTTGCATGGGAAGGCCCCCGCTGCGGTGGCACGAGTGGCGGCAGCCCTCGGCGTGCCCGTCGTCGCGGTGGCAGGACGGGTGACGCTCGACCCGGAGGACCTTGCGACGCTGGGCCTGCGCACCGCGTACTCGCTCGTGCAGGAGGCGGGCTCAGCGAACCTGGCGCTCGCCGCGCCTGGGCCGTTGCTGAAGACCGTCGGAGCACGGATCGCCCGCGAGCAGCTGGTGGATGTGTCGTGAGGCTGGGACGGGTGGGTGCGCCTGGTGCCGAGACCCCGGTCGCGGTCGGTTCGGACGGGGGCCTGTACGACCTGACCGGCGTCACTGCCGACGTCGACGGCTCGTTCCTCGCCACGGAGCTGCGCGCTCTGGTGCCGGACCTGCTGCCGCGGTTCACCGAGGACGTCGCCCGCCGGGGCGCGCCCATCGCCAGACCGGGAAAGATCATCGGTATCGGCCTGAACTACGCGGCTCATGCAGCCGAAGCCGGGATGCCGAGACCTCAGGAGCCGGTGGTGTTCCTCAAGGCGCCCACGTCGCTGTGCGGCCCGGACGACGACATCCGGCTCAGGCCGGGATCGACGACCACGGACTACGAGGTGGAGCTCGGAGTGGTGCTGGGCGGCACGCTGCGTGACGAGGTCGACGAGGCTCGTGCCGCGGAGGCGGTCGCCGGTTACGTCCTGGCGCAGGACGTCTCCGACCGGGCGCTCCAGCTGCAGCGGGGCGGGACCTGGACCAAGGGCAAGTCCGCCGACACCTTCTGCCCGGTCGGACCGTGGCTCGTGACGCCCGACGAGCTGGGAGACCCGGGCGAGGTCCGCCTGCGGCTGCGCGTCAACGGCCGCGTCCGGCAGGACGCCGTGACCAGCGACATGATCTTCACCGTCCCTGAGCTCCTCTGTTACGTCAGCAGCCTCATGACGCTCGAGGCTGGTGACCTGCTGCTCACCGGCACACCGGCCGGGGTCGCCATGGGCCACGCCGAACCCCGGCCCTACCTGCGGCACGAGGATCTGGTCACCGCAGACGGCGGCGTGCTCGGCAGCCATCGCAACAGGGTGCTCGACCCGGCGCTGTGCCGGCCCATAGGCGCGCGAGCCAGCGGCAGGATGAGCACACGGCATACGGTCGAGGCAGGACGAGGAGGTGGGCAGCGATGAAGGGAGACGTGGTCCTGCGGGCACGCCGGGCCGTTGTCGACGGCCTGGAACGCGGCGCCTGCGTCGTGGTCCGCGACGGTCGGGTGGCGGCCGTCGGGCCGTACGACGCGGTGCCTGAGGGCAGCCACGTCGTCGAGCTTGCCGACGACGAGGTGCTGCTGCCCGGGCTGGTCGACACGCACGTGCACGTCAACGAGCCAGGGCGCACGGACTGGGAGGGGTTCGCGAGCGCTACGCGAGCTGCAGCCGCCGGTGGCGTCACGACGATCATCGACATGCCACTCAACAGCATCCCGCCCACCGTCAGCGTGGCGGCACTGGAGGTGAAGCGGGCCGCCGCCCGCGACCAGTCCTTCGTGGACGTCGGCTTCTGGGGCGGTGCCATCCCGGGCAACCTGGCTGACCTTCACCCGCTGCACGACGCGGGCGTCTTCGGCTTCAAGTGCTTCCTCCTCCACTCCGGCGTGGAGGAGTTCCCCCACCTGGACGCGGAGGGCCTGCGCGCAGCCCTCACCGAGACGGCGGCCTTCGACGGCCTCGTCATCGTGCACGCCGAGGACGAGCACACCATCGAGACGTCGGTCCAGCCCGGCGGTCGTGCGTATGCCGCCTTCCTGGGGTCGCGTCCGAAGGTGGCCGAGGAGCGAGCGATCGCGCAGGTCGTCGAGGCCGTGCGGGTCACCGGTGGGCGGGCGCACATCCTGCACCTGTCGGACGCGGACGCCCTTCCGCTGCTGGCGCAGGCCCGTCGCGAAGGGCTCCGGCTCTCGGTCGAGTCGTGCCCGCACTACCTCACCCTCGAGGCGGAGGAGATTTCGGACGGCGCCACGCAGTTCAAGTGCTGTCCCCCCATCCGTGAGCACGACAACCGTGAGCGGCTCTGGGCCGGTCTCGAGGACGGGACCATCGCCACGGTCGTATCTGACCACTCGCCCTGCACCCCGGACCTCAAGCGGTTCGCGACGGGGGACTTCAGCGAGGCCTGGGGTGGCATCGCCTCCCTCCAGCTGGGGCTTTCCGCGGTATGGACCGAGGCGCGCCGCAGGGGGCACGGGCTGGCCGACGTGGTGCGGTGGATGGCGCAGGCGCCCGCCGACCAGGTGCGCCTGACCGACCGCGGACGGATCAGCGTGGGCGCGGTGGCCGACTTCGCCGTCTTCGCGCCGGACGACGCCTTCGTGGTCGACGTGGCTGCGCTGCATCACAAGAACCCCGTGTCGGCGTACGCCGGCCGCAAGCTCACCGGTACCGTCCGCCAGACCTGGCTGGACGGCAGCCCGCTCGACCTCGAGGCCGCGCCGCGCGGCCGTCTCCTGCAGAGAGGACAGTCATGACGCCCAGCGACTCCGCCACCCCGGTCGCGCGCACAGCGCGGTACTACGCGCCGGCCGGTGGGTTGCCGCCGCAGACGCAGCTCACCACGGACCGGGCCGTGTTCACCCAGGCGTACGCGGTGCTCCCGCGCGGCACCATGACCGACATCGTCACCAGCAGCCTGCCGTTCTGGGAGGGGACTCGCTTGTGGGTGGTCGCCAGGCCCCTGTCCGGGTTCGCCGAGACGTTCTCCCAGTACATCGTCGAGGTCCAACCGGGAGGCGGCAGCGACCGCCCGGAGCTCGACCCTGGCGCCGAAGGGGTGCTGTTCGTCGTCTCCGGGGAGCTCACGCTCACGCTGGGGGAGGAGCAGCACCTGCTGGCTGAGGGCGGTTACGCCTTCCTGCCGCCGGGACAGCAGTGGACGCTGCGCAACGCCGGCCAGCGAAGCGCCACCTTCCACTGGGTCCGCAAGGCGTACCAGCGCGTCGACGGCGTGGAGGCGCCCTCGGCCTTCGTGACGAACGAGGTGGACGTCGAAGGCGTCGAGATGCCGGACACCCAAGGAGCGTGGCGCACGCAGCGGTTCGTCGACCCGCTCGACGTGCGGCATGACATGCACGTCAACATCGTCAGCTTCGAGCCCGGTGGAGCGATCCCGTTCCCCGAGACCCATGTCATGGAGCACGGCCTGTACGTCCTCGAGGGCAAGGCGGTGTACCTGCTGAACAACGACTGGGTGGAGGTCCAGGAGGGCGACTTCATGTGGTTGCGCGCCTTCTGCCCGCAGGCCTGCTACGCCGGCGGACCCGGGCGGTTCCGCTACCTTCTCTACAAGGACGTCAACAGGCACGCGACGCTGAGCCGGCAGCTGGTCTAGCAGACGGCGCGGCAGTGCGCCGGGCATGATGGGGCGGGTTGGGCGCGGGTGGACCGGTCGGGTCGCCGGACATGGCGCAGGTGGAGGCAGGTGAGCCGATGACGCAGCCACGACGCCAGTCGGGGATCGTGAGCCTGCTCGTGCGCGAAGGGAGCTACGCGACGGGTCCTCAGGTGCTGTCCGAGCTCCGCCGGGTCATCGTCTCGGGACAGGTGCCGCCGGGCAGCCCGATCCCGCTCGACGACGTCGCCGCCTTCTTCGGGGTCAGCCTGATCCCGGTGCGCGAGGCGCTGAAAACCCTTCTCGGAGAAGGGCTTCTCGCTCATCAGCCGCGGCTGGGCTATACGGTCACGGCCTTGTCCTCGGCGGAGCTCGAAGAGCTCTACGTCGTGCGGGGCGCCCTGGAGGCGGCCGCCCTGGACGCTGCCGTCCGGCAGTCCACCGCTGCGGACCACGCCCGCGCCACCGCGATCCACGCGAAGCTCGTCGACGCCGTGGCGACGAGGGATGCGGCGGGCTTCCAGCACGCGAGCCGCGACTTCCACGAGGCGCTGCTGGCGCCCTGTCGTATGCCGCGCCTGCTGCACATGCTCGACATCGCGTGGAACCTCACCGAGCCGTTCCAGACGATGATGCAGCTCACGGAGGACGAGCGGGCCGAGCTGCGGGCGGACCACGAGGCCATGCTCGCCGCCTTCACCGCACGTGACGCCGAGCGGCTGAGGGCCGTCAGCGGTGAGCACCACGACCGCCTCGCCGCCTGCATCGCCAGGTTGTCGCCCAGGTAGGACGATACGTCCGGTTGTTACCGTTCCAGACCTCGTCGGTGACGTTCGTGTGTCGGGAGGGGCGGAGATATACCCAGATATACGGTTCCGGATACACCACGGAAACTGTTCTCTCCCTAGGGTTTACGCAATCCGAGACCCAGGAGGTCACCGTGACCGAGCTCCAGCAGCCCCTCACCGAAGAAGCCGCCCATGCGGCCGGATTCGCCACCCACACGGGTGAGCACGACCATGGCGCCGGCGTCGGGCTGATCAAGCCCGGCTACGACAAGCGCCTCACCAACGAGGACCTTGCACCGCTGAAGGAGCAGACCTGGTCCTGGTACAACATCTTCGCCTTCTGGATGTCGGACGTGCACAGCGTCGGCGGCTACCTCACCGCCGGAAGCCTGTTCGCCCTGGGCCTGACGAGCTGGCAGGTCTTCGTCTGCCTCATTACCGGCATCACCATCGTGCTGTTCTTCTGCAACCTCGTCGCGAAGCCCAGCCAGCGCACCGGCGTGCCGTACCCAGTCATCTGCCGCTCGGTCTTCGGGGTCCTGGGCGCCAACATCCCGGCCATCATCCGAGGGCTCATCGCCGTCGCCTGGTACGGGATCCAGACCTATCTCGCCTCGGCCTCGCTCGACATCCTGCTGGTCCGGATGTTCCCTGGCCTGGCCCCCTTCTCCGACGTCGGCCAGCACGGCCTCCTGGGGCTCAGCGCGCTCGGCTACGTCACGTTCGCCATCCTCTGGGTCGCCCAGGCAGCGGTGTTCTGGACCGGAATGAACACCATCAAGAGGTTCATCGACTTCGCCGGCCCGGCCGTCTATGTCGTCATGGTGGTCCTCTGCGTCTACCTGCTGGTCAAGTCCGGCTGGAGCATCAACCTCAACCTCTCCGACCACCAGCTGAGCGGCACCCAGGTCTTCACCACCATGCTCGCCGCGACTGCGCTCGTCGTGTCCTACTTCTCCGGACCGATGCTCAACTTCGGTGACTTCTCGAGGTACGGGCGCACGTTCGAGGACGTCAGGAAGGGCAACTTCTGGGGGCTGCCCGTCAACTTCCTCTTCTTCTCGCTGCTGACCGTCCTCACCGCCGCCGCGACCCTGCCGGTGTACGGCAAGCTCATCACCGACCCGGTGGAGACCGTCGGACACATCGACAACACCTTCGCGCTGGTCCTGGCCGCGCTGACCTTCACCACGGCCACCATCGGTATCAACATCGTGGCGAACTTCGTCTCGCCGGCGTTCGACTTCTCCAACGTGAGCCCCCAGAAGATCAGCTGGCGCATGGGCGGCATGATCGCCGCCGTCGGCTCGGTCCTGCTCACCCCCTGGAACCTCTACAACAGCCCGGAGACGATCCACTACACGCTTGACACGCTCGGCGCCTTCATCGGTCCGCTCTTCGGCGTCCTCATCGCGCACTACTACATCGTCCACAAGCAGCGGGTCTGCGTCGACGACCTCTTCACCCTCGACGAGAACGGTGCCTACCACTACACCCGGGGCTACAACGCCGCCGCGATCTACGCCACGGCGATCGCCGCCGCCTCGGCCCTCGCGGCGGTCTTCGTGCCCGGCGTCAACCGGTTCGACGACTACAGCTGGTTCATCGGGTGCGGAGTGGGACTCGCCGCCTACGCCCTCATCGCCCCGCGCCTCGGAGTGCACGAGCACACCCTGGACACCAAGGCGTGCGTGCGATGACCATCCGGCTCACAGTCGTGAACCCCAACACGACGCAGTCCATGACGGACCTCGTCGAGGCCCAGGCTCGTCTGGTGGCAGGCGCTGACACGGTCGTCACGGGACGGACCCCGACGATGGGCCCCGCGTCGATCGAGAGCCACTACGACGAGGCGCTGGCCGTGCCGGGTCTGCTCGAGGTCGTCCGTGCCGACCACGACGCCGACGCCTTCGTCCTGGCCTGTTTCGGAGACCCCGGTCTGGACGCTGCTCGTGAGGCGGCGTCCAGGCCGGTCATCGGGATCGCAGAAGCCGCCATGAAGACCGCGTCGCTGCTCGGCCGGTCCTTCAGCGTCGTCACCACGATGAGCCGGACGGTGGGGCGCGCCTGGGACCTGACCAGGACGTACGGTCTCGAGCGTCAGTGCGCTGGCGTCCATGCCTGCGACATCCCGGTGCTGGAGCTGGAGGAGGACCGGGCCCGGACGTACGCCGTGATCCTGTCCTTCGCGAAGAGCGCCCTGGCCCAGGACGGCAGCGACGCCATCGTCCTGGGCTGTGCGGGTATGGCCGGGCTCCCGGAGCTGCTCACTGACGAGCTGGGGGTCCCCGTCGTCGACGGCGTCGCGGCTGCCACGGTCCTGGCAGAGGGTCTCGTACGGATGGGTCTGCGCCCCAGCACGCACGGGGAGCTGGCGCCTCCACCACCCAAGACCTACATGGGGGTGCTGAGCCAGTTCGGACGGTGAGGGGCCGGAGATCAGCCGCCCCCCGGTGGTCGTCCAGGCCGTGTGCGAGCGGCTGCCCACCATGAGAGAACTCCACCCAAACCCTTGATTCAACAGAATGTTGAGAATAGCGTCGCTCCATCGCGCGACCGCTGTTCTGCATGGATAACCGGCGGATCGCAGGCCCGAAACCATGCACCCTGGCGATGCGCCGGGGTGGATGATGGAGCCCGGACACGGGGCGAACGGGAGCTGCGCCATGACTGCACCGAACGGTCACCAGACCACCGAGCCGCAGGCCACGCACGAGGTCACGGTGAACGGAAAGCCCTGTGGGCTCGCCGGGCTGGACCCGAACACCACTGCGCTCGACTGGCTCCGGGGTCTCGGGCTCACCGGCGCCAAGGAGGGATGCGCCGAGGGCGAGTGCGGGGCCTGCTCCGTCATGGTCGCGCGACCCGACGGTGACGACCGGACCCAGTGGACCCCGGTGAACGCGTGCCTGGTGCCGGCAGCCGCTCTGGTGGGCGGTGAGGTCGTCACCGCGGAGGGACTGGGCTCTCCTGAGATGTTGCATCCCGTCCAGCGTGAGGTCGCCGTGCGGGGCGGTTCGCAGTGCGGCTACTGCACCCCCGGCTTCGTCTGCAGCATGGCGGCCGAGTACTACCGGGCAGGCCGTCGACCGGTTCCTGCTGCCGGAGACCGTCGACCGGACCCCAGCCAGAACGGGCACGAACCGGTCGACTCGGTGCACCAGGCCCCGGACCACGAGCACGGGCCCAACGGCTTCGACCTCCATGCTCTGAGTGGCAACCTGTGTCGTTGTACCGGCTACCGGCCTCTGCGCGACGCCGCCTTCGCGCTGGGGGAGCCGGCGCAGAGCGACCCCTTCGCCGCACGACGCGCAGCACCGGCGCCCGTGGCGGCCGCCATCCGGGTGCACGGCGACACGGGCACGTACGCGAGGCCGGGCGACCTCGGCGAGGCTCTGGAGCTGCTCGCCGAACACCCCGAGGCCGTGCTCGTGGCCGGCTCGACGGACTGGGGGGTCGACGTCAACATCCGGGGGGCCCGGGCGCCCTTCGCCATCGGACTGGACCGGCTCGCCGAGCTCCGCCACCTCGACCTCTCCGACGACGTGATCGAGATCGGTGCGGCCCTTTCCCTCACCGAGGTCGAGCGTGGTCTGGCTGGACGGGTTCCGTTGCTGGACGCGCTGTTCCCGCAGTTCGCGTCCCGGCTGATCCGCAACGGCGCGACCATCGGGGGCAACCTCGGCACGGCCTCGCCCATCGGCGACACCCCGCCGGCGCTGCTGGCACTCGAGGCGTCGGTGGTGCTGACGTCCGTGGCCGGCGAGCGCGTGGTACCGCTCGCCGACTACTTCACCGGATATCGGCAGACCCTCAGGCGCCCCGACGAGCTCGTCCGTGCCGTCCGGGTTCCGATGCCCCTCAGCGGCGTCACGGCCTTCCACAAGGTCGCGAAGCGGCGCTTCGACGACATCTCGAGCGTCGCCGTCGGCTTCGCGCTGGACGTCCGCGACGGTGTGGTGGCCAAGGCCCGGATCGGCCTGGGTGGCGTGGCGGCGACACCCGTCCGCGCGTTGGCCACCGAAGCCGCCCTCGAGGGGCGGTCGTGGTCGGCGGAGGTCGCGCGCGCAGCCGCTGACGTCATGCGCGGCGAAGGGACACCACTGGACGACCACCGCGCCAGCGCGGCATACCGACGGTCGATGCTGGGCACCGCGCTGCTCAAGCTTCATGCGCAGACGGGCGAACGAGAGGAGGTCGGGGCATGAGCGCCTTGTCCGAACGCCCGGCGAACCCCCTTGTGGGACAGGACGTTCCGCACGAGTCCGCTGCGCTCCACGTTACGGGCGCCGCGCTGTACACCGACGACCTCGTCGTCCGTACCCACGGCTGTCTGCACGCCTACCCCGTGCAGGCACCGCACGCCCATGCGCGCGTCACCACCCTGCGGACCTCGCCGGCCCTCGAGGTCCCGGGCGTCGTCAGGGTCCTCACGGCCGACGACGTGCCAGGGGTCAACGACGCCGGCGTGAAGCACGACGAGCCGCTGTTCCCCTCGGAGGTCATGTTCTACGGGCACGCGGTGTGCTGGGTGCTCGGCGAGACGCTCGAGGCCGCGCGGCTGGGGTCGCTCGCCGTCGAGGTGGAGTACGAGGTGCTTCCCGCACTCGTGAGCGTCCGCGACGCGATCGAGGCGGGCAGCTTCCAAGGCGGTCAGCCGCGGATGGAACGCGGGGACATCGACGCGGCGTTCGGGTCCGCTTCGCACGTCTTCAGCGGCGAGCTGGAGTTCGCCGGGCAGGAGCACTTCTACCTCGAGACCCACGCCTCGCTCGCGACGGTCGACGAGAACGGGCAGATCTTCGTCCAGTGCAGCACGCAGCATCCCACCGAGACCCAGGACATCGTGGCGCACGTCCTCGGCCGGCCGAGCCACGCCGTCACGGTGCAGTGCCTGCGCATGGGTGGAGGCTTCGGCGGCAAGGAGATGCAACCCCACGGGTATGCCGCGATCGCGGCGCTCGGTGCGACCCTCACCGGCCGTCCGGTGCGCGTGCGGCTGAACCGCACCCAGGACCTCACGATGTCGGGCAAGCGGCACGGTTTCCATGCACAGTGGCGCGTCGCCTTCGACGACGACGGCCGGCTGCAGGCCCTCGACGCGACGCTGACGTCTGACGGCGGATGGAGCCTCGACCTGTCAGAGCCCGTGCTGGCGCGGGCGCTGTGCCACATCGACAACGCCTACTGGATCCCCAACGTGCGCGTGAACGGACGGATCGCCAAGTCCCACAAGACGTCGCAGACGGCGTTCCGAGGGTTCGGCGGACCGCAGGGGATGCTCGTCATCGAGGACATCCTCGGCCGTTGTGCGCCGCTGCTGGGTCTGGACGCCATGGACCTGCGCCGCCGCAACTTCTACACCGAGGGTCAGCAGACGCCGTACGGGCAGCCGGTCCGGCACCCCGAGCGCGCGGCCGTCTGCTGGGACCAGGTGCGCTCGAGCGCCGAGATCGACCGCCGCAAGGCGGAGGTCGAGCGGTTCAACGCGTCGCACCGCGACCTCAAGCGCGGCCTGGCGATGACTCCGGTGAAGTTCGGCATCTCGTTCAACTTCACGGCCTTCAACCAGGCCGGTGCACTGGTGCACGTCTACAAGGACGGCTCGGTGCTGATCTCCCACGGCGGCACGGAGATGGGCCAGGGGCTGCACACCAAGATGCTTCAGGTCGCGGCCACCACGCTGGGGGTCCCGCTGCACACAGTCCGGCTGGCCCCGACCAGGACGGACAAGGTGCCGAACACGTCGGCAACGGCTGCCAGCTCAGGCGCCGACCTCAACGGTGGTGCGGTCAAGGATGCCTGCGAGCAGATCCTCGACCGGCTCCGGGTGGTCGCCGCGGGCCGGCTCGGGATCGCCCCGGCCGATGTGCGGTTCGGCGGTGGAGAGGTCACCACGGTGGGCGGAGGCCGGTCCGTCCCGTGGGCGGAGGTCGTCAACCAGGCCTACTTCCAGCGCGTGCAGCTGTGGGCGGCCGGCTTCTACCGGACCGAGGGGCTGCACTGGGACTCCAGCGTCATGCACGGCTCGCCGTTCAAGTACTTCTCGTACGGCGTCGCCGCGACCGAGGTCGAGGTCGACGGGTTCACCGGGGCGTACCGCACGCGTCGGGTGGACATCGTGCACGACGTCGGAGACAGCCTGTCGCCGCTGGTCGACCTGGGCCAGGTGGAGGGCGCGTTCGTCCAGGGCGCCGGATGGCTGACCCTGGAGGACCTTCGCTGGGACGAGTCGGACCGGTCCACCCGCGGACGCCTCGCGACGCAGGCCGCGAGCACGTACAAGCTGCCCAGCTTCTCGGAGATGCCCGAGGTGTTCAACGTCGCCCTTCTCGAGCGAGCGCATGAGGACGGCGCCATCTACGGCTCCAAGGCCGTCGGCGAGCCGCCCCTGATGCTCGCCTTCAGCGTGCGCGAGGCCCTGCGCCAGGCGGCGGCAGCCTTCGGGCCACCCCGGGTCAGCGTCGACCTGGCTTCTCCAGCCACTCCCGAGGCCGTGTACTGGGCCCTGGAGCAGGCCCGGCGGCATACCGAGCACGGCCATGTCGTCGAAGGTGCCCCTGGCGCGGTGCCCGACCAGCCGGACGTGGACGCCCACCCGCTGCGGCCGCACTCCGAGCGGGCTGCCCAGCCGGCTCCGGTGAGGACCTGACGTGAGCTGGCTGGCGGCCGTCGAGCGGCTGCGGCACGAGAGACGAGCAGGTGTGCTGGTCACTCTCACCAGCGTCCGTGGCCACTCGCCCCGAGCCGCAGGCGCGAAGATGGTCGTAGCCGAGCGGGAGGCCTGGGGCAGCATCGGGGGCGGGAACCTGGAGGCGACCGCGGTGGATCGAGCGCGACGCATGCTCCAGGCAGGTGCCCGGTCGCCCGCGGAGCTGGAGCTGGCGCTCAACGACAAGGCCCCGGTCGAGCATGGACAGCAGTGCTGCGGCGGCGAGGTGAAGGTGCTGCTGGAACCCTTGGCCGTCGTGCCGTCCGTCGCGATCTTCGGCATGGGTCATGTCGGCCTGGAGCTGGCTCGCGTCCTGGCCAGGCACGACCTCGAGCTGCACCTGGTCGACTCGCGCGCCGACCAGCTGACCACCGGACGCCTCGAACCCCTGGCGGACGCGGTGGCCCACGTCCACCCGCACCACGCCCCCGTGCCTGAGCTGGTCCTCGGGCAGGTGCCGGCCGGGACACATGTCCTCGTGATGACCCACGACCATGCCGAGGACGCCGCGCTGTGCGATGCCGCTCTGCGCTGCGGCCACCTGGGGTCGATCGGCCTGATCGGCTCCACTGCGAAGTGGCGCAGGTTCGAGCGCCGCCTTGCGGCAGAAGGACATTCGGCCGGGGATCTCGCCCGGATCCGGACGCCCATCGGCCACCCCGACCTCACCGGCAAGGAGCCGGCGACGATCGCGTTGAGTGTCGCCGCGGACCTTGTCCGAACGTTCGAAGCGCAGCGATCGCCGCGCGGGGTCTCCCGGTGACCCTCTACCGGGCGACCGTCCTGGATACCCCGGCAGACCCCTTCATCGGCGGGCAGCTGCGCTGCGAGGAGGACGCTGGCGTCGTCGTCGAGGACGGTGTCATCACGGCACGCGGCCCTTACGCCGAGATCCGCCGGGCCCATCGCGATGAGCCGGTGGTCGCGCTTAGAGAGGGCATGCTGCTCCCCGGGCTGGTCGACACGCACGTGCATTTTCCGCAGGTCCGCGTCATCGGCGGGCTCGGGATGCCGCTGCTCGACTGGCTGGACCAGTGCGCCCTCCCGGAGGAGGCCCGGCTCGCCGATGCCACGTACGCACGCGGGGTGGCGGCGGACTTCGTGACCGGGCTCGTGGACGCCGGCACCACGACGGCCCTGGTCTTCGGCTCGCACTTCGCGTCAGCCGTCGATGTCATGTTCGAGGTCGCCCAGCGGGCGGGTCTGCGCGTGACGACAGGGCTCGTTGTCTCGGACCGCAGCCTGCGTCCGGAGCTGCTGTCCACCCCGGACCGGGCGTACGAGGAGGCGCGCGCGCTGGCCGAGCGCTGGCACGGCAACGGCCGACTGAGGTATGCCGTGACACCTCGCTTCTCCTTCTCGGCGAGCGACGCCATGCTCGAGTCCTGCGCCGCCACGTTCAAGGAGGTCTCGGGCAGCTGGTTCACCTCTCACGTGAACGAGAACCTTGCCGAGATCGATGCAGTGGCAACGCTTTTCGACGGGGCCCACTACGTCCAGACCTACGCCAGGCACGGGCTCGTGGACCGGAGCTCGGTGCTCGCTCACAACGTCCACCCGAGCGAGGAGGAGCTCACCCTGCTCGCCGCGCTGGGCGCCTCGGTGGCGCACTGCCCGACCAGCAATTCTGCGCTGGGCAGTGGCCTCTTCCCGCTGCGACGGCATCTGGATCACGGCGTGCGAGTCGCCCTCGGCTCCGACGTCGGAGCCGGCACCGGGTTCTGTCTGTTCAAGGAAGGTTTGCAGGCGTACTTCATGCAGCAGCTGCTGGGCCGTGACGGCGTCGCCTTGACGTCGGCACACCTGCTGTGGCTGGCGACCGCGGCGGGAGCCGACGCGCTGGGCCTGGCCGAGGAGGTCGGCGACCTGTCCGTCGGCAAGCAGTTCGACGCGATCTGGGTCCTGCCGGAGACTGGCGACCCGTTGGCGGTGGGGCTCGGCAACGCCAAGTCGCCGCTGGACGCCCTCGCAAAGGTGTTCGCGCTGGGAGCCACGTCGGACATCGCCGGGGTATGGGTCGGTGGCGAGCAGGTGGCAGCAGGCCGGTTCCGCCGGCCGTAGGCTCCTCCGACTCCTCCCGCTCCTCCGAAGTCTGGGACTTCGGGCCTCAGCCCGGCGTGTCGCGCCGAAGTCCCAGACTTCAGGAAGCCACGGGGTGCGGGGGCCGCCTCGGGAGAGGCGCCGGTATGGCGCGTGCGCCGGGGGGCGCCCCGTCAGGCCTGTTCGCGGCGCAGCACCTCGGCGTAGGCAGGCAACGTCAGGAAGTCCGGGAAGTCGGGGTCGATCGCGCACTCGACGAACAGGCGCCGCGCCGCCTCCCAGGCTCCCTCGGCGAAGGCCTCCTCGCCCACCGAGCCACGCAGCGCGGCATACTCCTCCTCCACCACCCGGTCGACCAGCTCGCGGGTCACCGTCTCGCCGGAGGACAGCGACGCGCCGGAGTAGAGCCACTGCCAGATCTGCGAGCGCGAGATCTCCGCGGTGGCCGCGTCCTCCATGAGGTTGTGGATCCCCACGGCGCCGTTGCCCTGCAACCAGGACTGGAGGTACGCGATCCCCACCGAGACGTTGCCGCGCAGACCCTCCTCGGTCCGCTCTCCAGGAGTCGAGGCAGCGTCGAGCAGGTCGTCGGCGGATACCGACACGTCGTGCCGCTGGACGTCGAGCTGGTTGGAACGTTCACCGAGCACTCCGCTGAAGACCTCCGTGCACAGCTCCACCATCCCGGGGTGGGCCACCCATGAGCCGTCGAAGCCCGCGTTCGCCTCGCGCGTCTTGTCCTCCCGGACCTTGGCGAAGGCGCGCTCGTTGACCTCGGGGTCCTTCTTGCTCGGGATGAAGGCCGCCATCCCTCCGATCGCGAAGGCCCCACGCCGGTGGCAGGTCTTCACCAGCAGGTCGCTGTACGCCTTCATCATCGGTGCGTTCATCGTGACGGCGTTGCGGTCGGGCAGGGTGAAGGACGGGCCACTGTCCCGGAAGTACTTGATGATCGAGAACAGGTAGTCCCACCTACCCGCGTTGAGCCCGGCGGCATGGTCCCTGAGCTCGTAGAGGATCTCCTCCATCTCGAAAGCCGCGGGGATGGTCTCGATGAGCACCGTCGCGCGGATGGTGCCGTGCGGGATGCCCAGGCGTTCCTGGCTGAAGGTGAACACGTCGTTCCATAGCCGGGCCTCGAGATGCGACTCCATCTTCGGCAGGTAGAAGTAGGGCCCGCTGCCGCGCTCGATGAGCTCGTGGGCGTTGTGGAAGAAGTAGAGTCCGAAGTCGACCAGTGCGCCTACCAGCGGCTCCTCGTCCAGATGCAGGTGCTCCTCGTCCAGATGCCAGCCGCGGGGCCGGGGGAGGATGACCGGGATGGCCCCGGGGTCCTTGAGCGCATACTCCTTACCCTCCGGTGAGGTGAACGAGATGGATCGGCGTATGGCGTCGCGCAGGGTCACCTGCCCTCCGACGACGTTGACCCAGTGGGGCGTGTTCGCATCCTCGAGGTCGGCCAGCCATACCCTGGCGCCCGAGTTGAGGGCGTTGATGGCCATCTTGCGCTCGGTGGGGCCGGTGATCTCAACACGACGGTCCCGCAGGTCCGCGGGCGCCGGGGCGACCTGCCAGTCGCCCTCACGGACCTCACGCGTCTCCTCCAGGAAGTCGAGCCGCCCCGTCTTCGAGACCTCGGCGCGACGCGCCTGCCGGGCCTGAAGCAGCTCGGCACGCCGGCGGGCGAACCGCGTGTGGAGCTCGGCGAGGAACTCCAGCGCCTCGGGCGTCAGGATCTCGTCGCTGCGCTCGATCGGGCCGCCGGTCACGGTGATGTCGGGCATGGTGGCTGGTCCTCACAGAGTGGGTGGCTGGCGCGCCCGATCACGGGCGCAGGCACTAGGATAGTTCCATGATACGAAATCTTCTTCTCATTCAGAATGGCGTGAGGAGAGATATATGAGTGCCGACGCCACCGCGGCAGCGAAGTCAGGCGGTGTCCAGTCCCTCGAGCGGGGGTTCGCCATCTTGGAGACCATGGCCGACGCCGGCGGTGTCATCAGCCTGTCCCAGCTGGCGAGCGACGCCGACCTGCCGCTGCCGACCATCCACCGCCTCGTTCGCACTCTGGTCAGCCTCGGGTACGTGCGCCAGGAGGCGTCGCGCCAGTACTCCCTCGGGCCGCGGCTCATCAGGCTCGGCGAGACGACCTCCCGGATGCTCGGCCGCTGGGCACGCCCCCATATGGAACAGCTGGCCCATGAGCTCGGAGAGTCCGTCAACCTCGCCATGCTCGACGGTGACCAGGTGGTCTACGTCGGCCAGGTGATGGCGTCGCAGAACTCGATGCGGATGTTCACCGAAGTGGGACGCCGCGTACTACCGCACTCCACCGGCGTGGGGAAGGCCATCATGGCTGGGCTCGACCCCGACGACGTACGAGCCCTTGTCGGCCGGACCGGGATGCCCGCGCGCACCCAGCACACGATCACCACGCCCGATGGGCTCCTGGAGGAGCTGCAGCGCACGCGTGAGCGGGGGTACGCCTTGGACGAAGGGGAGCAGGAGGTCGGGGTCCGGTGTGTCGCCGTGGCGGTGCCGGGTGTCCCGCAGCTTCTCGCTCTCTCCGTCTCGGGGCCGCTGCCCCGGATGACCGACGAGTTCGTCGAGCGGGCGACCGGTCCACTGCATGCCGCGGCCAGGGCAATCGCGGCGCAGATGCTGGGCGACGCCTGACGGGCGCCGTGTCGCTCGGAAGTCCCAGACTTCGGCTCCGAGGGCGGCGTGTCGCTCCGAAGTCCCAGACTTCGGGAAGCGCGGGCGGGCCGGGGCAGGGGATCAGTCCTCGGTGGAGCCTGACATCCCCGCCTTGATGAGGTTCATCACCGAGGAGTCCGCCAGGGTCGTGACGTCGCCCACCTCGCGGTTCTCCGCGACGTCGCGCAGCAGCCGGCGCATGATCTTCCCGGACCGGGTCTTCGGCAGCTCGGGCACCACCATGATCTGGCGCGGCTTGGCGATGGGCCCGATCTCCTTCGCGACGTGGTTGCGCAGCTCCTGGACCGTGTCGTCCCCGTGGTCCTCGACGCCACCGCGGAGGATGACGAACGCGCAGACCGCCTGGCCTGTGGTGTCGTCGGTCGCGCCGACAACGGCAGCCTCCGCCACCGACGGATGCGAGACGAGGGCCGACTCGATCTCGGCCGTGGAGAGCCGGTGTCCGGACACGTTCATGACGTCGTCCACGCGCCCGAGCAGCCAGATGTTGCCCTTCGCGTCGTACTTGGCTCCGTCTCCGGCGAAGTAGTACTTCTCGCCGAACCGCGACCAGTACGTCTCCCGGTAGCGCTCCGGGTCTCCCCAGATCCCGCGCAGCATCGCGGGCCACGGCTTGGTGAGCACGAGGTATCCGACGGCCTCAGGATCGTGCAGCGGCTGACCCTCGTCGTCCAGGATCTCAGCGCTGATGCCGGGGATCGGTCGCTGTGCCGAGCCGGGCTCGAGCTCCGTGACGCCGGGCAGCGGGCTGATCATGATCGCGCCCGTCTCGGTCTGCCACCAGGTGTCGACGATCGGCGTGCGGTCACCGCCGATGTGCTTGCGGTACCAGAGCCACGCCTCCGGGTTGATCGGCTCGCCGACCGAGCCCAGCAGCCGCAGCGACGAGAGGTCGTACTTCGCCGGGATGTCGTCACCCCACTTCATGAACGTGCGGATCGCCGTCGGCGCGGTGTAGAGGATCGAGACCTTGTACTTCTCGATGATCTCCCACCAGCGGCCCTGGTGCGGCGTGTCGGGGGTGCCTTCGTAGATGACCTGCGTGGCGCCGTTCGCCAGGGGCCCGTAGACGATGTACGAGTGCCCGGTCACCCAGCCGATGTCCGCTGTGCACCAGTAGACGTCGGTCTCCGGGTGGAGGTCGTGGACGATCGCACTCGTGTACGCCGTCTGGGTCAGGTAGCCGCCAGTGGTGTGGAAGATCCCCTTCGGCTTTCCGGTCGTACCGGAGGTGTAGAGGATGAAGAGAGGGTGCTCGCTGTCGTGGGGAACCGCCTCGTGCTCGTCCGCAGCTGCGTCGACGACCTCGTGCCACCACAGGTCGCGCTGCTCGTCCCAGGCCACGTCGCCCTCGGTGCGCCTGACGACCAGCACCTTCTCGACGGTCGTGTCCCCGCTCACGGCATCGTCGACCGCAGGCTTCAGCGGGGCGGCCTTCCCGCGCCGGAACTGCCCGTCGGCGGTGATGACGAGCTTGGCCTGTGCGTCCGCGATGCGGGTACGCAGAGCGTCGGCCGAGAAGCCGCCGAACACCACTGAATGCGGTGCGCCGAGCCGGGCACAGGCCAGCATCGCGATGACGGCCTCCGGGATCATCGGCAGGTAGATCGCGACCCGGTCGCCCTTGGCGACCCCCAGGCTCTCCAGCGCGTTGGCGGCCTTCGCGACCTCGCGCTGCAGCTCGGCATACGTGAGGGTGCGGGTGTCGCCGCCCTCCCCCTCGAAGTGGATGGCGACCCGGTCGCCGTTCCCGGCTTCGACGTGGCGGTCCACGCAGTTGTATGCCGCGTTCAGCTCACCGCCCACGTACCACTCGGCGAAGGGCGCCCCGGTCCAGTCGAGCGTCTGCGCAAAGTCGGTGGTCCAGCTGAGCCGCTCACGGGCCTGTCGCGCCCAGAACGCCTCGTGGTCGGCCGTCGCCTCCTCGTAGAGGTCCGCCGTGCCGTTGGCCTGGGCGGCGAACTGCGGGTCGGGTGACAGGTCAGGCGCGTTGCCCCCACTCTGGCTCGCGCTGTCGCTCGCGGACTGGCTCGCGGACTGGCTCGCAGACGTCTCGGACACTGTTCCTCCTGGCGGCGATGCAGGCGGCCCACCGGAGGGTGGGCGCATGACGATGATCCTTCCCCAAGCCAACCCGGATCGGGCGTCCGCATCAAGGCCAGCGGTGGCAGGTCTCGGCCGACGGACGGACGGCACGACAAGCGGCTAGCCTCACCACCGTGAGCACGACGAGACGTCCGGACGTGGCGGAGCTGACCGACGAGACTCAGCGGCCCCCGGGGATATGGGTCCGGACGGCGCCGGTCCGCCGCCGCGTCTGGCCCCTCCTCTCGGTGCTTCTCGGCGCACTGCTGTGGTGGCCGGCCGGCTTCTGGGGGAGGCAGCCGTGGCTGCATCTGCCGCTGCAGGGCATGAAGGGTGACCTCTTGCTCCTCGGGACGATCGCGGCCGCCGCCTCGGTGTCGCTCGTGGCGCGCTCTCCGTGGCCGCGGTTCGTCATCGTCCTCGTCTTCAGCGGCCTGGGGTGGCTCATCGGCCCAGTCGAGGCTCGGTACCCCGACGAACGAGAGATCCTCGTCATCATCCTTGCGGTGGGGGCGTTCCTCGGCGTGGTCCTGGGGGCCAGGGGCTCCAAGGGACCCCTTGCCGCTGCGACGGTGCTGGCGGTCGTCGCCGGGGTGTCTCCCGCGAGCTGGCCCCATGGGGCCCCGTTGGCAGTGGCCCTCGCCCTGCCCTTCACGGTGGCCACGTGGCAGCGCGTGGCTCCGACCGTGCTCAGCGTCGCCCGGATCCTCCTGACGTGGCTGGTCTTCGGTGTGCTGGCCATGGCCGTTCGCTCCGGCTGGGGGGTCCTGCACCCGAAGCTCGGGGCAGGGTCCAAGCGTGGCGCCATCCGGCTGGTCGCTGCCGCGATGGCGGACTTCCTGCGGACGCACTGGTGGGGGGCGGCCGAGGGACTGTTGCGTGGGGTTGCGGGCTGGTTCTGGGTGGCCCTCGCCATTGCCGTGGTCATCGGCACGGAGCGAGCGCTGACCGCGGCTCTCAGCCGCCGCTCAGCGCCCGCTCCTGGCCGGAGCTGACCGTCACCAGTGGTGGGCGACGTCGATCACGAGCCGGCTGGTGGTGGCGTCCTGGATGGTGAAGGCCCGGAAGGGGAGCCTGGCGCGCACGCCGACCCCGATGGTGCTCTGGCCCTCGAAGCTTCCCGCCCAGGCAACCTGGCGGAAGGTGGTGAAGCCGCTGACGTTCACGGCCTCGCGGCGGTTGGCCGGTTGGTACGTGACGGTTCCGGTCGGGCTGACGACGCCCGCCTTCACGACGACCTGGAGCTTGGCGCCCCCGCGTAGCGGGACGAGATCGCCCTTGCCCTCGGTGTACACGTTGGTGACGTACCCGACGCGGTAGCCGACAGGCTTGCCCTTCAGGTCGACGACGAGGCGGTCGAAGCACGTGTGCCGCCCGGCCCGGATGTTGGTGAGCGGCCCGACATTCATGGTGCTGGCGCTCTTGGTGAGCGAACCCCAGGTGATGCCGCAGTATGGCGCGGCCTGGGCGGAGGTGCTGGAGACGGCGAGGGGCAGTACCCCTGCCGCCAGAGCGAGGACGAGTGACCGGATGGCCACTGGCTTGCGCACGATCTTCGTGATGTTCATGGTGTCCTCCTTCGGAACACCCCAATGACGCGCGCCACGGCTGCCTGGTTGACGCCTGTGAGCTCCCTTCCTGCACGAGCCCTTCCGCGGCACGGTGCGCGGCACGGTGCCGCGCCCCCTTGTCGGGGACGCGGCACCGTCGCTAGGAAGGGTCCGCGGAGAGTCGCGGACCGGCCGTCAGTGGGAAACGGCCTTCTCCGCGCCGTGGCCGGTCAGCGCGCGCACCTCCATCTCGGCGAACTTTGCTGCGTTGTACTCCTTGCTCGTCACGGTGCCGAGCCAGCCGAGCAGGAAGCCGACCGGGATCGAGATGATGCCGGGGTTGTCCAGCGGGAACCAGTGGAAGTCGGCGTTCTGCAGCATCGACGCCGACTTGCCTTCGATCTTCGGCTTCCCCGAGACCACCGGGCTGAAGACGATCAGGGTCACGGCGGTGACCAGCCCCCCGTAGATCGACCACAGCGCGCCACGCGTGTTGAACCTCTTCCAGAAGAGCGAGTAGAGGATCGTCGGCAGGTTGGCAGAAGCCGCGATGGCGAACGCCAGCGCGACGAGGAACGCGATGTTCTGTCCGTTGGCCAGGATGCCGCCGAGAATGGCGAGGATCCCGATGACGACGGCCGTCATCCGGGCCACCCGGACCTCGTCCTCCGCGGAGGCCCGGCCCTCCTTGATCACCGAGTTGTAGATGTCGTGGGACAGGCTGGCGCTCGCCGTGATGGTCAGTCCTGCCACCACGGCGAGGATCGTTGCGAAGGCCACTGCAGAGATGAGACCGAGGAGCACCTCACCCCCCAGCTCGAACGCGAGCAGGGGAGCGGCCGAGTTGGCCTTGCCCGGCGCGGCGGCGATCGCCTTCGGCCCGACGAGCGACGCTGCGCCGTACCCGAGCACGAGGGTGAACAGGTAGAAGATGCCGATCAGCCAGATGGCCCAGACCACGGACCTGCGGGCCTCCCTGGACGACGGCACGGTGTAGAACCGCATGAGCACGTGGGGAAGCCCCGCGGTGCCGAGGACCAGGGCCAGTGACAGCGAGATGAAGTCGAGCTTCGTCGCGCCGGACTTGCCGTACTGCAGCCCGGGGTCGAGCACCGGCTTGCCGCCCGACTTCTGCACCGCGTCGCCCAGCAGGTGCGACAGGTTGAGCCCGAACTTGCCGAGGACCCACACCGTCATGACGCCGGCGCCCAGGATGAGCAGGACCGCCTTGATGATCTGTACCCAGGTCGTCCCCTTCATCCCCCCGATGAGGACGTAGGCGATCATGATGACGCCCACGACGCCGATGACCAGTGACTGGCCCGCCTTGTCCTCGACGCCGAGCAGGAGGGCAACCAGCCCGCCGGCGCCCGCCATCTGGGCCAGCAGGTAGAAGAAGCACACCGCCAGCGTCGAGATCGCCGCAGCCATCCGTACCGGGCGCTGCCGCAGCCGGAACGACAGGACGTCGGCCATGGTGTACTTCCCGGCGTTGCGCAGGAGCTCTGCGACGAGCAGCAGCGCCACCAGCCAGGCGACCAGAAAGCCGATCGAGTAAAGGAAGCCGTCGTAGCCGTTGAGCGCGATGGCGCCGGCGATGCCCAGGAAGCTCGCCGCGGAGAGGTAGTCCCCAGAGATCGCGATGCCGTTCTGCCGTCCCGTGAAGGCCCTGCCCCCCGCGTAGAAGTCGGCTGCCGTGCGGTTGTTCGTCGACGCCCGCACGACGATGGCCAGGGTGATGAGGACGAACACTCCGAAGATGGTGATGTTGAGCGTCGGACTGCCGACGTCGGTGGCCGCGGGGACCAGGGTGGGGACCCTCATCGGTGTGCCTCCTCGACGCGGGCGTGCAGAGCGGCGGCGCGTGGGTCGAACTCGCGGTCGGCCCATCGCGCGTAGAGCATCGTGATGACGAACGTCGAGACGAACTGTCCCAGCCCGAGGACGAGTCCGACGTTGACGTTGCCGAGCACCTTGTGGCCCATGAAGCCGGGCGCGTAGGTGGAGAGCAGGACGTAGAGGAAGTACCACGCCAGGAACAGCGCGGTCAGGGGGAAGACGAACCGGCGGAACCTGGTCCGCAGCTCGGCGAACTCCTCGGACTGTTGCAGCCCGAGGTACACGTCGTCGTCCGTGCGAGCGTCGTTGCTCACGAGGGCACCTCCAGTGGTATGACGGATGGCCGCGGGAGCGGCATACGGTCACTGTCACCCCGTGGGCCCCGGGGCGGGGGGTATGCCGCGCGACAGGGCGCCATACGGAGGCTGTTGTCGCCGGATGGACCGGCGGCCTGCGCCGAACGGTTCCGACGCGCGGCGAACGGTCGCGTCCTCTCAGCCGCGCTCCAGCACCAGGTCCTCGGGCGTATGCAGCCTGACCATGGTGCGGGCGGTATGGCGGGGGATCCGCCCGGGGGTGGCCAGGGACACGATGACGGAGACGGCGAAGGCGAGCGGGATGCTCCACGCCGCCGGCTGCCCCAGCAGTGCACCAGGCCACCCGGGGACGGGGCCGGCCAGGACCGTGATGCCCACGGCTGCCGTGGCAAGGGTCCCACCGACCACGAGCCCGGCCGCCGCGCCGGAAGTGCTCAGGCCACGCCACCACGACCCCAGTACGAGCAGTGGACAGAACGTGGACGCCGCGACGGCGAACGCGAGGCTCACCATGGTCGCCAGGCCGACCGGCTCGACGACGCGGGACGCGACATACGGCACCACGACTGCGAGCACGGTAGCGAGCCGGAACCCTTGTGCCGCACTGAAGTCCTCGCCCGTCAACCGCCCGAGACGCCGCCGGAGCAGGTCCTGGTCGATCACTCCGGCCACCGACATGGTGAGTCCTGACGCCGTGGAGAGGAAGGCCGCGAATGCTCCGCCGGCAAGGACTGCGGCGAGCACCTGCCCCAGGCCGTCGGAGACCATGGCCATCGGGAGCCGCAGGACCAGGGTGTCGGCAGCGACGCCGTCCGGCAGCTGGGGCAGGTACACCCGGCCCAGCAGCCCGTACAGCGGCGGGAAGAGGTAGAAGGTGCCGAGCAGCGCGACCACGGTCAGCGTGGTGCGGCGAGCCGCCCGGCCGTCCGGGTTGGTGTAGAAGCGGACCAGGACGTGGGGCAGCCCCATGGTTCCCAGGGCCAGGGCCAGCAGCAGGCTGTAGGTCGCGTAGACGGGGTGCCCTTGTCCCGCAAGGCCGTTCAGCGGTTCCTCCCACCGGGTGTCGCGCGCGATCGCCGGTCCGGGCGCGCCATCGGAGAACCAGGCGCCCAGGAGCACGAAGGCCGGCACGGCGATGGCCGTGAGCTTGACCCAGTACTGGAGGGCTTGCACCAGGGTGATGGAGCGCATGCCTCCGGCCGCGACGTTGGCGACGACGACCACGGCGACCACGAGGCCACCGAGCCAGCCGGGCGCTCCCGTGACGGCCTCCAGTGCCAGGCTGGCGCCCTGCAGCTGCGGCAGGAGGTAGAGCCATCCGATACCCACCACGAGGATGGTGCTCAGCCTGCGGATCGCGAGGCTCTCCAGCCTTGCCTCGGCGAAGTCCGGCAGCGTGTACGCCCCTGAACGGCGCAGCGGTGCGGCGACGAGGACCAGGAGCACGACATACCCCACCGTGTAGCCGACGGGGAACCACAACATGTCCAGGCCGTTGGTGTAGACCAGGCCCGCGATGCCCAGAAAGCTTGCGGCGGAGAGATACTCGCCGCCGATGGCACTGGCGTTGCGGTACGGCGTGACCGTCCGCCCCGCCACGTAGAAGTCGCTCGTCGTGCGCGAGAGACGCAGCCCGAAGGAGCCGACTGCCAGGGTCACCAGGCACACGAGCGCGATGGCCACGACGCCGTACGCGGTGTTCAGCCGCCCCACCGCCGGCCGACCACGTCGGAGAACTCTGCCTCGATCCGCTCCGACTGCCGGACGTAGTAGCGGGCGACGACCACGGCCACCGGGTAGACGACGAACGCCAGGACGAGCCAGGGCAGCGGCACGGCTCGGAACTCGAGCGTGCGCGTGGCCGGCACCATGACGAACAGCAGCGGCAGGCCGCCAAGCCCAGCGGCTCCGAAGGCGAGGACCATGAGCGCCAGGCGCAGCTGAGCCTGCATCAGGCCGGCCATGTAGACCTCGCCGAGGTTGCTCTGTTCGTCGATGTCGCGGGTGAGCGGCTGCGCCACGCTGCGCGTCGTCGCCTCGCGGCGGGTGCTGGTGACCCTGACCCGTCGCGGCGGCGCGCCGGGGTCGCTCATCGCGCCGACCGAGCCACCGGACGGAGCAGGCGGTCGCGCAGGTGACGCGTGTGCCGCCGGCTCACCTGAAGCTCCACTCCGTCGAGCACCACGCTGCAGTGCCCATGCTCCATCCGGATCTCAGTGACGTGCGCGAGCGATACCAGCGTGCTCCGGTGGATCCGGACAAAGCCCGCTGTGGCCCAGCGTTCCTCAAGCACCGTGAGCGGGATCCTGACCAGATGCGACCCGGTCGCTGTGTGAAGGCGGGCGTAGTCGCCCTGCGCCTGCGCGTAGCGGATCTCGCTTCGGGCGATGAAGCGGATGACGCCGCCGAGCTCGACCGGGATGGTCTCGTCATCGTCCGGCTGTGGACCAGGGGGGTCCTGCCCGTGGGTGCCCGCGGCGGCGCCGCTGCCCACGGTCGCCATGCCGGCCTCGCCCGACGCGACGACGCGCCGGACGGCCTCCGCGAGACGGTCCGGGCGCACCGGCTTCATCACGTAGTCGACCGCGTCGATGGCGAACGCGTCGACGGCGTGCTCGTCATGCGCGGTCACGAAGACGACGCGAGGTCGCCGTGCGAACCGGGCGATGACGCGAGCCAGGTCCATGCCGTCGAGCCCCGGCATGGAGATGTCGGAGAACACCACGTCGAAGTCCTCGCCGTCCAGCGCCCGCAGCGCCGCGGCCCCGTCACCGGCGGTGCTCACCTTGGCCACACGTCGGTCCTGCCTCAGGAGGTAGGCCAGCTCCTCCAGGGCCGGCGCCTCGTCGTCCACGACCAGCGCACGCAGCGCGGGGCCCGCGGCGCCGACGGTGGCGTCCAGCGGGCGGCGATGCTCGGGGTCGCCGAAAGGAGCGCCGGCCATGGGCAGAGCCTACGGTGTGGCATGAACGCCGGGAGCGTACTTCGGCACGCGAAACGTCACCTTCGTCCCGGCTCCGGGCGCCGTCTCGACCACCAGGCCGTAGTCGTCACCGTAGACCTGCCGCAGACGGGCATCCACGTTGCCGAGGCCGATGCTGTCCCCGTCGGTGCGCTGGTCGAGCACCTCGCGGATCGCCTCCGGGTCGGAGCCGACGCCGTCGTCCTCGACGGTGATCTCCGCTGCTGACCCCTCGTCGGTGGCCACGATCCGGATCCGGCCGCCGCCGGGTTTGCCCGCGAGCCCGTGGCGTACGGCGTTCTCGACCAGCGGCTGCACCGAAAGGTACGGCAGCGTCACGGGAAGGACCTCGGGGGCCACCATGAGCGAGACCCGCAAGCGGTCCCCGAACCGCGCCTGCTCCAGCACCAGGTAACGCTCGACGTTGCGCAGCTCCTCGGCCAGCGTGGTGAACGCTCCGCCCCGCCGAAGGGCGTACCGGGTGAAGTCGGCGAACTCGAGCAGCAGCTCGCGGGCGCGGTCGGGGTCGGTCCGTACGAAGGAGGCGATGGCCGCAAGTGAGTTGTAGATGAAGTGGGGGCTGATCTGCGCCCGCAGGGCCCGCAGCTCGGCTTCCATGGCCCGGCTTCGCTGATGCCCCAGGTCGGCCAGCTCGACCTGGGTCGCCACCCACCGGGCCACCTCCTCGGTGGCGCGCGCCAGGCCGGCAGAGGTGTGCGGACCGTACGCGGCGACGGCAGCCATGACGCGGTCCTCCGCCACGACAGGGGCGATGACGGCTGACCGCACCGGGCAGTCTGGGTCCGAGCACGCCACCTCGGCGGCCCCCAGCACGATCGTCCTTCCCGTGCGCATCACCTCCGCCGCGTGCCCGTGGGCCCGGTTCCGGTGGTGCTCCGCAGGCCCGTCCCAGGCCAGGATGCCGGCGGCGTCGGTCAGCGCGACGACCGGGCACCCGAGCAGACCCCGCAGGTGCTTGGCGGCCCTCGCAGACCCCTCTGGCGTGAGGCCGTCCTGGAGGTGTCGTGCGGCCAGGGAAGCGGTATGCAGGGTGGCGTGGGTGGCCTGGTCCACCTCGGAGACGAACCCGCGTGAGGCCGCCCGGCCGTGCGACACGAGTCTGGACAGTGCATAGAGCAGCAGCATCCCGCCGGCCACGAAGATCGCCGTGGGGAGGTGGACGCTGCCGGGCACAGGCCGAACTCTAGGCTCGGCCTGTGTCCGACGTCCTCGCCTCACTGACCACCCTTGCCCAGCTGCCGGGTGTCGCCGAGCAGGTCACGGCGGCGAGGGAGGCGTGCGAGAGGCTCCGATGGCATGAGGCACTCCGGCGGCGGGTTCCGGAGGCGTCCGCTGAGTCACGGATCCGCGGGGCGCAGGCGAGCGCCGCGCTGGAGGGCGCCACGGTGCCCGTGGACCTGGTGCGGGACGTCATGCGAGGGGCCGCGCAGTGGCCGCTGCGGCCCGACCCCGTGGAGCAGGTCGCCCGTGGTGCCGTCCAGGCGACGGCGGAGAGTGAGCACCTTCGCGCCTTGGTGACGCGCGCGCCGTTGCAGGCGCTCGCCCGTTTGCACGTCGCGGCCGCCACGGGCCTGCTCGCACCGGACCAGCTCGGTCGACCGCGGACCGGGGCAGAGGACAGTGCGGAGCTCCTGGACCTCGGACCGGCCGCGCCCCCCGCCGCGCTCGGCGAACGTCTGGAGCAGCTCGTGAGCCTCCTTACCGGTGAGTCCGGGGCTCCAGCGCTGCTCGTGGCGGCGCTGGTCCACGCAGAGATTGCGACGATGCGACCGTTCGTGCGGGGCAACGGCGTGGTGGCCCGCGCCATGGAGCGCGCCGTCGTGCAGGCCACGGGCTTGGATCCCACCGGGGTCGTGGTGACGGAGGCTGGGCATGCCGCCCAAGGCGGGCCGGCCTACCTGGGTGCTCTTGCGGCATACGGGACCGGCACGCGACAAGGAGTGACGTTGTGGCTGGGGCACTGTGCCGCTGCGGTCATCGCGGGAGCCGCCGCGGGGGAGCAGATCTGCGACGCGGTCAGGGCCGGAAGGCTCAGCTAGCACGGCGACGCCGTCCGTGGCGACGCGCGCGGACCCGTGGTGGCCCGAAATGTCAAGGGTTCACTTTGCTGGCGCACGGGCGTAGACATGGGGGAAGTCGACGCACGAGAGTTCGACGACCACCGTGACTCCATCGGGCACCCACGCGCGGGCAGTCCACTGGTGGACCGATCGTGGCGGGCTCGACCCGCTGCGACAACTTCAAGATGCACGCATGGTCACCCGGGTCGAATCACGGTCGATGGCACCCCCTTCGTGGGGTGCCATCCTCGTTACCGACGCAGCCGTTCACAGATCCGGCCGCCGAAGTTGCCATTGAACGCCGTTTGGTCCAAGATTGGCGGGTCCGCTCCCCTTCGGGGTCGAGTGGATCGGCGCACCGGCTCCTCCCCCCGGAGCTTGGCGCGTCGACGGCCCCGGTTGTCCCCCCGACCGGGGCCGTCCCCTTTCTCCCTCCGGGTTCGCCACGGTTGCCCGCGCCATCCGTACCCGTCGTCCACAGCCAGGGGCCCCCGGGCTCATGGTCCACAGTCGCGCTGGGTCGTTGTCCGCCTGAGCGGCCGAGCCGAGACCCTGGACCGATGGAGCACGTGGTGCTGGGAGTGATGGGTGCCTCGGGGGGTCTGGGGGTCTCGACCGTCGCGGTGGCCCTGGCCGTGCGAGCCGCACGTTTCGTGGGGGCCACCGTGTGCGTGGACCGGCCCTACGGCGGCGGTCTGGACGTGACGGCGTGCCTGGAGCACCTGCCGGGCTTGCGCTGGGGCGACCTGGCTAGGTCGAGAGGTGAGGTCGACGGTGCCGGCGTCCTGACCGCGCTGCCCGCCCACCGCTCCACGAGGGTGCTCGCGGCCCGGGGGCAGCGTCCCCCGGACGAGGTCGTCGAGGCGACCCTCACCGCGTTGACGCAGGTGTGCGGCCTGACCGTCCTGGACCTGGGCACAGAGGTTGCGCTTCCGGCCCGGTGCACAGACGTGGTGTTGCTGTCCGGCGTCTCCGCCCGCCAGCTCGCGGACGCCAGCTCGGTGACGGAGGTTCTGCAGGCCGCCGGGTTCCCGTCCGGGGTCCGCCTCGTGCTGCGGATGGCCCGACGTGATGGCCTCAGCCCTGAGCAGGTCGCCGCTCACCTCGACCTTCCCCTGGCAGCCACGTTGCGCGACGACGCCCAGACGCTGAGCGATGCAGACCACGGGCGCACCCCGGGGACCCGGTCAGCCGGAGCGATGGCATCGGTCGTCGACCGGCTGCTCTTGGCGTGCGGGGTCGGGGGCCCGGGCTTGGCCTCGGCAGAAGCGCCGTGACCCAGGACGCCCAGATCGCCGCACGGATCCGGCAGGGGAGGGGCCCCGATGCGCGCCTGGTCGAGGCAGTCGCCGCCGCTGACGGCGTGCGGCTGGGTCGTCAGGGGATCCAGGCCGCCCGCGCCGCGCTGGCGTCCGAGGTCCTCGGGCTGGGGCCGCTCCAGCACTGGCTGGACGACCTCGCCGTCACCGATGTCCTTGTCAACGGGGACGGCAGTGTCTGGGTCGACAGAGGGGCAGGGGTGGAGAGAGCGGCTGCGGAGCAGCTGGACGACCGGACGGCGCGGCGGCTTGCCGTCCGTCTCGCCGGGCTCGCGGGACGGCGGCTCGACGAGAGCCAGCCGTGGGTCGACGGCCTGCTCCCCGGCGGCATCCGCCTGCACGCCATCCTTCCGCCGCTGGTCGAGGGTGGAGTGCACCTGAGCCTGCGGGTCCCGCGCGCTCGAGCGGACGGCCTGGCCGCGTTGCGGAGGCTGGGAATGTTCGGCGCCGTGACGGAGCAGCTGCTGCGGCAGCTGGTGAGAGGTCGCACGTCCTTCGTCGTCACCGGAGGGACGGGATCAGGCAAGACGACGTTGCTTGCTGCGCTGCTCTCCGAGGTCCCCGCTACGCAGCGCATCGTCGTCGTCGAGGACGTACGCGAGCTGGCTGTCGACCATCCCCACGTGGTGCGGCTGCAGGGCCGGGGTGCCAACGTGGAGGGCCAGGGAGCGGTCGACCTCGTGGACCTCGTCCGTCAGGCCCTTCGGATGCGACCCGACCGACTGGTCGTGGGCGAGGTCCGTGGTGCCGAGGTTCGGGAGATGCTCGCCGCCCTCAACACCGGTCACGACGGCGGCTGCGGCACGCTCCACGCCAACTCCGCCAGGGATGTGCCAGCAAGGTTCGAGGCGCTCGGTGCCCTAGCCGGGATGAGCAGACATGCGGTGCTGTCGCAGCTGAGCAGTGCCGTCCAGGTGGTGGTGCATCTCCAGCGGACTGCGGGCGATGCCGGGGAGGATGCCAGGGGAGGCGGCGGCGTGGCCGGTGGGCGACGTGTGTCCTCCCTGTCCGTCCTGCGCCGGGTCGAGCAGGAAGTGCACGCCTGCCTTGCCTTTGACGCAGCGCGCGCGTGTCCTGGGCAGGCCTGGGACGACTTCATCGACCTGGTCGGCGGCGCAGCAGGGTCGCTGGAGGCGCCGGGATGCTCGCAGCCAGGATGAGCGCCGTCGGGATGCTCCCAGGCACGATGACGGCAGCCACGATGACGGCAGCCACGATGACGGCAGCCACGATGACGGCTCCCACGATGACGGCAGCCACGATGACGGCAGCCACGATGATGGCAGCCACGATGATGGCAGCCACGATGACGGCAGCCACGACTGGGCCCCGGCTTTGAGAGCGTCGTCGGTCGTCGCAGCTCTCGTCCTGGCTGCCGTTGCCGGATGGCCAGGGCGGCCTGGACGCGCCGCCGTCGCCACGCGCGCACGACCGCGAGCCCTGAGGGGTCGGCGACCACCGCGGCGACGTGCGGGGCCTGGCCTGGAGAGGTCGTTGAGCGCCCTGGTCGCCGTGCTGGAGGCTCCACTGCGCTCGGGTGTTCCTCCTGTTGTGGCGTTGGCCGCGGCGGACGCCGCCTTCACCGGGCACCCGGTGCTCGGCCCGCTGGTCCAGGACCTTGCGTTCGAAGCCGCACAGGGCGGCTCCGTGGCGATGGTCTGGCGCCGTCACGCGGTCACCATGGGCAGCGAGGACCTGCGCTTCGTCGCACAGGCGTGGGAGCTCACCGAGCGGACCGGAGCTCCGCTGGCTGACGCCTTGGCGTCCGCGTCCGAGGTGCTTCGCGCTCACGCGCGTCGTCGCGAGCGGCTTGCCAGTGCCACTGCGGGGCCGCGCGCCTCGATGGTCGTCCTGTGCCTGCTGCCGTTGACCGGTCCAGCGGTGGGCGTTGCCTGCGGCATCACCCCCCGGGAGCTGTACCTCTCGACCAGGGCCGGCACGGCAAGCCTGGCCGCGGGACTCGTCCTGGCGGGGGCGGCGTGGTGGTGGAGCCGCCGCATCCTGGCGCGGGCGGAGTGAGCGCCGCGGTGGTAGCCCTCCTGCTGGTGGCCGCGACCGGGGCCTGGCCCCGCCGGCACGGTGCGGGCGGTCCGCACGCGACCCGCCCGAAGGCGACCCGCGCGAGCGCGGCTACTGCTCCACCAGCGGGCGGCTTCAGAGCGACCCCTCCCGGCCGGTCAGTGCGGCGGCTCGTCGTGCGCCGAGGTGACCGGCAGGAAAGCGCCAGCGCGGAGGTGGCCGACGCCCTGGTGCTGCTCGCCTTGGCTCTGCGAGCAGGCATCGCCTTGACCGACGCCATCGAACAGGTCCAACACTGCTCTGAAGGCTCGGTACGCCAAGAGCTGGCAGCCACCGCGGCGGCGCTGCGCTGGGGACGCCCGGCAGCGCAGGCCTGGCTCTTCGCCGGGTCCCGTTGGGAGGTGGCCGCGCTCGCCTGGCGCATGGCGGAAGACACTGGTGCCTCCCCCGCGACCATGGTGTGGCAGGCGGCGGCACGTCTGCGGGAGGAGCAGGAGCGCGGCGGCGAGCGTCGGGCGGCTAGGGCCGGCGTCCTGCTCGTCCTGCCCTTGGGCCTCGGCTTCCTGCCTGCTTTCGCGTGCACGGCCGTAGTGCCCATCGTGATCGTGCTCGCGGGCAGGGTCTTCCAGCGCTGACACCCCGTCCGCGCCGCGGAGTCTCCTACCCCGGTCCACAGCCGCTGTGACTGGACCTGCGGCATCCACAACGGATCTGCGGTCGATGGCGCCGAGGCGCCGACCCCCGATGGACTGTTCTGCAAGGGGCCAGCGGCCCAGGTCAACCCAAGGAGTGCAGCGTGAGATGCAGACTGGCACGACGGCTTTCGGCCATCCGGCGGCAGCTGGAGTCAGGCATGACCACGGCGGAGTACGCAGTGGGGACGCTGGCGGCATGCGCTTTCGCAGCGGTCCTGCTCGCTGTCGTGCGTTCCGGGACCGTGCGTGCCGCTCTGGCCTCCGTGATCACGTCCGCACTGGGCACCGGCGGCTAGCCGGTGACGACGGGATGGTCACCGCCGAGCTTGCAGTCGCCATCCCAGCGGTCACGCTCGTGCTCGTGCTCGCCGTATCAGCGCTGTCGACGGTGATGGACCAGGTTCGCTGCGTCGATGCAGCCAGCGCCACGGCGCGCGCCCTTGCTCGAGGCGACTCCGCTGAGTCCGCCCTTGCACGAGGTCGCGGTCTGGCGCCCAAGCGGGCGGCATTCACGACGGCCGTCTCGTCGACGACAGTCAGGGTGACCGTACGCGCGGCGCCGGTCCCGGGACTTGCTTGGCTGGGCGCCACAGCTGAGCCGCACGGCGAAGCCGTCGCCGCCCTGGAGGGGGTGGAGCCGTGAGCTCGACCTGCCAGGGCGAGGCGGGTCACGGCACGGTCGTCGCGCTCGGCATGGTGGGCGTCCTCGTCGCCCTGATGCTCGGAGGCCTTGCCCTGGGCAGTGCTGTCATCGGCTCGCATCGCGCGAGGGCGGCCGCGGACCTCGGCGCTCTGGCGGCCGCGGTGGCCGTGCAGCGCGGACGGAGCCCCGCCGAGGCCGTGCGAGACCGCGCGCGGCGTGGTGGGAGCGAACGGGGCCCGGCCCGGCCGTTGTCAGGTCACGGCCGACGGAGTCGCCGAGGTCTCTGTGACGGTCCCGGTCCCCTGGTCGGTTCCCGCTTCGCCACACGGAACAGCCCGGGCCGGTGCGCGTGCCGGCCCGGGCTGAACGCTCGGACGTCAGGAGCGTCCGGAGTCGCCGCTAGGGCCGCGTCCCATGATCTTGTCCGCGACGGTCCGCAAGCCCGTTCGTGGCTCGTCGTGGTCAACACGGTCGTTCCCGGGGTCGAGGGCCCGATCGTTCGTCGACTCGTCAGCCGGGTCGTCAGCGGCATCGGTCGTGCCGTCGTCGAGCCGCTCCTCGGCGCGGTCGTGCGCCGGGTCGTGAGCATGATCATCCTTCGCCTGGGCGTCGAGACCGTGCTCAGCGCGGCTCTCACTGCCCTCGTCGAGGCGCTCGCCGGGCACGTTCACGGCGTCGCCGCTTTGCTGGGCGACCGGGTCAAGGTGCTCCTCGGAGCCCTCGACCGGCTCGCCGGCCTGGCTCTGGCCAGCACCACGCACGTCCGCCGCGGGCCCGACGCCGCTCGAGGTCGCCCCTGGCAGGGCCGCCCCGCGCAGCTCCTGCTGGGCTTTGGCGCGCTCGTCCGCGCGAATCCGCTCCTCGTCGTGCCGTCGCTGCGCGTCGAGCTCCTGCGTGCGTACCCGTTCGCGCTCCTCGAGCTTCGTTCTGAACTCCTCCTCACGCACCCGGTCACGGTCCGCCATGGCGCTCTGGTGGTTCTCCTCCGCCCGGGCTCGCTCGTCGGCCCGGATGTTCTCCTCGAGCTCCGCGCGGCGTTGAGCCTCCTTGGCCTCGCGGTGCGGGCGACGCCTGCGCCTGAGGCTTCCGCGGATGGCTGCGAGCCCCAGCACCAGCAGCAGCATGGCGAGCGCCCCGGCTATCAGCAGTGCCAAGGGAGTCATGCTGACGTGCTGCCCGCCCACCTCGAGGTCGACCGCGGTGGAAATGGGCTGCGTGCCGAGGAAGAGGAGTACTCCTGCTCCCAGGGCGACCAGGATCATCAGTAGTCCGATCAGAACCACGACGGTACCTCCACATCTGGCGCACTCTGCGCCTTCGACCTTCGACCCTAGCCCGTGGCCTGGGGATATGTCGGGTTCGTCCCCGGTCCCTGGTCGCTTCGGAGGGCGGCGGCTGCCTCCTCGCGCAGGACAGCGCTCAGCAGGCGCACCGCACCCTCCTTGTCCAGGGGCTCGTTGCCATTGCCGCACTTCGGTGACTGGACGCACGAGGGACAGCCGGTCTCACAGCGACAGGAGTGGACAGTGTCGCGAGTCGCCCGGACCCAGGTGCCGAACGCGTCGAAGGCGCGCTCAGCGAAGCCCGCCCCACCCGGATGTCCGTCGTACACCATGATCGTCGGCAGGCCGGTGTCCGGATGGAGCGCGGTCGAGACGCCTCCGATATCCCATCGGTCGGAGGTGGCTACGAGGGGCAGCATGCCGATTCCGGCGTGCTCCGCCGCATGGGCCGCTCCAGGAACCGCGTCGGGTGTCACACCTGCTGCCTCCAACCATTCGGGCGGCATGGTCCACCAGACCGCTTTGGTGGTCAGGGTCCTCGGCGGCAGGTCCAGTGGATGCGTGCCGATCACCTCTCCGCTCGGCAGGCGTCGAAGGAAGGACGTCACCTGCGTGTGGACCCGTACCGTGCCGAAGGAGATCTCGAGCGGCCCCCAGGTCCTGGCCCGTGTCGGTTCCACGATGTCGAAGGCGCTGACGGACTGGGCGAAGGTGCTCCACCCCGGATCTCCTTGCGCCACCGTCGCGGTCCCGCCGTCGAGGTCGAGATCCGTCACGACATACGTCTGGCCCTGGTGCACGTGTACCGCCCCCGTGTGCACCTGCGAGTGGGCCGAGGACTCGTCGATGGTCCCGAGCACCCGGCCGGTCCGCTGCTCCACGATGCCGACCACCTCGCCGGCCCCTCGCAGCGACACGTGGTCCGAGGCCCGGTCGGTCCTCGCCCAGAACCACCCCGTAGGCCGTCGGCGCAGGATCCCCTTTGCCACGAGAACGTCCAGGAGCGACCTCGTCGAGGACCCGAACAGGTCCAGGTCGTCCTCGCGCAGCGGGAGCTCGGCCGCCGCAGCGGCAAGGTGCGGCGCGAGCACGTGGGGGTTGTCCGGGTCGAGGACCGTCGCCTCGACCGGCTGCCCGAAGACCACCTCGGGGTGGTTCACGACGTAGGTGTCGAGGGGGTCGTCGGCCGCGACGAGGATGGCCAGCGACCTCGTCCCGGCGCGTCCCGCCCGACCGGCCTGCTGCCACAGAGATGCTCGCGTGCCAGGCCAGCCGGCCAGCAGGACGGCGTCCAGCCCGCTGATGTCGATCCCCAGCTCGAGGGCGTTGGTGGCCGCCAGGCCTACGAGCCGCCCGTCGCGAAGCGCGCGTTCGAGCTCACGCCGTTCTTCCGGCAGGTACCCCCCGCGGTAGGCCGCGACGGCGTGGGCCAGTGACGGGTCGAGGTCGAGCAGGGTCCGGCGTGCACTGGCGGCCAGCCCTTCCACGCCGGCTCGGGACCGCGCGAACGCCACCGTCTGCACGCGTCGGCTCACCAGGGCGGCGAGGAGGTCGGCCGCCTCGGACGTCGCACTCCGGCGCGTCGCGCCGTCGCCGGCCTCCCCCGGCTCCCACAGGGCGAAGGTCAGGGCCTCCCGGGGCGAGCCGTCGTCCGTGACGGGGGTGACCGGCATCCCGACGAGGCGCGACGCATGCAGCCCGGGGTCCCGCACGGTGGCCGAGGCGAGCACGAACGTCGGGTACGACCCGTACCGGGCACACACCCGCCGCAGCCGGCGCACCAGCGCGGCCAGGTGGGAGCCGAAGACACCCCGGTACACATGGCACTCGTCGATGACGACGAAGCGCAACGCGCGCAGGAACGGCGCCCACCGCTGGTGCAGGGGGAGTAGCGAGTGATGCACCAGGTCGGGGTTGGTCAGGACGAGCTGGGCGTGGTCACGGATCCAGCGTCGCTCCTCAGTGGGAGTGTCGCCGTCGTACGTGGCGGCCCGCACGGAGGGCACCGCCAGCGACTGGAGCCGGGCCAGCTGGTCCGCTGCGAGCGCCTTGGTCGGAGAGAGGTACAGCGCGGTGTGACCACGACCCGTCGGGGAGGACGCCCCCTCGACGAGGGAGCTCAGCACCGGCAGCAAGTACCCCAGGCTCTTGCCCGAGGCCGTCCCGGTCGCCATGACCACATGGGTTCCGGACCGTGCAAGGTCGGCGGCCACCCGCTGGTGAGCCCACAGCGAGGTCACTCCGGATCCCGCCAGCGCGGCGTACACCGACGGCTCCACCCACTCCGGCCAGGGCGCCCGCGATGCCGCCCGAGCCGGGACCTCGTGCACGTGCCGCAGGCGCTGCGAGGCGGATCCCGTGGCGAGCGCAGCCAGCACGGCGTCCGGGTCGAACCCGACGCGTCGGGCGGGTGCGGTGCGGCCTGAGGTGGACATTGCCGCTACCGTAATCCGCAGGGCAGACGGTCAAGCCGCCTGCCCGTCATCGATGCCTAGCGAAAGGGCGGCCGTGGACCTGTCGGTCTCCAGCAGCGAACAAGGTGCAGTGACGATCGTCCACGTGGAGGGCGAGATCGACGTGTACACCGCACCGCTGCTGCGTGAAGTCCTGGACAAGCAGGTGGCGGCGGGCCGTCTGGACCTCGTCGTCGACCTCGAGAAGGTCGGCTTCATGGACTCCACGGGCCTCGGGGTGCTGGTCGGGCGGCTGAAGCTGGTCCGGGGCCAGAACGGCACGTTGCGCATCGTCAGCGCGCAGGAGCGGATCCTGAAGGTCTTCAAGATCACCGGCCTGGACAAGGTGTTCCACATCTACCCCACCGTCGACGAGGCAGTGGCCGCCTCCAACGCCTGACGAGGGGTCGTCCCTGCCGGCACCTCTGTCGCCGTCGCGTACGCACGACCAATTCTGTGTGACCTGACTCATCCCCGGGCACAAACCCATGTGACGTGGGTTACCCTCCCTGCAACGTCCCCACGCCGGTGTCACACCTGTCGCGCCCGTGGGCGAACACTCGAATGTTCCCCATCGAGGAGGATGGAATGTCGCGCCTTGCCCCCGCCGCCGCTGCTGGACTGCAGCTGGACGGCACCAATCTCACCCTGGTGATCGCGGTGGCGGTCATCGCCGTCGTCGCGCTTGCCATGGGTGTCTTCTTCCGTCGGCAGGTGCTGTCGGCCGACCCGGGCACCGAGAAGATGCAGGAGATCGGTGCAGCCGTGGAAGAGGGCGCGCAGGCGTACCTCGCCCGTCAGTTCAAGACCCTCAGCGTCTTCGTCGTGCTCGTCTTCGGCCTTCTGCTGCTGCTGCCGGCCGACACCGCCGGCGTTCGCTGGGGCCGGTCCGGCTTCTTCGTGGTGGGCGCGCTGTTCTCCGCCCTCATCGGCTACCTCGGCATGAGCCTGGCGGTCCGTGCGAACGTCCGGGTGGCCTCGGCCGCGCGCGACGGGGACCGCGACTCCGGTATGCGGATCGCCTTCCGGACCGGCGGCACGGTCGGCATGGCCACCGTCGGGCTCGGCCTGCTCGGCGCCTCGGTCGTCGTCCTGCTCTACAGGGGTGACGCGCCGAAGGTCCTCGAGGGCTTCGGCTTCGGCGCGGCCCTCCTGGCCATGTTCATGCGTGTCGGCGGCGGAATCTTCACCAAGGCGGCCGACGTGGGCGCCGACCTGGTCGGCAAGGTCGAGGCAGGCATCCCGGAGGACGACCCGCGGAATGCCGCCACCATCGCGGACAACGTGGGTGACAACGTCGGCGACTGCGCGGGGATGGCCGCCGACCTCTTCGAGTCGTATGCCGTGATGCTGGTGGCGGCGCTGATCCTCGGCTCGGCGGCGTTCGGCACCTACGGCCTGGTCTTCCCCTTGCTCGTGCCGGCCATCGGTGCGGTGACTGCTCTCGTGGGCGTGTTCATCACCCGCGTCCGCCCGGGGGAGAACGCCCTCCGCGCGATCAACCGCGGCTTCTACATCTCCGCCGCCATCGCGGCCGTGCTCTCGGGAGTGGCCGCGTTCGTGTACCTGCCGGACACGTTCAAGGCCCTCGGCTCCACGGACCAGAGCGTCGCCGTGCTGACCGGTGACCCGCGCCGCACGGCGCTCCTGGCGGTGGTCATCGGCATCGTGCTGGCCGCGATCATCCTGTGGCTGACCGGGTACTTCACCGGTACGGACAAGCGACCCACGAAGGATGTCGCGCGGACCTCCCTGACCGGCGCGGCCACCGTGGTGCTCTCCGGCATCGGTGTCGGCCTGGAGTCCGCGGTCTACACCGCCGTCATCATCGGTGGCGCGGTCTACCTCGCCTTCCTGCTCGGCGGGGGTTCCGTCGTCCTGTCGCTGTTCCTCATCGCCCTCGCAGGCTGTGGGCTGCTGACGACCGTCGGGGTCATCGTGGCGATGGACACCTTCGGCCCGGTCTCCGACAACGCCCAGGGCATCGCCGAGATGTCAGGCGACGTCGACGGTGAGGGCGCCCAGATCCTCACCGACCTCGACGCTGTCGGGAACACGACCAAGGCGATCACCAAGGGCATCGCCATCGCGACCGCCGTCCTGGCGGCCACCGCACTGTTCGGCTCGTACTCCGACGCCTGGCAGTCGGTCTACCGGCCGATCCTGCAGGGCCTCGAGCAGCAGGCGCAGTCCGGTGCGCTGAGCAACGTGCAGATCAAGGAGATCCAGCGGCAGCTCACGTCCTTCGACCTCCAGATCGTCACCCCGAGCGTCCTCGTGGGGCTGCTGCTGGGCGCGTCGGTGGTCTTCCTGTTCTCCGGCCTGGCCATCAACGCGGTGACGCGCGCGGCCGGCGCGATCGTCTTCGAGGTCCGTCGTCAGTTCCGCGACATCCCGGGGATCATGGAGGGCACCACCAAGCCGGAGTACGGCAAGGTCGTGGACATCTGCACCAAGGACTCGCTGCGTGAGCTCGCGACTCCGGGGCTTCTGGCGGCACTGACCCCCGTCGCGGTCGGCTTCGGGTTGGGGATCGGCCCGCTCGCCGGCTTCCTCGCCGGCGCGATCGGCACCGGCGCCCTCATGGCGGTCTTCCTCGCCAACTCCGGCGGCGCATGGGACAACGCGAAGAAGATCGTCGAGGACGGCCACCACGGCGGCAAGGGCAGCGACGCGCACGCTGCGACGGTCATCGGCGACACCGTGGGCGACCCCTTCAAGGACACCGCCGGTCCGGCGATCAACCCCCTGATCAAGGTGATGAACCTGGTCTCGGTGCTCATCGCGCCGGCCATCGTCACGCTCTCGATCGGCAACGACAGGAACAGCGCCGTCCGGTACGGGATCGCGGCAGCCGCCCTCGTCATCGTCATCGCGGCCGTGGCGGTCTCCAAGGCGCGTGACCTGGCCATCGGCGGTGACGAGGACGGCGAGGCTGTGCGTCGCCCCGGCCTCGAGGCGCCTGACGCCGGCCGCGTCGGGACGACTGCCGAGGATGCGCCGACGGCGGCGCAGGACCACGCTGCCACCACGGTGGACGAGCCGGCCAACCGCTAGAGGCGCTGACCTCGTCGCTTCGCGACCGCGTCACCTCCGCTCATCTCGACGACCGGCGCCATCCTCTGGTTGGCGCCGGTCGCCTCGTCCTAGGCTGTGCCGCATGCAGAGCCCCCTTTTCGAGCAGGCGAACCTCGAGGTCCAGAGCGAGCGGCGGTTCGCACTGCAGAACCCCCAGATGCTGCGCGTCCACCTCGGCGGCGACGTCCTCGCCGTCAAGGGCGCCATGGTCTCGTACCAGGGCCGCATCAGGTTCGACCACGAGAAGGCCGGAAGCGTTGGCAAGCTGTTGAAGAAGGTCGTCACCGGCGAGGACGTCTCGCTGATGCGCGTGTCGGGTGAGGGCGACGTCTTCTTCGCCTCCGAGGCGGGCTTCGTGTTCCTCATCGACCTGGCGGGGGACGCGCTGTCGGTCAACGCGCGCAACCTGCTTGCGTTCGACTCCACCATCGAGTGGGACATCAGACGCGTGCAGGGCGCCGGCATGCTCAGTGGCGGGCTGTTCAACACCACCCTGCAAGGCACCGGCACGGTCGCGATCCACACCGTGGGGCAGCCCGTCATCCTCGACTGCACGGTCCAGCCGACCTATGTCGACGTCCAGGCCTGCGTGGGCTGGTCCGCCAACCTGGTGCCACAGGTGGTCTCCAGCATGAACGTCCGGTCGATGCTGCGGGGAGGGTCCGGCGAGGCGTTCCAGTACGCGTTCCACGGCCCCGGGTTCGTCGTGGTGCAGCCGAGCGAGTGGACTCCTCCGGTCGCCCAGGGCGGTGGGGGAGGCGGCGGGTTCAACCTCGGTGGGCTCCTCGACGGCTGAGTGCCGCCGTGAGCCTCAGCCCGCCTCCTCCCAGGGTCGACCACGAGCTCCTGGGCCGCCTGCGAGCGGACCTCGAGCGGTCGGCATACACCGTCGAGAGCGTCTCGGCGCTGCTGGGCCCTCTGGCGGTCCGGGCCCTGGCCCGCGAGCAGGTGCTCCCGGCCCAGCGGGTCACCGCGCAGGCCGGCACCCCGGTCGCGACGCTGGTCCGCCTCTTCGCCCTGGGTGACGCGGTCGACGCCGAGGACGCGTCCAGCGCCCTTCCCACGCTCGGACTCGACGGAGCGACGCGCCTCGGGCTCGTGCGGGGGCAGGGCCCGGGGGTGGTGGCCAGCTGCGACCTGCGGCCGTACGGCGAGGAAGGAGCGGCCTGGTGGGTCGCCTCGGACCTGTCGGAGATCGCCACCCGGGCACCGCTGCACGAGGACCACGTGCTCGGCATCGGCGGTGCCTCGACGACCTTGGCGTCGTGGACGCCGCGACCCGAGGTGGACCGGGCCCTGGACGTGGGGACCGGCAGCGGCGTGCAGGCGCTGCACCTCGGCGCCCACGCCGCGCAGGTGACGGTCACGGACATCTCCGGACGTGCGCTGGCCTTCGCACGGTTCAACGCAGCCCTCAACGGCTGCAACTGGGACGTCAGGCAGGGCTCGATGCTCGCACCGCTCGCAGGAGAACGCTTCCAGCTGATCGTGAGCAACCCGCCCTTCGTGATCACCCCGCGAACTCCAGAGATGCCGCTGTTCGAGTATCGCGACGGTGGCGCTGCCGGAGACGCTGTCGTGGCGGACCTCGTCCGCTCGATCGGTGAGCATCTGCAGCCCGGTGGCATCGCCCAGTTCCTGGGGAACTGGGAGATCGTGGGCGGCGCGGACTGGCGCGAGCGCGTCCGCGGCTGGGTCGCCGGCACCGGGCTGGACGCCTGGGTCGTCCAGCGGGAGGTCCAGGACCCTGCGGAGTATGCCGAGACGTGGGCCCGCGACGGCGGGCACCACAGCGCCACGACCGAGTTCGCCACGATGTATGCCGCCTGGCTGGACGACTTCGCATCGCGTGGCGTGACGGCGGTCGGGTTCGGCGTCATCACTCTGCAGCGTCCCGCCGCGCCACGCGAGCCGTTCCTGGACCTGGACGAGGCGAGCGGCCCGGTGGCGGCTCCCATGGGGCCTCACATCCTGGCCGGCCTGCGGGCCCGGACGTGGCTCGCCGAGCACAGCGACGAGGACCTGCTCGGGGTGGCGTGGCGCTGTGCCGACGACGTGACAGAGGAGCGCCACGGGCGTCCCGGGCAGGAGCACCCCGCCGTGATCCTGCTGCGGCAGGGCGGTGGCCTGCGCAGGGCGGTGCGCCTGGACACCGCAGGGGCGGCCCTGGTGAGCGTGTGCGACGGGACCCTGCCGGCGGGCGTGGCCGTGGATGCCATCGCCGAGCTCCTCGAGACGGACTCCGACGTGCTCCGCGCCCAGCTCCCACCGATGCTGCGCGGGCTGGTGGCCGACGGACTGCTCGTCTGACGTCGTCGCGGCCTCGTCCGAGTGAGCGGCTGACGGGTCGCGGACCACCCTCCGCGAGTCGTCGCAGGTCAGAAACGCACTTGTGAGTGAGTGCTCACTCACCTACGCTGGACCCATGGCTCCCCGCGCCCCGGCGATGGCTCCCGACGACCGCCGGGCAGCCATCGTCGCGGTGACCATCCCGTTGTTGAGGGACAAGGGCCGTGCTGTCAGCACGCGGGAGATCGCCGAGGCGGCCGGCATCGCGGAGGGCACGATCTTCCGGGTGTTCGACGGTAAGGACCAGCTGATCCAGGCGTGCATCGGGAAGGCGTTCGACACCAGCGGCCTGCATGAGCAGCTCAGCCGGATCGACTGCCGGCTGGAGCTGCGTGCCCGGCTCGCAGCCGGCGTCCGGGTCATGCAGCAGCACCTCACCGGGATCTTCACGCTGATGACCGTGCTGAGCTCCACGGGCCAGCCCATGGGCCGACCGAGCGCCCGTGAGCACCTGCACGACCGTGAGCGCGCCACGGCCGAGATCGACGGTGACTTCGAGAGGCTGATCGGCGAGGACGCTACGCGGCTGCGCCTGCCTGCCGCCAGCGTCGTCGGATACCTGCGGATGATGACGATGTCCAGCGTGCATCCGATGCTCGCGAGCCGAGGAAGCAGCGCCGAGGAGATCGTCGACGTCATCCTGCACGGGGTACTGACTCGTCCGGGGGAAGCCATCAGCACTCGCCCCGGACAGAACACCAGCACTTGTCCGGGGCAGGACAGCGAAGCCAAGACCAGCAGGGGGAAGAAGTAGTGCTCATCCGCATCATCCGCCAGTACCTGAGGCCGTACCGCGGCCTCGTCGTCGTCCTCGTGGCGCTGCAGCTCGTGGGGACGATCGCCTCGCTGTACCTGCCGAGCCTCAACGGCAAGATCATCGACGAGGGCGTCGCGAAGGGGGACACCGGTTTCATCGTGCGCACGGGTGGGTGGATGCTCGCCGTGTCCCTCGTGCAGATCGTCGCCACCGTCGCGGCGACCTACCTCGGAGCCCGATCCGCCGCGGGGCTCGGACGCGACCTGCGTGCGGGCATCTTCGCCAAGGTGGGCGACTTCTCCGCCCAGGAGGTGTCACGTTTCGGCGCTCCCACGCTGATCTCGCGGAACACCAACGACGTGACCCAGGTCCAGACGGTCGTGTTCATGGGCGCGGCGATGATGGTCTCGGCGCCGATCATGATGGTGGGGGGCATCGTCATGGCGCTTCGTGAGGACGTCGGGCTCTCGTGGCTCGTCGCCGTCGCCGTGCCGCTCCTGGCGCTGTCGGTTGCTCTGGTGATCCGCAAGATGATCCCGAGCTTCCGGATGATGCAGGAGTCGGTCGACTGGGTGAACCGGGTGCTCAGGGAGCAGATCACCGGGATCCGCGTGGTGCGGGCCTTCGTGCGCGAGGACCACGAGCGGGCGCGGTTCGCGGACGCGAACACTCAGTACACGGCCACCGCGCTGGCAGTGGGGCGGCTGATGGCCATGATCTTCCCGATCGTGATGCTGATCTTCAACGCCTCCACCGTGGCCGTCCTGTGGTTCGGAGCCAAGCGGGTGGACAGCGGCCAGATGCAGGTGGGCGAGCTCACCGCGTTCATGAGCTACCTGATGCAGATCCTCATGTCGGTGATGATGGCGACCTTCATGTCGATGATGATCCCTCGCGCCACGGTCTCGGCCGGCCGGGTCGCCGAGGTGCTGGACACGGGAGCGACGGTGGTCGAGCCGCCCACGCCTACGCCGCTGCCCGTCACCGGCGTGACGCTCGAGCTGCGGGAGGTCGAGTTCCGCTATCCGGGCGCGGATGTCCCTGTGCTCCAGGGGGTCTCGCTGGTCGCCGAACCGGGACGGACGACCGCGGTCATCGGCAGCACGGGTGCCGGCAAGTCCACGTTGCTGTCCCTGGTGCCCCGGCTGTACGACGTCACCGGCGGCGCCGTCCTGCTCGGCGGCGTCGACGTCAGGGAGGCCGCCCTGGAGGACGTGTGGTCCAGGATCGGGCTGGTACCCCAGAAGCCATACCTGTTCACGGGCACCGTGGCGTCGAACCTGCGGTACGGCGATGCGGAGGCGACCGACGAGGAGCTGTGGGAGGCGCTGCGGATCGCGCAGGCGGACGACTTCGTCCGCGCCATGCCGGCCGGCCTGGACTCCCCGATCGCCCAAGGCGGCACGAACGTGTCCGGCGGCCAGCGGCAGCGGCTCGCCATCGCGCGTGCGCTCGTGGCCAAACCCGAGGTGTTCCTCTTCGACGACAGCTTCTCGGCCCTCGACCTGTCGACCGACGCGAGGCTTCGGTCGGCGCTGAGGCCGGTCACGCGTGACGCTGCTGTCGTCGTGGTGGCGCAGCGGGTCTCGACCATCATCGACGCCGACCACATCGTCGTCCTCGAGGACGGCACCGTCGTCGGCAGTGGGACGCACGACGAGCTGCTGGACAGCTGCGCGACGTACCGCGAGATCGTCGAGTCACAGCGTTCGGCGCAGGGGGCGGCGGCATGACTCGGCGGCACAGGCGGGACACGGGAGTCCGCACACCGGCTAACGATCGAGGCGCAGAGCGGGCGGGGGAGCGAGCAGTCGTGAGCGAGTGGGGAGGCGAGCAGTCATGAGCGAAGGTGTGAAGACGGCCGAGGAGAAGGCCGCGGAGGCCCGCCGAGGACCAGGCGCACGCGCCGGCCAGCGGCACGGACCCATGATGGGTGCCGGAGTGCCGGCCGAGAAGTCCCAGAACTTCGGGCCCTCGGCGCGGCGCCTCCTGGGCCTGCTCCGTCCCGAACGCACCTCCCTGTACGCCGTGCTCGGCCTGGCCGTCGCCAGTGTGGCGCTGAACGCGGTCGGGCCCAAGATCCTCGGTCGCGCCACGGACCTCATCTTCGCCGGCGTCGTCGGCCGACAGCTGCCCGCGACGGCTACCCGCGACGAAGTCGTCCAGGGCCTGCGCGCTCGTGGAGACGACACGTTCGCCGACATGGTCGCCCGGATGCACGACCTCGTTCCGGGGTCCGGGATCGACTTCGGCGCCGTGGGCCGAGTGCTCCTGCTGGTGCTGGCCATCTACGTGACCGCCGGCCTGCTGTCCTGGGCGATGGGGTGGATCCTCACCGGCGCCGTGAACCGGACCGTCTTCGGGCTGCGTCGCGACGTCGAGGACAAGCTCAACCGGCTTCCCCTGCCCTACTTCGACGGACAGCCGCGAGGAGAGCTCCTCAGCCGGGTCACCAACGACATCGACAACGTCGCTCAGAGCCTCCAGCAGACGCTCAGCCAGCTGCTCACGTCCCTGCTGACGGTCGTGGCGATGGTTGCCATGATGCTGTACATCTCCCCGCTCCTGGCCGTGATCGCCCTCGTGACCATCCCCGTGTCGATGCTGGTCACCACGGCGATCGGGAAGCGCTCGCAGCGGCACTTCGTCCAGCAGTGGAAGAGCACCGGGGAGCTCAACGGCATTGTGGAGGAAGCCTTCACCGGCCATCAGCTCGTCAAGGTCTTCGGTCGTCAGCACGAGGTGCGCGAGGCCTTCCGGGCCAAGAACGACGACCTCTTCGCCGCCGGCTTCGGGGCGCAGTTCATCAGCGGCATCATCATGCCGACCATGATGTTCATCGGAAACCTGAACTACGTCGTCATCGCGGTGGTCGGTGGGCTGCGGGTGGCGAGCGGCTCGATGAGCCTGGGCGACGTGCAGGCCTTCATCCAGTACTCGCGGCAGTTCACCCAGCCGCTGACGCAGGTGGCGTCGATGGCCAACCTGCTGCAGTCCGGAGTGGCCTCTGCCGAAAGGGTTTTCGAGGTCCTCGACGCCTCGGAGCAGCGTCCTGACCCCGGCTCTCCCGCCATCCTGGAGGGAACGCGCGGGCGGGTGGCCTTCGAGGACGTGTCCTTCTCGTACGACCCTTCGCACCCGCTGATCGAGCACCTCGACCTCACGGTCGAGCCGGGCCAGACCGTGGCCATCGTCGGGCCGACCGGGGCAGGGAAGACGACTCTCGTGAACCTCGTCATGAGGTTCTACGAGCTCGACGCCGGCCGTATCACCCTGGACGGCACGGATATCACGGCGCTGTCGCGTCACACCCTGCGCTCCCAGATCGGCATGGTTCTGCAGGACACGTGGCTCTTCGGCGGCACGATCAGGGACAACATCGCCTACGGCCGCCCCGGCGCCTCCGAGGAGGAGGTGCTGGCAGCGGCGCGCGCCACCTACGTGGACCGGTTCGTGCACTCGCTCCCAGGCGGCTACGACACGGTGCTCGACGCGGAGGGCGGCAACATCAGCGCCGGTGAGAAGCAGCTCATCACCATCGCTCGCGCATTCCTGGCCGACCCCGCCCTCCTCATCCTCGACGAGGCGACGAGCTCCGTCGACACACGCACCGAGCTGCTCGTGCAGCAGGCCATGTCGGCGCTGCGCCACGACCGGACGAGCTTCGTCATCGCCCACCGCCTCTCCACCATCCGTGACGCCGACGTCATCCTCGTCATGCACGACGGAAGCATCGTGGAGAAGGGTTCGCACGCCGACCTGCTGGCTCACGACGGTGCGTACGCCGAGCTGTACGCCGCGCAGTTCAGCGGGGCCGCCGTGGACGTCGACACGGGTGACTCCCCGGCGCCCGCCCTGGCCGGTCACTGACGCTGCCGGCTCACGCCTGCCACTGACCCTGCCGGGTGACACGCCGGCTGACACCTGCCACGGATCGCTGCGGAGCAGGCACTGACGGCAGCTGACCCCTCTGGGCGGGGGGCGCTCGAAGGTGCCGACCCACGGCATACGCCCTAGGTTGGGACGGTCAGCCGCCGCACTGCCCAGGAGCCGCCGATGTCTCGCCTCGCACCTCTTGTCCCGGCGGTCCAGCCCCTCATCGACGCGAACTGGCTCGACTACCTCCTCGTAGGGCTGTACTTCGCGTTCGTGCTCGGCATCGGCTTCCTGGCCCGGCGATCGGTCTCGGACTCGATCGACTTCTTCCTCTCGGGCCGGTCACTGCCTGCCTGGGTGACGGGGCTCGCGTTCATCTCGGCGAACCTGGGGGCCGTGGAGATCATGGGGATGTCGGCCAACGGCGCGGAGATCGGCCTGCCGACCGTGCACTACTTCTGGGTCGGGGCGATCCCGGCCATGCTGTTCCTCGGCGTGGTGATGATGCCCTTCTACTACGGCTCGAAGGTGCGGTCGGTCCCCGAGTTCATGTTCCGGCGGTTCGGGACCGGCGCGCACCTCGTCAACGCCATCAGCTTCGCCCTGGCGCAGCTGCTCATCGCGGGCGTCAACCTCTACCTGCTGAGCTCCATCGTCCACGCGCTGCTCGGGTGGCCGCTGTGGGTCGCCCTGCTGGTGGCGGCCGCGATCGTGCTGTCCTACATCACCCTGGGCGGGCTGTCGGCCGCGATCTACAACGAGGTCCTGCAGTTCTTCGTCATCGTCGCCTCGCTGCTGCCCCTCACTCTCATCGGGCTGCACCGCGTGGGTGGGTACGGCGGCCTGAAGGAGAAGATCACCTCGTTCGCCGGCTCCGCTCCAGGCGGCGCGAAGGTGGCCCCCGCGGGCCAACAGCTCGAGTCGTGGCCTGGCCAGGCCCTGTCGGGGTTCGGTTCGGGGTTCCTCTCCGTGGTCGGCATCGTGTTCGGCCTGGGGTTCGTGCTGTCCTTCGGGTACTGGACGACGAACTTCGTCGAGGTGCAGCGCGCGATGGCGTCCAAGTCAATCTCCGCCGCACGCAAGACACCGATCATCGGCGCCTTCCCGAAGATGTTCGTGCCCTTCATCGTCATCCTCCCCGGCATGGTCTCCGCTGTGCTCGTCAAGGAGATGGTCGACCTCAAGGGAGGCGGGCACCCGGCCGGCGGTGCGTCGGGACAGGGCGTGAAGTACAACGACGCGCTGTTGCTGCTCATGCGGGACGTGCTGCCGAACGGGTTGCTGGGGCTGGCGATCGCGGGCCTCCTCGCCGCCTTCATGGCCGGGATGGCAGCCAACATCTCCGCGTTCAACACCGTCTTCAGCTACGACCTGTGGCAGCGCTACATCCGCAAGGACCACAGCGACGACTACTACCTGCGGATCGGCCGGTTGGCGACGGTCGCGGCGACCGTCATCGCGATCTTCACGGCGTCGATCGCGAGCAGCTTCTCCAACGTCATGGACTACCTGCAGACCTTGTTCGGCTTCTTCAACGCGCCCCTGTTCGCGACGTTCATCCTGGGCATGTTCTGGAAGCGCATGACCCCGACGGCCGGATGGGTCGGGCTCGCGAGCGGCACCTTGTCCGCAGTGGCGGTCGCCTTCCTCAGCGAGGACGCGTTCGGCTCTGCCAGCCGAGGCGTCATCCCGCTCTCCGGCCAAGGGGCCAGCTTCGTGGCCGCCTCCACAGCGTTCGTCGTCGACATCGTGGTCTCGTATGCCGTGTCACTGGCGACCGCGCCGAAGCCGGCCGCCGAGCTCAAGGGTCTGGTGTACTCCGAGACTCCGCGTGAGGACCTGGTCGACCCAGAGGAGGCGGCCCTGCCCTGGTTCCAGCGCACCCTTCCCCTGGCCGGCATAGCGCTGGTCATGGTCCTCGTCCTCAACTTCGCATTCTGACGGAGGAAGCACATGTCCGACCCGACCACGAACGCCCCGGCCGACACGGCTGACTCGACCGCGTCGCAGCACACCGCCGGTGCCTTCGACATCCGCAACATCATCGGTGCGCTCCTCGGCCTGTACGGCGTCATCCTCACCCTGGCTGGACTTCTCGGCGCGCACGAGCCGGAGAAGACCGGGGGCGTCAACGCCAACCTCTGGACCGGTCTGGTCCTGGCCGCCGCAGCCGCGGTGTTCCTGGTCTGGGCTCGGCTGAAGCCGATCGTGGTACCGGCCCACGTGGAGCCCGCGCAGGAGGACGCCACCCGGCCGGGACCCCGCCGCCATCCCGGCGGCCACTGAGCACGCGACTGAGGGCGCGACCGACGACGCGACCTGAGGACGCTACTGACGAAGCGACTGAGGACGCCGATGGGCGACCGCCGGTGACCGTCGCCGTCACACGGGGCGGCTGCCGCACTCCTTCAAGATGCACCGCGACGCGGTGACAGACCGGTCCCGACATGCGGGACCCGTGCGACAGTGAGGAGCTCTGATGGGCGGTTTCGACAGCATCAAAGACAAGGTGACCGAGCTGGTGGACGGTCAGGGCCAGGCGGTCGGCGAGGGCGTCGACAAGGCCGGCGACCTCGTCGACGACAGGACGGGGGGCCAGTACGCCGACAAGGTGGACCTCGGTCAGGGGAAGGCGAAGGACGCCTTCGACGCGCTCGACGGCCAGGACGACGACATCAGCTGAATGAACCGGCACGCCGGTGAGCCGTGCGTCCCCTCACCCGCAGTCCCGCGGCGGCGGTCAGCGCGAGCAGGCCCCCGGCCACCCACATGAGTCGGGAGTCGACCTGGAACAAGGCGCCGGCCAGCGGTGCTGCCAGCACGGTGCCACCGATCGACGCGGCACCGTAGAGGCTCTGGTACCGGCCGTGCATCCCCTCAGGTGCACGGTCGGCGGCGTGCGCGGTGGCCGTCGGCTTGTAGAGCATCTCCCCGGCGGTCACCACGGCGACCGCCACTAGCACGGTGGCGGTCCGCGGTGACGGCGCGACGATCAGCCAGCCGATCCCCACCAAGGCGAAGCCGAGACCGATGAGCACCTCCGGCGAGCGCCCCCGCAGGCGGTGGGCGAGCCATGGCTCGAACAGCACGATGAGAGCACAGTTGAGCGAGATGGTGACTCCGTAGACCCACGGCGCCGCGCCGAGCGCCCGGAGCTGCCACGGGACGGCCGAGTAGGCGAAGCGGTACGCCGTGTCGGCCACGACCACGGTGAGAAGGACCCTCACGAACAGCGGGTCCCGGCGCAGGGCGTCGAGCAGGCGCTTCGGCGCCTGCGCCCCGAGCGCGACCGTCGCAGCCGCCGGCACCACTGCGAGCACGACCGCGAGCATCAGCAGGCTTGCCGCTGCGTCCATGACGAAGACCCAGCCGAAGTGGTGAGCCGCGAGGAGCCCGCCGAGTGGCGGTCCCAGGACGGTCCCGGCGTTGTTCACGGCGCGCATCCAGGCAGTTGCCTGGCGACGGTGTTGGGAGGGCATGGCGCTGGTGACCAGGGCGAAGGAGACCGGACGCCCGACGCCTTCGAGGGCGCCCATGAAGGCGAGCAGCGCGGCAAGGCCGGACGTCGGTGTGACGGGCACGAGAAGGCACCCCACTGCGGACGCGAAGGAGGCGACCGCGAGGGTACGCCGCAGCCCGAGGCGGTCACCGACGGCTCCGCCGAGGAGGTTCCCGACGACCAGTCCCAGTCCCCAGACGGCAGCCACGGCACCAGCAGCGGAGGCACTCAGCCGGCGGTCGGAGACGAGGTAGAGGGGAACGAAGACCCAGGCCATCAACCCCAGCGCGGACGCGAAGCGCCCGACCAGCAGCCAACGGACCCAGCCGGGGAGCTCCTTCACGCCCGGCATCGTCTCAGGCCAGGGCGACCGCCGCAGGCGGCCGTGGCCTCGATGTCAGGCGAACTGCCAGGAGCGCTTGCTCAGACCGAACCAGAAGCCGTCGATGACGCTCTCGTTGTCGAGGCTCCCCGACTCGTAGGCGGCGCCGAGGCTGACGTAGAGCGGGGCCCAGTGCTCGGTCCGCGGGTGCGCCTCGCGCGCGGCTGGGGCCTTGTGCATGAAGTCGAGGATGGCGTCCACGTCCTGGCGCTCCAGCGCCTCCGCCGCCCAGCTGTCGAACTCCGTGGAGGGCGTGGGCGGCTCGGCGTCCGGACCGGCGCTGGGGTCGAACCAGCGCAGGTTGTGCGTGGTGAAGCCCGAGCCGACGATGAGGGTGCCGGCGTCGCGCAGCGGTGCAAGCTTGCGGCCCAGGTCGAACAGCGCCCGCGGGTCGAGCGTGGGCATCGACATCTGCAGCACCGGGACGTCTGCCTCGGGGTACATCTCGACGAGCGGCACATAGGCACCGTGGTCCAGGCCGCGAGTCTCGTCCCGGTGCACCGGAGTGGTCGTAGAGTGCACGAGCTTGGCGACGTCGGCCGCAAGCTGCGGGGCGCCAGGCGCGGCGTAGGTCACCTCGTAGTACTTGCGCGGGAAGCCCCAGAAGTCGTAGAGGAGGGGCACGTCGCCGGAGGTGGCGCTCAGGGAGAGCGGGGCCTCCTCCCAGTGGGCGGACACCATGAGGATGTTGGCGGGCTTGCCGAAGTCCCTCGACCAGCGGGACAGCTGACGCGTCCAGACCTGGTCGTCAGCCAGCGGAGGCGCACCGTGGCTCAGGTAGAGCACGGGCTGGCGGCTAGGGGCGGTCGTCTCGCTCATATGGTGATCCTAGCAGGTTATTGAAGTTTCAACCAGGCTGTTCGCGCCCCGCCTGGGGACGGAACGTCCTCCCCCTACCGAGCGCCGTCGACGACGAGACCCCCGACCACGGACTTGACCGCCTCGGCTACCGTCGTCGGCGTTGCCATGTCCACGCTGCGACGAATCCGCAGCACATGGAAGCAGGACAGAGGAAGAAGGATCGTGAGTACTGGGCGAAAGCTCGTCATCGTAGAGTCGCCGGCGAAGGCCAAGACGATCGGCGGCTACCTCGGCAAGGACTGGGACGTCGAGGCGTCCGTGGGGCACATCCGCGACATCCCCACCCCTTCGGAGATGCCCGCGGACATCAAGAAGGGGCCGTTCGGCAAGTTCGGCGTGGACGTCGACCATGGGTTCGAGGCCTACTACGTCGTCGACTCGGACAAGAAGAAGAAGGTCTCCGAGCTCAAGCGGCTGCTGAAGAACGCCGACGAGCTCTACCTCGCGACAGACGAGGACCGAGAGGGCGAGGCCATCGCCTGGCACCTGCTGGAGGTGCTCCAGCCGAAGGTGCCGGTCAAGCGGATGGTCTTCCACGAGATCACCAAAGAGGCCATCCAGCGGGCGGCCTCGAGCACACGGGACCTCGACGTGGCGCTGGTGGACGCCCAGGAGACCCGTCGCATCCTCGACCGCCTGTACGGCTACGAGGTGAGCCCTGTGCTGTGGCGGAAGGTCAAGGCGGGGCTCTCCGCAGGGCGCGTGCAGTCCGTGGCGACGCGCATCGTCGTGGAGCGCGAACGCGAGCGTATGGCGTTCGTGCGGGCCTCCTACTGGGACGTGGAGGGTGACTTCACGCCCGACGGTCCGGCGAACCAGTTCACTGCCCGGTTGAGCAGCGTCGACGGCAACCGCGTCGCCGTGGGGCGGGACTTCAACGACGACGGGACGCTGAAGGCCCCCTCGGTGGTGCACCTCGACGAGGCGACCGCGACCTCCATCGCCAGGCAGGTGCTCACCGCCCAGGTCCAGGTCACGGGGGTCCAGGAGAAGCCTTACACCCGCCGACCCTCCGCGCCGTTCACCACCAGCACCCTCCAGCAGGAGGCGTCGCGCAAGCTCCGGCTGTCGTCGAAGAACGCCATGCGTGTGGCCCAGCGACTGTACGAGAACGGGTACATCACCTACATGCGCACCGACAGCACCACGCTGTCGGAGGCCGCGCTGACGGCCGCTCGCCAGCAGGCCCGCGACCTGTACGGCGCCGACTACGTCCCCGACAGCCCTCGCCTCTACGAGAAGAAGGTCAAGAACGCGCAGGAGGCGCACGAGGCCATCCGCCCTGCAGGTGACCGCTTCCGCACCCCCGCCCAGGTCGCCGGCGAGCTGCGGGGTGACGAGTTCGCCCTCTACGAGCTGATCTGGAAGCGCACGGTGGCTTCCCAGATGGCTGACGCCAGGGGCTCCACCGCGACCGTGAAGCTCGGCGGCACGCTGCAGGACGGCCGGGTCGTCGAGTTCAGCGCGTCCGGCACCGTCATCACCTTCCGCGGCTTCCTCGCCGCGTACGAGGAGGGACGGGACGAGGAGCGGGCGTCCAAGGCCGCCGAGGCCGAGGAGGAGCGACGGCTGCCCAAGCTGAGTGAGGGCGTCCGCCTCACCGTGGTCCGGGCGGACCCCGACGGCCACGAGACGACGCCCCCACCGCGCTACACCGAGGCGACGCTGGTCAAGGCCATGGAGGAGAAGGGGATCGGCCGCCCGTCGACGTACGCCTCGACGGTCGGCACCATCCAGGACCGGGGCTACGTCACCACGCGAGGTTCGGCGCTCGTCCCCACCTGGCTCGCCTTCGCCGTCACCCGGCTGCTGGAGGAGCACTTCACCGAGCTCGTGGACTACGACTTCACCGCGTCGATGGAGGAGGACCTGGACCGCATCGCTGGGGGTGACGAGCGGCGGGCCGAGTGGCTCGAGCGGTTCTACTTCGGCGACGGCCTGCCGGACGCGCGGCCGGATGGTGCCGCCTCGCGCGCCGGCCACGGGCTCAAGCAGCTCGTCGACGACCTCGGCGACATCGACGCCAGGGAGATCTCGACGATCCCCATCGGTGAGGGCATCGTCGTCCGCGTCGGCCGCTACGGGCCGTACGTCGAGGAGACGGTCCCGCAGGGCGTCGACCCGCAGACGGGCGAGATGACGAGCGGCGCCAGCGAGGCCCCCCGGCGCGCGACCATCACCGACGACATCGCCCCGGACGAGATGACGCCGGCCAGGGCTCGCGAGCTGCTGGAGCAGTCCGCCGACGACGGGCGGGTCCTTGGGCAGGACCCGGCCACCGGACGCGACATCGTCGCGAGGGCCGGACGGTACGGCCCGTACGTCACCGAGGTCCTGGACGAGGAGTCCGCGGCGCTCAAGGGCAAGAACAAGTTGAAGCCGCGGACTGCCAGCCTCTTCAAGGACATGGATCTCGCCACGGTGGACCTCGGCACCGCGCTCAAGCTGCTGAGCCTGCCGCGCGTCGTCGGCACCGACCCGGAGGGCGTGGAGATCACGGCCCAGAACGGTCGCTACGGGCCCTACCTGAAGAAGGGGACGGACTCTCGCTCCCTAGCGTCCGAGCAGCAGCTGTTCGACGTCACCCTCGAGGAGGCGCTGGCGATCTATGCCCAGCCGAAGCAACGCGGGCGTGCCGCTGCCGCCCGGCTGAAGGAGCTCGGCGACGACCCGGTGTCGGGCCGCCCCATGCTGGTCAAGGACGGCCGCTTCGGCGCCTACGTCACCGACGGCGAGACCAACGCGACGCTGCGCAAGGACGACGACCCGGAGTCGATCACCCCCGAGCGTGGTGCCGAGCTCTTGGCCGAGAAGCGGGCGAAGGGTCCGGTCACGCGCAAGCGCACCACGAAGAAGGCCGCGACGAAGTCGACCACCAAGGCGACCACGAGGTCGACGACGAAGTCCGCTGCGACCAAGGGTGCTGCGAAGGCTGCCACCACGAAGGGCGCCGCCCAGGCGCCGACGAAGAAGGCGGTCAGCGCGGCGACAGCCCGGAAGGCGTGACCCGGTGGCGCTCGACCCCGGCACGGTGAGGCAGCTCGGCCTGCGCCTGGCCACGGAGCAGTCCCAGCAGCGCCTGCCGTCCGTGGTCGCCGGGCTCGTCCGCGGCGGCCGGCTGGTCTGGGCGGACGGCGCGGGGATGGTGGACGGCCGGGCAGGCGGGGCGCCACCGACCTCCGACACCCAGTACCGGATCGGCTCCATCACGAAGACGTTCGTCGGCGTCCTGGTCATGCGGTTGCGCGACGAGGGTTTGGTGGAGCTCAACCACGTGGTGGCGACGCACCTGCCGGAGACCGCCGACACCGCCTTCGGCCAGGTCAGGCTTGCCGAGCTGCTGTCCCACACCTCCGGCCTGCAGGCGGAGACCGCCGGACCCTGGTGGGAGCGCACCGCCGGGGCGGGCTGGTCCGACCTGCTGGCGAGTGCACCGCAGCTGCGCTTCCGTCCGGGGGCACGCTTCCACTACTCCAACATCGGGTACGCGGTGCTGGGCGAGCTGGTCTGCCGGCTACGCGGCCAGCCGTGGGAAGCGGTCCTTCAGGCGGAGCTCCTGGAGCCGTTGGGCATGTCGCGGACGACGCCGCGACCGGTCCCGCCTGCCGCGTCCGGGTGGGGCGTCCATCCTCTTGCCGACCTGCTGCACGTCGAGCCGGAGCATGACGCGGGCGCCATGGCGCCGGCCGGACAGCTGTGGTCGACGGTCGAGGACCTGAGCCGCTGGGCTGCCTTCCTCGCCGGTGACACCAGTGGCCTGCTCGACGGAGCCACGCTCGAGGAGATGTGCCTTCCGGTGGCGGTCAACGACAACCCCGGGCTGCCTTGGGCGGCGGCTCATGGCCTGGGGTGGCAGGTGTGGAACCTGGAGGGAGCGAGGTGGGCGGGGCACGGCGGTTCGATGCCGGGGTTCCTCGCCACGCTCCGCGTCAACCGGGACAGCGGGGACGGCTGCGTGCTGTTCGCCAACGCCACTTCCGGCATGTCCACGACCGTCACGAAGGACCTGCTCGACATCCTCGCCGACCGTGAGCCGGTGCTGCCCACGCCGTGGACGGCCGACGAGGCCCAGGTCAGCGCTCTGGAGCTGGTGGGCGACTGGTACTGGGGGACCACTGCGTACACGCTGCGGCTGGCTGGTGAGGGGCACGTGGTGCTCGGTGAGCCGGGAGTCCGCCGCGGGTCCCGGTTCCGGCCCACGGGGTCCGGCTGGGTCGGGCTCGACGGTTATCACGAGGGGGAGCCGTTGGTGGTGGTTCGTGACGCTCGCGGAGCCGTCAGCCACCTCGACCTCGGCTCCTTCCGGTTCAGCCGCCTCCCGTACGACCCGACCGCCGACATCCCCGGTGGGGTGCACGACGACCGCTGGCACTGAGCCGGAAGGGGCTTGACCCTCACGCCACGTCAGGCGTCACAGTGGTGACATGACCCGGAGGACCGACGTCAGGATGCTCACGGTGGGCCAGGTCGCCGAGCAGCTCGGCATCACGGTCCGCACGCTCCACCACTACGACGAGATCGGCCTCCTGCGGCCCAGCGAGCGGTCTGCCTCCGGCTACCGGCTCTACACCGACGCGGACGTCACCCGCCTGCAGCACGTCGTCGTCTATCGCCGGCTCGGCTTCACCCTCGAGGACGTCGCGCTGCTGCTGCAGGACCCCCAGAGCGTGGTCGAGCACCTACGGCGGCAGCGGGCGGTAGTGGCCCACCGGCTGGAGGAGCTGCAGGACCTCGTCACCGCCATCGACCGAGCACTGGAGAGAGAGATGGACAACCAGCCGGCCACCCCGGAGGAGCTCAAGGAGCTCTTCGGCGAGGGGTTCAACGACAGCCAGGCGGAGGCCGAGGACCGCTGGGGCGACACGGATGCCTGGAAGCAGTCCCGCCAGCGCACCGCGGGGTTCACCAAGCAGGACTGGGAACGCGTCAAGGAGGAGTCCGACTCCATCCATGCGGCGTTCTTCGCCGCCATCGATGCCGGGGAGCCCCCGACGAGCCGCGCCGCGATGGACGCCGCGGAGCTCCATCGACGACACATCGACGAGCGGTTCTACGACTGCCCGCCGGAGGTCCACCGGGGTCTCGGTGACCTCTACGTGAGCGACCCACGCTTCACCGCCACGTACGACGAGCTGCGCCCCGGCATGGCGTACTACGTCCGCGACGCGATCCACGCGAACGCCGACCGCCAGGACTCCTGACCCCCGACAGACCTCGGTGGTCCACACTGGGTCGCTGTGCCCTCCTCCCCACCGCCCGGTCGGAGCCCAACCGTCGGTGCGGGCGGCGGCGTCGGACCGGCGCCCCGATCGGCGCGGTGGGTCGCTCGCTGGGTGGGCACCGTGCTGCTCGTGGCGCTCACCGCCGTGTCGGCCGTCGTCGGTGACGGACTGCTGCTGGTCCATCGGATGCCCGCCATCTCGGTGGACGTACCGGGCTCCGGTGACGGCGCCACCTACCTGCTGCTCGCGTCAGACTCGCGGGAACGGCTCGACGGGCCGGACAGCCGTCTGTACCGCGACAGCGCGCAGGCGACCGGTGAGCGCGCCGACCTCGTCCTGGTCCTGCGTGTGCCGAAGCGGGGGCGACCGCGCCTCCTCTCCATCCCCAGAGATCTGTACGTAGGGGCGGACCGTCAGAAGGCTCACCGTCTCGGCCTGGCCCTGCATGACGGCCCGCAGGCCATCGTGGACAGCATGTGCCAGGATCTCGGGATCGGCGTCGACCACGTCGTCATCGCCGACTTCCGCGCTCTCATCGACGCAGTGGACCGCACCGGGGGGGTGGACGTGCACACGGACGCCCCCATGCGCGACCGGCAGGCGCGGCTGGCCCTGCCGACGGCTGGGCGCCATCGGTTGGACGGACGCGGAGCCCTCGCCTGGGTGCGCTCACGCCACCCGGAGGTCCAGCTCAACGGGCGATGGGTCCCGGACCCGGCGTCGGACCCAACGCGCACCGACCACGCCGCTCAGGTGCTCAGTCAGCTGAGGCAGCGGCTGGTCAGCCCGGCGAGCGCCCAGCAGGCGGCGTGGACCGTGGCGCCCAGGCTGCGACGGGACGAGGGGCTCGGCCTGACGGAGGTCCTCACCCTGGCGACTGCCCTGCGGACGGCCACTGTCGCGGGCTCGGTCACCACGGTGCCGGTCCGGTTCACCCACACCGAGGTGCCCTTCGCCTTTCCCACGGCCGCGTCGCAGCAGGCCCTGGCCCCCTTGCGCACCGCCCGCTGTGCCCCTTGAGCGACGGTTCTCCGGATTTCGCCCGCTCCGGTCGCTGGCCCCCGATACGCTCGCGCCGGAAGGGGTCCCACCTACTTTTTTCTCTGCGAGGTCAATCCATGCTGTCCGCCCGTATCCGCACCTCTGCCGGCGCCGCGGCGCTCGCTTTCACCGGCGCGCTGATCTTCGCCGGTCCTGCGCAGGCCGCGGAGACCACGATCACGCTCTCGCCTCAGGACGTCGCCTTCGTCGACGAGCCGCTGCGGGCATCGGGAACCTGCACCGACGGCAGCCGCACTGCCGTGGTGACGGTCACCCAGACCGGTGACGTCCTCGACCAGGTCGCCGTAGACCTCGACGCCACGCTGGCCTACTCGGTCAGCCTCGACCTGTCCGACGGCAGCACCGACCTGGCCACCGCACGCGTCGAGTGCTTCCGCTACGCGGACGCTGCGCCGATCGGCACGAAGGACGCCCAGTTCTTCCTTGCCGCCGACGACTCGTTCGACATGATCCACGTGACGGTGAACCCCACATCGGTCCACGTCGGCGGCACGCTGACCATCTCGGGCAAGTGCCCCGCCGGGACGTTGGTCGCAGAGGTGCTGGCTGGCGACGGCGAGCTGGACCAGCCGTTCCTCGACGAGACCGTCATCCCTGCCGCCGATGGGACCGTGTCGCTCACCACCACCGTGCGCCCCGGTGAGTTCGTTCGCGTCGGCGACGCGCTGGCCGTTATCGCGTGCGGCGACGCGGAGAACCCGACCGCCGTGGGCTTCGCAGACTTCCGGGTCCTTGCGGCGGTGGCGGCGCCGGCGCCCTCGCCGGCGGCTCCCGTCCCTCCCGCGAGCGCCGTCCCGCAGCTCGCGGCAACCGGCTCGGAGAACGGGCCGCTCACGGCGGTCGGTCTTGGACTCGTCCTCGCCGGGGCCGGGCTCTACCGGCTCCGCCGGATGCACGGTCTCGCCTGACGCCCGCGCACGTCGGCACCACCTCGACCGGGATGCCGCGTGGGCTCGTGGCGCACGCGGCATACCGGTGAGTCGGTGCTGTCCGACCGCTGGCCTAGGCTCGCACCGTGACCGACGGACTCCTCATCGCCTTCGAGGGCGGCGACGGTGCGGGGAAGTCCACCCAGGTGGCGCTGCTGCGCGAGGCGCTGGAGGCCAGGGGGAGGGACGTCACCGTCACGCGACAGCCCGGAGGCACCTCGCTGGGTCGGCAGATTCGGGACCTCGTACTGCATGGTGAACACGTGACTCCGCGGGCGGAGGCACTGCTCTACGCAGCAGACAAGGCACAGCACGCCGACCTCGTGCTGCGCCCTGCCCTGGCCGCGGGCCATGTCGTCCTCACCGACCGCTACACCGACTCGGCGGTCGCCTACCAGGGCGCCGGCCGTGACCTGGGCGCGCCGGAGATCCACGACCTCAACATGTGGGCGGTCGACCACCTGGTGCCCGACCTGACGGTCGTCATCGACGTCTCCGCGCAGGAGGGTCGACGCCGTCGCGGTGAGGTGCACGACCGGCTGGAGTCCGAGGCGGACACCTTCCACGAGGCCGTGAGGGCCCACTATCTGGCCATGGCCCAAGGGAACCGCCAGCGGTACCTCGTCGTCGACGGCACGCTCTCGGCGGAGCAGATCCATGCCCAGGTCCTGGACCGCCTCAGCTCGCTCGGGGTGCTGTGATGGTGCTGGCGGTGCTGATGCTGGTGGTGCGGTGATGACCGTCTGGCGCGACGTCATCGGCCAGGAGGCGGCGGTCGCCACCCTCCAGCGGGCCGCGGCTGACCCGACGGCGATGACTCATGCATGGCTGCTGACCGGACCTCCTGGCTCGGGCCGCTCCGTGGCGGCTCGGGCTTTCGCCGCCGCCCTGGAGTGCCCGACCCACGGGTGCGGTGAGTGCCGGGAGTGCCGCACCGCGATGGACGGCACCCACGCCGACGTCGACCTCGTCGCCACCGAAGGGCTGTCGATCAAGGTGGAGCAGGCCCGTGAGCTTGCGGCGATGTCAGCCTTGCGGCCGTCGGTCGGCCCCTGGCGGGTGATCATCGTCGAGGACGCCGACCGGTTGACCGAGCGCGCGGCGGACGCGCTCCTCAAAGCGATCGAGGAGCCGGTGCCCCGGACGGTATGGGTGCTCTGCGCGCCCTCCGTCGAGGACGTCGTCATCACGCTGCGCTCGCGGTCGCGGCATGTGCGGCTGCGTACCCCCCCTGCACGGGCCGTGGCCGACCTCCTGCACCGCCGGGACGGCATCGACCTGCCCATGGCGATGTATGCCGCCCGGGCCGCACAGAGCCACGTCGGGCTCGCCCGAAGGCTTGCGCGCGACGAGGGCGCCCGGATCCGACGTAGGGACGTGGTCGCACTCGCGGGACGGATCCAGGGGGTCGGGGAGGCAGTGGCCGCCGCGGCCGACCTGGCGTCGATCGCCGAGGAGGAGTCCAGCGCTGCTGCCGACGAGCGTGACGCGGCCGAGCGGCTGCGGCTCCTGGAGCTGCTCGGCGCCGACCCGTCGGCGCGGACCCAGCCGCCGCATGTCCGCAGCCAGCTCACCAGCCTGGAGAAGGAGCAGAAGGCGCGCGCCACGCGCCATGCCCGAGACGTCCTGGACCGGTCGCTGGTCGACCTGCTCTCCGTCTACCGTGACGCCCTGGTGCTGCACACCGGAGCCGGACTGGACCTGGTGAACCAGGACAGCTTCGCCTCCGTGCAGGCCGTCGCGCGTTCGATGAGCCCGGAGCAGATCCTCATGGCCATGGACGCGATCGGGACGGCCCGAGAGAGGATCGGGCTGAACGTCGCGCCGCTGCTGGCGCTCGAGGCCATGGCGCTCTCGTTGCGAGTGGCTCGTTAGATGCGCGCTGCATGGCGCGGTCGGCGCCTTTCGGGCGCGCCGGATACGGTCGAACCATGACGACTCGCGCACTCGCGCTCGCGGCCGGTGCCCTGGTAGTGGTGACCGCACTGTCGGGATGCTCGACCTTGACGCGGGACGCGGACCAGGCCCCGACCACCTCGGTGCCCACCGCTGTCCGGACCCCGCCGCCAGGTGAGCAGTCGCTGGAGACCTTCTACCAGCAGGAGCTCGGCTGGAGCCGGTGCGGTCCGGCCCAGTGCGCCGAGCTGAAGGTGCCGCTCGACTACGCGGCGCCGGGGAAGGGCTCCATCGAGGTCGCGGTGCTCCGCATGCGGGCGACCAAAGCCAGGCAACGGATCGGCTCCCTCGTGGTCAACCCCGGCGGCCCCGGAGCCTCCGGGGTGGACTACGCGCGGGCAGCGGACTTCATCGTGGGCAAGCCGGTGCGTCAGCGGTTCGACATCGTCGGGTTCGACCCTCGGGGCGTCCAGCGGTCGGCCCCGGTCGACTGCCTCCCGGATCCGGAGATGGACACCTTCCTGGGCCAGGACCCGACCCCGGACGACCCCGCCGAGGAGCAGGCCTTCGCCGCCTCCGCCCAGGCGTTGGCGCAGGGGTGCGAGCACCGAAGCGGCGCGCTGGTGGCGCACATCTCCACGGTCGACACAGCCAAGGACCTGGACATCCTCCGGGCCGCCCTCGGGGAGGACAGGCTCAGCTACCTCGGCAAGTCCTACGGCACGTTCCTCGGAGCGACGTATGCCGGGCTCTTCCCCAAGCGTGTCGGCCGGTTCGTCCTCGACGGGGTGCTGCCCCCCGACGCCACGTCGGCCGAGGTCGCAGCCGGACAGGCAGAGGGCTTCGAGCGGGCCACCCGGGCGTGGGCGGCTGACTGCGTAGACGCAGGCGACTGCCCACTCGGCGGCTCCGTGGATGAGGTCATGGCCGGCATGCGCTCCTTGCTGAAACGGCTGGACTCGCGTCCCGTGCCGATCACCCAGGGCAACGTACGCGAGCTCACCGAGGGCTGGGCCGCCACCGGCATCGCCGAGGCGATGTACGACCAGGGTTCCTGGGGCACCCTGACCGAGGCCTTGCGTGACGTGGTGCAGAAGGACGACGGCACGGCGCTGATGAGCCTGGCTGACCAGTACGCCAGGCGGAACCCCGACGGGCGGTACACCGCCAACCTCCTCGAGGCCTTCTACGCCGTCTCGTGTCTGGACAACCCGGACACTGCCGACCTCAAGGCCTACGAGCAGCGAGCCAAGGATGCGTCCGTCAAAGCACCGACGTGGGGTCCGTTGCTGGCATGGGGGACGCTGCCCTGCGGCGAGTGGCCGGTGCGGTCGGGGGCCAAGCCGCACAAGATCTCAGCGCAGGGCAGTGCGCCGATCGTCGTGATCGGGACGACCCGCGACCCGGCCACTCCGTACGAGTGGTCCGTGCGGCTGCGCGACCAGCTGGCGAACGCACGCCTGCTGACCTTCGAGGGAGACGGCCACACCGCGTACGCGCGGTCCCACAGCTCCTGCCTGGATGGCGCGGTCAACGACTACTACACCAAGGGAAAGGTCCCCCCGGACAAGCTGAGGTGCTGAGTCGCCCATCGGTCCAGGCGACGCCAGGCGACGTCGGAGCCCGTTTCGGCAATCGTCCGCCTGATCCGTATACTCGTCCTCCGTGCCGCTGGCACATGCCGCCTTAGCTCAGTCGGCCAGAGCGATTCACTCGTAATGAATAGGTCATCGGTTCGATTCCGATAGGCGGCTCGGCGAACGCCCCCGACTCCGGTCGGGGGCGTTCCGGTCCTGCTCACCGAGCAATGCGACAAGGGCGCCCAGTGGCCATTCAGCCGCTTCCGGGTCATCGCGCCCAGGGTGCACTGACGGGCGCCGGCCGTGCGGTCCTGGGGCTGCTCACCCGCCAGCTGCCTTGCGCTGACCCTGTCGGCACACTGACCCTGTCGGCACACCGGTCCCGTCAGCGCAAGCAGCCGACGGGGGAGCCGTCATACCCGGATGTGTGCGCCTATGCTCGCCGACCCGCCGTCACGGCCTAGTCCCTTCGGTCAGCAGTGCGGAGGCCAAACGTGCAAACCCGCCCTCGGTGTCTAGCCGAGGCATGTGTAGCCAGCCGTATGTTGCCGTTCGCCCGAGTTTTCGTCGTGAGGAAGGTGACTCCGTGTCCAGACTGCAGTCGGCGCCTGGCCGTGTCCCCCGTCGCTGGTACTTCAGCCAGTGGCCGCTACGCCGAAAGCTGGCTGCTGCGGTCGTCCTCCCGGTCATGCTGGCCTTCGTCTTCGGCGGGTTGCGCGTCAAGAGCGACTTCCAGAGCGCACAGCAGCTGTCCCGAGCAGCCGATACGGTCCTGGTCATCAGGCCCGTCGTCGAGTACAACCTGGCGGTCCAGCGGCTGGCGGCCGCCGAGAGCGTGGGGGGCGGCGGCGTCATCCAGGCCATCACGCGGTACGAGTCGGCGGCAGCGGACCTCCGCATCGCCATGAAGGCGCCGAGCGTCCCGCAGTCCGTGAAGGCGAGCGCGCAGTCAGCCCTCGGGCTGGGCCAGGCCGTGCGCTCAGGCAAGACCCGTGACGGGTTCTCGGACGTGGTCATCGACAAGTCCGGCAACATCGCGACCCTCATGTCGAGCGCGGTTGCGGACCTCGGCCTGAGCGACGACTCGGCCTCGGCGAAGATCGTCGTGGCGCTGCAGGACACCATCGCCGCGCAGCGGGCGCTGACCGGTCAGCAGCTCCACCTCGCCAACACCAACGACTCCGCCGCCACGCTGCGAGCCATCGGCCAGGTCGGAGCCGAGACGGCGGCGCTGTCCCGGCTGCAGTCAGCCGGCGTTGTCGACACCACGCAGGTTCGGCAGCTCCTGAACGACAACGGCCGCCGCGGGGCGACGCTTCAGCAGGAGAACGTCGACAAGGCGCAGATCCAGGATCTGGGAGCCGGCGTCGAGACGAGCAACAAGGCGTACAGCGACCTCACAGACACCGAGCTGACCTGGCTCGAGCAGAACCTGCGTGCGCGTGCGGCGGCCCACCGCACCGACGCGTTCCTGAACGCCATCGTGATCGTCGCGGCCCTGGTGGCAGCCCTGGCCCTGGTCTTCGCGCTCATGCGATCCCTCCTCGGCCCCATCCGCGTCGTGCGCCAGGGTGCGCTCGAGGTGGCGAACAAGCGCCTTCCCGAGGCCGTCGCCGCCATGCGCGACGGCGAGGACCCCCCGGAGTTCGTCGCCATCCCGGTGTACACCACGGAGGAGATGGGCCAGCTCGCTCGCGCGGTGGACGACCTACACACCCAGGCGCTCTCGCTCGCCGGGGACCAGGCCCGCCTGCGGGTCCAGGTCGGGCACATGTTCGAGACCCTGTCGCGGCGCAGCACCTCGCTCATCGACCAGCAGCTCAGCCTCATCGAGCGTCTGGAGAGCGACGAGGAGGACCCCAAGCGGCTGCAGAGCCTGTTCCGCCTGGACCACCTGGCCGCCCGGATGCGTCGAAACAGCGACTCGCTGCTCGTTCTGGCCGGCACGTCGACCCGCCGGGGCGCCTCCGGATCGGTGTCTGTGTCCGATGCGGTCCGCGCCGCTGTCTCCGAGGTGGAGAACTACGAGCGCATCGACATCGGCGACACCTCGGACGACCAGGTGCTTGGATCGGTCGGCTCCGACCTCATCCACCTCATCGCGGAGGTGGTCGACAACGCGCTGGCATACTCTCCGCCCACCACGCGCGTGACCATCCGCGGTGCTCGCACGCCCGAAGGCGGGCTCCTCATCGAGGTCGCAGACCGCGGGCTGGGTATGCCGCCACGTGACCTTGCCGCCCTCAACGACCGGCTCGCCCACGGAGGAGACATCACGGCGGACACCGCTCGCCGCATGGGCCTCTTCGTCGTCGGCAGCCTCGCCAAGCGTCACGGCATCGCGGTGCGCCTGCGCCGCAACGGGGACGAGACGCAGGGCATCACGGTGTCGGTGCACCTGCCCGCGACCCTGCTGGCCGACTCCGCGGTCGCCCCGCAGCGACAGATCCGCGCCGCGGCAGCAGCGGCCACCGAAGCTGAGGCGGTCGCACCCGCTGCCACGCCGGTCTCCGCGGTCGGTGGGACGACCAAGGCGGGTCTGCCGGCGCGCGTCAGGGGTGCCAGCGGGGCCACCCCGAGCCCCCTGCCCGGCGCAGCCAAGAAGGTGCTCCCCACCCGCACGCCCGGCGCTCACGGCCCGGGGACCAACGGCATACCGCCGGCGGTCAAGCCCGTCATCGCAGCCGCAGACCCTGGCGACCCGGCCCGTCCCGCCGTGAACGGCCACGACGCCGCCGGCGCCGTGGTGAACGCCAGTGACGCACCGGCCACGCCCCGTACGAACGGCAGCGAGGCTCACGCCCCCGGGACGAACGGCACGGAGGCTCACGCAGCGGAGCGGAACGGCAAGGAGACCAGCGCGACCGGGCACCACGAGGACGCCGGCGTTGCTGCCGACAGCGACCTCCCGGCCGCCCCGGCTCCGACCTCGTCCTCCGTCCTCGACCCCGAGCCGGTCGGTGCAGCCGACACGGTGGACTCCTCCGAAGGCGCCGACTCACCGGCCGCAGTCGTCGGGGACGAGGCGGCAACGGGCCCAGAGTCCACCGGTACGCCGCAGACCCGCTCAGCCGCCGGGCTACCCGTGCGCAAGCCCCGCGCGACCGGAATCACCGAGTACCGGGAGTTCGCCGACGCACCTTCCGCCGGCCAGGACGAGGTCACGCAGGAGCAGCCCTCGGGCAAGGGCTCGGGCTCCGGCAAGGGCGGCCGTCTCTCCGGCTGGCTTCCCGGGCGTGGGAAGGCTCAGGCCGAGGCCGCACGGGCACAGGCGGAGGCGGAGTCCTACCGCATGCCATCCAACCTCTCCGCCTGGCTCGACCACCGCGCCAAGCTGGCCGAGGTCGCCAAGCCCAGCGAGGCCTCCACGTCCGACCTGTCGGCCGGCACGGACAGGGCTGGCGACGCCCAGGACGCGCAGCCGCAGGCTCTCGTCGAGGAGTCCGAGCTCGACGCCCGCAGCACCGAGGCCGGGGCCCTGCACGTGCCGGACGAGTGGCTCAGCGAGGCGACCAGCGACGCGCCCGCACAAGACACCGTGCAGATCGACCCAGACTCTGCCGCGACCCCGGAGCGCTCGCACTCGGCGCCACAGTCCGTCGCGGTGGACCCGGCTACGGTGACCGTCCTCGGGGTGGAGTCGACCGTCCTGCCCACCCGTGTGCCAGGAGCCACCGCCAGCCCGGACGCTCAGAGCGTCCTGGGCGAGCCGGTGCCGTCGGTCCGGCCGGCGATGAGGGCCCACAACACGTCCTTCTTCGGGGCCCGCAGGGCCCGCGGCACAGCCGCACCTGAGCCGCAGTCCATGCAGCCCCTCAGCCCTGAGGGCGGCATCCAGCGCGACGCTCAGGTCCAGGAGGTCCCGGACGAGCAGCCGACGCAGGTGATGCCGGAGCCTGCCGGGCAAGCCGAGGCCGTGACGGACGAGCCTGGGCACGAGCAGGCCGCGCAGCCCGAGCCTGTGCAGGAGCGGGCCGATGAGCCAGAGCGGGTGCAGGAGCAGGCCGCTCAGCCCGAGCCTGTGCAGCAGCAGGCTGTGCAGGCCGAGCGCACGCCGGGGCGGACTCCCCGCAGCGACGACACCCCCATCTTCCGCGCCATGATGTCCTCCTGGCTGACCGAGCCTGTCGGCTCGCAGAGCTCAGGGGGGTCGTGGTCGACCTCGGAGGCCGACCGGGCATGGTCCGCCGCCGCCCGTATCGAGGAGACCGTGCCCGTGCAGGAGTCACCCGCAGGCCTTCCCCAGCGTCGACCAGGCAGCCTGCTGGTACCCGGCGCCGTGGAGGAGCCCTCCACCAACGCCGCACCTGCGGCGTCGCGACGCGATCCCGAGACGATCCGGCGCAACCTCAACCGCCACCAACGAGGTGTGAGCACCGCGCGCACCGAGAACCAAGACGGAACACACCGAGAGGAAGCCGATGTTCACCACTGACGCCATGACCCAGCCGAAGGGCGAGTACGACTGGCTCGTGGCCAGGTTCGCCAACGACACCCCCGGTGTCTCGCACGCCATCCTCGTGTCGGCCGACGGGCTGCCGATGGCCGCCAGCGAGCAGCTTCCCGTGGACCGCGCCGAGCAGATGGCTGCTGTCGCCTCGGGCATGGCCAGCCTCGCCTCCGGTGCCGCCCGACTGTTCCAGGGCGGTTCGGTGCTCCAGTCCGTCATCGAGATGGAGCTCGGCTACCTGCTGCTGATGAGTGTGGGAGACGGCTCGCACCTGGCGGCGCTCACGAGCACGGACTCCGACATCGGCCAGGTCGGCTACGAGATGGCCGTCCTGGTCGACCGCGTCGGCAAGATGATCGACGCGTCTGCCCGGACGCCGATGACGGGGTAGTCGATGGCGACCGACGCACCGCAGGAGTCAGCAGGGCCACGGCTCGTCCGGCCCTATGCGCTGACGTCAGGACGCACCGAGTCCGTGGTGGACCTGCCGATCGAGGCCACCCTCGAGGTGCTTCCCTCAGCCCGGACGGCGACCTGGCCCGAGGGCGACCTCTCGGCAAAGATCATCGAGCTCCTGGCCTCCTCGCAGTCGGTGGCCGAGGTCTCCGCCAAGCTACACATCCCGCTCGGCGTCGCCCGGGTCCTGCTCGGGGACCTGGTCTCCGCCGGGCATGTCAGGACCCGCGCCACCATCTCCGAGAACACCACGACCGACGAACGACGTGAACTCATCGAAAGGACACTCAGTGGACTACGCGCCCTCTAACCGCAGTAGCGCCTCGACGAAGATTGTCGTGGCCGGCGGCTTCGGCGTCGGGAAGACCACCTTCGTTGGTGCCGTCTCCGAGATCGACCCGCTGCGCACCGAAGCCCTGGTCACGAACGAGTCCCAGGGCCAGGACGACATCTCGAAGGTCCAGCAGAAGCACACCACCACGGTGGCGATGGACTTCGGACGCATCACGCTGGCAGAGAACCTGGTGCTCTACCTGTTCGGCACCCCCGGTCAGCGCCGGTTCTGGTTCATGTGGGACGACCTGGTCAAGGGAGCCATCGGCGCGGTCGTCCTCGTGGACACCCGCCGCCTCGACGACAGCTTCGCCGCCGTCGACTACTTCGAGGCCAAGGGCCTGCCCTTCATCGTGGCGCTCAACCAGTTCGACGACGCCCAGCAGTTCGGAGCTGACGACATACGCGAAGCACTGGCCATCCCCTCGCACATCCCCGTCATCACGGTGGACGCCCGCGAGCGGGAGTCCGCCAAGCGGGCCCTCGTCCGGATCACCGAGTTCGCACTCACCCAGCTCGCGGCAGTTCCTGCCCCGGCCTGAGCTGAACCGACCAGAGCCGGACCGGAGCCCGACGTCGCGCGACGGCGTCGGGCTCCGGCCGCCCTCCCGGCCGACCATCCGCGTCAGCGAGGCTGCAGGACGTCGCCGAGCCGTTCCACGTCCGCTGCGGTGTCGAGGTCGGGAAGCGACACGAACACCGTCCGGACGCCGCGGTCCGCCAGCACCTTGTAGCGGTCGCGGTGGCTGTCGGCCGGCCCCGCGTGGTGGCGAGCCGCGAAGGCAGCCGCGGAGGTGCGGCCTCGCAACCGCTCCACGCGGTTCCAGGCGTCGTCCCGGTCTCGGCCCACGACCGGCACGTCCAGGACGGTGATGGCCACCTCGCCCGCCTCACGGCCCACCGCCGCGCAGTGCCGGCGCAGGACGGCGATCTTCCGGTCGAGCGTCTCGAGGTCGCTCGGAACGTTGCAGGCGTCGCCCTGCGCGGCCGCGATGCGCAGCGTACGAGCCTCACCGCCGCCTCCCACGATGATCTGGGGCTGCCCCAGGGGGCGCGGGTACGCCGTGGTTTCAGGGAGGGTCACCCGGCTGCCCGTGTAGGGCTTGGTGCCGGCGCCCCAGAGGGCGCGGATCGTCTCGATCGACCTCTCGAGCAGGTCCAGGCGCTCGTGCGCCGGCGGGAACGGCAGCCCGAAGGCCAGGTGCTCGCGCTCCCACCACCCGGCGCCGAGGCCGAGGAAGGCGCGCCCCCTGGAGAGCACGTCGAGGGTGGCGACGGTCTTGGCCACCAGCCCGGGCGCCCGGAACGTCACCGGAGAGACCAGGGTGCCCAGGCGTAGGTCGGTCTCCAGGCCCGCGAGCAGCCCCAGCGTCACCCAGGGCTCGGGGATCGGTTCCCAGGCGCGGTCCACCTGCGGGATCTGGATCAGGTGGTCCATGAGCGCCAGACCGCTGAACCCGCACTGGTCGGCAGCGAGGCAGACCGAGCTCAGCCAGGCGGCCGGCTCCTGGGCCCAGGGGAACCGCGAGACCTGCAGGACGAGCTCGACGCCGAGGGACGACTGTCGCGGCGTGAGGGCCCCGGCGCGCGTGTCTGGTGCGTCGGCCGGGTCGGTGGTGCGGCCCCCCCTCGGGCCGTCGTCGCGTTGCTCGTCCGAGCCGGGTGCGGCCGTCACGACGTGCCACCCCTCGGCGTGCAGCTCGGTGGCCACTGCGGGCAGCCGCGCCAACTGTCGCCCCAGAACCGCTGCGGGGACCGGTCGCCCACGGGCCGAGTTCCGTTCCCGGACTAGACGCGGCGGAGTGTCGAAGAGCACTGCCACACAAGGCAGCCCGGCTGCGCGTCCCAAGGCCAGCCACTCCTGCCGACGCCGGGTGTCGAGCCCCAGCGTGTCCACCACCACGGTGAGCTTGCGACGCAGCCGTGCGGCAACGATCCGGTCCAGGACGGCGAAGGCGTCGGCGGAGGCGTCCAGGTCGTGCTCGCCGCTGCCGACAACGGCGCGTAGCGCATCCGAGGACACGATCTCGGCCGTCCGGTAGCGGGCGGCCGCCCAGGTCGACTTCCCGGCGCCCGCGGCGCCGACCAGCACGACGAGCGCCGGGTCGGGGACGCCGTGCGCACCTGCGCTCATGGTCCGGGCGTGGCGCCCGCACGCCGCAGTACGGCCGACGCGACCTCGTGTGGCCGAGTCTCGGGCAGCCAGTGTCCCGCCTCCAGCTCGACGAACTCGTAGGGTGCCGCGACCTCCCGCGCCGTACGCTCCGCGGCCGCCCGACCGAGCGAGGGGTCGTGGCGGCCCCACAGGTACGTCGTGGGCACCTCGATCCGAACCTGCGTGCCGGCGGTGTCGGGCTCCCGATGGCGAGTCACGTTCCAGGCGGTCCCGAGCGCTTGGGAGGTCAGGGGGAGCGCTCGGTACCAGGCAAGGCTGCCGGCTGCGAAACCGGGGTCCCGGAACCGGGCCGCATACCTGGCTGCCTTGGCCGCGGGCAGGCCGGACCGGGTGAGCAGCCGAGGAAGGATGCGGCTGAGCACCCACTCAGGCACGAGCGGCACCTGGAACGCCGCGATGTACCCACTTCGCAGCAGCTGGTCGCTGTGGCGCGTCGCCCACGCCAACGCCTGGTGGTGCGGAGTGGACAGGACGACCAGGGAGCTCAGGCGCTCGGGGTGCCGCTCGGCGAAGAGCCAGGCGACCGCGCCGCCCCAGTCGTGGCCGACGAGATGGACGCGGTTCACCCCGAGAGCGTCGACCAGCGCCCTGACGTCCCCGACCAGCTCGCACGTGCGGTAGGCCGACCGTCCGGGGGGCCTGGCCCGAGGGGAGTAGCCACGCTGGTCCAGCGAGACGACTCGCAGACCCCCTGCCAGGAGCAGGGGCGTGACCTCGTCCCAGGCGGTGCGGTCCTGCGGCCACCCGTGCAGCAGGACCACCACCTCGCCGGTGCGCGGTCCGGAGTCGGTGACGTCGAAGACGAGCCCGTCGCGCGTGAACTCCTGCATTCGCCGAACCTACCCGGCCTCGATGCAGCGCCGCAGGACGGCGAGGCGCGAGGATGCCAAGGTGAGGACCTTCCACTTCCAACACGAATGGCATCTCGACGCGCCCGTGGCCGAGGTCTTCGCCGCCCTGGCGGACGTGGAGCGGTACGCGGTGTGGTGGCCCCAGGTACGCCATGCGGAGCGTCTCGACGACGACTCCGGCAGGACGGCGATCCGAAGCTTCCTGCCGTACACGCTCGACCTGGTCCTACGCCGCGAGGTCGAGGACGAGGCCACCGGACTGCTGCGCGTGGCCGTCACCGGCGACCTCGAGGGCTGGTGCCAGTGGCGGTTGGCGGCGCAAGGGGTGGACGAGGACGCGTGCCGTGCCGTCTTCGACCAGGAAGCCACGGTGACGCCCCGCCTGTTGGCGCGCAGCGCACCCCTCACCGGACCTCTGCTGCGCGCCAACCACGCGTGGATGATGCGGTGCGGCGCTGCCGGCCTGTCGGCGTACCTGGCAAGCGCACGCCACCCCTGAGGCGAGCGCGAGCGGGCCGCGTACTGGCTGTCTCGGCGCTCTGGCACCCGCCCGGGCCCCGCACGCGATGGTGCGGGAGACTGACCCGGTGACGTCGGGCGCGGAGTTCTCCCTCGGCGGGCGCCGGGCCTGGACTGTCTACGGCGCCTGCGTGTCGATCTACATCCTGGCCGTGTTCCATCGCAGCTCTCTCGGGGTGGCCGGGCTCATCGCCACGGAGCGGTTCCATATCGCCGCGGCGCAGCTCTCCGCGTTCACGATGGTCCAGCTGCTGGTCTACGCCGCCATGCAGGTCCCCGTCGGCGCCCTGCTGGACCGGTTCGGCCCACGTCGGCTGCTGTTGGCCGGCGTGAGCCTCATGACCCTGGCACAGCTGGGTTTCGCGTTCGCGGACTCCTTCCCGGCCGGGATCGTCGCGAGGGTCGTGCTGGGAGTGGGGGACTCGATGGTCTTCGTGCCGCTGCTGCGCATCGTCGCCCTGTGGTTCCCCCCGATCCGCATCGCGATGGTCTCCCAGGTGACTGGACTGTTGGGACAGCTCGGCGCCCTGGTGGCCGCCACGCCCCTGGTGTACGCCCTGCACCGCTGGGGATGGACGCCGTCCTACGCGAGTGCTGCCTGCGTCGGCGTCGTGCTGGCCGTGCTGGTGCTCGTCGTCGTCCGCGACTCGCCCAACCCTGACCACGAGCTCGACGACATCAAGGTGCGCGCGCTCGCCAGGGCCGTGCGGTCCGCGTGGCGGACGCCGGGGACCAGGCTGGGGCTCTGGTCGCACTTCTCGGCGCAGTTCGGCGCCAACGTGTTCGCGCTCCTGTGGGGCTACCCCTTCCTGGTGGCTGGGCAAGGGCTGTCGCCTGGGACGGCCGGGACCCTCCTCATGCTCATGACCGTCACGACCGTCGTGAGCAGCCCCATGATCGGCGGCTTCATCACGAAGTACCCGTTCTCCCGGTCCACGCTGATCCTGGGGATCGTCACCGCCATCATGACGGTCTGGGCGGTGGTGCTGCTCTGGCCAGGGCGCGCGCCGCTGCCCGTGCTCGTGGTCCTGGTCGTCGTCACGGCGGTCGGCGGTCCGGGCTCTCTCGTCGGCTTCGACGTCGCGCGGACGTTCAACCCGCCTACGCGTCTGGGCAGCGCTACGGGAATCGTCAACGTCGGTGGCTTCCTTGCCTCCCTGTCGACGGTGACGCTGATCGGTGTGGTCCTGGACAGGGTGGCGCCAGGCGGCCCGGCGACGTACGACGTCCATGCGTTCAAGCTTGCGATGTCCATGCAGTACCTGGTCTGGGGCCTTGGACTCGCCCAGATCCTGCGCTACCGGCGGAAGGTCCGTCGCGAGCTCAAGGAGTCCGACCCGGCGGCCTACGCCGCACTTCGCGCAGGCGAGGCCATAAACCCCTAGGTCCGAAGCCCCCCGGCTCTCCGAAGTCTGGGACTTCGGAGGGACACGCCGGCCTTTTCGCCGAAGTCCCAGACTTCGGAGGGACACGCCGGGCTGGGACCCGAAGTCCCGGACTTCGGAACAGCGCTGGGGAGGTCTGAAGAGGCCTTGACCAGCGGAGACGGCCAATTTCGTTACCAACCTGTGACCATCTCTGGACACGTGATCGAACCGAGCGGACGGGCTGCGGAAAGACATTCGTGTAACTCGGTGAATCACATCACTGTCATTTTCCGGAAGGCACCGAAATGGTGGGAATGATGTGACGAGAGTGCTTTAAGTGAAAATGCGGCTCTACTCTCAACCGGCTGAACCAGTCCGATCGAGAGAGGCATTTCCCCGTGCCCCGTACCGCCATTGTCTGCCGCGCGCTCCGCGCCGGTTCCGCGCTGTCGCTGGCCGGCGCGCTGGCCTTCTCGACCACCCTGACAGCGACGGCGGACCCCGGGCCCGTCTACCCCTCCAAGTCACAGGTGGACCACGCGAAGGCGGCCGTCACCGGCACTGCGGGGAAGATCTCGCTCCTCGACGGCCAGTACGCCGCGGCGAGCGCGCAGCTCGCCGACGTGGAGGACCGTGCGGCGGCTGCCGGGGAGGCGTACAACGGGGCGCGCTACGAGCTCGACCAGCGCACCGCCGAGACGGCGGCGGCCCGAAAGCGTGCGGCGGCGGCCCAGAAGGTGGCCGACGCGGCGAGCCTGGAGGTGCGCCGGTATGCCGCGAACGTCTACCAGCAGGGTGGCACCTTCGGCGAGCTACAGGCGTACCTCGACAGCAACGGTCCGCAGGACCTGATGGACCGAGCGACGGCGCTGGAGGCCGTGGGGGACGCGCGCGCCCGTTCCCTCCAGAAGGCGGAGGCGACCTCGGTCGTCGCGGCCACGCTGAAGCGCCAGGCGGATGACGCTCAAGCCGCGCAGGCGAAGGCCGCCGAGCAGGCGCAGCGCGCCCGCGACACGGCGCAGAGCCAGGCCGACCAGGCGCAGGTGGCTGCGACCCGGATCCAGCACGAACAGGCGGCGCTCGTCACGCAGCTGGCGACCCTCCGGAAGACCTCCGTGGACCTCGAGCGTCAGCGCCAGGACGGCCTCGCCGCAGCGGCGGCCGCACGGGCCGCCGCCGCCGAGGCGGCCCGGCAGGCACGCCTGGCCGCAGAGCGGGCAAGAGCCGCCAAGGACGCCGCTGCCCGGAAGACGGCCGAGCAGGCAGCGGCTCGCGCCGCCGCCGAGGCGCAGCGTCAGCGGGCGGCGGCTGTCGCGGCAGAGAAGGCGGCCGAGCGGGCGGCCAAGCTCGTTGCGAAGCCCGCGGCCAAGAGCCCGGTCCGGCCCAGGAAGTCCCCCGCAGCTCCCAGGACGCGCCCCCGACCGGCACCGAGACCGGCCCCCAGGCCCGCACCGAGCGAGCCGGCTCCGGTACGCCCGGACCCGGTCACGCCGCCGCCCTCCTCCGGAGGCGTGTCAGCCGTCATCGGCTACGCGCAGCAGCAGCTGGGCAAGCCCTACGGCTGGGGGGCTGCAGGTCCCGATGCGTTCGACTGCTCGGGCCTGACCATGCGGGCGTGGGCTCAGGCGGGTGTCTACCTCTCGCACTACACCGGTGCGCAGTGGGGTGAGACCGCCCGAGTGCCGATCAGCGACCTGCGCCCCGGAGACCTCGTCTTCTACGGCACGTCCGGTCCCGAGAGCCATCACGTCGGGCTCTACGTGGGCGGCGGTCAGATGATCGAGGCGCCCCACGCCGGCGCGAACGTCCGCTACGCCTCGATCTATCGGTCGGACCTTCTGCCGTACGCCGGGCGACCCTGACCACGGGCGCCCGAGGGGTGACCTGGCCCGGGATCACTCGGTAGGCGGCCTCGCGTCGGACATCGGCTCGGCGTGCACGTCGGGCATCCGCCAGCGCGCAGTCGTCATGCCGGCGGCCTTCGCCCGGTCGATGGCCTCGTGGACGACCTGCTCCGCCTCTACGCGGCCGCCCCAGTGCGCGCCCTCCACGGACTTGCCGGGCTCGAGGTCCTTGTAGGTCTCGAAGAAGTGCTGGATCTCCAGACGGTCGAACTCGCTGACCTGGTCCAGCTCGCTGAGGTGCGCCTGCCGCGGGTCGCCCGCCGGCACGCACAGGATCTTGTCGTCGCCGCCGGCCTCGTCCCGCATGTGGAACATCCCGATCGGCCGTGCCCGGACCAGGCAGCCGGGGAACGTCGGCTCCTCCAGGAGCACCAGCGCGTCGAGAGGGTCGCCGTCCTCGCCGAGGCTGTCCTCGACGTACCCGTAGTCGGCCGGGTACCGGGTCGAGGTGAAGAGCAGGCGGTCGAGCCGGATGCGCCCGGTCTCGTGGTCCACCTCGTACTTGTTCCGGTGCCCCTTGGGGATCTCGATGGTGACGTCGAACTCCACGACAGTGCCTTCCGTTGTCCGCGCACCTATGTCCTAGGCTCGCCGCCAAGTGTCCCGTATGACGCAAGTCCAGGCCGGAGGGGGTCGCGTGCGTCGCTCCCACGCCGTCGCCGGCATCCTCGCGGCCCTCCTGCTCGGGTATGGCGCGCTCGACGTCTACGACGTCGTACCGGGCGTCCTGACGCGGGACCAGCCGGTGCCCGCCCCGACGCAGGCCGCCCCGACGGCGGGCCGGACGGCGGGACCGTCGGTGACCGTTCCCACGGTCGACGCGGCCGCCGCGCCGCTACGGCCGGCCTCGGCGTCCGCCCCCATCCCGGACCCGGCCGCAGTGGCGGCGCACCTGCGCGCCGTGCTCCGGGACCCTGGTCTGGGGCCGGCGCCCGGCGTCGTGGTCCGCGACGCCTTCACAGGCCAGGTCCTGCTGGAGCGCGGTGAGGACCGCCCCCGGGTGCCCGCCTCGACGGCCAAGCTGCTCACGGCGTTGGCGGTCGGCACCACCCTCGACCCCCATGCCGCGTTCCCCACCACGGTCGTGCGAGGGGCCGGGGCGAGTGACATCGTCCTCGTCGCCGGCGGGGACACCATGCTGGCCGGAGGGAAGGGGGACCCCACGGCAGTGGAGGGCCACGCGGGGCTGGGTGACCTGGCCGGCCAGGTGGCGCAGGCCCTGCTTCCCACCGGCACGTCGACGGTCCGCCTGCGCCTCGACACGAGCTACGCGCGCGGCGCGCGCTGGGCGCCGGGATGGGCCGAGGCCGACATCGCGGCCGGCTACACCGGCGGAGTGTCCATGCTCGGGCTCGCCGGCCAGCGCGCCGTGCCGGGCAAGCCCGCGCCACGGGACCCGGAGGCGGCCACAGCCGCCGCGTTCGTCGCCGCGCTCGCCCAGCTGGGGATCACTGCGAAGCTGATGCCGCAGGGCACGTGGTCCACACCGGCCCCGGCCGGTGCTGCCGTGCTCGGCCGGGTCGAGTCCGCGCCGGTCGGCGACGTCCTCGCGCTCTCGCTGGACGACAGCGACAACGCGCTCACCGAGGGCCTGGCCCGGCAGGCGGCCGTCAAGGCCGGAGACGCGCCCACCTTCGCCGCCGCCGTCGCCTTCGTCAGGCGTGCCGTTGCGGGCAAGGGGGTCGACCTGACCGGGACCACCTTGAAGGACACGAGCGGACTCACCCCTGGCCAGGCCATCCCGCCGCGCGTGCTGTCCGACGTGCTCCAGCTCGGGACGGACGGCTCCCTGCCGTCCCTTCAGGACACGGTGGCCCGGCTCCCTGTCGCGGGTCTCAGCGGCACCCTTCACGACCGCTTCCTGGCGAGGAACACCCATGCGGTGGCCGGGATCGCGCGGGCCAAGACGGGCACGCTGACCGGGGCCAGCGCGATGGCCGGCACAGTGATCGACGCCGACGGCAGGATCCTGTCCTACGTGGTCCTGGCCGACCGCCTTCCCGCTGGGGTCGGAACCCTGACGGCGAGGGCGGCGTTGGACCGGTTCGTGGCGGCGCTCGCGACGTGTGGATGCGGCTGACCTACGGTGAGGGGATGACCATGCCGGAGACCCACCAGCCGTCCAGCGACCAGTCCTCGACCGGCGGCTACGTCGACTGGCAGTTCGCCAAGGCCGCAGGAGCCAAGCTGGTCGCGCCGGGTCCCAAGGTGACCGCCGCGGAGGCCGAGCAGGTGGTCACCGAGGTTCGTCAGGCCGCGCTGCGCGCCCAGCAGCCGGTCGCCGACACCGCTCGGCTGCATGCCCCCGGTGACGCGCCGGGACCCATCGTGGTGGACCGTGCGACCTGGATCGCCCTCAACGCCGACTCGATGGCGGCGCTCATGAACCCGGTCCTGGGCAAGCTCGCGGACCGGCAGAAGGCTGCGCCGAGCGAGGCGGTCAAGGCCATCGGTGGCAAGGTCACCGGTGGTGAGGCCGGCGCCCTCCTGGCCTTCATGGCGAGCAAGGTGCTGGGACAGTACGACCTCGCGCCCGAGGGCACCCCGCGGCTGATGCTGGTGGCACCCAACCTCGTGCAGGTCGAGCGTGAGCTGGATCTCGACCCGTCCGACTTCAGGCTGTGGGTCTGCATGCACGAGGAGACGCACCGCGTGCAGTTCACCGCCGTTCCGTGGCTTCGCGACCACATGGTGGAGCGGATCCGGACGCTGGCCACCGACCTCGTCCCCGACCCCACGACGCTTCAGGACACCCTCGCCAGGCTCGGTAGGCAGCTGCCCGACGCCCTGCGAAGCGGTGGAGCCGGGCTCACCGACCTCATCACCTCCCCGGAGCAGCGGGCCCAGCTGGCCGAGGTGACCGCGGTGATGTCGCTGCTCGAGGGCCACGCCGACGTCGTGATGGACGCCGTCGGCCCCGCGGTGATCCCCTCGGTGGCGCAGATCCGGCGGAGGTTCGACGAGCGCCGCAAGGGCGTCGGGGCCTTCGACAGGATGTTGCGGCGCCTGCTGGGGCTGGAGGCGAAGATGCGCCAGTACCGCGACGGTGCGGTCTTCGTCCGTGCCGTCGTGGACGCCGTCGGCACCGATGGGCTGAACCGGGTCTGGGAGTCGCCGGAGACGCTGCCCAAGCCGTCGGAGATCGAGACGCCCTCCGCGTGGGTCGCCAGAGTCCACGGCTGAGCGGGTGAGTCGCAGGTGAGGTACCGGTGAGCGGTCCGGACCCCACCACGGCGGCCGTCCGGTCCGCTGTGCGAGTCGTGCTGGCCGAGTGCGACCCGGGCGACCTGGTACTGGTGGCGTGCAGTGGAGGGGCGGACTCCCTGGCTCTGGCGGCGGCCACGGCGTTCGAGGCGCCCCGCCTTGCCATGCGGTACGGGGCCGTCGTGGTCGACCACGCGCTGCAGAGGGAGTCTGCGACCGTCGCGGCGGACGCCGCCGAGACCTGTCGGGCGCTGGGCTTCGAGCCGGTGGACGTCGCCCGCGTCGAGGTGCCGGGGACCGCTCAGGGCCTGGAGGCAGCGGCGCGGTCCGCGCGCTACGAGGCCCTGGAAGCCGCCGCCGAGCTGCACGGTGCCCGCCTGTTGCTGCTAGGACACACTCTCGACGACCAGGCCGAGCAGGTGCTCCTGGGGCTCACGAGGGGTGCCGGCGCACGCTCTCTGGCCGGGATGCCGCGCGCCCGCGGGCGCCTTCGGCGGCCGTTGCTCGGTATCCCTCGGTCGGCGACCCGGAGGTCGGTCGAGTCGGCGGGCCTGGCCTGGTGGGACGACCCGATGAACGAGGACCCTTCGTTCACCAGGGTGAGGGCGCGCCGGGCCCTGGCCGATCTGGAGCGTGACCTCGGACCTGGCGTGACGGCGGCCCTGGCGCGCAGTGCGGACCTGCTTCGCGACGACGCGGACGAGCTCGACCACCTGGCCGAGGAGGCGGTCACGGCCCTGGGTCCCGGTCCCTGGGACGTCGCGGCGCTCGCCGAGCTGCCGCGCGCCACCCGCACGCGGGTCTGGCGGCGCCTGGCCCTGGCGGCCGGCGCACCCGCCGGGCAGCTGAGCACGCGGCATACCGAGGCCTGCGACGCGCTGCTCACGCGCTGGCACGGGCAGGGGCCGGTCAGCCTGCCCGGTCCGCTGCACGCGGTGCGCTCGGGCGGCCGGGTATCGCTGGCCCCGCCGGCTCCGGTTGAATAGGCGCCCGGAGGCCGCCCGACCGACGGCCTGCACGTTCGTCGTCCGATGTCACCGATGCCACCAGGAGCTGAGCCGTGGACGCTGCCCACATGGGAGCCGACCTCCAGAAGGTCCTCATCACCGAGGAGCAGATCCACTCCCGGCTGGAGGAGCTGGCCGGGCAGATCTGGACGGAGTACGAGGGCAAGGACCTGCTCCTCGTCGGAGTCCTCAAGGGTGCGGTCATGGTGATGGCAGACCTCTCCCGTGCCCTTCCGGGGACGGCTCCGGTCGACTGGATGGCGGTGTCGTCGTATGGCTCGGGCACCAAGTCCTCGGGCGTCGTGCGCATCCTGAAGGACCTCGACACGGACATCTCCGGCAAGCACGTCCTCATCGTGGAGGACATCGTCGACTCCGGTCTGACCCTCTCCTGGATCCGCGCCAACCTCGAGTCCCGCTCGCCCGCGTCGGTCGAGATCTGCACATTGCTGCGCAAGCCTGAAGCGGCCAAGGTGGAGATCGACGTCAAGTGGGTGGGGTTCGACATCCCCAACGAGTTCGTCGTGGGGTACGGGCTCGACTACGCGGAGCAGTACCGGAACCTGCGGGTCGTCGGCACGCTGGCGCCACACGTCTACGCCTGAGGCAGTCCACGGGCCGCCTGACGGTGTCCACGGGCCGAACGGCCGCGGCGCCGACGGAACACCGGGCCGGTCCGGGTCGTTGTCCAGCACGAACCGCGGCAGACCCGCCGTAGTACCGTCGTCGTAGAGCCTCCTCCAGGCCGGGGGCGGCACAGAGCCTGATCGAGCAGGAGGCACGGGGCTGCCAGCCCCGCTACACACATGGACTTCAAGCGCATCCTTCGGGCCCCGCTGTTCTGGGTCGTGGCCATCATCGCGATCACGCTGATGGTCTTCACCATCGGCGAGGGCAGCGGCTACACCCGCATCGACACCTCTGCGGCCCAGCAGCTGATCACGCAGAAGAAGGTCGAGCGCGCCGTCGTCACGAACAACGAGGTCGTCGACCTGGACCTCAAGAAGGGCGAGACGTACTCGGACGGCAAGAACATCAAGGACGCCACCAAGGTCCGGACGCAGTACGTCGAGGCGGCCGGCCCCGCGATGATCCAGCTGCTCCAGGACAACCCGCCGCCCGGGGGCACGAACCAGGCCATCAAGGACACGAACCCGATCGTCTCGCTGCTCGGGTCCCTCCTGCCGATCATCATCCTGCTGGCACTGTTCTGGTTCCTGATGAACCAGATGCAGGGCGGCGGCTCGCGGGTCATGCAGTTCGGCAAGTCGCGGGCCAAGCTCGCCACGAAGGACACCCCGAAGGTCACGTTCTCCGACGTGGCGGGTGCCGACGAGGCGGTGGAGGAGCTCCACGAGATCAAGGAGTTCCTCTCCGAGCCCGCGAAGTTCCTGGCCGTCGGGGCGAAGATCCCCAAGGGAGTCCTGCTCTACGGTCCTCCCGGCACCGGTAAGACCCTGCTGGCGCGGGCAGTGGCGGGGGAGGCCGGAGTCCCGTTCTACTCCATCTCCGGTTCCGACTTCGTCGAGATGTTCGTCGGCGTCGGCGCCTCCCGCGTCCGCGACCTGTTCGAGCAGGCCAAGGCCAACGCGCCTGCCATCGTCTTCGTCGACGAGATCGACGCCGTGGGCCGACACCGCGGCGCCGGGCTCGGCGGGGGCCACGACGAGCGCGAGCAGACGCTGAACCAGCTGCTCGTCGAGATGGACGGCTTCGACGTCAAGACCAACGTCATCCTCATCGCCGCGACCAACCGCCCGGACATCCTCGACCCGGCGCTGCTGCGCCCAGGGCGGTTCGACCGCCAGATCGCGGTGGAGGCGCCGGACATGATCGGCCGGCACCGCATCCTCGAGGTCCACGGGCAGGGCAAGCCCATGGCGTCCGGCGTCGACCTCCTGGCCGTCGCCCGGCGTACCCCGGGCTTCACCGGTGCCGACCTCGCGAACGTGCTCAACGAGGCGGCGCTGCTCACCGCGCGCAGCGACAAGAAGCTCATCGACGACGCCGCGCTCGACGAGGCCATCGACCGGGTCATCGCCGGACCCCAGAAGCGCACCCGGATCATGTCCGCCAAGGAGCGCAAGATCACGGCATACCACGAGGGTGGCCACGCGCTGGTCGCGGCGTCGCTGAACCACACCGACCCCGTCACCAAGGTGACGATCCTGCCGCGCGGTCGCGCCCTGGGGTACACGATGGTGATGCCCACGGACGACAAGTACTCGACCACGCGCAACGAGATCCTCGACCAGCTGGCCTACGCGATGGGTGGACGCGTCGCGGAGGAGGTCGTCTTCCACGACCCCACGACCGGCGCGGCCAACGACATCGAGAAGGCCACCAGCTTGGCCCGCAAGATGGTCACCGAGTACGGCATGAGCGAGCGCGTAGGGGCCATCAAGCTGGGCCAGAGCCAGGGCGAGGTCTTCCTCGGCCGCGACATGGGCCACCAGCGCGACTACAGCGAGGACGTCGCCGGCGTCGTCGACGAAGAGGTGCGCAAGCTCATCGACAACGCGCACGACGAGGCCTGGCACGTCATCAACGACAACCGGGACATCCTCGACAGGCTCGTCCTGGACCTGCTCGAGCAAGAGACGCTCAACGCCAAGGAGCTCGCCGCCCTGTTCGCCCCGGTGCGCAAGCGGCCCCTGCGGCCCACCTGGCTGTCCAGCGAGACCCGGTTCCTTTCGGACCAGCCGCCCGTACTCACCCCCGCCGAGCGCGCAGCGCAGAACGGCAACGGGACCTCGTCCCTCCAGTCCGCCGGCTCGGACCGTCAGACGGCCGAGGCCATCGAGAAGGCGGCCGAGGCCGGTGCCGTGAAGCAGGACGAGCACCCGCCGACCCAGGTGATCGAGGTGCCCGAGGGTGGCCAGGTCGACCCCGATGGGCACTGACGCCGCTCACGTGATCGACCACGCGCGGGCCGAGGCGGCCGTGCGTGAGCTGCTGCTCGCCGTGGGGGAGGACCCCGACCGCGACGGCCTGGTGGAGACACCCGCGCGAGTGGCGCGCGCCTACGGGGAGTTCTTCGCGGGGCTCCGGATGGACCCCGCGGCGGTGCTGTCCAAGACGTTCGAGATCGACCACGACGAGATGATCCTCGTGCGCGACATCGAGGTCTACAGCATGTGCGAGCACCACCTGGTGCCGTTCCATGGCGTCGCCCACGTCGGCTACATCCCCGGGGCCGACGGCAAGGTCACCGGGCTCTCGAAGATCGCCCGGCTCGTGGAGATGTATGCCCGTCGCCCGCAGGTCCAGGAGCGTCTGACCACCCAGGTGGCCGACGCCCTGTGCGAGCACCTCGGCACCCAGGGGGTGATCGTGGTCGTGGAGTGCGAGCACCTGTGCATGTCGATGCGCGGCATCCGCAAACCGGGGTCCCGCACCATCACGTCCGCGGTGCGCGGGCAGCTGCGCAACCCGGCCACGCGCGCGGAGGCGATGTCCCTGCTCCTGGGGGGCAAGCGGTGACCCGACGCGAACTGACGCGTCCGACGAGCACCGCCACCCCCGGCATCCTGAGCCCCGACAGGGCGCCGCGACTCCTCGGCAACCTGACGTACCTCATCGGCTTTCTCGACCTGCTGACCGGCCTGCTGCACACCTGGCGCGTGCGGCTGCACCTGGTCACCGAGGTCGTGCCCGGCGCCCTGACCGACGCCGCCGCCGCCGCGACGGTGGTGTCCGGCATCTTCCTCATCGTGCTCGGTCACTCGCTCAAGCGCCGTAAGCGCAGAGCATGGCGGGCCGCGGTGGCGCTCCTGGCACTCTCGGTGGCCCTGCACGCGGTCAAGACCGAGCCGGTCTCGGCGGTCATCTCCGTGCTGGGCCTCGCCTTGCTGGTCCGCCAGCGTCGCGGCTTCTACGCGCTCGGGGACCCCTCGACGCGCTGGCGTGCGGTCCGCGCCTTCGCCGTGTTGCTCGTCGTCTCGATAGGGATCGGGACCGCCGTCATCTGGCTCAACCGCCGAGACATCGCCGGCGGGATGCCGGCACCCACCGCGCTGGCGGGCGAGCTGGTGCTGGGGGCCGTCGGCTCCGACGGCCCGCTGCGGTTCACCGCCGACCGGTCCGCGGACATCGTCGGCTCCCTGCTCCTCGGCCTGGGCCTGATGACCCTGGTCACGCCGGTGTACCTCGCCCTTCGAGCACCGGAGCCACGCCCGGAGCTGACCGCCGAGGACGAGGCCCGGCTGCGGAGTCTCATGACGAGGCACGACGACTCCCTCGCCTACTTCAACACCCGTCGCGACAAGAGCATCACCTGGTCGCCGAGCGGCAAGTCGGCGATCGCCTACCGGGTCGTCTCCGGAGTGATGCTCGCCAGCGGTGACCCCATCGGCGACCCCGAGGCGTGGCCCGGCGCGATCCGGTCGTTCCTGGACGCCGCGGTGGCCCACGCGTGGACGCCCGCGGTGCTCGGCTGCTCAGAGCGCGCCGGCACCGTGTGGGTGCGCGAGACCGGCTTCACCGCCTTGGAGCTCGGGGACGAGGCAGTGGTCGACGCCACGACGTTCGGCCTCCAGGGCCGGCCGATGCGCAACGTACGCCAGATGGTGGGCCGCATCGCCAAGGCCGGGTATGTGGTGGAGATCAGCCGCGTCCGTGACCTGCCGGCAGGCATGCGCGCGCAGGCCATGGAGGACGCGGCCGCCTGGCGCTCCACCGACACCGAACGCGGCTTCTCCATGGCGCTGGGACGCCTGCTCGACCCCTGCGACCCCGACTGCATACTCGTGGCCGCACGACAGGACGGAGTCGTGCGCGCGTTCCTCCAGTTCGTGCCCTGGGGGACGGACGGGATGTCTCTGGACGTGATGCGCCGCGACTCCTCCGCCGAGGCCGGCGTCAACGAGCTCATGATCGCGGAGGCGCTGCGGCTGGCCCCCTCGCTGGGCATCAAACGCGTATCACTCAACTTCGCGGCCTTCCGCTCGAGCCTCGAGCGCGGCGAGCGACTGGGGGCCGGCCCGGTGCTGAGGCTGTGGCGACGCCTGCTGCTGTTCGCCTCCCGCTGGCTCCAGATCGAGAGCCTGTACCGGTTCAACGCCAAGTTCCACCCGACCTGGCAGCCGCGGTTCCTCGTCTACCCCACCGCGGCCGACCTGCCACGCGTCGCGCTGGCGGCCCTGCAGGCCGAGGCCTTCCTGGTGTGGCCGAAGCTGGGCCGGCTCGGCTGGCCACGATGAGCGGCACAACGCTGCGCTGGCCGCTGCGGCGCGCGGACGGCCTGCCCGTGGTCATGGGGGTGGTGAACGTGACCCCAGACTCGTTCAGCGACGGCGGTGAGTGGTTCGAGACGTCGGCCGCCATCCAGCACGGTCGTGAGCTCGTGGCGCAGGGGGCGGACATCTTGGACGTGGGAGGCGAGTCGACCAGGCCAGGCGCCGCGCGGCCCTCCACGGCCGAGGAGCTGCGCCGCGTACTGCCGGTGGTGGAGTCCCTCGCCGGCGACGGCGCGATGGTTTCTGTCGACACCATGCGCGCGGAGGTCGCACAGGCGGCGCTCGAGGCGGGCGCGGCCATCGTCAACGACGTCAGCTCAGGGCTCGCCGATCCCGCGATGGTGCCGCTGGTGGTCCGCTGCGACGTGCCGTTCGTGGCGATGCACTGGCGGGGCCACAGCGCCGACATGCAGTCGCGGGCCGTCTACGACAACGTCGTCGCGGAGGTCTGTGACGAGCTGTCGAAGCGCGCCGCCGCCCTCGTGTCCCAGGGGATGTCGCGGGACCGGCTCGTGCTCGACCCTGGCTTCGGCTTCGCCAAGCTGGCCGCCCACAACTGGACCTTGCTGCGCCACCTCGACAGGGTGCTCGGCCTCGGCTACCCGGTGCTCGTGGGCACCTCGCGCAAGGCGTTCCTCGGCAGGCTCGGGGTCCCGGCCGGTCACCCGCCGCGACCTGCGCACGAGCGGGACAGCGCGACGGCCGCCACCTCCATCCACGCCGCCCGCCTGGGCGCGTGGGGCGTCAGAGTTCACCATGTCCGGTCCACGCTCGACGCCCTTCGCACCGCGCGCGCCATCCAGGAGGCCCCATGACAGACCAGATCGTCCTGAAGGGCATCTGCGCGCGCGGCCGACACGGCGTGCTGGACTTCGAGAAGCGCGACGGCCAGACCTTCGTCGTCGACGTCACGATGTACCTCGACCTCGCCCCGGCCGGGTCCAGCGACGACCTGGCCGACACGGTGAACTACGCTGAGGTGGCCGGGGATGTCGTGGCCCTCGTCGAGGGAGAGCCGCTCGACCTCATCGAGGCTCTGGCCGCGCGGATCGCGGACCGCGTGCTGTCCCGGCCCCTGGTGGAGGCCGTCGAGGTGGTGGTCCACAAGCCCGAGGCGCCGGTCGGCCATCCGTTCACCGACGTGCAGGTCCGGGTGGCCCGGGAACGTCAGGCGCCGGTGGTGATCGCCCTGGGTTCCAACCTCGGGGAGTCGGTGGAGAACCTGCACGACGCCACCATCGCGCTCTACGGGCTGATCGACATCGTGGAGGTCTCACCGGTGGTGGAGACGGACCCAGTCGGCGGCCCGGACCAGCCGCCATACCTCAACGCGGTCGTGACCGGGACGACCCACCTGGCCCCGTCCTCCCTGCTCAGCGGGCTGCATGACATCGAGCGGGCTCAGGGACGGACGCGCGAGGTGCGCTGGGGACCGCGCACGCTGGACCTCGACCTCATCCAGTACGGCGACCCGGTCTTCGACACGGACGTCCGGATGGACACCGCGAACCTGACGCTTCCGCACCCCCGCGCCCACCAGCGCGCCTTCGTCCTGGTGCCATGGCTCCAGGCCGAGCCGGAGGCCGCTCTGCGCGTCGACGGGCAGGTGCGGCGAGTCGCCGACCTGGTCAGCGGCCTGGACACCTCCGGGGTGCGTCCCGGGCCCGACGTGGACCTGCTGGAGGGACCGTGGTGAACGAAGGACGGGGCCTTCGCTGGTCGCAGCTCGCCGCCATCACGGTCGTCGTGGGCGTGATCGCCTGGATGGGCTGGCGGCTGTACCTCAACCGCGGTCACCTGCTCGGTCCCGCGTCGTGGGTGTCGTCGGTGCTCATCGTCGTCATGGCGATCCTCGTGGTGGCCGCCGGGCTGCCGGTCCGCCGGTTCCTGCGTGGCGAGGCGCGCCGGCCGCTCAGCCCGATCAGGGCGGCGCGCACGCTCGTGCTCGCGCAGGCCGCCGCGCTCACCGGCGCGGCGGTGCTGGGCTGGTACGCCGCGCAGGCGGCTCACGCCATCTCGGACCTGGACCTGCCGGGGTACCGGGACCTCCTGTGGCGGCTGCTGGCGCTGTGCGTCGCCGCTCTGGTGCTCACCGCAGCGGGCATGCTGACGCAGCGGATGTGCCGCGTGGAACCTCCCGAGGACGACACCGACTGAGCCCACTCGCGACTTTGTATGCGAAAGACCGGTCCCGGGGCCCGAACCGCCGCGCGAACGCGGCTCACCGCATACAAAGTCGCTACTTGTCGATGTCTCCGACGACGAAGAAGGTCGAGCCGAGGATCGCGACCATGTCCGCCAGGAGGTTTCCCGGGAGCACCTCAGCCAGCACCGCCACGTTGTTGAAGCTGGCGGACCGCAGCTTCAGCCGCCACGGCGTCTTCTCCCCGCGCGACACGAGGTAGTAGCCGTTGAAGCCGAGCGGGTTCTCCGTCGCGGTGTACAGCTCCCCCTCGGGCACCTTCAGCACCTTCGGAAGCTTCACGTTGACGGGTCCCTGCGGAAGCGTCCTGAGCCGCTCCACGCAGGCATCCGACAGGTCCAGGCTGACGTGCACCTGCTCGAGCAGCACCTCCAGGCGCGAGAGGCAGTCGCCGGCCGTCCGCGTCACCACGCGGCCCGGACCACCGTCGACGAACAGCTCCCCGTACGCCAGGTACGGCTCGTCCCGTCGCAGGTCGACGTCCAGCCCCGAGGCGCGCGCGATCGGCCCGGACACGCCGTACGCCTCGATGGTCTCCCGAGTGAGCACGCCGACTCCTCGCGTCCTCGCCTCGAGGATCTCGTTGCCGACGATGAGCGACTCCAGGTCGGGAAGCCGGCGGCGCACGGCCGTGACGGCCTGGGACGCGCGGTCCAGCCAGCCCGCCGGCAGGTCCTCCTTGAGACCGCCGACGCGGTTGAACATGTAGTGGATCCGCCCGCCGGAGGCCTCCTCCATGACGGCCTGGAGCTCCTCGCGCTCGCGGAACGCGTAGAAGATCGGCGTGATGGCGCCGAGCTCCAGGGGGTAGGACCCGAGGAACATGAGGTGGTTCAGCACCCGGTTCAGCTCAGCCAGCAGGGTTCGGGCCCACACGGCGCGCTCGGGTACCTCCATGCCCAGCATGCGTTCGACGCCGATCACCACGCCGAGCTCGTTCGAGAAGGCGGAGAGCCAGTCGTGCCGGTTGGCGAGCACCACGATCTGTCGGTAGTCGCGCACCTCGAAGAGCTTCTCCGCCCCTCGGTGCATGTACCCGATGATCGGCTCTGCGCTGACGATCCGCTCACCGTCGACGACGATCCGGAGCCGGAGCACGCCGTGGGTGGCAGGGTGCTGAGGACCGATGTTGAGCACCATGTCGGCCGTGGCCAGGCCGCCCGCGCCCATGCCGACCGTGAGCTGGCGCGGGCCTTGCGTGGTGGTCACCCGGTCAGTCTGCCGTATGCCGTCGGGCCGAGGCAGACCGCCGCGACCGGAGGGCGGGCCCGGCGACGCGCCGGCTGGCTCAGGAGGGGCAGCCTGGGATGTTGTCGGCGGCCACGACTCGGCCCTGGTCGTCGAGTTTGACCAGGACGGTGTTCTCGCCGTCGGCCAGGCCGGTCAGCTGTCCGGGGTCGACGGACTTCGTCTGCAGGGGCTCGTCGGCCGCCACGCAGTGGTGGTAGAGGACTCGCGCCCCGTCCGCCACCGGGAGCGTGTAGGTCAGCCGGGCGTTCTGGTTCTCGTACGGCTCCGCCCCCTTGAAGGGACCCAGGGGAACTCCCTGCGCCGCAAGCTTGGTGTCCGCAAGGCCCTTCCACGTCCATCGGTCGAGCTCCAGCACACTCGTGCCTGCGACGTCGCTGACCTTCCTGACCACGCCGAAGTCGTAGGCGCGGCCCTTGTCGTCACTCGTGGGTGGGGCGGCACCGTCCGCGGAGCCGTTCGAGCCTACGGCTCCGGTGCCGCTGGCGGTGACGGTCGGGGTCACGGTGACGGTCACATCGCCGCCCCGGGGCGGCGCTCCACCGCAGGCCGTGACCACCACCGCCGTGAGGGCGGCCGCGGCCATGGGGCGGCAGAGACGACCGGCCACGGGAAGGTGGCCCTGCGCGACGAGAGGGCCGAGCCGGTGCTGGTGCTTCATGGGGACAGAGGTCCTTTCAGAGGGACAGCAACCATCCAGTGTGCCGGTGCCGGACCCCCTGACAAAACCAGTGACGCTGCGGCAGGCTGCCCTCGTGCCGAGCCGACGGACCGTGGATGCCGCTGACCTGCTGGACCTGCGCGACCCGAGGGTCGTCGACGACCCGTACCCGCACCTGGCCCGGCTGCGCTCCGCTGCGCCGCTGGCCTGGCACAGCGACCTCCAGGTCTGGGTGGCCACGGGACACGCCGAGGTGGCAGCGGTGCTGCGGGACCGCCGGCTCGGGAGGGTCTTCGCGGACCGTCGTCCAGAGTCCGACTGGGGGACGTTCAACTGGCTGCACGCGGACTCCATCCTGGACAGCGAGCCGCCCAAGCACACCCGGCTGCGTCGCCTGGTGGCCGGCGCCTTCGGGCGTGGGCACGTGCAGCGTCTGGCCCCTCGGATCCAGGCGCTGGCCGTCGAGCTGCTCGGCCGCCTCCCGGACGGCCCGTTCGACGCCATCGCGGACTACGCCGAGCCGCTGCCGGTGCTCGTCATCGCCGAGCTGCTCGGCTTCCCCGAGGCCGACCGGCACCTTCTGCGGCCGTGGAGCCAGGCCATCGTGAGGATGTACGAGGTGGACCGCACCGCGGAGCAGGAGGCGCACGCCCGCGCGGCCAGCGCGGAGTTCGCGGCGTATGTCGAGGATCTGGCGACCCACCGTGCCGCTCGCCCAGGGGAGGATCTGCTCACCGACCTGGTCCAGGCACGGGACGGCTCAGACCGGCTCTCGACCCACGAGCTGGTCGCGACCGCGGTGCTCCTGCTCAACGCCGGGCACGAGGCGAGCGTCAACGGGTTCGGCAACGGGCTGCACTCATGGCTGCGGGCCCAAGCCGACCAGGCGGCCGGGACCGGCACCTCGGAGGCCGGAGCCGGGCCAGGGACCGGGAGTCCCCAGGGCGTGAGGCGCCCACAGGAAGTCGACCTGGACGAGCCTGGTGCCGCATCACGGCTGGTCGAGGAGTTCCTCCGTCACGACTCGCCGCTGCACCTCTTCGAGCGGACGGCCAAGGAGCCGGCCGAGGTGGCGGGCATACGGCTCGCGCCCGGAGACAAGGTCGCAGCCCTGCTGGGTGCCGCGAACCGCGACCCGGCGGTGTTCACCGAGCCCGACCGTTTCGACCCCCACCGCGACCCCAACCCGCATCTGGCGTTCGGGGCGGGGATCCATTTCTGCCTCGGTGCACCGCTGGCCCGGCTGGAGCTGGAGATCTCGCTGCGGACCCTGCTCGAGCGGTACCCGCGGCTGGAGGTCGTCGAGGCGGTCCGCCGACCCACCTTCGTCCTGCGCGGGTTCGAGCGGCTGGTGGTCAGCCCACTCGTTTGACCGCCCAGAGGAAGTCGCCGAAACCGCCGGGGCGGGTCAGGGCTGCGGCTGCCGAGGATCGCTCGAGGGCCCGAAGGTAGGCCGCGGGCTCCGTCCTGGCCAGCTCACGAGGTGGCCGGCCGGCGACGACCCCCAGCCCACGCAGCGCGGTCCGCTGGTCGAGCAGCTCATCGTGGTCCAGCGTGTCCATGGCCACGTGGGCGGTCAGGTCACAGGTCCCGTCCGGCACCGGGGTGACCTGACGTCCCGCCCGGTACGCGGTCAGCGTGCCGAAGGCGGGGCGCTCCCCTCCCCGGTGGCCGTAGTCGACGGCCAGCGCCACGCCGGTCTCGATCCGTGCCAGGAGGCCGGACCACGAGCGGTCACGCGCCAGCCCGATCTCCACGCGCTGGCCGGGAGTCGACGCCGGCCAGTGGGCCACGGCCCACCGGAGGTCCTCGCCGTGCACCGGCGGCCCCCAGGACTCCGTGCCGGTGGACGGCTCGACCCACCGGTGGCGCAGTACGCCCTTCTCGTCCACCTCGGCGATGGGGCAGGGCACCACGTCCAGCCATTCGTGTGCCACGACGAGGGCGTCTCGAAGGGCCCGGAGCCCGTCCGGAAGTGCTGCTCCACCCGGGGAGACCAGCCACGTCACCTCCGGGGGAAGCTCCTCGGGCCTGGGCACCACCTCGACGCCGGTCAGGCGCAGGGTAGGTCCCGCAGCGTGCAGATGCCCGAGCAGCTCGCCACGTCCCGCGCCGACGTCCACGACGTGGGTCAGCCCATGCTCGCGAGCCAGGTGGACGAGAGCGCCCGCCAGCGCGGCGCCGGGTGTGCCGTGCGTGGCAGTGAGGAAGTGTCCCTGGGGGCCGGCCGGCTGCCGGTAGAGGCCATGGTCGCCGTACAGCGCCTCCTGCCACGCTCGTCGCCAGGACACCGAACCCATCCGCGCAGCCTATTGAGCCGCCGGTAGGTTGGCGTCGTGACCACGGTCGACGAGCGTCCCGCCAGGCTTGACGTCGGAGTGGTCGGCGCGGGGCGGGTCGGCGCCGTCCTGGGTGCCGCGCTCCAGCGTGCGGGCCACCGGGTGGTGGCCGTCTCGGCCGTGAGCCAGGCGTCGCAGGCGCGAGCCGCCGAGCTCCTTCCCGGCGTGCCGGTACTGGCTCCGGACGAGGTGGTGCGCGGGGCTGAGCTGGTGGTCCTCGCCGTCCCGGACGACGCGTTGGCCGACCTGGTCTCGGGACTCGCGTCGACGCACACGTGGCAGGCCGGCCAGCTCGTGGCGCACACCTCGGGCCGGCACGGGCTGGACGTGTACGCCCCGGCGCTCGCGCAGCACGTCCTCGGCCTGGCGCTGCACCCCGTGATGACGTTCACCGGCACCACGGTGGACCTCGACCGTCTGGTGGACTGCTGCTTCGGCGTCACCTCGCCGGAACCGCTGCGGCCGGTGGCCGAGGCGCTGGTCCTGGAGCTGGGCGCCGAGCCGGTCTGGGTGGAGGACGCCTCGCGACCGCTGTACCACGCAGCGCTCGCGCACGGCGCGAACCACCTGGTGACGCTCGTGGCCCAGTCACTGCAGGCCCTGCGCGCCGCGGGCGTCGAGTCGCCCTCTCGGCTCCTGGAGCCACTGGTCGCCGCTGCCCTCGACAACTCGCTCCGCGCAGGTGACGCTGCCCTCACCGGCCCGGTGGCGCGCGGAGATGCCGGTACGGTGGCCGAGCACCTGCGACAGCTCCAGAGCCTCACTCCGGACATCCGTGCCACATATGTGGCCCTGGCACGGGCCACGGCGGAGCGAGCCCTGGCCAGTGGCCGCCTCAAGCCCCACGTCGCGGAGCCCCTGCTGGACATCCTCGCGAGCGATCAGGAGCGATAAGTGAGCAGCCAGACCGGTATGCCACCCGCGCACGACCCGTACGTCGTCGCCGACCCTGTCACGGGGGCTGTCGCCCACCCAGCCGGAGGCCTAGCCGGAGGACCAGCCGCCCCGCCGGCCAGGGCTGCCGGCGCAGCCGAGGTCGGTGGTCCCGTGGTGGCGCGCACGCGGGCCCAGCTCAGCGCCGCCCGGGGGAGCCTGACGGGCGGGGACGTCGCCGTCGTCATGACGATGGGAGCGCTGCACGAGGGTCATGCCGCGCTGATCCAGACGGCGCGCAAGCGCGCGGCCCACGTGGTGGTCACCATCTTCCTGAACCCGCTGCAGTTCGGCCCCCGCGAGGACCTCTCCCGCTACCCCAGGACCTTCGACTCCGACATGGAGATCTGCCGCGGCGCGGGGGTGGACCTGGTCTTCGCGCCCACGCCCGACGTCATCTACCAGGACGGCGACCCCGGGGTGCGGATCTCCGCCGGACCGCTGGGCACTGTGCTCGAAGGCCAGGCCCGGCCCGGTCACTTCGACGGGATGCTGACCGTCGTGGCGAAGCTGCTGCACCTGACCCGCGCGGACAGCGCGTACTACGGCCAGAAGGACGCTCAACAGCTGCTGCTGATCCGGCGGATGGTCCGCGACCTCGACTTCCCCGTGGACGTCGTCTCGGTGCCGACGGTCCGGGAACCGGACGGTCTCGCCATGAGCAGTCGCAACACCTACCTCACCGAGTCGGATCGGGAGGTCGCGCTGTGCCTGTCCCGCGCTTTGCAGGCCGGGGCCGCTGCCGCCTCGGAAGGACCGTCGGCGATCCGGCGCGCAGCCCGCGCGGTCCTCGTACGTGAGCCGCTCGCACTCGTCGACTACCTCGTCCTGGTCCACCCCTCGACGCTCGAGGACGTGCCGGAGTGGTACCGCGGCGAGGCGCTCCTCGCCGTGGCGGGCCGGGTGGGCACCACCCGCCTCATCGACAACCTCCCCATCGACGTCGGGCCCGGGGGCGGTGCGCTCGAGGTCTTCTCGGACGTCTCCTCGGCCACCGGCTGAGCCTCTCGCGGACTGGAAGCAAGGACCACGACATGCAGCGCTTCATGCTCTACGCCAAGATCCACCGCGCGACGGTCACCCAGGCCGACCTCCACTACGTCGGATCGCTGACGATCGACCGTGACCTCATGGACGCTGCCGGGCTGCTCCCCGGAGAGCAGGTGGACGTCGTCGACGTCGACAACGGCACGCGCTTGACGACGTACGCCATCGAGGGTGAGCGCGGTTCAGGCATCCTGTGTGTCAACGGCGCCGCCGCACGTCTGATCTCCCCGGGCGACACGGTGATCGTCATCGCGTATGCGGCGATGAGCGACGAGGAGGCACGCACGTTCGAGCCGCAGGTCGTCTTCGTGGACCGAGCCAACCGGATCATCGAGGTCGGTCATGACGGCGGGGACGTCCCCGAGGGGTTCGGGCTGAGGACTTCCGCGGTGACGCAGCGGGCCCATGGCTGACGCCCACCCGCGCATCCCGCGGCGGCTCGTCGCCGCGGTCCCGGGGTGGACGACGTCCGCCGACGTCGTGGTGGTCGGCTCGGGGATCGCCGGCCTCACGACGGCGCTGCGGTTGCGCCAGCGGGTCGACCGGGTCCTGCTGGTGACGAAGACGGTGCTGAACGAAGGCTCGACGCAGTGGGCCCAGGGCGGCATCGCTGCGGCCTTGGACCCGGGAGACTCGCCTGCGGAACACCTGCACGACACGCTCGTCGCCGGCTGCGGCCTCTGCGACGTCGGCGCCGTGACGGCCCTCGTCCACGAAGGCCCGGAGCGGGTGCGGGAGCTGGTCGCCCTCGGCGCGGAGTTCGACCTCGACGCGGAGGGCGAGCTCAAGCTCACCCGGGAGGGCGGTCACCGCCGGGACCGCATCGCGCACGCCGGCGGCGACGCCACGGGCAGGGAGATCTCACGGGCACTCATCGCGGCGCTGCACCGGGTGAAGGACGACCCGGGGATCGAGGTGATCGAGCACGCGCTGGTGGTGGACCTGCTGCAGGACGACCGTTCGCGGGTGTGCGGGGTGACCCTGCACGTCATCGGCGAAGGGCAGATGGATGGTGTGGGGGCCGCCCTGTCCCGCGCCGTCGTCCTGGCCACCGGCGGCCTCGGACAGGTCTACTCCGCGACGACGAACCCGCCGGTGGCGACCGGCGACGGGATGGCTGCCGCCCTCCGCGCGGGCGCCGTGCTGGCCGATGTGGAGTTCGTGCAGTTCCATCCGACCGTGCTGTGGCTCGGTGCCGGCTCCAGCGGCCAGCAGCCGCTCATCTCGGAGGCCGTACGCGGCGAGGGGGCCTTCCTGGTCGACCGGGACGGGGTGCGCTTCATGAAGGGGCTCCATCCCCTGGCGGACCTCGCGCCCCGGGACGTGGTGTCGCGAGCGATCGTGGACCGGATGCGGGAGCTGGGAGAGGACCACGTCTTCCTCGACGCCCGGCACCTCGGGCGCGCATTCCTGGAGGAGCGGTTCCCGTCCATCGTCGCGAGGTGTCGTGAGCTCGGTTTCGACCCGGCCACCGACCTGCTGCCCGTGGCGCCGGCCCAGCACTATGCCAGCGGTGGGGTGCGCACAGACCTGCACGGCCGCTCCTGCCTGGACGGCCTGTACGCGTGCGGAGAGGTGTCCTGCACGGGGGTCCACGGGGCGAACCGGCTGGCGTCCAACTCGCTGCTGGAGGGCCTGGTCTTCGCTCACCGGATCGCGGACGACATCAGCGCTCGCCTGGCCGCCGGCGAGCTGCCGCAGGGGACCCCGGTCGCGACGGAGCAGACTCTGCCCTCGGCCGTCGCGGAGCTCGTACCCCTCGACGAGGGTGGCGTGGACCGGGCCGGTGACGGCGTGGCTCTGCTGGACGGCTCGGCGAGGGTCCAGGTCCAGGCCGCGATGACCCGAGGTTCCGGCGCAGTGCGCTCCGCGGAGTCCCTGGCCGCGGCAGCGGAGTCGCTCACCGCGCTGGCGGCAGCCGCCACCTCCACCGAGCCCAGCCCCGACTCCTGGGAGACCACGAACCTCCTGCACGTCGGGCAGGTGCTGACGCTGGCCGCAGCCCTCCGGGAGGAGACCCGAGGCGGGCACGTCCGCACGGACTACCCCGAGCAGGTCGACCCTCGGTGGCGCGTGCGTACCATCCTGGGACGACGGCCCGACGGGACCGTCGGCCATACCTTCGAACCCGTTGCCGCACAGGACCTCCTATGACGGAACCACCCATGACCGGAACCACTATGACCGGAACCTCCATCAACGGACCGTCCATCACCGAACCTTCCATCACGGAGCTGCGCTTCCCCGAGGCCGATGCTCGGCGGGTCCTCGCGGCTGCGCTGGACGAGGACCTGGGCGGGCCGGACGGTGTCGACGTGACCACCGTGGCCACCGTTCCCGCCCGCCAGGTGAGCACCGCGCACGTCGTCGCCCGGGCCGACGGCGTGGTCGCCGGTCTCCCCGTGCTGGAGCTGGCCTTCGGCGAGGTGGCGCGCCGGTCGGGGGCCGAGCCGCTGCGCGTGGAGCTTCGTCAGCGGGACGGCGCGCAGGTGGCCGCCGGGGAGGTCCTCGCCACCGTGACGGGGTCCACCCAGGTGACCCTCGTGGGCGAGCGGACCATGCTGAACCTCGTGTCGAGGCTCTCCGGCATCGCCACCCATACGCGGCAGTGGGCCCGCCGGCTGGAGGGGACCGGCGCGACGGTGCTCGACACCCGCAAGACGACGCCGGGACTGCGGGCGCTGGAGAAGTACGCGGTGCGTGCGGGCGGCGGGACGAACAAGCGGATGGGCCTGTACGACGTAGCGATGATCAAGGACAACCACAAGCTGGCCGCGGGATCGTTGAGCAAGGCGTATGCCGCCGTGCAAGAGCGGTTCCCCGACGTCCCCGTCCAGGTGGAGGTCACCACGACGCAGGAGGCCTTGGAGTCCGTGGCCGTCGGGGCCCGCTTCCTGCTCTGCGACAACATGTCCGTCGACGAGCTGCGGGCGACCGTCGAGGCGGTGCGGGCGACAGGGCAGCGGGTGGAGCTCGAGGCCACCGGCGGGCTGACGCTGGAGGTCGCGCGCGACTACGCCCTCACCGGCGTCGACTACCTCAGCGTCGGTGGCCTGACGCATTCCTCGCCGATCCTCGACATCGCCCTGGACCTTCTGGCGGACCCGTCCGGCGTCCAGGGCGCACCCACGCGGTAGGTACCCTTTGCGGGTGAGTGAGACCCCCGGCGCGACCGCGACCGCTGTGCCCGACGTCGACCTTCCCGAGCAGCTCAAGGTCCGTCGCGAGAAGCGGGACCGGCTCCTCGCCGAGGGCCGCGAGCCGCACCCCGTCGCCGTTCCGCGGACCCATACGCTGGCGGAGGTCCGCGAGCAGTGGTCCCACCTGGAGACCGGCGAGGAGACGCACGACGTGGTCGGGGTAGCCGGCCGGGTCATCTTCATCCGCAACACGGGCAAGCTCGCCTTCGCCACCCTCCAGGAGGGACCCGGGACCCGGCTCCAGGTGATGCTCAGCCTGGCCGAGGTGGGTCCCGAGGCGCTGGCGGCGTGGAAGTCCGAGGTCGACCTGGGGGACCACGTCTTCGTAGAGGGTCGGGTGATCTCTTCGCGCCGCGGTGAGCTGTCGGTGATGGCGAGCCGCTGGGAGATGGCGTCGAAGGCACTGCGCCCGCTGCCGGTGCTGCACAAGGACCTCTCCGAGGAGTCCAGGGTCCGCCAGCGCTACGCCGACCTCATCGTCCGCCAGGAGGCGCGGGACATGGTGCGGACGAAGGCGCGGGCGCTCGCTGCGATCCGCGCCGTGCTGGACGCCCAGGGTTATCTCGAGGTCGAGACCCCGGTGCTGCAGCTCGTGCACGGAGGCGCGGCGGCTCGTCCGTTCACCACCCACCTGAACGCCTTCGACCAGGACATGACCCTGCGGATCGCCCTAGAGCTCAACCTGAAGAAGGCCGTCGTCGGGGGCGTCGACCGGGTCTACGAGATGGGCCGGATCTTCCGCAACGAAGGCGTGGACGCCACCCACAGCCCCGAGTTCACCATGCTGGAGGCATACCAGGCCTACGGTGACCAGACCAGCATCGCTGCGCTGATGCGCGACCTGTACCTCGGTGTTGCGGACGCTCTCGGCTCGCGCACGGTCCAGACCGACGCCGGGACGGTGGACCTCGACGGTGAGTGGCGCTGGCTGCCGGTGTACGACGCGGTCTCGGAGAGGGTTGGCGAGAGGGTGACCCTGGACACCGACCTGGAGACGCTGCGCGGGTATGCCGCGCGGCACGGGGTCCCGGTGGACCCCGCCTGGGACAAGGACAAGGTGTTCCTCGAGCTGCTCGGTGAGCTCGTGGAGCGGACCCTGCTGCAGCCGACCTTCCTGTGCGACTACCCCGCAGTCGCACAGCCCCTGGCGCGCCCCCACCGCAGCAAGCCGGGGCTGATCGAGGCCTGGGACCTGGTCATCGCAGGCGTCGAGCGCGGCACCGGCTTCTCGGAGCTGGTCGACCCCGTGATCCAGCGTCAGGTGCTCACGGCACAGTCGGTCCGGGCGGCCGGGGGCGACCCGGAGGCGATGCAGCTCGATGAGGACTTCCTGCGGGCGCTGGAGTACGGCGCCCCGCCGATGGGTGGGCTGGGGCTGGGCATCGACCGCCTCGTCATGTTCTTCACCGGCGCCAACATCCGCGAGACGATTCTCTTTCCGCACCTCAAGCCGGAGGACAGGCGATGAATGCGTTCTGGCCCTATGTCGCCGCACTGATTCCCTCAGCCGGTGTCGGATTCCTCTTCTGGCTCGTTATCAAGAACCTCGTGGAGGGGGACCGCAAAGAGCGTCTCGCGCATTCACAGTGGGAGGCGAGCCAGGACCGTCTGCATCGCGAGGAGCGAAATTCAACTTCTCCTCCGGAAAGTGAACAGAAGGGTTAGTGAATCTCTTTTGCGAATAGCCGGTGGCCCGCTAGTTTGGGGCCGCCCCATTCGCTATCGGAGAGGAACCCGCATGGCTCAGCGCGTAAGTATCGTTCTCGAGGACGACCTGGACGGAAGTCCCGCCGAGGAGACGGTGACCTTCGCACTCGACGGTGTGAGCTACGAGATCGACCTCAGCTCTGCGAATGCAGAAAACTTGCGCGACGCCCTCGCTCCTTATGTCGGCCATGCTCGTCGCGCGTCCGGAAGGCGTTCTCCGGGCCGGTCGGGTGGGGGTCGCCAGTCCGGAAAGCGCGACCTTGTCGACGTTCGCGAGTGGGCGCGAAAGAATGGGCACAAGGTGAGCGACCGCGGACGTATTTCTGCCGAGGTGCAAGCGGCGTACGACAAGGCCCACTGACTCGGCTCCCTACGCGTTCTCGCTGGCCCGCCTCCTTGCGCTCGAGGTCCCGTGGTGGCGCGTCGCCGCGGCGACCGATGCGGAGCCGGACCTCGCGTGGTCGTGGGCCGGCATCGTCACCGGTCAGCGTGCCGGGGCAGACCCCACGGAGCCATGGCGCGCGCGGCTGAGCGACGGCACCGCTCGGCAGTACGGCCGCAGGCCGCCGCCTGCCATGCCTGCCGCCTTCGTGCTGCAGTGGTGCCTGGAGGTTCCGGCCACGGTCGGGGCGTATGCCGCCCTCCACGGCGCTTGGTTCGTCGACCCCGCGACGTGCGGCCTCAGCTTCCGGACCGACCCGGCCGGGCACTACCCGGCCCAGGTCCAGCTCCGGTCGGTCGAGCCGGGTGCGCCCTCGTCCGTCCAGCGCCTCGAGGAGAACCGAGCGGCCTACCTGGAGGCGGCCCGGGAGCTGGCGCTCGGCTACCGGCCCGGGGTCGCGCTGGGACGGCGTACACGGTCTGCCATGGTCGAGGACATGTGGGACGGCGCGGTGGCCCGCGCCACGGGTGCCGGGCCACCGCCGCGCGGATCGTGCTGCTTCATCTACACGCTCCCCGGTGCCCACGAGTGCGCCGGCTGCCCCCGTGGAGGTGGGCCGAAAGGGAGCTCAGGCGGCAGGTAGCTCAGGCGGCAGGTAGCTCAGGCGGCAGGTAGCTCAGGCGGCAGGGGCCGGCGCAGCCGGGAGCCGGCTCGGTGAGGGTCCGCCTCACTCGCGAGACAGCAGACCCGCCACCAGGTCACCGTCTCTCTCAAGCCGGTCGAGCACCTCGTCGAACATGAGCTGCTCGAGCGCCTGGCCCTCGGCGCCCGCCTCCACCTCGTCCCAGGAACGCGGGGCCGCCACAGTGGGGGTCGTCCGGCCCCTCAGCGAGTACGGGCAGATGGTGGTCTTCGCGGCCACGTTCTGGCTCCAGTCGAGGAAGATCTTGCCGGGGCGCAGCGACTTCGTCATCTTCCACAGGATGAGGTCGGGGTGCTTCTTGGTGAGCTCCTGTGCGAGCTGCTGGGCAAGGTCGCGAGTCTGGTCCGAGGTGAGGTCACCGGGGAGCCCCGCGTACAGCTGCATGCCCTTGCTCCCGCTGGTGACGGGGAAGGTCTCCAGCCCCAGCTCGGCGAGGCGGTCCCTGACCATGACGGCCACCTGCGCGCACTCGCGCAGGCCCGCGCCGGTCCCGGGGTCCAGGTCGATGACGAGACGGTCCGGGCGGCCGCGGCCGCCCTCCGGCGAGACGGTCCACTGGGGGATGTGCAGCTCGATGGAGTTGAGGTTCACCAGGTAGGTCAGCTGGGCGAGGTCCTCGACCATCGGGTAGGTGACATCGTCGATCCGCACCCGCGGCAGCCAGCTCGGCGCGCCGGAGGGGATGTTCTTCTCGAAGAAGCTCTGGTCCCCGACCCCGTGCGGCCACCGCACCCGGGTCAGCGCGCGTCCCGCTAGGTGCGGGAGGATGACGTCCGCCACCTCGGCGTAGTAGCTGAGCACCTCCCCCTTGGTGGTCTCCGTCGCCGGGTACAGCAGCTTGTCCAGGCTGGTGAGCTTGAGCTTGCGGCCCTCGACGAGGACCGAGGCGTTCTCCGTCACCGTGCCTCCTCTCGGGGACCCTGCGCCCGGAGGTCCTGTGTCGTCAGGTCGGTCCGGATCCCGAGGTATGCCGGCTGGCGAAGCCGGCCCTCCTTGGTGACCTCGAGCGTCCTGGCCTCCACGACGACGAGGGGCTCGACCCAGAAGGCGCCCTGGGCATCGACCGTCGGCACCACGGTGGCGAACGGAGAGCTGTCCCGGCGCAGTGGGGCCAGAGCAGCAGCGAGCTCCCGCTGGGCCCTCCCGGCGATCCCGGACCCCACGCGTCCGGCGTACTGCCATCCTCCGGGACCGGCCACGCCGACCAGGACGGCACCGAGCCGCTCCAGGGTGCCGACCTCCGGCCGCCAGCCGCCGACCACGGCGGAGACCGTCGTCCGGTGCGGTGACTTCAGCCAGTCGGTGGACCGCCGCCCCGGGAGGTACGGCGACGAGAGGCGTTTGCTCACCACCCCCTCCAGCCCCTGCTCGAGGGTAGCGCTGAAGAGCTGGTGCCCATCCTCGTAGACCGGAGGCACCTGCCAGTGCGGGCCGGAGAGCGCCAGCCGTTCGAGAAGGTCGCGACGCGTGGCAAGTGGCTGGGAGGTGACGTCCGAGCCGTAGAGGCGCAACAGGTCGAACACCATCAACGTCACCGGGCGCACGGCCGCGAGGCCGACCGCCTTGCGGCCGTCGCGGACGTGCATGCGCTCGGCAAGCGCGCCGAACGACGGACGACCGGCGTCGAGCGCCACCACCTCGCCGTCCAGCAGCATGTCGTCGAAGAGGCCCCCGAGGGGCGCCAGCTCGGGAAAGCTGACGGTCACGTCGTTGCCGGTCCTCGAGGTCAGCGAGAGCATCCCGTCGCGTACGTCCGCGAGCACGCGCATGCCGTCCCACTTCACCTCGTGGACCCAGCCGCTGCCGGCCGGGATGGCGGTGGTGGGGCTGGCCAGCATGGGGCGCATAGGGTCATCCTGACGCATAGGCTGGTGTGCACGACGCGTCCGGCGGCCTGGTGCCCACGACGCGTGCCGCGGAACAGCAGGGCGAGACGGGAGCGGTGGCATGCGAGCAATCTGGAAGGGCGCGGTGTCGTTCGGCTTGGTCAACGTACCGATCCGGCTGTACTCCGCCACGGAGAACCACGACGTGCAGTTCCGCCAGGTGCATCGCGAGGACGGCGGTCGGATCAAGTACCAGCGGGTGTGCAGCATCGACGGCCAGCAGGTCTCGTACGACGACATCGCCAAGGGGTACGAGACCGAGGACGGCGAGATGGTCGTCCTCACCGACGAGGACTTCAAGCAGCTGCCGAGCCGCAGCTCCAAGGAGATCGCGGTCGAGAAGTTCGTCCCGGCGGACCAGATCGACCCGATGCTGCTCGACAAGTCGTACTACCTGGAGCCTGACAAGGCGTCGACCAAGCCGTACATCCTCCTTCGCGACTCGCTCGAGAAGGAGAACCGCATGGCGGTGGTCTCCGTCTCGATCCGCACGCGCATGACGATGGCCGTACTGCGCGTCCGCGACGGGGTCATCGTGATGCAGACCATGCTGTGGCCCGACGAGATCCGCAAGCCGGACTTCGCGACCCTCGACGACGACACCACGGCGACGAAGCAGGAGCTGGCCATGGCGGACCTGTTGATCGAGCAGCTCGCCGGTGACTACGAGCCGGATGACTACGAGGACGACTACGCCACCGCGCTGGAGACCCTCGTCAAGGCGAAGGTCGAGGGCGGCGAGGTGAAGACGGCGCCGGCGTCCAAGGACGAGTCCGGCGAGGTGGTGGACCTCCTGGCTGCCCTCAAGAAGTCCGTCGACAAGGCGAAGGCCTCCCGTGGGGAGCCGACCGAGACGCAGCCTGCTGCGGAGAAGGGCACCGCGAAGAAGAGCGCTGCCAAGAAGACCGCTGCGAAGAAGACCGACAGGACGACGACGAAGAAGGCGGCGCAGAAGGCGAGCTAGCCGGCATGGCAGGAGAAGCCGGCCGGGCAGCTCACTGGGAGCGGCCCGGCCGGCTGGGCGCCGGAGGGGTGCTAGGCGTTCTCTCTGCGGAACGTCGCCGTCCCCCACCAGACTGCGGCGGCGAAGAGGACCGCCGCCCACAGCGTCCCCCACAGCATGGGGGAGCCGGCGAAGTCGCCGGAGAACGCGGTGCGGACCGCGTCCACCACCCATCGGAACGGCATCCAGTCGCTGACCCTGAGCAGCCACTTCGGCCCGATGGTCATCGGCAGCAAGATGCCTGACAGGAGCAGCACGGGCATCATGACCATGTTGATGACCGGGGCCATCACGTCCTCGCTCTTGGTGGTCAGCGCCAAGGCGTTCGAGGCCGCCGCGCATGCACCGCCGACAAGGAGCGTCAGCAGGATGCCGTAGGTGATGCCCAGGGCGGAGCCGCGCATTCCCATGAGGTATCCCAGTAACACCAGGATCAGAGCCTGGACGAGCAGCTGGAGCACGTCGCGCACCAGCCGCCCCACGAGCAGGGCCGTCCGGCTGGCCGGAGTGACGCGCTCCGCCTCGATCACGCCTTCACGCCACTCGCCGATCAGGCTGAACCCGGCGAAGAACGCTCCGAAGATCCCGAGCTGCACGAGCATGCCCGGGACGAAGAACGTGTACGCGTTGGTGGCGCCGAACTGCTTGATCAGAGGTTTGAGCAGGGGCCCGAACAGCAGCAGGTAGAGCACGGGCTGGACCATCCCGATGATCACCCAGGCGGGGTTGCGCAGGTTCATCCGCAGCTGCCTGCGGAAGACGATCGAGGACTCTCTGACGAACCGCATGTCAGCTCTCCTTCGCGGTCGTGGTGTCGGTGGTCTCCGCCGCGTCGCGCAGCGAGCGCCCGGTCAGGGTCAGGAACACGTCGTCGAGGGTCGGTCGGTGCACCTCGATCGACTCCAGCGAGATGTCAGCGTCGTGCAGGTCACGCAGTAGCCCCGGGACGGCCTTGCCGGCGCGCTGGACCCGTCCGCGGACGTGGTTGCCTTCGCTCTCCACTCCCTGCATCCCGTGCCGGGCGGTCTCCGAGATCGCCTCCAGCCGACCTGCCGCCTGGGTGACGAGATCGGGGTCGGAGACCTCCAGGTCCACCAGGTCCCCGGACACCTGCGCCTTCAGGTTGTCCGAGGTGTCGGCGGCCACGATCCTGCTGTGGTCGATGATGAGGATCCGGTCGCTGAGCGCGTCAGCCTCGTCGAGGTAGTGCGTCGTGAGGAACACCGTCGCCCCACGCCGTCGCCGAAGGTCGGCGATGTGCTCCCAGAGGTTGGCCCGCGCCTGGGGGTCGAGCCCGGTGGTGGGCTCGTCCAGGAACACCAGCCTGGGCTCGTGGATGAGCCCCATGACGATGTCGAGCCGGCGGCGCTGCCCGCCCGACATGTTCTTGGGCATCCTCGTCCAGAGGCCGTCCAGGTCGAGCTGCGCGAACAGCTCCTGGCCCCGGGCGGCCGCGTCCGCCTGGCGCATCCCGTAGAGCATCCCGTGGTCCACGACCTCGTCGCCGGCCCGGGCACCGCTGAAGGCGCCACCCGCCTGGGAGACGTACCCGATGCTGCGGCGCACGTTCTCCGACTCTGTCACCACGTCGTAGCCGGCCACCGTCGCGCTCCCCTCGGTCGGGCGCAGCAGCGTGGTCAGCATGCGCAGCGTCGTGGTCTTGCCCGCGCCGTTGGGGCCGAGGAACCCCACGACCTCGCCCTCCGCGACGTCCAGGTCGACTCCGTCGACGGCCCGCACCTGGGCCTTCTTCCTGCCGTCCCGTGTCTGGAACGTCTGCACCAGACCCCGTGCGTGGATCATTCCCGTCTCCCTCGGCTCAGCGGTGTTCAAGCTTGAACAGCCAAGTGTTCAACATTGAACACCAAGTCGTCAAACCATCTCCAGGTGGTTCACCCGAGAAGGTAGACCCGAGCACCGACAGAACCTCATCGGTGGCGGGCGATCAGCTCCGCGTAGCGCTGTCGCTCGCCGGCCATCTGCCAGCCCGGGTCCTGCGCCGGGGGCTGCCACGTCATCGGCTCGCCGCGCAGCTCGAAGGCACCCGCGGCGACGCGGCCAAGGAGGTCCACCAGCCACTCGCGCTCCGTGGACCCCAAGCCCATCCACAGGTCGGCCATCGCGCGAACGTGCGGTGGCACGGTCTCCAGCTGTGACTCCTGCGCCAGCTGCTCGCGGATCCTGACGTCGATGCGGGCCAGCCGGCTGCGCAGCCCCTGCACGACGTCGGCTCGCGCCATGAGCGGCATGAGGGCCAACGCCGTGTGGAAGGGCAGCGGGGAGAGCAGGTCCACTGACTCCACTGCCGCCCGCCACAGCCGCTCGAACTCACGGCGGCCGCTGGCGGTACTGGTGTAGACGGCCACCTCCCGGCTGCCGTCGACCAGGTCATGGCGTTCGAGGTTGCCCTGCCTGGCAAGGGTGCTGAGACCGGAGTAGATGGAGCCGGGGTTGACGTGCGCCCAGTCCTCCACCTGCCACGAGAGCAGCTCACGGCGCAGCTGGTATCCGTTGACGGGCTCGAAGAGCATGACGGTGCCGAGGAGAAGCAGTCGCGTCTCGGTGGCCGCCATGTCGTGCAGTGTAGGTCTGACCCATGATGGGGCCATGCCCGAAGGCCATACCCTCTTCGCGCTCGCCCGCGACCTGGACGCGGCGTTCCGCGACACCACGCCGGTCGCCACCAGCCCGCAGGGCCGGTTCGAGGCCGGCGCGGCGCTGATCTCGGAGCGCACGTTCCTGCACGCGACCTCCTGGGGCAAGCACCTCTTCGCCGAGTTCGAGGGTGACGCCTGGCTGCATGTGCACCTCGGCCTCATCGGCACCTTCACCATCGACGACCGGCCGTATGTGGGGGAGCTCCCGGTGGTGGGGCAGGTCCGTCTTCGACTGGCCACCGCTGAGCATGTGGCGGATCTGAGGGGCCCCAACCTGTGCGCGGTCATCTCGCCCGAGCAGGTCGAGTCGGTGCGCTCCCGCCTCGGCCCCGACCCGCTGCGGCCGGACCCCGACCCCGAGCTCGGGTGGCGGAAGATCTCGCGCAGCGCGAAGTCCATTGCCGAGCTCCTCATGGACCAGGCGGTCCTGGCCGGGGTGGGCAACGTGTACCGCAGTGAGGTGCTGTTCCGGCAGCGGGTGGACCCCTTCCGGCCGGGCCGCGAGCTCCGGCGCACCACCTGGGACGCCATCTGGCTGGACCTCGTCGAGCTTCTACCACTGGGGGTGGCGACAGGCAGGATCGTCACGGTGGCAGAGCAGGTCGAGCAGGTGCGCCGTGACCTGCGCCGCGGTCAGGTCGACCGGCTCGAAGAGCGAACCTCCTACGTGTACAAGAGACAGGGCGAGCCCTGTCGGGTCTGCGGCTCACGGATCCGCACGCAGGTGGTGGCAGGCCGCAACCTCTTCTGGTGCGGACGGTGCCAGCGGCGGCGCTGACGGCGTCCCGGGACCACTGAGCCGGAACCCCTGACCCGGGAGCCAGGGCGCCCGACCCCGCACCCCGGGCCCCGGACCCCGGACCCCCGACCCCGGACCAGCGTTCGAGCGATCCCTCCCGCGACCACGGCGCCCGAAAATCGCTTGAGGAGACGTGTCGGCTGAGGCACAGTGGACGGCGGACACGGTGGGGCGAGCAGCAGACGTGGCGTGCCACGTCGGTCCTGCGGGTCGGCCTCGTCGAAGGATCCATCTGCCTGTCAAGCAGATCCGGCATCACGGTGTCTCACGACACCTACGAGGTTCAACTCCTCGAGACGGTGTCGTCGGCCAGGGTCTCGGCGTCAGCCCTGCGGTCCCGACCCTCGGGACCCCGCTGGCGCCGTTGCCTGGCCGACGGCATCCCGTGCAAAGCCGCGCCCGACCGTCCGCCAGATGTCCGACCGATGCAGCCGAAGGAGGTTGCCCCATGGCCCTGTTCACCCTGACCGTCGACGCCCGCCAGTGCGTGCTGCGCTACCGTGACGGGCGCCTGCACGACGTGCTGGCCTCGGGCCGCCACCGCAGGATGCTGCGTTCGCGCCACGTCCGGGTCGACCTGCGTGAGGCAGTCCTGTCGCTGCCGACGCAGGAGCTGCCCACTGTGGACGCGGTGACCGTGAAGGTCACCGCGGCAGTCCGGTGGTCGGTACTGGACCCCGTCGCCTTCGTGGAGCGGTCCGCCGACCCACTGGCGATCGTGTACCTCGCGGCGCAGCTGGCGCTGCGTGAGGCGGTGTCGGTCCTGACGATCGAGCAGCTGCACGGTCGTGCGAGCCTGGCCCGCGAGCAGCTGACCGACGCGGTGGCCACTGCCGCGCAGAGCGTGGGGATCGGTGTCGCGGAGGTCGTCGTCAAGGACGTCATCCTGCCCGCCGACATCCGGCATGCCGCGGCGGAGCTCGTCACCGCAAGGCATCGAGGGGCGGCGCTGCTCGAGCAGGCCCGCGCAGAGACGGCCGCCCTTCGGTCCCTCGCGAACGGGGCGAAGCTGCTCGACGACCACCCGGCGCTGGCGCAGCTCCGTCTGGTCCAGGCCGCGCCCGCGGGCGCGCAGGTCGTCCTGCGGGTGGAGGCTCAGGACCCCACCGCCTGAGCGGTATGCCGCGTGGCCCAGCCACGCGGCATACCGCACCGCGTGGTGGCTGACCCCGGACCCAGGGCCCAGGGCCCGCTACAGCGGATGGGCCGTGAACCTGCGCGCGAGACCCACACTGCCCAGCAGCAGGAGCGCGCCCAGCGCGGCGAACGCGACGCTGATCTCGACCTCCCGGTCCTGGACGTCCACATGCTTGGGCAGGTCGGCGAGGACCCCCTGAAGCTGGTCGGCGTCGCTGGCCTTGAAGTACTCCCCACCGGTCGTCTCGGCCACGGTCTTCAGGGCAGCTTCGTCCACCACGAGGAAGTTGCGGCCTCCCGGCCCGAGCCCGCCCGCGAAGCCGCCGGGCGGCCCGTCGAACAGGCCGCCGCCGAGCTGGTCCCTGGTGCACACCATCTGCGTCGGCTCCGTCGTGCCGAAGCCGATGGGGTACACCCGGACCCCACGGGCAGCGGCCTGCCGAGCGGCATCCTCAGGTGAGATGCCGCGCGTGTTCGCGCCGTCGGTGAGCAGCACGACGATCTCCGGCGCGACCTTGCCGGGCTGGGGCGCCGGCCCACCGGGGGCGCTTCCACCGGGCGGCGTGGTGGGGGTGTCCGGCGTGGTGGCGCTCGAGTCTGCCGGTGCGACGTCCGGGTTGATCTCGGCGATGGCGTCGATGGACTTGAGGATGGCTGCGCCGATCGTGGTGCCGCGCCCCGTGGTGAGGCCGTCGACGGCACGTCGGAGCTCGTCGTGGTCCGTCGTGGGGGCGACCGCCACCTGCGCGAAGCCGGAGAACACCACGAGTCCGATCCGGGTCCGGCCGTCCTGGCCGTCGATGAACCGGCGGACCGCCTCCTGAGCAGCCGCCAGCCGGTTGGGGCTGACGTCCGTCGAGCACATGGACCCGGAGACGTCCACGGCGAGGATGACCGCCGAGCTGGCGACCGGGACCTGCGCCCGGACCTGCGGCCGGGCACTCCCGAGGCTGAGCAGGGCCAGGCTGGCGACGAGCAGGGCCAGCGGCACATGCCGCCGCCAAGCTGGTTGGCGAGGCAGTGCCAGCCGGATCAGGGAGACGCTGGAGAAGACCACCGCCTGCCGTCGCCGGCGCCGCAGCTGCCAGAGGTAGGCCCCGACCAGAAGGGGGACCGCCAGCAGGCCCAGCAGCGCGTAGGGCAGGGCGAACGACACGGCTACACCACCCGACCCGAGCGGGTGACGGACCACCCTGCAGCGAGCAGCACCAGCAGCGCGGCCGCGGCAGCGAACCAGGAGGTGATCTCGCGCCTCTGCGTCCTCGTGGTCCAGGCCAGGTGGATGGAGCCGTACACCTTCGCGAGCGCGCCCGCGTCAGCGGCGGCGTGGTAGGAGCCCTCTGTCGTGGCCGCGATCTGCTTGAGCGCTGCCTCGTCCAGAGCGGTGGAGATCTGGAAGCCGTCCACCTGCAGCACTGTTCCGGCCGCGCTGCCGAGCCCGATGGGGTAGACGCGGACGCCGGCGGCTGACGCGAGCTGGGCGACCTCCTGCGGGTCGGGGTCCGTGGTGTTCTCGCCGTCCGACAGCAGGACGATGACCGAGGAGCCGTAGTAGCCGATCTGGGGGCCTTCGCTGTCCGGCTGCCCGGAACCGCCCTCAAGCGTGAGGGGCTTCCCCGCGATGGCGCTGAGCGCCGTGACGAGGCCGCGGCCGAGCGCCGTTCCGCCCTGGGGGGCCAGCCGGTCGATGGCGGCCAGCACCGGTCCCCGCTCCGTCGTCGGCTGCTGTGCTACCACGGCACTGTCCCCGAAGGCGACGACGCCGAGGCGGATCGAGCTCGGCTGTCGCAGGACGAAGGCCCGGGCCGCCTTCTTCGCCGCCTCGAGCCGGGTGGGCGCGAGGTCCTTGGCGGCCATGCTCGTCGAGACGTCGAACGCGAGGATGACGGTTCCCTCCCGTCGCGGTTCGGCGACCGACGCGGAGGGCCGGCCCAGGGCCACCAGGAGCACTGTCAGCGCCGCAAGCAGCAGGAGCGGTCCTGCGTGGGAGAGCCGGCCGGCTGCCGCAGGTCGGACGGACGCGGGGACCAGGCCCAGGGCCGCGAGCTCGGCACGACGCCGGGCGCGCCGACGTAGGTCCCTGCGGTAGGCGAGGACCAGGAGCGGCACTGCAGCAAGGGTGACGAGCATCCACGGCCAGGCGAAGGTCATCGGCGCCTCCGACGCCGAAGCTCGGAGATGCGGGCGAGCGCACGGACCAGGTCGTCGTCCGTGGACACCGTGTGGACCTCAGTGCCGGACCTGCGGCACGCCTGGACCAGCTGGTTCTGTCGCTCCTGCGCGGCCTCCTTGAGTCTGCGACGGAAGACGGCGTCGTCGCTGTCGACGAAGATCTGCTCGCCGGTCTCGGCGTCCTCGACATAGATCATTCCGACGGCCGGGAGCTCGGACTCCCGCGGGTCGAGGACCTGGATCGCCACGACGTCGTGGCGGCGGGTCAGCAGGGCGAGCGGTCTCTCCCAGCCCGGCACGGTGATGAAGTCGGAGACGATGACGACGAGGCAGCGTCGCCTGGCCACTCCCAGCGCGGCCCTCAGGAGCACGCCGAGGTCCGTGGTGGTGCGTCGGGCGTCCTTGGCCGGCGGCCGCAGCAGCGCCTGCGCGATCCGGAGCACGTGCCTGCGTCCCTGTCCGGGCGGGATGGTCTGGACCGAGCCGTCGAAGAGCACCGCACCCACGCGGTTGCCGCCCCGGACGAGGATGTGCGCGAGCGTCGTCGCGACCTCCGCGAGGACCCAGGACTTCTGCCGGTCCACCGGCCCGAACCCCATCGAGGCGGAGCGGTCCAGGAGCAGCCAGGCCGTCACCTCCCGGTCCTCGACGTACTCGCGCACGTACGCCGTGTCCATCCGGGCGGTCACGTTCCAGTCGATGTGCCGCAGGTCGTCGCCGGGCTCGTACTCGCGCAGGTCGGTGAAGTCGACGCCGGCGCCTCGGAAGAGCGTCCGGTAGTCGCCTTGGAGCAGTCCGTCCAGGCGTCGCACGACCCGCCACTCGAGCCGTCGCAGGAGGCTCTCCGGGGTCAGCGTGGGGTGCTGGCTCAGCGTGGGCTGCTGGTCCACGGGGCCTCGCTCTGCTGGGCCCGACGCTCGCGCAGCGGTACGTCGGGCATCGTCACGGCTTCCACGACCGGACCGAGCACGCCGTCGGCGTCGACGCCCTCCGCGAGCGCCTCGTAGGACAGGACCAGCCTGTGCCGCATCACATCGAGCGCCAGGTCGCGGATGTCCTGCGGACGGGCGAAGTCGCGGCCGCGCAGGAACGCCAGGGCCTTCCCCGCGAGGACGAGGTTGATCGAGGCTCTGGGGCTCGCGCCGAAGGTGACGAAGCGCGCGAGGTCGGGCAGCCCGGCCGAGCCCGGCTGGCGCGTGGCGCCTGCCAGCCGGACGGCGTACTCGATCACCGCGGGGTCGACGTAGACCCCGTCCGCCTTCCTCTGCAGCTGCACCAGCTGCTCCGGGTCGAGCACCCGCTGGGTGGCCTCGAGGGGCGTCGTCATGCGTTCCACGACGACGTACTCCTCCGAGGGCGTCGGATACCCGACCAGCGTCTTGAGCATGAAGCGGTCCACCTGCGCCTCCGGCAGCGCGTAGGTGCCCTCAGACTCGATGGGGTTCTGCGTGGCCATCACGAGGAACGGCTCGGGGGCGCGGAACGTCTCGCGTCCGATGGTGACCTGTCGCTCCTGCATGACCTCGAGCAGGGCGCTCTGCACCTTGGCGGGAGCCCGGTTGATCTCGTCCGCCAGCACGAGGTTCGCGAAGACGGGGCCCAGCGACACCTGGAACTCGCCGTCCCGCTGGTTGTAGATCCTCGTGCCGATCACGTCGGCCGGCACGAGGTCCGGCGTGAACTGGATCCGCTGGAACTGGCCACCGATGGCCTGCGCCAGCGTCTTGACCGCCATGGTCTTGGCCAGCCCCGGCACTCCTTCCACGAGCAGGTGGCCGCGCGCGAGCAGGGCGACGAGCATCCGCTCGAGCAGCACGTCCTGGCCGACGATCGTCTTCTTGACCTCGTAGAGTGCCTGTTCCAAGGGGTGCTGGCGGCCCGGCTCGGGACGGTGCGGCTCCATGGGCTCTCCTTCGCGTACGACGGCTGGATGGGGACGCGCGGCTACTGCGGCGGGCTGCCGGCGACGCCACCGGCGGTGGCGATGGGGACGGCAAAACCGATGCCGACGAAGAAGGACTGCTCGGAGGGGTTGGCCAGGCCGGTGACGATGCCGATGACCTGGCCGTCCCGGTTCAGCAGGGGGCCACCGGAGCTGCCCGGGTTCACCGCCGCGTCGAACTGGATGAGGCCCTTGAGGGTCCGGCCGGCTTCGACCCGTACGGACCGGTCGAGAGCCGAGACGACACCCGCGGTGAGTGACTGGGCCAGCCCTAGCGGGTGGCCGAGGGCGAAGACCGGATCGCCGACCCGCGCTCCACCGCCCAGTACGGCCGGCACCACCACCTGCGGAAGGGTGGCGGGCGTCAGGACTGCGATGTCGCTGTCGCGCTCCTGCTTTGCGACGGTGGCGGAGGACTCGGTGCCGTCGGCGAAGGTCACGCGAATGGTGCTCGCGCCGTCGACGACGTGCAGCGCCGTAAGCACGTCGCCCTTGGCGCTGACGACCACCCCGGCCCCCGTGCCACGCTGGTCACCGGCACTGCTGGTGCGCTGCGTCACCACGGTCACCAGCGACGGCTGTGCGGTCTTGAAGGCCACCGCCGCGTCAGGAGGTGCCTGCCTGGCGTCCTTCTTCGCTTGGTCGAGCCCCTGCTGGACCGAGCGGTTGACGTCGGCGGCGGTCACCGGCGGCGTGCCCGGAGCGCGGGTCAGCACCACGGCCGCGAGCGCGAGTGCCAGCAGAGCCCCCACCGCTGGGACCAGCCATCGTGCGGGGGGCCGGCGTCGAGGTCGTGCGGGGGGCCGGCGTCGAGGTGCGGGCGACGCATCGCCGAGGTCCGCGTCGTCCGCCCCCGGCGGTGCGTCGACGACCGTACGAGCGGCCAGGCGGTCCACCTTTGCGAGCGTACGTCCGATCGGCAGACAGCGAAACGCGAGATCCGCATTCACCGAGAACTCCCAGGAACCCGCCCGGCACCGGTCGTAGATTGACGGCCATGCACAACACGGACGCCGGTGTGGAAGGGAACGACGTCGCGGCGGCGGGCCAGGTCTTCGCAGCGGACAGGGTCGTCGCAACCGTCGAGGAGCTACGGACGCTCCAGCTGGACCGGATGCGCTGGAGTCTCGGGCACGCGTACGACAATGTGCCGCACTATCGAACGGCTTTCGACTCCGCGGGTGTCCGGGTGGAGGACCTGCGCGAGCTCGCGGACCTCGCCCGGTTCCCTTTCACCACCAAGGCGGACCTGCGGGAGAGCTACCCCTTCGGGATGTTCGCCGTGCCACGCGAGGAGGTCGTCCGCATCCACGCCTCGAGCGGGACGACGGGAAAGCCCACGGTCGTGGGATACACCCGCGATGACATCGACATGTGGGCGACCGTCATGGCGCGCTCCATCCACGCGGCCGGGGGGCGCCGCGGCGACCTGCTGCACGTGGTCTACGGCTATGGCCTGTTCACCGGCGGCCTCGGCGCGCACTACGGCGCCGAGCGCCTCGGCTGCACTGTGGTACCTGTGAGCGGAGGGATGACGGCGCGCCAGGTCCAGCTCATCCAGGACTTCCGGCCGCGGGTCATCATGGTGACGCCGTCCTACTTCCTGGCCATCCTCGACGAGATGGAGGCGCAGGGCGTCGACCCCAAGGAGACCCCCCTCGAGATCGGCATCTTCGGGGCCGAGCCCTGGACCGAGCCGATGAGGCAGGAGGTGCAGCGCCGCAGCAACATCCGGGCCGTCGACATCTACGGGCTGTCCGAGGTGATCGGGCCCGGGGTGTCCCAGGAGTCCGGGGACACCCAGGACGGGCTGCACCTATGGGAGGACCACTTCTACCCCGAGGTCGTCGACCCGATCACCGGCGAGGTGCTCCCCGACGGCCAGGAGGGCGAGCTCGTGCTCACGTCCCTCACCAAGCAGGCCCTGCCGGTCGTGCGGTACCGGACGAGGGACCTCACGACCCTGCAGCCTGGGACGGCGTACCCGCAGTTCCGCCGGATGGCGAAGATCACCGGCCGCAGCGACGACATGATGATCGTCCGGGGCGTCAACGTGTTTCCATCACAGATCGAGGAGCACCTGCTCGCCGTCGAGGGGCTGGCCCCGCACTACCTCTGCGTGCTCACCCGCCCGGGCCGGATGGACGAGCTGACGGTGCAGGTCGAGGCGGCTTCGGCCCACGCCGGCGAGGCCGAGCGCGCGGCGATGGCCATGAAGCTGCGTGGGCGGGTCAAGGAGAGGGTCGGGGTGACGATCGAGGTGGAGGTCGTTGCTCCGCACAGCCTCGAGCGCTCACTCGGCAAGGCCAAGCGGATCAGCGACCAGCGGCCCCGCTGAAGGGCTCCGCCTCCCTTGTTCGCTGTCAGCGGACGCCTGGGCCTTCCGCCGGACTTGCAAGCGAGTAATCATCATTACATGACTACACGGACAACAGCGGAGGCGTGGCTGGCCGGTCGCCTCCCCACTGACTGGTTCACCGGCCCCGTCGAGGTCACCCGTGACCGCGACGAGCTGCTCATCATGGGCACTCTCGCCGAGCCGGAGCTGGAGGGGGACGCCGACGACACCGAGCGCACGATCGCGGCGCGCGGTCGCGCGAAGTCCTTCCGCGAGGAGACCCGGGAGCGGCGGATCGAGATCGCCAGGGAGCTGGAGCACCTCAGCGGCAAGAAGGTGAGCTGGGGCGTGCGCGTGGGTCCGACGGAGGTCCTCTTCACCCATCTCGCCGCTCCGGTCATGACCCGCCTGCGCCAGCCGGAGCGCCGGGTGCTGGACACCCTCGTCGAGGCCGGCGTGGCCAAGTCCCGCTCCGAAGCGCTCGCCTGGTGTGTCCGCCTGGTCGGGGAGAAGTCGGACAGCTGGCTCGCGGAGCTGCGGCAGGCGATGGAGCAGGTGGACGAGGTCCGCAAGAAGGGGCCGGGCGCCTGAGGCCGACCGGAGGCGCGTGACGCCACCGCGACGTGGGTATGCCTGGGGTGAGGGCGCTCCTGTCCGCTCAGGGCGAACATGAGCGCACTCGGCTCAGGGCGGGGAACAGGGCGCGCACCCCCCGCGTTCCTTCCCACGAGTCGTGTAACGGGTCCGGATAGCGTCCCGATCGGGTATCGGTCGGCGGAAGGCGTACTCCGGCGTCGTACAGCACGGATAGCATCGAGATGATCTCGATTAGGCAGGAGCAGAGAGATGTTTGAACGGTTCACCGACCGAGCCCGTCGGGTGGTCGTGCTTGCGCAGGAGGAAGCGCGCATGCTCAACCACAACTACATCGGCACGGAGCACATCCTGCTCGGCCTCATCCACGAGGGTGAAGGCGTCGCCTCCAAGGCTCTGGAGAGCCTCGGGATCTCGCTGGAGTCAGTCCGCGAGCAGGTTCAGGAGATCATCGGCCAGGGCCAGCAGGCGCCCAGCGGCCACATTCCCTTCACGCCCCGGGCGAAGAAGGTCCTCGAGCTCAGCCTGCGCGAAGCGCTGCAGCTGGGCCACAACTACATCGGCACCGAGCACATCCTGCTCGGCCTGATCCGCGAGGGGGAGGGCGTCGCAGCCCAGGTCCTCGTGAAGCTCGGGGCCGACCTCAACCGCGTGCGCCAGCAGGTGATCCAGCTGATCTCCGGCTACCAGGGCAAGGAGGGCCAGTCCTCCGGTGTCGGCGCCGGGACGCAGCAGGAGGGCACCCCGGCCGGGTCGCTCGTCCTGGACCAGTTCGGCCGGAACCTGACGATGGCGGCCCGCGAGGGCAAGCTCGACCCCGTCATCGGCAGGGAGAAGGAGATCGAGCGGGTCATGCAGGTGCTGTCCCGCCGCACGAAGAACAACCCCGTGCTGATCGGTGAGCCCGGCGTGGGTAAGACGGCCGTGGTCGAGGGCCTCGCACAGGACATCGTCAAGGGCGAGGTCCCGGAGACGCTGAAGGACAAGCAGCTCTACACCCTCGACCTCGGCGCGCTCGTGGCCGGGAGCCGCTACCGCGGCGACTTCGAGGAGCGGCTGAAGAAGGTGCTCAAGGAGATCCGCACACGTGGCGACATCATCCTGTTCATCGACGAGATCCACACGCTCGTCGGTGCCGGGGCGGCCGAGGGTGCCATCGACGCCGCGAGCATTCTGAAGCCCATGCTGGCCCGTGGTGAGCTTCAGACCATCGGTGCCACCACGCTCGACGAGTACCGCAAGCACATCGAGAAGGACTCCGCCCTCGAGCGGCGCTTCCAGCCCATCCAGGTGGCAGAGCCGACGCTCAGCCACGCCATCGAGATCCTCAAGGGCCTGCGCGACCGGTACGAGGCGCACCACCGCGTCTCGATCACCGACGCTGCGCTGGTGAGCGCGGCGAACCTCGCCGACCGGTACATCAACGACCGCTTCCTGCCAGACAAGGCCATCGACCTCATCGACGAGGCCGGCGCACGCTTGCGCATCCGCCGGATGACGGCGCCGCCGGACCTGCGCGAGTTCGACGACAAGATCGCGGCCGTGCGGCTTGAGAAGGAGTCGGCCATCGACGGCCAGGACTTCGAGAAGGCCGCTCACCTGCGCGACGACGAGAAGAAGCTGCTCGCCCGCAAGGCCGAGCGGGAGTCGCAGTGGAAGTCCGGCGACATGGACGTCGTGGCCGAGGTGGACGAGGAGCTGATCGCCGAGGTGCTCGCCGCCTCGACGGGCATCCCGGTGTTCAAGCTGACCGAGGAGGAGTCCAGCAGACTGCTCCACATGGAGGACGAGCTGCACAAGCGGATCGTCGGCATGGACGACGCCATCAAGGCGCTGTCGCAGGCGATCCGGCGTACCCGCGCCGGCCTGAAGGACCCGCGCCGTCCGGGTGGCTCCTTCATCTTCGCCGGTCCGACCGGTGTCGGTAAGACCGAGCTGGCCAAGACGCTGGCCGAGTTCCTCTTCGGTGACGAGGACAGCCTGATCCAGCTGGACATGTCCGAGTTCTCCGAGAAGCACACCGTGTCGCGGCTGTTCGGTTCGCCCCCCGGCTACGTCGGGTACGAGGAGGGTGGCCAGCTCACCGAGAAGGTGCGCCGCAAGCCGTTCTCGGTGGTGTTGTTCGACGAGGTGGAGAAGGCGCACCCCGACATCTTCAACACACTGCTGCAGGTGCTCGAGGACGGCCGTCTCACCGACTCGCAGGGTCGGATGGTCGACTTCAAGAACACCGTGATCATCATGACGACCAACCTCGGAACGCGGGACATCTCCAGGGGCTCGCTCGGCTTCTCGGCCGGCGCGGACACCCGCAGCGACTATGAGCGGATGAAGAACAAGGTGACGGACGAGCTCAAGCAGCACTTCCGGCCCGAGTTCCTCAACCGTGTCGACGACACGATCGTCTTCCCCCAGCTCACGCAGGAGGAGATCGTGGCCATCGTCGACCTGGAGATCGCCAAGCTGGACAAGCGGCTCAAGGACAAGGACATGGGCATCGAGCTCACCATCGAGGCCAAGAACGCCCTGGCCAAGAAGGGCTACGACCCGGTCCTCGGCGCTCGTCCGCTGCGCCGGACGATCCAGCGCGAGATCGAGGACGTCCTGTCCGAGAAGATCCTGTACGGCGAGCTGAAGGCCGGCGAGCTCGTGCTCGTCAACTCCGACGGCGAGGGCAAGTCGTCGACGTTCACGTTCACCGGCACCCCTCACCCGGGCAGCATCGAGCTTCCCGTCGTGGAGACGGTGGGCGACTCGGCAGAGTGACCGGCGGGCTGGGCCGCGCCTGACCTCGCGGTCCACCTCGTCCCAGGATCGAAGGGAGGCACCCCATCCGGTGCCTCCCTTCGTCGTCTCGCGGGCGGCACCGTGACGGGCCGCACCGTGACGGGCCGCACCGTGACGAGGGGCACCGTGACGAGGGGCACCGTGACGAGGGGCACCGTGACGAGGGGCACCGTGACGGGCGGGCAGCGTGACTGGGGGACCGGTCACGAGCGCACCGTGGCAGGGGAGCGGGGCTGTGGGGCGAACGGGGCACACCGGGACCACGTGGCGCCACGGCCAGGGGCGTGCGGCGCCGTACCCTTGGGGCCGTGCGCCCCCCCTTCCTGCACCGCCGTTCCGTGCTCCTCGGGATGTTCGCCGCACCCTTCGGGCTCGCGGCCTGCTCGACGGACAAGCCCCGTCCCGGAGTCTCGGGCACCGCGACGAAGGGCGGCCCGGCCCCGGCCCGGGTCCAGGGGCCGGGACTGCCGGCCGACCTCCTCGACGTCATGACGACCCTCTACCGGGGTGGCACGGTGCCGGCAGAGCGCGGTGTGAAGGCCGCACTGTCCGCCCGGAAGACGGTGCGCGGTCCCGTGAGACTGACTGGCACGACCGGGACCTGGAAGTCGTCGAGGATCGCCACGGTGGTCCATGACAAGGACGTCACGCTGCTCGTGAAGGACAAGAGGTGGACTGTCGTCGGGGGGTGGTGGCCCTCCTTGAAGGTCGCCCGTCCAGCGTTCAGGACGATGCGGGTGCTCGCCATCGGCTCGGATGCGCGCAACCCGCAGCCGGTCGAGAAGTGCCGCGGGGACGCCCTGCACATCGTCGGGGTCGATGCGAAGGGTGTAGGAGGGATCGTCGGCATCCCGCGGGACTCGTGGGTCGCCATGCCGGGCGGTAGCACGGCGAAGATCAACGCCGCGCTGGTCCTCGGCGGTGCTCGGGGTCAGGTCGCCGCCGTGTCGCAGGCGAGCGGGGTGCCGATCGACGGCTACGTCATCACCGGTTTCAAGGGCTTCCGCGCCATGGTGAGCAGCCTGGGTGGGATCGTCTTCGTCGCGAACCGCGCCATTCGCAGCGTCGAGGGGTTCCAGATCGTCAAGCCGGGTACCAACAGGCTGGACGCCAAGCACGCTCTGGCCTTGGCGCGCGAGCGCAAGCACCTCTCGAACGGGGACTTCGGGCGGTCGGCCAACCAGGGGGCCATCATCAAGGCGGGGATGGTCATGGCCCAGAAGCTGGGACCGGCCAGGCTCGCGAGTCTGCTGACGCGGATGAGCCCGTACCTGGCCACCGACCTGACTGTCGCCGAGGTCCTGAACCTCTGCGCCAGCCTCTACCTCAGCGATGCGGCGCGCGTTCGGAACACCGTGGTTCCCGGCTCACTCGCCACCCGCGACCGCCAGTCCGTGGTGCTGCTCGGCGCCGCGGCGCGCTCGACCTTCCGCGACATCCGGGACGGCCGGCTTGGCACCTGACGGCTCGGCAGCACAGGCGCCCTCGGGGCCGCAGCAGCGGCTCACCGTCCGAGGTGCCCGGACCAGGGACATCCGCACGATCCGGGAGATCGTCCGCCCCCTCGCAGACTCGGGGGTGCTCGTCTCCAAGGACGCCGTCACCTACTACGAGGCGCTGCAGCAGTTCAGGGTCGCAGCTCTGGACGGGGTCGTCGTGGGCTGCGGTGCGCTACACGTCATGTGGGAGGACCTCGCCGAGATCCGGACCCTTGCTGTCCGCCCCGAGGCCAAGGGCCACGGGGTGGGCTCGCTTCTCCTTCGCACACTGGTCGACGACGCGCGCGAGCTTGGCGTCGGGCGGCTGTTCTGTCTCACCTTCGAGGTGGACTTCTTCGCGCGGCACGGCTTCTCGGTGATCGAGGGTCAGGCGGTGTCCCCGGAGGTGTATGTCGAGCTGGTGCGCTCCTACGACGAGGGCGTGGCGGAGTTCCTGGACCTTGAGCGGGTCAAGCCGAACACGCTCGGCAACACCAGGATGCTGCGAACCCTCTAGAGCGACGTGCGGGCTGTCCGGCCCGAGACCCGGATCCGCACGGTGGCGGCCAGGACCAGGACGAGCACCGCCGAGATCACCCCGAAGCCCAACCGCGGCTCGAGGGGCAGCGCGATGCCGATACCGCCCCCGACGACCCACGCGACCTGAAGGACCGTCTCGGACCAGGCGAACACCCGGGTGCGCACCACCTCGTCGATGTCGCGCTGGACCACTGCGTCGCTGCCGAGCTTGACGAGCTGGGCGGCCAGGCCGGCCAGGAGGCCCAGCACGAGCAGCGTCGTGAGGGAGTAGAGGAGAGCGGCCAGCAAGGCGGCCACCACGTCGGCGATCAGAGCCGCAGCGATGATGAGGTCGGGGCGCAGCCGTCGCAGGGCGTTGCCGATGACCGTTCCCAACGCGTTTCCGGTTCCCGCGGCTCCGACGACGAGCGCGAGGACGAGAGTCCCGCTGTGTCCCGGGAGTGGGTTCTCGCGCATCAGGAAGGCCATGAAGAGGGTCAGGAACCCGGTCAGGAGGCGCGCGCCCATGGCACTGCAGAGGGCGGTCAGCACAGGCACCGGCAGGGCCGCCACTGCGGCCCGCAGCCTTGCCAACGGGGTGCGTGAGTCCGCGGTCCGCGCAGGGGTCGAGGACGAGCCCGTCACGCCGAGGCCCCGCTCACCGGCGTTCGAGTCCACCCTGGCCGGGAGCCGGATGGCCAGCACGGTGGCGACGACGTAGACGAGGAAGGCGAGCCTCAAGGACCACTGCGGCCCGATGCGCGCGACGGCACCGGCCAGACCACCGCCGACGGCCATGCCGGCCACACCGGCCAGCGCGTTGCGCGAGTTGGCGTTGACGAGGCTGAACTCCGGTGGCAGCAGCCGTGGGACCGCCGAGGCTCGGGTCACCCCGTAGGCCTTGGAGGCCACCAGGCAGCCCAGGGCGGCCGGGAACAGCCACGGTGAGCCGGTCGCCACCGCTCCCGCCAGCACCCAGCAGAGGAAGGCTCGCAGGGCCAGCGTTGTCCCGATCGCCCATCGACGGCCGTGCCGGAACCTGTCGAGCAGTGGTCCGATGAACGGCGCGAGCAGCGCGAAGGGTGCCATGGTGAGCAGGAGGAACTGCGCCACCTGACCGCGCGCCTCGTCCGTCGGGATGGCGAAGATGGTGCCGGCGAGACTCACCGTGAGAGCGGCGTCCCCCATGAGGGCGACGAAGTGCAGCTCGACGATCCGTGCAAGGCCGCTCGCGCCCGCGCCCGCGGAGTGCGTGTAGGCCCGAGCACGCCGGGCCCCCGCCCGGCTTCCCCTCCCCGCCAGCCGGGCACTGAGGACGGTCCCATGGCCGATCACCCGTCCGGTCCGGGCCGCGCCGCGGCGAAGCGCACGGGCGGCTGCTCGTCTGCGGCTCCCGGACTCGATCCCCGAGGCATCGGCGCCACCGGCACCACCGGAAGGGCTCGCGCTGCCTGGCGTACGCCCGGGGGTCTTCATCGCCAGCCTGCCGCCCCCGCGCCCGGGAGGCCGAACCGGTCACCCGGCAGCGGTTCCACGAGGCCGTCCGAGACCAGCGAGTCCAGGCAACGCTCACGCTGCAGGTCGTTGGGGGACAGAGCCTCGAGGTCCGCCCGCGGCACGGGGTCCGTGCTGTCGCGCAGAAGCTGGAGCAGCGCTCCCCGCAGCTGCCGGTCGGTGCCGTGCCAGGCCTGGCCCCGGCGAGCCGGGCCCGCGTACGGTGGACGCCCGGCGAGGCGCCACGCACACTCACCGCGGATGGGGCAGTCGTCGCAGCGGGGGGCTCTAGCCGTGCACACCAGCGCGCCGAGCTCCATCGTCGCCACACTCCACGTACGAGCCCGGTCCGGCTCCTCGGGAACCAGGGAGGACGCCAGGGCCAGCTCGACACGCGTGGGGGAGGGGGGAGCGTGCTCTTCGCCGCCCACCGCCCGGGCGAGGACCCGCCGCACGTTCGTGTCGACGACGGTCGTCCGGTGACCGTAGGCGAAAGTGGCTACGGCTGCCGCGGTGTAGGCGCCCACCCCTGCGAGGGAGAGCAGGTCCTCCTCGTTCGAGGGAACCTGGCCGTCGTGCTCAGCGGCGATAGTGATGGCCGCGGCGTGCAGCCGGAGCGCTCGCCGCGGATAGCCGAGCCGCCCCCACGCCCGAACCGCCTCCCCCGGCGGTTCCTTCGCGAGGTCGACCGGCGTGGGCCACCGGCCCAGCCACTCGAGCCACACCGGCAGCACGCGCGCGACAGGCGTCTGCTGGAGCATCACCTCGGAGACGAGGATGCCCCATGGCGAGGCTTCGGGGCTACGCCAGGGAAGGTCGCGGGCGGCATGGGAGTACCACTCCAGCACGCGCGCGTGCAGGCGCTCGGGACCGGCGCCGACGCTCACACGTAACGTTCGAGGATGCTGGACTCGGCCAGGCGGGACAGGCCTTCGCGGACGGCGCGGGCGCGGCCCTCGCCGACCCCGTCGACATCCATGAGCTCCTCGAGGTTGGCCGCGAGCAGCTTCTGGAGGCTGCCGAAGTGTTCGACGAGGCGGTCGACGATGGCGCCCGGGAGGCGAGGCACCTTGCTCAGCAGGCGGTACCCGCATGGGCTGACCGCGGAGTCGAGCGCGTCTCCCCCGATCGCGAAGCCGACGGCTTTGGCGCCGGCCGAGAGGTCGAGGAGCTCGGTGGAGGTGAGCTCCTCCAGCGAGGCCATCGCGTGGTCAAGGGTGTAGGCCGCCTTGGTCAGCGGCAGGTAGTCGCGGATCACCAGCTCCCGGTCGTTCCCCAGGCCACCGGTCAGCTCCTCGAGCTGCAGCGTGAGCAGGCGACCGTCGACACCGAGCTCGACGACGTAGCCCGAGATCTCGTCGCGGATCCGCCGCACCATCTCCAGGCGCTGAAGCACGCTGGCGACGTCGCGCACGGTGACGAGGTCCTCGATCTCGAGCGCCGAGAGGGTGCCCGTGACCTCGTCGAGGCGGGCCTTGTAGCGCTCGAGGGTCTGCAGCGCCTGGTTGGCTCGCGAGAGGATGGCGCTGGAGTCCTCCAGGACATGCCGGCGCCCGTCGACGTACAGCGCGACGATGCGCATCGACTGGCTCACCGAGATCACCGGGTAGCCGGTCTGCTTCGCCACGCGCTCAGCGGTGCGGTGCCTGGTGCCCGACTCGCTGGTCTCGATGGACGGGTCGGGGACGAGCTGGGTCGCCGCGCGCAGGATGCGGGACGCCTCACGGTCGAGCACGATCCCGCCGTCCATCTTGGCCAGCTCACGCAGCCTCGTGGCCGAGAACTCCACGTCGAGTGGGAAGCCGCCGGTCGAAAGGCTCTCGACGGTGCGGTCGTGACCGAGCACGATGAGGGCACCGGTCCGCCCGCGAAGGATCCGCTCCAGGCCGTCGCGCAGCTCGGTGCCCGGGGCCACCGCTGCGAGGGTGGCGCGCAGCGCGTCGTCCTCGCGAAGTTCCACTGCTCAAACCCCTTGCTGCCCCGGCCTCGTTGGTTGGCGCGAGTCTAACCGCGGCCAGGGTGCAAAGCGGCTTCGACCGCGCTGCGGACATCGGGACATTCCACGACGTTCATTCCCTCGGGCGTCGGACCGCTTCCCAGTACACCGGCCGGGACGTACGCGGTGCGAAAACCCAGCCTGGCGGCCTCTCCCAACCGGCGTGGGATCCCGGTGACCGGTCGCAGCTCTCCGGCCAGACCGAGCTCGCCGAAGGCGACCGCGTGCTCGACTACCGGGCGGTCCGTGACGGCGCTGGCGATGGCCAGCGCCACTGCCAGGTCGGAGGCGGGCTCTGTCAGACGCACCCCTCCTACGGTGGACAGGTAGACGTCCGAGCTGCCGATGGGCGCACCCGCACGGCGCGCGAGGACGGCGATGATCATGGCGACCCGCGAGCTGTCCAGGCCGCTGGTCGCCCGCCGTGGCGTCGGGATCTCGCTCTTGGCCACCAGGGCCTGGACCTCCGTCATCAGCGGGCGGCGGCCCTCGAGGGTGACGGTGACGCACGTGCCCGGAACCGTCAGCGTCCCTCTGGACAGGAAGAGGCCGCTGGGGTCCGGAAGGCCGACGATTCCCACGTCGGAGAGGTCGAAGCAGCCGACCTCGTCCGTGGGGCCGTAGCGGTTCTTCACCGCCCGCACCAGCCTCAGCCGCGAGTGCCGGTCGCCCTCGAACTGGACGACCACGTCCACGAGGTGCTCGAGGACCCGAGGCCCGGCTATCGAGCCGTCCTTGGTCACATGCCCCACCAGCAGGACGGCGATGCCTCGCGACTTGGCGACCTGGATCAGCGAGGCGGCCACCTCGCGCACCTGGCTCACGTTTCCGGCAGCACCCTCGACCTCACCACTGGAAATGGTCTGGACGGAGTCGACCACGACGAGGTCTGGCTGGACCGCGTCGACCTGGCCGAGAACGGTGGCGAGGTCGGTCTCCGATGCCAGGAAGAGGGAGCTGGCCATCGCCTCGATCCGCTCGGCGCGCAGCCGCACCTGTGCCGCCGACTCCTCCCCGGTGACGTACAGCACCGTGCTGCCCTCGCCCGTGCTGCCCTCGCCCGTGCGGGCGGCGCGCGCGGCGACGTCGAGCAGCAGGGTGGACTTGCCGATGCCTGGCTCCCCCGCCACGAGTACGACGGCACCCGGGACCAGCCCGCCGCCGAGGACCCGGTCGAACTCGCCGACCCCTGTGCTGCGCGCCTCCGCGCGGCGGGCGTCCACCTGACCGATCGGGATGGCGGGCCGCTCGGCGCGGGCCGCAGCGGTCGTCCGGACGGTGACCGCCCCTACCTCGCTGACGCTGCCCCAGACCTGGCACTCCCCACAGCGACCCACCCACTTCGCCGTGGTCCAGCCGCACTCCGCGCAGCGGTACCCGGTCGTCTTGGTCGAGGTCTTCGCTGCCATGGCGGACAACCTACGTCGACCGACCGACAGCCCCCTGGTCGCCATGCGGCAGCTTCTGCGCAGGTCCGTCCTGTCAGGGCCTGGCGCGATGTGGTCTGAGCCTAGGCCTCCGCAACCTTCTTGAGCCCGTCGAGCATTCCCTGCCAGTTCTGCGAGAACTGGCGGGCCTGGGCCTCGTCGGCGCAGCCGTCCTGCGTGAGCCGCACCGTCGTCCCAGTACCGGAGGGCTCCAGCTCGTACCGCACTGTGTGGTAGTTCTCCGGAATGTCGTCCTGGCCCGTCAACGGGCTGTAGTGGGTGACCTCCAACAGCCGCCCGGGCTCCGCCTGCAGCACCTGGCCCTTGTCCTGGTACTCCCGTCCCTGCCACTCACCGCTCCAGGTGATGGTGCTGCCGGGACGCCAGTCGCTCTCCACCCTGCTGCCCATCATGTAGCTCGCCACCTGGTCCGGGTCGGTCAGGGCCTGCCAGACGCGGTCGGGGACCGCCTCGACCTGCGTCGTTGCGGTGGCTACGTGGCCCGTCATCGTCCTCACCTCCGGTGCCGTGCGGTCGCGAGGCCTCTGCGGCCCCTCCCTCACCCTGTCCCCCGGGCGCTGGAGTGTCCAGTCAGAACCGGCGCCACCACAGGTTGACCCCGTAGTCGACCCCGGTGCCCTCGTGCTCGGCCAGGATGCCTTCCGCGACGGTCTCCGGGAACTCGATCCGGACCACCTGTTCGAAGTCGTCGCGGCTGTCGAAGTCCCAGCGGATGGTGAGCGGCTCACGAGACCATCCCTGGCGGTGCCAGAACCGTTCCACGGCCAGCGCGTCGTACGTCGGGTTCGCCCTGGTGAACCAGCGACCGAAGAGCGAGCGCGTCGCGTCGTTGTCGACGACGAACGCCGTGCCACCCGGCCGCAGCACGCGCTCCAGCTCGGCCAGGCCCGGCTCGCTGCCTGCGCCGAAGAAGTATGCCCACCGGGCATGGACGATATCCGCGCAGTGGTCCCTCAGCGGCAGGGACTGCGCCATCGCCTCGTGGACGACGACCTGAGGCAGGTCGCGGACCCGGTCGCGCGCCAGGGAGACCAGCGGCGGGTGCGGCTCGACCCCCACGACGGACCGGCAACCCAGTTCCACGAAGCGCGGGAGATGGAAGCCCGTCCCGCAGCCGACGTCGACAAGGTCGGCACCCTCGAACGGGTGCAGCGTCTCCATCGCCGCCTCGACGACGTTCGCCCGGTCGACGCCCCGGTTCTCCACCTCGTACACATCCGGGGTGTCCCAGATGTTCGGGGAGGGCGTGGCCCCGCTCACAGGCGCTTGCGCGGGGCCTGCGCAGGTTGCGCAGCGAGCGTCGCGGGATGGACCAGCAAGGGAAGCAGCTTGCGGGAGTAGGCGTTCCGTGCCGCCTTGACGCTGGCTAGGTGGGCCTCGCAGCGCAGCTCCAGCTCCGCGTACGCGGCATCGCCCATCAGCTCCACCAGCTCGGCCCGGTTGCTGCGGTAGACGGGCTCGCGCCCCACATGCGCCTCCGGGTTGGACGAGCAGTACCAGTCGAGGTCGTGCCCACCCGGACCCCAGCCGCGACGGTCGTACTCCGTGATGGTCACCTCCTGCCACGACGACCCGTCCGGCATCTCGACCGTGCGGTACGTGCGCCGGATCGGCAGCTGCCAGCACACGTCCGGCTTCACCGTATGGGGTGCCTTGCCGGTGAGAATCGCGTGCTGGTGCAGGGCGCAGCCCGCGCCGGCGGGGAACCCCGGGCGGTTGAGGAAGATGCAGGCCCCGTCGACGACCCTCGTCTTGAGGGCGTCGTCCTCCGCCTCCGTCCAGGCGGACTTCTTGGTGGAGCCGGGGTGGTGCTGCCACTCGTCCTCGCCGAGGTCCAGGACGACGCGTGCGATGCGGTCGATGTCGTCCTGGTCGGTGAAGTGGGCTCCCAGTGTGCAGCAGCCGTCGTCCGGCCGGTCGGCGTAGATGCCCTGGCAGCCGTTGCCGAAGATGCACGTCCAGCTCGAGGTCAGCCAGGTGAGGTCCACGCGGAACCGCTGCCCCGGGTCGTCGGGGTCGGTGAACTCCACCCACAGCCGGGCCGTGTCGAGCGGGGTCTCAACCACGGACAAGACCTTACGTCCTGCTCTGGCAGACCCTGCAGAGACCCGCGTGCGCAAGACCCGCCACGGGTCATGGCGGCCGCGTGCCCCGGTCCGGTCCCACACCGGCCGGTCTGGTGCCCGGCAGCCGATACGGTCTCCCCATGCGCCTAGGGGTGGTCGACGTCGGCTCCAACACGGTGCACCTGCTCGTGGTCGACGCCCACTCCGGCGCACAGCCGCTGCCGGCCAGCTCGCACAAGATGGAGCTTCGCCTCTCCGAGCACGTCAGCGACGCCGGTGACATCGCACGGTCAGGGCAGGACGCGCTCAGCTGCTTCGTCACTGAGTGCCTCGGCGTGGCGGAGGACCAGGGCGTCGAGGAGCTGATGGCGTTCGCCACCAGCGCGATCCGCGAAGCGCCCAACGGTGAGGAGGTTCTCACCCGGGTCCGGCAGGACACCGGCGTCGCCCTCGAGGTCCTCTCCGGTGAGGAGGAGGCACGCCTGACCTTTCTGGCCGCGAGGCGCTGGTTCGGCTGGTCCAGCGGCACCCTGCTCGTGGTGGACATCGGCGGTGGCTCGCTCGAGCTGGCCGCCGGGATGGACGAGGACCCGGACGCGGCGGTGAGCCTGCCGCTGGGGGCCGGGCGGCTGACTCGCGACCTGCTGCACGGCGACCCGCCGGACCCCGAGGCGGTTCGGGCCGCACGCCGCGACATCAGGATGCGTCTGGCGGGAGCGGTACGACCCCTTGCCAAGGCCGGCGCGCCGGACCGCGCAGTGGGCACCTCCAAGACGATGCGATCGCTGGCCCGCGTCACCGGCGCAGCGCCGAGCAGTGACGGGCCGTACGCCGCGCGACGCCTGGAGCGGGCCGCGCTCGCCGACGTCGTGCGCCGGCTGGGCTCCATGTCCGTCAGCCGTCGTCGCACGCTCCCCGGGGTCTCCGCCGGTCGGGCGCCGCAGCTGCTGGCGGGGGCCCTCGTCGCAGAGGCCGCGATGGACCTACTGGAGGTGGACTCTCTGGATATCTGCCCGTGGGCGCTGCGCGAGGGGGTCATCCTGCGCCGGCTCGACACCCTGCGCTGACACCCGCCATACCTCGCCGGGCCGCCTGGGTAGGCTCGGAGCATGCCTTCGGCGGTCACGGTCCCCGGTGCCACCGTCGCGCTGTCCACCGCCTCGGTCTATCCGGAGAGCTGCGCCTCGGCCTTCGCGACCGCCGCCCGGCTGGGCTACGACGCCGTCGAGGTGATGGTCTGGACGGACCCGGTCTCACAGGAGGCCGGCGCCCTCGCGGCGCTCTCGGAGCTGCACGGCATCCCGATCGTGTCCGTGCACGCCCCGACCCTCCTGCTGACGCAGCGGATCTGGGGTCCCGACCCGTGGACCAAGGTGGACCGCTCGATCGGACTGGCGGAGGAGGTCGGCGCCTCGACAGTCGTCCTGCACCCGCCCTTTCGCTGGCAGCGGGACTACGCCAGGGACTTCGCCGAAGGCGTCGCCCTGCGCGAGCACGAGACGGGCGTGGCGCTCGCCGTGGAGAACATGTTCCCGTGGCGGGCGAGGCAGCGGGAGTTCGAGGCCTATCTGCCGCACTGGGACCCGGTCCCGCAGCCGTACGACAACGTGACGCTGGACCTGTCCCACACCGCGACGGCGGGCTCGGACGCGATGGAGATGGCCAGGGCCCTGGGGGCACGGCTGGCCCACGTGCACCTCGCCGACGGGCTCGGGTCCCTCAAGGACGAGCATCTCGTCCCCGGACGAGGAGCGCAGCCGTGCGGCGAGTTCCTCGAGCTGCTGGCCACGAACGGCTTCTCCGGGTCCGTGGTGGTGGAGGTGGGGACGCGCAAGCTGACTCCCCAGCTGCGTGAGCTGGACCTCGCCGAGTCACTGGCGTTCGCCCGGCTTCACCTTGCCGCCGTTTCGCCGCAGGGCGTCTCATGACGCCCAGGGGGAGGCGGCCGGGGGGCGTCGACACCAAGAAGGCGATCATCGAGGCGGCCAGGGCGGACTTCGCGGGCCAGGGGTACGACGCCACGTCGCTGCGTGGGATCGCCCGTCGCGCCGAGGTGGACCCCGCGCTCGTCCACCACTACTTCGGCGGCAAGGCCGAGCTCTTCGCTGCCGTCATGGACATCCCCGCGAACCCGGCCGAGCTCATCGCCGCCGTCGTGGCCGCTCCGCGTGACCAGGTCGGGGAGAACCTCGTCCTGGCGTTCCTGGCCGTCTGGGACTCCGCGGACGGGAAGCAGCGGTTCCAGGCGCTCATCCGGTCCGCGGTGACCCACGAGGAGGCCACCCGCATGCTGCGGGAGTTCCTCACCAGGGAGATCTTCGGGCGGGTGCTGCGGGCGCTGGCCGAGCCCGGGGAGCGGCCGGCGCACCTCGAGCTGCGCGCCGGCCTGGCCGCCTCGCAGATGGTCGGGCTCGCAGTGATGCGCTACATCGTCGAGTTCCCCGCCGTGGTGGACGCCAGCCATGAGGATCTGGCGACGCTGGTGGGTCCGACCATCCAGCGCTACCTCGCCCCCTGACCCGGTCTCCTGACGCAGGTTCCCACGCCGTCGCTGTTGACCAAATGCGTTAGCAGCGACTAACGTATCTCAGGTGACGGACGCCCTCAGCGCAGCTGCGGAGCCGAACCGGCGACGGATCCTGCAGCTGCTGGCCTCCGGACCTCGGTCGGTAACGGAGCTCGCTGAGGAGTTCCCTGTCACACGGTCGGCCATCTCCCAGCACCTGCTGGTGCTCTCAGAGGCCGGGCTCGTGGCCGCCCGCAAGGACGGGCGACAGCGCTTCTACAGCATCGTCCCGGGGGGAGTCGTCCGGCTCCGCGCCGAGATCGACCGCTTCTGGACCGACGAGCTGGACCTGCTCGTCGCCGACGCAGCGCGGCTCGCCCGTCGCTGACCCTCCACTGGTCCAACGCGTACCGCTCCAAGACCTACCGCTCCAACGCAGACCCGCTCAAGCGAGCACCCCTCCACCTCCATCCGACGCCACACCACCTCCATACGACCCCACCTCCGGAGAGCTCAATGACCACAGCAACCGTCACCGCGGAGAAGACCGCCTTCCTGCCCGTGTCACCCGACGAGGCCTTCGCGCTGGTGACCGAGCCTGAGAGGCTGCGCCGGTGGAAGGCCATCGCCTCGCGGGTCGACCTGCGTGCGGGCGGCGAGTACCGCTTCACGGTCGTGCCCGGACATGTGGCGCGCGGGACCTACCGCGAGGTCGTCCCCGGTGAGCGGATCGTCTTCGGCTGGGGATGGGAGGGGTCGCAGGACCTTGCACCCGACGCCTCGACGGTGACTGTCACGTTGGAGCCAGTCGAGGGCGGCACTCTGGTGCGGCTCGTCCACGAGGGGCTCACGCAAGAGCAGGCCGCCAGCCACCTCGAGGGCTGGAACCACTTCTTCGAGCGCTTGGAGCGAGCCGCCGCCGACGGGGACGCAGGGCCCGACGAGTGGTCCTGGGTTCCGCAGGGCCTGGACGAGCTCTCCAGCGCGGACGCAGCGCTGGCCGTCCTGCAGCGGGTGCTGACCGGCGTCACGGATGCCGACCGGGACAAACCCACCCCCTGCCGGGACTTCACCGTCCACCAGCTGGCCGAGCACCTCTTCGGGACCCTGGCCTTCGTCGGCGCGCTGGCGGGCGTCGAGGTGAGGCGGACGGCGCAGCCGTCACTGGAGTCGGCGGTCGCCGAGGTGGCCCAGCAGGTCAACGAGGCGTGGGCCGTTCGCGGTCTGCAGGGGATGGTGACTGCGGGGGAGACCGAGATGCCGGCGACCATGGCGGTGGGCATCCTCAACCTCGAGTACCTGCTCCACGGCTGGGACTTCGCCCGAGCCACCGGCCAAGAGCTGCGCGTCTCGGAAGAGGTCGCCCAGTACATCCACGACCTCGGGGAGCGGATCATCCCCGGAGCCAGGGCCGGGGGCTCGTTCGGTCCTGCGGTGGACATCGCGGACCGGGCGCCCGCCCTCGACCGCCTCGTCGCGCTGTCGGGCCGCACCACCTGAGAGGACAGGTCGAAGCCCTGGCCGGACCTCGGTCCCCACCGGCGGTCGCACCGCGTTCGTCCCACGCCGACACCGCGTTCGTCCCACGCCGACAGTCGCGTCCCCACCGATCCACCTTTGCAGCACACCGCTCTCACGAAAGGCACGACGATGACAACGAAGACCTCGTACGAGCAGGGAACCCCCTGCTGGATCGACCTGCAGACCTCCGACCAGGACGGGGCGCGCGCCTTCTACTCCCAAGTGTTCGGCTGGGAGTACGTCGAGCAGCCGATGCCCCAGGGCCCGGTGTACGTCATGGCCCAGGTCGGCGGACGGAACGTCGCCGCGATCGCTCCCCAGAACCCCGAGCAGGCGGCGACCGGCGTACCGCCGATGTGGAACACCTACCTCGCAGTGGACGATGTGGACGCCGCGACCGCCCGGGTGGCGGAGGCTGGCGGCACCGTGGCGGTCGAGCCCTTCGACGTCATGGACGCCGGGAGGATGTCGTTCGTGGCGGACCCGTCGGGCGCCTTCGTCGGCCTGTGGCAGGCCAAAGAGCACATCGGCGCGGAGGTGGTCAACGAGCCGGGCGCGCTGAACTGGAACGAGCTCGTCACCGACGACCCCGATGCCGCTCTGCCGTTCTACGAGGCTGTCGTCGGACTCAAGGCGGTCCCCGTCTCGATGGGTCCGGGGTACGAGTACACCATGCTTCACATCGGCGACCAGCGCGTCGGCGGCTCCACGAGTCCTCAGATGGCAGGCGTGCCGAACCACTGGAACGTCTGGTTCACCGTGGCCTCCGCCGACGAGGCCGCGGCCCGCATCGGTCAGCTCGGCGGCTCTCTGCTCGTCGAGCCGATCGACATGCCGGTGGGCCGGATGGCAGTCGCCCGTGACCCGCAGGGCGCGGTCTTCAACCTCATGCAGCCGGCCGCCCAGCCGCAGTCCTGAGGGTCGCCGCCCTCACGGTGTGCCGCAGCCTCCCGTGCCGCGGCACACCGTTCTTGTTCTGGCACGCCGCTTTCTCGTCATGAGGTCTTGTCGTGAAGGTCGGGGAGGCGTATTTTCATCACATGATGAAAAACGCGGTCGAGATCGACCATCTCCGGGTGGTGCGCGGCGGTCGGGTGGTCCTGCCCGACCTCTCGGTAAGAGTGCCGGCGGGACAGGTCGTCGGCCTGCTCGGTCCCAGCGGTAGCGGCAAGTCGACGTTGATCCGCGCGGTGGTCGGGGTCCAGGTCATCCAGGCCGGGGACGTGCGCGTCCTCGGCGAGCCAGCCGGTTCGGTGTCGCTGCGGCACCGCGTCGGCTACGTCACCCAGAGCCCGAGCGTCTACGAGGACCTCACGGTCCGGGCCAACGTGCGCTACTTCGCCGCCATCCTCGGTGCGTCGCCGTCCTCGGCAGAGGAGGCGATAGACGCCGTGGACCTCGGGAGCCACGCCGACACTCTCGTGGGGCGGCTGTCCGGCGGCCAACGCTCAAGGGTCTCCCTCGCCGCGGCCCTGGTCGGGGACCCCGAGCTGCTCGTCCTCGACGAACCCACCGTCGGGCTGGACCCGGTGCTGCGACGGGACCTGTGGAACCTCTTCAACCGCCTTGCGGCACAAGGCCGTTCGCTACTCGTGTCGAGCCATGTGATGGACGAGGCGGCGCGTTGCGACCGCCTTCTGCTGCTGCGCGAGGGCCAGGTCCTCGCTGACGCGACGCTGCCGGAGCTGCTCGACCGCACCGGGGCGCTTGACGCCGAGGGCGCGTTCCTGAACCTGATCGACCGCGCCGAGGAGGCAGCCCGATGAACGCCCGCCGAACCCTCGTGACCGCCGCTCGAGTGCTGACCCAGCTGCGCTCGGACCGCCGGACCATCGGTCTCATGCTGGTGGTCCCGTGCGTCCTCATCGGGCTCTTCGCCTGGATCTTCGACGCCACGCCGGCCTTCGACGCGCTCGGCGCCTCCCTGCTGGGCGTCTTCCCGTTCGTGGTGATGTTCATCGTCACCAGCGTTGCGACGCTGCGCGAGCGGACCAGCGGGACCCTGGAGCGGCTGTTGACGACACCGATGGGCAAGGGCGACTTCATGATGGGCTACGCGCTGGCCTTCGCAGCGATGGCTGTGCTCCAGGCCGTGGTGGCCACCGCCTTCGCGGTCTACGTATGCGGACTCGACGTCGCCGGGCCGCTGTGGCAGCTCGTGGCCGTTGCGGTCCTGGACGCCGTGCTCGGATCTGCGTTGGGCCTCCTGGCCAGCGGCTTCGCGCGCACCGAGTTCCAGGCGGTCCAGTTCATGCCCGCTTTCGTGCTGCCGCAGTTCCTGCTCTGCGGGCTAATCGTCAGCCGCGACCGGCTGCCCGACGTGCTCGGACGGGTCTCCGACGTCCTACCGCTGTCGTACGCGGTGGACGCGATGAAGTCCGTCACCCTCGACCGCTCGCCGGGCAGTGACGTCGCGGGAAGCGCGGGCATCATCGCGCTGTGGGTCGTCGCCTCCCTGGTCCTGGGCAGCCTGACCCTGCGTCGCCGCACCGCCTGACGGGGACGACAGGGCCCTGCCACGACCCGAGGGCGTATGCCGCCTCGCTCAGCCGCGCGGCATACGCCCTGCTCAGGACGGGTGTGCGCCCGGTGCGGTACCGCGGCCACGCGCTTCGGAGGCTAGCCTTGCTCACGGCTTCGAGGTCCGGAGCCGTCGTCGGAAGGATCGTCGTGGACGCCAGTGACCTGCTGCGCAACTCCCTGCTCCAGCTCTCCAAGAGCAGCACGGTGCGACAGGCGGTCGAGAAGGCTCCGGTGAGCCGAGGGGTGGTGCGGCGCTTCGTGCCGGGTGAGCGCACGCAGGACGCCGTTGCCGCGGCGGCGGAGCTGCGCGCGACCAACCGGCTGGCCACCATCGACTATCTCGGCGAGGACACCACCGACCTCACCCAGGCGATCCGCACGAGGGACCACTACCTCGAGCTGCTGAAGGCGCTGGCGGAGGCGGACCTCAGCCAGCACGGCATGGGCGAGGTGAGCCTCAAGCTCTCGGCGCTCGGGCAGTACCTTCCCGGCGACGGGGACAAGATCGCGCTGGAGCACGCGCGTGAGATCTGCCAGGCTGCCGCCAACGCCGGGACGACCGTGACTCTCGACATGGAGGACCACACGACCACGGACGCCACGCTGGAGTCGCTGCGTGAGCTCCGTCAGGACTTCCCGTGGGTGGGTGCCGTCATCCAGTCGTACCTGCGGCGCAGCGAGGCCGACTGCCGTGACCTGGCGTACGAGGGGAGCCGGGTGCGGCTGTGCAAGGGGGCCTACAAAGAACCTGAGTCGGTGGCGTACCAGAGCTCGACCGAGGTGGACCGCAGCTACGTCCGCTGCCTCAAGGTGCTGATGTCAGGCCCCGGGTATCCGATGGTGGCCAGCCATGACCCGCGGCTGGTCGAGATCGCCGGTGCCCTCGCAGCGCATCACGAACGTGAGGCCGACACGTACGAGTACCAGATGCTCTACGGCATCCGGCCCGAGGAGCAGAAGCGGATCGCCGACCGGGGCAACCAGATGCGCGTGTACATCCCGTATGGCGAGCAGTGGTACGGCTACCTGATGCGCCGCCTGGCAGAGCGCCCCGCGAACACCGTGTTCTTCCTGCGCGGTCTCGTCAGCAAGAAGTAGCAGGCGCCGCCGCGCCCGCGCCTGGGAGACTGCCTCCATGGGAACAGTTGCGATCCTCGGTGCCGGTGTCATGGGCGAGACCCTGCTCTCCGGCCTCCTGCGGTCCGGACGGCAGGCGGGGGACCTGCTCGTCACTGCCAGGCGCCCGGAGCGGGCGCGGGACCTCGCCGAGCGGTATGGCGTACGGGCCGTGTCCAACGTCGAGGCTGCGGACACTGCCGACACCCTGGTCCTCGGAGTGAAGCCGCAGGACATGGCCGCGCTCGTCCAGGAGATCGGCGACCACGTCTCGCCGGGCAACCTCGTGGTGAGCCTGGCGGCGGGCATCCCGACGGCCTTCCTGGAGAGCCGCCTCCCTCAGGGAGTGGCCGTCGTGCGCGTCATGCCCAACACCCCGGCGCTCGTCGACCAGGGGATGTCCGCCCTCAGCCCCGGCCGCAGCGCCGACGCGGCCCATCTGGAGGAGGCGGCCGACCTGCTGCGCTCGTGCGGTCGGGTGGTCCAGGTGGCCGAGAAGCACCAGGACGCCGTCACGGCGATCAGCGGCAGCGGGCCGGCGTACATCTTCTACGTCGTGGAAGCCATGATCGAGGCAGGCGTCGTCCTCGGCCTCCCGCGGCCAACGGCCACCGAGCTCGTGGTGCAGACGCTCTTCGGCGCGGCGACGATGATGCGGGAGACCGGGCAGCACCCCACGATCCTGCGCGAGCAGGTGACCTCACCGGGCGGTACCACCGCGGCAGCGCTGCGCCAGCTCGACGACCACAAGGTGCGCGCCGCGTTCATCTCCGCGATGGAGGCTGCGGCCGTCCGTTCGCACGACCTCGCGTCCGGCGCATGACCCGCACGGTGGCCGCCTCCGCGGACGTGAGGGTCCGCCAGGTCGAGCCGCAGCTGTGGCGCGAGTACCGGGCGGTGCGGCTCGCGATGCTGCTTGACCTGCCGGCGGCGTACGACAGCACCTTCGCCCGGGAGGTCGCCTTCACCGACGAACAATGGCTCGAGCGGCTCGAGGGAGCCACGAGCTGGCTCGCCGTCGACGGTCAGCAGCCGCTCGGTGCGGTGACCCTCTTCCAGGCGCCCGGCCAGGCGTCGGACGAGGCGTACCTCGTCGCGATGTGGGTGGCCGCCCACGCGCGCGGGCACGGCGTCGCCGATGCCCTTGTCGCGGCGCTGACGCAGCATGCCGGCACGGTAGGCATCCGGCGGGTGGTTCTCGACGTTGCCGACGCCAACAGCCGTGCAGTCCGCTTCTACGAACGGGCCGGCTTCGTCCGCACCGGACGCACGGGCGTCCTGACGCACGCACCGGACATCACAGAGTTCGAGATGGCGCTGCTGGTCGGCACTGTCACAGCCCACTCACGGTGAACTCACGGAAACCTCTCTCACCGAACGGCCGGGCTTCATGCGAGAGTGGGCGGCATGAGCGACATCAGCGTCCGGGTGCTGGCAGAGGACGAGTGGGAGCAGTACCGGGCTGTGCGGCTCAGCGCGCTCGAGGAGTCACCGGAGGCCTTCGCCGCTACCGTGGAGGAGGAGCAGGCGTACGAGGAGGACTTCTGGCGCATGCGGATGCGCCGGTCGCTGAGGCTGGTGGCCGAGGTCGACGGCAGACTCGTGGGGGTGGCGAGTGTCGGCCAGGGTCCGCAGGACAACGAGCGGGTGGCGGAGCTGTTCGGGCTGTGGGTCGCTCCGTCCGCTCGCGGCACAGGCGTGGCCACGGAGCTCGTGCGCGCTGGTGCTGACGCCGCGCGTGGCCGCGGGCGGAGCCACCTGGCGTACTGGGTGGGTACCGACAACGGGAGGGCGGTCGCTTTCGCGAGCGGGTTCGGTTTCCGTCCGACCGACACCCGTAGACCCATGCGTGTCAGGCGGGAGGACGACGCGGAGGACGAGATCGCCATGGTGCTGCCGCTGGGGGACGACCGGGGGATGCCCTCGCTGTGACGCCGGGCCGCCGCGCCGCTGAGCCGACTGCGCCCACTGAGCCTCTTGTCGACGGGCGAGCCACCGGTCACGGCCGCGAGGCCAGCCGCTCCAGCAGCTCGGTGGGTCCACTGACGATCAGAGTGTGATGCGCTGTCACCTTGGTCTCGGGCACTGCGTAGGTGAAGTCCTGTCCGGGCGCCTTGACGCCCACCACCGTGACGCCGTACTTGCTCCGGATCGCGCTCTGCGCCAGCGTGAAGCCGATCGCCTCCTGGGGCGGCTTCATCTTGACGATGGCGAAGCCGTCGTCGAACTCGATGTAGTCCATGAGCTTCCCGTTGAGGAGGTGGGCCACCCGTCGCCCGGTGTCCGCCTCCGGCGAGATCACGTGGTTGACGCCGATGCGCTCCAGAATGCGGCCGTGCTCGGGCGAGATCGCCTTGGCCCAGATGGTGGGGATGCCCGCGTCGACGAGGTTCATGGCGCACAGGACCGACGCCTGGACGGAGGACCCGATCCCGACAACGGCGATCTTGAAGCTCCGAGCCTTCAGATTGGCCACCGCCTGGGGCAGGCTGGCGTCAGCCTGGACGGTCCGGGTGACCCGGCCCAGGTACCGCTCGGCCAGCTGTGCGTCCCGCTCGACCGCCACGACGTGGTGGCCCAGGCGTTGCAGCTCGACAGCCACGGCCCCCCCGAACCGTCCCAGACCGATCACCAGGACGTCGTCCTCGTACAGCTTCTTCGCCACAGCGCGGACCTCCGCGGCATCGGGGATGGGAGACCAGCACGCTACCGCGTCGTGGTGGTCCCGGCCCGGCTGTCCACCCTGTCCGGTGCCGGGTAGCGTTCCGGCATGCCCTCACAGGTGCGGGTGGTCTGGGACCCCGGCTTCACCGCCTACGACTTCGGCCCTGGCCATCCCATGAGCCCGGCCCGCCTGGAGCTCACCGCCCTGCTCTGCGAGTCGCTCGGCGTGCTAGAGACCCCCGAGGTCGAGGTCTTCTCTCCCGGCGTGGCCGACGACGAGGTCCTGGCGACAGTGCACGACCCCGAGTACATCGCCGCCGTCCGCGCCGCCTCGCAGGACCCCGCGGCCGCGGACCTCCGCCGTGGGCTGGGGACCGAGGACGACCCCGCCTTCCCTGGGATGCACGAGGCGAGCGCGCGCATCGCGGAGGGCACCCGGCAGCTGTGCGAGGACGTCTGGGAGGGCCGGACGGAGCACGGTGTGAACTTCTGCGGGGGCCTGCACCACGCCATGGAAGGGTCAGCGTCGGGGTTCTGCATCTACAACGACGTCGCGGTCGGCATCCGATGGCTGCTCGACCACGGCGCACGGCGGGTCGCGTACGTGGACATCGACGTGCACCACGGCGACGGCGTGGAGCGCATCTTCTGGGACGACCCCGGGGTGATGACCATCTCGCTCCACGAGTCCGGGCGGATCCTGTTCCCCGGCACCGGCTACGCCTCGGACATCGGTGGCCCGGACGCCAAGGGCGGCGCGGTGAACGTCGCGTTGCCCCCCGGCACCGGGGACTCCGCCTGGCTCCGGGCTCTGCACTCGACCGCGGTACCGCTGGTGCGCGCCTTCAGGCCGGACGTCCTCGTCACCCAGCACGGCTGCGACACGCATGCCCAGGACCCGTTGGCGCATCTGGCGCTTTCCGTGGACGCCCAGCGGGCAGCCGCGGAGGCACTGCACCGGTTGGCCCACGACGTCTGCGAAGGACGCTGGGTAGCCCTCGGAGGAGGGGGGTACGAGGTGGTGCAGGTGGTGCCGCGCACGTGGACCCATCTGACGGCGATCGCGGCGCATCGACCGGTGGCGCTCACGGAGGCGGTTCCAGAGGACTGGCTGGACCACGTACGGCAGCTCCTCGGCCGGGAGGGACCGCGACGGATGGGCGACCTCGACCCTCAGGAGGGACCGGTCTGGCACCAGCCCTGGGACGCCGGCTACAACCCGCACAGCGAGGTGGACCGGGCCATCATGGCGACCCGGCAGGCGGTCTTCCCGTTGCATGGTCTGGACCCCTGGTTCGACTGACAGGCTTGACTGGCGTCCAGTGACGCCGCTGTAACTCAGCAGGTCACAGCGGCGTGTCGGCTGGACAAAGGCCGGGAAGTTTTCACAATGCCTTCCCCACGAGTCACATGTGCCCCTACAGTTCCCCTTGCACACGCGTAGTGGTCCGCCGGAGGGGAAGCCGGCGATGCGCGCGTGTAGAAGATCGAGGTAAGTCATGTCCAACGAGCGACAGCTCGCCGAGGTGCGGTTCCTGACCGTCGCCGAGGTGGCCTCGATCATGCGCGTGTCGAAGATGACGGTGTACCGCATGGTGCACGCAGGAGAGCTTCCCGCAATCCGCGTCGGACGGTCCTTCCGGGTCCCGGAGGACGCTGTGCACAAGTACCTGCACACGTCGTACGTCGACACCGCATGATGGTGTGCTGACCGCACGGCGAAGGGCGGACCGGGACCTCAGCGTCCTGGTCCGCCCTTCGTTGTCCGCCCCTCGTTACGCGCAAGAGGCCGACCAGCCGGCGAGATAGCCGGCACCCTGAGGTGCGCCGGCTTCCGCCATGGGCCGGGTTTGGGGTGGGGGGCGCCGGACGGCTAGAGTGACCATCACTGTTCGGCGTGGTGCGTTGGTTCGTTGCCCCGTCCGGCAACACGACCACGACCAAGAGGACACTATGGGCTCTGTCATCAAGAAGCGCCGCAAGCGCATGGCGAAGAAGAAGCACCGCAAGCTTCTTCGCAAGACGCGCCACCAGCGTCGCAACAAGAAGTGACCTGAGGCCCCCGCTCGGCGGGGGCCTTTCGTCTGCGCGGTGGACGATCGGCGAGTGTGACGAGCGCCGCGTGACCGGCCCCCGGACGGCCTTCGGAGGCGACGCGCTGCTCGGTAGGGTTGTGACGGTCGCGGTCGTCGCGATGCCTGCGAAGGTTGGGAGCTGACGTGGCTGATGTCGTCCTCGTGACGGGCGTCTCCCGCTATCTCGGCGGGCAGTTCGCTCGACAGCTCACCCAGGACCCATCGGTGAAGCGCGTCATCGGGGTCGACGTGATCCCGCCGCCGCACGACATCGGCAGGGCGGAGTTCGTCCGTGCCGACATCCGCAACCCCATGATCGGCAAGATCATCGCGCAGTCCGAGGTGGACACGGTCGTCCACCTCAACGTCATCGCCACCCCGACGCAAGGCGGAGGCCGGACCTCCCAGAAGGAGATCAACGTCATCGGCACCATGCAGCTGCTCGCTGCATGCCAGAAGGCGTCGACGGTGCGGCGGCTGGTGGTCAAGTCCTCCGCCGCCGTATACGGCTCCAGCCCTCGCGACCCCGCCATGTTCACCGAGGACATGGGGCCGAAGTCCATGCCACGCACCGGTTTCGGCAAGGACTCGGTGGAGGTGGAGGGGTATGTCCGCGGGTTCTCCCGGCGGCGTCCGGACGTCGAGATCTCCATGCTGCGCTTCGCGAACATCATCGGACCGACCATCCGGACGTCCCTGACCGACTACTTCGCCCTTCCGGTCGTCCCCGTGCCGTTCGGGTACGACGCGAGGCTGCAGTTCGTCCACGAGAGGGATGCGGTGGGCTCCCTGCTCCTCGCCACGACGGGGCCCAGCGCTGGGATCACCAACATCGCGGGCGACGGCGTCATCACCCTCTCCCAGGCGGCAGGTATGGCCCGCCGGCCGGTGGTTCCCGTGCCGAGCATGGCGGCCGGGCTCCTGGGCGGGGCGGTGAAGAGGTCGGGGCTCGCCGACTTCAGCCGTGACCAGCTCCAGTTCCTTGCCTACGGCCGCGGCCTCGATACGACGCGCATGCGCGAGGTCCTCGGCTTCGAGCCGGTCTACACCACAAGGGCGGCCTTCGCGGACTACGTGCGCGGGCTCGGCGCCGCCGTTCCGGGTGGTGCAGTCCTGGGCAGTGCCGTGTCCGGTGTCGCAGGAACCGCCGCCAGTGCGATCAGCCAGGTCTGGGCTGCAGGAAGGAACGACTGATGGCTGCCACCCCCGGTAGGGCAGATAGCACAGGTAGCGCCAGGACGGCGCATACCGCCAAGGCCAGCACGGCGCATACCGCCAAGGCCAGCACGGCGCATACCGCCAAGGCGACGGACGGGTCGGGCAGGAAGGTAGCTGCGAAGAGGTCCTCTGCCTCGAAGGCGGCTTCGCGTCGCTCTGTCGGCAAGGCCGCCGACGGACGCCGGACCGGCACACTGGCGGCTGGAGCAGCACGTGCTTCGGGTGAACGCGCCAAGCGCCGGAGCACCCCGCTGATCGCCTCCACGACACCGCCGGCGGCCGCCGACCCTTCTCCGGTGGAACAGCCCGTGGCTGCCAAGCACCGTCCGCGCCCAGTGGCAAAGGCTGTTCCGACCGGCAGGGCGGCGGCGCGCTCCGGCGCCAGGTCGCCCAGGGCTTCGCAGGCGCCGCGCGCCAGCCGAGCGGCCGGAGCCATCCGGCGTGCGAGCGCGGCGTCGAGCCCTGCTGAGCGGTCCGGGCGCCCGCGTCCGGTCCGTGCTCTCAAAGCGGTCAGCGACGACGCGCTCGTGGAGGGTGCCGACGAGGCGCGTCCCGCGCCGGAGACCTCGGCACGTAGCCTCGCCCCCGGCGTCGAAGAGCTGCTGACAGCGGGGATCGGCGCCGTACGCGTCGCCGCGGACGCCGCGGGGCTGTCCGCGGAGGACATCGAGCGTCACCTGGCCTCGATGCTCTCCTTCGTCCGCCGGCGGATCACGGGCGACTACACGGTCGACGAGTTCGGGTTCGACGAGGACTTCACGCGTCACTTCTACCTGCCAGTACTGCGCCCGCTCTACCGGTCCTGGTTCCGGGTCGAGGTCCGCGGGATCGAGAACATCCCGGCGCAGGGTGGCGGCCTGGTGGTGGCGAACCACTCCGGCACCATCGCGATGGACTCCCTGATGACCCAGGTGGCTGTACACGATGAGCACCCGGCGCATCGACACCTCAGGATGCTCGGCGCTGACCTGGTGTTCCAGACGCCGGTCGTGGGGCAGCTCGCGCGCAAGTCCGGCTCCACGCTTGCCGCCAACCCGGATGCGGAGCGGCTGTTGTCGGGCGGGGAGCTGTGCGGCGTGTGGCCCGAGGGTTTCAAGGGCGTGGGCAAGCCCTTCAGCGAGCGGTACAAGCTGCAGCGTTTCGGGCGCGGCGGGTTCGTCTCGGCGGCGCTGCGGACGGGCGTGCCGATCATCCCGTGCTCCATCGTGGGAGCGGAGGAGATCTATCCCATCATCGGCAACATGAAGACGGTCGCCCGGCTCCTGGGCGCGCCCTACGCGCCGATCACGCCGACGTGGCCTCTGCTGGGCCCCCTGGGGCTGATCCCGCTGCCCAGCAAGTGGATCATCGAGTTCGGATCCCCTGTGTCGACAGCGGACCTCGGGCCCAACGCTGCGGACGACCCGATGCTCGTCTTCGACCTCACCGACCAGGTGCGGGAGACGATCCAGCAGACGCTGTACTCGCTGCTGATGCAGCGCCGCTCGGTCTTCTTCTGACGTCCCGGTCGTCCGGCGGACCGGTTCCCCTCTGGTCGGCGCCGTACGACGTCACACCGCAGCCGATGGACCCTTACGGCAGAGTGACGGTCACGCCCGGGAGGGTGATCGGACCGAGGGTGGCGCTGGGGACTGTCGCCGTGACGCCGCCTGTGCCGACCGTCGCCGAGGGGAGCGGGACGGCGACCGAGGATGACGACGCGGTCGAGGGCACGGGCAGCGGCACGCCGATAGTGGGCAGGTTGACCGTCGCGCCGCCCGTCGACAACGTCGCACCGCCGGAGGTGCCGCCCACCGCCACGCCACCCTGCCCGGCGCTCACGACGGGAGCCGACACCACTCCACCAGAGCTCGAGGGGGACACCGCGGTGACCGCTGGCGCGGACGTTCGAGTGGCTGACGGCCGGGCGCCTACGGAGGAGCCCGCAGGAGGCGCAGGCAGCACCTGCCGGACCGGCGCGGCAGGGTCCGCCGGCGCGAAGGACCCGGGCAGTGAGGCCGGCCCCGACGTCGAGGAGAGGTCGGCACAGCGGCTGCCGCACGCCGCGATGCGCCGAACGGTGGCCTGCTGGGCGTCCACCAGCATCGCCTCGAGGCGCGCCACGAGTGGCAGGGACTCGACCGGTGCCTCGGTGCGCAGGGCGTCCACCTGCGGCAGCGCCCGCGCGGTGAAGTCCCGCATCGCCACGAGGGCGCGGGGGTCTGCGGTCCGGGTGTATGACGCGTCGAGGGCACGCTGACCGTTCCGGACGGAGTCGATCGCGGCCTGCAGCGCGACGTCCACGTCGTCATGGTCAGCACGGTCGCGACTCGAGAGCTCTCGAGCGTCGGAGATGTGCTCCTGGGCCTGGGCGAGGAACGTCTGACCCCGGTCGAAGTCGTCGTCGGCGAGGCGGACCGCCACCCCGTCGATCCAGCCCTTGACGGGGTAGAGCGCGTCGCCCGGCAGAGCGCTGCGGGAGGCGACGCCCACGACACCGCCCACGAGGACCGCCGACGCGACGGCACCGGCGACCAGGCGGGGCACCCCTCGACCGACGAGGACCACCACGGGGGCGCTGCGCGCGGAGGCGCGCCCAGCTGCGGCGCGTCGGGCGGCTGCAGCGCTGGGCGCCGGCATCGCGGCGGCCTCGCTCATCAGCCGCTCGTGCAGTCGGGCCACGAAGGCCTGGTCGGGGGTGGGCGCCGTGTGCCTGAGGTCGACCAGCTGGCGACTGGTCCGGAGGAGCTCGGTGAGCTGGGCATCGGTCACCCGCTCACCCTCGAGAGCTCGCTGGAAGCGGTCTGCGGCGCGGTTCAGCACGGGCATGCCGACACCTCCCTCCCCAGCTCGGTTCCGGTCGTGTTCTGTGGTCGTGCAGCGTGGTTCATGGCGTTTCGTCCTGAGAACGAGCCGCTGGCCGAGAAGTCACGCGTCCACGCCGTACCAGATCGCCCGGCCCCCTCACAGGTCCACCTCGCCGAGCTCACGGTGCAGCGCCCGAACGGCGCGAAGCTGGAGCTGCTTCACAGCGCCCTCCGACTTGCCCAGCACCTTCGCCGTCTCGGCCAGGGTGAGGCCTTGGAGGAACCGCAGGACCACGCACTCCGCCTGCTCGGGTTTGAGGTTCTTGACGGCCGAGAGCAGCCGCTCGTCGCGCAGCCGGTCCAGGACCTCCTGGTCCGGGGCGTCGACCCGGCGGTCGGCGTCGAGCATGTCGGCCGTGGTGACCTCCATGCGGAACCGCGCGGACTTCGCGTTGTCCGTGATGAGGTTGCGGGCGATGGTGATGAACCACGCCGCGATGTCGCGGCCCTGCCACGAGAAGGTGTCCATGCGGCGCAGGGCCCGCAGGAACGTCTCGGACGTGAGGTCCTCCGCCAGCTGCTGGCCGCCGACGCGCACATAGACGTAGCGGTAGACGACGTCCACATACCGCTCGTACAGCAGGCCGAAAGCCTCTGCGTCGCCCCGTTGCGCCAGCTCGACGAGAGCCGACACCCGCTCGAAGTCCTGGGGCGCCTCCCCCGGGGCGAACCCCGCCTGCGAGGCAAGGGTCCGGTCCGTACCGTCCGCGCCCTCCGCACCGCCGCCGGAGAGCGTCCCCGCATCCCCTGCGATGCTGAGCAGCACGCGCAGGCCGGAGAGGAAGTCCGCGGTCGCCGTCGCCAGGCCGTGGGCACCGGGACGCCCGGACCCGTACGACGCCGGCCACGGCGCGACGGACGGGCCCGCGGCGTACCCCCACCTGACGGCCGGGGCGAGGCGGGCATGGCAAGGCACCGCGAGCAGGCTCGGGGCATGACGACGACGGCGCATCCGGATGGGGACCTCCTGGCGGCCCAGTTTCCCCGATAACGCAGGGTTTGTCAGGAGACCTGCGACACATCACCCCATCCGGATCGCCGCTTAGGCTGGGCCACATGCTGCCGACCCCACCCCTGACCGCGCGCATCACGCTGGTCGGCAAGCCGGGATGCCACCTGTGCGACGAGGCCCGCGCAGTGATCGCGAGGGTCGCCGAAGACCTCGGCGTCGGCTGGCAGGAGTGGTCCATCACGGACGACCCTGCGCTGGCGGAGCAGTACTGGGAGCAGATCCCCGTGACGCTCGTCGACGGGCGGCAGCACGACTACTGGCGCGTCGACGAGGCGCGCCTGCGAGCCGCCCTGGGGGCCTGAGCCGAGCGGGACCACATCCCTGAGTCACATCCCTGAGTCCCGTCCCTGGCGCGGCCTGAGCCGCTCTCAGGTGTGCACGAGCCGAGCCCTGTCAGGGCCGCACCGTGAGCAACCTCACCCGCCTGGTGGGACGGACGCTTGTGACTTTGTGCATCCGTTCACAAAAGCGTAATCTGCTGGCGCAGCCCGCGTCAGCCAGGTGTGGAGCCGCTGATCAGAAGGAGCCGGAGAACATCTTGTCCGCCGACCCGAGCGCTCGTCGGGGCATTCCCGACGCCACGGTGGCACGGCTACCGGAGTACTTGCGCGCTCTCACCGGCCTCGCTGAACGAGGCATCACGTCGGTCTCCTCCGAGGAGCTGGCCGCGGCCGCCGGGGTGCGCAGCGCCAAGCTCCGCAAGGACCTCTCCCACCTGGGCTCGTACGGTGTGCGGGGCGTGGGGTACGAGGTGGACCACCTGGCCTACCAGATCTCCCGCGAGCTCGGGCTGACGCAGGACTGGCCCGTGGCCATCGTGGGGATGGGCAACCTCGGCCACGCGCTCGCCGCGTACAGCGGCTTCGCCACCCGCGGCTTTCGGGTGGTGGCGCTGCTCGACCAGGACCCCGCCCTGCTCGGCCAGGCCATCGCCGGCCTCACCGTCCAGCCCATGGAGGAGCTGGCGACGGTGGTGGCACAACGGGGGTTGGCCATCGGGGTCATCGCGACCCCGGCTGCCTCCGCGCAGGGCGTCTGCGACCAGCTGGTCGCTGCCGGCGTGCGCTCCATCCTGAACTTCGCGCCGTGCGTGCTCGTGGTGCCGGACGGTGTCGACGTCCGCAAGGTCGACCTCTCGACCGAGCTGCAGATCCTCGCCTTCCATGAGCAGCGCAAGGCCCTGGCCGCCGAGGGGCTGGACCGGCTCGCCAAAGTCGTGCTGCGATGAGCCTCGTCATCCTGGGCCTGTCCCACCACACCGCGCCACTGCCGCTGCTGGAGGCGATGTCGCTCGACGCGTCGGCCCGCTCCGCTCTGGCCGCCGGGCTCACCGGCCGGGAGAACCTCGCCGAGGCCATCGTCGTCTCGACCTGCAACCGCACCGAGGTGTACGCGGAGTCGCTCACGTTCCACGGTGCCGTCACCGACATCACCGACGCGCTGGTCGAGGCCACCGGGGTGAGCCGTGAGGAGCTGCGGGAGCACCTCTACGTGCACTACGAGGACCGCGCCATCGCCCACGCCTTCACTGTCGCCTGCGGGCTGGACTCGATGGCCGTCGGCGAGGCCCAGATCCTCGGCCAGATGCGGACCGCCCTGCGCGAGGCCCAGAAGACCGGCCACGCCGGTCCAGCGCTCAACACCCTCTTCCAGCAGGCGCTGCGAGTGGGCAAGCGCGCTCACACCGAGACCGAGATCGACGCGGTGAGCGTCTCCCTGGTGGAGGCCGGTGTGGCCCGGGCCGAACGCGAGCTGGGGCCCACCTCCGGCCTCCAGGTCCTGGTCGTGGGCGCGGGAGGGATGAGCTCGCTGGCCGCGACGACGGTCGCCCGGCGCGGCTCCGCGGAGCTGACCATCGTCAACCGGACCCTGCCCAAGGCCGCGAGGCTTGCCGAGCGGGTCGGCGGGGCCGCGCGGCCGCTGCACGACCTTCCGAGCGCTCTGGCCTCCGCAGACCTCGTGATCTCCTGCACGGGGTCCACAGGGTTGGTCGTGGACCTCGCGACTGCCGGGGACGCGCAGGTGTCCAGAGGCGGGCGCCGGCAGGTCTACGTCGACCTCGCCCTGCCGCACGACGTGGCCCCGGAGGTCGACTCGCTCAGCGGCGTCAGCGTCGTCGGCCTGAGCGCGCTCGGCCAGGAGCTGTCGGCTGGGGACACCTCCGCCCAGGTGCAGCAGGTGGCTGACCTCGTGATCGGTGAGGTGGCCGCCTACCTGACCTCCCGGGCCGCCGAGACGGTCGCGCCGACGGTGGCGGCGCTGCGCTCGCATGCCGCCGATGTCGTCGCGGCGGAGCTCGACCGGCTGGACCAACGGCTGCCCTCACTCGACGAGGACTCCCGCGCCGAGGTCCAGCTGGCAGTGCACCGCATCGTCGAGAAGCTCCTGCACACGCCCACCGTCAGGGTGAAGGAGCTGGCCGTCGGCGGTCAGGGTGACGACTACGCCCAGGCGCTGCGCGAGCTGTTCGACCTGCGGCCCGGGGAGGCGGCGACCGCCTCCGTACCGCCGCCGTCGTCGGGGGGAATGCCATGAGCCTCACTGCCGGGCTGCCTTCGGCGGCACCGCTCAGGCTGCGGCTGGGGACCAGGCGCAGCACGCTGGCCACCACGCAGTCGGGCTGGGTTGCGGACCTGCTCCGGGCCCAGGGCCATACCGTGGAGCTGGTCGAGATCGTGACCGAGGGCGACACGTCGACCGCCTCCCTGTCCTCCCTCGGCGGCACCGGGGTGTTCGCGGCGGCCTTGCGCCGGGCACTGCTCGCCGGTGAGGTGGACCTGGCGGTGCACTCGCTCAAGGACCTGCCCACCACGCCCGAACCGGGTCTGGACATCGCTGCGGTCCCTCGCCGCGAGGACCCACGCGACGTGCTCGTCGCATCGGGCGACCGCACGCTTGCGGAGCTGGGGGAGGGGTGCGTCATCGGCACCGGGGCGCCCAGGCGTCTCGCGCAGCTCGCCGCGCTGGGCCTCGGCCTGTCGTTCAAGGACATCCGCGGCAACGTGGACACTCGCATAGGTATGGTGCGCGACGGTGCGCTCGACGCCGTGGTTCTCGCTCGCGCCGGCCTGGCCCGGCTGGACAGGCTCAGCGAGGTGTCCGAGGTCCTCGACCCGCTGCAGGTCCTCCCCGCACCGGGCCAGGGCGCCCTCGCGGTGGAGTGCCGGTCCGACGATGCGGACACCATCGCCGCGCTGGCGACCCTCGACGACACGGAGACCAGGTCCTGCGTCGCCGCCGAACGCGCCGTCCTCGCCGCCCTTGAGGCCGGTTGCTCCGCGCCGGTGGGAGCCCTCGCCGAGGTGGTCGAGGGCGAGGACGGGCTCGAGCTGTCGCTGCGTGCCTTCGTCGGCACTGTGGACGGGTCCTTCGACCTGCGCCGCTCCGTGGTCGGCTCGCTCGACGAGCCCGAGGCGCTGGGCAGGCGACTCGCCGCGGTGCTGCTCGAGGACGGCGCCGCGGCGCTGGGGCAGCCCACCCATCGCCAGCCGCAGGGAGCGGGCACCCCGCCGTCGACACCAGAGTCCAGCGAGGCCGCTGCGGCCTTCCCACCCGACCCAGCCGGGGCGACCGGAGACGATCCGCTCGCCGCCCCCGACCGCCCTTCCGAACACGACAGCACGGAGCGTGCACTGTGAGCCCCACGCGCTCGAACCAGACCACCCACTCTTCCACGCAGCCCTCGCGCACACCCGGTCGCGTCGCCTTCGTCGGCGCGGGACCGGGCGACGCCGGTCTCATGACGGTCCGCGCGGTGGAGCTTCTCGCCGCTGCCGACGTGGTCGTCATCGACCAGGTGGCCCGCGACTCGGTGGTGCAGCGGTACTGCCGCCCCGACGTCGAGATCGTCGATGCCGGCCATGGTGACCACGGCCAGCCGCTGACCCACGCCTCGCGGGCCAAGCTCGTCGTCAAGGCCGCCAAGGCCGCCCAGGGCGGACTCGTCGTGCGACTGATGGACGGCGACCCCGCGACGTTCAACGGCCTGGCCGAAGAGGCGCTGGCCTGTCGGAAGGCGGGCATCGGCTTCGACATCGTGCCGGGAGTGAGCGCCGTCTCGGCGGTCCCGGCCTACGCCGGCATCCCACTGACCTCCAGCGGCTCGCCCGCCGTGCACGTGATCTCCGCCAACGACCGCTCGGTGGACTGGGCCGCCTCGGCGGCGGAGTCGGTCACGGTGGTCCTACTGGGCGCTCCGGAGGACCTCGGTGTCGCGCTGGCGAAGCTGCTCGCCGCGGGGCGGTCGGCCGACACGCCGGTGGCTCTGACCGAGCGTGGGACGACCGTCCGGCAGTCGACCCGGGTGACCACCCTGGGGGAGGTCGCGAAGGTCATGAAGACGGTCGAGTTCCCCGCGCTGGCCGTGGTCGGCTCGACGGTAGGGCTGCGCGAGCAGCTCTCCTGGTTCGAGACCAAGCCGCTGTTCGGCTGGAACGTGCTGGTGCCCCGGACGAAGGAGCAGTCCGGGTCGACCATCGCACGGCTCGCGTCCTATGGTGCGACCGCCGAGGTGGTGCCGACGATCTCCGTGGAGCCGCCTCGCACTCCGCAGCAGATGGAGCGCGCGGTCAAGGGTCTGGTCACCGGACGCTACGAGTGGATCGGGTTCACCTCCGTGAACGCCGTCAAGGCGGTCCGGGAGAAGTTCGAGGAGTTCGGGCTCGACGCCCGCGCCTTCGCCGGGCTGCGGATCGCGGCCGTCGGGGGGGTCACCGCCGAGGCGCTGCGCGAGTGGGGCATCGTCCCCGACCTCGTGCCCTCCGGTGAGCATTCCGCGGTCGGGCTGCTGGAGGACTGGCCACCGTTCGACGAGGTGCTCGACCCGATCAACCGCGTCTTCCTGCCGCGTGCCGACATCGCGACGGACACGCTGGTCGCGGGCCTGCAGAAGATGGGCTGGGAGGTCGACGACGTCACGGCGTACCGCACGGTCCGGGCCGCGCCCCCGGCGGCCCACATCCGTGAGGCCATCAAGGGCGGCCAGTTCGACGCCGCGGTGTTCACGTCGTCCTCGACGGTCCGCAACCTGGTCGGCATCGCCGGCAAGCCGCACCCGTCCACCGTGATCGCCTGCATCGGACCGGCCACGGCCAAGACGGCCGAGGAGCACGGGCTCCGCGTCGACGTACTTGCTCCTGAGGCGTCCTCGGACTCCCTGGTCGACGCGCTCGCTGACTACGGCCTCGGCCTGGCCGTGGCTGCCAGCGAGGCCGGCGAGACGGTCCTTCGTCCCAGCGCCCGCAAGACGTCCGCGCGGCGCCGGGCCCACTAGCCGTGCCTGGGGTCGCCAAGGCAGGGTGGCAGCCGAGCGGCCCGGTGATCCGGCCCCGGCGGCTGCGCCAGTCCGCGCCGATACGCCGGCTGGTGGCTGAGACCAGGCTGCACCCGGCCGAGCTCGTGCTGCCCGTCTTCGTGCGCGAGGGGATCACCGCACCGGTTCCCATCGCCGCCATGCCGGGGGTCGTCCAGCACACCCTCGAATCCCTGGTGGAGGAGGCCGTCCGTGCGGCGGACGCCGGGCTCGGGGGCCTCATGCTGTTCGGCGTGCCGGCGTCCAAGGACGCGACGGGGTCGGGCGCCGACGACCCGGCAGGCATCCTCAACGTGGCCCTGCGGGCCGTGGCGGACGCGGTGGGCGACCGGCTCGTGGTGATGGCGGACCTGTGCCTCGACGAGTTCACCGATCATGGGCATTGCGGGGTCCTCGACGCGGCGGGCCGGGTGGACAACGACGCCACGCTCGAGCGGTACGCCGAGATGGGGCTGGCTCAGGCGCGCTCCGGAGCCCACGTCCTGGGCCTGTCCGGGATGATGGACGGGCAGGTGGGCTTCCTGCGTGGAGCCCTCGACGCGCACGGGTTCACCGACACGGTGATCCTGGCGTACTCGGCCAAGTACAGCTCCGGCCTCTACGGGCCGTTCCGCGAGGCGGTGCAGTCGTCGCTGGTGGGTGACCGCGCGACCTACCAGCAGGACCCTGCCAACGCGACGGAGTCCCTGCGGGAGCTGGAGCTGGACATCGCCGAGGGCGCCGACATCGTCATGGTGAAGCCCGCGACGCCCCATCTGGACATCGTCGCCGCAGCGGCGGTCATGTCGGACGTCCCGGTGGCTGCGTACCAGATCTCCGGGGAGTACTCCCAGATCGAGGCGGCGGCGGCCCAGGGATGGATCGACCGTGAGCGCGTCATGATGGAGTCGCTGGTGAACATCCGACGGGCCGGGGCCCACATCATCCTGACGTACTACGCGCTGGAAGCCGCCGCCCTCCTCTGACCCCCGCGACTTTGTATCCGCAACGCCGCGCCAGGCCCTCGCTTCTCGATCCTGAGCCAGCTTGCCGCATACGAAGTCGGGGGACGGGAAAGGGGCCGGTTCCGTGTGGAACCGGCCCCCTTGCGGTGCCTCTGTGTGCTCGGTGCCCGGTATGCCGGGCGGCTGGGTGGGGCTCAGGCGGTCTTGGTGAGCTGGATGTCCAGGTTGAGCTTGATCTTCTCGGAGACGAGCACGCCGCCGCCTTCGAGGGCGACATTCCACTCCAGGCCCCAGTCCTTGCGGTTGATCTCGGTGGTGGCCTCGAAGCCTGCCTTCTGGTTGCCCCACGGGTCCGTGGCCAGACCGGTGAACTCCAGGTCGAAGGTCACCGGCTTCGTGATGCCCTTGATCGTCAGGTTGCCCGTGAGCGAGTCCTCGGTGACCTCGGTGGAGACGAAGCTCATCGTGGGGTTGTTCTCCGCGTCGAAGAAGTCGGCGGACTTGAGGTGCGCGTCCCGGTCGGCCGAGCCGGTCTCGATGGAGGCGATCTGGGCGGTGGCGGTGACCTGGGAGTCCGCGATGGCGTCGCCCACCTTGACCGTGCCCTCGAACTCCTTGAAGGAGCCGCGGACCTTGGTCACCATGAGGTGGCGGGCCACGAAGCCGAGCTCGCTGTGCGCGGCGTCGATGCTCCAGGTGCCGGCGGGGATGTCGTTGATGCTGGTCATGTGCTGTCTCCTGTGGTTCGGGGTTCCGCTGCGGGACTTTCCCGCGGTGTCACTGTGTTCAACATAGCAGAACTGGTTTATATTTCAACCAAGCCTGGGGAGTGGAATACTTGAGCACCATGAGCACCACGACGACGCCTGCCGCTGGCGACACCGCCTCGCAGGGGTCAGCCGCAACGCCGCGCTGGCTGTCCGAGCAGGAGCAGGGCGTATGGCGCGCGTACCTGCGTGGGAGCCGACTCCTCGAGGCCGCCCTCGACCGCGACCTGCAGTCCCACGGCGTGCAGCTGTCGGAGTACGAGATCATCTCCATGCTGTCCGAGGCGCCCGGCCGCAGGCTGCGGATGTCGGCGTTGGCGGACCTCGTGGTCCAGTCCCGAAGCCGCCTGACGCACACCGCGGCGCGACTCGAGAAGCGTGGCTGGGTACGCCGCGAGTCCTGCCTGGAGGACCGCCGAGGGGTCGAGCTGGTCCTGACCGAGGCTGGCCTGGGCTCGGTCCGCGACATGGCACTGGTGCACGTCGAGAGCGTCCGTCGGCACATCGTCGACACCATGGCGCCCGAGCAGTTCCAGACGCTCGGCGTCGCGATGGAGGCCGTCCGTGACGCCATCCTCGGCTCGGGCGACCTGCCGTCCTGCGACGAGGCCTGAGCGACCGGGACCCGGCCAGTGACCGACCAGGCCTGAGCGACGGGACCCGTCCAGGCACCACTCAGGACCGGCTGGGACACTGGTGGCATGACGGCATACCCCTTCGACGCTCCCGCCTCGCAGGACCTCCTCGACCGCGCCCTCGCCGTGACGCCGGGCGGGGTGAACTCGCCGGTCCGCGCGTTCCGCGCCGTCGGAGGAACGCCCCGGTTCATGGTGTCCGGTGAAGGTCCGTACCTCAAGGACGCGGACGGCCGCGAGTACGTGGACCTCGTCTGCTCCTGGGGGCCGATGATCCTGGGACACGGTCACCCCGCCGTGGTCGACGCCGTGCGTGAGGCCGTCTCCCGCGGGTTCTCGTTCGGCACCCCGTCCGAGAACGAGGTGGCGCTGGCGGAGGAGATCGTCGCTCGCGTGGACCCGGTCGAGCAGGTGCGCCTGGTGTCCAGCGGCACCGAGGCCACGATGAGCGCCATCCGGCTGGCCCGCGGCTTCACCGGCCGTTCCCTCGTGGTGAAGTTCGCCGGCTGCTACCACGGTCACGTGGACTCGCTGCTCGCCCAGGCGGGCTCGGGCGTGGCGACGTTCGCGCTGCCCGACTCGGCGGGAGTGCCGAAGGAGATGGCGGCCGAGACGATCGTCCTGCCGTACAACGACCTCGGCGCGGTGGAGGCCGCGTTCGCGGAGCGCGGCGCCGAGATCGCGGCCGTGATCACCGAGGCCTCGCCGGGCAACATGGGGGTCGTGCCACCCGCCCCGGGGTTCACCGAGGGGCTGCGACGGGTCACGGCTGCGTACGGTGCCTTGCTGATCTCCGACGAGGTCATGACGGGTTTCCGGTGCAGTGAGGCGGGATGGTTCGGGCTCGAGGGTCCCTACACCGCTGGTGCACCCGACCTGGTCACCTTCGGCAAGGTGATGGGTGGCGGCTTCCCGGCAGCGGCCTTCGGGGGCCGTGCGGACGTCATGGCCCTGCTCGCACCGTTGGGCCCGGTGTACCAGGCTGGGACGCTGTCCGGAAACCCCGTGGCGACGGCTGCCGGCGTGACCACCCTGCGGCACTGTACCCCCGACCTCTATACGCGTCTGGGCGAGGTGGCGGACGCCATCACGGCGACCGTCGACCAGGAGCTCTCGAGGGCGGGGGTGCCGCACGTCGTGCAGCGGGCCGGGAGCATGTTCAGCGTCTTCTTCCGCGACCAGCCCGTGACGAGCTACCACGAGGCCAAAGCGCAGCACGTGCCCGCCTTCTCGGCGTTCTTCCACTCCATGCTGAGCCAGGGCGTGTACCTCCCGCCGAGCGCCTTCGAGTCGTGGTTCGTCAGCGGCGCCCACGACGACGCGGCCGTGGACCGAGTGCTCGCCGCCCTACCGGCCGCGGCGTCCGCGGCGGCCGGAGCGTTTGCGACAATCGACGTATGACCGGCCCTGCGGAGCGGACCGTGGTGCACCTGCTGCGCCACGGCGAGGTGCACAACCCCGAGGGCGTGCTGTACGGCCGGCTGGACGGGTACCACCTGTCGACGTTGGGGGCGCAGATGGCGCGAGCGGTCGCCCAGCACCTGGAGGACCACGACGTCACCCACGTCGTGGCGTCGTCGCTGCTGCGCGCCCAGGAGACGGCCGCGCCCGTCGCCGCGTCGCACGGGGTGCCGGTCACGACGGACGACCGGGTGATCGAGGCCGGAAACCTCTTCGAAGGGGCGAGAGTCGCAGGCATGCGGCCCTCGGCCTTCGCCCACCCGCGACACTGGTCGAAGCTCACCAACCCCCTGCGACCCTCGTGGGGTGAGGCCTACGACCTCATCGGCGCCAGGATGGTCGAGGCCATCGCGGACGCACGGAACGCGGCCCGTGGCCACGAGGCCGTGATCGTCTCCCACCAGCTTCCGATCTGGACCGCCCGCAACCTGCTCATGAACCGCCGGCTGTGGCACGACCCCCGCAAGCGTGAGTGCCGGCTGGCCTCCCTGACGACGCTGACCTACCACGACGACGAGCTTGCCTCGGTGACGTACTGCGAGCCTGCCGCCGCGCTGCTGGCGGCCAGCCACGGGGGCACCGGGTGAGCCCACGGCCCGCGCCTCGGGCCGTGGGCGTGCTGCTGGCGTGCCTGCTCGCAGTCGGCGCCGCGGCCTGCGGCCATGACCCCAACAGCATCGCGGCGCAGGCCCAGGACGGAAGCCGCAAGGGCTACGTCTCCGGGGATGGCAGCATCGAGACCATCGCGGCCAGCAAGCGCGGCACGCCGGTGCAGCTCTCGGGAAGGACGCTCGAAGGCTCGTCCTGGGCGGTGTCCCAGGCCGCGGGGAAGGTCGTCGTGCTCAACGTCTGGGCCTCCTGGTGCCCGCCGTGCGAGGCCGAGGCACCCGAGCTGAAGAAGGCGGCCGACGCGCTCCGGTCGACTGGTAAGCCGGTGGCCTTCATGGGAGTCGACACCCGCGACAACCCAGCGTCGGGTGCCGCCACGGCGAAGCGCCACGGGCTGCCCTACCCGTCGCTCGACGACCAGTCGGGGACCATGATCCTCGCGCTCCAGGGCAAGGCCCTGTACCCGCCCACGACCCTCGTCCTCGACCGGAACGGCCGCATCGCCTCGCGTGTGGCCGGCCAGGTGACGGCCGCCACGCTGACCGGCCTCGTCGACGACGTCCTGGCCGAGAAGTAGACCCGGGACGATGACCGCCGACCTGACGGACACGGTGACGTCCGGAGCCCTTCCGGTCGCGCTCGCGGTGGCCCTGGTAGCGGGGATGGTCTCCTTCGCGTCTCCCTGCGTACTGCCGCTGGTGCCTGGCTTCCTCGGGTACGTCACCGGCCTCTCCGACGAGTCGCTGGAAGAGCGCAGCAGGCACCGGATGGTGCTCGGCGCGCTGCTGTTCGTGCTCGGCTTCACCGTCGTCTTCATCGCGACCACCGCCTTCATCGCGGGCGTGGGGGCCAGCCTGGTGCGCCACCACGGGGTCCTCATGAGAGTGGGCGGGGTCCTGGTCATCGCCATGGCGCTGGTGTTCCTCGGCGCCGGCACGCAGCGCGAGCTGAAGCTGCACCGCCGGCCCGCTTCAGGACTTGCTGGGGCGCCACTCCTCGGGGCGGTCTTCGGGCTGGGGTGGGCGCCGTGCACGGGACCGACCCTCGGTGCGGTGACCGTCCTGGCGACGCTCACGGACGACCAGTGGGCGGTGAGCAGGGGGATCGTGCTGGCTGTGGCGTACTCCCTGGGGCTCGGTGTCCCGTTCCTGCTGATCGCCGCGGGCTACGAGCGCTTCGGCGCGGTCTCGGCCTGGCTCCGCCGGCGCCAACGTGGCATCCAGCTGCTGGGCGGCACGTTGCTGCTCACGATCGGCGTGCTCCTGGTGAGCGGCGTCTGGGAGTCCTTCACCCGCTACCTCCAGGCGAGCCTGGTCAGCGGCTTCCGGACGGTGATCTGAGTGGTGGAGCAGGTCACCCAACCACAGCTCAGGGCTGCCGGCTGGCTGCGCTGGATGTGGCGGCAGCTGACCAGCATGCGCACCGCCCTCTTCCTCCTGCTGCTGCTGGCCGTCGCTGCGCTGCCCGGGTCGATCTGGCCGCAGCGCAGCATCGACGCAGCCCGGACGGCCGACTACATCGCCAGCCACCCCACGGCCGGACCGTGGCTCGACAGGCTGGGCTTCTTCGAGGTCTACGCGTCGCCGTGGTTCGCCGCGATCTACCTGCTGCTCTTCATCTCCCTGGTCGGCTGCGTGCTGCCGCGCAGCCGGATGCACTGGCGGGCGATGCGCGCGACCCCACCCCGGGCTCCGGCCCGGCTGGAGCGGCTCTCCGCCCACCGCGTCGCCGAGGTCGCAGTCGAGCCGGGTGCCGTCCTGGAGGCGGCCCGAGAGGTGCTGGCCCGCAAGAGGTTCCGCACGCACGCCCACGACCTGGACTCGCTCAGCGCGGAGAAGGGCTTCCTCAAGGAGACCGGCAACCTCGTCTTCCACGTCGCCCTGATCTTCGTGATCGTGGGTGTCGCGATCGGCCACCTCTTCGGCTGGAAGGGTGACGTCATCGTGCCGGTGGGCCAGACGTTCGCCAACACGCTGCTGCGCTATGACACCTTCGCGCCCGGCCCGTGGGTCGACCCGCAGACGCTGGCTCCCTTCACGCTCAGGGTCGACCGCCTCGACGCGACCTTCGAGGAGAACGTCACTGGCCGGGGGCAGTTCGGCCAGCCCCGCGACTTCACCGCGCATGTCACCACCACCGCGACGCCGGGGGCTGCCTCACAGCGGTCCACCATCAAGGTGAACCATCCCTTGGAGATGCAGGGGGCCGGCGTCTTCCTCCTGGGCAACGGCTACGCCCCGGTGGTCACGGTGCGCGATGCCAGGGGCAACGAGGTCTACAGCGGTCCGACGCCGTTCCTGGCCCGGGACAACAACTACACCTCTGTGGGCGCGATCAAGGTGCCCGGTGCCGCCGGCAAGCAGCTCGGGTTCTCCGGGCTCTTCCTGCCGACGGCGCTCGTCGACAGGGAACAGGGACCCATCTCGGTCTTCCCGGACGCGAAGAAGCCTGCGCTCGCGCTGACCCTCTTCGAGGGGCAGCTGTTCCCCGGCGGCCGCCCGCAGTCGGTGTACGTGCTCGACACGGCCGAGATGACGCAGGTGAAGAACGACAAGGGTGAGCCCCTGAGGCTGTGGCTCGAGCCGGGGAAGACCATCACCCTGCCCGGCGACCGGGGCAGCATCACGTTCGACGGGGTGGACCGGTTCGCCGGGCTGTCCATTCGCCACGACCCGGGCAAGCTGGTCACCCTTGCAGCGGCCCTGCTCGCTCTGGCCGGGCTCGTCGCGTCGCTGGTCGTGCGACGGCGGCGCGTCTTCCTGCGCGTTTCGCCGGCCGGTCCGGCGGGCCGTACCGTGGTGACCGTCGCGGGCATGGCCAAGGGCGACGACGAAGGGCTGGACCGGGTCGTCCAGGACGTCCTCACCGCCGTCCAAGACCGGATGCCGCGCCCACCCGAAACCGATCCCGACCCGGCGCCCAGTCGACTGGGTGCGGGCAGCAGATGGAGTGACCGAGGATGACCAACGAGACACTCGCCGAGTACGCGAACCTGAGCCTCTACTCCGCGATGGCGGTCTTCACCCTCGCGATGCTCTGCCACGCCGCGTACCTCGCCGGTCTGCTCCCGGCGCGCGACCGGACCGCGCCCGACCGCGAGCTGGTGGCGGCCGGGGCGTCGACCAGCACGACCCGGGCCGCGTCCGGCGAGCGGGGGGCCGGCGCCACAGACGACGACGTACCGCTGCGGGCGCGCAAGGCGGCGGGTGTGGCGTCCACGACGACGTGGCTCGGTGGCCTGCTCCTGCTCGCCTGCGTCGTCCTGCGTGGCCTATCGGTACACCGCTGGCCGCTGGGCAACATGTTCGAGTTCGCGGTCATGGGGTCCATGTTCACCGTGCTGGCCTACTCCCTGTGGTCGACCAGGCGGGACCTGCGCTGGCTGGGGCTGTTCGTCACGGCCCCGGTCCTGCTGGTGCTCGGGATGGCGCTGCGCGTCTGGTACACCGAGGCCGCCCAGGTCATGCCGTCGCTGCAGTCCTACTGGCTCGTCATCCACGTCACCGTGGCGGTGCTCGCCACGGCGGTGTTCACCATCGGCGCGGCCGCCACCGGCATCTACCTCGTCAAGGACGCCGTCCAGCGGGCCGGACGGACCAGCGTGCTGGACCGCTTCCCGGAGACGGGCGCGATCGAGCGCACCGCGTACGGGCTGCACATCGTCGCCTTCCCGCTCTGGACGTTCACTCTCATCGCGGGGGCGATCTGGGCGCGACAGGCGTGGGCGTCGTACTGGAACTGGGACCCGAAAGAGGTCTGGACCTTCGTCATCTGGGTGGTCTACGCCGCCTACCTGCACTCGCGGGCGACGAGCGGGATCAGCCGCCAGACGGCCAGCTACATCGCACTGGCCGGTTACGCGTGCGTCATCGTCAACTTCGCCGTCGTGAACGTGTTCTTCGTCGGCCAGCACTCCTACTCGGGACTCTAGATGCTCCGCTACTCCGTTCTGCGCCTGCTGATGTTCTTCGGGGTGCTCTCACTGCTCTGGCTGCTCGGGCTCCGCGGGGCGGACCAGCAGTGGATGCTGCTGGTGCTCAGTGCCCTGATCTCCATGGTGCTGTCGTACTTCGTCCTCGCCCGGTTCCGCCAGGAGAGTGCCGAGCAGCTCGCCGAACGGGTACGCCGCCGTGCCGAGAACCGGCAGCGCGGCCCGGGAGCGGTCCAGGGGGCCGACGAGAACGCCGAGGATGCGCAGGACAGTGGGTCCTCTGGGCCGACGGCCGACCCGGACGGTCGCCAGCCGACGTCCGGCCTCCCCAGCCCGGGGCGTGGGGCCGAGGTACGGCCGAGGCGGCAGGACGAGGAGTACCGCTAGCTCGGGACGGGAGCCACCGCGTGCTTGTGATGTGCCAGGGCTACCCCTTGCTATGCACGGAGCAGCCGGCCCGCCGAAGATGCTGCTAACCCCGCGCGGCGTGGCTGGTCGCGATCCCGACCGCGAGCAGCACGGCGTACCCGACCTCGAACAGCCCGGTCATGGCCAGCACGGGCACGAGCGCCTGGCCTGTCGCGCCACCGGTGACAGCCCGGAGCGGCTTCCACAGCAGACCGAAGGCGGCGACGCCGAGCCAGGCCCAGGGGAACTCCAGTGCGACCAGGACCAGCATCGCCAGCGACACCGCCACGAGCGCGACGTAGAGCACCCGGGTGCCCCGGTCGCCCAGGCGCACGGCGAGCGTCACCTTCCCGCTCTCGCGGTCGCTGGCGATGTCACGCAGGTTGTTCGCCACCAGGATTGCGGAGGCGATGCAGCCGACCCCGACGGCGGCAGCGACACCGAGCCAGGTGAGGCGGTGCGCCTGGGTGTAGAGGGTGCCCAGCGTGGCCATCAGGCCGAAGAACAGGAAGACGTAGACCTCACCCAGACCGCGGTAGCCGTAGGGGTTGTCGCCGCCCGTGTACTTCCACGCGGCGACCACCGCGAGGGCGCCGAGCGGGATCATCACCCAGGCCTGGCTGAGCGCCACCAGCGCCAGGCCGACCAGCGCGGAGGCGCCGAAGAAGGCGAAGGCCATGAGCTTGACGTTCTCCGGGTCGGCCTTGTGCTGCCCCACCAGCCGGACCGGACCCACTCGGTCGCTGTCCGTGCCCCGGATCCCGTCGGAGTAGTCGTTGGCATAGTTGACCCCCACCTGCAGGCCAAGGGACACCAGCACAGCCAGGAGCCCGAGACCCACGCTGGCGTGGCCAAGGGGAGCGGCGGCTGCTGTGCCGGCGACGACGGGGGCGATGGCTGCGGGGAGCGTGCGCGGGCGCGCGCCGGCGATCCACTGCGACAGGGTTGCCATTCGGGGGGTTCTCGCTTGCCGGTGGTATGGGCGGAAGGTGCGGGGAGGTGGTGCGCCGCGGGTACTGCTCAGAGCCTACGGAGGAAGTCCGGGTCGTCGTCGGGGCCACGCGGGGGCGGAGGCCGGTGAATTGGCCCCCGCCCGCTCTGGGGCCGCTGCGGGCGCCCCGCGAGGAACCAGGCGATGGACCCCACCAGCGGGAAGACCAGGATCAGCAGGACCCACACCAGCTTGGGCAGGTTCCGGACCCTTGAGTCGTCAGTCTGGATGCAGTCCACGACGGCGTAGATCGTCAGGGCCAGCGTGAGCAGCCAGGGGAGCACCCGAAGCATGGCTCCATCGTGTCATGCCGGGTGGGCGGACTTCGACCGGGTGAACAACAGCGCCACGGCGGACCGGTCGGGCTTGCCAGGGCCACGGTGTGGCAGGTCCTCGACCACGAGCAGACGACGGGGGAGCGCGTGCTCCGGCAGCCGCCCCCGCAGCAGGTCCCTGAGCTCCGGGAGGCTGAGGGTCCGGGCCCCCGGGCGCAACCGCACCGCGGCACTCACCGCCTGGCCCCACCGCTCGTCGGCGGTCGCCACGACGACGGCCTCGGCGACCTGCGCCAAACCGGTCAGGGCGTCCTCGACCACCCTCGGCGCGACCTTCAGGCCGCCCGTCACGATGACGTCGTCGACCCGTCCGTCGACGAGCCACCGGCCGGTCGAGGGGTCCAGGTGTCCGAGGTCGTCGGTGCGGAACCAGAGGCCCCCCTCGGCGTCGGGCCGGAAGGCCTCGGCGGTGAGGTCCGGGCGGCCCAGGTAGCCGGTGGCAAGCGTCCGGCCACCCAGCTCGATGCGGCCATCGGCGCCCTGGCGGACCCGGCTGCACGACAGGGGGACCCCGTCGTACACGCACCCTCCCGACGTCTCGCTCATCCCGTAGGTGGTGACGACCGGGACGCCGGCCGCGCGCGCCCGCTGCCGCAGCGCCGGCGGAGTCGCGGCTCCGCCGACCAGCACGGCGGCGAACGTCGCGAGAACGGACGTGGCCTCGGGGTCGTCGAGCAGTCGGACCAGCTGCGTGGGCACCAGCGCTGTGTAGCGACGGTCGCCAGCCAGCCTGGCAGCTGCCTGCGTGAAGGCTCGGGCCTTGAAACCGTGCGACAGGTCGACGAAGCCCGGTTGCGTGCCGGCCGCCAGACACCGGAGCAGCACCTGCACCCCGGCGATGTGGTGCGGCGGCATCGCGAGCAGCCACGAGCCAGGGCCGCCGAGCCGCTCGTGGGTCGCCGCGGCGCTGGCGAGCAGGGCGCCAGCCGGCAGCATGGCGAGCTTCGGCGTCCCGGTGGACCCGGACGTCCCGACCACCAGGGCGGTGGCAGGGTCCGGACCGGCACCCTGGGGCACCTCGGGCGTACGGCCTCCGGCGGCATACGGCAGGACCGCGAGCTCGCCGTCCAGGGCCCGGCGCAGCACGGGGAGGGCCTCGCCCGCGGCGGCACCGGGAGCGATGGCCAACGGCACCAGCGCGGTCACGAGCACAGGCTAGTGCTGGCTGGTGTCAGGTCTCTGGACGCCTGGGCCGGGCCGCGGGACTATGAGCCGGGAGGTGCCGATGGACGCGGACTTCGCGACCTATCTCGACCGGGTCAGGAACCACCGGGCCGAGCTTCGCGACTCCGTGGCTGCCGTGGACGAGGCCCTCGCCTCGCCGATCGCGCGCGGCGGGGCCTGGCGCGAGCGGGTGCGTGCCGCGCTGGCCGAGCTCGCGCACGACTTCCGCGACCATATCGACCTCACCGAGGGGCCCGGCGGTCTCTACGACAGCGTGCGGCGCGGAGATCCCCGCCTGGAGGGCCAGGTCCGGCGGCTCACCAGGGAGCACGACCGGTACCGGGAGGACATCGACGCGTACCTCGCGGTTCTCGAGCACGGCGGGACGACGGCGGACCTGCCAGCCTTCCGCGAGGAGGTCACGACCTTGATGGGCCTGCTCGTGCGCCACCGCCAGAAGGGCGCCGACCTGGTGTACGAGGCGTACGACGTGGACCTCGGCGGGTCGGGCTAGCCGTCCGGCTGCCAGCCGAGCCCCGGCGGCCCACGTCACCGCTGCTGGAGGTTGCTCACCTTGGCCACGTCGCTCACGGTGCGCCCTGGGCAAGTCGCGCCACAGGGGCAACTTTTCGGGGTCGAGAGCCGTCCCCCACACCACCTCGTAGACATGTCGTCCGGGGGAAGACGGCATGAGTGCCGCGGGTCCGTCACCAACTTCGCCAGCCGCCGCCCGGTCTCCTGGCCGGCCGTCTTCGACGTCACCTTCGCCGGGGATTGGGCAGGACGGCCCGGCAGCACGCTGCCACACGGATGGCGGTGGGGCTTCGAAGATGGCTCCTTAGGGCCATGGCGGGGCCTGGTCAGCGCGGGGAGCATCAAGGTGATGGGTGTGGTGTCTGACTGGCTATCTCCCGACGTGGACTCTAGGGGGGCGGAGAGATGCGGGTTCCTAGAAGGTCGCGGCACGGGCTGCCACTCGTCACGGCGACCACCGTGCTGCTGGGTTCGTCGATTTCCGCTGCCGCGCCCGCCGTCGCCACGGCGGGTCCGTCGCTGACCGGTCAGCACGCGACCAGTTCCGGCGTGGCCACGCCGGCCGCGAGTGGGTCAGCTGACACCGCGGTCGCTTGCACGTCCGCGTCGCACCCGGCCTTGGCTGCCGCGCTGGCCCGCGACATCCGGACAGCACGGAGCGGCCGCTCGTCCACGGTGGCCGTGTGGGTCGAGGACCCGGGCGCGGGGCTCACCTGCTCTCTGAGCGGATCTTCGCACTTCGACTCGGCCAGCATCGTGAAGGTGATCATCCTGGGTGCGATGCTGCGAAAGGCGCTGGATCAGCACAGGTACCTGACCAGCACGGAGGCGAGCCAGCTCCGTGCCATGATCACACAGTCCGACAACAACGCTGCTTCCGCGCTGTGGGCAAAGCTTGAGCACCCCTACATCCAGCATTTCCTCAACCTCGCTGGGATGACGCAGACCGTTCTCGGGCCCGGCCGCTACTGGGGTCTCACACAGGCGACCGCGCACGACGAGATGCTCCTGCTGCGGATACTGCTGCGCGGTAACACGATCCTTTCCAGCAACTCGCGCACCTATGCGCTGGGTCTCATGGCGCAGGTGATCTCTTCTCAGCGGTGGGGCGTGCCCGCCGGTGCGCCGCGAAGCGTCACCGTCCACGTCAAGGACGGGTGGCTGCCCCGCACGACTCACGGCTGGCGCATCAACAGCATCGGGGCCTTCACGTGGCCCCAGCATTGGTACACCATCGTGGTGCTCTCCATGGACAACCCGACCATGTCCTACGGAGTCACCACCGTTGAGTCCATCGCCCGCGTCATTCACTCCGACCTCAACCCAACCGTCACAGCTGTGATCCCGCGGTCGGCGCCTGACCCGGGGTGGGGCAAGCCTGACGAAACCATCCCTACACTGCCCGCGGTTCCATAGGGTCACGTCCGCTGCGTCGGGTCTGCCCCGGCAGGGCAGATCAACCCACTCGTGGCCGAGGTCCTAGGCGAAGGCGGCGACGCGCCCACACCGCCTACGGATGGCCTTGCGGCCGAACCCGGGATGATGGCCCCGGGCGTCTGGAACGGGACGACCTCGTCGGTGCTCGCCCCGACCGACCTCTACGCCGTCCTGGGGCTGAGCCCGTAAGCGATCCAGGAACAGATGCGGCGCGCCTACCATGCTCTGCTGCGTCAGCACCACCCCGGCACCCGGCGCCCGGTCGCGCCGGTCGACGTCACGGCCGGTGCCTGGAACACCAGGCTCCAACAGGTCATAGCCGCGTACGCCATCCTCGGGGACCCGGTCCGCCGAACCGAACGACGACCATCGCAGCGCGGCCAAGGCGCCACCATCACCCCGACCGCCTCGCCACCGTGGTGCGCGCACCAGCAGCACCAGCCGCCCATCATGGTCACCGCTGTCCGGTGGCACCCCATCGACGCCAGGTGAGGTGCTCGGGTGGCGGACGCCGGTGGTGTCTTGTTGGTCTTCGTGGTCCGAACTGCGTAGGAGCCTTCATCCCGGCCCCGTAAGCCGTCGGCCGGTTCAGGACGGTCGACCCCCGGCTGTACGGTGGGCCGTTGGCACGCGAGACCGGATGAGGTGAGCCATGACTGCTCAACGCCGCCGACTACTCATCAGCTGCTTCGTCGTCGCCGGGCTGCTTCTCGGCGCTGGACCGGCGGCGGCCAGGATCACCCAAGCCCTACCTGGCACCGGCGTCTCGCGGGAAGCCGTCGGCACCCACGCCGACGCACAGGAGATGAGTCCGGCATCGAGCCCGCGGCAGCGAGACAGCGCCACGCCGCAGACGTCCGCCGGCGGCGTAGGTAGCACTCCTGTCGGAGCGTCTCGCTTCGTGCCCGGTGCCCCGACCCGGGCGATGGACACACGCACGGGGTTCCGGACAACCCAGGGCGCGATCGGCTCGGGCCAGACCCGGGTGCTCCAGGTGACGGGGTTCGCAGGGGTCCCGGCCGGCGCCCGAGCCGTAGTCATGAACCTCACGGCGACGCAGGCCAGCGCCGCGGGGTACCTCACCGTGTGGCCAGCGGGCACTGCCCGGCCTGGGGTGTCGAACCTCAACATCCAGCGGGCCGGGCAGACCATCCCCAACGCTGCGACCGTGCAGCTTCCTGCCTCGGGCGAGGTGGCCATCTACGCCCAGCATCGCACGCACGTGGTGATCGACATCCTGGGCTACTACCAGGCGGCCACGAACGTCGCCTCAGGTCGGTTCCGCACGGTATGGCCCGCCAGGCTCCTCGACACTCGAACAGGTGGCGCGGCCCAGGTGCCTGCCGGCGGCACCGTGGAGATCCGGGTGCTCGGGCGCGGTGGAGTTCCCAGCGCACACGTCGGCAGCGTCGTCCTCAACGTCACCTACACGCAGGCGCTGGCCGCCGGCTTCGTGACCGCGTATGCCGCCGGCACGCCTCGGCCCGGGACCTCGAACCTCAACGTCCCGGGCGCGGGGTCCACGGCGGCCAACTTCGTCGTCGCAGCGCTGGGGGCCAACGGTGCGGTCACCCTGTACACCTCGGCCCCCACGCACCTCCTCGTCGACGTCGGCGGCTACTACACCAATGACACCGCGACGCCTGGCGGCGACGGCTTGTTCGTCCCGGTCAGACCGGCGCGGGCGATCGACAGCCGGGCGTGCTGCCTGCCCCTGGACCCCGGGGAGCAGTGGATCCGCCAGGTCTCCGGCAAGGCGGGCGTCCCCGCGACCGGCGCGTTCGCCGTGCTCTTGAACCTCACCGGCACCCAGGCCGTCGCACCGGGGTACCTGCGAGTCTTTCCGCTCACGACCACGGGCCCCCCACCGGCAACATCCACCCTCAACCTCGAGCACGCCGGGGACACCCGGGCCAACCTCGCCGTCGCACAGCTGGGACAGACGACCTTCCAAGGCGCGCAGACCGGATGGCTCACTTTTCAGAGCCAGCGCGGAGCCCACGTCATCGCCGACGTCGCGGGTTGGTTCACCGTGGCAGGCCCCTGCACGACGGCCACGACGGCGACGCCCAGCGGCCTCCCGGCAGGCTCCTCGCAGGTACGCCTCATCCACGTGAGGCTGTCCGGCCAGACGCGCTCGGCCGCGGTGACGGCGGGGATCTGCGCAGAGTGGCCGTTCGTGCAGCGGTGGTTCGAGGGACAGGCGGGAGGGCTCTCCCCGCGGGTCAAGCGTGTCGGCGGGCAGCCGGAGGTCACCCTTGCGGACCTGCCGGTGACGGCGGCACAGCTGATGTCGGGAGACGACGGACAGAACCTGCGAGACCAGCTCACGGCCTTCGGCTTCCGAGATCCAGCTGAGGTGCTCGTGGCGTTCGTGGACGTGGACTCCGGGTACGCCTGTGGTGCCACCTGGCGCTCGCTCAACCTCGTTGCTCTCTACATGGCAACGTGCACGATCTATCCCGCGGCGTCAACGATGGAGTTCCCCTATGGCGGGACGTATGTCGTCGCGCACGAGACGACCCATGCGCTGGGGGCCGCCCCGCCCTGCGCCCCGCACGCGGACAGCGGTGGACACGTCTCGGACAGTAATGCCGACATCATCTACAACGGTCCGAGCGCCCGGAACTGGGACCACCTCGTCCTCGACTACAGACACGACGACTACTACCACGCGGGGATCGCCGGCTGCCCGGACATCGCATCGCACCCCGCATGGTCCCCGTGACGTCGCGCTGCAGCCCGTGCTCAGCGCAAGGGCGGCTAGCGGCCGACCCCAGGGCAGCCGGCCGACCCTAGGGCAGCCGGACGACCCTAGGGCAGCCGGACGTCGATGCCCTCGCGCCGTTCGCCGGGGGCCACCGTCACCGGCGCGGTCTCCTCGACCGTGGCACCGTCCGGCCAGCACGTCTCGGGCTGCCCCGGCGCCGGGTAGCCGCACACCTTCACGGCGCCGGGTCGGACCGGGTAGGACCACGGTCGCGTCGCCGTGGACGCCGGCGTTAGCCCCACGACCTTCGACCCGTTGCCCCGGTGCAGGACGATCTGGGCGGTGCTAGGGAGCGGCGTGGTGCCGTCGGCGGAGCCGAACGTGCCGGCGAGCAGCGACGCCTTCTCGGCGACGAGGGCGAGGGGCGTGGTGGCCCCTGCGGTCACCGCGAGGGCGGTCGCGCCGGCCGCCCCGATCGTGGCGGCGCTCGTCTGAGGTCCGACCTGGACGTCGGGGTACCACTCGCTGGCCAGCCCGTAGGGTGCCGCGGTCGGCGAGCTCGGGCCGGTCAGCTCGACGTAATAGCTGCCCACGGCCACGGCGGGGATGCTCCACAGCCCGTTGGACACCGAGGTCGCGTAGGGCCGGCTGTCGCCGGTGCGCCACACCCGGACCGTCCCGCCGGTCAACGCGGCACCTTCGCTGTCCGTGGCGGTGCCACCGAGGGCGCCGGCGTGCTCGAGCACGATGTCGGCCCCCACCAGCCGCTCGCCGAAGCCGATCGGCAGGCTCGGCGGGTTCGTGGCCGAGGGGTGGCAGCCCCGCGCGTAGGACCGGTCGACGAAGCCGTTCTTGAGCGCCACTGCACACGGGATGACGCTCGTGGTGGAGGCCGGCAGCGTCGAGGCGTACCCGCCGTCCGGGGCGCTTCGACCGAAGGAGGGGGAAAGCGAGGTCCCGTGGCCCACGCTGGCTCCCGCGACGCCTGCGCCTTCGCTGTCCACGACGCGACCGGCCACGGCGCGCTCGGGGTTGGGCCAGCCCACCACGTCGACGACCACGTCGACAGCGGTCGACCGTGAGCCGTTGAGGACCTGGAGCTGGGTCCCGGTGCGGGTGAGGACGAGGTTGGTCGTGGCCCTGCCCGGCGTGTAGTTGACGACCGAGGTGCCGAAGCCCGCGTCGACCGACAGGAAGCCTGCGGCGCCGGCGTTGGTGGCCGTCACGGCCACGAGCAGGCCGGGCGCGTTCGCGGGGGCTCCGCTCGGCACCTCGATGCCGCGCCCGTCACGGGGACCGACCTTCGAGCCCGTGTTCCGCGTGTCCAGGACGCGGCGGGGGAGCACCGACGTCGTGCCGGCCAGCGTCGTGGACGCATCGCCCCCCTTGACCCAGGCGAAGGCGTCGACGACGAGGTGGGCCGGCTTGGCGGAGCCGTTGTAGACGGTGACCCGGCCGTTGGTGCCGATCTTGGCGAGGGTGAGCGCGGCGCGCGTTTCGGCACCGGCGAAGTTGACGCTCGAGGTGGTCGGCCGCGGGTCGGTGCCCGCGGGGTAGGCCGCGAGGAAGCCGGGTGCTGCGTTGCCGGTGACCGTGAGGTTGAGCCAGGCGGCGCCGACGGAGGTCCCGGGGATCCCGCCCCGCCCGGCGACCTGTACGTCGATCGAGCCCTTGGCGGGGATCGCGACCCGCGTGGTACGGGTGTCGAGCAACCGCGACGCGTAGATGGTCTGGGTGCCGCCTGGTGCGCTGGCGGGCCCCGCTGTGAGGTAGCCCTGCACGTCGACGACGACCTGGGTGCTGCCGGAGGAGCTGTTGCGCAGAGTCATGCACCCGACGGTGCCGAGCCGCACGAGGGCGAGGTTGGAGGTCACCGTGCCGGCGGTGAAGTTGAGGTTGGAGACCGGGGGCGGTGCGTCGTTCCCGGACGGCCACGCGGTGAGGAACCCTGCCGCAGTGGGCGACACGGCGGTCAGGTTGACCACGAGCGACGTGCCGGCGTCGTCGGGCACGCTCAGCAGCGTGTCGCAGACCGTCCTCTCCTCGCCCGGTGCCAACGCCTTGGTGGTCCTCGAGTCGTAGAGCCGCTGGGACGTCACCGTCCCGACCAGGCCGTCCGCCGCGGTCTGTCGGGTTGCCGGAGGAATGGCGGCCGTTGCGGCATAGGGTGCCGCCCCGGGTGCCGCCTGAGCCGCTCCAGAGAGACCGGTCGTGCCCAGCGCCAGGCACGCGGCACCGACCACCAGGGCATGGGTCGTCCATCGTCGAGTCACAGAGCCCTACCTCTCTCCCACGCCCACGGGGGACGAGCACCGCACGGCGCCGGGTGAGCATACGTGAGCCCAACGGCGCGGGGCCTCATTCGGCGCAGCGACGACCGCCCGGCCGCAGATAGATCCTTACACCCTGCTATCCCGTTGCCTGTCCAGCGTTGCGGCCCGAACTGCGCGACCGTCAGGCATGCGCCGTCAGTGGGCGCCGTCAGTGGGCGCCGTCAGTGGGCGAGCAGAAGCTCCGCCACGGCGCCGAGCAGGTTCGGTGCCACGTCGAGGGCCTGCAGGGCCATCACCGCGTCTGCGGCCGAGGCACTGTTCCGAACCACCTCGAACGCCTCACCCTTCAGCTCGAACCCCATCTGTGCTCGGTCCAGGATCCGGAATACGTCAGCCTGCACGTCGTGCCCACCATCGCCACCGCCCCCGACGAGCACGGTCTCGTACGTGCGGTCGTCAGGCACGGTCGAGGCCTCGCCCTGCACCTCATGGACCGTCACCTGACCCGAGCTGTCGTCATACGTGATCGGAGTGCGCGCCCAGCGCTGGTCGTCGTGGTCCTCGACGAGCGTGAACTCGCCGTCGCTGCCGGCGAAGACGCGCAGCTCGATCCGGCTCGTGGGGTTCGTTCCGCCACCGATCTCGTCGGCCGGAACCATCGGCACGATCGCACCTGCGCGGGCCAGCACCGGGATGGAGTCCAGATCGCGGTGCAGATACAGCGTGCGGCCCCCTCGGTACCGCGTCCCGGTGAACACGTCCACCCACATGCCCTGGGGGAGCCACGCCTTCACCCGCCCCAGCCCGGTCTCCCGATCGGCCGGCGAGGTGATTGGGGCAACAAGGAGCTCCGTGCCGAACATGAACTGGTTGGGCACGGTGTACGCGGCCGGCTCGTCGGGGTGCTCGTAGTACATCGGCTCGACGATCGGGCTTCCCTCGTGCGCGCGGACGTTCATGGTGGCGAGGTAGGGCAACAGCTGGTGGCGCATCCGCAGGAACTCGGTCATGACCCGCTGCGCGTGTGGCCCGAACCGCCAAGGCTCCTTGGTGTTGAACGGGTTGAGGCCGGAGTGCAGCCGGTTGACCGGTGAGAAGACACCGAGCTGCACCCACCGGGTCGCCAGCTCGTCGTCCTTGTAGCCCTTGAAGTGTCCGCCGATGTCGTGGCTCCACCAGCCGTAGCCGGCGTTCGATGCCGTCGCGGTGAAGTACGGCTGGAAGTCCAGCGACTCCCAGGTGATGCACGTGTCGCCGGAGAAGCCGATCGGGTAACGGTGGCTCCCGATCCCGGCGTAGCGGGAGAACGTCAGCGGACGCCTACCGGCGCGCCCGGAGTCGAGGAAGTGGAAGTGGTTGAGCAGCCACAGCGGGTCCAGTCCCGGCACCCGGGTGACACCACCCTGCTGCCAGTCGAGCCACCAGAAGTCGACCCCCTGCTCTTCCAGCGGGTGGTGCAGCTCCTCGAAGTAGGCCTCGAGGAACTCAGGGTCGGTGGGGTCGAACGGCACCGGTGCGCCGGAGTCCGGCTCGATCGCCATTCGCTTCGCGAGGGCAGGGTATGCCGCCTCGTGGGCGTGAACGCCCTCGGCCGGGTGGACGTTCAGCGAGGTCGCGAGGCCGCGGTCGTGGAGCTCCCGGAGAAAGCCGGCAGGGTCGGGGAAGAGCTCGGTGTTCCAGGTGTACCCGGTCCAGCCGCTGCCGTACCTGGGGTCGATGTCGACCAGGTGCCAGTCCATGTCGATGACCGCGACGGAGAACGGGATGCCGTTGTCACGGAAGCGGTCCATGAGCGAGAGGTACTCGTCGGCTGAGTAGGGGTGGTAGCGGCTCCACCAGTTGCCCAGCGCGTATCGCGGGAGCAGCGGCGTGGGTCCGGTGAGCGTGTAGAGCACCTCGAGGGCGCGCCGGAAGTCGTGGCCGTAAGCGAACACGTAGAGGTCGAGAGTCCCAGGCCGCCGCGGCGCGATCCAGCCGTCGTCGGTCAGCAGGACCGAGGACGAGTCGTCGACCATCGCGATCCCGTCGAACGCCATCACGCCGCCCTCCAGGGGGATCGCGCCGTCGACGTCGTCGAGCGTGCGCGCGGTGCCTCCGAGGTTGGGCAGGCCCATGCCGAACCGCCACACGCTGTCGCGAGAGTGGAAGCCCCCCTTGGCCTGGACGGACAGTCCCTGCGTCGTGAAGTCGCCCCCGTCATAGGTGAGATGCAACCGCTCCGTGCTGATCTCGATCACCCCGTCGGGGCCGCCGCCCTCCTTCAGCGTGAAGGCGCACGGAGGGAACGCGCGGTTGACGACCATCTGCGAGGCCCTGTCCTCGAACTCACCGGTCTCGCTGTACTCGAGCCGGACCAGCCCCGCATCCAGAACGGTGATCCGGTAGCAGTCGCCTTGGACGACGTTCGCCGCGGCAGCGACCGGGTGAGTGTCGAGCCGGAAGTGGGCTTTCACGGATCTCCCCCGTCGGAATGCCGAACATGGACCGTCATACTCTCGGAGTGCCGGGGACCTCGGGCAAGCCCGCGCCACATACCGGACCGCTTGACACACCCAGACGCTCCTGCGGTCGCCTGGCCGCGCTCAAGTGGTTGTGATCGGACCAAGCCTTGGCTCCATCGTGGAGGGCGGGCTTCCAGTCTTCGTACGCGTCTCGAAGTCCCCAGACGCCTTGCTGCTCAAGAAGGCGAGCGGCCGCCTCTCCATGGCGGTGGCGTGCGACCCGCAAAGTGGCCGGACTGTCATGGACTCGGCTTCACGATCTCCGGCACTTCTACGCCAGCAGGGCTGATTGCAGACGGGTGCAGCGTTATGACGGTGCAGCGCGCACGCGGGCACACGATGGGAGTACCTGCGGACTCCCTGCGGACTGCGGGGATGTAAACCCGGATGACCTGGGGTCGTGCGACATCTCAGAAGTACCAGGGAAAGGGGGACCAGTCCGGCTCGCGCTTCTCCAGGAACTGGTCCCGGCCCTCGATGGCCTCGTCGGTCATGTACGCCAGCCGCGTGGCCTCGCCCGCGAACACCTGCTGCCCCATCAGCCCGTCGTCCACCAGGTTGAACGCGAACTTGAGCATCCGCTGCGCCTGTGGGCTCTTGCCCATGATCTCTCGGGCCACCTGCAGCGCGTCAGACTCGAGGTCGGCGTGCGCCGAGACGAGGTTGACGGCCCCCATCCGGTGCATGTCCTCGGCGGAGTAGGTCCGACCCAGGAAGAAGATCTCGCGGGCGAACTTCTGACCCACCATCCTGGCCAGGTAGGCGCTGCCGTAGCCACCGTCGAACGAGCCGACGTCGGCATCCGTCTGCTTGAACCTCGCCTGCTCCCGGGAGGCGATCGTCAGGTCGCACACGACGTGGAGAGAGTGTCCGCCACCGGCGGCCCACCCGTTGACGACCGCGATGACGACCTTGGGCATGGTGCGGATCAGCCGCTGGACCTCCAGGATGTGCAGCCGCCCACCCTGCGCCATGACCCTGCGCTGGTCGACCGAGTCGGCGGTGTCGCCGCTGGCGTACTGGTACCCCGAACGGCCACGGATCCGCTGGTCGCCGCCGGAACAGAAGCCCCACTGGCCCTCGCTGCCCGTGCCCGAAGGCCCGGGGCCGTTGCCGGTCAGCAGGACGACGCCGACATCGGGCGTGCGCCGGGCGTGGTCCAGGGCCTGGTACAGCTCGTCGACCGTATGGGGCCGGAAGGCGTTGAGGACCGCCGGGCGGTCGAAGGCGATCCGCACCGCGCCGACCTCACGGGCCCGGTGGTACGTGATGTCCGTGAGCTCAAGACCCTCGACCGCGTCCCAGGCGGCGGGGTCGAAGGTCTCACTCACGAAGGGATGCGCGCTCACCCAGGGGAGCCTAGTAGCGAGGCCCGACGGGCCCTCCGCGGCGGGTGAGCCGGTGGTGCTGCCCGCCCAGCTCGTCCCTTGGGCCCTGTGGACGAGGGGACATCGGCTCCGGGCCCTGCTGCCAGAGTGGGTGCCGGCCGCCGTCGCGGCAGCCGACAGGGAGGGGGCACGATGGTGAACGGGTGGGACGCGGCCAGGGAGCTGGACGTGGGCTTCGACGACGACGACATGCCGTACGAGGACTGGCTCGGTGTTCAGGCCGCCTCCGGTGCGGGCGACCTCGGCGAGCTCACGATGGTCGTGGTCCTCGAGGACCGGGTGGTGGACACGCTGCGCAGACCGGTCCGGGGAAGCGGCTACGAGAGCGCAGCACGCGAGCTGGGTCGGGGCGCGCCACCGCTGCCGCGGTACCTCCCGCCGCTGCCCGCCCCGCCGCGGTACGAGCTGGAGCTGAGCTGGCTACGCCGCGTCGTGGGTGGCGTCAGGGCACTCGACGAGCTGCGCACCGACCCGCTGCCGGACGAGCCGCCCACTCTCGCCGACGTCACGCCAGAGCTTCGAGCCCGCGTGGACGGCATCCGGGAGCAGGCGGACGACGTCGCCGAACGGCTGTTCGGGGTGGAGCTGCGCACCGTCGCCCGTCGCCTGCTGGCGACGGTGTCGGCCATCCCGTCCTTGTTCCTGCATGCCGACCGTGACGAGCAGGCCGCCGCGGCACTCGTCTGGGCCGCGGCCAAGGGCAACGACCTCATCGGCCCGGGCAGGCTGATGCCGGCTTCGGCCATCCAAGCGCTGTGCGGGCTCAAGGTCTCACCGGCGGACCGCGGGCGCACCTTCGCCAGGGTCGTCGCCGGGCTCCCGGGTACCGGCTTCGAACCGCGCCAGACCCGAGTGCCGGACCTGTTGCTCCTCGGCGACGTGAGGTATCTGACCGGCGAGCTTCGGCTCCAGCTGCTGCGGCTGCGCGACCTTGCCCTGGAGGAGCAGGCGGCCGCGCCCTCGTCGCGGCCAGCCGCCGCGCCCGAGCCGCAGGTCCCGTTCTAGGACCTGGACGTGCGGCTCCCGGGCCTCGACGTGGAGCCCCACGCCCCTGGACGCAGACCGCCGGCTGGGCGAGAGGCCCGCTTGTCAGTGTCAGCGTCGGTGGTCCCCGATAGCGTCGCTGCCATGGCACTGCGCTGGTACACCGTCGTCATCGACTCCCACGACATCGCCGCCCTCTCCCGGTGGTGGGCCGAGACCCTGGACTTCCGGATCATCTACGAGGACGAGCATGAGGTGGCCGTCATCCCACGGCACGCCTCCGTCGACCACATCGAGGAGGCGGACGCGTGGGCGCGCCAGCCGCAGGGACTGGTCTTCGTGCCGGTGCCGGAGGGCAAGACGGTCAAGAACCGACTGCACATCGACCTGGCTCCGCACACCAGCCAGGACCGGGACGCCGAGATCGCCAGTCTCCTGCAGCGGGGAGCCACGCTGGCGGACGTCGGTCAGGACCCGGACGTCACCTGGACGGTCCTGCGCGACCCCGAGGGAAACGAGTTCTGCGTCCTCTCCGCGCGCGACCGCTGACCCGGAGGGCCTCCCGACTGCTCGGTGCCCCGCCCTACGGTGAGGGGGTGGCCACGATCCCCGACCTCGGCGACCTGCTCGACTCGATGCACGTCGTCTCCATCCCCATGAGGGTGCGCTTCCGGGGCGTGGACAGACGAGAGGCTGTCCTGTTGGAAGGGCCGGCGGGGTGGGGCGAGTTCTCGCCGTTCCTCGAGTACGGCCCCGGGGAGGCGTCCCGGTGGCTGGCGGCCGCCGTCGAAGCGGCGTGGACCGGGTGGCCGGCGCCGCTGCGCTCCCGGGTGCCGGTCAACGCCACCGTCCCGGCCATCGGCCCAGAGCGGGTCCGGGAGGTCCTGGCCCGGTTCGAGGGTGCCGTTACGGCGAAGGTCAAGGTGGCCGAGCCGGGGCAGTCGCTCAGCGACGACCTCAACCGGGTCGCCGCGGTGCGTGATGTCCTCGGCCCGCAGGGGCGCATCCGGGTGGATGCGAACGGCGCGTGGTCCGTGCGCGAGGCGAGCGACGCGCTGAGCAGGCTCGCGTCGTACGGCCTGGAGTACGCCGAGCAGCCGTGCGCCGCGGTCGGCGACCTGCGCGAGCTCCGGCTGCGGCTGGCCCGGGCGGGGCTCGACGTCCTGGTGGCCGCCGACGAGTCGATCCGTAAGGCGGAGGACCCGCTGCGCGTGGCGCGGGAGGAGGCTGCCGACATCGTCGTCGTCAAGGTGGCTCCCCTGGGAGGCGTCCGGCATGCCTCGCAGCTGGTGGCCGCCTGCGGCCTGCCGGCCGTGGTCAGCTCAGCGCTCGACACCTCCGTCGGGATCGCGGCCGGGGTCGCCCTGGCCGCCGCGCTGCCGGAGCTGCCCTACGCCTGCGGGCTGGGCACCGTCGCGCTGCTCGAGGGAGACGTGGCGCGACAGTCTCTCGTCCCGCGAGCCGGCGAGGTACCCACCATCCGCGTGGCGGCCGACCCTCAGCTGCTCGCACGATGGGCCGTGACGGCCGACCGACTGGCGTGGTGGCGGCGTCGCGTTACGGAATGCCATCCGCTGCTGTCCGGCAATACAGTCGACCCGTGAACATCGTCTTCGTCGAGCCCGGGTTCCCCGCCAACCAGCGCCGGTTCGTCCTCGCACTCGCCTCGGTCGGCGCCAACGTCATCGGCATCGGCGAGTCGGACGAGTACACCCTGGACGACGAGCTGCGCGACGCGATGAGCGGCTACTACAAGGTCGGCTCTGTCACGAGCGTGCACGAGATGACGGAGGCAGTGCGGTTCGTCCAGAGCAAGGTGTGGGTGGACCGGCTCGAGGCGACGGTGGAGGCGCACACCATGCCGGCGGCGCAGGTCCGCGAAGCCGCCGGCATCCCGGGGACGTCTGTCCGGACCACCTGGCTGTGCCGGGACAAGCCCTCCATGAAGCAGGCGCTGCGCGAGGCTGGTGTCCCCACCGCGGCCTCCACCGCTGCCGACCACGCACACGAGGTGTGGGCGTTCGCGGAGTCGGTGGGCTACCCGCTCATCCTCAAGCCTCGTGACGGCGCAGGGGCGAAGGACACCGTCCGGGTGGACGGCGACAGCGAGCTCTCCCATGCGCTCACGGACTTCGGCTCCCACGGGTCGACCTCCATCGCCGTGGAGGAGTTCGTCGAGGGACACGAGGGGTTCTACGACACCATCACGCGCAACGGGCGGGTCGTGCACGACTGGACCACGCACTACTACCCGAACGTCCTGGAGGCGATGCGCACGCGGTGGATCTCGCCGCAGTTCGTCACGACGAACCGGATGGCGGACTCGGACTTCTACCGGGAGGTGGCCGAGCTCGGACAGCGGGTGATCGAGGCGCTGGGCATCGAGACCTCGGCGACGCACATGGAGTGGTTCTACGGGCCGAAGGGACTCCGGTTCTCCGAGATCGGCTGCCGTCCGCCCGGCGTCGGCTGCTGGGACCTGTACTCGGCGAGCAACGACGTCGACGTCTACCGCGAGTGGGCGCACATCATCACGTACGGGATGCCGGAGCACCAGATGCGGCGCCCCTACGCGGCAGGGATCGTGGCGCTGCGTCCTACGGCCAACGGCACCATCCAGGGGTACAGCGGGATCGACGAGATCCAGGGCCGGTACGGCGAGTGGATCCTGGACGGCCACTTCCCACCACAGGGACACCACACCCAGCCGGTGGAGGCGGGGTACATGGCCAACGCGTACGTCCGGATGCGCCACCCCGACTACGACACCCTCCGCGGCATGCTGGACGACGTCGGGCAGACCATCACCGTCCACGCCGGCTAGGCGCGACTCTCCTCCATGCGCACGATCCTGCTCGGACCGCAACGCTTCATGACCACTGCCGGCACTGCCCTGCGCTCGCTCGGCGTCGACGGCGCCGTGGCGACGATCAATGCCGGATGGGAGGAGCGCGAGGACGCCGTCGAGGAGCTGGACACCGTTCTCGGCGGCGACACCCGGCATCTACGCCTCTACCACCGGATGTTCGACGTCATCGACAAGGACGAGCACTTCGCCTCCGCCGCGATGACCTTCCGCGACAGCCACGACGCGCTCCTCTCGCTGTACCGGCTTCGCCTGCACAACGCGCTGGATGGCGTGTACGCGGTGCAGCGGCGTTCGCGTGAGGCACAGGAGCGTGGCCGCGACGACCACGGGGCCTTCGGTGCCCTGGACGACGCGGTCGAGACCGTGCGTCACGTCGACGCCTGGTACGCAGCGCAGCTCAAGGTGCTCTACGCGGAGCTGGACGAGCGCGCACCGTTGGACGACAGCGGCGTGATCGGCTGGCATCGAGGGGAGATCGCGGCGATGCTGGCCGACTGTGCCGCCCTGGTGATGCCCGGCGGACACGTCGGGTCACTGCTTCGAGCCTTGCGGTTGTTCGCGGTTCGCGTCCCTGCGCAGCTTCCGGTGGTCGCCTGGTCCGCAGGAGCCATGGCGCTGACCGAGCGCGTCGTGCTGTTCCACGACCACGGGCCGGAAGGCGCCAGGGAGGCCGAGGTGTTCGACCGGGGCCTCGGGCGGGTCGAGGGTGTGGTGGCGCTGCCGCACGCACGCCGCCGGCTGCGGCTGGACGACCGCGACAGGTGTGCCGTGCTGGCACGCCGGTTCGGCGAGCAGCACTGCGTCCTGCTCGACGACGGGACGGCCCTCGAGCTGGCACCCGACGGCTCGCTGCCCGCAGGTGCCCGCATCCTCGGTCTGGACGGCGCCATCCACGAGCTCGAGGCGGCCCACGCATGACCGAGCGACGACTCGCGGTCAACAGGCTGCGCGACCGCCTTCCGGTGCCTCCTGCCTCCATCGACCGGTTCCTGGCCAGACACGGATCTCCGATCATCGAGGGCGAGCGTGCCACCTTCGTCTTCCGGGGCGAGGCGGACGAGGTGCGGGTGCGTCATCGGGTGGTGGGGCTGGCCGACCCGATGCCCATGCGCAGGCTTCCCGGCACCGACCTGTGGGCCGTCACCATCGACCTGCCCACCGGATCCCGGGTGGAGTACCAGCTCGAGACCCGTCGTGGGGAGCACTACGAGACGTTCAACGACCCGCTCAACCCCCGGCTCGCGCACTCGCCGATGGGGTCGAGCTCGGTGTGTGCGGCGGAGGGGTACGAGGTGCCCGACTGGGTGCACCACGACCCGGAGGCGCGCCCGGGCGAGCTCGTCGAGGACGTACTGCGGTCCAAGGCGCTACGCCGGGAGCAGCCGGTCCGGCTGTACCTGCCGGCGCGGTACTCGCCCGCGCTGCGGTACCCGCTGCTCGTCGTCCACGACGGCACCGACTATCTCGAGTACGCCGCGATGAAGACGGTGCTCGACAACCTCGTCCACCGGCTGGACGTCGCCCCGGTCGTCGTGGCGTTCGTGCCTCCCCGGGACCGGCTCAAGGAGTACCCGAACCACGCGCCGCACGCACGGTTCGTCGCCCGCGAGCTGCTGCCCACGCTGGCCGAGCGCCTGTCCTTGGTGGACCACCCCGAGGGCCGGTGCCTGATGGGGTCCAGCTTCGGCGGGGTCGCGTCGCTGTCGACGGCGGTCCGTTATCCAGGGGTCTTCGGCTCGCTGCTGCTGCAGTCGGCGTCCTTGGTGTTCACCGACATCGGGAAGGACCACGGAGGGGGGCCGGCCTTCGACCCGGTGGTGAAGTTCGTGAACCGCTACCGGGCCAAGCCGAGCCGTCCCGTGGAGCGGATCTTCATGAGCTGCGGGACCTACGAACCGCTCATCACGCCGAACCGGTCCATGGTGCCCGTCTTCCGTGCGGCGGGCATGACGGTCAAGTACGTCGAGGCGCGGGACGGCCACAACTGGGAGGACTGGCGGGACAGGTTGCGGGACGGGCTCTCGTGGATCTTCCCCGGCCCGCAGAAGTTCGTGTACGAGTAGCAGACCCCCGAGTACGAGGAGGCAGTAGTGAAGGTCACCGAGCGCTGGCGCTCCGAGCGGATGGGGCAGGACATCACGCTGGTGCGATGGGGCCACTACGGCACGCCCGTCCTGCTGTTCCCCACGGCCGGGGGCGACGCGGAGGAGGTGGAGCGGCAGGGCCTCATAGGGCATGTCGCGCCGCTGGTGCAGGCGGGACGCATCAAGGTCTACTCGTGCGACAGCGCCGCCGGCCAGGCCATGACGGCCAAAGCAGGCTCGCCCGAGCACCGCCTATGGCTGTTCAACCGGTACCACCAGGCGGTCGCCGAGGAGGTCGTGCCGGCGATCCACGCAGACAGCGCGGGACCGCACCCCATCGTCGTCGCAGGCGCCTCGATCGGTGCGTTCAACTCCGTGGCGATGATCTGCCGCTACCCGCACCTGTTCTCCGCGGCGGTGGGGATGAGCGGGACGTACTCCGTGGAGCAGTTCATCGGCGGCCCGTTCACGGACGACCTCTACTTCTCCTCGCCGCTGCACTTCCTGCCCGGCCTCGAGGGGCCGGCGCTGGACATGCTGCGACACCGCTTCGTGCTGCTCGCCTCGGGCAGCGGAGCCTACGAGGACGTGGCGGAGTCCTGGGCGCTCGCCAAGGTCCTGGGAGACAAGGGCGTCCCAAACCGGGTGGACGACTGGGGACACGAGTACGACCACGACTGGCCCACCTGGTGGGAGATGCTGCCGCTCTACCTCGACGACCTGGTCCCGTGACGGTTCCCCTCGAGGTCCGGCTCGCGGACGCCGTGGCCGCCGGTATGCCGCGTGCGCGGACGGACCTCGCCCGGCTGGTGGCGCTGCGGTCCGTGGCCAACCCGGAGGTGGAGCCGGCCAGCGAGTGCCATGCGGCAGCGGATGCCGTGGCCGAGCTTCTGCGCGAGGTGGGGCTCGACGGCGTACAGGCGGTGCCGGCCCCCGACGGGTCCCGAGCGGTCGTCGGACGCACCGCAGGCCCGGCCGGCTCGCCGTCCGTAGTGCTCTACTCCCACCACGACGTGGTCCCCGCCGGTGACCCTGCCCGATGGGGCACGCCGCCGTGGGAGCTGACCGAGGTGGCCGGGCGCTGGTTCGGTCGGGGCGCCGCCGACTGCAAGGGGAACCTGGTGGCCGGCCTGGTGGCCCTGCGCGCCGTGGCGGAGGTCCTCGGTGCCTGGCCGGTCGAGGTGGCAGTCCTGTGCGAAGGGTCGGAGGAGCAGTCCAGCGGTGGTATGGAGGCGCTCGCCCGGAGCCGCCCCGAGCTGGTCGAGTGTGACGCCTTCGTGCTCGCCGACACCGGGAACGTGGAGCTCGGGCTGCCCACCCTGACCACCTCCCTGCGGGGAACCGGAAGTGTCCTTATGACGGTGCGGACGATGGCACACCCAGCACACTCAGGGATGTATGGCGGCCCCGCTCCTGACGCCCTGCAGGCCCTCCTGACATCCCTGGCGTCGCTGCGGGACGACAGCGGCGAGACGACCGTTGACGGGCTCGACCACTCAGGCGTGTGGGACGGTGCACCGATCGACGCGGACCGCTTCCGCCAGGACGTGGCCGTGCTCGAGGGCGTCGACCCGCTGACGGGCGACGGCACCCTGGCCGACCTGCTGTGGGCCCGGCCCGCAGCGACGGTCCTCGCCATCGACTGCCCCCCGGTGTCCCAGGTGACGGCAGCGGTGCAGGGCGAGGCGCGCGCCGTGGTGAACCTCCGGGTCCCCCCCGGGGTCGACGCACGGCACGCCCAGGACTGCCTGATGGCGCACCTGCGAAGCCACACTCCCTTCGGCGCCCATGTCGACGTCAGGCCGGTGTCGCTGGGGCAGGGCTTCCGCGCGCGGGTCGACGGGCCTGCCTACGCCGCCATGCAGCGAGCGATGCGCACGGCGTTCGGCCACGACGTCGTGACGACGGGACAGGGTGGGTCCATCCCGTTGGCGACCGTCCTTGCCGAGCTGGTCCCCGAGGCGGAGATCATGCTCCTGGGCGTGGAGGAGCCGGCGTCGAGGATCCATGGACCCGACGAGAGCGTCCATCCCGAGGAGCTGCGCCGCACGGCACTGGCGCTTGCGCTCTTCCTCTGCGACCTGGGAGGCGCACGGTGAGCCCGTCCGTTGAGGGCCCGCTCAGGGTCCGGTGGGTGTGGGCGTTCGTCGACGTACCGCCGCAGGCGGGGCAGGCGTCGGTCGACTTCTGGGTCGCGGTCACCGGTTGCCGGCTGTCACCGTGGCGAGGCAGCCAGGGCGAGTTCGCCACCTTCCTGCCTGAGGAGGGCGATGCATGGCTCAAGCTCCAGCGGGTGGGGCAGGGAGGTGGCGTGCACGTCGACCTCGATGTCGACGGGCCGTTGGAGGAGGCGCGCTCGCAGGCCGAGGGGTGCGGCGCCACCGTCCTGCACGAGACTGCGGGGGAGGACGGCCTGCTCGCCGTGGTGGTGTGCCGGTCCCCGGGCGGCTTCGTCTTCTGTCTCACCCGCTGGTCGCGGGGCCAGACCCTCGGCAACCAGGTGCGTCACGGTCGTGACAGCCTCGTCGACCAGGTCTGCCTCGACATCCCCGCAGACCGGTACGCCGAGGAGGTGGCGTTCTGGTCCGCCCTCACGGGGTGGGCCGTCCAGGACCAGACCTCTGCGGAGTTCCAGCGCCTGGAGTGGCCGCGGCACCTGCCCGTGAGGTTCCTGCTCCAGCGGCTGGAGGAGCCCTCGGGCACCGTCCGGGCGCACCTCGACCTGGCGTGTCGCGACCTGCGGACCGAGGTCGACCGGCACGTGCGCCTCGGTGCCACCGAGCTCCGTCCCGGGGACGGCTGGATCGTCCTGCGCGACCCCGCCGGCATGGAGTACTGCTGCACCGGAAGGGACCCGTTGAGCGGGGACCGCAGCACCACCTGAGACCTCGACCGTCCACAGGAGGACGGCGCGGACGGGGGAGGTCCACACCGAGGTGCGGTCGGGGCTGGGGTTCTCGGGCTCCTACGCAACGGTGGACCCATGATGGGGGATCCGGGACAGATCAGGGCGTCCGCCGGCCGGGTGCGGCATGGGGCGGCCGCCGTTCGTCAGGTGGCCGTGCAGGTCGCCGCAACCCGTGAGGTGCGATGGCAGTCGAGCACGGCTGCCGCCTTCCGACATCAGGTCTCAGAGGCGCAGCGGCGGCTGTACGAGAGCGCTCGGCTACTGGACTCGGCGGCGGACCACCTGGAGGCGCACGCCGTCGCCGTGCAGGCGATGCTGGACGGTCTCACGGGCGTCGCGCGGTTCGGGGAGTGCGTCGCCCACGCCGTCAGGGTTGGCGAGAGTGTCGTCCACGCCGCCGAGGCCGCGGTCGACGCAGGTCTGCGACGGTGACAGGCGACGACAGGGCGGGCCTCAGGGTCATCGGTGGCACAGCAGGGACCACGATGTACCTGGCCGACCTCGACCTCGCGGCTTTGCACCTGCTCGCGGCGGCACGTACCGCCGTGGAGGTGCTGGCCGGGGTCACGTTCGTCGCGCTGGATCCCCGCCTGGCCCTCGAGGCCCCGCTGAGCCCGGTCACCGGCCTCACGGCCGCCGCCAGCCTGGCGCGGGCGGTGGGGCCGCTCGGGCTGTCCGGCGACCCACCCATGCTGACCGGCCTGGCGCTCGCCACCCTGGCAGCCACGGCGGCGTATCGACGGGCTGAGGAGGATGCCGCCCGCACGATGTCCCTGATCCAGAACGGCGTGATGGCAGGCGTGGGTAGCCAGGCACCGCGGGTCGCCGTGGGGGTCCTTGTCCTGGGTGCGTTCGGCGTCGACATCCGGGGCGTCCTGGACCGGGCCGTCTACCGTTTCCCCGCGCTCGCCGACCTGGCAGGTGGGAGCAAGGGCCTGGTCGTGGGCTTGGAGTCGGGCGCCCTGACAGGGCCGTTCATGGCTGTCGCCGAGGGTCTCGGCCCGCGCCCGGCCGGTGCAGCAGCGGCCCAAGGACCCGCTCGCGGTGAGGAGGTCGGGGCATACGAGGACGGCGTCCGGACACTGACGGAGGTGGCTCACGCCTGGGGTGTGCTGGCCGAGGGAGGCGGGGCCAAGGTGACCCGGGAGGCCTCACCGCGTGCAGGCGCGAAGGCCGCTCGCACCCTGGAGGACCTGGCACGGCAGCAGGCCAACCTCAGCGACGGTGAGGACTACCCGGGCCACGTCAGGGTGACGCAGGTGCCCCAGGCGCACGGGTCGGCCTGGATCGTGGAGATCAGCGGCACGCAGGGGTGGGACGTGCGCTCGGGAGCAAACCCGTTCGACGTCACGACGGACGTCCGGTCCATGGCTCGTCAGTCGACGGTCCTGGCAGACGGCGTGGCACAGGCCCTGGACGAGGCTCAGCTGGAGGCCGGCCGCTCCGGGGCGGATGACCCGGTGATGGTCACCGGGCACAGTCTCGGCGGGATCGTCGCGACCGGCCTTGCGGCATCCCCCGAGTTCATGGCCCGTCATCGCGTGACGCATGTCGTGACCATGGGGTCGCCCGTGGCGCGCATGCCAGTCCCCCGCGGGGTGGAGGTGCTTTCCCTCGAACATGAGCAGGACGCCGTTCCTCGGCTCGACGGGGCGGTGAACCCCGACCGGAAGGACTGGGTGACCGTCACTCGGGACCTCGAGCGCGATCCCAGCGGCGTGCGGACGGCCGGCGGTGCCCACTCCGTCGACGAGTACGCAGAGACGGCTGCCGCCGTGGACTCCTCCTCGGCCCCCTCGGTGGTGACCTGGCGCGAGGGTAGCCGGCCGTTCTTCGAACCTGTCCGCGGACATCAGCCGGTGGTCCGGGACTACCGCATCGAGCGCAGCGGGCCGGGAGGCTGATGGCAGAATCCGACCCGTGAACCCGTCGACCGCGCTCGCCACCGTGCTCGTCGACGAGCTGGTCCGCCATGGCGTCCGGCACGCGGTGCTCTGTCCCGGCTCCCGGTCCGCACCCCTGGCGTACGCACTGCAGCAGGCTGACCGCGCCGGCCTTCTCACCCTGCACGTGCGCGTCGACGAGCGGTCGGCGGGTTTCCTCGCCCTCGGCCTGGGCAAGCTGACGCGCGTGCCGGCCGTCGTGGTGACCACGTCGGGAACAGCCGTGGCGAACCTGCATCCGGCCGTGCTCGAGGCTCATCACGGCATCGTGCCGTTGGTCGTCCTCAGTGCGGACCGGCCGCCGGAGCTCAGGGGGACCGGGGCCAACCAGACCACCGTCCAGCCGGGGTTGTTCGGCCAGGCGCTTCGCTGGTCGCACGAGCTGGCAGTGCCCGAGCGTCGGGTGGGGCAGCAGGCCGGATGGCGCAGCCAGGTGTCACGGGCCGTGGCCGCCGCGACCGGTGCAACGGGCGGTGACCCGGGGCCGGTGCACCTGAACGTCCCGCTGCGCGAACCGCTGGTGCCCACCGACGAACCCGAGTGGCCCGAGCCCCTCTGCGGACGTCCGGACGGCCTTCCGTGGACAGCGCCGGGCGCACCGACCCCCCACGCTTCTGCCCACTCGTCTTGGCAACCATGGCCGTCCCCGGGGACCGACGAGCGACTCCGGAGCCGGTCGCCGTCTGGCACCGCAGGCGCTGGCCTCGAGGACGCCACGCTGGTGCTGCTCGGCGACCTTCCGGAGAGTGAGACCGGCCGAGCCGCGCTGCGCTGGGCGTCGGCGCATGGCTGGCCGGTCGTGGCCGAGCCTTTCGGGGCGCATCCGCGTCCGGAGGTCGTGCCGCACGGCGCTCTGGTGCTCGCCGCTGGGGAGTGGGTGCGCGAGCACGCTCCCAGTCGGGTGGTCGTCGTGGGAAGGCTCACGCTCTCCCGGGACGTTACCGCCCTGCTTCGCCGCGAGGGCCTGAGCGTGGAGGCGGTGGCATCCGGTGCGCAGTGGAGCGACCCCTCGGGGGTCGTCTCTGTGGTCCATCCCCGGTCGGTCCTGCTGGACGTCCCCGCAGCCGAGCCGGAACGGCTCGCAGGCCCCGGGTGGGCGGCCGCGTGGTACGAGGCTGGCAGGACGGTCGCCAAGGCACTCGCGAACGAGCCGCCGGCCTGGCCCAGTGGTCCCGCGGTCGCCAGCGCGCTCGCCGCAGGTCTTCCCACGGGGGCCACCCTGTTCCTAGGCTCGTCCAACTCGGTGCGAGATTTCGACCTGGCCGCCACCCCGACGGCAGACCTCACGGTCGTGGCGAACCGAGGGCTGGCCGGGATCGACGGATGCGTCTCGACCGCCTCCGGTCTGGCGCTCGCCGGCGACTCTGGCGTCTATGCGCTCATGGGCGACCTCACCTTCCTCCACGACGCGAACGGGCTGCTGATCGGCCCCGACGAGCCGGTGCCCGACCTGACTGTCGTGGTGACGAACGACGACGGCGGCGGCATCTTCACCCTGCTCGAGCCGGGCGAACCCCAGCGGTCCGCCGACTTCGAGCGCATCTTCGGCACCCCGACCGGCGCGGACCTGGCCGCCATCTGCCGGGCGCACGGCGTGGCCCACGAGCGCCTTGAGTCGGCCCAGCACGTGCGCGAGGCAGTGGCCGCGCCACCGAGCGGGCTCCGAGTGATCGAAGTGCCCGTGGACCGTTCCTCCCACCGGACGACCCGGGCCGCGCTGCGCCGCCTCGCCGAGCGAGTGCTGACGCCGGGGGCGTCAGAAGGACTCTCGCGCTCTAGCAGGAGCCGGCTTGAGGCGGATCCTGGGGCAGACCCAGCGTGAGTCAGGATCCTGCCGTCAGCGCGTCCCGCATGGGCACGAGCTTGGCGTCGGACTCCGCCAGCTCGGACTCCGGATCGGAGCCCGCCACGATCCCGCATCCTGCGAACAGCCGCATCCGGCGTGGGTCCTCGGCCTCGAAGGCGCCGCAGCGCAAGGCGATTCCCCACTCCCCGTCGCCGGCGGCGTCCATCCAGCCCACAGGCCCGGCATACCGGCCGCGGTCCATGTGCTCGAGCTCGCTGATGAGGCCGTCCGCTGCCTCCGACGGCGTTCCGCACACTGCTGCCGACGGATGCAGCGACGCGGCGAGGTCGAGCGAGGTCGCGTCGTCGGCCAGGACTCCCGCCACGTCGGTGGCCAGATGCATGACGTTCGACAGGTGAAGCACGAACGGGGACTCCGGCACGTTCACGGAGGAGCAGTGCGGTCGAAGCGCGTCCGCGACCGAGCGGACGGCGTACTCGTGCTCCTCCAGGTCCTTGCTCGAGCGCGCCAGCGACCCGGCCAGCGCGAGGTCGTGCTCGTCGTCGCCGGTACGCCGGATGGTGCCGGCGAGCACGCGGGAGGTGACCAGGCCCTTCTCCAGCCGCACGAGCATCTCGGGGGTCGCGCCGACCAGGCCGTCGACGGCGAACACCCACGTCGCGTCGTACCGCTCCGCCAGCCGCTGGAGCACCCACCGTGGGTCGATCGGGGCCTCGGCGTCGACGTGCAGGTCACGCGCGAGCACCACCTTGTCCAGTCCCCCGGAAGTGATGCGCTCCACTGCTCGCTGCACCGCGGCCGCCCACTCGACGGGCGGAAGCGCACCGTCGGAGAAGGCCACGCCCCGCGGCTCCCTCGTGTCCGACCGGCGGGGCACCAGAGTCGAGGGGAGCACTCCCTCCGTCCCGGTCGTGGTGACCCACCACCGGCCCTCGCGGGCTCCCACCACCACCTCCGGAACCACCAGCGTGGCGCCGGAGGGGGAGCTCGCGGCATACGAGACGGAGCCGAAGGCGACAGGGCCGGTACCCGGCAGGCGCACCTCGTCGCGCACCACCGCGGAGCGCACCACCTCCCGCCACCAGGCCTGGGCTTCGGCGAAACGGTCCCGCCCCTCGGTGGTGACCTCCAGCGCGCGCCCCCACCCGACCAGCCCCTCGCCTCGGCGCACCCAGCTCGAGATCGACGTCGGGTCGTCGAGGGCCGGGAGCAGCGAGAGCAGCGGGCCAGGATCGGCCAGCGCCACGGTCCGCGCGACGACGGGGGTGCCGTGGGGCAGGGCAGCGCTCGAGGGCGCGGGCAGCGTGCTCATGTCCGGGTCAGCCTACGACCGACCCGGACGTCCACCGGCGGGAGGCCACGCACCCGGGTGGAAGGATGGCGCCCATGACGCGAGCAAGCCTGGACAAGGACCCACGCGACGTGGCGGCGATGTTCGACGACGTGGCGGGCAGGTACGACCTCACGAACGACGTGCTCTCCCTGGGACAGGACCGCCTGTGGCGGCGTGCGGTGCTCAAGGCCCTCGACGCCCAACCTGGGGAGACCGTGCTCGACATCGCTGCCGGCACGGGCACCAGCAGCGAGCCTTTCGCGGACGGCGGCGTCCACGTGGTGCCGGCGGACTTCTCCCTGGGGATGCTGCGGGTCGGGAACCGGCGCCGTCCCGACCTGGGGTTCACCGCAGCGGACGCGATGCGGCTTCCGTTCGCCGACGCGAGCTTCGACGCGGTGACGATGTCGTTCGGGCTGCGCAACGTCTCCTCGGTGGACGGGGCGCTCGCCGAGTTCCTGCGTGTTACCAAGCCTGGGGGACGGCTGGTCGTGTGCGAGTTCAGCCAGCCGGTCAACGCGCTGTTCCGCAAGGTGTACACCGAGTACCTCATGCGCTCGCTGCCGCCCATCGCCCGACGGGTGAGCAGCAATCCGGAGTCGTACGTGTACCTCGCCGAGTCGATCCAGGCCTGGCCGGCCCAACGAGAGCTTGCGCTGAAGCTGCAGGAGGGCGGGTGGCGGCAGGTCGAGTGGCGCAACCTGACCGGCGGGATCGTGGCGCTGCACCGAGCGCAGAAGTCCCCGTGACCCACCCCTCTGGGTGCCTGGCCACATGACGGGCGGGTCGGGGCCGATGGGGCGGCCGGGTGGGGGCCTCGTTACGACAGGGCGCGACCTCGGGAATAGACTCGCCTGTCGGAGTTAGTGAAGTGGTTCACAAGCAGTGAGGCAGCCGTGACAGAGACCATCAGCGAGGGTGGACCTGGGGTCCTCTCGTCGGCGGCGACGGAGACCGCCGATGTCGTCGTCGTCGGCGCCGGCCCAGCCGGCTCGGCCACCGCGGCCTACCTGGCCATGGCCGGGCTCGACGTGCTGCTGCTCGAGAAGACGACCTTCCCGCGGGAGAAGGTCTGCGGGGACGGCCTGACCCCTCGCGCGGTGAAGGAGCTGATCAGCCTCGGCATCCCCACGCCCGAGGAGGACGGCTGGATCCGCAACCACGGCCTGCGGATCATCGGTGGCGGGATGCGTCTCTCGCTGCCCTGGCCCGATCTGGCCAGCTTCCCGCCATACGGGCTGGTCCGGACTCGCCAGGACTTCGACGACATCCTCGCCCGGCATGCGGTGAAGCACGGGGCGCGACTGCGGGAGGCCACCAACGTCACAGGCGCTGTGCTGGACTACGCGGGGTCGATCGTGGGGGTCACGGCTAAGGCCGTGGACGAGAAGGGCCGTTCGGTCGGCCCGGAGCTCCGGTATGCCGCGCCGCTGGTCGTGGCGGCCGACGGGAACTCCTCGCGGCTGTCCCTGGCGATGGGGAGGGAGAAGCGTGCGGACCGCCCGATGGGCGTGGCCGTGCGCACCTACTACACGAGCCCGCGGCACGACGACGACTACCTGGAGTCCTGGCTCGAGCTGTGGTCGACCGACGACAGCGGCAAGAAGGTGCTGCTCCCCGGCTACGGCTGGATCTTCGGTGTGGGCGACGGCACGTCCAACGTGGGTCTGGGCATCCTGAACACCTCCAGCGCGTTCGGCAAGACGGACTACAAGGACGTCATGCGACGCTGGGTCGCGACCATGCCGGACGAGTGGACGTACAACGACGACACCATGGTGGGCCCGATCCGCGGCGCCGCGCTCCCGATGGGCTTCAACCGGCAGCCGCACTACGACAAGGGGCTGCTGCTCGTCGGGGACGCCGGCGGTATGGTCAACCCCTTCAACGGCGAGGGCATCGCGTACGCCATGGAGTCCGGGCGGCTCGCGGCCGAGGTCGTGGCCCAGGCGTTCGCTCGCGGCACCGACGCGCAGCGCGAGCGGGTCCTGCAGTCCTACCCCAAGGTGATGGCCGACGCACTCGGCGGCTACTACACCCTCGGCCGCTACTTCGCGAAGATGATCGGGAACCCTGAGGTCATGCGCCTCGCCACCAAGTACGGACTGCCGCGTACGACGCTCATGCGCTTCCTGCTCAAGATCATGGCGAACCTGGCCGAGCCGCACGGTGGTGACGCGAGCGACCGCCTGATCACCGCCCTGTCGAAGCTGGCGCCGGACGCATGAGCCGCAGGGATGCATTCTCCGAAGGCGCCCCTAGGATTGGGCCGCACCTGATGCAGGACGGTGCCAACCTCGCGGACCTCGATGACGACAACGGAAGGGGAGTGGCACGGCGATGAGCAACCCTTACGTCCCGTTGCTTTTCCTGCTGGCCATCGGTGGCGGTTTCGCCGTCTTCTCGGTGGGTGCTGCGGCTGTCTCCGGCCCCAAGCGCTACAACCGCGCGAAGCTCGACGCCTACGAGTGCGGTATCGAGCCGACTCCGCACGCTGCTGGCGGTGGCCGGATGCCGATCAAGTACTACCTCACGGCGATGCTCTTCATCATCTTCGACATCGAGTCGGTGTTCCTCTACCCGTTCGCGGTGGCCTTCAGCCAGCTGGGACTCTTCGCGCTCGTGGAGATGGTGCTGTTCATCCTGACCGTTTTCGTGGCCTACGCCTACGTGTGGCGCCGCGGTGGACTCGACTGGGACTGACGAGGACGACATGGGAATCGAAGAGAAGCTGCCCGCCGGTTTCCTGCTCTCCACGGTGGAGCAGGTGGCCGGCTACATGCGCAAGAGCTCGGTCTGGCCGGCCACCTTCGGTCTGGCCTGCTGCGCCATCGAGATGATGGCCGTCGGGACGCCCGACTACGACATCGCCCGGTTCGGGATGGAGCGGTTCTCCGCCACGCCCCGTCAGGCGGACCTGATGATCGTCGCGGGCCGGGTGAGCCAGAAGATGGCACCGGTCGTGCGTCAGGTCTACGACCAGATGCCCGAGCCCAAGTGGGTCATCGCGATGGGCGTCTGCGCGAGCTCCGGCGGCATGTTCAACAACTACGCCATCGTGCAGGGGGTGGACCACATCGTCCCCGTGGACGTCTACCTTCCCGGGTGCCCGCCGCGTCCGGAGATGCTGCTCAACGCCATTCTGACGCTGCACGAGCAGATCCAGAACAGCAAGCTGGGCGTCAACCGCGTCGCGGCCGCCCGGGCCGCCGAGGCTGCCGCCCTGGCCGCCACCCCCACCCACCAGATGACCGGACTGCTCGCTCAGGGTGCGGGTCCGGCGCCCGTCGCGGGTGGACCGGGCCAGGAGCTCGGCCACACGCATACCCAGCTACCCCGGCACGGCGACCGCCTGGCACACACCCACGACCATGCCGCCGGCCACGACCACGGCGTCCGGGGAGGTGTCGCGTGAGCGACGCGAAGGACTCCCCGGCGGTGGACCCGACGCAGGCCACGGCCAACAGCGACGTCGTGGGCGCCAAGGCGTCGAACGCAGCCGCCGACCACGGCGACGGCGCGAGTACGCCGGCCGCCGTAGCGGCCGCTCCGACGGCCACCACCCAGCCCGGAACGGTCCTGGACCGCGGGACGGGCACGGCGGCCGAGGGCGGCTACGACGCCGAGCCGGCGGACGAGGAGCGGCTGCCCGCAGCCCCCGGCACGGGTCCGGACCCCGTGGTCATCGACGAGCGTCGCGGCATGTTCGGCGCGGCCGACAGCGGGGACACGTCGGGCTATGGCGGCGTGGTCCGCAAGATCCTGTTCCCGGCGGCTTCGGTGCGCCCGTACGGGAGCTACTTCGACGACGTCGCCGACCAGCTCGAGCGCGCCCTGGTCGGCGGCACGGCGTCGTACGCTGAAGCCGTCGAACGGGTGGTCGTCGACCGTGGCGAGCTCACTCTGTTCGTACGCCGGGAGCACCTGCCGTCCGTCGCCCGCGCGCTGCGCGACCATCCCGCCCTTCGCTTCGAGCTCTGCACCGGTGTCTCCGGCGTGCACTACCCGCACCAGGAGGGCCGCGAGCTGCATGCGGTCTACCACTTCCTGTCGATCACCCACGGCGGGCGCCGGGTCCGGGTCGAGGTCACCGCGCCGGACGCCGACCCGCACATCCCGTCGATCGTCAGGACGTACCCGGCGACCGACTGGCACGAGCGGGAGACGTGGGACATGTTCGGGATCCAGTTCGACGGCCACCCGTCCCTGACCCGCATCCTCATGCCCGACGACTGGCCGGGCCACCCCCAGCGCAAGGACTACCCCCTCGGCGGCATCCCCGTCGAGTACAAGGGGGCCACCGTCCCGCCGCCGGACCAGCGGAGGTCTTACATCTGATGAGCACCACTCACGACAGCGACATCTACGCCACTTCCGGCGCCGACACGGCCGCCTCCGAGGGGGCGCACATCTTCAACGCGACGGGCGGCGACTGGGACCAGCTCGTGGACGAGGCGGCCGCCCTCCACGAGGAGCGCATCGTCGTCAACATGGGGCCCCAGCACCCCTCGACGCATGGGGTCCTGCGGCTCATCCTCGAGCTCGACGGCGAGACGGTGACCGAGACCCGCGCGGGGATCGGCTACCTGCACACGGGCATCGAGAAGAACATGGAGTACCGCACCTGGACCCAGGGCGTCACCTTCTGCACCCGGATGGACTACCTGACCCCGTTCTTCCAGGAGACCGTCTACTCCCTGTCGGTGGAGAAGCTGCTCGGCATCACCGAGCAGGTCCCGGAGCGAGCAAGCGTCATCCGGGTCCTGCTCATGGAGCTCAACCGGATCGCCTCGCACCTCGTCGCCCTGGCCACCGGTGGCATGGAGATGGGCGCCACCACCGTCATGACGGTCGGCTTCCGCGAACGTGAGCGCATCCTCGCCGTCTTCGAGATGATCACGGGGCTCCGGATGAACCACGGCTTCGTCCGGCCTGGTGGTGTCGCGCAGGACCTGCCCCCCGGCGCCATCGACAAGGTGCGCGACGCGATCCCGTCCGTGCGCAGGGGGCTCGGCGAGCTCGAGCTGCTCCTCAACGAGAACCCGATCCTCAAGGGCCGCACCACCGACGTCGGGTATCTCGACCTCGCGGGCTGCATGGCGCTGGGGATCACCGGTCCGATCCTGCGGTCCACCGGCCTGCCGCACGACCTGCGCAAGCTCGACCCCTACTGCGGCTACGAGACGTACGACTTCGACGTCATCACCCGCACCGAGGCCGACGCCTACGCCCGCCTGCGGATCCGCATCGACGAGATGTACGAGTCGCTCAAGATCGCGGAGCAGTGCATCGACCGGCTCCAGTCGACTCCCGGCCGCGTCATGGTCGCCGACCGGAAGATCGCCTGGCCCGCCCAGCTCGCCATCGGCGGCGACGGGATGGGGAACAGCCTGGACCACATCCGGGAGATCATGGGCACGTCCATGGAGTCGCTCATCCACCACTTCAAGCTGGTCACCGAGGGCTTCCGGGTGCCGCCGGGCCAGGTGTATGTCGCGGTCGAGAGCCCCAAGGGCGAGCTGGGCTGCCACGCCGTCTCCGACGGAGGCACGCGGCCCTACCGCGCACACTTCCGGGACCCCTCGTTCAACAACCTGCAGTCCGCTGCCGCAATGTGCGAAGGCAGCCAGATCGCCGACGTCATCGTCGCGGTGGCCTCGATCGACCCCGTGATGGGAGGCGTGGACCGATGACCGCCAGACGTCCGGAGCGCCGCGGCGAGCACGCCGCCGGCAGGACAGTATGGCCGGCTGCCAGGACAGCATGGCCGTCCAGCAGGGCGGCAGCGCCCGTCGCCGCACGAGAGGACGGTCGCTGATGGAGCACTACGGACTGCAGAGCGCGGCCGGGCACCTCACCGTTGCGCCGGAGTCCAAGGAGCCGTACGCGCCGGAGGTGCTGGCCCAGCTGCACGCCGACGCGGTGCAGGTGGTCGCCCGCTACCCGCAGGCCCGCTCGGCGCTGCTGCCGCTGCTGCATCTCGTACAGAGCGTGGACGGCTACGTCACCGGCCGCGGCATCGACTTCTGCGCCGAGGTCCTCGACCTCACCACGGCGGAAGTCTCCGGTGTGGCGACCTTCTACACGCAGTACAAGCGCCATCCCAACGGCGAGTACACGGTCGGGGTCTGCACCAACACCCTGTGCGCGATCATGGGTGGGGACCAGATCTGGGACGAGGTGTCCGAGTACCTCGGCATCGGCCACGACGAGACGACCGCCGACGGCAGGATCACCCTCGAGCGGGTCGAGTGCAACGCGGCCTGCGACTTCGCGCCGGTCGTCATGGCGAACTGGGAGTTCTTCGACAACCAGACCCCGGAGTCGACCAAGCGGCTCGTCGACGACCTGCGGGCCGGCAAGGCCGTGAAGCCGAGCCGCGGTCCCAACCGAGTCTGTACCTTCAAGCAGGTCTCCCGCGTGCTGGCCGGGTTCCACGACGGCCTCGCCGACGAGGGCGTCGGCGCCGGCCCGGCGTCGGTCGAGGGCCTGCGCCTGGCGCGGGAGAACGACTGGACCGCCCCCGACGGCGACGGGAACCGGCATACCTCTCAGCAGGACTCGACCACGACGCAGGCCTCCGCCGATGCGTCCGGTGCGCCGGGTCCGTCCGGCGCTGCGGGGGCGTCGGGCACCGGTCTCGCCGCCGGACGCAGCAGCTCCACCGACTCGCACGCGAACGACGCCGACGAGAAGCCGGGTGCACAGCCCGCTGCCGACGAGAAGGGGAAGTGACGCAGATGGCGACGACCCTCACCCCGATCCTCACCAAGTTCTGGGACGACCCGCAGTCCTGGACCCTGGCCACCTACGAGGACAACGAGGGCTACCAGGCGCTGAAGAAGGCGCTTGCCATGCAGCCCGCCGACCTCGTGCAGCTGACCAAGGACTCCGGTCTGCGGGGGCGCGGCGGCGCCGGCTTCCCGACCGGCATGAAGTGGGGCTTCCTGCCACCTCCGGACGGTGGTCCGCGCTACCTCGTGGTGAACGCCGACGAGTCGGAGCCGGGCACCTGCAAGGACATCCCGCTGATGATGGCGGCGCCGCAGTTCCTCATCGAGGGCGTGGTCATCACGTCCTTCGCCATCGGCTGCAACCACGCCTTCATCTACCTGCGCGGCGAGGTCGTGCACGTCTACCGGCGCCTGCTGCGCGCGGTGGAGGAGGCGTATGCCGCGGGCTACCTGGGCAAGGACATCCAGGGCTCGGGCTTCGACCTCGACATCACGGTCCATGCCGGTGCCGGTGCCTACATCTGCGGGGAGGAGACGGCGCTGCTGGACAGCCTCGAGGGCCGCCGTGGGCAGCCCCGGCTCAAGCCGCCGTTCCCCGCTGTCGCCGGTCTGTACGCCAGGCCGACGGTGGTCAACAACGTCGAGTCGATCGCCTCCGTGCCGCCGATCCTGCTGCACGGCCACGAGTGGTTCGCCGACATGGGCACCGAGAAGTCCCGCGGCTTCGGCATCTTCAGCCTCTCCGGCCATGTCAAGCGCCCGGGCCAGTACGAGGCCCCGCTGGGCATCACGCTGCGCGAGCTCCTGGACATGGCCGGTGGCATGCGGGACCCCAACCGCAAGCTGAAGTTCTGGACCCCCGGCGGCTCCTCGACACCGCTGTTCACCGAGGAGCACCTCGACGTGCCCCTCGACTTCGAGTCCGTCGCCGCGGCCGGCTCGATGCTGGGCACCCGCGCCCTGCAGATCTTCGACGACACGACGTGCGTGGTGCGGGCGGTCGACCGGTGGACGGAGTTCTACAAGCACGAGTCCTGCGGCAAGTGCACGCCGTGCCGCGAAGGCACCTGGTGGCTCAAGCAGATCCTCGGCCGGCTCGAGCACGGGCAGGGTGACGAGGAGGACCTCGACAAGCTCCTGGACATCTGCGACAACATCCTGGGCCGGAGCTTCTGCGCGCTGGGTGACGGTGCGACGAGCCCCATCACGAGCAGCATCCAGTACTTCCGGCAGGAGTTCCTGGACCACCTGACCCAGGGCGGCTGCCCGTTCGACCGCAGCGCCTCGACCCTTTTCGCCAAGGACCCGGTATCCGCATGACAGTCTCCTCCAGCACGACGACGAGCCCCAGCGCCGGCGGCAACTCCGTCAGCACCGGCGGGGACGCGACGCCGCCTCCCGCAGTCCAGCTGGTGAACCTCACGGTCGACGGCATCGACGTGGTCGTGCCCAAGAACACCCTGGTGATCCGCGCGGCCGAGCAGATCGGCATCGAGGTGCCCAGGTTCTGCGACCACCCGCTGCTCGAGCCGGTCGGTGCCTGCCGCCAGTGCCTCGTGGAGGTGGCCACGCCCGGACCGGACGGCTCGATGCGTCCCATGCCGAAGCCGCAGGCCTCGTGCACCATCACCGTGTCCGAGGGGATGCAGGTGAAGACGCAGCTCACCTCGCCGGTGGCCGACAAGGCCCAGCAGGGGGTCATGGAGCTCCTGCTCATCAACCACCCGCTCGACTGTCCCGTCTGCGACAAGGGTGGAGAGTGCCCGCTGCAGAACCAGGCGATGAGCAACGGTCGTACGGTCTCCCGGTTCGAGGACGTCAAGCGCACCTACCCCAAGCCGATCAACATCTCGTCCCAGGTCCTTCTCGACCGCGAGCGCTGTGTCCTCTGCGCCCGGTGCACGCGGTTCTCGGACCAGATCGCCGGCGACCCGTTCATCGCCCTCGTCGAGCGCGGCGCCCTGCAGCAGGTGGGGATCTACGAGGAGAAGCCCTTCCAGTCGTACTTCTCCGGGAACACCGTCCAGATCTGCCCGGTAGGCGCGCTCACCGGTGCGGCCTACCGCTTCCGGTCCCGGCCCTTCGACCTGGTGTCCACGAAGAGCGTCTGCGAGCACTGCGCGTCAGGGTGCGCCATCCGGACCGACCACCGTCGCGGCGTGGTCCTGCGCCGGATGGCCATCAACGACCCTGCGGTGAACGAGGAGTGGAACTGCGACAAGGGCCGCTGGGCCTTCCAGTACGCCATGGCCGGCGACCGGCTGGAGTTCCCGCTGGTCCGCGACGACAACGGTGAGCTGCAGGTCGCCTCGTGGCCGGAGGCGCTGGAGGCCGCCGCAGCAGGGCTGCGGGCCGCCAAGGGCGTCGGGGTCCTCGTGGGCGGGCGCGTGTCCGTGGAGGACGCCTACGCCTACAGCAAGTTCGCGCGCACGGTCGTCGCCACGAACGATGTCGACTTCAGGGCGAGGCCGCACTCGGCGGAGGAGGCGGACTTCCTCGCCTCCACGGTCGTGGCCACCGGTCCTGAAGGCGGTTCTGTCACGTACACGGACCTCGAGACCGCGAAGACCGTCATCCTCGTCGGCCTCGAGCCGGAGGAGGAGAGCCCGATCATCTTCCTGCGCCTGCGCAAGGCGTTCCGGAAGAACAAGACGACGGTGTACGCCGTCGCGCCATACCCCACGCGCGGCCTCGCCAAGCTGGGCGGCACCCTCGTGGCGGCTGCTCCCGGGACCGAGGCCGAGGTGCTCCGGGCGCTGGCCGACGGCGTCACGGGGGATGGCGCGGCCGCGCAGGCGGCGCAGGCACTCGAGACCGAAGGCGCCGTCATCCTGCTGGGCGAGCGGCTGGCCTCCGTGCCGGGCGCATTCTCGGCCGCGGCGGAGCTCGCCGCGTCCCACGGGGCGCGGCTGGCGTGGGTTCCACGCCGCGCCGGCGAGCGCGGTGCCCTCGAAGCCGGCGCGCTGCCCACCCTGCTCCCCGGCGGCCGGCCGGTCGCTGACCCGACGGCACGGCAGCAGGTCGCCGACGCCTGGGACGTCGTGGGCCTCCCCGACGTTCCCGGACGGGATGCTGCGGCCATCCTCGCTGCCGCCACCACCGGAGAGGTCGGTGCTCTGCTCGTCGGAGGCGTCGACGCGGGTGACCTCGGCGACCCGCACGCAGAGGAGGCGTTGGCGAAGACCTTCGTCGTCTCCCTGGAGCTGCGTCCGTCGTCGGTGACCGCAGTGGCCGACGTCGTGCTGCCGGTCGCCGCCCACGCGGAGAAGGCCGGCACCTTCGTCGACTGGGAGGGGCGCTCCCGCAACTTCGAGCTGGCCCTCGAGTCCGCGGCCCTCTCGGACTACCGCGTGCTCGACATGCTCGCCTCCGAGATGGGCGAGTTCCTCGGCGCCAGGACCCTGCGCGAGGTGCGCGCCGAGATGACGTCCCTCGGCGCCTGGACCGGACCGAGGCCCGCCGCGCCGACGGTGCCCACCGGTGAGGTGCCCACCGCCGGCGAAGGACGAGTGGTTCTCGCCTCGTGGCACCACCTGCTGGACCGTGGCTCCCTTCAGGACGGCGAGCCGTTCCTCGCGGGCACGGCTCCTCGGTCCGTGGCCCGGGTGTCGGCTGCGACCGCGGACGCCGTCGGCGTGACCGATGGCGACGCTGTCGAGGTGACGACTGACCTCGGCCGGACCGTGCTTCCCGTCGAGGTGACCCCGAACATGGTCGACCACGTCGTCTGGCTCCCGGCGAACTCTCCCGGAAGCGCCCTGCGACTCCCCGGCGGCTCGGTGGTCACCCTCGCCAGGTGGGAAGCCCGCACCGGACAGCACCCCGTCGCGTCGAACAGCGAGGTCCGACAGTGAGCACCGTGACGTATGCCGCGCAGGCCGTGAGCACGCTGCCGCACCTGCCCACAGGGCTGGTGTCGAGCGCGCCGTTCTCCGAGAACCCGGTCGCTGACTTCAGTGACACCCCGTGGTGGCTGCACCTGGTCAAGGCCCTGCTCGTGTTCGTGTTCCTGCTCGTGAACACGCTGGTCGTCATCTGGTTCGAGCGGCGCGTCATCGGGCGGATGCAGCAGCGACCGGGGCCCAACCGCACCGGTCCCTTCGGGCTGCTCCAGACCCTCGCCGACGGCGTCAAGCTCGCCCTCAAGGAGGACCTGACACCCAAGGCCGCCGACAAGGTGGTCTTCACCCTGGCTCCGGCCATCGCGGGGGCCATGGCGTTCGTCTCCTTCGCGATCATCCCGATGGGGCCGACGGTGTCGATGTTCGGTCACCGGACCCCCTTGCAGCTCACCGACATCCCCGTCGCCGTGCTGCTGGTCCTGGCCGTCGCCGGTGTCGGCGTCTACGGCATCGTCCTCGCCGGGTGGTCGTCCGGCTCGACCTACCCGCTGCTGGGTGGCCTGCGCTCGACCGCCCAGGTGATCTCCTACGAGATCGCCATGGGGCTCTCGCTCGTCGCCGTGTTCCTCTACAGCGGCTCGATGTCGACCTCGCAGATCGTCGCCTCCCAGCGGGACCTCTGGTACATCATCCCGGCGTTCTTCAGCTTCTTCGTCTACGTCATCACCATGGTGGGGGAGACGAACCGGCTGCCCTTCGACCTGGCGGAGGGGGAGGGCGAGCTGACCGGGGGGTTCCACACGGAGTACTCCTCGCTCAAGTTCGCGATGTTCTTCCTGGGCGAGTACGTCAACATGTTCACCGTCTCGGCCCTCGCCACGACGATGTTCCTCGGTGGCTGGCAGGCTCCTCCCGGCATCGCGGCGGTCAACCACGGCATGTTCAACCACGGCTGGTGGGGACTGCTCTGGTTCGTCATCAAGCTGTGGCTCTTCATGTTCTTCTTCGTCTGGCTGCGCGGCTCCCTTCCCCGCGTGCGCTACGACCAGTTCATGAGGTTCGGCTGGAAGTTCCTCATCCCCGTGACCCTCGCCTGGGTCGTCGTGGTGGCTTTCATCCGGGGCAGCCAGCTGGGGTTCTTCGGTGACGCGGCCCTGACCATCGGGAACCGGCGGTTCCCGGTGTTCAGCCTCGTCTTCGTCGTGCTGGTGTCGTTGGCGGCACTGCTGGCGGTGTGGCTCTTCGACAACAAGCGGATGGAGCGCGAGGCCAGCCGGACGGCGCCGCCCCCGGACGAGGTCGACCCCTTCGCGGGCGGGTACCCTGTGCCGCCGCTGCCCGGTCAGCGGCTGCGCGAGCCGAGCCTCGCCCTCGCCGACCGCGGCGCACGCGCGGACGGCGACCAGCGCGCCGAGCGCACGAACGACGGAACGACCGACGGCCGTCCGGCCGACGAGACGACCGACCGCACCAGCGAACGCGCAGCCGAGAAGGAGGCCACCCGTGGCTGACCGAGGAGCCCAGGAGCAGAAGAAGGGCGGGTTCTTCGCCGACCTCTTCGCGCCCGTCGGCGGGTTCGGCGTCACCTTCGCCACCATGTTCCGCAAGCTCGAGACCGAGGAGTACCCCGAGCAGAAGCGGCCCACGCAGCCCCGGTACCACGGTCGCCACCAGCTCAACCGGCACCCCGACGGGCTCGAGAAGTGCGTGGGCTGCGAGCTGTGCGCGTGGGCGTGTCCGGCGGACGCCATCCTCGTCGAGGGAGCGGCCAACGACGACACCGAGGGCGGCAACGGCCGGTTCTCACCGGGCGAGCGCTATGGCCGCGTCTACCAGATCAACTACCTGCGGTGCATCTTCTGCGGGCTGTGCATCGAGGCGTGCCCCACGCGTGCCCTGACCATGACGAACTTCTACGAGCTGGCCGACGACAACCGCGCCGACCTCATCTTCACCAAGGAGCAGCTGCTCGGCCCCCTCCAGGAGGGCATGCTGCCGCCGCCGCACCCGATGGTGGACGGGCTCGAGGAGCGCGACTACTACCAGGGCAAGGTCGCCAGGGCGACACCGGAGCAGGAGGCATGGGTGAAGGCCCCCCACGAGACCCAGGGGCAGGACGGCGGCACGCCCGGCGGTGACCCGGTGGAGGGCGTCGACACGCTCGACTCGCCTCGCCAGGCGACTCGCGACACCGCAGAGCCGGTACGCCGATGACTGTCCAGATGCGGCCAGGCTGGTCGTCCTTGCGGGACCCGCTCGTGGCTCGCCCGTGTCCTGAGGAGGTCCTCGCATGACCGGACTTGGAGAACAGATCCTGTTCTGGGTCCTCGCACCCATCAGCGTGCTCGCGGCGCTCGGCCTGCTGTTCGCGAAGAAGGCCGTCCACGCCGCCATCGCGATGGCTCTGGTGATGATCAACCTCGGGATCTTCTACCTCGCGCAGGAGGCGGACTTCCTGGGCATCATCCAGATCTTCGTCTACACCGGCGCAGTGATGATGCTGTTCCTCTTCGTGCTGATGCTCGTCGGCGTCGACTCCTCCGACTCTCTGGTGGAGACGCTCAAGGGACAACGCTGGGCCTCGCTCCTGCTCGGGTTCGGCCTTGCCGCACTGCTGTTCTCTGCCATCGGCCGCGTGCAGTTCGGCCCGATGAGGGGCCTGGCCGGCGTGAACAGGAGCACCGGAAACGTGTCCGGCGTCGCCGAGCTGATCTTCGGCAAGTACGTCTGGGCCTTCGAGGTGACCTCGGCGCTGCTGATCACCGCGGCTCTCGGCGCGATGGTGCTCGCCCACCGCGAGCGGCTCGGCGCCAAGCCGAGCCAGCGCCTCTGGGCCGAGCGGCGGGTCCGCGACAACGTCAACGTCGCAGGGCTCCCGGCCCCCGGCGTCTACGCCCGCAGCAACGCGGTCGACACCCCTGCGCTGCTACCCGACGGCACGCCCAGCCCGCTCTCGGTGTCCCGGGTGCTGACCGCCCGTGACCAGATCGCCACTCCGGTACGCCACCTCGAGCCCGAGCGCGACGTCGAGCAGGAGATCACTGAGGGACTTCAGCGATGAACCTCGTCAACTACATCTACCTCGCCACGCTGCTCTTCGCCATCGGCGGGTCGACGGTGTTGATGCGACGCAACGCCATCGTCGTGTTCATGGGTGTCGAGCTGATGCTCAACGCGACGAACCTGATGTTCGTCACCTTCGCGCGGATGCGCGGCAACCTCGACGGCCAGGTGATCGCCCTGTTCGTCATGGTCGTCGCCGCCGCGGAGGTGGTGGTCGGACTCGCGATCATCATCGCCATCTTCCGTGCCCGCCGTTCGGCCTCGGTCGACGATGCCAACCTCCTGAAGCTGTAGAAGGGTCCAGAAGGTGCACTCCCTCGCAACTCTCGCCACCGCCGAAGGCGCCGCCGCCGCGGCCACCGGCATCACGGCATACGCCTGGCTGCTGGTGGCCCTGCCACTCCTGGGCGCCGCCGTGCTGCTCTTCGGTGGCCGCGCCACGGACAAGTGGGGGCCGCTACTGGCTACCGGCCTGTCCTGGGCGGCCTTCGTCGTCGGCTTCCTCGTCTGGCTTGCGATGCTGGGTCGCGGCCACGACAGCCGCGCCGCGTCCCTGCACCTGTTCAGCTGGGTACCGGCAGGGTCCTTCAAGGTGGACGCCGGCATGCTGGTCGACCAGCTGTCCGTGACGTTCGTGCTGCTGGTGACGTTCGTCGGCTCGCTGATCCACGTCTACTCCTTGGGGTACATGGAGCACGACCCGGACAAGCGGCGCTTCTTCGCCTACCTGAACCTCTTCGTGGCCTCCATGCTCCTGCTGGTGCTGGCCGACTCGTACCTGCTGCTGTACGTCGGGTGGGAGGGGGTGGGCCTGGCGTCATACCTGCTGATCGGGTTCTGGAACTGGAACCCGGCGTATGCGACAGCGGCGAACAAGGCGTTCGTCGTCAACCGGGTCGGTGACTTCGGGCTGTCGATCGCCATCATGATCATGTTCGTGTCCTTCGGCCGCGTCGACTTCGCAGGCGTGTCGCAGGCGGCGGGCCACGCGCACGAGGGGGTGCTGACCGCCATCGGTCTGATGCTCCTGCTCGGTGCGTGCGGCAAGTCGGCGCAGTTCCCGCTGCAGAGCTGGCTCGGCGACGCCATGGCAGGCCCGACCCCGGTCTCGGCCCTGATCCACGCGGCGACCATGGTGACCGCCGGTGTCTACCTCGTCGTGCGCAGCAGCTTCATCTTCGACCACGCGCCCAGCGCTCAGCTGGCGGTCGTCATCGTGGGCGCCGTCACGCTGCTGTTCGGGGCGATCGTCGGCTGCGCCAAGGACGACATCAAGAAGGCGCTCGCCGCCTCCACGATGTCGCAGATCGGCTACATGATGCTGGCGGCCGGCCTCGGCCCGGTCGGCTACGCCTTCGCCATCTTCCACCTCCTGACCCACGGGTTCTTCAAGGCTGGCATGTTCCTCGGCGCCGGCTCCGTCATGCACGGCATGAACGACCAGGTCGACATGCGGCGCTTCGGCGGGCTGTCCGGAGCCATGAAGATCACCTGGGCGACGTTCGGGCTCGGCTGGCTGGCCATCCTCGGGGTACCCCCGTTCTCCGGCTTCTGGTCCAAGGACAAGATCATCGAGGCGGCCTTCGTCGGCGAGGGCTGGCGACCCTGGGTGTTCGGTGGCGCCGCGATGCTGGGTGCCGGCATCACCGCCTTCTACATGTCGCGCCTGTTCTTCATGACCTTCCACGGCAAGCGCCGCTGGAGCGACGACGTGCACCCGCACGAGTCTCCACTGACGATGACGGTCCCCATGATGGTGCTGGCGGTGGGGTCCGGCCTGCTCGGCCTCGTCCTGTCCCTCGGTGGGATGTTCACCACCTGGCTGGAGCCGGTGGTCGGCGCTCACGACGAGAACGAGCGCGCCGTGCTCTCGGTGCCGGCCATCACCGTGCTGACGCTTCTGCTCATCGCCGCGGGCGTCGCGATGGCCTGGCTGCGGTACTGGCGTGACGCGGTGCCGCAGGTGCAGCCGGTGGGGTCGATGCTCACCCGCGCAGCGCGCCGTGACCTCTACCAGGACGACGTGAACGAGGGGGTCTTCATGCGGCCCGGTGTCCACCTCACCCGTGCGCTGGTCTTCGCCGACAACCGCGGCGTCGACGGCGCGGTGGGAGGGCTCGCGGCCATGGTCGGGGGCACCTCCAGCAGGCTGCGCCGGCTCCAGAACGGCTTCGCACGCTCGTATGCCCTGACGATGCTCGCCGGTGTCGTCCTGATCTTCGGTGCTCTGTGGGTGATCCAGTGATGACCAACCTCCCCTGGCTGACCGTGGTCGGGCTCGTCCCGCTCGTCGGTGCCGCCGTCGTGGCGCTCCTGCCCACCGGGCTCACGGACCGGGCACGCCATGTGGCACTCGGCTTCTCGCTGGTGACGCTGGTGCTCGGCATCGCCGCCGCCCTCCAGTTCGACAGCGGCTCGAAGTCCCAGTTCCAGCTCACGGAACGGCACCAGTGGATCCCGCAGTTCGGCGTGTCCTATGCACTGGGGGTGGACGGGATCGCCCTCGTCATGATCCTCATGGCGCTGGTACTGACCCCGGTCTGCATCCTCGCCGCGTGGCATGACGTCCCCGAGGGCGGGTCGCGCGAGAAGAACTACTTCGCGCTCATGCTGGCCCTGGAGACCTTCATGGTGGGCGTGTTCGCCGCCACGGACGTCTTCCTCTTCTACGTCTTCTTCGAGGCGATGCTCATCCCGGTCTACTTCCTGATCGGCTCCTTCGGCGGCCCCCGCCGGCAGTACGCGGCGGTGAAGTTCCTCCTCTTCTCCCTGGCCGGTGGCCTGGTGATGCTCGTGGGGGTCATCGCCCTCTACCACTACGGCCCTGGTGGCGCCGACGGCTTCCTCGTCTCCAAGCTCACCGGGCTGCACCTAGGGACGACGGCCGAGCGGCTCATGTTCGTGGCGTTCTTCTTCGCCTTCGCCGTGAAGGCCCCGATGTGGCCCGTGCACACCTGGCTCCCCGACGCGGCCACCGAGGCCCGGCCCGCGACGGCCGTCCTGCTGGTCGGCGTGCTCGACAAGGTCGGCACCTTCGGGATGATCCGGTTCTGCCTCCAGCTCTTCCCTGAGGCCAGCAAGTGGGCCACGCCGGTCGTGCTGCTGCTCGCCGTCATCTCGATCCTGTACGGCGCGCTCCTCGCGATCGGCCAGACCGACCTCATGCGGCTGATCGCCTACACCTCGGTGAGCCACTTCGGCTTCATCGTCCTGGGTATCTTCGCCCTCACCACGACCGGTGGGGCCGGCTCCACGCTGTACATGCTCAACCACGGGTTCTCCACAGCCGCCCTCTTCCTCATCGGCGCGATGCTGGTGGCTCGCCGCGGGAGCAAGAGGATCCCGGACTTCGGCGGATGGCAGCGCGTCACGCCAGGCCTGGCGGGAGTGTTCCTCCTCGCGGGCCTGTCCGGCCTGGCCCTGCCGGGACTGAGCTCGTTCGTCTCCGAGTTCCTGGTGCTGGTCGGGACCTTCCAGCGGTACAAGCTGCCCGCCATCGTGGCGACCGTCGGCATCGTCCTGGCGGCGCTGTACATCCTGCTGATGTACAAGCGGATGATGACCGGCCCGCGGCCCGAGCTCGACGCGCCGGTGCTCGACATCACGCTGCGCGAGAAGCTCGTCGTGGCACCCCTCGTCGCGGCCTTCCTGGTGCTCGGGTTCTACCCGAAGCCCGCGCTGGACCTCCTCAACCCGGCCGTGTCCAAGACGTTGCAGTACGTGGGCGTCAGCGACCCCGCGCCCACCTCCGCTGCTGACGGGAGCACGAAGTGATGCCCGCCCTGACGGTCCTGTCCCCGTCCCTCGTACCGGCGGCTGCCTTCAAGGCTGCAGACGTGGACTACGGGGCCATCGCGCCCATCCTCGTCGTCATCGGCGGTGCACTCGTCGGCGTCCTCGTCGAGGCGTTCGCGCCCCGGCGGCTGCGGCACTCGATCCAGGTCGGGCTCTCTCTCGTCACCCTCGTCGCGGCCCTGGCCGTCCTCGTGCTGGTGTCCGCCAAGGAGACGCACCGTGGCGGCACGCTCGCCCAGGCCGTCATGATCGACGGACCGTCGCTGTTCCTGCAGGGCGCGATTCTCGCGATGTCCATCCTCGGCGTGCTCACCATGGCCGAGAAGTTCGGCGGGCAGGGCGCGGACGCGTTCACCCCCATGGGTGCGGCCATCCCCGGCTCGGCGCACGAGGCGGCCGCACTGCGGGCCGGCCTGGGGACGAGCGAGGTGTTCCCGCTGACGCTCTTCGCCGTGGTCGGCATGCTGCTGTTCCCCGCGGCAGGCGACCTCCTCACGATGTTCATCGCGCTCGAGGTCCTCTCGCTGCCCCTCTACCTCCTCTGCGGGCTCGCCCGTCGCCGCCGCCTGCTCTCGCAGGAGGCGTCGCTGAAGTACTTCCTGCTCGGTGCCTTCAGCTCGGCCTTCTTCCTCTTCGGCGCCGCCCTCCTGTACGGGTACGCGGGCTCGGTCTACCTCGCGGACATCGCCAAGGCCGTCACTTCGGCCTCCGGCTCCCTCGAGGGCCTGCTGCTGCCGGGAGTGGTGTTCGTCCTCGTCGGGCTGCTGTTCAAGGTGGGCGCCGTCCCGTTCCACTCGTGGACGCCCGACGTCTACCAGGGCGCTCCCACGCCCGTCACGGGCTTCATGGCCGCCTGCACCAAGGTCGCCGCGTTCGGGGCGATCCTGCGGCTGGTCTACGTGGGGGTGCAGGCCAGCCGCTGGGACTGGCGCGGAGGCGTCATCGCGGTGGCGGCTCTCACGATGGTCGTCGGAGCGGTGCTGTCCGTGACGCAGACGGACGTCAAGCGCCTGCTGGCGTACTCCTCCATCGCCCATGCGGGGTTCATCCTGGTCGCCGTGCTCGCGTTCGACCGGACAGGGGTGGCCGGCACGCTGTTCTACCTCGTCGCCTACGGCTTCATGACGATCGCGGCGTTCGCAGTGGTGTCCATGGTGCGCCAGAGCGGCTCGGAGGCCTCACACCTGTCCCAGTGGGCGGGCCTGGGCCGCCGTCATCCGGTGGTGGCGGGGGTCTTCGCCTTCCTCCTGCTCGCCTTCGCCGGCATACCGCTCACCTCGGGCTTCGCGGCGAAGTACGCGGCCTTCGCGCCCGCGGTGGCGACCGGCGGCAGGTCCGGGGTGGCCCTGGTCATCATCGGCGTGATCTGCAGCGTCATCACGGCCTTCGTCTACGTCCGCCTGATCGTGCTCATGTACTTCACCGAGCCACCGGTGGGCGAGGCGGTCGTGGCCGAGGTGGCGTCCCCCTTCACCACCCTCGCCATCACCATCGGCACGCTCGTGACGGTCGTGCTGGGCGTCCTGCCGTCACAGGTCCTCGACCTGGCGCAGCGCTCGTCGCAGTTCATGGTGAGATGACGCCGACGCCACCAGTCCTGGCGCTTCCGACCGTCTCCGACCAGCTCACCGCACGGCTGCAGGAAGGGCTGGAGCAGGTCGACGCCCTGCTCCGCCGGGAGATCGACCACGAGGACCCGTTCCTCGCCGAGGCGAACACCCACCTCATCGAGGCGGGAGGCAAGCGGTTCCGGCCGCTGCTGACGCTGCTCGCCGCGGAGCTGGGGACCGGCATCAACCCCGACGTCGTGGCCGCGGCGGCGGGCGTGGAGCTCACCCACGTGGCGTCGCTGTGCCATGACGACGTGATGGACGAGGCCGACGTGCGGCGGGGGGCTCCCAGCGCCAACGCCAAGTACGGGAACTCGACGGCCATCCTCGTCGGCGACATGCTCTTCGGCACGGCCTCCTCCATCATCGCCGACCTGGGAGCGGCCGCCGTGAAGATCCAGGCGCAGACGTTCGTCCGGCTGTGCGCCGGGCAGATCCGCGACGCGAGGCCGGCCGGTCCCGGGGACGACCCGGTGGACTACTACCTCGGCGTGCTGGCGGACAAGACGGGGGTGCTCATCGCCACCGCCGCCCGCTACGGGGCGATGTTCGCGGGGTGCAGCCCCGAGGTCGTGGAGACGTTGCGAGAATATGGCGAGCGGCTCGGCATGGCGTTCCAGCTGGCCGACGACCTCATCGACATCTCCTCCGAGCTCGAGGACACGGGGAAGCAGCCGGGGACGGACCTGCGAGAGGGCAAGCGGACCCTTCCGGTGCTCTACGTACTGGCCTCCCAGGATGCCGCCGACTCCCGGCTGCGGACCCTCCTGCTCGAGGGGGACCTGCGCCAGGACGCGCTCCTGTCGGAGGCGCTGGATCTCCTGCGGCGGCATCCGGCGATGGAGCAGGCGCGCCGGCGTACGCACGCGGTCGCCCAGCAGGCGCGGGACGCGCTGGACGCGCTCCCCGACAGCGAGGCGAAGGACGCGCTCCAGGCGCTGGCCACCAGTGTGGTCACCCGCGTCGGCTGATCCCGCCGCCGCACCTCAACCTCCGTCGCCGTCACGCGACGTCGCCGTGGGCCGCCGCGCGACGTCGTCCTCGGCCGCGGGCGACGTTCGTCTTGGGGGCGTGGCGCGACGTTGTCTGCGGCGTGCCGTGCCGGCACGTCTCTACGGGGCCGGGACGCGGGTTTTCGCAGACAAAGTCGGCGGGCTGGGGGTGAGGCGGCGAGGCGCGAGGGCGCGACCTGCGGGTCGCCCGCCAAGGGGCGGGCCGGTAGGTCAGGTCGCCAGCCGGTCGGGGGCCTGGGCAGGTTCGGGTGACTGCCGCGGGTCGTGGAGCTCGCGGGGCGCGCGCCTGGTGTAGCTGCGCAGGGAGTCCACGCTGAGGACGGCGAGCGCGACCCACACGATGGCGAACCCGACCCACCGCTGGGCCGACAGGTGCTCGTGCAGGAGCAGCACCCCGCACAGGAGCTGCAGGACGGGAGTGACGAACTGCAGGAGACCGACCGTCACGAGCGGCACCCGCCGGGCAGCCGCCGCGAAGAGCAGCAGGGGAGCCGCGGTGAAGATGCCCGCAAGCAGGAGCAGGGCCGTGTGCCACCCGCCGTCCCCGGTGAAGGTCGTCGTGCCGCGTAGCGTCAGGACGCTCAGGAGGACGACGGCGACGGGTGTGAGCACCAGCGTCTCCGCGGCCAGCGAGTGCAGGGCCGCAAGGGTTACCCCGATCTTCTTCTTGACCAGCCCGTAGCCCCCGAAGCTGCAGGCCAGCGACACAGCGATGAGCGGGACAGCTCCCGCGGCGACGCTGAGGTACACAGCGGCGAGCGCGCCGATCGCCACAGCGAGCCACTGCAGGGGGCGCAGCCGCTCACCTAGGACGAGCACGCCGAGGGCAACGGTGACGATGGGGTTGAGGAAGTAACCCAGGGCCGCCTCGGTCGTATGGCCGCCCAGAACGGCGGCGACGTAGACCACCCAGTTGGCCGCGATGAGCAGCGCGGCAGCGGTGACGCCGAGGCCGAGCCGAGGCCGCTGCCAGAGCTGCCGCGCCCAGCGCAGATCCTTTCGTACGACGAGGACCAGCGTGCACAGCACCGCTGTCCACAGGATCCGATGGCTGAGGATCTCCCACGCCCCCGCGGGACGCAGGGCCGCGAAGTACAGCGGGAAGGCACCCCAGATGCCGTACGCGACCAAGCCGTACGCGGCGCCGTGCCGCTGTTCGCCGTCGTCCACCTCAGCGGTCGTGCAGGTCGTGGGGCGAGAGCGTCACGCGAGCCGCCGTCGAAGGGTCACGCGACGGTCCAGGTGTCACGCCCGCGGATCAGCGCGTCGAGGTCGGCGTCCCCCGCGCGGCCACCAGCCGTGTCGATCGCTGCCTCCACCTGTGCCCGGACCAGGTCGTCGTACGTAGGCCGGTCCACGTTGCGGAAGATCCCCATGGGCACGTGCGTCATCTGTGGCGAGTCCAGGCGTGAGAGGGCGAACGCCTGCGTCGGGTCGTGCGCGGCGGCGTCGTGCACGACCACCTCACGTCCCTGCGCCTCTGCCTCCGGCACGAACTCCAGCGAGCCGCCCGCCGCACGGACGAGCACCTGCCGGGCGGCCTCGGGTCCGACCTGCACGGGGTGACCGTCGGCGAGGTGGACGATTCGCGCCTCCTGCTCCGTGCGGTCCTTGATCACGTCGAACGCGCCGTCGTTGAAGATCGGGCAGTTCTGGTAGATCTCGACGAGCGCGGTACCCCGGTGCTCGGCCGCCGCCCGCAGGATCTCGGTGAGGTGCTTGCGGTCGGAGTCCATGGTGCGAGCCACGAACGAGGCCTCGGCGCCCAGGGCGAGGGACACGGGGTTGAACGGGTGGTCGACCGAGCCCATCGGCGTGGACTTGGTGACCTTGCCCAGCTCTGAGGTGGGCGAGTACTGACCCTTGGTCAGCCCGTAGATCTGGTTGTTGAACAGGAGGATCTTCAGGTTGACGTTGCGGCGCAGGGCGTGGATCAGGTGGTTGCCGCCGATGGACAGCGCGTCGCCGTCGCCGGTAACCACCCACACGGACAGGTCCGGGCGGCTGGTGGCCAGCCCGGTCGCGATGGCCGGGGCACGACCGTGGATCGAGTGCATCCCGTAGGTGTCGAGGTAGTACGGGAAGCGCGAGGAGCAGCCGATGCCGGAGACGAAGACGATGTTCTCGCGCCTGAGGCCCAGCTCGGGCAGGAAACCCTGGACCGCGGCCAGGATGGCGTAGTCGCCGCAACCGGGGCACCAGCGCACCTCCTGGTCCGAGGTGAACTCGCGCTTGGTCTGACGGGCAGCGTCGTCCGGAAGCCGGGGGACGCCCGCGGTGCCCCGGGGGAGTCCGGTGGACGGCATACCGAGATCGGTGGTCATGCGAGGAGCTCCTGAGGACCCGAGAGACGAAGGAACGAGGCCCGCAAGGAGGACGAGCAGGGCCGGTTTGGCATGGTCATGCGCGGAGCTCCTGAGAACCAGAGTGAGTCAGTGTGGTCATGCGAGGCCTCGATGGGTGGCAACCGGACTGATGGAGTCGTCGTCGGCCCCCCGCGCCAGCGACATGATGGCGTCGGCCAGCTCGACCGTGGTGAACGGCAGGCCACGGACCTGCGTGAAGGAGTGGACGTCCACGAGGTAGCGCGCGCGCAGCAGCAACGCGAGCTGGCCCATGTTCATCTCCGGAACCAGCACGCGGTCGTACCGCCGCAGCACGTCACCGGTGTTCGCGGGGAAGGGGTTGAGGTGCCGCAGGTGCGCCCGCGCCACCGTGCCGCCGCTGTTGCGGACGCTGCGCACCGCGGCCGCGATGGGGCCGTAGGTCGATCCCCACCCGAGCACGAGCACCGACGCCTCGCCGCTGGGGTCGTCCACCTCCAAGGGCCCGATCGTGTCCGCGATGCGCTCCACCTTGGCGGCGCGCAGCCTCGTCATGAGGTCGTGGTTGTCCGGGTCGTACGAGATGTTGCCGGTGATGTTGGCCTTCTCGATGCCGCCGATGCGGTGCTCCAGGCCCGCCGTTCCGGGGACCGCCCACGGGCGCGCGAGCGTCGCCTCGTCCCGCAGGTACGGATGGAAGACGGCGCCGCCCTTGTCGTCGGTGGCGTTCGGCTCGGTGGCGAACTCGACGGTCAGGTCGGGAAGGTCTGCCACGCTGGGGATGGCCCACGGCTCCGAGCCGTTCGCAAGGTACCCGTCGCTCAGCAGGAAGACGGGCGTCCGGTACGTCGTGGCGATGCGCAGCGCTTCCAGGCCTGCGTCGAAGCAGTCGGCGGGCGACTGTGGCGCGACGATCGGCACGGGCGACTCGCCGTTGCGGCCGAACATCGCCTGCAGCAGGTCTGACTGCTCCGTCTTGGTCGGCAGCCCGGTCGAGGGACCACCGCGCTGCACGTCGACGATGATGAGCGGCAGCTCGAGGGAGACGGCGAGGCCGATGGTCTCGGACTTCAGCGCGACTCCGGGACCCGAGGTGGTCGTCACCCCGATGGCGCCGCCGAAGCTCGCTCCGAGCGCCGCGCCGATGCCGGCGATCTCGTCCTCCGCCTGCAGGGTCGTGACGCCGTACCGCTTGAGGCCCGACAGCGTGTGCAGGATGTCGGACGCCGGCGTGATCGGGTAGGACCCCAGCACCAGCGGGATCCCTGCGCGGTGGGCGGCTGTCACGAGGCCGAAGGCCAGCGCCACGTTGCCGGTGATGTTCCGGTAGGTGCCGGCGGGCATCGTCGCCGGTGCGATCTCGTACGAGACCGCGAAGTCCTCGGTCGTCTCGCCGTAGTTGAGGCCGGCCTTGAGGGCCGCCAGGTTGGCGGCGAGGATGTCCGGGCGGGCACCGAACTTCGTGGCGAGGAACGCCTCCGTCCCGGTCGTGGGTCGGTGGTACATCCACGAGAGCAGCCCGAGCGCGAACATGTTCTTTGCGCGCTCCTTGTCCTTGCGGGACAGGGAGTCGAACTTCGCGAGGGCCTCCACGGTGATCGAGGTGAGCGCGACGGAGTGCACGTGCCAGGAGTCGAGGGTGCCGTCCTCGAGGGGGTTCTCGGTGTAGCCGACCTTCGCGAGGTTGCGCTTGGAGAACTCGTCAGTGTTGGCGATGATCGTCGCGCCGCGGGGAAGGTCGCGCAGATTCGCCTTCAAGGCGGCGGGATTCATCGCCACGAGGACGTCCGGGGCGTCCCCTGGCGTCAGGACGTCGTGGTCGGCGAAGTGGAGCTGGAAGCTCGACACTCCGGGCAGGGTGCCCTGAGGAGCCCGGATCTCTGCGGGGAAGTTGGGCAGGGTCGACAGGTCGTTCCCGAGCGCAGCCGTCTCGGAGGTGAAGCGGTCACCTGTCAGCTGCATCCCGTCGCCCGAGTCTCCAGCGAACCTGATCACGACCCGATCGAGCTGCTGGACGGACTTGCTGCTCATCTGTGGTTCCGCCACCTGTTCTTGCTCTTGCGGCCCCGGCCTGCGGGGTTTCTTCCATGGTAGGCCGACCTGCAGGGCCACTTACGGCCAACCCGTATATCGGACAACGGGACGAACCGGGATATTCCCCATTGCGTGGGCCGCCGGTGAGGAGGAGGGTCCGAGGGGAACGACCGCCCTGCCGACAGACGAGGAACCGCCATGGTCCTGCCCGCGCCCCTGTCCCTGTGGGTCGACACCGCGCCCTCTCCCGATCGGCGTAGCGCCGTCGTGCCGAGCAGGGCCGACGTGGTGGTCGTCGGTGCCGGGATCGCCGGCCTGACAGCCGCCTGCCTGCTGGCGGAGGCAGGCCGACACGTCGTGGTCCTGGAGGCGGCTACGGTGGCGGCCGGCGTGAGCGGCAACACGACGGCCAAGGTCTCGGCGCAGCACGGCCTGCGCTACGACCGGCTGCTCAGGCGCAAGGGAAGGGCCGGGGCAGCCGAGTACGCCGCCGCCCAGGTGGAGGCCCTGGAGTGGGTCGAGTCGCAGGTGCTCAGCCACGACGTGGACTGCGCCTGGGAGCGCCGGCCGAGCTACCTCTACACCGAGCTTCCCCAGGACCGCGAGACCTACGAGACGGAGTCTCGCGCGTGCACGGAGGCGGGGCTGCGTACCGCCGTCGTCGACGACACCCCTCTGCCGTTCCCTGTGGCAGCGGCGCTGCGGATGGAGGACCAGGCGCAGTTCCACCCGCGGCGCTGGCTGCTCCACCTTGCGGAACGCGTGGAGGCAGCCGGTGGCGAGATCCTCGAAGGGGTGCGCGTCGGGGGCGCGAGCCCCGACGGGACGACCGTCGTCACTGAGCTGGGCGAGGTGTCGGCGTCCGACATCGTGGTGGCGACGCACTTCCCGATCCTCGACCGGGGTGGCTACTTCGCCAGGCTCGCCCCGGTCCGCGACCTGGTCGTGAGCGGACGGGTGGACCCGGCCCGGGCGCCGGACGGCATGTTCCTCTGCACCAGCAGCTCGCGGTCGATCCGGACGGTACCCGGCGACGACGGCAGCCTACGGCTCCTGCTGGGTGGCGAGAACTACCGCACCGGATCGGTGTCCGACGTGGAGCGCCGGTACGCCGTCCTCGCGCAGTTCGCGGCGGACCACTTCGGTGTGGACGAGCTCACCCACCGCTGGTCAGCGCACGACCTCCAGACACCCGACGCCGTGCCGTATGCCGGGTCCTACCACCCCGGCTCCTCGCATCTGTGGGTCGCGACGGGCTTCAACCTCTGGGGCATGACCGGCGGCACGGCCGCCGGCCGGCTCGTGGCCGACCTGGTCCTGGGTAGGGCCGACGAGGATCGGGCGGCCCTCTTCGACCCGGGCCGAGCCGCGCTGGACCAGGTCCCCGGACTGGTCAAGGACAACGTCGCCGTGGCGGGGCATCTGGTGGGCGGCTACGCCAAGGCCGTCACGGGCGCCTCCGACCCGGGATCACTCCATCCGGGGGAGGCTCGCGTCGGACGTGACGGGACCCGGGTGCTGGGGGTCTACCGCGATGACGACGGCGCGCTGCATACGGTGGAGGCCCGGTGCACCCACATGGGTTGCGTCGTGTCGTTCAACGACGCCGAGCGGTCGTGGGACTGCCCGTGCCACGGCTCCCGCTTCGACGTCGACGGCGCCGTGCTGCACGGGCCCGCGGTCCGGCCGCTGCGGTCCCTGGACGAGGGGGACTGAACCTAGGGCGTTCCGATCAGGCTGGCGCCGAGGCGCTACCGCTGACGTCACGGCTGACCTGGGCGACCCACCCGGCCCAGAGCCGAGGCATCGACGTCTCGTGCGCCGCGCAGGAGAGGGTCCGCGCCACCGCCCCCGGCACCCCGAGCGAGAAGACCGTGGGCGGCCCTCCGGCGTCGGCCCGCGCGGCGGCCCCGACAGCGGTGGCCCCGACAGCGGCGGCCCCGACAGCGGTGGCCACGACAGCAGTTCCCCCGACAGCCGCGACGGGTCGCCAGCCCACCGCGGTCACCGTGTCCACGACCCGCGCCATGCCCACCAGAGCGACCCGGTCGCCGACGTCATGAACGACCCCGGCGCCGTCGGGCGGCCCGACCGCATAGGCGCGCGCCGTCCCGGCCACGGCGCCCTCGGCAGCGGTGGACCGGAGGTCGAGCTCCTCCACCAGGGCGGGCCGACCCGCATACGAGATGTCGGTCCGGCAGCGCAGGTCACCGCCTCTCTCACCGGCGCGGCCGAGGGCCACCTGGTCGCGCACGAGCAGACGGCCACCGCCTGCCACCTCGGCGCGCACAGACCTCGTGACCTCGGCGCCTTCCGCGACCACGAGCGGTTCGCCCGACCAGGTGAGGACCGACCCCTCATGCACGCGGAGGTGGGCGTCGATCCGGCACGACCGACCGCGACCGTGGTAGGCCACCGTGCCCGCAACGTCCTGCAGCTCCAGGCGCAGCCCTGGACCGACCTCCACGTCCAGGCGCAGCTCATCCCCGCCGAGCAGCGTGGCTGTCGTCGCCACGAGCGCCACGTGCGCCCACCCGCCGCCCACCCTGACGACCCGAGGCGCGAGCAGCGCCGCCGTCAGCTCCAGGCGAGGCGGGCCCGTGCGCGTCGGCCATACACCGACCCGAGTGGTCCGTCCCGCGCGCGTGGCGTGGGTGACCGGTCCGCTCCGCTCCGGGTCAGTGCCCATGGACACCGTCGCCGCCGTCGTGGGTATCGGCTGGTCCATGGGTATGGCTCCGCCCCTCGGCAGGGGCCCGCCCGGCGGCATGGTGATGAGGCGCCATGGGCCCCGGATCCTCAGGGGTGTGCGACCCCGCTCGGTGGGCGACCAGCGTCGTCCTGAGCCAGGCGCAAAGGGCATCCACGGAGGCCGCGTCGCTGCGCGAGAGGGGGATGACAGGACGGCCGTCGCGGACCTGAGCGCCTTCGCGGGCCATGAGCGCCGCGTCGACCCCGACGTAGGGCGCGAGGTCCGTCTTGTTCACGACCAGCAGGTCCGCACGGGCGATGCCGGGACCGCCCTTGCGAACCACATCTCCGCCGCCCGCGACATCCAGGACGAAGACCTGCGCGTCCACCAAGGCCGGCGAGAACGTCGCGGTGAGGTTGTCGCCACCTGACTCCACGAGGACGACGTCGAGGGGTTCGAAGTCGTGCTCCAGGTCCTCGACGGCGAGCAGGTTGGCGGTCACGTCGTCCCGGATGGCCGTGTGTGGACACGCGCCGGTCTCGACGGCCCTGATGCGGTCGGGGTCCAGCACGCCCGCCGCCCGCAGCATGCGGGCATCCTCGTCGGTGTAGACGTCGTTCGTCACGACGGCGAGCTGGAGCTCCTCGCTCAGCTCGCGGCACAGGAGGGCGATCAACGACGACTTGCCCGTGCCGACCGGCCCGGCGACGCCGACGCGCAGTGCGCGGACGGCAGCTGGCGCCGGCGCGCCGTCCGAGGGGTGGCCGCTGGGGCCGGCGGCGATGCCGGGGCTTTGGGGCTTCCGCGGGCTGATGGAGCTTCCCGGGCTCTCGGGGCTGTGAGAAGGGGATGCGTCAGGCACTGAAGAGCCTCCGGGGATGGTCGGGGTGATGGTGCTGCCAGGCCTCGAGCAGTGGCGCGCTGGGAGCGGGGATGGCTTCAGGGGCAGTGAGCTGGGCGACGGACGCCACCATCACCTCGATCGCCGAACCCGCAGCGAGCAGCCACTCCGTGGTGTCGAGCGGGTCGAGTGGGCAAAGCTTGAGCGCCGCGGCGCACAGGGCCTGCACGTCGTCGTAGGCGACGAGGCGGGCCGTCGCCCAGGGGTCGAGTCCGGCCGCGGCGGCGACCGCTCCTACCGCCACCGGCCTGGACGGAGCGCGCAGCTCTCGCACTGCGTCCGACGAGAGCGTGTCAGGCCACATCCGCAGGAGAAGTCGGCGATGTCCACGGCCGACAGCAACCGAGGCCGCCCGCGTCACCTCGCTCGGCGTGCGGGCGGCCCAGGCGTCCTGGACTGCTGCTAGGCAGAGGCCGCTCAGGACGTGGTGCCTGGCCACCACGGCGACTGCCGCGTCGACCGTGACGGTGGTCCGGAGCCGGGTACCGATGAGCTCCGGAACCCGCTGCGCTGACATCCCGGCGAGCAAGGCCGGCTCCAGGCCGGAGGACTGCGTGTGGCCACCCACGGGTAACCGTCCGTCGGCCAGCAGGAGGGCGGCGAGCTCGGGGTGCACCACGGCCATCAGGTGGCCATCAGTTCGTCCGTCGCCATCAGTTCGTCCGTCACCATCAGATCGCCCAGTTCGTCGTCAGAAGAGCGAGTAGCGCTGGGCGAGGGGCAGCTCAGCGACCGGTGCCGGGACGACGCGCTCGCCTTCGATGTCGATCTCGAAGGACTCGGGGTCGACCTCGATCCGCGGCGTGGCGTCGTTGTTCACCATCTGCGCTTTCCCGACGTCCCGGGTCGGCCGGACGGCGACCAGGTCTCGGCGCAGTCCGAGCCGCTCGGCGAGGCCGTCCTCGAGGGCTGCAGGCGCGACGAAGGCCACCGCGTGGTCGCCTCCCGCCAGCCCTTCTCCCACCAGGGCGGGACGCATCAGGACGGGCTGCGGGGTCGGGATCGACGCGTTCGGGTCCCCGAGCGCGGCATACACGATCGCGCCCGCCTTGATGACGAGGTCGGGGCGCCACCCGAAGAGCTTCGGGTCCCACAGCACCAGGTCGGCGAGCTTTCCGCCCTCCACCGACCCGACCTCGTGGTCGATGCCGTGCGCGACCGCCGGGTTGATCGTGTACTTCGCGATGTAGCGCCGTGCCCGCTCGTTGTCCGCCGGACCGTTCCCGCCGAGCGGTCCGTACCGCGCCTTCATGACATGCGCCACCTGCCACGTCCGAGTCACCACCTCGCCGATCCGCCCCATGGCCTGGGCGTCCGAGCTCGTCATGGACAGCGCACCGAGGTCGTGCAGCAGGTCTTCGGCGGCGATGGTCGTGGCCCGGATCCGCGACTCGGCGAAGGCCAGGTCCTCGGGGACGGCGGGGTTGAGGTGGTGGCAGACCATGAGCATGTCCAGGTGCTCGGCGACCGTGTTGACCGTGTGAGGCAGTGTCGGGTTGGTGGAGCCCGGTAGGACGTTGGCATGGCTGGCGATCGTGATGATGTCGGGTGCGTGCCCACCGCCCGCCCCTTCCGTGTGGAACGCGTGGATGCTCCGACCGGCGATCGCGCGCAGGGTCGACTCGACGTAGCCGGCCTCGTTGAGGCTGTCGCTGTGCAGCGTCACCTGCAGGCCCAGCTCGTCGGCCGCACGCAGCGCGGCGTCGATGGCAGCGGGGGTGCTGCCCCAGTCCTCGTGCACCTTGTATGCCGCGGCGCCCGCGAGCGCCTGCTCGCGCAGAGCCGCGGCGCTGACGGTGTTCCCCTTGCCCATGAGCAGCACGTTCACCGGCAGGTGGTCCAGGCCTCGCAGCACCGACTGGAGGTGCCACGGACCCGGAGTGACGGTGGTGGCCTTCGACCCCTCGCTGGGTCCGGTACCGCCGCCCCCGAGAGTGGTCACGCCAGCGGCCAGCGCCTCGTGCACCTGGCTGGTCGAGAGGAAGTGGACGTGCAGGTCCACCGCGCCGGCGGTAAGGATGCGGCCCTCGCCCGAGATGACGTCCGTGCCCGGTCCGATCTCGAGGTCGGGATGGACGCCGTCGGCGATGTCGGGGTTGCCGCTGCGGCCCAGAGCCACGATCCGCCCCCGACGGATGCCGACGTCTGCGCGGACGACGCCCCAGTGGTCGAGGACGACCGCGTTGGTGATGACCGTGTCCAGGGCGCCGTCGGCGTTGGTGCGCACGCCCTGGGCCATCGACTCGCGGATCGACTTCCCGCCTCCGAACACTGCTTCCTCGCCGCCAAAGGTCAGGTCGTCCTCCACCTCGACCCAGAGGTCGGTGTCGCCGAGCCGGACCTGGTCTCCGGTCGTCGGTCCGTACAGCGCGGCGTACCGCTCCCGGTCGAGCTCAGCCATCGAGAGAACCCTCCTTGCCGCGGTCTCCGAGCTGGAGCCCCGGGACGCGTCGCCGGCCCCTCAGCGCCACGGCGGCCACCTCACGGCTGACGCCTGGCTCGAAGCGCAGCGACGTCCCGCTCGGGATGTCCAGGCGGAACCCGTGCGCCGCAGCGCGGTCGAACTCCAGAGCCGGGTTGCTGTCCGGCAGATGCAGGTGCGAGCCGATCTGCACGGGGCGGTCACCGCCGTTGAGGATGATGAGGTTGAGCCGCTCGTCGGCGCCACGGTCGGCGTTGATGGTGACGGTTCCGGGCCTCACGCGGACCGCGCCTGGTCCCGAGGTAGTGCTGCTCATCGACATCTCCTGCTCCCCGACATCGTGTTCAGGCGATCGGGTGGTGGAGCGTCACGAGCTTGCGACCGTCCGGGAAGGTGGCCTCGACCTGAACGTCCGGAAGCATCTCCGGCACGCCGTCCATCACCTGGTCACGGCTCAGCACGCTGCGACCCTCCTCCATCAGATCCGCCACGAGGGCACCCTCCCGCGCGCGCTCGATGACCCACGTGGACAGCAGCGCAACGGTCTCCGGATGGTTGAGCCGGACGCCACGGGACAGCCGGTCCCGAGCGACCATGCCCGCCACGGACAGGAGCAGCTTCTCGGTGTCCGCGGGGGACAGGTGCATCGGGGCCTCCTCGGACCGGGCGCAGGGGCGCCCAGTAGACCAAGGCAGTGTTTCGCGAGCGTTTCATCTCCGCTACCCCCGCCAGACGGCATTCCCAACGGCGCGCTCAGGCGACGCCGCCGGCGTGGCGTCGGCACCGGAACGGTGCCGTCCAAGCGCGTGGCCAACCTAGGGGCTGGTTGGCTACCGTCGACCCATGGATCGGCCAGCCCTCGATGACGCCTTGCGCGACCAGGAAGCCGTGCTGCGCGCCTTCGTCCGCCCGGACGGAAGCCTCAGCGCCATCCCGACGAGGATCCGCAAACGGCTCGTGGTCCTCAACCTCATCGCGCAGCGCTTCGAGATCGGTCGCACCTACGAGGAGACCGAGGTCAACAACACGCTCCGCGCATTCCACGACGACGTCGCCGCACTGCGCCGGTACCTCGTTGAGGAGGGGTTCCTCGACCGCCGCCACGGCGTGTACTGGCGTTCCGGAGGCACCGTCGATGCCTGAGCTCGCGGACTCGAGGACGAGTAGCTCTTGGCCGGTCGCTGCGGTACCGGTCAGAACACGACCACGGCGAGGAACACCGTCGTGATCACCACGGCGACGAGACACCCGTAGCCTGCGGGTGATGCTGCCGACTTCCCAGCGCCGAACCGGTACACCGCGGCGAATGCCAAGACCAGGGCGATGACCCACCACCACCGCGCCAGCAGCGCACCAGCGCCGGCCCCTGCACCAGTAGCCGCAAGGTCCACGCTTCCCACCTCTCCCCAGACCGTCTCTTCGGGCGTTCCCGAGGATGGCACAGTGGCGGACTGGCGGGCGGCCGAACGCCCAGTCGACGCGGAGCGGGCGTCGACGCGGAGCGGGCGTCGACGCGGAGCGGGCGTCGGCGCGGAGCGGGCGTCGGCGCGCGGCGGGCGTGGGGCGACGTAGTCTGCCGCCACGGCAGGAGCGACGTGCGACACGACGGCCGAACGCCGGCCGGGCCCACGAGCCGGGGGCAGCCCAACACCGGCCCTCGAGCGGGGCCAGCTCATACGGTGCGTGTCGCTGTTTAGGTGCGTCTGCTGTAGCTGACGGTCTTGGTGCCGCGTTCGTCGAGCGCGACGCGATGGTGGTAGCCACGGTCGTGGATGCGCCGGTGGTGATGGCCGCAGAGCGGAATGGCGTTGTCGAGGTCAGTGCCTCCGCCCTCGGACCAGGATGCGTGGTGGTGCAGCTCCGACCAGGCGTAAGGGCGGTCGCATCCGGAGGCGGCGCAGGTGTCGTAGGCCGTGGCCAGGGCGACGCGCTGCGCTTCGGTGAAGAAGCGCTCTGCGCGGCCGAGGTCCAGGGGCAGCGACCGGCGGCCGAGGACAGCAGGCAGGAGTCCCGCGTTGCAGGCCAGGCGGCGGGCGGTACCGGCCGACACGTCTTGACCCGTGTCGAGATGGGCGGCTCCCAGCTGCTCCCTGAGACGGTCGTGCTCGACGGTGACCACCACTGTGGCGGCCACCTTGCCGGAGAGCCGGTCGGTAGGCAGGTGCTCGAGCAGGTCCACGAAAGCCTGGCCGTACCGCTGAGCCCAGTGCACCTCGGCGAAGGCTGCTCGCTGGGTCGCGGCTGTCGTGGCGCCGGCGGCAGCCGCTCGGTCGGCGAACCGCCGGGGCGACGCCATCTGCTGGACGGTCTTGCGGAGGATGGCCGCGGCGAGGGTGGGCACGGTGAAGTGCCCCGTGGTCGTGCCGTCAGGGTGGTCGTGCATCGTGAGCCGGGTCCTGCTCCATGCAGCCTCGTCCTGGGACCGCAATACGGAGTCCTCGTGAGCGTCGACAGCTGCCGTGGATCGCTGGGCGACGGACAGCGCCCGGCGCGCTGACTTGCGAAGGGTGCCGGGGTCGACGAGCTTCGCCCGAGCCACCAAGGCGGCCTCGATCGCCCTCGTCTCGTCCGGGGAGAGGCCCGCGGGGAGCTGCTTCGTAGCAGCAGCGATCACGGCCGCGTGCTCGGTCGAGACGTCGCCTGCCGCCAGCGCAGACCGCGTCGCGGGCAGGTCCTCCTCCAGTGCAGTCGCCAACCGAACGTCCGCCGCTGCCGCGGATCCGTCGGCGCGGGTGTGTGCCGCGAGCCACGCGCCCGTGCCCGTCATGCCCGAGTCGCCCGCTACATCGATCTCGTCGGCAGCCGCCACGACCGACAGGCGGAGCCCCTGAAGCCGCCTGATGGCCCTGTCCACCTCCGCGATAGCGCGGCCCACGGAGGTCGACCCTCGGCCGCCGCGACCATCGCCCATCCTGTCGAGGACGCCGTGGAGGAGGCGCACTCCATCGAGCACCGCCAACGGCGGTGTTGCGACAAGAACAGCGGCGGTCATAGCTCCAGGGTATTCGAACATACGTTCGAAGTCAACGGCTCGTTGGTCCAGGGTGGCCCCACACCGTCACATGCCATGCCCACCCTGGCCGCTGGCTTCGCCGGGTGGACGCGCGCCCCGCGCCGCCGTCGGGGCGGGCCACTAGGCTGCCAACCGTGCCGCCCTACGTCGTCATCGCAGCAGTGGTCCTCGTCGGCCTCCTGTTGTTCGTGGCTGCCATGGGAGCGCGCAGGCTCCTCGCGCCGCGCGCTCCGACGCGCGCGAAGCTCACGACATACGAGTCCGGAGTCGACCCGGTCGGCAGCGGCTGGGCCCAGACGCAGATCCGCTACTTCGTGTATGCCTTCCTCTACGTGATCTTCGCCGTGGATGCCGTCTACCTCTTCCCCTGGGCCCTGGTCCTGCGGACGTCCGGGCTCGGACGTGCTTCCCTGGTCGAGATGGCTCTCTTCATCGGTGTGCTGGTCGTCGGGCTGGTCCATGCGGCGCGCCGTGGCCTGCTGAGGTGGCTCTGATGGCGCCCGTGCAGCTTCCGATGCCCCGGCTCGGGCCCGCGCACGACGTCGCACCGCAGCCCATCAAGGTCGTCCTGAACTGGGGTCGCCGGTACTCCTTGTGGGTGTTCAACTTCGGGCTGGCCTGCTGCGCCATCGAGTTCATCGCCGCCTCGATGGCGCGTCACGACTTCATTCGGCTCGGCGTGATCCCCTTCGCGCCGGGGCCGCGTCAGGCCGACCTGATGGTCGTCTCCGGCACCGTGACGGACAAGATGGCCCCCGCCGTGCGACGCCTGTACGACCAGATGCCCGAGCCGAAGTACGTCATCTCGTTCGGCGCCTGCTCCAACTCCGGTGGGCCGTACTGGGACTCCTACTGCGTCACCAAGGGCGTGGACACGATCGTCCCTGTGGACGTGTACGTGCCCGGGTGCCCCCCGCGCCCGGAGGCGCTTCTCCAGGGGATCCTGAAGCTCCAGGAGAAGATCGCCGCTGAGTCGTTGACCACCAAGGGAGTTCGCGCCAAGTATGCCGCGCACCGCACCGCCTCGGCAGCGGAGGTCAGCCGTCCCCTGGTGCCTCCGCCGACGCGCGGAGGGGGGACGCCGTGACGCTCGAGCGCCGGCAGGTGCCGGCCGAGGCTTGGCCGGAGGTCGTCGCGGCGGCCCGCGCGAGCGGGTACCGGTTCTTCGACTGGCTGACCGCTGTGGACCAGAGCGACGACTCGGAGGAGCCCGGTCTGGACGTGGTGTGCCACCTCCTGGACACCTCGAGGCCAGGGTCCCTGCGGCGGCTCATGCTGGTGACCCGCGTGCCGGAAGGCCAGCCGCTGGCCAGCATCACCACGCTCTTTCGCGGCGCCGCCTGGCACGAGCGCGAGACGCACGAGATGTTCGGGCTCCACTTCGACGGGTTCGATGACGGGACCGAGCTCGGGCTCCGCCCACTCCTGCTCCCGGACGGCTTCGAAGGCACCCCCTTGCGCAAGTCCTTCGTCCTGGCAGCCCGCGCCTCGAAGCCCTGGCCTGGAGCCAAGGAGCCGGGGGAGAGCGAGCACGCCAGACCCACAGGTCGCCGCCGCGTCTCGGCACCCGGAGTCCCCGACCCGCAGTGGGGGCCGCGGTGAGCCAGCCCATCGAGGTGACCCTTCGCGCGCTGGCCGTCCTCGTCGCCTTCCTCGTCCTGCCGCTGCTGGTCGGCCAGACGGAGCACAAGGTGATGGCCCACATGCAGGGCCGCTTGGGGCCCATGTATGCCGGCGGCTTCCACGGGTGGGCGCAGCTCGTGGCCGACGGGGTCAAGTTCGTGCAGAAGGAGGACATCACCCCGGCCGCGGCGGACCGTTGGGTGTTCCGGGTGGCCCCGGCCGTCGCCCTGGTGCCGTATCTCGTTGCCCTGGCGGCCATCCCGCTCTCCCCGCACCTGGTGGCGGCCGCCGCGCCCGGCTCGGCGGTCTTCGTCCTGGCCGTCACCGCCGTGGGCATCCTCGGCACGCTCATGGCGGGCTGGGCCAGCGCGAACAAGTACTCCCTGCTCGGGGCGATGCGCGCCGCCGCGCAGCTACTGTCCTACGAGCTTCCGATGGTGCTCGCCGTCGCCTCCGTCTGCCTGGCTGCAGGCTCCCTGTCGCTGACCGGCATCGCGGGGGCCTGGAGTCCATGGTGGCTGCTGTGGCAGCTTCCCGGGGCAGTGGTCTTCCTCGTGTCCGCGGTGGCGGAGCTGCAACGGCCGCCCTTCGACATGCCGGTCGCCGACTCCGAGATCGTGTTCGGTGCCTACACCGAGTACACCGGGCTGCGCTTCGCCTTCTTCCTGCTCAGCGAGTACGCCGGCATCGTCGTCATGTCGCTGCTCTTCGCCGTGCTGTACCTGGGTGGCTGGCACGGAGCGTTCTCGGACGTGCTCGGGTGGCTGTGGACGCTACTGAAGGGCTTCGCGGTCGCGGTCCTCGTCATCTGGCTACGGGTCGCCTGGCCGCGCCTGCGCGAGGACCAGCTGCAGCGGCTCGCCTGGCTCGTCCTCGTTCCGCTTGCCCTGGGGCAGCTCGCCCTGACGGGGCTCTGGGTGGTGACGACGGCGTGACCCAAGCCTCGAGGCCCAGCTCGCGCGGCGCCGTACCGGGAATCCTCAAAGGTCTTGCCACGACGGCGAAGACGCTGGTGAGGCCGACCCACACGGCCGAATATCCGGACGTCCCACCGCACCTGCCGCCGCGAAGCCGAGGCGTCATCGCCCTGCTGGAGGAGAACTGCACCTCGTGCATGCTGTGCGCTCGCGAGTGCCCGGACTGGTGCATCTACATCGACTCGCACAAGGAGACGATCCCCGCGGCGGCACCGGGCGGACGGGAGCGGCAGCGCAACGTTCTCGACCGGTTCGCGATCGACTTCAGCCTCTGCATGTACTGCGGCATCTGTATCGAGGTCTGCCCGTTCGACGCGCTGCACTGGAGCCCCGAGTTCGAGTACTCGGAGCTGGACATCCGGGACCTGCTCCACGAGAAGGGCCGACTGGGCCAGTGGATGCCCACCGTCCCGCCACCCCCAGCCCTGGACGAGCGCTCCGCCGATCCTGCCGAGATCGCGGCGACCACCAGACCTGCAAGGGGTGCTTCGAAGCTGGTGACGGGCGAACGGGCAACCGCTGGCGCGCGGGCGGAGCGCGCGCGCCCGACACGGTCGGTGGGCGACGACTCGCCCTCGGGGGCCGCCGGCGCCACCCCCGGCGAGGCGGCCGCAGCCGAGGCGCAGGCGCGTCCGACGCCCCCTCCCGAGGGGGAGGACCAGAAGTGACGGCGTTGGACGTGGCGTTCGCCGCGGCGGGTGTCGTGGCATCCGCGAGCGGGCTCCTCGCCGTCACGACGCGCCATGTGGTGCACGCGGCCCTCTGGCTCGTGGTGTGCCTCGGCTCGGTCGCCGGTTGCTATCTAGTGCTCGGTGCCGAGTTCGTCGCCCTGGTGCAGCTCTTGGTGTATGTCGGCGCCGTGGTCGTCCTCGTGCTCTTCGCCCTGATGCTGACGCGGGCACCCATCGGCCCCAACCCGGACATCAGCACCAGTCCGCTGCACCGCGTCCTGGCCGCGTTCCTGGCCGCAGGCGTCACAACGCTCGTGGCTGCGGCGCTCCTGCCCTTGGCGGGGCCTGCCCGCCGCCGCGCCGGCACCGCCACCGGTGACCTGGCCTCCGCGCTCTTCGGCACCTGGGTCTGGCCGTTCGAGATCCTCTCCGTGCTCCTGCTCCTCGCGCTCGTCGCGGCCCTGGCGGTGTCGCGGATGGCCGATCGTCAAGGGCCCGACGCTGCGCAGACACTGGCGGAGTCGGCGGGAGACCCAGTGGGGAAGCCGCTGGCGGAGATGGCGGGGAGGCCGACGGCTCAGTCGGCCGGGGAGCTGCCAGCTCAGCCGGCGGGGGAGCGGGCGTGATCCATCTCGCCGGGCCCTACCTGCTCGCCGCGATCCTCGCCGGGCTGGGCACGTTCGGGATCCTCGCCCGGCGAAACGCCGTGCTGGTGCTCATCGGGGTGGAGCTGGTGCTCAACGCCGCCAACGTGCTCCTCGTGGCCGTCGGGGCCACCGCGGGGGACCGCTGGGCCGCGGGGAACGTCCTGACCCTCTTCGTCATCACCATCGCAGCCGCGGAGGTCTGCGTGGCGCTCGCCGTCGTGCTCGCCGTCTTCCGCGGACGCGGTGACATCGACCTGAGCGAGCCCGGTCCATGAGCGCACTGACCGTGCGCGTGGTCGTTCTCGTCCCCGCCCTGGCGGCCCTGCTTGGCCTCGTCGTCGCCCGCCGCCCGGACGGAAAGGTGTCCCGGCTGGTGGCGCAGGCCGGGTCGTTGGTGACCCTGGCGGCGGCCCTGGTGCAGCTGCTGCTGACACATGGCTCGGGTCACGTGGTCCACGTCGGGCTGATGGCGCCACTGCCGGCCGGTGAGCTCCGCATCCCTCTGCAGCTCCAGGTGAGTGCTCCCGCAGCCCTCATCGCCGTCGTCGTGGCCGTGGTCGGCTGGGCGGTGCACGCGTTCGCCGCCTGGTACCTGCGGGACGACGACCGGTACGGGGTCTTCGCCGCCACCGTCTCGCTCTTCTGCGCCGGAATGCTCCTCGTGGTCCAGTCGGCCGACCTGGTCCTTACCCTCGTCGGCTGGGAGGTGATGGGCTGGTGCTCCTACCTCCTCATCGGCCACTGGAGCCGCAAGGAGACCGCTCGGCGGGCGGCGCACAAGGCCTTCCTCGTCACGCGACTCGCCGACGTCGGCTTCGTTCTGGGGGTAGTGCTCCTCGCGGCCCACACCGGCTCGACGGCCTACCCCGCGGTGATGGCGGCGTTCTCCGGCCAGCCCACGACGCTGCCGATGGTGCTGCTACTGGTCGGGGTCCTGGGCAAGTCCGCGATGGTCCCGTTCCACGACTGGCTGCCGGACGCCATGGAGGGCCCGACCCCGGCCTCGGCACTGATCCACGCGGCGACGATGGTGGCGGCGGGGACGTTCGTCCTCGCCCAGCTCTTCGACCTCTTCGCCGCGAGCGACGCCGCCCGCTGGGTGCTGGCGCTCAGCACGGCGGTGACCATGGTGTGGTCCGCCATGCTGGCATTCGGCCAGAGCGACCTGAAGAGGTTGCTGGCCTACTCCACGCTGAGCCAGGTGGCGCTGATGCTGTCGGCCCTGGCGGTCGCACCGCCCCACGACGGCCCGGGTGCCGGTGTGCTGCACCTCTACTCGCATGCCTTCTTCAAGGCGCTGCTGTTCCTGGCCATCGGCTGGCTCGCGGTGGGGATGGGAGGCACCGCCGCGGCGTCGCTGCGAGGCGGCCTCCGCGGGCACCTCTTCATCCGGCCCGCGATGTTCGTCGGGCTCCTCTCGCTCGCGGGGGTGCCGCCCCTCGTGGGCTTCGTCTCCAAGGAGCATGTCCTCTCCGCCGCCGAACGCGGTGCGGCACAGGGGGAGGCGCGCGCGTGGCTGGTACTGGTCGCGGCCTTGCTGACCGTAGTGCTCACCGCCGCCTACTGCATGCGAGCCTGGCTGGTGCTCGACGACGTGCGGAACGCCGATGTCGCACGTCACGACGCCGACTCGGCCCCTGCGTCGGTGCGAACGGCTGTCACCGTCCTCGCGGTCCTCACGGTCGTCGGAGGGCTGGTCGTGCTGACCCCCCTGGTGCACACCGGTGGGCACGTCGGGTGGCTCCTCGCCCTGGTCAGCGTGCTGCTGGTCGTGGGGGCAGCACTGGCAGTGCGTTCTCGGGCGGCGGACGGCGACCCCGCCGCGCGGCTGGTTGGATCGCGAGCCACCTCCTTCGACCGCGGGTTCGGCGTGGACCGGCTGTATGTGGCGGCTGTCGCCAGGCCGGTGCTCGCGCTCGCCAGGCTTGTGGTGTTCCTCGACCGAGAGGTGGTCGACGCCTACGTCCGCGGGACGGCCACGGCCACCAGGTGGGGCGGCACCGGTGCGCAGCGGGCCCACCGGGCGGAGCGCGCCGCCTCGGGCCTGACGTGGGTCGTGGCCGGAGTCGTCGCGGTGACGCTGGCCGGGGTCCTCCTGTGGTGATCCTCGCCGCCCTCGTCGTGCCGGCGGCCGTGGCCGTGTGGCTGCTCTCCGCGGGTCGCTCCTTGACGCATCGCGCGAGCAACCTGCTCGCCACCACCGCCAGCGCGGTCACCCTGGTCGCCGTCGTGGCCGCCGTCGTGGTCCGCCCGACGGTGGACCGGCCCTGGGTCCCGTCGCTCGGGCTGCGCTGGGAGCTGGCTGTGGACGGCATCAGCGCACCGCTGCTGCTCCTCACCGCCCTGCTGACCGTCGCGGTGGTGGTGCACACCACCGACAGACCGCCGGTAGGTGGCACGTCGGCGGCCTTCCACGCCTGCCTGCTGCTCGTCGAGTTCGGTGCGCTGGCAACGTTCTTCGCCCGGGACGCCGTCCTGTTCTTCGTGGCCTTCGAAGTGGTGCTTGTGCCGATGTGGGTCCTCATCACCCGGTACGGCGACGCACACCGGCCTGCCGAGCGGGCCGGCGCTGGGGCGCGGTTCGTCCTGTACACGGCGTTCGGCTCGACCCTCATGCTGGTCGGGGTCCTGGCCCTGGTCGCCAAGGCCGGGACGTCCGACCTCGACGTCCTGGCGCGCGGGGGAGGGCACGGCATACCGGGACACACGCAGGCGGTCATCGCCGCCCTGCTGGTAGCGGGACTGGCCGTCAAGGTGCCTGTCTTCCCGGTGCACACCTGGCTGCCACCGGCGCACACCACCGCACCGACCGCTGGGTCGGTCCTGTTGGCCGCGGTACTGCTGAAGATGGGGACGTACGGCCTGGTCCGGCTGCCCCTGGCGAGCGTCCCCGAGGGGTTCGCGCGGGTGGCGCCGGTGCTCGCGGTGCTCGGCGCCGTGGGGATCCTGTGGGGAGGCCTGGCCTGCCTCGTCGAGCGGGACCTCAAACGGCTGGTGGCCTACTCCTCGGTCGCGCACATGGGGTTCGTCGTCATCGGTCTTGCCAGCGGCACGCGCACGGGTCTCCAGGCGGCGCTGTTCGCCAACGTCGCCCACGGGATCGTCTCGGCTCTCCTCTTCGTCGTGGTGGGTGGCCTCAAGGAGCGGTGGGGCGACGCGGACCTCGAGACCTCCCGTGCTGCGGTCCGAGAGGTGGCTCCACGCCTCGGCTTCGCTCTCGTGGTGGGCCTGGCAGCCTCGCTCGGGTTGCCCGGGCTCATCGGCTTCTGGGGCGAGTTCCTCAGTGTGTACGCGGCATGGTCGGCCGAGGGTCGCCCCCTCGCGCTGTTCCGGACGCTCGCGGTGGTCGCCGCAGTGGGGACCGTCCTGGCAGCGGCGTACGCCCTGCGGGTGGCCCGGGTGGTGTGGGCGGGCGACCGGAACGTCCCACTGATCGCCGACACCAGAAGCAGCGAGTGGCTGGTCGTGGCGGTGCTCGTCGTGTCGACGATCGGGCTCGGCGTGGTCCCCGGTCCCCTGCTCGCGCTGACGGGCGGCGCCGTGGCCTCGATCGTGGGAGCCGCGCCGTGAGCTCCCTGGTGGCTGTCGACTGGCCGTTCCTGCTTCCCGTGCTCGCGCCCGCCGGCGGCGCCATCCTCGTCCTGCTACTCGACGCGGTGGCTCCCGCCCTGACGCGCGTGCATGCAGCCGTCGGGCTGGTCGCCCTCCTGGTCGGGGCGGCAGCCGCCGTACCGGCCATCGCGACCACGGGCGACCGGCCGTTGAGAACCCTCTGCCTGCCGGCGCCAGAAGGCGCCTGCCTCTACGAGGCCGGTGCGGTGGCAGGGGCCCTGCAGGTGGGGGCCCTGCTGTCCGCCCTCGTCGTGCTGCTCCTCGTGTGGCCCAGCCACCACGACCGTCGTGCCCTTCGTGGGGGGCCCGCCGTCGTGGTGTGCCTGGTCCTGGGGGCCACGGCTGGGGCGGCCGGAGTCGCCGCCGCTCACGACCTCGGCTCGTGGCTGGTGTGTCTCGAGCTCGCCACGCTTCCCGCCATCGCCCTCGTCGCCCTGCGCGGGACGAGGGCGGCCGGTCGAGGGGCGCTGGCCCTGCTCACCACGTCGCTGGTCTCGTTCTCCATGGTGGCCCTGGGTGCGGCGCTGTGGCTCGTCGCGACAGGCGAGGCCGTCTTCGCATCTGGGGCGGCTCAGCAAGCCCTCGCCAGCTCCGAACGTCGCCCTGTGCTCCTCCTCGGCGTGCTGCTCCTCGTAGCGGGTCTCGGTTTCAAGCTCTCCCTGGTGCCGTTCCATGCCTGGACTCCGGCAGCGTACGCAGGCGGCTCCGAGCCCGTCGCGGCGTTCCTGGCGGCCACCTCGAAGGTTGCCGCGCTGGCTGCCCTGCTCGTCGTGCTCCGCCCGCTGGCCCAGGAAGGGTCGCTGGTCCTCGTCGCGGTCGGCGTGCTCGCTGCCGGGTCGATGACCCTCGGAAACGTCCTCGCTCTCGTGCAGGACGACCCCGTCCGGCTCCTCGCGTGGTCGACGGTCGCCCAGGCCGGCTGGGTGGTGCTGCCCCTGGCGGCCCTGAACCCCGGCTCGGCGCCGGCGGCGGCGGCGTACCTGTTGGCCTATGTGATCGCGACCTTGGTGGCCTTCGTCGTCGTGCACATTCTCGGGCCCTCCAGCTCCCTGGACGGTCCCCAGGAGAGCCGCCGGACGTTGGTCGGCTACACCGGCCTGCTGCGGACGCGACCGCTGCTGGGAGCCGCGCTGGGGCTCGCGCTCCTGTCGCTGGCAGGACTCCCACCGGGCCTCGTGGGCCTCGTCGCGAAGGTGTTCGTGCTGCGGCCAGTGGTCGGCGAGAGCCAGTGGGGGCTGGCCCTGGTGGCGGTCGCCAACGCGGTGCTGGGCATCGCCGTGTACCTGCGCTGGTTCGGCACGCTGCTGCGTGACCCCGACGCGGCCGGCTCAGGGACGGCTGCACGCCCGGCGGGGCGTCGCCTGCGGCGAGCCGACCTGGCCGCTCTGCTGCTCTGCAGCACGGCCCTGGTCGTTACCAGTGTCATGCCCCAGCTGCTCTTCGGGCTGGTGGGCTAGGGGGCTCAGGCGGCTCTGCCCAGCGGGAACGCCGGCCCCGCAGGGAGCGTTGACGCTGACATGCACAACCACCTCAACGGGCTGAAGACCGCGGCGCTGTTCGGCGCGGCCTTCGCCCTCCTCCTGGCCATCGGCGGAGTGATCTCCAGCTCCACCGGAAACGCCTCCTTCCTGTGGATCTTCGCGCTCCTGGGCGTCGCCACCACCGCCTACGGATACTGGAACAGCGACAAGCTGGCGATCCGCGCCATGCATGCCTACCCGGTGAGCGAGGCTCAGGCTCCAGCGATGTACCGCATCGTGCGCGAGCTCTCGACGGCGGCAGGCAAGCCGATGCCGAAGCTCTTCATCTCGCCCACGGCTGCTCCGAACGCGTTCGCCACGGGCCGCAACCCCGAGCATGCCGCGGTGTGCTGCACCGAGGGCATCCTCGGTCTGCTGGACGAACGCGAGCTGCGTGGCGTGCTCGGGCACGAGCTCATGCACGTCTACAACCGAGACATCCTGACCGGCTCGGTCGCCGCCGCCATCGCCGGGGTCATCACCTCGGTGGCCCAGATGCTCATGTTCGCGGGCATGTTCGGCGGCGGCGGCAACGACGAGGACCGGCCCAACCCTTTCGCTCTGCTGGCGATGGCGCTGCTGGCGCCCTTCGCAGCGATGTTCATCCAGATGGCGATCAGCCGGACCCGCGAGTTCGACGCGGACGAGGATGGCGCCCGGCTGACCAGGGACCCGTTGGCTCTGGCGTCTGCCCTGCGCAAGCTCGAGGTCGGGGTGGCGCGGGCGCCTCTGCAGCCGACCCCCGCGATCCAGAACTCGAGCCACCTCATGATCGCCAACCCGTTCCGCCCGCAGGACGTCTCGCGGTTCTTCTCAACGCACCCGCCGATGACCGAGCGCATCGCCAGGCTGGAGCAGCAGGCATACGGCTTCCGTCAGCGTTGAGCGAGCCGGGTCGCAGAAGTGGACCCCGCGACCCACCGGTGGGGGCTACCCCACGGTCCCTCAGAGGCTGGTAGGCTTGCCGCAGTTGCAGTTGCAGTTCCTCGTCTGAGCGGGCCCGCCAATGTGCGGGCCCTTTTGGGTACGGCGGTTCGTCCGTGTCGTGGTGATGTGCGCAGCTTGTGGTCGCGTCCGCGTCCGCATCGGCCAAGAGAAACGAGAGATCCCATGGCACAGGGAACAGTCAAGTGGTTCAACTCCGAGAAGGGCTTCGGCTTCATCGAGCAGGACGGCGGCGGCGCTGACGTCTTCGTGCACTACAGCGCGATCGAGTCCAGCGGCTACCGCTCGCTCGACGAGGCACAGCGGGTGGAGTTCGACATCACCCAGGGCCCGAAGGGCCCCCAGGCGGAGAAGGTTCGCCCGATCTGACCCACCGCTCTGCGGTGAGTGACGCCAGTAGCCCCCGGCCGTACGGCCGGGGGCTGCTGTCCGTCAGCAGATGGAGGTCCGTCATGGCGACCCGCCGGGGGCCGGACGCTGATGGTTGAATCGCTCTCATGCCCTCGCTCACCCGCGCCGAAGCTCGCGCCCGGTCCGCCTTGGTGCGCGTGACGCACATGGCGGTCGACCTCGACCTCGACCAAGGCGAGGAGCTCTTCCTGTCCCGTAGCACCATCGAGTTCACCTGCACCGAGCCCGGCTCGACGACGTTCCTCGACGTCCGTCCGGTGGAGCTGCGCGCCTTGGTGCTCAACGGAGAAGCCCTCGCCGCCGCGGCCGTGCGGGACGGGCGGATGGAGCTCCCGGGGCTGCGCGACACGAACGTCCTCGAGGTCCACGCCGTCATGTCGTACAGCCGGGACGGCCAGGGGCTGCACCGGGCAGCGGACCCCGCGGACGGCGAGCACTACGTCTACGGCCACCTGTTCCTCGACGCGGCACCGCGGGTCTTCGGCTGCTTCGACCAGCCGGACCTCAAGGCGCCCTACACGCTGACGGTCACGGCGCCCACCGGCTGGGTCGTGCTCGGCAACGGCGCCGCCACCCAGGTCCTTCCAGGGCGCTGGCAGCTGGCCACGACGCTGCCCCTGGCGACCTACTTCGTCACGGTCTGCGCCGGCCCCTACGCCTCCGTGCGCGACGAGCACGACGGCATACCGCTGGGGGTCCACGCCAGGGCCTCGCTGCGGGAGGCGCTGGAGCGAGAGGCGCCGCAGATGTTCGACGTGACGAAAGCCGGGCTGGACTACTACCACTCCCTTTTCGGCATCCGGTACCCGTTCGGGGAGTACCACCAGGTCTTCGTCCCCGAGTTCAACGCCGGGGCCATGGAGAACCCCGGCTGCGTGACGCTGCGCGACACCTACGTCTTCAGAGGGGCGGCGGCTCGCGACGAGCTGTTGTCGCGGTCGAGCACGATCACGCACGAGATGGCGCACATGTGGTTCGGCGACCTCGTCACCATGCAGTGGTGGGACGACCTGTGGCTCAACGAGTCCTTCGCGGAGTACATGGCCCACCGCACCTGCGTCGAGGCCACCGAGTTCACGGATGCCTGGGTGGACTCCACGGTGGCTCGCAAACCGTGGGGGTATGCCGCGGAGCGCGCCCCGTCAACCCATCCGGTCGCGGGTTCGCCGGCCCTGGACGCGCACGCCGCCCTACAGGACTTCGACGGGATCTCGTACGCCAAAGGCTCGGCCGCCCTGCGACAGCTGATCGAGCATGTCGGGGACGGGGCGTTCATCTCCGGCGTGAGTGCCTACCTGCGCGAGCACTCGTTCGGCAACGGGACACTCGCAGAGTTCATCGACTCGATGCAGCAGGCGTCCGGCAGGGAGCTCACCGACTGGACTCGGGGCTGGCTCTTGACGGCAGGGGTCGACGTGCTGGCCTACGACCGCGAGGCCGGCGTCCTGGAACGCAGTGCGCCGCACGGCCTTCCGGCGGACCGGCCGCACTCCCTGGACATCGCCGGCTTCACCCAGGGACGCGAGACCTGCCGGGTGGCCATCTCCACCACCGGCGACCGGACGGCCGTCCCGTCCGCAGACGTCCTGTCGGCCGCGGAGCTGGTCGTGCCCAACGCCTCGGACCTGACCTGGGCCACGGTCGTCCTCGACTCGAAGTCCGCTGCGGTCGTGCCCCTCGCCCTGGGCGACGTACCGGACCCCCAGGCCCGCGCCGTGGTGTGGGTGGCACTGATCGACGGCCTCTGCCTCGGAGCGGTGGACCCGCGCCTCCTGGTGGAGACCTTCGCCAACGCCTGGCCCCGGGAGGTCAACGACTCGATCCTCAGCCGGACGGCCACTGCGCTGCTCTCCCGGGTCGTCCCCATGTTCCTCCCCGAGCGCGAACAGGACTGGGCGCACACGGTTGTCGCGCGCGCCGCGACCGCGGTGCTGACGGCGGTCGGGACGGGTTCCACCGGGTCCACGAGGGCCGTCGTGGCCGCCCGCACCGTGGCGCGCTCGACGGACGACGAGGGGACGCTGCGGGCGTGGGCCGCCGGCCGCGACCGACCGGCCGGGGTCACGCACGACGACGACTTCGGCTGGATCGCGATCCGGAACCTGGCGTCTCGCGGCCTGGTCGACGACGCGTTCGTCGAGCAGGCTGCCGCCGCCGACCACACTCTCCAGGGTCGGCTCTCCGCTCTGACGGCGCGGGCATCCATGCCGTCGACCGAAGCCAAGGAATGGGCTTGGACCGAGCTCACGGCGAACAGGAACCGCTCCAACTACGAGCTCAACGCCCTGGCGCAGGGCTTCTGGCTCGCGCGTGACCTCTCGGTGGTGCGGCCATACGTGCCGCGCTACTTCAGCGATGTGCCGGCGATGACGGCGTGGGTCGGCGACGACGCCCTCGCCCGGGTGGCCACGCTCGCGTACCCGGCGAGGGTGACCGAGGAGGCGACCCTCCTCCTGAGCCAGCGGTGCCTCCTGCGCGAGGACCTCAGCCCCGCCGTCCGACGGGCCGTCGTGGACTGCCAGTCGGAGCTGACGGAGGCGCTGAGGTCGCGGGCGGCCTTCGGCTGAGTGCTCCCGCGGAGCCCCCCAGGGGCGTCCATCCCCTGGCATCGTCCCAGGTCAGGGGCCATGCTCCTGCACCGGAGCGGGTGGCGCCGAGTCGTGCTGTCCCGCGTCGGGGGGTACCCTTTGACGAGGCGAGGGTTTCCGGATGTCGGTTGACGTGCACCTCCGTCGACGGAGGTGTTGGGTGGAGTTCCCCAGATGAACAGGTTGCACGAGGGGTTTGTGCTCGGCGACCGCTACGTCCTGGGAGCCCGGATCGCCTCCGGTGGGATGGCGGATGTGTGGGCCGGCACCGACCAGGTGCTCCAGCGCACGGTAGCGGTGAAGGTGATGCGTCCGGACACCGGGCACGAGGAGCTGTTCGCACGGCGCTTTCGAGACGAGGCGGTGCACTCCGCCGCTCTGATGCATACGAACATCGCGACGCTGTTCGACTACGGCGAGGATGACGGGCTGGCGTTCCTCGTCATGGAGCTGGTGAAGGGCGAGCCGCTGTCCCTGCTGCTCAAGCGCCGGGGCCCGCTGGACCCTGCGGAGGTCCGCTCTCTCGTGGGCCAGGCCGCGCTCGCGCTGGGCGTGGCCCACGAGGCCCGCGTGGTCCACCGCGACATCAAGCCCGCCAACATTCTCGTTCGACCCGACGGTCTGGTGAAGCTGACGGACTTCGGGATCGCCCGGGCCCTGGACGCGGCGGGCCACACGCGGGCGGGGGAGATGCTCGGCACGCCGGACTACATCAGCCCCGAGCAGGCCCTCGGCGAGCCGGCGACGGGCGCCAGCGACCTGTATGCCCTTGGCGTCGTGGCCCACGAGATGCTCTCCGGCCGACGCCCCTTCGACCGGGGGACCCCGGTCGCCACAGCGCTCAGCCACGTGAACGAGCCGCCGCCGCCGCTGCCGGACGGGATCCCCGGCGACCTCGCCGACCTCGTCGACGACTGCCTCGCCAAGGACCCCGCCAACCGGCCGCCGAATGCTCGGGCGGTCGCCGCGCGGCTCGGGATCGGCGAGCACGAGATGGCTGGGCTGGCGCTCGGCCTGGCGAGCGCCCTCGACGACCGGGACGACCCCGACACCGACAGTGACGGCTCGGTGCTGCGGTTCCCGGACCTCGGTGGCCCGACCCTGGCGATGCCCGAGCGGGTTCAGCCCGGCACCGCCTGACCGTCCTCCAGACAGAGGTATGCCGCACGCGGAGCTTCGCGCGCGGCACACGTGTGTGGGCTCGCGTCAGGTGTGCTGCAGGCAGCCGCCACCTGTGCGGGCGAAGTCAGCGTTGCTGAACTCCTCCTGGGTCAGGTAGTGCCGCGGACCTATGACCTGGTTGTACAGCTGGCCAGGTGTGCCGCTGGTCGGGCCGAAGACGTAGGCGCACTCGTCGCCGTTCTCATAGCCGCTGGAGTCGTACCATCCGGTGACCGTGTCCGGGTCCGTGATCGCCTCCATGATCTCGTGGCTCGTGGGGCTGATCTCGACGTCGGCGTCCGGGTTGCCGTTGGGCGCTTGGATGCTGCCGAAGTCCTTCTCCGTGCCGCAGGTGTAGCCGACGGGCGAGCGGTAGATGGGGAACGGCATGTTCGCGTAGACGGTGCCGCTGCCGGCCTGGCTGTGGTAGGCGCAGTAGGCCGCGCTCGGCTGGTGGTTGATGGTGCAGAAGTTGGCCGCGGTCTTGGTCGACCCAGGATAGAAGCAGGACTCGACGTGCTTCGGCAGGAACATGACGTAGATGTGCGCGAGGTCGCGCGGCAGTCCGTGTGAGCTGACCACAGTATCCGTCTCGGCGATGATCTGGCCGTCGTCCAGGCACGCGTCGTAGCCGGAGCGGTCGGCGTAGATCTTCGACTTGTCGGATCCCTCGACAGAGCATCCGCTGGCGGGCAGGGGGTTGCTGTCGGTCAGCGCCGCACCCAGGGCCACCCGGTAGCGGATCGCGCCGTTGCTTCCGAAGTACTCCGTCAACGTCGAGTACACGTTGGTGCGCTGACCGCTCGCGGCCGCAACGTCCCCGAGGTACCTCGTGATGACGTTCTGGTAGTCGGCGGGGATCGCGTGTCCCCCCGGCGACCAGAAGATCGGCGTGACGACGACTGCTCCGGTGGAGTGTGTCCCCATAACGGGCCCGCCGTGGAAGAGCAGGGGCGGCGTTCCGATCGCGGGCTCGCTGGTGTGCTGGCAGCTGGCCTTCACAGCGACCGCGCGAGCGATGCCACCGAAGTGGCCGACCCGGGCCTTGGCGCCGGTGAGGTGGCCGCAGCTGGAAGCCGTTGACGGGTCCGGTGTGGCGCCGGCCACAGCTCCTGCTGCGGTGGCGCTCGCGACGGCAAGCAGGGCTGCCGCGGCGGCCCGGAGGGCTGGGCGCGTTCCACGGCCCAGCAGGGAGGTTCTCTTCACAGGTGCCCCTTGCGCGATGGTGACCCCCCTCGGCCGGTTGCCCGAGGGGCCGGGCGCGTCCCTGACGAAGCGAGCGAGGTCCGGCTCCAGCGACGTTCCCGCCGGGGTCGGTCCCTGTCAACAGCCATCCGGATGAGCCAGCCAGCGCCGTTGCCCCTGGCCAGCGGCAACGTGCCGCAGCCGCTGAGCCTCAGCGGTAGTTGGTGAACTGCAAGGCCAGGTCGAGGTCGTCCTTGCCTTTGAGCAGCGCTTGGACGGCCTGCAGGTCGTCGCGAGACTTGCTCGTCACCCGCAGCTCGTCGCCCTGGATCTGGGACTTGACCGACTTGGGCCCCTCCTCGCGGATGATCTTGCCGATCTTCTTGGCGTTCTCCTGCGAGATGCCTTCCTTGAGCCCGATCTCGAGCCGGTACTCCTTCCCCGAGAGGCGCGGGCCCGCCTCCGGGACGTCCAGGTGCTTGAGGGAGACCTTCCGCTTGACCAGCCACGTCTGGAACACGTCCAGCACCGCGTTGGCGCGGTCCTCGGTATTGGCCTTGATCACGACCTTGTCGTCCCCGCTGGCCTCGATCGAGGCACCCACGTTCTTGAAGTCGTACCGCGTCGCGACCTCTCGCGCGGCGCTGTTGAGCGCGTTGGCGACCTCCTGGTGGTCGATCTTGCTGACGATGTCGAACGAGCTGTCGGCCATGGTGGCGTGTCCTTCCTGGGGCAGGCCTGCGCGCGCGCCCGCCAGTTTCGGCAATCGTGGCTGTCCTTGCTATCCTTCCACGCGCACCAGGCAGGTTGCCCGAGCGGCCAATGGGAGTGGACTGTAAATCCATCGCGAAAGCTACGAAGGTTCGAATCCTTCACCTGCCACCAGTGCACGAACGGCCCCTGACCAGCACGTATGCCGGTCAGGGGCCCTTCTCGTAGACGTCGCGGGGTCCTGCTGTGATGCGCCGAAACCGGCCATCCACGGGGGGGGGGGGTACGTGGAGAATGCGTGGAGTGATGACTAGGTCCTACCGACTTCACTCGAAGGGGGAGGACCTGCTGGCGGCATTCGTCCGCGAACCTGGTGGGCAGGTCGGGAGCCCTGGCCGCGGGTGGCGCTGCCCCCAGTACCTTTGGGCGAACCTCGGGGACCGGGTGGCGACCAGCCGACGCAGCGCGGCGTGACCGATCGTGGCGGCGGACACCCCGCCGGACAGCGTCGAGGTCGTCTACAGGCCGCGGTTCACCTCGTCAGGGTCGCCGCCGGCGCCAAGGGTGTCCTCGAGAACGCTGCTCGTCGAGTCGTTGCCACCCCCGACCCCGTCGGTTCCTGTGGAGACGTCGTCGCCCTCGGCAAGGTCCGACACAGGGCCGGCACCCGCGTCCGCACCGCCATCAGCACCGCCATCAGCACCGCCATCAGCACCGCCATCAGCACCGCCATCCGCGCCGCCATCCGCGCCGCCATCAGCACCGCCCGCCATACCTTCCGCACCTCCGTCAGCTGGGCCGTGGCCGCCGCCTTGGAGGTCGCCGTCCTGACCGGTTCCGGTCGAGTCCATCGGGGTCTCGCTCATGGCACTACTCCCTTGGGTTGAGGTCACGACACGACCCTGTGTCGCGCTGCCATTCCTATTCCACAACGGCATCCACCGCTAGTGCACCTGGCCGGAAGCTGGCTCCAGCCCTGTTCCGGGCTGATGGCACAGCTCCTGTCGACTCAACCTTGGGTCCGTATGAGGGGACGTCTGCGGCGTCGAAGCGTGATGCCCAGGCGGGCCGAGCCCTCGCCGCAACGGTGTTACGGATGATCGACAATCCACGGCCACCCGGTCCACCGTCCCTTCTTGGGGGTCGGTGGTGCTAGGCGTCTGCACGCACGCCCCGGGGCGCATCTTCCGTGTGAGCGTCCTCGGCCTCCCAGCGCAGTAGGTCGCCTGGCTGGCACTCGAGCACCTCGCAGAGCGCCGCGAGCGTCGCGAAGCGCACCGCCTTGGCGCGGCCGTTCTTAAGTACCGACAGGTTGGCCGGCGTGATCCCGACGCGGCCCGCGAGCTCGCCCACGGACATCTTCCGCCTGGCCAGCATCACGTCGATATCGACGGCGATCGGCATCAGATCACGTCGTCCAGCTCTGCCCGCATCTGTGCCGCTTCGACGTCGCGCGCAACGGTCTGGGCGAGCAACATCCGCAGCACAAGCACGATGAGGGCGACCCCCAGAATGGCCACGCCGATCCCCACCATGACTACTGTGACGCCCGGGTCGGCCCGCTGGCCCGGCGCATTGAGGATGGTGACTGCGAACCAGACGAGCGCCAGCGCCACGATCGCGCCAATCAGGGCGTGCACGTACCGGAAGGCGGCGTCCGAGAACACGGTTCCGCGTCGCACCATCGTCACCAGCCGCCAAATGCAGACCAGGGCGACCTGCACCGACACCATGCCCAGGATCGTGGTCACGCGCAGCGGGGTCAGCGGGAGCGATCCATCCTCCGGGTCAGTGGCCAACGCCCACAGCAGAGATGCCTGTACGAACACCGTGCCGGCGAGCACCACAACGAGCACGGCACGCAGGGCGCGCACGGTCAGCTTTCCCATGACATCCTCCATCGTTTTACGATGAAAACGTATCGAGTTTCGATAGGCGACGCAAGCGCTGTCACGCGGGCGGCCGGAGATGTCCACGATCCCTGCGGCAACCGACGAAACCTGAGACGTGTGCGTCCGACCGTCGACATGGTCCGCGCACCCCGCGCCCGCCTGGCGGCGCCCACGGGACAGTGGCGCATGACGCCCACCCTGCGCGGGTCGTTTGACGTGGCGCATGACGCCCAGCCTGCGCGGGTAGTTTGACGTGGCGCGTGGCGCCCGCCGCGACGCCTCAGCGGAAGGGTGTCTCGTGCGAGTGACCGTGACGGGCGCCGGCGGCTACGTCGGGAGCCGACTGGTGCCGGCGCTCGTGGCCGACGGCCACGACGTGACCGCTACGTTCACCCACCTCGCGTCCGCTGATCGGTTCTGGTGGGCCGGTCGGGTCAGGGCCGTGCAGATGGATGTGCTGGACCGGGCAGCGGTCCGGCGGGCGTGCGCGGACGCCGAAGTCCTCTACTACCTGGTCCATGGCCTTGGGGGCGACGACTTCGCAGCCAGGGACCGCCAGGGCGCCTACAACGCTGCCCATGCGGCCGTGCGCTGCGGTGTCGGCCGCGTCGTCTACCTCGGAGGCCTGGTCCCCGACGTCCCGGACGAGGAGCTGTCTGCGCATCTGCGGTCTCGGCTCGAGGTGGAGGAGATCCTCACTGACTCCGGCGTGACCACCACGGCACTGCGGGCCGCCATGGTGGTGGGCAGCGGCTCGACGTCGTTCGAGATCATGCGCCAGCTCAGCGAGCATCTCCCCGTGCAGGTGCTCCCCAGCTGGATGCGCAGCGAGGTCGAGCCGGTCGCGGTCAACGACGTCGTCACGGCGCTCGTGGGTGCGCTCACCGCACCGGAGGTGAGCCGCGCCTACGACATCGGCAGCGGCGAGCGGATGCCGTACGCAGGGCTGCTGCGGCTGTACGCCGACCGTGCCGGGCTGACTCGCGTCCAGGTCAGCGTCCCGTTCCTGCCAACCCGGCTCGTGGGCCGGCTCGCGCCCGTTCTGACCGCCGCTCCGGCCTCCACGGTGCACACACTGGTGGAGAGCCTGCGCCACGACATGGTCTGTGGTGACCAGGACTTCCTCACCGACCTGCTGCCGGAGCGCTATGCGCTGACGTCTGTCGCCGACGCGGTGGACCGTGCCTTGGCGCTCCCGGACGCCCGCACGCCGGACGGTGACCGTGACATCGTCGGACCCCTGCGCTCGGATTCCCGTTGGGCAGGTGGCCAGGTGACCCGCGACGGCGACCGGCCGGTCCACCATCGCACCGGCAGTCGAGCGGACCTGCTCCTGGGCCCGCCGCCCGTGGCGTGACCAGCCGACCGCTGGCGAGCAGCGAGAGGCCGCTCAGGCGCGTGCTGCCTTGAGCTGGCGGTCCAGGTTGTGGCCGAAGCCCGCGCCCATGGCGGCAATGGCACCCTGCATCGACGCCTGCACGGCCGGACGGGCGATCCTCGGGAAGGGCAGGTCGACGCTGACCGCGAGCTCGATGGACAGCTTGGTTCCCGGACCGCTGTCGCTCAGCGCGTAGGTCCCCTCCACGCCGGCGCGCTCGCCGTCGACCGCTGCGTGGGTGTACCGGATGCGGTGGGTCGGCGTGAACTCCATCGACTCGGTGAAGGAGAGCCCGATGCTGTGTCCGAGCAGCTCGATCGGGGCCAGCTTCCAGAGCCAGGTGTCTCCGTGGTCCTCGATCGAGCGCACCATCGGCGTGAGCCTGGACACCTGCTTCGCGTCACGCAACACCGACCACACCGACTCACGGGCGAAGGGCACGATTCCTGTGGATCGCTTGGAGGCCGAGAAGACAGTCATGGGCTGATTCTGCGCCATGCCCCACGAGACCCGGCTGGTCCCCCCTGCGGACGCACCTCGGTGTGGGACTCTGGGGCCGTGAGTGACGCGGCCCCCACGGCCACCCCCCGCCGCGGACGTCCCGGGCATGACCAGGAGACCGTGCTGCGCCGCGCCGTCGACCTGTTCAACCAGCAGGGCTACGACGCCACGAGCATGGGCGACCTGGCGCGCGAGCTGGGCTTCAGCAAGTCCGCCATCTACCACCACGTCCCCAGCAAGGGCCATCTGCTCTCGGAGGCGCTCGACGAGGCGCTGGGCGCTCTGACGGAGGTCATCGAGGAGGCGAGCCGGGTCGAGCGCGGCACGGCGTACGAGCGCCTACGGGGTGCCGTCCGCAGGAGCGTCACCGTGCTGGTCGAGCACCAGCCCGCGGTCACGCTGCTGCTGCGCGTACGTGGCAACAGCGACATCGAGCTGGAGGCACTGCGGCGCCGCCGCGACATCGACGCCCGGCTCGCGGCGCTCGTGCAGTCCGCAGTGGACGAGGGGTCGCTGCGCAGCGACGTCCCGCCGGCCCTGGTCAGCCGGCTGCTGTTCGGGATGGTGAACTCGCTGGTGGAGTGGCACCGGCCCGACGGTCCCGCGGACGCGGACGCGCTCTCGCAGGCCATCACGACACTGGCCTTCGACGGGCTCGCCACCGGTTCGCCCCGCACCTCTTGACCTCCGCCGAGCCGACCGGCCACCCCGGCGCCTCACCGGAGCGCCCGCCCACCCCCACGCACTACCCCCACCTGACGACGCCCGTCACCAGTCGTAGAACCCTCGTCCGCTCTTCCGCCCGAGCTCACCCGCAGCCACCTTCTCGCGCAGGATGCGCGGCGGCTCGAAGCGGGGGCCGACCTCGGCCGCGAGGTGTTCGGCGATCGCGAGCCTGACATCGAGGCCGATGAGGTCGGTCGTCCGGAGCGGGCCGGTCGGATGCCGGTAGCCGAGCGTCATCGCACTGTCGATGTCCTCGGCGCTCGCGACGCCCTCCTCCACCATGCGCATCGCCTCCAGGGCCAGTGCGACGCCGAGCCGGCTGCTGGCGAAGCCGGGGGCGTCGCGCACGGTGATGGCCGTCTTGCCCAGTCCCTGCACCCAGGCGCGCGCCCGCTCCACCAGCTGCGGGGCGGTGCGCGGGCCCACGACGATCTCGACGAGGGCGCTGGCGGGGACGGGGTTGAAGAAGTGGAGCCCGACCAGCCGCTCTGGCGAGGGAAGCCGCGCAGCGAGGCGGTCGATGGACAGGGAGCTCGTGTTCGTGGCGAGCCAGGCGTCGGGGGCGACCGACGCCACCCGCTCCAGGACCTCACGCTTCAGGTCGGCGACCTCGGGGACCGCCTCGACGACGAGGTCGAGACCGGTCAGCTCCTGCGGTCGCTGGGTCGTCGTCAGCCGCGCGGCGGCCTCTTCGAGGGTGCTGGCCAACCGGCCTCGCTCGTCGGCTCGACGCAGGCTGCCGACCACCCGTTCGCGCGCGGCTGCCGCCGCGGTCTCGTCGCTCTCCACCACGACCACGGTGCATCCGACCGCGAGAAAGGCATGAGCGATCCCGGCCCCCATCCGGCCGCCACCGTAGACGCCGACTCCCCGCGGGAGCTCTCGGACGGCGGGCACACCGTCGTCAGGCGGGCTGGCGGATGAGCCAGCGGCCTCTGGTCTCGGGGCGTGGTGCGTCACGGCTCTCCTCTGGAAGCGGTCGGCTCAGGCGTCGGCGAGATCGTCGGCTCAGGCGTCGAAGTCGACGGTGACGCGGTCGCTGACGGGGAAGGTCTGGCACGTCAGGACGAAGCCCGCCGCGAGCTCACCCTTCTCCAGGGCATAGTTGCGCCGCAGGTCCACCTCTCCCTCGCGGACCAGAGCGCGGCACGTGCCGCATACGCCGCCCTTGCAGGCGAACGGCACATCGGAGCGGCTGGCCTGCGCGGAGTCGAGGATCGCCTTGCTGCGGGGCATCGCGGTGGTCGAGCTCACCCCGTCGAGCACTACGGTGACGTCGCTCGTCAGGCCCTCGACTGCGGGGTCCGGGCGGTGCAGCTCCGGCGGCGGCTCGTCGACGTAGAAGAGCTCAGAGTGCACCCGCTGCTGCGGCACACCGACGTCCCCGAGCACCTGCCTGGCGGTCTGCGTCATCTCGAACGGCCCACAGAGCCATACGTCGTCGACCTGGTGGACCGGCACGAGAAGCTCGAGCAGCCGGCGCAACCGGTGAGCATCCAGGCGGCCGGAGAAGAGCTCGACGTCCCGGGGCTCACGGGAAAGGACATGGATCAGCTGAAACCTGGCGCCGTAGCGGTTCTTGAGGTCCGCCAGCTCCTCCGCGAACATCACCGAGCCGGTGGTGCGGTTGCCGTAGACGAGGGTCACCTCGGCGTCGGGGTTGCTCAGCATGGTGCCGGCGATCGAGAGCACGGGCGTGATGCCCGACCCGGCGGCGATGCACAGGTGCCGGCCCCCGGTCGCCGGGTCGGCGCGGAAGCTGCCGGAGGGCGTCTGGACCTCGATCGCCGTCCCGGGCGTCACCTCGTGCACGAGCCAGTGCGAGAACAGGCCGTCCGGAATCTCCCGGACCCCGATCCGGGGCCGCTGCCCGGCGGGTGCACAGATGGAGTACGTGCGTCGCTCCTCCCGGCCGTCGATGACCCGTCGCAGCGTCAACGACTGTCCCGCGGCGAAGGCGTACGCGGCCGCCAGCTCCGGCGGAACGTCGAAGCTGACGGCCACCGCGTCCTCCGTCAGGCGCTCCACCGAGTGCACCGTCAGGGTGTGGAACGTCGGCGCGGTACGGGGCTTGCGTGGCAGCAGCAGCGAGCCGGGGGACGGGCTCATCCTCAGATCTCCTTGACGTGCTCGAAAGGCTCCCGACACCTCGTGCACCGGTAGAGCGCCTTGCACGCGGTCGCGCCGAACTCCGACGTCAGCTCTACGTCGTCGCAGGCGCACCTGGGGCACCGCACCCGGCGCACCGTCGGCTGCAGCGTCAGCGGCACGGAGCCACCTCGCGCGGGCGCCGGCCCAGGAGCGGAAAGGCCGTGGGCGGCCAGGGCCCGCCGTCCCCGCTCCGTGATCCAGTCGCTCGACCAGGCAGGGGACAGCGACACCCTCACCGTCGCCTCCAGACCGCCCTCCTGCAGCACGCGGAGGAGGTCGTCGCGCATCGTGGCCATCGCCGGACATCCCATGTAGGTCGGAGTGATGGTCACGACGACCCGGCGCTTCTCGGTGACCTCCACCGAGCGCAGCACGCCGAGGTCGGCCAGTGTGAGCATCGGCATCTCAGGGTCTGTCACACGTGCTGCGAGCAGGCGCGCACGCTCCCGCAGCTGCTCGACGTCGGGGCGGCTCTGCACGACTGCGGCCAGCTTCGGCGCGACTCCGGGCCGTCTCCCGAGCGTGCGCGCGGCGCCGGTCACCACTGCCCCATGGGGTGGGCGCGCGCCACGACCTGCATCTCGGCCAGCAGCAGGCTCAGGGCTTCGGCGTGCACGCCGTCGCGTCCGCGCCGTCCCTGCCCACCGGCCAGTGGCGCCGGGCTCGGCTCCTCGACGCCCGCGGCGGTGAGGACCTGACCCAGCACGGCCGTCACGTCGTCGCGAACGGTGGCGGGGTCAACCCCGACCCCCGCCGCTGCCAGGGCGACCTCGACCGGCTCGCCGAGGAGGAGCTCGGCGAAGAAGGGCCACACGTGCGCCACGGCCGCGTCGAGGCGGCGTCGCGACTCAGGCGTGCCCTGGGCGAGGGTGACGAACCAGCGGGCCGCATAGTCGCGGTGGTAGGTCAGCTCGTTGACGCCCTTGGCGGCGACCGCCGCGAGGACGTGGTCACGGCTGTCGCGCAGACGCTCGAACACGGCCAGGCGCACACTGGAGAGCAGGAGCTGCTTGACGGTCGTCACCGCGAAGTCGCCGTTGTCGAGCTCCACCAGGCGCACGTTGCGAAAGGCACCGTCCGGGCGGAAGAACGCCAGCGCGTCCTCCGGAGGCACCGGTGACCCGGCCGGGAGCGGCGGCACGACTCCGGGGTCCGCGGCCGCCGCGCGGGCCAGGAGCAGCCTGGCCTGGCCGAGCAGGTCGAGCGCCATGTTCGACAGGGCGATGTCCTCCTCCAGGTCCGGGGCGCGGCTGCACCACTGGCCCAGCCGCTGTGAGGCGACGAGGGCGTCGTCGGCCAGCATCAGGCAGTACGTCGCAAGCTGCCGCGGGTCCACGCCGTCCGGGATGGCGGTGTCCACGCCGGCCAGCGGGTCCTCGAAGTCGGTCCCGAAGGCCCAGTGCGACGGGTCCCCGCCGAGCAGGCCGTCATAGACGGACCCGTGCTCCTCGACCGGGCTCGGCGCGGGGTGCGAGCGTAGGTGCACGAGGTCGTCGGCGACCGCCTGGATGGCGTCGAGCTCTTCTGGCATGGAGTCCGGCCTCACATATGGGGGACGTCGGCGGGGATGTCGTAGAACGTGGGATGCCGGTAGACCTTGTCCCCGCTCGGGGCGAACAGCGGGTCTTTCTCGTCCGGGCTGGACGCCGCGATGTCGCTGGACCGGACGACCCAGATGCTGACGCCTTCGTTGCGCCGCGTGTACACGTCGCGGGCGTGCCGCAGCGCCATCTCGTCGTCCGGCGCGTGCAGCGACCCGACGTGGACGTGGTTCAGGCCGCGCTTGCCGCGGACGAACACCTCGTACAGCGGCCACTCCGCCCGGACGCGTGGCTCGCCAGCGGTGTGACTCTGCGCGGTTTCACGACTCTCGGGCGTCTGAGGGGCTCGAGCGGCCGGGGACTGCTGGCTCACGCTGGACCTCCCTGCGCGCGGAGCTGCCGCTCGGCGTACGCCAGGGCGGCCTCGCGCACCCAGGCTCCCTCGTCGTGAGCCTTGCGCCGGTGGGCGATCCGCTGGGCGTTGCAGGGGCCGTTGCCCCTGACCACCTGGGCGAACTCGGCCCAGTCGGGCTGTCCGAAGTCGTGCGCACCTCGCTCCGGGTTCCATCGCAGCTGCGGGTCGGGGAGCCGCACCCCCAAGGCCTCGGCCTGGGGGACGGTCATGTCGACGAAGCGCTGCCGCAGCTCGTCGTTGCTGTTGCGCTTGATACCCCAGGCCATCGACTGCGCCGAGTTCGGGGAGTCCGCGTCCGGCGGGCCGAACATCATCAGGGCTGGCCACCAAAACCGGTCCACCGACTCCTGCACCATCGCCCGCTGCTCGTCCGTGCCGCGCATCATCGTCATCAGGAGCTCGAAACCCTGGCGCTGGTGGAAGGACTCCTCCTTGCAGATGCGGATCATCGCGCGACCGTAGGGGCCGTAGGAGGTACGGCACAGGGGGACCTGGTTGCAGATGGCCGCGCCGTCGACCAGCCACCCGATCGTGCCCACATCGGCGTACGACAGGGCCGGGTAGTTGAAGATGGAGGAGTACTTCTGCTCCCCGGACAGCAGCTTCTCCGTCAGCTCGCCCCGGCTCACGCCGAGCGTCTCGCAGGCGGAGTACAGGTACAGTCCGTGCCCCGCCTCGTCCTGGACCTTCGCGAGCAGGATCGCCTTGCGCCGCAAGGACGGCGCACGTCCGACCCAGGCGCCTTCCGGCTGCATCCCGATGATCTCGGAGTGAGCGTGCTGGGCCACCTGACGTACCAGCGTGCGGCGGTACCCGGGCGGCATCCAGTCCCGCGGCTCGATGCGGTCACCGTGCTCGATCGTGGCGTCGAACTGCGACTGCAGGCCCGCGTCGTCGACGCCTTCACGGGTCCGGGTGGTGGTGTCCGTCACTGGTCCTCCAACGGGGCGCGACCGGCAATAACTGACCGAGCGGTCGGTATTAGTCTCGCAGGTGTGGGCCCACGTTCGCAACCACGGTATGCCGCGGCGCGGCCGTGCGGGGCTCAGCGCCCCACGTTGCGCCGGGCGATCGCCGCGGTGAGGACCGTGGCGAAGCCGCACCAGGCGGCATACGCACCCAGCGCGGTGGCCTTGCCGCGACCCGTGGGCCGCACCCGCCGCGCGAGGTCTGCGGCGCTCAGCGTCAGCAGGGCGCCTTCTGCAGCGGCCAGCCACGGCCGCCGGGCTCGGAAGAAGAGCCCCGTCCACCCCACGTTCAGCACGAGGTTGACCGCGAGGGCGCGTACGAGGCGGCCGGCGTCCTCGTGTCGGCCCGACTCCGCCAGCTCGGTGGACGCCGCGGCGCCGACCAGCGCAACGTCGGAGTACAGGGCCGTCCACACCACCGGGAACACCGAGGCGGACGGCTGCCACGACGGCAGGTCGAGGCCGCGGTACCAGCGCGAGCCCGGGTCGGTGAGGACGGACCCGGCCAGGGCCGCCGCTCCCGCTGCTCCGGCGGTCCGCGCGACCGTCCTACGCCAGCGTCGCGGGTCCACCTCGGCGACCGCCGTCCGCACCGCCGCCTCGAACCCGGTGCGTCCGGCGGGCGGCGGTCCGGTCAGCTCCAGAAGGTCCTCCTCCCGGCAGACGGCCTCGTGCACGAGGCTGCCCACCAGCGGCCGGGCGATCCCCGCCGAGATGGGCGTCACCACGGCGACCCACAGCCCTGCGAGGCGCGGCGTGAGCACCGGGACGGTTGCGATCCAGCGCCGCCCCAGACCGACTGCCCGGGCATAGCCCTTCATCATCTGCGCGTAGGTGAGGACGTCCGGACCTCCCACGTCGAAGGTCCGGTTGGAGCCCGCCGGCAGGTCCGCGGACGCTGCGAGATAGTGCACCACGTCGTCGATGGCGATCGGCTGGATGCGGTTGCGCAGCCACTTCGGGGCCACCACGGCGGGCAGCCTCTCGGTGAGGTGGCGCAGCATGTCGAACGACGCCGAGCCGTCGCCCAGGACCACACCTGCCTGCAGGACGGTGGCCGGGACGGGGCAGTCGAGGAAGATCCGGCCCACCTCCACCCGCGAGGCGAGATGCTCCGAGAGCTCCCCCTCGGGGTGGAGCCCACCCAGGTAGACGATGCGCTGCGTCCCCTGCGACTCGGCTGCCTTGGCGAACGCCGCCGCCAGGGCGCGGTCGCGGCTGACGAAGTCCCCCTTGCCGTCCATGGAGTGGAGCAGGTAGTAGGCGACCTCCGTCCCGGCCAGGGCGCGTCGGAGGTCCTGCTGGCGGGTGGCGTCCCCTTCCACGACCTCCACGTCCTGGGCCCAGGTGCGGCCCTCGAGTCCTCGACGGCTCCTGGTGAGCACCCGCACGGCGAAGCCGCGGCCCAGCAGTTCCGGCACCAGAGCGCCGCCGACGTACCCCGTCGCGCCGGTGACGAGGACCCTGCGGACGCCCTTGGTGGTCGTGGGCTCGGTGGCGATGTGGGCGGCGGTCATACGCTCAGCTTCCTGCGGAGAGGACGGAGGGAAGCAGGAGCAGCATGCCCAGGCTCCACGTCAGATGGATGATGGCCGGACCCAGGATGCCTCCGGTCACGCGACGCTGGAGCGCCGTGAGCATGCCGAGCAGGGCCGCCGCGAGGACCAGCAGGGGGATCCCCGTGCCGACGGTGGTCAGGCTGTACACCACCGTCGTGACGAGTACGGCGTGCCGGCGCCCGACCGCCGCGTAGAGCGCCCCGCGGAAGTACAGCTCCTCGGCGATGCCGTTGACGGCAGTGATGAGGACGATCACGGGGAGCGAGCCGAGCCGGGCATGGTCCAGCAGGCGGTCGACCGGCGCGCGCAGGCTCGGCACCCTCGCGACGACGAGGCCGCCGGCCAGGAAGACCGCCAGCAGGAGAGCCCCCAGTGCCAGGGACTGCACCACGGGACGACGGGCGGCTTCACCCGCGCGGCTGTTCGCCCGACCCAGGTGCAGCGGGCCGGAGGCGACCGCGCCCACCGCCCAGACCGCCGCCAGCCCCACGGTCGCTGGGTAGAACAGCGTGTCGCCCGGCCTGATCCGAAGCGCCAGACCCAGGACGACCGCTCCGACCACCAGCGTCACGGTGGCCACGACCCGTCGTCGCCGGAAGGCCCGGTCCGACTCCTGGTGGTCTCGGGGGACCGGCAGCACCAGGGCGGCGCGCAGGAACGCCCCCAGCTCGCGCAGCGGGTTCACGAGTGGGAACCCGCGCAGGCCATGGCACCAGCGTAGGTGGACGGCTCAGCTGCTGCCGCTCCACGGTGCCGGAGCGAGGACCCACACCATCTCGGCGACGCGGCTGCTGCTCGAGTTGACCCAGGTGTGCGGCTCGCCCCCGGGAAACGTCAGGGCGTCTCCCGCGGTGAGCCGCTGCTGCCGGTCCGCGAGCAGGAGGTCAACCGAGCCCTTGAGCACGTAGAGGACCTCGATCTCGCAGTTGATGGTGTACAGCTCGGACCCGCCGGTGGCTCCGGGCTCGGCCGTGGTGTGCACGAGCTGGACCCGGCTCTGGCCGCGGGGCGTCATCAGAGCCTCTCGGACCCCGGTCCCGCCAAGGTTGATGGCGGGGGCCGTGTCACGCCGCACCAGCGCCACCTCAGGGGCGTTGAACAGTGACCCGACGTCGATGCTCATCACCTCGCAGAGTGCGATGAGGGACGCGACGCTCAAGGAGGTCTCGTCGCGCTCGACTCGCGACAGGAAGCCCTTGGTGAGCCCTACGGCGCTCGCGAGCTGCTCGAGCGTGTAGCCGGCGCCCTTGCGGGCCGCTCGCAGCCGGGCGCCGATCCGCACCCCGTCGTGGGTCGGCTCGACGGGGACGGGACGCATGGCCGCAGTGTCCTCTCTGTGGGACTGTCCCGGGCTCCGACACGCATTCTCGGCGAAACCCTTGACAGACGAACGGGTCTGCCCGATTGTCGTATAGAACAACGTTTGTTGTCTAGTAAGCAACCTCCCAGGAGATCCCCATGCGGCTTCGCTCCCCACTCCTCGCCACCTGCGCCGCCGCAGCCGCCCTGGTGGCCGGCTGCGCCGCCCCGGACGCCGGCACCGGCGCCGCAGGCTCGTCCTCCTCGTCCTCAGGCGGCGCGTCTGCGTCGCCGACCGCCCTCGCCAGGGACGACTCCATCAACGGCATGCTCCCTGCGGCCATCAAGCAGTCGGGGACGGTCCGGGTCGCCTCGGGGGTCAGCTTCCCGCCCATGGAGTACTTCGACACGGACAACGCCACGGTGCTGGGTTTCGACGCCGACCTCGGGGCGGCCCTGGGCCAGGTGATGGGTGTCAAGCTGAAGTTCCAGAACACGAACTTCGACGGGATCATCGGGGGCCTCGACGCAGGTCGCTACGACCTGGCCCTGACGAGCATGATCGACAAGAAGGCGCGCCAGGCGACCGTGGACTTCGTGGACTACCTCAGCTCCGGAGTGTCCTTCATGGTGGCCAAGGGAAACCCCAAGGGGCTCAAGGCGCAGACCGACCTGTGCGGGAAGACCGTCGCCGTCGAGAAGTCCTCCACCGGTGACCTGTCCGTCGACGACATCTCCAAGGAGTGCACCACGGCAGGCAAGCAGGCAGTGAAGAAGCAGCCGTTCCCCGACCAGGCCAGTGCCGTGCAGGCACTGCAGTCCGGGCGTGCCGACGCTGTGGCCGCCCTCGACCTGACCCTCGCGTACAACGTCAAGCAGACGGCCAACGCCTTCGAGGTCCCGGCCAAGCCCTTCGGCACGCTGCCGGTCGGCATTCCGGTGCCGAAGAAGGACCCGCAGCTGCGTGACGCGGTGCAGGCGGCGCTGAAGAAGGTCCAGGAGTCCGGCACCTACGACCAGCTGCTGGCCAAGTGGAACCTCAAGGACCAGGCCCTGACCGGGGCACCCCTCAACACCGGGAAGTGACCATGTCCAGCCCGTCCGTGACGCAGGCCCCGCCGGGGTATGCCGACGAGCCGGTCGTCCGGCTGCGGCACCCCGGCCGCTGGGTGGCCGCCGCAGTCGTCGTCGTGCTCGCCGCGATGTTCCTGCACTTCGTCGCCACGACGCCGCAGCTGCGACCCGACCTGGTGCTCGGCTACCTGTTCGAGCGCTCCATCCTGCGCGGGCTGCTGGTGACCATCGAGCTGACGGCGGTCGCGATGGTCGTCGGCATCGTGCTGGGAACGCTGCTGGCCGTCATGCGGCTGTCGGACAACCCGTTGCTGCGCTGGGTGGCCGGTGGCTACGTAGGGCTCTTCCGCGGCACACCGATCCTGGTGCAGCTGTTGTTCTGGTTCTTCCTGGGGACCGTCCTGCCGCGGGTGAGCCTTGGCGTGCCGTTCGGTCCCGAGCTAGTCTCCGTGTCCACCAACACGCTGATCACCCAGTTCGCCGCGGCCATCCTCGGGCTGGGCCTGAACGAGGCGGCGTACATGGCGGAGATCGTCCGAGCCGGCATCGGCGCGGTGGACCGGGGCCAGACGGAGGCGGCGCAGGCCCTGGGCATGAGCCCGGGACTGAGCTACCGCCGAGTCGTCCTTCCGCAGGCGGCGAGGGTCATCGTGCCGCCCACTGCCAACGAGCTCATCTCGATGCTCAAGCTGACCTCCCTCTGTCTCGTCATCGGGCTTCCGGAGCTGCTCACCACCGCCCAGCTCATCTACGGCCGCAACTTCCAGCAGATCCCGCTGCTCATCGTGGCCAGCATCTGGTACCTCGTCCTCACGACGCTGCTGTCCATCGTGCAGGCCCGCGTCGAGCGGCGGATGAACCGCGGGGTGGCCGGTGCCTCGCCGCGCCGCAGGACCCGGCCGGCCCTGTCGGGGGTGCGGCCGTGACGACCCGTCCGCTCGCCGACGCGGCGGCGCCCATGGTGGAGGCCCTGGCGGTGCGAAAGTCCTTCGGCGACAACGAGGTCCTCAAGGGGATCGACCTCACCGTCGGGCACGGAGAGGTCGTCTCGCTGCTGGGGCCCTCCGGCTCCGGCAAGTCGACCCTGCTGCGCTGCATCAACCATCTGGAGACGCTCGACGGCGGTGAGATCAGCGTCAACGGCCACCTGGTCGGATACCGGCGCCACGGCGGGAAGAAGTACGAGATGCGCCCCCGCGAGGTCGCGGCCGCCCGCCGCGACGTCGGCATGGTCTTCCAGCGATTCAACCTCTTCCCGCACCTGACCGCCCTGGAGAACGTCATGGAGGCGCCGGTCTTCGTCAAGGGCGTCGGTCGCGCACAGGCGCGTGAGCAGGCCCACGAGCTGCTGCGGCGGGTGGGCCTGCCGGACAAGCCCGCGGCATACCCGTTCCAGCTCTCAGGGGGCCAGCAGCAGCGCGTGGCGATCGCTCGGGCCCTGGCCATGCGACCCAGCCTCATGCTGTTCGACGAGCCCACCTCCGCCCTGGACCCGGAGCTGGTGGGGGAGGTGCTCGACGTCATGCGCGGGCTGGCTCGCGACGGCATGACGATGATCGTCGTCACGCACGAGATCGGCTTCGCCCGGGAGGTCTGCGACCGCGTCGTGTTCATGGACGGCGGCGTCGTCGTCGAGGAGGGCGACCCCGCCCAGGTCCTCACCCGCCCCACCCACGCCCGTACCCGCAACTTCCTCTCCAAGGTGCTCTGACCATGACGAACCGTGGCCCTGTCGACGCGACCATCACCCCCCGGTACGCCGGGCCGAGCACCTTCGCCCGGCTGCCCCGGCTCGACGAGGTGGAACGCGCTGACGTCGCCGTCGTCGGGGTGCCGTTCGACTCCGGCGTGAGCTACCGACCCGGCGCCCGGTTCGGCCCCGCGCACGTGCGTGCCTCCTCCAAGCTGCTCCGCGGCTTCAACCCCGTGCAGGAGGTCGAACCCTTTGCGGTGCAACAGGTCGCCGACGCGGGCGACATCGCGGTCAACCCGTTCGACATCCAGGAGGCGGTGCGGCAGATCGAGGCCGCGGCCCGCGACCTCGTCGGCACGGGAGCCCGGCTCCTGACCATCGGCGGCGACCACACGATCGCGCTGCCCCTGCTGCGCGTGATGGAGGAGCTGCACGGCCCGGTGGCGGTGGTCCACTTCGACGCCCACCTCGACACCTGGGACACCTACTTCGGCGCGCCGGTCACCCACGGGACGCCCTTCCGCAGGGCCAGCGAGGAGGGGCTGATCGACAAGACCGCCAGCATGCACGTCGGCATCCGGGGACCGCTGTACTCCCCGGAGGACCTCAGTGACGACCAGGTACTGGGGTTCCAGGTCATCGGCTGTCACGACATGGACGACCTCGGCTGGCGGGGCGCGGTGGAGCGGATCAGGGAGCGGGTCGGCTCCGCCCCGGTGTACGTCTCCCTCGACATCGACGTGCTCGACCCCGCCTTCGCCCCGGGCACCGGCACGCCGGAGGCGGGCGGCCTCACCAGCCGTGAGCTGCTCAACATCCTGCGGTCGTTCGCCGATCTCAACCTCGTCGGCGCGGACATCGTTGAGGTTGCGCCCGCCTACGACCATGCTGAGGTGACCGGCATCGCCGCAGCCCATGCGGCGTACGAGCTCGTGAGCGCGATGGCACCACGAGGTGCCCATGCGTGACAGGGTGACCGGCGGCGCCGCCGTGGTCGACTCACTCGAGGCCCATGGCGTCCGCCACGTCTTCGGCATCCCCGGTACCCACAGCCTGGAGCTCTACCGCTCACTGCCCGGCTCGGGGATCCGCCACATCGTCACCCGTCACGAGCAGGGCGCCGGGTACGCCGCGGACTCCTACGCCCGGGTCAGCGGCCGGCCGGGCGTCGTCTTCACGACGTCCGGGCCGGGCATCACCAACGCCGTGACCGCCCTGGCCACCGCGTATGCCGACTCCGTGCCGGTGCTGGCGGTGTCGCCCGGCGTGCCCCGGGGCATGGTGGGGGCCGACGTGGGGTGGCTGCACGAGGTGAAGAACCAGCAGGCCGCCCTCGACGCCGTCACGGCGCGCAGCATCCGGGTCGAGAGCGCCGACGACATCCCGGACGCGCTCGCGGACGTCTTCCACGGCTTCGCCTCGCGACGCCCTCGGCCCGTGCACCTCGAGGTGCCGGTCGACGTCCTGGAAGGGCCGTGGTGCGCCAGCCCCTGTCCGGTGCGCGAACCCACCCGACCGGCCGCTCACCCCCCGTCCGCCGGCGAGCCGCACGTCGCGGCTGTCGTCGACGCGCTGGTGGCCTCGTCCAGGCCGGCGCTGTGGCTCGGTGGGGGCGCCCGCGGCGCCGCGGCGTCCGTCGCCGCCCTGGCCGACCTCGGCATTCCGGTCGTCACGACGGTCGCGGGCAAGGGCATCCTCGACGAGACCCACGGCAGCTCGCTGGGCGCCGCAGCGCGCCTCGCCGGAGCACACCGGCTCGTCAACGACGCGGACCTCCTCATCGTCGTGGGCTCGGAGGTGGGAGACTCCGACACCTGGGGCGGGACGCTCGCGCCCGGCCGCGCGGGTGAGCGGACGGTCGTGCGCATCGACCTCGACCCGGCGCAGCTGGCCAAGAACCTCGTCGCCGACCTCACGGTCCAGGGCGACGCGGCGGAGGTCCTCGCGGAGGTCGCACGAGCCGCAGGCACCGCACGACCCGATGGCTGGGACCGCGACCGCGGCAAGCAGGCTCGGGTGACCCTGGACGCCGAGGCGGCAGAGCTCGGCGCCCCGTGGGAGCCGATCCAGCGGGTCCTGTCCGAGGCGCTGCCTCCCGAGACGGTGGTCGCCGGAGACAGCTCGCAGGTGACCTACCTCGGGACCGTGCACACGTGGCCGATGGGGCCGCGGGGCCGTCTCGTCTACCCCACCGGCTACGCGACCCTCGGGTACGGCCTGCCGGCCGCCATCGGAGCCAAGGTCGCCCAGCCGGAGCGCCCCGTCGTCGCGCTGTTCGGTGACGGCGCCGCGATGTTCTCCATCCAGGAGCTGATGACGGCGGTCGAGCAGCGGCTCCCGATCCCCGTGGTCGTGGTCGACAACGGCGGCTACGCCGAGATCCGTGAGCAGATGGTGGACCGCGACATCACCCCTCAGGCGGTCGACCTGGTCGGACCGGACTTCCCAGCGCTCGCACGGGCGATGGGCGCTGCCGGGGTCGCTGCCCCCTCGGTGGAGTCCCTGGCTGACCTGGTGCCGGCGGCACTCGTCGCGGACCGGCCGACGCTGGTCCACCTCCGGCACGGCTGACGGCCCGGAGGCGCCGGCGCATTACTGGCGAGTCACCGAACATCGGTGGCAGGCTCAGGGCGGTGGCCCGTGCGCGGGTCACGACCTCGTCGTCCGTCGTCGCTGGGAGGCCCACCCGATGTTCTCGCGCATCGCCATCGTCAACCGGGGCGAGGCCGCCATGAGGCTCATCCACGCGGTGCGCGACCTGAACGCCCAAGCCGGTCCAGGCGGCCACCGCATCGAGACCGTCGCGCTGCACACCGAGGGTGAGAAACGGGCGATGTTCGTCCGCGAGGCGGACCATGCCTACAACCTCGGCCCCGCCGCCAACCGGCCGTACCTCGACTACGCGGTCCTCGAGAGGGCGCTGCGCGAGACGCGAGCCGACGCTGCCTGGGTCGGCTGGGGCTTCGTTGCCGAGGATCCCGGCTTCGCCGAGGTCTGTGCGCGGATCGGGGTGACCTTCATCGGTCCGAGCCCGGAGGCCATGCGCAAGCTCGGCGACAAGATCGGGTCGAAGCTGATCGCCGAGGAGGTCGGTGTCCCGGTAGCGCCCTGGAGCGGTGGCGGAGTCGACACGCTCGAGGACGCCACCGCGGCGGCGGCGAAGATCGGGTACCCGCTCATGCTCAAGGCCACTGCCGGAGGTGGCGGCCGCGGGATCCGGATGGTCGCCTCCGACGCAGATCTCACCGAGGCCTACGAACGGACCCGTGACGAGGCCCAGCGGGCCTTCGGCTCCGGGGTGGTGTTTCTCGAGCGGCTCGTCACCGGCGCCCGTCACGTCGAGGTCCAGGTCATCGCGGACGGGCAGGGCACCGCGTGGGCCATCGGCGTCCGGGACTGCTCGGTCCAGCGACGCAACCAGAAGGTCATCGAGGAGTCGTCCTCCCCGGTGCTGAGCCCGCAGGAGGTCGCGGAGGTCAAGGCGAGTGCCGAGCGGCTGGCGGTGGCAGTGGGGTATGCCGGTGCCGGCACGGTGGAGTTCCTCTACCACCCGGGGGAGCGGTTCTTCGCCTTCCTCGAGGTCAACACCCGGCTGCAGGTCGAGCACCCCATCACCGAGTCGACCACGGACACCGACCTCGTCAAGCTCCAGCTGCACGTCGCCGCCGGGGGCCGTCTGGAGGGGGAGCGGCCCGCCGAGGTCGGCCACGCCGTCGAGGCGCGGCTCAACGCCGAGGACCCGGACCGCGACTTCGCGCCGTCGCCGGGCCGGATCGCCCTGCTGAACCTCCCGGCGGGCCCGGGGATCCGCGTGGACACCGGTGTGGGAGAAGGGGACTCGATCCCCGCGGACTTCGACTCGATGATCGCCAAGATCATCGCCGTTGGCCGCGACCGAGACGAGGCGCTGGCCCGGCTGAGGCGAGCCGTGGGCGAGACCACCGTGGTGATCGAGGGCGGCGCCACGAACAAGAGCTTCATCCTCGACCTGCTCGACCAGCCGGAGGTCGTCGACGGCTCGGCCGATACCGGCTGGATCGACCGCGTGCGCGCCCAGGGCCGGCTCGTCTCCCATCGTCACTCGGGCATCGCGCTCATCGCCGCGGGCATCGAGGCCTACGAGGACGAGGAGGGGCTGGAGCGGACCCGCCTGCTGGAGACCTCCCGAGGCGGCCGGCCGCAGGTCCAGCACCGGACCGGCCGGGCCATCGACCTCAAGCTGCGCGGTACGACGTACAAGGTCACCGTATGGCGCGTCGGACCGCACCGTTTCCGCGTCGCCGTGGCCGCCGGTGCCACCGAGCAGACCGTCGACGCCGACCTGGACAGGCTGGACGAGTACACCAGCCGGCTGACCGTGGGGGACCGCACCCACCGGCTCATCACCGCGACGCACGGGCCGGTCCAGCTGGTCGAGGTGGACGGCGTCACGCACCGGGTCAGCCGTGACGAGGGCGGGGTGCTGCGTTCGCCGGCACCGGCACTGGTCGTCGCCACGCCCGTGCCGGTGGGCTCCGAGGTGGCGGCCGGAGCCCCCGTACTGGTGCTGGAGTCGATGAAGATGGAGACCGTGCTGCCGGCGCCGTTCGCGGCACGCGTGAAGGAGCTGCTCGTCTCCGCCGGCAGCCAGGTGGAGACCGGGGCGCCGATGCTCCGCCTGGAGCCGGTCGGCGACGGCGACGAGGCTGCGGCCGCAACCACCGGCGAGCCGGTCGACCTCGACCTCCCCGTCGACCGGGCCGCCGAGGCAGGCCCCGCTCAGCAGGCCCAACGTGCACGGGCCGCCCTCTCCGCGATGCTGCTCGGGTACGACCTCGACCCCAGGGACGAGGGGAACACCCTGAGCACCTACCTGCGCGCCAGGGAGCAGCTGGTAGCCGAAGGCGTGCCCCAGGTGGGACCGGAGATCCCCGTTCTGGAGGTGTTCGCCGACTTCGCCGAGCTCAGCCGCAACCGTCCCGCCGGTGAGGAGGCGCACGTCGAGCATCGGGTCCACAGCCCGCGGGAGCACTTCCACACCTACCTGCAGAGCCTCGACGTCGAACGAGGTGCGCTTCCCGAGCAGTTCCGCACCAAGCTGGCGCGGGTCCTGCGGCATTACGGCATCGACGGCCTCGACCGCACTCCCGAGCTGGAGGAGGCCGTCTTCCGCGTCTTCCTGGCCCAGCAGCGAGCCGCCCCCGAGGTACTCATGGCGACGGCGCTGCTCCAGCGGTGGATCGTCGAGCCGCGCCCGCAGCGGCCGCTGGATGCCGCGGCGCGCGAGGTGCTGGACCGCCTCGTCGTCGCAACCCAGCTCCGCTTCCCGGTGATCGGTGACCTGGCCCGAAGCGTGCGGTTCCGGTGGTTCGACCAGCCGCTCGTCGATGCCGACCGGGCCAGCGTCCTGGGCGGGGTCAGCCGCGAGCTGGCCGAGCTGGAGGCCATGCCGGAAGGTGCTGAGCGCGCGAGGCGCATCGACGCGCTGGCCGCGATCCCCGAACAGATCGTCCAGTTCCTGGCCGACCGGCTGGAGGGAGGGGTACCCCGGCACGAGCCCATGCTCGCCGTGCTGATCAAGCGGCACTATCGCGAGCACGAGCTGCTCGGCCTGCGGGAGCTCGTCACGCAGACGCGCCCGTACGCCGTGGCCGACTACACCCTGGACGGCCGGCCCACCCATCTCGTCACCACCGTCGGCACGGTCGCGGAGCTCGTGCCGGGCAGCGACCTGGTGGACGGTGTGGCAGCCCAGCTCGCCAAGCGCCGGCCCGGCGACGAGGCGGTGGTCGACCTGTACCTCTCCTGGCCCGACGAGCCGCAGACGCCGCAGGACAGCTCCGACCGGCTCGCCGAGCTGGTGGCCGACCTGCCCTTCGCCCAGGAGGTGCGCCGGATCGCGGTGGCCGCCTGTCCGGGAGGCGGCCGACCGGTGGGGTACTTCACCTTCCGGCCGCAGCCGGACGGGAGTATGAGCGAGGACCGCCTGGTGCGAGGGGTGCACCCCATGGTGGGGCGGCGCCTCAACCTGTGGCGACTGCGCGACTTCGACCTCACCCGCCTAGAGGCCCCGGAGGACGTCCTGCTCTACCAGTGCGTGGCGCCCGGCAACGACTCCGACCAGCGCCTGGTCGCCCTGGCGCAGGTACGCCAGCTCGCCGTGGTCCGCGACGAGACGGGCAGGGTCACCGCCCTGCCGCACGCCGAGCGCGCCATAGCCAACTGCCTCGAGGCCATCCGCCGGGCCAGGTCGGCGCGCGGTGCTGCCGGCGCTCGGCTCGACATGAACTACGTCTGGGTCCACATCTGGCCACCGGTGGAGGCGGACCTCGACCAGCTCACCGCGCTCCAGGACAGGATCGCCCCGCTCACCGCCGGGGCGGGGATCGAGGAGGTGCTCGTCCAGGGCCGGATCGCGACCGAGGACGGCGCGAGCGCTCCCCTGGCGGCGCGCTTCCACTTCCAGCCCGGCTCCGGCGTGGTCACCTCGGTGGAGCAGCCGCCGACCGACCGGCTGAAGCCGCTGGACGACTACGCCCAGAAGGTGGTCCGGGCCCGGCGACGCGGTGTGGTGTACCCGTACGAGCTGCAGGCCATGATCGCCGGCCACGGCGGCACAGCCGTCGAGTACGACCTCGACGACACGGGCCGGCTCGTGCCGGTCGACCGGCCGTACGGCCTCAACAAGGCGGGGATCATCGCGGGGGTCATCACGACCCCGACCGAGCGCTACCCGGAGGGGATGAAGCGCGTGCTGCTGTGCGGCGACCCGCTCAAGGCTCTGGGTGCGGTGTCCGAGGCGGAGTGCTCGCGCATCATCGCGGCCCTCGACCTCGCCGAGGAGCTGCGGGTGCCCGTGGAGTGGTTCGCACTCTCCGCCGGCGCGCGGATCTCCATGGACTCGGGCACCGAGAACATGGACTGGGTCGCGAGGGCGCTCAAGCGGATCGTGGACTTCACGCAGGCGGGCGGCGAGATCAACATCGTCGTGGCGGGCATCAACGTCGGCGCCCAGCCGTACTGGAACGCCGAGGCCACGATGCTCATGCACACCAAGGGAATCCTCGTGATGACCCCCGACAGTGCCATGGTCCTGACCGGGAAGCAGTCGCTCGACTTCTCCGGCGGCGTCTCGGCCGAGGACAACTTCGGCATCGGCGGGTACGACCGCGTCATGGGTCCCAACGGCCAGGCGCAGTACTGGGCGCCGGACCTCGCCGGCGCGCGGGACGTCCTCATGGCGCACTACGACCACACCTACGTGCATCCCGGCGAGCGGCGGCCCCGCCGCGCGCTGACGACGGACCCGGCCGACCGGGACGTTACCTCGTACCCGCACGAGCTGGCCGACTCCACGTTCACGACCGTCGGCGACATCTTCTCGCCCACGATGAACCCGGACCGCAAGAAGGCCTTCGACATCCGGACCCTCATGGTGGCCGTCGCCGACCGGGACCACCCCACCCTGGAGCGGTGGGCGGGGATGGCCGACGCCGAGACGGCCGTGGTCCAGGACGCCCACCTCGCGGGGATCCCGGTATGCCTGCTCGGCATCGAGTCCAAGAACGTCGCCCGCCGCGGGTTCCCTCCGACCGACGGCCCCGACACGTATACCGCGGGGACGCTGTTCCCCCGGTCGTCCAAGAAGGCGGCCCGCGCCATCAACGCCGCGAGCGGCAACCGTCCCCTCGTGGTCCTGGCCAACCTGTCGGGGTTCGACGGGTCCCCGGAGTCGATGCGCAACCTGCAGCTCGAGTATGGCGCGGAGATCGGCCGGGCCATCGTCAACTTCGCGGGGCCGATCGTCTTCTGTGTGGTGTCCCGGTACCACGGTGGTGCCTTCGTCGTCTTCTCCAAGGCGCTGAACCCACGCATGACGGTGCTGGCGGTCGAGGGCTCGTACGCCTCCGTCCTAGGCGGTGCCCCCGCGGCCGCGGTGGTGTTCTCCCGCGACGTCGACGCGCGCACCGCCGCCGACCGGAGGGTCACCCAGCTGGAGGGCGAGCTGGCCGGCGCCAAGGGGGTCCGGCGGGCAGAGCTCGCGACGATGCTCGCCCAGACCCGTACCGCCGTCAGGGCCGAGAAGCTGGGAGAGGTGGCCGCCGAGTTCGACAGCGTGCACAGCATCCACCGTGCCGTCACGGTCGGGTCCGTGGACGCCGTCATCAGGGCCGAGGAGCTCCGGCCCCGGATCGTCGCCGCGCTCGAAGCAGGTCTCGCCGATGACGACCCGGCGCAGGAGGGCCCAGCGCTGGACGACCCGTCGGGCGGCGCCGCGACGACCGCCTGACCCGCTGCAGGAGGTGACCGGGCGGCGTACCTGCTGTTGTGGCTAGATGGGACCGTGAGCTCGGCGATCAGGAGGCAACCATGAGCGAACAGGACCGGAACCTCGCCCAGATGGGCGACGACCAGTACCTGCGTCACCACCGGGCGCAGGAGCAGATCCAGCAGGCGATCCAGCAGGTCCTGCCGGGGGCCTCGGACCTCACCAAGGACGAGATCGTGGCGCGGCTCTCGGCCGCCCTGGCCGAGCGCGGAATCGGGCCCCAGCCACGCAACTGGCTCGACGCCGTGGCATCCGAGGCCCAGCGTGGCCGTCTCTACGTCGAGGAGGAAGGGCTGGGCCGACCCGCGCCCGAGTGACCGAAGGCCCGTCCCCGTCGGCCGTCCCGGTGGCAGGGCTGCTGCTGGCGGCGGGCGCCGGGCGCCGGATGGGCTCACCCAAGGCACTGCTGGCGGGACCCGACGGGCTCAGCTACGCCGCTCGCGGGATCCGGGTCCTGCGCGAAGCAGGGTGCCGCCCGGTCATCGTCGTCCTCGGCGCGAGCGCAGCGGAGGCCGCCGCCGCGACGACGGAGGCGGACCGCGTCGTGGTGGCGCACGAGTGGCGGTCCGGCCAGAGTGCCTCCCTACGGGCGGGCCTGGAGGCCGCGGCACAGAGCGATGCCGAGGCGGTGGTGGTGCTGCTCGTCGACCTGCCCGACGTCGGCGCCGACGTCGTACGGCGCGTCGCCCAGTCGGCCGTCGGGGCGCCCGCGGGGCTGGCCCGCGCGGCGTACCTCGGAGTGCCCGGCCACCCCGTGCTCCTGGGCCGGGAACACTGGCAGGGGGTCCTTGCGGCGGCGGAGGGCGACAGCGGCGCCCGGGACTACCTGGCCCGGCATCCGCACGAGCTGGTGGAGTGCGCCGACCTGGCCACCGGCAGGGACGTCGACACGCCCGCAGACCTTGCGTGACGGCCGCCTGGACGGTTCCTGGCGTCGACCCCTTTCGCCCGGCCTGCCTGGTAGGTGATGCTGAGCACATGCAGGCACGGGAGGCGTTCGCGTCGGCCGGGGAGCTGGCGGAACGCCTCAGGGGGACGGGCTACCTGGCGGACGACGCCCTCGCCACGGTCGCGTGGCTGGCCCTGCGCCTCGAGCGGCCGCTGCTCCTCGAAGGAGAGCCGGGCACGGGGAAGACGGCGCTCGCGGAGGCAGTGGCCCAGGCGCTGGACCTGCCGCTGGTCCGTCTGCAGTGCTACGAGGGGATCGACGCCACCCAGGCTCTCTACGACTGGGACTTTCCCCGTCAGATCCTCCACCTGCGTGCGGTCGAGGCGGTCGCGGCGCAGCGTACGACCGACGTCGCCGCGGTCGAGGACGAGCTGTTCGACGAGCGCTTCCTGCTGGCCCGCCCCGTTCTGCGGGCGCTGCGCGAGTCGCCGGCGGTCCTGCTCGTCGACGAGATCGACCGCGCCGACGACGAGTTCGAGGCGTTCCTGCTGGAGGTCCTCTCGACGTGGCAGGTGACCATCCCGGAGCTGGGCACCGTTTCCGCGGCGACCCCTCCGATCGTCGTCCTGACCTCCAACCGCACGCGCGAGCTGCACGACGCGCTCAAGCGCCGGTGCCTCTACCACTGGATCGACCACCCGGGGCTCGAACGCGAGCTGCAGATCGTGCGGACCAGGGCCCCGCACGTCTCGCACACCCTCGCCGAACAGGTGGTCACGGTGGTGCAGGGCCTGCGCACCGACCGCGAGCTGGTCAAGCCACCGGGCGTCGCCGAGACGCTGGACTGGGCGCGAGCTCTCCACGAGCTGGGCGCCCGCGACCTGGACCTTGAGACGGCAGCCGCAAGCCTCGGTGTGGCGGTCAAGTACCGCGAGGATGCCGAGCGGGTACGCGCGGCGCTGGACAGGCTGCTGGCCCGATGAGCACAGCCACCGCCCACGCCCCGGACGAGGTGCTTCTCGCCTTCGCCCGCGCTGTGCGTGCGGCGGGGGTTGCCGTCACGGCGGACCGTGAGCGCACTTACCTCGAGGCGGCGGCCCAGGTGGGGCTGGCCGAGGCACAGACCTACTGGGCGGGCCGGGCGACGCTGTGCGGCTCCCCGGCGGACCTCGAGCGCTACGACCAGGTGTACGCCGCCTGGTTCGGCCTCGACCGGGTGTCCCGCAGGTCGGCGCGTGACCGCGACCACCCGCTGACGCAGGCCTCCGTCGAGCCGGCCGGGACCGACGGGACCGGGCCCGTGGACGTGGAGGAGGACGAGACCGTTCGCGCGAGGGCCAGCGCCACCGAGGTGCTCCGTCATCGCGACCTCGCTTCGCTGAGCGCCGCCGAACGGGCCCGCCTGGCCACCCTCTTCGCGTCCCTGCGCCCGCGCGCGCCCCGCCGCGCCGCTGCCCGCAGGGCTCCTGCCCGCCGTGGCGCGGTGGACGCCCGCAGGACCTTGCGTGCCCAGCTGCGCCGGTTCGGGGAGCCGGCCCCGCTGCAATGGCGCCGCCGGGCGACGAGGCCGCGCCGGCTGGTGCTGCTCGTCGACGTCTCGGGCTCGATGAGCGGGTACGCCGACGCACTGCTCCGCCTCGCGCACGCCTACGCCGCCCAAGGCCTGCCGGTCGAGGTCTTCACCCTGGGCACCCGCCTGACGCACGTCACCCGGGCGCTGCGGCAGCGCGACCCCGAACGCGCACTCGTAGCCTGTGGAGCGGTCGTCCCGGACTGGTCGGGCGGCACCCGGCTCGCCCAGGGCCTGGGCGCGTTCCTGGACCGTTGGGGCCGGCGGGGCATGGCCAGAGGTGCGGTGGTCGTCGTCTTCAGCGACGGCTGGGAGCGCGAGGCTCCGCAGGCGCTGGGCGAGCAGATGCGCCGCCTGCGCGGGCTCGCCCATCGCGTGGTCTGGGTCAACCCGCACCGCGGCAAGCCCGGCTACCTGCCGGTGCAGCAGGGCATCGTCGCGGCCCTGCCGTACATCGACGACTTCCTCGCCGGCCACTCGATGGCCACCTTCGAGGAGCTCGTGGAGGTGGTGGCCCATGCGTGAGGTCCTGCCGGAGCTGCTCCGCTGGTGGCGGGCAGGTGCCACGGTCGGGGTCGCCACGGTCGTGGCGACCTGGCGCTCCGCGCCACGGCAGGCGGGCGCCGCCATGCTCGTCGGTCCGGCCGGAGAGGCGGTGGGCTCGGTCTCCGGGGGCTGTGTGGAGGGCGCGGTGTACGAGCTCGCGCAGTCCGTGGTGGCCGGGGGAGAACCGGTCCTGCAGCGCTTCGGGGTGAGCGACGACGACGCCTTCGCCGTCGGCCTGACGTGCGGAGGCCTGCTCGACGTCTTCGTCGAGGCGGTCAGCCGGGCCAGCTTCCCCGAGCTCGAGGACGTGGCCGCCGACGTCGAGGCGGGTCGCCCCGTCGCGCTCGCTACGGTGGTCGAGCACCCCGAGCCGGCCTGGCGTGGCCGGCGGCTCGTGGTCCGTGGGGAGTCCTCCCAGGTCCCGAGCACGGGCACCCTCGGCTCTGGCCGCGCAGACGACGCCGTGCTGGACGATGCCCGCGGGCTCCTGGCGTCGGGCCGCACCGAGACGTTGACGTACGGGCCCGACGGCGAGCGACGCGGCGAGGGGATGCGGGTGTTCGTCTCGTCCTTCGCGCCCCGGCCCAGGCTGCTCGTGTTCGGTGCCATCGACTTCGCAGCGGCCGTGGCCCAGGTGGGTCACTTCCTGGGCTACCGCGTCACCGTCTGCGACGCTCGCCCGGTCTTCGCGACGTCGAGCCGCTTCCCGTCGGCCGACGAGGTGGTCGTGCAGTGGCCCCACCGGTACCTCGAGGCGCAGCGGGAAGCCGGCCGGCTCGACGGGCGCACCGTGATCTGCGTGCTCACCCACGACCCGAAGTTCGACGTCCCGGTCCTCGAGGTCGCGCTGCGCCTTCCCGAGGTGGCGTACGTCGGGGCCATGGGCTCGCGACGTACCCATGACGACCGGATGGCGCGCCTGCGCGAGGCCGGGCTCACCGAACAGGAGCTTGGCCGGCTGTCCAGCCCCATCGGTCTGGACCTGGGAGCCCGCACCCCTCAGGAGACCGCCATCAGCATCGCTGCCGAGATCGTCGCCGCCCAGTGGGGCGGGCGCGGCGACCGGCTGGCGGAACGGGACGGGCCCATCCACCACCACGGTGGGCCCCTTGCGACTGCAGGAGAGACGGCAGGAAACCCACGAAGCGCGCACAGCTAAGGCGCTCTCGACACAAAGGAGTGTTGGATGACCCGCATCAGCGTGACGGTCGACGGCGTCGGCTACCAGGACGAGGTGGAGCCACGCCTGCTCCTCGTCCAGTACCTGCGCGAACAGCTGGGCAAGACGGGAACGGTCGTCGGATGCGACACGAGCAACTGCGGAGCCTGCACCGTGCACCTCGACGGGCACAGCGTGAAGTCGTGCACTGTGCTGGCCGTGCAGGCGGACGGCCACGACGTCACGACGATCGAGGGCATCGCCCGTGACGGGGAGCTCCACCCCATGCAGCAGGCGTTCCACGAGTGCCACGCGCTGCAGTGCGGCTACTGCACCCCCGGCATGATCATGCAGGCCATCGACGTCCTCAACGACAACCCGCACCCCTCCGAGGAGGAGATCCGGCTCGGGCTGGAGGGCAACCTCTGCCGCTGCACCGGGTATCACAACATCGTCAAGGCGGTGCAGCAGGTCGCCGGCGCGCAGGCGCCGGCCGAGGCCGCGGTCGCCATGCCGGCCACTGCAGGCGCCCAGGTGCAGGCATGACCGCCGTCGACGACCGGCCCCAGGCCGAGATCGGCAGCCCACGGCTGCGCAAGGAGGACCAGCGGCTGGTGACGGGCCGGACCCGGTGGACCGACAACCTCCAGCTACCCGGCATGCAGCACCTCGCGATGGTGCGCAGCCCGTTCGCCCACGCGCGGATCACCGGTCTGGACACCGCGGCGGCGAAGTCGGCCCCCGGCGTGATGGCCGTGCTGACCGGTGCCGACGTCAAGGACCTACAGGGCTCGATGGCCTGTGCCTGGCCGATCACCGAGGACCAGAAGGCGCCTGCGCACCCGGCCATCGCCGTCGACCGGGTGTCCTTCGCCGGTGAGATCGTCGCGGTGGTCGTGGCGCGGACGGCCGCCGCTGCCCGGGACGCCGCCGAGCTCGTCGACGTGGACTACGAGGAGCTGCCGGCCGCCCTCGACCTGAAGAGGGCCGCCGCGGACGAGGTCCTCGCCCACCCGGACCTGGGAACCAACAAGAGCGCCTTCTGGCAGTACGACTCGGCCGACGCAGGCACGGGCGGCGCTGTCGACGAGGCCATCGACAAGGCCAGGACCGACGGGATCGTCATCGAACGGGAGTACCGCCAGCAGCGGCTGATCCCCGCGTTCATGGAGCCGCGTTCGGTCGTGTGCGACCCCACCGGTGAGCAGCTCACCATCTGGTCGGCCACCCAGGTGCCGCACTTCGTCCGCATCTTCACCGCTCTGGTCCTCGGCATCCCCGAGAGCAAGATCCGCGTGATCGCGCCCGACGTGGGCGGCGGGTTCGGCGGCAAGCTGCAGCACACGCCAGAGGAGGTCGTCACTGTCCTGGCCGCACGGCATACCGGCAAGCCGTGCAAGTACACCGAGACCCGCAGCGAGTCCCTGGTCTCGGCCCACCACGGACGGCACCAGTGGCAGAGGCTCACCCTGGCCGCGACCAAGGACGGCACGGTCACCGGGCTCAAGGTGGACCTGCTGGCCGACATGGGCGCGTACCTCGGACTGGTCACCTCCGGGATCCCGATCCTCGGCGCCTTCATGTTCAACGCCATCTACAAGTTCCCCTCGTACCAGTTCAACTGCACCAACGTCTTCACGAACAAGACCTGGACGGACGCCTACCGCGGCGCGGGGCGCCCCGAGGCGACGTTCGCCATCGAGCGGCTCATGGACGAGCTGGCGGTGGAGGTCGGCGTCGACCCGCTGGAGATCCGCGAGAAGAACTGGATCAGGCACGAGGAGTTCCCGTTCACCACGGTGGCGGGCATGACGTACGACTCCGGGAACTACGAGGCCGCGACCGCGCGCGCCAAGGAGCTGTTCGGCTACGACGCGCTGCGCCGCGAGCAGCAGGAGCGACGCGACCGTCAGGACCCGGTCCAGCTCGGGATCGGGGTGTCCACCTTCACGGAGATGTGCGGGCTCGCGCCGTCGCGGGTGCTGGGCGCGCTGCGGTACGCGGCGGGTGGCTGGGAGCACGCCAGCATCCGGATGCTGCCCACCGGCAAGGTCGAGGTGGTGACCGGCACGTCACCGCACGGCCAGGGGCACGAGACGGTCTGGAGCCAGATCATCGCGGACCGGTTGGGAGTGCCGTTCGAGGACGTCGAGGTGCTGCACGGTGACACCCAGATCGCCAACCGCGGCCTGGACACCTATGGCTCACGCTCGCTGGTCGTCGGAGGTCAGGCCCTGGTGCTGGCGGCCGACAAGGTGATCGAGAAGGGACGCCCAGTGGCGGCGCACCTGCTCGAGGCGAGCGTGGCCGACATCGAGTTCGCGGACGGCCGGTTCTCGGTGAAGGGCACCGACAAGGGCAAGAGCATGGCGGAGGTGGTCTGGGAGGCGTTCACCTGCCACGACCTGCCGGACGGCATCGAGCCGACGCTCGACTCGGACGCAACGTACGACCCGGTCGACTTCTCCTTCCCGCACGGGACCCATCTGTGCGCGGCGGAGGTGGACACCGAGACGGGAGAGGTGAAGCTGCGCAGCTACGTGTCGGTCGACGACGTGGGCGTCATCATGAACCCGATGATCGTTGCCGGCCAGCTGCACGGCGGCATCGTCCAGGGCATCGCGCAGGCCCTGTGGGAGGAGGCCGTGTACGACGAGCACGGCACGCTGGTGTCCGGTTCCTTCGTCGACTACACCCTGCCGACGGCCGCGGACACCATCTCCTTCGTCAACGACCACACCGTCTCCCCGTCGACGACGAACGACCTCGGGGCCAAGGGCGTCGGTGAGGCCGGTGCCATCGCGTCCACGCCGGCGGTGGTCAACGCCATCGTCGACGCGCTGCGGCCGTGGGGCGTGCGCGACGTCCGGATGCCGTGCACCCCGGAGCGCGTCTGGCGTGCCATCCGGTCCGCCGGGGCCCGCGAGGCCGAGCCGACGACCGACAGTGCCCAGCCGCACTTCGATGCGGGGGCGCCCAACCAGGACGAGCCGGGTAGCGGCGCGACCGAACAGAACGGAGAGGTCCAGTGATCCCCGCACCGTTCGACTACGTGGCCCCCACCTCCCTCGCCGACGCCTTGGCGGCGCTGGCGGACTCCGGGGACGAGGTCAAGGTCCTCGCCGGCGGCCAGTCCCTGCTGCCGATCCTGCGGATGCGGCTCAACGCGCCGGACAGGGTCGTGGACCTCGGGCGCGTGGAGGAGCTCCGCGGGATCACGGAGGAGGGGGACAGCATCGTCATCGGAGCCATGACGACGTACGCCGAGCTGCTCGCCAGCGACGTCGTCCGGGAGCACGCGGGGCTGCTGACCAAGGCCGTCCAGGAGGTGGCGGACCCGCAGATCCGGCATCGGGGCACGGTGGGCGGAGCACTGGTCCATGCCGACCCTGCCGGGGACGTGGGCGCTCCCGTGCTGGCGCTCGAGGCGGAGCTGGTCATCACTGGACCGGCTGGGCAGCGCACCGTCCCGGCCACCGAGTTCTTCCAGGACCTGTTCGAGACGGCCGTGGGCGAGGGCGAGCTGCTGACCGCCATCAGGGTCCCGAGGCACACTGGCTGGGGCAGCCACTACGAGAAGTTCGTCCGCGTCGTGCACCAGTGGTCCATCGTCGCGGTCGGCGCAACCGTGCGCGTCGAGAACGGCCTCATCGCCGAAGCCCGCATCGGCCTCACCAACATGGGCTCCACACCGCTACGCGCCCGGGCGGTGGAGGACGCGCTGGTGGGCGGGCCGGCCACGCAGGACTCGGTACGCGAGGCATGCGCCGCGGCGGCGGAGGGGACCAACCCGCCTTCGGACCTCAACGGGGACAGCGACTACCGCCGTCATCTGGCGACGGTGCTGAGCAGGCGCGCGGTGCTCGCCGCCGCAGGGGTCTGAGCCGATGGAGCTGACGCACAGCTTCACGGTCCCGGCCACGGTCGACCGCACCTGGGAGACCTTCATGGACCTCAGACTCGTGGGCGGCTGCTTTCCCGGCGCGACCGTGACCGAGGTGACCGACGACGGGTTCTCGGGGACCGTCAAGGTCAAGCTCGGTCCGATCGCGCTGACGTATGGGGGGACGGGCTCGTTCGTGGAACGCGACGACGGCGCTCACCGCGCCGTCCTGGAGGCCAAGGGCAAGGACAAGCGCGGCAACGGCACTGCAGGCGCCACGGTGACGATCCAGCTCACCGACGCGGGCGAGGGCACGACGCGCGCGGAGGTGCGCACCGACCTCGCGGTGACCGGGAAGCCGGCGCAGTTCGGCCGCGGGGTGATGCAGGACGTCTCGGACAAGCTGCTCGCGCAGTTCGTCGCCTGTGTCGAGAGCACCATCTCCGCGCCGGCACAGACGGCGACGCCGGCACAGACACCGGCACAGGCACCGGAATCGACACCGGCACAGGCACCGGCACCGGCGCCGGTGGTGGAGCTGCTGCCCGAGGGCGTGGTGGTCGCCGGCGACGAGCAGGCATCGCCGGCGCCAAGGCACCCGCCGCACCAGCCGTCACCCGTCCCCGAGGTGTCCGCGGCCGGCGAGACGCCCAGCCCGTCGCGCGAGGGCGACACAGCACTTGACCTGGGGACGGCGGTCCTGCCCGTGCTGCTGAAGACGTACGGCAGGCGGCTGGCCGCCGGGCTGCTGGGGCTCGCCGCCATCGTCCTGGGCACGCGGGCGGTCCGGCGTCGCTGACCTGGGGCACACCTGCCTCGGCCTGTGCTGTCCGAACGGACGAGGCCCGGGTCGTCCGGTCATGTCGTCCTGTCGTGGCCTAACCTGGGAAGGGCCCCGACAGAGGAGCCGCATGGGAGCGTTGCCGCACCGCGCAGGGCGGGACACAGCACCCAGGCACAGCAAGCACAGGAGCGGCCAGTATGAGCGAGCCCACCGTCGTCGTCCTCAACGGACCGAACCTCAACCTCCTGGGTGAGCGGGAGCCCGAGATCTACGGGCACGACACGCTGGGCGACGTGGAGGCGCTGTGCCGCAAGGCTGCCAGCCTCGCCGGCCTCGCGATCGACTTCCGGCAGAGCAACCACGAGGGCGTCCTCATCGACGCCATCCACGAGACCCGCACCACCGCAGTGGGCTTCGTCATCAACGCGGGCGCCCTGACGCATACGTCGATCGCGCTGCGCGACGCGGTCGCCACGATCCCGGCCCCGGTGTTCGAGGTGCACCTCAGCAACGTCCACGCCCGTGAGGAGTTCCGGCACCACTCGTACCTGTCCGCCGTGTCGACCGGGGTCATCGTCGGGTGCGGGCCCAGCGGGTACGCCTACGCGGTGGCGCGCATCTCCGAGCTGGTGCTCAGCCGCCCCTGAGGGTGCTGCCTGGGGTCACCTGCCGCCCGGACACCGGAGCCGTGGCGGGAACGGGCAGACTGTGCCCCATGGACCCGCTCGACCTCGCCGGCATCGACGACCTCCTCAGCGCGGAGGAGAAGGCCGTACGCTCCACCGTCCGCACCTTCCTCGACGCGAGGGTGGAACCTTTCGTCGCCGACTGGTTCGAGCGGGGCGAGGTCGACGACCTGCGCGGTCTGACCCGTGAGCTGGGGTCGCTCGGGCTGCTCGGGATGCACCTGGAGGGCTACGGCTGCGCCGGGATGAGCGCCGTGGACTACGGGCTCGCCTGCCTGGAGCTGGAGGCGACCGACTCCGGGATCCGGAGCCTCGTTTCGGTGCAGGGGTCGCTCGCCATGTTCGCGCTGCACCGCTGGGGCACCGAGGAGCACCGGCAGCAGTGGCTGCCCGCGATGGCCTCGGGGGAGGCCATCGGCTGCTTCGGCCTCACCGAGCCGGACCACGGGTCGGACCCGGCCTCCATGCGCACCAGGGCCCGGCGCGACGGCAGTGACTGGGTGCTGGACGGGTCGAAGATGTGGATCACGAACGGCTCCGTGGCCGACGTCGCCGTCGTGTGGGCGCAGACCGACGAGGGGATCCGCGGCTTCGCGGTGCCCACCAGCACCCCCGGGTTCTCGGCGCCGGAGATCAAGCACAAGCTGAGCCTGCGGGCCTCGGTCACCAGCGAGCTGGTGCTCGACGGCGTCCGGCTGCCCGCCGACGCCGCCTTCCCCGAGGTCCGCGGTCTCAAGGGCCCGCTGGCCTGCCTGTCCGAGGCGCGGTACGGGATCGTCTGGGGCTCGCTCGGGGCTGCACGCTCGAGCCTGGAGACGGCACGCCGCTACGCCGTCGAGCGGCACCAGTTCGGCCGCCCCCTGGCGGCGTTCCAGCTGACCCAGGCCAAGCTCGCAGACATGGCGCTGGAGCTGGTCAAGGGGCAGCTCCTGGCCCTACACCTCGGGCGGCGAAAGGATGCCGGCACCCTCCGTCCCGAGCAGGTGAGCCTGGGCAAGCTGAACAACATCCGCGAGGCGCTCGACATCTGCCGCACCGCGCGAACGATCCTGGGCGCCAACGGGATCAGCCTGGAGTTCCCCGTCATCCGGCACATGAACAACTTGGAGTCCGTGCTGACCTACGAGGGGACCGTGGAGATGCACACGCTGGTCGTCGGGCAGGCGCTGACCGGCCAGCAGGCGTTCCGCTGAGCACGCGGCGCAGGTGCATCGGGCGGGTGCAGTGGGGCGCCCGAGGTCCCGATCACGGCCGCCGCCGATTTTCGGTGAGGGCACCCGGGCGTGTAGTCTCACCGTCGCACTTCCGCGAGGGTTCCGAGCGGTGAGTTGGCCCCCTTAGCTCAGTCGGCAGAGCGTTTCCATGGTAAGGAAAAGGTCGTCGGTTCGATTCCGACAGGGGGCTCTGGGAAAGGGTGCCGTACGGCGCCGGACCCCATGGCGGGGTAGCTCAGCTGGTTAGAGCGCACGACTCATAATCGTGAGGTCGCGGGATCGAGCCCCGCTCCCGCTACGGCCGCGATTTCAGGAATCTGCCTGAGGTCGCGTATTCTGTTGCGTCGCCGCCTCGTGGCGTCGCAGACTTCACCACCGTCAGTTCGAGAGCAGGTTGCCCCGTGGCTAGCAAGAGCACCGACGTCCGCCCCAAGATCACCTTGGCCTGCGTGGATTGCAAGGAGCGCAACTACATCACGAAGAAGAACCGTCGGAACAACCCCGACCGGCTCGAGATGAAGAAGTTCTGCCCCCGCGACGGCAAGCACACCGTCCACCGCGAGACCCGCTGACCCCAGTCCTGGCCCAGGTGCCCTTCGCGCCTCGTCGACGCGGACTGCCAGCCGCCTGACAGCCGCCCCGGACGCTCGTCCCGGGCGGCTTTGTCATGTCCGCTCGGCCGCCCCATAGAGTGGGCGACATGGCCGTCAACGCAGACTTCGTGGGGCGCACCTACCCGCCGTCCGGACCGTATCCCGTCAGCCCGCAGGCCCTCGCGGCGTTCGCCTCGGCGGTCGGCTCGACGGATCCTGTGCACACCTCCCAGGAGGCGGCCAGGGAGGCCGGCTACCGCGACGTCATCGCGCCCCCCACCTTCGCCGTGACCCTCGCCCAGGAGTGTGACCGGCAGTTCATCGAGGACCCTGAGGCGGGCGTCGACTTCACCAGGGTGGTCCACGGAGAACAGCGCTTCGTCCACCACCGCCCGATCACGGCGGGCGACGAGGTGCTCGGCACCCTCACCGTCGACGCGGTACGCCAGGCCGGGGGCCACGCGATGGTCACGACGCGCATCGAGCTGGCCACGACTGGAGGCGAGGCGCTGTGCACCTCTACCTCGACGATCGTCATCCGAGGAGGCGAGTGAGCATGGCGGTGCGAGCCTTCGCGCAGACCGCAGTCGGCGACGTGGTCGGGCCCCGCACCGTGCCGGTGGGCCGGGCGACGCTGGTGCAGTATGCCGCGGCTTCCGGCGACCAGAACCCCATCCACCAGGACGAGTCGTTCGCAAGGTCGGTCGGGCTGCCGGACGTCATCGCGCACGGCATGTGGACCATGGGGGCGGTCGGCTCCGTGGTCGAGGAGTGGGCCGGGGACGGCGGTCGCGTCGTCGAGTTCGGGACGCGGTTCACCAAGCCCGTCGTGGTGCCGCAGTCGGGCAGCCAGGTCGAGGTGACCGGCGTGGTGAAGACCCTGGACGGGGGCTCCCGCCGAGCCACGCTCGAGCTGACCGCGACGAGCGGTGGCGACAAGGTCCTGGGCCGCTGCCTGGCCGTCGTGCAGCTCGACTGAGACGGCTGCATGCGCGAGGAACACGAGGTCCCGCTGGCCGGGCTGACGACCATGCGCGTCGGGGGCCCGGCCGCACGGCTCGTCACGGCGGAGACCATCGACGAGGTCGTGGACGCCGTCCGCGAGGTGGACGACGCCGACGAGCCTCTGCTGGTGCTCTCCGGCGGCTCCAACGTCGTCGTCGCCGACCAGGGCTTCCCCGGGACCGTCGTGCGGGTCGCCACCAGCGGCGTCCAGGTCGAGTCCGAGGACCTGTGTGGGGGCGTGATGGTCCGGGTCGCCGCCGGGGTGGTGTGGGACGAGCTGGTGGCCGAGGCGGTCGCCCAGGGGTGGTCCGGCATCGAGGCGCTCTCCGGCATCCCGGGGGCCAGCGGCGCCACGCCGGTGCAGAACGTGGGGGCCTACGGCCAGGAGGTCGCCCAGACCATCGCCTCCGTCCGCGTGTGGGACCGCCGTGAGCAGCAGGTCCGCACCTTCGCTTCCCTCGACTGCGGGTTCACCTACCGCCACTCGGTCTTCAAGGCCTCCCCGCGGTACGTGGTGCTCGACGTCCTGTTCCAGCTCGTGCCCAGCGAGCTGAGCCAGCCGGTGGGATATGCCGACCTGGCGCGCCAGCTCGAGGTCGAGCCAGGAGCCAGGGTGCCGCTGGCCGAGGCGCGCGACGCCGTGCTGGTGCAGCGCCGCCGCCGGGGGATGGTCCTCGACAGCGACGACCCCGACACCTGGTCCTGCGGGTCCTTCTTCACCAACCCGATCCTGTCCGCGGGGCGGTTCACAGACCTGGAGTCCCGGGTGGCCGCGCGGCTGGGGCCTGACGCGCCGGTCCCGCCGCGCTTCGCCGACCCCGACGGCAACGTCAAGACGAGTGCCGCGTGGCTCATCGACCAGGCGGGGTTCGAGAAGGGCTTCGCCCTGCCCGGTAGTGGTGCGGCGATCTCCGGCAAGCACACCCTGGCCATCACCAACCGTGGGAGCGCTACCGCGGAGGACGTCGCGGAGCTCGCCCGGCACATCCGCTCCGGCGTGCAGGAGGCCTTCGGTGTGTCGCTCGTGAACGAGCCGGTATTCGTGGGGCACGACCTCTAGGCCGAGCAGTCGCCGGGCACGCCGGCCGGTGCCCGGCCGCTGCCCTGCCGGTGGTCCAGCGGTGGTCCAGCAGTGCTCCGGCAGTGGAGGACCGCTGGTCAGCCAGCGGTCGTGCAGGTGAGCCAGCGGTCCACCTCCTCCAGTGCCGCCTCCCGGAGCTGCTCCGGAGCGCGGGAGGCGTGCAGTGAGCCGCGAGCCAGGTCGGCCAGCTCGACGTCGGAGAAGCCGAGGACCTCGCGCGCGCTGTCGTACTGGGCGGTCAGCCGTGAGCCGAAGAGCAGCGGGTCGTCCGCCCCCAGAGCCACCGGTATGCCGTGCTCCACCAGCGTCCGAAGCGGGACCTCGGCTGCGCCGGCATACACGCCGAGGGCGACGTTGCTGCCCGGGCACACCTCGAGCGCTACGCCGGAGTGCGCCACCATCTCCAGGACCCTCGGGTCCTCGACGCTGCGTACGCCGTGCCCGATCCGGTCCGGGCGCAGGGACTCCAGGGTGCTCTCGACCGCGGTCGGCCCGAGCAGCTCGCCGGCGTGCGGGACGAGCGCGAGCCCCGCGCGTCGGGCGATCTCGAAGGCCGGCCCGAACTCCTGGGTCACGCCGCGCCGTTCGTCGTTGCTCAGACCGAACCCCACCACCGCGCCGGCACCCTCGCCCGCGTGCCGCGCGGCCAGCCGCGCCAGCGTCCTGGCGTCGAGCGGATGACGGATCCGGCTGGCCGCCACGATGACCGCTACCTGGGCGGCACCGGTTGCGGACGCCACGCGTGCCTCGTCGAGGACGATCTCCAGTGCCGGGGTGATCCCGCCCACGAATGGCGCGTACGACGTCGGGTCCACCTGGATCTCCAGCCAGCGGGACCCTTCCGTGGTGTCGTCCTCGGCTGCCTCGCGGACGATCCGGCGCAGGTCGTCCTCGTCGCGGACGCACGCGCGGGCGGCGTCGTACAACCGCTGGAACCGGAACCAGCCTCGCTCGTCCCGGGCACTGAGCTGCGGCGGCCACCCTCGGGTGAGGGCATCGGGCAGCCGGAGCCCGTGCTTGGCGGCCAGCTCGCGCACCGTCCCGACCCGCATGGACCCGGTGAAGTGCAGGTGCAGGTGCGCCTTGGGCAGCAGGTGCAGCGGGCGCGTCAACCTTCGTCGACGATGTGCATCGCGGACTCCTCGGGCGACAGCCCGCCCGCGTCCAGGCCGCGATCCTGGCCGAGGAGCTCGGGCTCGACATCCGGCCGTCCGCCCTCGTCGGGCTCGGTGAGCTGGCCGACGGGTTCGTCGCCGACCTCGGGGTCGGCGAGGAAGTCGTCCTGCGGGTCGATGGCGTCGGGGTCGTCGCCACCCAGCCGGGGCTCCTCGTCCAGGCCGCCCTCGTCGTCCGGGGCCCCATAGGCGGAGTTGGGGTCCGGGACCTCCTGCTCGATCCGCTGGTCGATGGTCTCGTCCTGTGCCTGCTCGTACCCGGTAGTGCCCCACTCGGTGTTCCGCGGCTGCAGGTCGGGCGGGGACCAGGGCTCGTTGTCGCCCTCACTGGTGTCGAGCAGCTCGTCCTGCTGGGCGCTGCCAGCGTCCACGGCGTCGTCGACGCTGTAGCTGCCCAGGTCGTCCTCGAAGCTTTCCGTACCGGGCTGATCGCTCATGGGCACCACCCTGGGCCAGGGGCGACAGGATCGCAAGGCGGACTCAGCCGGGCATGCCCAGGCGGCCCGGACCGCGCTGCTCGCGGCCGCGATTCACGCGAGCGCTGCTCGACGCCTTGTCAGCGTACGACGGCGGGAGACCAGGCCTTCTGAATCAGCAGCCGAGGCTGCCCGCGGCCGTCGACGGGCAGCGCCCACACGTCCGTCTCCGCGACCTTGGTGCCCTGGCCGGGCAGGCCGTAGAGGATGTGGCCCTCGTCCAGCCACTCCACCTGGTCGTCCACGCTGTGTGTCTCCGTCAGCTGGGTCTCCTTGCCGGTGGCCAGGTCCAGCACCGCCAACCGCCAGTCGCCGGCCCGACGGTTGCCACGCTTCTTGTAGGCCACCTTGCTCCCGTCCGGGGAGAGCGACGGGCACTCTGCGTCGGAGCGCAGCGTCCGCACCGTCCTGGAGGAGAGGCTGCCCTTGCCGAGCCACGTGGTGCCATGGAACATGACCGTCACGAAGAAGCCGTCGTCGTCGCCGGCGAAGGTGACACCCCAGTAGTTGCGGTCGGACGGTGCGATGACCTTGCCACGGTGCACCAGCCTGAACTTCTCGAGGTCCAGGTTGACGCCCTTGTCCAGCTCGGAGACCACCGTGCGAGTGGAGAAGCTGGTCGACGCGTAGGAGTCCCCGGCCACGAAGCTCGTCGTCGCGGCCAGCCGGCCGTCCGCCGACAGGCGCGCGCGGCTCGGGATCCCGGTGAGGGGGAGGTCGCGGGCCGGACCGCCAGAGGTCTGCCAGGTCCTGGCCGTGTACGCCGTCACGACGCCAGGGTCGGAGGCCAGGCACAGCATCCGGTCCGAGGCCGCGAACACCCGGTCGCACAGGCTGCCGGTGAACGCCCTCGCCCCGGCTGGCGAGCCCAGCCGGACCATGGCGACGCGCCCGTAGTTCGGGCCTATGGCGGTGTTGCGGAACACGATGCGGGGACCCGTCGAGACCGACGCGAGCTGCACGGTGCTCTGCCCCGGCGCGTTCTGCGTGACGTGCTGCTGCTCCGACCTGGAGACCAGCAGGTAGGCCGCCGAGGCACCCAGCAGCAGGACGGCCACGATGGCCAGGGCGACGAGGCGCAGGCGCGTCGACTGTCGGGCCGACGCGGTCATGCCGCATCGCCCTGCCGCTGGGGTTGCTCGACGTTCCTCAGCAGCAGCCACGCTGCCGTGACACCGACCAGGAGGCCGGCGGCCATGATGGAGACGGCGGGGGACCGTCCCCACGCACTCCACAGAACGCCGAAGAGGAGGGAGGAGCCGAACCGGGACACGGCCACGACGGTCTGCGCCGTCGCGATCCCGCTGGCGCGGATCGACTGCGGGACGAGAGTCGAGGCGAGTGCGGCGAGGACCCCGTCGGTGGAAGCGTAGAACGCCCCCAGCAGGAGAAGGCACGCGAGCGTCAGAGCGAAGCCACCCGTCGGCCGGGCGGCACAGAGGTAGGCACCGAGGAGGAGCAGGTGCCCACCGACCATGACCTTGGCCCGTCCGACCCGGTCGGCGAGCCGCCCGCAGGGGACGGCCAGGCAGAGGTACGCCACGTTCGTGCCGACGAAGAGCAGTGGGAACCACCTCTCGGCGAAGTCGTCCCGTTGTTGCAGCGAGAGGTAGAGGAACCCGTCACTGATGGTGAGCAGGCCGAGGACTGCCGCGGCGGCCACTACCCGAGCGAACCGGGGCTCCGCGAGCGTGCGCCACGACGGTCTGGGCGCTCTGGTGGCCACGGGACCGGCCGGACCGGTGGCGACCGTGGTGTCCGGTCGGCTGGCCGTCAGGTTGCCCGGCCGAGTGGCCGTCGCGTCGCCCGGCCGAGTGGCCGTCGCGTCGCCCGCGGGTCCCTCGCCAGCCGCGGTGACCGCCGTGCGGCGCGGACGCACGTCGGGCACCATGAGCCCGAGGAGCGCGAGCCCCAACAGGGCTGCCGCGAGTGAGGCCACGAAGACGCCTCGGTAGTCGCCCGGGACGAGCCACAGGATGGAGAACGCCAGCAGGGGGCCGACTGCCGCTCCCGTGGTGTCCAGCGCTCGGTGGACACCGAAGGCTCGACCTCTGGACTCGGGCGGCGTCGCGGTGGCGATGATGGCGTCGCGGGGGGCGGTCCGCAGCCCCTTGCCGAGGCGGTCGAGCGTGATGACGGCGGTCACCGCCGTGAGGCCGTTGGCCGGAAGCAGCAGCGCCTTCGTCACGGCCGACAGCGCGTAGCCCGCGAAGGCCACCCACTTGGGCCGGTCGGCCCGGTCGGACAGCCAGCCTCCGAGGATGCGGACGAGGGCGCTGACTCCCTGGTAGAGGCCGTCCACGAAGCCGTACGCGAGGGGCGAGAGACCCAGTACCGCGGTCAGGTACAGCGGCAGGACGGCGGAGACCGACTCCGACGACACGTCGGTGAGCAGGCTCACCAGTCCGAGCAGCAGGACGGTGGAGCCCACGCCGCGACGGGCCGCGGGCGCGGCTGGGGCCCGCGCCGGGCCGGCAAGCTCCCGTGGGCGGTCGCTGAGATACACGCGCGCCCCCTCGGCCACGGTCGTCCCGTCCGGTCAGCGCAAGTTTAGGGACCGGGCGTCCGGGCCGTGACCCATTCGGGGGATCCGCAGGTGCCGCTCACGGCATGGCGACGTCCCCGGACGGCCAGGGTCGCCGGGTCAGCCGGTGGCGGTGAGCTGCTCGGCCGCCGCCAGCAGGACGCACGTTGCCACCGCTTCCATCGCCTCGCTGACCTCGGCCAGCTTCGGGAACGTGGGGGCAAGCCGGATGTTGCGGTCCCGCGGGTCGTCACCGTACGGGAACGACGAGCCTGCCGGCGTGAGCGCGATGCCGGCCTCCTTGGCGAGCTGGACGACGCGCGACGCCGTGCCGTCCTGGACGTCGAGGCTCACGAAGTAGCCGCCCGTCGGACGGGTCCAGGTCGCCACGCCGAGCCCCTCGAGGCGCTGGGTGAGGATGCGGTCCACCTCGGCGAACTTCGGGGCGATGATCTCGCGGTGCCGCGTCATGTGGGTCCGCACGCCCTGCGCGTCCTTGAAGAACTGGGCGTGGCGCAGCTGGTTCACCTTGTCGGGGCCGATCGCGCCCTTGCCGAGGTGGCCGGTGTACCACCTCACGTTGTCCGCCGACGCGGCGAGGAACGCCACCCCGGCACCCGCGAAGGTGATCTTCGAGGTCGAGGCGAACATCACCGGCCGGTGGGGGTGGCCGGCGGCCGCCGCAAGGGTCAGGATGTCCGCGGACTTGGCCTCGTCCTCGGTGAGGTGGTGGAAGGCGTACGCGTTGTCCCAGAAGATCTTGAAGTCGGGTGCGGCGGTCTCCATCGACGCGAGCCGGGCTGCGACCTCCTGGGAGGCGACCGCGCCGCTGGGGTTGGCGTAGGTCGGAACCACCCACATGCCCTTGATGGTCCGGTCGGAGGCCGCGAGCCGAGCGACGGCCTCTGCATCCGGGCCGTCCTGGTGCATGGGGACCGTGACCATGTCGATCCCGAACCAGCTGAGCAGGGTGAAGTGGCGGTCGTAGCCCGGGACCGGGCAGATGAAGGTGACCTTCTCCTCCTGGCTCCAGGGGCGCTCGCTGTCGACGCCGCCGTGGAGCCAGAGGTCGACGAGGACCTCGCGCATCATGACGAGGCTGGAGTTGCCTCCGGCGACAACCTGCTCGGGCTCGACCCACAGCAGCTCGGCGAACATCTCGCGCAGCTCCCGGATGCCCTCCAGGCCGCCGTAGTTCCGGGTGTCGGTCCCGGTGGCGTCCTTGACGCCGGTCGGCAGGCCGAGCAGGTCGTTGGACAGGTCCAGCTGGTCCGTCGCAGGCTTTCCCCGGGTGAGATCCAGCGACAGTCCCCGGTCCTTCAGCGCGGCATACGCCTCCTGCTGCTCCCGCGCGAAGGCCTGGAGCTCCTGCGCTGAGCGAGCGGTCAGGGTAGCGGGCGTGGTGGTGGCGGTCTGCTCGGTCACGTGCTCCATGCTCCCATTGCGCAGGTATGCCGCGTACCCCCGTCCGAAGCCCGGTCACCGCCCCCTGCTTTCCGAAGTCTGGGACTTCGGGAGGACACGCCGACGAAACTTCCGAAGTCTGGGACTTCGGGAGGACACGCCGACGAAACTTCCGAAGTCTCAGACTTCGGCGAGCGGGAGCGTCGGCGCCAGGCCCGGGCTCCGCGCGAGTTCGCGTTGAGCGCCACGCCTCACGTATGCTTCTTCCTCGGTTGACTTTGGCCATGCTTCTGGCGTGCCCGAAATCGGCCGGCGGAACATCTTGCCCCGGCGGGGAGTTCCGTAGGGCAGTGGCTCAATTGGTAGAGCACCGGTCTCCAAAACCGGCGGTTGGGGGTTCGAGTCCCTCCTGCCCTGCGTTGCAGGACGTGCAGCCGACCCGGCCGCACGGCATACATCGGTGAAAGCAGAGGCATCGTGACGAACGTGAGCGCGGACACCCGCGGCTCTGGTCGCACCAGCCGCAAGGGCGACAATCGCGGCAACCCCGTCGCGCGCTTCTTCGGGTCGTTGTCACTGTTCGTGAGCCAGATCCTGGACGAGCTGCGCAAGGTCGTGCGGCCGACGCGCTCGGAGCTGGTCAACTACACGATCGTCGTCATCGTGTTCGTGACGTTCGTGATGGCGTTCGTGTCGGCTGTCGACTTCGGCTTCACGAAGCTCGTCCTGTGGGTCTTCGGCGGCCGGTAGGCCCACCCGCACTTCGCCGCACCGACCGGGCTCGCGCCCGGTCCGAATACCAGAGGAAGTAGGTCATCAGCGTGTCCGACCAGTGGACCACCGACAACGTGTCGCAGGCCGAGGTCGCCGACGGCGCCACCGCGGAGCCCGACGAGCTCGACGGCGCCACCGCGGAGCCCGACGAGCGTCCCGCCGCGGAGGACTCCTCCGAGGCGGAGTCTGTCGACGACTCGCTCGACCCGCGCAGTCCGGACGGTGCCCAGGGTGCCGAGGGTGCCGAGGGTGCCCAGGGTGCAGAGCCTGCCGACACCGCAGACGCCGCCGACGAGAAGGTGGCGCAGGAGGGCGACGACGCCCCGGCCAAGGACCCGGTCAAGGAGTTCAAGGACGCCCTCGCGAGCCAGTTCGGCGACTGGTATGTCGTGCACTCCTACGCGGGCTACGAGAACCGCGTGAAGGCGAACCTCGAGAACCGCACGACCTCCCTCAACATGGAGGACTACATCTTCCAGGCCGAGGTGCCGATGGAAGAGGTCACCGAGATCAAGAACGGCCAGAAGAAGCTCGTACGCCGCGTGCGGATGCCCGGATACGTGCTCGTCCGCATGGACCTGACGGACGAGTCGTGGGGCGCCGTACGGCATACCCCCGGCGTCACCGGGTTCGTCGGCAACGCGCACCAGCCGGTGCCCCTCAGCCTGGACGAGGTCTTCACCATGCTCGCTCCGGCCGACCTGGAGAGCCCGGCCACGGCGGGTGCCAGGAGCGGCGGCGGCGCCGGCAAGCCCAAGGACGTCGCGGTCGTCGACTTCGAGGTCGGCGAGTCGGTCACCGTCATGGAGGGGCCCTTCGAGACCCTTCCCGCCACGATCTCCGAGATCAACCCCGACACCCAGAAGCTCAAGGTGCTCGTCTCGATCTTCGGCCGGGAGACTCCGGTCGAGCTGTCGTTCAACCAGGTCGCCAAGATCTGACCGGACGGCCACGCCCCGCGGCACCCCGCGGGCTGCAACCGGGTCATCGCCCACGGCGTAGGCCCACCACCAGAGAAGGAACGAAGAATGCCTCCCAAGAAGAAGGTCTCCGGCTTCATCAAGCTGCAGATCCAGGCCGGCGCGGCCACCCCGGCCCCGCCCGTCGGTCCGGCCCTCGGCCAGCACGGCGTCAACATCATGGAGTTCGTCAAGGCGTACAACGCTGCGACGGAGTCCCAGCGCGGCAACGTCATCCCGGTGGAGATCACGGTCTACGAGGACCGCTCCTTCACCTTCGTCACCAAGACCCCCCCGGCCGCCGAGCTGATCAAGAAGGCTGCCGGCGTCCCCAAGGGCTCCGGTGAGCCGCACAAGACCAAGGTTGCGAAGCTGACCGCCGACCAGGTACGCGAGATCGCCACCATGAAGATGGAGGACCTCAACGCCAACGACGTCGAGCAGGCGATGAAGATCATCGCCGGCACTGCTCGGTCGATGGGCGTCGAGACCCAGCTCTGACCTTCTGCCCGCGACCGCCGATCCCGGCGGTCGCGGGCAGACGGACGGGATGCACCCCGTCCACCCGTCCTGACCTTCTGCGAGGAGCAGCAGCGATGGACACCCCTGTGGCAGGACCAGCGCTGGTCCGACTGACCACAACTCCATTCACAGCATCGAAATCAGGAGCAGCAATGAAGCGCAGCAAGGCTTACCGCGCAGGCGCCGAGAAGATCGAGGCCGGCAAGGTGTACGCCCCCTTGGAGGCCGTGCGCCTCGCCAAGGAGACGTCGACCACCAAGTACGACAGCACCGTCGAGGTCGCCCTGCGTCTCGGCGTGGACCCCCGCAAGGCCGACCAGATGGTCCGTGGCACTGTCAACCTGCCGCACGGCACGGGCAAGACGGCGCGCGTCCTGGTCTTCGCCACCGGCGACCGCGCTGAGGCCGCCCGCGAGGCCGGTGCCGACTACGTCGGCTCCGACGACCTGCTCGAGAAGATCTCCGGCGGCTGGCTCGACTTCGACGCCGTCGTCGCCACGCCCGACATGATGGGCAAGGTCGGTCGCCTCGGCAAGGTGCTCGGGCCGCGCGGTCTCATGCCGAACCCGAAGACCGGCACTGTCACCATGGACACGGCCAAGGCGGTCACCGACATCAAGGGCGGCAAGATCGAGTTCCGCGTCGACAAGCACGCGAACCTCCACTTCATCATCGGCAAGTCGTCCTTCGACGAGAAGTCCCTGGTGGAGAACTACGCCGTTGCCCTCGAGGAGGTCCTGCGTCTGAAGCCGTCGTCGTCCAAGGGCCGCTACATCGAGAAGGCCACGATGACCACCACGATGGGCCCGGGCATCCCGCTGGACGCCAGCCGGACCCGCAACCTCCTCGCCGAGGAGGACGCCACGGCCTGATGGCCGTCCACAGAGGGCCGACGGCTTGACGGCCGCACCCTGAGCCGGCCACAGCGGGCCTGTTCGCACCTCGGTGCGGACAGGCCCGCCGCCGTGTGACCCGCCCCGGGATCCAGCTGCCGTAAGTGTGGCTGCGCCGGCTCGGCCCGACTCGGTTCCGGGTCCGGCCGGAGGACCGGAGCCGTGTGCCGGGGCGGCGTGGGCCGAGGACCTATATCAGGCACCCGCGACATGTGGCCAGCTGCCATTCAAGGGTCGAATGCGGGGTGTTGGTCTGTCGGTTGCCCTTGTTAGCGTGCGGGCAGGTTCGGGAGCGTTCGGCTGCTCGACGTTGCGGGGAGGGGATTCGCATGAGGCTGCACACAGCGGTGCTGGGGGTCGCAATGGCCGGACTTGGGCTGCTGGGGACGGCTGGTCAGGCCCAGGCCGTGGGCTGGGGCACCATCGTCTCGTCGCTGGGCAGCGGCTACGGGGACTTCTACAACGAGGGAAGCTCGTTCGCACGGACCAACGCGCACTACAAGGACAACAGGCCCGGAGGGGCTCCGGTCTACGTCCGGACGCGCTACCAGTTCTACTACCAGAACTGCTCGGCCATGGGGTGCAACCCGAGCTACACCCCCGGCACCAGCCGTACGACCTCCAGGACGACATCGGCCTCGTACGTGTACGCCTACACGCACAATGTCCTCGACTCGTTGTCGGACCGCGCCCGCGGGCAGATCAACGTCTGTCAGGACGAGGCCTTCACCTACGACCCGTGCTCGGACACGACGGCATACCCGAGCTTCGCGTACTGACCCCGGTAGGCAAGCCGGGGCAGGCCCTACGCGGGTCTCCCGGCGTGATGCGAAGGCACCGTCGTGAAGCTCACCGATGTCTGTTTCACCTATTCCCGAACGTCGCCCGAGGTCATCCATGAGGTATGCCTGACCATCGGACCGGGGACAACCGGTCTCCTCGGCACCAACGGGGCCGGGAAGACGACGCTCATCCGGCTGGCGCTGGGCGAGCTGACGCCCACGTCCGGCACGATAACCCGGTCGAGTGAGCCGGGCCGGATTTCGCTCGGGTACTGCCCGCAGGACGCCAGGTTTCCTGACTCCTTCCGCGTCGAGGAGGTGTTCGACTACCTCGCGTGGCTGCGCCGGATCCCGGCGCGCGGCCGACGTGTCGCTGTCCGGGAGGCGCTGGCCACGGCTGGCCTCGAGCTCCGGGCGCGCGACCGGATGGGTCGACTGTCAGGGGGCATGGTGCGGCGCGTGGCGATCGCCCAGGCGTTCATGGGTGCTCCCTCCTTGGTCCTGCTCGACGAGCCCACCACCGGCCTCGACCCCGAACAGCGGGTCCGTTGCCGTGAGCTGGTCCACGAGATGTCCCGTGATGCCAGCGTTATGCTGTCCAGCCACCTCATCGAGGACGTCGCGGCGCTGGCGAACCGCGTGCTCGTCGTCGACGACGGACGCGTGGTCCGCGATCTGCGTCGCAGGGAGCTCGACACGCTGGACAGCCGGGGGCTGGAGCGGGAGTTCCTCCGGTCTGTGACAGGCGGCAGTCGATGACGCGTGGCCTACTCCTGCGGTCCTGGAGGACCGCGGGGTATCTCGGCGTCAGCCTGGCTGTCATGGGGTTCACCCTGCTGGCACGGGGCGCGCCCTGGCGGGGGGAGTGGGCCTGGACCTTCGACTGGGTGGCCGGCTCCTCGATTCTCTCTGGTCCGCTCTTCGCTGGCATGGCCGCGTACGAGACGGCGCACGACCGCCCGTTCGACAGGGGAGTGGCAGGACCCACCGCTGCGCGAAAGGCCGTGGCAGCTCTGGCGCCGCTGACCGGCCCTGCCGCTGCGGTCCTGTCCGCCTATGCCGGGGCCATCGTCGTGGCTGGTGGCGTGTCGTGGGGACAGCGGCCCACGGACCGTATGAACCCCACAATGCTACTTCTCGGCGGTCTCGTCCTCGCCGTCTTCGGGCTCGCGGGTACCGCGGTCGGGCAAGTCCTTGCGCCGATACCGGCGGCGCTGTGCGCCTGGTTGGGCGGGCTCGCGGTCACGCTCGGCTCAGCGGCTGTGGGCGTGCCCCACCTCTTCCGGATCGGCGCCGCCACGGGGAGCCTGGCAGGGCTCGGCCTGCGCCCCAGCGTCGTGGTCGCCTACTGCCTCGTCTACCTCTTGGCGGTAGCGGTGCTGTATGCCGTCGTGAGGCGAGTGTGGCTCAGCAGGCGCGGTCGTTACGCCAGCGTCGCCCTGTAGTTTGGCCTCGCCCTCGGCACGGTCTGGGCCGGCCACGGCGACGCTCTCTACGCGCCGTTGAGGGATCCGCACTGGCGCTGCGCCGGATCGAACGACACCGTCCACGTCTGCATGCTCGCGGGCAACACGGCCCAGCTCCAGCGGTGGCAGTCCGGGCTCACGGAGCTCACCTCGGCGCTCGAGAAGCTCGGGATGGCACCCGTCAGGTCGTACCGCCAGCCGGTCCCGGGGCTCGCGTCCACAGGGACCGAGGCTGGCGTGCTGCAGTTCGACCCGGGGCTGGTCAACGTGGCTCCTCCGAGCCTCGCGAGCCTGGCTGCCACGGTCGCGCGGCCATCGGACTGCGCGCAGTTCACCGGGTCCCAGCCTCCGGCCCGAGCCCTGGACGCAGAGCACTGGCTCGCGGAGTACCTCGGCTCGATCGCCAAGCCGGGTGTCTTCGCGACGGGAGACACGGAGGTTCGGGCGTGGGCTGCCACGGCTGACCGCGCAGAGCAGCGACGCTGGGCGGTGGCCGCCTACGACGCTCTGCGTACCTGCAGCCTGGAGAACCTCGAGCCGCCGGCCCATGGCTAGGCCCGTCTGGCTGTTCCTCCGCGCCAGGAACGCGGGGTGGGCCTGGGCGCTGACAGCCGTGGCGGCGCTCACGACCCTGGGCGTCGACCGCGCGTTGGAGACCCCGTTGACGGGCGAGGTCGTGGACCTCCGCGAGGTCTGGCCGGCGCTGTCAGTGGCGCCGGCCGTGTTGGTGCTACGGTCTCGCGCCGCACCGTGGGAGGCGCGAGCCCCACGTCCACTAGCCCTGGCTCACGCCGTCGTGCTGCTCACGACTACTGGCCTCGGGGCCGGAGCCGTGGTGTTCCTCCAGCCACGCGTCGCTCCTTCCCTGCTGGCGACGTCGCTCCTGCTCCAGGGCTGCTCCGTCCTGGCGCTCTCCGTCCTGGGCGACTGGGCGTGGCTGCTGGTTGCCGGGCTGGCGTCACTCACCGTGCTGAGGAGCTCCGCCGTTCAGGCGCTGTTCCTCTCGTCCCCCCACGGCGACCGGACCATAGGGATGCTCGCGATGGGGCTGGCCCTCTATCTGTTCGGAACGGCCCTTGCCGCCCATGGGGCTCGGCCGATCGGCGACTCGTGACGGCTGGAAGGCCTCGGCGGCACGGACCTCGCCGGCACGGATTTGGCCGTGACGCCCCACGAGCCGTAGTCTTGTGCGCGACCAAAGACCGCTCGGTTGTCCAGCGCCCGTGACCCACGGGCCAGTGACCGAAGGTCCCACCTGAGGTGGGCGCCAGCGCAGGCCGTGACAACCGCATACCGATCCTTCGGTATGCCGTGAGCCCCGCGCCCTGCGCCGGGGCTTTCTTCATGTGGGCGATGACCCGGACGGTCGACACCACACGGAAGGGAGGCCCCATGGCCAAGGCTGAGAAGGCTGCAGCCATCGCCGAGCTGTCGGACAAGTTCCGCACCTCCGGCGCGGCTGTGCTGACCGAGTACCGCGGGCTCTCGGTGAAGCAGATCACCACCCTGCGCAACTCGCTGCGCGGGAACGCCACCTTCGCCGTCGTGAAGAACACGCTGACCGAGCTTGCCGCGAAGGAGGCCGGAGTCACGGCCTTCGACGGCCAGCTCGTCGGGCCCTCCGCCATCGCCTTCGTCGATGGGGACCCGGTCGAGGCCGCCAAGGGCCTGCGTGACTTCGCCAAGGCGAACCCTCTTCTGGTGATCAAGGGCGGCGTCCTCGACGGCAAGCCCCTCACCACCGAGGACATCACCAAGCTCGCGGACCTCGAGTCCCGCGAGGTTCTCCTGGCCAAGCTGGCCGGCGCTCTTCAGGCGTCGCTCAGCCAGGCCGTCTACCTCTTCGCCGCACCGCTCTCGCAGACCGCCCGGGTCGTCGAGGCGCTGCGGGCCAAGGTCGAGGCCGAGGGTGGTCCGGTAGCGGCGGAGGGCTCCGAGTCCTCCACCGAGACCGAGACGGCACCGGCTCCGGCCGAAGAGGACGCCGCAGCCCCGGCTGCCGCGGCGACCACCGAAGACGTCGCCGAGGGTGGCGACGAGAGCTGACCCGGCTCGGGGGTGACCCCGCGCCGAGCCTGGCTCGCACACCAAACCGCCACTCTTGGCATACGAAGCAACAGAACAGAAAGGACGCCCATCATGGCGAAGCTCTCCACCGACGAGCTCCTTGAGGCCTTCAAGGAAATGACCCTCATCGAGCTCTCTGAGTTCGTGAAGCAGTTCGAGGACACCTTCAACGTCACCGCTGCCGCTCCCGTGGCGGTTGCCGCGGCCGGCGCCCCGGCGGGTGGCGGCGAGGCCGCTGCCGAGGAGGAGCAGGACGAGTTCGACGTCGTCCTCGAGTCCGCCGGCGAGAAGAAGATCCAGGTCATCAAGGAGGTCCGTTCGCTGACCTCCCTCGGCCTGAAGGAGGCCAAGGACCTCGTGGACGGTGCCCCCAAGGCCGTCCTGGAGAAGGTCGACAAGGCTGCCGCGGAGAAGGCCAAGGAGGCCCTCGAGGGCGCCGGGGCCACCGTCACCCTCAAGTGACCTGAGCTTCCCGGGCCCCGTCCGGGAAGCACCGAAGCACTCCGCGAAGGCGGGGCGGACGCACCAGGGTCCGCCCCGCCTTTCGTCGTCCCTACTTCCCCGACTTCGTCTGTGGTGAGCCGCGAGCCGCACGCCTCAGCCTCACCCTGCCGACTTCCTATGCGGCGACCCGGGTCTGCGATGCCCGGCCGTACACAGCCGTAACCTCCGGGACCCCGCCTCGTTGAGCCAGGCGAACCGGGGCCGGCACCACGAGGACGTGGGCATGCCCGTCGAGCAATGACGAGGTGGGTAATGGGCGTCGAGATCAGGGTCGAGGGCCTGACCAAGCGTTTCGGGTCGCAGCAGATCTGGAACGACGTGACGCTGACCCTGCCCGCTGGCGAGATCTCCGTCATGCTGGGCCCTTCGGGGACCGGTAAGTCAGTCTTCCTCAAGACTCTCGTCGGTCTCCTGAAGCCGGACGCCGGCTCCATCTGGATCCAGGACCGTGACCTGACCCGGCTTCGCGAGCACGACCTGTACGAGGTCCGGAAGCTCTTCGGCGTCCTCTTCCAGGACGGCGCGCTGTTCGGGTCCATGAACCTCTACGACAACGTGGCCTTCCCGCTGCGCGAACACACCAAGAAGTCCGAGTCGCAGGTCCGCGACATCGTCATGGAGAAGATGGAGCTGGTCGGGCTTCAGGGGGCAGAGCTGAAGCTTCCCGGCGAGATCTCCGGCGGCATGCGCAAGCGCGCCGGCCTGGCCCGCGCGCTCGTGCTCGACCCGCAGATCCTGCTGATCGACGAGCCGGACTCGGGTCTGGACCCCGTGCGGACCGCGTTCATCAACCAGCTGTTCATCGACCTGAACGCCCAGATCGAGGCGACCTTCCTCATCGTCACGCACGACATCAACACCGCCCGCACGGTGCCGGACAACATCGGCATGCTGTACCACCGCCATCTCGCCATGTTCGGCCCCCGGGAGATGCTGCTGTCCTCCGAGGAGCCGGTCGTGCGCCAGTTCCTCAACGCGCAGCGGATCGGGCCCATCGGGATGTCCGAGGAGAAGGACGCGGACGAGCTCGCTGCCGAGTCCGGCCAGGAGCTGCCCCCGCTGCCCCCCATCCCCCTCCAGCTCGGCACCAGCGACGGCCGGGCCCGCAACACCGCTCGGCCGGCGGGGCAGTGGTGCCGGGACAACGGCGTCACGCCGCCGCCTGGGTCCTTCCTGTCAGGAAACGCCGGCGTGCCGGGGGTCAGCCAGGTCGAGGAGAGGGTCTAGATGAGCAACCCCGCCCTCGGAGCGCTGCGTCAGAGCGGCTCCCTCTTCGCCCTGGTCCTCGACACCGTGCGGGCCCTGCCGCGGCGTCCTTTCCAGACCAAGGAGTTCATCCAGCAGTGCTGGTTCATCGCCTCCGTCACGATCGTGCCCACCGCACTGGTGTCCATCCCCTTCGGGGCCGTGATCGCCCTCCAGCTCGGCACGCTGACCCGGCAGCTCGGCGCCCAGTCCTTCACCGGGGCGGCCAGTGTCCTGGCCGTCATCCGTGAGGCCTCACCCATCGTCACGGCGCTGCTCATCGCCGGAGCGGGCGGCTCGGCCATCTGCGCCGACCTGGGCTCCCGCAAGATCCGCGAGGAGATCGACGCCATGGAGGTGCTCGGCATCAGCCCCATCCAGCGCCTGGTGGTGCCCCGCGTCCTCGCCGCGATGCTGGTGGCGCTGCTGCTCAACGGGCTCGTCTCGGTCGTCGGCGTGGCAGGTGGCTACTTCTTCAACGTCATCATCCAGGGCGGCACACCGGGCGCCTACATCGCCTCGTTCACGGCACTGGCCCAGCTCGCGGACCTGTGGACCAGCGAGATCAAGGCAGTCATCTTCGGGTTCATCGCCGCGGTCGTGGCGTCGTACAAGGGCCTGACCGCCGGCGGCGGTCCCAAGGGTGTCGGAGACGCCGTGAACCAGAGCGTGGTGATCACGTTCATGTTCCTGTTCGTCGTCAACTTCGTCGCCAGCGCCATCTACTTCCAAGTCGTCCCCCAGAAGATCTGAAGGCATGAACCGATGAGCAGGGTCCTCGATCTCGCCGGCCGCCCCGTCGAGGCGCTCGACAGCCTCGGCGAGCAGATGCGGTTCTACGTGCGCTCCCTGGCTTGGAGCCCCCGGACGGTCCGCCGGTACAAGAAGGAGGTCCTGCGGCTGCTGGCCGAGGTCTCGCTCGGTTCCGGGGCGCTGTCCGTCATCGCCGGGACGGTAGGGGTCATCGCCTTCCTCGCGTTCTTCACCGGCAGCCAGGTGGGGCTCCAGGGCTACTCCTCCCTCAACCAGCTGGGCACTGGCGCGTTCACGGGCTTCGTCTCGGCCTACCTGAACACCCGGGAGATCGCCCCCCTGGTGGCCGGTCTGGCGCTCGCCGCCACGGTGGGCTGCGGGTTCACCGCGCAGCTCGGCGCGATGCGCATCTCGGAGGAGGTCGACGCGCTCGAGGTGATGGGAGTGCCGTCGCTGCCGTTCCTCGTGACGACCCGGATGATCGCGGGGTTCGTCGCCGTCGTGCCGTTGTACGTCCTGGGTCTGCTGTCCTCGTACGCCGCGACGCGGTTCATCGTCACCGACTACTTCGGCCAGTCCAAGGGCACCTACGACCACTACTTCCACCTCTTCCTGCCGCCCGTCGACGTGCTGTTCTCCTTCCTCAAGGTGATGGTGTTCGCCGTGGTGATCATCCTCATCCACTGCTACTACGGGTACAACGCCTCGGGTGGCCCTGCGGGCGTAGGCGTCGCCGTCGGCAAGGCCGTCCGCACGTCGATCGTGGCGATCAACATCGTCGACTTCTTCTTCTCGCTGGCGGTGTGGGGCGCCACCACGACCGTGCGGATCGCGGGCTGACGATGGCCGCCTCCGCGTCAGGAGTGATGTCACGCCTGGGGAACCGTGCCTACGGCGTGGGCTTCCTCGCGGTCGTGGCCGTGCTGCTGGGGCTGTCCGTCGCCTCCTTCCAGAAGCGCTTCACCCCGGTGGTCATGGTGAACCTCATGACCGACCGGATCGGGTCGCAGCTGCAGACGTCCTCCGACGTGAAGCTGCGCGGCCTCATCGTGGGGGAGGTCCGCACCATCGACGTGACCCCGCGCGGCGCCCGGCTTGGACTGGCCCTCAAGCCCGATCTGGTCGACCTGATCCCCGCCGACGTGTCGGCCCGGCTCCTGCCGAAGACCCTGTTCGGGGAGCGGTTCGTCGACCTCGTGGCACCGGACGCCGGACGGACGACGCGGCATCTGAAGGCGGGAGACACGATCACCCAGGACCGCACCGCAGTGGCGATCGAGCTGGAGAAGGTGTTCGACGACCTGCTTCCCCTGCTGCGGACGGTGCGTCCGGAGAAGCTGTCCGCGACCCTGAACGCGCTGGCGTCGGCGCTGGAGGGGCGCGGCACCCGGCTCGGCCAGAACCTCGTGCTCGTGGACCGGTACTTCGCCGCCCTGAACCCGAGGATGCCGGTGATCCAGGCGGACATCTCCGGCCTGGCGGACCTCGCCTCGACGTATGCGGTGGCGGCCCCGGACCTGGTCCGTGCCGCGACGGCGCTGGTCACCACCAACACCACGATCGTGCAGAAGCAGAACCAGCTGGCGGGCTTCCTGGCCGGCACCGCCGGTTTCGCCAACACGACGACCGACTTCCTCGACGCCAACGGGGACCGGATCATCCGGGTGGGGCAGGTGCAGCGGCCTTCGGTGGAGCTCTTCGCCCGGTACGCGCCCGAGTACCCGTGCCTGGCGGCAGCGCTCACGAACTGGCTCCCCAGGATCGACGAGGCGTGGCGGGACGGCGTGTTCCACATCACCGTCGAGACCACGCCCCAGCGCCCCGGCTACCACCCCGGTGAAGAGCCGCGGTGGGGCGAAACGCGAGGCCCGAGCTGCCAGGGCTTACCGGGCAGCTACGGAAGCCAGGCGCACCCCCACAAGGGGCCGCACTTCCGCGACGGGACCGGCGGCGCCGCGCCCGGGGCGGGCAGCGCCCTCCCCGGCATGTTCAGCGGACGGGCGGCGCTCGGCATACCGGACGCGGACTCCGGTCTCGCCGGCACCGAGCAGGAGCAGGCCGTGGTCGCCGCCCTCCTGTCGCCCGGGCACCCCAGCGCCTCGGCGATCACGACGCTCCTGGCCGGCCCCATCCTTCGCGGAACGGTGGTGAACCAGCAGTGAGCACACGGTCCAGCCTCGTCAAGTTCATGGTCTTCGTCGCAGCGACCCTGCTGGCCACCGGCACACTGGCCGCCACCATCGCCAACCTGCAGTTCGGCGACAAGGCGACCTACAAGGCCGTCTTTCGGGACGCCACCGGACTGGCCGACGGCCAGGAGGTGCGGATCGCGGGCGTCCGGGTCGGCGAGGTCAGGTCCATCACCGTGGCGCGCGACCGGGTCCACGCACTCGTGGAGCTGGACGTGCTGAAGACCAGCGTCCTCACCGAGGGCACCAAGGCGACCATCAAGTACCGCAACCTCGTCGGCGAGCGCTACGTCGCCCTGACGCAGGAGGTCGGTGCCGCCAGGCCCCTGAAGGACGGAGCAACCATCGGCCTGGACCACACCCAGTCGGCCCTCGACCTGACGGTCCTGTTCAACGGCTTCAAACCGCTCTTCGCCGCGCTGTCTCCGAAGGACGTCAACGAGCTCTCCGCAAACCTCATCAGCGTCCTGCAGGGCGAAGGCGGCAACATCGGCTCGCTGCTGGCCAAGACGGCCTCGCTGACGTCCACTCTCGCGGACCGCGATGCGGTGATCGGCCGCACCATCGCGAACCTCAATGCTGTGCTGGGCACGGTGGACGCGCATGACGCGGCGCTCAAGCAGCTGATCGACCAGCTGCAGCGCTTCGTCTCGGGACTCGCGGCCGACCGCAGGACCATCGGCGCCTCCCTGGACAACATCAACTCCCTGACCGCCCAGACGGCGGACCTGCTGGCCGTGACCCGTCCGTCGATCAAGGCGGACATCGCGAACCTGCGGTCGCTGAGCGGCAACCTGAACAAGCCGTCCAACACGGCGACCTTCGAGAAGTTCCTCTCGACGTCACCGGCAAAGATCGCCCAGATCACCCGGACAGCCACCTACGGGTCGTGGTTCAACTTCTACCTGTGCGACTTCGGCGGCACGGTCGTGGTCCCGGCGCCAGTCAAGGGGGCGCCCGCCGTGGAGATCCCGCTGAAGAAGCCCGGTGGCCTGTCCGCAGCGAGGTGCTCGTGAGCATCCCGTTCCGCGAGAGCAACCCCGTCCCCATCGGCGCTGCCGGTCTGGCGGTCATCGGGCTGGTGCTGGTCCTGGCGTTCAACATCCAGAGCATCCCGTTCATCGGTGGCGGCCAGCAGTACAGCGCGGCCTTCAGCGAGGCCGGTGGGCTGCTCAAGGGCGACGACGTGCGGATCGCCGGGGTCAAGGTGGGAAAGGTTCGCGGGGTCGACCTCGCGGGTGACCACGTGGTGGTCGACTTCGTCGTGACGGAGAAGGCTGCGTTCGGCCGGCAGACCGGCGCCTCGGTGCGGATGAAGACCCTGCTGGGACAGAAGTACCTGGCCCTGGAGCCAGGCGGCAGTGGCCGGCTCGTCGAGGGCTCCCAGATCCCGGTCGAGCGGACTGTCTCCTCGTACGACATCGTCAACGCCTTCACCGACCTGGCAACCACCTCGGAGCAGATCGACACCGACCAGCTGGCGAAGTCGCTCACGACCCTCGCCACGGAGTTCCGGGACAGCCCGGCAGACGTGCGAGCAGCCCTCGAGGGGCTGGGGCGGTTGTCCCGGACGATCGCCTCGCGCGACGACGAGCTGAGGAGGCTTCTCGCGTCCGCCAACCGGGTCTCCGGCACGGTGGCCGAGCGGAACAAGGCCGTCGAGTCGATCATCAAGGACGCCGACCTCCTGATGGCCGAGCTGGACGCGCGCCGGGAGGCGATCCACACGCTGTTCACCAACACTTCGGCGATGGCGGAGCAGATCACCGGTCTCGTGCGCGACAACCGGGCGCAGCTCAAACCGGCGCTGGACCAGCTCACCAAGGTCCTGGCGGTGCTTCAGCAGCACGAGAAGGACCTGAACGACACGATCGCAGCGATGGCGCCCTTCACCCAGCTCTTCTCCAACGTGCTGGGCAACGGCCGGTGGTTCGACACCTACATCGAGAACCTCACCACGCCCGTCGAGCTGGGAGGCAAGTGATGCCCCGCGCCGGACTGGTCCCGAAGCTGATGGCGGCCCTGGTCGTCGTCGCGCTGGCCGCGGGCGCGTATGCCCTCTGGCCCGAACAGCGCGAGGTGCACGTCACCGGGGACTTCACCCGCGCGGTCGGCCTGTTCCCGGGGTCGGACGTCAGGATCCTCGGCGTCCAGGTCGGCAAGGTCACCGAGGTCACGCCCCTGGGGGACAGGGTCCGGGTCAGGTTCGAGTTCGACGGCCGCTACCGGGTGCCCGCCGACGCCAAGGCAGCCGTGGTCGCGCCATCCCTGGTCAGCGACCGGTACGTCCAGCTGCTCCCCGCGTACACCTCCGGTCCGCGGATGAAGGACAACGCGACCATCGGACTCGACCGCACGGCCGTTCCCGTGGAGCTCGACCGCATCTCCGCAACGCTGGACGACCTTCTCGTCGCCTTGGGGCCGGACGGTGCCAACAAGCACGGGGCGTTCCAGGACGCGCTTCACACGGGGGCGGTCAACCTGGGCGGGCAGGGACAGAAGCTGCACGACACCAACCACGACCTGAGTCAGGCGCTTCAGACGCTCTCCGGCGGCCGCAACGACCTCTTCGGCACCGTGAAGAACCTCCAGACCTTCACCAGCATGCTGGCCACCAACGACGCGCAGGTGCGCCGTCTCAACAGCGACCTCGCGAACGTCTCCGTCCAGCTCGACGGTGAGCGTGACGACCTCGCGTCGGCGCTGAAGAACCTGGCGGTGGCACTGAGTGAGGTGAGCTCGTTCGTGCACGACAACCGGGCGGGGGTGACGACGAACCTGCGGCAGCTCGCGTCCGTGACCGGCACGGTGGCCAAGCAGCGCGACGCGCTCGCCGAGACGCTCACCGACGCGCCGGTGGCCCTGAGCAACCTCCAGAACGCCTACAACCCCGCCTCCGGGACGTTGGACACCCGCGCCAACATCAACGAGAGCCTGAAGACGAAGACGCTGCTGTGCAACCTCATCGTTGCCAGCGGCAACCCCGCCTCCCTCTGCAGAACGGTCGACGGCGCCCTCAAGCCGGTGACCGACCTCGTGGACCAGCTGAAGGGCGCGGGCGTCCAGCTACCGCTGAACCTCCTGTCGGCCGTACCGGCGTCCCCGGCAGCCCACGGAGCGTCGCCGACCACGAACGGCGGCACGAACGGCACCACGGATGGCGGCACGGTCCTCGTGCGAGGCGCCGACCCCACCTTGGGCGGACTCCTGGAAGGGAAGCGACCATGAGCAGCGGAGCTCAGCGACGTACGCCGGTCGCCCGGCGATGCGCGGCTTTCCTCGCGGGCCTCACGGTGACCCTCGTAGCAAGCGGGTGCCAGGGCGCCTTCGACCTCCCGCTGCCCGGCGGTGCCGCCAACCACGGTGACGTGATCCGCGTGACGGCCGAGTTCGCCGACGTCCTCGACCTGGTCCCGCAGTCGTCCGTCAAGGTCGACGAGGTGACGGTGGGCTCGGTGGAGAAGATCGAGCTGAACGGCTGGACGGCCCGGGTGACGTTTCGCCTGCCCAAGGACGTCAGGCTTCCGGACAACGCCGTCGCCGAGCTCAAGCAGACCTCGCTGCTGGGGGAGAAGTACGTCCAGCTCGCGGCGCCGGAGTCGGTCGCCCCGCAGGGCCGGCTGAGCGACGGCGACAACATCCCGCTGGCCCGCACCGGTCGGAACCCGGAGGTCGAGGAGGTGCTCAGCGCCCTGTCGCTGCTCCTCAACGGGGGCGGCGTCGCGCAGCTCAAGACCATCGAGGCTGAGCTCAACAACGCGATGCGCGGCAACCAGACCCAGATCAGGGACGTGATCAGGCAGCTCGACACCTTTGTCGGCGGCCTTGACCGCCAGAAGAGCGAGATCGTCCGCGCGCTGGACAACATCGACAGGCTGTCCGCCAAGCTGGCCGCCCAGAAGGAGGACCTGGCGCGAGCCGTGGAGGCGATGCCCGGAGGTCTGAAGGTCCTGGCCGACCAGCGCCAGCAGCTGGTCCGGATGCTCCAGGCGCTGAGCCGCCTGGGAGCGGTGGGCACGCGGGTCATCCAGCAGAGCAAGGCGGACACCGCGGCGAACCTCGAAGCCCTCGAGCCGATCCTCGCCGAGCTCACACGCGCCGGCGACAACCTGCCGAAGTCACTCCAGCTGCTCCTCACCTACCCCTTCTCGGACGGTACGACCTCCGCCATGAAGGGCGACTACACCAACCTGGCGGCTGACCTGCGGATCGACCTGACCGACCCGAACGACCTGTTCGGCACCGTGGGGGTTCCGACCACGCCGCCCAGCGGACTGCCCACGGGACTGCCCACCGGGCTGCCCACGGGACTGCCGACCGGGCTGCCGACCGGGCTGCCGACCGGGCTGCCGACCGGGCTGCCGACCGTGCCGGGGGTGCCCCTGCCGTCCCCGTCGATCACCATCCCCGCGAAGCCCGGTCCCACCGGCACCTCGACCGGCGGCATCTGCGTACCGGGCACCATCTGCGTGGGCTCCGCGCCGAGGAGCTCGTCCTCGGACGGCTCGTGGCGCTCCCTCTACGGGAGTGACGCATGATCCGCCGCTCGGTTCAGGTGCAGCTCGTCGCGTTCCTGCTCATCACCCTGGTCACCGTCTCCGTGCTGTCGGCTCGGTACGTCGGTCTGTACGACCGCGTGGTGGGTGGCCAGTACCACGTGTCGGCGGACTTCGCGCAGTCCGGCGGCGTCTTCGTGGGATCCGAGGTGTCGTACCGCGGAGTGACCGTGGGGCGCGTCGACGCGCTGAGGCTGTCGAAGGACGGCGTCGTCGTCGATGCCGAGATCAGGCGCGGGGTGAGCATCCCACGAGACACGCGGGTCGTCGTGGAGAACCGGTCCGCCGTGGGGGAGCAGTACCTGGACTTCCAGCCGCGGACCGACTCCGGACCCCGCCTGCGTGACGGCGATGTGGTCGCGCGCAAGGACACGGCGTACCCACTTCGGGTGGACACGTTGTTGCTCAACCTGGACCACACCGTCAACTCGGTGGACCGCCGAGACCTCCAGACGGTTGTCGACGAGCTGGGGACGGCGTTCGGGGGCAGCGGTCCGGACCTCCAGCGGCTGCTCGACAGCGGTGATGCGCTGACCCGCTCGGCCACCGAGGCCCTGCCTGAGACCACGAAGCTGCTCGACGACGGTCGGATCGTCCTGGACACCCAGCGAGCAACCTCGGGGGACATCAAGGTCTTCGCCAGGAGCTTCGCCGAGCTGTCGGAGACGTTGAGGTCCTCGGACGGCGACCTGCGCCTCGTGCTCGACCGCGGGGTGACGGCGTCGAAGGAGCTGGAGACGCTCGTGCGGGACAACCAGGGCAACCTCGCCGCCCTGCTCGCGAACCTCATCACGGTCGGCCAGGTCACCACAGCCCGGGTCGACGGCATCCAGCAGCTCCTGGTCACGTACCCCGATGTGGTGGCCGGCGGCTACACCGTCGTGCCGGGGGACGGAACGGCGCACTTCGGTCTCGCTCTCGCGCAGGACCCGCCGGTGTGTACGCAGGGCTACCAGGGAACGAAGCGGACCGACCCGTCGCAGGTCACCGGCCTGCCGCCGGTGAACACCTCCGCCCGCTGCACCGCCCCGCGGGGCTCCGGCACGACGGTCCGCGGTGCCCAGAACGCCCCAGGCCCGACGTCCTCGACGTACGGCTCCACCGGGGGGTCCCGCTCCGTCCTGCCGCTGGCTTTCGGGGACCAGCCCGTATCCCCGGGCATGGCTGCCTCGTTGGGCATCACACCACCACAGGTCGCGGTCCCTCTGCCCCCAACGGGGGGTGAGAGCGCCGGTCCATCGTGGCTGTGGATCATGAAGGAGGCTGCTCGATGAGCACGATCACCACCCAGCCAGGGAGGGCGGCGCGCGACCGGGAGCGTGCGAGCGCCCTCGGAGAGCCGGAAGGCCAGCCGGACGGCCAGCGGGACGGCCGTGCGGACGGCGAGGCGGACGGCGCCTCCAAGGGCCTGAGGCCCGCGGCGCTTCGCCTCACTCCCAGGCTCGTCTGGGCCCTGGTCGCGGTGGCGGTCCTGGCATCGCTGGCCCTCGGGGCCACCCGGGGCCGTGACTGGTATGCCGCACGGCAGACCGAACAGGCGCATGCGACCGCGGTGGCGGCCGCCAAGCAGCTCGCCATCAACTTCGTCACGGTGAGCTATGCCACCGTCGGGGCCGACACGGCTCGCGTGAAGGCCGGCGCCACCGGGGAGTTCCTCAAGAGCTACTCCAGCTCGGTGGAGCAGCTGAGCAAGGTCCTCGTCGCCAACAAGACGGTCTCCACGGTGCAGCGGTCCGAGGCGGCGCTGGTCTCAGGTGACCAGGACTCCGCCGTCGCTCTCGTGGGGGTGGTCGCTCCCACGAGGAACACGGCGGTGCCGAACGGCGAGACGAAGACGTACCGGATGCGCCTGGAGCTCCGAAGGACCGGGCCCACATGGAAGGTGGAGAACCTTGAGTTCGTCGGCTGAGACCGCGTCACGCTCCCGCCCCCGGGTCGCCGGACACCGCGCGCGGGCACGTGCGAGTGCCCACGCCAGGGACGCCACGCCTACCTCCGAAGTCCGGGACTTCGGCTCAGCACCCGGCGTGTCCCGCCGAAGTCTGGGACTTCGGCTCGGGACCCGGCGTGTCGTGCCGAAGTCCCAGACTTCGGCACAGGGTGCGGTCGGGACGTCGGCCGGCGCCTCGGGCCGTCGGGGGTGGCTGGCCTCGCTTGCCTGCCTTGTGGCGGCGTGCTGCCTGCTGGCCGGGGTGGCTGCCGCCAGCCTGCCCGACGCAGGCGAGCGAGGACGGGCAGAGCGGGCCGCCGCCAGCCAGGCCCGCACGTCTGTCGAGCAGATGCTCAGCTACAACTACCGGACCATCGACGGCCAGGCGGCCCAGGTGGAGGGTCTGCTGACCGGACCCTTCAAGAACGAGTTCTCCGCCGCCATGGACAAGGAGATCAAGCCGCTCGCAGTGAAGAACCAGACGGTGGTCTCGGCCAGGGTCTCGGACGTCGGCGTGATGAGCTCCACCCCGAGCACCGTCAAGGTGCTGGCCTTCGTCAACCAGGCCCGGGTAGGCAGCGACCAGAAGCAGCCCGTCGTCGACCAGAACCGGGTCATCGCCACCATGACGAAGGTGGGAGAACGGTGGCTGGTGAGCCGCGTGGACGCCTTCTGAGCACGCCGCGATGCCGGACGTCTCCTGACTGCCAGGGCGGCCAGGCAGAGCGGCAGACCGGCCGACCAGCACCGAGCCACCTGGCGCGTATGGCTCCGATGAGCAACTCGAGCCACTCCGGCCGCATGTCTCCGAGCAGCATCGAGCCACCTGGGCCGTATGGCTCCGACCAGCACCGAGCCACCCGGGCCGTATGGCGGCCCCGCACCGACCCACGCCCGGTGAGCCCGTGACCTGGGGCCAGGCGCCTCGTGGGCCGTCGCCCCAAGCCTTCCGCCACGCCAGGTTCGGCGTTTCTCTTGACGTGAGGTCGCGGGGGCGTCATCCTCGTCTGCGTCGAACCCGCCCCTTGTGGGGGCGTGACCCCCGTGAAGGGCGTGGCTCTGCCCGCTAGACACGGATGGACAGTCCTGCCCTCTGCGTGTATGCTCTTCCTTTGCGCTGCCCTCTTTCGTCGACCCCGCCTCAGACCCCAGCCCTTCGCCGTGCCCTCCGGCACGGAATCGTGGCCGAGTCCTCCGCGGAGCAGGCACGGCGGCCAGCGCTACTTCGGTTTCGAACCATCAGTTTTAAAGACAGGCCCGTGGAAGGACCCCTCCTTGGCTGCCTCGCGCAACGCGACTCAGACTGTGTCCACCGCACGGACGGCTTCCGGCCGTCTGTCGTTCGCGAAGATCCGCGAACCCCTCGAGGTCCCCGACCTCTTGGCGCTGCAAACGGAAAGCTTCGACTGGCTGCTCGGTAACGAGCGCTGGCAGGCCCGTGTCGCAGAGGCCAAGGCAGCGGGCCGGGGGGATGTGCCGGATCGCTCCGGCCTCGAGGAGATCTTCGAGGAAATCTCTCCTATCGAGGACTTCAGCGGCTCCATGTCGCTGTCGTTCCGTGACCACCGCTTCGAGGAGGTCAAGTACTCCATCGAGGACTGCAAGGAGCGCGACCAGACCTACTCGGCGCCCCTGTTCGTCACCGCGGAGTTCATGAACACCACGACTGGCGAGATCAAGAGCCAGACCGTGTTCATGGGCGACTTCCCGCTCATGACCGAACGCGGCACCTTCGTCATCAACGGCACCGAGCGTGTCGTCGTCTCCCAGCTGGTCCGTAGCCCCGGCGTCTACTTCGAGCGCACGCCCGACAAGACGTCCGACAAGGACATCTACACCTCCAAGGTCATCCCGAGCCGCGGTGCCTGGCTGGAGTTCGAGATCGACAAGCGCGACATGGTCGGGGTGCGCGTCGACCGCAAGCGCAAGCAGTCGGTCACCGTCCTGCTCAAGGCCCTGGGCATGAGCGAGGCGGAGATCCTCGAGGAGTTCGGCGACTACGAGTCGATGCGCCTCACCCTGGAGAAGGACCACACGGCCGGCCAGGACGACGCCCTGCTCGACATCTACCGCAAGCTGCGTCCGGGCGAGCCGCCGACGCGGGAGGCTGCCCAGACCCTTCTGGACAACCTGTACTTCAACCCCAAGCGCTACGACCTTGCCAAGGTGGGTCGCTACAAGATCGACCGCAAGCTCGGCGTCGCCGCCTCCCTGGGCGACTCGGTGCTGTCCGTGGACGACATCGTGGCGACCATCAAGTACATCGTCGCGCTGCACGCCGGCCAGAGCACCCTCGTGGGCAAGAACGGCGAGGAGGTGCCGGTCGAGGTCGACGACATCGACCACTTCGGCAACCGTCGCCTGCGCAACGTCGGCGAGCTCATCCAGAACCAGGTCCGCACCGGCCTGTCCAGGATGGAGCGCGTCGTCCGCGAGCGCATGACCACGCAGGACGTCGAGGCGATCACCCCGCAGACCCTGATCAACATCCGCCCCGTGGTGGCCTCGATCAAGGAGTTCTTCGGGACCTCGCAGCTGTCGCAGTTCATGGACCAGAACAACCCGCTCGCGGGCCTGACGCACAAGCGGCGTCTGTCGGCCCTCGGCCCGGGTGGCCTGTCCCGCGACCGCGCCGGTATGGAGGTCCGTGACGTCCACCCGTCCCACTACGGCCGCATGTGCCCCATCGAGACCCCGGAAGGCCCGAACATCGGCCTGATCGGCTCGCTCGCCTCCTATGGCCGGATCAACGCGTTCGGCTTCATCGAGACCCCGTACCGCAAGGTCGTCAAGGGTCAGGTCACCGACGAGATCCACTACCTGTCGGCTGACGAGGAGGACCGTCACGTCATCGCCCAGGCCAACGCCGTGATCGACGCGAAGGGCAACTTCACCGACGAGCGCGTCCTGGTCCGTACCAAGGGCGGCGAGGTCGAGTACATCCCCGGTGAGGACGTCGACTACATGGACGTCTCCGCACGGCAGATGGTCTCGGCGGCCACCGCGCTCATCCCGTTCCTCGAGCACGACGACGCCAACCGCGCTCTCATGGGCTCCAACATGCAGCGCCAGGCTGTCCCGCTGGTGAAGTCGGAGGCCCCGCTGGTCGGCACCGGTATGGAGTACCGCGCCGCGCTGGACTCGGGCGACGTCGTCCGGGCCGAGACGGCCGGTGTGGTCACCGAGGTCTCAGCGGACCTGGTCACCGTGGCCGGTGACGACGGTTCCACCCGGACCTACCGGATCGCCAAGTTCGCCCGCTCCAACCAGGGCACGTCGTACAACCAGGTCGTCGTCGTCAACGAGGGCGACCGGGTCGAGGCCGGCGGTGTCATCGCCGACGGCCCCGCGACCGACGGTGGCGAGATGGCCCTGGGCCGCAACCTGCTCGTGGCGTTCATGCCGTGGGAGGGCCACAACTACGAGGACGCGATCATCCTCTCGCAGCGACTGGTGCAGGACGACGTCCTCTCCTCGATCCACATCGAGGAGCACGAGGTCGACGCCCGGGACACCAAGCTGGGACCGGAGGAGATCACCCGGGACATCCCGAACGTCTCCGAGGAGGTCCTGGCCGACCTCGACGAGCGCGGCATCATCCGCATCGGCGCGGAGGTCCGCGACGGCGACCTGCTGGTCGGCAAGGTCACGCCCAAGGGCGAGACCGAGCTGACCCCGGAGGAGCGCCTGCTGCGCGCCATCTTCGGTGAGAAGGCTCGTGAGGTGCGGGACACCTCCCTGAAGGTGCCCCACGGCGAGACCGGCACGATCATCGGCGTCAAGGTGTTCGACAAGGACGAGGGCGACGACCTGCCCCCGGGCGTCAACCAGCTCGTCCGCGTCTACGTCGCCAACAAGCGCAAGATCACCGACGGCGACAAGCTCGCGGGCCGGCACGGCAACAAGGGCGTGATCTCCAAGATCCTGCCCGTCGAGGACATGCCGTTCCTCGAGGACGGCACGCCCGTCGACGTCGTGCTCAACCCGCTCGGTGTCCCCGGACGTATGAACGTGGGCCAGATCCTGGAGCTTCACCTCGGGTGGGCGGCCAGCCGCGGCTGGGAGATCGCCGGCAACCCCGACTGGGCCAAGCTCATCCCGGAGGACGCGCGTCAGGCTCCGGCCGGCACGCGGGTCGCCTCCCCGGTGTTCGACGGTGTGCGCGAGGACGAGATCGTGGGTCTGCTGGACTCCACGACCAAGACCCGCGACGGCGTCCGGCTCATCGACGGCTCGGGCAAGTCCCGGCTCTTCGACGGCCGCTCCGGCGAGCCCTTCCCCGAGCCGGTCTCGGTGGGATACATGTACATCCTCAAGCTCCACCACCTCGTGGACGACAAGATCCACGCCCGCAGCACCGGCCCGTACAGCATGATCACGCAGCAGCCGCTGGGTGGTAAGGCGCAGTTCGGTGGCCAGCGCTTCGGTGAGATGGAGGTGTGGGCCCTCGAGGCCTACGGGGCGGCGTACGCGCTGCAGGAGCTGCTCACCATCAAGTCCGACGACGTCCAGGGCCGAGTGAAGGTCTACGAGGCCATCGTCAAGGGCGACAACATCCCGGAGCCGGGCATCCCCGAGTCCTTCAAGGTGCTCATCAAGGAGATGCAGTCGCTGTGCCTCAACGTCGAGGTGCTCTCCAGCGACGGCACGACCATCGAGATGAAGGAGTCCGACGAGGACGTCTTCCGCGCGGCGGAGGAGCTCGGCATCGACTTGTCCCGGCGTGAGCCCAGCTCGGTCGAAGAGGTCTGACCGGTGAGGTATGCCGCGCCCCCGAGCGGGCGCGGCATACCTCCCGCCCTCCCGACCACACTTTTGAGATTTAGCTAGAGACACGAGAGAAGGAACCACGTGCTCGACGTCAACTTCTTTGACGAGTTGCGCATCGGCCTGGCCACCGCGGAGGACATCCGCGCGTGGAGCCACGGTGAGGTGAAGAAGCCCGAGACGATCAACTACCGCACCCTCAAGCCTGAGAAGGAGGGCCTGTTCTGCGAGCGCATCTTCGGCCCCACCCGGGACTGGGAGTGCAACTGCGGGAAGTACAAGCGGGTCCGCTTCAAGGGCATCATCTGTGAGCGCTGTGGCGTGGAGGTCACCCGCGCCAAGGTGCGTCGGGAGCGGATGGGCCACATCGAGCTCGCGGCCCCCGTGACCCACATCTGGTACTTCAAGGGCGTCCCGTCGCGCCTGGGGTACCTCCTCGACCTCGCCCCGAAGGACCTCGAGAAGGTCATCTACTTCGCGGCGTACATGATCACGTCCGTCGACGACGAGCAGCGCCACAAGGACCTCCCGTCGCTCGAGGCCCAGATCGAGGTCGAGAAGAAGGAGTTCGAGAACCAGCGCGACGCCCAGATCGACACCCGTGCCAAGAAGCTCGAGTCCGACCTGGCCGAGCTGGAGGCCGAGGGCGCCAAGGCCGACGCGCGCCGCAAGGTGCGCGAGTCCGCCGAGCGCGAGATGAACCAGATCCGCAAGCGTGCGGACCAGCAGATCGAGCGCCTCGAGCAGGTCTGGGACCGCTTCAAGAACCTCAAGGTCCAGGACCTCGAGGGTGACGAGATCCTGTACCGCGAGATGCGCGACCGGTTCGGCCTCTACTTCGAGGGCGGCATGGGCGCTGCGGCGATCCAGAAGCGTCTGGAGACCTTCGACCTCGAGGCCGAGGCGGCCCTGCTTCGCGAGATCATCGCCACGGGCAAGGGCCAGAAGAAGACCCGCGCCCTCAAGCGGCTCAAGGTCGTCACCGCCTTCCAGGCGACGACGAACAAGCCTTCCGGCATGGTCCTCGACGCGGTTCCGGTCATCCCGCCGGACCTGCGTCCCATGGTGCAGCTCGACGGTGGTCGCTTCGCCACCTCGGACCTGAACGACCTCTACCGGCGCGTGATCAACCGCAACAACCGGCTCAAGCGACTGCTCGACCTCGGGGCGCCGGAGATCATCGTCAACAACGAGAAGCGCATGCTTCAGGAGGCCGTCGACAGCCTGTTCGACAACGGCCGTCGTGGCCGCCCTGTCACGGGTCCGGGCAACCGTCCGCTGAAGTCGCTGTCCGACATGCTCAAGGGCAAGCAGGGCCGGTTCCGCCAGAACCTGCTCGGCAAGCGCGTCGACTACTCCGGCCGGTCGGTCATCGTCGTCGGCCCGCAGCTCAAGCTGCACCAGTGCGGTCTGCCCAAGCAGATGGCTCTGGAGCTCTTCAAGCCGTTCGTGATGAAGCGTCTGGTCGACCTCGACCACGCGCAGAACATCAAGTCGGCCAAGCGCATGGTCGAGCGCGCCCGCCCGGTCGTGTGGGACGTCCTCGAAGAGGTCATCACCGAGCACCCGGTGCTGCTCAACCGCGCGCCCACGCTGCACCGTCTGGGCATCCAGGCGTTCGAGCCCCAGCTCGTCGAGGGCAAGGCCATCCAGATCCACCCGCTCGTCTGCTCGGCCTTCAACGCCGACTTCGACGGTGACCAGATGGCCGTCCACGTGCCGCTGAGCACCGAGGCGCAGGCCGAGGCCCGCATCCTCATGCTTTCCAGCAACAACATCCTCAAGCCGGCCGACGGCCGCCCCGTGACGATGCCCACCCAGGACATGATCATCGGCCTCTTCCACCTCACCTCCGAGGTGGAGAACGGCAAGGGCTCCGGGCGTGCGTTCTCGTCGGTCGCCGAGGCTCGCATGGCGTTCGACGCCGGCGAGCTGGAGCTCGGCAGCCGGGTGAAGATCCGGCTCACGGACGTCGTTCCGGCACCGGGCACCGAGCTGGCCGAGGATGTCCAGGTGGACGGCCAGGGCCAGGTCTCCTCGCTCGTCGTCGAGACCACTCTGGGACGGGCTCTGTTCAACCAGACGCTGCCGGTGGACTACCCCTTCGTCGACGCTCCCGTCGACAAGAAGCGGCTCTCCACCATCGTCAACGACCTGGCTGAGCGGTACAGCAAGGTGCAGGTCGCGGCCTCGCTGGACGCCCTGAAGGAGTACGGCTTCCACTGGGCGACCCGCTCGGGCACCACGGTCGCCATCTCCGACGTCGTCACCCCGCCTCGCAAGATCGAGATCCTCGAGGGCTACGAGACGAAGGCGACGAAGGTCCAGACGCAGTACGAGCGTGGTCTGATCACCGACGACGAGCGGCGCCAGGAGCTCATCGAGATCTGGACGCAGGCGACCAACGAGGTCGCCAAGGAGATGGAGGCCAACCTCCCGAAGACCAACACCATCTACAAGATGGTGTCCTCGGGAGCTCGTGGTAACTGGATGCAGCTTCGGCAGATCGCCGGTATGCGTGGCCTGGTGTCCAACCCGAAGGGCGACATCATTCCCCGCCCCATCCGCGCGAACTTCCGCGAGGGCCTGTCCGTGCTGGAGTTCTTCATCTCCACGCACGGGTCGCGCAAGGGTCTGGCCGACACCGCGCTGCGTACCGCCGACTCGGGTTACCTGACCCGCCGTCTGGTGGACGTGTCGCAGGACGTCATCATCCGTGAGGACGACTGCGGCACCGACCGTGGCCTGACGATGCCGATCGCGCAGAAGCTGTCCGACGGCACGCTGGTGGAGCACGACGACGTGGAGACCTCGGTCTACGCCCGGACGCTCGCCGCGGACGTCGTCAAGGACGGCCAGACACTGGCGGAGGCCGGGATCGACCTCGGTGACGTGGTGATCGACGCGCTCGTCGGCGCCGGCGTCGAGGAGGTCAAGGTCCGCTCGGTCCTCACCTGCGAGTCCCACGTCGGCACGTGTGCTGCCTGCTACGGCCGCTCGCTGGCCACCGGCAAGCTCGTCGACATCGGTGAGGCCGTCGGCATCATCGCGGCGCAGTCCATCGGTGAGCCCGGTACCCAGCTGACCATGCGTACCTTCCACACCGGTGGTGTGGCGGGTGACGACATCACGCAGGGTCTGCCCCGTGTCGTCGAGCTGTTCGAGGCTCGCACGCCCAAGGGTGTGTCCCCGATCGCCGAGGCTGCCGGCCGGATCACCATCGAGGACACCGACAAGACCCGTCGCCTCATGCTGACGCCGGACGACGGCTCGGAGGAGCACGCCTACCCGGTGAGCAAGCGCGCGCGCCTGCTCGTCGGCGACGGTGAGCACGTCGAGGTCGGTCACCAGCTGACGGTCGGCTCCATCGACCCCAAGCAGGTGCTGCGCATCCTCGGCCCGCGTGCGGTCCAGATGCACCTGGTGGAGGAGGTCCAGCACGTGTACCGCCAGCAGGGTGTGTCGATCCACGACAAGCACATCGAGGTCATCGTCCGCCAGATGCTGCGCCGGATCACGATCATCGAGTCGGCTGACGCCGACCTGCTCCCCGGTGAGCTGGCGGAGCGCGGTCGCTTCGAGACGGAGAACCGCCGCGTCGTCGCCGAAGGTGGCCGTCCGGCCTCGGGTCGCCCCGAGCTGATGGGGATCACCAAGGCGTCGCTGGCAACGGACTCGTGGCTGTCGGCCGCCTCCTTCCAGGAGACGACCCGCGTCCTGACCGAGGCCGCGATGAACGCCAAGTCGGACCCGCTGCTGGGTCTGAAGGAGAACGTCATCCTCGGAAAGCTCATCCCGGCCGGCACGGGTCTGCCGCGCTACCGGAACATCAAGGTCGAGGCGACGGAAGAGGCCAAGGCGGCGATGTACTCGATGCCCAGCTACGAGTACGACTACCCGGTCTTCGGACCCGGCTCCGGCGAGGCGATCCGCCTCGACGACGCCGAGCTGGGTCTCGACTGACCCTGGCGTACAGCACCCCCGAGGGGGGTCGGCCCGGATCTACGGGCCGGCCCCCCTCGTGCTCCCTCGCCTCCCTCACCTGCTTCGCCGACTTTGTATGCGGTGCGCGGCGCCACGCCGTCGCCGGGCCCCCCGAGCCGGTCATCCGCATACAAGGTCGGCCCGGGGACAGACCGGGGGAGAGGCGGGGGACGGGCGGGTGGGGCCGTGGCGACCGGATCAACCGATTTGGTGGGGTACCACGCAGGCGGTATCTTTGAACACTGTGTCTGAGGCCAGCCTCGGGCACGGTCCGCCGGAGCCGGCGCCATGTTCGGCGGCCGGGCCGGCACCACCTCTCGCCGGGCAATCCGCAACCGATCCGTACCGGATCACGCGTGGAAAGTGCAGGGGAGAGCGCCAGACGCGACACACCCGAGTGCGGGGGTCGGGCGAGGCGACAACCACAAGGAGTGCTTGAGGACTGCCGTCCGACAGCGCAGAACATCAACTACGTACGGAGAACAGGTTGCCTACGATCAACCAGCTTGTGCGCAAGGGGCGTCAGGACAAGGTCACCAAGACCAAGACTCCTGCCCTCAAGGGCTCGCCCCAGCGCCGTGGTGTATGCACGCGTGTGTACACCACGACCCCCAAGAAGCCGAACTCTGCCCTGCGCAAGGTCGCCCGGGTGCGCCTGACCAGTGGCATCGAGGTCACGGCCTACATCCCGGGCGTCGGCCACAACCTGCAGGAGCACTCCATCGTGCTCGTGCGTGGCGGCCGTGTGAAGGACCTGCCCGGTGTGCGCTACAAGATCGTCCGCGGCTCCCTCGACACCCAGGGTGTCAAGAACCGCAAGCAGGCCCGCTCCCGTTACGGCGCGAAGATGGAGAAGAAGTAATGCCTCGCAAGGGACCCGCGCCCAAGCGCCCCCTCGTTGTCGACCCGGTCCACAACTCCCCGCTGGTGACCCAGCTCGTCAACAAGATCCTCCTCGACGGCAAGAAGTCGATCGCCGAGACCATCGTCTACGGCGCGCTCGAGGGCTGCCGTGAGAAGACCGGCACCGACCCCGTCGTGACCCTGAAGCGCGCGCTGGACAACATCCGCCCGACGCTGGAGGTCAAGTCCCGCCGCGTCGGTGGCGCCACCTACCAGGTGCCGATCGAGGTCAAGCCCAACCGCGCGACGACCCTGGCCCTGCGCTGGATGGTCGGCTACTCGCGTCAGCGTCGTGAGAAGACCATGACCGAGCGCCTGATGAACGAGATCCTCGACGCCTCCAACGGCCTGGGCGCCGCTGTGAAGCGTCGCGAGGACACCCACAAGATGGCCGAGTCCAACAAGGCCTTCGCGCACTACCGCTGGTAGCAGCGGCGACCGGTATGCCGCGTGCGCGAGACGCGCACGCGGCATACCGGACCGGCGTGGCGAGCCCGTCGCCCCGCGCTGCGCGCCACACCACACTTTCGTAACGAGCGAGATGAGACGATCACATTGGCACTCGACGTCCTGACGGACCTGACCAAGGTCCGCAACATCGGCATCATGGCGCACATCGACGCCGGCAAGACGACGACGACGGAGCGCATCCTCTTCTACACCGGGGTCAACCACAAGATCGGTGAGACGCACGACGGCGCCTCGACCACGGACTGGATGGAGCAGGAGAAGGAGCGTGGCATCACGATCACCTCCGCTGCCGTCACGTCCTTCTGGGAGGGCACCCAGATCAACATCATCGACACCCCCGGTCACGTCGACTTCACCGTCGAGGTGGAGCGCTCGCTGCGCGTCCTCGACGGCGCCGTCGCGGTGTTCGACGGCAAGGAGGGTGTCGAGCCCCAGTCCGAGACCGTGTGGCGTCAGGCCGACAAGTACGACGTCCCCCGCATCGCGTTCGTCAACAAGATGGACAAGCTCGGGGCGGACTTCTACTTCACCGTGCAGACGATCAAGGACCGTCTGGGCGCCGAGCCGCTGGTCCTGCAGCTGCCGATCGGCTCCGAGAACGACTTCGTCGGTGTGGTGGACCTGATCTACCGCCGTGCGCTCGTGTGGCCCGGCGACGCCAAGGGTGACGTCACGATGGGCGCCAAGTACGAGATCCAGGAGATCCCGGCGGACCTCGTCGAGAAGGCCGAGGAGTACCGGCACGCTCTGGTCGAGCGTGTCGCGGAGTCCGACGACGAGCTCATGGAGAAGTACCTCGGCGGCGAGGACCTCACCCCCCAGGAGCTGAAGGCGGGCATCCGCAAGCTGACCGTGCGCTCCGAGCTGTACCCGGTGCTGTGTGGCTCCGCGTTCAAGAACCGCGGCGTCCAGCCCATGCTGGACGCGGTGGTCGACTACCTCCCGAGCCCCCTGGACGTCGAGGCCATGAAGGGCCACAAGCCCGGTGACGAAGAGGTCGAGATGACCCGCGAGCCGAGCAAGGACGCGCCGTTCTCGGCGCTGGCCTTCAAGGTCGCCGCGCACCCCTTCTTCGGCACCCTCACCTTCATCCGCGTCTACTCCGGCCGGATCGCTGCGGGCTCGCAGGTGGTCAACACGACCAAGGGCAAGAAGGAGCGCATCGGCAAGCTCTTCCAGATGCACGCCAACAAGGAGAACCCCGTGGACGAGGCCCTGGCGGGTCACATCTACGCGGCGATCGGCCTGAAGGACACCACCACCGGTGACACCCTGAGCGACCCGAACAACCAGATCGTCCTCGAGTCGATGACGTTCCCCGACCCGGTGATCCAGGTGGCCATCGAGCCGAAGACCAAGGGCGACCAGGAGAAGCTGTCCACGGCTATCCAGAAGCTCTCAGCCGAGGACCCGACGTTCCAGGTCCACCTCGACGAGGAGACCGGCCAGACGATCATCGCCGGCATGGGCGAGCTCCACCTCGACATCCTGGTCGACCGCATGAAGCGGGAGTTCAAGGTCGAGGCCAACGTCGGCAAGCCGCAGGTGGCCTACCGGGAGACCATCCGCCGCACGGTGGAGAAGCTCGACTACACCCACAAGAAGCAGACCGGTGGCTCCGGCCAGTTCGCCAAGATCCAGATCAGCCTCGAGCCCCTGGACACGACCGAGTCGGGCGAGCTGTACGAGTTCGAGAACAAGGTCACCGGTGGCCGTGTCCCGCGCGAGTACATCCCCTCCGTGGACGCCGGCATCCAGGACGCCATGCAGTACGGCGTGCTCGCCGGCTACCCGCTGGTGGGGATCAAGGCAACCCTGCTGGATGGTGCCTACCACGACGTCGACTCCTCGGAGATGGCGTTCAAGATCGCTGGCTCCATGGCGCTCAAGGAGGCCGTCCGCAAGGCGGACCCGGTGCTGCTCGAGCCGATGATGGCCGTCGAGGTGCGCACGCCCGAGGACTACATGGGCGACGTGATCGGCGATATCAACTCGCGCCGTGGCCAGATCCAGGCCATGGAGGACATCAGCGGTGCCAAGGTCGTCCGCGGCCTCGTCCCGCTCTCGGAGATGTTCGGGTACGTCGGCGACCTGCGGTCCAAGACCCAGGGCCGGGCCAACTACTCGATGGAGTTTGACTCCTACGCCGAGGTCCCCAAGGCTGTCGCCGAGGAGATCATCAAGAAGACGCGCGGTGAGTGACCGGTAGCATTACCGGTCGACACCACGCAGAGCACGACGCACCACCCCACAATTCGCGCCACGTCCCGCCTGGGAACACGGCGTTTCACCCAAGAAGAGTCCTGAGGAGGACATCAAGTGGCGAAGGCAAAGTTCGAGCGGACTAAGCCGCACGTCAACATCGGCACCATTGGTCACATCGACCACGGTAAGACGACGCTGACGGCTGCGATTTCCAAGGTCCTGCACGACAAGTACCCGGACCTGAACCCGCAGTTCGCGTTCGAGGACATCGACAAGGCGCCCGAGGAGAAGCAGCGCGGCATCACGATCTCCATCGCGCACATCGAGTACCAGACCGAGGGTCGTCACTATGCACACGTCGACTGCCCCGGGCACGCCGACTACGTGAAGAACATGATCACCGGTGCGGCCCAGATGGACGGCGCGATCCTCGTGGTCGCGGCGACCGACGGCCCGATGCCGCAGACGAAGGAGCACGTCCTCCTGGCCCGCCAGGTCGGCGTCCCCTACATCGTCGTCGCGCTGAACAAGGCCGACATGGTCGACGACGAGGAGATCCTCGAGCTCGTCGAGATGGAGGTCCGTGAGCTGCTGTCCTCCTACGAGTTCCCCGGTGACGACCTGCCGGTCGTGAAGGTCTCGGCGCTGAAGGCGCTCGAGGGCGACGCCGAGTGGGGCCAGTCGGTCCTCGACCTCATGGACGCCGTCGACACCGCGATCCCCGAGCCGGAGCGCGAGATCGACAAGCCGTTCCTCATGCCCGTGGAGGACGTGTTCACGATCACCGGTCGTGGCACCGTCGTCACCGGCCGTATCGAGCGCGGTGTCCTCAAGGTCAACGAGGAGGTCGAGATCGTCGGCATCCACACCGGCCCGCCGGCCAAGACCACCGTCACCGGTGTCGAGATGTTCCGCAAGCTGCTCGACGAGGGTCGCGCGGGCGAGAACGTCGGCCTGCTGCTTCGTGGCACCAAGCGCGAGGACGTCGAGCGCGGCCAGGTCGTGGTGAAGCCCGGCTCCATCACGCCGCACACGGAGTTCGAGGCGAACGTCTACATCCTGTCCAAGGACGAGGGCGGCCGTCACACGCCGTTCTACGACAACTACCGTCCGCAGTTCTACTTCCGTACGACGGACGTGACGGGCGTCGTCCACCTCCCCGAGGGCACCGAGATGGTCATGCCCGGTGACAACACCGAGATGAACGTGGAGCTCATCCAGCCGATCGCCATGGAGGAGGGCCTCAAGTTCGCCATCCGCGAAGGTGGCCGCACCGTGGGCGCCGGCCGCGTCACCAAGATCCTCAAGTGATCTGACGCAGTACGCCTGGAAGGGCCCCGCAGCCTCGGCTGCGGGGCCCTTCTGCATGCCCGAGCACCGCCCGCTGATTCCCGACTGGACTCGTACTTTTGTGCGTGTCACGGCCTGCGGGGCCGCGACACGCACAAAGGTGCGAGTCCGGTAGTAGACGGTGGGGGACGGTCGGGGACGGTCGGGGACGGAAAGGAGGCGCTGGATGGCGCCCGCGTGGGCGTTACGGCGCGGGGCGCAGAAGGTCCGGCGAGAGGTCGGCGACCGAGGCGACACCTGACAGGCCCAGAGCCGAGGTCGAGGTCGGCGGGCCGCCAGCCCCAGCATCGTCGTGTCCAGGGTGACGACGACGGCGCCCGCGTCCACGGCCTCGGCCCTCGCGAGCAGCCGTTCACCAGCGCCTCGTCGCTCGACCAGTAGAGCGGAACCTTCGCGTGCCGTTCCCATGGCCGCGCATGCCCGCTCCATAGGCGAGGACGCCTGGTTGGAGATCACGTACGGGACACCGAGCCGCGCTGCCGCGCGAGCCACCAGCAGGGTCCGCGTCGTGCCGCGCGAGCCCGGCGGCGCCGATGGGAGCCAGCAGGAGGAAGTGGGCAGGGTACGCCCGAGAAGCGTCACGGAGAGGTCCCGGATGGCGGACTCGGCCCGCCGCTCGAGCGCGCCAACGTCGCCGGTGCATACCGGTCAGTGGCCGGGGTAAGGCCTGGGGGAGCCTGTCACGGCGGCAGGCCGCCACCGCCCGTGTGTTCGGCGCCGGCCCAGGCACCGTCAGGGCGGTCGGCACCCGGCCACCCCTGACTGAGGAGGACCCGATGGCCGCTGAGGGCTCGAGCGCCGAGAAGGCCCGGACCGCACCCCACGAGGACGACGACCGCAAGCCGGACGACCTCAGGGACCTGCCCAAGAGGTCCTGGGCCTACACCGGCAAGAAGGCGTTCGCCGAGTTCGGCCGAGACCAGTGCACCGACCTTGCAGCCGCGCTGACCTACTACGCGGTGCTGGCCATCTTCCCCGCCTTGCTGGCCCTCGTGTCCCTGCTCGGCATCTTCGGCCAGGGTGAGTCGACGACCAACGCCATGCTCGACCTCGTCCGACAGATCGGGCAGGGGAACGCCGCCGACCAGCTCCGCGGTCCGATCTCGCAGATGACGCAGACGCACTCCGCGGGTTTCGCCTTCGTCTTCGGGCTCGTCGGCGCTCTGTGGTCGGCCTCCGGCTACGTCGGTGCCTTCGGCCGCGCCCTGAACCGCGTCTACCAGGTGGACGAGGGGCGTCCGGTGTGGAAGCTGCGGCCGGTTCAGCTCCTGGTCACCTTGGTGAGCGTGCTGATGGCCGCGCTGGTCCTCGTCGGTCTGGTGGTCAGCGGCCCGCTGGCGAAGTCCGTGGGGAGCACGATCGGTCTGGGCAACACTGCGGTGACGGTGTGGAACATCGCCAAATGGCCCGTCATGCTGGCCATCGTCGTCATCCTGGTCGCGTTGCTGTACTACGCCACCCCCAACGTGCGACAGCCGAAGTTCCGATGGATGAGCGTGGGCGCGGCGATCGCCATCCTGGTCTGGGTCGTCGCATCCGCCGCCTTCGGCTTCTACGTGTCCCACTTCGGCTCGTACAACAAGACGTATGGGTCGCTGGCCGGGATCATCGTCTTCCTGCTGTGGCTCTGGCTGACCAACCTGGCCCTGCTCTTCGGCGCAGAGGTGGACGCGGAGCTGGAGCGGGCCCGTCAGCTGCAGGCCGGCCTGGTGGCCGAGGAGACGCTGCAGCTCCCTCCCCGGGACACCCGGGTGTCGGAGAAGAAGGCCCGCAAGCTCCGCAAGCAGGTCCAGGAGGGGCGCGCCCTGCGCGAGCAGGCGCAGCGGGACGGCACCGGCAGCGGCTTCCGCAGCGGGGGCGGTGGCGGCGATGGCTCCACGACGCGGTCCGGCGAGCAGCCCCAGGGTGCGGACTCCACCGGCCTCACCCGCCGCGAGCGGCGCGAGCAGCAGGCCGACGCGCCGGCCGGCTCAACGCGCCGGCGGGACTGACCCGCCGGCCCCGCGGCTGGCGGCGCGACGCGCCATCGACGTGAGGTTGCCGCCCGTCCTCGCATCGATTTGGTAGGTCGCGGCGCACTCTGGCACACTGGACCGGTTGCTTGACGCGCCTCGCCGACCCATGTCGGCGAGGCCACCCCGGTGCCACACCTCGAACCGTGCTCCCACGCACGGGGCGACACTCCAGGGAAGCGCAAGCCCCGGCTCTGCCGGTCATTCCGATCCGCACGACCACTGCGTGAGAGCGCATGTCGTCCGGCTGCGAAGCGGGTGCGACACACCCGACCGCGGGGGTCGGATAGGCCAGCAGGACCGGCCAGAAGCTAGCTGTTCGGCGAGAGAGAGACGTAACGGAGATGGCGGGACAGAAGATCCGCATCCGCTTGAAGTCGTATGACCACGAGGTCATCGACAACTCGGCGCGCAAGATCGTCGACACGGTGACCCGTGCCGGCGCGACGGTGGTCGGCCCCGTGCCGCTGCCCACGGAGAAGAACGTCTTCGTGGTCATCCGTTCGCCGCACAAGTACAAGGACAGCCGCGAGCACTTCGAGATGCGCACGCACAAGCGCCTGATCGACATCATCGACCCGACCCCCAAGGCCGTGGACTCGCTGATGCGCCTCGACCTGCCGGCCGACGTCAACATCGAGATCAAGCTCTAAGCGGGAATGACGATGACGACCCAAACTTCCACCAAGACCGTGAAGGGCGTGCTGGGCAAGAAGCTCGGCATGACCCAGGTGTGGGACGCCGACAACCGGCTCGTACCCGTCACCGTCATCGAGGCCGGCCCCTGCGTCGTGACGCAGGTGCGTGACGCCGCGACCGACGGTTACGACGCAGTCCAGATCGCCTTCGGCCCGATCGACCCTCGCAAGGTGACCAAGCCGCTGACCGGCCACTTCGAGAAGGCCGGCGTGACCCCGCGCCGCCACCTCGTCGAGCTCCGTACGGCGGACGCCGGCGAGTACTCGCTCGGCCAGGAGGTCACCGTCGAGACGTTCGAGGCCGGTCAGGAGATCGACGTCACCGGCACCACCAAGGGCAAGGGTTTCGCCGGGGTCATGAAGCGTCATGGCTTCCACGGCGTCAGCTCGTCCCACGGTGCACACAAGAACCACCGCAAGCCGGGCTCGATCGGTGGCTGCGCCACTCCCGGACGCGTCTTCAAGGGCATGCGCATGGCCGGCCGTATGGGCGGCATGCGACAGACCACCCAGAACCTCACCATCCACGCTGTGGACGCTGAGCGTGGGCTGCTGCTGGTCAAGGGCGCCGTTCCCGGCCCCCGCGGCGGCACCGTGCTCGTCCGCACGGCCGCGAAGGGACGCTGATGTCTACGCGTACTGAAGCCAGCACCGCTCAGCCGGCCAAGGTGCTCGACCTGGACCTGCCCGCCGAGATCTTCGACGTCCAGGTCAACGTTCCGCTGATCCACCAGGTCGTCGTGGCGCAGATGGCCGCCGCACGTCAGGGCACGCACTCCACCAAGACCCGCGGCGAGGTCCGCGGCGGCGGCGCCAAGCCGTACCGCCAGAAGGGCACCGGCCGTGCGCGCCAGGGCTCGACCCGGGCGCCGCAGTTCGCCGGTGGTGGCGTCGTCCACGGTCCGCAGCCGCGTGACTACTCGCAGCGGACGCCCAAGAAGATGAAGGCCGCCGCCCTGCGCGGTGCCCTGTCGGACCGCGCCCGTCACGGCCGCGTCCACGTGGTGGAGTCGCTGGTCTCCGCCGAGGCCCCGTCCACCAAGGACGCCGCCGCGCTGCTGGCCGGCCTGACGACGCGCACGAGCGTGCTCGTGGTCCTCGACCGCGCCGACCTCGTGTCGCTGAAGTCGGTTCGCAACCTCGAGGGCGTCCACGTCCTCGCCGCGGACCAGCTCAACACCTACGACGTGCTGTGTTCCGACGACGTGGTGTTCACCCAGGCAGCCCTGGAGGCGTTCGTCTCCGGTGCGCAGCCGGTCGGTGGCGCCACGCAGGTCGAGCCGGCTGAGGAGAAGACCAAGTGAGCACCTCGACCGCCATCCACGGCAAGGACCCCCGCGACATCCTCATCGCGCCGGTCGTGTCGGAGAAGTCGTACTCGCTGCTCGACCAGGGCAAGTACACGTTCATCGTCGACCCCCGGGCCAACAAGACCGAGATCAAGATCGCGGTCGAGCGCGTCTTCGGTGTCAAGGTCGACTCCGTCCACACCCTCAACCGGATCGGCAAGACCCGCCGCACCCGGTTCGGCATCGGCAAGCGCAAGGACACCAAGCGTGCGATCGTCACCCTCCGCGAGGGCTCGATCGACATCTTCGGTGCCGGCGCCTGACGGCAACGCTGACGAGACTACGGAACTTCGAACAAGGAATTTCGAACTATGGGTATCCGCAAGTACAAGCCGACGACGCCTGGGCGTCGCGGCTCCAGCGTCGCCGACTTCGTCGAGGTCACGCGCACCACTCCGGAGAAGTCGCTGGTCCGCCCGCTGACGAAGTCCGGTGGGCGCAACAGCAACGGCCGCATCACCACCCGCCACATCGGTGGTGGGCACAAGCGGGCGTACCGCGTCATCGACTTCCGTCGTCATGACAAGGACGGCGTGCCGGCCAAGGTCGCTCACATCGAGTACGACCCCAACCGCACGGCCCGCATCGCGCTGCTGCACTACGCCGACGGCGAGAAGCGCTACATCCTGGCGCCCCGCGGCCTGGAGCAGGGTGCGGCGATCGAGAACGGCGCCGGCGCCGACATCAAGCCCGGCAACAGCCTCCCGCTGCGCAACATCCCGACCGGTACCGTGATCCACGCCGTGGAGCTGAAGCCCGGCGGTGGCGCGAAGATCGCCCGCTCGGCGGGTGTCCGCGTGCAGCTCGTCGCCAAGGACGGCCCGTACGCCCAGCTGCGCATGCCGTCCGGCGAGATCCGCAACGTCGACCTGCGCTGCCGCGCCACGGTCGGTGAGGTGGGCAACGCCGAGCAGTCCAACATCAACTGGGGCAAGGCCGGTCGTATGCGGTGGAAGGGCAAGCGCCCGACCGTCCGCGGGGTGGCCATGAACCCGGTCGACCACCCGCACGGTGGTGGTGAGGGCAAGACGTCCGGTGGTCGTCACCCCGTCAGCCCGTGGGGACAGCCCGAGGGCCGCACCCGCCGCCCCGGCAAGCCGAGCGACACGATGATCGTTCGCCGCCGTCGTACTGGCAAGAAGCGCTGAGTAGGAGCCTGAAGAACCATGCCTCGTAGCTTGAAGAAGGGCCCCTTCATCGACGACCACCTTCAGAAGAAGGTCGACGTCCAGAACGAAGCGGGCAGCAAGAGCGTCATCAAGACCTGGTCACGTCGGTCGGTCGTCAGCCCCGACATGCTCGGTCACACGTTCGCCGTGCACGACGGCCGCAAGCACGTCCCGGTGTTCGTCACCGAGTCGATGGTCGGCCACAAGCTCGGTGAGTTCGCACCGACCCGCACGTTCAAGGGTCACGTGAAGGAAGACAAGAAGGGTCGTCGTCGCTGATGGCTGCCCCCACCGAGAACAAGGACAACGTGATGGAAGCCAAGGCGAGCGCGCGGCACGTCCGCGTCACGCCGCAGAAGGCACGCCGTGTCGTGGACCTGATCCGCGGCAAGCAGGCCGTCGAGGCCGTGTCCGTGCTGCAGTTCGCGCCGCAGTCGGCGTCGGACCCGATCAAGAAGGTGCTCGAGAGCGCCATCGCCAACGCCCGCGTCAAGGCGGACCGGGCCTCGGAGGCCTTCGACGAGCGCAACCTGGTCATCAGCGCGGCCTTCGTGGACGAGGGCCCGACGATGAAGCGGTTCCGTCCACGGGCACAGGGCCGAGCGGCCCGAATCAACAAGCGCACCAGCCACATCACCGTGGTCGTCACGCCGAAGACCACCAAGGGAGGCACCCGCTAATGGGTCAGAAGGTCAACCCCCACGGCTTCCGCCTCGGCATCACCACCGAGCACAAGAGCCGCTGGTTCGCTGACTCCACCAAGGAGGGGCAGCGGTACCGCGACTACGTCAAGGAAGACGTCGCCATCCGCAAGCTCATGTCCGAGGGCATGGAGCGGGCCGGCATCTCCCGGGTCGAGATCGAGCGCACCCGTGACCGTGTCCGCGTGGACATCCACACCGCTCGTCCCGGCATCGTCATCGGTCGCCGTGGCGCCGAGGCCGACCGCATCCGCGGCGAGCTCGAGAAGCTCACCGGCAAGCAGGTGCAACTGAACATCCTCGAGGTCAAGAACCCCGAGATCGACAGCCAGCTGGTCGCCCAGGGCATCGCCGAGCAGCTTTCGGCCCGCGTGTCCTTCCGCCGTGCCATGCGCAAGGGCATGCAGTCCGCCACGCGCGCCGGCGCCAAGGGCATCCGGGTGCAGGTCTCCGGTCGCCTCGGCGGCGCGGAGATGTCGCGGACCGAGTTCTACCGCGAGGGCCGCGTGCCGCTGCACACCCTGCGCGCGAACATCGACTACGGCTTCTACGAGGCCCGCACCACCTTCGGCCGCATCGGCGTCAAGGTGTGGATCTACAAGGGTGACGTCACCGCCCGCGAGCTCGCGCAGCAGCAGGCCGCTGCCCCGCGTCCGAGCCGTGGCCCGCGCCGTGACGGCGCCGACCGACCCGCCCGCGCCCGTCGAGAGCGTCCCGACACGGCTGCCGAGCCGACCCCTGCCGAGCAGGCACCGGTCGAGGCTCCCGCGGTCGCGCCGAGCACAGAGGAGTCCTGAGCATGCTGATTCCCCGCCGAGTCAAGCACCGCAAGCAGCACCACCCGGGCCGCTCCGGCGCTGCCAAGGGCGGCACCAAGATCGCGTTCGGCGACTACGGCATCCAGGCCCTCGAGCCCGCCTACGTCACCAACCGCCAGATCGAGTCCGCTCGTATCGCGATGACGCGATACATGAAGCGTGGCGGAAAGGTGTGGATCAACATCTACCCCGACCGTCCGCTGACCAAGAAGCCCGCCGAGACCCGCATGGGTTCCGGTAAGGGCTCCCCCGAGTGGTGGATCGCCAACATCAAGCCAGGCCGCGTGATGTTCGAGGTGTCCGGAGTGTCCGAAGAGGTCGCCCGTGAGGCCATGCGTCTGGCGATGCACAAGCTCCCGATGAAGTGCCGTTTCGTTCGGCGTGAGGGTGGTGACATCTGATGGCAGTCGGATCAAAGGACCTGACGTCGGAGAACCTGCGGGGGCTGGACGCCGACCGCCTGGGCGACGAGCTCCGCAAGGCCAAGGAGGAGCTGTTCAACCTCCGGTTCCAGTCGGCCACCGGCCAGCTGGACAACCACGGCCGTCTGCGCGCGGTCCGCAAGGACATCGCGCGCATCTACACCGAGCTGCGTGAGCGCGAGCTGGGTATCGGACAGAGCCCCGCCGACACCAGCACGGAGACGTCAGCATGAGCAAGCACGCGAAGGATGAGGCCGTGACGGCTGCAGACCGCAACTACCGCAAGACCCGTCAGGGCTACGTGCTGAGCGACAAGATGGACAAGACCGTCGTGGTCGAGGTCGAGGACCGCGTCAAGCACGCGCTCTACGGCAAGGTCCTGCGCCGCTCCAGCAAGGTCAAGGCCCACGACGAGCAGAACGCCGCCGGCATCGGCGACCGCGTCCTGATCATGGAGACCCGTCCGCTGTCCGCCACCAAGCGCTGGCGCGTCGTCGAGATCCTCGAGAAGGCCAAGTAGTACCCGCCGCTCCGCCGCTCCCGCGGCATACCGGGCCGTCCGGCCGTATGCCGCGGGGCACGGAAACAGACCACCCACAGTTCGGCCAGGCTCACCGCGCGTGAGAACCGGCTCGACGACAGGAGTTAGACAGTGATCCAGCAGGAGTCGCGACTGCGTGTCGCCGACAACACTGGTGCCAAGGAGATCCTTTGCATCCGTGTTCTCGGTGGCTCGGGTCGTCGTTACGCCGGCATCGGTGACGTGATCGTCGCCGCCGTCAAGGACGCCATCCCCGGCGGCAACGTCAAGAAGGGCGACGTCGTCAAGGCCGTCATCGTGCGCACCACCAAGGAGCGTCGCCGTGGCGACGGCAGCTACATCAAGTTCGACGAGAACGCCGCCGTCATCCTCAAGGCCGATGGCGACCCCCGGGGCACCCGCATCTTCGGTCCTGTGGGCCGCGAGCTGCGTGACAAGAAGTTCATGAAGATCATCTCGCTCGCGCCGGAGGTGCTCTGAGCCATGGCCAAGAAGATGAAGATCAAGAAGGGCGACCTCGTCCAGGTCCTCACGGGCAAGGACAAGACCAAGCAGGGCAAGGTGATCGCGGTGTACCCCGAGACCGACCGCGTCCTCGTCGAGGGCGTGAACCGCGTGACGCGCCACACCAAGGCCGGTCAGACGGCCCGCGGCACGCGCACCGGTGGTCTGGTCGTCCAGGAGGCCGCGATCCACGTGAGCAACGTGGCGATCGTCGACCCGTCCGAGAAGAAGCCGACCCGGGTCAAGACCCGGGTCGAGACCGTCGAGCGCAACGGCCGTGACAAGGCCAGCCGCACCCGCGTCGCGGTGCGCTCGGGCAAGGATCTGTGAGAACAGCGATGACCACTCAGACCACTCAGACCCAGACCGCTGCGGCTCCTCGCCTCAAGGCTCGCTACGCCGCGGAGATCAAGGGCCAGCTGCAGCAGCAGTTCGGCTACTCCAACGTCATGCAGGTGCCCGGCGTCGTGAAGGTCGTCGTCAACATGGGCGTCGGTGACGCCGCCAAGGATGCCAAGCTCATCGAGGGTGCCGTCCGCGACCTCGGGGCCATCACGGGGCAGAAGCCCGTCGTGACCAGGGCTCGCAAGTCGATCGCGCAGTTCAAGCTGCGCGAGGGCATGCCGATCGGTGCGCACACCACGCTCCGCGGAGACCGGATGTGGGAGTTCCTCGACCGTCTGGTGTCCGTCGCCCTGCCGCGTATCCGTGACTTCCGCGGCCTGTCGCCCAAGCAGTTCGACGGCAAGGGCAACTACACCTTCGGCCTCAACGAGCAGTCGATGTTCCACGAGATCGACCAGGACCGCATCGACCGCGTGCGTGGCATGGACATCACCGTGGTGACCACGGCCACCAACGACGACGAGGGCCGCGCCCTGCTGAAGGCGCTCGGCTTCCCCTTCAAGGAGAACTGACATGGCGAAGACCGCCCTGGTCAACAAGGCCAACAAGAAGCCGAAGTTCAAGGTGCGCGGCTACACCCGGTGCCAGCGCTGCGGGCGTCCCCACTCGGTGTACCGCAAGTTCGGCCTGTGCCGGATCTGCGTGCGCGAGATGGCTCACCGCGGTGAGCTGCCCGGTGTCACCAAGAGCTCCTGGTAAGACCACCACACATCCATCACTTGAACTTTTCTACATCGCAGGTCGCGGCGCAGGTCGCTGTGAAACCACGGTGAGAGAGGGCGGAGAAGCCCATGACCATGACTGACCCGATTGCGGACATGTTGACCCGCGTCCGGAACGCCAACGCGGCGCACCACGACGCAGTCTCCATGCCGTTCTCCAAGCTGAAGTCCCACATTGCCGAGATCCTCCAGGCCGAGGGCTACATCGCCTCCTGGAAGGTCGAGGACGCCGAGGTCGGCAAGACGCTCACGGTGGAGCTGAAGTACGGCCCCAACCGCGAGCGTTCCATCGCCGGCGTACGCCGGGTGTCCAAGCCCGGTCTGCGTGTCTACGCCAAGTCGACGAGCCTTCCCAAGGTGCTCGGCGGACTCGGTGTGGCCATCATTTCCACCTCGTCTGGTCTCCTCACGGACCGCCAGGCCGCTTCCAAGGGTGTGGGCGGGGAAGTCCTCGCCTACGTCTGGTAAGGGGTATTCGACATGTCGCGTATCGGACGACTGCCGGTCGCCATCCCCAGCGGTGTCGACATCACCATCGACGGCCAGGCCGTCAAGGTGAAGGGTCCCAAGGGCGAGCTCAGCCACGTCGTGGCGGAGCCGATCACCGTCGAGCGGGGTGACGAGGGCCTCCTGGAGGTCAAGCGGCCCAACGACGAGCGCCGGTCCCGTGCCCTGCACGGCCTGACCCGCTCGCTCATCAACAACATGGTGCTCGGTGTGACCGAGGGCTACGAGAAGCGGATGGAGATCCACGGCACGGGTTACCGCGTGGCCAACAAGGGCGGCAACCTCGAGTTCGCCCTCGGCTACAGCCACCCGATCACCGTGGAGGCCCCGGCGGGCATCTCCTTCGCCGTCGAGACCCCCACCCGCTTCGCGGTCCAGGGCATCGACAAGCAGCAGGTCGGCGAGGTCGCCGCTAACATCCGCAAGCTGCGCAAGCCCGACCCGTACAAGGGCAAGGGCGTGCGGTATGCGGGCGAGCAGATCCGTCGCAAGGTCGGAAAGGCCGGTAAGTAAGCCATGGCAATGATCGTCAAGCGCTCCAAGGGCAAGTCGGCCGCACGCGGCCGTCGCCACCTGCGCCTGCGCAAGAAGGTGACCGGTACGACCGGCCGCCCCCGTCTGGTGGTGTCGCGCTCCTCCCGGCACGTGTTCGTGCAGATCGTGGACGACACGGTCGGCAGGACCGTCGTCTCCGCCTCCACCATGGAGGCGGACCTGCGGTCCTTCGAGGGCGACAAGACCGCCAAGGCGCGTCGTGTCGGCGAGCTGCTCGCCGAGCGCGCGAAGAGCGCCGGCGTCGAGGCCGTCGTCTTCGACCGGGGCGGCAACAAGTACCACGGTCGGGTCGCCGCCATCGCCGAGGGCGCCCGCGAGGGTGGGCTGGCCCTGTGAGCCTCTCCACCATGAAGACCACTGTTACTGAGATGAGGAACATCTGATGCCCGGACCCCAGCGTCGAGGCACTGGAGCCGTCGGTGGCGACGCCCGCGGCGGAGGCGACCGCAACGACCGGCGGGGCGGCCGCGACAACCGTCGTGACGGTGGCCGTGACCAGGCTGAGAAGAGCGCCTACGTCGAGCGCGTCGTGACCATCAACCGCGTGGCCAAGGTCGTCAAGGGTGGCCGCCGCTTCAGCTTCACCGCCCTCGTGGTGGTCGGCGACGGCGACGGCACCGTGGGCGTCGGCTACGGCAAGGCCAAAGAGGTCCCCGCTGCCATCGCGAAGGGTGTCGAGGAGGCCAAGAAGCAGTTCTTCAAGGTCCCCCGCATCCAGGGCACCATCCCGCACCCGGTGCAGGGCGAGGCCGCTGCCGGTGTCGTCATGCTGCGCCCCGCCGCCCCCGGTACCGGCGTCATCGCCGGTGGCCCGGTCCGTGCGGTGCTCGAGTGCGCCGGCATCCACGACGTGCTGAGCAAGTCGCTCGGCTCGGACAACGCCATCAACATCGTCCACGCGGCGGTTGCGGCGCTGAAGGGTCTCGAGCGTCCGGAGGCCGTGGCCGCTCGGCGTGGCCTGCCGGTGGACCAGGTGGCCCCGGCCGCCATGCTCCGCGCGCAGGCCGCCGGCCGCGAGGCCGCGAAGGCTGGTGCCTGATGCGGCTCAAGGTGACCCAGACCCGTTCCGAGATCGGTGGCAAGCAGAACCAGCGTGACACGCTGCGCAGCCTCGGTCTGAAGCGCATCGGCGACGTCGTCGTCAAGGAGGACCGCCCCGAGATCCGGGGGATGGTCAAGACGGTGACCCACCTGGTCTCCGTCGAGGAGGTTGACTGACCATGGCTGACAACACGGCCAAGCAGGACGCGGCGACCCAGACCGCGCCCGAGGGTGCCGCCCTCAAGCTGCACCACCTGCGTCCGGCTCCCGGAGCCAAGACCGCCAAGACCCGCGTCGGTCGCGGCGAGGGCTCCAAGGGCAAGACGGCCGGACGCGGCACCAAGGGGACCAAGGCCCGCTACCAGGTGTCCGAGCGCTTCGAAGGCGGCGCCATGCCGCTGCACATGCGCCTGCCCAAGCTGCGTGGCTTCAAGAACCCCTTCAAGGTCGAGTACCAGGTCGTGAACCTGGACAAGATCTCCGCGCTGTACCCCAGCGGTGGCGACGTGACCGTCGACGACCTCGTGGCCAAGGGCGCCGTCCGCGACAACGCCCCGGTCAAGGTCCTCGGTACCGGCGAGATCACCGTCACGGTCAACGTGACCGCTGACAGGTTCTCGGCCAGCGCCAGGGAGAAGATCGAGGCCGCCGGCGGCTCGGTCACCTCTGCCTGAGCTCGTCCAGCTCGAGGGTATGCCGCGGGCTCACCGCTCAGGGTGAGCTCGCGGCATACCCGTCTGGCGGTCCCGGCGCGTCCCGGGTGGCCGCCCCTCGGTATCCCCGGCCATCGCTCGGGGTAACCTTCCAAGGATTGCCTGACCGTCGTCAGCGCGGCGGCCGAGCCCCGCGCCACCAGGAGGACCTGTGCTCACCGCCTTCACCCGCGCGTTCAAGACGCCGGACCTGCGCAGGAAGCTGCTGTTCACGCTCGCCATCGTCATCATCTTCCGGCTCGGGTCCCACGTCCCGGTGCCCGGCGTCAGCTACACGGCCGTCCAGGCGTGTATCAAGGGCGCTCCGAAGAACTCCGGGGTGCTGGGGCTGGCCAACCTCTTCAGCGGTGGGGCGCTGCTCCAGCTGTCGATCTTCGCGCTGGGGATCATGCCCTACATCACCGCGAGCATCATCGTGCAGCTGCTCACGGTGGTCATCCCGCGGTTCGAGGCCCTCAAGAAGGAGGGCCAGCAGGGCCAGACGAAGATGACGCAGTACACCCGGTACCTGACGATCGGTCTTGCGGTCCTGCAGTCGTCGACGCTCATCACGTTCGCCCAGAACCCGCAGGCGCTGTTCGGCCCCTCCTGCACCAACATCCTGCCCAACGACTCCATCCCGACGTTGGTCATCATGGTGCTCACCATGACGGCAGGCACCGGCGTGGTCATGTGGCTCGCCGAGCTCATCACCGACAAGGGCATCGGCAACGGCATGTCGCTGCTGATCTTCACCTCGATCGCCTCGACGTTCCCCGGGTCGCTGTGGGCCATCCAGCAGCAGGACGGGCGCTGGGACGTCTTCGTCGGCGTCATCCTGCTCGGCTTCCTCATCATCGCCTTGGTCGTGTTCGTCGAGCAGAGCCAGCGACGGATCCCCGTGCAGTACGCCAAGCGCCAGGTGGGCCGCCAGATGTACGGCGGGACGTCGACCTACATCCCCCTGAAGGTGAACATGGCCGGCGTCATCCCCGTGATCTTCGCCTCCTCGCTGCTCGCGCTCCCCTCCCTTCTGGCACAGTTCAACAGGTCCACCACCGGCGACCAGGCCGGCTGGGTGACGTGGGTCGAGCAGCACCTCGTCCGGGGTGACCACCCGATCTACATGATGATGTACATCGGGCTGATCCTGTTCTTCACGTTCTTCTACGTGTCGATCACGTTCAACCCGGTGGAGGTCGCCGACAACATGAAGCGGTACGGCGGCTTCATCCCAGGTATCCGCGCCGGGCGACCCACGGCCGAGTACCTCGACTACGTGCTCACCCGCATCACCGTCCCCGGGGCCATCTACCTCGGCCTCATCTCGCTGATTCCGCTGATCGCGCTCAAGCTCGTCAACGCCAACCAGAACTTCCCCTTCGGTGGGACCTCCATCCTCATCATCGTCGGTGTGGGGCTGGAGACGGTGAAGCAGATCGAGTCGCAGCTGCAGCAGCGCCATTACGAAGGGTTCCTCCGCTGATGCGTCTGATCATCCTCGGTCCTCCGGGTGCCGGTAAGGGCACGCAGGCCGCCAAGATCGCCGCCGACTTCGGCATCCCGGCCATCTCGACCGGCGACATCTTCCGCGCCAACATCAAGAACGAGACCGACCTCGGTCTGCAGGTCAAGGAGGTCCTGGCCGGCGGCGGCTACGTGACCGACGAGATCACCAACGCCATCGTGCGCGACCGGCTCTTCGAGGATGACGCGGAGCGGGGCTTCCTGCTCGACGGCTACCCGCGTACGGCCGCCCAGGTCGATGCGCTCGACGCGATCCTGGCCGAGCACGGACACTCCCTCGACGGGGTCCTCGAGCTCACGGTGGACGAGGACGCGGTGGTGTCCCGGCTGCTCAAGCGGGCCGGGACAGAGGGCCGGGAGGACGACAGCGAGGAGGTCATCCGCGAGCGGCAGGCGATCTACCGGCGGGAGACCGCTCCGCTGACGGACGTCTACTCGCGTCGGGGCCTGTTGGTGCAGGTGGACGGCATGGGGTCCGTGGACGAGGTCTTCGCCCGCATCACCGGGGCTCTCCAAGGGGTTGCTCACTCCTGATGTTCGGCAGGTCCCGCCTCGAGACCAAGACGCCAGACCAGATCCTGCGGATGCGCAGGGCCGGCCTGGTCGTGGGTCAGACCCTCCAGCTCATGGCGCAGACGCTGCGTCCCGGCATCACGACCAAGCAGCTCGACGAGCTCGCCGAGGAGCACATCCGTGGCTGCGGCGCGACGCCGTCGTTCCTGGGGTACCACGGCTTCACCGGCACGCTCTGCACGTCCGTAAACGAGGAGGTCGTCCACGGCATCCCCGGCCCCCGGGTGCTGCAGGACGGCGACCTGATCTCGATCGACTGCGGCGCCATCGTCGACGGCTGGCACGGTGACGCGGCGATCTCCCTCGTCGTGGGGGGCAGGGAGGCAGGTCGTCCGGAGGACCTCGCCCTCATCGACGCGACGGAGGACTCCATGTGGGCGGGCATCGCGGCGCTCTCGGTGGGGGAGTCGCTGTACGAGGTCGGCGCCGGCGTGGAGGACAGCGTCGCCGCGTCGGGAGAGCGCCACGGGCAGGACTACGGGATCGTCGAGGACTACGTCGGCCACGGGATCGGCACGCAGATGCACATGGACCCCCAGGTGCCCAACTACCGGGTGCGCGACAAGGGCCCGACCGTGCGGTCCGGGGTCACGGTGGCCATCGAGCCCATGGTGACCCTCGGCAGCGCGGAGACCCGAGTACTGCAGGACGACTGGACCGTGGTGACGACCGACGGCTCCCGAGCCGCGCACTGGGAGAACACCGTGGCCGTCACGGACGACGGGCTGTGGGTGCTCACGGCTCTCGACGGGGGCAAGGACCGGCTCCAGGCCCTCGGTGCGCGCTTCGGCCCCCTGGGCTGACCAACCCGCCAGCCGCGCGTCTCCTGCCGGCTGGGGGGGGACGGATTTCGTGGGCGGGGGGGTGCTGACGTAGACTCGTCTGTCGGCATGCGTATGCGCGCGTGCCGGTTTCATGCGTCCGGCCCACCGTGGGCCGTTCCATCCAGCAGATTGTGGAGGCTATGGCCAAGAAGGACGGTGTCATCGAGATCGAGGGCACGATCGTCGAGGCTCTCCCGAACGCGATGTTCCGGGTCGAGCTCACGAACGGTCACAAGGTTCTCGCGCACATCTCGGGGAAGATGCGCCAGCACTACATCCGGATCCTGCCTGAGGACCGTGTGGTGGTGGAGCTCAGCCCGTACGACCTGACCCGTGGCCGGATCGTCTTCCGCTACCGCTGAGCAGTACCCGCCGGCCAGCAGGTCGGTGGCCCAGATCGAGGCGAAGCAGAGGCTATGAAGGTCCAGCCGAGCGTCAAGAAGATCTGCGACAAGTGCAAGGTGATCCGCCGCCACGGTCGGGTCATGGTGATCTGCGAGAACCTGCGCCACAAGCAGCGTCAGGGCTGATCTCGGCCGGGCAGCCGCCCGGTCCTGCACGTCGCGTCTCTTCGAGGACGTACAAGTGAATTGAGTGACGCAGTACCCGGCCCCTGCCGGCAGGTGCATCGCACCGGCCCAGGACGTCACCCCCGGCCCGGAGGCCGGGGACCGGTGCCCCGAGGAAAGCTTCGGGAACACGCCCGGACCGGTACTGCACCAGACCTCCGGAGACCCTAAGGAAACACACAAGATGGCACGTCTTGTCGGTGTCGACCTGCCGCGCGAGAAGCGCGTCGAGGTCGCTCTCACCTACATCTTCGGAGTGGGCCGTACCCGCTCCCAGCAGGCGCTGACCGCCACCGGCGTCAGCCCCGACACCCGAGTCCGTGACCTCACGGACGAGGACCTGGTCAAGCTCCGCGACTACATCGAGGCGAACGTCCAGCACGAGGGTGACCTCCGTCGCGAGATCGCCGCCGATATCCGCCGCAAGGTCGAGATCGGCTCGTACGAGGGCCTGCGTCACCGCCGTGGCCTTCCGGTCCGCGGACAGCGCACCAAGACCAACGCGCGTACCCGCAAGGGCCCCAAGCGCACCGTGGCCGGCAAGAAGAAGGTTGGTAAGTAATGCCTCCCAAGGCTCGTACCGCTGGCGCCAAGAAGGTGCGCCGCAAGGAGAAGAAGAACGTCGCCCACGGGCACGCTCACATCAAGAGCACCTTCAACAACACCATCATCTCGATCACCGACCCGACCGGTGCCGTGATCTCCTGGGCCTCCGCCGGCCAGGTGGGCTTCAAGGGCTCGCGCAAGTCCACCCCGTTCGCCGCGCAGATGGCTGCCGAGGCCGCCGCCCGCCGCGCGATGGAGCACGGCATGCGCAAGGTCGACGTCTTCGTCAAGGGCCCGGGCTCCGGTCGTGAGACCGCCATCCGCTCCCTGACCGCCACCGGCCTGGAGGTGGGCGCGATCAGCGACGTCACCCCCTCGCCGCACAACGGTGTCCGTCCGCCCAAGCGCCGCCGCGTCTGACCTAACGGGAAGGTAGAAAGAAACTCATGGCCCGTTACACCGGACCCATCACCAAGAAGTCGCGTCGCCTGAAGGTCGACCTCGTCGGCGGCGACAAGAACTTCGAGCTCCGCCCGTTCCCGCCCGGTCAGCACGGCCGTCGCCGGATGCAGGAGAAGGAGTACCTCACCCAGCTGCAGGAGAAGCAGAAGGCCCGCTTCACCTACGGCGTCATGGAGAAGCAGTTCCGCGGGTACTACGAGGAGGCCTCGCGTCGCTCGGGCAAGACCGGCGAGACGCTGCTGCAGATCCTGGAGTCCCGGCTCGACAACGTCGTGTACCGCGCCGGTCTGGCTCGGACCCGTCGTGCGGCCCGCCAGCTCGTGACCCACGGTCACTTCGAGGTCAACGGCCGTCGCGTGGACGTCCCGTCCTACCGCGTTGAGCAGTACGACATCATCACCGTCCGCAAGCAGTCGGTGGAGACGTTCCCGTTCGAGCTGGCCCGCCAGACCTTCGGCGAGCGTCCGACCCCGGCCTGGATGCAGGTCGTCCCGGGCTCGCTGCAGATCATGATCCACCAGCTGCCCGTGCGGGAGCAGATCGACACGATCCTCACCGAGCAGCTGATCGTCGAGCTCTACTCGAAGAACTGATGCGTCGAGGTATGCCGCGTGGGTGACCACGCGGCATACCTCGCGTGTGGTCTGGCCACGGACAGAGGTGGACCAGCCGGCCGGGTGACACCCGGCACTTCCTCGGCGTCATATAGCGGTCGCCGACGAGAAAGGAAACACCCGTGCTCATCGCACAGCGCCCCTCCCTGAGCGAAGACGTCGTTGCGGACAACCGCAGCCGCTTCGTCATCGAGCCCCTCGAGCCTGGCTTCGGCTACACGCTCGGCAACTCCTTGCGCCGCACGCTCCTCTCGAGCATCCCGGGCGCCTCGGTCACCAGCATCCGCATCGACGGTGTGCTGCACGAGTTCTCCACGATCCCAGGGGTCAAGGAGGACGTCACCGAGATCATCCTCAACATCAAGGGCCTCGTCGTCTCCTCGGAGCACGACGAGCCGGTCGTCATGTACCTGCGCAAGCAGGGGTCGGGCGCCGTCACCGCGGCTGACATCGCGCCTCCGGCCGGCGTGGAGGTGCACAACCCCGAGTTGCACATCGCCACCCTGAACGGCAAGGGCAAGGTCGAGATGGAGCTGACCGTCGAGCGCGGTCGCGGCTATGTCTCCGCCAACCAGAACAAGTCCGGCGACCAGGAGATCGGCCGCATCCCGGTCGACTCCATCTACTCGCCGGTGCTCGCCGTGACGTACAAGGTCGAGGCGACGCGTGTCGAGCAGCGCACCGACTTCGACAAGCTCATCGTCGACGTCGAGACCAAGAACTCCATGGCTCCGCGGGACGCGATGGCCTCGGCCGGCAAGACGCTGGTGGAGCTGTTCGGCCTGGCCCGTGAGCTCAACGTCGAGGCGGAGGGCATCGACATGGGCCCCTCGCCGACGGACGCTGCGCTGGCTGCGGACCTCGCGCTGCCGATCGAGGACCTCGACCTGACGGTGCGGTCCTACAACTGCCTCAAGCGTGAGGGCATCCACACGGTGGGTGAGCTCGTCGGGCGCAGCGAGGCGGACCTGCTCGACATCCGCAACTTCGGTGCCAAGTCGATCGACGAGGTCAAGGCCAAGCTCGTCGGCATGGGGCTGCAGCTCAAGGACAGCCCGCCCGGCTTCGACCCGTCCGCGATCGCCGACAACTACGGCGACTACGACGACGACTTCGCTGACGACGGCCGCGCCCTTGCCGAGGACGAGCAGCTCTGACCAACCGCCGCTGACCGGGGCGGGCAACCGCCCCGGTCGCACACCAAGGAGAACAACACATGCCTACCCCCACCAAGGGTCCCCGTCTCGGCGGCGGTCCGGCGCACGAGCGGCTGATCCTGGCCAACCTGGCCAGCTCGCTGTTCGAGCACGACTCGATCACGACCACCGAGGCGAAGGCGAAGCGCCTGCGCCCGCTCGCCGAGCGCCTGGTGACCTTCGCCAAGCGCGGTGACCTGCATGCTCGTCGTCGCGTCCTGTCGGTCATCTCTGACAAGGGTGTCGTGCACCGTCTCTTCACCGAGATCGCGCCCGACATGGCGGAGCGTCCTGGCGGCTACACCCGGATCACCAAGATCGGTGCCCGCAAGGGTGACAACGCTCCGATGGCGGTCATCGAGCTGGTGCGCGAGCCCATCGCCAAGCGCGCGACGGTGAAGGAGGCGGAGGCAGCCACCAAGCGTGCCGCCAAGCAGCCTCCCGCCGCTGCGGACGCCGAAGCTGTCGAGGCGCCGCAGGCTGAGGAGGCGACCGAGGCCACCGAAGGCACCGAGTCTCCGGAGTCCACGGAGTCCACCGAGTCCGGCCAGGGCGCTGACGCTGTTGAAGGCGCTGACGCTGAGGCGGCTGACGCTGAGGCCAGCGACACGGCTGCGCCGGAGACCGGCGACGCGGGCCAGGCCGACGACGCCCAGGCGCCTGCCTGACAGCGTCACTGCGCACCAGAACGCGAGCAGGCACGGCCTGACCGCGCAGCGCACGTTCGCGGCACGTCCAGGGCCGCCCATTCCGCGGGATGGGCGGCTCTGTGCTTTCCGGGGCTCATCCCCTGACGGTCCCCCCGGTAGGGGACCGGGTCCGAGGCGCCGCTGGCTACGCTGTCGCCGTGGACCGGGAGCAGGGCGTCGCGCCGACAGCGCCGCTGCGGATCCGGCTCGACCTGGCGTACGACGGCACCGAGTTCTCCGGCTGGGCAGCACAACCGCGTCTGCGGACGGTGGAAGGCGAGCTGTCGAGGGTGCTCACCACCCTTCTGAGGTCCGACACACCCGTGCGGCTCACCGTCGCCGGGCGGACCGACGCGGGCGTCCACGCTCGCGGCCAGGTGGCGCACCTCGACGCCGGCGAGCACGCCTGGGCCGCCCTTCCCGGGCGGTCGACCCGTACACCTGAGGCCGCGGCGCTGACCCGGCTGAGTGGCCTGCTTCCCGGCGACATCGTCGTCCGGGATGTCCGCGTGGCCGCTCCCGGGTTCGACGCGCGCTTCTCGGCGCTGCGACGGCGCTACCTCTACCGGCTGTGTGACCGGTCGACGGCGCTGGACCCGCTGCGGCGCCGTGAGACGGTGGTGACCAGGGATCCGGTGGACGTCACGGCGATGCACGAGGCGGCTCAGCGCCTGCTAGGGCTTCGCGACTTCGCGGCCTTCTGCAAACGGCGAGAGGGCGCCAGCACGGTCCGCACCCTGCTGGAGTACTCCTGGCGACGCGACCCCGGCGGTGTCCTGGAGGCCACCGTCGTGGCTGATGCGTTCTGCCACTCGATGGTGCGTTCGCTGGTCGGGGCCGTGCTGCCGGTGGGGCAGGGCCGGCGGGAGGTCGGATGGCCCGCGCAGGTGCTGCGCGCGGCACGCCGCGATCCGGCCGTCGCGGTGATGCCTGCGCACGGCCTGTCGCTGGAGGAGGTCATTTACCCGCCTGACAAGGAGCTCGCGGCTCGAGCAGCGCAGGCCCGCGCCGTCCGCACGCTGGACGACGTGCCGTAGCGCGGCTGACCGGCCCACCCCCGTTCCCCGACCGGACTCACGTTTTTAGGCGTGTCGGGAGCCCGCGGCATACGACTCGCACAAAATGGTGAGTCCGGTCGGGAAGGAGGGGGCGGGCTGGTCAGGGGGCGAGCGCCGCGTAGCCGCTGGCGTCGTGGATGGCGATCCCGGCGAACCCAGGTGACTCGCCGAACGCGCCGGCGATGGCGGAGAGCTGCGCCTCGAACTGGGTCCCGGTCTGGCCGAAGAACGTCTGCTTCGTGTCCGCCGGCCCGTCACCCAGGAAGGTCGTCTCCTGGCCGACGCGCACAGGCCGCCCGAGCTGGGTACCCGCCTGGACCTCTGCCGCGGACAACGCGACGGAACCATCCGGCCCCGCCGCCAGGTTGCGGTACGCCATCACGGTGACGCCCGCAGTCCTGCGCAGCACCTCCCGGTCGAGGGTGGACCCGTTGGCCGCGACTCCGTCGAACCAGAAGGGGATGTCGGCCTCGAGCGGCGCAGACCCGGCGCTGGTACGCAGCGTGTCCAGGGTCGCGAGGTACTTCTTGACCACCGTCGCCTGCTTCGTCTGCCACGCGGTACCGGTGTACGGCTCGATGTCGGCGTGGACCCCGGTGAAGAGCCCGGTGGCCAGCGCCGGCCGCAGCCAGCTGTCCACGACCCTCGTGGGGTTGTCGACCCAGCCGGGGTCCCCACCGAGCGCGTCCACGCGCAGGCCTGCCGCCCTCGCGCGCCTCGAGAGGTCGATGAGGGAGGCGAGCTCGGGGGAGCTGTCGACGTGTGGCGGCACGGCGGCATAGAGCTGGCCGATCCCTCGCGACACCGCGAGGTCGACGGTCGCGGCCGGCGTCGAGGTGTCCCACACCCACATCGCCCGGGGCGCCGCCGGCGCAGCGACCGCCTGCGCAGCGACCGCCTGCGCAGCGAACGGCGCGGTAGACGCCTGGCCACCGGTCGCCGCTTGCGCGATGGTGGCTCCGGCCGTGCCGAGCGCACCCACGGCGAACGCGGACACGAGGAGGACCCTAGCCACCCGCAGAAGCGATGGGCGCAGGAGTGGGCGCAGGGGAACCACCGAAAGTCCTTACGAGGGTGGGAAGGGCCAGGGGAGGCCGCTGATGTCCGGGGAAAGACGAGGGCAGGGAGGGGGGAGCCGAGGGGAGACAAGGAAGACCAAGGGGGCAGACCAAGGGGAAGGCACCCCGATGGTCGCAGGGCGGGATGGGTCGGTTGCGCGACTTCTGGAAGCCTTGGGGAACCCTTTACCCGTAGGTCGGTCGTTCAGCCGAGCCGCAGGTGATATCCGGATGACTCGGCCGCCGTTCGTGCAGCACCCTTGCCCCTGTGGGTCATCTCGACATCAGCTCGGTGAGCTTCGTCCTGCCCGACGGCCGGCCGCTGCTCCGCGACGTCTCGCTGCGCGTCGGGGAGGGCGCCAAGGTGGCGCTCGTCGGGCCGAACGGAACAGGCAAGACCACCCTCGGGAGGATCGTCGGCGGCGATCTCGCCCCGCACGACGGCGCGGTGACCCGCTCGGGAGGGCTGGGAGTGATGCGCCAGTTCGTCGGCCAGCTGCGCGACGAGTCCACCGTCCGCGACCTGCTGGTGTCCGTGGCGCCCCCGCCGGTGCGCGATGCGGCAGCCGAGATCGACCGCACCGAGCTCGCCATGATGGAGCGCGACCGGGAGGCTGACCAGCTGGCCTACGCCCAGGCGCTGGTCAGCTGGGGGGACGTCGGCGGCTACGAGTACGAGACGCTCTGGGACGTCTGCACGGTCGCCGCTCTTGGCATGCCCTTCGACAAGGCGCAGTGGCGCACCGTGACCACCCTGTCCGGTGGCGAGCAGAAGCGGCTCGTCCTCGAGGCACTGCTGCGTGGCCCGGAGGACGTGCTGCTCCTCGATGAGCCGGACAACTACCTCGACGTGCCGGCCAAGCGATGGCTCGAGGAGCAGCTGATCGCCTCGCCCAAGACGGTCCTGTTCGTCAGCCACGACCGTGAGCTCCTCGACCGGGTGGCAACCCGGATCGCGACCCTGGAGCCGGGGAGTTCAGGGTCCACCCTGTGGGTGCACGCCGGAAGGTTCTCGACGTACCACGCGGCCCGCGAGCACCGGAACTCCACGTTGGAGGAGCAGCGCCGCCGCTGGGACGAGGAGCAGGCGAAGCTCAGGGGCCTGGTGCTGATGTACCGGCAGAAGGCCGCCTACAACTCCGATATGGCACCCAAGCTGCAGGCGGCGGAGACCCGGCTGCGGCGCTTCGAGGACGCCGGTCCTCCAGAGGCCGTTCCCACCAGGCAGAACGTCCGGATGCGGCTCCAGGGCGGCAGGACCGCCAAGCGCGCGGTCATCGCGCAGGCACTGGAGCTCACCGGCCTGATGAGGCCCTTCGACCTCGAGGTGTGGTTCGGCGAGCGCGTAGCCGTTCTGGGCAGCAACGGCTCGGGTAAGTCCCACTTCCTGCGTCTGGTCGCGGCGGGCGGCAGCGACCCCGACGCCGAGCACCGTCCGGTGGGTGACGTGGTGCCACCACCCGTCGCCCACACGGGTCGCCTACGGCTGGGGTCTCGGGTGCGGCCGGGCTGGTTCGCCCAGACGCACGAGCAGCCGGCACTGAGCGGTCGCACGCTGCTGCAGATCCTGCACCGGGGCGACGACCACCGCCCGGGACGTCCTCGCGAGGAGGCGGCCCGCGTGCTGGACCGCTACGGCTTGGCACGCGCCTCGGAGCAGACGTTCGACTCGCTGTCCGGCGGCCAGCAGGCGCGCTTCCAGATCCTGCTCCTGGAGCTGTCCGGAGCCACGTGTCTCCTGCTCGACGAGCCCACCGACAACCTCGACCTGCACTCGGCCGAAGCGCTCGAGGAGGCCTTGGCGGCCTTCGAGGGGACGGTGATCGCCGTGACGCACGACCGGTGGTTCGCGCGGAGTTTCGACCGGTTTCTGGTGTTCGGTGGCGATGGCCGAGTGTACGAGGCAGATGAGCCGGTATGGGACGAGCGCCGGGTCTCGCGCCTGCGCTGACCACTTGACGGGCATGGGAGCGTGTGGGGGCATGCACTCGCAGGCTCGCCCTGCGCACGCTGAGACGAAGACCGCCTACCCCGCAAGGACGCGACATGGCCCGTAAGCCCCTCTTCGCTGCGCTCGGCGTAGCCGCCCTGGTCACAGGGCTGATGGTTCCGTTCACCGCGTCGACGGCCGGCGCCGCCGACCGCACTGTGACTCTGGTCGGGTCACTGCAGTCGGAGATCGGCTGCCCGGGGGACTGGGACCCGGGGTGTACGGCGACGGACCTCACGCAGCAGGGCACGGGCACCACCTTCAGCAAGGTCTTCACGGTGCCTGCTGGGACCTACGAGCTGAAGGTGGCCATCAACCACGCCTGGGACGAGAACTACGGGGCCGGCGGCGCCAAGGGCGGAGCCAACATCCCGCTCGTCCTCGAAGGTCCGGCGAGGATCGAGTTCTCCTACGACGACGCATCACACCAGGTGGGCATCAGGCCCACGGAGCTGTCCGGGCCGGCGACCGCGGCGGACCAGGCGCGGGCCCACGACTCGCTGCGCGCTCCGCTGACCAAGGAGCGCTACTACTTCGTCATGGCGGACCGGTTCGCCAACGGCGACCCGTCCAACGACGAGGGTGGGCTGACCGGGACACGGCTGCAGACCGGTTTCGACCCCACCGACAAGGGCTTCTACCACGGGGGTGACCTCAAGGGGATCTCCGAGAAGCTCGACTACATCAAGGACCTGGGCACAACCTCGATCTGGCTGACGCCCTCCTTCAAGAACAAGCCTGTCCAGGGCACTGCGGGCGACGAGAGCGCCGGCTACCACGGGTACTGGATCACCGACTTCACCCAGGTCGACCCGCACCTCGGTACGAACGCGGACCTCCGGGCGCTCATCTCCGCGGCGCACGCCAAGGGGATGAAGGTCTTCTTCGACATCATCACGAACCACACGGCGGACGTCATCAACTACTCGGAGGGCCAGTACACCTACCGCGACAAGGGGACCTACCCGTACAAGGACGCCACTGGGCAGGCCTTCGACGACAAGGCGTACGCCGAGAAGCCGACCTTCCCGACCCTGGACCCGGCGACCTCCTTCCCGTACCACCCGGTCTTCAACACCCCGGCGGACGCGACGGCCAAGGTCCCGGCCTGGCTCAACGACCGGACCAACTACCACAACCGCGGCGACTCCACGTTCGCCGGGGAGTCCGCGGAGTACGGCGACTTCGTCGGCCTCGACGACCTGTTCACCGAGAAGCTGGACGTCGAGAAGGGCATGGAGGACATCTACAAGGCGTGGGTCGACTTCGGCGTCGACGGCTTCCGGATCGACACGGTGAAGCACGTGAACATGGAGTTCTGGCAGAAGTTCAGCCCGGCCATGCTGGAGCAGGCCAAGCACGACGGCAACGACGACTTCTTCATGTTCGGCGAGGTCTACGACTCGCGTCCGTCGTTCATGTCGCAGTACACGACGACCGGCAAGCTGCCCGCCACGCTCGACTTCGGCTTCCAGGCGCAGTCGGTCAACTGGGCGCAGGCGAAGTCGGGGACGGACCTGCGCGACCTCTACGCCGACGACGACTACTACACCGACACCGACTCCAACGCCTACGAGCTGCCGACCTTCCTCGGCAACCACGACATGGGACGGGTGGCGATGATGTTGAAGGGCACCAGTGCGGTCACCGACCCCGCGTACCTGAACCGCGTCAAGCTGGCGGACTCGTTGATGTACCTCACCCGGGGCCAGCCCATCACCTACTACGGCGACGAGCAGGGCTTCATCGGCGCCGGCGGTGACAAGGACGCGCGCCAGGACATGTTCGCCACCAAGGTCAGCCAGTACGCGTCGGAGCCGGTGCTCGCCGGGCCGTCCGGATCCAGGGACCGCTACGACAGCTCCGCGCCGCTCTACCAGCACATCAAGGAGCTGTCGGCGCTACGGGCGGCGAACCCCGCCCTGGCGGACGGCGCGCAGGTCCACCGCTACGCCAGCAGCACCGCGGGCGTCTTCGCGTTCTCCCGGATCGACAGGGACAAGAGGGTGGAGTACGTCGTCGCGCTCAACAACGCGACGGAGCCGAAGTCGGCCAAGTTCGCGACCTACGGCCACAACCAGACCTTCGCGCCCCTCTACGGCACCGGCTCGAGCGTGCGGTCGGCGAAGGACGGCAGCCTCCAGGTCACCCTGCCGGCCCAGTCGGTGGCGGTCTGGCGGGCGACCTCGCCGATGGACAAGCCGAGGTCCGCCCCCGCGGTGTACCTGACCTCGCCCGGTGCCGGTGACGTCGTCGGGGGGCGCGCCGAGATCGGTGCTGCCATTCCCGACAACACGTTCGCCCAGGTGAGCTTCGTCTACCGTCCGGTGGGGACGACGGCGTGGACGGCTCTGGGCACCGACGACAACGCGCCATACCGGGTCTTCCACGACGTGAGCGGGATCGCGAAGGGGACGTTGCTGGAGTACCGCGCCATTGCCAAGGACTCCGCGGGGCACCTGTCTGCGGCCTCGTCGTACGGCGTGGTGGGGGAGCCGAAGGCGAGCGGTGGCGGCGCCGGCGGCGTGGGCCCCGTCACGCAGCCGGACAACGTATCCGTGCCCGGTGACCACAACAGCGAGATGGGCTGCCCCGGTGACTGGCAGCCGGACTGCGCCCAGGCGCAGCTGGCCCTGGACCCCAAGGACAAGATCTGGAAGGGCACCTACACGCTGCCCGCCGCCCCGTACGCCTACAAGGTGGCCATCAACAAGAGCTGGGACGAGAACTACGGTGCGGGGGCGGTCAAGGGTGGCGACAACATCAGCTACACCGCCCCGGCCGGCCCCGTGTCGTTCTACTACGACCACGCCACGCACTGGGTCACCTCCGATGCGCAGGGCCCCATCATCACGGCCCCCGGCTCCTTCCAGTCCGAGCTGGGATGCCCCGGAGACTGGAGCCCGGACTGCATGCGCCCGTGGCTTCAGGACCCGGACGGGGACGGAACGTACACCTGGTCGAGTGACCAGATCCCTGCCGGCACCTACGAGTTCAAGATCGCGCACGGCCTGAGCTGGGACGAGAACTACGGGGCAGGCGGCGCGCCAGGCGGCGGCAACATCTCCCTGACGGTGCCCTCGGACGGCATGGTCGTGTCGATCTCCTACGTCCTGGGCACCCACGTGGCCACGGCCAAGGCGGTTCGCGCCGGCGCTGCCCCGGACCTGTCCAAGCAGCGGGCCGTCTGGGTCGACCGGGACACGATCGCCTGGCCGGCGGCGATGGTGCCTTCGGACGCCAACCCGGCGCTGCTCAGGTGGCGCCTCGCGTGGTCGGCTACCGGCGGGCTGACCGTGGATGCCGAGGACATCACCGGTGGCTCGTCCGCGGCCCTGACGTACGACCCGGCCGGGCTCTCGGCAGCGGTGGTCGCGGACCATCCCGAGCTCAAGGGGTACCTGGCGCTGCGACTCGACCGGAAGACGGCACAGAAGGTCCCCGAGATCCTCAAGGGTCAGGTGGCGGTCGGGATGTACGACTCGCTCAACCGTCTGCTTGACGCGACCGGCGTGCAGATCGCTGCGGTCCTCGACGACCTGTACGCCGCCTCGGCGTCGGACCGTCGGTATGGGGTCAGCTTCCATGGCGACCGTCCGGCGTACCGCGTCTGGGCGCCGACGGCGAAGCAGGTCGACCTGCTCACCTGGTCTCCTGGCGCCTCGGCGGACGCGTCGGTGAGCACGGCGACAAGGACGCCCATGGTGCGCGCGGACGACGGCTCCTGGTCGGCCTCTGTGGGCCCCAAGAACGCCCGGTACCTCTACGAGGTCACGGTGTACGTGCCGAAGACGGGGAAGGTCGAGACCACCCAGGTGACCGACCCGTACTCGGTGGCGCTGACGCTGGACTCCACGCGCTCGGTCGCCGTCGACCTGCGCGACCCTGCGTACCAGCCGTCGTTGTGGAGGACCACGAGCTCGCCCCCACTGAGGCAGAACGTCGACTCGACCATCTACGAGCTGCACGTGCGCGACTTCTCCGTCTCCGACCCGACGGTCACCGCCGAGAACCGGGGGTCCTACCTCGCGTTCGCGGAGAACGGCAACGGCACCAAGCACCTGAAGGCCCTCGCCGCGGCGGGGCTCAACACGGTGCACCTGCTGCCGACCTTCGACATCGCCTCCATCCCTGAGAGTCCCGCCGACCAGGCGACGCCACAATGCGACCTGAAGTCCTATCCCGCCGACAGCGAGCAGCAGCAGGCCTGCGTCGACGCGGTGCGCGCCAAGGACGCCTTCAACTGGGGGTACGACCCCTGGCACTGGATGGCGCCGGAGGGCTCGTATGCCTCGACCCCCGCCAAGGCCGACGGTGGGTCGCGGGTGGCCGAGTTCCGCACCATGGTGGGTGGCCTGCATCGTGACGGCCTTCGCGTCGTGCTGGACCAGGTGTTCAACCACACCCCGGCTTCCGGGCAGGCACCGACGAGCGTGCTCGACAAGGTCGTGCCCGGGTACTACCAGCGGCTCAACGCCACCGGTGCGGTGGAGACCTCGACCTGCTGTCAGAACGTCGCGACCGAGCACGCCATGGCGCAGAAGGCCATGGTCGACGCCGTCGTGCTGTGGGCCCGCGACTACAGGGTCGACGGCTTCCGCTTCGACCTCATGGGGCACCACAGCAAGGAGAACCTGCTCGCCGTCCGGGCAGCCCTCGACGAGCTGACGCCGGCCAGGGACGGGGTCGACGGGAAGAAGGTGTACCTGTACGGCGAGGGCTGGAACTTCGGCGAGGTCGCGAACAACGCGCGCTTCGTCCAGGCAACCCAGGGCCAGCTCGGCGGGACGCACATCGGCACCTTCTCGGACCGGCTGCGCGACGCTGTGCGAGGTGGTGGGCCGTTCGACGACAACCCGCACGTCCAGGGCTTCGGCTCCGGCGAGGCGACGGACCCCAACGGCGACGCGGCCGCGAACCCGGACGCGGCGGCGCGGCTGAAGCACGACACGGACCTCGTCGAGCTCGGTCTTGCCGGGAACCTGCGGACCTTCACCCTGCGGCTGAACCAGGACGGTGCCCTGACGGCCGGGAAGGACGTGGACTACAACGGGCAACCGGCGGGCTATGCCGACCAACCGGACGAGGTCATCTCGTACGTCGACGCCCACGACAACGAGACCCTGTTCGACACTCTGACGTACAAGCTGCCCGTCGCCACGACGATGGCCGAGCGGGTGCGGATGAACACACTCTCCCTGGCCACTACAGCGCTCGCCCAGACACCTTCCTTCTGGCATGCGGGCGCGGACCTGCTGCGCAGCAAGTCGCTGGACCGCAACAGCTATGACAGCGGCGACTGGTTCAACACGCTCGACTGGACGGGCGCCGACAACGGCTTCGGGCATGGTCTGCCGCTCAAGGGTGACAACCAGGCGAAGTGGTCGTACCAGAAGCCACTGCTGGGCAACGCCGCCCTCAAGCCGAGCGCCGGCGAGGTGGCGACGGCCACCGCTGCCGCCCAGGACCTCCTGCGGCTGCGGTTCTCCAGCCCACTGTTCCGGCTCGGCTCGGCCGACCAGATCAACGCCAAGCTCTCCTTCCCCGCGAGCGGTACGGGTGACGCACACCCGGGCGTGATCGCCATGCGCATCGACGACAGCAAGGGCGTGGACAGCGACCCCGCGCTTCGTGGGCTCGTGGTGGTCTTCAACGCGTCGCCGACATCCGTGAACCAGAAGGTGCCCGGGCTCGCCGGTGCTGCGCTGTCCCTTTCGCCGGTCCAGGCCGGCGGATCGGACACGGTCGTCAAGGGTGCCAGCTGGGATGCCGCCTCGGGCTCGGCCATGGTGCCCGCGCGGTCGGTGGCGGTGTTCGTCCAGCACTGAGCGGTGGCGCGACTCCGCGAAGGCGGGTCCCGCTCACGACGTGAGCTCGACTGCGGTGCCGGCCAGGCGGACCTCGAAGCCCGCCTGGCCGACCGCGACCGCTGTGAGCCGCAGGCCTCCGGGGAGGCCGGTGACGGTGTGCCGGAAGGTCACGAAGCGCCGAGCAGCGGCGGACAGCACCGAATCCAGCACGCTCGGACCGCCGCCGAGGTCGACGGTCTCCGGCTCGATGACGAGCTGACCACTCTCGGCGCGGACCGTACCCGTGGCCCTGATGGCGACCTGGTGCCCCAGGAGGGTGGCGGTGCGGCGTATCCCTGCGCGACCGTTTCCCGCGGCATACAGCTCCACGCCGTCGCCCAGCTGGGCGGAGGCCGTGGCGAACGGGATGACGGCCTCCAGGTCCAGCCGGTCGGCGCGCAACCCCCGGCTGGTGAGCCGGACTCCGGCACCAGTCGCATGGACGTCGGACAGCGGCCCGTCGGACGTCAGCACGTGGCTGCTCGACAGGTCCACGCCGCCCAGCCAGGTCTCGCCCTTGGCCACCGACGCCGGCGTTCCAGCACCGCCCTCGGACGGCCTCGGAGGGTTCGGCGGGCGGTCAGCGACGGGCAGGGAGAGCACAAGCACGAACAGTGCGAGAGCCAGGACGAGCAGAGTGCTGAGGACTCCGGCGAGAAAGGCACGCATGAGCCTCAGTGTGGCGGTCGACCGGACCGGCTCAGACGCCGGCCGGCCGGGTCGCACCTAGGCCGCGACCGGCTCCTGCGCGCGCAGGCGCGAGGCCCTTTCGTGTCGTCGCGCAGGCAGGTAGCAGAGGGCGCCGAGGATGCTCACCGCGCCGGCCGTCACCATGGCGACCTGGTTGGACGTCCGGTCGGCCAGCAACCCCAGGAGCGGCGCGGTCAGCGAGTAGGCGGCGAAGGCCATCATCGAGTTCATCGACAGCACCGTGGCCCGGTTCGTGGCCGTGGCCTCGCGGTGGAGCAGCGCCCCGTGCATCGGCCCGCCGGTGCCGTGCAGACCGTAGGTGACCAGGTACGCGGCGACGAGCGCCACCGGACCGGCCACGAGGCCCATCGCCATGGCGCCCAGCCCGTTGAGCGCCCGGGCCAGGATGGCGGTCCGGGCCACCCCGATCCGCCGCGAGGTGGCCCCGGCCAGGGCCGAGCCGAGCGCGAAGACGGCCCAGCCGGCGGAGGCGACGGGTCCCATCACGGCGCCGGCCCTGTCCTCGCTGCCGAGCAGCTCGGCCAGACGGATGGGCTGGAACGTCTCGAACACGACCATGGCGATCGACCAGAAGACCTCGACCATGACGAGCCCTCTCAGAATCCTGTTCCGTCTCAGCATGGCCAGCCCCTCGCGGACCACCACAGGCGCCTCCTTGGCGGACTGCACGGCGCGACGGGCCCGGGTGCTGTCGACGTGCGGCGCAGGCTCGCGAAGCAGCACGAGGACGACGGCGAGATGCACGGCTGTCAGCGCCGTGTAGACGGCGAACGGCAGCACCAGGGCGGAGGACTCCGTGAAGGGGTGCCACCAGACCAGCCCACCGGAGACAAGGGCCCCCGTCGCGATCCCGGCACCCAGGAGCGTGCCCTGTGCCGCCAGCGACCTGTCGACGTCTGCACCCGGCTCGCTCGCGTGCACCGTGTCGACGAACCACGCCTCGAGGGGCCCGGAGTCCAGGGCCCGGAAGACCCCCATGAGGACGGCGCCCAGGGCGAACATCCAGAACGTGTGCGCGAGCAGGAGGACGACAGCGGCCCCGATCTGGACGAGGGCCGCCACGACGTAGACCGGCTTGCGGCCGAAGGCGTCCGTGAAGCCGCTCGTCGGCAGCTCGAGCGCAAAGACCACCCAGCCGGACAGCGAGAACGCCGTGACCGCCTGGGTGACGCTGAGCCCGCGCTCCAGCGGCAGGAGCGTCATCATGCCGAAGACCAGGCCGATGGGGAACCAGCGGGTCACGGTGAGCGTCAGGAACACCCGCCGGGCGGCCGTGGGAGAGAGCACCTGGCTGGTCATGGCTGGTCCTTCCCGCGGGGTGCGCGGTCGAGGTCGAGCGGGTAGATCACGCTGTAGACCGCAAGGCGCCGGGCGTTCGGGTTGCCCTGTCCCACGCGGCGGTACCGGGCCACGACCTCGTCGAGCTCGGCCTTCATCGCCTCGGCCTGCTCGGAGGTCGCGATGACGAAGGAGTCGTTCATCCCTGCCGCATCGCGCCACTGCGCCGGCCAGGTCGCCTCCACGTCCAGCCACCTCTCGAACTGTTCGGCGAAGTGGCGCATGTAGTCGCGTACGAGCCAGTTGAGGGCGGTCTCCGCGTCCTCGTCACCGGCGAAGTCGCTGGGCTCGTACTGGTGGCTCTCCGTGGAGGCCCGCCACAACCGACGCTTACCCTCACCTTCGCCGGTGTCGGCGACGAGCCCCACGGACTCCAGCTTGCGCAGGTGGTACGACGTGGCCCCGGAGTTCGTACCGAGCGCCGTGGCAAGGTCCGTGGCTGTCGCCGGACCACCCTTGCGCAGCGTGCCGAGCAGGCGCGACCGCAGCGGGTGCGCGAGGACCTTGATCGCCCGAGCGTCGAGGCGGATGCCGGTGAGCCCGGCGCTTTCCGAGGGTCGTTCAGCGGCCATGGATGCACAATACCTTTGCACAATACATTTGCACAAGTTCTGTGCAAATGTATGGTGGAGATGCATCTGCCCAGGTCAGGGCCGGTTTGCAGCCGCACGCCGGGCGATTTGGGTCTGCGTCGGACGGTCCGTAGACTTGGTGACTGTTGTGCCGTGCGCCCTCGCAGGCGACACCCATCGGTCCGCGGGCCGAGCGCCTCGGGCGCACGCGGCATACGCCCCACGGAAGCACACACGTAAGGCACCTACTTTGCGCACCTTCACTCCCAAGCCGGCCGAGGTAACTCGGACCTGGCATGTCATCGACGCGACGGACGTCGTCCTGGGTCGCCTCGCGAGCCAGACGGCCATCCTGCTGCGCGGCAAGCACAAGACCACCTTCGCGCCGCACGTCGACGGTGGTGACTTCGTCATCATCGTGAACGCCGAGAAAGTGGCCCTCACCGGCGCCAAGCTCGAACAGAAGAAGGCCTACCGCCACTCCGGTTTCCCGGGCGGCCTCCGGAGCACGTCGTACACGGAGCTCCTGGCCAAGAGCCCCGAGAAGGCCATCGAGAAGGCCGTCCGCGGCATGCTGCCCCGCACCACCCTCGGCCGCCAGCAGCTGACCAAGCTCAAGGTCTACTCCGGCTCCGACCACCCCCACGCTGCGCAGAAGCCGCAGCCCTTCGAGATCTCACAGGTCGCGCAGTAAGTCCGCAAAGGGCCTGTGCAGAAAGCGAATTGAGGACACCACGTGGCTGACACCACCGACATCAACGACTCGACCGAAGACGTCGAGCTCACCGAGTACACCTCCGAGTCCGAAGGCCCCGTCTCGGGCGAGGCCGCGCGTCGTCCGAGCGCGTCGGCGCCCGGTGCCGCGACCGGCCGCCGCAAGCAGGCGATCGCCCGCGTGCGCATCGTGCCTGGCACCGGCGAGTGGAAGATCAACGGGCGCACGCTCGAGGAGTACTTCCCCAACAAGGTCCACCAGCAGATCGTCAACGAGCCGCTCACGCTGCTCGAGCTCGACGGCGCGTACGACGTGCTCGTCCGCGTGCACGGTGGTGGCCCGTCCGGCCAGGCGGGCGCGGTCCGACTGGGCGTCGCGCGCTCGCTGAACGGCGTCGACGAGGAGCTGAACCGTCCCGCCCTGAAGAAGGCAGGCTTCCTGACCCGCGACGCTCGCGTCCCTGAGCGCAAGAAGGCCGGTCTGAAGAAGGCCCGCAAGGCTCCGCAGTACTCCAAGCGCTGATCCGCGCTCACGGCAGGACCCGCCGATGGCGGCACCCGCTTGTCGGGTGCCGCCATCGCGGCGTTCGGCGGTAGGTTCGCTCAGATGCTCGTCCGACCCGGGCGCGCCCGGTCCCGGCTCCCCGTGGACCCGGTGCACCTGACAGCCAGAAAGGCTCACCCCATGGCACGACTGTTCGGGACCGACGGGGTCCGTGGCTTGGCCAACGTCGACATCACCGCCGAGCTGGCCCTGCGCCTGAGCGTCGCCGCTGCGCACGTCCTCGGGGACGAGGCGCGCCGACACGGCAGGCGGCCAAAGGCTGTGGTGGGGCGTGACCCGCGCGCTTCCGGAGAGTTCCTCTCCGCTGCCGTCATCGCCGGTCTGGCGTCCGCCGGCGTCGACGTGTACCTGGCGAACGTGCTTCCCACACCGGCGGTCGCGTTCCTCACCGCTGACACGCATGCCGACTTCGGGGTCATGCTCTCGGCCTCGCACAACGCCATGCCGGACAACGGGATCAAGTTCTTCGCGACGGGCGGACACAAGCTCGACGACAGCGTCGAGGACGAGATCGCCGCGCGGCTCGACCAGGAGTGGGAACGCCCGACGGGCCCCGACGTCGGCCGGGTGGTCACGATGCCGGACGGGCACACCCGGTACATCTCGCATCTTCTCGCCGTCCTGCCGAACCGCCTCGACGGCCTCACGATCGTCATCGACGGCGCGCACGGCGCGGCGAGCCTGGTCTCGCCCGAGGTGTTCCGCCTCGCCGGCGCGACCGTCCACGAGATCGGCACGGAGCCGGACGGCTTCAACATCAACGACGGGTATGGTTCCACGCACCTCGAGCACCTGCGTGCCGCGGTCGTGGCCAGGGGAGCGGACCTCGGGATCGCCCACGACGGCGACGCGGACCGGTGCCTTGCCGTGGACGCGGACGGCAACGACGTGGACGGGGACCAGATCATGGCGATCCTCGCCGTGGCGATGAAGTCGCGAGGAACGTTGGCCCAGGACACGCTCGTGGCGACGGTGATGAGCAACCTTGGGCTCATCCAGGCGATGCGCCGGGAAGGGATCACGGTCCGCCAGACCGGGGTCGGCGACCGCTACGTCCTGGAGGAGATGCGAGCGGCAGGGCTGTCGCTCGGCGGCGAGCAGAGCGGCCACGTGATCTTCCTCGACCACGGGACGACCGGTGACGGAGTACTCACGGGGCTGATGCTGGCCGCCCGGATGGCCTCGACCGGGACGTCTCTCGCCGAGCTGGCCTCGGTGATGACCCGGCTGCCGCAGGTTCTCGTGAACGTCAAGGGCGTCGACAGGTCGCGGGTGGAGTCGGACGAGGAGCTCCAGTCGGCGGTGAAGGTGGAGCAGGAGGAGCTCGCTGGGACCGGCCGGGTCCTGCTGCGCAAGTCCGGGACCGAGCCGGTCGTGCGGGTCATGGTGGAGGCTGCCGACGAGACGGTCGCCAAGGCGGTGGCCGACCGCCTGGTGGACGTGGTCAAGGCTCGTCTCTCCTTGTGACGCAAGTGGCCGAAATCGCCTCCATGCCGCAGCTGCGAACACGTAGCCTGCCCGCGTGACTCCCACTCTCCGCTCCTGCGCTCCACTGGCCGCCGTCGCGGCCGTCGCTGTGCTCACCGCCTGCGGTGGGTCACCGAAGGCGACGGGAACCAGCCCGGCGACCTCCCAGGCCACCGCGGCCTCGAGTACGACGTCGTCGGCCTCTGCGTCCACCACCACTACCTCGACTCCCTCCGCCCGCACTGCCACCAGCACTACGGCCAGTCAGCCGTCTGCCTCCGCCTCGGCGAGGCCGGCGCTGGTGCACCGAACCGCGGCGCAGCTGAAGAAGGCGCTGTTGGAGCTGAGCGACGCCCCGTCCGGCTTCGCGGTAGAGCCGCCTTCGAAGGACCCCGGTGTCAAGATGGCGTCGACGAACCCGCGATGCGCACCGTTCGTGAAGCTCTCGAACGCGGCCACTGCGCCAGGTTCGACGGCCACCGCTGACGTGTCCCTGTCCGGTGGGCAGAGCGGCCCCTTCATCGACGAGTCGATCGACGCCCTGGGGAGCGCGGCGCCCGTCGCAGCGCTACAGGCCAGGTTCAAGGCCGCCATCGCGGCGTGCGGCAAGGTGGCCGTCTCGATCCCGGGAGCCGGCACCTCCACCGTGACGGTCCGCCCCGTGAAACCACCGAGGTACGGCCAGAAGCCGCTGTCCGCGCGGATGACCGCCACCAGCGGCCCACTGGCGGGCACGGAGATCACCCTGGTCACGACAGGCGTCGGCGACACGGTCCTCTCGCTCACCTTCGTGGGCGCCCTTCCCGACGACATCGACGCCGCAGCGAGCGTCGCGGTCGAGAAGGCCACCGAGGTGCTTCGCACAAGGGCCGCCTCGTAGCGCACCGCCGCCTGGGCGGGCAGGCCCTCGAACCGCCCGTCCCGCACCGTGCCGATGGCCGTCTCCTTGCTCCTCGGTTCAGGATCGCGGAGGCCGGCGAACTACACTCGCCGACGTGTCGTGGTCGCTGTGGTTCACCCTGCTCGCCGCTGCCGTGCTCATCTCCCTGACGCCGGGAGCGGGAGCGATCAACACGATGACGAACTCCATCGGCTCCGGCTGGGCCCGCTCGATCTGGGGGATCCTGGGCCAGCAGGTCGCCCTCCTGGTGCACATCGCCGTCGTGGCGGCGGGGGTGGGGGTCCTCGTCGCACAGTCCCGGTTGCTCTTCAACGCGATCAGGTATGCCGGCGCTGCGTACCTCGTCCTGCTAGGGGTGCGGCAGCTTCGGGCACGGCCGGAGCCCGTCGACGAAGAGACCCCGGTGTCACGCGTGTCCCACTGGGCGATGTTCCGCCAGGGAGTGCTCGTGAACCTGACCAACCCCAAGGCCATCGTCTTCTTCCTGGCCTTCACCCCGCAGTTCATCAGAACCGACCGTCCCATCCTGACGCAGTATGCGGTCCTGGCCACCACGGTCGTCGTCGTCGACGTCGTCGTGATGTGGTTCGTCTTCGCGATCGCCGCGCGTGGGCTACGCCGCCTGACCGGCAGCCAAGCGGGCCAACGTCGGCTGAACCGCATCTTCGGTGGACTCTTCGTGGGTGTCGGTCTACTGCTCGCCTCGGTGCACTGAGACGCAGGGCCACGTTCCGGATGACGACGTTCCACGGTCTACGGTGAGGCGGTGTCGTTCGTAGCCGGAGGGCAGACGATGGCCCACACAACGTCCTTGCCCCGCACCCCACGATCGGGGTTGGCTGGGATGGCGGCAGTGCTGGCTGCCCTGGTGGTGGCGGGCTCCTATGTCGCGGCGCTGGTCGGCACGGGTAGCGCTCCGATCGGCGTGGCGGCGTGGCTGACCTCCATCTGCCTCGGACTGGTGATGCCCGGCTTCGTCGTCGTGCGAGCGCTGCGGCCCGTGGCGGGTGCGCTGGTAGAGGATCTGTCGTGGGGTGCAGCCGCAGGACTGGTGCTTGCTCTCGTCGGCTGGAGCGTGGACCGGGTGGCTCCGTGGCCACCCGGGTCCTTGGTTTTCGGGCTGGCGGTCACGGTGGCGCTGCTGGCGGTTCCGTTCACCCGCGCCCGGGTTCTGGCTCGGCCGGCAGCGGGCTGGGGCGTTCGGGCGACGATCGGGCTCGCTGCCTGCCATCTCGTCGCGCTCGCCTGGATGCTGTCGACAGCTCTGCGAGGGCTGCCCCCACGCCCGGGACCTTCGGGCTTCTCCTACATCCACGACATGACGTTTCAGCTGGCCCTCACCGGAGAGCTCCAGCACCATCTCCTGCCCGACTACCCGATGGTGGCGGGGGAGCCGCTCTCCTACCACTGGTTCGTCTACGCCATCCAGGCTCACCTCATCGCCTGCCCAGGCGTAGACCGGATCGATGTCGTGCTGAGGCTCATGCCGAGCCTCCTGGTCCCGATGCTGGTCTCCCTCGGCGCAGTGGTGGCGCGTCAGCTCGCAGACCGGACCGCTGCGGGGGTGCTCGGGGCCGCACTGCTCGCGGTCGTGGGGAACAGCCTCGCCACACGGTGGGTGGTCCCCAACGGCATACCGACCCGCTGGAATGCCGACGGCGGTTCGCTGGAGGCCCTCACCGTGTACTGGCAGGACAGCCCGCCACAGGCGCTGGGCTGGGTGGCAGGAGTGGCGTGCCTAGGTCTGGCAGTCGCATTCGTCAGGCGTGGCGTGCCGGACCGGGTCGCCCCCACCCGGTTGCTGGTGCCGTTCCTCGTCCTGGCAGCGGGGGCGAAGTCGTCCCAGCTGCCCGTTCTGGCGACCGGGCTCGGGCTGGCCCTTCTGGTGGCCGTCCTGGTCCGCCGATGGCGGCAGGCCGGCCGGACCATGCTGCTCCTCGTCGGGACCGCAGCGGTTCTCGGCATAGCCGCCGTGACGATCTATGCCGGGGGAAGCTACGGTCTCATCCTGCGGCCGTGGGCGCGTCTGGTCGCCGTGGTGCAGCAGGAGACCGTCGATGTCGCGGTCCGGAACTTCCCGGGGAACGGCGCGGGTGCTGTCGGGGCCCCCCCGTTGGTCATGACTGCTTTTGGCGTGGTCTACCTGCTGCCAACCCTGCCCCGGCTGGCAGGCCTGCTGCTCCTGACGAGAGCGCCGAGGTCTGAACCGGCCCTGTGGATCCCGCTAGGGAGTCTGGTCGGTGGCTTGGGGGCAACCTTGATGCTCCGTCATCCCTCGGCGAGCGAGGTCTTCTTCCTCGTCTCGGCGTATCCCGTTGCGGTCGTCGGCTCGGCCGCCGGCTTCGTGCTGGGACTGGAGGGGGCTTGGGGGCGGCTGTCGGCCTGGTCCCGGCCGGGTGCTCTCGTGGTCGCGGCCGGGGGAGTAGCTGCCGGCCTCCTGGTGGCTTGCGTGGTGGCGTACCGACAGCCCGCAGTGTCTCCGCGCACCGCCTGGGTCGCAGAGGCGGCGCGGGCGGTGCGCGAGAGACGACCGTTCGGCGTCTCCTCCGGAGAGCAGACGTGGACGTGGCTGCGGCCGCACGTAGAGCTGTGGTCGAGTGTCGCGGCGGTCGTCGTGGCTCTCGCCCTCGTGACCGCGGCACTGAACCTCGTACCGCGTCACGACCGACGGCGGCCCCCCTGGTCGCTCGTAGCGGTCGCTCTCGTCGGCGCGATGTTGGGGACCGGCTGCTTCGGGACATGGCTGCACGTCCATCGGGGTGACGGCCTGACCGAGAGCGAAGCCAGCCAGCGGGCCACGGCGGCTGCTCGCAGGGCCGGACTCATGGTGACCACCCCCGAGCTCGTTCGTGCCGCTGACCTCATACGCCGCAGCTCGGCGGAGCAGGATGTCGTGGCGACGAACCGCTACTGCCTGACAGCGGCGCGGAGCCGTGCCGCACCTTCGGGATGTGCGGCGCTGGACTTCACCGTGTCGGCCTTCACGGCGCGTCAGGTGGACGTCTCTGGCTGGGGATACGCGCCACGAGCACTGCAGGCGGCATGGACGTCGCCGACCCGCTTCACGAACACACCATTCTGGGACCCCGGTCGGCTCGACGCGGAGCTCGCCGCCTTCTCGGCGCCCACCGCCGACGGCTTGGTGGGGCTTTGGCGACAGCACGGCGTGCGGTGGCTCCTTGCAGATCGCTCCGCCGGTGCTGTGGACGAGTCGGCCTTGGATCTACTGGCTGACCGCCAGTTCAACGGTCGCGAGATCGTGGTCTGGCGACTACGCGCACCGGGTCCTCGTGCGGTGCGCTAGACGAGCTGGTCCAGGAGGCCGGTGTCAACGTCGTACAGGAAACCGCCCACCGCCACGGTGTCGGGGATCAACGGGTGCGACCTGACCGCGCGCACGTCCGCCTGAAGCGCCTCCCGTTGGTCGGTGACCACGTGGAAGCCCTGCCACGAGGCGTCCTGGCCCGCGGAGGCGCCGACCCGCTCCCGCAGCTCGGCCTCGGAGTTGCTCGCCATGGCGCACTTCGTATGCGGGACGATGAGGATGCGCTGCACGTTCAGCAGGTGCACCCCGAGGACCAGCGCCTCCAGGGCGTTTGCGGTCACCCGGCCACCGGGGTTGCGGAAGATCTTGGCGTCGCCCGGGGAGAGCCCGAGCATCCGCAAGGGGTCGATGCGAGAGTCCATGCACGTCACCACGGCGACGCCTCGATGGGCGATGCCGTCGAAGCCGCCCAGGGTGAAGCGCGCGGCGAAGGACTGGTTGGCGGCGATCAGGTCCGCGAAGCCCTGCGACGACGCCGGCTGCTCGTCCGACGTGTCGTCTGTGCTGGACGTCGCGGGGTCGGGCGCGACCGGTTCGTCGGGGGCCGTCGCGGAGTCCGGCGTGGAGTCCGGCGTGGCGGCGGAGTTCGGCGTGACGGTGGAGTCGGGCGTGACGGTGGATTCTGAGGTCATAGCAGTCCTGGTCGCTTCGAGATGGACATCGCCATCGGCTTGACGGTTGAGGTGGAGAAAGTCGTCTCCCTTATCGTCGGCGGTCGTTGCTGCACGGCCCCTCGACGGCTCACAGCTCGTCCAGACTCGGCGCGTAGGCGCCGGCCTTTCCGACGGTCACCCCGCTGGTCGCCAGCCCACGGTCGATGGCGGGCCGGACGTCCTCCAGGGTCGCGTCTCGTAGCCGGCCGCGGGCGGCCGGGTGCCCCAGCAGGCCGGAGACAACAAGGCCTGACACCAGCCCCGCCATGAAGGAGTCGCCGGCCCCCACGGTGTCCACGACGCGCTCTGCCCGGGTCGGCGCCGTCCCGAGGTCCTGACCGCCACGCACGAGGAAGGACACACCCTCACCGCCCAGGGTGACGACGGCCAGCGAGGCTCCCAGCTCCAGCCACCTCGCCATGACCTGCTCGGCCGACTGCCCGCCATACATCAGGTCCAGGTCGTCCTCGCTTGCCTTCACGACGTCGCTGAGGCCGACCAGCTCTTCGACCCGGTCGCGGACCCTGTCGAGGTCGCCCATGATGCTGGGCCGGATGTTCGGGTCGTAGGAGACGGTCCCGTGTTCACGGACGGTCCGCAGTGCCGTGGTGACGCTGCGTTCGCCGGGTGACAGCACGGTCCCGATCGAGCCCGTATGCACATGCGCGGTCCCGGCCGGAAGCCTCACCTCCGGCAGGTCCCAGTGGAGGTCGAAGTCGTACGTGGCGGCGCCGTCGCCGTCGAGCGTCGCAACGGCCACGGAGGTGGGAGCGTCACCGAAGCTCTCCGGCAGGACGGTGACCCCATGGCGCCTGAGGTGGTCCGCGATACGGGTGCCGCGCTCGTCCCGGCCGAGGGAGGTGGCGAAGTCGACGACGTGGTCGAGCCGTGCCAGGCCCACCGCGACGTTCGCCGGGCTGCCGCCCACGTGCTCCGCCGACTCCCCCGACGCGTCGGTCACGACGTCGACCAGGGCCTCGCCGATCACGAGCAGGCGCTGGCTCACCGCGGCTCCGCCCGATGCGCCGTTGCGTGGTCGAAGTCGATGGAGCTGTAGGCCCGCAGCTTCGCGAGCTGGTGGTGGCTCTCGATGAGCCGGATGGTGCCTGACTTGGAGCGCATCACGAGCGAGTGGGTCGTGACCCCTCCCGCGCGGTACCGCACCCCACGCAGAAGCTCACCGTCGGTGATACCCGTCGCGACGAAGAAACAGTTCTCGCCGCGGACGAGGTCATCCGTGGCCAGCACCCGACCCAGGTCATGGCCCGCGTCGATCGCGCGCTGGCGCTCGTCGTCGTCGCGCGGCCACAGCCGACCCTGGATGACGCCCCCGAGACACTTGATGGCACAGGCGGCGATGATGCCCTCGGGGGTGCCTCCGGTGCCGAGCAGGAGGTCGATGCCGGTGTCGTCGCGCGCGGCCATGATGGCGCCCGCCACGTCGCCGTCCGAGATGAAGCGCAGCCGGGCGCCCGCCTCGCGGACCTCGCTGGCGAGCTGCTCGTGGCGCGGGCGGTCGAGCATGACCACGGTGACGTCCTCGACGGTCTGGCGTTTCGCCTTGGCGATGCGACGGACGTTCTCTCGGACGGGAAGCCGGATGTCCACGACGTCGGCCGCCTCTGGACCGGTCACCAGCTTCTCCATATAGAAGACCGCCGACGGGTCGTACATCGTGCCGCGGTCTGCCACTGCGAGGACCGAGACCGCGTTGGACTGGCCCTTGGCCGTCAGGGTCGTACCGTCGATCGGGTCCACGGCCACATCGCACTCCGGACCGTTGCCGTCGCCGACCTCCTCGCCGTTGTAGAGCATCGGAGCGTCGTCCTTCTCGCCCTCGCCGATCACGACGACGCCCTTCATCGAGACCGTGGAGATCAGGGTCCGCATCGCCTCCACGGCGGCGCCGTCGGCACCGTTCTTGTCGCCCTTGCCCACCCATCGACCACCAGCCATGGCGGCCGCCTCCGTGACGCGGACGAGCTCCAGGGCGAGGTTGCGGTCGGGTGCCTCGACACCCACGCGCAGTGCTGAGGGGAGGTGTTGCTCAGACATGCATCGATCCTTCACGCGGCGGCGGGTGAGCGCCCCGAGCCTATCGGTGGCGGGGGGCGGTTGGCGTTCGGCGGTCACGGTCGTGGACGATGGGCAGGTGAGCGCGCCCGCCCCCCGCAGTTCCTACGCCAACGGCTCGGTGGCGAACATGGTCCGCTCCCTACTGGTGATCGGTGCGCTCGTCGCACTGCTCATCGCCGTCGTTCCGCGGGTCAACACCGTCTCGCAGCCCCCGGTCGACGTGGCCGCCGCCGCGGTGGAGGTGGCCAAGGAGACCGGCTGGCCCATCGAGCGGCCGCTCGGCCTGCCGCAGGGGTGGGACGCGACGAGTGTCCGCTACGTCCGCTCGACCGCGGGGCTGATGACCTGGCACGCCGGGTACACCTCGCCCAGCAAGAACTACGTCGCCGTCGAGCAGACCAAGGGCGCGACCGCCGAATGGGTGGCCGCGCAGACGAACCGCGCCCGCCTGACGGGCACGCTGTCCGCGGCCGGCCGTACCTGGGACACGTACGTGCGCGGCGTCAAGGTCCAGAACAGCCTGGTGGCGCAGCCCGCCGACGCCAACGGCCTCACCACGATCATCACGGGCACCGGAACGTTCCAGGAGCTCACGGCCTTCGCGGAGAAGCTCCAGCCTGTGTCGAAGCCCTGAGCGCACCGCAGGCCTACTGAGGGTCCTCGTCGGCCAGAGCGGCCTCTGCACCGTCGAGCCACGTGCTGCAGTGGGCGGCCAGCGCCTCGCCCCGCTGCCACAGCCGCATGCTCTCCTCCAGACCGACCTGGCCGCCCTCCAGCTGCGCCACGATGCCGATGAGCTCGTCACGAGCCGCCTCGTAGGACAGGCCCGCCAGGTCCACCTGAGGGTCAGGCTGCTGCGACGTCGGGTCCTGCGACGTCCGGTCCTCGTCCTCTCCAGCCTTCGCCATGGCCAGGCAGCCTAGCCCGACGTCGACGGCAGCCCGACGACCCGGGCGGCGAAGTCTCCTCGGGCGACCCGCACGCGCACCAGCTCGTCGACGGAGACGTCCAGGGGGTCGAGGACCACGCGCCCGTCACGCCGTTGCACGACGGCATATCCCCGTTCCAAAGTGGACAGGGGCGACAGCGTGCGAATCTGGGCGCGAAGGTGGCTGATCTGGTCGCCGGCGCGGTGTACGGCACTCAGCACCCGGCGGTGCGCCCGTTGCGTCAGGGCGTCCAGCTCGGCCCGTCTCGCGTCGATCATGGCGGCCGGGTTGGCCATCACCGGGCGGGAGCGGATGGCGACCAGGTGGCGGCGCTCGCCGGCGAGGCGGCCGGCCAGCGCCCGCCGGGCCCGCTCCCGCGCGAGGAGGATGCCGTGGCGTTCGGCCTCGGCGTCGGGGACCACCCGCTTTCCCGCATCGGTGGGCGTGGAGGCGCGCCAGTCGGCCACGTGGTCCAGCAACGGGGTGTCCACGTCATGGCCGATCGCGGAGACGACGGGGGTCCGAGCCGCCGACACCGCCCGCACCAGCGCCTCGTTGCTGAACGGCAGGAGGTCCTCCACCGAGCCGCCCCCGCGGGCGATGACGATCACGTCCACCAAGACCTCCCCATCGAGCTCGCGGAGGGCGTCGGTGAGCTCCTGGACCGCGGTGGGGCCCTGGACGGCGACTTCACGGATGGCGAAGCACGCCGTCGGCCACCGTCGGCGCGCGTTCTCCACGACGTCCTTCTCGGCTGCGCTGGCCCGCCCGCAGATCAGGCCGATGGTCCGGGGGAGGAACGGCAGGGGCCGCTTCCGGTCGGGGTCGAAGAGGCCTTCGGCGGCGAGAGTGCGCTTCAGGTGCTCCACTCTGGCCAGCAGCTCGCCGACCCCCACCGGGCGGATCTGACGTGCGTCGAGCATGAGGGAGCCGCGCTGGGTCCAGAAGACCGGCTTGGCTTGGAGGACAACGCGCGCTCCTTGGTCAAGCTGGACGGGCATGGCGTCGAGGGCGTTGGTGGAGATGGCGACCGACAGCGACATGTCCACGTCGGGGTCACGAAGGGTCAGGTACGCCGTCCGCGAGCCCGGCCGGCGGTTGAGCTGGACGACCTGGCCCTCCACCCACAGGACCGACATCTTCTCGACGTAGTCGGCGATCTTCAGGCTCAACAGCCGGACCGGCCAGGGTGACTCGGCAGTGGTGTCAGCCGCCTTCTCCGGCAGCGCCGCTCGCTCTTCTGGGCCGCTCACGACCCTCACTCTAGGAGGTGCCACCGCGCCGGCGCCGGTGTCCTGCGGTCGGGTGACTCCACCGCCCGGCCGATTCGGCCCCCCCGGCCCGGCAACCTACGATGGGGACATGACGGAGACCACCGAACAGCCCACCCGACGCGTGCTCCTCGCCGCGCCGCGGGGCTACTGCGCGGGCGTGGACCGTGCCGTGGTCACCGTGGAGAAGGCGTTGGAGCTGTACGGTCCGCCGGTCTACGTGCGCAAGGAGATCGTCCACAACAAGCACGTCGTGACCACCTTGGAGAAGCGCGGGGCCGTCTTCGTCGAGGAGACTGACGAGGTGCCCGAGGGAGCCACGGTGATCTTCTCCGCGCACGGCGTCGCCCCTGTGGTGCACGAGGAGGCCGCCGCCCTACGGCTCAAGACGATCGACGCGACCTGCCCGCTCGTGACCAAGGTCCACCGTGAGGCGGTCCGGTTCGCCAGCGACGACTTCGACATCCTGCTCATCGGCCACGAGGGCCACGAGGAGGTCGTCGGCACCTCCGGTGAGGCACCCGAGCACATCACGCTCGTCGACGGGCCGGACGACGTCGCGAACGTCACCGTGCGCGACCCGGCGAAGGTCGTCTGGCTGTCCCAGACGACGCTGTCGGTGGACGAGACGATGGAGACGGTACGCAGGCTCCGCGACCGGTTCCCAGCGCTTCAGGACCCACCGAGCGACGACATCTGTTACGCCACGCAGAACCGGCAGCTGGCGGTCAAGCAGATGGCTCCCCAGTGTGACCTGATGATCGTCGTCGGCTCGCGGAACTCCTCGAACTCCGTGCGTCTGGTCGAGGTCGCCCTCGAGCACGGTTCCACTGCGGGTCACCTGGTCGACTACGCCGACGAGATCGACGAGCGCTGGCTGGGGGGCGTCTCCACCGTGGGAGTGACGTCCGGAGCGTCCGTGCCGGAGGTCCTCGTCAGGGACGTGCTGACCTACCTGGCTGAGCGCGGCTTCGGGGAGGTGCAGCCGGTGGTGGCGGCCGAGGAGAGCCTGCTCTTCGCACTCCCCAACGAGATCCGGCGTGACCTCAAGGCGCGCGGGATGAGCGACAAGATGCGCCACGACGCGGCCTTCGAGGAGGCCGGGTCCCTCCACTAGGCGCAGCCAGATCGGGTATCCGGGGTCCTTGGTCTGGCGTGTTCGTCCTCGGCTGGGGGCTCGTCCGCGTACCGTCGGCACCATGATCGACGTGCTCGACGCGCGGCGCCGGGTGGTCCGGCGTCTGCTCACGCGACGCTCGGGTGGGGTCGTTGACCTGTCGAGCCTGGAGTCCGTGCCCCGCAGGTTGCTGCGGCCCCTTCGCCGTGACGGGCTCGACCCCGTGCAGCGGTTGGGCGCCGTCGCACCCGAGCCGGTGCATCGGCTGGCCCACATGTTCGGGATGAACATCTGGCTCGTGTCCGGCCAGGCGGAGGCGCGGGCGGTGCTCGCCGACCAGGGGAGCTTCAGCAACGACATCCGGCCCTTCGTGGGCACCAGTGGCTCGAGCATCGGCGGCCTGGGGTTCACGGACCCTCCCGAGCACGGCCGGCTCCGTGGTCTGCTCACTCCCGAGTTCACGATGCGCAGGATCAACCGGCTCGCTCCGAGGATCGAGGAGATCGTCGACGCTCAGCTCGAGGAGATGCACGCCGCCGGACCTGTCGTGGACCTCGTGGAGAAGTTCGCGTTCCCGATCCCCTTTCTGGTCATCTGCGAGCTTCTCGGTCTTCCGGACGAGGACCGCGACCGCTTCCGGGCGCTGAGCCACGCCCGGTTCGACGTCTCCTCGGGTGCCGGTGCCTTCGGTGCCATCTCCGAGTCGCAGCTCTTCCTGCACGAGGCCGTCCGTCGTCAGCGAGCCGAGCCGGGGGACGGCCTGCTCGGCCGGATCATCGCCGCGGCAGGGGACTCGGTCACTGACGAGGAGATCGCGGCGCTGGCCGACGGTGTGTTCACGGGCGGGTACGAGACCACGGCCAGCATGCTGGCCCTCGGGTCGCTCGTGCTGCTTCGGGACCGCAGGTTCTTCGACCTCGTCCGGGACGACGACAGCGCGATCGACGCCGTGGTCGAGGAGATGCTGCGCTACCTCACGGTCGTCCAGATCGCGTTCCCCAGGTTCGCCAAGGTGGACCTCGAGCTCTTCGGTAAGCACATCCGGAAGGGCGACGTCGTCATTGCCGCACTGAGCCGGGCCGACCGGGACGCTCGGGTCGGGCCTGACCTGAACTCGTTCGACCCGAGGCGCCCATCGTCACCCCACCTTGCCTTCGGCCACGGGTTCCATCGCTGCGTCGGCGCCGAGCTGGCCCGGCTCGAGCTGCGCATCGCCTTCCCCCGGTTGGCCAGGCGCTTCCCCGAGCTCGCCCTGGCGACGGCCCCCTCGAACCTGAGGTTCCGGGACAGGTCCATCGTCTATGCGGTGGACTCCGTGCCGGTCCACCTGGGTGGGCTCCCCAGGTCCAGCTGAGGGCGCGCGTCCTGCGCAGTGGCTGCCTCGATGAGCTCCATCGCGGTCAGCACGCGAGGGCCCGTCTCGACCGGCTTCAGCGTGGGGAGGTCGTCGCCGACGACCTCCAGCTCGTGCATCCGTCGGGCCGTCACGAGCACTCGGGTCTCCAGCGCCCCGACCAGCTGGTTGTAGGCCTCGACGCTGCGTTGCAGGGCGGTGCCCATCTTGGCGGCGTGCGCGCCCAACGTGCCGAGTCGGTCGTACAGGTCGCGCCCCAGGGCCATCAGCTCCCGCGCGTTGGCCGTCAGGGCGTCCTGCTGCCACGTGAAGGCGACCGTGCGGAGCAGGGCCATGAGCGCACCCGGTCCGACGAGCACGACTCGGCGCGCCATGGCGTCCTCGTGCAGGCTCGGGTCGGCGGCCAGCGCGGCCGAGAGCATCGCCTCAGTCGGGACGAAACAGACCACCATCTCGGGTGACGTGTCGAAGGCCGACCAGTACTCCTTGTCGGCGAGCGCCCGGACGTGCCCCTTGAGGTGGTGCGCGTGCTCACGCAGCAGGCGCGTGCGCTCAGGCCCTTCGAGGTCCTCGGCCTGGGCCTGCAGGAACGCCACCATCGGGGCCTTGGAGTCCACGACGAGGAACTTGTCACCAGGGAGCCGGACCACCACGTCGGGCCGCACCTGCTTCTGGTGCCTGCTGACCCGGCAGACCTGCTCCTCGAAGTCGCAGCGCGCGAGGAGGCCCGCATGCTCGAGCACCCGTCTGAGCTGGACCTCTCCCCACGCCCCGCGCACTGTTGAGGCGTTGAGCGAGCCGGCGAGGCTCTGGGTCTGCCGGCCGAGCTCGGACGTCGAGGCCCACACCTGGGCGATCGTCTGCTCCAACGCCGCGTACTGGTGGGTGCGGTCGCGCTCGAGGGTCCCCACCTGGAGCTCGACGCGCCCGAGGGCGTCCCGCAGGGGCGCCAGCGCTGCCGCAGTCTGGGCATCGTCGGTGTGCGCCGCCTCAAGGTCCACCACACGCTCGCGAAGCAGGTCGCGCTCGGCCGTGATGCCGGCAGCTCGCACGAGCCCGAGCTGCCGGGCGACGAGTGCACCGCTGGCCCAGCCCAGCACGAGGCCGGTGAGCAGGACGAGGACCATCTCCATGCTGTCGACCTTGCCAGCCGGCACCGACAGGCCACCGTAGGCTGGCCGACATGTCCACCACGCCACCGCTCGTGCTGCGCGATGGTGACGTCGCGCTGGACCGCCTCGACGAGGATGGCGTCCACGCCTTCGACGTGCGCTGGGAGGGCGAACGGGTGGGCCGCGTGGAGCTCCTGGCCGACGACAACGGCGACGCGGAGCTGCTGTGGGTCCTGGTTCCCGAGTACCGCGCGGTCGGGGTCGCGGAGCGGGCCCTGCGTCTGGTCGTGGAGTGGGCGCTGCACTCCCAGGGGCTGGAACGGGTGGAGGCCCACGTCGACGATGCCGACCGGGATGCGGTCCGCGCAGCCATGCGAGCCGGCCTTCTCAAGGAGGGGGTGGCCCGCGGCGCGGTGGGACCGGGCGGTTCCCGACGGGACGTCATCCAGCTCGCCCGCCTGCGCCGGGACGCCGGGCCGGACACCCGGGAGGGCTTCATCGCCCAGCTGAACTCGGCGCTGCCCACCAAGCGCGCCATCGCCCAGGGCGTGCTGCGCGACCCCGCAGGACGGGTGCTGCTGTGTGAGCTCGTCTACAAACAGGAGTGGGACCTGCCCGGCGGCGTCGTCGACCCGCTGGAGTCGCCTGCGGAGTGCGTGGTCCGAGAGGTCCGTGAGGAGCTGGGGCTGGAGCTGGAGGTCCGGGGGCTCCTGGCCGTCAACTGGCTTCCTCCGTGGCGGGGATGGTCGGACGCCACCGTCTTCGTCTTCGACCTGGGCCGGGCTGACACCGGGCTCCTCCAGCGTGCGACCTTGCAGGCCAGGGAGATCCGCGCCGTGCACTTCGCCGGCGAGGAGGAGTGGGAGCACCGGGTGGCGCCGTACAACCAGCGACTGCTGGCTTTCCTTTCGGCGCACACCGGGCCCACGGCGTACCTGGAGGACGGTCTGCCGGCGCTGTGAGCGGACCTGCCCACGTGGATGCGAACGGCGGTACGACAGACTGACCTGGTGAGCAGCGAGTTCGACGACGGTTCGGCGGTTTCGGCACGCGGCGGCGAGGTGGGCGTGTACGACGCGTCGCTCGGGGAGGGCTGGCGCATCGGCGGCGGAGTCAACGGAGGGCTGCTGCTCGCCGTCGCGGGGAGGGCGCTCAGCCAGCGCCTGGGGAAGGCCGCGCAGGAAGGGCCCGCGCACCCTGACCCGCTGGCGATCAGCGCGTACTACCTCAGCCCTGGCGTACCGGGAGCAGCGAGCGTCCGGACCGAGGTGGTCCGTCGGGGAAGAGCGGTCTCCACGGGCCAGGCCTCCCTGCTCCAGGACGACGGCGAAGGTCGCCAGGTGGAGCGCGTCCGGGTGCTGGCGACGTATGGCGACCTGGGCGCGCTCGGCGACCAGGTGTCCACGACAGCCACCCCACCGAACCTGCCGCCGCCCGAGCAGTGCGTCAGCACCGACCAGGCGCCCGCTGACTTCTTGAGGTACGCCTCGCTGCTGGACAGGCTCGACCTTCGACTGGACCCGGCCACCACCGGGTGGGCGGTCGGCAAGCCGTCGGGGAACGGGGTGATCCGCGGCTGGCTGAGGATGGCGGACGGGCGTGAGCCGGACCCCCTCCTCCTGCTTCTGGCGGTCGACGCGCTGCCTCCTGTGGCCTTCGAGCTGGGACTGCCGGGATGGACGCCGACCCTGGAGCTCACGGCGCATGTGCGGGCCCGTCCGGCCGCCGGCTGGCTGAGGGTCAACCTCACCAGCCGGACGATGTCCGGGGGCTACCTCGAGGAGGACGCCGAGGTGTGGGACAGCGAAGGCCGCCTTGTGGCGCTGTCCCGTCAGCTGGCGAGGGCGACACCACCGCGCCGGTAGACTCCTGGCCTTGTGGCTCTCACTATCGGAATCGTCGGACTGCCCAATGTCGGCAAGTCCACGATGTTCAACGCCCTGACGAAGAACACCGTGCTGGCGGCGAACTACCCCTTCGCCACCATCGAGCCCAACGTCGGAGTGGTGCCGCTGCCGGACGCGCGTCTGGGCAAGCTCGCGGAGATCTTCGGCTCCGAGCGCACCCTGCCCGCGACCGTATCCTTCGTCGACATCGCGGGCATCGTCCGCGGAGCGTCCGAAGGCGAGGGGCTGGGTAACAAGTTCCTGGCGAACATCCGTGAGGCCGATGCCATCTGCCAGGTGGTTCGGGCCTTCGAGGACGGTGACGTCGTGCATGTCGACGGCAAGGTGTCCCCGGCCTCGGACATCGAGACGATCCACACCGAGCTGATCCTTGCCGACCTGCAGACGCTCGAGAAGGCGGTGCCCCGCCTGGAGAAGGAGGCGCGGGTCAAGAAGGAGTCCAAGCCGCTTCTCGACAACGCGGTGGCCGCTCAGAAGGTCCTGGAGGAGGGCCACACCCTGTATGCCGCGGCCGCGGCCGCCGGGGTGGACCTCGCCGAGGCGAAGGGCCTCGGACTGCTCACCACCAAGCCGTTCATCTATGTGTTCAACCTCGACGAGGACCAGCTGTCGGACGCCGACCTGCACGCCTCCCTGCGGGAGCTCGTCGCGCCGGCCGATGCGGTGTTCCTCAACGCCAAGCTCGAGATGGACCTGATGGACATGGAGCCGGAGGAGGCGATGGAGCTCCTCGAGTCCTTCGGCGCCACGGAGTCCGGCCTCGACCAGCTGGCCAGGACCGGGTTCCACACCCTGGGACTGCAGACCTACCTGACGGCCGGACCCAAGGAGTCGCGGGCCTGGACCATCGGCCGGGGATGGACCGCCCCGCAGGCCGCCGGAGTGATCCACACGGACTTCCAGCGGGGGTTCATCAAGGCGGAGATCGTCTCGTTCGACGACTTGGTGGAGGCCGGGTCCATGGCTGCTGCCAAGTCTGCCGGCAAGGTACGGATCGAGGGCAAGGACTACGTCATGGCCGATGGCGACGTGGTCGAGTTCCGCTTCCAACAGGCGTCAGGAACTGGCGGCAAGAAGTAGCGGGATCCCCCGCACCGCAGCATGAGCGGACGGCGGAGATGTCCTGCTGGCACATGGTGGTTCCCGCGCATCCGTTCGAAGGACCAGTGACGCGGCGGCCGGTGGACTGCCCGGGACAGGGAGCCTTGGGACGACCAAGCACCGGATCACGTTCCCGAGCGACGCGACCACGTTCCCGAGGGGGAGATGGCCGACGTAGCAAGGGCTGCGCACGCGTGTTGTCCGGAGCTCATCGACGCTGGTGTCGACGTCTGGCTGCGGGTCTGGAAGACCGGCCCGCCGGCATCGTGGCCACCGACGGGACGGTCGCTGACGGTCCGAAGCCAGATGTGGTTCGCGAGGCTCAGTTCCACGCACCACCAGGGCGCCGGTGGTGTGCGTTCACCTCCGCCACGATGTCGGCTGCGACGTCACGCAGCTTGCGGTTGGCGTCTTGCGACAGCCTTGCGAGGTACTGGAACGCCGCGTCGTCGTCGAGCTCGTACCTGACCATGAGGATGCCGATCGCCTGACCGATGGACCCCCGCGTCGACACAGCCGTCTGGAGGTGGTCCACCTCGCGCACCCGTCCCAGCGCCAGCGCCGCATGCGTGGCAAACAGCACGGCCATCTCTTGAGTATCGACGGGAATCGTGTCGCTCTCGGTGCTGTACAGGTTCAGACCACCGAGGATCTGCTCGTCGATGAAGAGCCGCACGCCCATCTGGGCGCGCAGGCCCCGGGCCAGAGCCTGCGGCATGAACCGCGGCCACCGCGGCTCCCGCGCGGCGTGCTCGACCACCACGACGCCCGCCTCCCGCATCGCGTCTATGCAGGGACCCTCCCGCAGCTCGTACTGGAGCTGGTCCAGGTCCAGTACGAGCTGGTCACTGGCCGACTGCGTCTGGACCCTGCCATCTCGGTGGGTGAGCGTGACACCGACATGGTTGATCCCGTCCAAGGACCTCCGAGCCACCTGGACGATGGTGTCCAGCTCCTCTTGCGAGTCGCGGGCGGCCTGCAGCTGGCGGGCGGCCTGTGCCAGCGCATGCGCCAGGGTAGGTTGATCGGTCATCGTGAGCCTCTGTTCGCCGGTTCGAGACCAGGCAATCGCTCGACGAGACACGTTGTCTGATGGTAAGCGGCGGAGGGTGCCGCCCATCACTACTGATGGTACCGCTTCGTCGGCAGGCAACGCCCGCCTCACCCGGCTACGGGGGGTCCGGTCTGCGGACACGCTGAGGCCTTGGCCAGTCAAGAGCTGGCATGGTCCTCTGGGCCAATCGACGCCTGGGCACATCGAAGCCGGCGTATCGTGGGGCAGGCCGCAGCTCGCCGTTCCAGCAGGGGCGGCAGGAAGCAGGTCCGCGCATGACCGCCTTGGTGCCCCCCGTAGCAGCAGACACCCCACGGCCTTCCTCGGCTGCGGTAACCCCTGCGCTGAGCAGGGACTCGCGTCAGGTGCTGGCCGACCTCAGGCAGGCCATGAACGTGGCGCAGGTTCTCGTGATGACGGCCCGCCGTCCACCGGTTGTGGCGGTGCAGCTGAGCGCGGCCCGAGGCGACTACCTGGCCACCGTGCTGGCCTACGAACGAGCCCTGACCACCTTCCGGCTGCCCGTGCCTCCCCGCCTCCGAGACGAGGCGCGGCTCCTGCGCGGGCTGACCTCCCGAAGGTGACCCTGACATCCAGCGGACGCCGAGACCTCGGCGTCGATAAGGAAGGTGCCGCATTGCCGACCTCCGAGAAGCGTCAGGACGGTCAGCACCCAGCTGCCTGGGCGCTCGACCATGCCACCAGGGAGCTCTACGACGAGAGCGACTCTGCTGTCGTCGTGGCCCATGCCTGGGACCTGATGCGCGCCGCCCAGGACTTGGAGGATGAGCGGCACGACGGGGATGACGACCCAGACCAAGGTGGTGAGGCGTGATGTGCCCGGCCCACGCTGCCGGCCGCTACTCAACGTACTGCCGGGCATGGCGTCCCGCTAGCTGACCTTTTGTCCTGTCCAGTCCTCCTGCGCTAGCCCTCTGCGGCTACCATTGGCCTGTGTTTACTGCGGGGACGTCAGGCATGATGCCCTTGGCTGCCTCGCATGGGCCCTCCACCAGCGTGTGCGCCGCCACGAGCGCTTCCGCACAGCACGAGCCGCAGCAGGTCAGGCACCGGGAGCTCGCTCCCGCGGACTTCGCAAGGATGCTGGAGCACCGGCTCTACCGCGACGGTCTCGGCCTCGACGAGCTTCGCCGCGGCTGCGAGCTGGCCGTGACCGCCGGTCTTGCGGCAGTGGTATGCCGCCCCAAGCATGTCGGGCTTGCTGCTCAGACGGTGGCCGGTCACCGGGTCGACGTCGTGACGGCTCTGGGCTGGTACACCGCTGACGAGGAGCCGTTACGGCTGCCCGACGTCGTGACGGAGGCCGAGGCCCTGGCCGAGGCCGGTGCCACCGAGCTCGGCATCGTGGCCGGCAAGGCGCGGCTGGCGGGGAGCCGGCTTTCGGACCAGGTCAGCGCGGTCGTCGAGTCCATGGACCCGGTGGGGGTCCGGGTCCGCGTCATCCTCGACCCCCGAGACCTCGACAACGCGGACATCGTGCGCGTGTCCCAGAGTGTGGCGCGCGCCGGCGCCTGGATGGTCCAAGGCGGGTGTTGGCGGTCACGCAGGGCGAGCTTCTCCCGCGTACGCGTCATCCGAGCCGCTGTTCCTCGCACGGTCCTGGTGAAGTGGACGCAGCCGCTGACGTCGGTGACGACGGCTCTGCTGTGCTTCTCCATGGGAGTCGACCGGTTCAACGGCGACGTCGTGACTCTCCTCCGGGCGGCCGAACGGGCAGCGTCGACGGGTGGACTGGCCGTTCCGCTGGACCTCGACCGCCGGGCCGCACCGGCGCAGCTGCCGCGGCGGGGTCGGACGGACTAGTCCATCGGGGTGGCTAACCGAGCCCTCGGACTAGTCATCCCATGATTGGGGCGTCGCAATGACGACGAGGGACGACCCGAACCACGTCGGGTTGTCCACATGCTGATGGGGGATCTTCCTTCATCCACAGGGGTGGCTGTGGATGAAGCGCGGACTAGTCACGACCAGCGGTGTCGGCACGTGGCTGCTCGCTCAGGGCCGGTGTGACTAGACACCGCATGCCGCTCAAAACGGCCAGCGGCTCCGCCGACGCCGGGTGACGCGGACTCCGCCGTTCGGCCGACTCGGGAGCCGAGTCGCCGCGAGCTGGGCTCAGCGGTATCTAGGGTGGCGGCCTGGCCTACCCGAAAGCACTGTCCCGTCTCATGATCCGGCTCCCGCGTTCCTTCCTCGGTCCCTGCCTCGCCGCAGTGGCGGCCCTCGTGGTGGTGGCCGGCTGCGTCCCGGCGCAGGCCGAGAGTGCGCCGTCCAGGGTTGCCGCGTCCAGGGTTGTTCCGTCCACGGTGGTTCCGTCCACCCAGCGCACCGCCTCCGCTCCCGGGATGCCCGGTACGGATCCGGGCTCCGCGGCGGTTCCTCGCCGCGCGTCCTCGGCAGTCCGGACCCAGCCTGGCCGTACGCCCGCGGCCACCCCCGCCACGGTGCTGCCCGGTGCCGCTGTCACGACATTGTCGACGTTGGCGGTGAAGGGGCGCGCGCCCCGAACGGGATACGAGCGCGCAGCGTTCGGACCGGCGTGGGCCGACGTCGACCGCAACGGCTGCGACACCCGCAACGACATCCTGCGACGCGACCTCACCGGCTTCACCCTCAAGGCGGGCACCCGCGGTTGTCTCGTCCTCAGAGGTACTCTGCACGATCCCTACACCGGGAGGACGATCGCCTTCGTGCGCGGCCCGGGCACCTCGACCGCCGTTCAGATCGACCACGTGGTGGCTCTCTCTGATGCCTGGCAGAAGGGAGCGGGCCAGTGGACGGCGGCTGTGCGTGCGGCGTTCGCGAACGACCCGTTGAACCTGTTGGCCGTCGACGGACCGACGAACCAGCGCAAGAGTGACGGCGACGCCGCAACGTGGCTTCCGCCGGCCAAGGCCACGCGGTGCGGCTACGTCGCGCGCCAGATCGCGGTGAAGAAGCGGTACGGCCTGTGGGTGACCGCCGCGGAACGTGACGCCATGCTGCAGGTCCTTCGAGGCTGCCCTGGGCAGGGACTGCCCACCTCCGCGCCCGTCGCGTTGGGTGGGGGGACGCAGGAGCGCTCAGCGGCGCCCGCGAGAACCGCATCGCCTCCGGCGCCGACGACGGGAGGGAGCACGCGGACGGACCCGAGGTTCGATACGTGCCGAGCCGCCAATGCCGCCGGCTACGGCCCGTACCGGCGGGGGCTCGACGTCGAGTACGACTGGTACCGAGACCGTGACCATGACGGGCTCGTGTGCGAGCGGTAGCCCTCACAGGAGCGGCATAGGCGCGGCATACCGGCGCAGCCACAGCTCGTCGGCGGGCCTACAGCTGAGTGCCCACCGCTGCTCCGATGACGTACGTCACGACCATTGCCAGCAGGCCGCCCAGTACGTTGCGGGCCATGGCCCTTGGGATCGGGGCACCGCCCATCCGGGCGCTGAGGAAGCCGGTGAGGCCGAGAGCCACCATCACGGCGACGGCCGTCACGGGCACCCGCAGCCCTACCGCCGTGAGCAGGACCGCGAACAGCGGCAGCAGGGCGCCCACCGTGAACGACAGCATCGACGCCCACGCCGCGTGCCATGGGTTCGTCAGGTTCTCCGGGTCGATGCCCAGCTCCGCCTCCGCGTGGGCGCCCAACGCGTCGTGAGCGGTCAGCTGGACCGCGACCTGGTGCGCGAGCGCCGGGGTCAGGCCCTTGCCCACATAGATCTCGGTGAGCTCGGCGAGCTCCTCCTCGGGCATCTCGCGCAGCTCACGTCGCTCCTTGGCGAGCAGCGCCCGCTCGGTATCACGCTGGGTGCTGACGGAGACGTACTCGCCGGCGGCCATGCTCATCGCCCCTGCGGCCAGTCCCGCCACACCGGCGGTCACAATGGTGGAACGGCTCGTCGTCGCCGCCGCCACGCCGATGACGATGCCGGCCGTCGACACGATGCCGTCGTTGGCCCCGAGCACCCCGGCCCGAAGCCAGTTGAGGCGGGCACCGATGCCGGCGCTGTGCGCCTCGCCGAGGTGCGGCGCAGTGTCGGTGGTGCCGGCTTCAGCCACGAGCGCGCGCCTTCCACTTAGCTGCCGCATCGGAGATCCGGTGAGCCAGCTCGACGTCGAGCTGGGTGACACCACCGGCGTCGTGGGTGGTCAGGACCAGACGAACCGTGCGCCAGCGGATGTCTATGTCTGGATGGTGGTTCATGTCCTCCGCCTCGAGGGCGATCTCGTCGACGAGTGTGATGGCGGTCGGGAAGTCGGGCGCCTCCAGCTCGGCGACGATTCGGCCACCGTCCACCCTCCAGTCGGGGAGGGACTCGAGCTGGCGCTCAACCTCGTCGTCGGTCAGCAGCCTGGACATGCCTCTACTGTCCCAAGGGAGGATGCTCCATGTCATCCAAGGACAGCCTCACCTCATCCGGCTGGCACTGAGGACCGTCTCAGAGAGCCTCCTGCACCGAGGCCGGGCCGAGGAAGTCCCCGCTGTCCTGGTGGTCCTCAGGTGTGGTGACCGTGGGCACGACGTCGTGCATCTGGATCTCGCCGCTCTCGATCTGCTCTGCCCAGTGGCACGCCACCCGATGGCTCGGCGGTACGCCGTCGATACTCACCACACGCAGCTCGGGCCGCTCGGTGTCGCACCGCGTCTCCTGGCGCCAGGGGCATCGGGTGTGGAACCGGCACCCCTTCGGCGGGTTGGCAGGCGAGGGCAGGTCACCCTTGAGCAGGATCCGCTCGCGCCGGTCCTCTATCAGCGGGTCCGGGACAGGCACCGCCGACATCAGCGCGCGGGTGTAGGGGTGCAGCGGCGTGGTGTAGAGGTCCTCCGCCTCCGCCTCCTCGACGAGGGCACCGAGATACATCACGCCGATGCGGTCGCTGATGTGGCGCACCACAGCGAGGTCGTGCGCGACGACGAGGTAGGTCAGCCCGAACTCGTCCTGCAGCTCCTCCAGCAGGTTAATGACCTGCGCCTGCACCGACACGTCCAGCGCGGACACCGGCTCGTCCGCCACGATGAGCTTCGGGTTGACCGACAGCGCCCGCGCGATGCCGATCCGCTGACGCTGGCCCCCCGAGAACTCGTGCGGGTACTTGGACAGCGCCGCGACCGGCAAGCCCACCGCCTTGAGGAGGTCCCGGAGGCGCCTGTTCGCCTGCTTCTCGTCCTGCGTGAGCCCATGAGCCTTCATCCCCTCGAGAAGCAGCGACTCGACCGACTGTCGAGGGTCGAGGCTGCCCATGGGGTCCTGGAAGACCATCTGGATGTCCTGGCGCTTGCGGCGGAGCTCCTCGCCCTTCAACGAGGCGATGTCGACACCGTCGAACTCCACCGCCCCCTCGGTCGGTGGCTCGAGGTTGAGGATGGCGCGGCCGAGGGTGGACTTCCCACAGCCGGACTCGCCCACCAGCCCATACGTCTCGCCGCGCCGGATCTGCAGGTCCACCCCGTCGACGGCGTAGACATGGCCGACGGTCCGGTCGAAGATGACGCCCTTCTTGATCGGGAAGTGCACCTTGACGCCCTTGACGTCGACGAGCACGTCCTGGGTGACGGTCACCGGGTCACCTCCACAGGGTTGAAGCACCGCAGGGCGCGTCCGCCCTCCTCCTCCAGCCGTGGGGTCTGCTCCACACAGACATCCAGCGTGTTCGGGCAGCGGGGGGCGAAGGCGCAGGCGCTGGTCCAGGGAAGGTTGTCCGACACGGATCCGGGGATCGGGGTCAGCTTCTCGCCGCGCGCGCCGTCGAGCCGTGGGATCGAGGCGAGGAGTCCGTAGGTGTACGGATGGCGAGGGGCGGCGAAGAGGGGATGGCGGTCGCCGCGCTCCACGATGCGGCCGGCATAGAGGACGTTGACGCGGTCGACCAGCCCTGCGACCACGCCGAGGTCGTGGGTGATCATGACCAGCGCCGTGCCGGTGTCCTCGACCAGGTCCTTGAGCAGCGCGAGGATCTGAGCCTGGATCGTCACGTCGAGAGCGGTCGTCGGTTCGTCGGCGATGAGCAGGCGCGGCTCGCACGCGAGGGCCATGGCGATGAGCGCGCGCTGGCGCATCCCGCCGGACAGCTGGTGCGCGTAGTCCTTGAGCCGCCGCTCAGGATCCGGGATGCCGACCTTGTCGAGCATGTCACGCGCGATAGGCGTTGCGGCCTTGCGCGAGAGCCCGCGATGCCGCTCGAGGACCTCGGTGACCTGTACCCCGATCGGTACCACCGGGTTCAACGAGGACAGCGGGTCCTGGAAGATCATGCCGAGGTCGCGTCCACGCCGGTCCCGCATCTGCTCCGGGGACAGCTTGAGCAGGTCGCTGCCACCGTAGAGCACCTCTCCCTCGACCTTGACGCCGCGCGTCGGTAGCAGCCCCATGATGGCCAGCGACGTCACGGACTTGCCGCAGCCGGACTCGCCGACCAGGCCGACGGTCTGACCGGCGCGCACGTCGAAGCTGACGCCGTCGACTGCCACGAACGGCTTCTCCCCGGACCGCTGGAAGGTGACGCGCAGGTCGCGGACCGACAGAAGGGGCCCGTCGTCGGGGCCACGCCCCGTCCGGACGTTCTCGATGGTCTCAGTCATGGTCCGCTACCTCCGGGTCTTGGGGTCGAGGGCCTCGCGCAACGACTCGCCCATCAGCGTGAAGCCCAGCGCCACCACGATGATGCACAGGGCCGGCCAGACGGCCAGGGCCGGGTAGTCGTAGATGTACTGCTGGGCCGCGCCCAGCATCTGGCCCCACTCGGGCTGGCGGTCGTCGGGGTTTCCCAGGCCCAGGAAGGACAGTGCTGCGGCGTCGATGATCGCACCGGCGATGACGAGGGTCGCCTGGACGATGACCGGACCGAGCGAGTTGGGCAGCATGTGGCGGAACACGATGGCCGACCGCTTCACGCCCAGGGCGCGCGCCGCGAGGACGTGGTCGCTGGCCCGTTGGGCGAGCATGGAGCCACGCAGCAGCCGGGCGAAGATCGGCACCTGGACGGTCGCGATGGCGATGATGACGGTCCACTGGCTGGGCTGCTTGGCCAGGGCGGCGATGCTGACGGCCAGCAGCAGCGAGGGGATGGACAGCATCACGTCGACGGCGCGCATCACCACGGAGTCCACCCAGCCGCCGAACGCTCCGGCCAGCGTGCCGAGGGTCAGGCCACCGGCGAAGCCGAACACCGTGGCACACACGCCCACGACGAGGGTCTGCCTGCTGCCGACGATGAGGCGGGACAGGATGTCGCGCCCGGAGTCGTCCGCGCCCAGCGGGAAGCCGGCCTGGGGCCCGGGGATGGGGTTGGTCTGCTTGCGCACCTTGTCGATGAGCAGGCCCGCGGTCGGATCGTGAGGCGCGATGAGCGGTGCGAAGATCGCCACCAGGACGAACAGCACGGTGATGCCGGCGCCCAGGAGGAACACGGGGTTGCCACGAAGCCGGCGCCAGGCGCTCGCGATGAGCGACACCCCGGCCGTCTCCTCGACGTATCCGGCGTCGTCGACACTGACCTCGTCGACCGCCGTGCCGACGGCGGAGCCTGAGCCGGAGGAGGCCGCCAGGTCGTCGATCCGTTGCTTCTTGCCTCGGGGGGTGAGAGAAGGGGGCACCGAGGTCACCTCGTCCGCACTCGGGGGTCGATCACGGCGTACGCGATGTCGACCAGAAGGTTGATGACCACGAAGGTGATGGCCGCCATGAGGATGCACACCTGCAGCACCGCATAGTCGCGCCGTTCGAAGGCGATGGCCACAGCCTCGCCGAGCCCGCCGAAGGAGAAGACCCGCTCGGTGAGGATCGCGCCGACGAGCAGGCCGCCGGTCTGCAGGCCGATGGTCGTGACGACCGGCAGGAGGGCGTTGCGCAGGATGTGCCGCCCCCGGATGACCCTGTTGGTCAGGCCCTTGGACTCGGCGGTGCGCACGTAGTCCTCGTCCATGACGTCGAGCACGGACGCCCGGGTGATGCGGAAGATGACCGCGAACGGGATCGTGGCGAGGGCCAGCGCCGGCAGGATCAGGTGCTTGATGGCGTCCCAGGCGGCGTCCCACTCACGGGTGAGCACGCCGTCCACGACGAAGAAGCCGGTGACCCGCGTCGCGTCGAGCCCCGGGTCCTGCCGCCCCGACACCGGCAGCCAGTGCAGCTTGATCGCGAACCAGTACTTCAGCAGGAACGCCAGGAAGAAGACGGGAACGGCGACGCCGATGAGCGAGCCCACCACCGTGCCGTTGTCGAACCAGGTGGCCCTCCGGCGAGCCGCCATGTAGCCGAGCGGGATGCCGAGAAGCACCGCGAGGATGATCGCGAAGAAGCTCAGCTCCACGGTGGCAGGGAACCGCTGCAGGAAGATCTGGAAGGCGTCCGAGCCTGGCAGCACCCCGGTGCTGGAGCCGAACTGGCCCTTCAGCGCCCGCTTCACGAACTCCCAGTACTGCACGTAGATGGGCTGGTCGAGCCCGAGGGCCTTCTCCAGGGCGGCGCGCCGGGCCGGGGTGGCCTTCTCGCCCAGGATCGCCGACACGGTCCCGCCGGGAAGGGACCTCAGCCACAGGAACACGAGCAGCGAGAGGACGATGACCACGCCCACCATCTGCAACAGCCTGCGCAGGATGAATCTCAGCACGGTGGCTCAAGCTCCTTCACTCGGCGATGTACTTACTCGCGGCTGTGGCCGCCCCAGCGTTCTGCTGGGACGGCCACAGTCTTGCGCAAAGTGGTGTCCTAGATCACCCTCACGTCACTTGGACACGGTCACCGAGGAGAACGTCTCCGCCGTCAGCGGGCTGGGGACCAGGCCGTTCATCTTCGGGCTCACGACGAGGGCCGGCGGGGAGTGGCTGATGGCCAGACCGGGCAGGTAGTCCTCCTGGATCTGCTGGTTGATCCTCTCGTAGGCGGCGTTGCGCTGCGTCTCGTCCACGATGGCGTCGGCTGCCTGGAGGTCCTTGGAGAGCTGCGGGCCGTACGACGTGGCCTTGGTGTGGAAGTCGTTCTCCTTGAGGTTGGCGAAGAACGTGCCGATGAAGTTGTCGGCGGAGTTGTAGTCGCCCGTCCAGCCGAGCAGCCACGCGTCGTAGCCACCGTTGTCCACCGTGTCGAGGTAGCCACCGTTCCACGGCTTGGTGTTGACCTGGACCTTGATGCCGACCTTCTCGAGGTCCGCGCGCAGGGCCTCGTAGATCTTCTGCGGGTTCGGCATGTAGGGCCGGGACACCTCCGAGGGGTAGGCGAACAGGAGGGTCATGCCCTCGGCGCCGGCCTCCTTGAGCAGGGACTTGGCCTTTTCGGGGTCGTACGGGTACGGCTTCAGGTTCTTGTTGTACCCGGAAACCGTCTCCGGCATGAACTGCGTCGCGACCGTCGCACCCTCGGGCAGCTGCGTCTTGACCAGCTGGTCACGGTTCATGGCGTAGTACAGCGCCTGGCGGACCTTCAGGTCCTTGAGCTTCGGGTTGTGCGCAGGGTTGAGGCCGACGTACAGGATGTTGAACGCCGGGCGTACGAGCACCTTGTTGCCGGCGTCCTTGAGGCCCTTCCAGTCAGCCGGGTTGGGCAGGTCGTAGCCGTCGATGCTGCCGGCCTCGAGCTCCTGCCGCCGGGTGGACTCGTCCGGGATGATCTTGAAGACGAGCTTCGCGGTCTTCGCCTTCTCGCCCCAGTAGTCGTCGTTGCGGACGAGGGTGACCGTCTTGTTCGCCTCGTCGTACTTGCCGAGCTTGTACGGGCCGGTGCCGACCGGGTTCTTCGAGTACGCGGGGTAGCCGAAGCCCTCGCCCTGCTTGGTGACGTTGTTGGCGTCACCGGCCTTGAGCGCCTTGGGAGACTGCATGGAGAAGGAGTCGAGCGACAGGGCCGTCGGGAACTTCGACGTCGGCCGGCTGATCTTGATGACGGCCGTCATGTCGTCCTTGGCGGAGCAGCTCTGGTAGAGCGCGTTCTTGGCGTCGGACTTGAACGCGCCCATGACGTCGGACCAGTATCCGGCGGGTCCACCCTGTGCGACCTCGTTCTGGTCGAACATGCGGTCCATGTTGTAGCAGACGGCTGCGGCGTTGAAGGCCTCGCCGTCCCAGAACTTCACGCCGTTACGGAGCTTGAACGTCCACTCCTTGCCGTCGGCCGACGCCTCCCAGCTCGTGGCGAGCTCGGGCTGGATGTCGGCGGTGCCCGGCTTGATGCCGACCAGGCCCTCCATCATCTGGCGGGTGACGCGGAACGTCTCACCGTCGGTCGCATAGAAGGGGTCGAAGAGCTCGGGGGCACCGGCGGCACCGAAGGTGATGGTGTCCTTGACGTTACCGCCCGAGCCGGAGCTTTTTGAGCTGGAGCTGGAGCCTCTGTCCGACTGTGCACAGGCCGCCAGCGTGAGCGCCAGCGTCGTCGCCAAGGCGACCGGGGCCGCCTTCCGCGTGAGCTTCATGAAATACCTCGCTTGATGTGCGAACTTTGGTCGACCCGGTCGGGCGCCAAGGGTGGTGCGGTGGGTAGCTCCGCAGATGGCAGGCGTGCGCAAACCTTCTACGGTTGGACGCAGACCCTAGCGAGAACTCCCGTCGCTGGACCCTTGCGCCGAGGAAATTAACAAAAGTGAGACACATGCCAGAAAGCACCGCCGGAGGGCTGCGCGCGGTGGTGGGCGCGGCCATCGTCGACGACCTCGCGCGGCCAGCCCGCCTGCTGGCTGCCCGACGTACCGAGCCACCGGCGCTGGCGGGCGGCTGGGAGCTCCCCGGGGGCAAGGTGGATCCCGGGGAGACAGCGGTCGAGGCCCTGCACCGCGAGCTGCGGGAGGAGCTCGGCGTCACGGTGCGGCTGGGAGAGCAGGTACGGGGCCCACTGGAGCACGGACGCTGGCCCCTCGGGGACGCGTACGCGATGACGGTCTGGCTGGCTGTGGTCGTCGAGGGGGAGCCGTCGGCGCTGGAGGACCACGACGCGCTGCAGTGGCTCGACGCCGGGGACCTGTACGCCGTGGGATGGCTGCCGGCCGACCTGCCCATCGTCGACCACCTGTCCCCGCGGCTGGTCCGAGGGTGCTCAAAACCCTGAGACAATGGTGCTCATGCCCATGAAGACCCGCGGCGACATCCGCAATGTCGCCATCGTTGCCCACGTCGACCACGGAAAGACCACCCTGGTCGACAAGATGCTCTGGGAGGCGGGCGCGTTCGGCGAGCACCAGCACGTCGACGAGCGTGCGATGGACTCAGGCGACCTGGAGCGCGAGAAGGGCATCACCATCCTCGCCAAGAACACCGCGATCCACTATGCCGGCAAGGCAGCGGCCGACGCAGGCCTGGCAGACGGCGCCACGATCAACATCATCGACACTCCGGGCCACGCGGACTTCGGGGGCGAGGTGGAGCGCGGCCTGTCCATGGTCGACGGAGTCGTCCTGCTGGTCGACGCGTCCGAGGGGCCGCTTCCACAGACGAGGTTCGTCCTGCGCAAGGCGCTGGCGGCCAGGATGCCCGTGGTCCTGTGCATCAACAAGGTCGACCGCCCGGACAGCCGCATCGCGGAGGTGGTGGACGAGGTCTACGAGCTCTTCCTCGACCTCGACGCGGACGAGCACCAGATCGAGTTCCCGATCGTCTACGCCTCGGCCAAGGCCGGTCGTGCGTCGCTGAACCGTCCCGAGAACGGCGGACTGCCCGACGCCGACAACCTCGAGGCGTTGTTCGCCACCATCCTCGGCACCATCCCGGCCCCCACCTTCGACGACGCGGCTCTGCTGCAGGCGCATGTCACCAACCTCGACGCGTCCAACTTCCTGGGACGCCTGGCCCTGCTGCGGGTGCACAACGGCACCATCAAGAAGGGTCAGCAGGTGGCCTGGTGCAGAGCCGACGGCACCGTCGAGCGGGTCAAGGTCACCGAGCTGCTCATGACCGAGGCCCTCGAGCGCAAGCCGGCCGAGTCGGCAGGACCTGGCGACATCATCGCCATTGCCGGCATCCCGGAGATCATGATCGGTGAGACCCTCGCCGACCCGGAGAACCCCATCCCGCTGCCTGTCATCACGGTCGACGAGCCGGCGATCTCCATGACCATCGGCACGAACACGAGCCCCATGGTGGGCCGGGTCCGCGGGTCCAAGGTCACGGCGAGGATGGTGAAGGACCGTCTCGACAAGGAGCTGGTCGGCAACGTCTCCCTCCGGGTGCTGCCGACGGAGCGGCCGGATACCTGGGAGGTCCAGGGCCGCGGTGAGCTGGCTCTGGCGATCCTCGTCGAGCAGATGCGCCGGGAGGGGTACGAGCTGACCGTCGGCAAACCGCAGGTGGTCACGCGCCAGGTCGACGGCAAGACCCACGAGCCGGTCGAGCGGCTGACCATCGACACGCCGGAGGAGTTCCTCGGCGCGATCACCCAGATCCTCGCTGCCCGCAAGGGACGCATGGAGCAGATGACCAACCACGGCACGGGCTGGATCCGGATGGAGTTCCTCGTGCCCTCCCGGGGGCTGATCGGGTTCCGCACGGAGTTCCTCACCGAGACTCGAGGAACCGGGATCGCGCACCATGTCTTCGAGGACTACGAGCCCTGGTTCGGCGCGATCACGACTCGCACCAGCGGCTCCCTGGTTGCTGACCGCACGGGGGTCGTCACGGCGTACGCCATGGTGAACCTCCAGGAGCGCGGGACCTTGTTCGTCGAGCCCACCACCGAGGTGTACGAGGGCATGATCGTGGGCGAGAACTCGCGCGCGGACGACATGGACGTCAACATCACCAAGGAGAAGAAGCTGACCAACGTGCGCGCCTCCTCCTCGGACAACTTCGAGAAGATCGTTCCGCCGCGCAAGCTCAGCCTCGAGCAGTCGCTCGAGTTCTGCCGGGAGGACGAGTGCGTCGAGGTGACGCCGGAGGCGGTACGGATCCGCAAGGTCGAGCTCGACCAGACCGTGCGCGCCCGCGCTGCTGCCCGGGCGCGCAACGCCTGAGGCGGCCTGCGGCGCCGTGCGGCTCCCCCGGCTCCTCACCCGAACCACCGTCGCGGGGGTCGCCCTGCTGGCAATGCTCGGCGCGGCCGCGTGCGAGGGCCGTACGCCGCGCACCACGGGGGCGCCGCACGGACAGCTCACCCTGCTGTCCTTGGGACCGGTCGCCACCTGGGACCCTCAGCGGCTCTCCAGCCCCCAGGACATCGCGGTCGCGGGCAGGCTCTTCCTCCGCACCCTGACGGCCTTTCCCGCCGGTGCGGACGGGGCCGCTCAGCGCAGTCCCGTCGGCGACCTTGCGACCGACACCGGCACTGCGGACGCCAGCCTGAGGACGTGGTCCTTCACCCTGCGTCACGGGGCGACCTGGCAGGACGGCTCGCCCGTGACGTGCGGGGACGTCCGGTACGGCGTCTCGAGGTCGTTCGCCGCGCCGTTCTCCACGGAAGGCCTGAACTACCCCCTTGCGCTCCTCGACATCCCCCGCACGCCGGACGGCCGGTCGACGTATGCCGGGCCGTTCTCGGGCACGGGCCAGTCCGCTTTCGACAGGGCGGTGTCCTGCCACGGGTCGACGGTGACGTTCCGGCTCAGCCTGTCCCTCGCCGACTTCCCCCAGGTGGTGGCCCTGCCGGTGTTCGCGCCCTACAAGAAGTCGCAGGACAAAGGCCCCGACGGCAGCTATACCGTCTTCTCCGACGGGCCGTACCGGCTGCAGGCGGCCTGGGACCCCAGTAGCGGTGGCACCTTCGTACGGAACGAGAGGTGGGACAGGACCTCCGACCCGGTGCGCGCGGCCCGGCCGGACTCCCTGCGCTACGTCGAGGGCACCGAGTCCCAGACTGCGGTGCAACAGGTCGTCGACGACGCCGGGGCCACCCGGGCCGCGGTCACCCTCGACTCGGCGCCGCCGGCCATGCAGCAGCAGGTGCTCTCGGACCCCGGGCTGAAGGCGCGCTCGGTCAACCCCGCGGCACAGTTCGTCGACTACCTCGCACCCTCGCTGCGCTCCGCGGTCATGAGGAACGACGACGTCCGCAAGGCCTTCGCGGTCGCCACCAACCGTGAGGGCTATGTCACCGCGCTCGGCGGCGAGAGCACGGCAGCGCCGGCCTACAGCCTCATCGGCAGCCCGCTGCCCGCTCACGGCGACGACGACGTCCTCGGCGGCGGTGTCACCGGAGACCCGGCGGCTGCCCGAGACCTCCTTGAGAAGTCCGGCATGACGCTGCCCGTCCCCGTGCGGGTCGCCTACCGGTCCAGTCCCACGGCGGACAAGGCGATGGCCGCCCTGGTCAACAGGTGGCAGGAGGCCGGCTTCGCCGTCCGGCTCCAGCCCTTGGACAAGGACTACTTCACGGCGATCTCAACGCCGGGGGCCGCCTCTCGCACCGACGTCTTCTGGGCCAACTGGGCACCGTCGTGGCCGTCGGCCGGCACGGTGCTCCAACCACTGTTCGACAGCCGGCTCAACCTCACCGGCAGCGGGACCGGACGTGACTACGGGGCTTTCGCCGACCCGGCCGTGGACCGCGAGATGGGCCGTATCTCCGGGCTGGCGGATGCGGGGACGCGCGCCGCTGCCTGGTCGGCCCTGGACACCACGCTGGTCCGGCGCTCCGCGTACATCGCGCTCGCCCAGCGCAAGGCGCTGTACGTGGCGGGCAGCGACGTGACGGGTCTGTCCGCCAACGAGGCGCTGGGCGGGTTCGTGGACCTCGCCACGGTGGGTGTGAGATAGCCCGGTGACCTCGCCCGCGCCAGTGCTGTTCGTCCACGCCCACCCCGACGACGAGACGTTGACGGCAGGCATCACCATGGCGCACTACGTGCGGGCCGGCCGGCCGGTCCACGTGCTCACCTGCACGCTCGGCGAGGAGGGCGAGGTCATCCCCGCGGAGCTTCGCCACCTCGACAGCGACCATGACGACGCCCTGGGCCCCTACCGCCGCGAGGAGCTGCGCCGTGCGATGGGCTCGCTCGGAGTCGCTCACGAGATCCTCGGGGAGGATCCCGCGTCGGGGCGGCTGAGTGTCTATCGCGACTCCGGGATGGCCGGCCCTCCCCGCCCGCCGCGTGCCGACGCATTCGTACATGCGAGCCTCCCAAAGGCGGCCCAGCAGGTGGCGGAGGTGATCCGCCGCGTGCGCCCCGGCGCGGTCGTCACCTATGACGAGCACGGCGGTTACGGCCACCCTGACCACATCCAGACGCACCGGGTCACCTGCGCGGCGGTGGCCACCTTCCCGCCACCAGAGCGGCCGCCGTTGTACGCGGTGCTCGTGCCACGGTCGTGGGCGCGCGAGGACCGCCTCTGGCTCCGGCAGCACGTGTCGGCCGAGTACGGCTGGACGCTGCCCGATCCCGACGGCGACTACCCGCCCGGCGTGGTCGAGGACGGGCAGGTGACCCACGAGGTCTGCGCGCCGGGGCTTGTGCCGGTACAGGCGGAAGCCCTGCGTCACCACGCCACGCAGGTGACCGTGCGCGGCGAGGTCTATGCGCTCTCCAACGACGTCGCGGCCCGGCTCTCCGGACGCGAGGGCTTCGCGCTGCTCGACCCGCAGAGCGGCGCCCTCCTGTCTGCGGGCGCGACCGGCACCGGCCGGCCGACCCGACGGCGTACCGGTCTGGACCTCCGGCCATGAGTCCTGACGCGGGCCCTGACACCGGCGCCGACGTAGGCGCTGCCGTGGACCCGGTGGTCGACCCCGACGTGAACCCCGACATCGACCCCGACATCGACCGCGCCGTCGACCGCGCCGTCGACCCCGCCGTCGACCGCGACCGGTACCGCCTGGCCATCGGCCGTTTCGCCACGGGCGTCACCGTCCTGACCACCTTCGCCGGCGGCAACGACCATGCCATGACTGCCAACGCGGTGACATCGGTGTCGATGGACCCGCTCCTCCTGCTGGTCTGCGTCGAGGTGGACGCCCGCTTCCACGACGCCATCAGCGACTCCGGCGTATGGGGCGTGAGCGTGCTGTCCGCAGCGCAGCGACCCGTCGCCGAGTGGCTGTCTACGCAGGGGCGGCCGCTGCACGGACAGCTGGACCGGATCCCGCACCGGCGCGGCGAGGTCACCGGGGTCGCACTCCTCACGGAGGCGATGGCCGCCATGGAGTGCCGCACCACCGACATGCACCCTGCGGGTGACCACAGCATCGTGGTGGGCGAAGTAGTGTCCCTGTGGAGCGCCGAGCACCCCGCGGACGCGCTCGTCTACTACCGGAGCCGGTACGGCGCGCTGAGATGAGGAGTCGGCTCGTGAGGGAGAGCGGTTCAGCGGCACTGCGGCTCGCGATCGCGCTGATGGTCATCGGTGCGGGGTACCTCGGGGCAGCCTGGTTCCTGGGTCGTCACCTGCCGGCGAACACCTCGGTGGCCGGGGTGCCCGTCGGTGGGATGTCGCCCGCTTCCGCGGAGAGCACGCTCAGGCGTGCCCTGGTGAGCAAGGAGCGCGCCGCCCTCGTGGTCCAGGCCGGCGACCGCACGGAACGGCTCGACCCGAGGGTCGCCGGCCTGTCGTTGGACTACGGTGCCACCGTCGCCGGTCTGAGCGGGTTCGAGCTCGCTCCGCGCGCTCTCTGGGACCATCTGACCGGAGGCGGCGACGAGCCTCTGCGTACGCGGGTGGACGAGCCGCGGCTGGAGGCGGCCCTGGCGGATCTGAAGGCGCGGTTCGACCGCCCGGTGGTCCAGGGGGGGATCACCTTCTCCGCAGGCAGGGTTGCCGTCGTGAAGCCGGTCGCAGGCGCCACGCTGTCGGTCTCCGAGACCGCACACGAGGTGGCGCAGCGCTGGCCCGCCCAGGGAGCCGTCGCGGCGAAGACGACGGTCGCCGAGCCGGCCGTGTCGGCCGAGGAGGTCGACCGCGGGAACCGTGAGTTCGCCGCCCCCGCGATGTCCGGTCCCGTCAAGGTGGTCGCCGGCTCCAAGAGCTTCTCGGTGCCTCCGGCGGCCTACTCGCCAGCCCTCGCGATGAAGCCGGGGGCCGACGGTGGGCTCGCTCCCGTGGTGGACAACGCGAAGCTCGTCGCAGTCGTGCGCGCTGCGGCCGTGTCCGCGGGCCTCGAGGTGAAGCCGCGTGACGCGCGGATCACCTTCACTGGGACCACCCCGGTCGTCGTCCCGGCTGTCACGGGAACGGCCCTGGACGACGCGTCGGTCGTCTCGGCGTTCGTCCCCGCGCTCACGGCGCCTGACCGTACGGCGGCGGTCAAGGCGGTCGTGGTGCAGCCGAAGCTCACGACGGCACAGGCGGAGAGGATCAAGCCGAAGGAGGTGATCTCGACCTTCACGACCTACTTCCCCCACAACCCGCCGCGCACGAACAACATCACGATCGCCGCGCGCACCCTGAACGGGACGTACGTCGGGCCCGGTGAGCAGTTCAGCCTCAACCGCACGCTCGGCGAGCGCACTGCTGCCAAGGGGTATGCCTCCGCTCCGGTCATCGAGGACGGCCGTCTCAAGAAGGACTACGGCGGCGGTGTCTCCCAGGTGTCCACGACGACCTTCAACGCGGCGTTCTTCGCGGGAGTCCACATCGACCAGTACCTGCCGCACAGCTTCTACATCTCGCGCTACCCCGAGGGGCGCGAGGCCACCGTGTCGTGGCCTGACGTCGACCAGAGATGGACCAACGACACGGGCTACGGGATCCTGATCCAGGCGGGCGTCTCGGGCAACGCCATCACGGTGACGTTCCACGGGACGAAGGTCTGGGACATCGAGTCTGTCAAGGGGCCGCGCCGGAATGTCGTGCCCCCCAGGACGATCGTGGACAACCGGCCGACCTGTGTCCCGCAGACGCCCAGTCCCGGTTTCGACGTGACGGTGTCGCGGATCTTCAAGAAGGGCGGGAAGACCGTCAAGACGTCGAGCTTCACCACCCACTACATCCCCGAGGACAACGTCCGCTGCACGCATCCGAAGGCGGGCTAGGACACCGCTTTCAGCCCCGGGGTGAGTGGGGCTCAGCCCGGGGCAGGCTGGGTGAGGTAGGCGTACGAGGAGTGCGTGAGGAACCCGAGACGCCGGTAGAGGCGCAGGGCGGCCTCGTTGTCGTGCTCCACCTGCAGGTGGATCAGGTGGATCCCCTTGTCCAGAGCTGTCGCGGCGAGCCGTGCGGTCAGGTGCGCGGCCAGGCCCCGCCCGCGGAACGCCGGATCCGTCCAGACGGCGCCGAGGCCCGCCCATCCCCCTGCGACTCCCAGGCGTCCCACAGCGATCGGTCTCGTGCCTGCCGCGTCGGCTCGACGCAGCCCCAAGCGCTGCGAGAGGCCGCCTCCCGGGGTGATGCTGCCGAAGACGACCCGGGGGCTCCCGAGCAGGACGCTCTCGACAGCGGCGGGAACCACCGTCCGCGTGCCGCTGTAGGCGTCGAGCCACACCGCGTCCAGCTCCTCCTGCGTGACCACGGGTGGACCCCCCGGGTCCTCGGCGGCGACGGTGGCGGTCGTCCCGGTGAGGGTGAGCGTGACACTGCCCGTCCGGTAGCCGCGCTGGAGGAGCAGAGCCCCGAGCGGGTCCTGTTCCGGGGAGAAGCCGTCCGGTCCGGCCAGGGCGAACTTCGCCGGCAGGCCACGCGCCGCATACCACTGCTCCACCCGAACGACGGCGTCGGCAAGAGGGAGCCCCGGCTCGCCGACCGGGACCACGGAGTTGCCTCGCTGGGTGAACCCGTACGACGCCCGCAGCTCCCACTCCCCGAGGCGCTCCCGCTCCACGGCGCCCCACGCGGGCGCCGCGACCCGCTGCAGGTTCTCCACGCTGATCGCGAGATGCGCGGCACCGCGTCGGGACGGCTTCGGGGGGACCTCCTTCGCAGCCACGACCAGGTGCCGGGAGATCCGCACCGGTCCTCGAGACGTCAGCACGACGACGTACCGTTCGTCCCGCTCACTGAGCACACCGACGGCATCGGTCATGGTGGGACCGCCTGCGCGGGCGCCCTCGGAGGCGTCCAGGCGCGCTCGTACCACGACGCGAGACCCGAGGGGGAGCGCTGCGACGGCGTCTGACATGGCCGCATAGTATGTGCCGCATGACGTACGTGATCGCGCAGCCTTGTGTGGACCTCAAGGACAAGGCCTGCATCGAGGAGTGTCCGGTCGACTGCATCTACGAAGGTGAGCGGTCGCTCTACATCCACCCCGACGAGTGCGTCGACTGCGGTGCGTGTGAGCCGGTCTGCCCGGTCGAGGCGATCTACTACGAGGACGACGTGCCGGAGCAGTGGGCCGAGTACTACAAGGCCAACGTCGAGTTCTTCGACGACCTCGGCAGCCCCGGCGGTGCCGCCAAGCTGGGCCTGATCAACAAGGACCACCCCATCATCGCTGACCTTCCGCCGCAGTCCCACGACGAGTGAGCGGGGGGAGGGTTTCGGCGTGAGCGCACTTCGCGCCCTGCCCGACTTCCCCTGGGACTCGCTCGCTCCCTACAAGGAGCGGGCGAGTGCCGTCTCCGGGGGGCTGGTGGACCTCTCCGTGGGGACGCCGGTCGACCCCACGCCCGCCGTGGTGCAGGACGCCTTGACGCGCGCCGCGGACGCCCCCGGGTACCCGCTTACCTACGGCACCGCTGCCCTCCGTGAGGCGGTTGCCGGATGGTTCGCCCGCCGACGTGGAGTCACCGACGTCGACCCGGACGGCGTCATGCCGACGATCGGGAGCAAGGAGCTCGTCGCCTGGCTGCCCACCTTGCTGGGCCTCGGACCTGGCGACCTGGTCGGGTTCCCCGGCGTCGCCTACCCGACGTACGACGTGGGCGCCAGGCTGGCCGGTGCGACGCCGCAGGTCGTGGACGGTCTGGCCGCGCTCGGACCGCTCACCTCCGCGACGACCCCCAAGCTGTTGTGGCTCAACAGCCCAAGCAACCCTACGGGGCGGGTTCTCGGGGTGGAGCACCTTGCCAAGGTCGTCGCCTGGGCCCGCGAGCACGGCGTCGTGGTCGCCAGTGACGAGTGCTACGCCGAGCTGGACTGGCGTCAGGGCTCCACCGGGCCCACCACGCCCAGCATCCTCGACCCGCGGGTCTGCGCGGGCAGCCATGAGGGCCTTCTGGCGGTGTACTCGCTCAGCAAGCAGTCGAACCTCGCGGGCTACCGCGCGGCCTTCGTCGCGGGTGACGTCGGCCTGGTACGCCGACTGCTCGAGGTCCGCAAGCACGCGGGGATGATCGTGCCCTGGCCGGTCCAGCAGTCGCTGACCGCCGCTCTGGGCGACGATGCCCACGTGGCCGAGCAGAAGGCCAGGTACGCCGCGCGGCGGGACGTGCTGCGCCCGGCGGTGGAAGGCTTCGGGCTGCGGGTCGAGCACTCCGACGCGGGGCTTTACCTGTGGGCCACCCGCGACGAGGAAGCGTGGGCGACGGTGGACGCGCTGGCGTCCCGCGGCATTCTGGTGGCCCCCGGCGCCTTCTACGGCAAGGCCGGTGGCCAGCACGTTCGCATCGCCCTCACCGCGACGGACGAGCGGATCGCCCTGGCCGCGGATCGGCTCTCAGACTGAGACGCTCGTTTTTCGCCCCTCTTGCTGGTGGGGTAGCGTCGAGTTTCGCGCGAGGCACCTCGTCGGTGAGTGCCCGCCTTGGCACGTTCTGAGGATGGTACGGATGAGCAACGACGGATCTGCTGGCGCCACGCTGAAGGCCGGCGACAAGGAAATCGACCTCCCCCTGGTCAAGGCGTCCGAAGGCAACAACGGGTACGACGTCAGCAAGCTCCTCAAGGAGACGGGCAACGTCACTCTCGACATCGGCTTCGTGAACACGGCCTCCTGCAACAGCGCGGTGACCTACATCGACGGCGACGCGGGGATCCTGCGGTACCGCGGCTACCCGATCGAGCAGCTTGCGGAGAGGTCCAGCTTCCTGGAGGTCTCCTACCTGCTCATCTACGGCGAGCTGCCCACTGCCTCGCAGCTCGAGGAGTTCGACCAGAAGATCCGCCGCCACACCCTGCTCCACGAGGACCTGAAGGCCTTCTTCGGAGGCTTCCCGCGGGACGCGCATCCCATGCCGGTCCTGTCCTCGGCGGTCTCGGCGCTGGGCACCTTCTACCAGGACAGCCTGGACCCGTTCGACAAGGAGCAGGTGGAGATCTCCACCGTGCGGCTGCTCGCCAAGCTCCCGACCATCGCGGCCTACGCCTACAAGAAGTCCGTGGGGCAGCCGTTCCTGTACCCGGACAACTCGCTGTCCCTGCCGGAGAACTTCCTGCGGATGACGTTCGGCTTCCCGGCCGAGCCGTACGACATCGACCCCGACCTGGTGAAGGCTCTCGACCTTCTCCTGATCCTGCACGCGGACCACGAGCAGAACTGCTCCACCTCCACCGTCCGCCTGGTCGGGTCCGCGCAGGCGAACCTGTTCAACTCCGTCTCCGCCGGCATCCACGCCCTCTCGGGCCCGCTCCATGGGGGTGCGAACTCCGCGGTGCTGGAGATGCTCGACGGCATCCTGGCCAACGGTGGCGACGTCGACACCTTCGTGAAGAAGGTGAAGAACAAGGAGGACGGCGTCAAGCTGATGGGCTTCGGCCACCGGGTCTACAAGAACTACGACCCTCGCGCCGCCATCATCAAGAAGACCGCCGACACCATCGTCACCAAGGACGGAGTCTCCGACCCGCTCCTGGACATCGCGCTCCAGCTCGAGCAGCGGGCGCTCGAGGACGACTACTTCGTATCGCGAAAGCTGTATCCGAACGTCGACTTCTACACCGGGCTCATCTACAAGGCGATGGGCTTCCCGACGAAGATGTTCACCGTGCTGTTCGCGCTCGGCCGACTGCCCGGCTGGATCGCCCAGTGGCGCGAGATGATCGAGGACCCGCAGACCAAGATCGGCCGTCCGCGGCAGATCTACACCGGCGCCACCGAGCGCGACTACGTCGCGATGGACGGGCGCTGACCCCAGTCCCACCCCACCGGACTCACCTCTTTGTGCGTGTCGGCGCCTTCGGGCGCGCGACACGCACAAAAGGGTGAGTCCGGTCGGCGTCACCCCTGCGGTGAGTGACGCCAGTAGCTGCGGCCGTCAGTGGGCGAAGGTGACGGTGACTGTGGTGGGCGTGGCGGACTTGCCTCGCACGTCCTTCCAGGTCCAGCCGTCGGTGTCCCGCGTCCTGGTCCACTTCTTCGACCCGACCATCACACTCGTGACGCCGTACCGCGAGGCCGTGGCGACGGCATACGCTCCGGAGCCCCACGCGGCGCGTTCCGACGACGCGCGGACCCTCAGGGTGTGGCCGGAGACAGACGAGGTGACCCCGAGCTCGTTCCTCAGCGCGGCCTTGAGGGCGGCGGGGTCACCGGTGGACGCGTCGTTGAGCCGGCAGCCGAGCCCGGCGGGGGAGTGACCGCTGAGCGTCGAGGCGAGCAGCCGCCCTTCCTGCTCGTGGTCCGCGTAGGCGTCCGGGTAGGCGCTCTTCTGGACCTTCTGCGCGATCTGGGTGATCTTCATGGTCTCGTACCCGTCGATCTTGACGAGGGCGTCGTAGAACCTGTTACTGGCGTAGACCGGGTCCAGGATCTGCTCCTGCGTGCCCCAGCCCTGGCTCGGCCGCTGCTGGAAGAGCCCGACCGAGTCGCGGTCGCCGTACTTGAGGTTGCGCAGCTTGGACTCCTGGATCGCGGTGGCGATGGCGATGGTCGCCGCGCGGGCAGGCAGGCCTCGCTTCTCGGCCACCGCTTCGATGGTCGCCGCGTAGGCGGTCTGGCTGGGGTCGAAGTCCACACTCGTGCCCAGCGCCGTGGCCTGGCAGCGCGGCCCGCCGAAGTTGTGCAGCACGCCCCGGGCGCCGACCACCGCCGCGAGCACGAGGCCGACGGCGAACACCAGCAGGACCACCCGAGTGGCGAGACCCCTCATGCCTGCCTGCGGCCTCGCCTCCGCGAGGACGACTCCGCGCCTAGTCGTTGGCATGCAGTGCGGAGTTGAGGGCGACGCCGTGGCCGTCTCGGGCGCGAGCCTGCACAGCCCCGGTGACGGAGTTCCGCAGGAACAGCAGGCCGTCCCGGCCGGAAAGCTCACGTGCCTTGACGACCTGGCCGTCGGGGAGGGTGACCTTCGTGCCTGACGTGAGGTACAGCCCCGCTTCGACCACACAGTCGTCGCCGAGCGCGATGCCCAGACCCGACTCCGCACCGAGCAGACACCGCCGGCCGATGCTGACCCGCTCCGTGCCGCCGCCGGACAGCGTGCCCATGGTCGACGCTCCGCCGCCGATGTCGGAGCCGTCACCGACCACGACCCCCTGGCTGATCCGTCCCTCGACCATCGAGGTGCCCAGGGTGCCGGCGTTGAAGTTCACGAAACCCTCGTGCATGACCGTCGTCCCCGGCGCAAGGTGTGCACCGAGGCGCACCCGGTCGGCGTCGCCGATCCGGACACCGGTGGGTACGACGTAGTCGGTCATGCGGGGGAACTTGTCGACGCCCAGCACCTGGACGGGCCCCCGCGCCTGCATCGTCGCGCGGGTCAGCTCGAACCCCTCGACAGCGCAGGGCCCCTGGGTCGTCCACACGACGTTGACGAGCACGCCGAAGAGGCCCTCGAGGTTGACGCTGTTGGGCTCGACGAGGCAGTGGGACAACAGGTGGAGGCGAAGGTAGGCGTCGGCCGGGTCGGCCGGGGCGGCATCCAGGTCGATCTCGGTGGTCACCAGCTGACGACGTACCCGGCGGACGTCGTCCTTGCCCTCGAGCGCCCCCAGCTCCTGCGGTGCTACCTCCTGCGCCGGGCGTGCCCCGAGCGCGGGCGAGGGGTACCAGGTGTCGAGGACGGCTCCGTCGTCATGGATGGTCGCCAGGCCGAAACCCCACGCTCTGCGCTCGCCATTCATGGTTCCCAGCCTAGGGGAGCGGGGACGGCACCCGGGACGCTGGATAGGGTTGCGGCATGGCCAACGCCCCCCAGCTCGACCTTCACGCCGACGTCGTCACCCTCACCGCGGCGCTGTGCGACATCGAGTCGGTCAGTGGCAACGAGAGGGCCGTGTGCGACGCCATCGAGGTGGCGCTGGCCCCTCTCCCGCAGCTCGAGGTCACCCGGATCGGCAACACGCTCGTCGCCCGCACCGCGCTCGGACGGACCGAGCGTGTGGTCCTCGCCGGACACATCGACACGGTGCCACTGACGAAGCATCCCGCGAACCTGCCCACCCGGCGGGAGGGGGGCGACCTCGTGGGCCGTGGCACGGTCGACATGAAGGGGGGCGTCGCGGTCCAGCTCAAGGCGGCGCTGGTGACAGAGCCCAGTCGCGATCTCACGTTCGTGTTCTACGAGGGGGAGGAGATCGACAGCCAGCACAACGGCCTGCTGCACATCCAGGAGCAACGTCCGGACCTGATCGAGGACGCCGACTTCGCCGTGCTGCTCGAGCCGACCGCCAGCCGGGTCGAGGGCGGCTGCAAGGGCACCCTGCGCGTCGACGTGACGGCGCGAGGAGTGGCGGCGCACTCGGCGCGACCGTGGCGGGGGAAGAACGCCATCCACGAGGCCACCGCGATCCTCACCCGGCTGACGGCGTACGAGGCCACCACCGTGGCCGTGGACGGGCTCGAGTACCACGAGGCGATGAACGCGACGGGCATCCGGGGCGGGATCGCGGGCAACGTCATCCCGGACGAGTGCGTCGTCACGGTGAACTACCGGTACGCCCCCGACAAGTCCGCGGACGAGGCACTGGCGCACGTGCGAGACCTCTTCGAGGGTTTCGACGTGGTGTGCCTCGACAACGCGCCAGGGGCCCGGCCAGGGCTGGACCTGCCGGCCGCGAAGGCGTTCGTCGAGAGTCTGGGCCTGCCGGTGATCGCGAAGGAGGGCTGGACGGACGTGGCGCGCTTCTCGGCGATGGACATCCCGGCGGTCAACTTCGGACCGGGGGACCCGAACCTCGCCCACCATGACGACGAGCGCTGTCCGGTCGACCAGCTCGAGGCCGCGGAGGCGGCGTTGTTGCGCTGGCTCGCCTAGGCCGCAGCGCGGCGGTGCGGCGGTGCGGCAGTAGGGCGGCGGTGCGGCGGTGCGGCCGTAGGGCGGCGCAGCCAGGCCCTCGCGTAGTTTGGGTGCCGTGACGGACCACGCCCAGACGGCAGGCGCCATGGAGCGCGACTACGACTACCACACCGGACCGGTGACGCTGCGCGGGTCCAGGGTGCCGGCGTCGACGACGGACCAGCGGCTCCTCGACAGCCACGGCTCCACCGACTGGCTGCACACCGACCCGTGGCGTGTCATGCGGATCCAGAGTGAGTTCGTCGAAGGCTTCGGGGCGCTGGCCGAGCTGGGACCGGCCGTCAGTGTCTTCGGCTCCGCGCGGACCCGAGAGGGCTCTGCGTTCTACGAGCTCGGTCGGCAGGTCGGTCGGCGCCTCGTGGAGGCCGGGTACGCCGTGATCACCGGCGGCGGACCGGGAGCCATGGAGGCGGCCAACCGTGGTGCTGCCGAGGCCGGTGGCGCGTCCGTGGGCCTGGGGATCGAGCTGCCGTTCGAGCAGGGTCTGAACCCCTACGTCAACCTGGGCGTGAACTTCCGGTACTTCTTCGCCCGCAAGACGATGTTCGTGAAGTACGCGCAGGGCTTCATCGTGCTGCCCGGCGGGTTCGGCACGCTGGACGAGCTTTTCGAGGCGATGACGCTCGTCCAGACCCAGAAGGTCACGTCCTTCCCCATCGTCCTGATCGGCAGCTCGTACTGGGGCGGGTTGTTCGACTGGCTCACCGGCACCGTGCTCGAGGCGGGCACGGTGAGCCGGAAGGACATCGACCTGCTGCACGTGACCGACGACGTCGAGGAGGCGGTCCGCCTGGTCATCGAGGCGGACGAGCAGCTGCCCGCGCCCCAGCGGCCGGAGTGACCACGGACTGGCCGCCGCTCCTGCGGAGCGGCCCAGATCACCGACGTAGTGGCCGCGGCTGGTGCCGAAGCGGCCCGAACGAGTGATGGACGGCCGGCCCGCCACTGCTCGATGATGGGCTGGTGACCATCTCGCCCCTGCCGCGACATGGCGACGTCATGGTGGGTCGGGACGTCGCCGGTCGCACCGTGCGGGTCTCCGGACACCCGGAGAGCGGTCGGGTGGTGCTGTCCATCTGGCAGGACAGCGTCTGCCGGGCGACGGTGCGGCTGGCGCCGGACGACGTGCCGGCTTTCGTCGAGATGCTGACCCGCAGCGCGCTCGCCTCTCCCATGCGTCGCCCGCACGACCTCGACCGGTATGGCACGGCAGGCTGAATAGGTCGCCCTCAGCAGTTCGTGCAACGATCACCTCCGTGATCTGGGTCCTGTTCATCGTGATGGCCGTCCTCCTGGTCGGCGCCTTCGCGGCGATGCTCGTCGGGAGGGTGGGCTACGACCCGATGGCTGCGGCGACCACCACGCAGAGCGACCCGGTGCTGCCCGAGGACTTCACGGCGGACGAGATCTCGGCCATCCGCTTCGACACGGCGCTGCGGGGCTACCGGATGGACCAGGTCGACGCCGTGCTGGACCGTCTGCAGGCCCGTATCCTCGAGCTCGAGGCCGGCGGCGGACAGCGCCGCTGACCCATGGCCTCTCTCAGCCTCTACCGGACCACGACCGCGCCGCCCGCTGCGCTCTGGGACGTCGTCACGGACTTCGGTGCCTACGGCGGCTGGATGCCCTTGACCCGGATGCGGCTCGACGACGGCGAGCCCCGGGTGGGCTGGGGGTTCTCCGGGTCCAGCGGCATCGGCCCGGTGGGGTTCTCCGACTCCATGCTCCTGACCGAGTGGGAGCCGCCTCGAGGCGGACAGGCAGGGATGTTCCGGGTGGTCAAGACGGGGCGGGTCCTGGGAGGCGGCGTCGCCGCCCGCGTTGAACCCGACCCTCGCGGCTCTCGTCTGGAATGGCATGTGGACGTGGTCATCCGTCCCCTACCGTTCAAGCGCGCCCTCGCCCCCGCTGCCGTTCGCGGCACCGAGTGGCTCTACGGCCGTGCCCTCGATGCGATGATCCGGCGCGCCGAAGCAGGGTCCGGGCCAGCGTGACGGGCGTGGTCGTGGGGGCCGACGGGCTGCCCCGCTGTCCCTGGGCCGGTTCGACGGCCGACTACCTGGCCTACCACGACACGGAGTGGGGAGTGCCGGTGCACGGCGAGCAGGCCCTCTATGAACGCCTCACCCTCGAGGCCTTCCAGTCGGGGCTGTCCTGGCTCACCATCCTGCGCAAGCGGCCCGCGTTCCGGACGGCCTTCGCAGGCTTCGACGCCGACGCTGTGGCCTCGTTCGGTGACCACGACCGCACCCGCCTCCTGGCCGACGCGGGCATCGTGCGGAACCGGCTCAAGATCGACGCTGCGATCCACAACGCCCGTGCGGTGCTGGCGCTGCGCGAGCACGGCGGTCTGGACGAGCTCATGTGGTCCCACGCGCCGCGCGATCACCGGTCTCCGGTGGAGCCTTCTGACGTGCGTTCCACCTCCCCCGAGAGTGTGGCCCTGGCGAAGGCGCTCAAGAAGGCCCGTTTCGTCTTCGTGGGGCCCACCACCATGTATGCCGCCATGCAGGCCTGCGGTGTCGTCGACGACCATCTCCTAGGCTGTCATCGGGCGGGCGGCAGGCCATGACGCGCACCCTCACCGTGAGGGTGGCTGCCATCTACCTGGCCCTGCGGGCCGTCTCCGGGCTGCTTCTCCTGCTGGCCACCCGGGACCAGACCGTGATGCCGGACTGGACCGGTCCGCATGTGGACTTCATCGACATGACGGTGCTCTGGGACGGCAGCTGGTACCGCGAGGTGGCCGAGCATGGCTACCCCCGGCACCTGCCGGTCGACGCCGCGGGCCATGTCGCCCAGAACGCCTGGGCGTTCTACCCGCTCTTCCCGCTGCTCGCCAGGGTGCTGATGTCGCTGACCAGCCTCGGATTCCCCGCCGTGGGGTCGACGCTCGCACTGGTGTGTGGGCTCGGTGCGGCCCTGGTGATGGCCCGGCTGCTGTCCGAGCGCCTCGGCGAGCGGGTCGCCCTCGCGACGGTCGTCGTGTGGGCCGCCTACCCGGCCGCCGTGTCGTTGCAGCTCGCCTACACCGAGTCCATGGCGATGCTGGTCCTCTGCGGTCTGCTGTGGGCGGTGCTGCGCCAGGCGTGGGGCGCGACCGCAGTCCTCGCCCTGCTGCTCGGGCTCACCAGGCCCATCGCGGCCCCTGTCCTCGTCGTGGTCGCTGTGGCGCTGTTCCTGCGCTGGCGGGACCGCAGCTCCAGGCCCGTGTCTCGCGGGGAGTATGCCGCGGGCGCCGCTGCGCTGCTGGCCTGCGCCCTCTCCGCGGTGCTGTGGCCCCTCATCGCCTGGTCGGTGACCGGTTCCAGCTCCGCCTACACCCGGACGATGGCCGCCTGGCGGGCCGGCGCCGACATCGTGCCTCTCAAGCCGTGGCTGTGGATGTCGGAATGGGTCTTCCGAGGTTTCGACGGGGCTTCGGTCTACGGACCGGTGGGCCTCGCCGCGGTCGTCATGACCCTCATCGTGCTGACCTGCGGACCCTGGGCCACCCGTCTGGGACCCGAGCTGCGTACGTGGTGCCTGGCCTACCCGGCGTACCTCGCGCTGGTCCTGGACCCGCTGACGAGCATCTTCCGCTACGCCATCCCGCTCTTCCCCCTGCTGGCGGTCGTGCTCGGTGGGGCGTGGGTGGACCGAGCCGCCCGCTGGCTGTGGCTGCGCGCGAGCGTCCTCGTCGTCCTCGGCATCGTGGGACAGGTCGCGTGGATCTGGAAGCTGCTGATCTTCGTGCCTCCCTCGGACTACCCGCCGTGAGCACCGTGCGTCAGCTGTCGGAGACCCTCGGGGACCTGCGCACGTCCCGGGGTCGAAGCGAGGCCAGCCGATGGATGCTGCGCCACCCGGTGGTGCTGCTGCTCGTGGTGTACGCGGCCACGAGGGTCGTCGTGTTCGTTGCGATGTGGGTGGCCGCCACCTGGTTCCAGACTCCGGCCGGGGTCGGCCACCTCGACCCGACGGTCGCAGACATCCTCTCCGGCTGGGACGGGATCTGGTACTCGCGCATCGCGCGGCAGGGCTATCCCGTGCCGCTTCCCGCGGACCCACAGACCGGGTTGCTGACCTACAGCGCCTGGGCGTTCTACCCGGCCTTCCCGATGCTCGTGCGCGGTCTGATGGCGACCGGTCTGCCGTTCCTGCCCGCCGCCGTGCTGCTCAACCTGGTCCTCGGAGGAGCTGCGACCCTGGTCGTCTGGCGCTGTCTGCGGTTCGCCATGCACGCCTCGCCCCAGCCCGCCCGTGAGCGGCTGGCGCTGGTCGCCGCTGCCCTGTGGTGCCTCTACCCGGCCACCGGCATCCTCGTCATGCCGTACACGGAGCCGCTCGCGGCTGTCCTCATCGCGTGGTCGCTCCTTCTCCTGATGCAGCGCCGGTATGCCGTCCTCGCCGTCGTCGCGCTGGCGTTGGGCGTGACTCGGGCTGCTGCGCCGGCCATTGCCTGCGCGGCGATCGCGCACCTTGCGCTGCGCTGGCGCGACGACCGGATCCGCGGCGTGGCGCCTCTGGCGGGTCAGCGCCTCACCGCCACGATCATGCTCGTCGCGACCGCGGCCTCCTCGATCCTGTGGCCCGTGGTCGTCGGCGTGGCAAGCGGCCTGCCGATGGCCTTCTTCGATGTCCAGGCGGCCTGGGGGCAGAAGCCGGAGTCAGGGCCCTTCGTGCTGTGGTTGGCGTGGGCCTGGGACGCGCACGGCGTCGCGGGCGTCGCCGTCCTGGTGTCGCTCGTCGCGACGTACGTCGCGCTGGTGCTCGGCCGCCACGGCCGCTGGCTGGCCCTCGAGCTGCGGGTCTGGGCACTGGCCTACCCGTTGTACCTGCTGGCCGTCGTGCGGCCCATCACGAGCATGTGGCGGTTCCTGCTCCTGGACTTCCCCATCACCGCCCTCGTGGCGTCCGTGGCGATGAGGACGTCGACCGGAGCAACGGTCGTCCCGCACTGGAGGCGCCGCGTGGCTGTCGTGGCGGTCGCCTCGCTCGGAGGCCTGTTCTGGTTCACCTGCACGCTCCTGACCTATGTTCCGTGGGGCGCAGCGCCTCCGTGACCCCGTGCGCTCACCGACCCGTGAAGGTCGGCTGCTCCTTGGCCAAGAAGGCGTCCACGGCCGCCCGATGGTCCGCACTGGCGCCGGTAAGCGCCATGTACTCCGCCTCCTGGGCGAGGGACTCGCTCAGAGGATGTCCCGCGCTGAACGCGACGGAGCGTCGGATCGACCCGTAGGCCAGGGTCGGACCGGCCGCCAGCGTCTGCGCCAGCTCGGAGACGGCCCCGTCCAGGTCCTCGGCGCTCACCACCTGCGTCACGAGGCCCAGCGAGAGGCACTCCGCTGCCGGGACGGTACGCGGCAGGAGCAGCAGCTCCTTGGCCCGCGCGGGGCCGACCAGCCGCTGCAGCGCCCAGGACGACCCCGAGTCGCAGGACAGGGCGATGCCGGCGAAAGCGAGGTTGAACCCGGCGCTGTCCACCATGATCCGGAAGTCGGCGGCCATGGCGAAGGCAGCGCCGGCACCGGCCGCGACTCCGTTGAGGGCAGCCACGACCGGCTTGTTCATGGTCGCCAGCAGCTCCACGATGGGGTTGTAGTGCGCCGGCACGGTGTCCCACAACGACGGGTCGTCGTTCTGCAGCAGACCGATATGCTCACGCAGATCCTGTCCGACGCAGAACGCCCGGCCGGACCCGGTGAGGACCACGCAGCGCACGCGGCTGTCCTCGGCGACCTCGACCAGCGCCTCGAGCAGGGCCTCCTTGGTGGCGATGCTCAGCGAGTTCATCGCCTCTGGACGGTTCAGCCGGACCGTCGCCACGGCGCCGTCGCGTTCCAGCAGCACCGGGCTGCTGCCCTCCCGCGACGCCGGCTGGCGGGGCTCTGTGGGCGGGGTCGGTGGCGCCTCGGATGTCATGGGGTCATCATGCCCGGACGCCGTGCGGCCCGGATTTCGCCTGTGAGCACGTTCACGAGATAATGGAGCAAATCTGGCACGCACGGGATGGACATCAGCACTGGCGTGGACCCGCGTGCCCAGCAGCAGACCACGCCATACGGAAGGGGACACGCCCATGGCGGCGATGAAGCCGAGGACCGGTGACGGCCCGCTCGAGGTGACCAAGGAAGGCCGTGGCATCGTCCTGCGCATGCCCCTCGAAGGCGGCGGGCGGCTCGTGGTGGAGATGACCCCTGACGAGGTCCGCGCCCTCGGCAACGCCATCGACAACTGTGAGGGCCTCAAGTAGGTCGCTGCAGTCCCTGTGCGAAACCCCCTTCGGTTCCAGCCGACGGGGGTTTCGCATGTCCGCCGTGAGTGCTGTGAAGCGTCAGCCGGTAGGTAGGGTCGAGCCCGTGCCCGCTGCCCAGCTCCTCGCCCCCTCCGCCGGCGACTGGTTCTGCCGACTCGGCCCCCTGGCCGACGTGCTGGCCGACCTGGACCCCACCGACCTGCTGCTTGCCGTTCCGGTACCCACCGGCGGACTGCCGTCCTCGGGTGGGACCGCCGAGGCACTGGAGCTGGTGGGGCTCGACGCGGGGCGCGTGCAGGCGGCGTACGAGCCGACGGCCGAAGCCGGCAGCACCACCCGGCTGCCTCTGGTGCCCGGGGAGCGGGCCGCTCGGCACGTGCTGCTGGTGGGGGTCGGTGAGGGCACCGACGAGGAGCTTCGCGCAGCGGGGGCCGCCGTAGGTCGCGCGGGGCGGGGCCGCGCGCACGTGGTGTCGGTCGTGGCCGACGGTAGCCCCGCGTCGGCGCAGGGGGCGTTCGTCGAGGGGGCGGCGCTCGGCGGCTACTCCAGCCCCCGCTGGCTCGCGGAGCACTCGAAGCCGCCGGAGAGCCCGGCCGGTGGGGTGACGCTCGTCGGCTCCTTCGCGCAGCACGTCGTCGCCTCGGCCCTCTCCCGCGCCCGCGCCACCATGCTGGCCCGTAACCTCGCGGTGGTCCCCTCGAACATCAAGAACCCTGCCTGGCTCGCGAGCCAGGCACGGGCGCTGGCTGGACGCGCCGGGCTGGACGTCATGGTGTGGTCCGAGCGCGAGCTGAGGCGCGAGGGGTTCGGCGGTCTGCTCGCGGTGGGCAGCGGCTCGGCGACCCCGCCCCGCCTGGTGCAGCTGGACTACACGCCCGAGGGTGCCACGCCGGCGACGGCCAAGGTCGTGCTCGTCGGCAAGGGCATCACCTTCGACACCGGTGGCCTGGACGTCAAGCCTGCCGAAGGCATGCTGGCCATGAAGACCGACATGTCGGGTGCGGCCATCGTGCTGGCGGTCCTGGCCGCCTGCCGTGAGCTCAGCGTCGGCGTGCGTGTCACGGGCCTCCTGGCGCTCGCGGAGAACGCCTTCGGAGGCGGCTCCTACCGCCCGTCGGACGTGGTGACGCACTATGGCGGACGGACTGTGGAGATCGGCAACACCGACGCCGAGGGGCGGATCGTCATGGCGGACGCCCTGGCCTACGCCGACGCCAGGCTTGGACCCGACGTGCTGGTCGACATCGCGACCCTCACGGGAGCGGCCCGGGTGGCCCTCGGCCGTTCGATGGCGCCCCTCTACGCGAACGATGACGCCCTCGCGTCGGCGCTGCTCCGCGCCGCAGAGGCGACCGGTGAGCCGCTCTGGCGCTTCCCTCTCGTGGAGGACTACCGCCCCGCTCTCGACAGCAGCGTGGCCGACGTCAACCACATCGCGGGCAGCGCTGTCGGCGCGGGCTCGATCACGGCAGCATTGTTCCTTCGTGAGTTCGTGGGCGGACGGCGCTGGGCGCACCTCGACATTGCCGGGGTGGGTCGCTCCGACGTCGACCGTGGGCTCCTGACCAAGGGTGGGACGGGCTTCGGCGCCCGCCTGCTGCTCAGCTGGCTGGAGGAGATGGCGTGAACGCGGGATACGGGTTGTCGGTGCGCTGGTCGCTGGAGGATGCGCCGCGTGACGTCGCGACCAGGCTGCGCGACTACGTCATCGGGACCTCGATGGCCAGGTTCATGTTCCTCGACGGGCTGGCCTTCAAGACGTGGCGCATGGTCGAGGGGCAGTGGTTCGAAGGCACCTACGTCTTCGACCAGCAGGTGTACCGCGACGACTTCCTGAAGGAGTTCAGCGAGGGCGCGGCCGAGTCGGCCGGGAGCGCCATCATCGGCTCCGCCCCGACGGTCATCGAGCCGTTCGAGGTGGTCGCCATCGCCGAGGGACCCGAGGGCTTCCGCCGAGGGCCAGGCCCCGGCACAGCGTGACCACCTCGCGGGCTGGGGTCGGTTCGGTGAGCTGCCGGCCGTCCGCTGCTGAGCGGACTCCTAGCGCTTGACCGCGGCCAGTACTCCGTCGCCGACCGGGAGCAGGGCCGGCACCAGCCGGTCGTCGTCCCGCAGCTGCTTGCCGAGGTCGCGCAGCACCGTGGTCTGCGGGTCACGGGCCGCGGGGTCGGCGACCTTGTCGTGCCACAGCATGTTGTCCAGGACGAGAACGCCGCCGGACCGCAGCAGCCGGATGCCGTGCTCGACGTACGCGGGGTAGTCCGACTTGTCGGCGTCGACCACCACCATGTCGTAGGCGCCGTCGGTCATGCGCGGCAGTACGTCGAGCGCCCGTCCCGTGATGACCCGGGTACGCTGGTGGGCGATGCCGGCCTGCGCGTACGCCTTCTTCGCGGCCGCCTGGTGCTCGGCTTCCACGTCGATGGTCGTGAGGATGCCGTCGTCCGGCATGCCCTGGAGCAGCCACAGGCCGGACGTCCCGGCGCCGGTGCCCACCTCGATGACCGAGCGGGCCTTCACCGCCGCGGCGAGCAGCCGCAGCAGGACTCCCGCACCGTTGCCGACGGGCACGGCGCCCAGCTCCTCGCCGCGGCGGCGGGCCTCCTCGATCACCTGGTTCTCGGTGACGAACTCCTCGGCGTAGGCCCAGCTGGCCGGCTTCTGTGCACTCATGCGCCAAACCCTACTGCCGCAGGTTCAGCACACTCGGCGGGCGTCATACAGGAAACGCTCAGGTTGGTCGGGAACCATCGGGGGTATCCGGTCGTCACACCGGGGAGCATGAATGGCGCCCACCGGTGCCCGATGGAGGTGAGGACGTGACCGCGACCGACACGATCGGCGCGCCGCAGGGGGATGTCCAGAGCTGGGTGCCGCCCACCTGGGAGGAGATCGTCGAGCAGCACTCTGCGCGGGTCTACCGGCTGGCCTACCGCCTGACCGGCAACCCGCACGACGCCGAGGACCTCACCCACGACGTCTTCATCCGCGTCTTCCGCTCGCTCCACTCCTACCAGCCCGGCACGTTCGAGGGCTGGTTGCACCGGATCACGACGAACGTCTTCCTGGACAAGATGCGCCGTAAGCAGCGCATCCGCTTCGACGCGCTCTCGGACGAGAGCGCGGCCCGGCTGCCCACCCGCGAGGCGGGTCCAGAGGCGGCCTTCGACGCCACGCACTTCGACGACGACGTCCAGCGGGCCCTGGACGCGCTGTCGCCGGACTTCCGGGCGGCCGTCGTGCTGTGCGACATCGAGGGCCTGTCGTACGAGGAGATCGCAGCGACTCTCGGGGTAAAGCTCGGCACGGTTCGTTCTCGGATCCACCGGGGACGGGCGCAGCTGCGGGAGGCACTGGCGCACCGGGACCCGGCACTGGGGCGCCCCGCGGTGGACGTCGAGCGTGCCGCCGCCTCGAGGCGACGGATCCCGGTGCTGCGCCGGGCGGTGCCGGGGTCGCGGTGAACCGGCTCACCTGGACCGGCCTGAGCGGCGCTCGTAGCGGTGCCACGACGGGCCGTTGTCTCGGTGAGGAGCTCACTGCGTACGCCGACCGGTTGATGGACGGTGCCTCGCTGTTGCGCTGGGACCGGCATGTCGTGGCGTGTCTGTGCTGCCGAGCCGCCGTGGAGGACGAACGCCGTGTGCTGGCCTCCCTGCGGGGCCCGGCCAAGGCCGACGTGCCGGGGGACCTGCGCGGGATGCTGCTGGCGATGGCGGCTTCGACCGTCCGGCTCGACGCGCCCGAGGACGACCCCGCAGCCGCCTCCGGCCCCCGCCGACAGGACCTACGGTGGCCGCCGTCGGTGGCGGTGGCGCCGATTCCGGTGGTCGACCGTGGCACTCCGGCCCTGCACCGCTCGGCGCGCCGCGCGACGGTCTTCGCGGGACTGGCAGCGGGGGCTACGGCGGCGGCTGCCTGGAGCGTCGTCGTGACGGGGACAGCCGCGACGTCGCCGACGACGCCGGTCTCCCCGGTCGTGCAGTCGCCGCGCACCGCCAACGCGGGCTTCGCGACAGCGGCGTTCACCGTGCGCGGCCTCGGTAGCCCGGGGGTTTTCCGCGCCGGGACGCCCACGACGCCACCCAGCGTGAGCGCACCTGGGGGCCGTTCGGCAGAATCGACACCATGAGCGACGAGCGCGGGCCGGCGGGTGGCCAGCCGGAGCAGGCACCCGGGTCCGACGCAGCCGCCCCGGCACCTGCGCCCGCCCCGGGCGAGCGCCCCGAGGAGGCCTGGGATCCGTGGGCCCCGCCCGCCCCCCGGACTGACGCGTTCTCCGCCACTTCGCCCGCGCCGCCCCCGGGGCCGGATGGCGCCTCCGGCTTCTCGCAGACGCAGGAGCTGGACGTTTCGCAGACCCAGGACCTGCAGTGGCCTGGAACCCCTGCCGGCGCGGGGGCTGGCTGGGCGCACGAAGGGGGCCGCGAGGGGTACGTCGCTCCTGGTTCGGCCTACCAGCCGACCGGTTCGGCCGGTTCGCCCGGTCATCGGGGCGACCCGCCCACCGGCCCGACCAGCCCGCCCCCTGGTGGCGGGCACGAGCCGACGGGTTGGCCCGCCGACCAGGGCGCCGGCATGGGGCCGCCCGGTCCGCCGTACTCCGGACAGGGCCCGACCCCGGCTGCAGGCCGAGCCGAGCCGGGCCCCTGGGACCCGGTTACCGCGACGTCGGCCGATGCCGGCTATGCCGGCCGCCAGGCCCACTGGGTCGGCCAGCAGCCTCCCCTCTCGGCACCACACCAGAAGGGGCCTGGCTGGGGTGCCCTCGTCGCCGTCGCTTCTGTGGCTGCCCTCGTGGCGGCCGTGCTCGGAGGCATGTTCGGGGGCTGGTTGGAAGCCACGGACCGGGTGGACTTCGGCAGGCTGGACCGCACGCCGTCCTCCATCCCCTCCGCGGGTGCGGGCTCCACAGCTCGGCCGACAGGCAGCATCGCCAACATCGCAGCCAAGGCGCTGCCCAGCGTGGTGACCATCAAGGTGGAGGGCGCGGACGGCGCCGGAACCGGCTCCGGTTTCGTGCTGGACCACGACGGCCACATCGTCACGAACAACCACGTGGTCGCGGGCGCGGCAGACGGCGGCAGCATCACCATCGAGCTGTCGAACGGCACGGAGATCAAGGGCACCATCCAAGGTCGGGACAGCTCGTACGACCTGGCCGTCCTGAAGACGGGGCGCACCGACCTCCAGCCGCTCACGATCGGGCCCTCGAAGAACGTCGTGGTCGGCGACGAGGTCATCGCGATGGGGGCCCCGCTGGGCCTGGAGTCGACTGTCACCGCAGGGATCGTCAGCGCGCTGAACCGTCCGGTGAGCCCCGGCGGCGACGGCGACACCCAGTCCTACATCAACGCCATCCAGACCGACGCCGCTATCAACCCCGGCAACAGCGGCGGCCCGCTGCTCAACATGCAGGGGCAGGTCATCGGGATCAACTCGGCGATAGCCCGGGTGCCGGGCACGACGGGCCTCCAGTCCGGCAACATCGGCGTCGGGTTCTCCATCCCGAGCGACCAGGTCATGACTACTGCAGAGCAGCTGATCAAGACCGGCAAGGCACAACACCCCATCATCGGCGTGGTGCTCGATCGGCAGTACCAGGGGGACGGTGTCCGGATCCTTGCCGAGAAGTCGGCGCAGAGTGGTGACCCCGTCGACCCCAAGGGGCCAGCGGGCAAGGCCGGGGTCCGCCCAGGCGACGTCATCGTGGAGTTCGACGGCCGACGCGTCTCGGACCCGGACGACCTGGTCGTGGCGATCCGCGCCAAGAGCGTCGGTGACAAGGTCTCCATGAAGGTCCGCCGCGGCAGCCGGATGATCAGCGTGACGCTGACCCTCTCGGGGACCTCGGGAAGCTGATGCGAGCGCACGGTGCTTGACGTCAACGGCTGGGAGTTCGTCGCCCTCATCGTGGTGGCTGTGGTCATCCTCGGACCCGAGCGGCTGCCGGAGTATGCCGCGAAGCTGGGCCGGCTCGTACGTCAGGCCCGGGCCATGGCGGAAGGGGCGAAGGGCCAGCTTCGGGAGCAGATGGGACCGGAGTTCGACGACATCAACTGGCGACAGTACGACCCCCGGCAGTACGACCCGCGGCGCATCGTCAGGGAGGCGCTGATGGACCCCGGACCGGCCGAGGAGTCTGCTGGCACGGATGCTTCGAGCGCGATCTCCTCGCCCGCGGCGTCGACGTACGACCCAGCGGTGGCAACGCCGTACGACGACGACGCTACCTAGGTGTACCCGGCCATGAGGTTGGTGGCAGGCGAGTCGTGTTGACGAGGTGAGAGCCCCCGGGTGGGGTGTGGCT
>NZ_JAPYZV010000004.1 GCF_027812955.1 Pedococcus sp. 5OH_020
ACCAGCCGCCGGATCAGAGCCCAATCCTCCACTGAGATCACCCATCCAATCTGTCTGGGTGGCCTCGTTTTCAAGCGTCGCTATGGCCTCGTTTTCGAGCGTCGTCGACACCCCGAGGCACGCCCTATCTGGGCGAAGTGCCGCACCGTGACCCCGGCAAGCACGGCGAGCAGCCACCAAGTCAAACGGCTCCATGGTGCTCCCATCGAGGCGTTACCTGCGCGACCGGTACTCGATTGGTAGGCACCGATGCCTGGGGAAAGGGTGGCAGTATCACCGATCCCGAGCATGGGGGAGGACCGCCTGCGCTTGGGGCGTGTGCCCCGGTTGTGCTCCCACGCTGGTACGGCCTGCAGTGGATGCAGTCAGGTCGCGCCGCGTGAAGCACGGCTCAACGAGTGCCAGGTCGCTATGGGCCCTTCGCAATGAGAAGGCCAGGGTTCGAATCCCCTCAGCTCCGCCAACGGGCACCTTGTCGGACCTGCGCAAGCGTTGCAGGGTGGACAGGGTGTCTTGCTATGTGACGTTCGGGCTTGTGCCCCCATGTGGCTCCCGCGCATGCGCGCACTCCATGCAGTGGTTTGCCCTTCTCACTCTGGGTCGACGCTCGGGATTCTGGGTGCGGTGATTTGTGCCTTGGAGTTGAGAGGAGTGGTCTTCGCCGGAGATGTCAGTCGCGCCGACCGCGGATCGAGTGACGGCAGGAGGGGCTGGATTGGGGTGAAGTCGATGTAGCGGAGGGTGAACGCGCTCTTCCATTCGTCGTGGCATGGCACGGTGCCAACAAGGTCGTCGATGGCGGCGTACATCAGCCTCTCCTGCTCGGACCCGTGCACGGCTACGGCCTTGGTGGCTCGTGCTGCCGCGTGATCAGAGCGGCAGCACGAGGACTACGCCCGTGCCCTCTGTGCAACTACCCCTCCCTCCATAGACCTCGAGCGAAAAGGCTGGCAAGCCGCCTTTCGGTGACGCTCCTAGGCTCCGCGCCTGCCGCTCCTGTGGAACGTCGGTTCCAGGGCTGCGGTCTACGTGGGACCGTCACTGGAGATTGATATCATGCTCCCTGCCCCGACAGCTTCGTTGCCGCGGCCTTCCTGGCCGGGGGCGTGACGGCCGTTGCTCTGGGCACCTCGCGCTTTCCGCACTTGAAAACAATGCCTGTTGCCTACCGCGGTCGGTGCGAGCTCGGGCTGCGATGTCCGGGTCGATCTTTCCTATCGGTGTTAAGGCGCCAGCCGAGCTGCGGGTCGGTGGGTTGGTCAGCCGCACAATGGGCACGCACCTCTTCGTCGTACTTGCCAAACTCGCCAAGGGGCTGGCCTGCGCGACGGGGTGAGCTGGCCCCAGTCCCCGACCGGCAACGGGGAGCTGCCGCGGACGGCGTCCATCGGACGCCGTCGGCCGTTGCCGGACCATAGCAGCGGGGTATCCGGCCCCGCATGCCTTGTTGCCCAGTCACCGACACCCAGACAATCAGGTACCGCACCCTGGGTTAGCGAGCGCCTGGGCTGGCGGTCACCGTGCGGTGCGCACCTGAACAGGCACGGGCGCGTCAACTTCGGTCGCGCCGAGCGTTCCGTGGAGCACGTCGACGACCGCTTTGATGGTTCCGTCCGCGTCCCGCTCGTGCCGGTAGGTGCCCCACCCGCGACCGTGAGCCCAAAAACACGAGAACTCCTCCGTGTCGAACTTCGGTTCAAACTTCACCCGGGCGCGGCCCAGGTCGGCGCTGAACCCGAGCATGCCTGTGATAAGACCCCAACTCGCCAAGGACCTGCTGTAGTGGTGCCCCGCCTCGTTCTCGCTCCACGGGTTTCGCCGGAATCCGTCCTGCCGGGAACGGACCGCGTCGACGATGGTGACTGCGTCGGTGACCTCCCCTTCGTAGATGAGGCTGGCCGCGACCTGGTACTCCACCCCCGTCCACACCTCGTCGCTGTATCCGAACGGGAACCGGGGCCGGCCGCCGTCGGGCCATGAGCACAGAACCAGGCCTGGTTCGTCGTTCAGGGCGTAGACCCGCTGCACCGTGTGCACGTCCTCCATCGCATCCACGAAGTTGTGTCGTCGGATCGTCCTCAGCGCCGCCCGCACGTGCTCCCGGGGAAGGATGTGCCCCAGACCGGCGACGTGGGCCATGAACTGGCCAAGGAGCTGGTCGGAGTGGATTCCCGGACCGAACTGATAGCGGTACTCGTCCGGGTCGTCGATGCGCTGCTCGTAGAACGAGCCATTCCAGCAAGTGCCGTCCAGGTTGGCCGCCGACGTCTCGGCCAGTTCCCGGTACTTCTGCGCAGCACTGTCGTCATCGACACCGTCAGCGATGTCCGCGCACGCGCGAAGGGCCGCCACCATCAGACTGCCCATCATCCCGTTCGGGCCGTAGAACTCGATGTCGTAGGTGTTGCTCTGCTGAGTGTCGGGGACAAGGTCACCGTTGGAGTCCCAGTAGTTCAGCGAGTACTGCATCGCCTTCTGCACGGCTGGCCACAACTCACGCACCCAAGCGGTGTCACCCGTCAGACGCCACTCTCGACAGACCCTGATGATGGCGCCGAGCTGCCCGTCGGCGGCCGGCACCATCTGCCAGCGCTCATCGTCCAGGGACTGCCGGGACCGGAACGGCAAGGATCCGTCGTCGCCGATCTCGGTCCTGAACTCTAGGTCGCGCATTGTCATCTCGAGCTGTGGGAACAGGAACGCAACGGTCTGCGCGTAGTTCCAGACGTGGTTGACGTTGCCGAGGCCGCAGCCGACGTAGTTCCGCACGCCCTCCCACCCGTAGAAGTTGCCATCCTCGAGCCAGAAGCAGGTGTGACTGCGCAACACGGTGATGTTGTCGGCCACCGCTTCTAGGACAGAGGCGGGCAAGCTTGACTCGTACAGCGCGTGCGTGAATGCGCGGCTCTTGGACTCCAACTGCGGAAGGTCGCCTACAAGGTGCTGGAGGACGTCCCACGCGTCCGTGTAGTGCGTGGCGTAGTGGTTCCGGATGAGGTCGTACCCTCCGGTCCGGTGACGCTCCAGGTCCGCGTCGACCTCGACCCAGCCCTTTGGCCGGTTCGGGTAGAACCACGTCAGGGCGAACTCGAACGTCTCGGTGCACCCGGCCGCTAGCACCTGGCGCGAGTCGACCGATCCGACCTTTTCGCGCAGCCGCAGGTAGCTGAAATCCAGATGGTTGGCTAGTTCCGAGCCGACGCCGGACTCGTCGACGGCGATCTCGGCGATACGCCCGCCGCTGGCCAAAGTGTTCCAGAAGTCCTGGGCGCTGTCCGTCCACTGACCCAGGACCCACGTGGGTCGGGCTGTGACGTCCTCGCCCGTCGCAGCGATAGCCATGCTGCCGAAGCCCTCATGGTTCTCGGGCAGATCGCTCGTGAAGTAGATCCCGGTTACACCGTCACCGTCTCGGCGTTCGTTGGTCACTTCACCGGCAAGCTTGAGGTTTCCGAAGACGTCCTCACCCTGGTACCCGGTGGCATTGGCGAAGGACCCGATCACCGAGACGTCAAGCTCCTCGTCGGTGAGATTGGTGACCCGATATCGAATGATTGCCCCAGGGATGGCGGAGGCGGGTGCATCTCCGGGAATGAAGGGAGTGAACGCCTCCATCGTTACCCTTAGCGGGAGGCCCGGCTCGGACAGTTCAACCGTCGCGAACGGGTAGGTCGCGCGCAGGCTTGAGTCGGTGAACCGGGGGAGGCCCGCGAGGTCACCGTTGAAGTACCCGTGCGACAGCGCGTGCGGTGCGGTCAGCTGGGACTCCAGGACGCGGATGACAGGGTCCGTGCCGGGGGCCTGGGCGCGCAGGGCGAAGAACGAGAACGGCAGACGGTTACCTTTGCCCGGCCAGTTGAAGATCTCCCAGTCGCGCAGTTCGGCCCTGGCGCCGACGGAGACATTTCCGGTGCCAATCCCGCCGAGCAGGAACGCGGCCTGCGCCGCCTCGCGCGAATAGGAGCGCGTGGGCTGTGGCAACGGCGAGTGCGTGGCGCCATCGTTGCTACGGATCGTCATGAGGTGTTCGCCTTTCGTCACGGAACGGAGCGTGCGGTGTCGGTGGTTCGCGGTTGCAGCTGCAGGGGCCGGACAACGGGTTCCGCTGTTGCGGGCCCGGTGAAGCGGAGCGTCCCGGCATGCCCTGGCGCGGTAGCGGGTACGCGGTAGGCGCCGTAGCCGGCCGCGGAGAAGACTTCGACGATGTCGCCGTCCAGCAGGACGGTGACATCTGCGCCGTCGGTGGGGACGGGTAAGGTTTCATCCTTGCCGAAACCTGGTCGCGAGATCACCAGGGCGCCCGAGTGGGCGTCGAGGTCGAGGAAGGCGCGCTCGTGGTCACCGTCCAGCATGCTGATGTGCCCGGACTCCGCCGTGGACATCTGCAGGTGGACGGCGGCGCCTTCCCAATCGTAGGAGGTGCCCTGCGGGGATGCGTGACCGGTCTGGACCGGTCCTCGTAGTGCGTCCACGTCCGGGTGTGGGCGCAGCACCAGATTCCCAGCCACGTCGAACTCAACGACGGCTGCCACCGAGTGCGCCCCGGCACGTTGCACGAGGCGTTCGTTGTTGCGCGGCTCCTCCCGAAGCCACGACATAACGCATCGCATGCCGTTGCGGTCTTGGAACGCTGCCATGGCGTATGCCGACTCTCCGTGCGTGAGCCGTTGCCAGCGTCGTGGGGTGAAGCGCGAGCCGTCGTAGTCCCCGGTGGCCGCGACGACGTGGTACAGCTCGTCGTCCTCCCAGACGGAGATCAGTAGCACCCACTGGTCATCCAGGCGAAACAGCTGCGGGCACTCCCACAGAGTTCCGGTCCAGACCTCGTCCGCTCGGGTGCTGCGTCGGGCGCACAGGATGCCGTCGTAGGTCCACTCACGAAGGTCGGCGGAGTGGTAGTGCAAAGCTGCGGCCGTTCCGTCAGCAAGGGCGGCGCCCATCAGCATGCCCCAATCACCTTCGTCGCGGCGGAAGATGAACGGGTCGCGATAGGAGGTCGCCTGCACCCCCGGCGGCGGGCCGGCAATGAGGACATCTGAGGGCAAGCTCTTCCATCGGCCCGGGCACGACTCATCGACGGTCGCGTGCGCGACCTGCCCGATAGCCCAGTTACCTCCGCCGACACGGGTGTAGAAAAGCTCAGGGGCATCGCCGTCGTAGACGACGCTGCCGGACCAGCACCCCACCTCGAACGGTTCGGGAACCAGGGCCATAGGCTGCTCCGTCCAGTGGACGAGGTCGGGAGAGGTGGCTCGTCCCCAGTGGCAGTTCGGTCCCCAGACAACCTGTCCAGGCACAGCCTGGTAGTACAGGTGGTAGGTGCCGTTGTGCCACCCGATGCCGAAGGGGTCGTTGATCCAGCCTTCCTGCGCGGTGAAGTGGACCGCGGGCCGGTTGCGCGCTCCTGGCACAGCGTCAGCGCCCGTCACTGGAACCGCCGGCGGATGTCAGCGGCATGCTCAGTGTTCGCCCGTGCCTCAGCTCTGGAGCGTTCAGCGCGTTGGTTGGCCCGGGCGCGCATGCGCTCCTGGTAGGTCTCGAAGCGGTCAGCGGCTGCGCGGGTTCGCTCCTGGACTTCGGCGGACATGTCCTGTGGTGCCGCAACTGGAGCCGGTGCCGGTGAGGTCGACGGTCGGTGCGGAAGCCGCTGAGCAAGCGGTGCGATGTCCTGCGGCGGTGACGGCAGGGTCTGGTACCAGTACGCGGTTGCAGCCCAGTCGTCGGAGAGGTGGTTGGCGTGCCCGTGTTCGATGGACACCTTGATCCGGGAGGAGAAGCGGACCGGGTCGACGACGTGTTGGCGGTAGGTGACGGAGTATCCGGGCACGTCACTCTCATGCACGATCGTGCCGTGGTAGGCGTAGGCGTTCTTCTGCATGCCCCACGCGTGGTTGAAGTAGTCCTCGGTTCCGGTGCCGTGCAGGCTCGGGGGCCACGTGTCGTCGTCGATGAAGATCATGTCGTCGCCCTCGCCCCACCAGCTGCCTTGTCGGTGGTGCACCGACAGGTTGCAGCCGATGTAGTGGCCCGAGCCGGTCGTCTCCAGGAGAACGAAGTTGCCCTCGTCGCTCAGGTGCGCCACGTTCGTCTCGGGGCTGTTCGTCTGCAGCTGCGGGCCCCACCCGTCGCAGGGGTCGCTGCGCGTCCACCGGGCATGGAAGTACACCGTGTGCTCGGGCAGTTGCTGCCGGAACAGCTCATAGTCGATGTAGAAGTACATCGTCAGGGGCAGGTCGTTCTCGTTGACGATCTCGACCTTGGCTCGTCGGTTGAACGGCATGGGGACCCAGCAGTTCAAGGCGGCGCTGCCACCGAAGATCAACGACTCCTCAGGCTTGGCGGAGACGGTGAACAGGGCGGAGCTGTAGCTGTTCGGCAGACAATGGCCGATGCCGAAGAAGTCGCCGAGGGGGACGAGTACGGCCGGGTTCGGCTCGTCGTCCCAGGTGATGCGCAGGAGCACCTTGCGGTAGTAGTCCGGGTCGGGCTGCTCCCAGTTCAGGCCGAGGGCGTTGTGGATCTCGAGCACGGGAGCCGTCTGCTCGGTGTCCTCGGGCTGCAGCAGCCCGGGCCCGAGCACTTGGCGGCAGAACTGCGTGGTCCAGATGTGGGTGAGCTGGCCCGGACCCTCGAGGTCGGCAAGGACCCGCGTCTCCCCAGGGCCGATCGTCCAGTTGTCCTGGTTGCGTCCGCGCTGGTCCCAACTGGAGACGCGGGCGGTCCGAGCGTCCTGTCGTCTGGTCAGGGATGACAGTGGTGAGTCCATTAGGTGAGCCTCCGTGGGCAGTGTGGGTGGGCATGGCAGAGGAACGCTTCACATGACGGGGGAACCGATGACATGCGTGTGAGGTGTGGCCAGGCTGGTGGGGGCCGCGCTATCCCTTCACGGCCGAGCTGGTAAGGCCGGCGATGATCCAGCGCTGGGCGATGAGGTACACGATGAAGGCCGGGACGACGGCAAAGGTGGTGGCGGCCATGATGACGTTGATCTGGCCGGTGCTGAACGGGCCGCGCATGAGCACCAGCGCAAGGGGCAGCGTGGCGGAGTCCTGACTGTTCAGGAAGATGGATGGTGCGAAGTAGGCGTTCCAACTCGTCAGAAAGGTCAAGATCCCCAGCGCGCTGAGTCCGTTCTTCACCAGGGGTAGGGCCACCGCTCGGTAGATCGTCCACTCGTTTGCGCCGTCGACCTTTGCGGCCTCGAAAAGTTCCCTAGGCACCGACAGGAAGAACTGGCGCATGAGGAAGACGCCGAACGCGCCGGTGACCTGGGGCAGGATCAGGCTCCATGGGGTGTTGATCAGGTGCAGGTTGCGCATGATGAGGAACAGCGGGATGACTGTCACCTGGATCGGGACCATGAGCGCCGCCAACAGCAGGACGAACAGACCGTTGCGTCCGGGGAAGCGCAGGTGCGCGAACGCGTACCCGGCCATGGGCGCTGTGATCAACATGCCAAGAGTCGTGATGGCTGCGATGAAGGCGCTGTTCCACAGGTTCCGAAGCAGCGGTAGCGGTCCATTGATCGCGTCGGTGAAGTTTTGCCAGTGGAACTCCTTGGGGTACCAGTCCGGCGGCAGGTCGTACGCGTGCTGTGCGCTCTTGAGCGCGGTCACGAGCATGTACGCGAACGGGGCGAGCATGCCGACGGTCCCCAGAGCCAAGAGGACGACGCACACCACAGTGGCAGTGGGCGGGCGACGGCGCCGGCGCAGCAGCCGCGCGGTGGGCATGGAGCGGTCGGTCCTGGTGAGGGTGGTCTCACTCATAGTGCACCCACGATCTTCTGAGACGGAACTGGATGAGCGTGGCCGTCAGAATCACGACGAACAGGGTCATCGCGATGGCGGAGGCATATCCGATCTGGAAGTCGGAGAACGCACGTTCGGCCAGGTACATCACGACGCTGCGCGTGGAATCTCCTGGTCCCCCGTTGGTCAGGACGATGACCGATTCGTAGATCTGGAACGCGCCGATGACGGTGATGGTGACGTTGAAGAAGATCGCCTGGGAGATCATCGGCATGATGATCTTGCGGAACGTGGTGATGGGGCCTGCCCCGTCGATCTGCGCGGCCTCCTCCAACTCGGCGGGCACGTCCTGCAAGGCCGCGACGAAGATGAGCATGGCCAGCCCCAGGTTCCTCCACACGTCGACGACGACGACCGTCCATCGCGACAGGGACGTGCTGTTCAGCCAGCTCTGCGGCCCGACCCCTACCTGTCCGAGGTAGTAGTTGACCAGCCCTGTGTCGTGCTGGAACAGGGCCTGCCAGATGAGGGAGATGTAGACCAGCGACACCAGGGAGGGGAAGAAGTAGACCGACCGGAAGATCAGGGTGAGGAAGTGAGGCATGCGCTGGTGCAGGAGCACCGCCAGCACGAGCGCGAACCCGTTGATGAGAACGACGGCGGCAACGACGTAGAGGACGGTGTTGAGGTAGACCGCGTGGAGTCGGGCGTCCGTCAGGAGGCGGCGGTAGTTCGCCAGTCCCGCGAACTGGGGCGAAGTCAGCACGTCGTAGCGGGTGAAGCTGAAGTACGCCACCGCGATCAGTGGGCCGAGGACGAAGACGATGAACCCGAGCAGCGAGGGAGCGACGAACAGGTATCCAGCGCGGGCCTCCCTGTGCCTGCGCCGGTCGCCCGCACCGGCGGCCACAGCGGCCGCCGGTGCGGTCAGTCGAGCGTCAGCCATTCTGCGAGGCCGTCGCTTTCACTTCGTCGTTGGCCTGCTTCAGCGCCTTTTCGACATCACCGCTGGCGTACACCGAGGTCATGGCCTTCTGGAACGCGGTGTCGAGCGCGGCGAAGAAGGTTGGCGCCGCAACGGGCTTGGCGTGGTCGATCTGGTTGTAGAACAGCTCAGCGTGCGGCTTGCCCTGGGTGAACGCTTCAGACTTCTGCGCCGTGTTCGTGGTCGGGTTGGATGACCCTCCGGCGGCCCAAAGCTTCTGGGTGTCCTGACTGGCGAGCTCCTTGAGCAGCTCCCATGCCAGGTCCTTGTTCTTGGAACCGGAGTACATGCCGAAGCCTGCGGCGCCGAACACGTTCGTCTGCGACTTGTTGCCCGGCATCGGCAGGACGTCGTACTTGAACGATGGGTTCTTGGCCAAGCTTGCGGCCAAGTTCGCCGGGGCTGCAGTCATCGCGATCTGGCCGGCCTGGAACAGCGACGTCGGGTCTCCACCGGTGGGGTTCGGCGCCACCTTCTCCTTGAACACCAGGTCCGAGATGAAGCGGATCGCATCAACGGTGCCTGGGTCATCGAGAGTGGGGCTCTTGAGGTCCGCCGATGCCGTCGAGGCGTTGTTGGAGTAGATCCAGGGCATGTACGCGAACGTGTACGTCGGGATGCCGAACCCGTAGACCTTCTTACCGCCCGAGGTCCTGGTCAGCTTCCTGGCGATGGTCAGGAAGTCCTCCCGGGTCCAGTTGTCGGCGGGCCTGTTGATGCCGGCCTGCTTGAACAGCTCGGGGTTGTAGTACACGAGCATCGTGTTCCAGTTGTTCGGGAGCAGGTAGGTCTGCCCGTCCTTGGAGAAGCCCTCGATCAGAGCAGGGCTGACGTCATCCAGGAGGCTTTTCACCGACGAGTCCTGGCTGGTGTAGTTGGTCAGCGGCTGAAACAGCTTCTTGTTGAGGCCGTACTCCACACCCTCAGTGGCGATGTTGATGATGTCCGGGGCGTCGCCTGAGGCGATCGAGGACTGGATCTTGTTGATGTAGTCGCCCCAGTTGACGACCTGGGACATGTTGTCCTTGACCTGCACGTTCGGATACTTCTTGTGGAAACGCGCGATCGCGTCGTTGTAGATCTTCTCGTCGCCGGGGTTGCCCCAGTTGGCGATCGACAGGGTTGCCTTGGTGTTCGAGGGCGGGGCCGAGTACTTGCCGCTCGCTCCGGAGGAGGCACCCTCGGTGCCGCTGTCGCAAGCAGCCAGCAGGACCGACACGGACGCGGCAACTGCCGCCGCGGTGACGCGGGAGGTGAGATGCACTTTCGTCTCCTTTGACGATGGTTCGGGGAGTGTCGACGCCCGCGTCCGGGCGACGTTGAAGAGGGGCGGCAGGGAAACTAAGGCTGGTGGGCCGGTCCTGTGCCAAATGCTTTTGTCTTATGCCGAGAGTGAAGCAGGCGCTTCGCCGAGACGTCAAGACCTTCGGCAAGATCGGGCGAGTCTGGCGTACACTATCGCTACCGTTACAGGCATTTACGAGCAACTAGATCCAAGGGCGGGCGCAGGTGGCGGTGCTGCCTCAGGTTGCCTTCACTGAGGGCTCTGTTGACAGCGCTAGCGGGACGGTTCTACGTTTGCCAAACAGTTTTGTCCCTCTGCGCGATGTGCGTCTGGAGGAGTCCCCGACGACAGGCATGCCATGCCCCCTAACAAGCCCACGATCCGCGATGTCGCCCACGAAGCCGGCGTTTCGGTGACGACTGTGTCCCATGCGCTGAACGGGGTGAAGACCGCGCGCATCAAGGACGAGACGCGCCAGCGGGTCGAAGCCGCCGCGCAGCGGTTGGGTTACTCGCCCAACGGCCTGGCACGTGGATTGCGGCGACAGCGCTCCCAGACCTTGGCATTCCTCAGCGACCGGATCGTGACCACCCCGTATGCGGGGCAGATCATTCTGGGCGCACAGGAGAAGGCGTCGGAGCTCGGGTGGGTCGTCACGCTGTACTCAACGGGAGAGAATCCTGATGTCGAGCGGCGTGAGGTGCGCACTCTGCTGAAGAACCAGGTCGACGGTGTCTTGTACGGCGCGTGGTACCACCGGCAGGTGACCATGCCCGCTGGCCTCTCCGTGCTGCCGGTCGTGCTCGTCGACTGCATCACAGCGGACGGTTCCTTGTCCTCAGTGGTCCCCGACGAGTACGGGAGCGGCCTGGGTGCTGTGCAGGAGCTCATCGACCATGGCCATCGCGAAATTGGGTTCGTGACCAATGTCGACGACATCCCTGCCACCCGCGGACGTTTGCAGGGCTATCGCGACGCCCTCCAGGCAGCTGGGATCCGATACCGACCGAGCCTGGTCGTGGCCGACGAGTCCGAGACTCTCGGCGGTTATCGCACCGGTCTCAGGCTCCTGACCCAGCGACGCCGCCCTACTGCCATATTCGCCTACAACGACCGCATGGCGATGGGTGTATACCGGGCCGCGTACGAGCTGAACATCAGCATCCCCCGGGAACTCTCCGTCGTGAGCATCGACAACCAGGACATCATCGCCGATGGGCTGTACCCAGGACTGACGACGCTTGCCCTGCCCCACTATGCGATGGGTGCGTGGGCCGTCCACCACTTGATCGGTCGACTGCTTGCCGGCGAGAAGGGTGAGCCTGAACCGCCGGTGGAGCACGTCATCCTGCCCTGTCCCATCGTGCGGCGCGGCTCCGTCGCTGCTCCAGTTTGCGGGAACTGATGGCAGGGGTCCGAAGTGCGTCCCAGCCGCCCTGCATCCCTGACGGGGAGCGCTGGCCGGGAACGTCTTCGCCGCGGTCGGCCACTATGAAAGATGTCGCCGAGCTCGCCGGGGTGAGTATCAAGACGGTCTCCCGCGTGGCCAACAGCGAGGGTCCAGTGACCCCTGCAACACGGGCCAAGGTCCAGTCCGTGATGGACGTGCTGGGCTTTGAGCGCAACGAGCATGCGGCGGCCCTGGGCAGAACGCGACGGAGGGGGTGAGTTGTCGGCGGTCGGCTGCTTGTGGTGTCGTGAGGCATTGATCACCGTCGTGGAGGAGCCCCGCCGGACAGCGCGTCGAGCACGTCCGCTGGAGCCCTGCCAACGTGGCCACCGGTCTGGCGCGTCTGCGTCGTTGAGGGAGACTTGCACTCGAGCGATATGCCCAGCGCGGCCCTGGTTGGCCCCGAACACGCGGCGCCCAATCTGGGCGGTACGACGCTCGTGCACCGTGACTTCGCATGGTGGCCGCGACCGGCGTAGTCCTCACCTTCAGGCAGATTCGAACTCGCGTTGACTAGTGAGCCTCAGCGGCGGCAACCGGGACTTCATCGGTGTTGTCCAGCGCCTGGCTGGAGGAGCGCAGCTGGTAGGGAACGGAGGTGACCATGACCCCGGGCTGGTACAGCAGACGGCCCTTGAGGCGCAGGGCGCTTTGGTTGTGGAGCAGGTGTTCCCACCAGTGCCCCACGACGTATTCGGGGATGAAGACGGTGATCACGTCTCGGGGGCTTTCTCGCCGGATGTGGCCGATGTACTCAAGGACGGGGCGGGTGACCTCCCGGAACGGGGAGGCGACGATCGTCAGCGGGATGTCCAACCCGCGGTAGTCCCAGTCGGCTCGCAGCTTCCGCTCGTCGTCCTGGTCAACGGCCACCGTCAACGCGATCAGGTGTGAGGGCCTGGTGGCCTTTGCGTACGCGAGGGCGCGAATGGTGGGTGCGTGCAGCTTGGAGACCAGGACAATGGCGTGGTTGCGGCTCGGAAGCATGACGCCGCCCGGTGCGGGTTGCAGTTCGAGCTCGACCGCGTCGTAGTGGCGGCGGATCGCCCGCATGAGCAGGAAGATGGCCACCATTGCCGCGATGGCCAGATAGGCACCGGCGAGGAACTTGTAGCGCACGACGATCACCAGGACCAGGGCCGTCACCGCCGCGCCGGTGCCGTTGATGAGCTGGGAGCGGTGGATGGCGCGCCGGCGTGCCGGGTCGCCGGTCCTGCCGAGCTCGCCTCGCCAGTGTCGGACCATGCCGGCCTGGGAGAGGGTGAAGGAGGTGAAGACGCCGACGATGTAGAGCTGGATGAGCTTGTCGATGTTGGCGTCGAAGCCGATGATCAGGACGATCGAGACTCCGGCCAGCAGGATGATGCCGTTGCTGAAAGCAAGGCGGTCTCCACGGTTGTGCAGCTGGTGGGGCAGGAAGCGGTCCTTCGCCAGGATCGAGGCCAAGGTCGGGAAGCCGTTGAAGGCGGTGTTCGCCGCCAGCACGAGGATCCCGGCCGTAGCCGTCTGAAAGGCATAGAACAAAACGCCCCGTCCCCAGATGGCATCGGCGATCTGGCTGATCACCGACGGATTCCCGTCATGGTACGCCCGGGCGTGCGTGGCCAGCGCCAGCGCTGTGATCCCGGAGAACATGGTGATTGCCAGGGCGCCCATGATCAGGAGGGTGGTGGCCGCATTCTTGCTCTTGGGCTTCTTGAAGGCGGGGACACCGTTGCTGATGGCTTCCACCCCGGTCAGTGCAGTACAGCCCGACGCGAACGCGCGCAGGCACAGTAGGAGCGTGAAGATCCCTCCGACCTGAGCGGTGTGCTTCAGCTGTAGGTGCGCGCTGGAGGCTTCAGGGATGGCGCTGTTTACCGCGCGGTAGGCGCCGGTGGCCAGCAGCAGCAGGGTCAGCCCCACGAACGCGTAGGTCGGGAACGCGAACGCGGTGCCCGACTCCTTCACGCCCCGCAGGTTGATCAGCGCCAGGAGGGCCACGAAGCCGACGGAGAGCTCCACGGCATACGGGGCCAGGGACGGTAGCGCGGAGATGATGGCCACCACGCCAGAGACGACTGATACCGCGACCGTCATCACGTAGTCGACCAACAGGGCGGCGGCCGCGGTCAGCGATGCGCTCTGTCCAAGATTCTCCTTGCTCACCACATAGGCGCCGCCGCCGTTGGGGTAGGCGTAGCAGGTCTGCCGGTAGGAGGCGACGACCACCGCCAGTAGCAGTGCCACGGCAACTGAGATCGGCGCCGCCAGGCCCAAGAAGGCTGCCGCGCCCGCCGTGCCAAGGACCAGCACGATCTGTTCGGTGGCGTACGCGACCGAGGAAATCGGATCCGAGCAGAAGACCGGCAGCGCAAGCTTCTTGGGCAGCAGCGTCTCCCCGAGCCGGTGGCTGGCCATCGCACGACCTATGAACAACCTCTTCAGAGACTCGGTAGTCCCAGACACGGTTTCCTCGGATCTGTCGCTGGCGCCTTGAGCTCGCCCGGGTGGTGGTCGTCACTACTGACTGGTCTGGACTCACGGGCCTGGCGCCAACCGAGTACGAGCTCGCTCGCGTCCGTCCACCAGCAGCACGGCGCTTCTGAAGACCCCTTCGGCATCGGCCACCCAACAGTCGAGGGCCAACCGCTGCACGGCGCACACGGCTGTCGTTGAGTGCCGCAGCGTGTCCGACTCAAACCGCACGTGGGCACCGGGGGCAAGGCTGCCCACCCCGAACGCCAAGCCCCAACATGTGGCGTGCAATCTCCCCAGGGCAGTGAGGGAGGAGATTCCCTCGACAACCGGGCGATGAGTCAGACTGAGCAAGAAAGACCGGGTCGAGTCGGAAGGGCTGTAGGCCTGCAAGAACACCATGTCGTGGTCCTCGACAGCCTGGACAACAAGTCCGGCCGACGTCAGGGCGACGCCGTGGCCAAGCCGCTGTGCCGCCTGAACCGAAACCCCGACGTGAATACGCTGACCGCTCACGGCGTCAGCCTGCCGCAGCCTGGACGCCTCGATAGGACCCTTAACGCATCCTTAGCGGCGCACCGTCGGATCTTGACGCCCCTCTAGCGACTGCTCCATGGGCTCGCGCACCGGGCCGGGCGCACCGGTGAGCCACACCCAGGGACGCGGATGGTCATCGATTGCGCCTGCATGGGAGGATCCTCGACTTGTGACTGAGAATCCCGACGACTCCCGCAGGGGATGGGTTCCGCTGGCTCTTGGCGCCCTCGGCGTGGTCTTCGGCGACATCGGCACAAGCCCGCTGTATGCGGTGCAGACCGTCTTCTCCATCGACCACAACATGGTCAAGCCCACGCCCGGCGACGTCTACGGCGTGATCTCGCTGGTCTTCTGGTCGATCACGCTCGTGGTGTCGGTGAAGTATGTGGTCTTCATCTTGAGGGCCGACAACGACGGCGAGGGCGGCGTCATGGCGTTGGCGGCTCTGGCGCGCGGGGCGGTCCGGCCTGGTGGCAGGCGGTTCGGGCTCGTCATGTTGCTCGGGGTCCTGGGGGCTTCCCTGTTCTACGGCGACAGCGTCATCACGCCGGCGATCTCCGTGATGTCAGCGATCGAGGGCCTCTCGGTCGCCACACCCGAACTGGACCACCTCGTGGTGCCGATCGGCGCCGTCATCATCGCGGTCCTGTTCGGCGTCCAGCGCTTCGGCACGCACCTGGTGGGCAGGTTCTTCGGCCCCATCATGGTGCTGTGGTTTGCCGTGCTCGCGGTACTGGGAGGCGCGCAGGTGGCGCGTGACCCGGCCATCGTGCGCGGGCTGTCACCCCACTACGCCGTGCTCTTCGTGGCGGAACACCGGGTCACCGCATTCGTCGCCATGGGCGCCGTCGTCCTGGCGATCACCGGGGCAGAGGCCCTGTACGCCGACATGGGGCACTTCGGAGCTGGGCCCATCCGGCGCGCCTGGTTCCTGATGGTGTTTCCTGCTCTGACGCTCAACTACCTAGGCCAGGGCGCACTCATCCTCAAGGACCCCGGCACGGCGGCGAACCCGTTCTTCCGCCTGGCCCCCGATGTCCTCGTGATCCCCCTGGTCGTGCTGGCGACGATTGCCACGGTCATCGCCTCCCAGGCGGTCATCTCCGGCGCCTACTCGGTCTCCCGTCAGGCCGAACGTCTGGGCTACCTACCGCGCTTGACGGTGCGCCACACCTCCACGCGTGAGCGTGGACAGATCTACATCGCGGCCGTCAACTGGTCCCTTTTCGTCGGCGTGATGCTGCTGCTCGTGCTGTTCCGTTCCGCCGAGCATCTGGCGACGGCCTACGGCCTGGCCGTGACGGGCACCTTCCTGATCACCACGACGCTCTTCCTCATCTATGCCGAGTCGGCATGGGGGTGGGGGCGGGGCCGGCTCGTACTGCTGGGCGTGCCCTTGGCAGTGCTGGAGCTGACCTACTTCGGCGCCAACCTCACCAAGGTCACCCACGGCGGCTGGTTGCCGCTGCTGATCGCCCTCGTCGTTGCGACGGTAATGCTCACCTGGCAGCGCGGCCGCACCCTCGTCACTGACCGACGCACCGACATGGAAGGCCCCTTGGAGCCCTTCGTTGACTGGCTGCACGGGGACCCGGTCGACAAGGTGACCGGGACGGCTGTCTTCCTGCACCCGAACAAGGACTCGACCCCGCTGGCGTTGCGGGAGAACGCAACGTTCAACCACGTCATCCACGAGAACGTGCTGATCGTGACCACCACGTCCGAGAACGTTCCCCACGTCCGTGACGAGGATCGCGTCGAGCTGGACCACCTCGGCGACCCCTACGACGCGATCACCCACCTGACCTTGCGGTTCGGCTTCCAGGAGGACCAGGACGTCCCCGCTGCACTCGGCGTGGCCCGCGACCAGGGCATCATCGACATCGACCCGGACACGGTCTACTACTTCCTCTCACGCATCAGCCTGCAGCGGGGGCCCGGCCGCGAGATGAGCCCCTGGCGCAAGCGGGTGTTCCTGGGCCTGGCGCACAATGCCGCCTCGCCGATCGAGTACTTCCGCCTGCCCGAGGACCGGACCGTTGCCATGGGCGCCGCCGTCGTCCTCTAGGGAGATGCTGCGGACGCTCTGGCCCGCCTCATGGCCAGGGCTGAGCCGACCTGGTCGGCGGGCGGCACCGCAACTCGCGGCTGTTTCGCTCCATTCGCGCGTCGCCCTCGCCGACGCCGCGCAGGCCTTGACCTTGACGCGGGGTCAGCCCTGCAGGCTAGGTCTGGAGGCAGCACAGCCTCCGCATGGAACGGGCCCGCGGGGGCTTCACCGGGAGGCAGGCTGAGATGGCCGAGAAGTGGGTCGAGCTGGTCACCGGATCGCTCGAGCAGAAGATGCAGGACCGTCAGTACGTCGCCCGGATCGATGCGCTCCTCGAGCCGTACGCCGGCGTCCTGGAGGCTCTGCAGCGGTCGTTGGTGTATTTCGGCGGCGTCACCGACGGCGAAACTGTTGTCAAGATGTTCGGCGACTTCACCGACGCGTGGGAGCAGCGAGCCGCAGCCGACCGGACGCCGATCCGTGCGATCGTCGGGGACGAACGGGTCGAGTTCGGCCAGAGGGTTGCCGACGGGTGGGGCGGCAAGCAGTGGATCGACAAGGGGCGCGCTCAGCTGACCGGGGCGATCGAGGGCGCGGAGCGGAAGGTGCGGTCATGACTCTTGACCCAGCCATCCACGTGCAGGGCGTGGAGAAGTCCTTCAAGGACGTGCACGTCCTGCGCGCGGTCGACTTCGATGTCGCGCGGGGCAGCATTTTCGCCCTCCTCGGCTCCAATGGCGCCGGCAAGACGACCCTCATCCGGATCCTCTCGACGCTGCTCAAGGCAGACGCCGGGTCGGCCGTGGTCCACGGCTACGACGTGGCGACGCAGGCCGCCGAGGTGCGCGAGTCGATCAGTCTCACCGGGCAGTTCGCCGCGGTCGACGAGATCCTCACCGGGCGGGAGAACCTGGTGCTCATTGCCAAGCTGCGGCACCTGGCGGACCGCGGCGGCACCGCCGACGCCCTCCTGGCCAGGGTCTCGCTAACCGACGGGGGGGGCCGCCGGGTGTCGACGTACTCGGGCGGGATGCGTCGCCGGCTGGACATCGCGATGAGCCTGATCGGCGGCCCCCCGGTGATCTTCCTCGACGAGCCGACCACTGGTCTGGACCCTCAGGCGCGGCTCCAGGTGTGGGCGGCCGTCCGGGAGCTAGCCGCCGGCGGCACGACGGTGCTGCTCACCACGCAGTACCTCGACGAGGCGGAGGCGCTGGCTGACCGCATCGCGATCCTCCACCAGGGCCGGATCCTGGTGAACGGCACGCTCACGGAGCTCAAACGGCTCCTCCCGCCCGCCAAGGTCGAGTACGTCGAGAAGCAGCCGACCCTCGAAGACGTCTTCCTCGCGGTGATCGGTCGGAGCGCTACGGCCGTCCCCGACGGCGCGGACCTGTGAGGAGCCAGTCATGAACAAGCACTTGTTCGGCGACACCGCCACCCTGTTGGGCCGGTCCCTGCGTCACATCCTGCGCAGCCCGGACACCATCATCACGACCGCGATCACGCCGATCGCCATGCTGCTGCTTTTCGTCTACGTCTTCGGCGGCGCGATCGACACCGGAGACGTCAAGTACGTGAACTACCTCTTGCCCGGGATCCTGCTCATCACGGTCGCGTCGGGGATCGCCTACACCGCGTACCGGTTGTTCCTGGACCTGCAGGGTGGCATCTTCGAGAGGTTCCAGTCGATGTCGATCGCACGCTCGGCGGTGCTGTGGGGGCACGTGCTGACCTCGGTGGTGGCTAACTTCGCCTCCCTCGCACTCGTCGTCCTGGTCGCCCTGCTGATGGGTTTCCGCTCTAGCGCCGGCGTGCTCACGTGGCTCGGGGTCGCCGGGATTCTCGCCCTCTTCACGCTAGCGCTCACCTGGCTCGCCGTGATCGCGGGCCTCGCGGCGAAGTCCACCGACGGTGCGGGCGGGTTCGCCTACCCGATCATCTTCCTGCCGTTCATCAGCTCTGCGTTCGTGCCGACCGACAGGATGCCGGGCCCGGTGCGCTGGTTCGCCGAGCACCAGCCCGTCACGTCGATCGTCAACACGATCCGCAACCTGTACGCCGAGCAGGCGGTCGGCAACGACATATGGGCCGCGCTGGCCTGGTGCGTCGGCGTCCTGGTCCTCGCCTATGGCATCGCGATGATGGTCTACCGCCGCAAGATCTCCTGACCATGCAGGCTGGAGGCATGCTCACCATTGGACAGCTGGCGTCGTACGCCGGAGTCACCATCCGGGCGGTCCGGCACTATCACGCCAAGGGACTGCTGCCGGAGCCGGGACGCGACAGCTCCGGCTATCGGTCGTACGACGCCGGCGCGGTCGTCCGGCTCATCCGGATCAGAACGCTGGCCGAGGCCGGCGTGCCCCTGGCCCGGGTACAGGCGCTGCTCGACGCCGACCCGGAGACCTTCGCGGCCGCGCTCCAGGAGATCGACCGGCGGCTGCGCAGCGAGATCCGCGAGCTGCAGGACCACCGCCGCCGGATCGCCCAGCTGGGCGGCGGCGACACGCTGGCGGTCCCGAAGGAGGTGACCGACTACCTCGAGCTCGTGCGTCGCATCGGTGCCCCGGACCAGTTGGTCGAGGCCGAGCGGGACGCCTGGATCCTCATCGCGGCCCGGTATCCGGAGCAGATCCCGTACTTCATGGCCGACAAGCGGGCACAGCTCGAGGACCCCAGGACCGTCCGGTTCTACCGGCTCATCGGCGGTCTGCTCAGCAGCCGCGCCGAGGACCACGAGCCACTCCTTCGAGAGATGGCCGACCTGCTCGTCGAACTCTTCGAGGAGGCGGACCAAAACGGCCAGCTCGACCGCCAGGACGAGCACATGGACGACCCGGCATTCGTGCAGCTGCTCGACTCGATGGCCGGCAACCACCCGGTTGTCCCCCGGCTGCGCGAACTGCTCGCCGAGCGTGGCTGGGCCGGCTGGACCCGGGTCGAGCGAGCGTGACCCCACCGTGGTGGGTTTCCCGGGCCCAGGTCCGGCCGGTCTAACCAACCCCGGCGCAAACCCACGGGGAACCCGACCCCGCGGTGGGCCGGGGACGCTCACATCTCCAAGTACATGCGTCGTGGACGCTTACCAAAAGCAGTAGCCTCCACTGCCGGATGGCCCGCGGATCGGGCCGCCGATCCGCGGCCTAACGACTCCACCCGTACAGCAGCTGGTCCAACCGCGTCGTGTAGGCCAGCGTGCGGTGGTCTGTGCGCATCTCCCGACGCCTAACGCTCACGGAGCCCAGCGACGCCACACCCGACCACGCGCTGGCCGTAGCGGCCGTGGACCGGCGCAAGGGCCTGGCAAAGCCATTCGGCCCGTTCGGTCGAGATGTCACGCCACCGGGCTAGTGCTGACCACTGCGAGCTTCGAGCACGGACTGGCGCGGCTGTCGCCGAACCGGTCATTGCGCGCCGCGATCCAGGACGTCCGGCGCGAGTGCTCGATACCAAGCCCGCCAGACTGGCTTACCGAGGAATAACCGCAACTGAGCTCTCGCAAGTGGAACGCGGTCGTGGTCGCAGTCAATTCGGGAGGACCTGTCAGCATCCTCGTCGTTGGCCGTTCGCCCAAGTTAACGATCGTCGTGCTAGCTCTAACGTCGACGGAGTCGCTGGCGAGATCGACCCTCTGGCGGGACTCGAACCTCGTGGAGGAGGGTGGTATGCCAACGGCGCCGGAATCGTTCAGTTTCTGCAGCGCCGTCCACAACCCATACAACGTTTCAGATCAGCAACGGGGAAGGACCGCCCATGGGCTGTGCGAATCCGGGACTTTGTGCTCTAGTCGGGCCCTGCCAGCCACGTACCGTGAAGGGATACCGCGCAGCGGTGCGCTCCAGGGAGGCGCCATGAACGTGAACCAGGTCGTGGCTGTGAGGCTCGGGGCGAGTCCTCCTCATTACCTCTCATGGGGTGTCGTCCAGATCTCCGTGGCGAACTTGGTGGTGATCGGGTTCATCATCGTGTTGTTCGTGGCCGCGATCCTCGTGCCATTCCCGATGTCGAGGCGTCGGCCATGAGCGGCATGGTGCCACGGCGGGACACGGTGGATCGCACATGGACCGGCCGCCTGCGCGAACGCGGGGTGCGGGCGTTCCCGCCGGAGGAGCTGATGCCCTCGGAACAACCGGAGTACGTGGTGTCCTGGATCTACGTGTTCGGGGTCGCGACGCTGGCCGCACTCGTGTTCATCATCGCCAGCGGCCTTGCCCTCACTGTCATGGGGCCGCAGTGGTACCACATGTCCTCGCTGGGACGGTTCGTCAACAGCGTTCACCTGTGGTCGGTGGAGCTGTTCTTCGTCTTCATGGTGGTGCACCTGTGGGGCAAGTTCTGGATGGCGGCCTGGCGGGGCGGGCGCGCTCTGACGTGGATGACCGGCGTGCTGTCGTTCCTCGCCTCGATCGGCGCCGCCTTCACCGGCTACCTCGTGCAGACCAACTTCGACTCCCAGTGGATCTCCTCGGAGGCCAAGGACGGCCTGAACTCGGTCGGCATCGGCGCCTGGTTCAACGTCACCAACGTCGGCCAGATGCTGCTGTGGCACGTCGCGCTCCTTCCCCTGGTCGTCGGCGTGATCGTGGTGCTGCACGTCCTGCTGGTGCGCAGGCGGGGGGTCGTACCCCCGATCGAGGCTTCCCCCGATGCCGTGGCCGCGGCCACAGACCCCGCGAACGAGGGGTCGTCATGACCGGCCGAGCCGACGAGCTCGCGGCCCAGCCCTGGGCCGGGCGCAAGCGCGAGTACGACCTCGTCAAGGAGTTCGTCATCGCCGTGGTCGTCGTAGGAGCCATGGTCCTGGCCCTGGCCGCGGTGTTCGGGTCACCCGACGAGCCAGGCCTGACGCTGCAGGGCTGGGCCAAGCAGGCGCCCAGCGACTTTGTCGCAACAGCGACAGCCGAGCTCGCCGGCACCAGCCCCAGCGCCGGCTACGGGCCGCCCTACAACTCCACGCCGGACGCAGCGCAGAAACTGGGTTCCCTCAGCCCCCAGCAAGCCGCAGGCGTGCGGATCCCCGTGGACTCCGCCAACGAGTTCGTGGTGACGCCGCTGTCAACCCTGCCAGCGAGCCCCGTGTTGTCCACGGCGCTGACCCGCTGGCGCGGAGCATCGCCCGGCCAGCGGGCCTCCTGGGCCACGGCATACGGGAACGCACTGGCCACGGCGGCCGACGGGAACCCGGCCAAGGTCACATCAGGTGATTACGGTCCCGTGCCGACGATGAGCGCGAGCCTGCTGGAGATGGCCAGTTCCGGCGCCCTCCAGGGCGTGATCCAGGGGGAGCCGGGCTTCTACGACACCGACTACACAGGGTCGATCCTCTTCCTCGGTGATGGCACCTACCTGGAGGACCACGCCGTGGCACAGCACCTCAGTGGCGACCAGTGGGGGATGATGAACGAGACCGGCAACTACCCAGGACAGTCCTGGCTGTGGCTGTACACGTTCTGGTACCAGATCGAGCCTTTCAAGTCCTCACCGAACGCCGACGCGCTGGTCTGGGCGCTGATGATGGTGCTGAGCCTGGGCTTCCTGCTCGTCCCCTTCCTGCCCGGCATCCGGTCGCTGCCCCGATGGATCCCCGTGCACCGGATCATCTGGCGCGACTACTACCGCACTCACTCCTCCCGGCGTTAGATCGAAAGGCTGGGCGGCACAAGGACTGGTCGAAGGCCCGACGGGCTACATCTTCACCGCCCCGAGGCAATGAACGGAGTCTGGTCATGACCTCACCACAGGAGCAGAAACCCTCCACTGGCAATCTGGCTGAGCTGTCAGAGACCGACTGCAGGGACCTCCTGGCACAACACACCGTCGGCCGGGTCGGTTTCGTGGCTGCCGAGGGCCCGCAGATCTTGCCAGTGACCTATCAATACCGCACCGGTAGCGTGATCTTCCGCACCTCCCGGTATGGCCCCCTGGCCGGGCTCGCCCGACGCACGCCTGTCGCCTTCGAGATCGACGGCATCGATGAGCAGGACAAGTCGGGCTGGAGTGTTCTCGTCCTCGGATTCGCTGAAGCGATCGCTCACGACCACTTGCTCACGTCGGCCTGGGAGACCGGACCGGTGCCCTGGGCGGACGGCGTTCGCAACCTTTTCATTGAGATCAAGCCGCGCAAGATCAGCGGCCGCTCGGTCCGGTCAGCCGCCCGCCACTGACACTCGCCGACACTGCGTGACCGTAGCCCGACCCCACCGCAGCCTCAATTGAAGGACCCTTGTGGTATCGCCACTGGACGCCGACGAAGAAAGCGTCGCTGGGGCCCTCGGCTAGCAATCGTTGGTCCTTGCGTTCGCGACCGACAGATCCGGGGGCATCCATGCTTGCATCATTCTGGGCGAAAAGCAGCGGCTTCCGGCATCGACCATCTGCACCACTGCCATGAAGGCGGGTGCCAACGCAGACCCTCGATGTCCATTCAGGTGCCCGTCTTCGCCACCGTGAGCAGGACCGCGGAGTCCTCAAGAGCCTCAAGGGAATGCCGGGCGGGCGGGATGATGAGCAGGTCGCCGGGGGATCCCTCCCACGAGTGTCCGTCGCCATTGAGGCGAACTCGCCCGAGCAGGACGTGCACCGTGGCTTCTCCGGGATTCTCGTGCCTACGGGTTGGCAAGCACCTGCGCTACGTCCCAGAAGACGTGCTCGCGTGGGTGGACAGCTGCAAGCAGTGCGCGTCCTGAGAACCCGATATGGCTAGACAACCGCTGCCCTGGCATCGTGGGTGCGGATCCGCTTCGTTCCCGGCCCCAACACCCGCAAAGGGAGACCGACGTCTTGGCGTGCTCGCGCCCAGTACCGCGACTTCGACGGAGTGACGCGCCTCGTCGAGACCCGAGCGAGAAGCAAGACCGAGGCGGAGGCCAACCTGCTTCAGAGACTGCGTGCACGTACGGCCGTCCGGCACGGCGGCACACTACGCTCGGTCGACCGGTTCTCCACGGCCGCGGACCTATGGATGGGTCGGGTCTCGGACATGGTGGCTGATGGCCGCAGATCCCCTGGGACCCTCGACACCTATCGTCGCCAGCTGGACAACCACGTGCTGCCCGCCTTGGGGGAGGTGCGCCTGGGAGAGATCTCGACCCCACTCGTGGACAGCGTGATCCGCACGATCAAGACCAAGGTCAGTCCCGCGACGGCCAAGTCGTCCCGCAGCGTCATCTCGGGCGTGCTTGGTCTCGCGGTGAGGCACGGTGCCATGGCGTCGAACCACGTCCGGGACGCGGAGCGCCTCGAGGTCAAGCCGCGGCGCCGGCCGCGGGCCCTTGACCGGTCGGAGCGCGACGCCTGCTTCGAGGCGTTGGCCGCCAACCCCAAGGCAGTCAGGGCAGATCTTCCGGACCTGACCTTGTTCATGCTCTCGACTGGCGTCCGGATCGGTGAGGCCCTGGGGGGCTGTGGCAGGAGGTGGACCTCGATCGCGGTGAGGTCGAGATCAGTCGACAGGTGATCCGCGTTAAGGGCAGGGGCCTTGTCTGGGCAGCCACCAAGTCAAGCGCGGGAGAGCGGGTGCTCAGGCTCCCGGAAACGTGCCTCGACATGCTGAGGGCACGTGCCGCACACGGTATACGCGACCACGAACCGATCTTCTGCGACGCGCTGGGCGGCCACCGCGACCCCAGCAATGTGCGACGCGAGCTCCGGGAGGCCCGCTTCGCCCGTCGGCAGCAGGCACGGCGAGACCTGGGGATCGAGCTGGCCAAGGCGCGCAGAGCCGTCCGCCTCACTCAGCGCGACGCCGCGTCCCAACTGGGCTGGCCGCGGACCCGGATCGGTCTGGTCGAGACGGGGCGTGTCCGCGTCGACCGGACCGACGTCGCCACGCTCTTGGACCACTACGCAGTCCCGGCAGTACGTCGGCAGGCCATCGTGGACCTCGCGGAGGTTGCGGCCGCCCCGGTCGACGCTGACGCGCTGTCCTGGATCACGTCCCACAACTTCCGCAAGACGACCGCCACCATCCTCGACGAGGCGGGCCAGTCGGCTCGGGCGATTGCCCACCAGCTCGGTCACGCTCGCCCCTCGATGACCCAGGACGTCTACATGGGCCGCGGCCCCACAAACCCGGGTGCGGCGGAGGCCATCCAGCGAGCCATGGGCGCAGGCCGCCGGCCCAAAACCGGGCCATAAACCGTGACTAATAGGCCTGAGCGAGAGCGACGAAACCGGTGACCTGGAGTTATGGTGCGCCATCAGGGACTCGAACCCCGAACCCGCTGATTAAGAGTCAGCTGCTCTGCCAATTGAGCTAATGGCGCGCGAGGGGAGAGATTAGCAGCAGGCGGCCAAGGGGGTGAAATCGGCCCGCCACCTCAGTCTTCTGTCCCATCTCCCGGGTCTCGCCCGCCTCGTGCCATCGCGACGAGCGCGGTGCCTGCCGCGAGGGCCAGCGCCGCCACCCCTACGGCCAGAGCCACCCGGGTGGTGGCGCCGTCGTTCGTCCCTGACGCACCCGCCACTTTCACCTGGCGCTGGCTGGTGGGCGCGGTGGTGGGCGCCGTGGTGGAAGGGTCGAGCGGCGTCATGGTGGGCGTTGCGGACCCCGAGGCGGAGCCGGCCGGCGCCGGGAGGGTGAGGGTGAAGTGCGAGGTGTCGGACACCGGGTGGCCGTCGTCGCTGACCACGTGGAAGGCCACGGTGTACTCGCCGGAGGGCAGGTTCGCCGTGAGGACCTGTGTCACCGTGTCCCCGACAACCTCCGGCCGACCGCTCTCGACCTGTCCCGAGGGGCCGGTGACCGTGACGGTGGCGAAGCTCTTGCTGACCGTCTCGTCGAAGACCAGGACCACCTGTCCTGGAGGTGCGTCCAGCTGCGCGCCATCCGCCGGGGTGACCTGCTTCAGCGCCGCGTGCGCGTCTGCGGTCGCGGCGGCCACGATGGTGGCGAGCACCCCCAGCACGAGGCCCAGGATGGCGACCCACACAGTGATGCGGATCGTCCTTCGCTTGGCTGTCGAGTCGATGAACACGCGTCAATCCTGCCCCAGCGCTGCAACGAAGGCGAAGGCCCCCGACCACGAGCGTTCGGAGGCCTTCTGCTGGGGTGAGTGACGGGACTCGAACCCGCGACATCCGCGACCACAACGCGGCGCTCTACCAGCTGAGCTACACCCACCATGCAACACGACCGGACGGTGCCGGTCGCGCGAGCGACGCCAATAGTACCTGCTCGGTCCCGGTGGTCGTGACCACCTCGCCGGTCAGGCGGGTCGACACGCTCACCACCGCGCCAGACTGAAAGAGACTCAGTCCGGGTCGATGACGTGTCGGGCGGCGATGCCCTTGGCAGTGTCGCTGTCCGGCCCTGGCGGCGGCACGAACACCGCCTCGCGGTAGTACCTCAGCTCCGCGATGGACTCGCGGATGTCCGCCAAGGCGCGGTGGCCACCGGACTTCTTGGGCGAGTTGAAGTACACCTTGGGGTACCACCGGCGGGACAGCTCCTTGATCGAGGAGACGTCGATGATCCGGTAGTGGAGGTGCGCCTCGAGCTCCGGCATGTCGCGGGCGAGGAACCCGCGGTCCGTGGCGACCGTGTTGCCGCCGAGCGGTGCCTTCCGCGCTTCGGGGACCCACTGCCGGATGTAGCTGAGCACCTGCTCCTGCGCCTCGGGCATCGTGGTGCCGTCTGCCAGCTCCTCGAGCAGGCCTGAGGTCGTGTGCATGCCGCGCACGAAGTCTTCCATCTGCCCAAGCGCCTCGTCCGACGGTTTGATGACGAGATCGACCCCGTCGCCGAGCTGGTTGAGCTCGAAGTCCGTCACGAGCGCCGCGACCTCGATGAGCGCGTCGCGCTCCAACGACAGGCCGGTCATCTCGCAGTCGATCCAGACGATTCGGTCGTTGAGGGAACGGTCGGTAGGCGTCTGGGTCACCGGGACACCCTATGCGTTGCCTCCGACACGCGGTCTGCCTGCGGCTCGACTAGCCTGCCGGTCATGACGTGGGCCCAGGACCAGCGGAACGTCGCAGGCGCAGGTCGGGCGAGGGTGCGCAGCTGGTTGCTCGGCGGGATGATCGTCGTGGGCTTCGGCCTCGCCGCGGTCATGCTCGCCGCCTACTACGGTGCCACGCTCGGCCTGGTCACGACCCTGCTGGCGCTCGTCCTCGCCGCTATCCCACTCGGCATCGTCATCCCGACCTTCCTGTGGCTCGACCGCTTCGAGGCGGAGCCGACGCGCTACCTCGTGGTCGCGTTCCTCTGGGGCGCCCTCGTGGCGGCCCTCCTGGCGGGCATCTTCAACACCGGAGCGAACATCGCCTTCCAGTCGGCGACGGGGGCCACCGACGCCGCGATGGCGGCGACCGCCGTCTTCTCGGCACCGCTGGTGGAGGAGTTCTGCAAGGGCCTGCTCGTCGTCCTGGTACTGCTGTTCCGCCGCCGAGAGTTCGACGGGATCATCGATGGGATGGTCTACGCCGGGATCGTGGCCGCCGGCTTCGCCTTCACCGAGAACATCCAGTACCTCGGGATGGCCTACTCGCAGGGTGGCGACCAGGCGCTGACGGGGACCTTCATCTCCCGCTGTCTGTTCACCCCGTTCGCACATCCGCTGTTCACCGTGCTGACGGGCATCGGGGTCGGCATCGCCGCGACCACCCGTAGCCGTGTGCTCAAGGTCCTGGCGCCGTTGTGCGGGTACCTGCTCGCGGCGATGTCGCATGCGGTCTGGAACCTCGGCGCCGTGACGGGAGGGGCCGGACTGCTCACCGTGTACGTCGTGGTGGAGCTGCCCGTCTTCATCGCCTTCGTGGCGTTCGTCGTCTGGGCCCGGCGTCGAGAGGGTCGGCTCATCGGCCGGTTCCTGAGCCCGTACGCAGACGCAGGCTGGCTGTCTCCGAACGAGGTCCGCATGCTCTCGACCATGGCCGGGCGCCGGTCGGCGCGCGTCTGGGCCCGGTCCGTCGGCGGCAGGCGGGCGCTGCGGTCCATGCGGCAGTTCCAGGACTGTGCGAGCGAGCTGGCTCTGCTCCGTGCGCGGATGCAGCACAGTGCCGGGGACGACCAGGCCCTGACGACCGAGCGGCAGCTCCTCGACTCGCTCAGCGCGGGCCGCCGCGAGCTGCTCGGCGTCTACTAGCGTGCAGCCGTGCGCACTCTCGATCTCGCCTCGTCGCTCGGTCCCGACCTCGTAGCCCTCAGACGGCGGCTGCACCAAGTCCCAGAGGTGGGCCTCGACCTCCCCCTGACTCAGGGACTGGTCCTCGACGCCCTCGCCGACCTCGACCTGGAGGTCATCCGGGGGGAGGGCCTGTCGTCCGTGGTGGCGGTGCTTCGGGGCCGGGGTGCCGACCGCTCCGTCGGGGACCCTCCGGTGGTGCTGTTGCGGGGAGACATGGATGCGCTGCCCGTGACCGAGGACCTCCCCCTGGACTTCGCCTCTCGTCACGAGGGGAGGATGCACGCCTGCGGGCATGACCTCCATGTCGCCGGGCTCGTCGGGGCAGCGCGGATCCTGCACGAGCTGCGCGACGAGCTGACCGGGGACGTCGTGTTCATGTTCCAGCCGGGGGAGGAGGGGCCGGGTGGGGCGGAGCCGATGATCGACGAAGGACTGCTCGAGGTCGCCGGCCGGCGGGTGGACGCGGCGTACGCCCTGCACGTGTACTCCGCCCAGCATCCGCTGGGCGTGTGGTTCGGTCGGCCCGGGCCTCTGATGGCGGCGGCCGACGAGGTGAAGGTCCGCGTGGTGGGGGCCGGAGGCCACGGCTCCCAGCCGTTCCGCGCCAAGGACCCCATCCCCGTGGCCTGCGAGATCGTCCTGGCGCTGCAGACCCTGGTGACCCGCGGCTTCGACGTGTTCGACCCCGTCGTGATCACGGTCGGGAAGTTCGTCGGCGGAACCAAGGACAACATCATCCCGGACGACGCCGTGTTCGAGGCGACGGTGCGCAGCCTGTCGGAGGAGTCGCGCGCCGAGGTGAGCCGGCGCATCGAGCTGCTCGCCACGCAGATCGCCGCAGGACACGGGCTGACGGCCGAGGTCGAACATCTGCGCGGGTACCCGGTGACCATGAACGACGAGGCGGAGTACGCCTTCGCCAAGGACACGATCGTCGACCTCTTCGGGGCGGAACGGTATGCGCACCAACGCGACCCGGAGATGGGGTCCGAGGACTTCTCCTTCGTCGGCCAGAAGGTGCCCAGCGCCTACGTCAACCTCAGCGCCTGCCCGGTCCCGGACTTCGAGACCGCTCCGGACAACCACTCGCCACGGGCTGACTTCGACGACTCCGTGGTGCCGGACGCCGCGGCCCTCCTGGCCGAGCTGGCGCTGCGCCGACTGCGCACGCTCGGTGGTGTGCCAGCGTCTGCCTAGAATTGCGCGGACGCCTCCATAGCTCAGCTGGATAGAGCAAGAGCCTTCTAATCTCTAGGTCGCAGGTTCGAGTCCTGCTGGGGGCACGCTGCTGCGGGCACGCGGCTGGGGCGCGCTGTTGGTGCGCCTTGCTGGGGGCACCCCCCGGGTATGGCTTCGCGCCTCACGTGGTGAAGCCCGGGGTCGATGCCGGACGACGCTGTCGGTCTCGACCCCGGGCCGTGAGGGCTCACCTGCAGAAGACCTCCACGCGGTACGTGGTGTCGTCGCCGGCGTTCCAGTCGGCCACGGTGACAGCGATGCTGTACCGGCCGTTACCGCTGCGGTAGCTCGTACCGTCCGGACCCGTGACGGAGTCGATGGTGCAGCCGGTCTGGTTGGCCACGTCGATGCTGTGCGTGCCCGGCTCCGCGGACTCGACGTGCGCCTCGTTGTAGGCCAGGACAGCCGGGTTGTACTCGGAGAACTTCACGTTGGAAGCGCCGACGGTGTCGGTCCAGCCGGCGGCCATGCCGAGGATCGCCTGCCCGTTCTTCCAGAACCGGGTGTCGATCTCCACGACGGCGTTGGCCTTGACCTTGAAGTTGTCCGTCTTGCTGTAGCGCGGGACGAAGCATCCGGTCTTGGCGGCGTTCTTGCAGTCGAGCCGCGACGTGGGCGTCACCCAGACCTTGTACACCCCGCCGGGGTTCGGCGTGTCGTTGAACGGATACAGCTGCACGGTGATGCCCAAGTCCTCGGCGTCCGTGCCCGTGGCGTGGCGGCAGGCGCCACTGGGGGCCACGCTCTGGATGACCCCTGAGGCGTCGACCGTGAACTGGCGGCAGGCCAGAGCGTCGGTGGACAGCAGGGTTCTCCCGTTCGGGTTCGTCACCTGGAACGTGTAGATGTCGGCAGGCAGGCCGGCCGCGCTGGCCGGTGCGTTGATGCCCGGACCGCCGTTGAGGTAGACGTCCTGCTTGTTCAGGTAGTGGTTGAGGTTGACGGGCGCGCCGGTGACGTCGGTGGTGAAGATGGCGCCCGAGAGCTGCCCCCCTGCGGGGCCCGCGTTGGCTGTCGGCGCGAGCACGACGAGGGCAAGCGGCAGCGCGGCTGCGGCTGCCAGAAGTTTGCGCATGGATGAGCCCCTTCTCGAGATGACATGCCCGCCGAGTGCCGAGCACATCAACGCTAGGAGCGGGCGCCCCCCAGTGGATCGCCTCATCCGACTAGGACGAACGGCCACCGTTCACCTCGCGTTGCCTCCCGCAAAGCGCGTATGGCGGTGCTTGCGACCGAAGGTCGGCGACACAGTCGCGCCCTTCACGTCAGTGCTTCGAGGCCCCCAGCTCCAGCACGGCCATCGGCTCGTAGCGCGCACGGCCGTGGCCGGGGCGGGTGTGCGAGGCGAAGAGCGTCACCTCGGAGGCGTCCCAGTCAGGCCCCTCGTAGGACTCGAGGACCCGCAGCCAGCGCGTCGCCTCGAACGGTCGGCGAGACCGGGCCAGGGTGAGATGGGGCACGAACGGGCCACCGGCCGGTGCGCCTCCCGCGCGCGCGCAGGCCAGCCGGACCGCACGCGACAGTGCGGCCAGGGACTGCAGCGACTCGGAATCCCCCTGGACGCCCACCCACGTCACCCGCGCCTCGTAGGGACTGGGGAAGGCACCGCCACCCTTGCACTGAAGGACCGCCGGCTCCCGGCCGGCGACGGCGCCGGCCACACCCTCGAGGACGTCCTCCACGGCGCCGTCCGGCACCTGTGCCATGAAGGCCAGCGTGACGTGCCACAGGGACGAGTCCGTCCAGCGCAGGTCGGGGCCGGCATCGCGACGCGGCTCGAGGAACGCCTCCAGGTCGTCCAGGGCGTCGGCCGGGGGGACCAGGGCGGCAAACATGCGCATCGGCCCATTGTCGACCGGTGCGCCGCTAGATTTGTCCCGAGCGAAGGGGGTCCCCATGCCGACACTCGGGCGGGAGTCGTCCGTGGGCCGGACGTGGTTCGTCACGGTGCGTCTCGTGGAGGTCGCCGCGGCTCTGATGCTGGCGGGTGCGATGTACGAGTCATGGCTGTTCACCTCCACCTACCCCGGCACGTACGACACCAACGGCGAGCTTGACACGAGCCCGTCGCTCGCCGAGCGCGCCACCATGTTTGCGGCGTACGGCTCCGGCGGCGCACCGTTGCGGCTGCTCGTGGTCGTCCTTCTCGTGTTCGTGGTCCTGGCCGTGCTGCACCTGGGCCACCCCGACAACCCGGGAGTGCTGCGCTGGGAGCTGGCGACCGTATGGGGCTCCACCGCGGCAGCAGACGCGGTACTGCTGGCAGCCAGCGCAGTGGGACTGCTGCGCGGCAACCCCAGCGACCCCGGCTCGTACGGTGGGGTGGGGCAGGGGCCAACTCTGGTCCAGCAGCTGCTGAGCACCCTGGCGACGCCACTCGCGACCGCGGTGCTCCTCGCCGCGGCCGGCCTGTGGTGGGCTCGGCTCCGGTCGGAGGGGGAGGCGACAGAGGAGGGGGAGGCGACAGGTGGGGCCGGAGAGGAGCCGTTGACCGAGCGTCCACGACAGGGGGCGGCCCAGCCGCCGGTCGCGGTGCCGGCGCACCGCCCCCGGCAGGTGGTCCTCGACGGCGTCCGAGTCGAAGACGTGGAGCACATCGAGGCGGTGGAGCGGCTGCGTCCTCGGGCGCAGGACGGCGACGACGGGGGCAGCTCGAGCGGCTATGACGACTACCTGAGGCGGTTCTAGCCTGCTCCGGTCCGTGGCGCTGCTGATCCTTGGGCCTTGGGGTTCGGAGGTTCCGTTCTCAGCTGCCGGTCGGGGTCTGTCGCGCGGGCTGCGCTGCATGTCTTTGGTTACGCTTGCCCCGTGATCTCGAGGGACGACGCCATGTCGATGCTGGGCGCCGTCACGACCCTTCGTGACCGGGTCGCCGAGACAGGTCTGCCGCTCGACGTCCCGGACGTGGGTGCCGGTCGTGCCACTCGCACCGCGCTGCTGACGCAGCTGGACGACTACGTCATCCCGCGGCTCCGGTCCTTGGACGCGCCGCTCCTGGCGGTGGTCGGCGGTTCCACCGGGGCCGGGAAGTCCACGTTGGTCAACTCGATCGTGGATGCTGAGGTGAGTCGCTCCGGCGTGTTGCGTCCGACCACGACGACCCCCGTGCTCGTCCATCACCCCGAGGACCTGCACTGGTTTCGCGACGACAGGGTGCTGCCAGGGCTGAGCCGGGTGAGCGGAGCGGCCTCCGGCGGGGACGGTGCGGCGTCCCTGCGCCTGGTGGCCTCGAGCTCGCTGCCTCCCGGCCTGGCCCTCCTGGACGCCCCGGACATCGACTCGGTGGTCTCCGCCAACAGAGCGCTCGCGGCGCAGCTGCTCTCGGCAGCAGACCTGTGGCTCTTCGTCACCACCGCAGCGCGCTACGCCGACGCCGTGCCGTGGGAGCTCCTCCGGCAGGCGTCGGACCGCGGTACCGCGGTCGCCATCGTCCTCGACCGGGTGCCCCCCGAGGTGCTGACCGAAATCCGGAACCACCTCGCGTCCATGCTGCGCGAGCAGGGACTGTCCACCGCGCCGATCTTCGCCGTACCCGAAGCAGCCCTCACCTCGGAGGGTCGGCTGCCCGAGCAGGACGTCGCGAGGCTTCGGTCCTGGCTGACCGCCTTGGCCAGCGACGCCCGAGCCCGTGCGGTGATCGTGCGACAGACCCTCGAGGGAGCGCTCGGCTCGCTGGAGGAGCGCGCCGACGTGCTGGTGACCTCGAGCAGGCAGCAGGCCGCCGCGCTCACCGCGCTGGGCGACGTGGCAGAGGTGGCGTACCGGGACGCCCTCCTGCACGTGGAGCACGGCATCACGGACGGCACCCTGCTGCGGGGCGAGGTTCTCGCCCGGTGGCAGGAGTATGTCGGGACGGGCGAGTTCTTCAAGCAGGTCGAGTCGGCGGTGTCCAAGGTGCGTGACCGCGTCACCGCCGCCATCAAGGGCACCCCGCCGCCGGCCACCGGGGACCTCGGCGAGGCGCTTCAGTCGGGGGTCGCAGCACTTCTCGCAGCGCAGGGCCAGGGGGCCGCTGCCACGGTCGCGAGGCAGTGGAGACAGCTGGCGGGGGGCGACGCCGTGCTTCAGGCGAACCCGGGTCTGGGGAAGGCGTCGCCCGACCTCACGGCGCGGATCGAACGTCTCGTTCGCGACTGGCAGACGGGGGTCCTCGACCTCGTCCGCAGCGAGGGCAAGGACCGGCGCACCACCGCCCGCGTCGCCGCCTACGGGCTCAACGGCATCGGCGTCATCCTCATGCTCGTCGCCTTCGCGCACACCGGCGGACTGATCGGGGCCGAGGTCGGGATCGCCGGTGGCACAGCGGTGCTCGCCCAGAAGGTTCTCGAGGCCATCTTCGGCGACCAGGCCGTCCGTGAGATGGCAGCCAAGGCTCGCACCCGTCTCCTGGAGCACGCCGCCGCGCTCTACGCCGAGGAGCAGCTCCGCTACGACGAGGCGCTCGACCGTGTGGCGGTCAAGGCGGAGCAGGCCGAGCGCTTGGCGCATGCCGCCGCAGCGGTGAAGGCGGCACGATGAGCCCGTTGAGGATGGGCAGCAAGCAGGTCAAGGCCCTCAGCGGGCAGGAGCTGGCCGAGCGGTCGGGGGCCCTCCGCGAGGCTCTGCGGCTCGGAGGAGCCCAGCTCGACCCTGCCTCTGTCCGCGCCGCCGGCGTAGTCATCGACAAGGTGGAGGAGCGCACGTCCAGGCTCGGAAGCCACACGGTGGTCGCGCTGGCAGGGGCAACCGGTTCCGGCAAGTCGAGCCTCTTCAACGCCCTGGTCGGGAGCCCGGTCGCCACTGTGGGAGCACGACGTCCGACGACGTCGCGCCCGGTGGCCGCCGTCTGGGGCGACCAGGATGCCACCGAGCTCCTGGACTGGTTGTCGGTGTCCCAGCGCCACCACGTGGACGGTGCGGCGGGTGGTGTCGACGGCGACGGCCCGGGGGCTGGCTCCGGCGTGGCTCCGGCTGCGCTGGGCGACGGGGCCGCGGGACGCCTTGACGGCCTCGTCCTCCTCGACCTCCCGGACTTCGACTCCCGCGTCGAGGCGAACCGGGTCGAGGCCCAGCGGATCCTGGAGCTGGTGGACGTGTTCGTCTGGGTCACCGACCCGCAGAAGTATGCCGACGCGCGGCTCCACGACGACTACCTGAAAGCCCTGTCGACGCACGACGCCGTCACCGTCGTCGTCCTGAACCAGGCCGACCGGCTGACCGATGGGGATGCCGCGCAGATCCGGCAGGACCTCGCCCGGCTGACCGCAGCCGACGGGATCCCCCGGGTGCAGGTCATCGCGACGTCCGCCGTCAGCGGACGGGGCGTCGAGGACCTGCGCTTCAGGCTGGCCACCGCCGTCTCCGCGCAGAACGCCGCGCAGCACCGCCTTGCAGCGGACATCCGGGCGACCGCGGCGCGGCTGCGCGGCGACGTCGCGCCGACGGAGCCGACTCTTTCCGAACGGGTGGACGCCGAGCTGGTCGAGGCTTTGTCGCGTGCTGCGGGCATCCCCACCGTCGTGGCGGCGGTGGAGCGCGACTACCGCAACCAGGCGTGGGGCCGGACCGGCTGGCCCTTCACGCGCTGGGTACGCGGTCTGCGCCCGGACCCCATGAAGCGACTGCGGCTCAACAGCGGCGACGCCGTCGCCGAGAAGCTCTCCCTGACGGCCGGCGATGTGCGGACCGTGCTCGGTAGGTCGTCGTTGCCGCCGCCCACCCCTGCCGCGCGGGCATCGGTCGACCTTGCCACCCGCAAGGTCGGAGACGAGGCCGCTGAAGGACTGCCTCCACGCTGGGCCGAGGCTGTCGCCGACGCGGCCACCCCGCCCGGCCCCGAGCTGGCCGACGCCCTCGACCAGGCGGTGGTCGGGACCTCGTTGAGGGTGCGGGCGCCGTTCTGGTGGCGCGCCTTCGGCCTGGTCCAGCTGGTCTTGGCGGCCGCCGCGGTCGGGGGGTTCCTCTGGCTCACGGTGCTGTTCGTCCTCGGCTGGATGTCACTGCACGTGGGAGACGCCCCGAGCGTGGGTCACGTACCCATCCCGCTGCTGCTGTTCGCCGGGGGGCTGCTCCTCGGACTGCTGCTGGCCTGGTTGGCACGCGCCCTCGCCCGCGTGGGGGCGCGCCGGCGGGGCCAGCGGATCCGTAAGCGCCTCGTCGGCGCGGTGACCGCCGTGGCGGTGGAGCAGATCGTCGAGCCGGTCGGTGCCGTGCTCGAGCGACACCGCTCCACGCGCAGCGCCCTCGACCGCGCCGCTGCCTGAGCCCGGGACCGAGCCGCTGCCTGGGCCCCGGACCGAGCCCGTAGGGGTCCCGGGGTGATCGCCGTGCTCCCACTTCTGTCCACAGCCTTCGCTGCGGTGCGCGGGTGCCCACAGCTGCGTGAGCCGATCGGTCGTGATGATGGTCGTCGCCTGCAGTCTGGCTGCTGTCCCACCCTGGGACCGAACAGATTGAGGTGAGCGATGTGAACGAGATCTACACGACGGTTCAAGGCCGGCTCGTGGCGCCGCCCGAGTCCCGGGTCACGCGCGGCGGGGTGCCCTTCACGGCCTTCCGCCTGGCGTCGACCGTCCGCCGGCCCAACCCGCAGACCAAGGAGTACGAGGACGGTCCGACCAACTTCTTCAGCGTCACGGCCTTCCGCAGCCTGGGAGCGAACGTGGCAGGTTCGCTGAAGAAGGGCGACCCGGTCATCGTGTACGGCCGGATGAGGGTGAACCAGTGGATGCGCAAGGACGACACCCCTGCGACCTCCGTCGAGATCGACGCGTACAGCGTCGGTCACGACCTCACGTGGGGGACCACCGAGCTGGTCAAGGTGTCGAGGGCGCAGACCGACCGGTCCGACCGGTTGTCGGACGACGCCGTGCAGTCCGTCCATGCCGGATTCGAAGAGTACGACGACCCCGATGGTCCGCAGGCCGAGCCTGACATCGCACCCCGCGGCACGGCGCGAGGTCGGCCGACCCGAGGTGGCCGCACCGGTGCCATGGACGCCGACACCGATGACTACACGGTGCTCTCCGAGCCCTCCGGTCTCGTGTCCGTGGAACAGGGCGAACAGGCGCCCATCGCGGTCTGACGCGGATTCGGGCCTGGGGGCGGTGGCCGTTAGCCTTGCCCCCATGCCCGAGTTCATCTACGTCATGTCGAAAGCCCGCAAGGCGCACGGCGACAAGGTCATCCTCGATGACGTCACCATCTCCTTCTACCCTGGCGCGAAGATCGGCGTGGTCGGTCCCAACGGGGCGGGCAAGTCCTCGGTGCTGAAGATCATGGCCGGGCTCGACCAGCCGTCGAACGGAGAAGCACGGCTCACCCCTGGCTACAGCGTCGGCATCCTCATGCAGGAGCCGGAGCTGAACGAGTCCAAGACCGTTCTGGGCAACGTCGAAGAGGGTGCGGGGGAGATCAAGGCGAAGCTGGACCGCTACAACGCCATCTCCGCCGAGATGGCGGAGCCGGACGCCGACTTCGAGGCCCTGATGGACGAGATGGGCAAGCTGCAGGAAGCCATCGACGCCGCCGACGCCTGGGACCTCGACTCGCAGCTGGAACAGGCCATGGACGCCCTGCGGTGCCCGCCCCCGGACGCCGACGTCACCGTGCTGTCCGGTGGTGAGCGTCGCCGCGTCGCCCTGTGCAAGCTCCTGCTGCAGAAGCCCGACCTGCTGCTCCTCGACGAGCCGACCAACCATCTGGACGCCGAGTCCGTCCTGTGGCTCGAGCAGCACCTCGCCGCGTACCACGGTGCCGTGGTCGCCGTGACCCACGACCGGTACTTCATGGACAACGTCGCCCAGTGGATCCTCGAGCTGGACCGTGGCCGCGCGTACCCGTACGAGGGCAACTACTCAACCTACCTGGAGAAGAAGCACGCGCGGCTGGAGGTCCAGGGCAAGAAGGACGCCAAGCTGGCCAAGCGGCTGGCCGAGGAGCTGGAGTGGGTGCGCTCCAACGCCAAGGGGCGGCAGGTCAAGTCGAAGGCGCGTCTCGCCCGGTACGAGGAGATGGCGGCTGAGGCCGAGCGCACCCGCAAGCTCGACTTCGACGAGATCGCCATCCCGCCCGGCCCACGACTGGGTGGCCAGGTCATCGAGGTCAAGGAGCTGCGCAAGGGCTTCGGTGACCGCGTGCTCATCGACAACCTCTCCTTCACCCTGCCCCGCAACGGCATCGTGGGCGTCATCGGCCCCAACGGCGTGGGCAAGACGACCCTGTTCAAGACGATCGTGGGGCTCGAGGAGCCGGACGCCGGGGTGGTCAAGGTGGGGGAGACCGTGAAGATCTCCTACGTGGACCAGAACCGCGGGGGCATCGACCCGAACAAGAACCTCTGGGAGGTCGTCTCCGACGGTCTGGACCACCTCCAGGTCGGCAACGTCGAGATTCCCTCACGCGCCTACGTCTCCCAGTTCGGCTTCAAGGGCCCGGACCAGCAGAAGAAGGCAGGGGTCCTCTCCGGCGGCGAGCGCAACCGGCTCAACCTCGCCCTGACGCTGAAGCAGGGAGGCAACCTCCTCCTGCTCGACGAGCCCACCAACGACCTGGACGTCGAGACCCTGGGCTCTCTGGAGAACGCGCTGCTGGCGTTCCCCGGCTGCGCCGTCGTCATCAGCCACGACCGCTGGTTCCTCGACCGGGTGGCCACGCACATCCTTGCGTACGAGGGGGACGAGCAGAACCCCAGCCGCTGGTACTGGTTCGAGGGCAACTTCGACAGCTACGAGGCCAACAAGCTGGAACGCCTCGGCGCGGACGCCGCACGCCCGCACCGCGTCACCTACCGGAAGCTGACGCGCGACTGACCTCGAAGCATCCGCGCCGGGCCAGAGGCGTCCTTGTGCATGGGCGAAGCTTCTGCGCACGATGGCCTCATGCGCCTCGGCCTGCAGGTCCCTTACTTCAGCTGGCCCGGTGCGCCGGAGTCCATCGGGCCGACGTTCGGGCGCATCGCCCGCAACGCCGAGGACGCGGGGTTGGCAAGCCTGTGGGTGATGGACCACTTCTTCCAGATCCACGTGATCGGGCCGCCGGAGCTCGACATGGTCGAGGGCTACACCGCCCTCGCCTTCGCCGCGGGACAGACGAGCCGTATCGAGCTCGGCACGCTGGTCACCGGGGTGACCTACCGGCATCCAGGCCTGCTGGCCAAGACGGTGACGAGCCTGGACGTGCTGTCGGGTGGCCGGGCCTGGCTGGGAATCGGGGCAGCGTGGAACGAGGAGGAGCACCGCGGTCTCGGGGTGCCCTATCCCTCCACCCGCGAGCGCTTCGAGCGCCTCGAGGAGACGCTGCAGATCTGCCTTCAGATGTGGGCCGGTGACCAGAGCCCGTACCGCGGCCAGCACTACCGGCTCGAGCGGCCGCTGAACGTGCCGCAGAGCCTGCGGCGGCCCCATCCGCCGATCCTCATCGGTGGGGGCGGGGAGAAGAGGACCCTGCGGCTGGTCGCCCAGTACGCCGACGCCTGCAACCTCTTCGACACCGGCGTGGGGCCCGAGGGCCTGCCCCGCAAGCTGGACGTGCTCCGCGAGCACTGCGAGGCAGTGGGCCGCGACTACCAGGAGATCGAGAAGACCGTGCTGGCCCGGGTCACCCTAGGCGCGTCAGGTGCCACGGCACCGTCCGGAGAGCCCACCGCCACGGTGACCGAGACGGTCGAGCGCTTCGGTCGCCTGAGCGACGCGGGCATCGACACCGTCATCCTCGGCATGGGCAACGACACGGACGACGCCGCGTACGAGCTGCTTGCCGACGTGGTCCGACAGGTCCGGGACCTCAAGGCCGCGGGTCGCTGAGAGACGGCGTGGGTCGCTGAGCGAGGCCGCGGGTCCCTGGGCGAGGCCCCGGGTCGTTGCGCACGCCCGCGGGCGCTGGTCAGCCCGCGCGCACCAGGCGAAGGCCGAGGTCCGCATACGCGGCGCCGATGGCGGCGGGTGTGCGCCGGATCTCGGGGTCGTACCACCGGGCGACGTCGACCGCCATCGACATCAGCGCAAGGGTGGTGTCCGGCACGTCCTCGACGCTGAACTCACCGCTTGCCACGCCGTCGGTGACCACCTGACGGACCACGCCGTCGATCTCCTTGCGCAGTGCCAGAACCGCGTCCCGGTGCTCGGGGGTCAGGTTGGCGAACTCGTACTGGACGATGCGTGCGACCCTGAAGTGCTCCGCGTGCCAGCGGGCGAAGGTCCCCATGATGGCCCGCAGGGCGTCGGTCGGGGTGCCGGCGCCGGCGGCCGCCCCCACCAGCAGGTCGCGGGCGACCTCGTGCCCCTCACGGCTGACCTGGTAGAGCAGCTCCTCCTTGGAGGAGAAGTGCACGTAGACCCCGGCCGGCGACAGTCCGGCTCGTGAGGCGATGTCTCGGGTGGTCGTCGCGTGGAAGCCGCGGTCGGCGAAGGCCTCCGCCGCCGCCTCCAGCAGACGGTGCGCGGTATCCGGGACGCCGCCGTCCGCCGGACTTGGCGTGGGGGAGTCCACCGGGCGCGCAGGGCTCGACATGGTTGACAGCATGCCCTATCCGTCGGAGACTAAGCAAGCGCTCACTTACCTGGAGGAAGCATGCCCCGCAACATCTACGGTCCCGACCACGAGGCCTTCCGTCGCTCCGTCCGGGAGTTCGTCGAGAGGTCCCTGAAGCCGCGTGCCGAGCAGATGCTCGAGGTGAAGTCGATCGACCGGGACATCTGGAAGGAAGCCGGCAAGCAGGGGCTGTTCGGGCTCGACATACCGGAGGAGTTCGGCGGCGCCGGAGCGCAGGACTACAGGTTCAACGCGGTGGCCGCAGAGGAGATCGCCGGCTTCAACTTCGCGGTCTCGTCCTGCTTCGGCATCCACTCCGACGTATGCCCGCCCTACGTCGTCGACCTCGGCACCCGGGAACAGAAGGAGCGCTGGCTGCCCGGCATGGCGAACGGTGAGCTGATCTGTGCGATCGCCATGACCGAGCCGTCCGGTGGCTCCGACCTCGCCGCGCTGAGGACCACCGCCGTGCGGGACGGTGACGGGTGGCTGGTCAACGGGTCGAAGACGTTCATCACCAATGGCTACCAGGCCGACCTGGTGATCGTCGCGGCCCGGACGGACCCTGCCAAGGGCGCCAAGGGCATCACCCTCTTCATGGTGGAAGCCGGCATGGAGGGCTTCAGCCGCGGCCGCAAGCTCGACAAGGTGGGACAGGAGGAGTCGGACACCGCCGAGCTGTTCTTCGACAACGTCCGTGTCCCCGACGCCAACCGGCTGGGCGAGGAGGGCATGGGCTTCATCGCGATGATGCAGCGTCTGCCGCAGGAGCGGGTCGGCGCGGCGGTGGCCAACACGGCACACGCCTTCCAGATGCTGCGCGAGACCATCGACTACACCAAGGAGCGCAAGGCGTTCGGCCAGCCCATCGGCTCCTTCCAGCACAACAAGTTCAAGCTCGCCGAGCTTCAGACCCGCCTCGAGGTCACCCAGGCCTACGTCGACGACTGCGTCAGCGCCCACGCCGAGCACAGGCTCACCCCGGTGGACGCTGCGAAGGCCAAGTGGTTCAGCGCCCAGACGCAGAACGACGTGCTGGACGAGTGCGTTCAGCTCTACGGCGGCTACGGCTTCATGAACGAGTACCGGGTGGCCCGCGCCTGGCGGGACGCGCGGGTGTCGAAGATCTGGGCCGGGTCGAACGAGATCATGAAGGAGCTCATCGGCCGCGACCTGGGCCTCTGAGGTGGGTGTCCACGACGGGTCCGTCGCCGTCGTCACCGGAGCCTCACGGGGGATCGGCTTCGGCATCGCCCAGCGGCTCGTCGCCGAGGGGGCCCGCGTCGTCGTCACGGCCCGCAAGCCGCAGGCCCTGGCGGAGGCCGTCGACCGGCTGGGCGGCGAGCACGTGGCCCTCGGCATCGCCGGGCACGCTGCGGACGAGGCGCACCAGGACGAGGTGATCCATGCCGCGCGCGAGCGGTTCGGTGGCCTGGACCTCCTCGTGAACAACGCCGGCATCAACCCGGCATACGGGCCCATGGTCGAGACGGAGCTGGCCGTCGCCCGCAAGATCCTGGACGTCAATGTCGTGTCCGCGTTCTCGTGGACCCGCAAGGCCGTCGCAGCCGGCCTCGGGACCGAGCCGACGCCCGGGGCGGTGGTCAACGTGGCCTCCATCGCCGGTCTGGGCGCCACCGGGTCCCTCGGCTGGTACGCGGTGAGCAAGGCCGCGCTGATCCACCTCACCGTCGAGCTCGCCTACCAGCTGGCTCCACGGGTGCGCGTGAACGCCGTGGCTCCCGCCGTCGTCAAGACGCAGTTCGCCCAGGCCCTCTACGAAGGCCGGGAGGACGCGGTGGCGGCCGCCTACCCGCTCAAGCGGCTGGGGTCCGCGCAGGACATCGCCGGAGGCGTCTCGTTCCTGTTGTCGCGGGACGCCGCGTGGGTCACCGGCCAGACCCTGGTGGTCGACGGAGGGGTCACTCTCGGCGGCGCACTGTGACACTGGACCTTTCAGGTCGTGGGGTCGTCGTCACGGGCGCGGGGCGGGGGATCGGCGCGGCATACGCCAAGGCCTTCGCCGAGCGTGGCGCGCGCGTCGTCGTGAACGACCTCGACGCGGCCAGCGCGCGGGCCACTGCGGCGGCACTCGGCGCGGTCGCGGTGCCGGGTGACGCCGCCAGCGAGTCCGGCGTGAGCGCGCTCCTGGAGCAGGCCCGGCTGCACCTGGGGCAGGTCGACATGTTCTGCGCGAACGCGGGAGTCGCCCGGGGCGGCAGCGAGGCGGTGGACGAGAAGGCCTGGGAGCTCTCCTGGAAGGTGAACGTAATGGCGCACGTGCGGGCTGCCCGCGAGCTGGTGCCGCAATGGCTCGCGCGGGGCCACGGGACGTTCGTGTCCACGGCCTCTGCGGCCGGCCTGCTGTCGATTCCGGGTGCCGCGCCGTACGCCGTGACGAAGCATGCTGCCGTCGCCTTCGCCGAGTGGCTCTCCATCACATACGGAGACAAGGGAGTTCGGGTCCATGTGGTCTGCCCGCAGGGCGTGCGGACCGACATGCTGAAGGCGTCCGGTGCTGCCGGCCGTGCCCTCATGGAGCCCGGCGCGGTGGACCCACAGGACGTCGCCACTGCGCTTCTCGCTGCGATGGACGACGGGCGCTTCCTCGTCCTGCCGCATCCTGAGGTGGCCCAGCTGTACGCCCGGCGCGCAGCTGAGCCCGACCGGTGGCTCTCCGGGATGCGCAAGATGGCCGCGGCGCTGCCCGAAGACACCATGGGTACGGACTGAGGACGAGCACGACGAGGGGTCGCCCGGGGTTGGTCGTTCTGCGGCGTACGGTGAGCACATGCCTGCCGCCCGCAGTCAGGAGCTGCCGAGCTGGATGAGGTCCGGCTTCACGCTGCCGAACCGGCTGTACGACGCGGGTCTCGGGTGGCTCCTCGGCCGTCGCTTCCTGCGGCTCCACCACACCGGGCGACGCAGCGGCCGTACGTTCCAGGTCGTCCTGGAGGTCGTGCGGTACGACCGGCGCTCGGGGGAGGCCACCGTCATCTCCGGCTTCGGGCGCGACGCCGACTGGTTCCGCAACGTCGTCGCAGGGGGACCGGTCGCCGTGGACTTCGGCCATGGCCCGCGCCCGGCCGTGTACCGCGTGCTGGACCGCGATGAGGCGCAGAGGGCCTACGCCAGCTACGAGGGGCGCAACGTCCTCATCGGACCACTGGTCCGGTGGACGCTCACGAAGCTCCTGGGCTGGCGCTACGACGGGTCACCGGAGGCCCGCCGCCGCATGGTGGAAGAGCTTCCTCTGGTCGCCGTGCGCCCCGCGCTCCCCGACCAGACTCACGATTTTGTGCGTGTCGACCCCTTCCGGGCGTCCGACACGCACAAAACGTGAGTTCGGTCGGGAAGGGAGAGCGTCGGCGCCGGTCGGGAAGGGAGAGCGTCGGCGCCGGTCGGGACGAGTGCGTCGGCGCCGGTGGGGAAGGAGGGTCGGGGGGGTCAGTCCTGCGGACCGCCGGCGACGTAGATCACCTGACCGGATACGAAACCGGCCTCGGGCGAGCACAGGAAGGAGATGGTGGCCGCGATGTCCTCCGGCTGCCCGACGCGCTGCACAGGGATCTGGGATGCGGCGTGCGAGAGGAAGTCATCGAACGAGACCCCCAGGCGCTCGGCGGTCATCCGCGTCATCTCGGTCTGCACGAAGCCGGGCGCCACCGCGTTCGCCGTCACGCCGAACCTGCCCAGCTCGATCGCCAGCGTCTTGGTGAACCCCTGCAGCCCCGCCTTGGCCGCCGAGTAGTTCACCTGCCCGCGGTTGCCTTGGGCGGAAGTGGAGGAGAGGTTCACGATGCGTCCGAACTTCTCCGCGGTCATGTGGCCCTGCACGGCGCGGCTCATCAGGAAGGCGCCGCGCAGGTGCACGTGGATGACCGAGTCCCAGTCGTCCTCGGTCATCTTGAAGAGCAGGTTGTCGCGCGTGATGCCGGCGTTGTTCACCAGGATCGTCGGCGCGCCCAGCTCCGCTACGACTCGTGACACCGCGGCCTCGACCTGGTCCGCCCGGGCGACGTCGACCGCCGCGGCCATGGCGCGGCCGCCGGCGGCGGTGACGGTCTCCACCGTGCCCGCGCAGGCCACCTCGTCGAGGTCGAGCACTGCGACGGCATGCCCGTCGGCGGCCAGCCGTATGGCCGTGGCGGCGCCGATGCCGCGGGCGGCGCCGGTCACGATGGCAACGCGCTGGGTGCTCATGGTTCCTCCGGTGGGTGGTGTGGGCCGGGCGGCCACGGGGTATGGGGCGGGCGGACTCCCGGGGAGTCTACTAAGCGCCCGCTTACCCTTGGCAGAGGGGCGCTGGTCAGCGGTCACCCCGTCGCTCCGGCACAATGGCATCACCTGAGGTCAACGACGCCCTCGCTCACACGCCGCACGTACGCGGCACCAATCTGAAGGCGACACATGGACATCTGGCCCGGCAGCTCCTACCCCCTGGGAGCGTCGTACGACGGCACCGGCGTGAACTTCGCCCTCTTCTCCGAAGTGGCCGAGCGCGTCGAGCTGTGCCTCATCGACGACGAGGGCGTGGAGACGCGGTACGTCCTGCCCGAGGTCGACGGCTTCGTCTGGCACGGCTACCTTCCTGGCGTCCAGCCCGGACAGCGCTACGGCTACCGGGTACACGGGCCGTACGACCCCGCACAGGGTCATCGGTGCAACCCCAACAAGCTGCTGCTCGACCCGTACGCCAAGGCGATCGACGGGATGGCCGACGGTGACCAGTCGCTGTTCTCGTACACCTTCGGCGATCCCAGCAACGACCCTGCGAAGCTGAACACCGAAGACAGCCTGGGCCACACGATGCTGTCGGTCGTCATCAACCCGTTCTTCGACTGGGGCCAGGACAGGTCGCCCCGGCGCCAGTACCACGAGACGGTCATCTACGAGGCCCACGTGAAGGGGCTCACCGAGCTGCACCCCGAGATCCCGGAGGAGATCCGGGGCACCTATGCCGGGATCGCGCACCCCGTCGCGATCCAGCACCTGCAGGAGCTCGGCGTCACGGCCATCGAGCTCATGCCGGTCCACCAGTTCGTCAACGACTTCACCCTTCGGGACAAGGGGCTGAGCAACTACTGGGGCTACAACACGATCGGCTTCCTCGCGCCGCACAACGGCTACGCGGCATACGGCACCCGGGGCGAGCAGGTCGCCGAGTTCAAGGGCATGGTGAAGGCGCTCCACGAGGCGGGCATCGAGGTCATCCTCGACGTCGTGTACAACCACACCGCAGAAGGCAACGAGCTCGGCCCGACACTGTGCTTCCGAGGGATCGACAACGCCGCGTACTACCGGCTCGTGGACGGCGACGCGGCCCACTACTACGACACCACGGGGACGGGCAACAGCCTGCTCATGCGTCACCCCCACGTCCTGCAGCTCATCATGGACTCGCTGCGGTACTGGGTCACCGAGATGCACGTGGACGGGTTCCGGTTCGACCTCGCCGCGACGCTGGCGCGCCAGTTCCACGAGGTGGACAAGCTGTCGGCGTTCTTCGACCTGGTCCAGCAGGACCCGGTGGTGAGCCAGGTGAAGCTCATCGCCGAGCCCTGGGACGTCGGCGACGGTGGCTACCAGGTCGGCAACTTCCCGCCGCTGTGGACGGAGTGGAACGGCAAGTACCGGGACACCGTCCGGGACTTCTGGCGTGGTGACTCGGCGACCCTCGGCGAGTTCGCCTCCCGCATCACCGGGTCGAGCGACCTCTACGAGCACAACGGTCGCAAACCCATCGCGTCCATCAACTTCGTGACGGCCCATGACGGGTTCACCCTGCGCGACCTGGTGTCGTACAACGAGAAGCACAACGAGGCCAACGGCGAGGGCAACAACGACGGTGAGAGCCACAACCGGTCCTGGAACTGCGGCGTGGAGGGACCGAGCGACGACCCGGCCGTGAACGAGCTACGGCAGCGGCAGCAGCGCAACTTCCTGACCACCCTCCTGCTCTCGCAGGGGGTGCCGATGATCCTGCACGGCGACGAGCTGGGACGCACCCAGCTCGGCAACAACAACGGCTACTGCCAGGACAACTCCCTCACCTGGGTCGACTGGGACCTGGACCAGGAGCAGTACAACCTGCTGGCCTTCACCCAGCGGCTCATGGAGCTGCGGCGCGAGCACCCGGTGTTCCGGCGCCGCCGGTTCTTCGGTGGCTCGGCGAACCATGGCGGTGAGAGCGAGGTCGGCGACATCGCCTGGTTCGAGCCGAGCGGCCACCACATGGACGAGTCGTCCTGGGACAACGGGTTCGCCAAGTCGATGATGGTGTTCCTCAACGGCCAGGCCATCCCCGAGCCGGACACCCGCGGGCTGCCGATCGTCGACGACCATTTCCTGATCCTCTTCAACGGGGCGGACCAGGCGATCGACTTCGTGCTCCCGGACTCTGACTACGGGGACTCGTGGTCGCCCGAGATCGACACTGCCGCCGAGGGTGAGCTGGACGACGCCGAGCTCAAGCCCTTCGACAGCATCACGGCCGAGGCACGCAGCGTCATCGTCCTGCGCTGTGCCCGTCCGGCGCCTGCAGGTGTCCCGGCCGGGGCCGCCACGCGCCGATGAGCCAGGCACGCACCGAGGAGGCGCCCGCCCAGGGACCCGTCGTGCCCACGGGTACCTACCGGCTGCAGATCCAGCCGGCGTTCACCTTCGACGAGGCCGCGGAGCAGGCCCGGTACCTCGTCGACCTCGGGGTCTCGCACGCCTACCTGTCGCCGGTCCTCCAGCCCGCGCCCGGCTCCACCCACGGGTATGACGTCGTCGACCACGAACGCTTCAACGAGGAGGCCGGTGGGTCCGCCGGGTTCGAGCGGCTGTCCCGGACGCTGTCGTCGCACGGCCTGCGTCTGGTCGTCGACGTCGTCCCGAACCACATGACGACGCCCACGCCGGCGTGGCTCAACCGGCAGTGGTGGGACCTTCTTCGCCGCGGCCGGGAGTCCGAGTTCGCCCACTGGTTCGATGTCGACTGGGACGCCGAGGACGGCCACGTGCTCATGCCGGTGCTCGGCGGTCCGCTCGACGCCGCCATCGCGGCCGGCGAGCTGGAGGTCAGCCGGGGCGGCCGCCCCGCCGGGGACGAGGCGGTCCTGCGGTACTTCGACCACGAGCTACCGCTCCGGCCAGGCACCGAGGGGCTGGACCTGCCAGACCTCGTGGCGGCGCAGCACTACCGGCTGTGCGACTGGCGGGAGGGTGCCACGCGGCTGAACTACCGGCGCTTCTTCGACGTCACGTCGCTCGTCGCGGTGAAGGTCGAGGACAAGTCGGTCTTCGAGGCCACCCACCGGCTGCTGCTCGAGGCGTTTCGCGCGAACCTCCTCGACGGCTTCCGCATCGACCATCCCGACGGGCTGGCTGACCCCGCCGGCTACCTCGCGGACCTCGCCGACGCGACCGACGGTGCCTGGGTCGTGGTGGAGAAGATCCTCGAGGGGCACGAGGAGCTGCCGCGCTACTGGCGCTGCGCCGGCACCACCGGCTACGACACGCTGCAACGGGTCGGCGGCGTGTTCGTCGACCCCCGTGGTGAGGAGCCGCTGACCGAGCTGCTCGCAAGGCTGGTGGGCCGTCGTGAAGACGTAACGGACCTGGCCCTGGAGGCCAAGCAACAGGTGGTCGAGTCCGTCCAGGCGGCCGAGGTGAACCGGTTGATGCGGCTGGTCGCGCGGGTCCTTCCTGGACACGACCAGGGATCGCTGCGCCGTGCCGTGGGTGCGCTGCTCGTGGCGATGGACCGCTACCGGGCGTACCTGGGGCCGGGTGGGCCGGAGGACGAGCGCGAGGAGCGGGAGCAGGAGCAGGTCCTCGCCGACGCGCAGGCCCGTGCCCTCCGGCTGGTGCCCGAGGCCGACCACCTCAGCGTTCACCTCGTCACCGAGCTGGCCAGAGGCGGGCGACTGCCCGAGGCGAGCGCCGACTCGGGGGACGCCCGGCTGGAGTTCGTCGTGCGGTTCCAGCAGACCTGTGGACCCGTCATGGCCAAGGGCATCGAGGACACGACGTTCTACCGCTACGCCCGGCTGATCTCCCTCAACGAGGTGGGTGGTGACCCCGCCGAGGTCGGCACGGCGCCGGACGAGCTGCACCATTTCGCCGCCCGGCAGCTGGCTGCCTGGCCGGCCACGATGACCACGCTCTCGACGCACGACACCAAGCGCTCCGAGGACGTCCGCGCGCGCCTCGCGGTGCTGTCCGAGCTGCCGGAGCAGTGGAGCTCCTGGCTGGCCCAGGGACGGGACCTCACCGCCCCTCACCGTGGCGCGGGGCTGGACGCGTCCACCGAGTACCTGCTCTGGCAGACCGCGGTGGGAGCGTGGCCGCTCGACGAGGAGCGGCTGCAGGCGTACGCGACCAAGGCGGTCCGGGAGGCGAAGCGGCATACGTCCTGGACCGATCCGGACGAGTCCTACGAGGGCCAGGTCGCGACGTTCGTCCGGGCTCTGACCACCGATCCGGCAGTACGGGCCCACCTGCAGGCCTGGGCGGAACGCACCCAGCGGGCCTGGCGCGCGAACGTGCTCGGCCAGAAGCTGCTGCAGCTGCTGATGCCAGGGGTTCCGGACGTGTACCAGGGGACCGAGCTCGTAGACCTCTCGCTCGTGGACCCGGACAACCGCCGGGCCGTCGACTACGACGCTCGGCGGCGGCGCCTGGCGCGCCTCGACGACGGGAACCTTCCCGCCGACCTGGACGACGAGAAGCTCCTCGTGACGTCCCGCGCCCTCCGGTTGCGGCGTGAGCATCCGCAGTGGTTCACCGGGGCGGGGGCGATCTACTCCGCTGTGGCGACGTCGGACGAGCACGCACTGGCGTTCGCCCGAGGGGACGAGGACGGTCCGCAGGTCGTGGCGGTGCTGACCCGGCTCAGCGAAGACCTCGCGGTGCAGGGCGGGTGGCTCGAAGGTTTCGTCGAGCTGCCACCGGGGCACTGGCAGGACCTGCTGACCGGACGAGCCGTCGTGGCGGCGCAGGGACGCCCGGGCAACGTGCGACTCTCCGACCTCCTGGCCGACCTCCCGGTCGCCCTGCTGCTCCGAGGGGACGGGAGCCCGAGAGATGAGGAGACCGGAGGCGATGACAACACCTGAGGCGATGACAACACCTGAGGCGGCCTCGCGCCCCACCGGTCCGGAGCTGACCGTCTGGGCTCCGGAGGCCAGCACGGTCGAGGTCGAGTGGACCCTCGCGGGCCGTCCCGGCGGGCGTGAGCCCATGCTTCCCACCAGCGGCGGGTGGTGGGCCTGGCAGTCGCCCCGGCTGGACCGGGAGCCCGCGGTCGACCCCTGGCTCGACTACGCCTTCGTGGTCGACGGCGGGGAGCCCACGCCCGACCCTCGTACGGCCTGGCAGCCGCACGGCGTGCACAGCTCGAGCCGGTGGTTCGACGCTGGACAGCACGAGTGGCACGACGCGTCGTGGGCGGGCCCGCAGCAGGGGCAGGGCATCCACGGCGCGGTCCTCTACGAGCTGCACGTGGGGACGTTCACCCCGGAGGGCACGCTCGACGCCGCACAGCGACGGCTGGGACACCTCGTCGAACTGGGGGTCGACGTGGTCGAGCTGATGCCGGTCGCGGCGTGGCCGGGTCGGTGGAACTGGGGTTATGACGGTGTCGCCCCGTGGGCGGTGGACGACCAGTACGGCGGGCCGGCGGCCTTGCAACGGTTCGTCGACGCCTGTCACGAGCAGGGGCTCGGCGTCTGTCTGGACGTCGTGTACAACCACCTCGGCCCGACCGGCAACTACCTGTCGCGCTTCGGTCCCTACTTCTCGGCCGCGCACCACACGCCCTGGGGGGACGGCGTCAACCTGGACGGCCCCGGAAGTGGGGAGGTCCGGCGCTGGATCGTCGACAACGCGCTGCGGTGGTTCCGGGAGTTCCATGTCGACGCGCTGCGTCTCGACGCCGTCCACGAGCTCCATGACAGCTCGGCCCCGCATGTGCTGGCGCAGCTGGCCGACGAGGTCGCGGACCTCGGTGCGCAGCTGCGACGTCCTCTGGGACTCATCGCCGAGAGCGACCTCAACAACCCCCGTACCGTCACCCCCACGGCGGGCGGCGGGCTCGGCATGGACGCCCAGTGGGACGACGACATCCACCACGCGCTCCACGTCGTGCTCACCGGCGAGACGCAGGGCTACTACGGTGACTTCGCGGGTCACAACCGCACCCTGCCTGACGGCGGCCCCCTCGCGGTCCTCGCCAAGACGCTGACGAAGGCGTTCCTGCACGACGGGGCCTGGTCCAGCTTCCGGGAGCAGGAGTGGGGCGCGTCGGTGGACCGCGAGAAGGTCGACGCGCGCCGGTTCCTCGCCTACCTCCAGACGCACGACCAGGTGGGCAACCGGGCGGTCGGGGACCGGATCTCGGCGCTGGTGCCGCCGGCTCGGCAGGCGGTGGGCGCGGCGTTGTACCTCACCTCCGCGTACACGCCGATGGTCTTCATGGGGGAGGAGTGGGCGGCCACGACACCGTTCCAGTTCTTCACCGACTTCGAGGAGGCGGAGCTCGCAAAGGCCGTCACCGAAGGCCGGCGGCGTGAGTTCGCCTCCCACGGGATGAGCTGGGACGACGTGCCGGACCCCCAGGACGAGGCCACGTTCCGCCGCTCCCAGCTCGACTGGGCGCAGGCGCACGAGGGTGAGCATGCCCGTGTGCTGCAGTGGTACCGGGAGCTGGTGGCCCTGCGCCGCAGCGAGCCCGAGCTGACCGACGGGCGTCTGGACCTCGTGGACGTCTCCTTCGACGAGGACGACCAGTGGCTGGTCATGGCCCGCGGCAGCCTTCGCACCGTCGTGAACCTCTCGGAGTCGACGGCGACGGTGCCGCTGGACCGGGTGCCGACCGAGGTCCTGCTCAGCTGGTCAGGGTCGGGCACTGAGCTGGCGGACGAAGGGGTGCGCCTGCCACCGGGCACCGCGGCGGTGGTCCGGGTCCGTCCCACTGCGTGAGCCGTACGCGGCTCACGACCCCTTGACGCGCACCATGCCCTCCTGCGCCACGGTGGCCACCAGCGTGCCGTCGGCCGAGAACATCCGGCCGAGGGCCAGACCGCGGCCACCGGAGGCCGACGGCGACTCCTGCGTGTAGAGCAGCCAGTCGTCGGCGCGGACCGGCCGATGGAACCACATCGCGTGGTCGAGGCTCGCGGGCCGGAGCCTACGGTCGGTCCAGGCGAGCCCGTGCCGACGCAGCACCGCCTCGAGCAACGTGTAGTCCGAGGAGTACGCCAGCACGGCGGCATGGACCAGCGGGTCGTCGGGCAGCGCGCCGACGGCCTTCAGCCACACGCTCTGCCGGGAGGTCAGCTCCGGACCGGGCGCCGAGAAGATGTTGCCCTCCACATGGCGATGCTCCACGGGACGGTTGAGCACGTGACGGGCGCCGGGGTGGTCCACGCCGCCGAAGAGGTCCTGCAGCGATGGCAGCTCGGACGGGCCGGGGACGACCGGCATGGGGTCCTGGTGGTCGAGCCCTCCGGCGACCTCCTGGAAGGACGTGATCATGGACAGGATCGGCACTCCGTCCTGGATGGCGTGGACCCGCCGCGTGGAGAACGACCTGCCGTCCCTCATCCGCTCGACCGCGAAGCGGATCGGCTGCGTGTCGTCCCCGGGACGCATGAAGTACCCGTGCAGCGAGTGGATGAACCGGTTGCCGCCACCATCGATGTCGGCCACCGTCCGCCCCGCGGCGATGATGCACTGCGCCAGTACCTGTCCGCCGAACACGCGGCCGTGCGGCATCTTCTGGCTCCGGCCGAGGAACACAGACGCGCCGGACTCACCGAAGTCGGCCCGGTCGCCGACGCCTTCGACCGTGATGCGCGCAGTCCCGAGCTCCTCGAGGGCCAGGGTGTCGAGCAGGTCGGCGAGCGGGTCGGGGACGATGCTGTGCGGGGCGGTCACCAGGAGACCCTAGCGGGCGCGCCACGGGGCGCGTCGCTGGTCCCCGAGGCCGGCTCAGGCCACCAGGGGCGACGAGCGGTGCTGTGCCGGCCTGTCTGAGCCGAGGTCCTCCCAGGCCGCGGCGACGCGTCGCACAGCCTCGCGAAGGAGCTCCGGTGGGTGCGCCGCGAAGGGAACCCGCAGGAACCTCTCCAGACCCCCCTCGACCGCGAACTGCGCCCCGGGGGCGAGCACGACGCCTCTGCGGTCCGCGGCCACGGTGAGCGGCGTCGACACCTCGTTGGGAAGCTCGGCCCAGATGGACAGACCTCCCGCGGGCGGCTGGAAGGACCACTGCGGCAGCTGTGCGCGCAGCTCCGCGGCCAGAGTGTCGCGGGCCGCGACCATCCCGGTCCGGCGTGCGGCGAGGAGCTCGTTGCGGTGGCTCAGCAGGTCCAGCAGGACCAGCTGCTCCAGCACGGGGCTGCCCAGGTCGAGACTGAGCCGGGCCGTGACGAGGGCCGGCATGAGGTCTCGGGGCGCACGAAGCCACCCCACCCGCAGCCCACCCCAGAACGACTTGCTGGCACCGCCGAGGGTGATGCTGCGGCCATGATGGGCTGCCATCGGCGCCGGCATCGCCGCGTCGCCGTCGTGAGACAGGTCGACCATGGTCTCGTCCACCACGGAGACCGTGTGCGTGCCGGAGAGGGCTCTGCCGAGGCGCGCGCGCTGCGCGTCGCCCATCAGGGCGCCGGTCGGGTTGTGGAAGTCGGGGATGAGGTACGCCGCCCGTGGGGCGGTCTGGCGCAGGGTGGCCTCGGCGGCGGAGCTGTCCCAGCCGTCCCGCTGCATGGGCAGGGCCACCGGCCGGGCACCGCAGTGACGCAGGGTGTCGATCGCGTTGGGGTACGTCGGGCTCTCGAGGAGGACCCGGTCACCGGGAGAGAGCAGGGCCCTGCCCGCGACCGCGAGTCCCGCCAGCGCACCGCTGGTCACCATCAGCTGGTCCGGGTCGGTGGGCAGGCCTCTCGCGGTGTAGCCCTGGGCGAGCGCCTCCCGGAGCTCCGGCAGCCCCAAGGGGTGGTACCCGGTGCCCGAGAGGTAGCCAGGCAGGGCCAGCAGGGCGCGCTCGTAGGCTGCCATGGTCCCGGGCGGTGCGGGCATCGACGCGCACGTCAGGTCGATGACGTCTCCTTCGGCGCGGTCCAGCCCGCGCTGGAGTGCCGCACCCTGCCGTCGTCCGGCCGGCGTCCCGGGAAGCGTCGCGACGCTGCCGGACCCCTGACGAGAGCTCAGGTACCCGCGGTCCTCGAGCTCGGCGTAGGCCCGGGTGACCGTCGTCCGGCTGACGCCCAGCGCTGTGGTCAGCTCCCGCTGGCTGGGTAGGCGGGTGCCGGCGGGGAGGCGGCCGTCGGCGATGAGGAGCCGGAGTGCGTCGGCCAGTCCTCGGTAGGCCGGTGTGACTCCTAGCGCAGCGCCCAGCATGGGAACCAGACGGGCCGCGCTGATGCTTCGGGGAGCCATGCAGGCCACTTTTGCACAACTGGCTATAGAAAAGAAGGCCATTGCTGGCCAATGATGACCGGCATGACGAGAACCGGCTTGACCGTCCTGACCCCACTGCAGCAGCTGCGGGCGGGTCGCACTGGCCGCCGCCTGGTCCAGCTGTTCGTAGGGCTCACGCTGTATGGCGTGTCGATGGCGATGATGCTGCGTGCGGGCCTCGGCCTCGACCCGTGGGACGTCTTCCACTACGGCGTCGCCACGCATCTGCCGCTGAGCTTCGGCACGGTGGTCATCATCGTGGGGGCTCTGGTGCTCCTGCTGTGGATCCCGTTGCGGCAGTGGCCGGGTCTGGGCACGGTGGCGAACGTCTTCGTCATCGGCCTGGCCACGGACGCCGCGCTCGCAGTGCTCACCGCACCGACCTCGCTGCCGCTGCGGGTCGTCCTCCTGGGCGCCGGGATCGTCCTCAACGGGCTGGCGGGCGCCCTCTACATCGGCAGCCAGTTCGGGCCCGGGCCTCGCGACGGCCTCATGACGGGACTGGTCCGGCGGACCGGTCGAAGCCTGCGACTGGTGCGGACCTCCCTCGAGCTGACTGTGCTCGCGGTCGGCTTCGCCCTCGGCGGCACGGTCGGCATCGGAACCATCCTCTACGCGCTGCTGATCGGCCCGACCGTCCAGGTGTTCCTCCCGCTCTTCACGGTCCCCCTCCCAGATCCGGAGCAGGCCCGTCACGAGCTCGGCAGGGCGAGCGGTACCCGACACCCACGCCGGCTCGGTGCGGCGCCCCGGTCACGCCTCCAGAGCCAGGACGAAGGGCAGCACGGCGCCGGCGCCGGCCAGCCGCAGCGCCTGGGCAGCGACGGTCAGCGTCCACCGCGACGAGGCGAGGTCGTCCACGAGCAGCACGGGCCCGTGCAGGCGGCCGAGTGCTGAGACCTGCGCCGGAGTGGCGCACAGCCGTCCCCAGACTCCTGCCAGCCTGAAGGCGCTGTTCCCGCCCGGCTCTCCGGTCGGCCCGCCATGCACGAGGTCCAGCGAACCGAGCCACTCCAGGCGGCCGAGCTCGGCGAGCCCACGCCCCAGCGACTCGACGAGCAGGGGTCTGGAGCGCGAGGGGACCGAGGCGACCGCCACCGGCCGGTCCTGCCAGTCCCAGTCGCGAAGGATCGGGATGCAGGCCCGCACCAGCTCGTCGGCCGCCGGAGCGTCGTCGGCCCGCAGGAGGGCCCGCAGCTGCTGCCCCCAGCCCAGGTCGGTGAGCCGTGCGACGGCACGCCCCGGACGCATCGCCTCGCCCGGGTCGATGCGACCCTTCACCGGCACGCCGAGCCGTTCCATGCCGGGAGGCCACTGGGCCCGGGGCTCGAGCTCGACCCCGACGCGGTCGAGCCGGACCCTCGCCGAGCTCACCGCGGTGTCGGGCACGGTCGTCGGGAACCAGACCCCCGCGCACGAGTCACATCTCCCGCACGGGGCGGCGGACGGGTCGTCGAGGGACTCCTGCAGGAAGGCCATCCGGCATTGGGACGTCTGCTCGTAGGCGAGCATGAGCTCCTGCTCGCGGAGGCGGGCAGCACTCACGCGGGCGTAGCGCTCGGCGTCGTACGTCCAGGGCTGTCCGGTGGACGCCCAGCCGCCGGCAACCCGCTGGACGGCGCCGTCCACGTCGAGCACCTTGAGGAGCAGCTCCAGGCGCGTGCGGCGGATGTCGACCACCGACTCGAGGACCGCCGTCGACAGGGGCTTGGCGGACGAGGCAAGCGCTGTCAGCACCGCGTCCGCCTGCTCCTGCCGCGGCATCGACGAGGAGGCGAAGTAGGCCCAGACGTCCTTGTCCTCCGGTCCGGGCAGGAGCAGCACGTCAGCGTGCTCCGTGGCGCGCCCGGCGCGCCCCACCTGCTGGTAGTAGGCGACGGGTGAGGAGGGCGCGCCCAGGTGCAGGACGAAGCCGAGGTCCGGCTTGTCGAACCCCATGCCGAGGGCCGAGGTCGCCACCAGAGCCTTCACCTGGTTGTCGCGCAGCATGGCCTCGAGGCGCTCCCGGTCGGCCGGGTCTGTTCGACCGGTGTAGGCGCGGACCTCATGCCCGGCCTCGCGCAGGGCTGCCGCGATGTCCTCAGCGCCGGAGACCGTGAGGGTGTACACGATGCCGCTGCCCGGCAGCGTCCCCAGATGGGCGAGGAGCCACGCGAGCCGCTGTTCGGGGGACGTCAGGCGCATGACTCCCAGCCGCAGTGAGCCGCGGGCCAAGCCGCCGCGCAAGGTCAGGACGTCGTGTCCACCCGTTCCGAGCTGCTCGACAACGTCCGTGACGACGCGCGCGTTGGCAGTGGCAGTGGTGGCGAGCACCGGGGTCCCGGCCGGCAGGGTCGTCAGCAGGTCACAAATGCGGCGGTAGTCGGGCCGGAAGTCGTGCCCCCAGTCCGACACGCAGTGCGCCTCGTCCACCACGAGCAGCCCACAGCGGCGAGCCAGGTCGGGCAGCTGTTCGTCACGGAAGCGTGGGTTGTTCAGCCGCTCCGGGCTGACCAGCAGGACGTCCACCTCGTCCGCTGCCAGCGCGGCGGAGACCAGGCCCCAGTCCTGGGCGTTGGCCGAGTTCATCGTCACTGCACGGATGCCCGCGCGCTCGGCGGCCGCGACCTGGTCCCGCATCAGCGCCAGGAGCGGCGAGACGATGACGGTCGGCCCGAACCCGGCGGCCCGGCGCAGAGCGGTGGCGACGAAGTAGACGGCGGACTTGCCCCAGCCGGTCCGTTGCACGACCAGCACCCGGCGCTGCTCTCCGACGAGGGCAGCCACCGCGTCGAGCTGGCCGTCGCGGAAGTCGGCGGCGTCGGCACCGACCAGCCTCCGGAGCACCTGGGTGGCCTGGGCGCGCAGGTCGAGGGCGGCGGTCGTCTCCATGACGCACACCGTATGCCGCCGTGCCGACAGCCCTGCCAGGATGGGCCCATGCCAGAGGAGCAGCGCTACGGTCCGAGCACCCGCTACCGCGTCAACGTACCGCTGCGCTGGAGCGACATGGACGCCTACGGCCACGTGAACAACGTGCAGTTCCTCCGGCTGCTGGAGGACGCACGGGTCATCGGGTTCGACGAGTGGTTCGGGCAGGACCGGTCGGTGCTGTCCGAAGGGATCCTCGTGGCCCGTCACGAGATCGAGTACCTGGCGCCCCTGCAGTTCCGTGTGCCGCCGATCGTCGTGGAGATGTGGGCGACGCGGATCGGCGGGGCCGGCTTCGACCTGGCCTACGAGGTGCGCGAGCGCGCCGGAGAAGGCAGTGCGCAGAGCGCGGTGCCGACCGGTGGTGACACCCTCTACGCGCGGGCCGAGACGACGCTGGTCCTCTACGACTTCGCCACCTCCACGCCACGACGCATGGACCCGACTCTGCGGTCCCGACTCGAGGCCCACGCCGGCGAGCCGGTGCCGTTCCGGTGGCGGCGGCGCTGATGCGCCTCACCCTTCCCGATGCCCAGACCACCGAGGACCTGAGGACGTACGTCGCGCGCGCCCGTTCGGCCGACGAGGAGGGCGCCATCCGGCTGCAGGCGTCCGGTACGACGTTGGCGGCGTATGTCGGCATCCTCCCCGGCATGGGGCTGATGGCGCAGGGCGCGGTGGTGGGCCTGCGCACCATGCGTCTGGCCGACCCGGCCGAGGTCGACGTGACGGTGTCGCTGGCGGCAGTGGCGGACCGCCTCGCGCGCGGGGGTGGGACGGCGCTGGAGCTTCCGCCGCTGCCGGTGCGGGTGGGGTGGGCGGCCGTGGCCCCGCCGCGCAGTGGCTGGGAGCGGGTAGGTGCCCTCAGCGCCCAGGACGTCGTCGCCGTGGCGCGGGCGGGTATCGCGGAGGTCGCAGCGGGGACGCCGGACGACGCCGGAGCACAGGCGGTCGCCGCACTGCGCCGCCGGGTCTGGAGCCGTTCGACGACGACGACACCACCGATCCCGGCCGGAGGTGCCTTCGCCGCCTACGTCCTGGGCTTCACCGGCTCATCCGGCTCAGCTGGTGAACCGGCCTCACCCGGCCAGGTCGTCACCGTGTGGGCGCACGGCCGATGGACGCGGTTGACCACTGCGGCCGGTCATGTCCTGATGCGCTGACCCGCGACGGTCACCAGGGCCGCCACGACGCTCAGGCCGAGCCACATCGCGACGAACACGGGGGCGTCGTGCCCTGCGGTGGTGTGCAGCGTCGCGAAGACGGCCCCCGCCGCCGCGATCCCGATCACGGAGCCGAGGACGTCGGACAGCTGCAGCGACGACGATGTGGAGCCGTGGTCGGCGGGCACCGACAGGAGCAGCGAGATGACGGACAGGCTGGCGGTACCCAGACCCATGCCGAGGCCGCAGGCGACGAGGCTCAGCGCGGTGAGGTACGGGTTCCAGCCCAGGTGCGTGACGGCCACGATGGAAAGCAGCCCGCAGGTGAGCAGCAGGCCTCCCACCGACACCAGATGGTAGCGCCGGCCGGCCCAGCGGTCCTGTCCCTGCACCCACGATCCGGCCGACCACCCCAGCGACCCCACCGCCAGGATGGCTCCCGCCGCTCGCAGCGACAGCCCTCGCTCGTTGACGAGCATGAGTGGCACGTACGTGACCGTGCCGAAGAAGGAGCAGGTGAGCAGGAACCGGGCCAGCATCACCGAGGGCAGGCCCCTTCGCATGACCCACGTACCGGCCGGCAGCAGGAGCGGCGCGACGACAGCCACGCCGGCGACGCCGGTCAGGGCCACCACCGTCCGCACCGACAGGCGGAGCTCCAGGTCGTGGGTGCCCCACTGGACCGCCCCCGCCGACGCCGAGATCAGGACGCCCAGCCAGGCCGCGCGGACATGCTGGCGCCGGGTGCGGCCCGGCTCCTCCACGACCTTGCTCGCGGCGGCGATCTGCGTCCGCCGGGCGAGCACCGCCGCCAGCGCAACCACCACGGGGACCACGACCATCCAGAAGACCCAGCGCCACGACCACGTCGTGGTGACCCAGGCCGCGACCGGGGGACCCAGCAGCGAGGGCAGCACCCACGCCGCCGAGATGACGCTGAAGACCTTGGGCCGCAACGGTTCCGGGTAGGCTCGACCCACCACGACGTACGCCGCCACGATGATGAGTCCGGCCCCCAGTCCCGCGACCGCGCGGCCGAGGAGGAACGGCGAGAACCCCGTCGCCGAACCGCAGCCCGCACAGCCGACGGCGAAGAGCAGCTGCCCGGTGTAGAGCGACGGCAGGGGGCCCGACCGGTCGCACCAGACGCCCGCGAGCACGATGCCGAGCAGCTGCGTCGTGAGCATCACCGAGAACGCGAGCCCGTAGGACCGCACGGCGTCCAGCTCCCGCGCGGCGTCCGGCATCGCCGTCGACACCGCCATGCCCTCGAAGGCGATGACCGTGATGAGCGCCACGAGGGCCAAGGACATCAACAGGTATGCCGGCTGGAACACGCCGAGCCGCTGGTCGTCCACCTCCGGGACGCCCGCGGGAGGGCGAGGCTGGGCAGTGGTCACTGGGTCAAGGGTAGGGGAGCCGGGTACCAGCGCCGAGGGCGGCGGGGTCGCCTCGGCGCCACCCGACGTCAGACGTCGGACTGCTTGGCGACGGTGGCCGCGGCCCGCCGCGTCGCGCCTCTGGGCACCGTCGACACGAGGTCGTCGAGGAAGCCGTAGCGGCGCAGCACCGAGCGGGTGGCCGCGCTGCCGTCCACCCGCGCCTGGGCCCGGTGCCACCAGTCCGCGATGTCGCCCCAGCCGGGGGCGGCCAGCGAGCCGCCGAACTCCTGCACCGCCAGCGCAGAGCAGAGAGCGGCGAAGTTGAGCCGGTCGGCGAGCGGCCATCCGGCCAGGGTGCCCATGGTGACTGCGGCGTCGAAGACGTCTCCGGCCCCGGTGGGGTCGATCGCGTTGACACGCAGGGCCGGGACGCTGACCTCCTCGCCGGTGGTGTTGTCGATGGCGAGGGCGCCGTCGTCGCCGTTCGTCACGACCGCCAGCGGAACGAGGTCGGCGAGTGCATAGAGCGCGTCCTGTGCCGACTCCGTCCGGGTGTACGCCATCGCCTCCACGGCGTTGGGCAGGAACCCGTGGCAGTGCTCGAGCTGGTCCAGCACCGCGCGGGGCCACGTCCCGGACTCGTCCCAGCCGACGTCTGCGAAGAGCAGCGCACCCGTGGCCCTGGCCCGCTCGGCCCACTCGCGCTCCTCGTCACCAGCACCCAGCGGGTGCTGTGCGCTGAGCTCGAGCAGCACCGCCCGGGCACGCGGTGGGGTCCCGATCATGGCGGACGCCGCCTGGGGGGCGGCATGGCCGTGGGTCACCATCCGCCGGTCCCGGTTCACCGAGATCGACACCGTGACCGGTGAGTGCCAGCCCGGGTAGCGGCGCGACCGGGACAGGTCCACCCCCTCCTGCTCCTCCAGGGTGCGCCAGCAGAACTCGCCGTAGTCGTCGTCGCTGAAGGCCGCCCCGAGGGAGGTGTGCAGCCCGAGCCGGGAGGCGGCGACGGCGAGGTTCGCGATCCCTCCGGGACATGACCCCATCCCCTCCGCCCACACCTCGGTGCCGTTCTTCGGCAGCCGCGAGAGCCCTGTGAAGATGATGTCGAGGAACACCATGCCGTGCAGGAAGACGTCGACGTCCGGGTCGTCCAGCGCGCGCAGGTGCGCGAGCGGGTCGAACGCCGGGGCCGTCACGTCGTCATCGTGGCGTGGCCGGCAGGGCACCGCAAGGCCGTCCGGCGTTGCTACGTTGCTCGGGTGACGACGGTGCACTCCCACGACGTGGCTGACGAGGACCAGTGGTGAAGCTCGCCATCCTCGGGGGAGGAGGTTTCCGGGTCCCGCTGGTGTACGGGGCCCTGCTGAGCGACGGGAAGGGGCCGGGTGTCGACGAGGTATGGCTGTACGACACCGACGGGTCCCGGCTGCGCGCTGTCGGCGCGGTGCTCGACCAGCAGACGGCCGGCCGGCGGGGCGCTCCTTCGGTCCGGGCCACCATGGACCTCGATGAGGCGCTGGCCGGAGCGCACTTCGTCTTCTCGGCCATCCGGGTCGGCGGCCTGCACGGCAGGACGGTCGACGAGCGGGTCGCCCTCGACCTCGGCGTGCTGGGCCAGGAGACGACGGGGCCAGGGGGGCTCGCCTACGGGCTGCGCACGGTACCGGCCGCACTGGCCATCGCCGAGCGCGCCCGGCGCGTTGCCCCGGACGCCTGGTTCATCAACTTCACCAACCCTGCCGGACTCGTCACCGAGGCGATGCAGGCGGTCCTCGGTGACCGCGTGGTCGGCATCTGCGACTCGCCGATCGCGCTGGCGCGCAGGGCTGCTCGCACGTTGGGCCTTCCCCCGGAGGGGACCACGATCGACTACGTCGGCCTGAACCATCTGGGCTGGCTGCGGGGCCTGGAGCACGAGGGGGTCGACCGGCTCCCCGCCCTGCTCGCCGACGCAGAGCTGCTGGGCGGCATGGAAGAGGGACGGCTGTTCGGCGCCCCGTGGCTGCAGTCGCTGGGCTCCGTCCCGAACGAGTACCTCTACTACTACTACTTCACCCGGGAGGCGCTCGGCGGCATCGCGGCGGCCGGCCAGACCCGCGGTGAGTATCTGCGCGACCAGCAGGCGGCGTTCTACGAGACCGTGGCCCGGGAGCCGGAGCAGGCGCTCGCGCACTGGCGGCGGGTGCGCGAGGAACGGGACGCCAGCTACATGCGCGAGGCGCGCACCGAGGGGGAACAACGTGATGCCTTGGACGTCTCGGGCGGTGGCTACGAGGGCGTGGCGCTCGCGCTCATGGCGGCGCTCGCAGGCGGGTCGCCCGACACAATGATCCTCAACGTGCGCAACGCGGGCGCCGTCGCGGGCCTGCCCGTGGACGCCGTCGTGGAGGTGCCCTGCAGCGTCGATGCCGCGGGGGCCGTGGCGCTGCCGGTCGCCCCGGTGGAGGGTCACCAGCTGGGGCTCATGCAGCAGGTGAAGGCCGTCGAGCGGCTGGTGATCGAGGCCGTCGTGGACCACTCGGAGACAGCGGCGCTCAAGGCGTTCGCGCTGCACCCGCTCGTGGACTCCGTGACGACCGCTCGGCAGCTCCTGCACGGCTACCGGAGCCGGTCGCCGGAGGTCGAGGCTGTGTTCAGGGGCTGAGCCGGGCTCAGGCCACCGGCCGCAGGGGCACCCCGCGCTTCGCGAGCACATCGGCCAGGGTGTCGATGCGGTCCGAGACGATCCCGTCGACGCCGAGGTCGAGCAGCCGGTTCATCTCGTCCGCGTCGTCGATGGTCCATACGTGGACGTGCTTGCCGAGGGCGTGCGCGCGCTCGACCAGCGCGGGAGAGGCGAGGTCCAGCCGCCGACCGGCGAGGAGCTGGCCCGCGGGGACCTGCAGGACGGGGGCCGGCGAGCGCAGCCACGAGGCGAGCCGTGACGGCGTGAAGCGCAGTGTGCCGATCTCCGCCGGACCGGCCGCAGTCGCGACCATCGGGCCCAGCAGCCGCCGGACCGCCCGAAGCCGGCGGTCCGAGAAGGAGCCGACGCAGACCCGGTCCTGCGCGCGATGGGACCGGACGACTGCCGCGAGCGGCTCGATGGCCCCCGCTGCCTTGACGTCGATGTTGAACCGGGTGTCCGGGAACTCCTCGAGCAGGTCCGAGAGCAGAGGCACGGGCTCGCGGCCGCTGATCCTGGCCTGCTGCACCGTGCTCCACGAGAGGTCCGCGATCCGGCCGCGCTGGTCGGTGACCCGGTCCAGCCTGCGGTCGTGGAACGCCAGCAGCCGGCCGTCGGCGGTGGCGTGGACGTCGGTCTCCAGGTACCGGTACCCCATGGCCACCGCGAGGCGGAACGCCGCCATGGAGTTCTCCAGCCCAAGGTTCTCGGTGACCTTGGCCCCACCACGATGCGCGAGGCCGATGGGCGTCCGGCTGTCGAAGTAGGCGAAGTCGGCTGCTCTCACGGTCCCAGTCTGCCCCGAGACCGGGACCGTGAGGGATGCTAGACGGCCGCCCAGACCGTGGTGTCCGTGGGAACCTCGTCTTCCCCCGTCAGCGGGCCTGAGGCCACCAGGACCTCCGCCCCCGGCGGCAGGCGCACCGGCTCCTCACCGAGGTTGGTCAGCAGCAGGGTGCGTTCGCCACGACCGGTGTTGAGCAGCGCCACGACGTCGTCCGGGAGACCCTCCAGGAGCTGGAGCCCACCGGAGCCGAGGGCGCGCTCGCGCCGCAGCCGCAGCACCTGCCGGTAGAGCTCGAGGGTGGAGCCGTCGACGCCGTCCTGCTGGTCCACGGCGTACTCGCCGTAGATCGGCGGTTGGGGCAGCCACGTCTGCCCCGAGGGGCCGAAACCGAACGACGGGGCATCCTTCTTCCACGGGATCGGGACCCGGCAGCCGTCTCGGCCGACCTCCTCGCCGTTGCTGCGCAGGAAGGTCGGGTCCTGTCGGTACTGGGCCTCCAGGTCGGTGGAGTCCGGCAGGCCGAGCTCCTCGCCCTGGTAGATGTACGCGCTGCCCGGGAGGCCGAGCATGAGGAGGGTGGCTGCCCGGGCGCGGCGCAGGCCCAGCTCGCGGTCGGGCTGGGGGTCCTGCGCGCTGATGCCGTTGGGGCGGCGCTGACCGACGGGGAGACCGAGCCGCGAGGCGTGGCGCACCACGTCGTGGTTCGACAGCACCCAGGTGCTGGGGGCGCCGACGCTGTCCGCCGCCTTCAGCGACGAGTCGATCACCTCGCGCAGGTCCTCGGCCCGCCACTGCGCCTGGAGGAAGTCGAAGTTGAACGCCTGGTGCATCTCGTCGGGTCGCACATACCGGACTGCGCGCTCCTGCGGCCGCACCCATGCCTCGGCGCACAGGATGCGGTCCGGCTTTCCATAGCTGTCCAGGACCTTGCGCCACGAGCGGTAGACCTCGTGGACGCCGTCCTGGTCCCACATCGGCGGCATGGGGGCCCCCGGCCTCACCTCGCCGTCGAGGATGTGCAGCTCGGCGTCGTAGTTCGGCAGGCCTGCCTCTTTGACGAGCCCATGGGCGACGTCCACGCGGAAGCCGTCGATCCCCCGGTCCAGCCAGAACCTCAGGATCGCCTCGAACTCCTCGCGGACCTCGGCGTTGTCCCAGTTGAAGTCCGGCTGCTTGACGTCGAACAGGTGCAGGTACCACTGGCCCGGTGTGCCGTCGGCCTCCGTCACGCGCGTCCAGCCCTGGCCGCCGAAGACGGAGTGCCAGTCGTTCGGCGGCTCGCTGCCGTCCGGGCCGCGGCCGTCACGGAAGATGTACCTGTTCCGCTCGCGGCTTCCGGGACCGGCGGCCAGGGCGGCCTGGAACCACGGGTGCTCGTCGGAGCTGTGGTTGGGCACGAGGTCGACGATCACCTTGAGCCCGAGCTCGTGTGCCTTCGCCACCAAGGCGTCCGCATCCTCCAGCGTCCCGAACAGCGGGTCGATGTCGCGGTAGTCAGCGACGTCGTACCCGGCATCCGCCTGAGGGGACCGGTAGAACGGGCTGAGCCACACCGCGTCGACCCCCAGAGCCTGCAGGTACGGGAGCCGCTGCGTCACACCGGGCAGGTCGCCGACGCCGTCCCCGTCGCCGTCGGCCCAGGACCGCGGGTAGATCTGGTAGATCACCGCATGACGCCACCAGGTGGCGTCCTCGGTGGCGGCGGGGTGGATGAGCTGGCTGGAGAGCGTGTCGGTCACGAGTACCAATGCTGACGCATGCGTGGCCGTCGCGAAAACCGAGATCCGCCCGTCTTGCTGGGTGAACGCGGTGATGCGGGTGCGCTCACTACTCGTCGAAGGAGTTCACCATGCTGTGCGCCGCGCGGTCCAGGTAGTCGCGGAGCAGCAGGTCGTGGGCCGGTGCCAGGTTCAGGCTGTCGACGGCCGCCATCATGTGGTGCAGCCAGCGGTCTCGCTGTGCAGGGGTGACCTTGAACGGATGGTGCCGCATCCGCAGCCGGGGATGGCCCCGCTGCTGGGAGTACGTCGTCGGCCCGCCCCAGTACTGCTCCAGGAACAGGCGCAGCCGCTCCTCCGCCGGGCGCAGGTCCTCCTCGGGGTACAGCGCTCGCAGGGCGGCGTCGCCTGACACGCCGCGGTAGAACTCCGCCACGAGCCTGCGGAAGGTGTCGTGTCCGCCGACCTCCTCGTAGAAGGTGACGGGTCGTCCGGGTGAGGTCATACGCCCGCCACCGGTCCGAACGGCATGATCGCGGGACCCTTCACGCCGTGCTCGTCGAACGCCGCCTTGACCCGTTCCCGGATCTCGCGCGAGACGCCCAGCTCCTGCTGAGGTGCTGTCTTCGCCAGCACTCGGATCGTCATCACCGAGCCGGTCATCGACTCCACTCCCATCACCTGCGGCTCCTCGAGCAGCTTGTCCTTCCACTGCGGCGACTCGTCCAGCTCCTGCACCACGGTACGGATGATCGGCAGGACCCGCTCGAGCGACTCGGAGTAGGCGACCGGGATGTCGACGGTCGCCGTCGCCCAGCCCTGGCTCCTGTTGCCGATCCTCACGATCTCGCCGTTGCGGATGTACCAGATGACGCCCTGGCCGTCGCGCAGCCTCGTCACCCGCAGGGTGACCTCCTCCACCGTGCCGATGGCCTCTCCGGTGTCCACGACGTCGCCGACCCCGTACTGGTCCTCGAGGATCATGAAGATCCCGGACAGGAAGTCCTTGACCAGGCTCTGGGCTCCGAAGCCCAGTGCGACCCCGCCGACTCCCGCGGAGGCGAGCAGGGGCGCGAGCGGGATATCGAAGACCGCCATCACCGTGAGGATGGTGATGAGCGCGATCACGAACGTCACGATGCTGCGCAGCAGGGAGGCCATCGTCAGGGTGCGTTGCCGATGTCGCTCGTGCAGCGCGCCGGCGGCCTGCGCCAGCACCCGCCCGGCCCGGCTCGCCTGCCCCCCGCGACGAGCGTCCGAGCGTGCCAGCGTCACCGTGACGACCCGCCCGATGGAACGCAGCAGCACCCACCGCAGCACCAGCGCGGCCGCCACGCTGATGACGACCATCAGCGGCCGTCCGGTGAACCAGCTCCACACGGCCTGGGGCGTCAGCTCCGCGACCGCACGCAGAAGTGCCTCAGGCATCGGCATCCCGGGCTTGGGCTCGCAGCGCGCGGGCCACGCCGTCGCGGTTCTCGGCGACGAGCCGGACGAGGCCGGCAGGAGCGTCGTGATGCGTGGCCAGCCACTGCTCGGAGGCGTCGAGCAGCTCCTGGTCGGCCAGCACGCTCGGGTAGAAGGTGGTCAGCACGACCTCCGCGATCGCGTGCGTCCGCGACTCCCAGAGGCTGACGAGGCAGTCGTGGTACCGCGCGACGAAGGGGCGCAGCACCTGCGGGTCGGTGGCTCGACCGAAACCCTGGCCGATCGCCTCGATGATGGTGTTGGGCAGGCCTTCGCCCTCGACGGCCTCGCGCCAGGCAGCCTCCTTGCGCTCCGGCGTAGGCATGACAGCCAGCGCCTTGGCGGCCCGCTCGCGTCCGGTCAGGGTGTTGTCCCGTTCCTGTTCGGCCGCGATCTCCTGCTCCGTGGCTGCGCCGACCGCCGCCATCGCCGTGAGCAGCGTCCACCGCATCTCGGTGTCGATGGCCAGACCCGGCAGCTCCTGCGTCCCGTCGAACAGGCCACGCAGGTATGCAGCGTCCGCACCGCCGCGCTGCAGGGCGGCGTACGTGGTGACGAGCTGGAGCTGGGCGTCGCTGCCGGGCTCCGCGGCCGCGGCCAGGTCCCGGAGTGCGGCGACCGCGGACTCCAGGGTGGCCTCACGGTGCTGCGGTGCGACATAGACCTGAAGGGTGGTCTGGAGCTGGCCGAGGGTGGTACGCAGCATGGTGGAGTTGGTCTCACCCGGCAGGGTCGCCAGGACCAGGCTGACGAAGTCGCGGCCAGACATCTCGGCGTCGCGGGTCATGTCCCAGGCGGCGCCGAGGACGAGTGCGCGGGGCAGGCTGCTCTGGAAACCGCGCGGGTGCGCCAGCGCCGTGCCGAGCGAGCGCTCGTCCAGCCGGATCTTGGCGTACGCGAGGTCGTCGTCGTTGACCAGCACCAGGTCGGGCATCTCGCGTCCGACGAGCTCCGGCAGCGCAGTGCTGCTGCCCTCGACGTCGAGCTCCAGGCGGTCGGTCCGGACCAGGGAGCCGTCCTGTACCCGGTACAGGCCGACGGCGAGCCGGTGCGGACGCAGCGTCGCGTACGCCGGTGCGTGGGTCTGCTCGATGACCGCGGAGGAGACCAGGCCCCGGTCGTCCGTCTCGATGAGGGGACGCAGGGTGTTCACGCCGGCCGTCTCCAGCCACAGCTTCGACCAGGTGCCGAGGTCGCGTCCGGAGGTCTCCTCCAGCTCACCCAGCAGGTCCTGGAGGGTGGTGTTCCCCCACGCGTGCTTGGCGAAGTAGGAGCGAAGGCCCGCGACGAAGGGCTCGCGCCCCACGTAGGCCACCAGCTGCTTGAGGACCGAGGCGCCCTTGGCGTAGGTGATGCCGTCGAAGTTGACCTCGACGTCCTCCAGGTCGCGGATCGGCGCGACGATGGGGTGCGTGGAGGAGAGCTGGTCCTGCCGGTAGGCCCACGCCTTCTCCGAGATGCCGAAGGTGGTCCACGCGGACTCCCACTGCGTGGCCTCCGCCTGGCACGTGGTGGAGGCCCACTCAGCGAAGGACTCGTTGAGCCACAGGTCGTTCCACCACTTCATCGTCACCAGGTTGCCGAACCACATGTGCGCCAGCTCGTGCAGCAGGGTCAGCGCCCGGCGCTCGACGAGAGCCTCGGTGACCTTCGCGCGAAAGACGTACACCTCGTTGATGGTGACGGCGCCGGCGTTCTCCATCGCGCCCATGTTGTACTCGGGCGTGAAGAGCTGGTCGTACTTCTCGAACGGGTACTCGCAGTCGAACTCGCTCTCGAAGAAGGCGAACCCGCGCTTGGTGGCGTCGAAGATGTTGTCCGCGTCCAGGTGCTCGAGCATCGACCGCCGGCAGAAGATGCCCAGCGGGACGGTCCCACGGCGCGTGATCACCTCGTCGCGCACCACCGCGTACGGGCCGGCCACCAGGGCGGTGATGTAGCTGGACATCCGCGGGGTCGGCGCGAAGTCCCATCTGCTCACCCCGTCCCGCACGACCGTCGGCTCAGGCGTGGGCGAGTTGGACACCACCTGCCAGTGCGAGGGCGCCGTGACGGTGAACGCATAGCTCGCCTTGAGGTCGGGCTGCTCGAACACCGCGAACATCCGGCGTGAGTCCGCGACCTCGAACTGGGAGTAGAGGTAGACCTCGTCGTCGACCGGGTCGACGAACCGGTGCAGCCCCTCGCCCGTGTTCATGTAGGCGGCCGTCGCCTCGATCGTCAGAGTGTTGTGCTCGGCCAGGTCCGGCAGGCTGACCCGCACCCCGTCGAAGTGTTCGGCCGGGTCGAGCGACCGGCCGTTCAGGGTGATGGAGCCCACCGACGGAGCAATCAGGTCGATGAAGGTGTCGTCGCCGGGTCTGCCGCTGGCGAAGGTGACGGTCGTGGTGCTCGCGAACGTGGTGTCGCTCGTCGTGAGGTCGAGGGCCACGTCGTAGTGGTCGACGGTGATCGCGGCGGCACGGGTCACGGCCTCGTCGCGGGTCAGGTTCTTGCCGGGCACGGAGCTCTCCTGGGTGAGGTCGAGTCGGTTCTGCGCAAATCCTCGCACGACCCACCGACCAGCCGACTGGTTGGCCGCCTCGGCGAGGGCAGTGGCAGGATTGGTGACGTGAGCCCGACAGCACCCGAAGAGTCCCGTTCCCGCGCAGAGTTCTGGTTCGACCCGTTGTGTCCCTGGGCGTGGATGACGTCGCGCTGGATGATGGAGGTCGAGAAGGTCAGGCCCGTGGACGTGACATGGTCCGTGATGAGCCTGTCCGTCCTCAACGAGGGTCGGGAGCTGCCCGAGCAGTACCGCGAGCTCATGGACCGGGGGTGGGGACCGGTGCGCGTGGTCGTGGCCGCAGCCGAGCAGTACGGCGACAAGGTGGTGAAGCCGCTCTACGACGCGATGGGCACCCGGATCCACCTCGGTGGTGAGAGGGACCTCGCCACAGTCGTCGCGGGCGCCCTCGACGAGGTGGGGCTCGACGCGGACCTGGCCAGGTTCCTCGAGCTCGACGACCACGACGACCTCCTGCGCGCCAGCCACCAGCGCGCCATCGACCTCGTCGGCGACGAGGTGGGCACCCCCGTGATCGCCGTCAACGGCCAGGCCTTCTTCGGGCCGGTCGTCAGCCCGGCCCCCAAGGGTGAGGCAGCCGGAAAGCTCTGGGACGGCTGCGTCCTCGTCGCCGGGACGCCCGGGTTCTTCGAGCTGAAGCGCAGCCGCACCGTCGGCCCGATCTTCGACTGACCGCGACAGCCCAAGGAGCCCGACGCATGCGCGTTCACATCGGCGGCGACCACGCCGCCTACGACCTGTTGGGCGAGCTGGTCTCCTTCCTCGAGGCGCAGGGGCACGACGTGACGAACCACGGACCGCACGTGCTGGACGCCGAGGACGACTACCCGGTTTTCGTGCTCCGGGCCGCGGAGGCCGTGGCGGCGGACCCGGAGTCCCTCGGCGTCGTGCTGGGCGGCTCGGGCAACGGTGAGCAGATGGCAGCCAACAAGGTGAAGGGCATCCGGGCCGCCCTGTGCTACAACGTCGAGCTGGCCTCACTCGCCCGTGAGCACAACAACGCGCAGGTCATCTCCATCGGCGCCCGGATGACCTCCGTGCAGGACGCCAGGGAGATGGTGGCCGCCTTCCTGGAGACGCCGTTCTCCCGCGCGCCGCGACACCAGCGCAGGATCAGCATGGTCGAGAGCTACGAGCAGGAGGGTCGGCTGCCCGACCTCCCGTGATGCGGGAAATCCCTTTTCCCGTCCAGCGCGAGCACTACGCTGAACGGAGGTCGCAAAGGGGGCGACCCGTCCAGTAGACACCCGTCCAGCAGACGCACGGGTGCCGTGCTCCCACCATGCCGAAGGATCTGGCCACGTGATCGTCGACAGGACGGTGTTCTCCCGCCGCTCCCTGATGACCCGCGTCCAGCGGTCGCGGACGCGCTGGACCCGGTGGACCCTGCCGACCACCGTGGCGGGCATCATCGCCGTGAACACGGCGCTCTGCTGGGCGATGGTGCAGTGGCCGCTGTGGGTGCCGTTCTCCGCGTTCATCCCCGTCGCGGTGCTGGCCGGCCTGTTCCTGCCACCGCGGATCCTGGCGGCGCTGGACGCCTGCATCCTCATCGCCGCGGCGTACGTCGTGGTGGACCGTGACAGGATGCCTGCGCTGTACGCGGCATACGGCGTGCTCGTCATCGTGATGATCATCATGTTCTGGGTCGCCGCCTCCCGCGCCCGGCTCGGCGTCCAGGGCAACCTCGGCGAGACCATGCTGGTCGACCTCCGCGACCGGCTGCGTACCCAGGGGGAGCTCCCCGAGCTACCCAGGGGCTGGGGCGCAGAGCTGGCGGTGCTGTCGGCGTACGGAGACTCGTTCTCGGGAGACTTCCTCGTCACCAGCAGGTCGGACGACATCCTCGAGGTTGCCCTGGTGGACGTGTCTGGCAAGGGGATCGCGGCCGGTACGCGGTCCCTGCTCCTGTCCGGTGCCTTCGGTGGGCTGCTGGGGTCGATGGCCGTGGACCGCTTCCTCCCCGCGGCGAACTCGTACCTGCTGCGACAGCACTGGGACGAGGGGTTCGCCACCGCGGCCCACGCGATGATCGACCTCGACAGCGGAGAGTTCAGCCTGGGGTCGGCCGGGCACCCGCCGGCCGTCCGGTTCGCGGCCGGGTCGGGGCGGTGGGAGGTGCTCGAGGGAGACGAAGGACCAGTGCTGGGCGTGACGGAGGGCCTGGCCTTTCCCCGGATGCGTGGGCGGCTGGGGCGCGGGGATGCTCTGCTGCTCTACACCGACGGTGTCATCGAGGTGCGCAACCGCGACCTGCGTGACGGCATCGACCGCATGCTCGGGACGGCTGAGCAGATGATCGGCCGTGGCTTCGAGGGCATGGCCGCGAAGATGTGCGCGGCCGCGCGGGCCGGTGAGACCGACGACCGTGCCGCCGTCCTGATCTGGCGTACCTAGCTGAGCTGCCGTACCGCGCTGGTCCGGCGTTGCCCGCTGCTTCCGGCTAGCTCGCCGTCTGCCGGGTCGCGGTCCGCCGGCCGATGTCGGCGCACTCGACGCAGATCGACTCCGAGATGACGCCCAGGCGCATCAGCCAGCCGAACACGATGCAGCCGACGCAGATGCCGGCGAGCGACTCCAGGGCCGGGAACACGACCATCACCACTGCGATCACCAGCACCGGAGTGCTCGTCCCCAGGAGCCAGAGCGCCGTCGCGACGACCGTGAGCGCCGCGCCGACGGCGGACGCGAACCGCTTCGGCGGGCCTGCGGTGTACCTGGGCCCGACGTTCAGCCGAGGACGGACGAAGCGCTGCACGAGGAGAGCGAAGGGACTGGCGGACGGCCCCCAGCCGCTGCGCAGCAGGAAGTCCACTGCCAGCACCGGGTACAGCCACCACTGGTGCGCGGCCAGCGCCACGACGGCCACCACGAGCACCACGGCGGCGACGAGACGCACCGAGATGTCGTCGACGATGTTCGGGAAGCGGGAGATGCGCATACACACATTATGGGTCACATAATGACGTGTTATCCACGGGATGTGGCATCGACCCTCAGCCGCAGCGCCGCATACCCTTGGCCGGTGGGCGTGGAGGCGCAGTTCAAGGGCCAGGTGCGCTCGTACAACGCCCGGCGAGGCCGGCTGTCGCCCCTGACGGTCGAGCGCCTGGAGACCCTTGGCCCTCGTCACAGCATCCCCGACGGGCCGCTCGACCCGGCGGTGGCCTTCGGGCGCCGGGCGCCCGTGGTGCTGGAGGTCGGCTGCGGCCACGGCGCCGCAGCCATCGCCTATGCCTGCGCCCATCCACAGCACGACGTCCTCGCCGTGGACGTCTTCACCCCTGCGTTGGCGCGGATGCTGGCGGAAGCGCAACGCCGGGGGCTCTCCAACCTCTGGATGCACCGCGGCGACGCCGTCCAGCTGCTGCAGGACCGCATCGCGCCCGCGTCCCTGCGCGCGGTGCACCTGTTCTTCCCCGACCCGTGGCCGAAGGCCAAGCACAGCAAGCGGCGGTTCCTTGCCCCGCACACCGTCGACCTGCTCGCCTCGAGCCTGGAGCGCGGCGGGCACCTCCTCGTCGCCACGGACCATGACCGGTATGCCGCGCACGCCAGGTCGGTGCTCACGGCGGACGGGCGGTTCACCGTCACCGGGGGGGAGCGACCCCCCTGGCGACCGCGGGACGGCTTCGAGGCCAAGGGCCTGGCCGCCGGGCGTCGGGTGAGCGAGCTCCGGGCGCAGCTCACGACTACGCCGGACGACGAACGAAGCCCCGCACCGAGAGGTGCGGGGCCCTTTCCGAGCGGGTGACGAGAATCGAACTCGCGTAGCTAGTTTGGAAGACTAGGGCTCTACCATTGAGCTACACCCGCGTGGGTCGGTGATGCCCCTTGTCGGGGCGGCCGATCCGAGGGGCTAGCCTAATGCCCGCGATCGCGTGGGCCGAAATCGGCTCGCCGTCCGCGGGGTATGGCGCAGGTTGGTAGCGCGTCCGCTTTGGGAGCGGAAGGCCGCCGGTTCAAATCCGGCTACCCCGACGAGAGACCAAGCAGGCAGGGGGCTCTCACGGCTCAGAGCCCGTACTCCTCGAGCAGCCGCAGCCAGATCTCGCTCATCGTCGGGTATGACGGCACCGCGTGCCACAGGGTGGCCAGGGGAACCTTCCCCACGATGGCGACCGTGGCCGGATGCAGGAGGTCGGCGACGTCCTGGCCGACGAAGGTGGCGCCCACCAGCACCCCCGCGTCCTCGTCCACGACGATGCGCGCCTGACCCTGGTAGCCCTCGGCCTGAAGGCCTGGTCCAGCCGCGGCGTCCATCGGGATGTCCACCACCCTTACGGTGAGCCCACGGTCCCGGGCCTGCTGCTCGGTGAGGCCGGTGGAGGCGATCTCGGGGTCGGTGAAGACCACCTGCGGAGGCCCGAGGGCGGTGGCCCAGGGCCGCATCCGTTCGCCGTCCATCGCTGCGCCCTTCGCCCGCGCCCCGACGCGGTCCCCACAGGCCCTCGCCTGGTACTTGCCCATGTGGGTGAGCAGCGCCTGGCCGTTGACGTCCCCGACGGCGTACAGCCAGGGAGTGTCCCCGGACGGTCCCTGCACCTCCATGTCGTCGTTCACCACGACGTACCCTCGGTCGTCGGTCCGGCCCCCGACCGACTCCAGGCCTAGCCTGCCGGTCCCGGGGTCGCGGCCCGTCGCCACGAGCAGCTCGTCGACGACCACGGTCGAGGCGTCGGCCAGCTCCAGGGTGACGCCGACCGCGCCATCGCGAGACACCCGCGTCACCTGGGCCCCGGTGCGTAGGTCCACCCCGTCGCGACGCAGCGCCTTGGCGACGGCCTGGCCGGCGAACTCCTCGTTGCGGGAGAGCAGGCCGTCGGCCCGTACGAGCACGGTCACCTCGGACCCGAGCGCCGCGAACACCTGTGCCATCTCGCATGCCACCACCCCGCCGCCGATGACCCCCAGCCGCTCGGGGATGCGACGGGTGGTGGCCGCCTCGCGGTTGGTCCACGGCTCGGCCTCGCGCAGGCCCGGGGTGTCAGGGACGAACGGCTCGCTGCCCGTTGCCAGCACGACGGCGTGCCGGGCGGCGACCCGACGGCCGTCGACCTCCACCAGGCGCTCGCCGAGCAGGCGTGCGGTGCCGCGCAGCAGCGTGATCCCGACGTGGTCCAGCCACCCGACCTGGCCGCTGTCGTCCAGCCCGTTGATCCACGTGTCGCGGCGGTCCAGGACCCCGACCGGGTCCACCGTTGCTCCCACGGAGCCCTGGACCCGTTGGGACGCCCTCGTGGCGTGGATCGGCCGGAGCAGGGCCTTGGTGGGGGAGCAGGCATAGAAGCTGCACTCGCCGCCGACGAGGTGCTTCTCGATGATCGCCACGCTCAGTCCGGCCTTGCGCGCGCGGTCGGCCGCGTTCTCCCCGACCGGGCCGGCCCCCACCACCACGACATCGAACTCGAGAGGCTGGGCAGCGGGCGTCGTGGGGTCCATCCCCCCAACCTAGGGCGCCGCGCACGACGGCGGCCCCGTACCGAGGTCCGGGGCCGCCGTGGTGAAGCGGGGTCTCCCTGACGGCAGGCGTCAGGAGGTGGACGTCAGAACGCGCTCGTGCCGTTGGGCGTGCCCAGGCCGGTGGGCCCGTCCCAGCCCGACTTCGCGGTACACCACGAGGCGCACGTGCCGTTGCTGCCCGACGTGACGTCGAACAGGCCGCCGCTGGCGGCGTACGGGAGGGTGTTCGCGTAGCCGGCCGTGTTGCCGCTGAGGGCGTAGACGGCTGCCACGATCGGCGCCGACAGGCTGGTCCCGCCGTACTGCGCCCAGGACGAGGACGTCTTGGTGGTCGGCGCGTACGTCGCGAGGCCGGTGTTGGGGTCGGCGACAGCCGAGACGTCCGCCATGGCCCGCCCGGAGCAGCTGGTCATGGCGGCGGTCTGGCCGGTCGGGGCGGCGTTCAGGGTGGTGCACCCGGACCCTGCGCCGTTCCAGACCGACTCCGACCAGCCGCGGCTGTTGGAGTCCCTGACGAGCGAAGTGCCGCCGACGGCGGTGACGTAGTGCGAGGACGCGGGGAAGCTGCCGCCCTGGTAGCCGTTGTCTCCGGTGGAGGCGGTCACCGCGAACCCGGGGTGGTTGTAGTAGCTCCCGTAGGTACTGTCCGACAGGTCGCCGCCGCCGTAGCTGTTGGAGATGGCCACGACCCCGGGCTGGCTGGCAGCGGTGTTCACGCCGGCCCCGAGGTTGGCGATGCTGGCGCTGGAGGCCTGGACGAGAAGGATCTTGCAGTCAGGGCAGGTGGCGGAGACCGCATCGAGGTCCAGCGCCTGCTCCCCGGCCCAGCCCACGTCGAACCGAGGCAGGGCGGTGCCGCCGCTCTGGTTCACGATCCGCAGGCAGCCGTTGGCCGTCGTGCAGGCCGGAAGTCCCCACTGCGACCGGTACACGCCGAGGTCGCGCTCGGCGTTGGGGTAGCCGTAGGCGTCGACGATGGCGACGGTGCGTCCACCGGAGGACAGCCGGGCCACCTTGTAGGCGTCCTGGATGTCGGAGGGCGTCTTGCCGGAGATCGCGTGGGGCGAGACGGGCTGGCCGGCCGGGTTCACGGCGCGGCCGCTGTCGTCGACCAGCTTGAGCGACCTGCAGGCCGCGACCTCGGGCGAGGACGGAGTCGCACACAGACGCGCTGCGTGGGCGCGGGGTGAGGGCGATGCGGATGCGGTGGTGACCGCTGTCGTGACGAGCCCCAGGGATGCCGAGGCAGCGAGCGCGACGGAGAGGATCTGCTTGCGCATGCGTAGTGTCTCCTGACCGGTGGAAAACGGGGGGCCGGTGCCGCCCGCGGTCGAAGAACATCGGAAAGAGCCGCTGGTCAGCAATACTTTTCGTCCCACTTCGGGCCCTTATGCGAAGAATTGGCAGAGGCGCGGAAAAGCCTTGACGAAAAGTCATGACGGATGTCATGGGTAAACGGCCCGCAGATGTGTCCCGCGGGGCTGCAGTGACGTGCGGACGCAAGGCCGCTGGCTGTCGCCGGGATGGGCCCGGCTCGAGTTCGGGGCGCCTGTCCCCAACGGCTACGATTGGCCCTGGGCCCGGTCGCCGGCTCGGCCCTCCACGGGGCCTTCGGCGTTAGCCGTTCCACCGTCCCTCCCAACGATCCTGGAGTTCCCGCAGTGAAGAGTGCCGTCGAGACCCTCAACCCGACCCGGGTCAAGCTGACCGTCGAGGTCCCCTTCGAGGAGCTCAAGCCGAGCCTCGACGCGGCATACGCGACGATCGGCAACCAGATCCAGGTGCCGGGCTTCCGCAAGGGAAAGGTCCCCAGCCGCATCATCGACCAGCGCGTCGGCCGGGGAGCGGTGCTGCAGGAGGCCGTCAACGAGGCCCTGCCGCAGTTCTACGGCCAGGCCGTGGAGGAGAACCACGTGCGGCCGATCGGCCAGCCCGAGGTCGACGTGACGGAGGTGCCAGCGGAGGAGGGCCAGGAGCTGAAGTTCACGGTGGAGGTGGACGTCCGCCCGGAGGTCACCCTGCCCGAGGACTTCAGCACCATCACGGTCGAGGTCGACGAGGCCAAGGCGTCCCCCGAGGACGTGGAGGAGCGCCTCGTCTCGCTGCAGGAGCGGTTCGGCACGCTCAAGGGCGTCGAGCGTCCGGTGCAGACCGGTGACTTCGTGTCCATCGACCTCGACGCCCGGATCGGTGAGGAGCAGATCGACTCCGTCACCGGTGTGTCGTACGAGGTGGGGTCGGCGAACATGCTCGACGGTCTCGACGAGGCGCTGGTCGGCATGTCGGCGCAGGAGACCAAGCGCTTCACCGCGCCACTGGCCGGCGGCGACCACGAGGGCGAGGAGGCCGACGTCACCGTGACGGTGCAGTCGGTGAAGGAGCGCGAGCTTCCGGCCCTCGACGACGACTTCGCCCAGCTCGCCTCCGAGTTCGACACGCTGCGCGAGCTCCGCGAGGACGTCACCAAGCAGGCAGAGCGCGCCAAGAGGTTCGAGCAGGGCGTCCAGGCTCGCGACAAGGTGCTCGAGCACCTCCTGGAGACGGTCGACATCCCCGTGCCGGACAGCGTCGTCGAGGCCGAGGTCCACGCCCACCTCGAGGGCGAGAACCGGCTCGAGGACGACGAGCACCGTGCAGAGGTTGACGAGAGCACGCGCAAGGCGCTGCGTGCTCAGTTCCTGCTCGACGCCATCGCCGAGAAGACCGAGGTGAAGGTCGAGCAGCCCGAGCTCATCGAGTACCTCGTCATGTCGGCCCAGCAGTACGGCATGGACGCCAACCAGTTCGCCCAGGCCATCGACCAGCAGGGACAGGTTCCGGCGATGGTGGCCGAGGTGGCCCGCCGCAAGGCGTTGGCCGCGGTCCTCGAGCAGGCGCGGGTGGTCGACACCCAGGGCACCGAGATCGACCTCAACGACGTGACGGCGACGGACATCGCGTCCGAGCTCGTCGGAGGCGCCGAGGACGAGCACGCGGGCCACGACCACGACTGAGCACGGTCAGCACGGCCAAACGTATGCCGCGCACCCCAACGGGGGGCGCGGCGTACGTCATAAGGGTGACCCGCATCCGGGCCCTGAGCCCGATCATGAGCCATGGACATCACGTCATTCCACCGCCTGCGTAGGGCGGTGCAGGAGAGCTCGCGGCCTGCGGCGTCGCAGGACGTGGCGATGGTGGAGCAGACCCTGTCGCACGGCCTGGTCGCCAGTGGCCTCTTCGCCGAGGTCGAGCTGGGGACCACGCAGGACCCGGACCAGCTCGTCATCGGGCTGTGCCGCTGCACGGACGGCGTCCTGCCCTGGGAGGCGGGGATGGGGGTCCAGAGCCTGTGGAGCCGCCTCGCGGCGCACCACCAGTGGGAGGCCCACCATGTCGGCGCCACGGACTCACTCATGGAGTTCGAAGGTGCCCTGACCGTGGACAGCAGCGGCCACTACCTGACCGTGCACCTCGTGGCCGAACCCGCCGTCCCTGCCGGGCTGGAGCAACAGCGCCGGTCCGCGACCGCACCCTCCGCCGCGCTCGGGAGCTGAGGGAGCGCACGGGGGGCTGACGACGGCAGAGCGTCACCGTACGGCCGCGGTGGTCGTCCCCACTCGCAGGTCCGTGCCCTGCTCCTCGTCGGCGGGCCTGCGCCCTTCCAGCAGCTCTCGTAGCAGCGCTCCGAGCCGGCGGCCCTTGGCCTCACCGTGCTGGTCCATCGTCGTCAGGACGCCGGGAAACCATGGCAGCTCCACCCCGTCGAAACCCGTCACGCTGAGGTCCTGCGGCACCCGTAGCCCCAGGTCGCCCGCGGCCCGGACCACTCCCATGGCGAGCAGGTCGGACTGCGCCACGATCGCGGTGGGGCGCTCGCCGCCGTGGTCGAGCAGCAGCCGAGCCGCTGTGGCGCCCTGCTCCACGTCGGGCAGAGAGGTCTGAACCATCAGCTGGTGCTTGCCGAAGACGTCGCGGAACCCGAGGGCCCGGTCGCGGCTGTCGAGGAACACCGCCGCGTCCAGCTGGCTGGGGGTAACGGGGCCGGTGGTGCCCTCCGGCCCCAGCGGCATGAGCAGGTGTGCCACGCGGCGATGGCCGAGCCCCTGCAGGTAGCGGCTCACGGCCGCGCTGGCCCCGCGGTTGTCCACGCCGAGGTTCACCACCCGGGGGTCCGCCGGGGAGCCGTCGGCCAGCATGGGGATGCCGCGCGCCGCAAGGTGGTCCACGGCAGGGTTCTCCCTGGGCCCGCAGAGCAGGAAGGCCACCGCGTCAAGGGCTGACGCGGACAGGTGCGGCAGCACGCGCTCAGGGCTGCCCGCGGACTGAGCGATGAGCAGCATCCCGGCCGGGATCTCGTCGAGGACCTGCGAGAGTCCGTCCAGCACGCTCACGGCGAACGGGTCGCGGAAGGCGTGCAGCAGCCTGCCCTCCACCACGACCCCAACCACCCCGGACCTGCCCTGACGCAGTGATGACGCCAACGGGTCAGGGCCGGCATACCCGAGGCGCTGCGCTGCCGCCAGCACCCTCCCCACCGTCTCCTGCGCCACTGGGCCTTTGCCGCTGAACGCGAGGGAGGCGGTCGAGGTCGACACCCCTGCTGCCTGCGCCACTGCCCGAAGGGTGACGCGGGTTTGACGCGTCCCTGCCATGAGGGGAGACTATCGAATCGATTCGACCCATACCAAGGAACCGAGACCGACGCCCGTGCCGAGCCAGACCCCCGCCGCCGACCGCCAGCAGGTCCTCGCCGCCCGCAACGCCGTCTTCGTCGTCTTCGCACTGGCAGGCGTGGCGTTCGCGGCCTTCGCCTCCCGGATCGCGGACAGCAAGGCAGAGCTCGGGCTCAGCGCCGGGCAGCTCGGGCTGACCCTCTTCGCCGCGTCGGCCGGTTCCCTGACTGCGCTGCCGTCGGCAGGCCGGGTGGCGGCCCGGATCGGCGCGGCGCGCACCATTCTGACCGGCATGGCCGTGAGCTTCGCCGCGCTGCTCGTGGTCGCGTGGGCCGTCGATGTCGCGCAGTCCCGCTGGGTGATGGCCGCCGGCCTGTACTTCCTCGGCATGGGCGTCGGCCTGTGGGACGTCGCCATGAACCTCGAGGGCGCGGCTGTCGAGCGGCTGCTCGGTAAGACGGTCATGCCGCGGTTCCACGCCGCCTTCTCCGGCGGCACCGTGCTGAGCGCGCTCGTCGGGGCTGTCATGTCGTGGGGCGGCGTTCCCCTGCTGGCGCACCTCGCCGGGGCGGTGGTCGTGTCCGGGGCGCTGGGGCTGTGGGCGCTCCGGTCCTTCCTGCCGCGCGACGTCGAGGTCTCGGGACCGACCACCGCGCAGACCGCGACGCCGGGGGACGCTGCTCGCCCGCGGTCCGCCTGGCTGGAGCCCCGGACCCTGATGATCGGTCTCGTCGTGCTCGCGGCCGCCTTCACCGAGGGGACGGCGAACGACTGGGTGGCCGTAGGGTTCGTCGAGGGCCACGGGCTCCCCGCCTGGGCCGGGGTCCTCGCCTTCGCCTCCTTCCTGTCGTTCATGACGGTGGGCCGGCTGGTCGGCACGGGGCTCCTCGACCGCTACGGGCGGGTGCCGGTGCTCCGGGGCACCTTCGCGATGGCCGCTGCCGGCTCCCTGATGGTCATCTTCGGGCCCGCGTGGCTCGCCTACCTCGGGACGGCCGTCTGGGGCGTGGGCGCGTCGCTGGGGTTCCCCGTGGGCATGAGTGCCTCGGCGGACGACCCGGCGCGCGCGGCCGCGCGGATGTCGGTCGTGGCCACGGTCGGCTACACCGCGTTCATCGCCGGACCGCCGCTGCTCGGCTTCCTCGGCGACCACTTCACCGTGCTCAAGGCACTCCTGGCCGTCACGGTCATGGTGCTGCTGGCCCTGCTCGTCATCCCGGCCACCCGCGAGCCCGCGCGCAGCCCGGTGCCGGCGGAGGCCGCGGCGCGCTCCTGACCCACGTCGACGCCTGGGAGCCGCCGCTGCGCTCAGGGCGAACACGGCCCTGGTCGGGGACTTCGGGCCGCCACCTCCGCGTTAGGGTCACTGACAAGCACGAACCTCTAGCGATGGAGACATGGTGAGCACGCCACAAGAGATCGTCGCCGCCGACGAGCGGCCGCAGGGTGGTCTCGACGACCACATTTACAACCGTCTCCTCAAGGAGCGGATCATCTTCCTGGGATCCGACGTCCGCGACGACAACGCCAACGCGATCTGCGCACAGCTGCTGCTGCTCGCCGCCGAGGACCCCGGCAAGGACATCTGGCTGTACATCAACTCGCCGGGCGGGTCCATCTCCGCCGGCATGGCGATCTACGACACGATGAAGTGGATCCCGAACGACGTGGCGACGGTGGCCATGGGGATGGCGGCCTCGATGGGCCAGTTCCTGCTCTCCGCCGGCACCCACGGCAAGCGGTACGCGACTCCGCACGCCCGCGTGATGATGCACCAGCCCTCCGGTGGCATCGGCGGCACGGCCTCCGACATCAAGATCCAGGCCGAGCAGATGCTCTTCGTGAAGAAGCAGATGGCCGAGCTGATCGCGCAGCACACGGGCCAGCCGCTCGAGCAGATCGAGAAGGACTCCGACCGCGACCGGTGGTTCAGTGCCGAGGAGGCCCGCGACTACGGCTTCGTCGACCACGTGTTCAGCAGCGCCGCGCAGGCCGGTGGACGCACTGGCGCCGACGACGACAACCCGGTCACCGGGGACAAGTGAGGGATCGACAGATGAACTTCAAGGCCAACCCCCGGGGCGCCGGACTCCAGGTCCCGGCGGTCTACAGCCCGGCCAGCCGCTACATCCTCCCGCAGTTCGAGGAGCGCACCTCCTACGGCATGAAGCGGCTCGACCCCTATACCAAGCTCTTCGAGGACCGCATCATCTTCCTCGGCGTGCAGGTGGACGACGCCTCCGCGGACGACGTCATCGCCCAGCTCATCGTGCTGGAGTCGCAGGACCCGGACCGCGACATCCTGATGTACATCAACAGCCCCGGCGGCTCGTTCACGGCGATGACGGCGATCTACGACACCATGCAGTACATCCGCCCGGACGTGCAGACGTTCGTGGTGGGGCAGGCTGCCTCGGCGGCGGCCGTGCTGCTCTCCGCCGGCGCCAAGGGCAAGCGCTTCGCGCTGCCGAACTCGCGGATCCTCATCCACCAGCCGGCCCTGGCCGGCGGTGACTACGGCCAAGCCTCGGACATCGAGATCCAGGCGAACGAGGTGCTGCGGATGCGGAGCTGGCTGGAGGACACGTGGGCCGAGCACTCGGGGCGCACCCCGGAGCAGGTCCGCAACGACATCGAGCGCGACAAGATCCTGTCGGCGGCGGAGGCCAAGGAGTACGGCCTCATCGACGAGGTGCTCGCCTCGCGCAAGGCCTCCGCGGAGGACTGACCCCGCACTGCGCCCGGCACCCGAACCGGCCGCCACCGGCACCCCGTCGCCCTTGTCCGCCCTGAGCGGACAAGGGCGACGAACTGCCGACTCGACGGTTTCAATGGAGCCAAGGACGCGCCCCGCGCTGTAGCGTCGGAGCGTTGCTGTTCCGGATGGCCAGCACGGCACAGGAAGACGGAGGACTTCGCGTGGCACGCATGGGAGAGAGCGGCGACCTGCTGAAGTGCTCGTTCTGCGGCAAGAGCCAGAAGCAGGTCAAGAAGCTCATCGCCGGTCCGGGTGTCTACATCTGCGACGAGTGCATCGACCTGTGCAACGAGATCATCGAGGAGGAGCTCGCCGAGTCCTCCGAGCTCGGGCTCGACGAGCTGCCCAAGCCGCGCGACATCTTCGACTTCCTGGAGAACTACGTCATCGGCCAGGACGTCGCCAAGCGAGCCCTCGCAGTAGCCGTCTACAACCACTACAAGCGCATCCAGGCGGGCGAGGCGACCGGGAAGAAGGACGCCGAGTCCGTCGACATCGCGAAGTCCAACATCCTGCTCATCGGCCCGACGGGCTGTGGCAAGACCTACCTCGCCCAGACGCTCGCGCGGATGCTCAACGTGCCGTTCGCGATCGCCGACGCCACCGCGTTGACGGAAGCCGGCTACGTGGGGGAGGACGTGGAGAACATCCTCCTCAAGCTCATCCAGGCCGCCGACTACGACGTCAAGAAGGCCGAGACCGGGATCATCTACATCGACGAGGTCGACAAGATCGCCCGCAAGAGCGAGAACCCCTCGATCACCCGCGACGTCTCGGGGGAGGGCGTGCAGCAGGCCCTGCTGAAGATCCTCGAAGGCACGACCGCGAGCGTGCCGCCGCAGGGCGGGCGCAAGCACCCGCACCAGGAGTTCATCCAGATCGACACGACGAACGTCCTGTTCATCGTCGGAGGCGCGTTCGCCGGTCTCGAGAAGCTCATCGAGTCGCGCAACGGCAAGAAGGGCCTCGGCTTCGGCTCCGAGCTGCACACCCCGAAGGACCTCGCGGACTCGATCCACGAGGTGATGCCCGAGGACCTCATGAAGTTCGGGCTGATCCCCGAGTTCATCGGCCGGCTCCCCGTCATCACGACCGTCAGCCCGCTGGACCGCCAGTCGCTCGTCACCATCCTGTCCGAGCCGCGCAACGCCCTGGTCAAGCAGTACAAGAAGATGTTCGAGATCGACGGGGTCGAGCTGGAGTTCACGCAGGATGCGCTGGAGGCGATCGCCGACCAGGCGCTCAACCGCGGCACCGGGGCTCGCGGGCTGCGCGCGATCATGGAGGAGGTGCTCATGCCGGTCATGTTCGACGTGCCGAGCGACGACGGCATCTCCCGCGTCGTGGTCACCCGCGAGGTCGTGAAGGACAACGTGCTCCCCACGATCGTGCGCCGCGACGAGGAGCCGAAGCGCACCCGCAAGCGCTCGGCCTGACGCGCGCCGTCACCGCCGGAAACGCTCAGCTCAGCACGCTCAGCTCAGCACCGTCAGCTTCTTGGCTCCCGGGACAGCAGCCACACCGCCGCGGTGAGGATCGCCGTCCCGGCGATCGCGGCATACGTGAACGAGACCCTGCCCGCGACGCCCTGCTGCGCCGTCACGGCCGTCACCGCCCACACCGGTACGACGAACAGGGCTGCGAGACTCGCGCGACGTAGCCATCGGCGCACCGTCCCGGCCGCCAGGGCCGCACCGGGCGGCAGGCTCGCCGCCAGGCTGGCGCTGAGGTGCACGGCCAGCACCAGCCACGCTGCCACGAGCACCCACCCCCACCCCGAGACCGTGAAGGTGGTGACGGTGGGCAGCGGCACGGCCACCAGCCAGTGCAGGACGTGGCCGCCCACCAGCACACCCACGACGGGCGAGTCGGGCACGGCGCAGGCGTAGGCGGTGAGCCCGACGACGACCACTACGGCTACGACCACCGGATGGCCCGAGCGCAGGACGGTCAGCAAGAGCAGCCCCAGCGACGACGCCGCGAGCAGCGCACGCACTGCGACCTGAGAGCGGGCCATCATCTCGTCACCACGCGGGGCGAGCGAGAGCGGCGGCCAAGGTCGCGAAGCACCAGGTCCAGGGTTCCGGGGCCGGCCCACGGCACGACCGGCACACCCGCATCCCGGGCACGGGTCATCTCCCGGCTCCGCTCCATCAGCCGCAGCCGCCACGCCAGACGGGCCAGCTCGGGCCGCTGCACCGCCGAGCCGGCCAGCTGTTCGAGCCGGCCGGCCTCGAGGTCCGGGCCGGCCAGGTCGGGCGGCAGGGTGTCGACCGTGACGACGGCGACGCCTCGCCGCGAGAGGGCCAGCGCGTGGGCCAGCACCTGCGGCGAGATGGCAGGGGTCAGGACCACGGCCAGGGTCCCCGCCCAGACGTGGTGCCGCAGCTGGGTCCTCAGTCTCTTCTCGTCGCTCACCGTACCGTCGGCGACAGTGACGCGGGCCAGCACGTCGAGCAGCCGCCGCAGGTGGTTCCCGCCCGCAGCCGCTCGCACCTGAGGCAGGTCCCGCGCTCCGAGCACCAGCAGCCCCACGCGGTCGCCGGCCCGCAGGTAGTGCTCGGCGATGGCTCCCGCGGCCCGGACAGCGTTGTCCAGGCTGCTGCTGGCACCGCCGACGCCCTCGCTGCGCCCGAGGTCGTGCATGGCGTCGACCAGTAGCAGGATCTCGCTGTCCTGGTCCGCGTGCGTGGCGGTGACGTGCAGGGCACCGGTGCGCACCGACACCGGCCAGTGCACCCGACGCAGACGGTCCCCGAACCGGAAGGGGCGGATCTGGTCGAGCTCGCCGCCCTCTCCCTGGTGGTGCGAGCGGTTCTGCCCCACCAGCCCGTCCGGCCTCGGCACCGGCACGCGCGCGGTGAACCGGTCCGGCAGAGGCACGGTCGGCACTGCGGGCAGCGAGACGGGCTCCGGCTCCCAGCGGTAGGCGCCGAGCGGGCCGGTGAGGGCGACGGTCGCGGGACCCAGCACCCGGTGACCCCAGCGGGTGCTCTGGCAGACGACCTCGAGCCGCAGCGGTTCTCGCGGCTCGGCACCGGGACCGGGACGAGGACTGCCACCGAACGAGCCCGCGACCGAGCGGGAGCCCGGTGTGTAGAGCGTGTACGGCGTGGCCAGCAGGGAGACCCCCGCCTCCTCCACCCCCTCGGCGGCGTCCACCGTGGCGAGCCAGCGCGTGGCCTGGCCCTCCCGCAGGACCGGGTGCTGGACCCGTGCTCGCACCACCGGTGACGACGAAGGCCGACGGACCGTCGACCACACGGCCACCACGAGCAGCGGCGAGCCGAGCACGAGCGCGTCGGGACGGCGCAGCAGCACCGACAGCCCCACGGACGCGAGCCCCAGCAGGAGCGCCCGGACATGCGCCGGGGTCACCCGCCACCGCGCCTGCAGGTCTGTTCCGGCCGCGCTCACGGCCGCTCGAAGCCCGTGCGCGGACCCGCCGTCATCGCCGCAGCGGGCGTCGGGACAGACCCCAGGACGCTGTCGACCACGCTGGCCGCGGACACGTCGTTCATCCAGAGCTCGGGGCGCACCGTCACCCGGTGGTCCAGGGCGGCGTGGGCCACCTCCTTGACGTCCTCGGGCACGACGTAGTCGCGACCGCGGAGCACGGCATACGCCCTGGACGTCAGGAGCAGCGCCAGCGAGCCGCGCGGCGAGGCTCCCATGAGCAGGCTCTGGTGGCTGCGCGTCGCCGCCACGAGGCGCACGCAGTACTGGCCTACGGCCTCGTCCACCGTCACCGTCTCCACCGCCTGCTGCATCTCCAGCAGGCCGGCCGCGTCGGTCACCCGGCCGACCTCCTGGGCCTCCTGTCGACGAGCCATCCGCCGCTGCAGCACCTCCCACTCCTGCTGAGCGGAGGGGTAGCCGAAGCTGACCCGCAGGAGGAACCTGTCCAGCTGCGCCTCGGGGAGCGGGTAGGTGCCCTCGTACTCCACAGGGTTGGCGGTGGCGAGCACGTGGAAAGGCCGCGGGAGGGCGAACGTCTCGCCCTCCACGGTCACCTGGCCCTCCTGCATGGCCTCGAGCAGCGCCGACTGCGTCTTGGGCGGCGTGCGGTTGATCTCGTCGGCGAGCAGCAGACCGGTGAACAGGGGGCCGTTGCGGAACGTGAACTCGTGGCTTCGCTGGTCGTAGAGGAACGAGCCGGTGAGGTCGCTCGGCAGCAGGTCCGGGGTGAACTGGGCACGGGCGAAGTCCAGCCCCAGCGCCTGGGCGAACGAGCGCGCGGCCAGCGTCTTGCCGAGCCCCGGGAAGTCCTCCATCAGCACATGTCCTCCGGCCAGGACGCCGCTCAGGACGATCTCGAGGCTGCGCCGCTTGCCTACGACGGCACGCTCCACCTCGGTGAGGATGTCGGCTGCGCGGGCGGAGACCTGGTCGAGGGTCAGGGGCACTTAGAGCTCCTCCAGTCTGGTGACGAGGCGTGCCAGCCGGTCGGCCGCCACGGGGCTGGTCGGGGGTTGCCCGAGGTAGGCGGTCAGGTCCGGCCCCAGTGCGCTCGTGGCCCCGTCCGGGTCCTGGTCCGCCTCGATGCCGCGGCGGTCGCGCAGGCGCTCGTGGGCCAGGCCGGCCAGGACGGCGTGCAGCCTGGCGGCGGAGTCCGCGTCGCCCTCGGCGCAGCGGTGCAGGTCGCCTGCGAGCCGGTCGACGCGGGAGTCGACCCCCCGGGGCGGGGTCGTGGGCGCGAACCGGTTGGACCAGTCGGTGGGGCGCTGGCTCTGCCAGAGCCACTGGGCCAGCAGGGCGAACGAGGCGACGAGCGCCAGGCAGGCCAGCAGCAGCCCGACGCCGGCCAGAGCCGGAACGGTGACGGCCGCCGTCCCGACGAGGACTGCCACGACGGCGCTGGTCATGAGCTGCTGGGCGGCCGAGAGGCGTGCGAGGCGCTGTCTCATGCTGCGGTCACCGTCCCGTGCCCACGGTGCTGGAGCTGGCGCGACGTCGGGCCTGCGACCTCAGGTCGTCCTGCACCAGCCGTAAAGCCTGCGCCGCCTCGGTTCGCATGCTCTCCTCGACCGGATGTCGCGAGAAGCGCGCCTCGCGGTAGAGCTCGGCCAGCCGGTCCAGCGGCTCACGGCGTACGGCGTACGCACCGAGCACCGCTGTGACCAGCTCGGCCGCCGTGCGCGCGTCATCCGCGCCCACCCCGGTGGACCGGACCGCCTCCTCCAGGGCGAGCCATGCGGCGATGACGGCGTTCGCCGGCGTGCCGTGCGCCAGCAGGGCCTCGGACTCCCGGGCTCGTTCGAGCAGCGTCTCGGGCAGGACCTCGGAGAACGCCGTCTCGCTCCGCGGACCGCCGCGGGCGAACCACCGCTCGAGGAGCGCGCGTGCCACGACGACGAGCACGGCAAGGACCACGACGGCGAGGAGCAGCTTCATCACCCAGTCGACCACGTCGACGACGAACGGGTTCGTGGCCCGGGGCCCTGTCCCGCGGGCGCCGTGCGCCGTGGGGTCGGGGCCGGTCGCGTACTCCTGCCCGGGCGCCTTCGCCTCGACGCCGGAGAAGGCGGGCGTGGTGAGGAAGCGCACCGGACCGGCAGCCGACGCCCAGGCGGAGAGCAGCAGCACGGCAGCAGTCCCCGCGGCCAGCGCTGCTCCTCCACGTCTCACGGTCACCCACCCTAGGGACGACCCGCCCGGTCCGCGCGCAGCTCGTGCCGATCGCGCACGATTCGTGACCGCGATGAGTTCTGGGGCCGGCGGAGGTCTCTCTTCTGTAGGCACTACCAGTTCTGTCGGCACTGTCGGCACTGTCACCCTGTCGGTCCCGCGTGCCAGGCTGGGACTCACTGCCGGCAGACCGACCCAGGAGGACACGATGACGCAGGTGCGCGACCGCAGGGGGCTCGAAACGGCCGACGATGTCACGTCCGAAGTCCCGGACTTCCCGGAGGCCACCGACGGCTTCCGTCGCGAGCTGACGGCCCACTGCTACCGCATGACTGGGTCGATCCACGACGCGGAGGACCTCGTCCAGGAGACGTACCTGCGTGCCTGGCGCGCCTACGCCGCCTTCGAGGGTCGCTCGTCGGTGAGGACCTGGCTCTACCGGATCGCGACGAACGTCTGCCTCACCGCGCTCGAAGGCAAGGACCGGCGGCCGCTGCCCACCGGTCTGGGCGCGCCCGCGAGCGACCCCGGGGAGGCGGTCATCGAGTCAGCCGAGGTGTCGTGGCTGGAGCCTGCGCCAGACCCACTGCTGGCCGCAGAGGCCACCGACCCGGCGACCATCGTGGCTCAACGCGAGAGCATCCGGCTGGCGTTCGTCGCAGCCCTGCAGCACCTGCCTGCCCGCCAGCGCGCGGTCCTCATCCTGCGCGACGTGCTCCGGTGGAAGGCCTCGGAGGTGGCGCAGGCGCTGGAGAGCAGCGAGGCAGCGGTGAACAGTGCGCTCCAGCGCGCCCACGCGCAGCTGGCCAAGGCCAACGTCACGCAGGACAGCGTGGACACCGACCTCGACGCGGCGCAGCAGGTCCTGCTGGACCGGTATGTGAAGGCCTTCTGGGAGAAGGACATCTCGGCCATCGTGTCGATGCTGACTCGGGACGCGGTGTGGGAGATGCCGCCGTTCACGGGGTGGTACCTGGGCGCCCACAACATCGGCCGGCTGATCGACACGCAGTGCCCCGGCGGACAGCACGACATGCCGATGGTGACGACCAGGGCGAACGGCCAGCCGGCGTTCGGCCTGTACATGCGCCAGGCGGACGGCACGTTCGAGCCGTTCCACCTGCAGGTCCTGACCCTCGACGGCACGCGCGTCAGCCACGTCGCGGCGTTCTTCGACCCGGCCCTGTTCGCCACCTTCGGTCTGCCGGCGTCCCTGCCGGCCGACTACGGCCGCGAGACGTGAGGCGGCGATGACGTCGGCCCCCGGGCCAGCGGCGTGGCAGAACCCGACGGCGTGGCAGGGGGGGCCGGCCGCCGAGCTGCTCGACCGGGCAGTGGCATACACAGCCGGCTGCCTGGCGCTGGTCGGCGACGGGACCGCCGGCCTGGACCGCCGGACGCCGTGCCGGGGGTGGACGCTGAAGGACCTGCTGCTGCACCTCGACGACTCCCTGGCTGCCCTCACCGAGGCCGCCGGTGCGCCGGTGCTGTCCCTGGTTCCCGTACCAAGGCCGGCGGAACCGGGGGTCCTGCTGTCTGGCCTGCGACAACGCGCCTGTGCGCTGGTGGCGCAGTGGATGCGGCCCGCGAGCCCGGTCGTGCGGCTGGGGTCGGCGACCCTGTCCCGGGAGACCCTCGGCGCCGTGGGCGCCCTCGAGATCACGCTGCACGGGTGGGACGTGGCCGAGACCGTGGGCCTGCCCCGGCCCATCCCGGCAACGCTCGCGATGGACCTGTGGCCCGTCGCCCGTGACCACATCACCGAGGACGACCGTCCGACACGGTTCGGCCGACCGCTGGGCGTGGGCGACGCAGACCCCCCGGCGGTGCGACTGCTGGCTCACGCCGGGCGGCGTGCCCTGTAGACGGTCAAGGCGAACAGGTCCTTCCTGCTGTGGGCCTGCTCGGGATGCTGGACGCGCACCGGCGGCACCGGACAGGATGGGGTCATGTCCTCGGGTTTCCGGCTGCGCAGCGGCGACCTCGGCCCCATCCAGCAGAGCCCGGTGACCTGCGGCTCCGCGTGCCTGACCGTGGCTCGCATGCTGGTGAACCCCGCCTTCGCGCGCTGGATCGTCAGGGGCGAGGGACCGCGGGGCGACGCTCCCGCCGGGGCAAGCGAGCAGGAGCGCTTCGCGGCGTACGAGCGCGTCGTCATGGCTCGCACCAACGGCCTGTTCGGGGCGGGTCGGCGCCTCAACCTTCCCTGGCCCCACGCCCTCGGCACCCCGCCGTGGGGCGCGCGGAAGGAGCTGGAGTTCGGCGCAGCACGGCGGGGCACCGACTACCAGCTCCGGGTCGTGCGCCACCTCACGACCCGCGGCCTGCGCGAGGCGCACTCCCGGCTCGTCGAGGTCGTCGGCGACGGGGAGCCGGCCCTGCTCTACCTCGGCAGCGCGACGCTGCCCCGGCATGTAGCGCTCGTGCTGCCCGGCGACGGCGACCGGGTGCTGGACGTGTACGACCCCGCCACCGGACAGGTGACCCTGCTGGACCAGGAGCGGTTCGCCTCCAGGGAGTTGCGGGTCGCAGGGTGGAACGTCCCGTGGATCACGGTGCAGCCCAACGGCCTCCGCAAGGCTCACGCGTTCGGCTTCGCCACCGGGATCAGCTCTGCGTCGCGCACCTCGGGCATCTCTGCCTCGGCATAGTCCAGCGCTCCGGTGATCCGGCCGGCAGCGCGCAGGTCCGCCTCCGCGTGCCGGACCAGCTCGGCCCACGGCGCGGGCCCGGCCAGCACCATGGAGGCGACCTCGGCCCGCATGCCGACCTTGGCCTCCGACTTGGTCCTGCGGATCCCGGCCAAGGCCTCCCCGACGGCCGTCAGCAGGGCCGCGTCCCCGCCACGCCCGGCGGGGACGTCGGCGCTGCCCGGCCACGGCGCCCGGTGAACCGAGCCCTCGTGCCACCACGACCACACCTCCTCGGTGACGTACGGCAGCAGCGGTGCGAAAAGCCGGAGCAGGACGTCGAGCGCGATCCGCAGCGCGGCGCGGGCCGAGGCCGCCGCGGCGTCGCCGCGACCGCCGTACGCCCGGTCCTTGACCAGCTCGAGGTAGTCGTCGCAGAAGGTCCAGAAGAAGGTCTCGGTCACCTCCAGGGCTCGCGTGTGGTCCCAGGCCTCGAAGCCGGCGGTCGCCTTGTCGACGACCTCGGCTAGCCCGGCAAGCATCGCCTGGTCCAGCGGTTCGGTGACCGCGTGGGCAAGGTCGCCCTCGACGTCTCCGAACGAGAGCGCGAACTTCGTGGCGTTGAGGATCTTGATGGCCAGCCGGCGGCCGACCTTCATCTGGCCCGTGTCGTACGCCGCGTCCGAGCCGAGCCGCCCGCTCGCCGCCCAGTAGCGCACGGCATCGGCGCAGTGCTCCTTCACGACGTCCTCAGGCGTCACGACGTTGCCCTTGGACTTGCTCATCTTCTTGCGGTCCGGGTCGAGGATCCAGCCCGACAGCGCTGCATGTCGCCATGGGACCGAGTCGAACTCGAAGTGCGCCCGCACGATCGTCGAGAACAGCCACGTCCGGATGATGTCGTGGGCCTGTGGCCGCACGTCCATCGGGAAGACGCGCGCGAAGAGGTCCGGGTCGCCGCGCCAGCCGCCGGCGATCTCCGGCGTCAGGGACGAGGTGGCCCAGGTGTCCATCACGTCCGGGTCCCCGACGAAGCCGCCGGCCTGGCCGCGCTGGGACTCCTCGTAGCCGTCGGGCGCCTCGGCCGCGGGGTCGACGGGGAGCTGGTCCTCAGAGGGGACCAGTGGCTTGTCGTAGACCGGGTCGCCGGACTCGTCCACCGGGTACCAGACCGGGATGGGGACCCCGAAGAAGCGCTGCCTGGAGACGAGCCAGTCGCCGTTGAGGCCGCTGACCCAGTTCTCGTACCGGGAGCTCATGAACGACGGGTGGAACTCGACCTCCCGCCCGCGCTCGAGCAGCTCGGCGTTGAGGTCGGCGTCGCGGCCGCCGTTGCGGATGTACCACTGGCGCGACGTGACGATCTCGAGCGGCTTCTCGCCGCGCTCGTAGAAGTTCGCCTTGCGCTGCGTGGGCACCGGATCACCCTCGAGGTCGCCGGACTCGCGGAGCGCGGCCACGACGGCCTCGCGGGCGCTGAACGTCGTCTTGCCGGCCAGCTCCTGGTCGAACAGGCGCCGGCCGGAGCCGGTGGGGATCCACTCCGGGACCTCCTGCTGCAGCCGCCCGGTACGCGTGATGACCGACCTCGTGGGCAGCCGCAGCTCCCGCCACCACAGCACGTCCGTCAGGTCGCCGAAGGTGCAGCACATCGCGATCCCGGCGCCCTTGTCCGGCTCGGCGGCCGGGTGGGCGAGCACGGGGACCTCGACGCCGAACAGTGGCGAGCGCACCGTGGTCCCGAACAGCCCGGCATACCGCTCGTCGTCGGGGTGCGCGATGAGCGCCACCACTGCCGGGATCAGCTCCGGCCGGGTGGTCTCGATGAACACCGGCGCGGCGTCCTGGCTCGTGGGATGGAAGGCGACGCGGTGGTAGGCGCCGGGGTAGTCGCGTGCCTCCAGCTCGGCCTGGGCCACCGCCGTCTGGAAGGTGACGTCCCACAGGCCAGGCGCCTGGGACTGGTACGCCTCCCCGCGGGCGAGGTTGCGCAGGAACGCCTGCTGGGCCGTCGCACGAGAGTGGTCGTCGATCGTGCGGTAGCTGATGTCCCAGTCGAAGGAGAACCCCATCCGCCGGAACAGCGACTCGAACGCGGCCTCGTCCCGCACGGTGAGCTCGTCGCAGAGCTCGATGAAGTTGGCCCGCGAGATCGGCTGCTGGTCGGCGGCCTTGAGGCTCCGGACGTCTCCGGCGTGGGGTGGCTGGTAGCCCTCGACGAACGGCAAGGAGGCGTCGCCGCGCACACCGTAGAAGTTCTGGACCCGCTTCTCCGTGGGCAGGCCGTTGTCGTCCCAGCCGATCGGGTAGAACACCTCGAACCCGGCCATCCGCTTGTAGCGGGCCATGCAGTCCGTGTGGGTGTACGAGAACACGTGGCCCATGTGCAAGGAGCCCGACGCGGTGGGTGGAGGGGTGTCGATCGAGAAGACCTGCTCGCGCGTCTTCGAACGGTCGAACCGGAACGTCCCCTCCCGCTGCCAGACCTCGGCCCACTTGTCCTCCAGGCCGTCGATGGAGGGCTTGTCGGGGATGGTGGCGGCGCCAGGCGTGGAGGGTCCGTCGGTCATGGCGTGAATCTTCCCATCCCGGGTCGTGAGCCCGCACACCACCGGGCGGGCACGCCGAGGCGCGCCCCCTAGGGTTGGCGCATGGAACCCGTCTACACCCCCGTCATCGGGTTCGCCCGTCTGCTGTTCGCGGCCCAGGGGCTCAAGCTCACGATCAGGGGCACCGAGAACGTGCCGCGCCCCGGTGGAGCCGTCATGGCCGTCAACCACACAGGCTACTTCGACTTCACGTATGCCGGGCTGGCCGGGGTCAAGGCCGGCCGGCTGGTGCGGTTCATGGCGAAGAAGTCCATCTGGTCCAACCCGGTGGCCCGGCCGCTCATGACGGGCATGCACCACATCCCCGTCGACCGGGAGGCAGGACAGGGCTCGTTCGACGCCGCGCTCGAGGCCTTGCGACGTGGTGAGATCGTGGGTGTCTTCCCCGAGGCCACCATCTCGCGCTCCTTCGAGCTGAAGGCCTTCAAGTCCGGCGCCGTACGCCTCGCGCAGGACGCCGGGGTGCCGGTCCTGCCGGTGACCATCTGGGGCTCCCAGCGCGTCTGGACCAAGGGCCAGCCACGCCGGATGGGGCGCCACGGCATCCCGATCTTCATCACGGTGGGTGCGCCGATCGCCGTGGACAGCCACGAGAACGCCAACGAGGCGACGCAGCGGGTTCGTGCGGCGATGGAGGCACAGCTGCACGCCGACCAGGCCACGTACCCCTCGTGGCCGGAGGCGGAGCGTCACCTCCTGCCGGTACGGCTGGGCGGCACTGCGCCGACGCGCGAGGAGGCCGACGCCCTCGACCTGGCCGACAGCAGGCGCCGCGCGACCCGTCCCGCGGGACGGGGCTGAGCGGTCCGGCGCCTACGCCACCTAGAGCGCGTGGCCCAGGTGGGCGAGGGCCTGGCGCAGCAGCACGCCGTGGCCGCCGTCCATCTCGGCCAGCAGCGAGGGCTCGCCGGCCTCCTGAGGGCTGAGCCAGGCCAGGTCGAGGGCGTCCTGCTGGGGGTGGCAGTCGCCGGCCACCGGGACGACGAAGGCGAGCGAGACGGCGTGCTGGCGAGGGTCGTGGAACGGCGTGACGCCGGGGGTGGGGAAGTACTCGGCCACGGTGAACGGCTGGGGGCTCGCCGGGATCTGGGGGAGCGCCATCGGGCCGAGGTCCTTCTCGAGGTGACGGATGAGCGCGTCACGGACCCGCTCGTGGTAGAGCACCCGCCCCGAGACCAGCTCCCGGTTGATCCGGCCGTCCGAGGCCCGCAGCAGCAGGCCCACCGCCGTCAGGGCGCCACGCTCGTCGACCCGGACGGGCACTGCGTCCACGTAGAGGATCGGCAACCGCTCGCGGGCGGCGTCGAGCTCCTCGTGGGTCAGCCAGGACTCGCTGCGTTCGAGGTCGAGGGGGCTCATGGCGTCGTTTCTACCAGTCGGCCCAGCACGGCAACACGGCTGCCCGGTCAGTCGTGCCCCGTCAGTCGTGCCCCGTCAGTCGTGCCGGGTCAGGCGTCCCCGGTCAGTCGTGCCCCGTCAGTCGTGCCCGGTCAGCCGCCTACGACCAGTACACGCGGCCGGGGTTGAGGATTCCCCGCGGGTCGAAGAGCGCCTTGAGGGACCGCTGGCGCTCCAGCGAGGCGCAGCCCACCTCCTGCGGCAGCCACCGAGCCTTGAGCGAGCCGACACCGTGCTCGCCGGTGATCGTCCCGCCCATCGACAGGGCCACCTTGACGAGGTCGCCGAACGCCTCCTCGGCGCGGTGCCTGCTGGCCTCGTCCGCCGGGTCGTAGAAGAAGGACGGGTGCAGGTTCCCATCTCCACCGTGGCCGGACATCGAGATCTCGACCCCGGTGCGGGCGGAGATCTCGTGCCCCGCGGCGATGAGCCGGGTCAGATCGCCCACCGGGACGCACAGGTCCTCGATGAAGTGGGTGCCCTTGGCCACCAGCCCGTGGTGCAACGCCCGCCGGCCGGCGAGCAGGGCGTCGCTCTCCTGAGCGTCGTCGGCGACCGCCACCTCGGTCGCCCCTGCGTCGGTGAGGACCGCGGCATACCGCTGGACGTCCTCCGCCGTGTGGCCGGGCCGGTCGGACTGCACGATGAGCGCGGCGGCGCAGCCGGCCGGGAAGCCGAAGTCGGCGATCGACTGGACGGCGGCGATGGAGGTCGCGTCGAGGAGCTCGAGCAGGCTCGGGCGGTGGCGGTCTCGTCGCAGCCGGAGGATGGCCTCGCTCGCTTCGCCGAGGGTGGCGAAGGTGGCCAGGACGGTCAGCGCGGGGTCCGGTGCCGGTAGTAGCCTGAGCGTTGCCTCGGTGACGACGCCCAGGGTCCCCTCCGAGCCGACGAAGAGACCGGTGAGGTCCAGGCCTGCGACTCCCTTGGCCGTGCGGCGCCCGGTGCGCATCACCTCACCGCCGGCCAGCACGACCTCGAGGCCGCGGACGTAGTCCGCGGTGACGCCGTACTTGACGCAGCACAGCCCACCGGCGTTGGTGGCGACGTTCCCGCCGATGGTGCAGAACGCCGACGAGGCGGGGTCGGGCGGGTAGAAGAGCCCCTGCGCGGCGGCCGCCGCCTTGACGTCCGCGGTCACCATGCCGGGGGACACGACGGCCAGACACTCGACCGGGTCCACGTCGAGCAGCGAACGGAGACGTTCGAGGCTCAGCACGATCCCGCCCTCCACGGCAACCGCACCGCCGGCGAGCCCGCTGCGAGCGCCTTGGGGTACGACCGGCGTACCCGTGTGGTGCGCGTAGGTCAGGACCTCCACGACGTCGTCGAGGTCTCGGGCGCGCACCACCTCGAAGTGGTCCGGGGCCGCGACACCGACCGACTCGTCGACAGCGTAGGTGGCCTTCACCTCCGGTTCGGTCACGGCACGGGCGGTGAGCGAGGAGGGCAGCGTCACCCCTCTAGGGTATGCCGCGTGGCCGGCGCGTCCGTGAAGGTGACCTCGCTGTCGAACGCGGCCCGCCGAGCGGCGCGCCGCAGGGTGGCCAGGATGGGCCGCGCTGTCGCGGCGACCAGGACGGCGTTCGTCAGGGCCCGCCCCACGTCCCACCACAGCGAGGTGGCGAGGGAGAAGACGAGGAAGCGGCGCAGGTTCTCGGCCGGTCCGGCGCCTGGGACGAAGGACAGGTCACCGCCCAGACCTGTGGAGAAGGGCCAGAAGGAGAAGTTGAGGGCCACGCCGTAGAGGAGGCCGGCCAGCGCTCCGTACCCGCACAGCAGGGGCACCTCCCATCGTCGCGGCATGCGAGGCAGCAGGCCGGCTCCGAGGCCCACCCAGGCCGCGCCCAGCATCTGGTACGGCAGCCACGGTCCTACGCCGCCTGTGACCAGCGCCGAGGCGAACAGCGTCGTCGCGCCCAGGACGAACCCGAAGCCGGGGCCGAACACCCGGCCACCCAGGATGAGGAGGAAGAACACCGTCTCCAGCCCGGCGGTCCCGGCACCCAGGGGCCGCAGGGCGGCCCCGACAGCGGAGAGCACGCCGAGCATCGCGATGGCCTTGACGTCCAGACCGCCCTCGCTGATCTCGAAGAGCACGACGGCCATCAGCAGGGGGAGCAGGAGCGCGAAGACCAGCGGGGCGTCAGTGCCGCTACCGAGCCGGGAGCCGGCCCCCGCGAGCAGGGGCCAGCCGAATGCCAGCAGACCGGCGACGGAGACGAGGACCAGAGCCGCGGTCGAGCGCGGGCGCAGGGCGATGGCGCGTCGGGAGCCGGGGGCCGTCGAGCCGGAGGTCGTCGAGCCGGAGATCGTCGAGCCGGAGGTCGTCGAGTCGGACGTCATGGCCGCCGCCCTACCGCAGCCTGCATAGCGCGCCGTACCTGTTCCACGGTGAGCAGGCGATGCGGCGCGACCACCTTGGCGACCTGCGGTGCGAAGGCCGGGGAGTCGCACAGGACCTCCGCCGTCGCCCCGTCGGCCACCACCCGACCCTCGGCGAGGACCACGACGCGGTCGGCTGCCACGGCCGCGAACTCCACGTCGTGGGTCGCCACCAGGACCGTTCGCCGGTCGTCGGCCAACGCCGCGAGGAGGACCCGGAGCGCCCGTTTCGCCGCGTAGTCCAACCCCCTGGTCGGCTCGTCGAGCAGCAGGACGGCCGGCGCGGGGGTGAGCTGGACCGAGAGCACCAGCGCGAGTCGCTGGCCCTCCGAGAGGTCGCGTGGATGGCGGTCGTCGGGCAGGCCCGGCGCCAGGCGGTCGAGGTAGCCACGGCAGGTGCCGTCCGGCGCGCCGGACTCACGGTCCGCCTGCCGGCACTCCGCACCGACCGACTCCCGGTACAGCAGGTCGGCGGCGCTCTGCGGCACAAGGCCCACCACCCCACGCCGCGACGAGGGCGGGAGGGTGGCAGGGTCGGTTGCCCTCGTCAGGCCCGCGGTGACCTCGACGGCCCCCCCGCTGCGTGGGCCGGAGCCCTGAAGCGCCCACAGCAAGGAGGACTTCCCGGAGCCGTTGCGGCCCATCAGAGCCACCACCTCCCCGCTCGCCAACGCCAGGTCCACCCCAGCCACCGCGGTCAGGGCCCCATGCCGGACCTGCACGCCGGTTCCGCGAAGCAGGATCGACCGTGTGGTCGCACTTCCGGTCGGGCCCACCACGGGGTTCCGCCCCGGCGCGACGTCGTCCAGCGCCTCGCGCAGCGTCACGCCGGCACGCCGGCCGTCGCGGATGGTCAGGGGCAGGGGGGACCAGCCGGCCCACCTGCCGAGCTCGACGAGGGGCGGCGCCAGTGGGAGGGTCGCGAGGACGTCGCCGGGCCTCCCCCAGGAGACCGTGCCCTCGCCGTCGACGGACACCAGCCGGTCCGCCATCCCGATGACGCGTTCCAGCCGGTGCTCCGAGAGCACGACAGTGAGCCCCAGGTCGTGCACCAGGCGTGACACCGTGGCGAGCACCTCCTCCGCGCCGACCGGGTCGAGCGCGGAGGTCGGCTCGTCCAGCACGACGAGCCGCGGGCCGGCGGTGAGGACCGACCCGATGGCCACCCGCTGCTGCTGACCACCCGAGAGGTCCGCCAGTGGCGCTCGCCGCAGGTCCGCGATCCCGAGGAGGTCCAGCACCTCTTCGACCCGACGACGCATCACCGGCGCCGGCAGGGCGAGCTGCTCCAGCGTGTAGGCGAGCTCCTCCTCGACCGTGTCGGTCACGAACCCGGCAGCCGGGTCCTGGCCCACCACGCCCACCAGGGCGGCGAGGTCGCGGGGCTTGTGGGTCCGCGTGTCGAGCCCGCACACGGTGACCCGGCCGGACAGGTGACCGCCGGTGAAGTGCGGGACCGTGCCGTTGACGGTCCCGAGCAGCGTGGACTTCCCTGCGCCGGTGGGTCCCGCCACAAGCACGAGCTCTCCCTCCTCGACGACCAGCGACGCCGCACGGAGCGCCGGCCGGCTCTGCCCGGCATACCGGACAGTCACGTTCTCGAGGGCGAGGCAGGGCTCGTGCGGTGACGTCATGCGGCGGCGCCACGGCGAGCGACGGGCGGCGGCGGCGCGAGCAGGGCCGGAGCCGCGCCGACAGCCAGGGCCAGGACGCCGGGCCAGGGGAGCGCCGGCCAGCCGAGCGGCTCCAGGGGCAGGCTGATGCTGGTCGGCTGATGAGCCGCCAGGACGACCATGAGGGTGCCGGCGGCCACTCCGGACCCGGCCACCGCCCACTCCGGTCCTGCCCAGGCGTCCGGACGGTAGACGGTTCGGTGCACGCCCCGTCCACCGACGTGCAGGCCCAGCGCGCACAGCACCAGCCCTGCCGCGAGCAGGGGCCACCCGGCGATGCCGGTGCTCGTCTGGTCCAGGACGGCGTACAGGCCTAGAGCGGCACCGAGCAGGCCCGTCAGCGTGAGGAAGGCCGTGAGCCGCCGCGTGGCGGGGCGCTGCGCCGCACGGCGACCGTAGCCGCGCGAGTCCATGGCCGAGGCGAGCAGCAGCGAGCGGTCGAGCGTGTCCTGCAGGACCGGTAGGGCGATGCGACCGACCGTTCGCAGGCCGCCCCCCTGCTCTCCCCGGAGGGCTCTCGCCCGACGCACGCGCAGCACGCTCTCCGCGAGCTGAGGCGCGACGCTGACCGAGATCACGACCGCCGTACCGATCTCGTGGAGGGCGCTGGGCAGCGTCCGCAGGAGGCGCTTGGGGTTGGCCAGGGCGTTCGCCGCTCCGATACAGACGATGAGTGTGGCCAGCCGAAGGCCTTCCGCCGCGGCAGCGAGCAGGCCCTCGAGGTACAGCGGGCCCAGCAGGGTGATGCCGGGCAGGTGGACCCCTGGCAGGGCGAGCAGCCGTATGGTGCCGGCCTTCTGGCCGACCAGCACGTGCAGGACCACCCGCATCAGGACGACGGCAGAACCGAGGGCGAGGTACAGGCGGAACGCCCGTGCCCACGGTGAGCTGCCCCGCTTGGCGACCACCACCATCCCGGTCACGCTCACCGTGAGGAGCAGCAACAGCGGGTTGGTGGTGCGGGACGCCGCGACCGCCATGCCGATGGCCCACGCCCACCAGCCGACCGGGTGCAGGTCGCGGGGCAGGACCGAGCCTGCGAGACGCATCGGGCTATCCCGCGCTCCGCCGGCGCACCGCCAGGTACGCGGCGGTTGCGGCGACGGCGCCGACCAGGCCCAGGCCGGCGAGGAGCGAGGTCGGTGACCCGCCCGACGAGGTCGCGGCCGTGCGGCCGGCAGCCGGGGCCTGGTCCGGGCTGAGGGGAGCCGCGGAGACCCTCGTCCCGGTCGTGGAGGTGGCCGACGTAGTGGACGCAGCGCTCGTGGGTCGAGCCGAGCCGCGGGTCGCCTTGGCGGTCGCGCCGGTACGGGCCGGACCGCGTGTCGTCGTGCCGGGGGCGCGCGACGGGGCAGTCCCCGGGCTGCGGGGCGTCCCTGCACCCGACGAGGACGGGCTAGCGGCCGGGCCGGTCCTGCGCGACGACGGCCGGGTGGCAGGCGTCGAGGGCGTCGCGCTGCGCCTGGGGGTCGCGGTCAGGGTCGCAGTCGGGCTCCGGGTCGTCGGCGTGGTGGCCGCCCTCGCCGGTGGTGGCGTGCTCGGTGGCGCGCCGGCGCCGAACGCGAAGCCGAGCACGGTGCCGGGCGCCGGGTCGTAGTCGGCCACGCCCGAGCCGCTGTAGGTCCACGACCCACCCCGGGAAGCGTGGAAGAAGGCCCAGTAGGCGCTCGCCGGAGGCATCCGCTGACACGGGTCGCTGGCCGGGGCGCCGTTGATGCGGCACACCACCGTTCCGGGGTACTGCACCGGGCTGGTCACCGTAGCGACCGCCCGAAGGGCCGACATGGCCGACGAGGGGTCACCCCCTGCGCAGGACGTGGTGGAGGTGGACCCGTAGTCCACCACCACGGTGACGCCGGCAGTTCCCGAGCACGCTGATGCGTGCGCCGCGCCACCCGGCAGGGCGAGGCCACCGATCACCACGAGACCGGCCGCGGCGGTGAGCCGTGCGAGGGCCGCCATCAGGCGTGCGCGCCCTTGCGCCGGGCCAGGACGGTCGCCACGAGTCCCCCCAGGAGCAGCAGGGTGCCGAGCAGGACCAGGCCTGAGACCTCCGCACCGGTGAACGCCAGGCTGCCAGGAGCCGCGGAGGCCGCTGGGACCGAGGCTGGGTCACTGCGTTGGTCACTGGCTGCGTCGCCTGTGCCGGCGCTACCAGCGGGCTGCCCGCTCGTACTCGAGGCGGTGGTGGTAGCCGTGGTGGTGGTCGTCGTGGTCGTCGTGGTCGTCGGCTGGCAGCTGAGGGTGGGTGCCGTGGCGGCTGCCCCTTCGGCGGACACGGTGAGCAGGGACCCGCCGGCCAGGCCGAGCGTGGCCTGCGGGGTGGCGCGAAGCGTACGGTCCAGCAGGCCCTGGTCACCGGGCTTCGTCCTCGCGAGGGAGAAGTCGGCAGCGGTGAACGCGATGCCCCCGCGCAGGCGAGCCGCGAAGCGGCAGTCGAACTGGAGGCTCGCGAGGAAGGACTGGGCGCGCTTCTGCTGAGCCGCCCAACCCGCCGCTGCGAAGGCCTGGGCCGCCACGCCGGTGGTGTTGGCGTTCGCCGCGGGAGCGGTGGGGTCCGCGTTGCCGATGCCGCCGTCGGCGCGCTGGTGCGTCGACAGGTAGGTGAGGGCCTTGACCGTGAGGGCGTCGTCCGCACCGCGCAGGCCCACCAGCACCTGGGTCGCGAACGCCGTGGCGTCCGGGTCGCTCGCGCAGGCGCCACCTTTGGGCCCGAGGTCGCCACGGAAGCCGTCGTCGGCGCACTGCTGGTCGAGGAGGAACTGGGCGGCCGCGCCGGGCACGGAGCCGGTGGCACGGCCGAGCGCGATGAGGTCGAGCGACTGGCCGATGGTGTTGGAGTAGTCGCCGTACGCCGACTTGTCCGAGAACCGGCCGTCGGGGCCCAGCAGCCCCTGCAGCCTGCTGACCAGGTCCTGACCGCCGAACTGCGTCGGGTCGCCACCCTGAGCGACGACTCCCAGGACGAGCTTGCCGAGCGGGCCCGCGTAGGTCTCGGGGCTGGACGGGTTCTTCGCGCCCGGGTCGCCGACGTACGCGTTGACGTGGGCGGCGAGGTAGTCCGTCGCCGCGTCCGCCTCGTCCAGACCTACGCCCGCCCCGTCAAGACCCAGGACGGCGTCGATGGTGTTGCCGCCGTCGAAGAAGGTCGAGCCCGGGTAGGTGTAGCGGTCGCCGCGGGCGGCCAGCGTGCGCGCGATGAACCCGCCGGCGTATGCCGCCTGGACGGAGGGCCTTGCGGCCACGCGGGCCGACTGGCGGGCGGGCAGGTGCGCGAACGGAACCTGCGTGCCCGTCGCCAACGCCCTGCTCGCCGTGCTTTCGTGCGTCCCGGGCGACGTGCCGGTGCCCGCTGCCGCCGTCGCTCGGTCCGAGCGCGTCGTCGGCGCGGCCCCCGTCGTGACGGGCGTGGTGCTGACGGGCGTCGTGCTGGTCGGCGTGGTGGTGGGCGTGGTGGTGGGCGTGGTGGTGCTGGGCGTGCTGGTCACGGCGGTGGTCGTCGTGCGTGTGGGTGCGGGCGAGGTCCCGGCCGCGAGCGCGGCGCCGGGCGCCGCGAGCGCCGCGCCGACGGCCAGCGCGAGGACGGCGGCCGGACGGGCGCGTCGGATGGTGTGGTGCATGGTGCCTCTCAGAGCGAGCGGTGTCGCGACGGTGGCACCGGGACCAGAGAAAGACGAAACCCCCGGGAGCTGCACGCAGTGCAGTCTCGGGGGGCGGCTCGGACTGGTGTCCGGGCTCCGCCCCGCGTACCTCGACGGAAATGGAGCCGCTCCGCGTCCCAGGCAGTCCGGCTCGCCGCCAGGAAGGCGGCCTACGGTTGCGGGTCAGCGCCGGAGTTGGACCGGCTTCCCCTGGGTGCGCGTCGTGGTGCTACCCGAAGGCAGCGGTGCTCACCCTACACCGCGTCAGGGCGGCACTCGCCGGTCGAAGGGCTGTTCCGGTTAGACTTCCGTCACAGGCACAGACCCGGCTATCACCGGTGAGCCTCCGGAAGAACGGATCCGCCGCCGACGGGTCTCAGTAGAACCGGACGGGTGGGTCCGTCATCGCCCGGGGCAAGAGCGGTCGTCCGCGCGACAAGCTGGTCGTGGCGCTGGGCGGCAAGCGAGGTGGTACCGCGGTGCCGTCGGGAGGTCCGGCGACGTCGTCCTCGTGCAGGTGCACGCGAGCGATGTGAGGACTGCCGACACCATGACCTATCCCAAGGTCTCCTGCGACGCAACCGCCTTGACCCCCGGGTCGTCCCGTGAGCCGGTCGGCGTACCGTCCGCGCCAAGCTTTCCCGCGATCGAGGAGCGGGTCCTGCGGTACTGGGACGAGGACGGCACCTTCCTCGCCTCCGTGGAGAACCGGTCGGCCGGGCAGGACGGCGACAACGAGTTCGTCTTCTACGACGGCCCCCCGTTCGCGAACGGGCTGCCGCACTACGGCCATCTCCTGACCGGGTACGTCAAGGACCTCATCCCGCGCTACCAGACCATGCGGGGACGCCGGGTGGAGCGCCGGTTCGGCTGGGACACCCACGGCCTTCCCGCCGAGCTCGAGGCCATGAGCCAGCTGGGCATCAAGACGAAGGACGAGATCCTCGAGCTGGGCATCGAGGAGTTCAACGCCAAGTGCCGGGAGTCGGTCCTGAAGTACACCGACGAGTGGCGCGAGTACGTCACGCGCCAGGCACGCTGGGTCGACTTCGACCACGACTACAAGACGCTCAACCCCGACTACATGGAGAGCGTCATCTGGGCGTTCAAGGCGTTGTACGACAAGGGCTACGTCTACGAGGGCTTCCGTGTGCTGCCCTACTGCTGGAACGACCAGACGCCCCTGTCCAACCACGAGCTCCGGATGGACGACGACGTCTACCAGATGCGTCAGGACCCCGCCGTCACGGTGGGCCTGCGTCTGGAGACCGGCGAGCTGGCGCTGGTCTGGACGACGACGCCCTGGACGCTGCCGTCCAACCTGGCCGTGATGGTGCACCCGGACATCGAGTACGTGGTGGTCGAGACGGACCTTCCGACCGGTCGGCTCGAGCGATACCTGATCGGCGCCGAGCGGCTCCGGGCGTACGCACGGGACCTGTTCGGTGATGCCAAGGCCGACGTGGAGTCCTTCGTCGTCGAGAGGCTGACCGGCCGCGACCTGTTGGGACGGTCGTACACGCCGCCCTTCTCCTACTACGTCGGGCACGAGAACGCACACCGGGTGGTGGAGGCCGACTTCGTGACGACCGGCGACGGCACCGGGCTGGTGCACAGCGCCGGCGCGTTCGGTGAGGACGACAAGATCGTCACGGACCGCGAAGGTATCGAGCCGGTCATGCCGGTCGGCGCTGACGGTCGCTTCACCTTCCCCGTGGCCCAGTACGAGGGCATGCTCGTGTTCGACGCCAACCTGCCGATCATGGACGACCTGAAGGCCGCCACCCGCGGCGAGCCCTCCCACGGGGCCGTGACCGACGGCACCGTGCTGCTGCGGCGCGAGACCTACGACCACTCCTACCCGCACTGCTGGCGCTGCCGCCAACCGCTCATCTACAAGGCTGTGTCGAGCTGGTTCGTGGAGGTCACGAAGGTCAAAGAGCGGATGTTGGAGCTCAACGAGCAGATCGAGTGGGTTCCGGACCACATCAAGCACGGGCAGTTCGGCAAATGGCTGGAGAACGCCCGCGACTGGTCGATCTCCCGCAACCGGTTCTGGGGCAGCCCTATCCCCGTGTGGAAGTCGGACAACCCCGAGTATCCCCGCGTGGACGTGTACGGGTCCTTCGAGCAGCTGGAGCGCGACTTCGGCGTCACCGTCGACGACCTGCACCGGCCGTTCATCGACCGGCTGACCCGGCCGAACCCGGACGACCCGACAGGGCGGTCGACCATGCGTCGGGTCGAGGACGTGCTGGACGTCTGGTTCGACTCCGGGTCGATGTCCTTCGCGCAGGTGCACTACCCGTTCGAGAACGCCGACTGGTTCGAGCACCACTTCCCTGGTGACTTCATCGTCGAGTACATCGGCCAGACGCGCGGCTGGTTCTACACGCTCCACGTCCTGGCAACGGCGCTGTTCGACCGGCCGGCCTTCTCTGCGTGCGTGTCCCACGGCATCGTCCTGGGCTCCGACGGGCAGAAGATGTCCAAGTCGCTGCGCAACTATCCGGACGTGCGCGACGTCTTCGACCGGGACGGCGCGGACGCGATGCGCTGGTTCCTGATGTCCTCGCCCATCCTGCGGGGCGGGAACCTCGTGGTGACCGAGCAGGGAATTCGCGACGGCGTCCGGCAGGTCATCATCCCGCTGTGGAACACCTGGTACTTCTTCTCGCTGTACGCCAACGCCTTCCGGGGCGGTGAGGGGTACGACGCGAAGTGGTCGACGGCCTCGACGGACCGGCTGGACCAGTACCTCCTCGCCAAGCTGGGGCAGTTCGTGCAGGACATGCAGGACCAGCTCGACGTGTACGAGGTGGCAGCTGCGTGTGACACCACACGCAGCTTCCTCGACGTGCTGACCAACTGGTACGTTCGCCGGTCTCGCGAGCGCTTCTGGGACACGGGCGGCGGGTCTGGTGCGGAGCAGGCCTTCGACACGCTGTACACGGCGCTCGAGGTCGTATGCCGCGTTGCCGCGCCGTTGCTGCCGCTGACCACCGAGGAGATCTGGCGTGGCCTTACCGGGGGCCGGTCGGTGCACCTGACGGACTGGCCCGTGGCCTCTGACCTTCCCTCGGACGACGCTCTGGTGGCGGGGATGGACCGCGCCCGCGAGATCTGCTCCGTGGCCTCGTCACTGCGCAAGGCGAACGGCCTGCGGGTCCGGCTCCCGCTGCGGGACCTCACGGTGGTGGCCGCAGACGCAGCGGGGCTGAGACCTTTCGGGCCGATCGTGGCGGACGAGGTCAACGTCCGGACAGTCACGCTACGGGACATCAGCGACGCCAGCGAGGCCGACTTCGGCGTGTCCCAACGGCTCACCGTGAACGCCCGGGCCGCCGGCCCGCGCCTCGGTCGGGACGTGCAGCAGGTCATCAAGGGCAGCAAGTCAGGCGACTGGTCAGTGGCGGAGGACGGGACCGTGACCGCCGGTGGGCTCACGCTCGTAGCAGGCGAGTACACGCTGGAGACGGTCGTCGACGCAGAGAAGGAGACCGGTTCCCGGGCCACAGCCATGCTGCCGGGCGGCGGCTTCGTCGTGCTCGACACGGAGGTCACCCCGGAGCTGGCCCAGGAGGGCCTCGCCCGAGACATCGTGCGCGCGGTGCAGCAAGCGCGCCGCGACGCCGGCCTTCAGGTATCGGACAGGATCTCTCTCACGGTGACCGGGTCACAGGCGGTCTGGGAAGCCACCGTTGCGCACCAGAGCCTGATCGTGGAGGAGACCCTCGCGACGCAGTTCGGGTCGGCGCCGCAGCTCGAGGCGCTGCCTCAGCGTTCCGACGTCACGGAGACGACCGTAGGCGACGGCGAACCGGTGCGTATCAAGGTGATGCGGCTCTGAGTGACGGGGCTCTGAGCCTGCGTTCTCGCGCAGACACCAGCCGTAGGGGAACGCCGTCGGCGGAGCCCGCAGCGATCTCCGTGCCGCCATAGCCGTCCTGGACGAACTCGACGTCTCTCGCACGCATCGGCCCGCCCGCGGGACTGGGATAAGGCGCTGCCTCGTTGCTCGCTCGCGTCTCGGCCTGGCTCGGTCCACGGAGGTCTGCCCCGACTGGTTGGCACACGGGTACTCCGTAGCGGTTGGTGAAGATCAGCCCTGCAGGGTCGACGGGGTCGCCGCTGACGGAGTAGTCGCCGCGGTGGTGGGCGTCGTGGTGGAAGGGGCACAGGCTGAGCTGGCGGTCGTAGTCGGTGGCCCCGCCGTCAGCCCAGTGGTCGAGATGGTGCACCTCGACGAACCTCGTTGCTCCACAGCCTGGGAACCGGCAGCCGCGGTCGCGGTCCTCGATGAGCCGGCGAGTGCGCAACGGGACGATCCGCTGTCCGCGACCCACGCTGACCGGACGTCCGCCGGCCTCCCACAAGGGCTGCGCCGTGCCGTCACACGTGAAGCGGCCGGCAAGGGCCGGGGTGATCGCGCCTCCTCCACCGACCCAGGCGCCGTCCGTGCTGAGATGGACATAGACGCGATAGCGGGCGGCCCGGCCTGCCGACTGCACGGATGCAAGGGAGCGGGCGGCGACTTCGGCCAAGCCGTCCGCAAACGAGGGAGCGGCACCAGCGTGACCGCCCTCAGCGCCAGCGCTGTCGGCGTGGACGGCCGGGAACAGGGCGTCTCTGGCTTCTTTCACCGCCTGCTCGACCAGTGCGCCGACGTCGGCAGGCGCGGAGTAGCGGAGGTGGAAGCGGCCCACCTCGTCGTAGTGCATCGCCAGGTCTGGCTTGGCACCTGCTCGCTCCGCTCGGCGCCGGTCCTCGGCCTCTCGCAAGGCGGTCAGTGGGTCGGTGGCCCCGTCCGAGGGAGTGGCATTGGGTGGCGTCCCAGGCTCGAGGAAGACGGACCTGGACAGGGCGCGACGCAGCTGCGGAACGGTCGTGTGGCGGGCGAACCTCGCCAGGCCCGCCTGGTGGTCCGCCCGAGCGTGTCGAGCGAGGACGGCCGCCTGGTCGACGGACAGCTCGCCGGCAGCCAGCGCGGTCGCAGCGTCGGGAAGCTCGCCTCTTCGTCGTGCGATGCCGACGACGTCGGAGGCTCGGGACGGCGAGAGGCCTGCTCGGACCACCAGCCAGTGCTCGACGGACCTGAACCCGCCGTCGCCCCAGTGGCCACCTTCGATCAGCTGCACCGCGACGTCGACGAGGTCGGAATGGGCGCGGTTCAGCACGCCGGCCACCCGGCTCGCCCGTTCCCAGAGCTCCTGGGTGGTCGCTTCGTGAGCGACTGCGGCTGTGGCCAGGGACATACCGGAATCGTACGTATGTTCGAACGCCGGTAGCAAGGTCAAGGGGAAACCGACTTTTCACACCGCCGCGCCTCAGTTAAGGCTCGCTGGGCGCGAACCATGCCGGACCGGCCGGCGGACGCTGCCGACCCAGCTCCGTTCTGCCGGCGGCGGAGGCCGTGCGTGGGCTGGTGGATGATGGACCCCATGCCCCCCGCACCCGATGCCGCCCAGCGTGAAGCCGCGCGCACCCTCGAGGTCACCAAGCGGATGCGCCACGCCGAGGAGGCGATCCTCGCGCGCGCCCCCGAGCACGACCTTCAGCCCAGCCTGGACCGGATCCAGGCAGTCATGGAGCTCCTGGGCGACCCGCAGCGCACCTTCCCGGTCATCCACCTCACGGGCACCAACGGCAAGACGTCCACGACCCGGATCATCGAGTCTCTGCTGCGCGAGCTCGGCCTGAAGACCGGGCGTTTCACGTCGCCCCATCTGCACACCATGAGGGAGCGCATCGCGTTTTCCGGCCAGCCGATCAGCGCCGAGCGCTTCCTCGACGCGTACGAGGAGGTGCTGCCGTTCGTGGAGATGGTCGACGCCAGGTCGGTCGCCGACGGCGGACCGCCGATGACCTACTTCGAGGTCCTCGTGGCCGTTGCGTACGCAGCCTTCGCCGACGCTCCGGTGGACGTCGCCATCGTCGAGGTGGGGCTCGGCGGCAGTTGGGACGCCACGAACGTCGCGGACGGCACGGTGGCCGTCGTCACGCCGATCGCGTTGGACCACCAGCACTTCCTGGGCGACGACGTGGAGTCGATCGCCACCGAGAAGTCGGGAATCGTCAAGCCGGACGCGGTCGCCGTCGTAGGGGTGCAGGAGCCGGAGGTCGCCCAGATCCTTGCCGAGCGCGCCCACCAGGTGGGCGCGCGGATCGCCTTCGAGGGCAACGACTTCGGCCTCCTGACGCGTGAGGTCGCGGTCGGTGGGCAGCAGCTGTCGGTCCGCGGCCTCGGCGGCGACTACGAGGAGCTGGTCCTGCCCCTCCACGGCGCCCACCAGGCGCACAACGCCGCCCTGGCGATCGCGGCTGTCGAGGCGTTCCTCGGGGGCGGCGAGCAGCGCCTGGACCCGGAGGTCGTGCGGGCCGGGCTTGCCGCGGCCGCGTCTCCGGGGCGTCTGGAGATCGTGCGGCGGTCGCCGACGGTGATCGTCGACGCCGCCCACAACCCGGCAGGGGCGCTCGCCCTGCGCACCGCGCTGGAGGACTCCTTCACCTTCGCCCGCGTCATCGGGGTCCTGGCCATCCTCAAGGACAAGGACGCCACGGAGATGCTCGAGATCCTCGAACCGGTGCTCGACCATGTCGTGGTGTCACGGACGACGTCCCCCCGTGCGATGCGTCCGGACGAGCTGGGCGAGCTCGCCACCGACATCTTCGGCGAGGAGCGGGTCACGGTGGTGGCGGACCTGCCCGACGCCTTGGACCTCGCGGCCGGGATGGCGGACGAGGGTGGTCTGGGGGGCGGTGTGCTGGCAACGGGGTCGGTGACCACGGCCGCAGAGGTACGGATGCTTCTCGGGACCACCGAGGTCTAGCGGCGCAGCGCCTCAGCCCTCAGCGGCTCACCGCCTCAGCCCTCAGCGGCTCAACGCCTCAGCCCTCAGCGGCTCACCGCCTCAGCCCTCAGCGGCTCACCGCCTCAGCCCTCAGCGGCTCAACGCCTCAGCCCTCAGCGGCTCAACGCCTCAGCGCTTGCCGAGCTTGCTGATGTCGAGGTGCTCCTTGGCGTCCGACTTGGCCTGCTTGTCGGCCCGCTTCTCCTTCAGGCTCTTCCCGGCCTTCTTGGACAGGTGCTGTCGCGGTGACTTGTCGCTCATGGCTGCGTCCCCTTGTTCGGAAGCCCCGATGGCTCCAGCACCGACGGTACCCGCGTGGCGCCCCACGGCATACCCTCAGGTCATGTTCGGCAAGCTGATCATCCTCATCATCGTGGTGGCCGTCGCCTTCTGGCTCCTCACCAGGTTCCGCGACTCGGGCCGGGGGCGCCGGTGAGGGGGGTGGTCCTGTACGGCGCCCTCGGCAAGTTCACCTGGCGGATGCTCGCAACCGTGCTGGCCGGGCAGGGGGTCGTCGTCTTCCTTGGCGCCCTCGTCGCGCGCGGCCTGGCGGACGCCCAAGGGCATGACAGCGGGACGGCCCTGCTCTGGGTGGGGACCGCCCTGGCCGTTCTGTGCTTCCTGGCCGCCGGCCTCATGCGTCGGAGCTGGGGGGTGACGCTCGGATGGCTCATCCAGGTGGCGACGTTCGCCTCGGCGGCCGTCGTCCCGGCCATGCTCGGCGTCGGTCTGATCTTCCTGGTCCTGTGGGTCGGGTCGCTCGTGGTCTGCCGCAGGGTGGAGGACCAGGTGGCTGCTCGGCAGGGGTCCGGCGCGCCTGGGTAGGCTGACCGGCGTGACGACGCAGACGGAACGGTCCCTGGTCCTGGTCAAGCCCGACGGGTTCTCGCGTGGCCTCACCGGAGAGGTGCTCCGCCGCGTGGAGGCGAAGGGTTACACCATCGCCGCGCTCGCCGTGACGACCCCGACCCGCAAACAGCTGGCGGAGCACTATGCCGAGCACGAGGGGAAGCCGTTCTACGAGCCGCTCGTCGACTTCATGTCCAGTGGACCGGTGGCCGCCGTCGTCATCGAGGGCCACCGCTGCATCGAGGGCTTCCGCGCACTGGCGGGCGCCACCGACCCGACGGCCGCGCTGCCGGGCACCATCCGAGGGGACCTTGGCCGGGACTGGGGTCTGAAGGTCCAGCAGAACATCGTGCACGGCTCGGACTCCGCGGATTCCGCCACCCGCGAGATCGGGATCTGGTTCCCTGAGCTGTGACGCTCAGGCGGTCTCGATCTCGTCGAGGCCGCTGATCACGACCTCCAGGAGCGCCGCCAGCTCACCGCGCTCCTTCGACGTCAGCCGGGCCAGGGTGTCCGACTCCACCACGTTCGCCTCGCGGACCGCGCTCTCGAACAGCTCCCATCCCTGCTCCGTGAGCTCGACGAGCACCCTGGTGCGGTTCGCCGGGTCGGGGGACCGGCGCACGAGGCCCCGCCCGGCCATCCGGTCCAGCCGATGGGTCATCGAGGACGCCGCGACGTTGGTCACGTCGGCGAGGCGGGTGGGCGTGACCGGTTCGTCGCCGGCGGTCGCCAGATGCGCCAGCACCGACCACTCGCCGTGGGTGAGGCCGAGGTCGGCCAGCTGACGGCGGTACCACTGGTCCAGCTTGCGGGTCAGCGAGAACACCGCGGTGATGACCCTCTGCACGGACTCCTCGCCGCCGGCGGCCACGTAGGCAGCCACGGCATCGCGGTACTGCTGCTGGACGCTGGAGGCCCGTCGTGCCGACATGGCGCCATCCTCGCATGTTAGTGTTTCGAAGTCGAAATATTCGAAACCGAAGAAACGTTGTCCTTCCCATGCGCGCCCGCCTGCTCATCATCGCCTCCGCCGTTGCCATGCTCGGCTGGGGCACCGTCCTGCCGTACCAGTACGCCTACGCGGCCACCACCCGCGGGTGGGGCGCAGTGCTGGCCGCGGCGGCGTCCAGCCTCTTCTCCGTGGGCGCGCTGCTCGCCGCCCCCCTCGGGGGACGACTCGCCGACCGGGTGTCACCTGTCGCGGTGGCTGTCGGGGCCAAGGCCGTGGCCGCCGCAGGTGCAGCGTCGCTGATCTGGGCCGACGCGCCGCAGACCTTCCTGATGGGGATGTTCGTCTTCGGGCTCGGCATCACCGCAGCAGGCCCGGCGCAGTCCGTCCTCGTACTTCGCTGGGTCGGCGGCACCGACCGGCGGCGCGTGTTCGCCTGGCAGTTCACCGGGCAGGCCCTCGGGATGGCCGTGGGCGCGTTCGCCGCGGGGTATGTCGTGCGCCTGGACCGCGCGGACGGCATGTGGCCCGCCTTCGCCGCGGCTGCCGCGGGCTTCGTCCTGTCCGCGCTCCTTCTCCTGGTGGCCGGTGTCCTGCGGCGCGAACCCGTGCGCCGTGAAGCCGCGTTGCCAGAGCTGGACCAGGAGCCGTCCGCCGTGCCGGAGAGCCTCGTCGGCCACGGCGGAGCGCGGGAGGCACTGCGGGCCATCTGGGCCGTACCAGCGCTGCGGTGGACCGCGCTGGTGACGGTCACGCTGGCGCTGGGGTTCTACGCCCAGTTCGAGTCCGGCCTGCCGGCGTACGCCCTCACAGTGCTCGACGTCCACGAGACGACCATCGGGCTCGCAGCGGCGGTGAACTGCGTGGTGATCATCGTCCTGCAGATGCTCGTCGTGCGGCTCACCGCCCGGCGCGACGGGGCGACCCTGCTCATGGGAGTAGGGGTCGTCTGGACCATCTCCTGGCTCGTGCTGGCCGCGGCCGCCTTGGCCCCGGAGCTCGCAGCGACGCTCTTCGTGACCACCTTCGGGGTCTTCGCCGTAGGTGAGACGATGTACGCGCCGGTGCTGAACCCGCTCACCGCGGCTCTGGCGCCGTCCGGGCTGGTGGGGACGACCCTCGGAGTCTTCACCGCCCTGCAGACCGGGTTCTCCGCCGTCGGCCCGCTCGTCGCCGGGGTGATCCTCGGTGCCGGCCTCGGTGGGCTGTTCGTCGGCGTCCACATCGTCGTCAGCGTGGTGGCCGTGTTCGGCGCCTGGCGCCTGCGAGCCGTTCTGCGAGCCCATCGCTCCGCCGTGGGCCGTCCTGTGCGCACCGCCCTGGCGGCCTGAGCATCGCCGGCCCACGACACCGACCACAACACGCCGCGCGGCAGCCGGGACTCGTGCCAGGTCCCGCGTAGCATCACCGCCGTGAGCGCTGGCTGGGGCTGGAGGACGTTGGGTCGTGACCTCGCCATCGACCTCGGCACCGCGAACACGCTGGTCTACGAGCGTGGACGTGGCGTGGTGCTCGACGAGCCGTCCGTAGTGGCCGTGCAGGCGGGAACGAACCAGCTCGTGGCGGCGGGAAGCCGGGCGAAGGAGATGCTCGGCAGGACCCCTGGCCACGTGCAGGCCGTGCGCCCGTTGCAGGACGGCGTCATCTCCGACGCGGACGTCACGGAACGCATGCTGCGCTACTTCGTCGACCAGGTCCGTCCGTCACGGCTCGTCCGGCCCCGCATGGTGGTGTGCGTACCCAGCGAGGTGACCGGCGTCGAGCGCCGGGCGCTGGAGGAGGCTGCCGTGCGGTCCGGGGCCCGGCGGGTCTACGTCATCGAGGAACCGATGGCGGCCGCGATCGGCGCCGGCCTTCCGGTACACGAGACCTCGGCCTCCATGGTCGTGGACATCGGCGGGGGCACGACCGACGTGGCGGTGATCAGCCTCGGCGGCATCGTCACCTCGCGTTCGGTGCGCGTGGGAGGGGACGAGATCGACGAGGCCGTCATGGCTTTCGTCAAGAGCGAGTACAGCCTGCTGCTCGGTGAGCGCAGCGCCGAGGACATCAAGATCGCGGCCGGCTCGGCGTTCCCCCTTCGCGAGGAGACCAGCACGCGCATCCGCGGCAGGGACCTCGTGACAGGCCTGCCCAAGACCGTGACGATCTCGAGCCCGCAGGTGCGCCGCGCGATCGAGGCGCCGGTGCTCCAGATCGTCGAGCTCGTCCGCGCGACCCTCGACGTCTGTCCGCCCGAGCTGGCCGGTGACATCCTCGACAACGGCATCACCCTCACTGGCGGCGGCGCCCTGCTCCGTGGGCTCGACGAGCGGTTGCGGCACGAGCTGGGTGTCCCGGTCGCAGTGGCGGACGACCCGCTTCGGGCCGTGGTCCGCGGGTCGGGCCGGTGCGTCGAGGAGTTCAGCACGCTGCAGCGCGTGCTCGTCGACACCCGTCGCTACTGACGATGTCCTCACCGTCCTCGTCGTCCCACCGCCGTCTCCTCGTCCTCCTGGTCGCGGTCACGCTGGTGGTTCTGGCGCTCGACGTCGCAGGAAGCAGGGCCCCCTTGCGAGTGCGGGCGCTGGGGGGAGCGGTCTTCGGTCCGATCGAGCGCCTCGTGGCCTCCTCCCGGGAAGGCGACACCGTGGCGCGAGCGGGCGCGGTCCGCACCGCGACCGACGCAGACCTGCGAACAGCGGACGACGCGGCTGTCGCCGGCGTTGCGGCGCTAAGGAAGGCGCCGGAGACCACCGGCCGAAGGTTCGTGGCCGCCCGCGTCGTGGCGCTCGGACGGCAGGGCGCTGCGGGACCAGAACGGCTCACCATCGACGCGGGTTCCCGGGACCGAGTCCGCGTCGGGGCCGGCGTGGTCTCGGCCGACGGGGTCGTGGGTCGCGTCGTCTCCGTCTCGCCCTGGACTGCCGACGTGCTCCTGCTCGGCGCACCGGGACTGCAGGTCGCGGTAAGGGTGGGGTCGGCAGGCACCTTGGGGGCGGTCGGTCCCGAGCGAGCTTCGCACCCCGGCGCGGCAGGCCTGCAGCTCAGCCTCGTCCAGCTAGCGCCGGTCTCGGCCGGCGACATCGTCACCACGCTCGGGAGCATCGGTGGTGCGCCGTTCGAGCCAGGGCTGCGCGTCGGGACCGTGCGGCAGCTGGACACGCGAGCCGGTTCCCTGGTGCCCGCCGGCACCGTGACGCCGTCGGTCGATGTCGCCCGCCTGGACGTCGTCGGGGTCCTGCTCCCGCGGACACGCACGACGCCGCGACCGGCCGCCACCGGTGGTGGCTGAGGAGTGCGGACCCCGACCCGCTCTGGGCTCCTGCGACTTCTGCTCCTCGTGGCGACGGTGGTGCTGTCCGGCACGGTGACGGCCCGGACGGCACGCCTCTCCCCGGACCTCGTCATGCCCGTCGTGGTAGCCGCCGCGCTGTGGTCCGGTCCCACCCGGGGGGCTCTGTTCGGGCTGGGCGCCGGCTGGGTGGTGGACCTCGTCCCGCCGGGCGCGTCGACCCTGGGGAGCAGCGCGCTGCTCTACGCGGCCTGCGGCCTCGTGGCGGGGGCAGGGCGCCGTGAAGGCAGCAGCCCGTGGGCCTGGCTCGCAGTGGTGGGTGCCGCAGCGAGCGCCGTGGGGTCGTTGGGACGGGCCCTCGTCGCCCTGGGCTCCGGGGCGCCCCTCCTCCCGGTCGAGCTGGCCGGCACGCTGCTCCTGACGTGCGTCCTGTGCGCCGTCGCCGTACCGCCCCTGCTCCGCGTCGAGCACGCGCTGGCCCGACGGCGTACGACGTGACGTGGTTCCGCGGACGACCTCGGCGGGGTCGCCGGGTCCCGCTCCTGTGCCTGCTCGCCGTCAGCCTGATGGGCACCCTCCTGGCCCGCCTCGGTGAGGTCCAGCTGGGTGACCACGCCGAATACCAGCGGGTCGCGCAGACCGCGAACACCCGCACCGTCGCCGTACCCGCGCTCCGCGGCCGGATCCTCGACCGGCACGGAGTGCCGTTGGTGGACAACGGCACTCGCACCGTCGTCACGGTGCAACGACACACGCTGGCCGACGCGCCGGACGGCGGCCGTGCTCTCGTCGCCCGGCTGGCCTCCACCCTCGGGCTGTCCTTCGACCAGCTCTGGGGACGGACCTTCCCGTGCGGGACAGCCGGTGCGCCGCCCGCGCCGATCTGCTGGGCGGGGTCCGCATATGTCCCGCTGCCCCTGACCGCAGACGCCGACCCCCGGCGCGCGCTCGGCCTGCTGGAGCGGCCGGACCTGTTCCCCGGCGTGGAGGTGTCCGCCGAACCCGTCCGTGCCTACCCGATGCAGGCCACAGCAAAGGCAGCGCACGTGCTGGGCTACCTCGGCCGCCCGACCGCCGAGGAGGTGGCCTCGTCTGACGGTCGGATCGGCGACCTCGACCTGGTGGGCCGCTCGGGCCTGGAGCAGGAGTACGACGCGCAGCTGCGGGGTGTGCCGGGGTCGACCACCGTCGCCCTCGACCCGCGGGGCGTCGCCATCGCCGAGCTGGCCCACACCGACCCCGTTCGCGGCCGGGACCTCGTCACCAACCTGGACCTGCGGGTGCAGTCGGCCACCGAGGCTGCGCTGTCCGCCGCAGCGGCCGCCGCCCGCCGGACCGGCCACCGAGCCGACTCCGGTGCCGCGGTGGTCCTCGACGTCCGCACCGGTGCCGTGCTGGCAGCCGCCAGCTACCCGACCTACGACCCTCAGGTCTGGACGGGCGGGATCAGCGCGAAGGCGCTGTCCGCCCTCACCGACCCACGGGCAGGCACCCCGCTGGTCTCCCGGGTCATCGCCGGGACGTTCGCGCCGGCCTCGACGTTCAAGGTGGTGAGCCTCCCGGCGGCCATCACCGCCGGCAACCCCCTGGGGGGCACCTACGACTGCTCCTCGAGCTACACGATCGGCAACCGCCGGTTCGCCAACTTCGAGTCGAAGGCCTACGGACGCATCGGTCTCCGGCGGGCCGTCGTCGTCTCGTGCGACACGATCTTCTACGACTTCGCCTACCGGTCGTGGCTCGCTCAGGGCGGCCTCGCCGCGAAGGGCGACGGCGGGGACCCGTTCGTGGCCATGGCGCGGTCGTTCGGACTGGGCGCCCGCACCGGCATCGACCTCCCCGGGGAGCAGGCGGGACGGGTTGCGGACCGTCGCTGGAGACGGGCCACCTGGGAAGCCACGAAACAGCAGACCTGCGCCCGGGCCAAGGTCGGCTACCCGCAGGTCGCTCGGGTCGACAGGGCCAGGGCGGCGTACCTCAAGGCGCTCGCCGAGGAGAGCTGCCGTACCGGGTTCCAGCTGCGCGCCGGCGATGCGGCGAACTTCGCCATCGGTCAAGGCGACAGCACGGTGACGCCGCTGCAGATGGCCCGCGTGTATGCCGCGGTCGCGAACGGTGGGACCCTGTGGACCCCGCAGGTGGCCCGGGGCTTCCGGGACCCCGACGGCACCCTCGGCGAGCCGCTGGAGCCGCGCGCCACGGGACAGGTCGACCTCCCGCCGGGGACGGTCGGGCTGCTGCACAGCGCACTGGCCGGGGTGGTGTCCGAGGGCACGGCGAAGGCCGCGTTCCAGGGGTTCGCGCTGGACCGCTGGCCGGTGGCAGGCAAGACCGGCACCGCGGAGTCGTACGGGGCGCAGGACACGTCGTGGTTCGTGTCGTACGCGCCGGCCACCCGACCGAGGTACGCCGTCGCGGTCGTGGTCTCCCAGGCCGGCACGGGGGGCGGGGCCGCGGCGACGGCTGCACGCCGGATCCACGAGGTGCTCCGGAGGCTGCCGTAGCCGGGAAGCCACCGGTGGGGGCGCGCGGGCCCAGTCAGTAGGCTGCCGCCATGGCTGACTTCGATGTGGTGGTCCTCGGTGCTGGTCCCGGTGGGTACGTCTCGGCGATCCGCGCCTCGCAGCTCGGGCTCAAGGCGGCGGTCGTCGAGTCCAAGTACTGGGGCGGGGTCTGCCTCAACGTCGGCTGCATCCCCTCGAAGGCGCTGCTGCGCAACGCGGAGCTCGCGCACATCCTGCAGCACGAGAAGGACAAGTTCGGGATCGAGGGTGAGGCCCGGATGTCGTTCGGGGTGACGCACGCCCGCTCGCGCAAGGTGAGCGAGGGGATCGTCAAGGGCGTCCACTTCCTCATGAAGAAGAACAAGATCACCGAGATCGACGGCTGGGGCACCCTCACGGGTCCGAAGTCGATGGACGTGGCGCTGAGCTCGGGGGAGAAGCGGTCGCTGACCTTCGACAACCTCATCATCGCGACGGGCGCGACCACCAGGCTGATTCCCGGTACCGCACTGTCCGACCGGGTCGTCACGTACGAGGAGCAGATCCTCACCGACCAGCTGCCCGGTTCCATCGTCATCGCCGGCTCGGGTGCCATCGGTGTCGAGTTCGCCTACGTCATGAAGAACTTCGGGGTCGACGTCACCATCGTGGAGTTCCTCGACCGGATGGTGCCGACCGAGGATGCCGAGGTCTCCAAAGAGCTGCTGAGGCATTACAAGAAGCTCGGGGTCACCGTGCTGCTCTCCACCAAGGTGGAGTCGATCGACGACAGTGGGGAGAAGGTTCGCGTCACGGTCTCGCCGGCGGGCGGCGGCGAGTCGCGCGTCCTCGAGACGGACAAGGTGCTTCAGGCCATCGGGTTCGCGCCACGCCTGGAGGGCTACGGCCTGGAGTCCTTGGCCGTGGTGACCGAGCGCGGTGCCATCGTGATCGACGAGTACTGCCGCACGAACGTCGAGGGGGTCTACGCCATCGGCGACGTCACCGGCAAGCTGATGCTCGCGCACACCGCGGAGGCGCAAGGCGTCGTCGCGGCGGAGTCGATGGCCGGTGCCGAGACGATGCCCGTGGAGTACGACTTCATCCCGCGCGCTACCTTCTGCCAGCCCCAGATCGCCTCGTTCGGCTACTCCGAGGAGCAGGCCAAGGAGAAGGGATTCGACGTCAAGGTGGCCAAGTTCCCGTTCTCCGCCAACGGAAAGGCCATGGGTCTGGGGGAGGCGGTCGGGTTCGTGAAGGTCGTCGCCGACGCCACCCACAACGAGATCATCGGGGCGCACCTCATCGGGCCGGAGGTGACCGAGCTGCTGCCGGCCCTCACCCTGGCGCAGAAGTGGGACCTGACCGCGGACGAGATGGCGCGGAACGTCTTCGCGCACCCCACGCTGTCGGAAGCCGTCAAGGAGGCCGTCGAGGGCATCGCCGGCCACATGATCAACCTCTAGGCGGGGGTCCGGTGCCACGCGTCCGGCTTCCGCTGCACACCGACCGGCTGGTGCTGCGCAGCTTCCGCCCGGGCGACGAGGACGACGTCTCCGCCTACCGGTCGGTGGAGGAGGTCGTCCGCTACATCCCCGGCGAGCCCAGGACGCGCGAGCAGGTCGCCGACCTGGTGGCAGAGCGAGCCACCGCGGGAAGGTTGGAGCCCGCCTCGCCCATCCTCACCCTCGCCGTCGAGCTCCCCGGGCGGGTCATCGGTGACGTCCTGCTCCATCTCGACGGCCTCGACGGCCACGACGGGCGGCAGGCCGAGGTCGGGTGGGTCTTCACGCCCGACGTGGCTGGACAGGGGTATGCCACCGAGGCGGCTCGCGCGATCATCCAGGCGGCGTTCGAGCAGGTCGGCGTGCATCGCGTGTGGGCCCAGCTGGAGCCGGACAACACCGCCTCCGCACGCCTGTGCGAACGGCTCGGCATGCGGCGAGAGGCGTTCTTCGAGAAGGCCTCCTGGTTCAAGGAGCGGTGGACCGACCTTGCGATCTACGCCATCCGCGCGGACGAGTGGGCGGCTAGGTCTTCGCCTTCCTGACCTTGGGCGGCAGCCGGGCGATGTGGTCCCGGGCGCGCTCCACCCATGCGGCGCGCTCCTCCTCGCCCAGGTCGGCGGGAAGGGAGGCCCAGCCACCCATCGGCCGCTCGGCGGGACCGAAGGGCCCGCTTCCGGGGAGCGCACGAAGCTCCGCCAGTCCGGCGTCGTCGAGCTTGACCCCGACGTCGTCGCCGAACAGCCCGGCATACATGTTCCCGTTCACGAACGCGCCGACACTGCCGAACATCGGCTTGACCTCCACGTCGGGTCCCGGCCGCACCAGGTCCCGGAAGGCAGCCTTCGCCTCGTCGCTGTGCGTGGGGATCTGCATGGCACCATCAAAGCAAGTGCGGCGGCCGGTGGGGAGCCCCCGCACCGATTAGGGGCGCCGCGGACCCGCTGGTAGCCTGGAACCCGCCGTAGACCGGCCGCGGATCGAGAGAGCCCAGGTGGACCAGCCCTGGCGCACCGCGCAACGACCAGTTCGAAGGAGAGTGTCGCCCCATGCCGTTGAGCACGGACGTCAAGAAGAAGATCATGACCGAGTACGCCACGCATGAGGGCGACACGGGCTCCCCCGAGGTCCAGATCGCGATGCTGACCCAGCGCATCCTCGACCTCACCGAGCACTCGCGGCAGCACAAGCACGACCACCACAGCCGCCGTGGGCTCCTGCTCCTGGTCGGCCAGCGTCGTCGCCTGCTGCGCTACCTCGAGAGCGTCGACGTCGAGCGTTACCGCTCGTTGATCAAGCGCCTCGGCCTGCGCCGATAGGCATCCGACGGGGGCGGTCCTCAGCAGAGGACCGCCCTTCTCGCATGGAGAGCGGCAGCCGTGCCAGAAGCGCGGCTGCCTGAGATGGACAACTGCATAGAGGCACGACAGCAGAACAGAAGAACGCCCGCGCACAACGACGATGCGCGTGGTTCGTTGAGAGAGAAGAAATGGAGGGCCCACATGGAGGGTCCAGAGATTCAGTACGCCGAAGCGACGATCGACAACGGTTCGTTCGGCACCCGCACGGTCCGGTTCGAGACCGGACGCCTGGCCAAGCAGGCCGGCGGCGCCGTCGCCGCCTACCTGGACGAGGACACGATGCTCCTGTCCACCACCACCGCCGGCAAGAGCCCGCGCGAAGGTTTCGACTTCTTTCCCCTGACGGTCGACGTCGAGGAGCGGATGTACGCCGCGGGCAAGATCCCCGGCAGCTTCTTCCGCCGCGAGGGCCGCCCGTCCACCGACGCGATCCTCACCTGCCGCCTGATCGACCGCCCGCTGCGACCCACGTTCACCAAGGGCCTGCGCAACGAGGTCCAGGTCGTCATCACGGTGCTCGCCCTGAACCCCGACCACCAGTACGACGTGCTCGCCATCAATGCCGCGAGCGCCTCCACCCAGATCTCCGGTCTGCCGTTCTCCGGCCCCATCGGTGGCGTGCGGATCTCGCTGGTCGACGGTCATTGGGTGGCGTTCCCGAACTTCTCCGACATCACGCGCTCGACCTTCGACATGGTCGTCGCGGGCCGCATCGCGGGCGACGACGTGGCCATCATGATGGTGGAGGCCGAGTCCACCGAGTCGACGTGGGACCTGGTCAAGAACGAGGGCAAGCAGGCGCCTACCGAAGAGGTCGTCGCCGAGGGACTCGAGGCTGCCAAGAAGTTCATCAAGGTTCTCTGCGAGGCCCAGCAGGAGCTCGCGTCGAAGGCCGCCAAGCCCGTGCAGGAGTTCCCGATCTTCCTCGACTACGAGGACGACGTGTACGCCGCCGTCGAGGGCGCCGTGACTGCTGACCTGTCTCAGGCCCTCACCATCGCGGGCAAGCAGGAGCGCGAGGAGCGCATCGACGAGATCAAGGACGCCGTCAAGGCTGAGCTCGCCGCGGAGGGCAAGGACTTCCAGGGACGCGAGAAGGAGATCTCCGCGGCCTACCGCTCCGTCCAGAAGAAGCTGATCCGCCAGCGGATCCTGCGCGACAAGGTGCGCATCGACGGCCGCGGTCTGGCCGACATCCGCGCCCTTGGTGCAGAGGTCGAGGTCCTGCCCCGGGTGCACGGCTCGGCGCTGTTCGAGCGCGGCGAGACGCAGATCATGGGCGTCACCACGCTCAACATGCTGCGCATGGAGCAGCAGCTCGACACGCTCTCCCCGGTGACGCGGAAGCGCTACATGCACAACTACAACTTCCCGCCGTTCTCCACCGGTGAGACCGGACGCGTGGGCTCGCCCAAGCGTCGCGAGATCGGTCACGGCGCACTGGCCGAGCGGGCTCTCATGCCCGTCCTGCCGACGCGCGAGGAGTTCCCGTACGCCATCCGCCAGGTGTCCGAGGCCCTCGGCTCCAACGGCTCGACCTCGATGGGATCGGTCTGCGCCTCGACCCTCTCGCTGCTCAACGCCGGTGTGCCGCTGCGCGCGCCGGTCGCGGGCATCGCCATGGGCCTGGTCTCCGACGAGGTGGACGGGCAGACGCAGTACGCCGCGCTGACCGACATCCTCGGCGCTGAGGACGCCTTCGGCGACATGGACTTCAAGGTCGCCGGCACGCGTGAGTTCGTGACCGCCATCCAGCTCGACACCAAGCTCGACGGCATCCCCGCCTCGGTGCTGGCCGGCGCGCTGACCCAGGCACGCGACGCACGGCTGCACATCCTCGACGTGATGAACGAGGCGATCGACGCTCCTGACGAGATGAGCCCGTTCGCGCCGCGCGTCATCGCGGTCCAGGTCCCCGTGGACAAGATCGGGGAGGTCATCGGCCCGAAGGGCAAGATGATCAACCAGATCCAGGACGAGACCGGCGCCGACATCTCGATCGAGGACGACGGCACCGTCTACATCGGCGCCACCGACGGCCCGTCCGCCGAGGCAGCGCGGGCGATGGTCAACGCGATCGCGAACCCGCAGATGCCGGAGGTGGGCGAGCGCTTCCTGGGCACCGTGGTGAAGACCACGACGTTCGGCGCGTTCATCTCGCTGCTGCCCGGCAAGGACGGCCTCCTGCACATCTCGGAGGTGCGCAAGATCGTCGGCGGCAAGCGCATCGACGCTGTCGAGGACGTCCTGGGCGTCGGTCAGAAGGTCCAGGTCGAGCTCAAGGAGATCGACCCACGGGGCAAGCTGTCGCTGGCCGCCGTCCTCCCCGAGGGCGAGAGCGGTGAGGCCGTGGCCGACGGCCAGACCGCCGACGGCGAGACCGCGGTCGAGGCCCGATCCGCCGACCCGTCCGCCGACGGGGGCGACCGCGCCGACCGAGCTGACCGTGGCGAGCGCGGCGGCCGCAGCCGAAACCGCAACCGTCGCCGTGGCGACCACGGCGACCGCAGCGAGCATGGCGAGCGCGTCGAGCAGGGCACCGGAACGCCGGCGTCGGAGAACCTCGTCGACGCCCACCAGGGTGGCGCCGCCGCGTCGTCGGAAGACGTCGCCGGCTGACGTCGGTCCCCGCACGGAACCCAAGGGCCGGCACACCTTCCGCGGTGTGCCGGCCCTTGCGTCCGCCGGGTGGAGCCGGGGAGGCTGGCCCCATGTCTGAAGCAGAGAGTGCAGACCGGTCTGACCAGCGCAGCTTCGTCGTAGTGGGCGGTGGCCTGGCAGGGGCCAAGGCCGTGGAGGGTCTGCGCGAGCGGGGCTTCGGCGGGCGGGTCGTCCTGCTTGGCGCGGAGCCGCACCTGCCGTACGAGCGGCCACCGCTGTCCAAGGCGTACCTCAAGACGGGCGAGAAGCTCGACGAGGCGTTCGTCCACGACCAGGAGTGGTACGACGCCCACAACATCGAGGTCCGGACGTCGACTCGCGTCGTGGCGGTGGACCGTGACGCGAAGACCGTTCGCACGCAGGACGGCCAGCAGGTCCGCTATGACCGGCTGCTGCTGACGACCGGTGCCTCCCCGCGCACCCTCTCGATTCCAGGGGCGGATCTCCCAGGGGTGCTGACGCTGCGCACCATCGAGGACAGTGACCGGATCAGACAGGTGCTCCGTGAGGGGAACCGCGTGGTGTTCGTCGGGGGCGGCTGGATCGGCCTCGAGGTGGCCTCGGCGGCAGCCGAGGCGGGCGCGCGCGTGACGGTGCTGGAAGCGCTGGAGCTGCCGCTGGTGCGGGTGCTCGGACCCCGCATCGCGCAGGTCTTCGTCGACCTGCACCGGGAGCACGGCGTCGACCTGCGCACCGGGGTCACGGTGCAGGCGCTGGAGCCGCAGGAGGGCCGGCCCGACGCCGTCGGCGCGGTGCTCCTCGGGGACGGCACCCGGATCCCGGCGGATGCAGTCGTCGTCGGAGTCGGCGCTGCGCCGAACGTGCAGCTCGCGGAGGCGGCCGGCCTCGAGGTGGACAACGGGGTGGTGGCGGACGCCGTCGGTCGGACGAGCGACCCCGACATCTTCGTGGCCGGCGACCTGGCCAACGCCGAGCACCCGTTCCTGGGCCGCCGCGTGCGGGTGGAGCACTGGGCAAACGCGCTCAACCAACCGGCAGTGGTGGTGGCTGGCATGCTCGACGAAGCGGGGCCCCAACCGGAGCTGCCGTACTTCTTCACCGACCAGTACGACCTCGGCATGGAGTACACCGGTCTGGCGTCGGCCGAGGACGACGTGGTCGTCCGGGGCGACCTCGCGACCCGTGAGTTCATCGCCTTCTGGCTGCGCGACGGCAGGGTGACGGCCGGCATGAACGTCAACGTGTGGGACGTGACGGAGCCCATCAATGCCCTGGTGACCAGTCGTGCGGTCGTGGACCCGCAGCGGCTGGCCGACCAGGCGGTACCACTGGAGGAGCTGACCTGACCTTTACGCTCTCCTCACCCCGGTGGTTCCCAGGGCCCCAGGAGGACCCGCTCCAGGTGCTCTGCCGCGCGTCCTCGGACCACGACCCCGAGGTGCTGGGCCTGAACGCCTTCGCGCGGTAGCGCCGGACCGACGCCGAGGCACTGTACCGACGATCGCTACGCTGGCGCGCGTGAGCGAGAACGCGACAGCGACGAGGGTGGCGGTCATCGGGGCGGCGGGACGGATGGGCGGCGAGGTATGTCGCGCGGTCGACGCGGCGGGCGACCTCGAGCTGGTCGGCCGGTTCGACCAGGGCGACAGCCTGGGCGACCTCGGCGAGGCCGAGGTCGCCGTCGAGTTCTCGGTGCCGGCGTCCTCCCCGGCGAACGTCGCCTACTGCGTCGACCGGGGCGTCCACGTGGTCGTGGGGACGACGGGCTGGGACGAGGCCCGGCTCGATGCAGTGCGCGCGCAGCTGGTCGAGCACACTGGGGTCGGAGTGCTCGTGGCGCCCAACTTCGCCATCGGTGCGATCCTCATGATGCGTTTCGCGCAGCAGGCCGCCCCGTTCTACGAGTCGGTGGAGGTCATCGAGCTGCACCATCCCGACAAGGTGGACGCGCCCTCGGGGACCGCGGCCAGGACCGCCGCGCTGGTCGCCCGCGCGAGGCAGGAGGCCGGCCTGGGAGCAGTTCCGGACGCCACCACACAGGACCCGGACGGTGCCCGCGGCGCCGACGTCCACGGCATACCCGTGCACTCCGTGCGCCTGCGCGGTCTGGTGGCCCACCAGGAGGTGCTGTTCGGTGCGGTGGGGGAGCTGCTGACGGTTCGCCACGACTCCTTCGACCGCTCCTCCTTCATGCCGGGTGTCCTTGCCGGTGTCCGTGCCGTGCCGCGCCACCCGGGCCTCACCGTGGGACTGGAGCACTACCTGGGTCTGGACGACTGAGTGCGCGAGAAGGTCACCGCGCTGGTCCTGCTCCTCGTCCTGGGGTTCTACTCGGCGACGATCGGCTGGCGCGGCGTCGAGCTGGTCCGTGACGGCCGGCCCGTCCCCGTGCTGCTCGGCCTGGCCGTCATCCTCGTCCCCGTCGTCGTCGTCGTGGCGATGGTCCCGCTCCTGCTGCTCGCCCGAGACGGGGCGCGGATGATGGAGCAGGCGCGCGAGCGGGGAGCCGAGGGGGACTGGGGCCGCGAGCTGGAACGGGCGGAGGCGAGCCGGGTGGCCCGGGACCGGGGGGCTGAGCAGCGCCACTACCGCGCCGCGGTGCGCGCGTGGCGGGCCGGCCGACCGCGCTGACCTGGCTCCAGGCTCACGGGAGGCCCAGCAGCCGCAGGCCGGCTGCCACGGCGGCTGCCGCGACCACGACGACGATGAACGGCGCTCGCAGCAGCAGCGCGATGACCGCCACCCCGACGGCCGCGGCACGGGAGTCGACCGCCACCTGACCCCCGCTCGACGTCAGGGTCTGCACCCCCACCAGCGCCGCCAGCAGCGCGATGGGTAGTGCCGAGGTGATCCGGGTGGTCCGGTCGCCGCCCAGCCAGGTGCCGGGAACGATGTAGCCCAGGAGCTTGAGCAGGAAGGCCAGGGCCGAGGCCAGCAGCACGGCCGTCCAGGTGCTCATGGGACCTCGCCCTCCGCCTCGTCCGGCCAGTGGTGTGGCGGCCGGGGGTCGTGACGGGCCCGACGCCATACGCCCGCCGGCAGCGCGCAGGCGGCAGCAACGAGCACCGGCACACCCGCCGGCGCGTGCGGAGCCAGCAGGACCGCCACGAGGCAGGCGAGCGCGGCGATCGCGAAGGCATCGACGGACTTCAGGCGTGGCCACAGCAGCGCGCAGAAGGCGGCCGCGGCGGCAGCGTCGAGCCCGTACCGGCGCGGGTCTCCGATGGCATCGCCCACGACTGCCCCTACCAGCGTCATGAGGTTCCAGAGCGCGTAGACCCCGGCTCCTGTGACCCAGAAGCCGAGCCGACCCGAGGCAGTGTCCGGCTGCCCGACGCCCACCGCAGTGGACTCGTCGATCGTCAGCTGGGCGGCGAGCGCTCTGCGCGGGCCTCGGGCACCGAGCATCCGCGCCACCTGCAGGCCGTAGAGGCCGTTGCGGACGCCGAGCAGCGTCGAGGTGGCGATGGCGGCTCCCGCGCCCGCGGGCCCGGCGGCCATCACGCCCACGAAGGCGAACTGGGACCCGCCTGAGAAGAGGAGGAGGGACAGGGCCTGAGTCTGCAGGAGGGACAGACCCGCGGCGACGGACAGCGCGCCGAAGCTGACGCCGTAGGCGCCGGTCGCCACCGCGACGGACAGTGACTGGCGGACGACCTGGCGCCTGCGCTCCTGAGCCAGCGTTCCGCTCACGCCGGTGGCTGGGTGATCGCCGCGACCAGCCGTACCTCGCGGGCGACGTCCCCGTCCGGGGAGACCACGCGGTCCCGGAAGGCTCCGTCCGGCCGCAGGCCCGCCTGCGTGAGGAAGGCGCGCGTCGTCTCGTCGGTCACCAGGACCCAGGCGGACAGGTACTCGGCGTCCGCGCCCCGCAGGGTGTCGACCGCGGCGTTGAGCAGCCGCGAGCCGTGTCCCACCCGTCGAGCCTGGGGGTGCACCCCGAGGGCGGTCAGCTCGCCCGTGGTCGGTGAGGCATCGGGGTCCTGGCTCGGGCCGATCGCCGCGAAGCCCACGACCTGGTCGCCCGCACAGGCCGCCAGGAGGCGGTAGATGCCTGCCGGTGGCGCTGCCAACGAGCGGCGCCACCCCGCGGCGAACGCCTGCGGCTCGAAGGCCTCCAGCGCCTGGGCCGGCAGCACCCCCGCATACGCCTCCCGCCACACGGCCGACTGCACCAGCCCCACGGCGGGAACATCGGTCTCCCGAGCGAGCCGCACGCTGGCGTCCGCCAGCGGGCGCGGGCCGTGCGTGTGGGACGGGGCGTCGTGGGCCGGGGCGTCGTCGGCGGGGGAGGTGTGACTGTGGTCGTGCGGCACAGCAGGCAATCCTGCCACCGGGCTGTGCGAGGCTCGAACCTCGGTCAGCCGCGCTCGTAGGTCACGATCTCGAAGCCGTCCTCCGGGACGCGACCCACCTCTCGCCACTCGCGCGGGTCCCAGCTGGGGAAGAACGTGTCGCCGTCGGGCGAGGCGGGTACGTGGGAGAGCACCATGCGCTGGGAGTAGGGCATGGCCTCGCGGTAGAGCTCCCCACCACCGACGACGAAGAGCTCGTCCCCCGGGCCGGCCAGGGCCAGCGCCTCGGCGAGCGAGTGGGCGGCCTCGACGTCGGAGTGCTTCCAGTCCCGCTGGCGTGTCACGACGATCGTCCGCCGGCCCGGAAGGGCCCGACCGATGGAGTCGAACGTCTTGCGCCCCATCACCATGGGGTGGCCCATCGTCGTGGCCTTGAAGTGCCGAAGGTCCGCCGGCAGGTGCCACGGCATGCGGCCGTCCCGGCCGATCACGAGGTTGCGTCCGATCGCGGCCAGCAGCGTCACCCGGGTCATGGGACGAGGGTATGCGGCTCAGACGGCGATGGGTGCCTTGATCGAAGGGTGCGCCTGGTACCCCACGAGGTCGAAGTCGCCGAGGTCGAACTCGTCGATGGCCTTGCCCGAGGCGATCGTGAGGTGAGGAAGCGGGTGCGGGGTGCGGGTGAGCTGCAGGCGCGCCTGGTCGAGGTGGTTGGAGTAGAGGTGGGCGTCTCCCAGCGTGTGGACGAAGTCGCCCGGCTCCAGGTCGCAGACCTGCGCGACCATCATGGTGAGCAGCGCGTAGCTCGCGATGTTGAAGGGGACACCCAGGAAGACGTCGGCGGAGCGCTGGTAGAGCTGGCAGGAGAGCCGGCCGTTCGCGACATAGAACTGGAACAGCGCGTGGCAGGGGGGCAGCGCCATGGAGTCGACGTCCGCGACGTTCCAGGCCGAGACGATGTGGCGCCGGCTGTCCGGGTTCGTCCTGATCGACTCGATGACCTTGGCGATCTGGTCCACGTGGCCCCCGTCCGGGGTCGGCCAGGAGCGCCACTGGTAGCCGTAGACCGGCCCGAGGTCGCCGTTCGCGTCGGCCCACTCGTCCCAGATCGTGATGCCGCGCTCCTGCAGCCAGCGGACGTTGGAGTCGCCCCTCAGGAACCACAGCAGCTCACCGATGATCGACTTGAGGTGCAGCTTCTTGGTCGTCAGCACCGGGAAGCCCTCGGACAGGTCGAACCGCATCTGGTAGCCGAACACCGACCTCGTCCCCGTCCCGGTGCGGTCCGGCTTCTCCGTACCGGTGGTCAGGACGTGGTCGAGGAGGTCGAGGTACTGCTGCACGCCCGCAGCCTAACCCGGTGCGCGCGAGGGACACGACGTACCGGGACGATAGCCTGCAGGTATGAGTGCGACGTCTCCTTTCGGCCGGGTGGTCACCGCGATGGTCACCCCGATGCGCGCCGACGGCACCCTCGACCTGGACGGGGCCCAGCGGGTCGCAGCCCATCTCGTCGCCCACGGCCACGACGGCCTGGTGGTCAGCGGCACGACCGGGGAGGCGCCGACGACCAGCGACGCCGAGAAGGCGGACCTCATCCGCGCCGTCCGGGAGGCCGTGGAGGGGCGCGCGGTCGTCACGGCCGGCGCCGGGACCAACGACACGGCACACTCGGTGGAGCTGGCGCGCCAGGCGGAGGCCGCCGGCGCCGACGCCGTGCTCGTCGTCACGCCCTACTACAGCAAGCCGCCGCAGGAGGGGATCCTCGCCCACATCACCACGGTCGCGGACGCCACCGGGCTGCCCGTCATGGTCTACGACATCCCGGGGCGCACCGGCGTGCCCATCCACACGCAGACCCACCTGCGGCTGGCCGAGCATCCGCGGATCGCCGCGGTCAAGGACGCCAAGGGCGACCTGTTCGCGGCCACCGAGGTGATGATGCAGACCGACCTGCTGTGGTTCTCCGGCGACGACGCCCTCAACCTCGCGCACCTGACCAACGGGGCGACCGGTGTGGTGAGCGTCGTCGGTCACGTGGCGGGCGACGTCTACGCCGAGATGGTCGCCTGCGTGGACAAGGGCGACCTCGGCCGCGCCCTGGAGCTGCACCGGCAGGCCGTGCCCGCCGTCCGCGCCGTCATGAACCTCACCCAGGGGGCGATCATGGCCAAGGCGGCGCTCAAGGAGCTCGGAGTCCTGGAGTCCGCGGCCGTCCGCCTTCCCCTCGTCGAAGCCACCCCCGACCAGGTCGCGCGACTGCGTGACGGTCTCACCGAGTCAGGACTGATGTGAGCCATCCTCACCCCGAGCTCAACACACCCCCCGCCCTTGCGCCGGACGGCGTCCGGATCGTCGCTCTCGGCGGCCTCGGCGAGGTCGGCCGCAACATGGCGGTCCTGGAGCACGCCGGCCAGCTGCTGGTCATCGACTGCGGCGTCCTGTTCCCGGAGGACCACCACCCCGGGGTGGACCTGATCCTGCCGGACTTCGAGTACCTCGAAGGCCGGCTCGACCGCGTGCAGGCGATCGTCCTCACGCATGGACACGAGGATCACATCGGCGCGGTGCCATACCTGCTCAGGCGCAAGCCCGACATCCCCCTCGTGGGCTCCATGCTCACGCTGGCCCTCGTCGAGGCGAAGCTCAAGGAGCACCGCATCACTCCGTACACCCTCGGGGTCAAGGAAGGGATGCGGGAGAGGCTCGGGAAGTTCGACTGCGAGTTCGTCGCCGTCAACCACTCGATCCCGGACGCCTTGGCGGTCTTCGTCAGGACTCCTGCAGGGACCATCCTGCATACCGGCGACTTCAAGATGGACCAGCTTCCGCTGGACGGCCGGCTCACCGACCTTCGGGCGTTCGCGCGGCTCGGCGAGGAGGGCGTCGACCTCTTCATGACGGACTCGACCAACGCCGAGGTGCCGGGGTTCACCACGCCGGAGCGCGAGATCGCGCCGGCCATCGACAAGGTGTTCCGCGACGCCCGCCGGCGCATCATCGTGGCATGCTTCTCCTCGCACGTGCACCGGGTCCAGCAGGTCCTCGACGCAGCGGAGCAGGCCGGTCGCAAGGTCGCCATGGTGGGGCGATCCATGGTGCGGAACATGGGCATCGCGGCGGACCTCGGCTACCTCCACGTGCCCGACGGCGTCCTGGTCGACGTCAAGAGGCTCGACAGCTACCCCGACGACCAGGTGGTGCTCATCTGCACCGGGTCGCAGGGGGAGCCGATGGCGGCCCTGTCACGGATGGCGAACCGGGACCACCGGATCGAGGTGGGGGAGGGCGACACGGTCCTGATGGCCTCGTCCCTCATCCCGGGCAACGAGAACGCGGTGTACCGCGTCATCAACGGTCTGATGCGCCTGGGCGCCGACGTCGTGCACAAGGGCAACGCGAAAGTGCACGTCTCCGGGCACGCAAGTGCCGGCGAGCTGCTCTACTGCTACAACGTCGTCAAGCCGCGCAACGTCATGCCCGTCCACGGCGAGTGGCGCCACCTGGTGGCCAACGCCGAGCTCGCGGTACAGACCGGCGTCCCACGGGAGCGGGTGGTGCTGGCGGAGGACGGGGTCGTCGTCGACCTCGTCCGCGGCGTGGCCAAGGTGGTCGGCGCCGTGGAGTGCGGATACGTCTACGTGGACGGCTCGTCCGTCGGCGAGTTCGACGAGGCTCTGCTGAAGGACCGCCGGATCCTGCGCGACGAGGGGTTCATCTCGGTGATCGTCGTGATGGACGCCGCGACGGGCAAGATCGCCGCAGGGCCGGAGATCCAGGCGCGCGGGTTCGCCGAGGACGACGAGATCTTCAAGCAGGTCCGTCCGAAGATCGAGCAGGCGCTCGCGGACGCCACCGGCAACGGGGTGACCGACTCCTACCAGCTGGAGCAGGTCATGCGGCGGGCCATCGGCAGCTGGGTGGGCGGCAAGATCCGCCGCCGCCCGATGATCATCCCGGTCGTCATCCAGGCCTGAGCCGAGGGGGGTCGCACCCTGGGCGCAGGCTGGTCGCCGCCTGGGCGGTGACCTCCTACCAGGGTCGGGCGGGCGTGCTGTCGCGCGGGTCGTCCGCGAGCACCCAGCCGTCCGGCGTCCGGGTGTAGTCGCCGCGCGGTCCGTGCTCCGCGAGCTCGGCGACAGCACTGAGCAGCCGGTCGACGTGCTCGGCCGTGTTCGCCAGTCCGACGCTCGCGCGGACGGCGGTGCGCGGCGCCGGCCGCGCCGCGTCATCGCTGTGGTCAGAGTCGTCGTCGTCCTCGCTGTCCAAGGTGTCCAAGGGGTCCAAGGCGTCCTCGAGGAGAGCGTCCACGCACAGGTGCGCGCAGAACTTGCCGTCGCGCACCCCGATCCCATACTCCGCGGACAGGGCCGTCGAGACGAGCGAGGAGTCGAGGCCCTCGATCGTGAAGGTGGCCACGGCGACCCGCTCGTGGTCGGGTGAGAACAGGGAGTACGTCTCGACGCCCTCGATGGCTGCCAAGCCTCGGGCCAGGGTGCCTCCAAGCGTCGCCTCGTGCTCCTCGACAGCCTCAGCGTGCGTGCGCAGCGCGCTGCACGCCGCGGCCAGGGCGATGGCTCCGATGACGTTCGGGCTACCGGCCTCGTGCCGGGCGGCGCCGTCCTGCCAGACCACGCCCGCCTCCGTCACGGAGCGGGTCGCACCGCCCCCGGCGAGGTAGGGCGCTGCCGCGTCGAGCCAGTCACGTCGGCCCACGAGGACGCCGGTGCCGAAGGGTGCATAGAGCTTGTGTCCGGACAGGACGGCGTAGTCCACGCCGAGCTCGGCGAGGTCGAGCGGCCGGTGCGGTGCGTACTGCGCCGCGTCGAGCACCACCCGAGCGCCGTGCCGGCGGGCGATGGACGCCAGCTCGCGCACCGGCCAGATCTCGCCGGTGACGTTCGACGCGCCGGCCAGTACGACGAGCTTGTGCCGTGCGTGGTCCGAGCGCAGGGCCGCCCGCAGCAGCGCCTGCGCGTCACGCACCGACCCTGGGACAGGCAGCCGGTGGGTGCGGGCGGCGGCCCACGGAAGCAGCGCGGCGTGGTGCTCGGTCTCGAACACGAACACGCTCGTCTGCCGGGGCACTGCCCTCGCCAGCAGGTTGAAGGAGTCGGTGCTGTTGCGCGTGAAGACGACCTCATCGTCGGGGCGGGCGCCCACGAAGGTCCTGACCTCCTCGCGCGCCTCCTCGTACCAGGCGGTTGTCACTCGGGAGGCATACCCGTTGCCGCGGTGGACCGAGGAGTAGGTGCGCAGCGCCGTGTCGACGGCCCGCTTGACCGACAGGAGCGCCGGGGTGGAGGCGGCGTGGTCGAAGTTGGCGTAGTCCACGGTGCCGGTGAGGGTGGGCACGGACAGCCCGGCTGACACGACGGCCGGTAGCGCCGACCCCGTCCCGGGGGTGCCCAGCGGGGGGACTGCTCGCAGGTGATCGCGCGCCTGGGCCAGCGGAGCGGTCCGCCGCGAAGGGGTGGGAGGTGTGCTGGCGATGGACATCTGAGGCGCTCCTGGGTCCGGTGGGACCTACGGGGCTCGCAGGTCCGCGCTTGCCGGCTGCGGGTGCAGCCGACCCGGTCGTCACCCGGAGCACCCCACCGCGGAAGGAGGGTTGCTGGCCAGCAAGCCGGGGCTGTGCGCTGGCACTCATGACCTGAGCCAGCACAGTAGTGACCGGTCGCCCGTCGATCCAGCAGACGGTGGGTCATTTCCGGCATCTGAGACGCCGGCCGTGGCGGCTGTCTGGTCAGGACGTCTGGTTGGTCTGTCTGCGCCTGTGCCGACGACCCCGTGGGGCCGTCGGCACAGGCCCCCGCCAGACGCGTTACTACTGTGGCACTGGTCGGGCGGCGGAAGGCGGCAACGGCGTGCGCAGGGCCGAACTCCAGGGATGGATTGCCCGTTCGGTGGAGGCCTTACCTGGCGATATCACCCGTCCTGCGACGCGTGTGACGAGTGTGTCCACTGTGACTTTCGCGTAACGTGCCGACCATGGCCACACGTCCGTCCACCTCAGCGCGCTCCTCGGGGGGCCGGGGCAGCACCACGCGTCCGGCCAACCGCAGGAGCGGCGCGCCTCGTACGTCGGCCGCCCGAGGCAAGCCCAGCGGCGGGGGACTGCCGCTGCCGCTGCGGGCCGTCAAAGGCACCTGGATGGGGATGGCGCATGTGGCCGGAGGGGCGGTTCGCCGCGTGGGCACCAGCGCGCGGGACCTCGACCCGGAGCACCGGCGCGACGGATTGGGCTTCTTCCTCATCGGGATGGCCATCCTGGTGGCCACCCGCGAGTGGTGGGCGTTCGAGGGAGCAGCCGGGGAGGTGGTGCACGCGGTCGTGGCGGGGACGCTTGGCCGGGTGGCCTACGCCCTCCCCCTGGCCTTGGTCTTCATCGGGTTGCGCGTGCTTCGCGCCCCCCAGGACGACGCAGCGAACTCCCGGATCGGGATCGGGCTGGGAGCTCTGGCGTTCGCCTCCTGCGGCCTTGCCCACGTGGCAGCGGGCATCCCGACCCCGCCCCAGGGCGCCGACGGGATGAGGGAGGGCGGTGGAGTGATCGGGTTCCTCGCCTCCAGCCCGCTGGAGGCGGCCGTATCGGTGTACGGGACCGTCCCGATCCTGGTCATGCTGGGGTGCTTCGGGCTGCTCGTCATGACGGCGACTCCGCTGCACCAGGTCCCGGCCAGGCTCGCCGAGCTGCGGAACCACCTGCTGCACCGGGGGCTGGACGCCGCAGTGCCGGGCGCCGACCCGGTCGGAGACCAGCCGGTCGAGGACAAGCCGAGGCGGCGCCGCGGGGCTCCGGCGGCGGGCGGGACCGTCGAGGGCCCGCTCGACGGCGACGAGGCGTTCGAGCAGGCTGCGCTGGTGATCCCCGACGGCAAGCGGCTGCGCCCGGGGGAGAAGCGCCCGACCGCACCCGGGGTTCTGGCTCCGGGAGCCGAGGCCCGGGGGAAGGCGGCTCCCGCGGTCGAGATCAAGGCGAGCCTGGAGGCCCCGCCCACCACGCCGCTGCCGCAGCGCGTGGAGCAGCTCGCCCTGGCCGGCGACATCACCTACACCCTGCCCGACAACGCGCTGCTCGAGCCGGGCTCCCCGCACAAGTCACGGAGCGCGGCCAACGACCGGGTCGTCGAGGCGCTGAGCCAGGTCCTCGACCAGTTCGACATCGACGCGCAGGTCACCGGCTTCTCCCGCGGGCCGACGGTCACCCGGTACGAGGTGGAGCTCGGGCGCGGCACCAAGGTGGAGCGTGTCACAGCGCTGTCGAAGAACATCGCGTACGCGGTGGCGTCCGCGGACGTGCGCATCCTCAGCCCGATCCCCGGCAAGTCGGCCATCGGCATCGAGATCCCGAACACCGACCGCGAGAAGGTCAGCCTGGGCGACGTGCTGCGCAGCCAGGCCGCGCGCGGCAACGAGCACCCCATGGTCATGGGGGTCGGCAAGGACGTCGAGGGCGGCTACGTCATCGCCAACCTCGCCAAGATGCCGCACCTGCTCGTGGCGGGCGCCACCGGCGCGGGCAAGTCGAGCTTCGTGAACTCGATGATCACCTCGATCCTCATGCGCTCCACCCCGGACGAGGTGCGCATGGTGCTGGTCGACCCGAAGCGGGTGGAGCTCACGGCGTACGAGGGAATCCCGCACCTCATCACGCCCATCATCACGAACCCCAAGAAGGCCGCAGAGGCGCTCCAGTGGGTGGTGCGTGAGATGGACACCCGGTATGACGACCTGGCCCAGTTCGGCTTCAAGCACGTCGACGACTTCAACAAGGCCGTCAAGTCCGGCAAGGTGAAGCCGTTGCCCGGGTCCGAGCGGACGATCCAGCCCTACCCCTACCTGCTCGTGATCGTCGACGAGCTCGCGGACCTCATGATGGTGGCGCCCCGAGATGTGGAGGAGTCGATCGTCCGCATCACGCAGCTGGCCCGCGCCGCGGGGATCCACCTCGTGCTGGCCACCCAGCGGCCGTCCGTGGATGTCGTCACCGGGTTGATCAAGGCCAATGTGCCGTCGAGGATGGCGTTCGCCACGTCGTCCCTGGCCGACAGCCGCGTCGTCCTCGACCAGCCGGGCGCGGAGAAGCTGATCGGCCAGGGCGACGCGCTGTTCCTGCCGATGGGCGCCAGCAAGCCGATGCGCGTCCAGGGCGCCTGGGTGACCGAGTCGGAGATCCACAACGTCGTCAAGGCGGTCACCGACCAGCTCAAGCCCCGGTACCGCGACGACGTCACCCTGGTCGCGGCCAAGAAGCAGATCGACGACATCGGGGACGACCTTGACCTTCTGCTGCAGGCCACGGAGCTCGTCGTCACCACGCAGTTCGGGTCGACGTCGATGCTCCAGCGCAAGCTGCGGGTCGGCTTCGCGAAGGCCGGTCGCCTCATGGACCTGCTGGAGTCGCGGGGTGTGGTGGGTCCCTCCGAGGGGTCCAAGGCCCGCGACGTCCTGGTGAAGCCGGACGACCTGCCGGTGACTCTGGCGCTCATGCGTGGGGACGACATTCCCGACGAGGACCCGGTGTTCGACGGCCAGGCGGCTGGCGCGCGCCTCGGCGCCGTCGCCGGTTCGGTAGCGGTGGACGAGCGCACCGACGAGGTCGCCAGGGGCTACGTCCCGGACGCCCGGTACGCCGGGGACCCGGTGGCCGCGCAGTTCGCCGGCCGGGACGAGGTGGAGGAGTCGCAGGACGCCTGGGAGCTCACCGGCCGCGACTGAGCCCGACGGCGTCGGCGGTCTGGTCACCGAGGAGATCTGCTGGGGGACGAAATACTGCCGCGCCGCTCGACGTTGCGGCCCAGGTGACTGCCTCCCCCGACAACCTGACCGACGTACGCCCGTCCGCGGCGACCCCTGCCCCAACCCGGGCGACCACAGGCTCGGCCCCGGCCACCCCAGGCTTGCCGGTGGACAAGGCTCCCAACGCCCGGTCCACGCTCCGGTTCGTGCTCGTTCTCGGCGCGCTGACGGCGATCGGGCCACTCACCATCGACACCTACCTGCCGGCGCTTCCCTCGATCACCCGGGACCTCGCCGCGTCGGAGTCCGCGGTGCAGGCCACCTTGACGGGCATGCTGGTCGGGCTGGGGCTGGGACAGCTTCTCATCGGTCCGCTGTCCGACGCGGTGGGCCGGCGTCGGCCGCTCATCGCCGGGATCTCGCTGCACATCCTCGCGTCCATCCTGTGTGCGCTGGCGCCCTCGATCCAGCTGCTCACGGTGGGCCGGGTCCTCCAGGGCCTGGCCAACGCCGCCGTGGCGGTGGTCGCGATGGCCACCGTGCGTGACGTCTTCGTCGGCTCGGCTGCCGCGACGCTGCTGTCCCGGCTCATGCTCGTCTCGGGCGTCGCGCCCATCGTGGCGCCCACCGTCGGCGGGACGATCCTCAGGTTCACGAGCTGGCGCGGGGTCTTCGTGGTGCTCGCCGTGACCGGGGTGCTGCTCGTCATGCTGGCGACCACTGCGCTGCGCGAGACGCTCCCTGCCGAGCGTCGCCGTCCTGCCCAGGTCTCGGAGGTCGCGCGGACGTTCCGGCGGCTCCTGAAGGACCGGACCTTCGTCGGCCTGGTCCTGGTGGCCGGGCTGGGCTTCGCGACCCTGTTCTCGTACATCGGGGGCTCGTCGTTCGTGCTGCAGAACGTCTACGGGCTCGGCGCCCAGCAGTTCGCGCTCGTGTTCGGGGCGAACTCCGTGGGTCTCATCGTCGCGTCGCAGCTCAACCCGGTGCTGGTGCGCCGGCATGGTCCCCGTGCCGTGCTGCGCGTGGCGGTCATCGTCCTGGCCACCGCCGCGCTTCTCATGCTCGGGTCGACGGTGTCAGGGGTGGGCGGTCTGGCGGGCCTGCTGGTGCCACTGGCGGTGGTCCTCGCCTCCTGTGGGTTCATCTTCCCGAACACCCCGGCCCTGGCCCTCAGCCGGCACGGGGAGGCGGCCGGCACCGCCGCGGCGATGCTCGGCGCGTCGCAGTTCGTTATCGGGGGGCTCGCCGCCCCGGTGATCGGGATGTTCGGCGGTGGCTCCGCGGTGCCGATGGCTGCGGTGATGGCGACCACCGCGACGCTGGCCGCCGCGGTTGCGGCCCGGACGCTGCGGGTCGAGGTCGTCACCGGCTGACGCGCTCGCGGGTGTGGCGCGCCCTAGGGTGGCGCCATGCCCGCCTGGTTCTCCGCCGTCAAGGGACACCCCAGCGCGGTGCTGCTGGCGGCCCAGCTGGTCGCGGTCCTGGTCTACCCCTTCGCCGGCGACACCGCCTGGGGCCGCACCGTCATCGGCGTCTTCGGCGTCATCGTCCTGTCGTTGGCCGTGTACGCGGTGCGGGCCACCCCTGCCCTCACCTGGGTCGCGGTCGTGCTCGGCATCCCGCTGACGCTGCTGACGGTCGTTGAAGGGGTGGTCCGTGGCAACGACCAGGTCACGCTGTGGTCCGCGGGCCTGCACGTCGTGTTCTACGGGTACACGGCCTACGGGCTCATCCGGTACCTGTTCGAGGACTCCTGGGTCACGCGCGACGAGATCTTCGCCGTGGGGGCGAACTTCACGGTGGTGTCGTGGCTGTTCGCCTATGCCTTCACTGCGGTCCAGGTGCTCTGGCCGGGCTCCTTCATCGCCTACCAGGGCGGCGGCCACCGGACGTTCCTCGAGCTGCTGTACCTGTCCTTCGCCAACCTCACGAGCGTCGGCCTCTCCGACGTCACGGCGGTCCTGCCGCACGCCCGCGCCGTGGTCATCGTCGAGCAGGTGACCGGCGTGATGTACGTGGCGCTCATCATCGCCCGGGTGGTCGGCCTGACCATCACCCGCTGGCGCGGCTAGCTGCCGACGGCCTGTCCGTCGAGGTCGGCGATGGTCGCCAGGCTGGGTCCACGCTGCTGCTGCAGGACCCGCGCGCCGGCCTCCGCCTCACGCAGCACCCGGAGGATGTTGCCGCTGGTGAGACTCGAAAGGTCGGCGTCGGACCACCCGCGCTCCGCCAGGGCGGCCAGCAGCCGCGGGTAGCCCGTCACGTCGTCGAGGCCCTCGGGGAGTACGTCGACCCCGTCATAGTCGCCGCCCAGGCCGACGTGGTCGACCCCGGCCACCTCCCTGACGTGCTCGCAGTGCCGGACGACGTCGGCGACCGTCGCCCGGGGCTCCGGAGACCTGCTGCGGTACCCGGCGTAGAACGACGCGAACGCCGTCGCGTCGGCCTGGGTGACGCCCTGCGCTGCCGCCTCTGCCACCCCCTGGGCGTGCCACGCCGCCGCGTCCGGGTTCACGAACTTGGGCACGAAGGTCACCATGCAGACGCCCCCGTTGTCCCGCAGCGACTCCAGCACGTCGTCCGGGACGTTGCGCGGGCTGTCACAGACCGACCGGGCGGAGGAGTGGCTGAAGATGGCAGGGGCCTTGGCCGCACGAAGGGCGTCGCGCATCGTGTCGCCGGACACGTGTGAGAGATCCACCAGCATGCCGATGCGGTTCATCTCACGCACGACCTCGACCCCGAAGCGGGTGAGCCCGCCGTGAACCGGCTCGTCGGTGCCGGAGTCGGCCCAGGGCACGTTGCTGTTGTGCGTCAGCGTCAGGTACCGCACTCCCAGGACGTACAGCATCCGCAGGGTCGCCAGCGAGCTGTTGATGCTGTGGCCACCCTCGGCCCCCAGCAGCGAGGCGATCCGGCCGGACTCCCACGCGGCCGCCACGTCGTCGGCGGTGCGGGCGAACGCCAGCTGGTCGCCATACCGAGCCACGAGCTGGTGCCCGGCATCGACCTGCTCCAGGGTGGCGCTCACCGCATCGTCACCGGACAGCGAGGCCGGGACGAAGACGGACCAGAACTGACCGCCCACGCCGCCCTTGCGCAGGCGTGGCAGGTCGGTATGGGTGGGGGTGCCGCCGGCCCCGACGTCCAGACCGTCGAAGTCATAACCGACCCGTTGGCGCGCCTCCCAGAGCAGGTCGTTGTGCCCGTCGACGACCGGGTGCGTCTGAAGGAGAGTGGCAATGCGGGCGGCGGCGGCGGTCATGAGCCACACCGTACTCAGCCTAGAGTGGAGCTCATGAGCTCGACCGTGCAGCGCAGCGTGGCCCTGGTGACCTTGGGGTGCACCCGCAACGAGGTCGACTCGGAGGAGCTGGCCGGGCGGCTGGCCGCCGAGGGCTGGCTGCTCGTCGACGACGCCGACGACGCGGACGTGGCGGTCGTCAACACCTGCGGGTTCGTGGAGCAGGCGAAGAAGGACTCGATCGACGTCCTCCTCGAGGCCTCCGCCCGCAAGGGATCGGGCCGAACCCAGAAGGTCGTCGCCGTGGGCTGCCTGGCCGAACGGTACGGCGAACAGCTCGCAGCCGAGCTGCCCGAGGCGGACGCGGTCCTCGGGTTCGACTCGTACGCAGACATGTCGTCACACCTGCGTGCGGTGCTGGACGGGCACGCTCCGGCGTCCCACACGCCGGCCGACCGCCGCCGTCTGCTGCCGGTGTCGCCGGTGGAACGCCAGCACGGCGCACAGGCCGTGGCGCTGCCTGGCCACGGCTCGCTCGAGAGGTGGGCCTCGCAGGGCGGACCGGCTCCGCAGGGCGGACCGGTTCCGCAGGGACCAGCGTCCGGGCCTCGGGTGGTGCGGGCGAGGCTGGACGACCGGCCTTGGGCGCCCCTGAAGCTGGCCAGCGGCTGTGACCGTCGCTGCGCCTTCTGCGCCATCCCGAGGTTTCGAGGGTCCTTCGTCTCGCGCCGTCCGCACGACATCCTCGCCGAGGCCCGCTGGCTCGGCGAGCGCGGCGTACGCGAGCTCTTCCTGGTCAGCGAGAACTCCACCTCGTACGGCAAGGACCTCGGGGATCTCGCCCTCTTGGAGAAGCTGCTGCCCGAGCTGACCGAGGTCCCGGGGGTCGAACGGGTGCGGGTGTCATACCTCCAGCCCGCCGAGATCCGGCCAGGGCTGCTGGACGCGATGGCGTCCGTGCCGGGGGTGGCGCCCTACTTCGACATCTCGTTCCAGCACGCTTCCGCGCCGCTGCTGCGTTCCATGCGCCGTTTCGGCGGCCGGCAGGCGTTCCTCGGACTGCTCGACGAGGTCCGGTCCAGAGCTCCGCTGGCCGGCATCCGCAGCAACGTCATCGTCGGCTTCCCGGGAGAGACGCAGGAGGACCTGGCCGAGCTCGAGGACTTCCTGGTCGCCGCGCGGCTCGACGTCGTGGGCGTCTTCGGCTACTCGGACGAGGACGGCACGGAGGCACAGGGGTATGGCGGCAAGCTGCCTGCCGACGTCGTCGCAGAACGCACCTCCAGGATCACCGACCTGGTGGAGGAGCTGAACCTGCAGCGCGCCGAGGAGCGCGTCGGCGAGATCGTGGAGGTCCTGGTCGAGGAGCTACCCGCGGAAGGTCTCGCGAGTGCCCTGGGTGAGGACGGCTCCGACGAGGCGCGGGTCGTCGGTAGAGCAGCCCACCAGGGGCCGGACGTGGACGGCGTGACGTTCCTCGACCCCGCGGACTGGCCGGACCTCGCGGTGGGCGGCCTCGTACGTGCGACGGTGGTGGCGACGGAGGGCATCGACCTCGTGGCTGCTCCGTGCTGAGCGAGTCCGCACCGGCTCCCGACCCCGCCGCGACCCCCGTCGCTGAGCCGGCCCCGAGCCCCTGGAACGTCGCCAACGCCCTCACCGTCGCGCGCATCCTCCTGGTGCCCGTCTACGGCTGGCTGCTGCTGGCCCAGCAGGGGGAGCAGGCGCAGCTGCGATGGTGGGCCGCCGGCGTGTTCGCCGTGGCCACGGCCACCGACCGCGTCGACGGTGAGCTGGCCCGTCGCCGCGGTCTCATCACGAACTTCGGCAAGATCGCGGACCCCATCGCCGACAAGGCGCTCATGGGTATGGCGTTCGTCGGCCTGGCTGTCCTCGGCGAGATCCCGTGGTGGGTCACGCTGGTGGTGCTCGTCCGGGAGTGGGGGGTCACGGTGCTGCGGTTCTTCGTCATCCGTCATGGGGTCATGCCGGCAGGTCGCGGTGGCAAGGTGAAGACGACGCTGCAGTTCTTCGGTCTCCTGCTCTTCACCCTCCCGCTGTGGACGTTCCCGAGCCACGGCGCGTGGATGACCGGGGCATGGGTCGTGCTGCTGCTCGCGGTTCTCGTGACCGTCGTGACGGGCCTCGACATCGCCGTCAAGGGACTGCGCCTGCGCCAGACGAGCGAGCGGGCCGCAATGAAGCGCGCCGCCCGCGCGTCCCGCGCGGCGCGGGCGGGTCGCCCGGGGTGACGTCCGCCCAGGAGGTCGTGACCGCCCTGCAGGGGGCCTCGCTGACGGTAGCCACTGCCGAGTCCCTGACGGGTGGCCTGCTGTGCGCGGCGCTCACCGACGTCCCCGGCGCGTCGACGGTGGTCCGTGGTGCGGTCGTCGCCTACGCGACCGAGGTCAAGAGCTCGGTGCTGGGGGTCGACGCGCAGGTCCTGCGGTCAGGCGGCGCGGTGCAGGGCGTGGTGGCCACCCAGATGGCAACGGGCGCAGCACGTGCGTTGGGCTCGGACCTCGGTGTCGCCACCACGGGGGTTGCCGGCCCTGACCCGCAGGACGGCCAGCCGGTCGGGACCGTGTTCGTCGCCGTGTCTCTGGCCGGGCGGCGGGAGGTACGTCGCCTCCGGCTCGCCGGATCGCGGGCGCAGATCCGCTCAGCCACCGTGCAGGCGGCCCTAGGGCTCGTGGCAGAGGTGCTCGGTGTGCAGGAAGATCCCGAGCTGCCGGGTCGTTGACGTGTTCGTGCCGCGGGTTCTGGCAATCCTCCAAGCGCAGCGTCATGGGCTCGGGGTAACGTTGGCTTGGCTGCTGATGTCATCGGTTGCCGAAAGCCAGCGGTGGGCCCCGTACCGAGCATCAACGTGGAAGGTGAAGGAGGCGTCATGATCCTGCTCCGTCGTGAACTGGGTGACGTCCTCCGCGAGCAGCGTCAGGCCCAGGGCAGAACGCTGCGCGAGGTCTCTGCTGCCGCTGCGGTGTCCTTGGGCTACCTCAGCGAGGTCGAGCGTGGCGAGAAGGAGGCCTCCTCCGAGCTGCTCGCCTCCATCTGTGGTGCCCTACGGCTACCCCTGTCCGAGGTGCTGGGCCAGGTGTCGGAGCGGGTCGCGGAGACCGAGGCGCTGACGGCTCCCGTTGCGCTGCCGCTTCCCAAGTCCTCGATGGTGTCGGCCTCCGCTGCGTGAGGCCACCAGAGCGTCTCTGACGGCGACGGTCGTTCAGACGCGCCGGTAGGGGGTGCGGCGGCCCGTGCTCGACCCCAGTGGAGCCTGAGGGCGACCGTCGTCGCCGGGACCCAGCCCACCCTGGCAGCCGGGGCAGTAGAACATGGTCCGCTCCTGGCCCTCGGGGCCGATCATCGCCACGCGCACTGGCTGACCGCACCGTCGACATGGCCTGCCGGACCTGGCGTGGACGTATGTCTCCTCCCCGTGTCGGCGCAGCCCTGTGCTGGCCTGGACCGGGTGGTGTCGAGCGGCGTCGAGGAGCCGGTGGGCTCGGTCGACCACGCGCTCGAGCGTCCCGGGGTCGAGCTCGAAGGTAAAGGTCCAGGGGTTGAGGCGCTCCAGGAACAGGCACTCCGCACACCACAGCGTGCCCAGGCCGGCGAGGTTGCGCTGGTCGAGGAGAGCGGCGCCGATAGGGGTCTGCGTGCGCTGGAGGTTGGCCACCGCGCGGGGCGCGTCCCAGTCCGGCCCGAGCAGGTCTGGCCCCAGATGCCCCACGACATCCGCCTCGTGCGACGTCCGGAGCAGGTCCAACATCCCGAGCCGCAGTCCCAGGGCCAGCCAGGCGTCCGTGCCGAGCGCCGCCCGCAGGTCCCCCCGACGCAGCCACCGCGCCGCGGTGTCTGCGGGCTCCAGGCGCCACTGACCTTCCATCCGCAGGTGCGAGTGCAGAGTCGCGCCCGTGTCCAGCCGGTGCAGGATGTGCTTGCCGCGGCTGAGCACGTCCGTCGTAGTGGCCCCGCGCAGGTCTACCGTGGCGATCCCTGGGAAGCGGAGGTCGGACACCGTGAGCACCTGGCCCGCGAGGGCTTGGTGGAGCCGGCGAGCGGTCCGCCAGACGGTGTCGCCCTCAGGCACCGGTCACCGCCGCAGCCGAAGGCCGCGCGGCGTGGCGTGGAACCCTGCCTGCGCCAGGGCCGCCGCGAGGGGGTGACCAGAACCGAGCACGGCGTCGCCGTCCGCCTTCTCCACCGTCAGCCGCCCCAGAGCGCCCTCACGGACGGCCAGGGCCAAAGCGTCGGCGGCGCTCTGCAGAGCATCGGGCTCGTCGGTCCACGACAGGAGCGTCTTCCCTCCGCGCTCCACGTAGAGGACGAGCTCCCCGTCGACCAGGACCACCAGGGCGCCCGCCTTGCGACCCGGTTGGTGACCTCGCCGGGAGCCGCTGGAGGGGGCGTCGTCGCCGAGCTCGTCACCGGTGCGCACGGACGTGCGGTCGGGCCATGGCAACGCCGCGCCGTATGCGTTGGCCGGGTCCGTCGCGGCCAGCACCGTCGCCGGCACCGCCGCCGTGCGCCCGGTCGGGGCCCCCAGGAGCGGACGTACGCCCGCGCGCAGCCGGTCGACGGCCCCCGTGGTCGAGAACTGGGCTGCGCCCAGAGACTCCACGAAGTACCCCCGCCGAACCCGTCCTGACTCCTCGGCGGCGGCCAGGACGCGGTAGACGGCGGCGAAGCCCCCCGGAACGTCCTCTGCGACGACCGAGCCTCGGGTCACGACGCCGTATCGGTCGAGCAGGACCTCCGCAGTGGCGTATGCGCGGACCGTGGGGTCCGGGTCGGGTGGGGGAAGCAGCGACCACCGGCCGGCGCCTGTCGGTGGCCCCGAGCGCGCGGGCAGGGGGGAGCGGCTCCGCGGCCTGCGTCCGGACAACAGACCGAGCGACCCCGGCCCAGCACCGTACCGAGCGGACCGCGGTGCCGACCCACTGCGGCGGGGGGCTGTCCGCCCCCCCGCGAGCAGAGCGCGTAGCGGGGCGATGGTGTCGTTCGTGAGGCGGCCGCCCCACACCAAGGACCACAGGTCCGCCACGAGGCCCGGGTCGTCGGTAGCGCGGACGGCGTCGGACAGGGTGCGGAAGAAGTAGGCCCCACCACCCGACAGCGCCTCGACGATCGTGAGCTGCCGATCGGTGAGCTCGAGCTCGGGGGGGTGCGCCAGCGTGAGGGGCGCCGTGTCGGCGAGGTGGAGGGAGACCCACCCGTCGTCGCCGGGGAGGCCACCGTGTCCCTGCCAGAGCACCTCACCACTGCTCATGAGGTCGTCGAGCAGGGACGGGGTGTAGCCAGCTACCCGGGAGGGCAGGACCAGGGTCTCCAGTGCGCTGGCCGGCAGCACGGCGCCGCAGAGCTGCTCCACGGCACGAGTGAGCCCCTCCCGGCCCCGTAGGCCAGCACCGACGGACTGCCACTGGGGAAGGAACCTCGCCAGCTCCACCGCGGGCACGGGTTCGACCTCGGCCCGCAGAGCTGCCAGGGAGCGACGGCGCAGCAGGCGGAGGACCTCGGCGTCGCAGTAGTCGAGGCCGTGCGTGCCGCCGCCGTTCTCCGCCGGCAGGAGCTCGCCCTCCACGATGCGGCCGGATCCCACAAGTCGACGCAGAGCGTCGAGTGCTACGGCTGGTCCGACACCCCACCACGCGGCCACTGCCACCGCCGGGAAGGGGCCATGGGAGCGGGCATACCGTCGCACCAGGTCGCCCAGCGGGTCGGACACGGACTCCAGGAAGGCCTGTGGCACCCCGACCGGCAGGGAGACACCAAGCGCGTCCCTGAGTCGCCCGGCGTCCTCGATGGCCGACCACCGCTCCTGGCCGGCGAGACGGACGCGGATCAGCCGGCGGGCGCCCTCGAGATCGACCAGCCAGGACCCGACCTCCTGAAGGGACAGGCCTGCCTGGCAGCGCCGCTGGATCTCGGAGAGGGGCAGCGGGCCCAGCACGCGAAGCAGGTCGGCGACGTCCTCGGCGTCCCGGCAGGCACGCTCAGGCACCAGGCGCTGCAGCTCCGCCTCCGTCCGGCTCACCTGGGCCGGGTCGAGCAGGTCGCGCAACGACAGACCCTCTCCTCGGCCGAGCAGCTCGGCAAGCAGCGTCGGGTCCAGTGCCAGAGCGGCGGCCCGCTTCTCGGCCAAGGGAGAGTCACCCTCGTAGAGGAACTGAGCGACGTAGCCGAACATCAGGGAGCGCGCGAAGGGCGACGGCTGGCTCGACTCGACGTCGACCAGCGTGACGTCCCGCGACTCCACTGCGCGCATCAGCTCCGTGAGCCCCGGAACGTCGAAGACGTCCTGGACGCACTCGCGCACCGTCTCGAGCACGATCGGGAACGAGGCGTACTGGCTCGCCACCTCCAGCAGCTGTGCCGCCCGTTGCCGCTGCTGCCACAACGGCTGCCGGCGGTCCGGTCGGCGGCGGGGCAGCAGCAGGGCGCGGGAGGCGCACTCGCGGAACCGTGCGGCGAACAGCGCCGAGCCGCCGATCTCTGCCGTGACGAGGTCATGGACCTCGTTCGGGTCGAGGCGTACCAGCTCGAGGAGCTCGGCGCCCACCTGGCCGCCGTCGTCGAACTCCAGGTCGGGGAGCCGGAAGACGATGCCGTCGTCACCGTGCATAGCCTGTACGTCGACTCCGAACCGCTCGCGCATCCGTGCCGACACGCAGAGCGCCCAGGGGGCGTGCACCTGACCGCCGAAGGGTGAGTGCACCGCCACCCGCCAGTCACCGATCTCGTCGCGGAACCGTTCGACCACGATCGTCCGGTCGTCCGGAACGTGACGCGTGGCCTCCTGCTGCTCCGCCAGGTAGGCCAGGAGGTTGTCGGCGGCCCAGTCGTCGAGCCCGGCGTCGATGACCCGACGACGCGCCTTGGCCGGCGCAAGACCGACGATCTCCCGTACGAAGGCGCCGACAGCTCGCCCCAGCTCCGCCGGGCGTCCGAGCTGGTCCCCCTTCCAGAACGGCAGCTTGCCGGGCAGGCCGGGCGCGGGAGTCACGAGCACGCGGTCATGGGTGATGTCCTCGATGCGCCACGTGGAGGTCCCCAGCGTGAACAGGTCACCGACCCGCGACTCGTAGACCATCTCCTCGTCGAGCTCTCCGACGCGTCGACCGGTCCCCTCCGAGGACGCCAGGAACACCCCGTACAGCCCGCGGTCCGGGATGGTGCCTCCCGACGTCACCGCCAGCCGCTGGGCGCCCGGGCGTCCGCTCAGAACGCCGGCGACCCGGTCCCACACGATGCGTGGACGGAGCTCGGCGAACTCGTCGCTGGGGTAGCGGCCGGACAGCATGTCGAGCACAGCCTCGAGGATCGAACGCGGCAGTGAGGCGAAGGGGGTCGCCCGGCGTACGACCTTCTCCAGGTCGTCGACCGTCCAGTCGTCGAGGGCGCACATCGCGACCACCTGCTGCGCCAGCACGTCGACCGGGTTGGCGGGCACGCGCAGGGACTCGATCGCCCCTGATCTCATCCGCTCGACGACGACCGCCGTCTGGACCAGGTCACCACGGAACTTCGGGAAGAGCACGCCGCGGCTGACCGCACCGACCTGGTGCCCGGCGCGACCGACGCGCTGGAGCCCCGAGGCGACGGACGGCGGCGACTCCACCTGGACGACGAGGTCCACCGCTCCCATGTCGATGCCGAGCTCGAGGGAGCTCGTGGCCACCACCGCGGGCAACCGCCCGGCCTTCAGCTCCTCTTCGATGACCTGCCGCTGCTCCTTGCTCACCGAGCCATGGTGGGCTCGGGCCAGCACGGCAGGTGCGCCCTTGGATGCCCCCGCCTGGGCCATCATCTCCGCTGGCGTCCGTGACGTGTGGCCTGCCGTGACGGCGCTGCGGGCGCTGAGCGTGTCAGGCGCCTCCTGCTCTGCCGCCGCCTCGTCCAGCCGCTCCTGCCAGATCTCGTTGAGGCGCGTCGTCAGCCGCTCCGCCAGCCGGCGGGAGTTGGCGAAGACGAGGGTCGAGCGGTGCTCGGAGATGAGATCGACGATGCGTTCCTCGACGTGGGGCCAGATCGACGCGCGCCGCTCGGCGCCGGCAGCAGGCCCGGACAGATCCGTCTCCTGCACCTCGCCGAGGGCCGACATGTCCGGGATGGGTACGACGACGTCCAGGTCCCACTCCTTGGTGGACTGCGGCTGCACCACCTCGACCGGTCGGCCACCCGCGAGGAACCGGGCCACCTCCTTCACCGGCTGGACCGTGGCAGACAGTCCGATGCGCTGGGCGGGCGTGTCCAACATCGCGTCGAGCCGCTCGAGGGAGAGCGCGAGGTGCGCGCCCCGCTTCGTCCCCGCCACGGCGTGGACCTCGTCCAGGATCACTGTCTGAACGCCGGCAAGGGCCTCGCGAGCCTGCGAGGTGAGCAGCAGGAACAGCGACTCGGGGGTGGTGATGAGCACGTCGGTGGGGGTGCGCGCGAAGGCCCGCCGTTCCTGGGCCGGCGTGTCCCCAGACCGGACCGAGACCGTGATGCTCGGCGGGGGCACCCCCAGTCGCGTGGCGGCGTGACCGATGCCGACCAAGGGAGACCGCAGGTTGCGCTCCACGTCGACGGCGAGGGCCTTCATGGGGGAGATGTAGAGCACGCGGCAACGCCGCAGACGCTCCGCCGGCACCGGTTCGGTCGCGAGCCGGTCCAGGGCCCAGAGGAACGCCGACAGCGTCTTGCCGGATCCGGTGGGGGCGACCACGAGCGCATGGTGGCCGGAGCTGATGGCGTCCCACGCCCCGGCCTGCGCGGCGGTGGGCGAGCTGAAGGAGCCCCGGAACCACTCCGAGGTGGCGGGGGAGAAGCGGCTCAGCACGTCTACCGTCATGGTCCTGACAGCCTGCCACGTCGCACCGACAACGCCGCGTGACCGTCGTCCCGACGGTGACCACCGCCGTGCTGTGCGTCTCGCGCTGCTGCCTAGACTTCCAGGATGCGGCTGAGCAAGTTCTGGGAGCTGATGAACGACGAGTTCGGCGAGGCGTATGCGGGGTCGCTGGCACGACACCATGTGCTCGCCGCGCTGGGAGACCGGACGCCCGAGCAGGCGTTGGCGGCCGGGGAGAGCCCTCGCCGCGTCTGGCAGGCGCTGTGCGACGACATGGATGTGCCGGAGGCTCGGCGTCTCGGCGTGGAGCGGAAGCCCGCACGGTGAGCACGCTGGACTGGCGCAGCCACCCGCTGGTGCTGGCACCGATGGCGGGCGGGCCCAGCACCGTCCCGCTCGCGGCGGCGGCCGCGAGCGGGGGCATGTTCGCCTTCCTGGCCGGCGCCTACCTGGCTCCGCAGCAGCTGCGGGAGGACATCGAGGAGCTGCGGGCCCTGGTCCCGGTTCCGTTCGGCGTCAACATCTTCGCGCCGTCGGACGACCGTCCCTCGATGCGCTCGGAGGCCGAGGCGTACGGCAGTCTGCTCGCACCCTGGGCCGCGTCGGCCGGCGTCGAGCTGGGCGAGCCGCGTTACGACGACGACGCGTTCGGGGCCAAGCTCGACGTCCTCGTGGAGCTGGCCCCTGCCGTGGTGAGCTTCTCGTTCGCGTGGCCGCCCGCGGACGCAGTCGCCCGCCTACGGAGGGCCGGGGCCGAGGTCTGGGTGACCCTGAACGAGCCGGACGAGCTGGCGTGGGCCGTCGAGCTCGGCGTGGACGGCGTGGTACTGCAGGGCTGGGAGGCGGGCGGCCATCGCGGAGGCCCGCACGACTCCGGCCGTCAGCAGCCTTCCGTCGACGTGCTCGTGCGCGAGCTGTCGTCGGCGGCCCGGTCAGCCGAGCTCGGCGTCATGGCGGCCGGCGGGGTGATGACCGGAAGGGACGCCCGGCGCCTCCTCGACGCCGGCGCCGACGCTGTCGCGTTCGGGACGGCCTTCCTCCCCTCCTCCGAGGCGGGCACGGCCCCGGTTCACGTACACGAGCTGACCCAGGGCCGGGGCACCACCGTGACGCGGGCGTTCACCGGGCGCAGTGCGCGGGCGCTCGTGACGACCTGGACCCAGCGGTTCAGCGACGCGGCGCCGGCTGCGTACCCGCATGTCCACCACCTCACCGCACCGTTACGGGCGCATGGCAAGGCCACCGGCGAGGCGGAGCTCGTGCACCTGTGGGCGGGAACGGGACACGCGGCGGCGCGGACCCTGCCCGCGAGGCAGCTGGCCGAGCTGCTGTACGAGGAGCTGCGCGCCGACGGGTGACGGCTCGACGGCCCGGGTCCCGCGAAAAACCGGGTGGCCTTGTCGGCGGATGTCTGTAGCGTGACGAAACGTGTCCGAGGAGATCCTGCTGCACGCCAGAGGCCTGACCAAGACGTTCGGGGACTTCACGGCGGTGGACGGCATCGACTTCGCCGTGCGCAAGGGGGAGTGCTTCGGGTTCCTGGGGCCGAACGGCGCCGGCAAGTCGTCCACGATGCGCATGGTGGGCTGCGTGTCGCCGGTGACGCGGGGTGAGCTGAGGCTTTTCGGGCTCGACCCGGCTACCGACGGCCCGGCGATCCGGGCGCGGCTCGGAAGCTGCCCGCAGCGGGATACCCTCGACGAGGAGCTCACCGTCGAGGAGAACCTGTGGATCTACGGCCGGTACTTCGGCCTCTCACGCAAGGAGGCCCGCGCGCGAGCAGCCGAGCTGCTGGAGTTCGCGCAGCTCACGGAGCGCGCCCGTGACAAGGTGGAGCCGCTCTCCGGGGGCATGAAACGTCGGCTGACCATCGCGCGCTCGCTCATCAACTCCCCCGAGATCCTCCTCCTCGACGAGCCCACCACCGGCTTGGACCCCCAGGCCCGACATGTGCTGTGGGACAGGCTGTTCCGGCTGAAGCGGTCCGGGGTCACGCTCGTGCTGACGACCCACTACATGGACGAGGCCGAACAGCTGTTCGACCGGCTCGTGGTGATGGACCACGGCAGCATCGTGGCGCAGGGCTCTCCTCGCGAGCTCATCGGTGCGCACGCGACCCGCGAGGTCCTGGAGCTGCGGTTCGACGCCGAGGACCACAGTGAGCTCGCGCCGCTCGTCGAGGGCGTGGGCAAGCGCGTGGAGGTGCTGCCGGACCGGCTGCTGGTGTACGCCGACGACGGTGACGAGGCCTCAGCGCAGGTGCATGCCCGAGGCGTGGAGCCGCTGTCGTCGCTGGTGCGCCGCTCGACCCTCGAGGACGTCTTCCTGACCCTCACCGGCCGGACGCTGGTGGACTGATGACCACGACGAGCTCGGCTGCCTCGGTGCGCGGCGATGCCCGGGCAGCCCCGGGGCCGCGGCCCCCGCTGACTGGCCCTGAACGCGTACTCGCCGTGGTCGGGTACCACCTCGCGGTGTACCAGCGCACCTGGCGTGCGAGCATCACCAGCCGGGTCCTGTCGCCCGTGCTCTTCATGCTCTCGATGGGAGTGGGCCTCGGAGCCCTCGTCGACAGCCGAGCCGGGGGGATCGACGGCAGGCCGTACCTGCAGTTCGTCGTGCCCGGAATCGTGGCGGCCCAGACGATGTGGGTGGCCTGGAGCGAGTCGAGCTACCAGGTTCTCGGCTACCTCAAGTGGAACATGGCCTACCACGCGCAGCTCGCCACGCCGCTGGGTGTCCGAGACGTGCTGGCGGGACACTTCCTGACGATCGCCGGGCATCTGGGCGTGGCCACAGCGCTGTTCCTGGCGGTCTCCTCGCTCTTCGGCGGCTTCGCGTCCTGGTGGGCGGTGCTGTGCCTGCCGGTGGCGGTCCTCACTGGGCTGGCCTTCGTCACACCGATCTTCGCGTTCACTGCCACGCAGGAGGGGGACAACGGCTTCAACATCCTGTACCGCTGGATCATCACGCCCCTGATGCTGTTCTCGGGCACGTTCTTCCCCATCGCGCAGCTGCCCGGCTGGATGCAGCCGGTGGCCTGGGTGACGCCGTTGTGGCACGGGGTGCAGGCCTGCCGCGCGGTGGCCTACGGTATGCCACACGCGGGGCCTCTCGTGGCCCACCTCGCCGTTCTGGTGACCTACATCCTGGTCGGCTGGTGGCTGGCGGAGCGGTCCTTCACCCGGCGGCTGGTCTCATGAGCAGCACGCTGCGGGCGCCGGGCGCCCGACTGTCCCGGGCCCTGCCCATGCCGGCCGGCGCGGGGCTCGCTCGAATGCTCGTCGAGCGAAACGTCACCTCGTTCAGGCACGGCTGGATCGCCCTCGCCACGGGGTTCGCCGAGCCGGTGTTCTACCTGTTCTCCCTCGGAATCGGGATCGGTGCCCTCGTCCACAGCGTGCGGACGGACTCCGGCCTGGCGGTGACATACCCCCAGTTCGTGGCACCCGCCCTTCTCGCGGCGTCGGCGATGAACGGCGCGGTCTTCGACTCCACCTTCAACGTCTTCTTCAAGCTGAAGTACGCGCGGCTGTACGACGCCGTCCTTGCCACGCCCATGGGGCCACGCGACATCGCGGTGGGCGAGATCACCTGGTCGCTCATGCGCGGCGGCCTCTACTCAGCCGCCTTTCTCGTGGTCGCGCTCCTTGCGGGTGCGGTGCGGTCGTGGTGGGCGCTGCTGGCCCTGCCAGCCGCCGTGTTCATCGGCTTCGCCTTCGCCGCCGTGGGGATGTTCGCGACCACCTTCATGAGGTCCTGGGTGGACTTCGACTACGTCACACTCGCCATCCAGCCGATGTTCCTCTTCTCGGCGACGTTCTTCCCGCTGTCGACCTACCCAGGTGCGCTTCAGTGGTTGGTGCAGCTGACCCCGCTGTACCACGGGGTGGCTTTGGAGCGAGCGCTGATGCTGGGCGACACCGGGTGGGGAGTCCTCGGCCACGTGGGCTACCTGGTGGTGCTGGGGTCGGTCGGAGTGGTGGGTGCTGCGCGCCGGCTCGACAGCCTGCTGTTGTCCTGACTGTTGTTGGATGCGTGGTGTCGGTCCTGATGGAGCGGTGGCCGTGGCCCTGGCCCTGGCCCTGGCCCTGGAGCCGGCGTCGCGTGCCCTCTGTTGGCGTGCCGCGCCTGTCGGCGTGTCGGCGCGCGAGATCCGGACAGTCGAACAGACGTTCGGTAACCTGAGCACAGGTGGATCCCCGCCGTCTCGTCGTCCACAGGTCGCCCGGTGGTCTGCGCCGAGTGTCGGTGGCAACTCCTAGCGTCTGACCCAACAGCAGATGATCTGCCCGTGGGTCGAAGGCAGGCGCGCCCGACTCGATGCGAAAGAAGGAAGCGTGGCGAAAATGGCTGGAGCCAACGCAGCAGGCGTGGACCAGAAGGCAAAATCCCTCGATACCGTCATGGGGCAGATTGAGAAGTCGTTCGGCAAGGGCGCCGTGATGCGCCTTGGCGACGACGTCCGGCCGCCTATCGACGTCATTCCCACCGGGTCGATCGCGCTGGACGTCGCGCTCGGGATCGGCGGCCTGCCCCGGGGCCGGGTGGTCGAGATCTACGGCCCCGAGTCCTCGGGCAAGACCACTGTCGCCCTGCACGCCGTCGCCAACGCGCAGCGCGCAGGAGGCATCGCGGCGTTCATCGACGCCGAGCATGCGCTGGACCCCGAGTACGCGAAGAAGCTGGGCGTGGACACCGACGCCCTGCTCGTCAGCCAGCCGGACACCGGCGAGCAGGCGCTCGAGATCGCAGACATGCTGATCCGGTCCGGGGCGCTGGACATCATCGTCATAGATTCGGTGGCGGCCCTGGTGCCGCGAGCCGAGATCGAGGGCGAGATGGGCGACAGCCACGTCGGCCTGCAGGCCCGGCTGATGTCGCAGGCCCTGCGCAAGCTCACCGGTGCACTCAACAACACCGGCACCACGGCGATCTTCATCAACCAGCTCCGCGAGAAGATCGGCGTGATGTTCGGTTCGCCCGAGACGACGACCGGTGGCAAGGCGCTCAAGTTCTACGCCTCGGTGCGCCTGGACGTCCGGCGCATCGAGACGCTCAAGGACGGCAGCGAGCCGGTCGGTAACCGCACCAGGGTGAAGGTCGTCAAGAACAAGGTCTCCCCGCCGTTCAAACAGGCCGAGTTCGACATCCTTTACGGGCATGGCATCTCCCGCGAGGGTGGCCTCATCGACATGGGCGTGGAGCAGGGCTTCGTCCGCAAGGCCGGCGCCTGGTACACGTACGAGGGCGACCAGCTGGGGCAGGGCAAGGAGAACGCCCGGCAGTTCCTGAAGGACAACCCGGACCTGGGCAACGAGATCGAGAAGAAGATCAAGGAGAAGCTCGGCGTCGGGCCTCAGGTGGACAAGCCGGCCGAGCCCGGGACAGACGTCCCGGTCGAGTTCTGAGCCTCCGACTTCTGAGCCTTGACAAACTTCTGAGCCTCAACGGACGCAGAGCCGCAGCTCTCACACTCCGTCACCCAGCCCGTCATCAGTGGAGGCCGTCATGGGTCGAAGCCCGTCATGAACGACCGACACGCAGCAGCGAGAGCAGCCCTGGAGGCTGCTCTCGCTGCTGGCGACGCACCCAGCTCCACCTCGGGCGAGCCGCAGGTCACGCCGACCAGAGGCCGGTCTTCGGCGTGGCAGCCGATCCCCGGAGATCCTGAAGCGGATCCGACGACTCGCGGCGACCAGGCTGACCCGCACGACGTTGCGAGACAGATCGTCCTACGACAGCTCGCGTCGGCACCCAAGAGCCGCAAGCAGCTGCGCGACAAGCTGCGACAGCGTCACTGTCCGGACGACGTGGCGGAGGCTGTCCTCGACCGCATGACCGAGGTGGGACTCATCGACGACGAGGCCTACGCGGGAATGGTCGTGCGCTCCCAGCAGGCGGGGCGCGGTCTCGCAGCTCGAGCGCTGGCCCGCGAGCTGCGAGCGAAGGGCGTCGACGAGGAGCTGGCCAAGGCCACCCTCGACGCGATGGACCCCGAGCAGGAGCGGGAGCGCGCGGAGCAGCTCGTGACGAAGCGGCTCAAGACGATGCATGGCCTGGATCCGACGGTGCAGCGGCGCAGGCTCGCCGGGATGTTGGCCCGCAAGGGGTATGCCTCCGACCTGTCCATGACCGTGATCCGGGAGGCGCTGGCGCGGTCCCCGGAGCATCAGCGTGACTGAGATGCCACCCCGTACCCTTGTCCGTGCGATGAGTGCTTCCACTGCCTACAAGACCTACGACGTCCGGACCCACGGGTGCCAGATGAACGTCCACGACTCCGAGCGGCTCGCTGGGCTGCTGGAGAGCGTCGGGTACGTCGACGTGAACAGCCTGCCCTTGCCGGAGCGCCCCGAGGCCGCTGACGTCGTCGTCTTCAACACCTGCGCGGTGCGGGAGAACGCGGACAACAAGCTCTACGGCAACCTCGGCCAGCTGCGCCCCGCGAAGACCCGCAACCCGGACATGCAGATCGCCGTGGGCGGCTGTCTGGCCCAGAAGGACCGCGCCACGATCGTCGCCCGCGCGCCGTGGGTGGATGTCGTCTTCGGGACCAACAACCTCGGCAGCCTGCCGGCCCTGCTCGAGCGTGCACGGCACAACCGTGCGGCGGAGGTGGAGATCCTGGAGAGCCTGGAGGTCTTTCCCTCCACCCTGCCCACCCGACGCGACTCCGCCTATGCGGCGTGGGTGTCGATCTCGGTGGGATGCAACAACACCTGCACGTTCTGCATCGTGCCGAGCCTGCGCGGCAAGGAGGCGGACCGTCGACCGGGCGACGTTCTCGCCGAGATCGACGCGCTGGTGGCCCAGGGCGTGGTCGAGGTCACTCTGCTCGGGCAGAACGTCAATACCTACGGGGTGGAGTTCGGTGACCGGTTGGCGTTCAGCAAGCTGCTGCGGGCCTGCGGCGAGATCGAAGGTCTGGAGCGGGTGCGCTTCACGAGCCCCCATCCGGCTGCATTCACCGAGGACGTCATAGCAGCCATGGCGCAGACGCCGAACGTCATGCCCAGCCTGCACATGCCGCTGCAGTCGGGCTCGGACAAGGTGCTCAGGGACATGCGCCGCTCCTACCGCAGCGCGAAGTTCCTCGGAATCCTGGACCGTGTGCGCGCCCAGATCCCGGATGCCGCCATCACGACCGACATCATCGTCGGCTTCCCGGGGGAGACGGAGGCCGACTTCGAGGAGACGTTGCGGGTGGTGCGGGCGTCCCGGTTCTCCAGCGCCTTCACGTTCCAGTACTCGATCCGCCCTGGGACGCCTGCCGCCACGATGCCTGACCAGCTTCCCAAGGCCGTGGTGCAGGAACGGTACGACCGGCTTCTCGCCGTGCAGGAGGAGGTGTCCTGGGCAGAGAACCGCGCTCTGGAGGGACGCACCGTAGAGGTGCTGGTCTCCACGGGCGAGGGGCGCAAGGACCGCTCCACGCAGCGTCTTTCCGGACGTGCACGCGACAACCGGCTGGTGCACTTCGCCGTTCCGGAGGGCGTCACGGCGCCGCGACCGGGGGACGTCGTGACCGTCGATGTCACCTACGGTGCCCCGCACCACCTCGTCGCGGACTCCGCACTCCTGGGCGGCGGTTCATTCGCAGTTCGCCGCACGGCCGGCGGTGACGCCTGGCAGGCGCTTCAGGACGGTCCGGTGCCGGGCAAACCGCCGGTCGCACCGGGGAGGCCGAGCGTGTCACTGGGGATGCCGACTGTCGGCCGGCCGGCAGTGACGACTTCGGCTCCGCAATGCGGCTGAGCCGCATGGCTCCGCGGTGCGGCTGAGCCGCAGTGGCATGGCGTCGCCGGACGCGGTCGGCGACCCTGCCTAGCCGATAACGCCGGGCCAGGCCCTGCGGCTTACCCGTCGGACTCGCTGGTCTCGATGTCCATGTCGGTGGTCGAGCCGCTGTCGGGGTCGAAGCCGGAAGTGTCTGAGCCGGAAGTGTCCGAACCCGACGTGTGCGAGCCGGAAGTGTCCGAGCCTGAAGTGTCTGAGCCGGACGAGTCCGAGGTGCCCGACTGTCCGTCGAAGCCGGCGTCGCCCTGGCCTGCGACTCCTGCCTGTGACCCACCGCTGCCGGCCCCGGCCGCCTCCTCGGTACCTTCGCCTTGGTCGGGCAGGTCGGCCGGCTCGCTCATCGTGCGCTCCTCGCGTCGGTTGATGGTGGGGTCGCGGCACGAAGGCCGCCGGCTCCATGGTTCCCCAGAGCCGTGACGCCCGCCACCGCAGTCCGCCCAGCCGGCGCGGCCCGCGCGCCCCAGTGCCCCGCGTCTGCGTCTGCTGCCCGATCTGGGAGACTCGCGGCATGACGATCCGCCCCATCGTGATCACGGGCGAACCGGTGCTGCACCGCCGGGCTGAGCCGGTCGACGCCTTCGACGCGGCGCTCACCGAGCTCATCACCGACATGTACGAGACCATGGACGCGGCCCATGGGGTGGGTCTCGCCGCCCCGCAGATCGGCGTAGGGCTGCGGGTGTTCACCTGGCAGATGGACAACGAGGATGGCGTCCCTGCGCGCGGTGCCATCGTGAACCCGTACCTCAGCCCCGCCAAGGCACCCCTCGACGACCCCGACCCGCACGACGACGTGGAGGGCTGCCTCTCCGTGCCGGGGGAGAGCTTTCCGCTCAAGCGGGGCGAGCGGGCCGGCGTCACGGGCTTCGACGTATCGGGCCGCCAGCTCTCTTTCGAGGCGACCGGTTGGTTCGCCCGCTGCATGCAGCACGAGTACGACCACCTCAACGGCTTCCTCTACGTCGACAGGCTGAACGAGCGCTGGTCCAAGAAGGCTCGCAAGGCGATCAAGCAGCACGGCTGGGGAAAGCCCGGGCACAGCTGGATGCCCGGTGTGGACCCGGACCCCTTCGGTCACGACAGCCCGGACGAGCACGACCTGTGAGCCGATGCCGGGGCCTCTGACCATCGCCGTCGTCGGCGCCACAGCCACCGGAAAGTCCGACCTCGCGCTGGACCTGGCCGAAGCCTGCGGCGGTGAGGTCGTGAACGCAGACGCCAGCCAGCTGTACGCCGGGATGGACATCGGGACCGCCAAGCTGACCGAGAGCCGCCGACGGGGGATCCCGCATCACCAGCTCGACGTCATCTCGGTGACCGAGGAGGCGTCCGTCGCGGCGTACCAGCGTGCCGCACGCGCCGACCTCGACGGCATCCGCGAGCGCGGTCGGCACCCTGTCCTCGTCGGTGGGTCCGGGCTCTACGTCCGAGCCGCCCTCGATCGCCTGGAGATCCCCCCGACCGACCGGGCGGTCCGGGCGCGCCTCGAGTGGGAGGCGGCGAGGGTAGGGGCTGCCAACCTATACGCCCGCCTGCGGGAGGTGGACCCCGCCGCGGCCCGCCACATCGAGCCGAACAATGTCCGGCGGATCGTCAGGGCCCTGGAGGTCCTCGAGCTGACCGGCAGGCCCTTCTCCGCCACCATGCCCCGACGGGAGCTGCTGGTTCCGACGGTCCTCATCGGCCTGCGCGCTTCGCGGCCTGAGCTCGACGCGCGTATCGGGCGGCGGGTCGACGCCATGTGGCGGGACGGGCTCCTCGACGAGGTGTCCCGGCTCGAGGCGCACGGGCTTCGCCGTGGGCGGACCGCGCCCCGGGCGCTGGGCTACGCCCAGGCGCTGGCCCAGCTCGACGGACGCCTGACCGAGGACGAGGCCAAGGCGGAGACGGCCCGGCTGACCCGTCGTCTGGCCCGCAGACAGGAGTCCTGGTTCGGTGCCGACCCGCGCATCGTATGGCTCGACGCCGACGCTGCCGGCCTGAGCCGACGGGCTCTCGCCACGGTGGAGACAGCCATCAGGGACAATGACGGCCATGGCTGACCAGACCACCTTCACCAAGGGCCACGGGACCGAGAACGACTTCGTGCTCGTGCCCGACCTCGAGGGTGGCTCGCCGCTCACCGCGGCGCAGGCGGCGCTGCTCGCCGACCGGCATGCCGGTATCGGCGCCGACGGGGTGATCCGGGTGGTGCCCACGGCACTGGCGGGTGAGCCGGACGTGCTGTCTCAGGCGGGCGCCGCACGGTGGTTCATGGACTACCGGAACAACGACGGCGGCCTGGCCGAGATGTGTGGGAACGGGGCGCGCGTCTTCGCGGCGTACCTGCGGCGGGAGGGCCTGGAGACCGCGGACGAGTTCGCCATCGCGACGCGTGCCGGTACGAAGGTCGTGCGGTTCGAGGCCGCAGACCTGATCGCCGTGAATCTCGGTCCCTGGCGGCTGGCCCAGCCGCAGATCGCCGACGCCGAGGGTTTCGACGCCCTGGTGCATCTCGACGGGCACGAGCCGTTGTCCGCGCTGAGCCTCGATCTGGGCAACCCCCACACCGTGGTCGCGCTGCCCGAGTCGCTGGACGTCGACACCCTCGATCTCCACCGGGCCCCCATGGTCAACCCGAGGCCGGAGCGCGGGACCAATGTCGAGCTGGTCCGTCCCATCGGCCCGGGCCACCTGCGGATGCGGGTCCACGAGCGCGGGGTCGGAGAGACGCGGTCGTGCGGGACGGGTGCGGCCGCTGCGGCCCTGGCCACCCGGTTCTGGGCCGGAGGAGGGGACACGTGGACTGTCGACGTGCCCGGCGGCAGGCTCCGAGTGCGGGCGCTACCGGACCAGCAGGTGGAGCTTGCCGGTCCGGCGGTGCTTGTCGCCGACGGCGTCACGCCCCTCGTCTGACCTCGAGCACCCGAAAGCCCTTGTCCGAGGCGTAGCGGCGCACGGCATACCGCTGCGGGAGGTTCGAAGTGAGCCAGCGCTGGAGCGAGTCCGAGCCCAGGTTCTTCTGCACCACGAGGTAGGCGGCTCCTCCCACGGCCAAGCGCGGCAGCCAGCTCAGCATCAGGTCGTGCAGGACGGCCTTGCCCACGCGGATGGGCGGGTTGGACCAGATCGCGTCGAACTCGAGATCGGTGGGCACCTGGTGAGGCAGGACGGCGCGGACACCGTCGAGCCGGAGAGTGGCGGCGTTCCGGCGGACCAGGTCCACCGACCGCTCGTTGACGTCGACGGCGTAGACCAGGGCCTCCGGAGCCAGCAGCCCCAGGGTCAGCGCGATCGGCCCCCATCCGCAGCCGAGGTCCAGAAGACGACCCGAGGTAGAAGGCGGGGGAGCCGTACGCAGCAGCACGGCCGTGCCCTTGTCGAGGGCGTCCGGGCTGAAGACCCCCGCCGCGGTCTCGACGGTGACGTCGCGGTCGGCCAGCCTGACGCGCAGTGGGCGCACCTGACCGGGGGTGGCCGGCTGCGCGGTGAAGTAGTGCTCGCTCATCGGACGGGGTGCTCGCTCATCGGTGCCAACGCTACTGGCAGGGCCGGCACTGACCGACGCGGACGCGTGCTGGAGCCGACGTGTGAACCACCGGGGCATAAACCAGTCGGCAGACCGGTTGAAAGGATGAGATTCTTGAGGGGATATGACACAGAGATCACACATTTTCGACTCCAAGGCATCGGCGCTGGCGGACGAGGAACGGTTCCTCGAGGCCGTCGACCCGCAGAGCTACGACGGCGACCAGTACGACCGTGAGGACCGTGCCGCCCTGCGGCGGGTCGCGGGGCTGTCCACCGAGCTCGAGGACATCACCGAGGTCGAGTACCGCCAGCTGCGGCTGGAGCGCGTCGTGCTCGCCGCCGTGTGGACCGAGGGCACCAGCGAGGACGCCGACAACTCCCTGCGGGAGCTCGCCGCGCTCGCAGAGACGGCGGGCTCCACCGTGCTCGCCGGCCTCGTGCAGCGGCGGGCCAGACCCGACACGGGCACCTACCTCGGCTCCGGCAAGGCCCGGGAGCTGCGCGACATCGTCATCGCCGAGGGCGCGGACACCGTCATCTGCGACACCGAGCTGACGCCCAGCCAGCGGCGTGCCCTCGAGGACGTCGTCAAGGTGAAGGTCATCGACCGCACCGCCCTGATCCTCGACATCTTCGCCCAGCACGCGAAGTCGAAGGAGGGCAAGGCTCAGGTCGAGCTGGCTCAGCTCCAGTACCTCCTCCCACGCCTGCGCGGATGGGGTGAGTCGATGTCCCGACAGGCCGGTGGCCAGGCGGCCGGCGGCCAGGGCATGGGCTCGCGCGGTCCTGGTGAGACCAAGATCGAGCTCGACCGGCGCCGGATCAACCAGCGCATGGCCAAGCTGCGCCGGGAGATCAAGGAGATGAAGACGAGCCGCGACACGAAGCGGTCGGGACGCAAGGCGAACGACGTGCCGAGCGTCGCGATCGCGGGGTATACCAACGCCGGCAAGTCCTCGCTGCTCAACCGGCTGACCGGCGCGGGCGTCCTGGTCGAGAACCAGCTCTTCGCCACACTCGACCCGACGGTACGGCGGGCGGAGACCGAGGACGGCCGCCTCTATACGCTCGCGGACACGGTCGGGTTCGTGCGTCAGCTGCCCACCCAGCTCGTCGAGGCCTTCCGCTCGACCCTGGAGGAGGTCGCGGACGCAGACCTGCTGCTCCACGTCGTCGATGGGTCGCATCCCGACCCCGAGGGGCAGATCAGTGCCGTCCGGTCTGTGCTCGCCGACGTGGACGCCGCCGACGTCAAGGAGGTCATCGTCGTCAACAAGGCCGACGCGGCAGACCCCGAGGTGCTCGACAGGCTCCGTCGGCACGAGAAGCACTCGATCGTGGTCTCGGCGCGCACCGGTGTGGGGCTTCCCGAGCTGAGGGCGTTGATCGCCGAGGAGCTCCCGCGGCCCACGATCGACGTCGAGGTGCTGGTGCCCTACGACCGGGGTGACCTGGTCAGCCGCCTCCATGAGGAGGCCGAGGTGCTCGCGAGCCAGCACACCGAGAACGGCACGATGGTCAAGGCGCGGGTCCATGCGGACCTCGCCAGCGAGCTGGCCGCGTTCGCGGCATGACAACGGACGGCGCGGCCGCTGACGGCGTCACGACCAGCGCACGCGACGGCCGAGCGCTGGTCGGCGTGACCGGGGTGACCGGGCACGTGGGCGGGCTGGTCGCCGCGGAGCTCGCCGGGCGAGGGCTGCCACTGGTCCTGCTCGCCAGGCGCCCGGACGCAGCGCCGGTCATCGCCGGCGCGCCCGTGCGCCAGGTGGACTATGCCGACACCGCCGAGACCCGTGCCGCGCTGGCGGGGGTCGACACGCTCTTCATGGTGTCCGGCGCGGAAGCCGTCGACCGGGTGGACCACCACAAGGCGTTCGTCGATGCTGCAGTGTCGGCGGGCGTCGGACATGTCGTGTACACGTCGTTCCAGGGCGCCGCACCGGACTGCACGTTCACGCTCGGTCGTGACCACTGGGCGACCGAGGAGTACCTGCGCGCCTCGGGTCTCGACCACACCTTCCTGCGGGACAGCCTGTATGCCGACTTCCTACCGCTCATGGTGCAGGACGGAGAGCTACGTGGGCCCGCCGGCGAGGGCAGGGTCGCCGCAGTGGCTCGTGCCGACGTGGCGGCGGTGGCCGCAGCCGTGCTGAGCGACCCGGCCCGTCACGTCGGGGCCTCGTACGAGGTCACCGGCCCCGAGGCGCTGAGCCTTGCCGAGGTCGCCAGCCTGGTCAGCGAGGTGACCGGCATGCCTACGAGGTATGTGGACGAGAGCGTCCCCGAGGCGTACGCCTCGCGGGCGAGGTATGGCGCGCCGGACTGGCAGGTGGACGCCTGGGTCTCGACGTACACGGCTATCGCCGCAGGCGAGGTGGAAAGGGTCAGCGATGCCGTCCCGAGGCTGACCGGTCGCCCCGCCACCAGCCTGCGACAGCTGCTGACGGCCTGAGCCGCCAGGACCCGTCCGGCACTGAGCCATTGAGCAGGTCTCCGGCTAGGGCCCCTGAGGATGCAGCCGGCTCAAAGGCGCCGGAAGGAAGTCGTGAGAAGGACCGGCTCACCCGCCTCGTCCGAGGCGTCGAGGTCGAGGTTCGCCTCGACGACCCAGTCGAGGTCCCGCGCCGGGTCCAGGACCGTCTGGCGGACCAGCCGAGACCGCCGTCCGGGCACGGGTTCAGGCTGGGGCTCTATGTGGAACAGGTGCGGCCCACGAGCCGCGCCGTCGGTGCCGATCGAGTCGTGGTCGGCGTAGTAGGCACCCAGCGCCTCGTCCCAGGCGGTGACGTCCATCGGTGGCTGTCGGCGTGGCTCCGTGAGTGCGGCGTTCGACTCGTCCAGGGCCGCCAGGTCCTGGAACCGGTCGCGGCTTGCCAGCTCCACTCGGCGGAACATCGCGTTGCGCACCATGACTCGCAAGGCGCGCTCGTTGGCCGTGACGGGCCTCGACGGCCGGGTCCCGCCGTGGGCTGCGAGGTCCTCCAGCTCCTCCAGCCGTGCCGAGGAGTCGGGATCCGTCAGGGCCTCCCACTCGTCGAGCAGTGAGGAGTCGGTCTGCCGCACTGTCTCGCCGAGCCATTCGAGGAGGTCGTCGAGCTGGTCGGTGCGGTGCGTGGTGGGCACCGTCTGCCGCAGCGTGCGGTAGGCGTCGGTGAGGTAGCGGAGCACGAGCCCCTCGGACCTGGCCAGTCCGTAGCTCGAGACGTACTCGGTGAAGGTCATGGCCCGCTCGTACATGTCTCGGACGACGGACTTGGGAGAGAGCGCGGACTCCGAGACCCACGGATGGCTCTGGCGGTAGATCTCGAACGTCGCCTCCAGGAGGTCTGCCAGCGGCCGGGGCCATGTGACGTCCTCCAGCAGCGTCATTCGCTCCTCGTACTCGACACCGTCTGCCTTGAGCTCGGCAACGGCCTCGCCCCGGGCCTTGAACTGCTGGGCCATCAGGACGGGACGCGGGTCGTCGAGGATCGCCTCGATGACGGATACGACGTCCAGTGCGTGGCTCGCGGCATCCGGGTCCAGCACGTCGAGCGCCGCGAGGGCCAACGGTGCCAACGGTTGGTTGAGGGCGAAGTCGAGCTGCAGGTCAGCCTGCACCGTGACTGTCCGTCCGTCCGGCCCCGGTGGCCTCACACGGAGCAGCACGCCTGTGTCCAGGAGACTCCGGCCGAGGGTGATCGCCCGGCGCGCCAGGCGGACCTGGCTCCGAGCAGGCTCGTGGTTGTCACGCAGCAGGTGGCTCAGTGAGCGCACCGGGTCACCGGGCCGCTGGACGACGTTCAGGATCATGGCGTGGTCGACCCGCATCCTGGACACCAGTGGCTCCGGCTCGGCAGCCACGAGCTTGTCGAAGGTCTGCTCCGTCCACGACACCTCCCCGTCGGCGGGCCTGCGACGCTGGAGCTTGCGGAGCTTCTTCGGGTCGTCACCGGCTCTGGCGAGGGCCCGGGCGTTCTCGATGACGTGCTCCGGCGCCTGGACGACGACCGATCCGCTCGTGTCGTAGCCGGCGCGTCCGGCTCGACCGGCGATCTGGTGGAACTCGCGCGCCTTGAGCACCCGTTGTCGGGAGCCGTCGAACTTCACCAGACCGGTGAACAGCACGGTCCGGATAGGGACGTTGATGCCCACGCCGAGCGTGTCCGTCCCGCAGATGACCTTGAGGACCCCCGCCTGGGCCAGCTGCTCGACCAGGCGCCGGTAGCGCGGCAGCATCCCGGCGTGGTGGACCCCGATCCCGGCACGGACCAGCCTGGACAGGGTGCGACCGAAGCCCGCAGTGAACCTGAACCCGCCGATCCGCTCGGCGATGGCGGCCTTGTCGACGTGGAGCGCGCCCTTGAGCCCGAGCAGTGCCTGCGCCTGCTCCAGCGCCGCGGCCTGGGTGAAGTGGACGACGTAGACGGGCGCCTGGTGGGTCGTCAAGAGCTCCTCGATGGTCTCGGGAAGCGGCGTCAGCGCCCACGAGAAGCTCAGTGGGACAGGGCGTTCCGTCCCCGTGACCAGCGTGGTCTCCCTACCCGTCCGACGGGTGAGGTCCCGCGAGATGGGCGTGATATCACCCAGCGTCGCCGACATCAGCAGGAACTGTGCCTGCGGGAGCTCGAGCAGTGGGACCTGCCAGGCCCACCCGCGGTCGGGCTCGGCGTAGAAGTGGAACTCGTCCATGACGACGAGCCCGACGTCCGCCTGGGCACCTTCCCGCAGGGCGATGTTCGCGAGGATCTCGGCCGTGCAGCAGATGATCGGCGCGTCCGGGTTCACCGAGGCGTCGCCGGTCAGCATCCCCACCTCCGAGGCGCCGAACACCTCGCAGAGCGCGAAGAACTTCTCGCTCACCAGAGCCTTGATGGGGGCCGTGTAGAAGCTGACGCGGTCGCTGGCCAGGGCGGCGAAGTGCGCCCCCGTCGCCACCAGCGACTTGCCGGAGCCCGTAGGGGTGGACAGGACGACGTGCTCACCGGCCAGGAGAGCGAGGAGGGCCTCGTCCTGGTGGGGGTACAGCGACAGTCCTCGATCCTGCGCCCACCCGGTGAAGGCCCCGTATACGTCGTCGACGTCCGCGTCGTCCCCCGGCAGCCGGTCCCCCAGAGACGTGGCCAGACGGATTGGGGCCGAGGTCGTGTCAGTCATCGCGGCCATCCTCGCACCGGATCCCCCGAGCGGGGATGCTCGGGGGATCCGGTCACACGGAGCTGCGTGGGCTGCGTGGGCTCTCGCCTCAGCTGCTGCGGTTCTCCTGCACCGTGTCCTTCGCGTCCTGCGCGCTCCCCGCGACGTCCTGGGCCGCCTGCTGGCCCTGCGACTTCACGGTCTCGGCGGCCGACTGCGCCGTCTCCTTCACCGACTGAGCGGACTTCATGGCCGGTTCCTTCAGGTTCTGGCCCATGTCCTTGGCAACGGACTGCGCCTCCTGCAGGACGGGCTGGGCCTTGTCCTTCAGCGCGGCGGCGCTCTGCCGCTCGCGCTCGCTCGCCGGAAGCAGCGACCCGAGCAGCCAGCCGGCGCCCAGGGCGATGACACCCGCGGCCAGGGGGTTGCCCTGCGTCTTGCGGCGCGCCGCCTGGGGTGCGTCGGACGCGTGCTCGGCCACACTCGACGCGGCACTCGAGGCCGCGCCCGTTACGGAGCTCGCGGCATCGCTCACCGAGCCGGTGACCGAGCCACCGGCGTCGCTCGCGGTGCCCATCACGCGGTCCTTGACGCCGCTCACGGCATCGCCGACCTTGTGGACCTGGCGACGCGCCACGTTGCCCGGCGACACTGCGTCCCCCAGGGCGTTCACGTCACGGCTGAGGTTGCCGCGGGTCCGCTCGATCTCCGCGCGCAGCGCGTCGGGGTCGCTGCTCTGCGTCGACACGGTGTCAGGGGTGGTCTGCTCGTAGCTCATGCTCGGTCCTCGTTTCCTTTCAGTGCCGTAGGCACCTGCTTGGCGCTGTCCACGGTGCGCGACATGCCGTTCACGTCTTTCAGCTGTTTGCGCCCGACGGTGGCGAGCACCGCGGCGATGATGCCCCACAGGACCGCCACGATGACCGCGGACCAGCCCAGGCTGTCGATGGCGTCGCCGATGGCCCACCACAGGGCGATGGAGAGGAACAGCAGGGCATAGCTGGCTGCTGCACCCGCGCCCCCGAGAAGGCCGGCACCCTTGCCCGCCCTCGTCGCGGACTCCTTGGCCTCGGCCTTCGCGAGGGCGACCTCCTGACGCATGAGCGTCGAGAGGTCCCCGGCGATATCCCCGATCAGCGCGCCGATCGAGGAGACCTCGCCTTTGACATAGGTGTCCTGGGAGCCGTGGATCACGTCCTCCCGGGCATTGGCCCGATGCGCTCCACCGGTACCGCTCAGGTTGTCGTACTGGCTCATCGCCAGGTGTCCTGCTCGGTCGTGGCCGTCTCCGTGACGTCAGGGACGCCGGTGGGGTATGCCGCGCCTTCGGCCGGGGCCACCGGGGTGGCGACCACCGGGGTGGTCAGGGGCTCGTCGTACGCCGTGCCGACACCAGAGGTGGCGTACGTGCCAGACGTCGCGCTGGTGGCCGGCGTGGTGAACGCGCTCGAGGTGGCTGCGCCGGCGGACTGGCTGTCGTTGCTCCCGGATGCGTCCGCCGTGAGGCCCCGAGTCAGGCGGCCACCGAGGAAGCCGATGGCCGCCGCCGCGGCCAGGAAGGTGCCAGGGCGCCGTCGCGCGAACGACGTCACCTCGCTGAGCACATCGCCGGGCTCGCGGGACTCCAGCCAGTCGGCCACGGTCCGTACGCGGTCGGAGGCCTGACCCGCGAGATCGCTGGCCATGCCGGACTGGCCGGTGCTCGCCATGGAGCCCAGCTCCTCGCTGAGGGAGCGCAGGCCCTGGGCCGCGCGCTGCTGCTGGCCGGAGGCCTGTCCGCTCATCTCTCCCTTGACAGAGTGGAAGAGCTGCTTGGCCTGGGTTCCGGCCTCGGAGGCGACCTGCTGGGCCTGGTCCTTGGCCGTGCTGGCGACCTCCGCAGTGCTTTGCTTGGCGTCGTCGGCGACGCTGCGCGCCTGCTCCTTGGCGACGTCCGTGGTGGACGACCCACCGGACGACCCAATGGACGTCTCAGTGGAAAAGTCGGTGGACGCTCCCGTGGTCACAGCGCCCGTCTCGGGGGCAGCCAGCCCCGAGGAGCCGTCGCCGGCTCCGCTGGTGGGAACGGCCCACGGGTCGCCGGTGTTCTCGTACGGTCGATCGGTCATCGCTCGTTCCTTTCGTAATGGTGACTCCCGCGCAGGATGGAGCCCGGTGCACAACGCCCGGCTGCTTGAGCGCAGGGGCCGACCCGAAAAGCGCGGATGCCCTGTCCTCCTACCCAAACACACGGGTTCGCATGCGGCCACCGGAGGCGGGGGACGGACGGTTCGGCCGGCGTGCGACGGCATACGCTGTCGGGGTGGCCACCCTGGACGAGCTCCTGCATGCGGCGGTGCGCGCCATCGGAGGGGTCGAGAGACCGGGCCAGGTCGAGATGGCCCACGCCGTGGCCGACGCGATCGCCAAGGACGAGCACCTCCTCGTCCAGGCCGGCACGGGGACCGGCAAGTCGCTTGCCTACCTGCTGCCCGCGGTCCTGCACGCCTTCGACACGGGCAAACCCTCTGTGGTGGCCACCGCCACCCTGGCCCTCCAGGCGCAGATCGTCGACCGGGACATGCCGCGGCTCGCGGAGGCTGTCGCCCCCCTGCTCGGGCGGCATCCCACGTACGGGCTCGTCAAGGGCCGGCGCAACTACCTCTGCGCGCACAAGCTGCAAGGCGGCTTCCCTGATGACGAGGACGGCCTCTTCGAGGTCGCGGACGTCGACCAGCAGGCGAGCAGGCTCGGCAAGGAGATCGTGCGGCTGCGCGACTGGGCCGAGGTGACCGAGTCCGGTGACCGAGACGAGCTGGTCCCAGGGGTGAGCGAGCGGGCTTGGCGTCAGGTGTCCGTGAGCGCCCACGAGTGCCTCGGCGGCACCTGTCCGATGCTGGCGGAGTGCTTCGTCGAACGGTCACGGGAGGCGGCCAAGGACTGCGACGTCATCGTCACCAACCACTCCTTCATGGCGATCGACTCCTTCGAGGGCCGGCAGATGCTGCCTGAGCACGACCTGCTCGTGGTGGACGAGGGACACGAGCTGGTCGACCGGGTGACCTCGACGATCACCGACGAGCTGACCTCCTCGATGGTGAGCGCCGCTGCGAAGCGGGCGGGCCGCCTGGCCGAGTCCACGGAGCCAGTGGACGACGCGGCCGTCTTCCTGCAGGGGGTCCTCGACGAGCTGCCCGAAGGCAGGCTCAACGGCATCCCTGACGCCCTGGGGCTGGCCCTGGCCCGCGTGCGTGACACCACACGACAGCTCCAGAGCGAGCTGAAGCCGGACAAGGGGGTCGAGCCCGACGGCGCGCGGAAGGTGGCCCAGGCCGCCGTGGAGGAGGTGTTCGAGAACTCCGCGCGCATCCTGGAGCAGCGCGAGCTCGACGTCGTGTGGGTGAACCGCGACCCCCGGCGCGGCTCGGTGCTCCGTGTTGCGCCCATGAGCGTCGCCATGCTGTTGCGGGACAAGGTCTTCGGCGACCGCACCGTCGTCATGACCTCTGCCACGCTGGAGCTCGGGGGCACGTTCGACGCCGTGGCCGGGACGATGGGACTGCGCGGCGAGGGTGCGCCCACCTGGCGAGGGCTCGACGTCGGGAGCCCCTTCGAGTACCCACAGCAGGCCATCGCCTACGTGGCCCAGCATCTGCCCCCGCCGGGGCGTGACGGGCTGAGTGCCCAGACCCTCGACGAGATCGAGGCGCTCGTCCGGGCTGCGGGCGGACGAACGCTGGGCCTGTTCTCGTCGATGCGCGCGGCTCGCGAGGCGACGGAGGAGATGCGGCGGCGCTTCGACGGAGACCTCGGCTTCCTGTGCCAGGGGGAGGACCAGATCACCACGCTGGTGCGCCAGTTCGCGCGTGACCCGAGGACCTGTCTCTTCGGGACCCTGACGCTCTGGCAGGGGGTCGACGTCCCCGGCTCGGCCTGCCAGCTGGTCCTGATCGACCGCATCCCCTTCCCGAGGCCCGACGACCCGCTGTCGTCCGCGCGGTCGCAGGCCATCGCTCGGATGGGCGGCAACGGCTTCATGGCGGTCTCGGCGACGCACGCCGCCCTACGGCTGGCGCAGGGCGCCGGGCGGCTCATCCGTCGCTCGGACGACCGAGGGGTCGTGGCCTTCCTCGACTCCCGCATGATGACGGCTCGGTATGCCGGGTTCCTCCAACGCTCGCTCCCTCCGTTCTGGCCCACCACGGACCGTGAGCGGGTGCTGGGAGCGCTGCGCCGCCTTGACGAGACCGCGCCACCGGTGCTCGCCGTCCACGAACCGGCCCTGCGAGGGGTCGCTGGGGCCGTGGCAGCCACCACCATGGGCAGGACGGGGGAGGACTCCGCAGAGCACCCGCGGCCGGTGGCAGCCGACCCGCCACCGGCGGAGTCGGCCCGCACCGCCGTCACCCAGGGCCACGCCTGGACCCCGGAGTCCGATGAGGAGCTGCGGGACGGCGTCGAGCTGGGCCTGTCTCTGGAAGAGCTCGCCGAGAGTCTGGAGGTCCCGGCGCAGGTGGTCGCGGCAAGGGTCAGCGGTCTCGGCCTTCAGGTGTCGGCGGAGACGACCCTCGCGTTCGAGTAGCGCCCGGCAGGCGAAGGAGGACGCTCGGCGACGCGGGCAAGGGATGGGGCTGTCCGGCCGGCATGACAGGCTTGACGGGTGACCACCACCCCCTCGACCACCGTGCCACCGCTGGTCCTGATCAGCGGCCCGGAGCAGGTCATCGCCGACCGCGCGCTCGCAGGGACCTTGGACGAGCTGAGGCAGGGTGACCCCGACGTCGAGGTGGTGCGACTGGACGCGGCAACGTACGACGCCGGGTCGCTGTCGCTCCACGCCAGCCCCTCCCTGTTCGGGGGCACGAAGGTGATCATCGTGCGCGACCTCGACGAGGCGTCGGACCACCTGCAGGAGGACCTGCTGGCGTTCCTGGCGGCGCCGGAGCCGGACGTCACCCTGGTGGTCGCGCACAAGAGCGGCCAGCGCGGCAAGAAGGTGCTCGACCTCCTGAAGAAGTCCGGTGCCCGCGTCGTCGACGCCCCCGCCATCAAGAGCGACCGGGACAAGACCGACTTCGCGACGCATGAGTTCCGGCGTGCGGGTCGCAAGGTCACGCCGGAGGCGGTGCGGGCCCTCGTCGAAGCAGTGGGGCGTGACGTCAGTGAGCTGGCCTCGGCCTGTCAGCAGCTCGTCGCGGACACCACCGGGGTGGTCGACGAGCAGCTGGTGGGCAAGTACCACGGCGGCAAGGTGGAGGCCACCGGCTTCCGCGTAGCCGACGCAGCCGTCGGCGGCGACGCCGGTGAGGCGCTGCGCCTGCTACGCCACGCCATCGCCAGCGGGGTCGACCCCGTGCCGATCGTCGCCGTGCTGGCCCAGCAGCTGCGCCAGCTGGTCAAGGTCGGCTCCGCGGGGCGGGGTCGCTCGGCGGACCTGGCCAGGGACCTGGGGATGGCTCCCTGGCAGGTGGACAAGGCGCGCCGCGCGCTTTCGGGGTGGGGCCCGGAGGGCCTCGCAACGTCCATCCAGGCGGTGGCCCTGGCGGACTTCGAGGTCAAAGGGGGTGGCCGCGACCCGGTGTATGCGGTCGAACGAGCTGTCCTGGCCATCACGTCCGCGCGGACCGGGCAGTAGCGGAGCGGCCGCTCAGTAGGGGCCGGGGCAGCCGCTCGACCGCTGCCCGTTTTGGGTGCGGGGGCCAGTCGCTGGTAGATTTGCCCCTCGCGTGCGCGCATGGTCCTGCGCGCATGCTGCATCACCAGAGCGGCTCAACCACGGGCGTCCCCACGGCCCGGTCCCGAGACGCTTCTGCCGCCCTCTAACGGCAACCTCCCGACCAACCAAGAAAGACACACACCTGTGGCAAACATCAAGTCCCAGCTCAAGCGGATCAAGACGAACCGCACGGCGACCGAGCGCAACAAGGCGGTCAAGAGCGAGCTCAAGACCTGGATCCGCAAGTTCCAGGCCGCCGCGGAGACCGGCGACGCAGCCGCGACCCAGCGGGCGCTGAAGGCGGCGTCGACGAAGCTCGACAAGGCTGTGAGCAAGGGTGTCATCCACGCCAACCAGGCCGCCAACAAGAAGTCGGCCATGGCGAAGAAGGCTTCCTCCCTCTGAGAAGGTCCTCGATCTGACGGTCCACGAGGGCCGGCCACCTGCTGGTGGCCGGCCCTCGTGCTGTCGAGGCGACGACGGCGCCGGTCAGGAGCCCGGTCTGGCCCCGGACACGACCGTTATCAGCCGGTGGAAGCGCTCTCGGTCCAGCACGGCTCCCTCGCGGCGCACCGCTGACGGGTCCACACGCACGACCCGGTCCAGCCGTACCTCGCTCGGACGTCCCTGCGAGTCCCAGGTCCCCGAACCGATGTCCTGCCAGCGCCGTCCGTGTCGGGCCTCCTGGCCGGCGTCGCGGTCATGGTCCTTGCTGGTCAGCATCAGCGCCAGCAGCCAACCCCGGTCCCGTCCGACCACGAGCACCGGCCGATCCTTGCCGCGGGAGGGGTCTTCCTCGTAGGGCACCCAGGTCCAGACGATCTCGCCCGGGTCGGGCAGTCCGTCGGGCCGGGGGCCATAGGTCATCTCGAACGTGCCCGTGAAGTCTCCGGGGTATGCCGTCGACGCGCGGTCCAGAAGCTCCGCCGGCTGGGCAACGACGTCCGTGCGGCTGGCGACGGGCCGGGCCGTACCGCTCGATAGAAGTCCTGTCGTACGACCCCAAAGCCCTGTGAGTCGCGCCTGCAGGGTCGCTATCCGGGGCTTCGGCATGACGGCACGCTAGCGGGGCTGGTCACGGGCGGTCCTTCGGCCGCCACAGCAGACGACCCGGACGTCTGCGGTCGCGCAGCGCATGCGAGCGCCAGACCAGCACCGGGTGGCTGGCCAGAGCGTTGACCACCCAGACGAAGAACCCCCGCTCGGTGGTGGCGCGGTCGGCGAGGGCGTTCACGTCCACGGTGCGGTTGAGGTACTTGCCGGCCGCGAGGGTCGCCATGGCGCTCGCACTCCCGTGCGGCACGAACGCGTACCCGAAGTTGTCGGCCGTGTACTCCTGGCTGCGACTCAGGGTCGAGCCCACGAAGGGGATCCACTGCGCGCCGCTGATCGCAAGTATTCGCCAGTAGCTCGTGTGGCCGGCGGCGATGTGGCCGACCTCGTGGCCGATGATGAAGCGGAGCGCATCGGGATCGCGAGCCTTTCCGCCGATCTCGAAGAGGTCGCTGTACACGAACACGAACCGGCGGAAGCCGTGTCCTGACGCGGCAGCGTTGATCATCCCGTTGCCCAGCACGACATACGCGTCGGGGACCCGCGACAGGCCGTGGTGCGCGCACGCGTCGAGGATCATCCGGTGCGCCTCCGGATACTGCGTCGGCGAGATCTTCACGCCACTGAGTCGCAGCTGGGCATACAGCTGTCCGCGCAGGAAGTAGACGATGAGCGGAGCCGCGAGGAAGATCACGGCGTACGGATCCGGCTGGCGTCGTTCCACGACGGCCGAGACCACCTCGTACCAGGACAGCGCCCAGACCGCGACAGAGGCCAGGATCACGACCACGAGGCAGAGGTTCTCCAACGGGTGGCGCAGGTGGGAGCGCACCGCGCGCCGGTATCCCGGGGAGGGCAGGGCACCCGCCGGGGCGGGTGCGTAGTAGATCTGGTCGGCCATGAGCCCCTCGCTGTCGGTCGTTGCGTGGCCTCGATGCTATGTCGCCGGGAATGCCCGGCGACCCGGCCCTCGTTGCACTGCCGTGACCGACGCGACCCTCTCCGGCTCCTCTCTCGACCTCGAGCCGGAGCCCGAGGTCCGGTCGGCGCACACGACCTTGGCCCTGCTCGCCCTAGCGGTGGGCGGCTTCGCGATCGGCACGACAGAGTTCGTCACCATGGGGCTGCTTCCCGAGATCGCCCGGGGTGTTCGGATCTCCATCCCCACCGCGGGTCACCTGGTGTCCTCGTATGCCGCCGGCGTCGTCGTGGGCGCGCCTGTCCTGGCGACCCTCGGCTCCCGGATGCCGCGCAAGCGCCTGCTCCTGTGGCTCATGGCCGCGTTCGCCGTCGCCAACGTCCTGTCCGCGCTGGCAGGTGGCTATGGCGTGCTGATGGTGGCCAGGTTCCTGTCCGGCCTTCCGCACGGCGCGTACTTCGGCGTCGGTGCCCTCGTCGCGGCCTCCCTGGTCCCGGCACACCGGCGCACCTGGGCGGTCTCCATGATGATCGCCGGGCTCACCGTGGCGAACATCGTCGGCGTGCCGGTCACGACCCGTCTCGGCCAGGCCTACGGCTGGCAGTGGCCGTATGCCGCTGTGGGTGCGCTCGCGCTCGTCACCGTGGTCGCGGTGTGGCGCTGGGTGCCCTACTGCCCCCCGGACGGCGGGGCCACCCTCCGCTCCGAGCTGTCCGCGCTGCGGCGGCCCCAGGTCTGGTTCGCGCTGGCGATCGGCACCGTCGGCTTCGGAGGCATGTTCGCCACGTTCTCCTACATCTCGCCCACGATGACGCAGCTCGGCGGCTTCGGGGTGTCGACGGTGCCGTTGCTGCTGGCGCTGTACGGGGTCGGCATGACTGCCGGGGCGATGCTGTCCGGCCCGGTGTCGCGGCTCGGGGTGCTGCGCGGGATCACGGCGTCCCTGGGGACGATCGCGGTCATGCTGGCCCTGTTCGGTGTGGCGGTTCGGGCTTCGCACGCGCTGGCCCTGCTGGCCGTGTTCATGCTCGGCCTGCTGCCGAGCGTCCTCGTGCCGATGCTGCAGACCCGGCTCATGGACGTGGCCCACGAAGGCCAGTCGCTGGCGGCGGCGCTCAACCACTCGACGCTCAACATCGCGAACGCGCTGGGCGCCTGGCTGGGGTCCATCGTGCTGTCGGCAGGGCTCGGGTACGAGTGGCCGTCCCGGGTGGGCGCGGTGCTCGCGGTGCTGGGCGTGGGCATTGCACTGACGTCAGCGGTGACCGAGCGCCGTCACGGGCATGCCGGCTCGCATGGGAGGATGGGCCGTTCCCAGCCACCACTCCCGTGAGGTCGAAGCAACCCGTGTCCCCCCTGGCCCGCACCGCGCTGCAGCCTGCCGCGACGCCGCCGGAGAAGATCCGGAACTTCTGCATCATCGCGCACATCGACCACGGCAAGTCCACCCTGGCCGACCGGATGCTGCAGATCACCGGAGTCGTGGACGACCGCGCCATGCGTGCGCAGTACCTCGACCGCATGGACATCGAGCGCGAGCGCGGGATCACGATCAAGAGCCAGGCCGTCCGGATGCCGTGGGAGGTCCGGGACGATGCGGGCAATCCTGATGTCTTCTGCCTCAACATGATCGACACGCCTGGCCACGTGGACTTCACCTATGAGGTCTCCCGTTCGCTGGCTGCGTGCGAGGGCGCTGTGCTGCTGGTCGACGCCGCGCAGGGGATCGAGGCCCAGACCCTGGCGAACCTCTACCTCGCCATGGAGAACGACCTCACGATCATCCCCGTCCTCAACAAGATCGACCTGCCGGCGGCGCAGCCGGAGAAGTACGCCGAGGAGCTGGCGGGGCTGATCGGCTGCGACCCCGAGGACTGCCTCAAGGTCTCGGGCAAGACCGGGGTCGGCGTCGAGCCGCTCCTCGACGAGATCGTGCGCCAGCTGCCGGCCCCTGTGGGTGACGCGGACGCTCCTTCGCGCGCCATGATCTTCGACTCGGTGTACGACACGTACCGGGGGGTCGTGACGTACGTGCGCGTCGTGGACGGCTCCCTCAACCCCCGCGAGCGCATCCAGATGATGTCGACGCGGGCGACGCACGAGCTGCTGGAGATCGGCGTCATCTCGCCTGAGCCGGTGCCGTCCAAAGGCCTCGGCGTAGGGGAGGTCGGCTACCTCATCACGGGGGTGAAGGACGTCCGCCAGTCCCGGGTCGGCGACACGGTGACCAACCAGAGCAAGCCCGCCAAGGACGCGCTCGGCGGCTACCGGGACCCCAAGCCGATGGTGTTCTCCGGGCTGTACCCCATCGACGGTTCCGACTACCCCGCCCTTCGCGACGCCCTCGACAAGCTGAAGCTCAACGACGCGGCGCTCGTCTACGAGCCGGAGACCTCTGCGGCTCTCGGCTTCGGGTTCCGCATCGGCTTCCTGGGGATGCTGCACCTGGAGATCGTGCGCGAGCGGCTGGAGCGAGAGTTCGACCTCGACCTGATCTCCACCCTGCCGAACGTCGTCTACGACGTGACCCTCGAGGACGGCAAGAAGCTCGTGGTCACGAACCCCAGCGAGTTTCCCTACGGCAAGATCAGCTCCGTTCGCGAGCCCGTGGTGCGCGCGACGATCCTGGCGCCGAGCGAGTTCATCGGCGCCATCATGGAGCTGTGCCAGCAGAAGCGTGGCTCGCTTCGCGGCATGGACTACCTGTCCGAAGAACGGGTGGAGATGCGCTACACGCTGCCGCTCGCGGAGATCGTGTTCGACTTCTTCGACCAGCTCAAGTCACGGACCCGTGGATACGCGTCGCTGGACTACGAGCCCGACGGCGACCAGGAGGCCGACCTGGTCAAGGTCGACATCCTGCTCCAGGGCGAGACCGTCGACGCGTTCTCCTCGATCGTGCACAAGGACAAGGCGTACGCCTACGGCGTGATGATGGCCGGCAAGCTGAAGGACCTCATCCCGCGCCAGCAGTTCGAGGTGCCGATCCAGGCCGCGATCGGGGCGCGCATCATCGCCCGCGAGAACATCCGCGCCATCCGCAAGGACGTGCTGGCGAAGTGCTACGGCGGTGACATCAGCCGTAAGCGCAAGCTGCTGGAGAAGCAGAAGGAAGGCAAGAAGCGAATGAAGATGGTAGGCCGCGTCGAGGTCCCCCAGGAGGCCTTCATCGCCGCGCTCTCCTCCGACGCCGGCTCCGAGAAGCCCAAGAAGTAGCTCGACCGGACTCACGTTTTGTGCGGGTCGCGCAGCGCGGGACGCGCGACACTCACAAAAAGGTGAGTCCGGTCGGATGGGGTGAGTCCGGTCGGATGGGGTGAGTCCGGTCGGATGGGTGAGGGCGGGTCGGATGGGGTGAGGGCGGGTCGGATGGGGCGGGTCTGGTCAGCGCGGCTCGCGAAGGCGGCGGCATAACGTCTCCACCTGGTCCTCGCTCCAGCCCTGCTCGCGCAGCCAGCCGGCGGCGCCGCCGTGGCGCTCGGCGAGCACGGTCAGCAGCCGCTGCATCGTCTCCGGCCGCGGGACGTGCTGGGACATCGGCTGGTCGCGGAGCGTCTCCTCGTACGCCGGCCGGGTCATCAGCCGGGCGACGATCCGCTCCACCCTCTCACCGGTCGCCACATAGTCCTTCACGACGTCCTCGTCGCTGACCCCTGCCACGGACAGCGCCATGGCGACCACCGTGCCGGTGCGGTCCTTGCCCGCGGCGCAGTGCACCACCGTCGCACCGCTGCTCGTGGCGACGACCTCGAGGGCCGCGCTGACCGAGTCCGGGCGGTCGGCGAGGTAGCCGAGGTAGTGGCTGGCCCAGTGGTCGTCGTCGCGCTTCGGCGGTTCCGGCCGGCCGCTCTCCTTGGCCCACGGCAGGACGAGCGCGGCCGCCGCGGGGTCGTCGTGCTCGTCGTCGGTCAGGAGCGAATGGTGGTGATGCGGCACGAGATCTCGCGCGCGCAGCGGTCCCGCGCCTTCGAGATGAACCTCCACGTTGCTGCGCAGGTCCACGATGTCGGTCACCCCGAGCCCGTCCACCAGGTGCGCGACGTCGCCGTCCGACAGGTCCTGGAGGTTGTCGGAGCGCAGCAGCCGGCCGGAGGCGACCCGGGAGCCGTCCGTCGTAGGCAGGCCGCCGACATCACGCATGTTGACGACGCCGTCAAGCTCGATCCACTTCGGTGCGCTCACCCTGTGACCCTAGCCGTGCGAGGCGCTTTCAGGCCTACTGGGACAATGGTGCCCATGCCAAGCGCCCTGCCCGACGGCGATCCCGCGCCCGCCGACGGCCACCTCGGTCCGCAGGCACTCGCTGCGCTCGAGGGCCGTCCGTTCGGTGTATACCTGCACGTCCCGTTCTGTGCCGTGCGGTGCGGCTACTGCGACTTCAACACCTACACGCTGCGGGAGCTGGGGACCGATGGTGCCAGCGTGGCGACGTTCGCCGATGCCGCGCTGCGCGAGGTGCAGCTCGCCGCGGGTGTTCTGGGAGCTGCGCCCTGCGTCGACACCGTGTTCGTGGGCGGCGGGACTCCGACGCTGCTGGCGGCGGCGGACCTCGGACGGATGCTCGGCGGCATCCGCGAGACCTTCGGCCTGGCCCCCCATGCCGAGGTCACCACGGAGGCCAACCCCGACTCGGTGGCTCCGGACGACCTGGAGCTCCTGGCGGTGGCCGGCTTCACGCGCGTGTCGCTGGGGATGCAGTCCGCCGTGCCACACGTCCTGGCGACGCTCGACCGCACGCACGACCCAGCCAACGTGGCGCGGGCGGTGCAGGCGGCTCGCGCGGCCGGCCTGCAGGTGAGTCTGGACCTCATCTACGGAACGCCGGGGGAGAGCCTCGCGGACTGGCGACGCAGCCTCGAGGCCGCTGTCGCCCTGGAGCCCGACCACATCTCGGCCTACGCACTGGTCGTCGAGGAGGGCACCAGGCTGGCGACCCAGGTACGACGGGGCGAGGTCACCGCCCCGGAGGAGGACGACGAGGCTGCCAAGTACGAGATCGCCGACGAGCTGCTCGCCGGGGCGGGGTACGGGTGGTACGAGGTGAGCAACTGGGCCCGTCGGGAGGACGCCCGCTGCAGGCACAACGAGGGCTACTGGGCGGACGGCAACTGGTGGGGGGTCGGACCAGGCGCGCACAGTCATGTCGGTGGTGTGCGCTGGTGGAACGTCAAGCATCCCAACGCGTACGCCGCGCGGGTCAACGCAGGGCAGAGCCCTGCGCACGCGCGTGAGACGCTCACCGAGGAGCAGCGCTACGACGAACGCGTGCTGCTCGGTATCCGGCTCGTGGACGGTCTGGCGGTCGGTGACCTTCGCAGCGAAGGCCGGACCGCCCTGGCGGGTCTCATCGCGGACGGTCTGGTGGACGCGCCCTCAGTCCTGCGCCGTCGTCGGGTGGTGCTGACGAGGCGGGGCCGACTGTTGGCCGACACGGTGGTTCGCCGGCTGCTGGCTGTCTGACCCCCGGGCGGCACGCCGGTCAGAGGTCACACGCCGGTCAGGAGAGGACGCGGATCTCGAACGGGTACCGGTAGGGCTCGTTCCTGTTCGCCTTGACCGCTCCCTGGATGTGGCACACGAGCGCCGTCAGGCCCGCGACGATCCACAGCACGACGGCGACCGGGATCAGGATGATGGTGAACAGGCAGATCCAGCCCACGATGAAGGCTGCCCAGATCGCCAGGTTGAAGTTGAAGGCCCCCGCGGCGGCCTGCCGAGCCAGCGGGCTGCGGTCCTTGTAGAGCGCCCACACGATCAGCGGCCCCACGATGCTCAGCCAACCGGCGGAGACGACCGCGGCGATGATGGCGGACAGGTGCGCGAGGATGGAGGCGGTTCGCTCCTCGGCCGAGGGAAGGGGTTGCGACGAGGGGTGGCTGGGCTGCTGCGTCATGGTTCCTCCGAGGTGGTGTTGCCACCAGTGAAGCGCACGAAGGGCACAGCGGGTTGGCGTTTCGGGGTGAGACGGGGTGAGACCAGGGCTCGTTCAGGGGCGACCCTGACCCGGCTCGGTGACGAAGTCGATGAGCTCCTCCACACTCGCCAGCAGGGTCGGCTCGAGGTCGGCATAGCTGCGGACCGTCCCCAGGATCCATTTCCAGGCGCGGGCGATGTCGGCCTGCGACTCGTGCGGCAAGCCGAGGTGGGCACAGATGCCGTGCTTCCATGACTGGCCGCGCGGGATGACCGGCCAGGCGCCGAGGCCGAGCCGCTCCGGGCGCACCGACTGCCACACGTCGACGTAGGGGTGGCCCAGGATGCGCACGTGCTCGGCATGCGGCCCCCTGGCGCACGACCGGACGACCCGGTGCTCCTTCGTGCCGGGCACCAGGTGGTCCACCAGCACGCCCATCCGGCGACCGGCGCCGGGCTGGAACTCCGCGATCGCGGCGGCCAGGTCGTCGACGCCGTCCAGCAGCTCCACCACCACGCCCTCGACGCGCAGGTCGTCACCCCACACCTTCTCGACGAGCTCGGCGTCGTGCCCGCCCTCGACGAAGATCCTCGAGCCGCTGGCCACCCGCGCCCGCACGCCGTCGACGGCGCGCGAGCCCGACGCCGTCCGGGACGCGACCCGGCGGGCCTCCTCGAGCTCCGCTCGCGCCCGGGACGTCGCCGGTACGAGGACGACCGGTGACCCGTCGAGCAGGAACCCTGGACCGAGGGGGAAGCCCCGGGTGCGGCCGCGCCGGTCCTCCAGGTGCACGACGCGCATCCCCCCGGCCTTCTCCACCCGGGTGACCGCACCACACCAGCCCGTCTCCACGTCCTCGACGACGAGGCCCGGCTCCGCCTCAACCTCGCGCGAGCGGCCCCGGGGCGGCACCTTCCAGTCGCCGGAGAGGACGTCGGAGCCATAGCGATCGGACACCGGGGAAGGGTATGCCGCGCCGAGGCACGGGCTGCGGGGACGCGCCGCCTGAGTCGCCCTACTCCGGGAACAACGTAGACTTGGCACTCGCTGACCATGAGTGCCAGCGCCAGCCGACAGCGGGAGGGAGGTGCCATGAGCGACGAACGTCGGCTCGCCGTACTACGGGCCATCGTGCAGGACTACGTCCAGACCTCGGAGCCCGTCGGCTCCAAGGCCCTGCTCGACCGTCACCACCTCGGCGTCTCCGCAGCGACCGTGCGCAACGACATGGCGGTTCTGGAGGAGGAGGGCCTGATCGCCGCGCCCCACACGAGCGCCGGCCGCGTGCCCACCGACGCGGGCTACCGGCTGTTCGTGGACCGGCTCAGCTCTGTCAAGCCGATGTCGAGCGCCGAACGGGCCGCGATCGCCCGCTTCCTCGAGGGGGCGGTCGACCTCGACGACGTGGTGGACCGGACCGTGCGGCTGCTGGCGACGCTGACGCGGCAGGTGGCGGTCGTGCAGTACCCGTCGCTGACCCGCTCGTCCGTCCGGCACATCGAACTGGTGCCGATGGGTGCCACCCGGCTCATGGTGGTCCTCATCGTCAACACCGGCCGCGTCGAGCAGCGCGTCATCGAGACCCCGCGCGACCTGTCGACCACCGATGGTGAGGCCACGCTGGGCCTTGTGCGCGCCAAGGTGAACGCCCGGGCGGTGGGGGAGCGGCTCATCGACGCGGCGGCCTCGCTCACCTCCTTGGCCGACGAGTTCGACCCGAGCGAGCGCGACCTCGTCCGGGCCGTCGTGGGCTCCCTGGACGACGCCCTGGTGGAGGAGCGCGAGGAGCGGGTCGTGCTGGCCGGCACGTCGAACCTGGCTCGTGCCGGCGCCGACTTCCCGCTGAGCATCGGACCGGTGCTCGAGGCCCTCGAGCAGCACGTGGTGCTGCTCAAGCTGCTGGGCACCGCCCGCGAGAACGCGGACGCCGTGTCTGTGCGGATCGGCCACGAGAACCCCTACGCGGGGCTGCAGTCGACCTCCGTCGTCTCGACCGAGTACGGCACGGGCGCCGACCTGGTCGCCGGTCTCGGGGTCCTGGGCCCCACCCGGATGGACTACCCCACCACCATGGCGTCTGTGCGCGCCGTGGCGACCTACGTCTCCCGCATCCTCGCGCAGTGACTCGCGACACCGACAAGGAAAAGAACCGTTGAACGACTACTACCAGGACCTGGGCGTGGCCCGTGACGCCTCTGCCGAGGACATCAAGCGGGCCTACCGCAGGATGGCCCGCAAGCTGCACCCGGACGTGAACCCGAGCCCGGAGGCCGAGGAGCAGTTCAAGAAGGTCTCCCAGGCGTACGACGTCCTGTCGGACCCGGCGAAGAAGCAGTCGTACGACCGCGGTGCGGACCCCTACGCCGGCGCCGCCGGTGGCTTCGGCCAGGGCTTCTCGTTCAGCGACATCATGGACGCCTTCTTCGGCGGGGGTGCAGCGGGGACGGCTCAGCGGGGCCCTCGCTCGCGGCAGCGCCGCGGGCAGGACGCTCTCATCCGGCTGGACCTCGAGCTCGCCGACGCCGTCTTCGGGGGTGAGAAGGAGCTCACTGTCGAGACCGCCGTGGTGTGCTCGACCTGCCACGGTGAGGGTGCGCAGCCGGGTACGTCTCGCCGGACCTGTGACGTCTGCCGCGGGCGCGGCGAGATCCAGCAGGTCCAGCGCTCCTTCCTCGGTCAGGTGATGACCAGCCGGCCCTGCATCACCTGCCAGGGCTACGGCGAGGTCCTGGTCAGCCCGTGCTTCGAGTGCTCCGGCGACGGCCGGGTCAGAACCCGCCGGACGCTGAAGATCAAGGTGCCGGCCGGTGTCGACACCGGCACCCGCATCCAGCTGGCGGGGGAGGGCGAGGTCGGTCAGGGCGGCGGTCCTGCCGGCGACCTGTACGTGGAGGTGGCGGTCCGGGCGCACCCGACGTTCCAGCGTCGGGGAGACGACCTGCACTGCACGGTGGAGGTCCCCATGACGGCCGCGGCTCTCGGCACGGTCCTCAAGCTGGACACGCTCGACGGGACCGACGAGCTGGAGATCAAGCCCGGCACCCAGGCCGGAGACGTCATGACGCTGCGTGGGCTGGGCGTCACGCATCTGCGAGGCACCGGGCGCGGCGACCTCATCGTGCACGCCAACGTGATGACGCCGACCCGTCTGGACGAGGAGCAGGAGTCGCTGCTGCGCCAGCTTGCTGTGCTCCGCGGTGAGGAGCGGCCGGAGGGCCGGCTGTCACCGGCCAACCACGGCCTGTTCGGCAAGCTCCGCGACGCCTTCAAGGCCAAGTAGCGTCTGACGGTGACGCTGCCCCTCTTCCTCGTCGAGCCCGCCCTGCTCGCCGGTGCGCAGGCGGGGTCGCCGATCGTCCTGGACGGGCCGGAGGGCAGGCATGCCGCGGCGGTCCGCAGGATAGGAGTCGGGGAGCAGGTCATGCTGGCCGACGGGGTGGGAACGCGGGTGACGTGCGAGGTAGTGGGTGCCGGCGCCGCCGAGCTGGTCCTGCGCGTGGTCGGGGCCGTCCACGAGCCTGAGCCGCAGCCCCGCCTCGTGCTGGTGCAGGCCCTTGCGAAGGGCGACCGGGACGACCAGGCGATCGAGGCGGCGACCGAGCTGGGGGTGGACGAGGTCGTGCCCTGGCAGGCCGCTCGAAGCATCGTCCAATGGCGAGGCGAGCGGGGGGAGAAGGCCCGGCGCAAGTGGGAGTCGGCCGTGGTGGCCGCGACGAAGCAGTCCCGTCGGGCCCGTGCTCCCGTCGTCGCCCCGACGGTCTCCAGCAAGGCGCTCGCGGAGCGGGTCACCGCCGCCGCCGCGGCGTACGTCCTGCATGAGGACGCCACCACGACGCTGGCCGCCCAGCCGCTGCCTGCGGCAGGCGACGTGCTCGTCGTGGTCGGGCCCGAGGGCGGGATCACTCCGGAAGAGCGTGCTTCCTTCGAGGCCGCCGGAGCCGTCATCGTCCGCCTCGGGTCGACGGTGCTGCGGTCCTCCAGCGCTGGCCCGGCCGCGCTGGCCGTGCTCAGCGCGCGGGACCGGTGGGCCTGAGCCGGCCGTGCACCGACCGACCCTCGGTCGGCTCTGAGCCCTCCGTCGGCGCCTACCGCACCGAGAACGCGACCGTCTTCTCGGCGGTGACCGTGGTGCCGTCCTTCATGCTCGTCTCGAAGACGCGGATCGAGTAGTCGCCGGGCGCGAGACGACCGAGCTCGAAGGAGTAGCTGCCCTGTTCGGGGGCGCCGATGCTTGCTGTCGCGTGCCCGTTCTTCACCGCCGTGGTGCCCCGGCTGAGCTGCCAGCTGACCGTCGCCTCGAACACGATCGCCTGACCTTGGACCACGACCGGCTTGCTCGCGGGAAGCACCTGGTCCCGCGACGGCGAGGTGACCCAGATCGGTGCGAGGTCCTTCCAGAGCTGGTCCTTGGCGGGGCGGTTGTAGTCGCGGTCGGTCGGCAGGGACCCGTACAGGCTGCCTTGTCCCGGCACCTCGAACCGCACGGGGATGGTGCCCTTGCCGACGGCCGCCTGGGCGGTCCACACGAGCTCCTGGACCGCCAGCCGCTGCGTCTCCCGGTCGAAGGCCGGCGGGCCGCCATTGCTGAGACCGACCGTGATGCGGTCCTGCGTGACGCGCACCGACGTGACCCGCGTGCCCGACCACGGCTGGAGGTAGCCGTCGGTGTTGCTGTACGGCTGGGCGTTCATGGCGAGCCGGAGCGCCGCGGTCGCCTTGGCCTCGTCCGTCGCCGGCAGGGTCACCGTGCCGGGCAGGAACTCGCGGAAGAGCTTGTAGGTCGGCTTCGCGTCCCCGACGGGGCCGACGAAGTACACCGGCAGCGCCATCGTCCTGGACTGGCCTGGGGTCGTGGTGCCTGTGGTCGGAGCCGTGGTGGCAGCCGAGCTGCTCGACTGCCCGGACGTCGCCGGCCCGGTCGCCGAACCGGAGATCGACGGCGTCGTGGCGATCGTCGTCGGACCGGAGTTCACCGGAGGAGCCGGCTCGACGCGGTCGTCCTGGTTCGACCAGAGCAGCCCTCCGGCGAGCGCCGCCACCGCGGCCGCTGCCGCCACCGGGACGAGCCAGCGTCGCGAGCCGCTCCCTCCGGTAGCCGACACCGGGCCGGCTTCGTGCGCCTCGTGGAGGATGGCCTCGAGCCGATGCGACGGGTGCACACGGCGGGTGTCCTCGGCCAGCGCGCGGCGCAGCTGACGCTCGACGCGGTCGAACTCGCCCGGCTCGAAGTCAGGGTGCAGGAAGTCGGGGTGGGAACCGTTCCGGTTGTTCATGACGCTGTCTCCATCCGGTCACGCAGGGTGGCGAGCCCGCGATGGGCATGGGCCTTGACCGAACCGGCCGAGATGCCGAGGGCGTCGGCGATCTCGGCCTCGCTCAGGTCGAGGTAGTAGCGCATGGTCAGGACCTCTTTCTGGCGCTGGGACAGGTGCCCGAGCGCCACGATCATGGAGCTGGTCGTCTCGGCGTCGAGTGCCCGTTCCTCGGCGCTCTTCTCAGTACGCCGCGCATAGCTGGTGGGCTCACCCTGCTCGCGGGTGAGGTAGCGCTCCTCGACCCCGCGGTGCCGAAGGCCGGAACGGGCGCCGTTCACCACGGCCCGGCGCAGGTACGCGGTGGCGTTCTCGTGGCTGCGCAGGCTGTCCCAGCGGCGGTGCACCGCGATGAACGCATCCTGCACGACCTCCTCTGCGGCGAGGTCGTCGCGCAGCAGCAGCCAGGCCAGGCGGACGAGCCCCTTCCAGTGCGCCGCGTACAGCTCGCCGACCGCCTCGTCCGCGGTCGGCCGCAGCCGACCACCGGGCTCGCGCTCTGCCACGCTCAACGTTCTCACGACCCAGTGACGCGCAGCGGCTTTGCCGGGTTGACGCGCGGATACCCTCGGTTCATGGCAGCAGCGACACCTGGTCCGGAGACCACAGGTCGAGGAACCCCCGAACGTGCCCGCGACGCGGCCTGCCTCTTCTGCAGGATCGCCTCCGGTGAGATCCCGGCGACTCTGGTCCACGAGGACGAGGCCACGGTGGCCTTCCGGGACGTCGACCCGCAGGCCCCCACCCATGTCCTCGTCATCCCGAGGCTGCACGTCCCCACCGTGGCCGCCCTCGCCGAGCAGGCCCCGGACGACCTCGTCGCCCTGCTCGGCGCAGCGGCGCAGGTGGCTCGTCAGGAGGGGGTGGCGGAAGGCGGCTACCGCACGGTGTTCAACACGGGGGCCGACGCGCAGCAGTCCGTGCTGCACGCGCATCTGCATGTCCTGGGGGGCCGGGCACTGACGTGGCCGCCTGGCTGAGGCGCACCGTAGACTGGGTGGACCATGCCTGATGCCGACCATCCGACCACGCCGGGCGGAGCACCCGACGCTGCCCGCCCGGTCCCCACCCACACCGTGGAGATCCCGCCACAGGTCCAGATGGTGACGCTGCTGGGTCCGCGCGACGAGCTCCTGCGCACCATGGAGCGGGCCTTTCCCCAGCTGCAGATCCACGTCCGGGGCAACGAGTTCCACCTGTCCGGCCCGAGCGCCGAGGTGGCTCTGGCCGAGCGCACGATCGACGAGCTGCTGCTCGTGATCGAGGGCGGCCAGCCGCTGAACCGGGACGCGGTGGAGCGCTCCATCAGCATGCTCCGCGCCCAGACGTCGGAGCGGCCGGCCGACGTGCTGACGATGAACATCGTGTCCTCCCGCGGCCGGACGATCCGTCCCAAGACGCTGAACCAGAAGCACTACGTCGACGCGATCGACCAGCACACCGTGGTCTTCGGCATCGGACCGGCGGGCACGGGCAAGACGTACCTCGCCATGGCCAAGGCCGTTGCAGCGCTCCAGGCCAAGCAGGTGAACCGGATCATCCTGACCCGACCGGCCGTCGAGGCGGGAGAGCGGCTGGGCTTCCTGCCCGGGACCCTCAACGACAAGATCGACCCCTACCTCCGACCGCTCTACGACGCGCTGCACGACATGGTCGACCCGGAGTCCATCCCCCGGCTGATGGCGGCGGGCACGATCGAGGTGGCCCCCCTCGCCTACATGCGTGGCAGAACTCTCAATGACGCGTTCATCATCCTCGACGAGGCCCAGAACACCTCGCCGGAGCAGATGAAGATGTTCCTGACCCGGCTCGGCTTCGGCTCCAAGATGGTGGTGACCGGCGACGTGACCCAGATCGACCTGCCCGACGGCACCCGCTCGGGGCTCCGGGTCGTCCGCGACATCCTGGCCGACGTGGAGGACATCCACTTCTCGCTCCTGACGCCGCAGGACGTGGTGCGCCACCGACTCGTCGGAGCGATCGTCGACGCCTACGGCAAGTGGGACGAGGGGCAGCAGAACGGCCACTCCCGCCCTCAGCAGGGCGGTCACCAGAGCGGTCAGCCGAGCGGTCCGCAGGGAGGACGAGGACAGCGTGAGCGTCGACGTTCTCAATGAGACCGACCACCGGCTCGACGAGCTGGAGCTCGTGGCGCTGAGCCGGTACGTGATGAAGGAGATGCGGGTCCACCCTGGGGCGGACCTGTGCCTGCGGCTCGTCGACGAGGCGGCCATGGAGGTACTCCACGTGCAGTGGATGGACCTGCCCGGACCGACCGACGTCATGTCGTTCCCGATGGACGAGCTGCGTCCGGGGCGGGAGGGCGAGGAGCCCGCGGAGGGCGTCCTGGGCGACATCGTCCTGTGCCCCTCGGTCGCCGCCCGGCAGGCCGCTGAGGCGGGGCACGCCACCGAGGAGGAGCTGCTCCTGCTCACGACGCACGGGATCCTGCACCTGCTGGGGTACGACCACGCCGAGCCGGAGGAGGAGCGCGAGATGTTCGAGCTGCAGCGGCAGCTCGTGCTCACCTTCCTGGCGGGCCGCGGGCGGCCCACCACCTGATGAGGCACCGATGACCGGGCTCGTCCTCACGGCGCTCCTCAGCATCGCGCTGGCCTTCCTCCTCTCGGCGGCCGAGGCGGCGATCTGGCGGATGTCCCGCGTGCGCGCGCACGAGCTGCTCGAGGAGCGGCGGCGCGGTTCGGCGGCGCTTGCGCGGGTGGTCGGCGACAGCGCGGCCTACCTGTCCGTCACGGCGTTCCTGCGTATCGTCGCCGAGGCGACGACCGCTGTCCTGATCACCCTGGGGGCCGTCGACCTCGTCGACGGGTTCTGGAAGCCGCTGCTCCTGGCGATCGGAGTGATGGCGCTGGTCTCCTTCGTGGTCGTCGGGGTCTCGCCGCGCACCCTGGGCCGTCAGCACTCGGACACGGTGGCGCTGCTGGCCTCGCCGGTCATCGTGGGCCTGCGGACCTTCCTCGGCCCGCTCGCCCGGGTGCTCGTCGCGCTGGGCAACGCGGTGACGCCGGGCCGCGGGTACCGCGACGGTCCGTTCCAGAACGAGTCGGAGCTGCGCGACCTCGTCGACCTCGCCGGCGAGAGCGCGGTCATCGAGGCGCAGGAGCGCGAGATGATCCACTCCGTCTTCGAGCTCGGCGACACCGTCGTCCGCGAGGTCATGGTGCCGCGCACCGACATGGTGACCATCGACGGCGAGAAGACGCTGCGGTCCGCCATGTCGCTGTTCCTGCGTTCCGGGTTCTCCAGGATCCCCGTGGTGGGAGACGGGTCGGACGACGTGCTGGGGCTGCTGTACTTCAAGGACGTCGCCCGGCGGGTCAACGCCGACCACGACGCGGGGTCGCTGCCGGTCACGACCCAGATGCGGCCCATGCACTTCGTCCCGGAGAGCAAGCCGGTCGACGACCTGCTGCGCGAGATGCAGCGCGACCAGAGCCACTTCGCCGTGGTCGTGGACGAGTACGGCGGCACGGCGGGCCTCGTGACGATCGAGGACATCCTCGAGGAGATCGTCGGCGAGATCGCCGACGAGTACGACCGGGAGGCGCCCGGTGTCGAGGAGCTGGGCGACGGGAGGTTCCGGGTGCCCGCCACCATGGACATCGACGACCTCGCGGACCTCTTCGACGTGGACATCGAGGAGGACGAGGTCGACACCGTGGGAGGTCTCATCGGCAAGACCATCGGCCGGGTTCCCATCGTCGGCTCTCGCTGCGAGGTCGGCGGCCTGCGGCTGACGGCGGAGCGGATGGCTGGCCGTCGCCACCGCATCGCCTCGGTGATCGTCGAGCGGATGGCGCAGCCGGCACCTGAGGGTGAGGCCCTCCCGGTGCGGCCCAGTACCGTGGAGCCAGAGCGCGAGGGAGTGTCATGACGGCCGACGGTCCGAGCAGGCAGGTGCCTGGCGATGTCGCCGCGGATGGCGCCGCGTATGTCGCCGGCTTCGCCTGCCTGGTCGGACGCCCCAACGCCGGAAAGTCGACGCTGACGAACGCCTTGGTGGGCCACAAGGTCGCCATCACCTCGTCCAAGCCGCAGACCACCCGGCACACGATCCGGGGCATCGTCACCACCCCCACCTCCCAGCTGGTGCTCGTCGACACCCCCGGTCTGCACAAGCCGCGGACGCTGCTCGGCGAGCGGCTCAACGACGTGGTGCGGGAGACCCTGCTCGAGGTGGACGTGATCGGGTTCTGCCTGCCGGCGGACCAGAAGACCGGGCCGGGGGACTCCTTCATCGCCCGCGAGCTCAAGGAGATCCAGCAGGGAAAGCGGCGACCGGTCGTGGCGATCGCCACGAAGATCGACGCCGTGGACCGCCAACGGCTGGCCGAGCACCTCATCTCGATCGACCAGCTGGGCTCGTGGGACGCGATCGTGCCGTGCTCCGCCGTGGACGGCCGTCAGGTCGACGACGTGGCGCAGGTGCTGTCGTCCTACCTTCCGCCCTCTCCGGGACCGCTCTACCCCCAGGGAGTCCTGACCGACGAGCCGGAGACGATCATGATCGCGGAGCTGGTCCGCGAGGCGGCGCTGGAGGGCGTCCGCGACGAGCTGCCCCACTCGCTGGCGGTGGTCGTCGAGGAGATGGTGCCGCGCGAGGGCCGCCCTGCGGACAAGCCGCTGCTCGACGTCCGGGTCAACGTGTTCGTCGAGCGTTCCTCCCAGAAGGCCATCATCATCGGCCGGGGGGGCTCACGGCTGCGACAGGTCGGGACGACAGCCCGCCGGGGCATCGAGGCCCTGCTGGGCCAGAAGGTGTACCTCGACCTGCACGTCAAGATCGCCAAGGACTGGCAGCGCGACCCCAAGCAGCTGCAGCGGCTGGGCTTCTGAGCCGCGCGGCTCCGGCTCGCGCTCCGCAGGCATCTCGCCACATCGTGGGCCCGAGACCCGACGTCCCGGGTGGCCTTCTAGACTTGCGCCCATGCGAGTCGGAGTCTTCGGAGCCACGGGCCAGGTCGGGTCGGTCATGCGCACGCTGTTGAGCGAGCGTGGCTTCCCGGTGGACGAGATGCGCTACTTCGCGTCCGAGCGTTCGGCGGGGACCACCCTGCCCTGGGCGGGCACCGAGGTGACGGTGGAGGACACCGCCACGGCGGACTTCTCCGGGCTCGACATCGCACTGTTCTCCAATGGCGGCTCGACGTCGAAGGAGTGGGCGCCGAAGGTCGCTGCGGCCGGCGCCGTGGTCGTCGACAACTCCTCCGCCTGGCGCAAGGACCCCGACGTCCCGCTCGTGGTCAGCGAGGTCAACGCCGACGACCTGGACTCGGTCCCGAAGGGAATCGTCGCCAACCCGAACTGCACCACCATGGCGGCGATGCCGGTGCTGAAGCCGCTGCACGACGCAGCCGGCCTGGTCCGTCTCACCGTGGCCTCGTACCAGGCCGTGTCCGGCTCCGGGGGCAAGGGCGTGCAGGAGCTCGACGGCCAGCTGCGCGGCGCCTATGCCGCGGGCGCGCCGGCCGAGCTGGCGCTCGACGGCCGTGCGGTGCAGGTCCCGCCGGCCACCGTGTACGCGGTCCCCGTCGGCTTCAACGTCATCCCGCTCGCCGGCTCCATCGTCGACGACGGCTCGTTGGAGACCGACGAGGAGCAGAAGCTGCGCAACGAGTCGCGCAAGATCCTGCACCTGCCCGACCTGCGGGTCTCGGGCACCTGCGTCAGGGTCCCGGTCTTCACCGGGCACTCGCTGGCCATCCACGCGGAGTTCTCCTCCGACCTGTCCACCGACGAGGCCCTGCGGCTGCTGGCGAAGGCGCCCGGAGTCGTCGTGGCAGACGTGCCGAACCCGCTGGAGGCGGCAGGTCGTGACGAGGTGTTCGTGGGTCGCGTCCGCGCCGACCAGGCGGCACCACAGGGCAAGGGCCTCGTGCTGTTCGTCGTGGGGGACAACCTGCGCAAGGGCGCGGCCCTCAACGCCGTCCAGATCGCCGAAGAGCTGCTCAAGCGCCGCTGACGGCGCTCAGGTGCTCACCGTGCTGGGACGTCGGTCATCCAGTGCTGGTACCACTGGCTGATCTGCATCCCGACATGCTCGTAGAGCGGCAGGGCGCCTGTCCGCGAGTCCGTGGCCAGCTCGCTACGCGTGGCGCCGTGCTCGCGTGCTCTGGCGAAGGCGTCGACCAGCAGGGCCCGAGCCAAGCCCTTGCCTCGCTGGTCACGGCGCGTGGCGAGCTGGTCCACGTAGCCGCAGCCGTCCGTCATGATCGTGAAGGCGACGGCCGCCGCCGCTCCGTCCGGTGCCACCGCCAGCCGCAGCTGCCACGGCTCGAACCCGGGGCGGTGGATGGTGCCGGCCGCCCAGTCCTCGAAGGTGCTGGCCTGACGGTCCGGCCACTCGTTGAACGCGTCCTCGACGAGGCGGAAGGCCGCCTCGTCGTCGATGCCGGGACGCAAGTCGCGCAGCGTGTAGCCCCTGGGCAGCGGCTGGGGCTCGATCCGAGCCCCTTCCGGCACCACGAGCACCCAGGACTGCCAGCCCTTGCGGTAGCCGAGCCGCCGGAACAGCGCCTCGGCGTCCCCGCCCACCGGGACAGTCTGTCCGACGACGGTCCCTCCTCTGCGGGCGCTGCACTCCTGGGCCCACGTCGCCAGCCAGGTGCCGATGCCGCGTCCCCGGTCCGCCGGGTGAACGGTCGCCTCGGCCCGGCGCGCCTTGTACACCTCACCGGCAGCCACGAGCCGCTCCCGGTCGAAGACACCGACACTCTCGTGCTCGAGGTCGAAGCTCGGACGGGCCCAGCCCCCCTCGATGTCCTCCGGCTCGACGACCACCTGGCCGGTGTCGTGCTTCTCGGCTGCCGCGAACAGCTCGTACGTCGCGTGGGCGTCAGCCGGCGTCAGCGGCCGGGACCTGAGTCCGTCGGGAAGCTTCATGGAGACCATGGTGGCGGCGGCACGGCCATCGTCGCATCCGGTTTCCCGCAGCCGTGCGCCCCGCTCGATCCCCGAGAAGGAGAATGACGTGTCGATCCACGACTTTCCGCGGTACCCCCTCACCTTCGGGCCCAGTCCCGTGCACCGGCTCGACCGGCTCACGGCGCACCTCGGCGGTGCCGACCTCTGGGCCAAGCGCGAGGACTGCAACAGCGGTCTGGCGTTCGGTGGCAACAAGACCCGGAAGCTGGAGTACATCGTTCCGGACGTTCTCGCGCAGGGGGCAGACACGCTGGTCTCGATCGGCGGGTACCAGTCCAACCACACCCGTCAGGTGGCCGCAGTGGCGGCGAAGCTGGGGCTGCGGTGCAGGCTCGTCCAGGAGCGGTGGGTGGACTGGGACGACCCGGTGAACGACAAGGTGGGAAATATCCTCCTGTCGCGGATCATGGGCGCGGACGCGAGGTTGGACCCACACGGGTTCGACATCGGCATCCGTTCCTCCTGGGAGGACGCCCTCCGGGAGGTCGAGGAGTCCGGTGGGAAGCCGTACGGGATCCCTGCCGGTGCCTCCGAGCACCCGCTCGGCGGTCTCGGGTTCGCGGGGTGGGCCTACGAGGTCGCCCAGCAGGAGCGGGAGCTGGGCGTGTTCTTCGACACCATCGTCGTCTGCACGGTGACCGGCTCCACCCACGCCGGCATGGTCGCCGGCTTCGCGGCGCTCGAGGACGCCGGCGGACCCACCCGCCGGATCCTCGGCGTCGACGCCTCCGCCACGCTCGAACGCACCCGTGACCAGGTCAGGCGGATCGCCCGCCACACCGCCGGCCTCATCGGCCTCGAGCGTGAGCTCAGGGACGACGAGGTCACGGTACTCGAGGGGTGGGCTGGGGATCTGTACGGCATCCCGGTCGACTCGACGGTCGAGGCCATCCGGCTCAGCGGGCGGCTGGAAGGCATGATCATCGACCCGGTCTACGAGGGGAAGTCCATGGCCGGACTGGTCGACCTGGTGTCGTCGGGGGAGATCCCTGCGGGCTCCACCGTCCTGTACGCCCACCTCGGCGGGCAGCCCGCGCTCAATGCGTACTCCGGCATCTTCGCCTGAGCCACGCTGCTGTCCGGATCGTGAGCGGCGACGTGGCGAAGATGGACGCGTCGATCCGCGGCGACATACTCTCCTGCCGTGCGTCTCGTGCACCTTCTCCTTCGCCGCCGCGGCGGGGCCTGACAGATCAGCCGCCCCTCGTCGCGGAGTAGCGTTGCCCAGGCTGAGGCTCTGACCGAGCCACCCAGCAACGAACCGATAGGCGAGAGACCATGATCCACCCGCAGCAGCCCTCCGGGATGCCGGTCGCCAAGTACCTGCCGTTCCAGGACCAGATCAAGGTCGACCTGCCGGACCGGACCTGGCCCACCAGGGTGATCCAGCACGCGCCCCGGTGGTGCGCTGTCGACCTGAGGGACGGGAACCAGGCGCTGATCGACCCGATGAGCCCGGACCGCAAGAAGCGGATGTTCGAGCTCCTCGTCCGTATGGGGTACAAGGAGATCGAGGTCGGCTTCCCCAGCGCGAGCCAGACCGACTTCGACTTCGTGCGCATGCTCATCGAGGACGACATGATCCCCCGGGACGTGACCATCCAGGTCCTGACCCAGTGTCGCGACCATCTCGTCGAGCGGACGTTCGACGCCATCCGTGGGGCGAAGCAGGCGATCGTCCACTTCTACAACTCGACGTCGGTGCTCCAGCGCAGGGTCGTGTTCGGCCTCGACCAGGACGGCATCGTCGACATCGCGCTCCAGGCGGCGAGGCTGTGCCGCAAGCTGGAGGAGACCATCCCGGACACCACCGTGTACTACGAGTACAGCCCGGAGTCCTACACCGGGACTGAGCTCGACTTCGCCGTGCGCATCTGCAACGAGGTCATCGACGTCATCGACCCGACGCCGGACCACAAGATGATCATCAACCTCCCGGCCACGGTCGAGATGGCGACTCCGAACGTCTATGCCGACTCCATCGAGTGGATGACGCGGCATCTGGAGCGCCGGGAGTCGGTCGTGGTCTCGCTGCACCCGCACAACGACCGTGGGACGGGCGTCGCGGCCGCCGAGCTCGGCTACCTTGCGGGTGCCGACCGCATCGAGGGGTGCCTCTTCGGCAACGGCGAGCGCACCGGCAACGTGGACCTCGTCACCCTCGGGATGAACCTGTTCAGCCAGGGCATCGACCCGCAGATCGACTTCTCGAACCTCGACGAGATCCGCCGGACGGTCGAGCACTGCAACCAGCTGCCGGTGCCCGAACGGCATCCGTGGGGCGGCGACCTCGTCTTCACGGCCTTCTCGGGCTCCCACCAGGACGCCATCAAGAAGGGCTTCGAGGACATGGACCGCCAGGTGGCCTCCTCGGGAAGGTCCATCGACCAGCTGGTCTGGGGAGTCCCGTACCTGCCCATCGACCCGCACGACGTCGGACGGTCGTACGAGGCGGTCGTGCGCGTGAACAGCCAGTCGGGCAAGGGCGGCGTCGCGTACATCCTCAAGACGGAGCACCAGCTGGACCTGCCGCGCCGCCTGCAGATCGAGTTCAGCGGAGTCGTCCAGGGCAAGACCGACAGCGAGGGTGGCGAGGTCAGTCCCGCGCAGCTGTGGGAGGCCTTCCAGGACGAGTACCTGCCCGCGGTGGGCGGCGCTGCGAACGCCTGGGGCCGGTTCACCCCGGTGGACCACACCCTGGTCAGCGAGACCGGCGGGTCTGACCACATCGTGGCCACCATGCTGGACCACGGCCGCGAGGTCACCGTGGAGGGAGACGGCAACGGGCCGATCGCCGCCTTCATCGACGCGCTGTCCAGGCTGGGCGTAGACGTCCGCGTGCTCGACTACGCCGAGCACGCGCTGTCGGCGGGCGGGGACGCCAGGGCCGCCGCCTATGTCGAGTGCGCCGTGGGCGACCGCGTGCTGTGGGGAGTGGGCCTGCACTCCTCGATCGTCAAGGCCTCGCTCACGGCTGTTCTGTCGGCGGTGAACCGAGCCGAACGCGCGGTCGCCGCTGGCTGAGCCATCGGGTCAGCGGACGCCGCGCGGGCGGAACTGGACGGAGATGCGGGGGCCCACCGGTCTCGCGGTTTTCGGCACGCAGTGGTCCCAGGTGCGTTGGCACGAGCCACCCATGACGACCAGGTCGCCGTGGCCCAGGGAGAACCGCAGGGAGTCGCCGCCCCCTCGTGGCCGCAGCATCAGCGAGCGAGCCGACCCCACGGACAGGATCGCGACCATCGTGTCCAGGTTCTTGGCCCGGCCGATGCGGTCGCCGTGCCAGGCCACCGAGTCCTTGCCGTCCCGGTAGAGGCACATCCCGGCGGTGACGAAGGGCTCGCCCAGCTCGTCGGCGTATCGGTCCGTAAGGTCCTCCCGGGCCTGCGCCAGGGCCGGATGGGGCAGCGGCTCTCCTTCGTCGTAGAACTTCAGCAGGCGCGGAAGGTCCACCAGACGCTCGTACATCTCGCGCCGCTCGGCGTGCCAGGGGACCTCCCGGTGAAGAAGGTCGAAGAGCCGGTCGGCTCCGGCGAGCCAGCCCGGCCGGTAGTCGACCCACGCCCCACGGGACAGCTCCGTGCGCCGAGTCGCCGTGCCGAGCGGCTGCAGCGCGATCTCGTCACCGACGTCGAGGAGCGAGGCCTGCCATGCCATAGCCATTCACGCAGCATAACGCTCCTTCGAACGTATGTACTAGTAGTCGCCAGGACTGCGGAGAGGTTCGGCAGAGGTTCATCAGGAGGTCCGGCACGGCCTCCCGCCCGCGCGCGACCGGTGCGGGACAATGGGCCCATGCCCCTGTACCGCGACGAAGGGATCGTCCTACGCACCCAGAAGCTGGGCGAGGCCGACCGCATCGTCACCATGCTGACGCGCACGCTGGGCAAGGTCCGGGTGGTCGGTAAGGGGGTACGCCGCACGAGGAGCCGGTTCGGTGCACGGCTCGAGCCGGGGATGATGGTGGACGTCCAGTGCTACGAAGGGCGCAGCCTCGACACGGTGACCCAGGCGGAGTCGCTTGCCTCGTGGGGTGACGTGCTGGCGCGCGACTACACCACGTACACGGCTGCGGCGGCAATGCTGGAGACGGCCGACCGGCTCACCGAGGAGCGGGAGCCCAACCTGCAGCAGTACCTGCTGCTCCAGGGTGCGTTGCGGTCCATGGCCGAGGGCGCCCACGACCCCGGCCTCGTGCTCGACGCCTACCTGCTGCGCGCGCTGGCCATCGCCGGATGGGCCCCCAGCTTCCATGACTGTGCGCGCTGCGGTGCGCAGGGGCCCCACCGCGCCTTCAACCTGGCCGCAGGCGGCACCGTGTGCCCGGTATGCCGTCCGATGGGCTCCGCTGCGCCGGCCCCCGAGACCCTGGCCCTGCTGGCTGCGCTGCTCGCGGGGGACTGGGTGGTCGCCGATGCCTCGCAGAGCCGGCACCGCCGGGAGGGCAGCACGCTGGCGAGCGCGTTCCTGCAGTGGCACCTCGAGCGCGGGGTGCGCTCGCTGCGTCTGGTGGACCGCCGGGACGCGGACGCGCCGGCGCACGTCCACCCCTCGCTCCCACCGGTGCGCACGGCGGCCCAGCCGTGAGCGGTGCGTACCTCACGCCGTTCTCCCACCCGAGCGGCGCCAGACCTCCCTCCTTGCCCACGGAGCTCGTGCCCCGGCACGTCGCCATCGTCATGGACGGCAACGGTCGGTGGGCCAACCAGCGTGGGCTGCCCCGGACGAAGGGACACGAGGCGGGGGAGGCGGCGCTGCTCGACGTGACCGCCGGCGCCATCGAGGCAGGGGTGACCCACCTGTCCGCGTACGCCTTCTCCACCGAGAACTGGAAGCGCAGCCCCGACGAGGTGCGCTTCCTGATGGGCTTCAACCGCGACGTCATCCGGCGTCGGCGCGACCAGCTCCACGAGTGGGGCGTCCGGATGCGGTGGGTCGGGCGTCGGCCTCGGCTGTGGGGCTCCGTCATCAAGGAGCTGGAGACCGCACAGGAGCTGACGCGGCACAACACCGGCCTGACGCTCTACTTCTGCGTCAACTACGGCGGTCGCGCAGAGATCGCCGACGCCGTCCAGCGGATCGCCGAGCAGGTGCAGCGCGGCAGGCTGAGACCGGGCTCCATCGACGAGCGCACGATCGCGCGCCACCTGCCCGAGCCGGACATGCCCGACGTCGACCTCTTCGTGCGATCCTCGGGCGAGCAGCGGACGAGCAACTTCCTGCTCTGGCAGAGCGCGTATGCGGAGCTGGTGTTCCAGGACACCCTATGGCCCGACTACGACCGGCGGCATCTCTGGGCCGCGATCCAGACGTACGCCGAGCGCGACCGGCGATACGGAGGCGCGGTGGATGTGCCCTCCGCCTGAGGTCCTGGGCCACCTCGCGGCCCAGCGACCTCACCGGCCTCAGCGTCACGGCCTAGCGGCGACACTCCTGGCAGGTGCCGACGATCTCGAGCGTGTGACGCACGTCGGTGAAACCGTGCTCGGCGCTGACCCTCGACGTCCACGCCTCGACGGTCGGCCCCTCCACCTCGACGGTGCGACCGCAGACCCGGCACACCAGGTGGTGGTGGTGCCCCGTGGAGCAGGCCCGGTAGACCGCCTCGCCCTCGTCGGTGCGCAGCATGTCGATGTCGCCGTCGGCGGCCATGCTCTGCAGCGTGCGGTAGACCGTAGCGAGCCCGACCTGGTCGCCCGACTCGCGTAGCACGGCGTGAAGCTCCTGGGCGGAGCGGAACTCGTCCGTGTCGGCCAGCGCGGCCGCCACTGCGGCGCGCTGGCGGGTCGGGCGCCGGCTGGCCTCCATGGTCCGGCGTTCTTCCACTCTGGTCATGGCTGCGCGTTCTCCTTCCGGGCTTCGTGACGGGCGGGGTCGTGCTCGTCGTAGTGGCCTTCGTGCGCCGCGTGCCTGTGGCCGTCGTGCACATAGTCGACGTGGTCATGGTGCTCGATGGCGGCATGTCCGCAGTCCGGGCCGTGCTCGTGGTCGTGGCGTTCGGCCCGGCGGTGCTGGTGCGCCCGGGCCTTGGCGATGGCGGCACTGGCGCTCGCCGCGACGACGAACAGGGCGATGGCCAGCAGCACGATCGTCCCGCCCGAGGGAGTCTCCGCGTAGAACGACGCGACGACCCCGCCGACGCTCGACACCACGCCGACGAGCACCGCCCAGCGCACCGAAGCGCGGAAGCTGCGGCCCAGCAGCTGGGCCGTCGCGTTGGGGATGATCATCAACGCGCTGATGAGCAGCAGCCCGACCACTCGCATCGAGACGACGACGGTGACGGCGGTGAGGACGGCGAGCGCGATGTTCAGACCGGTGACCGGCAGCCCGCCGGCGCGTGCGTACTCCTCGTCGTTCGCCACGGCGAACAGCCAGGGGCGCAGCACCCAGGTCGTGAGGAGCACCACGACCGCCAGCCCGGCGAAGACCCACAGGTCGCGCTGGTCCGCCGTCGTGATGGCCCCGAAGAGGTACGCGGTGAGGTTGGCGGGACTGCTGCTCGGCGACTTGGCGATGATGACCACCCCGGCCGCGATGCCGCCGTAGAACATCACCGCGAGCGCAACGTCCCCGCTGGTCCTGCCACGGCCCCGGATGAGCTCGATGGCGACTGCGGCCGCGACCGCCGCGAGCAGTGCGGTGAGGACCGGCGCGTGACCTGTGAGGACGCCGACGGCCACGCCGGCCAGCGCCACGTGACCCATACCGTCGCCGATGAGGGACAGGCGCCGCTGGACGAGGAAGACCCCGACGAGCGGTGCGGCGATGCCTACCAGCACCGCGGCCAGCAAGGCCTGACGCATGAAGTCCAGGGACAGCAGCTCGGTCACGAGCGTCGCACCCCCTTGGGGTCGAGGGGCCCGGCGGCAGGGGCCGCCGCGAGCGCGGTGGGGGTCAGCCGGTTGTCGTCGTCATCGTGATGGTCATGAGCGCCGGCGTCGAAGTCCCCTGCCCTCGATGCGAATGCGTCAGGCGTCCCGTCGAACGCGACGTGCCCCGACTGGATGACGACGATCCGCGTGACGATGCCGGCCAGGGCCGCCAGCTCGTGGGTGACGATGACCATGGTGGTCCCGCGGCGGGCGAGCCGGGAGAGGACCTCTGCGAGGACGTGCTGGTTCGCCGCGTCGATGCCGGCGGTCGGTTCGTCCATGACGAGGATATCGGGGTCCGAGGCGAGGGCCCGGGCGATGAGGACCCGGCGCTGCTGGCCGCCGGACAGCGTCGAGACGTCCGCAGCGGCCCGCTCGGACAGGCCCACGACCTCCAGCGCCCGTTCGACGATCTCGGTGTCTCGGGCCGACCTCAGCAGGGGCCGCCACCAGTGGTGGTGTGCCAGCCTGCCGACGGCCACGATCTCGGCAGCGGTGGCCCGCACGGAGGCCGACAACGTATGCCGCTGGGGCACATAGCCGAGGCGTGCGAAGTCGTGGAACTCTGCCCGCGGCACCCCGAAGAGCTCGACCTCGCCGCCGAGGTGGGTGGTGAGGCCCATCAGGCCCCGGACGAGGGTGGACTTGCCGGAGCCGTTCGGTCCCAGCACCGCGACGACCTCCCCCGCCCGTACGGTCAGGTCGGCGCCTTGGACCACGGGCTGGTCGGTGTAGCCGAAGGAGGCCTGTCGAAGCCGCAGGATGGGTGGAGCGGCGGTCGGCTCTGCAGGGGAGGCGGTCGTCATGAGCACTCCTGTCCGGCGCGCAGGGTGGTGAGGTCCGCGCGCATCACGGCCGGGTAGTCGTGGCCCGAGGAGACAGACGTGATGCCCTCGACCGGGTCGAGGACCGCCATCCTGGCGCCCGTCTCACGGACGAGGGTCTTGGCGACGTCCTGGCTGACCAGCGTCTCGGCGTAGACGGTAGTGGCGCCGGTCTCGCGGATGAGCGCGGCCAGCCGAGCCAGAGCGGTGGGGCTGGGCTCGCCTTCGGGTGACAGGCCGGTGATGCTGTACTGCCGCAGGCCGTAGGCCCGTGCCAGGTACCCGAAGGCGGCGTGCGAGGTGACCAGGTCCTTGAGCCGGCACCTGCTCAGGCCTGTCCGCAGCTCGGCGTCGAGCGAGGTGAGCGTGGCGCGGAACGCCTGCGCGTTCGCCCGGTAGGAGTCGGCATGGGAGGGATCCTTCGCAGCCAGCTCGCCGGCGATGGCGTCGCCGACATCGGCGTACCGCAGGGGGTCCAGCCAGAAGTGTGGGTCGGGAGCGCCCTTGGTGAGGTCCGTCGGGTTCGGCTCGCCCGCGTGGTCGTCCGAGTGGTCGTCCTCGGTGAGGGTGAGGGTCAGGCGCGCCGCCGGGGCGACGTCCAACGCGCGGTGCCGAGCCTGCCTTGCTACCGCCGCGTCGACGGCAGGCTGGAAGCCTCGTTCGTAGACCACGACGTCGGCCTGCGCCACGTCGGCCACCTGCCGGGGCGTGAGCTCGAGGTCGTGCGGCTCCGCGCCCGGCTTGGTCAGTGGCTTCACCGAGACGTACCCGCCGCCGACCTGGCTGGCGGCGTACTCCAGCGGGTAGAAGGCCGCCACGACGGTGAGCTTGTCACCGGCGCCGCCACTGCTGCCGGACGTACCGCACGCCGCGGCCAGCGCCACCGCGAGGCTCGTCGCAGCGAGGCGGAGGAGTGCGTACGTCATGACAATGATTCTCAACGAAAGTGAGAATCATTGTCAAACGGCTGGGTCAAACGGCTGCGGTTTCCGGTAGGTCAGTGCTGGGTGACTCTCAGTGCCTCGGGAAGGCCTGGGTGACCGTGATGGCCATGGCCAGGAGGATCACCGCGACGCGGGCGAGCCGAGGCGTCGCCTCGAGGACCGGCCAGGAGAGGTAGAGGGTCCAGACCAGGAACAGCACGACGACGAGGAGGAGCAGCCAGCCCCACCCCGGCACGAACAGGCCCGCGACCATCAGGGCGAGCACCAGGCCGAACGGCACGACCCTCGGGAGGCTGTCGAGCCACCGGAGTGCCGGGGTGCTGACCCTCTCGATGCGTTGGCGCGTGGACACGCGGGCACTCTAAGGCGTGCCGGGGTCTCGCCGGACACCCGGCATACGCCGTCGAGGCTGGCCGGACCGCACAGTAACCTTCTGCGCATGGCCGCACCCTCCACCGTCGACACCGTCGTCTCCCTGTGCAAGCGCCGCGGGTTCGTCTTTCCCTGCGGCGAGATCTACGGCGGGACGCGGTCGGCGTGGGACTACGGGCCGCTCGGGGTCGAGCTCAAGGAGAACATCAAACGGCAGTGGTGGAAGTCGATGGTCACCGGGCGCGAGGACATCGTGGGTCTCGACAGCTCGGTGATCCTGCCACGCCAGACGTGGGAGGCCTCGGGTCACGTCGCCACCTTCTCCGACCCCCTCGTGGAGTGCCTGAGCTGCCACAAGCGGTTCCGGGCGGACCACCTGCAGGAGGCGGTGGCCGAGAAGAAGGGCCTGGACAACCCCGACGACGTCAAGCTGACCGATGTCGCGTGCACCAACTGCGGGACACGAGGGCAGTGGACGGAGCCGCGCCAGTTCTCCGGCCTGCTCAAGACCTACCTCGGCGTCGTCGAGGACCAGTCGGGCCTGCACTACCTGCGCCCCGAGACGGCGCAGGGCATCTTCCTCAACTTCCTCTCGGTGATGAACTCCGCCCGCAAGAAGCCGCCGTTCGGCATCGCGCAGACCGGCAAGAGCTTCCGCAACGAGATCACCCCTGGCAACTTCATCTTCCGCACCCGCGAGTTCGAGCAGATGGAGATGGAGTTCTTCGTCAAGCCGGGTGACGACGAGGACTGGCACCAGTACTGGATCGACGAGCGCACCCGCTGGTACACCGACCTCGGCATCAGGCCCGACAACCTGCGCCACTACGAGCACGCCCAGGAGAAGCTGAGCCACTACTCCAAGCGGACGGTGGACATCGAGTACCGGTTCGGCTTCACGGGCAGCGAGTGGGGTGAGCTGGAAGGCATCGCCAACCGCACGGACTTCGACCTGACGACGCACAGCAAGCACTCCGGCACGGAGCTCGTCTACTTCGACCAGGCCACCGGCGAGAAGTACACGCCCTACGTCATCGAGCCCGCGGCTGGCCTCTCGCGCAGCCTGATGACCTTCCTCGTGGACGCCTACACCGAGGACGAGGCGCCCAACACCAAGGGCGGGGTCGACAAGCGCGTCGTGCTCAGGCTCGACACGAGGCTGGCGCCGGTGAAGGCGGCGGTCCTGCCGCTCTCCCGCAACGCCGACCTGTCGCCGAAGGCCCGCGACCTCGCCGCCGCCCTACGCCGACACTGGAACATCGAGTTCGACGATGCCGGAGCCATCGGCCGGCGCTACCGGCGACAGGACGAGATCGGCACGCCGTTCTGCATCACCGTGGACTTCGACACCCTCCAGGACCAGGCGGTGACGATCCGCGAGCGCGACTCGATGGCGCAGGACCGTGTAGGGCTGGACCAGGTCGAGGGCTACCTCGCCGGGCGGCTGCTCGGCTGCTGACGCCGAGCCTGCGTAGTCGGAGGGTGGAATGCGGCGCGAGCCGGACGCGGACTTCGCCCGCTACGCCAGAGCTCGGCAGCACCGCCTGCTGCGCGGGGCCTATCTCGTCTGCGGGGACCTGGCGGAGGCCGAAGCCCTCGTCGTGGACGCTCTCGCCCGCCTCGCCGACCGCTGGCAGCGTGCCCGCGAGGACGACCCCGACGCCTCGGTGCGCCGCATCCTCTACCGGGCCGCGGCGTCCTCGCGCGCTGCCCGCCGGGATCTCGCCCAGGCTGCCGCGCACGGCAGTGCCGTCGATGCCTTCCCGCTGGAGGCCCTGACGGCGCGCCAGCGAGCAGTGCTGACCCTGCGCTGGTTCGAAGGCCGCAGCGAGGTGGAGACGGCCCAGCTCCTGGGGGTCTCCGGCGGCAGTGTGCGACACGCCGAGGCGGCCCTGCACGAGGTGCGCCGAGCAGCGGCTCCCGTCGCGGCCGACGGGTCGCGGCGCCTGGGCGAGGTCGAGCCCGGGCAGCTGCTCGAGAGGCTCAGTGCCGCCGTACCGGAGCTCGACGTCGCTCACCGGTCCTGGGCTGTCGCCGTGGAGCGCCGCCGAGCCAGGCGGCGCCGCGCCGTGGCGGCCGTGGGCCTCACGACCGTCGTCCTGGCCCTCGTGGTGGCACTGCGCCTGACCGATGCCCCACGCCCCACCCCGGGGCCCACCGCGACGACGAGCGCGGCGCTGCGGACACTCGCCGACGGCACGGTCTACGCGGAGCTGCCCCCGGAGGGAGAGGAGGGGCAGCTCGGCGAGTTCGACGCGGGCGTTCCGTCCGTCATCGACACGGCGGCGCGGGTGACCCGCCTGTCCGACCTGCCCCGGCCTCTCGAGGCGGTGGCCGCGGTGTACCTGCGCCCTGAAGGGGCGGCCTACCGGGCGGTGCTCGTCACCTCCACGGGGAAGCAGGTCCTCGCCGACAGGCTGCGCCTGCTCCCGGTCCGAGGGCCGGACGACGAGCCGGACGTGCCCCTGGGGCCGCGCGCCCTGGGAGGTAGGGGCCGCTTCGCCGTCTTCGCCCAGCCCGGCGCCGTCGTACGGCTGGACATCAGCACCGGCGACCTCACGACGTACCCGGTCCCCGACCGGAACCTGCTCGTGGCGGGGTGGACGGTCGACCAGGACCTCGTGGTGGCCCGCTCCGCAGGCCGGGCCTGGACCATCGACGTACAGGAGCCCGGAGCGCGGGCGGTCGAGACCGTGCCGACGGCGTACGAGGGCAGGTTCCGGCTGCACTCGGACCAGGGGCGGCCGGGCCGCCTCCTCGTCAGGGTGCAGGACGCTCGCGGCGTGACCGGCTCCTCCAGCACCGTGGCGGCGCCCGTCACGCAGGTGTGGGGAGAGACCCTCGGCACCCAGGAGCGGGCGGTGGCAGGCGTGTTCTTCGACCAGAACCTCACCCACCCGGTGATCCGCCGGGGGAACGGGCCGATCTACCAGGGTCTGGCCGCCGTCGACCTGCAGAGCGGGTCGGCGCGGCTGCTCCTGGCTCCGGAGTCGCCGGACGGAAGGACCGGTCGCGTCGGCCAGTGCTGCGCCGCGCTCGGCTGGGCCGACGCTCGCACGGTCGTCCTGCGGTCCTGGGGGAGCCATGGGTCCTGGCTGTTGTCCTGGAACGTGCAGACGGGTGAGGTGCTGAGGGTCGCGCAGGTCAGGGAACGCGCAGCGACGGGGCAGCGGACGGCCCTCGCCCTGGCGGTGGGCTGGCGCTACTGAGGCGCCGTGGGCACAGCCGGTACGGCAGTCCTGCCCGACACGATGGCTCTGCCGGCAGAGTCTGACAGGCTGGTGTCGTGAGTGGACCGCAGCCCGGGCCCGACCTTCCCGAGGTGCCCGCACGCCTGTCGGCGACGGCAGAGGACCCGGCGTGGCCGGGCCGGCTCCTCGCGCTCTTCATGGCCGGAATCTGGCTGGTGTTCCTCTCCGACGCGTTCGCGCTCGCGTGGCGGGAACGCGAGAGCGTGCGGGGTGACGGCGCCCTGGGCGTGCTCGCGGCCTTCGTGGCGCTCTACCTCCTGCACTTCACCCATCTGCCTGCCGCGGTCTGGGGCAGCCGGGTTTCCGCGGCCCCGGGACCGTGGTACATCACGCGGTCCGGCGTACTGTGCTGGGCGGGGCTCGCCGTGCTGGCCGGGCTGGCGACGGTCACGCTGGGCCAGGAGGGGGCAACCACGTGGGTGTTCCTGGCCGTCTCTGGTCTGTGGACGTTCCGGTTGCGGATCGGGCTCGTCGTCGGGCTGTCGCTCGTCGTGCTCTACGAGTTCCTCACGCTGCACATCTCGGGGTGGACTCACGACGCCAGCATCAGCATGTCCATGGTGCTCGCCATGGCGGCGGTCACCGGCGGGATGGTGGCCTCGCAACGCCAGCGGGCGCTGGCGGAGGCTCGTCGCGAGAACGCCCGGCTCGCGATCCAGGAGGAGCGCAACCGGATGGCCCGCGACGTCCACGACATCCTCGGGCACAGTCTCACCGTCATCACCGTGAAGGCCGAGCTGGCGGCCCGGCTCATGGACGTGAGCCCGGACCGGGCCAAGGCCGAGGTGGCTGACCTGGAGCGGCTGGCGCGGGACGCCCTCGCCGACGTGCGGCGGGCCGTAGCCGGCTTCCGCGATCTCTCCCTGCCCGCCGAGCTCGCACGGGCCCGCTCGTCGCTGGCCGCGGCCGGCATCGCGGCCGACCTGCCCAGCGCCACCGACGCCGTGCCCACTCCCCTGCGCGAGGTCTGTGCCTGGACGCTGCGCGAAGGGGTGACCAACGTGATCCGGCACAGCGGGGCGACCGTCTGCCGGGTGACCCTCGACGAGTACGGCATCGTCATCACCGACGACGGGACGGGCAACTCGCCCGGTCCCCCGGGGACCGGCCTGCTGGGCCTGCGCGAGCGTGCGTCAGCGGTCGGTGCGCACCTGGAGTCGCAGGCGCTGGCGCCGCGAGGTTTCGAGCTGTCGGTCGGTCGCGCGGAACGCGACCGTGCCCAGAGGCATACCGAAGAAAGGGCCGAGGCATGACCATCCGTCTGCTGCTCGCCGACGACCAGGCCCTCGTCCGGGGCGCCCTGGCGACCCTCTTGGGGCTCGAGCCCGACATGGAGGTGGTCGCGGAGGTCGGCCGCGGCGACGAGGTCGTCGCCACCGCTCGCGCGTCCAGTCCGGACGTCGCGCTGCTCGATGTCGAGATGCCGGGACTGGACGGCATCGCGGCCACGTCCGCCCTACACGAGGCGATGCCGGCAGTCAGGGTCCTCATCGTCACGACGTTCGGGCGTCCGGGCTTCCTGCGCCGGGCCCTTCAGGCGGGGGCCCACGGCTTCGTCGTCAAGGACACGCCGGCCAGGCAGCTGGCGGAGGCGGTACGCCGCGTGAACGCCGGGCTGCGCGTCGTCGACCCCACGCTGGCTGCGGACTCCCTTGCCGGGGGCGAGTCTCCGTTGACCCCCCGCGAGACGGAGGTGCTCATCGCCGCCCGCGACGGCGGCTCGGTGGCCGACATCGCGAGGCATGTCAGCCTCTCGGAGGGCACCGTACGCAACCACCTCTCGTCTGCGATCGGGAAGACGATGGCCCGCAACCGCGCGGACGCGGTCAGGATCGCCGACGAGTACGGCTGGCTCTAAGGCCCCGTCGCGACGGGCCTGGAGGGGTCGCTGACCCAGTCGCTCCACGAGCCCACATAGAGGGCTGCCTCGATCCCGGCCTCCTGCAGGGCGAGCAGCTCGTGCGCCGCCGTCACCCCCGACCCGCAGTACACGCCGACCGGCCCGGTGGCGGCGACCCCGAGGTCGAGGAAGCGCCTGCGTAGGTCCGGGCCGGTCCGGAACGTGCCGTCGCCGGTCACGTTGTCCGTGGTCGGCGCGCTCAGCGCTCCCGGGATGTGACCCGCGACCGGGTCGACCGGCTCGCGGCTTCCGGTGAACCGCTCCAGGGCTCGGGCGTCGAGGAGGCTGCCTTCGCGAGCCACCCGAGCGGCCTGCTGGGCATCCAGGACCGGCAGGTGCCCGCTGCTCACGGAGTAGGAGCCCGGCGCCGGGTCGGGGACCGCCGTGCTGGTCGGGAGCCCCGCTCGTTTCCAGGCGGCCAGCCCGCCGTCGAGGACGCGCACGTCTTCGAGCCCGACGTAGCGCAGGACCCACCAGGCTCGGGCGGCCGCGAACGACGGACCCTGGTCGTAGACCACCACCCCGCGGTCAGCGTCGACACCGCAGCGCCGCAGCGCCGCAGCGCCGTCTCGACGACCTGGACGGAGGGGAGGGGGTGACGGCCGCCGACGACCCCCGGCGCGACAGGGCCGGCCAGCTCGGTGTCGAGGTCCAGGAAGGACGCGCCGGGAAGGTGCTCGGCGGCGTACAGGTCCCTGCCCGGGGGACCGCCGGCGGACGTGAGATTCCACTGGACGTCGAGCACGACAAGGCCCGCGAGCTGTCCGCTGAGGTCGGTGACGCTGACGAGGGCGCTCATTCGGCCAGTCAAGCAGCAGATGGGACACTGGGGACGCCATGACCACCATCACCAGCACCGCCCCCGCCCCTGCCGGCGCCCGCACACCCGTCCTGTCGGCCCTGCGCATCGGACGGCACCTCATCGAGTCACCGGTGGTGCTGGCTCCCATGGCGGGGATCACGAACCGCGCCTTCCGACGGCTGTGCCGCGAGTACGGGGAGGACGGGCTGGCGCAGGGTGGAGCGAGCGGGGCGACGTCGCTGTACGTCAGCGAGATGATCACTTCAAGAGCGCTGCTCGAACGGACGCCGGAGACCATGCGGCTGATCGCGCACGACCCGCAGGAGAGTCCGCGCTCGATCCAGCTGTACGGCGTCGACCCGGCCACTGTGGGAGAGGCCGTGCGGATGCTCGTGACCGAGGACCGCGCCGACCATGTCGACCTGAACTTCGGCTGTCCGGTGCCCAAGGTGACACGCAAGGGAGGCGGTGCGGCGCTGCCCTGGAAGAAGGACCTGTTCGAGGCCATCGTCACTGCCGCGGTGCGTGAGGCCGACCCGTACGACGTGCCGGTGACGGTCAAGATGCGCAAAGGCATCGACGACGGCCACCTCACCTACCTCGACGCCGGACGGACCGCGGAGCGTGCCGGGGTCGCGGCCGTGGCGCTGCACGGCAGAACAGCCGCGCAGGCCTACTCGGGTGAGGCGGACTGGACCGCGGTGGCGCGGCTCAAGGAGGCGGTGCGCACAATCCCGGTTCTGGGCAACGGCGACATCTGGTCCGCCGAGGACGCGCTCCGGATGGTCCGCGAGACCGGCTGCGACGGTGTCGTCGTCGGCCGCGGCTGCCTGGGACGGCCCTGGCTGTTCACGGACCTCGCAGCCGCTTTCGCCGGCACCTCGGCGCGGGTCCGGCCCACGCTGGGCGAGGTCACCGCGACGATGCGCCGGCACACGGAGTACCTCGTCGAGTTCTACGGCGACGAGTACAAGGCCTGCCGCGACATCCGAAAGCACATCGCCTGGTACCTCAAGGGTTTCCCCGCCGGGTCCAGCATCCGCAACCAGCTCGCCCTCGTCGACTCTCTGGAGGCACTTGACACGCTCGTCGCCTCGTTGGACCCGGGCGCCGTCTGGCCGGGAGACGCCGCCGAGGGCCAGCGAGGCCGAGCCGGCTCCCCCCGCCACGTGGCCCTGCCGGACCGCTGGCTGGAGTCCCGGCGGCTCGACGAGTCGACCCGTCACGTCGTGGCGCAGGCGGAGCTGGCCGTCTCGGGCGGCTGACCAGGGGTGCGGCTCCAGGGTCTCAAGCTCCGGGGCCTCGACCAGAACTGCGGCTCAGGAAGCGGCGCCCGCGGACGCGGACCCGTGTGCCAGCGCCTCCAGCAGGGCGTTGGTGAAGGCGGGGATGTCTCCGGGGTTGCGGCTGGTGATGACGTTGCCGTCCACGACGACCTCCTGGTCCACCCACTGCGCCCCGGCGTTGCGCAGGTCGGTCTGCAGGCTGGGCCACGAGGTGACCGTCCGTCCGGAGACCACGCCGGCCTCCACGAGCGTCCAGGGGGCGTGGCAGATGGCGGCCACCGGCTTTCCGGTGGCGACGAACTCCCGTACGAAGGCGACGGCCTTCTCGTCCATCCGCAGCTGGTCGGGGTTGGCCACGCCGCCGGGCAGGACGAGGGCGTCGTAGTCCTCGACGGACGCCGAGGACACCTCCTTGTCGACCGGCCGGGTCTCGGCCTTGTCCAGATGGTCGAACGTCTGCACCTCGCCGTTCTCGGGGGCCAGCAGCTCCGGGGTGGCGCCGGTGTCGGCGACGGCGGCCCACGGCTCCGTCAGCTCCACCCGCTCGATGCCCTCGTTGGCGACGAGGAAGGCGACCTTCTTGGCGTTGAGATCAGTCATGGCTCCACCCTGCGATGGCAGTCCGGCACCGGCAACTCGGGCGGAGCCGGACCGCGGCCGGGCGGTGGGGTGTCGCACGGCCGTGAGAGGCTGCCTGCATGGTCGGCACACCGGGCGGGACACCGGAGCGTCCTGCCCTGTTCTTCTCGGGACCGGAGGAGTTCGGCGCCTGGCTGGAGGAGAACCACGACACCGCGCCCGAGCTGTGGATGGGGCTCCACAAGAAACACGTGCCTGACCGCGGGCTCACGTGGGAGGACGCCGTCCTCGAGGCGCTGTGCTGGGGCTGGATCGACTCGATGTCCCAGCGCATCGACGAGGACACCATCCGCCAGCGCTGGACCCCCCGGAAGCCGTCCAGCACGTGGAGCGCAATCAACATCGCCGCGGTGGACCGGCTCAAGGCGCAGGGGCGGATGCGGCCGCCGGGACTGGCGGCGTACGCGCGCAGGCGTCCCGAGCGGTCGGTCGTCTATGCCTACGAACAGCCGGGCGAGCTCGACCTTCCGTCCGAGTACGCCGCGCAGCTGGCTGCCGACCAGGCGGCTTCCGCGTTCTGGGAGCAGGCGACGCCGTCGTACCGCAAGATCTGCGTGAACTGGGTGGTGACGGCCAAGCAGCAGGCCACCAGGGACAAGCGGATGGCCCAGCTCCTCGAGGACAGCGCGCAGGGCCGGCTCATCGCCACACAGCGTTACGGCACCGCGCCGAAGTGGGTCGAGCGAGCCGCCGAGGCGGCCAGGGCGGCAGCCGGGTCCTAGAGTTCCCTCGTGGGCTACACCGAGGTCGACCGGGAGCGCTGGGTGCGCGAGGATCCCGTCCTCAAGCTGGCCGACCGGGACGACTTCGCCCGCGACCGAGCCCGACTCGTACACAGCGCCTCGCTGCGCCGGCTGTCCGCCAAGACGCAGGTGGTCCAACCGGGCGACGACGACTTCGTCCGCAACCGGCTCACCCACTCCCTGGAGGTCGCCCAGATCGGCCGGGAGTTCGGGGCCGCCCTCGGCTGCAACGCCGACGTGGTGGACTCCGCCTGTCTGGCCCACGACCTGGGTCACCCTCCGTTCGGACACAACGGCGAGGAGGCGCTGGACGCGATGGCGGCGGAGATCGGCGGGTTCGAGGGCAACGCCCAGACGCTGCGGCTGCTCAGCCGCCTGGAGCCGAAGCGCGTCCATGCCGACGGCCGTCCGGCCGGTCTCAACCTCACCCGGGCCACCCTTGACGCCACGACGAAGTACCCCTGGCGGCGCGGGAAGGGACCGGGTGGCACCGCGAAGTTCGGCGTGTACGCCGACGACCTACCCGTGTTCGAGTGGTACCGCGAGGGCCGTACCACCCCGCAGCGGTGTCTGGAGGCGGACGTCATGGACTGGTCGGACGACGTCGCGTACTCGGTCCACGACGTCGAGGACGCCATCGCCTCGGGACGCCTGGACCTGCGCCGGCTGCGGGACAGCACGGACGTGGACAGGGTGCTCGCCGTGGCGACGGCACTGTACGCCCCGGACCTCGGCGTCGGCTCCCTGGGAGGGGCCCTGGAGAGGCTTCTGGCCACTGGGGCGGTGCCGACCGCCTACGAGGGGTCGCGAGGGGACCGGGCAGCGCTGAAGGACATGACCTCGAGGCTCATCGGGCGGTTCGTGCTCGCCGTGGAGCTGGCCACCCGGGAACGCTATGGGTTCGGCCCGCTGACGCGGTACGACGCCAACCTCGTGGTGCCGGAGGGCACCCGGGCGGAGTGTGCCGTCCTCAAAGCGGTGGCCGCCCACTTCGTCATGCACGCGCACGAGCGGGTCCCCGTGATGGCCAGGCAGCGAGAGGTGGTCCGTGACCTCGTGGAGGCGTACCGCGAGGACCCGGTCGCCAGGCTCGACCCCGACCTGCTCGAGGACTGGAAGGCCGCGGAGTCCGACAGCGGGGCACTGCGGGTCGTGGTGGACCAGGTCGCGTCGCTGACCGACGTCCGGGCAATGGTGCTGCACGCCCGCTGGAGCTGAGCGGCGGAAGCTAACCGTACCTCCGTGCTGGCTCTGTGCTGGCTCTGTGGCTGGCTCAGTGCTCGAAGGCCCGTGCCTCACCGATGACGGACAGTCCGACGATGGACCCGGTCGGCGGCACGTCGGTCCCGTTGACCCTGGCCGTCACGACGGTGTGGTCCGCCTGCAGCCTCAGGGCCACGAGCGCGTCGTGGCCGAAGTACGTCGTCGAGAGCACCTCGGCGCATGGCACGCCGGGCGCCATCGCGCCGAGCTGGATCTGCTCGGGTCTGATGAGGACGTCCACGGTGCCCTCCGGAGCCGGCTGGTGCACCCGGAGCCGGCCGAGAGCAGTGCTGACCGACGTGCCGTCTGCCTTTCCGTGCAGGAAGACCGCGTCGCCCAGGAACGCTGCGGCGTGCCGGTCCGCGGGCCTGGCGTAGACCTCCGCAGGGGAGCCGACCTGTGAGAAGTGACCCGCGTGCATGATCGCGACCTGGTCGGCGAAGGACAGCGCCTCGGCCTGGTCGTGCGTCACGAGCACCACGGTCACCTCCTGCTTCGCCAAGGCGTCTGCCACCGCCTCACGGGTCGTAGCCCGCAGCCCGGCGTCGAGAGAGGAGAACGGCTCGTCGAGCAGGACCACCTTCGGGCGACGGGCGAGCGCCCTGGCCAGGGCGACCCGCTGCTGCTGTCCACCGGAGAGCTGGTCGGGGCGACGGGCGGCGAGTTCGGGGCTCAGGCCGACCAGGTCGAGCAGCTCGGCCACTCCTTCGCCCGACCTGCGGGCAGCGCGGGGCAGGCCGTAGGCGACGTTGGCCCCCACGCTGAGGTGGGGGAACAGGTTCCCCTCCTGGGCGACATACCCCACACCGCGCCGCTCGGGCGCGACCCACGTCCCCGGTCCCACCACCACCTGGTCGTCCAGGGCCACCGTCCCGGCGTCAGGGGTCTGGAAGCCGGCGACCACCCTCAGCAGGGTGGTCTTGCCGCAGCCCGACGGGCCCAGGATGGCCGCGGTGGTGCCCGAGGGCACGAGGAGGTCGAGGCCGTGCAGGACCGGGCGCCCGTCGTACGACGCGGCGACACCGCGGATGCGCAGCGTTGTCACGGGGTCGGCTCCTCCTCGGCTCGGCGCAGCAGCAGGTACGTCAGCGGGGCGGAGACCAGCACCATCGTCGCTGCGTACGGTGCCGCGCCCGCGTAGTCGATGCTCTCACTCGCGCTCCAGAACGCGGTGGCCAGTGTCTGCGTCCCCGTGGGGGCGAGCAGCAGGGTCGCCGTGAGCTCGGTGGCGGTTGCGATGAACACCATCGCGAACCCGGCCAGGGCGCCGGGCGCCGTGAGCGGCACCATGACTCGGAGGAAGGCCCTGAGCGGCCCGTCACCCAGCGCCCTCGCCGCCTCGATGAGCTCCTCCGGAGCGTGTGCCATCGCGGCCCGGATCGTCACCATGGCGAGGGGGATGAAGAGGATGGTGTACGCGGCGACGGTCACCACGCTCGTCTGGTAGACCGGGCGGGCGTACCGCACCGAAAGCGTCACCAGGGCAAGGGCGATGACGACCCCCGGCAGGGAGGACGCGACGTACGTGGCTCGTTCCACCAGCACCGACAGCCAGCTTCGGCGACGAGCGATGAGCCACGCGACCGGGAAGGCGGCGGCCACACTGACCAGGCCTGCGGAGGTGGCCAGCCGTAGCGTGCCCCACACCGTCGCGGCGAGCTCGGCCGGGTCGAAACCGCTCTCCGACTGGCCCCCGGCGGAGAACCAGTACACCAGGCTGCCCAGCGGCACGCCGAGCGCCAGCACGGTCAGCGCCGTCATGAACACCAACGCCGGGACGGTCCAGCGGCCGAGCGGAGCAGACAGCGCCCGGCGTGCCGCCCCGCGACCCAGGCGGGCGTGGCGCAGCGTCCCGCGGAGCAGGGACTCCACCGTGAGCAGGGCCAGGCACAGCGCGATGAGGACGACGGCGAGCAGGCTGCCCGCGCTGTTGCTGAAGGCCACCTGGAACTGCTCGAGGATCGCCGTGGTGAACGTGTTGAAGCGCAGCATGGCCAGGACGCCGAACTCGGACAGCAGGTGCAGCGCGACCAGTAGCATGCCGCCCAGCGCCGCCGGTCGCAGCTGCGGCAGGACCGCGCGGAAGAAGGCTGCCCAGGGGCTCAGGCCCAGGGAGCGGGCCGAGTCCTCCAGGCCCTGGTCCAGCCCCCGCAGCACTGCCGCCACGGGCAGGAAGACGAAGGGGAAGTACGACAGGGTCGTGACGAGGACGGAGCCGCCGAGGCCTTCGAGGTCAGGCCGGACCGTCACCCAGGCGTAGCTGTTGACGAAGGCGGGGACGGCCAGCGGGCACACCATGAGGACCCGCCAGTAGCGGGCACCGGGCAGGCTCGTCCGCTCCACGAGCCAGGCCGCGCACACCCCCAGCACGGTGGTCAGCGACACGGTGACGAGGACGAGGGAGGCGGTGTTGCGCAGCAGCTCTCCGACGCGCGGTCGCCACAGCAGGTCGAAGGCCTGTGCCGGACCGACCTCGAACGCCTTGAGCACCACGACCAGCAACGGCAGTACGCAGAGCGCCGCGACGGCCAGGCTGGCCGCCACGACGGGCGCGGGCGTGGCACCGGAGGCGCCGCGCGGGGGTCTGGTCATCGGCTCGTCACCTAGAGCAGTCCCGCCTTCGTCATGAGCTGGATCACCTCGGGGCCGTTGAGCCGCGCCGGGTCGACGGCGGGCGCCTCCAGCGAGGCCAACGGTTCCAGGGCGGGATCGGACGCCACGCCCCTGCCCACGGCATACTCCTTGGCGTCACTCGTCGCCAGCACCTTCTGCCCTGCCTGGCCGGTCACGAACGCGAGGAACTTCTGCGCGTTGGCACCGTGCCTGCTCGACTTCAGCACCGCGCCGCCCGAGATGCTGACGAAGGCGCCCGGGTCATGGTGGCGGAAGTAGAGCAGCCTGGTGTTCTTGCTCCCGGCCTTGGTCAGCGCCTGGTCGCGGTACCAGTAGTAGTGGTACATGATCCCGACGGGCACCTGGCCGGAGTTCACCGCCTTCATCACGGCGATGTTGTTCTGGTAGATCTTGCCGCCGTCCTTGAGGGCCTTGAGCCACGCCGCGGTCTTGGCCTCGCCCTGCGTCGCGAGCACCGCACTGACGATGGCCTGGAAGTCCGCGCCTCCTGCGGCGGCGCCCCACCGTCCGGCCCACCTGGGGTCCTGGAGGTCCATGAGCGACTTCGGCAGCTCCGCCTCGGAGATCTTGCCCGGGTTGTAGACGAGCACCGTCGAACGGGCCGCGATCCCGACCCAGTCGCCCGTCGACGGGGCGTACCCCTTGCCCACCTGAGCGAGTGTCGGGGCGTCCACCTTGGCGAGCAGCCCGGCGTTCTGGACGGTGGTCATGGCGGGGGAGTTCTCGGTGAGGAACACGTCGGCCGGGGACTTGGCGCCCTCCTGGACGATCTGCGCAGCCATCGACGAGTCGCTCCCGTACCGGATCTGCACCTTGATGCCCGACTGCTCCTGGAACTTCTTCGCCCACGCCTGGGTGAGGTTCTCGTGCTGCGCGCTGTAGATCGTGAGCTTGTCCGGGTCCAGGTCCTTGCCGGCTTCCAGGCTGCCGCTGCCCCCGCACGCCGTCAGGGCCAGCAGAACAGTCGTGCCCAGGGTGGCCAGGGCGGTCCGTCGGCGCATCACGGGGGTCCTCCAGGAGGGGTCGGGAGTATGCCGGGGAAGTGCGGCGCCCGGCCTTGAGGCCGTCACGACACTGTAAAGGCAAGGCTTACCTTACCTACCGTGGTTCCAAGGCCGAAATCGCACCTCCGCTGGCACGGAGATGCGCACTGGACGCGGAAGGGGTGTAGCCCGACCCCGGCCAGCGTCGGACACCACCTAGACTCGGCGGCGGCGACAAGGAGGGGCTGTGGCGGGTCGGATCAAGACCGACGACATCGCGCTCGTCAAGGAGCGGTCCTCGATCGAGGACGTCGTGAGGGAGCACGTCACCCTGCGCCCAGCCGGACCCGGCTCGATGAAGGGCCTGTGTCCGTTCCATGACGAGAAGACACCCTCATTCACGATCCGGTCCACCGTGGGCGCCTGGCACTGCTTCGGCTGCGGTGAGGGCGGGGACGTCATCTCGTTCCTCCAGAAGGTCGAGCACCTCACCTTCACCGAGGCCGTCGAGCGGCTGGCCCAGAGGCTAGGGATGGAGCTGCACTACGAGGAGGGCGGCCGGCCCACCGGCCGTGACGGGGAGAGCCTCGGTAGGCGGTCGCGGTTGCTCGAGGCACACCGGGTGGCTCAGGAGTTCTACCACCGCGCGCTGCTCGACCTTCCGGAGGCGCGAGCCGGCCGCGACTTCCTGCGCGAGCGGGGGTTCGACAGCGCGGCGGCGAAGCTCTTCGGGGTCGGCTTCGCGCCCCGGGGTGGCGAGGAGCTGTCGCGGCATCTGCGCGGCAAGGGGTTCACCGAGGAGGAGCTGACGCTGGGCGGGTTGTCTGGGCGGGGCAGCCGCGGGCTCTACGACCGCTTCCGCGGCCGGCTGGTCTGGCCGATCCGGGACATCACCGGCGACACCGTGGGGTTCGGGGCCAGGCGGCTGTTCGACGACGACCGGATCGCGGCGAAGTACCTCAACACGTCAGAGACGCCCATCTACAAGAAGTCAACGGTGCTCTACGGCCTCGATGCGGCGAAGAAGTCCATCGCGGCGGAGCGCAAGGCCGTCGTGGTGGAGGGCTACACCGATGTGATGGCGTGCCACCTGGCCGGTGTCGAGGGCGCCGTGGCGACCTGTGGCACAGCGTTCGGCGTCGACCACATCAAGGTGCTGCGTCGCATCATGCGCGACGAGGCGGACCTGGCCCCGGCCCGGGTCGTCTTCACCTTCGACGGGGACGCCGCAGGGCAGAAGGCGGCGATGCGCGCCTTCGGGGAGGACCAGCGGTGGGCGTCGCAGTCGTTCGTCGCCGTCGCGGACGGCGGGATGGACCCGTGTGACCTCCGGATCGCCAAAGGTGACGACGCCGTACGCCACCTGGTGGACGACGCGGTGCCCATGTTCGAGTTCGCGGTCCGCACCACCATCGACCGGTTCGACCTGCGCACCGCGGAGGGGCGGGTCCAGGGGATGCGCGCCGCTGCGCCGATAGTCAACAGCATCCGCGACAGCTCCATGCGCCCCGAGTACATCCGCACGGTGGCCGGGTGGATCGGCGTAGAGGTCGAGCAGGTGCGGGCGGAGGTGGCCCGGGCGGCACGGGTGGCGGCCCGGGAAGGCGCTGTCGGAGCGGAGGCGACGGTGGGGTCCTCGCGCCTGGATGTCGACGCGGTGCCGGAGCCGTCCGTCGAGGAGGCGCGGGCCGCCCTGCCGACGCCCGACCTGCGGGACCCTGTGGTGTTCGCCGAGCGACAGCTGCTGCAGACCCTTCTGCAGTACCCGGACAGCTTCAGCGGCGCCGACGTCGACGCACTCTCGCCGGAGGCCTTCACGGCACCGGCCCACCGCGCTGTCTTCGACGGTGTACGCGGCGCCGGAGGGCCGCAGCGCGGGCTCTCGGCCCAGGCCTGGGCGGACAGGGTGACCAACGCGTCCGCTCTGGCGGTCAAGGGGCTCGTCGCCGAGCTCGCCGTGGCATCGCTTCCGACGCGGTTCGACAAGGCGACCGGCCTGCCGGAACGCCGCTACATCGACGCGCTGCTCGTGCGCGTCCAGGAGGTGCTGCTCACCCGGAAGATCGGTGACGCGATGTCCGCGATGCGGCGGATGGCAGCCGATCCGCAGACCGACCCCGCCAAGGCACGGGCCCTGAGCGCAGAGCTGCAGGACCTCCAGCGGGAGCTGGCACGGTTCCGGGACAGGGCGAGCTGATGCGGCTGCCCCTGCGCCGCTCGCAGAGGCTGCCCCCGGCAGTGAGGACTGCACTCGGTCGTGGCCCCGGAGAACGAGTGCTGGCCTGGAGCCGCGAGGGGGCCTCCGGCACGGTGGTGGTCGCCACGAACCACCGGCTGTACGCCGTGGGGGCTGACGGTAGCCGTCTGCTGGCCCGGCCTTGGCACGAGGTGGATGCCGGCACGTGGTCCTCGGAGCTGGGCCAGCTCACGGTGACCTGGGTCGACGGTGGCAGACCGGGGCAGTGGGTGCTGGGACCGGCGTCCCTGCTCCCGGAGACGGTGCGCGAGCGCGTCCAGGCCAGCGTCGTGCTGCTGCAGCGGGTGGACCTCGGACCCCGCCGCTCGGCACGCGCAGTCATCCGTCAGGACCTGGGCACCGGTGAGTTGGTGGAGCAGGTGGTGCTGGGACGGGGCGTGAGGCGTGACGATCCGGAGGTGGTCATGCGCAGCGAGGAGGCCCTGGCGTATCTGCGGGAACAGGTAGGCCTGTAACGCACCCGGACGCCCCTCAGGCCGTTTTCTGCCGCCCCGCCATCCTTTGCTATGGTTGCGCAGCGCCGGACGCGGAGCCGCCGACGGTCCTTCCCCTGTAGCTCAATTGGCAGAGCAGCCGACTGTTAATCGGCAGGTTGTTGGTTCGAGTCCAACCGGGGGAGCGCAGCACGAAGGCCCGGGTCGGCGGATCCGGGCCTTCGTCGTTGCTCCGCGTGGTCTTGGTTGTGCTGCGCCTCAGGTGGCAGTCGCCGGCTCCACCGGCGCGTGGACGGCCGTAGCCTCGTGCACCGTCGGACGACCCCGCCGGCTCAGGCGCCGCTCGACGCGAGAGGCGACGACCGTGAGCGAGTAGTTCACGAGGATGAACAGGAGCGCAGCCACGATGTACGCCGGGACGGTGTTGGCGAACGCCGAGCCCAGCGTCTTGGACCAGTTGAGCAGCTCAAGATAGGTGATCTGGTAGCCCAGCGCGGAGTCCTTCAGGACGACGACGAACTGACCGATGAGCGCGGGCAGCATGGCCGTGAGGGCCTGGGGAAGCTGGATCGACCGCAGGGTCTGGGCGGGCGTCAGCCCGATGGAGAGCCCGGCCTCGGCCTGGCCCTTGGGCAGCGAGAAGACACCCGACCGGACCAGCTCGGCGACCACCGAGCCGTTGTACAGGGTCAACCCGGTGACGACCGCCGCGAGGGGCGCCGTCTCGCTGGAGAAGATGTCGCTGCGGCTGTATATGCCGAAGTAGGCGAAGATCATCATCAGTAGCACGGGAACCGAGCGGAAGAACTCGACGACGATCCCGCAGAACCAGCGCACCGCAGTGACGTGGGAAAGGCGCCCGATACCGAAGACCAGGCCGAAGGCCCCCGCCAGGACGATCGAGACCAGGGCCGCCTTGAAGGTTCCCCAGAGCCCCGGAACGAGGTAGTCGCGCCACACCGCGCGGTCGGTGACGAACGGCTTCCACATCTCGGCCTTCAGCTGGCCGGCGTCCTGCATCTTGCGGACTGCCACGAAGGCGAGCGCAACCACCAGGAGCACACCGAGGGCCGACAGGATGGCGTGTCGCCGTCGGGCCCGGGGCCCGGGGGCGTCGAAGAGGACGGACGTGCTCATCGCTTCACCGCCAGTCGTCGCGACATGCTGGTGAACAGCAGCCCGAGCGGCAGGGTCAGGATGACGAACCCGACGGCGAAGATCACGAAGACCGCGAGGGCGCCCGTCTCGTTCTCGATGATGACGGCCATGAGGTTCGCTGCCTCCGCAACCCCGATCACCGCCGCCACGGTGGTGTTCTTGACGAGCGCGATCAACGTGGAGCCCAGCGGCGCGATGGCACCGCGGAAGGCCTGTGGCAGCAGGACGTGACGCATGCTCTGGCCGAAGGTGAGGCCCATCGCCCGGGCAGCCTCGGCCTGCCCCGCCGGAACGGTGTTCACTCCCGAGCGCAAGGCCTCACAGACGAACGCGGCGTGGTAGATCGACAGCATCACGATGGCCCACCGCGTCGCGTTCCCCTTGATGTCGCTCGGGTCGAGGTTGAGCCCGAGGATGTAGGTCATCCCCAGCACACTGAAGACCATCAGCAGCGTCAGTGGCGTGTTACGGAAGATGTTGACGTACCAGGTGCCGAGGAGGCGCAGCACCGACACCGGCGACACACGCATCACTGCCACCAGGGTTCCCAGGACCAGCGAGCCGATGGCGGAGAAGACCGCCAGGTAGACCGTCAGGCCGAAGGCGCCGAGGATGTCGTACTTGCTCAGGATGTCACCCATGCAGGGGCCCTTCCGTTGCGGAGCGTGAGCGAAGGAGGCGTCTCCGGTATGCCGCCGGGGTGAGGGGGCGGGATACCGGAGCGGTCAGCGGACGGGTCAGGTGCAGGGATCCTGCTTGGGAGGGTTGGTCGCGGTGTCGACCTTGAACCCTGCCGGCCCGAGGTTGGCGTCCACGGCCTTCTGCCACTCCCCGGAGCTCACCATCTTGGCGATCGCGCTGTTCACCTTCTCGCAGGTGGCCTTGTCGCCCTTCTTCAGGCCGATGCCGTAGCGCTCCTCGGAGAACGGCTTGCCCACGACCTTGAGCTTGCCCTTGTACTGCGCCTGCGAGGCGTACCCGGCAAGGATCGTGTTGTCCGTGGTCACGGCGTCGACGCCCTTGGAGACCAGCGCCGCCACGCACTCGGAGTAGGTGCCGAACTCCTGCAGCTGCACCCCGGGGTACTTGGCCTTGATCTTCTGCGCCGGGGTCGACCCGGTCACCGAGCACAGCTTCTTGCCCGTCAGCGTCTCCGGACCGGTGATCGCCGTCTCGTCCGACCTCACGAGGAGGTCCTGGCCGGCGACGAAGTACGGGCCTGCGAACGAGACCTTCTCCTTGCGGGCGTCGGTGATGGAGTACGTCGCGACCACCATGTTGACCTGGCCGGTGGAGAGAAGCGTCTCGCGCTGCGCCGAGGGCGCCTGCACCCACTGGATGTCGCTCGCCTTGTGACCGAGCTCCTTCGCGACGTAGGTGGCAACGTCGACGTCGAAGCCGGTGTACTTCGAACCCTCCTTGAGGCCCAGGCCGGGCTGGTCGAACTTGATGCCGACCTTGAACTTGGCGCCGCTGCCTCCTCCGCTGCCGCTGCTCTTGCCACTGTCTCCGCATGCGGTCAGGCCGAGCGCCAGCACCGATGCGGCGGCGACGGCGCCAATCTGACGTACGTTCATCTGTTTCCTCCTGATGGTTGGTCGCAGCGCGGACTGCGCCTCGGTCGAGTGGCTCGGTGACGTCGCTCAGTGCGTCAGGATCTTCCCGAGGAAGTCCTTGGCCCTCTCGGAACGGGGGGCCGTGAAGAAGCCCTCGGGCTCGTTCTCCTCGACGATCTGGCCGTCGGCCATGAACACGACGCGGTTGGCCGCCTTGCGGGCGAACCCCATCTCGTGCGTCACGACGACCATGGTCATGCCCTCTCGGGCGAGGCCGACCATGACGTCGAGGACCTCGTTGATCATCTCGGGGTCGAGCGCGGAGGTCGGCTCGTCGAACAGCATCACCTTGGGCTCCATGGCCAGTGACCTGGCTATCGCCACGCGCTGCTGCTGCCCGCCGGAGAGCTGTGCCGGGAACTTGTTCGCCTGTTGCGCGACGCCCACGCGCTCGAGCAGCTCCATGCCGCGCTTCTCGGCCGCCGACTTGGAAGCCTTGCGGACCTTGACCGGGCCGAGGGTCACGTTGTCGAGGATGGTTTTGTGCGCGAAGAGGTTGAACGACTGGAACACCATGCCGACGTCGGCCCGCAGCCGGGCGAGGTCCTTGCCCTCCTCGGGAAGGGCGTTTCCGTCGATGGTGATGCTGCCGCTCTCGAACGTCTCCAGCCGGTTGATGGTCCGGCACAGCGTCGACTTGCCCGAGCCGGAGGGGCCGATCACGACGACGACCTCGCCCTTGCCGATGGTCAGGTTGATGTCCCGGAGGACGTGCAGGTCGCCGAAGTGCTTGTTGACGTCCTTGAGGACGACGAGTGGCTCCGTCATGACCGGCAACCTACCGGTTCGTGGCGGTCCGTGAACCACCCGCGCCCACACCGTCACGTAATGGCAACGTGCGGTGGGCGAGGGTGGCCCGGCCGGCGGCGTGCTTCTCGCAACAGCGGCTGCCGGCCCTTTGCGGCGATGTGGACAGCCCTGTCGGTGAGGCTGCCGCCGGCGCCGGAACGGACCAGCGCTCCGGCTTTGGAGACCTCGTCTCCTCGCGAGGTCCCGTCGGCCTCCTTCGGAGGAGAGAGGCGTCCCATGCCGAGGGTCAGCGCTACCGCTACACACGGTGCGGCGGCTCAGGATTGAAGGCCAAGGTGTCGGGTATGTCCCCAGGCATCTCCGCGACGAACGGAAATCCCCATGAACAGAGATGCCACCTTCATCTTCCTCGGCCTTGGAGCGATTGTGTTGCTGATGGCTCTCTACGTGCTCGTCCTGGCGAGGAACAACGGCCGGAAGCCGCCCAAGGACTGGGACAAGGAGGGTCGCCGCGGCCCCTGAGACCAGCCGGACCGGCATCGTCCGTTCGGATGATTCTGGGGGGTGGGCCGGTCCCTCCAGGCTCGCGGCTCGTTAGAGGAGTCGTACGTTCCATTTCTGCCTGGGAGGCGAGACCGGATGACCTCCATCGACCCGGCCGAGAGGCTCAACGACGACGTCCTCCAGGAGGAGATCGCTCTGCTGGGTGACGTGATCGCAGCGGCCACCCAGGCCGGCCGGCCTCTCTGTCAGGCAGAGGTGGACCGGGCCCTGGGAGTGGATCGGTGAGCCGCGGTGGCCAGGGGTTTCCCCAGTCGAGGCCCCATCTTCGCCCCCACCTCCTACCAGAGGTGCCGTTCGTGCCTGTTCTGCTGACACCGCCAACCGTGCCGACGCCGCGCCCGCTCAGGTATGAGGAGCGGCTGGAGCTGCTGGAGCGGCTGGCGCGTGCCGGCTGGCTGACGACCGAGGAGGCGAGGGACAAGCGGGTGTCGTTGCTCACCGAGGCGCGAAGCATGGGGTGACTAGGCGCCGGGGGGTCCAGGGGGTCACGTTGAGCCATCGACGCCCCAGTCTGACGTCAGGCAGGATGGTCCCGAGGTCGAACAGACGGACTCGAGCCCGCTGTAGGGGTCCCCGCGACTGCGCGGACGGAGCTGACCCAACTAGCGCTGCTGTCGGGAGAAGGACCTCAACCATGGCTGACATCGACCCGGCCCCGGAGCTGCACGACTCCACCCTGGAGGAGGAGATCGAGCTGCTGGGCGACCTCCTGGAAGCGGTGGCTCAGGCTCATAGCCCGCTTGGCCAGGCGGAGGTGGACCAGGCCCTCGGCGTCGATGGCAGTCACGACGGCGCCCACCACGATGGCGCCCCGCGCGGCCACCGCGAGCCCGCAAGGCCTCCGTTCATCCGTGGTGGGGCAGGTCGGGCTTGAACCGACGACCGACGGATTATGAGTCCCGTCCGCTACGTCCTGCCCTATAGTCCGCCACCCGGTTACGTGCTCAGGGGTGGGGGAGCGGGGCACCTTCATCCTGCCCTGTCGGCGTCCATTCTGAGCGGTGGCGTAGCAACGCCGTTAGCAAGAAGTTGGGACGAGTCGGACACCGAAACGGCAGACGCTTAGACCCGCATCAGCTACAAATGATGCAGGCCCAGCCGATCTCTCGACGTCAAGACAGCACCGGCCAGTCGGGCGGGGTGCTGTCTTACGTGTCACGGGGGAAGTTCTCTAGGGCCAGGGCGCCGATCTCGGGCCTGCGTCGTAGCGGCAGCGCTCGGCCGCATTCGGCTCCGGGTGGACATGGATGGTGAGGCGGCTCAGACCGGCCACATCTCGGCGCGGGCGGGGCGGGAGGATGGGGGGACGTGCGCCGGCACGGCCAAGCGCGATAGCGCCAACTTCTGGGGTGGTTGTCGCTTGTGGCAGGCCGACTTACGCTGTGCCCGAGGCGACCGCCCCCGTGTCCTCGCTGCTGGATCCACGGGGCCGGTCTCCGAGTGCGCGTACCCGGGGGAACCCCCCCCCATTCATGGACCAGCTGGCGCTACCGTGCGGGCTCATGCTGAGACGTATCGCGTGACCTATCGGGGCATTGCCCCGTTCGCTTCGATGCTCGTTCAGATGCTCGAGGACGAGGGCGTCACTGTTGCGGACTGGGAGCGTCCGGAGGAGGCCCGGGGTGCTGGGGCTGATGCGCTGCGCGACGTCGTCGTCGGCCTTGTGACCTCCGGTGCCTATGACGCGATCAAGTTCGCGATCGAGCGTTTTAGGACGGCGGCTAAGGGCCGCGGTCATGCCACGATCGACGGCGACCCTGACGATGGCGGCTTCTTTTGACGCAAGGTGTCAGATGCGCGGTCCATGTTGGAGGGACAAAGTTGATGCAAGTTCCGAGGGAAAGACGACGAGGGTGTCGCTAGTTCCACCCGAGCACGGCCGGTAGGACCGACACGACGGATCCGATGCCGATGAGCAGGAGCCCAAACAACTGCATCCCTACAGTGCTTGTGGCATTCCGCCGTGCTAGCAGCTCGACCTCTGACGTTGCTGCTGCCGCCTTCGCCTCCGTGCCCGCGAGCTGTTGGCTCACGTCGTCGATCCGTCGGTCAGCTTCGCGGTGGTAGGTGTCGAGCGCTTGGTGTAGGGCATCGACCTCGCGCCGCAGGTACTCGATCTGCCGCTCCGTGGGCGCGTCCGCATCGGGGATTAGCCGCGTCACTAATCCCTCAGCGACGAGGATGCCCTCACCACCAAGAAACACTGTTCCGCTCGCAGTCACCGGGCCTCGGAACGGCAGCTGGTTAGCGGCCCAGCGCCGGGCCGCCACTAACCAAGGCAAGAGCGGCACGCCCTGCGCATTTTCGCGGTAGTCCTGGATGAGCGCCTTTCCCGCAAGGAAGGTGCCAGTGACGTTCAGCACAAGACCGATGACGGCTGCGATCTTCACGCGAAATAGAGTGACAGCGCGGCTCGCGCCTCCACCAGCGGGTCGGCTGCGAAGGGGCCCGAGCCCCCCTCCCCCCAGTGGCACCGATGGCCCGATCTCAGTCCTTGGTGTAGTCGGCATACCGGGCGACCTCCCGGCGCAGTGGAACGCGGAGCACCGGCCGACCAGCCTCGAGGATCTCGGCGCCGTTCCCGCACCAAGTCCGCCAGCCTTGCTCGGCGAGGTCTGCGGCCCACTGCTCAAAGGGCGGGTCGACGGTCGGGTCGTGGTCGAAGAGTTTGTACTGCCACATGAAGACTCACCGTAGGGTCCTGGTGTGACGCCGCTGCGGGTAACGTTCGGTAACGCCACGATGCTCCTGCGCGACGGAGTGCCTGTGCACGTCGTCGCCAAGCGCCTCGGTCACAAGGATCCGTCTGTGACCCTGAACGTCTACGCCGATGCCATTCCCGACGACGACGGCCGCGCCGTCGACACCTTCACACGGGCGGTGTGGGGCGCGTGAGGGCTGCTGTTAGCAAATCCGTAGCAGGCCGGTGCCGCATGGGTGCTCCCTCCGGACCACCGCAGGCCCCTCACCTGCGAGGACACTGGTGGGGCAGGTCGGGCTTGAACCGACGACCGACGGATTATGAGTCCGCTGCTCTGACCGACTGAGCTACTGCCCCGCGCCGACGGTGAGTTACCGCTCGGGCGCCGTGAGCCTACCTCCACCCGGCGACGCGCCGGCTGGCGAGGGACGCGACTGCAGCGCCGGTCGCACCAGTGTGGAATGGCAGCGCGCATCACGGTGACGACTGTGAGTGCTGGTGCTTATGTGCATTCTGGTGCAGAATGTGCGTGCAACGACAACTGAAGAGCCGCGGCGTACGCCGAGCAACCTGGTGCAGAGGTTCGTGGGGAAGACGTCCCTCGCACACCAAGGAGGCCCGGATGTCTGTCGCGATGCCGCGTGTCATGACCCGCGGGGTGGTGTTCATTCACTCCACCCCCAAGGCGTTGTGCCCGCACATCACCTGGGCGCTCGAGTCCGTTCTCGACGGGCGCCTGGCCATCGACTGGACCCCTCAGCCAGCCGGTGCCGCACTGGTCCGCGCGGAGTTCCCGTGGACCGGTGTGCAAGGTACCGGCGCCAAGCTCGCCTCGACCCTGCGCGGCTGGGACAACCTGCGCTACGAGATCACCGAGGAGCCGAGTGCCGGCAGCGACGGCTCCCGGTGGTCGCACACGCCGGCCCTCGGCATCCATCACACCTGGACGTCCGCGTCCGGCGATGCGGTCGTCAACGAGGACCGTCTGCGCGAGGTGGTCCGGCTGGCGGCGGGGTCGCCGGACGCCATGGCGGAGATGATCGAGGAGCTGCTCGGCGCGGACTGGGACGCCGAGCTCGAGGCCTTCCGTTACGCCGGGGACGGTGCGCCGGTGCGCTGGCTGCACAAGGTCGGCTGAGCCAGGCTGGTCAGCCCGTCGGCCCACTCGTGCGCTGTCGGGCGCGGTCAGCCCACGAGAGACGTCGGCAGCCCTGCGCGGCCCACCCGGGCGCGCAGGATGTGCAGGTCATGCGTGTCGAACATCTCCACGGGCAGGGCCCACATGGCCGACCCGCGCGAGATGACCACGATGTCGCCGTACTGGTGGACGCCGGTGATCACGGGGTACGCGTACTCCACCGCAGACTGGTGGTCGCGGACACGCAGAGACTGGGTCCCCATGGTGACCGCCAGCATGCGGCCCGGCACCAGCTGCCGGTCGAGGTGGGAGCCGATCCGCTGCATCGTCAGGGCGACCAGTCCGGCGTACGCCACGGCAGCCGCGGCGGGCACAGACATCAGCAGGAACGACAGCACCTGGCGGCGGTCGGCCCCGTGGTGGAACACCATGACTGCGCCGACGACCAGCACCACCGACATCACGGCGAGGGCGTTCTTCCAGAGCGCGGGACTCCGCCACGTGTGCTTCCACATGGCGCTCTTCACCCGCGCCGCAAGGAGCTCGTCCACTATGTGGATGCGCTCTTGGGCGCGCCAAGAAGAGTCCGTCGGTCCCAGCATCGAAGTCGCCCCTCACCCTGCGCCGGCGTGGCGCTCGGCTGCGTCAGACCATACGAGAAAACCGCAGGTCACGCCCGCGCCGGGACGAGGAGTCGACCGAACGGACGACGCTCAGCGGCCGTCAGACCGAGGTGAACACCACCGCGACGTTGTGACCACCGAACCCGAACGAGTTGTTGAGCCCCGCGATGTCCCCTTCTGGGAGCTTGCGCGCCTCACCATGCACGACGTCGAGGCGGATGGCCGGGTCGAAGTCGTCGAGGTTGATCGTCGCCGGAGCCAGCCGGTTCTTCAGCGCCAGGATCGTCAGCACTCCTTCGAGCGCACCCGCAGCACCGAGGAGGTGACCGGTCATGGACTTCGTCGCGCTGACCGGCATCCCGTCGGTGTCGTCGCCGAACGCGCGGCGGATGGCATTTGACTCGGCGACGTCCCCCACGGGGGTCGAGGTCGCATGGGCGTTGATGTGCACGATGTCCTTCGGCGACAGCCCTGCACGGTGCACGGCCTCCACCATGGCCCGCGACGCTCCGGCGCCCTCGGGCTCTGGAGCCGCGATGTGATGCGAGTCCGACGACATGCCGACGCCGGCGATCTCGGCATAGATCTTGGCGCCGCGCGCCTTCGCCCTCTCGTACTCCTCCACCACGACGACCGCCGCGCCCTCGCCCAACACGAAGCCGTCACGACCGGTGTCGTACGGGCGCGAGGCCTTCTCCGGCTCGTCGTTGCGGGTGGAGAGGGCCTGCATCGCGGCAAACCCGGCGATCGGGAGGGCGTGGACCGCTCCCTCCGTGCCCCCAGCGACGGCGATGTCGGCGCGCCCCGCGCGGATCATGTCGTACGCGTAGCCCATCGCCTCCAGGCCGGAGGCACACGCTGACACCGGCGTATGCGCGCCCGCGCGCGCCCCGATCTCGAGTGACACGGCGGCGGACGAGGCGTTCGGCATGAGCATCGGGACGGACAGTGGGAAGACCCGGCGCGGGCCCTTCTCCCTGAGGTTGTCCCACTGCGACAGCAGCGTCCAGACGCCGCCGATTCCCGTGCCGATGCACGCGGCCAGCCTCTCCGGGTCACCCTCGGGCATGCCAGCATCCGCCCAGGCCTCACGCGCGGCGATGAGCGCGAACTGGGCACTGGGGTCCATGCGGCGGATCTCGACCTTGGAGAGGACCTCCTCCGCCGGAGTGCGAAGCGTGGCGGCGAACTTCACCGGCAGGTCGTACTTCTCGACCCAGTCGAACGGCATGGTGCGGGCGCCGGACCGGCCGGCCAGGATGGCGTCCCAGGTCTCGGGGACGGTGCCGCCCACCGGGGTGGTGGCTCCGAGTCCCGTGACGACGACGCGTCGTTCGGCGGTCATGGCGTGGGTGCTCCTTCGGGTGGAGAGTCGATGTGGTGCTGTCGCGCGGTGGCGCGGGCGGCCCTACGGGTATGCCGCCGGCACGCCACCGCGCGGAGGGTCAGCTCTGGTTCTTGGCGATGAACGAGACCGCGTCGCCAACGGTCTTGAGGTTCTTGACCTCGTCGTCGGGGATGCGCACGCCGAACTTCTCCTCGGCGTTCACCACGATGGTCATCATCGACAGGGAGTCGATGTCGAGGTCGTCGGTGAAGGACTTCTCGGACTGCACCGATTCGGTGTCCAGACCGGTCTCCTCGTTGACGATCTCGGCCAGGCCTTCGAGGATCTCCTGCTCGCTCTGCGCCATGGGGCTCAGCTCCTTCATGTTGTCACTGGTGTGTTCGACGGATGTCGATCGGGTGGTCGGCCCGGTGTTTCACCCGCGGGCCAGCGGGAGTCTGTCGTCAGGGCAGCACCACGACCTGCGCGGCGTACACCAGCCCCGCGCCGAAGCCGATCTGCAGGGCCAGTCCACCGCGAGGCGCCTCACCCTCTCGCAGCATCCGCTCGGTGGCCAGCGGGATGGAGGCGGCGGAGGTGTTGGCCGTCTCGGCGATGTCGCGGGCCACGGGGATGTCGGCCGGAAGCTTCAGCTGCTTGATCATCGCGTCGATGATGCGCATGTTGGCCTGGTGCGGGATGAAGGCGTCAAGGTCATCGGCACGCACCCCCGCGGCGTCCATGGCCTTCTGCGCCACGGGAGCCATCCCCCAGACCGCCCACCGGAACACGGGCTGGCCCTTCATGAGGATCGCGGGGAACCCGAGGTGCTCATCCTGCGGCCTCGACCACGAGTCCCTCACATCGATCCACGTGTCCCGCTGTGCGATCGCCTCCCACTGCGAGCCGTCGGACCCCCAGACGGTCGGTCCGATGGCCGGGGTGTCCGAGGGGCCGACGACGGCCGCGCCGGCACCGTCCCCGAAGATGAACGCCGTTCCGCGGTCCGTGGGGTCTGTGAAGTCGGACAGCTTCTCCACACCGACGACCAGGACGTGCCGGGCGCTGCCGCCTCGCACCATGTCGTTGGCCAGGGCGATGCCGTGGCAGTAGCCGGCGCACGCGGCGGAGATGTCCATCGCCGCGGACCGGATGCCCAGGCGATCGGCCAGGATCGGGGCGGCGGCCGGAGTCTGGTACGGGTGCGTCACCGTGGCCAGGAGGATCGCGTCCACGTCCGACGGCTCCAGCTCGGCCATGGCCAGGGCCTCACGCGTCGCCGCCTCCGACATGTCGACGACCGTCTCGTCCTTGGCGGCGAAGCGACGGGCCTTGATCCCGGACCGCTCCTGGATCCACTCGTCCGAGGAGTTGATCGGGCCGATGATCTCTGAGTTGGGGACCACGCGTTCGGGCCGGTACCCGCCGACCCCCATGATGCGCGCGTGGGCCGCGCCGGTAGAGGTCGTGAGGCGGCCGGTGGCCTTGGGGCTGAGTGCGCTCATGCTCAGGCTTCCTGAGAGGGGGTCGTAGGGTCCGAGGCGGCTGTGGAGGCGGCCGGCTTCGTTGAACCGGTGCCAGCAGGATCTCCGCCGGCGTGGCCGTGCTCTGCGATGAGGGACCGAGCCGCGTCGAGGTCGTCGGGCGTCTTGACTGCCAGTGTGGCAACTCCGGGCATCGCGCGCTTGGCGAGTCCGACCAGTGTCCCGGCGGGTGGCAGCTCCAGCACGGCGGTGACCCCGAGGTCGACCATGGTTCGCATGCACTCGTCCCAGCGCACGGGGCTGCTGACCTGGCGGACCAGCCTCGCCAGCGCCTCCTCGCCGCCGGACACGGGGCGGCCGTCGGAGTTCGACAGGAGGGTGACCCCGGGGTCGCTGACGTCGAAGTCGGCGGTGAGCCGCCGGAGGGCCTCGACGGCGGGCGCCATGTGCCTGGTGTGGAAGGCGCCGGCCACCTGCAGCGGGATGACCCGCGCCTTGGCGGGAGGGTCGCCGGCCAGAGCCGCGAGCTGCTCCAGGGTGCCCGCCGCGACGGTCTGCCCGGCTCCGTTGGCGTTGGCGGCCGTCAGACCGTGCCGGCCGAGGACCTCGGCGACCTCCTGCGGGTCGCCGCCGAGCACCGCGCTCATCCCGGTCGGAGTCAGGGCGCTGGCCGCCGCCATACCGGCACCGCGCTCACGCACGAACACCATGGCGTCGTGGTCGGACAGCACGCCGGCGAAGGCCGACGCGGTGATCTCTCCGACGGAATGGCCGGCCGTGACCTGCCCCCTCGCACCGGTCTCTTCGCCGAAGAGCACCGACGCGGCCGCCAGGCCGGCACCCACGATGAGGGGCTGCGCGACGGCGGTGTCCTTGATGGTCTGTGCGTCGGAGGTCGTCCCGTGAGCCACCAGGTCCAGCGCCGCTGTCTCCGACAGGGCCTCCAACCGGTCGCGGAACCCCGGCACCTCGAGCCACGGGGCCAGGAAGCCGGGAGTCTGGGAGCCTTGTCCGGGGCAGAGGATCGCTAGCACGGTTCCAGCCTTGCCGCCCTCGGTGTGTGAGGTCGTCACCGATTGGCACCAACCTGCGACCCTCCTTTTAGAGGAAGCCTCCAAACCGTCGCGCCGGCCCCGGGGCTTGCGGACACGTCCGAAGACGAGGTCTCCCGACAGCGGCAGTCACTGGTCCCGCCTCTGCCGGCCCCGCGCCGCGCCGCTCCTGCTCAGCCGGCCCAGGGCCAGCGCCATCCTGACGGTGTGCGCGTCGTGGGGGTCGGTGAGCTGGTAGCCCGTGAGATCGGCGATCTTCCCCAGCCGGTACCGCACGGTGTTGGGGTGGACGAAGAGCAGGCGGGCAGTGCCCTCCAGCCCGCCACCGGACTCCAGGTACGACGCCGCCGTGTCCAGCAGTACGCCGCCGCTGGCCACGCTCAGCGGGTGCCAGATCCGGTCGAGCAGAAGGGCCCTGGCTGGCGCGTCGCCGACCAGGACGCGCTCGGCCAGCAGGTCGTCCGCCGACACGGGCCGCGGCGCGTGCGGCCACGCCTGCGCGCACGACTGTCCCGCGAGCGCCGCGCGGGCCGACCGTCCGGCTGCGAACAGGTGCGGCACGGTCGGACCCACCACGAGCGGTCCGTCGCCGAAGTGGTCGCCGACCTCCCGCGCAGCACCGAGGGCATCGTCGACGTTGCCGACGATGCACACGAGCCGTCGGCCCTGGACTGCCACGAGCGTGTCGACCCCGACACGCTCCGCGGCCCGGCGCAGGGCGTCTACGACGCCTGCCGGACTGCCCTCCGGCGTGCTGCCCGCCACGACGGCAACGCGGGTCGTGGACCCCCAGCCCAACGCGGCTGCCCGAGACTGCATCGAGTCGTCGGCCTCACCGCGGAGGACCGCGTCGACCACCAGGCCCTCGAGCCGGGCGTCCCAGGCCCCTCGGGCCTCGGCCGCATGGGCGTAGACCTCAGCCGCCGCGAAAGCGATCTCCCTGGAGTACCGCAGCACCGACTCGCGCAGCGCCTGCTCCTCGCCCGGCTCGGCCAGCGCTGTGGCGTCCTGCTCGACGACGTCGACGACCGAGCGGACCAGGTCGAGGGTCTGCCGCAGCGTGATGGAGCGGGTCAGCTCCCGCGGGGCAGTGCCGAACACGTCCGCTGTCACCGGCATCTGGTCCCCACCGTCACGAAGCCAGGCGATGAACGCGGCGATACCGGCCTGGGCGACGAGGCCGACCCAGGAGCGGTCCTCGGCGGACAGGGCGCGGTACCAGTCATGGCTGGCCTCCATCCGCCGCGTGGCTCCGCTGGACAGCTCTCCCGCCGAGCGCTCGACGCGACGCAGAGTCGCCGCGGAGGTGCTCACGGAGGTGGGCGGCATACCGGCAGTCTATTTGTATGCCGTCCACAACCTGTACGGCCGCGGCGCGAGGAGCTCGGGCGCTCACCAGGCGTTCCGACACCCTCCACGCGCTCGACAGGTCGCCGACGCCTTCCGTGACGCAGCTGTCCCTGCCGTCCTCGCGAGGGGACCTCGCCGCCCCCAATTGTCATCGCCCACCGTGGCGCGTCCGGCTACCGCCCCGAGCACACCGTCGGGCGTACGAGTGGTCCGTCGCCCTGGGTGCCCACTACATCGAGCCGGACCTCGTGATGAGCAAGGACGGGGTGCTCGTCGATCGTCACGAGCCGGACATCTCCGAGTGGTCGACGGGGTATCGACCAGCGGTTGGTTCACCGAGGACTTCACCCTCGCCGAGCCCAGGCCGAGCTCAGGAGGCTTCCGGCCAGGGAGCGCCTCCCGCAGCTCCGCCACGAGAACACCGTCTACAACGGCTACGAGGTGCCCACCTTCGCCGAGGTGCTGGCGCTGCGATCCAGGCTCCCGTGAGTCCGGCCGGCAGCTCGGGATCATCCGCGGGATCAAGCCCCCGACGTACTCCCACGCAGAGGGGCGGGACCCGTGGCGGCCCTCCTGAAGCTCGTGCGCCAGTACGAGCCGAAGTCCGGGACTTCGGGTGCGACACGCGGGTGCAGAGCCGAAGTCCCAGACTTCGGAGGCGTCGGAGGGAGGCGTGGGAGGCGGCGGGTCAGGGGGTGTCGGAGGGCCTGACGTGGTCGCGCCAGGAGTGGGCCGGCTCGTACCCGAGCAGCCTTCGCGCCTTGTCGATGCTCAGCAGGGTCTCGTGCTCCTCGAGCGCCTTGCGAAGCTCGACCCCAGGAAACACCTCGCGCATGAGATCGGCGCTCGACCGGCCCATCACCGTGTCGGCGTTGGCGATGACGAACACCTCCATGCCGGGGCGGTCGTACGCCAAGGCCCGCTCCACGGCCTGCGCACCGTCGCGGGCGTCGATGTAGCCCCACAGGTTCCAGCTGCGCAGCGACGGGTCCGCGTCGAAGGACGGAAAGGCCTCGTAGTCCTGCGGGTCCATGACGTTCGAGAAGCGCAGTCCCACCATCGTGAGCCCCGGGTCCCAGCGGCAGAACTGCCTGGCCATCTCCTCCTCGAGCACCTTGTTCAACGAGTACGTCGACTCCGGGCGCGGCGGACACTCCTCGTCCACCGGGGCGTACGGCGGAGGCGTCTCGAACGGCAGCCCCAGGACCGTCTCGCTCGAGGCCCACACCACGCGCCGGATGCCGACCGCGCGCGCCGCCGCGAAGACGTTGTACGTGGCAGCGGAGTTGTTCGCGAACGTCGCCGCGTTGGTCGTCAGGCCCGGTGCGGGGACGGCAGCCAGATGGACGACGGCCTCGACGGCACCGGCGTGCTCGTCCACACCTCCCGAGATCGCCTCGACGACCTGGCCGTAGTCGGTCAGGTCGACGGCCACGAACTCTCCGGCGTCGGCCGTCGGGAGCAGTCGGTCCAGACACACCACCTGCCGGCCCTGCTTCCGCAGGTGGTGCACGACGGCGCGGCCCAGCTTGCCGGACGAACCGGTGACCGCGACGCGGCCCTGCCCGGCCACCGGCGACGAACTGGTCGAGGGAGTGGTCGACATGGCCCCATCCTGCCGTGGACACAGGTATGCCGCCCGCCTTGGAGGACGAGCGGCATACCTGTCAGCCGTGCCGGTCGGTCAGCTCTCGCCGCCCGCGTTGCCGGACGTGCCGGCAGTGACGTCCAGGAGCCGGTAGCGGGAGGCCGCCTCACGAGCGACGTTGCCGTCGACCTCTCCGCGCTGCGCGAGCTGCTGCAGCGCGCGCACCGCCACCGAGGGTCCGTCGATGTGGAAGAAGCGACGGGCCGCAGGGCGCGTGTCGGAGAAGCCGAAGCCGTCCGCTCCCAACGAGACGAAGTCGCCGGGCACCCAGGGCTGGATCTGGTCCTGCACCTGGCGCATGTAGTCCGACACCGCGACGACCGGCCCCCGGGTCTGGCCCAGCCGCTGGGTGACGTACGGCACCCGACGCTCCTCGTCGGGGTGCAGGAACGCATGCTCATCGCACGCCATCCCATCGCGGCGCAGCTCGCTCCACGAGGTGACCGACCACACGTCCGCAACCACGCCCCAGTCGGTGCGCAGCAGCTCCTGGGCCTCCAGGGCCCACGGAACGCCCACCCCCGAGGCGAGCAGCTGGACCCGTGGCGCGTCGTCCGAGAGGCCGTCGGCGATGCCGGGAGCGAAGAGGTGCATACCGCGCACGATGCCCTCGCGGTCGACGTTCTCCGGTTCCGCCGGCTGGCTCATCGGCTCGTTGTAGACGGTGATGTAGTAGATGACGTTCTCGTTCTGGCCGGAGTCCTGGCCGTACATGCGGCGCAGGCCGTCCTCGACGATGTGCCCGATCTCGAACGCGAAGGCGGGGTCATAGGCCACCACCGCCGGGTTCGTCGCAGCGAGCAGCGGGCTGTGGCCGTCGGCGTGCTGCAGGCCCTCACCGGTCAGGGTCGTCCGTCCGGCCGTCGCGCCGATGAGGAAACCGCGGGTCATCTGGTCGGCGGCGGCCCAGATCGAGTCACCGGTCCGCTGGAAGCCGAACATCGAGTAGAAGACGTAGATCGGGATCATCGGCTGGCCGTGCGTGGCGTACGACGTGCCGGCGGCCGTGAAGGCAGCGACGGAGCCGGCCTCGTTGATGCCGAGATGCAGGATCTGGCCGTTCGTGGCCTCCTTGTACGCGAGCATCAGCTCGGCGTCCACGGACGTGTAGTTCTGCCCGTGCGGGTTGTAGATCTTGATCGTCGGGAAGAACGAGTCCATGCCGAAGGTGCGTGCCTCGTCCGGGATGATCGGCACGACGCGCTTGCCGAACTCCTTGTCGCGCATGAGCTCCTTGAGCAGGCGGACGAAGGCCATGGTGGTGGCGACCTGCTGCTTGCCGGTGCCCTTCTTGACGACCGCATAGGCCGAGTGGTCCGGGAGCTTGAGCGGCTCGTGCTGGACGCGGCGGGCTGGAAGGGCGCCGCCCAGCTTCTCGCGCCGCTCCCGGAGGTACTGGATCGTGGGGTCGTCCGGTCCCGGGTGGAAGTACGGCGGGGCGTACGGGTCCTTCTCGAGCACCTCGTCGGAGATCGGCAGCCTCAGGCTGTCGCGCAGGCCCTTGAGGTCGTCCAGGGTGAGCTTCTTCATCTGGTGGGTGGCGTTCCGGCCGGCGAAGTGGCTGCCGAGGCCGTAGCCCTTGATCGTCTTCGCCAGGATGACGGTCGGCTGGCCGGTGTGGTTCATCGCCGCCTGGTACGCGGCGTACACCTTGCGGTAGTCGTGGCCACCGCGCTTCAGGCGCCACCAGACGTCCTCGTCCGACCAGTCCTTGACCATCTCCCGCGTGCGGGGGTCACGGCCGAAGAAATGCTCGCGCACGTACTTGCCGTCGTTGGCGCGGAACGTCTGGTAGTCACCGTCGCTGGTGGTGTTCATCAGGTGCACCAGGGCGCCGTCGCGGTCCTGCGCGAGCAGGGGGTCCCAGCCACGGCCCCAGACGACCTTGATGACGTTCCAGCCGGCTCCCCGGAAGAAGGCCTCCAGCTCCTGGATGATCTTGCCGTTGCCCCGGACGGGGCCGTCGAGCCGCTGCAGGTTGCAGTTGATGACGAACGTCAGGTTGTCGAGCTCCTCGCCGGCGGCGAGCTGGAGCAGGCCGCGGGACTCGGGCTCGTCCATCTCGCCGTCGCCGAGGAACGCCCAGACCTGCTGCTGGCTGGTGTTCTTGAGCCCTCGGTTGTGCAGGTACTTGTTGAACTGCGCCTGGTAGATCGCGTTCATCGGCCCGATGCCCATCGAGACCGTCGGGAACTGCCAGAAGTCGGGCATGAGCCGCGGGTGCGGGTACGAGGGCAGGGCGAGTGGCTTGCCCGCCACGAGGTGGCTCTTCTCCTGGCGGAAGCCGTCGAGCTGGTCCTCGGTGAGCCGGCCTTCGAGATACGCCCGGGCGTACATCCCGGGGGAGGCGTGGCCCTGGAAGAAGACCTGGTCGCCACCGCCGGGGTGGTCAGCACCGCGCCAGAAGTGGTTGAAGCCCACCTCGTACAGCGTGGCGGCGGAGGCGTACGTCGAGATGTGCCCGCCGACGCCCACGCCGGGTCGCTGGGCTCGGTGCACCATGACCGCGGCGTTCCAGCGAAGGTAGGCGCGGTAGCGCCGCTCCACCTCCTCGTCCCCGGGGAACCAGGGCTCCTGCTCAGGGCCGATGGTGTTGATGTAGTCCGTCGCGGTCAGGGACGGGACGCCGACCTGCATCTCGCGGGCACGCTCCAGCAGCTTGAGCATCACATAGCGGGCGCGTTGACGTCCCCCGTCCTCGATGACTCCGTCGAGGGAGTCCAGCCACTCCTGGGTCTCCTCAGGGTCGATGTCCGGGAGCTGGCTGGGGATGCCGTTGAGAATCGGTCCGGCTTCCTCGCGTGCGGCCACGGTCGTGGGTCCTTTCTCGCGCCTCGGCCGCAGGGTTCTCAGCGGCCTCCACCCATCTTCCCCCCTGACGAGGCGTGGGTCGCAACCGGACGCCGCTACTGGCCAGTATGCAGAGCGGCCGGTGCCGGGGCGTCGTTCCGCTCGAGCACCAGCCGCTGCTCGCCGGCGTACACGGTCAGCTTCGGCTCGCGGGCGAAGGCCACCAGGGTCATCCCGGCCTCACGGGCCAGCGACACGGCGAGCGAGGACGGGGCGGAGACGGCGACGAGCGCGGGCACGCCTGCCATCACGGCCTTCTGGACCAGCTCGAAGCTCGCCCGCGCGCTCACGACGAGGACATGGCCGGTGAGCGGGAGCAGGCCCTCGCGCCCCGCCCACCCGATGACCTTGTCCACGGCGTTGTGCCGCCCGACGTCCTCGCGCACCGCCAAGGGCCGGCCGTCGGCGGCGAAGATGCCGGCGGCATGCAGGCCCCCGGTCCGGTCGAACACCTTCTGTCGGGCGCGCAGGGTCGTGGGCATGGCGACGAGGGTCTCGGGCCGTAGCCGCACGGGATCGGACTCCACCGCATACCGGCGCCGGGTGGTGACGGCCTCGATGCTGGTCTTGCCGCACACCCCGCAGGCACTCGTCGTATAGGTGTGGCGGGCGCTACGGCTCAGGTCGGGTCGAGCTCCCGGCGCGAGGGTCACGTCGACGACGTTGTACGTGGGCGAGCCGGTCTCGTCCTCGTCGAGGCAGTGCATCAGCCGCTGCACGTCGGTGGCCTCGGCGATCACCCCCTCGGCGAGCAGGTACCCGAGGGTGAGGTCGAAGTCGTCGCCCGGCGTGCGCATGGTGACCGACACGGACTCCCCGGCGACGCGGATCTCCAACGGCTCCTCCACCGCGACCGTGTCGGGTCGTGACACCGACCGGACCCCCTGCGCCGTGACCTCGACCCGGACCGCCGGCGTGCGCTGCGTCACCCTTCCCACCACTGCAATGTATGCCGCCCGGCGGCCACAGCTAAGTTGGGGCCGTGAGCGACACCTCCCGCGACGTGACGGCCGATGCGCCGTCCGTCCATCTCTACTCCGACGCGGGGATGCCCTGGCGGCCCGTGTCACCGAAGCTCGCGACTGCGCGCCTGATCGTGCTCACGGCGGTGGCGCTCCCGGTGGTCGTCCTGGCGGTCGCGCTCGCGCTCCTGGCCTGGGGCGGTTTCTGGGCCGCGGTGGCGGTGGCTCTGCTCGGCCTCGCCGCCGGCTGGTGGGTGATCCGCAGGCAGGTGCCGGCCATCACGTGGGCGGAGGGGCCGGAGGAGCTGGTGGTCCGCCGAGGTCGTCTCTTCCGGACGCTGGTGAGCGTCCCGTATGGCCGGCTGCAGTTCGTGGACGTCCAGTCCGGGCCCCTGCAGCGCCGGTTCGACCTCGCCACGGTGGAGCTGCACACCGCCTCGCCGGAGAGTGGCGCACACGTTCCGGGCCTCCCCACGGCCGAGGCCGAAGCCCTCCGGACACGGCTGGCCGCTCGCGGCGAGTCGCAGCGGGCCGGTCTGTGACGAGCGTCCGTGAAGAGTCCTCTGTGAACAGTCCACAGCCGACGGGCCCCCAGCCGACGGGCCCCCAGCCGTCGAGCCCACTGCCGTCGGGGGGCTGGACCCACCTGCATCCGCTGTCGCCCCTCCTGCGCGGCGGCATCGCCTTCGTCGCGGTCGTCGCCTACGTCCTCTCCCAGCAGCTCGACGCCTTGTTCGGAGCGAGACCGGACGACCCGACGCACGGCCACCTCGGGTGGGCCGCGCTCGCCGTACTGCTCGTCCTCGTTGCGATCGTGGCCGGAGCGTGGGTGTCCTGGCGGTTCTCCCGCTACCGGGTCACCGCCTCCCTGGTGGAGCTGCGTACGGGAGTCGTCTTCCGACAGCACCGTCAGGTGCCGTTCGACAGGATCCAGGCGGTCGACGTGGGGCGGCCCCTCCTGGCCCGGCTCACGGGGCTGTCCGAGCTCGTGGTCCAGTCCGCGGGGGGCAAGGACTCCCACGTTCGTCTGGCCTTCCTCACCGACGGCACGGCGCAGCGGCTCCGCGACCAGCTCCTGGCACTGGCTCGCGGCGACGACGGCGCGGGAACGGTCGGAACGGTCGTGCCCGCCGCTGAGGCACGTGACGTGGTCGACGACGCGGTGGACGCGCAGGCACAACCGCGGTCCCAGCCCGGGTCGGCGCACCCAGGCGGGTCCCTGCCGGCGACCGGCGGCTCGCGGGTGGTCAAGGTGCCGAACGCGCGGATCCTCCAGGCTGCGGCGTACAGCGGTCCTGGGCTGGTGATCCTGCTCGCGGTGCCGGCCTTGGCCATCTCCGTGGCCCTCGGAGTGCCGGAGATGATCGCCTGGCTCGGGCCCATGACCCTGGCCGTCGGCAGCGGCCACCTCAAGCGGCTGACCCGCGAGGGCAACTTCGAGCTGCTCCACGAAGGGCACCGCCTCCGGGTCCGCCACGGGCTGACCGACCTGCGTGCCACCACGGTGCCGCTGCACCGCATCCAGGCGGTGCAGCTCAGCCAGCCGCTGCCGTGGCGGCTGACGGGATGGTGGCGGATCCAGGTGAACGTCGCCGGCGCGGTGCACGACGACAAGGAGACCCAGACGGTGCTCCTGCCGGTGGGTACCTTGGCGGAGGCGCTCCGTGTCCTGGCGCTGGTGCTCCCCGACGTGCCGCCCCCGACCGCGGTGGAGGCCGCGGTCGGGGCCGGCACGGGCAGCGGGTTCGTGGTCTCGGGCCGGGGTGCGCGGCTGCTCGACCCGCTCGGTTGGCGCCGTCAGGGGTACGCGGTCGCGCCGGGCTGTCTTGTGGCTCGCCGAGGCAGGCTCTACCGGTCGGCGCAGTTCGTGCCCCATGCCCGGGTGCAGTCCCTCAAGGTGGAGCAGGGGCCGGTCCAGCGCCTGCGCGGCGTCGCGTCCGTCAGGCTGGTGTCCACCCCCGGACCGGTGTCAGTGGTGGTACCGCACCTGGACCAGGACGAGGCTCTGCGCCTCCTTGACGAACAGGTCCTCCGCTCCCGGCACGCCCGGCGCCCCGTCTGAGCGTGGCGTTGCCCGACCTGCGCCGACGCCGGCCCGGAAAACGGTCCGGATTCCCCGCAGCGGTTGAAAATCGGGCCGCAACCCGGTGGACTTACCGGCAACAACCGCAATGAGGGGACGGAAGAGGCTGTGAGCACGCCAGCGCATGCCGCGCTGCACAACACGGTGGGCCGTCTGGGCTTCACCGCTGGACAGGTCATCCAGGAGTTCGGCTACGACTCCGACGTCGACGACGAGCTGCGTTTCGCCATCGAGGACCTCACGACCAACGAGCTGGAGGACGAGGACTACGGCGACGTCGCCGACGGGGTGCTCATCTGGTGGCGGGAGGACGACGGCGACCTCGTCGACGCGGTCGTGGACGGGCTCACCAACCTCGCCGAGGGCGGTTCCATCGTCGTCCTGACGCCCAAGGCTGGACGCGAGGGCCACGTCCAGGCGAGCGACATCGAGGAGGCCGCGACGACGGCCGGTCTGCATACCTCCGGCACGATCAACGCGTGTGAGGACTGGACTGCCACCCGCCTGGCAGCACCCAAGTCCGGACGACGCTGACCCCCTGGCAGACTCCGCACATGACCTCCCCGCTATCCATCGGCGCCGCAGCCCCTGACTTCGCGCTCAAGGACCAGAACGGCCAGGACGTCACACTGTCCGAGTTCCGTGGCTCGAAGAACGTGGTGCTGGTGTTCTACCCGTTCGCGTTCTCCGGGATCTGCACCGGCGAGCTGTGCGAGATCAGGGACAACCTCGGCGCCTTCGTCGACGAGGACGTCCAGGTGCTCGCGCTGTCCTGCGACCACATGTTCAGCCAGCGCGCCTGGGCTGACAAGGAGGGGTACTTCTTCCCCTTGCTCTCCGACTTCTGGCCCCATGGCGAGGTCGCTCGGGCGTACGGCGTCCTCAACGAGCGGGCGGGCGCTGCGGTGCGGGGTACGTTCCTGGTGGACCGCGACGGCGTCGTCCGGTGGACCCTGGTCAACGAGATCGGACAGGCCCGGGACTTCACGGGCTACCACGCGGCGCTTGCAGCGCTGCGCTGACGGAACTGCAGCCGAGACTGGTCGTAGCGGACAGGGGCCGCACCTCGACTGCGGACCTGACACAATGACGCGCGCACCGCGTGGAACCACCTGGCTCCGTTCGGTGCCGGGGCCTGTAGCTCAGTTGGTAGAGCGCCACGTTTACACCGTGGATGTCGTCGGTTCGAGCCCGGCCGGGCCCACGTGCAGCTGACTCTCGCCGAGGTCCTCCCCGCGCTCGAGGGTCTCTACCCTGCGGCGACCGCCCAGTCGTGGGACCAGGTCGGTCTGGTCTCCGGCGACCTGGGACAACGGGTGGAACGGGTGCTCTTCGCGGTCGACCCGACACTGGCCGTCATCGAGGAGGCGCGCGCGCTGGGCGCAGACCTCCTCGTGACCCATCACCCGCTACTGCTCCGGGGCGTCCACAGCGTCGCCACGAACCGGGCCAAGGGTGCCGCTGTGACCGCCTTGGTGGTTCACGACATCGCCCTCTACGTCGCCCACACCAACGCCGACGCCGCCTCGCCAGGGGTGAACGACGCGCTCGCCGAGGCGATGGGGCTGCTCGACGTCGAGCCGCTGGCCGTGGTGGAGGGGCACCCCCTGGGCAGGGTCGGCCGCCTGCCGTCCCCGATATCGCTGGCCGAGTTCGCGCAGGCGGCCGCGGCAGCGCTCCCCACGACCGCAGGTGGCCTGCGGGTCGCCGGCCCTCCACAGGCCCAGGTCGAGCGGGTCGCCGTCATGGGGGGCGCCGGCGACGACCTGTTCGAGCAGGTCAGGGCCAGCGGCGCCGACGTGTACCTCACCGCGGACCTGCGCCACCACCCCGTACTGGAGGCTCGGGAGGAGACCCGCGGCGGCCCGCCGTACATCGTCGACGCCGGGCACTGGGCCACCGAGTCGCTGTGGCTCGCGTCGGCCGCACGACGACTCGGGGCCTCGCTTGCCGGGGCCGACGGACGGGGACCTAAGGTGGAGACCCACATCTCGACCCTGCGTACCGACCCCTGGGACTTCGTCGTCGGTACCCGCTCGCATCCTGCTTCCGGAGGTACGTCCTGAAAGCCGACCCGTCCCGTCAGTGGCGACTGCTCGACCTGCAGGCCATCGACACGAGGATCGACCAGATAGCCCACGCCCGCCGGAACCTTCCGCAGCTGGCGCAGCTCGCCGCCCTCGAGGCGCGGGCCTCGGCCCTGGACTCCGAGCTCGTTCGGGCGCAGACCGCCCTGGACGACATCCAGCGTGAGGTGTCCAAGGCGGAGGCCGACGTCCAGCTGGTGCGCGCCCGGGCGGCGCGGGACCAGTCCAGGCTCGACTCGGGCACCGGTTCGGCCAAGGACCTGCAAGCCATCCAGCACGAGCTCGAGTCCCTGCGTCGACGGCAGTCCGAGCTCGAGGACGTCGAGATCGAGATCATGGAGCGGGCCGAGACAGCGGAGTCCGAGGTCGCCAGGCTCACCCGTGACCGCGAGGCCCTGACCGCCGAGCTGGACGAGGTGCGGGCAGCGCGGGACGCGGCGCTCAAGGACCTCGACCTCGAGGCCGAGACGGTGGCCCGGCCGCGCCCCGACACGGTGGCTGGGGTGGGGGAGGACCTGGTCACGCTCTACGAGAAGATCCGGGTGCAGTCCGGTGGGCTGGGCGCCGCGCCACTGCGGCAGCGACGGTGCGGCGGTTGCCAGCTCGAGCTGAACAACGTCGACATGACGCGCATCAAGTCGGCCCCCGCGGACGAGGTGCTGCGTTGCGAGGAGTGCCGGCGCATCCTCGTCCGCACCGCCGAGTCCGGCCTCTGAGCCGTGGGGCGCACCCTCGTCGTCGAGGCCGACGGCGGTTCGCGAGGCAACCCCGGAGTCGCCGGCTACGGCGCGCTGGTGCGTGACCCGGGCAGCGGGGTAGTCATCTGGGAGGGTGCGGCACCCCTGGGCAGGCAGTCCAACAACGTCGCGGAGTACTCCGGCCTGATCGCCGGCCTCCAGGCTGCGCACCGCATCGAGCCGGGGGCCGACGTCGAGGTCCGGATGGACTCGAAGCTCGTCGTCGAGCAGATGGCCGGCCGCTGGAAGATCAAGCACAAGGACATGCGACGCCTGGCGTCGCAGGCACGGGACCTCTGCGCCCGCATCACTGCCGCCGGTGGCTCGGTGTCCTTCACGTGGATCCCCCGGGAGAGGAACAAGGACGCCGACGCGCTGTCCAACGTCGGGATGGACGGACGCACCGTCGACCGTCTTCTCGCCGAGCCGGAGGTCGAGACCGCCCAGGCGGTCGAGCAGCTCGTCGACCCGGCCGTCACGACGGTCCTCGGCGCAGACGTCCCACCCGAGGCCGGCACGCCGACCCGCGTCCTGCTCATCCGTCATGGGGTCACCGACTTCACGGTCGCGTCGCGGCTCGACGGGCGGGGCGGCGCCGACCCCGGGCTCAACGAGGCGGGCCGGGCGCAGGCGGTGGCTGCCGGCCGTGCGGCGGTGCACCTGCTCGCGGGAGCGCCTGCGCAGGTCGTCACGTCGTCGCTCGCCCGGGCGCGGCAGACCGGGGCCGAGGTGGCTGCCGCGATCGGCGTGGTGGCGCAGGTCGACGCGGACTTCGACGAGCAGGACTTCGGCGACTGGGACGGCGCCAGCATCCCCGACCTCGTGCGGGGCCATCCCGGCGAGCTCGCCGCCCTGCGCGCCGACCCCGCATACGCCCGACCGGGCGGTGAGTCGCACCTGCAGCTGCAGACCCGGGTGCTGGCGGCGTTCCAGCGCGTCGTCGCGGCGGGCGGGACGACCGTCGTGGTGTGCCACCGCAAGCCGATCATGGTCGTGCTCGCTCACCTGCTCCAGATCCCCCACGAGACGATATGGCGCCTCGCGGCCGCGCCGGGTTCGCTCACGGCAGTCGAGGTGTGGGCGGACGGCAACGCCTCCGTCGCCTTCACCAACCGCACCTGACTCGCCTCGCCCACCATGTGGCCCCGGCGTCTCGGCATGTGACTGGCGTCCTAGGCTGGCCGCATGAGCTACGCCGGAGACTTGGCACCCGAGGAGACGTATGCCGCCCTGGCTGCGGACCAGGACGCGGTCCTCGTCGACGTCCGCACCAGCGCGGAGTGGACCTATGTGGGGCTCCCCGACCTGACCGCCCTCGGCAAACGGGTGGTCTGTGTGGAGTGGCAGCGGTTCCCCGACGGCGCCCTCAACGGTGACTTCGTGGAGCAGCTCCAGGACGCGGGGCTGCCGGACGGCGCCCCGCTGTACTTCCTGTGCCGCTCGGGAGTCCGCTCCCTGGCGGCGGCGGAGGCGGCCACGGCTTCGGGCCTGGGTCCGGCGTACAACGTGCTCGACGGGTTCGAGGGGCCGCAGGACGACCACGGCCACCGCACCGTAGCCGGGTGGAAGAACGCCGGCCTGCCGTGGAGGCAGGGATGAGCAGCGACGTGCCCGTCTCTGGAGGGCCACGGCCTGACACGGTGGCTGTGCGGGGCGGCCTGACCCGCAGCAGCTTCGACGAGACCTCTGAGGCGCTCTTCCTGACCTCCGGCTTCGTCTACGAGAGTGCCGAGCAGGCTGAGGCGGCCTTCAAGGACGAGGTCGAGCACTTCATCTACTCCCGCTATGGAAACCCGACCGTCACCATGTTCGAGCAGCGGCTGCGCGACCTCGAGGGCGCCGAGGCCTGCTTCGCGACGGCGTCCGGCATGTCTGCGGTGTTCGTCGCCCTTGCCGCGCTGCTCGGCAACGGCGACCGGGTGGTGTCCTCGCGCGGTCTGTTCGGGTCGTGCTTCGTCATCCTCGACGAGATCCTGCCGCGGTGGGGCGTCGAGACGGTCTTCGTCGACGGTCCCGACCTCGAGCAGTGGCGTCAGGCGCTCTCGGAGCCGACGCAGGCGGTGTTCTTCGAGACCCCGAGCAACCCCATGCAGGAGCTCGTGGACATGCGCGCGGTGGCCGACCTGGCCCATGCCGCCGGGGCGCGGGTCGTGGTGGACAACGTCTTCGGCACGCCGGTGTTCTCGCGGCCGCTCGAGCATGGTGCCGACGTGGTCGTGTACTCGGCCACCAAGCACATCGACGGCCAGGGTCGCACCTTGGGCGGGGCGGTCCTCGGGACCCGCGACTTCATCGACGGACCGGTCAAGAACCTCATGCGGCACACTGGTCCCGCGATGTCGCCCTTCAACGCGTGGGTGCTCGTCAAGGGTCTGGAGACGCTGAGCCTGCGGGTGACCCGGCAGGCCGAGAACGCTCTGGCTGTGGCGCGCGCCCTGCAGGAGCACCCGAAGGTCGCCACGGTCCTGTACCCGTGGCTGGACTCGCACCCGCAGTACGAGCTGGCTCGTCGACAGATGCTGGGCGGCGGGACGGTCGTCACCTTCGACCTCGACGGCGGCAAGGAGGCGGCGTTCGCCCTGATGAACGCCCTGGAGGTCGTGGACATCAGCAACAACCTCGGGGACGCGAAGTCCATGGTCACCCATCCCGCCACCACGACGCACCGACGGCTCACGCCGCAGGCGCGAACCGCGGTGGGCATCACCGACGGGACGGTGCGGATCTCCGTAGGCCTGGAGGACCCGCTGGACGTCATCGAGGACCTTCGGCGCGGGCTGGGCTGAGGTTCGAGCGCGACGACGGTGAACGCGGGCTCCCACGGCCCAGCGGGTGCAGCTGCGCGTCGCCGCTCAGCCGAGCAGCAGGCCCGCCCAGGCGAGCCCCGCGGAGACCGCCGCGCAGGCGGCGCCCTGGACCACCAGCGTGCGCATCGGCACGCTCACGCCACGAGCCCTGCACCGCTGCGCCCACAGCACCGTGGCGAGCGAGGCCCATGGCGTCACCAGTGGCGCCACGTCGACGCCGACGAGCAGCGCCATCAGCCTGTGCGGTGAGTCCGAGGTGACCGACTCCAGGGCGGCGTAGGCCGGCAGGTTGTTCCCGGCGTTCGCGGCAAGCGCGCCGATGCCGACCACCCTGGCGAGGTCGCCCGGAGAGCTTCCCGTTCCGGTGGCCGACAGGAGTAGTGGCTGCAGCCCATGGCGCAGGGCGAGGTCCACTGTGACGAAGAGCAGGGCCACGCCCAGTGCCATGCGCCACGGGACCGCCAGCCCTGCGACCATCGAACGGTTGCGCGCGGAGGCAATCATGACGAGCGCCACCGCGGCCAGGCCGGCGACCCAGGCCGGGGAGAAGCCGAGGGCGAAGAGCGGTCCGACGGTCAGGCAGACGCCACCGGCCACCACGAGCATCGTCCGGTCGTGCGGCTGGGGCGGCGCCTCGGTGACATAGTGCCCGGCCAGCGCCGTGCGGTGGCTGACATAGAGCACCAGCACGGTGCCCAGCACCGCTCCGAGAGCCGGCGCCGCCGCCAGCCGTACGTACCCGGCGTGCCCCAGGTCCAGCAGGTGGAACCGTTGCTGCGCAAGGAGGTTGGTGAGGTTCGAGACCGGTAGCAGCAGGCTCGCCGTGTTGGCGAGCCACAGCGTCGTGAGGGCGAAGGGGACGGGGGAGAGGCCGAGCTGCGCTGCGACGGAGATGCCGACAGGGGTGAGCAGGACGGCCGTGGTGTCCAGCGACAGGAAGACCGTGCAGGCTACCGCGACGACGACGAAGAGCAGCCACAGAAGCGGCGTACGGTGCCGGCCGGCTCGCGCGGTCCAGTGACCGGCGACGTCGAACACCCCTGCTGCGTCGGCGATCTCGGCGACGACCGTGATGGCGACGAAGAAGACGAGGACGGGTCCCACTCGGGTCGCCAGCCCGTCGAGCTCCGCTGCCGTCACGGTCGTGGTTCCTTCATCGGGCGGCGGCGTCGAGGACCCAGGGACCTCCCGGCCGGGCGGGCTCGTGCAACTCCACGGTGAACGCGTCACGCAGGAAGGTGGGCAGGTCGGGCACTCGCCGGGCGTCGCGTCCCAGCTCGCACAGCCTCCTCGCCACCAGGCCGCGGGTGTGCTTGGCCTGGTGGGTGGCGCCCGGGACCCGGACCTGGACCCAGCGCTCGGCCAGTGGCCCACGCGGTACCCAAGCCGCGGCGTACGTGCTCGACCGGCAGTCGACGACCACGCCCCGCCCCGCGACGTCGGGCAGCACCCGTTCGAGCTCCGGCTTCCAGGCGGAGGCCAGCGGCCCCACTCCAGGCAGGTTCACCGCCATGGAGAGGCGGTACGGGGCGATGAGATCCGTAGGGCGCACCGCGCCGTAGAGCGCCGAGACGACGACCAGCCAGCGGTTGGCGCGCCGCTTGGCGCCCGGTCCCAGGCTCGCGTAGTCCAGCGCGTCGTACAGCACTCCCGAGTAGACGCGTGACGCGGGCGCGGCGGGCGCCGAGCCCAGTGCCAGGTTCCGTGCGATCTCTGCGGTGAGGTTGTGGCTCACGCCGAGCGTGGTGGCGGCGTCAGGATGGGCGCTCACCTTCGCGACTGCCTCGGCCACGTCGCGGCGCGTCTGCGACAGCGACGGGAAGGAGAGGGCGAGCGGGTCGACGGGCCGGCCTCTGCGCCGCTCTGTCTTGGACTCCGAGGGCGGAAGCAGGATCAGCACGAGGCCAAGGGTAGGCGGCTCGCTCGCCGGACCCACCGCGTGTCCGTCCAAGGGCTGTCGCCTGCGCTTTCCGGTTACGTTGGCCTCATGCTGATGCGCAGAATCGAGGTCCGTCGGCCGGTTGCCGACAAGGCCGTCGAACAGAGCGCCGCCTTGGCGGCGCGGTTCGCGGCTGTCCGCGCCGAGCTCGACGTGCCGACGCAGTTCCCCGAGGCGGCGCAGGCGGAGGCGGAGCAGGCCGCCGGCTCGCCGACCGACGCGCCGCAGCGGGACGAGACGGCGGTGCCCTTCCTGACCATCGACCCCCCTGGGTCCCAGGACCTCGACCAGGCCCTGCACATCGAGCGGCACGGGCAGGGCTACCGCGTCCGGTATGCGATCGCCGACGTGCCTGCCTTCGTGAGGCCGGGTGGTGCCCTCGACGGCGAGACCCGCAGGCGAGGGCAGACGATCTACGCGCCGGACGAGCGCATCCCGCTGCACCCGCCGGTGCTTTCCGAAGGTGCTGCCAGCCTGCTGCCAGGGCAGGTGCGTCCGGCCTTCGTCTGGGACATCGTGCTCGACGGGGATGGTGAGGACACCGACGTCAGCCTCTACCGCGCGCTCGTCCGCTCCACGGACCGGCTCGACTACGACGGTGTGCAGCAGGCGGTGGACAGCGGCTCGGCGGACGAGCGGCTCGTCCTGCTCAAGGAGGTCGGGCTGGCTCGGATCGCGTACGAGCGGCGTCGAGGGGGAGCCAGCCTGCCCATGCCCGAGCAGGAGGTCAGCGAGGACGACAACGGCCACTACCGGTTGCACTTCCGTCCGCCGCTTCCGGCGGAGGACTGGAACGCGCAGCTGTCGCTGATGGCCGGTATGGCCGCCGGAGCCATGATGATGAAGGCCAGGATCGGGGTCCTACGGACCATGCCCGCGCCTGACGAGAACGCCCTCGGCCGGTTCCGCCACGCATGTCGCGCCTTGGGCGTGCAGTGGCCGGACGAGATCTCGTACGGGGAGTTCCTTCGCACCCTGGACCGCACGAACCCCAAGCACCTGGCCCTCATCCACGAGGCCACATCGCTGTTCCGCGGGGCGGGGTACACGCCATTCGACGGCGAGCTGCCGGAGCAGACCGAGCACGCCGCAGTGGCAGCGCCCTACGCGCACGTCACGGCCCCCTTGCGCCGGCTCGTCGACCGATTCGGACTGGCGCTGTGCGAGGCGGTGTCCACCGGCACCCCGGTGCCCGGCTGGGTCCGGGAGGCGCTCCCCTCGCTGCCCGAGATCATGGCCGCGTCGGACAAGGTCGCCGGCGGGGTCGAGCGCGGCTGCGCGGACGCCGTCGAGGCCGCAGCGCTCGAAGACCGCGTCGGCGAGGTCTTCGACGCCATGGTCGTGGACAAGCGGGAGAACGGCAGGGCCTTGGTACAGCTGCAGGATCCCGCGGTGCTGGCCAACGCGGAGGGGGAGAGCGAGCTCGGCACGTCCGTGCGCGTCGAGCTCGTCGAGGCGACCGTCTCGACGGGGACGGTGCGGTTCCGGGTCGTATGACGGCCGCCCTTCCAGGCCGCATGAACGGCGCCATTCCGCGCCGCATGACGGACGCCATGATGGGTCGCCGGTCACGCTGCCCTATCCTTGTGAGCGGATGAGTCGGTCAGGCGGTCGCGTCAGTGGGAAACCACTGCCGAGGAACGTCCGGGCTCCACAGGGCAAGGTGGTGGCTAACGGCCACCCGGGGCGACCCGCGGGACAGTGCCACAGAGAACAGACCGCCACGACGAACCACCCGGCTCAGGCCGGGCAGGCGCCGCGGTAAGGGTGAAACGGTGGTGTAAGAGACCACCAGCGGCCTGGGTGACCAGGTCGGCTCGGTAAACCCCACCTGGAGCAAGCTCAGACAGTGCACGTCCGAGGGCGGCCCGCCCGAGTGCACGGGTAGAGCGCTGGAGGCAGTCGGCAACGGCTGTCCTAGATGGATGACCGTCACCGCGGCGCCGGCAACGGCGCCGCGGGACAGAACCCGGCGTATCGACCGACTCATCCACTTCTGCGCCCTTTGACCTGCGGGTTTCTCTCTCCGGATGGTCGACAGTCCGCAAATAGTCCCTGGCCGGCCAGGCCAGTCAACCTCCAATCAGGTAGCTGCCCTCTCCGAGCAAGAGCCCGCCGCGAACGGGCCGATGACCGATGCGTCCGACTCCTCGATGCCGAAAACGGCCTCGTCGGACAACTGACGACGATTAGGAAGTCGCAACGGCAGGCGCTCGAAATGGCCCGCGGTGTCTCGGTCGACGTGGCATTACCGGTCGAATCCGCGGGAGCGGGTCACCGAACCGGTACGGCAGAGAGATCGGGCGCACGCATCGCGGAGCAGCCGGGCCGATCGTGTCGTGGTCGCGGAGAGGATCACGGCGGGCTGGGCGGACGAGGTTTCGGTGGATTACTCGTTCGCGTCGGCGTGGGACCAGGGCCTGGTGCTCGCCTCACGCCGCTCGTGGTGGCGGATCGCGCACGGCATCGAGGACCAGTCCGTCCGCCCGGTCGCGCCCACCCGGCGCAGCAACAGGGCCCCGGCGCCGGCTCGTACCCAGCTCCCGACTGCGCGCGCTCTACGACTTGGTGGCGTTCCAGGCCTGGTCGTTGCTGGTGCAGTCCCGGGCCGGTGTGTCGGTGTAGGAGATGGACTCCCGTAGCGTGCCAGCCAGCCGTGGTAGCCCGGAGGGACTCAGGCCGTGGACGTTTCCGTTGAAGCGGTAGGTGAACGTTGCGGGGTGGCCGGCGAAGACGCCGCTTTGGGTGGTGGTCGAGGCAAACGACCCGTCGGCGTTCAGAGCGATCGAGGCGATCTGTATCTTGTCGAAGGCGGCGGCGCCGTCGGGGACACAGGCCAGATCCACGGTCGGCACCGAGACGTCCTGCAGTGCCGTACCGGGAGCCGAGACGAAGAACGTCAACGGACGTGACTGGGTGTCGGCCCCGGTGTAGCTGCCCGATGGTGGGGCGGTGGTGGGCTGCGCCGGCTGGGTGTCGCGGGTGGCGTTCCAGGCCTGGTCGTTGCTGGTGCAGTCCCGGGCTGGTGTGTCGGTGTAGGAGATCGACTCCCGTAGCGTGCCAGCCAGTTTCTGTGCTCCACCGGTCGTCGCGCCGGCCAGGTGACCGTTGAAGACGTAGGTGAACGTTGCGGGGTGGCCGGCGAAGACGCCGCTTTGGGTGGTGGTCGAGGCAAACGACCCGTCGGCGTTCAGAGCGATCGAGGCGATCTGTATCTTGTCGAAGGCGGCGGCGCCGTCGGGGACACAGGCCAGATCCACGGTCGGCACCGAGACGTCCTGCAGCGCCGTACCGGGAGCCGAGACGAAGAACGTCAACGGACGCGACTGACCATCGGACCCGGTGTAGCTGCCAGGCGGTGCCGTTGCTGGTGGGGCCAGGTAGGTGAAGACGTCGGCGGTCGCCGCGCTCGAGGTGCCGTAGGCGCCGGAAACCCGCCCATGAACGGCACCCAGGGCGTGGGCGGGGGCAGTAACGAGCAGCTTGGTGGTCGACAGCACCGACACCGCGGTCCCCGCACTCGTGCCGAACCGAACCGCGGTGACCCGCCTGAAGCCGGTGCCTGTGACCGTCACCCGGGTGCCGCCGCCCGTCGGTCCAGACGTAGGAGCCACGGCCGTGACGCGTGGCGGTGTGAAGAAGGTGAAGACGTCTGCCGCGACCGCCGGTGACGTGCCGTAAGCCCCGGAAACCCGCACATGAACGGCAGCCAGGGTGTGGGCGGGGGCAGTAACCAGCAGCTTGGTGGTCGACAGCACCGACACCGCGGTCCCCGCACTCGTGCCGAACCGAACCGCGGTGACCCGCCTGAAGCCGGTGCCTGTGACCGTCACCCGGGTGCCGCCGCCCGTCGGCCCAGACATAGGAGCCACGGCAGCGACGCGTGGAGGTGCGAAGAACGTAAAGCGATCAGCAGTGACCAGTGCTGAGCGGCCAGCTGTGGTCAGGACCCGAACGTCAATCCTCCCGACCGCATGTCGGGGACTGGTTACCTGAAGCTTGGTGGACGACAGTACCCGCACCAACGTGCCAGCCACCGTCCCGAACTGCACGCCCCGAACATGCGAGAACGCGCGGCCGGTGACAGTCACACGGGTCCCGCCGTTCGTGGAACCAGACGTCGGGGAGACGGCGGTCACCACCGGCCGGGTCGCCGCCGCGGCGGGGACCGCCCCGCCCTCCACGCCGACCAGCCCCACCAGACAAGCGAGGGCCGCAACGATGGCGCGACGCATCAGATGTGACCGCACGGAGGACCCCTGGGAAGCGTGCATCGCGAATCTCCATCATCCGTCGCGAGTCACAGTCGGAAGCAGCTGTGCCAGCTTCCGAATGTCCTCCGTGTCGACGCTCCGGTGGGTTCTAGTCAACGTCGCAACACTGGCTGGTTCTGGGAGGCTAGCAGCGCGGCGAAGAGGTCGGCTGGCGCGCGGTTGTTGAGGACGAGTCTGGGTCGCCTGTTGAGCTCGTTCTCGACCTCCAGCAGGTGCTTCGCCGAGTGCGTGCTCAGGTTGGTTCCTTTCGGGAAGTAGTCGCGCAGCAGGCCGTTCATGTTCTCGTTGGAGCCGCGCTGCCAGGGCGAGTGGGAGTCACAGAAGTAGACCGGTGCCCCCAGAGTTTTGGCGATGGTGAGGTGACGGGCCATCTCCGTGCCCTGGTCCCAGGTGATCGATCGCAGGAGGTGAGCCGGTAGGTCGCCCATGCGGTGCTTCAACGCTTCGTGGAGGGTGTCGCCGTCGCGTCGGGGAAGGTGTAGCAGCCGTACCAGGCGGGTCTTGCGTTCGACGAGGGTGCCGATCGCCGACCGCTGGTCCTTGCCGATGATGAGGTCGCCCTCCCAGTGTCCGGCCTGCGAACGGTCCTGGGGCAGGAACGGGCGCTGATGGATCGACAGCATCGGCTGCTCGAACCGCGGCCGGCGCCGCTCGACCCGTTGATGGGCACGCCGGTGATCGCGGCCGGTGCGCAAGGGCGAACGGTGGTGCGGGGCCAGCCGTGATGGCCGGAACAGCACCGATCCGGGCTGATAGACGGCCTGGTAGATGCTCTCGTGGCAAAGGCGCATTGAGCGGTCCTGCGCAAACCGGCCCTTGAGGTGCCGGCTGATCTGGTTCGGGCTCCACCGCTGCGCCAGCAGGTGCGCGACGAGATCTCGCAGCTCGTGGTTGGTCTCGAGGCGGCGCCGGTGATGGCGGGCACGACGGGCGGTCGCCTTCCGGTGGGCCTGGAACGGGCGGTAGCCGCCGCGGCCGGTGGCGTTGCGGCGCAGTTCGCGCGAGACCGTCGAGGGCGCCCTACCGAGCCGGTGGGCGATCTGACGGATGCTCAGCCCGGCACGGCGCAGGTCGGCGATCTCGATCCGCTCGTCCTCGGACAGGAACCGGGCGCTGACCTGGCGAACCGCGAGGCGGTCCAGCGGGGGCACGAACCCGACCAGAACACCGTTGCGGTAGGTCTTGTACCCGCGAGCCCAGTTGTTGCCCGCGCTGCGCGACGCGCCGACCTCTCGAGCAGCCGCGCGGATGCTGAACCCCCGCGCCCGCAGCTCCATGAACCGCTGCCGCTTGGCCGACTGTGGGCGCCGCCCCGGCCCCTTCTTCACACGACGCGTAGATGTCAACACGACCTCCAAGAATGTCGGAAGTGTTGCGACCGTCGCTGGAAACCGCCCCAGCGCAACCGGCCTAGTTTTCAGCGAGCGTCAACACCTCCGTCCGTCTGACACCCCACACCGATCATTTGAGTAGGGCGAGTCATCCATTCGGGGTGCTGTTTCCTCCGGGGCGGCCGCCTCTCCCTCGATGGCGTCCTCTGGATCCAACCGGTGCGACGGTTCTCCGCCATTTGATGTGGGACACGCGGCTTGGCAAAAGTGTGCAACCGTCTGTGCCCGGTCCGGGCAGCGACCCATGTGGAACGGTTCGCCAGCTGCATCGCCGCACTCAGTGGGACGAAGTTGGACACGTACTCTGAACTCAAGGTTGGGCTGGCCATGTCCTCTCAGGAACCGGGCCGGGACCTACACCACCAAGAGGACTTGACCCCGGAGTCCCGACCGCGCGTCACGGCGCTCGGAGACGCGCTGAACGCCGTCACACGTCTACCACGACCCGACCCAGCACTATGACCACCACTGCAGGCAGCTCGCGTTCGCGGTTCGGCGTCGCCCCAGGGCCTGCTCGACCGGACGATCTTGTCAGGCAGCCTCACGGTGGTCGTCCGGCAGCCTGGCAGCCGCAAGTTCTTCGAGGACGATCTGCAGGCAGTGCTTGTTGTTCGGTAGAGCCAGATGGCCGCCCCAAGATACCGTGATATTGCGGACGTTCTCCGAATCGGGGAGCCGAGCGTAGTTTGGCGGTACAACCCAGTCCTGTTCGCTGCCCACCGCGATCCAACGAGTGGCTCCGCCCAGACTATGGTGGATCGCGTCGCGGATGTCGGCGTTGCGTGGCCGGAGTTGGCCGATGATCTTGCCGAGGCCTGGTAAAGCATGAGGCGCGAGACAGGCGGTCGGCGTCCCGCGATGCGGGCTACCCAACGTTACGGCGACGTTCACCCAGTCGCGCATCCATGTGTGCGCTAGCGCCCATCGAAGGACAACTCCGCCGAGGCTGTGAGCCACCACATTCGCGGATGCGCACCCCGTCGCGTCGCGCAGCCAGGCCGCTTCGCGTGCCAGATGCCTACCACAGGCGGCAATGTCCGCGCCGAAGCACGAATACTCGACCGCATAGATGGTGTAGCCCTCGCCGTGGAGGGATCGCTCCATGTTGCTGAAGCAGGACCTGTTCGACGCCAAGCCGTGGACCAGAATGACGGGGCCCGGTAGCGTCCCCAGCCTCAGCTCGCTGGAACCGGCCAACTGCGTCCCATAAGCAGATGCACGCACGAGCCGGGTCGCAGCCGAGAGGCCACTGGATATCTCCGGTACAAGGGTCGCAGCCGCCCGTAGCCGGCGGCCGGCGGTTCGTCGGGCAGACATCGGCATGGTGCACGGTCTTCCATTCCTTGGCAGGCGGGTCCCGCCGTTCACCCACAAGGAGGGACTGAAAGACACAGCAGATACGTCGCTCACTGGAAGTGGCCGTGGCCTCACGAGCGTGGATGAGGCAACCGGCGCGCCGGTTGCCCGCTGCCGCTCTCCGTCTACCCGAGCACTCCTGCGCTCACGTCCACCCTCCGACGGTTGGACCTGCCCTGAACGGAGCCAGCCACCCACGCCGTGATCCCCGCAGCGGCGGCCTTCGTGAGGGCAGGCTGCGATGTATTTATCGGGCGTCCGACGGCTCTTCTTTGCAGGATCTGCCGACCCGAGGGTGAGCGATGAAACTACTGGAGAACGAGCGTGCGGCGCTACACATGTTCCTGCCCGGGCTTGACGAGTTCCTGTGCGGCGAGACGCTGACGGACCTGGAGAGCGCGCAGAGCAAGGGCATCGCCGCCTTCCGCGGCCATCGCGGCCCAGCGCTGCTCGTGCCGGCCGAACACTCGGGAAGCGGCGTGAGCGCGCTCGACGCCGTACGGGTGCAGCTCGCGATCGGCTCGCGCTCGCCGTCGCTGGCCGTCGCGACGACGATGCACCACTTCTCCGTCGCCAGCCTGGTCGCGCTCAGCGAGCTGTCCACCGGCATGGAGTGGATGATCCTCGAGGGTGTCGCCACCAACAACCTGCTGGTCGCCTCTGGCTTCGCCGAGGGTCGCGCCGGAGGCGCCATCCTGCAACCCACGATGCTGACCACGATGGTGGACGGCGGCGTCCGGGTGACTGGCGTCAAGCGACCGTGTTCGCTCGCGCGGTCCATGGACCTGCTGACGGCGAGCGTCCAGGTGCCGCGTCTGGACGGCAATGGAACCCAGCTGGCGGTCGCGCTCATCCCGGCTACCAGCGAGGGCATCGAGGTCACCCCGTTTTGGAGCACCTTCGCCCTCGCCGGCGCCGAGAGCGACCAGGTCAGCCTCACCGACGTCCTTGTGCCGAACGACTTGTTGGTGCGGACCGAGCTGCAGCCCGGTGAGCGGCTGGACGACGTGCAGACGACAGGGTTCGTCTGGTTCGAGCTGCTGATGATGGCGTCGTACCTCGGCGCCGCCGCGGCCCTGGTCGAGCGGGTCCTTGACAACGAGCGCGTGCCCGAGGCCGAGCGGGCCCGCATCGTCACCGACCTACTGGGAGCCGTCGCGGCCCTCGAGAACATCGCGCGTCAGATCCCGGAGCGGCAGCGTGACCGCAACCTGCTGGCCGAGTCGCTCTTCGTCCGCTACGCCGTCCAGGGCGCGATCGCCCGGATCGTCCCGCAGGCGGTCGAGCTGCTCGGCGGGCTCAGCTTCATCAGCTCCGACGACACCGGCTACCTTGCCGCCGCGGTCAACGGGCTCGGCTTCCACCCGCCGGCACGCACCAAGATGGCGGCACCCCTGCTCGGCTACCTGGCCGGCGCACCTCTCGAGATCGCCTGAAGGGGCATCCCCATGCGAATCGCGCATCCCACCGTCCTGCTCACCGGGGCCTCCGGCGTCGTCGGCCGAGCCCTGATCGACGAGCTCAGCCCAGACCACCGGATCATCTGTCTGCGCCACCGCCGGGACCTCGCCGACCCGCGGGTCCACGAGGTCACCGGCTCTCTGGACGAGCCGCTTCTGGGGCTGACGCCGCACGACTACGACCGGCTGACCGCGGGGGTGGACCTGGTGGTCCATGCGGCGGCTGCGACGAACTGGAAGGCCAGCGCGGAGGCGATCAGGGAGACCAACGTCGCCGGCACCCGAGCGATGCTGGCGTTGGCGGAACGCGCGGATGCGCCCATGGTCTACGTCAGTACCGCGTTCGTCGCCAACCCTCCCGCCGGTGCCAACGGTCAGTTCGCCAGCGCACGCGCCTACATCGCCTCGAAGGCCGAGGCCGAGCAGAGCACCCGCGACAGCGCCGTTCCCACGGTCATCGTCCGGCCCTCGGTCGTGATCGGCGACTCCCGCGATGGCCACATGGCTGCCTTCCAGGGGCTGCACCGCGTGGCTGGGCTGATCGCCCAGGGCATGGTGCCACTGATCGCCTGCGACGAGGACGTACTGGTTGACACCGTCCCGCAGGACGTCGTCGCCGCCGCGATCGGGAGGGTGGTCCGCGAACGGCATACCGCGGGGGAGCTCTGGCTCACCGCAGGTTCGACCGCGATGACGGCGGGGGACATCTTGGGCAGCTCGTTGCGGCTCGGGCACGAGCTGGGGCTCGACCCGGCGGCACCGCGCTTCATCCCGGCTGAGGCGGTGGACCGGCTGTTGCTGCCGCTGATGGCCGACGCGATCAGCCCCGCGCTGCGGCAGATGTTCGCCGAGCTGCTGGAGATGACCTGGCTCTTCCAGATGCCCGCTGCACTGCCCACCTCCCTGCCTGAGCTGGGGCTCGGCGCCGCGGTGACGCGGCAGCGGCTGCAACGCGCCTTCGACCTGTCCCTGGGCTTCTGGGCCGACGTCAAGGGTCTGCGGCCCGCCTTCGGCGACGAGGACGCGGACGAGCCCGAGCTGGCGTCATGACCCTCCATTCGGCTCCCCCCATCGTGGACGTCACGGGCGGCCTGCTGGATACCTACCGCCGTCACCTGGGCGCCGGCCGCGCCGCCGTGGGGCAACTCCTCGGCGGGATGGTCGAGGTCGAGTCGTCCGGTGCCTGGATCAGGGTCGCGGACGGCCGGCGGTACCTGGACTTCGGCGGCTACGGGGTGTTCATCCTCGGTCACCGGCACCCCGTCGTCGTCGCTGCCGTGCACGAGCAGCTGGACCGCCACCCCCTCGCCAGCCGCACCTTCCTCGAGCCGGTCACGGCGGCGGCCGCGGGCGCCCTCGCGGAGACGACCCCCGAGGGCCTGGACCTCGTTCACTTCGTCAACTCCGGAGCCGAGGCCACCGAGGCGGCGCTCAAGCTCGCCCGGATCCACGGCTGCAGGTCGGTGATCACCACGACGTCCGGCTTCCACGGCAAGACCCTCGGGGCGCTGAGTGTCACCGCGAAGGCTGTCTACCAGCAGCCCTTCCGCCCGCTGCTCCCCGGAGTCACCGAGGTCGCCTACGGTGACCTGGGCCAGATGGAGGCTGCGCTGACAGGCGCTCCGGGACGAGCCGTCGTCATCCTCGAGCCGATCCAGGGCGAGGGCGGCGTGGTGATCCCGCCGGCCGGCTACCTCCGCGCGGTCGCCGAGCTCTGCCAGAGGACCGACGCCCTCTTCGTCATCGACGAGATCCAGACCGGCATGGGCCGGCTCGGCACCTGGTGGGGGATCGAGCCCGAGCACGTCGTGCCGGACATCCTGCTGGTGGGCAAGGGCCTGTCGGGCGGGGTCGTGCCGATCGCGGCCATGGTCGCCACGGAGCGGGCGTACGCGCCGTTCGCGAAGGACCCGTACCTACACACGTCCACGTTCGCCGGCTCGCCTCTGGCATGCTCGGCCGCCGTGGCGACCATCGCGGCCATCCACGACGAGGACATCGTGGGGCGCGCGAAACGGGTCGGCGCCCAGCTTCTGGAGAGCATGAGGGCGACCTGCCGGCAGCTGCGACCGGCCGGCCTGGTCGAGGTCCGCGGGCGCGGCCTGCTCATCGGCATCGAGTTCACCGACCCTGGCGCGGTGGGCGAGCTGGCCCTAGAGCTGGTCGAGCGCGGTGTCATCTCCTGCCACTCGCTCAACTCCTCGCGGGTGCTCCGCTTCACCCCTCCGGCAATACTCGATCAGAGCGAGATCGGGCAGTTCCTCACAGCCTTCGGCGCGGCAGTCGCTGCGCTCGGAACCGAAAGGTAGAGCCATGCCCAACGTCACGATCCACCTGCACGCGCCGGCGGTCGACCATCTCCAGGCCTACGCGCGGGTCAGCGACTTCGCCCGCTATCCGGGCCTCGTCGAGACGGTTCGACAGGTCGTCGTCGAGGAGCCCGAGACCGACGGCTCGGTCGTGTCCAGCTGGACGGTCGCCTTCCGTAACGGCCTGCTGCAGTGGACCGAACGCGATGTGCTCGACCGGGTGGCCAACACGATCACCTTCACTCAGCTCAAGGGCGACTTCCACAGATTCAGCGGGCAGTGGCGGATCAGCCCGGCCGCGAACGGCGGCACCGTCGTCGCCTTCGATGCAGCGTTCGACCTCGGCATAGCGAGTCTGGAGGCGATCCTCAACCCGATCGCGGAGAGGACGCTGCGCAGCAACATTCGGCTGATCGTCCAGGGCCTGCTCGGCGAGGTCGCCGAGGTCGTCCCCTCCCCGGGCCGGTCGGGGCCGTGATGTGGGGCGCCGAGCTCGCGGAGGGCGGCCCCGGGCTCTCCAGATCGCTGAGCCTCTACCGACGGCTGGCGGCCGGGGTCAGCGTGGTCACGGCCCGCGGTGACGACTCTGCCGCTGCGCTCACGGGGATGACGGCCTCGTCCGTGACGTCAGTGTCGCTGCGGCCCGCCCTGCTGCTCGTGTCGGTGGCCAACGGCTCGCGGACGCTTGCCGCGATCCGCTCCCGGCGGGCCTTCGCCGTGCACCTGCTGCGGGAGGACCAGCGGGACCTGGCGCGCCGGTTCGCGGCACCGGGTGACCGCCAGGTCAGCGATCGGGCCGTGCGAACCGTCCTGGGTGTGCCCGTCTTGACCGACGTGCTCGCCTGGTCGGTCTGCCTGCTCGAGGCGGAGCACGCCCACGGCGACCACACCCTGGTCATCGGTGCCGTTGCCGCCACGCACATCGGAGTCGGCCGCCCCTTGCTCTGGCACGACCAGGCGTTCGCCGAGCTGGCCGGCTAGCTCGGAAAGCCGGTTCAGCCACCGACCAGCTCTTCGCAGAAGAACCGAGAGGAACCTGCATGGACAACGACGGCACGCACGGCAACCAGACGTCCAACGACGGCTCGCCCCAGACGTCCGCAGGCGCGTCCCTGCTCGGTGCGCCGTTCCGCGAGATCGCGGTCAGTGGTGGCCGGATCCGCTACCGGCGGCTGGGGTCAGGTGTCCCGCTGCTGTTCGTCCACGGGGTGTTCGTCAACAGCGACCTGTGGCGCACCGTGGTCCCTCTGCTCACCGACCGCTTCGACTGCGTGGTGCTCGACCTACCCCTCGGCTCCCACTCTCTGCCGATGGACCCGAGGGCCGCGCTGTCGCCGGGTGACCTGGCTGCCATCCTCGCGCAGATCATCGAGGCGCTCGACCTCGGCCCGGTGCGCATCGTGGCCAACGACAGCGGTGGCGCGCTCGCGCAGATCCTGACCAGCCGCCGGCCCGACCTGGTGCACTCGATGGTCCTGACGTCCTGCGACACCTACGACTACTTCTTCCCCCCGCTGTTCCGCACGCTGCCGATCGTCGCACGGATCCCCGGGGCGATCGCGGGACTGGCGCAGGCCTTGCGGCTGCGCTGGTTCCGCGCGCTGCCGATCGCCTACGGCTGGGTGACGGTGTCGCCGATCGCCGACGAGACGATGGACTCCTACATCCGGCCGATGCGCCAATCCGCCGCGGTCCGAGCCGATCTGGCCTCGGTGCTCAAGGATGTCCGGCCGCACTACACCCTCGATGCGATGGAGCGGCTGCGGACGTACGACGGCTCGGTCCTGCTCGTGTGGGGCGAGTACGACAAGGTGTTCCCGCTCTCGCATGCCCGACGTCTGGCTGCCGACCTGAGAAACGCCGCGCTGGTCACCCTGCCGGGCGCGGGTGCGTTCGTCCCGGAAGACGCCCCGGTGAGACTTGCCGAGCTGATCGGCCGGTTCTTCGGGGACCCGGTCTCCGGGCCGCCTCGGACGGAGGGCTAGCGATGGCCACCTCCACCACAACAGCCACGTCGCTGCGCTCCAAGCGCCGCGCTCGGGCCGTGCTGCTGGTCGCCCTACTGTTCCTCCTGGTCGGTGCCGGAGCATCGCTGGACCTCGGTGAGCACCTCGGCGTGGGCGGCTTCTATGCCCCCGGCGACGAGTCCACGCGGGCCGATGCCGCGCTGAACGTCGGCCTGCCGGCAGGACCGCACAACCTCGTGGTCCTCGCCCAGGCCAACAACGGAGTAAGCGTGGACTCGGTCGGCGCCAGCGCGGGTGGCCTTGCCCTGACCACGTACCTGACGGGCCAGCAGGGCATCTCGTCGGTCGTGTCGTACTGGACCACCAAGGACCCGAGCCTGCGCTCGACCGACCGGCGGACGGCTTTGATCCTGGCGCGGATCACCGGCAACGAGGATCAACGCAAGGCCACCCTGCTGCGGCTGCTGCCCCGGATCCACGGTGAGCACGGGGCGCTCTCGCTCAAGCTCGGCGGCCAGCCCGCCGTGGAGCGGGAGGTGACCACGCGCAGCCAGCAAGACCTGCACCGAATGGAGCTGCTCGCCACCCCGGTCGTGGCCGTCATCCTCGTCCTGGTCTTCGGCAGCCTGGTGGCGAGCCTACTGCCGCTGGTGATCGGCCTCGCGGCCATCGTGGGCACCCTGGTGACCCTACGCGTGCTGACGATCTTCACCCACGTCTCGATGTACTCCCTCAACATCGCCACCGCGCTCAGCCTCGGCATGGCGATCGACTACGGGCTGTTCATCGTGACGCGCTACCGCGAGGAGCTCGACACCGGCGCCTCGGTCTCGTCTGCAGTGTCCACGACGATGGCGACCGCCGGCAGGACCGTGCTGTTCTCGGCCATGACGGTCGCGCTGTCCCTGGCCTCCGTTCTGGTGTTCCCGCTGTACTACCTGCACTCGTTCGCCTACGCCGGTATCGCGGTCGTCGCCTTCGCCGCCCTGAGCGCCGTCGTTGTCCTTCCCGCCGTGCTGACCCTGCTGGGCCGGCGGATCGACCGCTGGGACGTCCTGAGCGGACTGCGCATCGTGCGCGGCCAGAGCCACGGAGTCCACAGTCCCGTGGGCAAACGCAGGCCGCTGCGGTCGGGTGGCCGGCTGAGTCGCGCCGGTGTCGGGCGCTGGCACCAGATCGCGATGCTCGTCATGCGCCATCCGGTCCCGTTGCTCGTTGGCGGGGTGATGCTTCTGCTGGTCCTGGCCATGCCGTTCCGTGGAGTGCAGTATGCCCTGCCCGACGAGTCGAGCCTGCCGAAGAACAGCGAGAGCCATCACGTCAGCCAGGTGTTGAGCAATGGTTTCCGCCCGTTGGCGACCGACTCGATGTACGTGGTCTCGCCCGGCCATCGGCTCAGTCCCGGGCAGACCCGGGACTACGCGACGGCGGTCTCAGAGGTGACCGGGGTGTCGCAGGTGCAGTCGTCCGTGGGCACCTTCGTCCGCGGGCACCTGGTAGCTCCAGCCGCGCCACAGGTGGCGGCCCGGTTCGACGGCGCCACGGCCTCCTGGCTCAGCGTGGGGCTGCAGGGCGATGCGCAGGGGCTCACCGCACAGGCAGCGGTCAAGCGCGTCCGGTCCGTTGTCGCGCCCGAACCGGTCCTGGTCGGCGGCAACGCCGCCCATCTCGTCGACACACGCCATACCCTCAGCGGCGCCCTGCCCTGGGCGCTGTCGATCGTCGCCCTCTCCACGATGGTGCTGCTCTTCCTGTTCACCGGAAGCGTCGTGATCCCCGTCAAGGCTGTGCTGATGAGCCTGCTCAGCCTGACAGCGACCTTTGGCGCAGTGGTCTGGATCTTCCAGGAGGGGCACCTGCGATGGCTGCTCGGCGACTTCCAGACCAACGGCGCGCTCGAGATGACGACCCCGATTCTGTTGTTCACCCTAGCCTTCGGGCTCTCGATCGACTACGAGCTCTTTCTCCTCTCACGCATCAAAGAGGAGTACAGCAGGCTCAGGGACAACACAGCCGCGGTTGCCAACGGGCTGGAACGCACCGGGCGACTGGTCACCTACGCAGCGCTTCTCTTCGTGATCGTCATGGTCAGCTTCGCCGCCTCGGGACTCAGTGTCCTGAAGCTGGTCGGCGTCGGCCTGGGGCTCGCGGTCTTCATGGACGCGACGGTGGTCCGGGCGATCCTCGTGCCGGCCGTCATGCGGCTCGCGGGCACCGCCAACTGGTGGGCACCGGGCCCCTTGCGAGCGCTGCACCAGCGCATCGGACTGCGCGAGGGGCCTGCCTCACCTGCCGTCCTCGGAGCCAGTAGCGAAGCCGGCGGGCAGCACCTCCGATCGATGCGCCCGAAGGACGACATCCCACAGCTGACCTTCCAGTCACGACCACTAGGAGCAGACCATGGACCCGCGTAACCTCTTCTTCACCCCGACCACCTACCGGTTGATCCGGTCGGAGTACCTCGCCGGCCTGGTGGTCTGCACCGCGCTCGCCCTGACCCATGTCGGGCAGCTGCGCTGGCCAGTGTTCGTCGGGCTGTTCCTCTACATCGACGTGATCGGTTACCTGCCCGGGGTCATCGCGCACAAGCGTTACCGGACCGCCTACCTGCCTCGCGTGTACTACGTGCTGTACAACACCATGCACAGCCTGACCAGTGCCAGCATCGTGGCCGGCCTCTGGTGCCTGTTGGTCCGCCCCGAGTGGGCGCTGTTGGCCCTGCCGCTGCACCTGTTCGGTGACCGGGCCCTGTTCGGCAACTTCTACAAGTCTTTCGGCATCGAGTTCGAGCCGAGCGCGCACCCGGACTACGCGCAGGCCAAGCCGCTGCTGGATCGCCCGCGCCGGACCCTGACCATTGCCGCGTCCGCCCGGTCGGACGGGCTCGCCACCGTGGCCGCAGCCTCGAAGGTGGCATGATGAGCGCCGTCCCGCTGCTCGACGGGAGCGAGCTGCTGGGCACGCTGCGCAGGCAGGCGCAGAACCCGTCCTCGTTCCTGGCTCTCAACGACGGGAACGAGTTCTTCCGCGCAGCCGGTATCGACGGGGTCGTCGCCTACCGCTCGATCGGCCGCCGGTACTGGGTCCAGTTCGCCGGGCCCTGCGCGGCGGCGAACGAGCGGGTACACCTGTGGCGGCTGTTCCTCGACGCGGCCGACGCCGCCAACCGCCGGGTGATCGGCGTGCAGCTGCACGCCGACGACGCCAGGGCAGCGGTGGACACCGGGTTCACGGTGAACCAGTTCGGCTCGTCGTACAGCATCGACCTGTCCGACTTCACGCTGAAAGGCCACGCCTTCGTCAAGACCCGCAACATGATCATGCGGTCCCGGCGTGAGGGCGTCACCATCGCTGAAGCAGGAGTCGACGTGCCGGACGACGAGGCGCTGGACGCCGAGCTGCGCCGGATCGACCACACCTGGCTGCGGAACAAGGGCTGGCACACCCGCGAGCTCACCTTCCTGGTCGGTCAGCGAGGGGGCCGGTTCCAGTCCGCGCGGCGACTCTTCGTCGCGCGCCGGGAGGGAGCGGTGGTCGGCTACGTCTCCTACTCCCCGGTCTTCGGCGACCGACCGGGGTGGCTGTACGACCTCACCCGCCGCGGCCCGGACGCACCTCCTGGAGTGATCGAGCACATCTTCTTCGAGGCCGCGCAGCGGCTCGCGGCCGACGGAGCCGCGTGGCTGCACCTCGGGCTCACCCCCTTCGTCGGGCTCGACGCCGAGCACACGCTCCAGGGTGGATCCCACGCGGTCGTGGACCGGCTGATGCACTGGATCGGCAGCAACGGGTCCTGGCTCTACCCGTCGGCCGGACAGGTCGCGTTCAAGCTCAAGTGGCGGCCCCAGCTGACCACTCCGGAGTACGTCGCCGTGCCGGGGCGTCCTCGACTACGCGACGGGCTCAGCCTGGCCCGCGCGACGAATGCGCTGTGACTCCATGCCTGATCTGATCGAGCCCGAGACAGCACCTATCTGGTGGTGGGGGACAGCGACGACCCCCCTGCGGCCGAGCCTGGCCGGGGACGCGAAGGCCGACGTCCTGGTCGTCGGCGCCGGACTGGCCGGCACGGCGACCGCGTACTTCCTCGCGCGACAGCGGCCAGACCTGGAGGTACTTCTGATCGACGCCAGCCAGGTCGGACTGGGCGCCACCGGGCGGAGCACCGGCATCGTCGGGCCGGGCCTGAGCGCGCCGCTGCGTTCGATGCGCCGCCGCTATGGCGACCCGGTGACCGCCGCCGCGTTCGCAAGCACGGTGGCCGGTGTCACGGAGCTCGGCCGGCTGATCCAGTCGGAGCGGATCGACTGCGACGCCCGGTTCGAGCGGCAGACGATCTGCGCCCTGACCAGCCAGCAGGAGCGCCGGATGCGCCGGCACACGGCGGATCTTCGCGACCTGGGTCTCTCCGGCCGATGGCTCGCTGCGGGCGACCTGCGCCGCAGCGTCGGAGGGTTCTACCGGGCCGGTTTCGCCTACGACGACGTTCTTCTCGTCGACCCCTACCGGTTGGTCACCGGCCTGGCGGCCGCGGCAGAGCGGCGCGGCGTCCGAGTCCTCGAGCGCACCCGCGTCCACCGCATCCAGCCGGATGGCGACCAGGTCCTCGCGCACACCCCGGCAGGCACCATCCGGGCCGGACAGGTCCTCCTCGCGGTGGACGGCTACGGCGACGAGCTCAACCCTCACCCGTCGTCGGTCGTCCCGCTGCGCACACATGTCGTCGCCACCGCGCCGCTGACACCGGTGGAGCGGGAAGCATTGGGCTGGAACGGCTTCGGCGGCGTCATCGACCAGCGCAACTTCTTCAGCTACTACCGCCTGGGTGTCGATGACCGGCTGATCTTCGGCGGGGGACCGGCACTGGTCGCCAGTGGAGACCCACGCCGTGACGCCCTCGGGTCTGCAGCCGTGTTCCGGCGCGTCGTGGAGGAGATGCACCAGCGGTTCCCAGCGGTGCGCGACGTCCCCGTCGAAGCCCGGTGGTCGGGCCTGACCGGTGCCACGCTCGACCGGCTGCCCATCGTCGGTCCGGTAGGGGGCTCGTGGGGGGGGCTGCCGGGTGCACTTCGCGGGTGGCTGGTGCGGCCACGGGCTCGCGATGTGCGTCTCCACCGCGCTGCGCTACAGCAACGTGCTCGCCGGTGGGGGGTCGCCTACCGACGCGTTGCCGTGGTCGCGCAGCAGCACGGCGGGCGTCCCCTCCGCGTTGCTGCCCTCCCGCGGGCTGCCCGCCTACCTGCGGGCGATGGACCTACAGGACCGCGTCTCGCTCGCCCTGTCGCCGCATCACCCGGCCCTTGCTGTGCGGCCGTCAGCCCTCTCGACCCATACGAGGAGATCGTCATGAAGACCGACTACCTGCCCCTCATGCTCGAGGAGAGCCGAGACCTGGCAACGCTGCTCGACGCCCTCGACGACGCGCAGTGGCACGCGTCCTCACTGTGTGCGGGGTGGCGGGTCAAGGACGTGGTCGCACACATGGCGGTCGGTCACTCCATGTCCGTCCTGGCGTTCGGGGCCGCTGTGGCGCGGCACCGGTTCTCCGTGGACGCGACCTCGCTGACGCTGGCGAGGTCATTCGCGGAACGGCACTCGGAGCGGCAGGTGCTGGATCTGTTCGTCGCCGGGACCAGCGGACCGCCACGTGCCTCCGCGCGGTTCGTCCCCGTCCACGAGCTGTTCACCGACCACCTCGTGCACCACCAGGACATCCGGCGCCCCCTCGGTTTGCACCGCGAGATCCCGTCAGGCCGCCTGCTGGCGGCGTTGGAGTCGCTGCCCCGGCTGAGCTCGCGCATCGGCAGCCGCAAGCGGATGTCGGGCCTGAGGGTGGTGGCGAGTGATGTCGAGTTCGACTCAGGCGCGAGCGGACCCGAGCTGAGGGGACCGGCCGAGGCCCTGGTGATGACGCTGACCGGTCGCCGTGCAGCGCTCGAGGAGCTTAGCGGCCCCGGCGTCGAGGTCCTCGCCACGAGGGTGTCCGGCTCGCCGCACCGGCTGGGCTCCAGTCCCGCCCCACGCGCCTGACCGCACGCCACCAGACCTCACCGCCGAGCCCCGCCCACCCGACACCACCCGACCAGAACAGGAACTTCTCATGCGCACCATACGACTTCGCACGGCACTTCGCGCCGGGCTGGTGATGCTCGTCCTCGAGGCCGTCACGATCGGCGTCCAGGCTCTCTTCTTCCCGATGTACTTCTACCAGAAGTTCCTCTTCGGACGCGGCTGGGTCGCGATGATGCCGCCTTACAACGAGCACATCACCCGAGACCTCGGGGCGCTGTACCTCGGCTTCGGCGTCGTCCTCGGGTATGCCGCGGTCAAGATGTCACGAGACCTGTTCAACGGTGCGGTGGCAAGCTTCGTCGTGGCCACGATCCCGCACATGACCTTCCACGCCGCCCACACCGACATGGCGCCGCAGCTGCTGGACAAGGTCCTTCAGGTGGGGGCCCTCGCCCTCACGGTCGCTCTGGGGCTCGCGATGATGTACCTCGGGCGGGGGTACTTCCGGTCGAGCGATGCCACGACTGCCCCTGCGCAGGCCCACACGTCGACTCAGGGCGCCCTCCGGTGACCGGTCCCAGCCCCTCGCTGGACACCCAGCCCTTCGACGTCGTCATCGTGGGCGGCCGGGTCGCCGGATGCGCCATGGCGATCAGGTTGGCCCGGTCCGGGCTGTCGGTGGCACTCGTGGAGCGGGACCCGGTCCCCAGCGAGACGCTGTCGACCCACCTGATCCAGGATGTGTCGCTCTTCGCGGAGCTGGGCGTGCTCGGTGAGGTGATGGCCTGCGGCGCACCGCCGCTGCGTGAGGTCAGCATCCATCTGGAGGATGCCGACCTGTCGGCAGCGACGGCGGACCGGCCCTGGCTGTGCCTACGCCGGATCTCGCTGGACGCGGTGCTCCACCGCGCCGCGCGGGACGCCGGCGCCGAGGTGTTCGCGCAGACGGCCGTGGTGGACGCACTGTGGTCCGGTGGGCGGGTCAACGGCGTCGTCGCGCAGCGGCCGGACGGCACCCGAGTCGCACTCAGCGCACGCATCGTCGTCGGCGCCGACGGCCGCAACTCAACGGTGGCCAGGCTGGTGGGCGCCGAGCGCTACGACGTGCGGCCGAACGAGCGGACGGCATTCTGGGGGTACTTCGCCGGTATCCCGATGCCCAACGTCTTCCACCTGGCGCGGCGTGGGCGGGACATGATCCTGGTGGCACCGTGTGATGACGGCATGACGCTCGTGGCCGGGCAACCGCCCCTGGACGACCACCGGGACTGGCGTGACCCCTCAGTGCTGGTGTCGGTCGCCAGTCAGCTCATCGGGCCGCTGAGGGGCACCATCGACGAGTCCAAGCTCGTGGGGGGCATGCGCAGCGTCCGCCGGATGGACGGGTTCTTCCGTCCAGGAGCCGGGCCGGGCTGGGCTCTGGTCGGAGACGCCGGTCACTTCAAGGACATCGTGGTCGGACAGGGGATCTGCGACGCCCTCCGTCAGGCGCGAGGGCTGTCCCGCTGCCTCACCAAGGAGTCGCTCCGGGACCCTGCACGGCTCGACCCGGCCCTGAACTCCTGGTGGCGCGAGCGGGACGCCGATGCCCGGCCGATGTCCTGGCTCGCCCAGGATCTCGGCCGGGTGCAGACGACGGTGTTGGACCACGAGCTCCTGCGGGTGCTCGCAGGGTCGACCCGGCATCGGCGGCACTTGCAGGACGTGCTCGCCCGCCACCGCCGGCCTGCTCATGTCGTCGGCCGCGCCGTGCAGAGCCAGGCGCTGGCCAGAGCGGCGCTGCGCGCATCGAGAGCCGACCTGCGGGACGCCGTCAGCGGAGCCCTCGGGAGGGAGCGCGACCGTCTGTCCGTGGGCCGCCGGGCGACCTTTGACACCTGAGCGATCGACTCCTGTATCAGGCGAGGTTCGCGGACCCTCCTTCCGACGATGGGCCGCGACGACCAGCCGAGGAGGTCAGAATGACCGGACGGGCCAAGCACGCCGGCACCTCAGTCGGCCGCGCCCGGCGGGTCGCCCGGATCGCCTTGAGAGTCGGTGTCGTCGCCGCCGTGGCCGTGACGGTGCCCCTGTCGTTCTCGCGGGGCCGCACGGCGCACCCGGTGTGTACGGCCGCGAGCGGACCGATCCACGTGACCGCCTCTCCCGACATCGCTCCGGTCGTAGAGGCTGTTGCGGCGACCCTTTCATCTGCCTCCCGCTCGACCTGCGTCACCGTCCGGGTCACCCGCCAGGACCCGGCGGACGTCATGGACCAGATCAAGGCCGGAGCCGCGCAGCTCCCGGACGTGTGGATCCCCGACTCGTCCACCTGGCTTCTGGAAGCCCGGGCGGCTGGACTGCAGCTCCCCGGTCAGCACCCCTCCGTCGCCACCAGCCCCCTCGTTCTCGCCGTGCCGGAGGCATCCGGCGTCGCACCGTCCGGGACCCACAGCCCGTCCGTCGCGGCCAGCGCCTCCGCGCCCACCGGTGAGTCCAGCCCTGCCCATGGGGATGGTCGCCTCCGGCCCGCGGATATCGCCGGGCTGCTCGCCAGCGGCGTCAACCCGAGGGTGCACCTCGTGCTGCCCGAACCGCAGCGCTCCACCGCTGGCCTGGCCGCCGTGCTCGGGCTTCAGGATGCTTTGGCTGGGCGTCCCCAGGCGCGCGCTGAGCTGACTGCAGCGCTCCGGTTGGCCCAGCCGGCGGCCACGACGAACGCGTCGGCCCTCCTCGACTGGGCCGCGGAGCGCTCGGATGTCGCGGTCCCGGCCAGTGAGCAGGCCGTGTGGCACCATCGCCTCGCCGGTCGCGACCGGACCGCAGCCGTCTACCCGCCGGGTCAAGCGCACGCGTTCGACTATCCCTTCGTCCTGCTCAACGCCCGGGACAGTGTGACCGGAGAGGCCGACGTCCTACTGAAGGCGTTGCAGTCGAGTGCCGGCCGGCAGCGCCTGCAGTCAGCGGGGTTCCGCGACTCTCACGGCCACGCGGGGCCGGCCCTCGCCGGTGTCGCCAGGTTCGGTCCGATCGGCCCTTCGGCCGACCGCCCACCCACGGTCGCCTCGGTCCAGCTGGCCATCCGGACGCTGCAGTCGATCCGCAAGCAGGCTCGCGTGCTGGCTGTGATGGACGTGTCCGGGTCGATGGACCTGCTGGTCCCTGGCGCGCACGGCGCCACCCGGCTGCAGCTGGCCCAGGCGGCTGCGGCTCGCGGCCTGGCCCTCTACCCTGACAGCACCGACATAGGGCTCTGGGTCTTCTCCACCAACCTCACTCCGAGCACCGACTACCGCCAAGTCGTGCCGATGACGCGGATGACCGCCGGGGCCAACGGCGGGCGGCACCGGCTGTCTCGTGCGCTCGCAAGCATCCAGGACGTCCGCTACGGCGACACCGGGCTGTACGACACGACCCTCGCCGCCGTCCGCGCAGTGCGCAGGAGCTTCGACCCGAGCCGGATCAACGCCGTGGTGCTGCTCTCTGACGGCAAGAACGACGACGCCAAGGGGATCAGCCTCAGGCGCCTGCTCGGCACCCTCCGCAAGGAGCAGGACCAAGCGCACCCGGTGCCAGTCATCACGATCGCCTACGGGCCGGACAGCGACGCCACCTCGATGGCGGCGATCAGTGCGGCGACGGCAGGCTCGTCGTACCGGGCCAAGGACCCCCGCCAGATCAGCCGAATCTTCCTGGACGCTGTCGGGCAACGCGTGTGCCGACCGAGCTGCTCGCCATCGTGACGACGGCCGCCGCCACGAGCCGCCGGACGCCGAGCCGGCTGATGGTGTATCAGCGAGGCAAGAGGGCGCTCTTTGATCCATTGGACGACGGGCTGCCCAGCGTGAGTCGCCGTCGGTCGCAACCCATCACAAGCAGTCCCAGAAGGCCAGTCAACCGGTGTTGCTCAGGAGGTCCCCATGCCGATCACCTCGGCTGATGTCCGCACGAAGGTGTTCCCGCTGGCCTTTCGTGGCTACGCGGTCGATGATGTCGACGCGTTCCTGGCCAGCATCGAGACCGAGCTCGACCGCTTGGCGAGCCGCGGTTCCCCGCCAGTCGACGACGCGGCCGCGGATCCGTTGTCTCGGTCGCTCGCCCTCTTGCGGCTGGCCCAGCAGACGGCCGACGCCAGTCTCGCCGAGGCGCATGTCGAGGCAGCGCAGCTTCGGGCCGCCGCTCTCGAGGAAGCCGAGCTCCTGAGGGCACAGGCCGCCGCGGAAGCCGAGCGGATCGTCATCGAGGCCCAGATCTGCGCAGAGGGTCTCGTGGCGGAGGCGCATGCCGAGACCGGGCGGCTCACCGCCGACCTCAGTCGGCTGCAGCATCTGGACCGTACCTACCGCGACCGGCTGAGGTTGCTGCTGGTCGAGCAGCAGCGGCTGCTCGACGAGGAGGCTCCCGTCGCGCTGACTCTCGTGTCGTCCTCCGGGGACTAGGCCGGGCAACGCACGGCCCTGTGACCAGTGGTGCCGAAGCCATCTGGTCGGTGAAGAAGGCCTGGCGTGGTCAGGGGCGTGACCCAGTCAGTGACAAGGGCATCGGATCTCGCACCACACCGGAGGACGGTGGCCGACCCCTTTGTGCTCAATCAGGCTCACAGGAGACGCCTTGAGGAGTGTCGGACGCTCAGGTCCTCGGCGCGGCCCGACGAATCCCTTCCAACGGCAGCGGGTACCTCAGAGATGGCGTCATCGTCCACCTCCAGCAGCGTGGGGTTGGCGGTGCCGTCCCTGGGGCGCAACACCTGGAGCTCGGGGGCGGCTGACCGCCCCCACCAAACGCGGGCTCCCCGCTCACCCGGGTGGGGGAAGTGGCCTACGACACTGCGGTGCAACGATGAAGTTGTCACGCCCGCCACCACCACCCCCAGCCTGGCGGGCCGTCGACCAGCGCGCCCCCGCTTGCCTCTCGCGAGTTGGGCGGGGGCGCTTACGTCATGCCCGGGGAGCCGGGATCTACGACGCCGAGGCGGTGACCGCATCTACCCGTCTCTGGCCAACGCTCGCAAACGGTGTTTGTGCAGGTCCGGACGGCGCTGGGCCTCATCGGCGCGGATGAGCGCCAAGGGACTCCCGACGCTGGCATGGCCCATCCGGGCAGCGGGGCGTGCCGAGGACGGCCTGCCATGATGTGGCTCATGCTGCGCTTGGACGACGCCTGGATCTGGGACTCATGGTGGTTCGACGACGGCACGCGCCACCACCTGTACTACCTCCAGGCGCCCCGGATGCCGCAGGGCGACATGCGGCACGAGAAGGCCCGGATCGGACACGCGGTCACCGGGGACCTGAGGTCCTGGGAGGTTCTGGGCGAGACCTTCGGCCCGGCCGGAAGAGGCGCCTTCGACGATCTCGCTACGTGGACCGGCTCGGTCATCTCGGTCGGCGACCGGGCCTACCGCCTCTTCTACACCGCCATCTCGACGGCGGGGCACGGGTTGCGCGACCAGCGGCTGGGGATGGCCTCCTCGACCGACCTGCACACCTGGACCGACCGCTCGACCGCGCCCCTCGCCGCCCCGGACCCGCGCTGGTACAAGACCCTGGAGGACTATCCCGACGTGGCCACCGCGGGCCCGCCAGTGGGCACCGTCAGTGAGACGTGGCGCGACCCGTTTGCTGTCCGCGACCCCGAGGGGGACGGGTGGCACCTGCTCGTGACGGCCAGAGCCGTGGGCGCCGACCGCAACGACGACGGCGTCGTCGCGCACCTGCACTCTCCCGACCTTCAGACCTGGACCGTACTGCCCCCGCTGTCCTCGGCCGGGACCGGTTTCGGGCAGCTGGAGGTGCTTCAGACCCGTGAGGTGGACGGCCGCTGGGTGCTCGTCTTCACCTGCCACCCGCAGGAGATGACCCCCGAGCGGGTCGCCCGGAGCGGGCACTTCTGCACGTGGTCGGTTCCCTGCGAGGGCCCGCTCGGGCCCTTCGACATCGACGCCGCGCGGCCGTTCACGCCCGACCCGACGCTGTTCGCCGCGCCGCTGGTCCGCCAGCGCGACGGGACGTGGGTGATCCTCGGCTTCCACAACCTGGAGGACCGTGGTGGGGAGAGCTTCGAGATCTGCGACCCGATCCAGGTCAGGCTGGATGAAGAGGGCTACCTGGTCGCTCGAGCCGAAACCGGCCGACGTGGGGCATGACGAACGTCCGACCTGACAATGGTGTCCTTCGCCGATGGGCCCTAGGTTCGCGGTATGAGCGGCAGCGATGACGAGTCGGCTTGGTGGCGCGATGCAGTGATCTACCAGGTCTATCCGCGCAGCTTCGCGGACGGGACCGGGGACGGCGAGGGCGACCTGCCCGGCCTCCGGGCGCGGCTTCCCTACCTGGCGGACCTCGGCGTCGACGGCCTGTGGATCTCACCGTGGTTCCCGTCTCCGATGGCCGACGGCGGGTACGACGTCAGCGACTTCCGGGGCATCCACCCGATGTTCGGCACCCTGGCAGATGCCGATGCCGTGCTCCGAGAGGCGCATGCCCTCGGACTGCGGGTGATCATCGACCTGGTTCCGAACCACACGTCTGACCGGCACCCATGGTTCCTCGCAGCCCTGGCTGCGGAACCGGGCTCCTCGCTGCGGGACCGGTACTTCTTCCGTGACGGTCGCGGCCCTGATGGCGAGGAGCCGCCCAACAACTGGATCAGCGCGTTCGGCGGGTCGGCATGGGCGCGGGTCACCGAGGCCGACGGACGTCCGGGCCAGTGGTACCTGCACCTGTTCGCCCCCGAGCAGCCGGACCTGAACTGGACCAACACCGCGGTGCTCGAGGACTTCGACGACGTGCTGCGGTTCTGGTTCGATCGTGGCGTCGACGGACTGCGGATCGATGCTGCGCCGGCGATGGCGAAGAAGGCCGAGCTTCCGGATGCCGACTACGGCGGGGTCCTGCAGTTCCGCACGGTGGACTGGGACGACAACCCGCACTGGGACGTCGAGCAGGTGCATGACATCTTCCGGCGGTGGCGGGCCATCGCTGACACCTATGACGGCGACCGCGTGTTCGTGGCGGAGGCCGTGGTGAGCACGCCGGAGCGGCTGGTGAAGTACCTGCGGCCGGACGAGATGCACACGGCGTTCAACTTTCCCTACCTCAAGAGCCCTTGGGACGCCGAGGCGCTGCACGACGTCATCGACGCGACGCTGGCATCGTTCGAGCCGGTCGGCGTTCCGTCGACGTGGGTGCTGACCAGCCATGACGAGATCCGCCCGGTCACGCGCTACGGCCGTCCGACGACGAGCTCCTTCTTCATCACCGACGGGGAGGGCGAGGTGTCCGACCTCGCCCTGGGAACCCGGCGGGCCCGGGCAGCGGCGATGTTGATGCTCGCCCTGCCCGGGGGCGCCTACATCTACCAGGGTGAGGAGCTCGGGCTGCCCAACGTCGACGACCTGCCCGAGGAGGTGCTTCAGGACCCCATGTTCCTGCGCAGTGGCGGCGCGATACGCGGACGCGATGGCGCCCGGGTGCCACTGCCGTGGAGCGGCGTTGCGCCGCCGTTCGGGTTCTGCCCCGACGAAGCGCAGCCGTGGCTGCCCCAACCGGAGTCGTGGAGCGCCCTGACCGTCGAGGCCCAGTCCTCCGAGCAGGGGTCGATGCTCTCCCTCTACCGGGCGGCGCTGCGGCTTCGGCGCAGCACCGAAGGGCTCCATGCCGCGCCCCTGGTGTGGCGCCGCTCCCCATCCGGGGTCCTGGACTTCGACCGCGGCACCGTCCTGCGGTGCCTGGTCAACCTAAGCCGGGAACCTGTCGAGGTCACGGTCGCCGAGGTCCTGTTGAGCAGTGCTCCGGTGGCCCGCGGACACCTGCCCGTCGACGCCGCCGCCTGGCTCCGCCCTCTGACGCAGTAGCCCTCTCACGCAATAGAAGGCCGGGAGGCCCGAGATACCGGCCCGACGCGTCGAGCGGTCAGCGTCTGACGAGCTTGAAGAACGTGCTGTCCTCGCCGCTGGCCTTCTTCGCCTGGTAGAGGAAGGCGAGGTCGCTGTCCTCGAACGTGGCGAACCACTCGTCCCAGCTGATGTGCTCGAGCCGGTCCTCCCCCGCGCCGCCCGGGAAGTCGATGCGCAGCACTCCGGCGGAGTCGTCCGAGCCCGTGTCCCGGACCGCTGCAGGCTTGCCGTCGTGCTCCTCGACCCAGGAGCGGATCTCGTCGTGGTCGGTGGTCGTGTGGCTCTCGGACGCCATGGTGGCCGGGCTCCTCTCCGGTGAGGTAGGACGGTGCGGCAACTGCGGGGCCGTCGGGTGTCGGCTCCGCACGGGAGTCCTACCCCGGCATCCCGTCGGTATGCCGGGGTATCCACGGCTTTCCGGCGCTGAGGCCGGGGGCCTCGGCCCTAGGGTGCCAGGTCCCCGTAGATGTTCTGGTCCAGACCGCCCGCCCGTGGACAGGTGTCCCCGGCAGTGGCACTGGCCCGGCACTGCAGGACGTCGGCTCCCTCGTTCGGCTCCGGGGTTCCGGCGACCGACGTCTCGCGAGCGTCGGAACCGGGAACGGTGTCACGCCAGTCGGTCCAAGTCGTGAACGTGGTGGTTCCCACACTGTCCACCCAGAGGTAATCGCCTGCGAACGGCACGGTGCGCCCACTGAACTGCTCGAAGTTCGGGTTGCTCGACGTGTCGCTCACCCGGACCGCAGTGCCAGCGGCGGGGCCGGTCGACACCGGGAACGCCTTCCCGTAGACGTCCAGGGCGTCCTGCACGACATGCCGGTCGGCGGTGTTGCCGACGGGCTGACGGGCGCAGGCTGTCGCGTCTGCGCAGCTGGAGTCGTTGCGGCTGTCCCACCAGATGACGTGGGCGGTTCCGGCATTCAGCGCGATGTCCGGGAAGAGCTGGTGCTGCTTGGTAGGCCTGTCGACCAGCACGGGTGCTGTGTGCGTACCCGTAGCGCCGTGGAGCACCACGTAGTACGCCGCCGACAGCGACCCCACGCCGGGAGCCACCATCCCGTAGGACGACCCCGTCGCCACGTCCGGCCCGTACGCCGCGTCATACACGATGTGGACGTTCTCGCTGGTGCGGTCGGCCTGGTCCGTCGCCGACCTCGGGGTGGTGTCCGCGCGGAAGAACGTGTAGCCGGAGGGGCAGGCGCTTGCGGCGTCGCCGCAGTCACGGAAGCCGCTGTCCTGGTGGGCGTAGCCCTCGAACGTCACGACCGTCCTGGCGGGCGTGAACGTAGCGCCGCAGGTGCTGCTCTTGGCGTACTGCACAGCATCCGTCTCGGTCCTCTTGTTGCCGATGGTGGCGAGCCACGTGACGTAGACGTGGCCGTTGCCGGTCACGGTGACCTCGGGGACCTGAACGTCGTTGACGCGGGTGGTGAGCAGCCGGGGCGTCGACCACGTGCTGCCGTGGTCGGTCGACCGTGACAGGTAGATGTTGCTGCTGTTGTTGGTGAAGCGCGACCAGGCGAAGTACACCGTCCCGTCGCAGGAGCCGCCGGTGCGGTCGACCTCGATGGCGGTCTTGTCGTTGAACTTGCCCAGCAGGTTGGGCGCGGACGAGCCGCGGGCCACGATCTCGGACCGGACGAACTCGCTGCCGTCGCGCAGGGTGCTGCCTGACGGGCCGGCCGGGTTCTGGAAGGTCGCCACCCAGGCGTCACCGAAGGTCTTCTTCGACCCGGCCGGGTCGTCGGAGCTTTCCGAGCCGGCGAACAGGCGCCCATGGTTGTCCCAGGCCAGCACCGGGTCACCGGCGCTGGCCGTGCGGATGTGCGCGCGGGCGGCGTAGGGGCTGGTGTCGCCCGGATAGCCAGGCACCAGCGAGCTGGCGAACGACCCACCACCGTTGGTGGAGCGGTAGTACCCGAGCCAGATGGGACCGGACGCGATGGGCGCACCGTCGGCGTCGACCCCGTCGTTGTACACGCCGCAGTAGTCGTTCGAGCTCCCGACCATCACGCGCTGGTCGCGCGGGTCGATCGCCACGGACGGCTCGTTCTGACGGCCACGAGAACGCGAGCACTCGGTGAGGGTGGCGTCGGTGTACGGTTGACCGGTCGCCATGGTGTAGGTGCTGGTGTAGCCACCTGCCCTGTCGTTGCTGAGGCGGACGTCGCTTCGAGGCGTCGACGCCGGTGCGGCGGTCGCGGTCAGCCCCGCGACGAACAGGGCGGTGATGAGGGTGGTCGTGAAGCGTTCGCGAGCGCGCATGGCGTCTCCACAGGGTCTCTGCACTGCGACGATAGGGCGTCTCGCGACGGTACTCCTCCGGAGACTCTCGGAGTAGACCCATCTGCACGAGTGAGCCGCAGGCGGGGTGAGGCCTAGAACCTGCTCCTCCACGCTGAGCGACCAGAAGTGCGGCACCGGGCTCAGTCGCGAGCTCACCGGCCTCGTTCGGCGTGTCCGGCGACGTGTCGTGTCGCCTCGGGGCCGCCACGCCGCGTGGTACTTTCTCGCCATGCTCGGCGCCCCCGCGCCTGTTCGCCTCGCCTTTCTCGGGTGCGGCTACATCACCGGCGTCCACAGCCGGAACCTGCGCGCCCTCGCGGGCCAGGTGGTGACCGGGTACGCGAGCCGGGACCGCGCCAAGGCCAGAGAGTTCGCCGCCCGGTATGGCGCGGACCGGACCTACCACGGCTACGAGGCGGCGGTCCAGGACCCGGAGGTCGACGCCGTCGTCGTCGCGGTCCCACCGAGGCTTCATCTGCCCCTGACGCTGGAGGCGCTGCGCGCCGGCAAGCATGTGCTGGTGGAGAAGCCGGCCTTCGTCCGCAGCGACGACTATGAGCTGGTCCGCGAGGCGCGCAGGGTCGCGGGGCGCGTCGTGCTCGTGGGGGAGAACGACCACTACAAGCCGTTGGCGGTGAGGCTGCGGGCGTTGGTCGGCAGCGGCGTCATCGGTGAGCTGGTGCTGGCGCACTTCGCGACCGTGGCCCACCGCCCCAAGCCCGCGGACGACTGGAGACACGACGAGACGATGGCCGGAGGTGACGCCTTCTTCGAGGAGGGGGTCCACTGGCTGCACCTCGCGAACAGCCTCGGCCCGCGGATCACGAGCATCCACGGCCTGCGCCCCTCGACCGCGCGAGCCGCGGTCGGCGGCAGCGGCCGACGGGAGAGCATGCTCGTCGCGTTCGGCTACGACACCGGAGCGGTCGGCGCGCTCTACTACTCCCGCGAGGTTCCCTCCCCGCTGGGCGGGGTCAGGTTCTCCCACCTGTATGGCCGCGAGGGCGTCATCTCCTTCGAGTCCAACGGCGGGGTGGTCCTCGTCAGGGGCCGGGGTCTGCCGCGGATGACCATCCCCGGGCTTCGCGACGTGCGGGGCTACCAGGCGATGTACCGCGACTTCGTCGGCGCCATCCGGGGCGGCAGACCACCGCAGATGACCCTGGAACGCGCCCTGGAGGACCAGCGGCTGATGGACCAGATCTACGCGAGCCTGGGCTGAGGCGCGCAGCTCATGCCGCAGGAGCACTACGACGTCGTCATCGTGGGGACCGGCGCCGGAGGCGGCACGATGGCGCACGCGCTGTCCTCGTCAGGCGCCAGCATCCTGCTCGTCGAGCGCGGGTACTCCGTGCCGCAGGAGGCCGAGAACTGGGACCCTGCCGCGGTGTGGAAGCAGCTGCGCTACCGCGCGGACGAGCGCTGGCTCAACGACGCGGGCCGAGAGTTCCATCCCTTCATGCACTACGTCGTGGGCGGCAACACCAAGTTCTGGGGAAGCGTGCTGTACCGCCTGCGAGCGGAGGACTTCACCGGCGTCGAGCACCACGACGGCGTCTCACCGGCCTGGCCGATCGACTACGCCACCCTGGCGCCGTGGTACGACCGCGCGGAGGCGCTCTTCCAGGTCCATGGGCAGGCCGGCGCGGACCCGACCGAGCCGCCCAGGACAGGGTTCCCGTTCCCTCCAGTGCGGCACGAGCCTCGTATGCAGCTGATCGTGGACGGGCTCCTCGCCCAGGGTCTCCACCCGTCATACCTTCCGCTCGGACTGATCCGTCCCGGCGAGCCGGGCGGGTGCGTCCTGTGCAACACCTGCAACTCCTTCCCCTGCCGGATCCATGCCAAGAGCGACGCAGAGCTGCTCTGCGTCCAGCCGGCGCTCGCCACCCCCGGCGTCACCCTGTGGGAAGGGGCCCATGCGGACCGGCTGATCACCGACGCCACCGGGGAACGGGTACAAGAGGTGGAGATCACTCGGAAGGGGCGAACAGTCCGCGTCGGTGCCTCCACGGTGGTCGTCTCGTGCGGCGCCGTGAACTCGGCCGCGCTCCTGCTCCGCTCGGCGAACGACAAGCACAGGAACGGGCTGGCGAACAGCTCGGGGCAGGTAGGCAGGCGCTACATGGCACACCTGGCCACGATGCTCGAAGCCTTTCATCCGTTCGAGGTCAACCCCACGGTGTTCCAGAAGACCGTGGCCGTCAACGACTTCTACTTCGCCGGCAACGGGCGCGAATACCCCCTCGGCCACCTGCAGTCCCAGGGCCGGGCCCACGGCGTCGTGGCGCAGACCGTGGCCCCCTCCATCCCGGTCTGGGCGTACAACGCCTGGGTGGCCCGTGGCGTCGACTGGCTCGCCCTGTCCGAGGACCTGCCACGCGAGGAGAACCGCGTCTGCGTCGAGCCGGACGGACGCCTTCGGGTGCGCTACCGGCCGAACAACGTGGTCCCGCACGCGGAGCTGGTGGCGGAGGCGGTGCGGATGCTGCGGCGGCTGGGCTTCTGGAAGGTCGTCACGCATTCGTTCAAGGTCCAGAACACCACCCACCAGTGCGGCACCCTCGTGTTCGGCAAGGACCCGCGCACGTCGGTGCTCGACGAGTTCTGCCGCAGCCACGACATCGGCAACCTCTTCGTGGTCGACGCGTCCTTCTTCCCCTCGTCGGCGGCCGTCAACCCGGGGCTGACGATCATCGCGCAGGCTCTGCGCGTCGCCGACCACCTCGCTCGACACGACCTCCAGCACAGGGAGCAGCTGCCGTGAAAGTGCACTCGTTCAGCCACGTCGCCATCACCGTCTCCGACTTCGACGAAGCCGTGCGCTTCTACTGGGAGACGTTCGGCTGCCCGGTAGTGGGAGTCTCCGACACTCCCACCCACCGCGTGCGGACGTTCTTCGGGGTGGATGCGCCGGAGCCGACGTGCAGGATCGGGTGGATCCGGGTGCCGGGCGGCGCGACGATCGAGATCTTCGAGTTCGACCCTCGGCAGCCGGCGGCCGACGTGGCCTGGAACCGGGTCGGCATGACGCACATCTCCTTCAACGTGCGGGACACCCACGCATGGCACGCGTATCTTGCGGGCAGAGGCGTCGAGATCGTGAGCCGGCCGGAACAGTCCCCGCACGGGCAGTTCTTCTTCTTCGTCAAGGACCCCGATGGCAACCTCATCGAGCTCATCGACCTGCGGCACATGCGTCCGGTGCTCAAGTGGCTGGGCCCGCTGGGCGGCCTCGTCTTCCGGCACAGCCTGTACCGCCGCCACTACCGCACGAAGTCGGCCACTCGGTGATCGGCGCCGTGGTGGCGGCGCTCGGCTCGGCCGCGTGCTTCGCGGTGTCCACGTCCCTTCAGCACCGCGCCGTCTCCTCGGCACCCCGGTCCGCGCACCGGTTCCGGGTGCTCCTGCGCTACCTCGTCCGGAAACCGGCCTGGCACCTCGGGCTCGTCGTGGGCGGGGTCGGGTTCGTCCTCCATGCGCTCGCCGTGCGGGTGGGGGCGCTCGCGCTCGTCCAGCCCCTGATGATCAGCGGGATCGTGTTCGCCGTCGTCGTGCGCGCTGCCCTGGACCGGCACCTCCCGTCGCACACCGAGGTCTTCTGGTCCTCGGTGGTGGCTGCCGGCCTCTGTGTGCTCGTCCTCGTGTCAGATCCCCTCCCCGGCCCGGGAACCGCCCACGCGCCGGCTGCCGGGGTGCTCATCGTCCTGGGCACGGTCGCCGTCTGTGGGTGCCTGTGGCGGGTGAAGGCTCCGATGGGGGGCAGGCCGCGGGGGCTTCTCCTCGGCGGTGCCGCGGGCGTGCTGTTCGGCCTGACCGCGGGCCTGCTCAAGATGTCGGTGCTCGCGGTGGTGGCCGGGGAGGTCGCTCTCTGGCCCCTCGCCGCGCTGGGGGTCCTCGGGCTTGCTGGGGTGGCGCTGAACCAGGCGGCGTACCGGCAGGCGCCTGTCTCGGTCTCGATGCCGACCCTGAACGTCGTCGACGTCCTGGTGTCCATCGCCTTCGGCTTCTTCGTCTTCGATGAGTCGCCGAGCAGGCGCCCCGCGCTGCTGGTCCTGTACGTGGCGTGTCTGCTCGTCATGGTCGTCGGCCTGCGGCGGCTCGCCACTGCTCCACCGGTCGATGTTCCTCACCCGTTGGTCGTAGGCAAGGGGTGAGGGTGGGGAGCACAATGCAAGGGTCGCTCCCCACGGCCGCCGGTGTGGCCGGGAACGGAGGCCGGGATGGTCGGCTCCGCGAACACCAGCAGTGGGTCCGCTGCGGTCGCGGGGCAGGCCAGCCTCGCTGAGCGGCTCACCGAGACCCAGGAGCAGCTTGCCGCCACGAGCGAGATCCTCGCGGTGCTCGGTACCTCGAGCTCGGGGCAGATGGAGGTCTTCGACGCCATCGTGGAGCGGGCCCGCAGGCTCTGCCGGGCGGATGCCACCCAGATCCACCTCGTCCGGGACGACACCCTTGCGATGGTCCACTCCGTCGGGCTCCCTCCGGCGTACCTGGAGCTCGCCAGCGCGGGGCCGGTCCCACGGAACCGCGCTTCCTTGATCGGTCGGGTCAGCCTGGACGGTCGAACCCAGCAGATCGTCGACGTGCTCTCAGACCCCGACTACAACCGGCCGGAGTTCCAGCGGCGCGGGGGCTACCGGACGATCATGGGCGCCCCGATGGTCGTCGGCGACGAGGTGGTCGGCGTCCTTTCCGTGTGGCGAACGCGGGTCGACCGCTTCGACGACCGGGTGTGCAGCCTGCTCAGCACGTTCGCGGCGCAAGGCGCCCTGGCGCTGCGCAACGTCGGACTCTTCCATGCCCTCGAGAGCAGGTCCGAGGAGCTGTCCCGCAAGGTTGCCCAGCTCGAGGCCCTGGCGCAGGTCAGCGAGGCGGTCAGCGCGTCCCTGGACCCCGACGAGGTGCTCACCACCATCGTCACCCACGCCGTCCGGCTGTCGGAGACCGACGGCGGCTCCCTGATGGAGTACGACGAGGACACCGAGCTCTTCCGTGTCCGGACCGCTTACGGCACCAGCCCCGAGGTCATCGAGGAGCTGCGCCAGTCCCGGATCCATGTCGAGGAGAGCTTCGTCGGCCGCGCGGCGGCCTCCGACACGGTGGCCCAGATCCCGGACCTCTCGGCGGTCGACCTCGACCCGCACCTCGCGGTGCTGCACGCGGCCGGCTGGCGCTCTCTGGTCGCCATCCCGATGACCAGGCCCGACCGCATCGTTGGCGCGCTCGTCGTCCGCCGAAAGCAGCCGGGCGGCTTCAGCGCCGAGATCTGCGAGCTGCTGTCGGCCTTCGCGAGCCAGTCGACCATCGCCCTGGTCAACGCCAGGCTCTACCAGGAGCTGGAGCGACAGAGCGCAGAGCTCGCTGAGGCCAGCCGGCACAAGTCGGAGTTCCTCGCGAGCATGTCGCACGAGCTCAGGACGCCGCTCAACGCGGTGATCGGCTTCTCGGAGGTGCTGCTCGAGCGGATGTTCGGCGACCTCAACGAGCGGCAGGCCGACTACCTCCAGGACATCCTCGGCGCGGGCCGGCACCTCCTGGCGCTGCTCAACGACATCCTCGACCTCTCCAAGGTCGAGGCCGGCCGGATGGAGCTCGAGCTCCGCACCTTCGATGCCGCGGAGGCCTTGGCGTCCACCCTGGCGCTGGTGCGCGAACGTGCGTCGCAGCACGGCATCGCCCTGTCACTGGACGCGCCCGCAGAGCTCGGCGCGGTGTGGGCCGACCCGCTGCGCTTCAAGCAGATCGTCCTCAACCTGCTGAGCAACGCCGTGAAGTTCACGCCCGACGACGGGAGCGTTCGGGTGACCGCTCGCCGCGAGGAGGACAGCCTGGTCGTCACCGTCGAGGACACCGGGGTCGGCATTCCCGCCTCCGACCAGGCGCGCATCTTCGACTCGTTCCAGCAGGCGGGCCGGAACGCCGCCTCCGCAGAGGGCACCGGGCTGGGCCTGACCCTGACCCGCAGGATCGTCGAGCTGCACGGCGGCACCATGTGGCTCGACAGCGAGCCGGGTCGCGGAAGCATCTTCGGCTTCAGCATCCCCCTGCACGCCGAGCCGGTGCCCGAAGCGGGCCCGGCGCAGTGGGAGCTCGTCGCACCCGACGAGAGGCCCCTGGTGGTCGTCATCGACGACGACGAGAGCTCCGCCGAGCTGGTCTCGGTCCACATCACCGCGGCCGGGCTCCACGCCGTACCCGTCCGGACCGGTGAGCAGGGGCTGGCTGCAGTCCGGTCCCTGCACCCGGCCGCGGTCATCCTCGACATCCGGCTGCCGGGCATGGACGGCTGGGCGGTGCTCAGCGCCCTCAAGGCGGACCCCGAGACCGCGGAGCTGCCGGTGGTCGTCGTCTCCGTGCTGCCCGAGCAGGGACACGGCTTCGCGCTCGGGGCGTCCGACTACCTCGTCAAGCCGGTACGCCGAGACGACCTCCTGGCTGCCCTGCGGCGGGTGGTGGTGGACCGGCCGGAGCCGGAGGCGGGGGCGCGGCGGATCCTCGTCATCGACGACGACCCGACCGCCCTCGAGCTCGTCCGAGCCACGCTCGAACCACTGGGCTGGGACGTCCGCACCTGTGGGGAAGGCACCGAGGCCCAGGCGATCGTCCGCGCCGAGCGGCCGGCGGTCATCCTCGTTGACCTGCTCATGCCGGACCCGGACGGCTTCCGAGTCATCGACCAGGTTCATGCGGATCCTGCGACGCGCGGGACGCCGATCGTGGTGCTGACCGCCAAGACCTTGACGGCCCAGGACCGCCGGCGACTGCGTGGACGCGTCGAGTTCGTGGCCGGCAAGGGACACCTCGACCTGGTCCAGCTGTCCGCTCGCCTTGCCTCCCTCACCCACGCCGGCGGGGCGGCGGCCCAGGGGGTGCCGTCGTGACGGGGAGCACCGTGCTGCTCGTGGAGGACAACCAGCGCAACGTCAAGCTGGCCCGTGACGTCCTGGAGTTCCACGGGTTCGTCGTCCACGTCGCGACCACGGGGGAGGAGGCTCTGGGCGAGGCGCTCCGGACGGCGCCGGACCTCATCCTCATGGATCTCCAGCTTCCCGGCATCGACGGCCACGCGGCCCTCTCCCGTCTGCGCGCCGACCCCCGTACCGCCGCCATACCGGTGGTCGCCCTGACGGCCTTCGCCATGGCAGCGGACCGGGAGCGTGCGATGGACGCCGGGTTCGACGGCTACCTGGAGAAGCCCATCAGCGTGCGCGACTTTCCCGGGCAGGTCCGGCGCCACCTCGTCGCAGGAGGACCTGATGGGTGACGACGGCAGGGTCCTGGTGGTCGACGACCTGGCGCAGAACGTCAAGCTGATGGACGCGATCCTCAGCCCCCGAGGCTTCACGGTGGAGACCGCCACCTCGGGGGAGCAGGCGCTCGAAGCGCTCGGCCTGCGACTGCCGGACGTCGTGCTGCTGGACGTGATGATGCCGGGACTGGACGGCTACGAGACCTGTCGCAGGATCCGGGCCGACCCCGCGACCTCCTTCCTGCCCGTCGTCATGGTGACGGCGAGCGGTGGACGGGAACGGCTGCAGGCCATCGAGGCGGGCGCGGACGACTTCGTCACCAAGCCGTTCGACCAGGCGGAGCTGCTCGCGCGGGTCCGCTCCCTGGTGCGCATCAAGCGCTACCACGACACGGTGACGGCGCAGGCCGCCGAGCTCCGTGCCTGGAACGAGGAGCTGGCCGGCCGGGTGGCCAGTCAGGTGGCCGAGCTCGAGCGGCTGGACCGGCTCCGCCGGTTCCTCGCTCCACAGGTGGCCAGGGAGATCCTCGACAGCGGGGACGACGGCGTCCTGCGCAGCCACCGGCGGGAGATCACGACGGTCTTCACGGACCTTCGCGGCTTCACCGCCTTCGCGGAGACCTCCGAGCCGGAGGAGACGATGGCCGTCCTCGGGGACTACCACCGCACATTGGGGGAGCTGGTCTTCGCCTACGAGGGGACGCTCGAACACTTCGCCGGGGACGGTCTCATGGTCTTCTTCAACGACCCGGTGCCCTGCGCCGACGCACCTGAGCGTGCCGTGTCGATGGCGGTCGAGATGCGGGCGCGGGTCGCCGAGCTGGCCGAGTCGTGGCGGTGGCGTGGTCACAGCCTGGGCTTCGGCGTCGGCATCGCGCAGGGCTACGCGACGCTGGGGCGGGTCGGGTTCGAGGGCCGCTACGACTACGCCGCGATCGGCACCGTCACCAACCTCGCCGCCAGGCTCTGCTCGGAGGCGGTCGACGGGCAGATCCTCGTCACCCCGCGGGTCCTGTCGGGGGTCACCGGTCCGGTGGAGGCCCGAGCGGTCGGCCCGTTGGCTCTCAAGGGCTTCTCCCGCCGCATCGAGGCGTACGAGGTTCTCGGCGTGCCCTCGCGGGTGTCGCCATGACCGTGGTCGGCGCGACGGGCGCGACGGGCGCCACCACCCTGGCCGACCTCGACGAGGCAGCACGGTATGCCGTCTTCGACCGGCTCCAGGAGCGGATGCCCGCCGTCTGGCGGGGCATCCAGACCGCCGACCCGCTCGAGTCCGTCGTCGTCGTCCCCTCGCTGACCCTCGACCGGGTGACCGCCGGCAGTGCGGCCATGACCCAGGCCATGGAGGAGCGGTTCCTGTTCATGCTGCTCCTGCTCCGGCAGCCGCGCCTTCGAATGGTGTACGTCACCTCCGTGGCGATCAACCCGGCGATCCTGGAGTACTACCTGTCACTCCTGCCAGGAGTCATCCCCGGTCATGCGCGCTCGCGCCTGCACCTGGTCGACGTCGGGGACTCGCGCGCCGGGTCACTGACCGCGAAGCTCCTGGCGCGACCCCGGCTGCTGGCCCTGATGCGCTCCCACATCCCCGACCCGCTGCGCTGCCATCTGGTGCCGTACAACACGACGACGCTGGAGCGTGACCTCGCGGTGGAGCTGGGCATCCCGATGTACGCCGCGGACCCGCGGCTCTTCCCCCTGGGCACCAAGTCGGGGTGCCGACAGGTGTTCTCGGAAGCCGACGTCCGGTTTCCTGCGGGGGCAGAGGACCTCCACAGTCTTGCTGACGTCGTGGGCGCTCTGGTCGAGCTGCGCGGTGACCATCCTGCTGTCCGCTCCGCCATGGTGAAGCTGAACGAAGGCGTCTCAGGGTCGGGGAACGCGGTGGTGGACCTGACCGGGCTCCCCGAGCCCGGCTCGGCCACCGAACCGGGCGAGGTGGAGCAGCGGGTCCTGTCGATGCAGCTCGAGTCCAGTCAGGTCACGGTAGGAGCCTTCCTCGACAAGCTGTCCGAGCGGGGCGGGATCATCGAGGAGCGGGTCGTCGGTCAGGACATCCGCAGTCCCAGCGTGCAGCTGCGGGTCACCCCCCTGGGCGAGCTCGAGATCCTGTCCACGCACGACCAGGTGCTCGGGGGACCGAGCGGACAGTCGTACCTGGGTGCCCGGTTCCCGGCCGAGCCGGCATACGCCTCGCTCATCACCGCGGAAGCGACCCGGATCGGCCAGGTCCTCGCGCGCAAGGGCGTCATGGGACGTTTCGCCGTCGACTTCGTCGTGGTCCACGACGGTCCGCAGGCCTCAGACGGCGCGGGGTGGACCAGCTACGCGATCGAGGTGAACCTGCGCAAAGGCGGTACCACCCACCCCTTCCTGACTCTTCAGTTCCTCACCGACGGCCGGTACGACGCTGACTCGGGCCGGTTCCTGACGCCGAGCGGTGAGGAGCGACATCTCGTCGCCACCGACCACCTCGAGGACCCGCTGTTGCACGGGTTGCGGGTCGACGACCTGTTCGACCTCGTCGCCCGGACCGGCATGCACTACGACCAGTCCCGTGGCCGAGGGATCGTCTTCCACATGATCAGTGCGATCACGGAGTGCGGCCGTGTCGGGATGACGGCGATCGCGGAGACGGCGGACGCTGCCCAGGCGGTCTACTCGGCTGCGGAGAGAGCCCTGCACGAGGAGGCCGAGGCCGCCCTGGCTGCTCAGCCTCTCCAGCTCTGACCGAAGGCATCACGCAGCCCGGGCGTCACGGAGCGAAGGCATCACGGAGCGAAGGCATCGGAGCGGAGGCATCACGGAGCGAGGGTGGTGGAGTGCCTCAGCGCCTCGACCAGCATCTGGTGCCAGCTGGCCGGGCTGGGGGAGGTGCGGCATGACGCGCCGCCGCAGGAGCAGCTCCAGGTCCAGCGCCCCATCACGGTGCGCCGGACGACTGGATGGTGATGTGTCACGTCGGGGTGATGGTGAAGCCGGGTCGTCATGGCGGCCACTCCGTTCGTTCTCGGTGGTGTGGAGGAAGGACACGCTCAATCTCCGCGCCGACGGGACGGACGTCTGTTCCGCCGGTGACACACCGGCTGTGGCGGGTGCCACGTTGTGGGTTCGCCCGCGAGGTGCTCCACTCAGCCATGGAGTGGCACCTGCTGAGCGGGCTGACCGAGCAGGACCGGACGCGAGTCCTCGAGCTCATGACGAGACGGTGCTACCGCCGGGGCGAGACGGTGCTGCACGAGGGGGATGCCTCGCAGTCCGTCCATTTCGTCGTCGAGGGTCACGTGCTGGTCCGCCGCACCACCGCGTCGGGAGACCGTGCGGCCTTCACGGTGCTCGGTGCGGGTGACGCTTTCGGCGAGCTCGCCCTGCTCGCGCCCAACGCGCGGCGCAGCTCCTCAGTAGTGGCGTTGGAGCCCGTCGTGACGCTCGTCCTGGGAGCCGACGACTTCCGCGTCCTGGTCGACGGCAGCCCTGCGGTGAACCGGCTCCTCGTCGACGTGCTCGCCGCCCAGGTCCGTCGCCTCTCCGACCACCTCATGGAGGCGCTGTACTCGAGCGTGGAGGAGCGCGTCGTAGGGCGACTGCGGGACCTGTGCCGGATCTACGGCGCTCCGCAGGGCCGGGTCGTCCTGCCTATTAGGCAGACGGACCTCGCCGAGATGGCGGGCGCCTCCAGGCCTGCGACGAACCGCGTGCTGCGCCGGCTCGCGGACGAGGGCAGCGTCGTGCTCTCGCGTGGACACATCCAGGTGCTGCGGCCGCGGGGTCTGGCGCCACGCTGACCGCCTGCCGCCCCGTCATCGCCTGGGGGCCGGCGTGCTCCTCCTCTTGGCTCATGGCATGGTGTGGCCATGGCTGGTGGAGGGCGGACCTGCCCGAAGTGCGAGAGTCCCAAGGTGGCGACGATCAAGGTGCCCCGGCACGTACCGGCTGGTCAGCCGCCGGCGACCCAGACGGCCTTCCGGTGCCTGGTCTGCGACACCCAGTGGGTGGATCGCGACGCGTGGCTGGCCGAGCACGCCGGTGACAAGGACAGCGGTGACAAGGACAGCGGTGACACGGACGGCGGTGACAAGGACGGCGTCGACCAGGCTGGCCCGACCACCCTGACAGGGACGTCCGGGGACGCCTGAGGAGCCGCCCGGCGCCCCCTGGCCTCACTCCCGCCCGGCGCCCCCTGGCCTCACTCGGTGCCCGCCACTCGATGCCTTTCAGCCCGTCACTCGATGCCTTTCAGCACCGCCCGGGCCACGTCCGCCTCGTGCACCCCCGCACGTGCGGCGGCCTCCAGGAGCACCTCCCGGGCCGCGACGAGGTCGATCCGGCGGGCGGCGGCGACGTAGCCGGTGGCCCGGTCGATGACACCCTGGTCAGCCAGCAGACGAGGCGCCTCACGAGCGGCGACGCGACTGGAGAAGGTCATCTCGGCGTTCATCACCGCGCCCGGGGCCCACGCCCCCATGATCGCGGCGAGCGCCTCGTGCCGGCCGTTGAAGGCGTCGGGAGTGGAGGCGTAGAAGTTGACGCCGCCGATGACCCTGTCCTTCTCGCCGAGCGGCATGGAGAGAGTGCTCAGCACCCCGGCAGCGGCCCCCGCACGGGCGAAAGCCGCCCAGCGACCCTCGTCCAGAAGCCCCGCGCCGCCGCTCGTGTCGAGGATCTCCTCCTCGAGGACCGCGTCCACGCACGGCCCGCCGACGGCGTACTGCACGGCATCCAGGGCGGCGATGTCCTCGGACGTGGCCACCAACGTGAACGTCAGCCCCTCCGTGAACATGGCCAGGCTCATGCCTACGCACTCCGGCACGACCTGCTGGACCTTCTCCCCGCAGCGCTTCAGGTCGGCGAGCAGATCCTCCTCGGACCAGCTTCCGACCTCTTCGAGGGCCGCCGCGGTCTCGGGCAGCGGTTCTAGCGGCACGACGATCGGTCCTCCTTCATCGGCCCCCTATTTCCCAGCCCAGGCAGGGCACAAACCCCTCCGGCCGTCCGGAAGCGGATGGGTCGGTTTTGGGGTCACCACCACGGGGTATGGTCGCCAGCGGCCCTGAGGCAGAGGGACAGCAGGGCTGGAGGGTCAGCAGGACAAGGGACGGCATCGCGCTGCGCCGGCAGGGTGGTGGATAGGTCGACGGGACTGGAGGTGCGACATGAGCGGTAGTTCGGGTACCGGCGTCGCGCGGGTGCTTGCCACCGTGGCGCGGGACATCAACGCACCACGAGACGTGGCCAGCACGCTGGACACCATCGTCAACGCGGCGCAGCGCTCGCTGCCGGGGATCGACCACGTCGGCGTCTCCATCACCCATCGGGACGGCACGATCGAGACCATGGCGGCCACGGACCCGTTGGTCCTCAAGCTCGACCAGCTCCAGTACGAGCTGTCGGAGGGCCCGTGTGTCGACTCCCTGCGCGACGCCGAGGTCGTGAGCGTGAGCTATGCGGACCGTTACTGGGACCGGTGGCCCCGGTACATGCCCAAGGCGGTGGACCTCGGGCTGCGTGCCCAGCTCGCGCTTCGGCTGTACGTGGAGGAGTCCACCCTGGGTGGGCTCAACCTGTACTCCACCGAGAGCGACGAGCTGCCGCCCGACACTCCCGAGCTGGCCGAGATCTTCGCCGCCCATGCGGCGCTGGCCCTCGGGCGCGCCAACACGGAGCAGAACCTCAACACCGCGCTGGCGACGCGCAAGGCCATCGGACAGGCGATCGGGATCCTCATGGTGCGGTACGAGCTCACCGAGGAGCGCGCCTTCCAGTACCTCAGCAGGGTCTCCCAGACGGGCAACATCAAGCTGCGCGACGTGGCTCTGGAACTCGTCGCCCAGACGGAGGCTGCGAACCAGCTCCCTGGCGAGCCACCGGCGTCGGGCGGAGGCAGGGGCTCCCTGCGCTGACTGGCAGCGGCGGGCGTGGGCCTGGCGGTCGGCCTACGGTGGATGCATGCGGATCACCCATCTCGGACACTCGTGCCTGCTCGTCGAGACGGCGGACGCCCGCATCCTGGTCGACCCGGGGGGCTTCTCGCCGGGTGCCCGCGACCAGCGCGCCCTGGACGCGGTCCTGGTGACCCACCAGCATGCCGACCACCTGGACCGGGACATCGTGCCCGACCTGCTGCGAGGCAGCCCGGACGTCGTGCTCCTGGCCGACCCCGACTCCGCAGGACTGCTGCACGACCTCGGCTTCGACGCGCAGTCGCTCGGGGCGGGTGAGGAGGTCAGCGTCAAGGGCGCCACCGTCACTGGGGTGGGGGAGCTGCACGCGCTGATCCACGACGACCTACCGCGCATCCACAACACCGGCATGCGCATCTCCGCCGCCGGCGAACCGACCCTGTTCCATCCCGGAGACGCCCTGGACGCAGAGCCGGAAGGTGTCGACGTGCTGGCCTTCCCGCTCCATGCGCCCTGGGCCCGCAGCCGCGAGATGACAGCGTTCCTGCGGCGGTTGGCTGCTCCCACCGCGGTGCCGGTCCACGACGGCCTCCTCAACGGCGCCGGACGCAAGCTCTATCTCACCCAGGCGCGCGACCTCGGCTCGCCGATCACCGCCATCCGGGACCTCGGGGACGGGCTGCCGGCAGACTTCGCACTCTGATCCCCCGCGACTTGTCCACCCGAGGCCGTCGCTTCGCGTAGTTTTCCCTGCATGTCCCGTCCCGAGACCGCCCTGCGCCTGCGTGGGCTCACCAAGCGCTTCGGTGACACGATGGCGGTCGACCACCTGGACCTGGACGTGCCTCGGGGCTCGTTCTACGGCCTCGTAGGACCCAACGGCGCGGGGAAGACGACCACGCTGTCCATGGCCACCGGGCTGATGCGTCCCGACGCCGGCTCGGCAGAGGTCCTCGGCACCGACGTCTGGACCGACCCCGTGCAGGCGAAGGCAGGCATCGGCGTGCTACCGGACGGGCTGCGGATCTTCGACCGCCTCACGGGCCGTCAGCTGGTCACCTATGCCGGCCTCCTGCGGGCCATGGACCGCCGCCTCGTGCTGGACCGCGTCGACGAGCTGCTCGTCGCCCTCGGCCTCGCTGACGAGGCCGACAAGCTCGTGATCGACTACTCCGCCGGCATGACGAAGAAGGTGACGTTGGCCTGCGCCCTCGTCCACGCCCCGCGGCTGCTCGTGCTGGACGAGCCGTTCGAGGCGGTGGACCCGGTGTCCGCCCGCACGATCCGCGGGATCCTCGAGGACTTCACCGCCGGTGGGGGGACCGTCGTCCTCTCCAGCCACGTCATGGACCTGGTGGAGCGGATCTGCGACCACGTCGCCATCATCGCCCGGGGCCGCGTCCGCGCGGCCGGCCCCGTGGCGGCCGTCCAGGCCGGGCTGAGTCTCGAGGACCGCTTCCTGGACCTGGTCGGGGAGAGTACCGCCGTGCAGGGCCTGGCATGGTTGCGCACCTCCTGCGACTGAAGCTCGCGCTGCTGCGCAACGGCCTTCGGCGCAACGTCGCCGCGATCGTCGGAATGGTGGCCGGCGTCGTCTACGGCGGCGGGCTGCTGCTCGCGGCGATGACAGCGCTCGTCGCGCTGCGGCTTCAGGCCGACCCGGTGCTGACCCGCACCGCGGTGGTCCTCGGTGGGGCGGCGTTGACCGCCGGCTGGGGGCTGCTGCCCGTCCTGCTCTTCGGAGTCGACCCCACGCTGGACCCGGCTCGGTTCGCCCCCTTCCCGGTGCCGGTGCGCACTCTCGCGCTCGGGCTCGTGCTCTCGGCGCTGGTCGGGATCCCGGGGCTCGCCTCGTCGATGCTCGTGGTGGGAACCGTCGTGGCAGGGTCACGTTCTGCGGGCGCGGCGGTCATGGCGCTGTTGGGAGGAGTCGCGGGCCTGGCCGCGTGCGTGCTGCTGAGCCGGATCGTGACGGCGGCGGCGTCGGCGGTGCTCGCCAGCCGTCGGGGCCGGGACGTCGCCGGCATGGGCGTGCTCCTGCTCGTGCTCTCGTTGGCTCCGTCCGCCAGCCTGGTGGGCCAAAGGGGGGTCGACCGACACGTCCTCACCTCGCTGGCCGACGTGGTGGCGTGGACGCCGTTGGGTTGGGCCTGGGCGGCGGCCGGTGACGTCGCTCTCGGCCACTGGAGAGCGGCGCTGCTCCGCCTCCTGCTGGCCGGCGGGCTGTGCCTCGCGCTTTTCGCCGTCTGGGAGCGGCTGCTCGCCTCGGTGCTGTGCAGCCCCCGGTCGACGTCCGGGACCGACAGCGGGACCCGGCGGGGGCTCGGGCTGTTCGGCCGCCTCCCGGGTTCGCCCGTGGGCGCCGTCGCCGCACGTGCAGGCACCTACTGGGTCCGGGACCCTCGACTCAACCTGCCTGCGGTCATGACGGCGGTGCTTCCCTGCGGGCTGTTGCTACCCGGCCTCGGGTCGAGGGTGGACCTGGCTCTGGTGGCGATGCCGCTCGTCTCCGCATACCTCATCGGCTGGGGCCAGCACAACGACGTGGGCTACGACTCCACCGCCTTCTGGATGCACGTCGCCTCGGGCGTCGACGGGCTGAGCGACCGGCTCGGCCGGCTCTTCCCGTCAGGTCTCCTGGCTCTGGTCTGCGTGCCGGCGTACGCCCTCCTGGGTCCGCTCGTCGGAGGCCCGTGGCGGCTGCTGCCGGCGACTCTCGGGGTCGCGACGGCCTTGGCGCTCAACGGTTTCGCCGTCGCCTGCGTCACCAGCGCCGTGAAGCAGTACGCCGTGCCCCCACCGGGGGAGAACCCGTTCAGCAGCCGTCCGGGGTCCGTCGGCGTGACGTTGGCCGTGCAGACCCTGTGCGGCGCCGCCGTCGTGTCGCTCTCCTCGCCAGCCCTGGTCCTCGGCGTTCTGGCCTGGACCGGACGCGACTGGGCCGGGTGGCTGGTCCTGGCGCTCGGCCCGGCCCTGGGCGCCGCCTGCCTTGTGACCGGGGCGCGCCTGGGGGCGCGGCTCTTCACCCGGCGTCAGGCCGACCTGCTGCAGGACCTCGTGGCGTTGCGCTGAGTACTCCGCCTAGTGGTGATGTGCCGCCAGGTGCGCCGCACCGATGATGCCCGCCTTGTTCTGCAGCGTCGCCGGCACGATGGGGGTGCGCAGAGTCAGCAGCGGCAGGAACTTCTCCGAATCCTTGGACACGCCTCCACCGACGACGAAGAGGTCGGGCCAGAGGAGGGCCTCGAGGTGGCTGTAGTAGCGCTGCAGCCGGGTGGCCCACTCGGGGTAGCTCAGCCCCTCCTTGTCCTTCACGGAGGAGGCCGCCCGGGTCTCCGCGTCGTACCCGTCCAGCTCGAGGTGACCCAGCTCGGAGTTCGGGACGAGCTCGCCGTCGTAGATCAGCGCCGTCCCGATGCCCGTGCCGAGGGTCGTCATGATGACGAGCCCCTTCTGCCCCTTGGCAGCGCCGTAGTGCAGCTCCGCCACGCCGGCCGCGTCGGCGTCGTTCACCAGCACGATGTCGTGACCGAGCTTCTTCTCGAGCATCGGCTCGGCGTCGAAGTCCAGCCATGACTTGTCGATGTTCGCCGCAGACCTCACCACGCCGTGGGTCACGACGCCGGGAATGGTCACGCCGATGGGGGAGTCGCCGCGGACGTCGTCGAAGTAGTCGACGATCTGGTCGATCACGTCGGCGACTGCCTCGGGGGTGGACGGCACCGGGGTGTCGATGCGCTGGCGCTTGGCGGCGAACGCTCCCTTGGCAAGGTCGACCGGCGCACCCTTGATCCCGCTGCCTCCCACGTCGATGCCCAGGGGTAGCCCGTGCTTGGCCATGTCTTCCACCTCTCCTTGCCGTGGCCCCAGGGCTACGGCAGCGTCAGGATCTCGTTGCCGCTCTCGGTGATCAGGATCGTGTGCTCGAACTGCGCCGACCGCCGCCGGTCCTTGGTGACGACCGTCCAGTCGTCGTCCCACATCTCCCACTCGTGCGTGCCCAGGTTGAGCATCGGCTCGACGGTGAAGGTCATCCCCGGCTCGATCAGCGTGCTGTACGACGGTGCCGCATCGTAGTGCGGCACCACGAGCCCCGAGTGGAAGGAGCGCCCGATGCCATGACCGGTGAAGTCGCGGACCACCCCGTAGCCGAACCGCTTGGCGTAGCTCTGGATCACCCGCCCGATGACGTTGAGCTCGCGACCGGGCAGTGCCGCCCTGATCCCGCGCATCATGGCCTCGTGGGTGCGCTCGACGAGCAGCCGCGACTCCTCGTCCACGTCGCCGACGAGGTACGTCGCGTCGGTGTCCCCGTGGACGCCGTCGAGGTACGCCGTGATGTCGATGTTGACGATGTCGCCGTCTTCGAGGGGCCGGCTGTCGGGGATGCCATGACAGACCACCTCGTTGACCGAGGTGCACAGCGACTTCGGGAAGCCCTTGTACCCCAGGGTCGAGGGGTAGGCGCCATGGTCGAGGAGGAACTCGTGGCCGACGCGGTCGATCTCGTCGGTGGTCACCCCTGGCGCGATGGCCTGCGCTGCGGCCTGCATCGCCTGAGCCGCGATCCTGCCGGCGACCCGCATCCGCTCGATCGTCTCCGCGTCCTTGACCTCGGGGCTGGTGTCGCGAGCCGGGGCAGGCCGGTCGACGTACTCCGGCCGGGGGATCGACGCGGGGACGGGACGACGCGGCGACACCTCGCCCGGGGCCACACTTGCGTACGTCAACGGCATACGGTGGAGTCTAGGGACGTGCGCAGATCCGTCGAGTTGGAGGGCACTGATGGCCTACTGGTACAACCTCACCACCGGGCAGGTCGAGCCGGACGACGCCAAGAGCCAGGGCGACGACCTGATGGGCCCCTACGACACCCAGGAGGCGGCCGCCAACGCGCTGGAGTCCGCACGGGCACGGACCGAGGCCTGGGACGCCGAGGACAAGGCGTGGGAGGAAGGCTCCACCGACGACTGAGCCCTCCGAGTCGCCGGACGCAGTGCGAGTCGTGCCTGACCGCTCAGTCGTTGAGCCGGTGGACCGACACGGCATACCCGGAGTCGGGTCTCCAGCTCACCCGGTCCCAGCCGGAGTGCCGGCGCACGAAGGACAGCCCTGCCACGTCGCAGGCGCGGTCGTAGTCGGCCAGTGGGGTGACTGGACACCCCGGCGGCAGGTGCGCCTCGTCGAGCCCGAAACCTGCGACCAGCAGGCCGCCCGGCTGCAGGTGGGCGGCCAGCCTCTCCACCGCGGTCACGAGGGTTCCCGGTGCCAGGAGCGGGATGACGTTGCCGGCGAGGATGGCCACCTCGAAGGCTTGCGAGCGCAGCTCGAGCCGGCTCAGGTCCTGCCGGACCCACCGGGTGGAGGGGTCACGCTGCTCCGCGACCGCGATCATGTCGGGGTCTGAGTCCACACCGACGCAGTGGTAGCCCAGGGCCGTGAGCTGGGTGGCGACCCGGCCGGTACCGCAGCCGGCGTCGAGCACCCTCGCCGGCGGTGGCAGCAGCGACTCGACGAAGGCCGCCTCGCCGTGGATGTCGACCCCCGAGGCTGCCAGGTCGTCGAACCGCTGCTGGTATGCCGTGGCACCGCCCAGGCCGGCGGAGACCTCGGACCAGCGGGTGCGGGGTTCCGTCTCGCTCATGCGTCCAGCGTAGATTCGGTTGTGCCGGAAGGGAACCGGGCGTCAGCCAAGCTCGCGCAGCCCTGGTAGCACCTGCTCGGCGAAGCTCGTCAGGAAGCGTGACTGGTCGGCCCCGGGCCCGTGGAAGACGAGGTGGTTGAAGCCCAGGTCCGTGTAGCTCCGTACGGCGGCCACCACCTCGTCGGCGTCGCTGGACACGATCCAGCGCGACGCCACCTGCTCGTCCGGCAGGGCGTCGGCGAGCCGTTCGAGCTCCACGGGGTCCGTGGTCCCGTGCTTCTGCTCGGCCGTCAGGGACAGGGGCGCCCAGAACCGGCAGTTCCGGACCGCCTGCTCGTGGTCGGGGTCCCAGGACAGCTTGATCTCGATCATCCGGTCGAGGTCGTCACGTGAGCGGCTCGACCTCTCCAGCCCCTCGTCGACGGCGGGCAGGAGCTTGTCCCGGTACAGCTCCTCGCCCTTGCCGGACGTGCAGATGAACCCGTCGCCGGAGCGACCCGCATACCGCGCCACCAGCGGACCGCCGGCGGCGACGTAGACCGGCACGGGCGCATCGGGGCGGTCGTAGACCGTGGCGTCCGTCGTCGAGTAGTACTCGCCGTCGAACGTCACCCGCTCCTCGGTCCACAGGCGGCGCATCAGCGTGACCGCCTCGCGGAGTCGGGCGAAGCGCTCCTTGAACTCCGGCCACTGCTCGACGGAACCCACCACGACCTCGTTGAGCGCCTCACCCGTGCCGATGCCGAGCATGACCCGCCCCGGGTACAGCGACCCCAGCGTGCCGAAGGCCTGCGCCACGACGGCGGGGTTGTAGCGGAACGTCGGGGTCATGACGGACGTACCGAGCTGGACACGCTCCGTCCGCTCGCCGACCGCGGCGAGCCACGCCAGGGAGAACGGGGCGTGGCCACCGTGGTGCCGCCAGGGCTGGAAGTGGTCGGAGATCATCACGCTGTCCAGGCCGACCTGCTCGGCCTGGACCGCGTACTCGAGCAGCTCTCGCGGGGCGAACTGCTCGGCGGACGCCTTGTACCCGATGCGCAGGGTCATGAGACGGAGATCCCGCGGGCGGCGAAGCGGTCCTTGACCAGCGCTGCTGCCGCGGCGCCATCGTGCGTCAGGGCCTCGGTGTAGGTCGCCTTGGCCGCGGCGTCGAAGCTGGTGCCGGGGGCGTAGGAGAACTGGCTGTCGATGAGGGTGCGGTCCCAGGCGGCGCTACCCTTGCCCATCGCCTCGTAGCCCTTGCGGATCTCCCAGAGGGCCTGGCTCCAGATCTGGCCGTCGTAGTGCACCTCACCCTTCTTGTCCGCAACAGTGAGGTCGAGGTCGAAGTGGCGGATGCAGTGCGGGGTCTTGCTGGTGTACGAGGTGGAGTCCCAGTCCATGGGGCAGGCCTGCGGCGCGTTGACCGGCCAGCCGTAGCTCTTGGCGGCCGCGAGGCCGACCGACACCGCGAAGTAGTCGCCGAAGGACTCGCCGATCGACCCCGCCTCCTCACTCGTGCCGTACCCGGGCACCTGGGACGCGTGGACGGCGTGGCCGTACTCGTGCACGATGACCTCTGCGTCCTCTGCGTCGTCCACCCCGCCCTTGCCCAGCCGGACCCGGTACGGCTTGTCCGTCTGGTACGAGTTGTCACCGCCGTACTGGTCGATCTTGACGGGGAAGGACTGGTGGACGATCCCGGGCAGGGTGGACCCGAAGCCCAGGGACTGCAGGTACTCCTGGGCCTGGTTGACCCAGAAGTAGGCCATCACCTGCTCGAACTGGTCCTGGTGCCGGGTGTAGCGGAAGGTGTTCGTCGTGCTGTACGCCGGCGTACCGGTGGCCGACTGCACCGAGACCCAGGACCCTCGCAGGTAGCCGGACCCGTCGAGGTGGCGCAGCGGGACCGTGGCGTAGGCGGTGGCAGGCACGGCGGCGTCGGAGTCCTTCTGGTCGGTCAGCCCCTCGTTCCCGCTGGACTGCACGGGGTTGACCATGAAGACCGCCCCGGAGCCGGTGGCGCTCCCGCTGCCGGTCTTGGTGGCCTGGGCAGGAGAGGCGGCCAGGCAGAGGGCTGCGCAGCCCGCGCCGACGGCGGTGAGGAGGGAGGCGCGAGGCTGGATCATGGGATGTTCTCCGTTTCGGCTGGGTCGGTGTGGCTGCTACTGGCGATACTTGCGGTTCCTCGGGGTGGTTGGCGCTACGGGGCTACTCGGGGAACGAGTGCTCGGAGGCGGGGAAGGCGCCGGAGGCGACGTCTGCGGCGTACGCGGCGGCCGCTCGCCCCAGCTCGCCGCGCAGGTCGGCGTACTTCTTGACGAACCGCGGCGCCTTGCCGCCGCGCAGGCCCGCCATGTCCTGCCAGACGAGCACCTGCGCGTCACAGTCGGGTCCCGCCCCGATGCCGATGGTGGGGATGGTCAGGACCTCCGTGACGCGGGCTGCCAGGGGGGCCGGCACCATCTCCATCACGAGGGCGAAGCAGCCGGCCCTCTCCAAGGCCACGGCGTCCTCCACGAGGCGGTCGGCGGTGTCGCCGCGGCCCTGGACCTTGTAGCCGCCGAGGACATGCTCGCTCTGCGGGGTGAAGCCGATGTGCCCCATCACCGGGATGCCGGCGCGCACGAGGAGCTCGACCTCAGGCACCATCGGCTTGCCGCCCTCCAGCTTCACGGCGTGCGCCAGGCCCTCCTTCATCATCCGGGTGGCCGTGGCCAGCGCCTGCTGGGGGCTGGCCTGGTAGGACCCGAACGGCAGGTCCGCGACGACCATCGCCCGCCTGGCCGCCGAGGTGACCGCCCGCACCAGCGGCACCATGTCGTCCACGGTCACGGGGACCGTCGTCTCGTAGCCGTACACGTTGTTGCCGGCCGAGTCGCCCACCAGGAGAACCGGAATGCCTGCCTCGTCGAAGATCTCCGCGGCATACATGTCGTACGCCGTGAGCATCGCCCACCTCTCGCCGCGGTCCTTCATCGCCTGGAGGTGGGGGATGCGGACCCGACGCTGCGGCGCCGCCTGTGCGCCCGTCCCGTAGGGGGCGCTGACCTCGGTGAGGGGAGAGGGGGGCTGGTCGCTCATGGTCGGCATACTAGGTGGGCCCGCCGACCGGACGGCTCAGGAATCCTGCTCACGCCACTTGCTGGTGATCGGCAGGCGTCGGTCCCGGCCGAAGGCGAGAGCCGAGATCTTGGGTCCTGGCGCGAACTGCCGCCGCTTCCACTCCGCGCGGTCGACGAGGGACACGACGCGGTCGACGACGGCGGGCTCGAAGCCCGCGGCGACCAGCTGGCCCCGACCCTCGTTGCCCTCGACGTAGCGGTCGAGGACCGCGTCGAGCACCTCGTACGGAGGCAGGCTGTCCTGGTCCACCTGCCCCGGTCGCAGCTCAGCCGAAGGCGGCTTGGTGATGGAGCTCTCCGGGATGGGTGGCGTCCGTCCGGCGGCCGCGGCCTGGTCGTTGCGCCAGCGGGCCAGCTGCCACACCAGGGTCTTGGGCACGTCCTTGAGGGGAGCGAACCCCCCCACGCTGTCCCCGTACAGGGTCGAGTAGCCCACCGCCAGCTCCGACTTGTTGCTCGTGGCCAGGGTCAGGTGACCTTCCTGGTTGGCCAGCCCCATGAGGATGACGCCGCGGCACCGTGCCTGGAGGTTCTCCTCGGCGACACCCTCGAGCTCCAGCTGCGCCTGGAACGACTGCACCATGTCCTTGATCGGCTGCACCCGATAGTGCAGGCCGGTCCGCTCCGCGAGGTCGGCCGCGTCGTCCTTGGAGTGCTCGGAGGAGTAGCTGCTCGGCATCGACACGGCGTACACGTGCTCCGGTCCCAACGCGTCGCAGGCCAGCGCCGCCACGAGGGCGGAGTCGATGCCGCCGGAGAGCCCGAGCACCACCGACGTCATGCCGTTCTTGCGCACGTAGTCCCGGAGCCCGGTGACCACGGCGTGCCAGACCTCCCCCACGGGGTCCAGCCTCTGCGCGTGGGGTGGCACGGGCGCCCGGGCGTACGCAGCCACGGGCTCCTCGCTGACCGAGGTGAAGCTCACGCCGGCAGGGGGATGGGCCGCGTCGACCGTCGACTCCTCGAGGTCGAGGTCGATGAGCAGCAGGTCCTCGCTGAACTGCGGGCCGCGGGCCAGCACGGTGCCGCCGGCGTCGACGACGAGGGAGTCGCCGTCGAACACGAGCTCGTCCTGCCCGCCGACCATGTTGAGGTAGGCGAGCGTGCATCCGGCCTGGGCGGCCCGGCGCGTGACGAGCTCCAGTCGCGTGTCGTCCTTCTCCTCCTCGTACGGCGAGCCGTTGACCACGAGTAACAGCTCCGCACCCGCCTCGCGGGTCTTGGAGACCGGTCCGCCCTCCTGCCACAGGTCCTCGCAGATGGCGATGGCCACGTCGACACCCCGGACGCGCACCACGGCGAGGTCGTGGCCGGGGGCGAAGACCCGGGCCTCGTCGAACACTCCGTAGGTGGGCAGGTGGTGCTTGGCGTACCGGGCGACGACCGCTCCGCCGTGCAGCACCGCTGCGCAGTTCTGCGGCAGCAGCCGGCCTCCGGGGGCGCGGTCCAGATAGCCGACGACGACCGGCAGGTCGCCGAGGCCGTCCGCGGCCAGGTCCCGGGCGAGTCGTTCCAGGGCCGCCCGCGACGCCTCGACGAACGAGGGACGCAGTGCCAGGTCCTCCACTGGGTACGCCGTGAGCATCATCTCGGGGAAGGCGACCAGGTGAGCCCGCGCCGCGGCCGCCTGTGCCGACCACTGCCGGACGAGTCGGGAGTTGCCGGGGAGGTCCCCGACGGTGGGGTCCACCTGGGCGAGCGCGAGGCGCAGCTGAGCCATAACGGCAGCCTAGCCACGGGCAGACCGGCCGCATCCTCGCCCTAGCACGCTCGCTGTTCGCGGTGAGACGGGCGCACCCCGCCCTGACCGACCGTTCGGTCAGATTTTACGAAGCTCTTACCTGCACCCTCTTTGTCTGCTTTGTCCCCCGTGTTTAGGTCGACCTTGCGTGTGCCGCGAAGGGTGGCGCATATCAACTGGAGGATTCGTGAAGAGGCGTCATCTGAGCGTTCTCTCTGGCGCGGCCGTCGCGGCCGTCGCCATGAGCATGGCTTCCGCGCCGGCACAGGCAACCCCTGTGCAGGGCGACAAGGAGCCGAAGGCCACCAACCGCAAGCACGACCTGCCCAACCCGCTGGGCGACGCAGAGCGCGCGCTGCGCAAGGAGGCCGTCGACAAGCTGGTCAAGGGCCAGGCGACCACCGAGACCCGGGGTGGCCAGCGGGTCATCAAGCTGAAGGGCAGTGACAAGGCGCCCAAGGGCAGTCCCGCGGCCAAGGACCGGTACGTGTCCTACCCCGTGGAGCGCGAAGAGGACATCTTCACCATCCTCGCCGACTTCGGGGACCAGGTGAACCCTACGACAGGCGGCACCGCCGGACCGGTGCACAACCAGATCCCGGAGCCGGACCGCAGCTGGGACGGGGACAAGACGGACGACAACTCCACGTACTGGACCCAGAACTTCGACACGGCCCACTACAAGGACATGATGTTCGGAGACGGGGAGTCCTTCAAGGACTTCTACTCCAAGCTGTCCAACGGCCGTTTCGTCGCCAAGGGCGACGTCTCGGACTGGGTGAAGGTGCCGTACAACGAGTCTCGCTACGGCAGCAACAAGATCTCCGACGCTGCCGGCGCCTGGCCCTTCATCCGCGACAGTGCGGCGGCGTGGTACCACGCCCAGAAGGCGGCGGGCAAGAGCGACGCCGAGATCACGACGTACCTGTCGCAGTTCGACAAGGTGGACCGTTACGACTACGACGGCGACGGCAACTTCAACGAGCCGGACGGGTACATCGACCACTTCCAGGCGATCCACGCCGGAGAGGGTGAGGAGGCCGGCGGCGGCGCCCAGGGCGAGGACGCCATCTGGTCGCACCGCTGGTACGCCTACTCCACCCAGATCGGCACCAATGGCCCGGCGCAGAACAAGGCCGGCGGCGTGCCGATCGGCGACTCCGGCCTCTGGATCGGCGACTACACGACGGAGCCGGAGAACGGTGGGCTCGGCGTCTTCGCGCACGAGTTCGGCCACGACCTGGGTCTGCCCGACTACTACGACACGCAGGGTGGCGACAACGGCACCGGCTTCTGGACCCTCATGTCCGGTGGCTCGTGGCTGAACCACGGTGGCAGCTCCATCGGCACGACGCCCGGCTACATGGGTCCGCTCGAGAAGCTCCAGCTCGGCTGGCTCGACTTCAGGACGGTGCCCTACGGCCAGGACATGACCGTCAAGCTCGGGCCGGCCGACAAGCCGAAGAGCACGTCCGACTACCAGGCCCTCGCGGTGACGTTGCCGGACAAGACGGTCAGGACGAGCTACAACACGCCGCACTCGGGCACGACCGAGTGGTGGGGTGGCGCGGCCGACAACCTGCAGAACACCCTGACGCGCGACGTCAACCTGGTCGGGAAGAGCTCGGCATCCCTGACGGCGTGGCTCCAGGCCGACATCGAGAAGGACTACGACTACGTGTACGTCGAGACCTCCACCGATGGCGCGAACTGGACGAAGGTCGGTGAGGTGACCGGCGAGGGCCAGCCCTGGGCGCAGAAGACCTGGGACCTGACCTCGCTGGCCGGCAAGGCCGGGAAGGTGCGGTTCCGCTACGCGACCGACGGCGGCCTGCACTACAAGGGTGCGTTCCTGGACGACCTGACCATCACCGCGGACGGCGCACCCCTCTTCACCGACGACGTCGAGTCCGGCGACAACGGCTGGACGGCGGCGGGCTTCACCCGGATGAACGGGTCCACCTCCAAGGTGGTCAGCCACTACTACCTCGCGGAGAACCGCGTCTACAGCGGCTACGACAAGACCCTCCAGACGGGGCCGTACAACTTCGGCTACGCCACCACTAGGCCCGACTGGGTGGAGCGGTTCCCGTACCAGAACGGCATGCTCGTCTGGTACGTGGACGGCGAGTTCACGGACAACAACACCTCGTCGCACCCTGGGGGCGGACAGTCGCTGCCCGTCGACGCCCGTCCGGCGCCGGTGAGGTTCTACGACGGCACCAAGCTGGGCAACCGGCGTCAGCCGTTCGACGCCACGTTCGGCCAGGAGGCAACCGACGCCGTGACGTTCCACAAGAACGGCATCGCCACGCAGGTGCCTTCGCAGCCCGCCATCCCGGTCTTCGACGACAGCAACCCGAACACGTACTGGGACGCTGCCAACCCCTGGTCCTCGGTGCAGGTCGCCGGGTCGGGCACCGAGCTGAAGGTCAACAAGACCTCGGACGCCGGCAACGAGCTGCAGGTGCAGGTCTCCTTCAAGTGACCCGTACCGGCGACTGACGCCGACAGCGTGGACAAGGCCCCGGGAGCTGCCTCCCGGGGCCTTGTCGTGCCGGTCCGCCTCTCGGCTGGTGCGCGCCGCACCGCCGCGACAGACTCGTACAGAGGCCGCCCACCCGGTGCGGCCCGGACGATGGAGGGCAGCATGTCCGACAGCTTCCAGGTGGCTGAGCCGGCCGAGGGGGAGGGCGAGCTGGACGAGCAGAGGCGCCACGAGATGGTGGCGGCCCAGCTGCGGGGCGAGGCCAAGGCGGCTGGTCAGCCTCCCGAGGCCGTGGAAGCCTCGGTGGCGGAGGAGCTCGAGGGGCTGGGTCTGGAGCCCAACGAGCAGGAGCTCGGGCGGCGGTACGAGGAGGTCGACCCCGACCTGCCGGTCACCCAGGACCGCGACCAGGACACCGGCAGCAGCGTCGACGACCCCCTCTGACCGCCCCCGCGCCCCCGGGCCGCGGTAGGTCGTGCTGCCGGCCCGTCGTCGCGGCCGGCCCGTAGAGTGCCCGCCGTGGACTACGACGACGTCGTCATCGGTGCCGGGCACAACGGGCTCACGGCGGCCGCCTACCTGGCGCGCGCGGGCCGGCGCGTCCTCGTCCTGGAGGCTGCCGACCATGTGGGCGGCGCGGCGGTCTCCGCGCAGGCGTTTCCCGGGGTCGACGCCAGGGTCTCCAGGTACTCCTACCTCGTCTCGCTGCTTCCCCGCCAGGTCCTCAGTGACCTGGACCTCGACCTCCGGCTGGTCCGTCGACGCTTCTCCTCGTACACGCCTGTGCCCGGACGGCCGGAGCTGGGCCTTCTCGTCGACCAGGGCGACCCTGCGGCCACGGCAGCGGCCTTCGCCTCGGTGACTGGCAGGCCCGACGAGCACGCCGCCTGGCAGGACTTCTACGGCCGGGTGCAGCGCCTGGCCCAGCGAGTGTTTCCCACGGTGCTCGAGCCGTTGCGCTCGGAGGCCGAGCTCGCGGAGCGCGTCGGTGACGCCGAGCTATGGGAGTCGCTGGTACGCCGACCTCTCGGCGAGGTGCTCGAGCGACAGTTCGGCGACGACACCGTGCGGGGAGTCGTGGCGACCGACGCGCTGATCGGCACGTTCGCGGACCTGCACGGAGCCGACCTCCGTCAGAACGTCTGTTTCCTCTACCACCTCATCGGGGGCGGCACCGGCGACTGGGACGTGCCGGTGGGCGGCATGGGGGCGCTCACCGACGCCCTGGCGCGTGCCGCGGTGGAGGCGGGCGCTCAGCTGGTCACCGGCGCGCGGGTCACGGCGGTCGACCCCGACGGCCGCGTGAGCTGGGAGACCGGCAGTGCGCGAGCCTCCGTCGTCCACGCCGCCTGCGCGCCCACCGTGCTCAACGGGCTGCTGGCCGCCGCCGGGGCGGCGCCGGTGGACACCGAGCCGGCCCCCGAGGGAGCGCAGCTGAAGGTCAACATGCTGCTGTCGCGGCTGCCGCGGCTGCGCGACGCCTCGGTCGACCCTGCTGCCGCCTTCGCCGGCACCTTCCACGTCAACGAGGGCTATCGGCAGCTCCAGGACGCGTACGCCGCCGCTGCCGACGGTCGCGTGCCGCAGGTGCCGCCGTGCGAGATCTACTGCCACAGCCTGTCCGACCGCTCGATCCTCGGCCCGGAGCTCGCTGCCACGGACGCGCAGACCTTGACGCTCTTCGGGCTGCACCTGCCGGCCCGGCTGTTCAGCGGGACGCAGGAGGAGCGCGACGAGGTCAAGGACCTCGCCCTCGCCCGGACGCTGGAGTCGCTCGGCTCCGTGCTGGCCGAGCCCATCCAGGACGTGCTGCTGCGAGATCCCGACGGCGCCTACTGCCTGGAGGCCCGCACTCCGGTGGAGCTCGAGGCGGAGCTCGGGCTCCCGGGCGGCAACATCTTCCACCGCTCGCTCCAGTGGCCGTGGGCGGAGAGCGAGGGCGAGGTCGGGACGTGGGGTGTCGAGACGCGGCATGACCGCGTGCGGCTCGCCGGCGCCGGGGCCCGCCGCGGTGGCGGAGTCAGCGGCATACCGGGACACAACGCAGCGAGGTCGGTCCTCGGGACCTGAGCGGCCGTAACGCCCGGGAAACACAACTAGGGCAGGATTCGTCACATGGACCGTCAGCAGGAGTTCGTCCTTCGCACCATCGAGGAGCGTGACATCCGCTTCGTGCGGCTCTGGTTCACCGACGTGCTCGGCACGCTGAAGTCTGTGGCGGTCGCTCCTGCCGAGCTCGAGGGCGCGTTCGCCGAGGGCATAGGCTTCGACGGGTCGGCCATCGAGGGTTTCGCCCGGGTCTACGAGGCCGACATGCTGGCCAAGCCGGACCCGTCCACCTTCCAGGTGCTGCCCTGGCGGGGCGAGAACCCCGGCACGGCGCGGATGTTCTGCGACATCACGCTCCCTGACGGGACGCCCAGCTTCGCCGACCCGCGCCACGTCCTGCAGCGCGCGCTGGGCAAGGCGTCGGACCTCGGCTTCACCTTCTACACGCACCCCGAGATCGAGTTCTACCTGTTCAAGGCCGGCTTCCGGCCCGGCGAGACGCCGGAGCCGATCGACCAGGCCGGCTACTTCGACCACGTCCCGCACGGCACCGGGCACGACTTCCGCAGGGCCGCCATCACGATGCTCGAGTCGATGGGCATCTCGGTGGAGTTCAGCCATCACGAGGGCGGGCCGGGGCAGAACGAGATCGACCTGCGCTACGCCGACGCACTGTCCACGGCGGACAACATCATGACGTTCCGCACGGTGATCAAGGAGGTGGCGCTGGAGCAGGGGATCTTCGCCTCCTTCATGCCCAAGCCGTTCGCGCAGCATCCCGGCTCCGGCATGCACACCCACATGTCGCTGTTCGACGGTGACAGCAACGCGTTCCACGAGCCGGGAGCGCCCTACCAGCTGAGCAAGGTGGGACGGCAGTTCATCGCCGGGCTGCTGCGGCACGGGGGCGAGATCACGGCGGTGACGAACCAGTGGGTCAACTCGTACAAGAGGCTATGGGGTGGCGGCGAGGCGCCGGCGCACCTCACCTGGGGGCACAACAACCGGTCGGCGATGGTCCGCGTGCCGATGTACAAGCCCACCAAGGGGCAGAGCAGCCGGGTCGAGGTGCGCACCCTGGACGCGGCGTGCAACCCGTACCTGTCCTTCGCGCTCATGCTCGCGGCGGGCCTCAAGGGCATCGAGGAGGACTACGACCTCCCGGCCGAGACCGAGGACGACGTATGGCGCCTGACGTCCTCGGAGCTCCAGGCGATGGGGATCGAGCCGCTGCCCACGTCCCTCTACGAGGCGATCCGGGTGATGGAGCACAGCGAGCTCGTGGCGGACACCCTCGGCGAACACGTCTTCGACTTCTTCCTGCGCAACAAGCGTGCGGAGTGGGACGACTACCGCGGCGAGATCACCCGCTTCGAGCTCGAGCGCTACCTTCCCGGGCTCTGACCGGCGGTCGCGCGTGACCGCCCGTAGCTGGTGACCGCCCGTAGCTGGTGACCGCCCGTAGCTAAGGTGGCGGCGTGATCTCCGGCCGCGCCGTCTCCCAGAGCGCCACCCTGGCCCGGCTGGGGTTTGCTGACCCGCCACGGGCGGCGCAGCTACTGGCAGACCCGGCGCTGGCCGGGCTGGTGGACCCCTTCGACGACGTCTTCAGCGACGGCCTGCCCGACGCCCTCGGCGCCGTGGCGGACCCCGATCTGGCCCTGCTCAGCCTCGTGCGGCTCATGGAGGCGCTTCGCTCCTCGGAGCCACGCCGACGGGACCTGGAGTCGGAGGCCGCCACGACGGTCTCCGGACTGGTCGCCGCCCTTCGCCGTCCGGGGGAGGCGCGTGACCGGCTGCTGGCCGTCCTGGGCGCCTCCGCAGCATTGGGAGACCACCTCGTCGCGCACCCGGAGCACTGGCGCAGCGTGGCGCACGCGCAGCCCAGCACGCCGCAGGACCGCATCGCCGAGCTGGTCGCGGCGGTGAGCGAACCGGGGGAGCACACCGCGTACGACGCGCTGCGCATCGGCTACCGGCGGCAGCTGCTGGGCATCGCCGCGCTCGACCTGACCTCCGGCGACCCGGAACGCGCCCTGCCGGAGGCGGCCGCCGCGCTGGCCGACCTGGCCGAGGCGGCTCTGGAGGCTGCGCTGGTGGTCGCGCGCAGCAACGTCGGCGAGGCGGCCGACCTGTGCGACTTCGCCGTGATCGGCATGGGGAAGACGGGGGGCCGGGAGCTGAACTACGTCAGTGACGTGGACGTCATCTTCGTCGCGGAGCCCCGTGCGGGCGTCGCCGAGCCGGAGGCGATCGCGGCGGCCACCGCCCTCGCGACGCAGCTCATGCGGGCCTGCTCCACGTCGACCGGGCAGGGCACCCTGTGGCCGGTGGACGCCGCGTTGCGGCCGGAGGGCAAGAACGGGCCGCTGGTGCGCACGATCGAGAGCCACCGCACCTACTACGAGCGCTGGGCCAAGACGTGGGAGTTCCAGGCCCTGCTGAAGGCGCGTCCGGTCGCCGGCGACCGTGCCCTCGGCGAGGCCTACCTGCAGGCGGTGGAGCCGATGGTCTGGCGGGCAGCCTCCCGGGACAACTTCGTCGAGGACGTCCAGGCCATGCGGCGCCGGGTGGAGCAGCATGTGCCGCCGGGCGAGGCCGACCGCCAGCTGAAGCTGGGTCCGGGCGGCCTGCGTGACGTGGAGTTCAGCGTGCAGCTGCTGCAGCTCGTCCACGGTCGGTCCGACGACTCTCTGCGCTCCGGCACCACCCTGGAGGCGCTCGAGGCGCTGGCGCTCGGCGGGTACGTCGGCCGTGAGGACGCCGCGACCCTGGACGCCGCCTACCGTCTGCTGCGCGCGTTGGAGCACCGCATCCAGCTGTTCCGGCTCCGCCGCACCCATCTCATGCCCACGGCGGACGCCGACCTGAGGCGCCTGGGCAGGGCGCTGGGGCACCGCTCGGACGCGGCGAGCGCAGTGGTGGACCAGTGGCAGCAGCAGGCCCGGGAGGTCCGCCGGATCCACGAACGACTGTTCTACCGCCCCTTGCTCGCCGCCGTCGCCCGGCTCAGCAGCAGCGAGGCGCGGCTGGCCCCGGAGGCGGCCCGGGAGCGTCTCGGCGCCCTCGGCTTCCGCGACCCCGCGGGGGCGATGCGGCACCTGGAGGTCTTGACGGCGGGCGTGAGCCGCCGCTCGGCGATCCAGCGCACCCTCCTGCCGGTGATGCTGGGCTGGTTCGCCGACGAGGCCGACCCGGACGGCGGCCTGCTGGCCTTCCGCAAGGTCAGCGAGGAGCTGGGGTCGACACACTGGTACCTACGGCTGCTGCGGGACGAGGGCTCCGCCGCCGAGCGGCTAGCCCACACCCTGGCTCGCAGCCGCTACGCCGCGGAGCTGCTGCTGGGTGCGCCCGAGTCCGTCGCGCTGCTCGGCGACCCTGGAGGCCTCGTGCCGTTGTCGCGGGAGGACCTCAGCAGACGGATGAGGGCCGTGGCGGGTCGCCAGGACGACCCCGACAAGGCCGTCCGCGCCGCACGCAGCATCCGCCGTCAGGAGCTGTTCCGCATCGCCGTGGCGGACCTCGCCGGACAGCTCGACCTGGCCGGGGTGGGGCGGGCGCTCACCGACCTCACCGCGGCGCTCCTCGAGGCGGCGCTGTCCGTGGCGGTGCGAGCGGTCGAGAGCAGGCGCGGTCCACTGGCGACCCGGCTGCTGGTCGTGGGGATGGGACGTCTCGGTGGCGCCGAGGTGGGGTACGCCTCGGACGCGGACGTCCTCTTCGTGCACGACCCGATGCCGGGGGCCGGCCCGCAGGAGGCCGCCGAGGTCCTTGCCCAGGAACAGGCGCTGGAGACCGTCCAGGAGCTGCGGCGGCTGCTCGGCGTCGCGGGGCCCGACCCCCAGCTCGGCGTCGACGCCGACCTGCGACCCGAAGGCAAGAACGGACCGCTCGTCAGGAGCCTGGCGAGCTACCGGACCTACTACGGCCGCTGGTCCCTGACCTGGGAGTCCCAAGCCCTCCTCCGCGCGTGTCCGGTCGCGGGTGACGAGGAGCTCGGGGCACAGTTCCTCGAGCTTGTCGACCCGCTGCGGTGGCCTCAGGGTGGTCTGGACGCGACGCAGGTGCGGGAGATCCGGAGGCTGAAGGCGCGGATGGAGTCGGAGCGGCTGCCTCGCGGCGCCGACCCGAAGAGCCACTTCAAGCTCGGCCGAGGCGGGCTCTCGGACGTCGAGTGGACCGTCCAGCTCCTGCAGCTCCAGCACGCGTACGAGGTGCCGGGTCTGCGAACCACGAGCACCCTGCCGGCCCTGGAGGCGGCTCTCGACGCCGACGTGGTGAGCGGGGCGCACGCCGACGCCCTGCGCGAGGCCTGGACCTTCGCCTCCCGGCTCCGCAACGCCTCGGTGCTCTATCGCGGGCGCCCCGTCGAGAGCGTGCCGTCCGACCTGCGGGTCGCCGACGGGGTGAGCCGCATCCTCGGGGGCGAGCCGGGAAGCGGAGCCGAGCTGGCAGAGTCGTACCGCAAGGTGGCACGCCACGCCCGCGCCGTCGTCGAGGCTGACTTTTACGGCGCCACCTAGCGAGGTACCGTCGCCCCATGGTGAGCGACAGACGGGGCGAGGTCTCGGTCCCGTCGTTTCGCGAGGTGCTCCGTGCCCCGGTGTTCCTGCCCGTGTTCCTCGCCTCGACACTCTCCACCTGGGGCGACTACATCGCTCGTATCACCGTCGCCGCGGTGGTCTTCAGCTGGACCGGCTCCGCCCTGGCCACCGCGGCCACATTCGCCGTCTCCCTCGTCCCGAGCATTCTCGGGCGGGCCCTCCTGTCCCCCCTGTGTGACCGGCTCGCGCCCCGTACCTGCCTGGTCGGCACGCACCTGATCCGGGCGGTCCTCGTCGGTTGCCTCGTGGCTGCGGTGACAGCCACCCGGTCGGTGGCGCTGGTGCTGGTGCTGCTGTTCGTTCTCGAGTTCGTCGGTGGTCCGGCCATCACGGCCAGCCAGATCCTGCTCACCGACCTCTTCCCGGACCGACGCCTCTACGCGCGAGCCTTCGGGCTCACCACACTGGCCACCCAGGTCAACCAGGCGATCGGACTGGCGCTCGGTGGGGTGATCGTGGGCCGGACGGGCGACGTGAACGCCCTGGCCCTTGACCTCGCCACGTTCCTCATCGGCGCGGCAGTGCTCTGGATGGTGGCCCCGCGGCGGTCCGAGGTCCCGCCCGAGGAGCAGAAGCTCGCCGGGCTGGTGGGCGACCTCGCCCAGGGCTGGCGCGAGATCCGGCGCAGCCGCGTGCTGACGATCCTGCTCGTCGTCTCACTGGCCAGCGCGCTCGCCATCGCCGCCCCGGAAGCCGTCGCCCTGCCGTACGCCAGCGGTCACAACGGCTCGCCGACCTGGGGTGGCTTCCTCATGGCCGCACCGATCCTCGGCACGGTGGTGGGTCTCATCCTCATCGGGCGCCGGCCCGCCGAGCATCAGACCCAGCTCGTCATGCGGCTCGCGCTGCTCACGCCGCTGCCGCTCCTGGTCACCATCGTCGAACCGCCGCTGACTTCGGTCTGGGCCGCCTGGTTCGTCTGCGGCGCCCTCCAGGCCTACATGCTGCCGCTCCAGTCCGCGTTCACCCTCCTCGTGCCGCTGGCGATGCGTGGCCGGGTGTTCGGGCTCGCCGGAGCCCTGTCCGTAGGCGTGACCGGTCTGTGCTTCCTGCTCGCGGGGTGGATCTCGGAGCGCACTTCGCCCGCCGCCTCGGTCGGGGTCTGCGCCGTCATCAGCCTCGGCGTGCTGGTGCTGCTCGCCGCGCGGTGGCCACGCGAGGAGATCTCCGCGGCGCTCGAGGCCACCTTCGACCCCGAGGTGGAGGGGACCCCGCCGCCCTCCACCCGGCAGCCCGAGGACGGCATACCGCGTCCCATGACGAGGCCGGGCGGCCTTTCCGGGGGTTGAGACCAGGCGAGGTGGCCCTACGGCCGACACCTAGACTTGGGTCATGATGTCCACGATCGACCTGAGGGGGCGTGCCCTCGGGGCCCGCGAGCTGCGCCGGCTCCTGCCGCGCGCCGAGTTCGACGTGGCGGCGGCCGTGGAGACCGTGCGCCCCATCTGTCTGGACGTCCAGCATCGCGGTGCGCAGGCGCTCTACGAGCTCGGCGAGCGGTTCGACGGGGTCCGTCCGCCGTCGCTGCGCGTGCCGGCCACCGTCCTGTCCGCTGCCCTCGCGGCGCTCGACCCGCAGGTGCGGGCTGCGCTGGAGGAGTCGGTCCGTCGGGCCCGCCTGGTGCACGAGGAGCAGCGCCGCTCCACCGTCACGACCACGGTCGTGCCGGGAGGCGAGGTGACCGAGCGCTGGGTCCCGGTGGACCGGGTCGGCCTCTACGTCCCCGGTGGCCGCGCCGTCTACCCGTCCAGCGTCGTGATGAACGTGGTACCCGCGCAGATCGCGGGCGTCGGTTCCCTGGCCGTGGCGTCCCCGCCGCAGCGCGAGAACTCCGGCGTGTTCGCGGGCTACCCGCACCCCACGATCCTGGCCGCCTGCGAGCTGCTGGGCGTCGACGAGGTGTATGCCGTCGGGGGAGCGCAGGCGGTGGCCGCGTTCGCCTACGGCTTCGACGACGCCTCCACCGGCTCGACGGTGGTCTGCGAGCCGGTCAGCCTCGTCACCGGTCCAGGGAACATCTACGTGGCTGCAGCCAAGCGGTTCTTGAAGGGCGTCATCGGCATCGACGCCGAGGCCGGCCCGACCGAGATCGCCATCCTGGCCGACGACACAGCAGACCCGGCCCATGTCTCCGCCGACCTCGTCTCCCAGGCCGAGCACGACCCGCAGGCGGCCTCCGTCCTCGTCACCTCCTCCCAGGCGCTCGCCGAGGCCGTGGCCACGGACCTCGAGCACCGAGTGGCGTCCACCAAGCATGCCGACCGCGTGCGACAGGCCCTGTCCGGCCGTCAGTCGGGGGTCGTCCTCGTCGACGACCTCGACGCCGGCCTCGCCGTCGTCAACGCGTATGCCGCCGAGCACCTGGAGCTGCAGGTCGCCGATGCACCGGCCGTGAGCGACCGGGTCCGCAACGCTGGCGCGATCTTCGTGGGGCCGCACTCGCCGGTGAGCCTGGGCGACTACGTCGCCGGGTCCAACCACGTGCTGCCGACGGGAGGCTGCGCGTGCCACAGCAGCGGCCTGTCGGTCCAGACGTTCCTGCGCGGCGTCCACGTGGTCAGCTACACCCGGCAGGCTCTGGAGGAGGTCGCCGGCCACGTCGTGGCCCTCGCCCAAGCCGAGGACCTGCCCGCCCACGGCGAGGCGGTCCAGGTGCGCTTCGCACACGAGGCGGCCCAGGTTCCCGCCGTCGACGAGGTATGAGCGCGCCGATGACCGACACCGTAAGCGCCGCAGCCGACCGGGTCGAGAGCATCCAGCGACTGCTGCGCCCGGACCTGCGCGGCGGCACACCCTACGGGGCCCCGCAGCTCGACGTGCCGGTGCGCCTCAACACCAACGAGAACTCGTATCCCGTCCCGCCGGAGGTCGTCGACGACATCACCCAGGCCGTGGCCACCGTCGCGGTCGACCTCAACCGCTACCCCGACCGGGAGTTCACGGCGCTGCGCACCGCTCTCGCCGCGTACCTGAGTGAGGCCACCGCCGGGAACACGGTCGGGGACCCAGTCGAGGGCACTGACGAGGGCACTGACGAGGGCACTGACGAGGGCATGGACGAGGGCACGGACCGGGGCACGGTCGGGGTCCGTCCCGAGCAGGTGTGGGCCGGCAACGGGTCCAACGAGGTGCTCCAGCACCTCGTCCTCGCGTTCGGCGGCCCGCAGCGGGTGGCGCTGGGCTTCACCCCGGCGTACTCCATGCACCCCATCATCAGCGCCTCGGTCGGCACGACCTGGGTGGACGGGCTTCGCGGGCAGGGTGGGGAGCCGTTCGACCTGACCGTGTCGTCGGCGGTGGCCCAGGCCCGCGACCACCAGCCGCACCTCGTGTTCCTGTGCTCGCCCAACAACCCCACCGGGACCGCACTGGACCTCGACGTGGTGGAGGCCGTGTACGCCGCGGCGGAGCGCGCGGTGGTCGTGGTCGACGAGGCCTACGCCGAGTTCGCCCGCCCGGGTACGCCGAGCGCCCTGACGCTGCTGCCCGGAAGGCCCAGGCTGGTCGTCACCCGCACCATGAGCAAGGCGTTCGCCTTCGCCGGTGGCCGCCTGGGGTACCTGGCCGCAGACCCGGCCCTCGTAGACGCCCTGAGACTGGTGCGCCTGCCCTACCACCTGTCCAGCCCGACGCAGGCGATCGCCCTGGCGGCGTTGCGGCACTCCGGCACCATGCTCGGGACCGTCGAGGTCATCAAGGAGCAGCGCGACCGGATGGTCACCCGCCTCGCCGAGCTGGGCTACGCGCCGGTTCCGAGCGACGCCAACTTCGTGCTGTTCGGCGGACTCCGCGACGCCGCCCAGACCTGGCGCGACCTTCTCGACCGAGGAGTGCTCGTCCGCGACGTGGGCATCCCGCACTATCTTCGTGTCACGGCCGGGACCCCGGCCGAGACCGACGCGTTCCTGGCCGCCATGGCGCAGGTCGCGGCCCTCGCACCGGACAGGAGCACGTTGTGACCTCGGGTGACCGCACCGTCTCGCTGAGCCGCTCGACCTCGGAGTCGAGCGTCGAGCTGGAGCTCGACCTCGACGGCACGGGAGCGTCGGACATCCGAACGGGCGTGCGGTTCTACGACCACATGCTCGCCTCGCTCGCCAAGCACTCCCTCTTCGACCTCAAGGTCAAGGCCACCGGCGACGTCGACGTGGACGCGCACCACACGGTCGAGGACGTGGCCATCGTCCTGGGAGACGCGCTGCGCGAGGCTCTCGGCGACAAGAGCGGCATCTCGCGGTTCGGCGACGCCACCGTGCCCCTGGACGAGGCTCTGGTGCAGGCCGTGGTCGATGTCGCGGGGCGGCCGTACGTCGTCCACACCGGGGAGCCCGAGGGCCAGCAGTACGTCGTCATCGGCGGCAGCTACGTCGGGTCCCTGACGCGCCACGTCTGGGAGTCCTTCGCGGGCCGGGCGGGCATTGCGCTCCATGTGCGGGTCCTGTCCGGCCGGGACCCGCACCACATCGTCGAGGCGCAGTTCAAGGCGGTCGCGCGCGCCCTCCGGGCCGCGGTGGCGCGCGACTCCCGCGTCACGGGCGTCCCGAGCGCGAAGGGCAGCCTCTCCACGTGAGCGTCCCGTGGCAGTCCGCGGGCGAGTCACGCGGGCTGCTCCTGGTGCATGGTGAGCCCCGGCGCGTGTCGAGCTGGGTCCGTGGCGGGCTGGTGGCCTGCGACGTGGTCGAGCGCGGACCGTGGACGGTGCTGCTCCCGGCCGAGCCCTTCTCCCGTGCCGCGCCGCCGTACGACGACGCCCTCGGCGTCCTCGTGTCGCGGCCGGTGCCTCGGCGGCTGCGTCCTGCGCTGGGGTTCCTGGTGGTGGACGACCGCGCCCTCGTCACCGTGCAGCCCGGTGGCTGGGCCGTGCGTCGACGCTGGGTGGCCTGGGAGCCCGGGACCGGGGTGGTGCGCGTCCCAGGCTGGGACCTGGCGTCCCCGCGGGCCCTGGCCACGGCGGCCGCGGGCGCCGGCGCTCCGGGTCTGGCCGCGGCGGTCGCCGCGGTGCTCGCAGACCGCACCGGCGACGCCCAGTGGATGATGGACCGGCTGCTGGGGGCGTTGCGGCTGCCCGGCGCAGGGCTGCTCAGCCACGGGGAGGAGATCCTCGGCACGGTCGTGCGGCCCAGTGCCCGGGCGGTGGCGAGGTTCGACGCACGCATGACTGACCAGGCGCGGCATCGCGCGGAGCTGGAGGAGGGCTGATGAGCAGGGCCGGCAGGGTGGTGGTGTTCGACTATGGCAGCGGCAACGTCCGCTCGGCCGTGCGTGCGCTGGAGCACGTCGGCGCCACGGTCGAGCTGACGGGCGACCGTGCGGCCGCGCTGGCCGCGGACGGGCTCTTCGTTCCAGGCGTGGGGAACTTCCACGCCTGCATGTCGGGGCTGCGCGCGGCGGACGGTCCGCTGGTCATCGACCTCCGGCTGTCCGGCGGCCGGCCGGTACTCGGCGTGTGCGTGGGGATGCAGGTGCTCTTCGACGGCTCAGAGGAGCCGTCCGCGGACCCGCAGGAAGGGCTGGGGGAGTGGCCCGGCACCGTGTCCCGCCTGGTCGCCGACGTGGTGCCGCACATGGGCTGGTCGGAGGTCACGCCGCCGTCCGGCACCCGCCTCTTCGCCGGGCTGGAGGGGGAGCGCTTCTACTTCGTCCACTCCTACGCCGTCCAGCACTGGTCGATGCAGGCCCCCACCGGTGCGTTCGCCGCGGTGGCGCCGAAGCTCACCTGGTCCGAGCACGGCCGCCCCTTCCTCGCCGCGGTCGAGAACGGGCCGTTGTCCGCCACGCAGTTCCACCCGGAGAAGTCCGGTGAGGCGGGCCTGGGGTTGCTCGAGAACTGGGTCAAGTCGCTGTGACCCCATCCCGGCCGTCTGCTCGGCCCACCACCTCGGAGGAAGCCGCATGACCGACACACCCCGCCTGGAGTTGCTGCCCGCCGTCGACGTGGCGGGCGGCGAGGCGGTCCAGCTCGTCCAGGGCGTCGCCGGCACGGGGGGCAGGTTCGGCGACCCCTGGGAGGCGGCACTGGCCTGGCAGGAGGAGGGAGCCGAGTGGCTGCACCTCGTGGACCTCGATGCCGCGTTCGGCAGGGGCTCCAACCGCCAGCTCGTCGCCGACATCGTCGGACGGCTGGACATCGACGTGGAGCTCAGCGGCGGGATCCGCGATGCGGCGTCGCTGCAGGCAGCGCTCGCGACCGGGTGCCGGCGGGTGAACCTCGGCACTGCGGCGCTGGAGGACCCTGAATGGACCGCGCGGGCGATCGCCGAGCACGGCGACCGCGTGGCCGTGGGCCTGGACGTCAGGGGCACGACCCTGGCGGCTCGTGGCTGGACGCAGGAGGGGGGCGACCTGTGGGAGACCCTGGACCGCCTCGACCGCGAGGGGTGCGCCCGGTACGTCGTCACGGACGTGAACAAGGACGGGATGCTCAAGGGCCCCAACCTGGAGCTGCTCCAGGAGGTGTGTCGTCGGACCGCCCGTCCGGTCGTCGCCTCCGGCGGGGTGTCCACCCTGGAGGACGTGGCTGCTCTTCGACGTCTGGTCCCGCAGGGCGTGGAGGGGGCCATCGTCGGCTCCGCCCTCTACCGCGGGTCGTTCACGCTGCCCGACGCGCTCGACGTGGCCGGGCGCCCGTGAGCGACGCCCGGGACTCGGCAGGGCTCCCGTTCGGCGGGCGGCGGGTGACCGACACGGGGTTCGGCGCCGACACCGGCGACGCCGACCCGGCCCTGCTGACCGCGCTGGACGACCGGGCGGACGAGACGTCGCTCATGCGGGCCCTCACGCTCGCGCGGCTGCTGGTGCCCGTGGTCGCCGAACCGGCGGAGCTCGACTCCTGCGGCGCGCTGCCGGTCGAGAAGAAGACGGACCTGGCGGTGGTCACGCTCGTGGCCCCGGACGGCGTGCGGGCGCTGCCGGTCTTCACCTCCCTGCAAGAGCTGGCCCGGTGGGACCCGGATGCCCGGCCGGTCCCTGTCACGGCGGCGCGGGCCGCCCAGGCCGCGGTGAGCGAACGATGCGACGTCATGGTGCTGGACGTCGCCGGTGACCGGCCGCTGTCCTTGCGTCCCAGCATGGTCTGGGCGCTCGCGCAGCAGCGCGACTGGCTACCGGCTCACGAGGACCCCACGGTGGCCGCCGCGGTGGCGACCGCACTGCAGGACCAGCCCGAGGTCCTGGGCCACGAGCTCGGCACCGGCGAGCCTGGAGCCGGCATCCTGCGGATCTCCCTGACACTGGCGCCAGGGCTCCTGGCAGACACGGTGAGGTCGGTGGCTACGACGGTCGGCGAGCGGCTGGCGACGGACGGGGAGCTCCGAGCACGCATCGACGGGCTCGCCTTCTCCATCCGCTAAGCAGTTCCCCGGCCCTCTCGGCGCCTCCGGGGCCTCGGGGGTCATAACCCGGTTGGCCGCTGTCGGTGCCGCCTGGGACAGTACGGGGGTGAACGTCGCCCGTGCCCGCTACAGCCGCGTCCTGGCCAGCAGCCGGCTGCGGCAGGCGCTGGTCCTCGGCTTCCTCGTGCGCATCCCCATATTCGGGGGCGGCGTGGTGCTGACGCTGCACGTCGTCTCCAGCCTGCACCGCGAGTATGCCGCCGCGGGCCTGGTCTCGGCGGCGGCGACCGTCGCGATCGCGGTGAGCGGGCCCTGGCGAGGCCGGCTCCTCGACCGCATGGGGCTGCGCCGAGTGGTCGTCCCCTCGATCGTCGTGGCCGCCGGCTGCTGGTCGGTGGCACCTTTCGTGGGCTACTGGTGGCTTCTGACGCTCGCCGCTCTGGCGGGCCTCTTCGTCATCCCGTCGTTCTCGATCATCCGTCAGGCGGTGATCGCCGCGGTGCCCGAGGACGACCGCCGCACGGCCATCTCGCTGGACTCGGTCGCCGTCGAGCTGTCGTTCATGGTGGGGCCTGCGGCAGGGGTATGGGCGGCGACCGTGTGGCCGACGCGATGGGTGCTCTTCTGGTTCGAGATGCTCGGCGTGGCTGCGGGCGTGCTGCTGTGGGTCGCCAACCCGGTCCTCCACGACGAGGCCGCGGAGCCGGTCGACGACGAGGGCGTCCCCGGGTCGGGCAGCGTGGTCGTGGCCCGGGCGTCCTGGTTCCGCCCCCGGTTCGTCGCGATCTGTCTGGGCGCCGCCGCGACGACCGTGGTGCTCGGCGGCTCCGACATTGCCATCGTGGCCGCGCTGCGAGACTTCGGGGCGCAGCCCGCCATCGGGTGGGTGCTCGCCATCTGGGGGTTCGGCTCCCTGGTCGGCGGTCTGGTCTACGGCGGACTGCGGCGCTCCGTCTCCGCATTCTGGCTGCTGGGAGCCCTCGCGCTCGTGACGGCCCCGATGGCTCTGGCGACGGGGGCCGGGTCCCTTGCCGCCCTGTCGTTCGTGGCCGGTCTGCTCTGCGCTCCCACCATCACCGCCACCGTGGACCAGGTGAGCCGCGTGGTGCCTGCGGCGGCCCGGGGGGAGGCGATGGGCTGGCACGGCTCGTTCATGACGTCGGGCATGGCCTTGGGGGCGCCGGCTGCGGGCTTCGCCATCGACCGTCAGGGCTGGGGAGCGGGGTTCACGGTGGTGGCCGGGCTGGGGCTGCTCGCGGCAGTCGTCGGAGCGGCCGCCACGTCCGGCCGCGCGGCGCGCACCCGCCTTGCCGTGCGGTCTGCCGGACGCAGCGACACCGCACCGGTCCGCTGAGGAGGTGCGTGGTCTCAGACCACCGATCCCGTCAGCTTCTCGCCGGGTCCCTGTCCGGGCGGGTCCGCGACGACGGAGGCTTCGCGGAACGCCAGCTGCAGCGACTTCAGGCCGTCGCGCAGCGGTGCCGCATGCTGGCTTCCGAGGTCCGGGGCGGCGGCGGTCACCAGCCCCGCCAGGGCGGAGATGAGGCGGCGCGCCTCATCGAGGTCAAGGTACTCCCGGGCGCCCGGCCCCTCGGCCAGTCCGCACTTCACCGCGGCGGCGCTCATCAGGTGGACGGCCGCGGTGGTGATGACCTCCACCGCGGGCACGTCCGCGATGTCCCGGGTGGCCCGGGCCGCCTCACCCTCGTGCGGGGGGCGGGCAGCGGTGGCGGAGCCGGCGGTCCGGCCGCCCTCGGGATTGGGTTTTTCCGTCGTCACGCTGGTAGCCTTGCAGATCGACCGGCCGTGTCCTCTCTCGGGTGACCTAGCGTCGCCCGGTGGCGGGCACGGTGTGCAAGAGAAGCAGCACCTGCTTCCACCCGCGTCCGACCTTATGGTCGCCGGGTCCACGAGGTCACCGAGGCGTAGGCCGCGGGCGTCAGCCCTGCGGCATACCTGCTCGGTGGGCTTGTCATCGGATCAGGTGAGGCTTCTCCCGCAACGGCGGCGAGGAGCCTCTTCTCGTTGCTGCGGCCGACAGACCTACGCAGAGGAGCACCAACATCAGCGAGCCTCGCATCAACGACCGCATTCGGGTCCCCGAAGTGCGGTTGGTTGGCCCCAACGGAGAACAGGTCGGCATCGTGCGCGTGGAAGACGCGCTGCGTCTCGCCGCCGAGGCCGACCTCGACCTCGTCGAGGTCGCCCCGATGGCCAAGCCTCCGGTGGCCAAGCTCATGGACTTCGGCAAGTTCAAGTACGAAGCAGCACTGAAGGCGCGGGAAGCACGCAAGAACCAGGTCAACACGGTCATCAAGGAGATCAAGCTCCGACCCAAGATCGACCCGCACGACTACGGCACCAAGAAGGGCCACGTCGAGCGGTTCCTCAAGGGCGGGGACAAGGTCAAGGTGACGATCATGTTCCGCGGCCGCGAGCAGTCGCGGCCCGAGCTGGGGTTCCGGCTGCTGCAGCGCCTGGCCGAGGACGTCCTGGAGCTTGGCACCGTGGAGTCCGCACCCAAGCAGGACGGTCGCAACATGATCATGGTCCTGGCTCCGACCAAGAAGAAGTCCGAGGCGATGGCCGAGCAGCGTCGGGCGCGCACGAGCAGCGGCCCTACGACGAGTGCGGACGCCGGCGCAGCGGACCAGCCCGCGGCGGCAGAGCCGCAGGAAGCCCCGCAGGCCGCGCCCACACCGGCCGAGTAGGCCCCACGAACGTTCCGTACCACCGTTCCATCACCAGGTCCCGCGTCACGGCGCAGGATCGACGACAGCTAGGAGATCGGCAGCCATGCCGAAGATGAAGACGCACTCCGGTGCCAAGAAGCGCTTCCGCCTCACGGGGAAGGGCAAGGTCATGCGTGAGCAGACCAACGGCCGCCACTACCTCGAGCACAAGTCCTCGCGCTACACCCGTTCGATCGCGAACGACGTCGAGGTCTCCAAGCCGGACGCCAAGAAGGTCAAGAAGCTCCTCGGCCGCTGAGCCGAGCCCATCCACCCATTGTTTGGCCGGGCTCAGCACGCAGCCTCGCAAGCAGCTAGACAGCAAGGAGAACTCACGTGGCACGCGTGAAGCGGGCGGTCAACGCCCAGAAGAAGCGCCGGGTCGTCCTCGAGCGGGCCAGCGGCTACCGCGGACAGCGGTCGCGCCTCTACCGGAAGGCCAAGGAGCAGGTCACCCACAGCCTCGGCTACGCCTACCGCGACCGTCGCGCGAAGAAGGGCGACTTCCGCCGCCTGTGGATCCAGCGCATCAACGCCGGCGCTCGCGCCAACGGCATGACCTACAACCGCTTCATCCAAGGCCTCAAGGCCGCGGAGGTCGAGGTGGACCGCCGCATGTTGGCCGAGCTGGCCGTCAGCGACGAGGCCGCCTTCGCCGCCCTGGTGGACATCGCCCGGGCCAACGTGCCGGCGACCGCCGACGCGGCCGCGAGCGCCTGAACCGGCCCTGAGCCGTCTCCCCGAGCGCCGGGACGTGCCCCAGCCGCCCACCCCTGTGACCAGCTCGAGGTCCGACCGGGTGAAAGCGGTACGGGCGCTGTCCCGGCGCTCGGTGCGTGAGCGGACTGGGCGCTTCCTCGTGGAAGGCCCCCAGTCGGTGCGCGAGGTCGTGCGGTACCACCCCACCGCGGTCCTGGACCTCTACCTCACCGCCGAGGCGGCCGGGCGGCACGACGACATCGTCGCGCACGCCCACGCCGCGGGGCTGCGCCCGCAGCTCGTGAGCGACGACGTGCTAGCGGCGATGTGCGACACCCCGTCGCCTCAAGGGCTCGCCGCCGTGTGCCGGCTCCTGACCGCGGCGCTCGACGACGTGCTGGCCTCGGCTCCCGCGCTGCTCGTGCTGCTGACGAACGTCCGGGACCCCGGCAACGCGGGGACGGTGGTCCGGGGCGCGGACGCCGCAGGGGCCGACGCGGTCCTGGTCAGCGAGGCCTCGGTGGACGTCTTCGGGCCCAAGGTGGTGCGTTCCACCGCGGGGTCGCTGTTCCACCTGCCGGTCGTGACGGGCCTCGGCATCGAGCAGACCATCGCCCGCTTGCGGGGAGCGGGCCTGCGGGTGCTGGCAGCCGACGGTGCCGGTCCGGCGCTCCTTCCGGAGGTGGACCTCGGACGTCCACACGTCTGGGTCCTGGGGAACGAGGCGTGGGGGCTGGACCCGCAGGTGCTCGAGCTGTGCGACGAGGTGGTGCGGGTGCCGATCTACGGCAAGGCGGAGTCGCTCAACCTTGCGATGGCTGCCACCGTCTGTCTCTACACGTCCGCCGCGGCACAGAGAGGCTAGGGTTCGCCGCATGGACTTCCGGCCCGGCTCCATCCTCCCGCCAGACCGCGCGGCGATGGCGAGCGAGCTGCTGCCGGACGGCATGATCGCGGCCGAGGCCGACGCGAAGGTGAGCTTCCTCAACCGGCGGGCCATCCAGGTGCTCGGCATGGACCCGGGAGACCTCGTCGGGCGCGACATCCGCAAGGCGCTGGTCCTGCGCGACGGCGACGGCACGGACTGGTGGGAGGTCACCGATCCCTGGCGCGGCCTCAACATCCGCACCGGTCACCGCGAGAAGTTCCTCGTCGTCGAGGGGGGCGCCGAGGTGCTCGTCACCGCTAAGTACCTCCGGCCGGGGCGCAACCAGCCGGTCAACCGCGTCATCCTGATGCTGCGCGACGCGGAGGCGCGGCGGCGGCTGGAGGCGGACCACGCGGCCCTCATCTCCACCGTGGCCCACGAGCTCCGTTCGCCGCTGACGTCGGTGAAAGGGTTCTCCTCCACGCTGCTGCGGCGCTGGGAGCGCTTCACCGACGACCAGAAGCGGCTGATGATCGAGACCATCGAGGCCGACGCAGACCGGGTCACCCGGCTCATCACCGAGCTGCTCGACGTCTCGCGCATCGACGCGGGTCGGCTCCAGATCCGCCCGCTGCCGGTGGACGTGTCGGCCGTATACGGCCGGCACGTCGAACGGGCCGTGGCCAGCGGGTACGACCGCGAGCGCTTCACCATCGACGTGCCGTCGGACCTTCCCGAGGTCTGGGCCGACCCGGACCGGCTCGACCAGATCCTCTCGAACCTCATCGAGAACTGCTTCCGGCACGGCGAGGGAGTGGTCACCCTGGCCGCCCGCCCCTCCAGCGGTGACGCGCAGGAGGTGCTCGAGGCCAAGGGCCACACCGCCACGGGCGTTGACCTCCTGGTCAGCGACGAGGGCAAGGGAATCGCCGCGGACCACCGCGACCTCGTGTTCAGCCGGTTCTGGCACGGGTCGGGGCGGGGCAGCACCGGTCTCGGGCTGTACGTGGTCAAGGGCCTCGTGGAGGCCCACGGCGGACGCGTCCACGTGGAGTCCGCGCCCAGCGGCGGGGCCCTGTTCCGGCTGAGCCTGCCGTCCGAGCCGCCGGACTATCTCGCCTGAGCCCCGCGTCTGACCTCTCGGCGGACGATACTCGGTTGCGCCGGCGCGACGGTGGGGCGCAGGCTTGCCGTATGAGTGGCCACAGCCGGCGATTTACCGCGCCTTCGGACGCGGCTTCCGCGCTGCGCTGAGGGCACCACCGAACAGGTCGCCACGGAGGGTCGCAGGACCGCTCCACGAGCCGACCGTCGGCATCCTCGCGCCTCGCCCACCGCCTCCGGAGGCTTTCCCGAAGCGCCCTAGACTTCGGTGCGCCGCGCCGACGAGCAGAGTGGATGACGATGTCTGGACCGAACAAGCAGTACGACCCTGTCGAGGTGGCCACCCTCGACCCCGAGGCCGTCGAGCGAGCCGTCGAGGAGGCGCTGGAGGCGATCCGGGGCGCCGGTTCCCTGGAGGAGCTCAAGGCCGTCCGGCTGGCGCACCACGGTGAGAAGAGTGCCCTGGCCCTGGCCAACCGGGAGATCGGCGCCCTGCCTCCGAGCGCCAAGGCGGAGGCGGGCAAGCGGGTGGGTCAGGCCCGCGGGCGCGTCGCCCAGGCGATCGCCTGGCGTCTGGCGGAGCTGGAGAGGCTGCGCGACGAGCGCATCCTCGTGGAGGAGACGCAGGACCTCACGGTCCGCGTTCCCCGCCACCGGCTCGGCGCGAGGCACCCGATCAGCCTGGTCACCGAACGGGTGGAGGACATCTTCGTGGCCATGGGCTGGGAGATCGCCGAAGGCCCGGAGATCGAGTCGGAGTGGCTCAACTTCGACGCCCTCAACATCGGCGCCGACCACCCGGCCCGGGGCGAGGCGGACACCTTCTTCGTCGCCCCCGCCGGCTCGGGACTGGTGCTGCGCACCCATACCTCTCCCGTGCAGGTCCGGACCATGCTGGACCGTACCCCGCCGATCTACGTCCTGTGCCCTGGCAAGGTGTTCCGGACCGACGACCTCGACGCGACCCATACCCCCGTCTTCCACCAGTTCGAGGGCCTGGTCGTCGACGAGGGGATCACCATGGCGCACCTCAAGGGCACGTTGGACGCCTTCGTGCAGCGGCTCTTCGGCGACGGCATCGTCACCAGGCTACGCCCCAACTACTTCCCCTTCACCGAGCCCAGCGCCGAGATCGACTGCCAGTGCTGGGTCTGCGGTGGCGAGGACCCGGGGTGCCGGACCTGTGGTGGCACGGGCTGGATCGAGCTCGGCGGCTCCGGGATGGTCAACCAGCGGGTCCTGCGTGCCTCGGGGATCGACCCGGAGCGCTACACCGGCTTCGCGTTCGGGCTCGGGATCGAGCGCTCCCTCATGCTGCGGCACGGCGTCGCCGACATGCACGACATCGTCGAGGGAGACGTCCGCTTCTCCCGCCAGTTCGGAATGGAGATCTGATGTACGCGCCGGTGTCCTGGCTGCGCGAGCTCGCTGACGTGCCGGCCGGCGCGTCGGGGTCCGACGTGGCCGCCGCCCTCGTCAGGGTCGGTCTGGAGGAGGAGGGGCTCAGTGGGGGCGACCTCTCCGGTCCCATCCTCGTCGGTCGCGTGCTGTCGGTCGAGGCGGAGCCGCAGAAGAACGGCAAGACCATCAGGTGGTGCACCGTCGACGTCGGCCAGCACGGGCAGATGCTCACCGAGGGCAAGCCGCAGGAGATCGTCTGCGGCGCGCACAACTTCGACGTGGGCGACCTCGTGGTGTGCGTGCTTCCCGGGGGCGTCCTGCCGGGCGGGTTCGAGATCTCGGCCCGCAGGACCTATGGGCACGTCTCGCAGGGGATGATCTGCTCCGCCCGCGAGCTGGGGCTCGGGGACGACCACGAGGGCATCGTGGTGCTGACCGAGCTGCTGGGAGCCGAAGCGGCGGAGGACCTCAAGCCCGGTGACGACGCCATCGCCCTGCTGGGGCTCGCCGACGAGGTCGTCGAGGTCAACGTCACCCCGGACCGCGGCTACTGCTTCTCGATGCGCGGCATCGCTCGCGAGTACGCCCTGTCGACTGGGGTGGCGTTCCGCGACCCGGCGGACGTCCACGTCGCAGCGGCGAACGAGCAGGGGTATCCGGTGCACCTCACCGACGAGGCGCCCATCGACGGCCGTGACGGCTGCGACCGGTACGTCGCCCGCGTCGTCCGGGGCGTGGACGTGGCCGCGCCCACCCCGCGCTGGATGCAGAAGCGACTGACGCAGCTCGGCATGCGTGCCATCTCCCTGCCGGTCGACGTCACGAACTACGTCATGATGCTCGTCGGCCAGCCGCTGCACGCCTTCGACCTGGCGACCTTGTCCGGGTCGGTGGGCACCCGCCGCGCCAGATCGGGCGAGGAGCTCACCACGCTCGATGGCGTGACCCGGTCGCTGGAGCCGCAGGACCTGCTGATCGTCGACGGGGCCGACACCCCGCTGGCGGTCGCCGGTGTCATGGGCGGGGCGTCCAGCGAGGTCTCCGACACCACCACCGACATCCTCGTGGAGGCCGCTCACTTCGACCCCGTCACTGTGGCTCGGTCCTCGCGTCGTCACCGGCTCACCACCGAGGCGTCGAAGAGGTTCGAGCGGGGGGTGGACCCCGGGGTCACGGCTGCTGCGGCGCAGCTGGCCGTCGACCTCCTCGTCCAGTATGGCGGGGGAGCGCCCGACGAGGGCGTGACGGACGTCGACCGCCGCGTCGCCTCGTCGCCGTTCACCTTCGATACCACGCTGCCGACCCGCTACGTGGGGCTGGAGTACTCCCGCGACGAGGTGCTCGCCACGCTCGGCGCCATCGGCTGTGCCGTGCAGGACACGGGCGCGGACGTCGTCACCGTCCGCTCCCCGTCCTGGCGGCCGGACCTGGTGGACGGACCGGACCTGGTGGAGGAGGTCGCGCGGGTCCGGGGGTACGACGAGATCCCCTCGGTGCTTCCCCTGCCCAAGGCGGGCGGCGGCCTCACCCATGCGCAGCGAGTACGCCGGCTGGTGGCAGCGACCCTGGCACAGCAGGGGCTCGTCGAGGTGCTCAGCTACCCCTTTGTGGGACAGGACCTGTTCGACCGGTTGGGCTATGAGCCGGCAGACCCGCGTCGCCGGACGGAGACCCTGCTCAACCCGCTCTCGGAGGAGGCTCCGCTGATGCGCACCTCCGTCCTGGACAGCCTCGTGGAGGTGCTTCGGCGCAACGTCGCCCGGGGGGCCAGGGACGTGGGGCTCTACGAGCTCGGTGCGGTGACGGTGGGCCGAGGAGCGGCGCAGGCAGCACCGGTCCCGGGGACCGACTCCAAGCCGGACGCGGAGACCCTGGCGGGGATCCGCGGGGCAGTGCCCGCACAGCCGCTTCATGCGGCGCTGGTCGCCTCCGGCGATGCGGAGCCCGGCGGCCCCTGGGGCCCAGCACGTGCGGTGGAGGCGTCCGACGCCGTGTCGTGGGCGCTGGCGGTGTGTGCGGCCCTCGGGGTGGACCCGGTGGTGGCGTCCGCCTCCACCGCCCCCTGGCATCCCGGGCGGTGCGCCCTCATCTCGATGCGCGACGGGACGGTCCTGGGCCATGCCGGGGAGCTGCACCCGAAGGTGACCGCCGCGCTCGAGCTGCCGCCCCGGACGGTGGCCGCCGAGCTCGACGTCGAGGCTCTCGTCTCGGTGACCGGTGCGGCCGTGCAGGCGGTCCCGTTGTCGACCTACCCCATGGCGCACACCGACGTCGCCCTCGTCGTGGACGAGACCGTGCCGGCCGCGTCCGTCGAGTCGGCGTTGCGCGACGGTGCCGGGCCGGACCTGGAGTCCTTGGTGCTCTTCGACGTCTACCACGGGGAGCAGGTCGGAGCTGGCCGGAAGTCGGTCGCCTACCGCCTGACCTTCCGGGCCGGGGACCGCACGCTGAAGACCGAGGAGGTCAGCGTCCTGCGCGACCGGGCCGTCGCCTCGGCCGCGTCCCGCGTCGGGGCGGTGCAACGGTGAGCCCCCGCGTCGCGGTGGTGACCGGCGCTTCGCGCGGCATCGGCCACCACATCGCGGTGGCCTTGGAGGCAGCGGGGTATGCGGTCGAGCGCGGTTCGGCCGCCGTCGCGGACGTCACGGAGCCAGCGGCGGTCGAGAGGTGGGTGGCCGGCATCCTGCGCAGCCATGACCGCGTGGACCTGCTGGTCAACAACGCGGGCGTCATCGACGACGAGGTGCCACTGCACGAGTCCGACCCGGACCAGTGGTGGCGCACGATGGAGGTGAACGTGCGCGGGCCCTACCTGATGACGCGCGCCCTGATGCCCCATCTGGTCGCCTCCGGCGGTGGCCGGGTCATCAACGTGAACAGCGGTTCGGCGACGCACCCCGGTCAGGTGGCCTCTGCCTACAACGCCAGCGAGACCGCGCTGGCACGGGTCACCGGTTCGACCCACGAGGCTGGCCGGCCGTACGGGGTCAGGGCCTTCGACCTGGCCCCCGGCGTGGTGCGCACCGACATGACCGCCTCGATGCAGTCCCATGTCGGCCGGACGCAGTGGACGTCGCCCCGCGAGGTCACGGATCTCGTGCTGGCTCTCGCCGACGGTCGCCTCGACGCCTGGTCGGGACGACTGGTGCGCGCCGGTCACGACACCCCGCAGAGCCTGGCTCGCAAAGCCGCGCAAGGGCTGGACGAGGCGGATCGCACCATCACGCTGGTGACCTGGGGCGAGGACGACCCGCTGCGCTGAAGGGGTGACCGGAGCGAGTCCGCGGTGCCTGCCTCGGTGCATACTGCCTCGGTGCATACCTTCCCGTTGTGGTGTATATTCATGCACATGCTCAGAGCTGCTGTCGCCGGCGCCTCCGGCTATGCCGGAGGAGAGATCCTCCGGCTCCTCCTGGCCCATCCCGAGGTCGAGGTGGGCGCCATCTGCGGCGGGACGAGCGCCGGGCAGCGGCTCGGCTCCCTGCAGCCACACCTGACGCCCTTGGCCGACCGGATGCTTGAGGACACCAGCGCCCGGACCCTGGCCGGCCACGACGTGGTCTTCCTCGCCCTGCCGCACGGGCACTCGGCCCAGCTAGCGGTGCAGCTGTCGCAGGACGTGGTCGTGGTGGACTGCGGGGCCGACTTCCGGCTGCGCGACCGCGGCGCCTGGGAGGCGTACTACGACACCCCGCACGCCGGCTCCTGGGCCTACGGGCTCCCCGAGCTGCCGCTGACCAGCGGCGGACACCAACGGGACTCCCTGGCCCGGACAACACGCATCGCTGTGCCCGGCTGCTACCCCACGGCGGCCAGCCTGGCGCTTGCGCCCGGCTTCGCCGCGGGGCTCCTCCAGCGGCAGGACGTGGTCATCGTCGCGGCGTCGGGTACGTCCGGGGCCGGCAAGTCCCTCAGGCCGCACCTGCTCGGCGCGGAGGTGATGGGGGCGATGTCCCCCTACGGGGTGGGCGGTGTCCACCGGCACACTCCCGAGATCGAGCAGAACCTGTCGGACGCGGCGGGAGGACCTGTCACCGTCTCCTTCACACCGACGCTCGCGCCCATGCCGCGTGGCATCCTGGCCACGTGCACGGCGCGGCTCGACCCTGCGGCGGACGCCTCGCCGGAGGCGGTCCGCGCGGCCTGGGAGAAGGCCTACCTCGAGGAGCCGTTCGTGCACCTGCTTCCGGCCGGGCAGTGGCCGTCCACCGGGGCTGTCCTCGGCAGCAACTCGATGCACCTGCAGGTGGCGGTCGACGAGAGGGTCGGACGCGTGGTCGCGACGGCGGCGGTCGACAACCTCACCAAGGGCACTGCGGGGGCAGCGGTCCAGTGCATGAACCTCGCCCTGGGCCTGCCCGAGGGACTCGGGCTGCCGGTGGCAGGAGTCGCGCCGTGAGCCTCCCGCTGCACCTGATGAAGCACGCTGAGCCGGTCGCCTTCGCTCGGCTGGCAGCCCGTGAGGAGCCCTCGTGGGACTGGCGTGACGGACCGCTCGCCTCGATCACGTACACCGACAGTGAGACCTCGGTCGTCGGCGCGTACGACGCGATGCCCCCGGGCGTGGTCAAGCAGGGCCCCCTCACCGCGTTCGAGATCGCCGGTCCGCTCGACTTCAGCATGGTGGGAGTCCTGTCCGGGCTCCTGGAGCCGCTGGCGCGCCAGGGGATCAGCATCCTCGCCCTCTCTACGTACGACACCGACTGGATCCTCGTGGACAGCGCCCGCAGCGACGACGCGGCGGCCATCTGGAAGCGCGGCGGACAGACCGTGGCTCCGGCCCGCCTGACGGGCAGGGCGTCGTGAGCGTCACCACTGCCAGGGGGTTCCGTGCGGCGGGGGTGGCGGCGGGACTCAAGGCGAGCGGGGCCACGGACCTCGCCCTGGTCGTCAACGACGGACCCGACCACCACGGGGCGGCGGTCTTCACGAGCAACCGGGTGGAGGCCGCGCCGGTGACCTGGTCCCGGCAGGTGGTCCAGGACCACCGGGTCGACGCAGTGGTGCTCAACTCGGGCGGCGCCAACGCCTGTACCGGCGCACAGGGCTTCGTGGACACCCACACCACGGCCGAGAAGGTCGCCGAAGCCCTCGGCGTGTCCGCGGCAGATGTCGTCGTGTGCTCCACCGGCCTCATCGGCACCCTGCTTCCGATGCCCTCGGTGCTGGAGGGAGTGCAGCGCGTGTCAGGTGCTCTTGCATCGGACGGAGGAGGGGCAGCCGCCGTAGCGATCATGACCACCGACACCGTCCCGAAGGAGGCTGCGGCGCAGGGACCGGGCTGGAGCGTGGGAGGTATGGCCAAGGGGGCTGGCATGCTGGCGCCGGCGCTGGCCACCATGCTCGTGGTCGTCACCACGGACGCCGTCGTGCCGGCCCAGCAGCTGGACGGCATCCTCCGCGCCGCCACGGCGGTGACGTTCGACCGCGTCGACTCGGACGGGTGCCAGTCCACGAACGACACTGTCGTGCTGCTGTCCTCGGGAGCCTCCGGGGTGACCGCGGACGTGGCGGAGCTGACCGCCGCGGTCACCGACGTGTGTGCGAGCCTGGCGCGCCAGCTCGTGGCCGACGCCGAGGGCGCTCACCACGACATCGCCATCGAGGTCCGCACCGCCGCCAGCGAGGCCGACGCCCTCGAGGTCGCCCGGTCCGTGGCTCGGAACAACCTCTTCAAGTGCGCGGTCTTCGGCAACGACCCCAACTGGGGACGCGTCCTCGCCGCCGTCGGGACGACCTCCGCGGCGTTCGACCCGAACGACCTGGACGTGTCCATCAACGGAGTCGAGGTCTGTCGGCGCGGGGGCCTGGGAGAGGACCGGTCACTGGTGGACCTCGCCCCCCGGGAGGTCCACGTGACCGTCGACCTGCACGCCGGGCAGGAGAGCGCGACGGTGTGGACCAACGACCTCACGCACGAGTACGTGCACGAGAACTCGGCATACTCCTCATGACCGGGACCAACACGGTCCGGGGGCACATCGGTGCCGCAGCCCTCCGGGTGGCGCAGGGGAAGGCCCAGACCCTCGTGGAGGCCCTGCCCTGGCTGGAGCGGTTCCGCGGCGCCCTTGTGGTCGTCAAGTACGGCGGGAACGCCATGGTCGACGACGCGCTGAAGGCAGCCTTCGCGCAGGACGTCGCCTTCCTGCGGTACGCCGGGCTGCGTCCGGTCGTGGTGCACGGGGGAGGGCCGCAGATCGCCCGGATGCTCGACCGGCTCGGGCTGCACAGCGAGTTCAGGGGCGGGCTCCGGGTGACCACGCCGGAGGTGATGGACGTCGTCCGGATGGTGCTGACCGGGCAGGTCGGCCGTGAGCTGGTGGGCCTGCTTAACCAGCACGGACCGGTCGCCGTGGGACTCTCCGGCGAGGACGCCGGGCTCTTCGGCGCTCGTCGGCGAGGCACCGAGGTGGACGGCCGGCAGGTGGACCTCGGGCTCGTCGGGGACGTCGTGACGGTGAACCCGGGAGCGGTCCAGGACATCGTCGACGCCGGACGCATCCCCGTCGTGTCCACCGTGGCCCCCGACCTCGACGTCGAGGGCCAGGTGCTGAACATCAACGCGGACACGGCGGCCGCGGCCCTGGCGGTCGCGCTCGGCGCCCACAAGCTGGTGATGCTGACCGACGTGGAGGGTGTGTACGGCGCCTGGCCCGACCGCGGCTCCCTGCTGTCCTCGCTCACCGTCAGTGGTGCCCGAGACCTGCTGGACCGGGTCGACGCCGGCATGATCCCCAAGCTGGAGGCCTGCGTGCGGGCCGTCGACAACGGTGTGCCGCAGGCCCACGTCATCGACGGACGCCAGCCACACTCGCTGCTCCTGGAGGTCTTCACCTCCGAGGGCATCGGCACGATGATCCTCCCCGACCGGGTCGGGGGCCACCACGACGGAGCAGGTGACCGCTGATGGGTTCGCTGCAGCAGGAGCTTCTCGACCGGTACGAGGCGTCGGTGCTCGGCGTCTTCGGCCGGCCACCTCTGGTCTTGTCCCACGGTGACGGCTGCATGGTCTGGGATGTGGACGGTCACCGCTACCTCGACCTGGTCGGCGGCATCGCGGTCAACGCGCTGGGCCACGGGCATCCGGCGCTGGTGTCCGCGGTCAGCAAGCAGGCCGGCGAGGCCATCCACATCTCCAACCTCTTCACCTCGCGGGCGCAGGTGGAGCTCGCCGAACGGCTTCTGGAGATCGCCGGGGCGCCGCAAGGGTCTGCGGTGTTCTTCGCGAACTCCGGTGCGGAGGCCGTGGAGGCTGCGATCAAGCTGAGCCGGCGCACCGGCCGCACCGGTCTGGTCGCGGCCGAGGGCGCGTTCCACGGACGAACGACGGGCGCGCTCGCCCTGACGCACAAGGCCGCGTACCGCGAGCCCTTCGAACCGCTCATCCCGTCGGTCACGCACGTCCCCTATGGCGACGTGGAGGCGCTGCGAGCCGCCGTGGGACCGGACACCGCGGCAGTCGTCCTCGAGCCCGTCCAGGGTGAGGCAGGGGTGCTGGCTCCCGACCCCGGCTACCTTCGACAGGCCCGCGAGCTCACTCGCTCCCACGGGGCGCTGCTCGTGGTGGACGAGATCCAGACCGGCATCGGCCGGACCGGCAGCTGGTTCGCCTTCCAGCAGACGGCTATCGTCCCCGACGCCATCACGGTGGCCAAGGGGCTCGGTGGCGGCGTACCGGTGGGCGCGCTCCTCACCTTCGGCTCGGACGTGTCCGCACTGCTGACGGTGGGCCAGCACGGGTCCACGTTCGGCGGGAACCCGCTGGCGGCCGCCGCTGGGCTCGCAGTCATAGACACGATCGAGAGACAGGGGCTGCTCGCGCATGCCACCGCTGCGGGGGAGCACCTGGCCCGTGCGGTCACGGCGCTGAGCCATCCTCTGGTGACCGGCGTACGCGGCGTGGGCCTGCTCCGGGCCATCACGCTGGCCCATCCGGTGGCCGCCGAGGTGGCCGCACGAGCGAGGGACGCCGGCTTCATCGTCAACCCCGTCGCGCCGGACGCCCTGCGGCTGGCGCCGCCCCTGGTGGTCAGCCTCGAGGAGCTGGACAGCTTCGTCGAGGCTCTGCCGGCCCTGCTGGACGACACCTCCACGGCGGCCGGACGATGAGCGTGCGGCACTTCCTGCGCGACGACGACCTGTCCGCCGCCGAGCAGGCCCTGGTCCTGCGCCGGGCCCGCGAGCTCAAGGCCGAACCGTTCTCACGCCGGCCGCTCGCGGGCCCGCAGCAGGTCGCCGTCCTCTTCGACAAGCCGACGCTGCGCACGCAGGTCTCCTTCGCCGGCGCCATCGCGGGCCTGGGTGGGCATCCGCTCATCGTCGACGGCGCTCTGGCACAGGTGGGCGTGCGCGAGTCCGTGGCCGACACCGCGCGCGTGCTCGGCCGCCAGTGCGCCGCCGTCGTCTGGCGCACCTATGGCCAGGACCGTCTCGAGGAGATGGCGGCCCACGCAGGCGTCCCGGTCGTGAACGCCCTCACCGACGACTTCCACCCGTGCCAGATCCTTGCGGACCTGCTCACCATCACCGAGCATCGCGGCGACCCGGCCGGCCTGGCGTTGGCGTACGTCGGGGACGGTGCGAACAATATGGCGCACTCGTACCTGCTCGGAGGCGCGCTCGCCGGCATGCATGTGCGGATCGGGACGCCGCGGGACCATGAGCCGGACGACGCGGTGCTCAAGCGTGCGGCCGGGCTCGCGGCCGAGCAGGGCGGCTCCGTGTCGGTCCTGCACGAGGCGACCGCCGCCGTGGACCGGGCCGACGTCGTGGTGACCGACACCTGGGTGTCCATGGGGATGGAGGGGCAGAAGGCGCAGCGCCAGGGAACGGCCAGCCCCTTCGTGCCGTTCGCCGTCACCTCTGCCCTCATGGCCTCGGCCGCAACGGACGCCCTGTTCCTGCACTGTCTGCCTGCCTACCGGGGCGTCGAGGTGGCCGCGGAGGTCATCGACGGTCCGCAGTCGGTCGTCTGGGACGAGGCGGAGAACCGGCTGCACGCCCAGAAGGCGCTGCTCTCGTTCCTGCTGGAGGGCGGCGCATGAGCCTTGCGGCCACCCGGACGGGACGGCAGCAGCGGATCGTGGAGATCCTGGCCCGGACCGATGTCCGATCCCAGGGCGAGCTGCTCGACCTGCTGGCGGCGGACGGTATCGAGGTCACGCAGGCCACCCTGTCGCGGGACCTGCTGGACCTCGGAGCCGTCAAGGTCCGTGCCGGAAGGGCCCTGGTGTATGCCGTTCCCGGGCAGGGCGGGGACCGCACCGCTCGCCCGGCCCGGGACGGCGAGCAGCTGACGGGGCGGCTGCGCCGCGTCTGCGAGGAGCTGCTCGTCACGGCGGAGCCCTCCCACAACCTCGTGGTGCTGCGAACACCTCCCGGAGCGGCCAGCTTCCTGGCCTCCGCGATCGACCAGACCGAGCTCTCCGGCGTCCTCGGCACGATCGCGGGGGACGACACGGTCATGATCATCACGGCGGGTGCGGCGGCCAGCCGTCGGACGGCGGCTGACCTGTTGCGCCTGGCCGCGGCGCACGAATGACCACACCGGAGCCGGCGGGCTCGGGCGACCAAGGAGTACCAGTGACCCACCATCCCTCAGTCACCGAACCGAGCGACCCGGCGCGGGTCAGCCTGTGGGGCGGTCGGTTCTCCGGGGGCCCGGCCGACGCGCTCGCGGCGCTGAGCCGGTCCACGCACTTCGACTGGCGCCTCGCGCCGTACGACCTCGCCGGCTCGCGTGCCCACGCCCGCGTCCTGCATGCAGCCGGTCTGCTCGGGGACGACGACCTCGACGCCATGCTGGCCGCGCTCGGCCGTCTGGCCGACGACGTGGAGTCCGGTGAGTTCGTGCCGGCCCCGGATGACGAGGACGTGCACACCGCCCTCGAGCGTGGGCTCATCGAACGGGCCGGGGCCGACGTGGGGGGCAGGCTGCGCGCCGGCCGTTCCCGGAACGACCAGATCGCGACCCTGCTGCGCATGTACCTGCGGGACCATGCGCGCGCGGTGGCTGGTCTGGTCCTCGACGTGGTGGACGCGCTGGTGCTCCAGGCAGAGCGGCACCTCGACGTGGCGATGCCCGGTCGCACCCATCTCCAGCACGCTCAGCCCGTACTGCTCGGCCACCATCTGTTGGCACACGCCTGGGCCCTGCTCCGCGACGTCGACCGGCTACGGGACTGGGACCGTCGTACGGCGGTCTCGCCCTACGGGTCCGGTGCACTGGCCGGGTCCTCGCTGGGGCTTGACCCAGAGGCCGTCGCGCGCGACCTCGGGTTCACCACCTCAGTGGAGAACTCCATCGACGGCACGGCGTCCCGGGACTTCGTCGCGGAGCTGTCCTTCGTCCTGGCCATGACGGCCGTGGACGTCTCCCGGCTCGCGGAGGAGGTGGTCCTGTGGGCGACGAAGGAGTTCTCGTTCGTCAGGCTCGACGACGCGTACTCGACCGGGTCGAGCATCATGCCGCAGAAGAAGAACCCCGACGTGGCGGAGCTGGCCCGCGGCAAGGCGGGACGTCTGGTCGGTGACCTCGCGGGACTGATGACGACGCTGAAGTCGCTTCCGCTGGCGTACAACCGAGACCTCCAGGAGGACAAGGAACCGGTCTTCGACGCCGTCGACACGCTGGAGGTGCTGCTCCCCGCGTTCAGCGGCATGGTCGCCACGATGGTCTTCGACACCGAGCGGCTGGCCTCGCTCGCGCCGCAGGGTTTCTCCCTCGCCACCGACATCGCCGAGTGGCTGGTCCGCGAGGGCGTGCCCTTCCGGGTGGCCCACGAGGTCGCCGGGGCCTGTGTCCGAGAGTGCGAGAGCCGAGGCCTGGAGCTCTGGGACCTCGGCGACGAGGACCTCGCCCGGATCTCCGAGCATCTGAACCCGGGGGTCCGGCAGGTGCTCAGCGTGGAAGGTTCCCTCGGGTCCCGCAACGCGAAGGGCGGCACCGCGCCGCAGCGCGTCGCCGAGCAGCTGGTCCGGGTTCGCCAGGAAGCCGCCAGGGGGCGCGCGTGGTCGGCGGAGACCATCGCGGTCCGCTGACCTCCCCCGACCGAACTCACGACTTGCCCAGGTTCGGCCCTGCGCAGAGCCCGACACTCACAACTTCTGTAGTTCGGTCGTGCGAATTACGGGGGTGGAGGCGCTAGGTTCGGCCCTACGGGTCACTGTCGACCCATACGGTTGGACCGAAGGACGGTGTCGGTGTCATGGGTGTCAGGGACGACCTTACGGGGGCTGCCGGGCATGTGGCCGGACTGCGACGGGCGGTGACCGGGCTCACCAAGGAGCTCGGCAACACGATCGACGTGCAACGGCTCCGGGACGACGTCGTACGCCTGGCGGACGATGTCGACCTCGTTGCCAGGGCTGCGGGCGTGGGTTCACAGGACCGCGCCGGGGGACCGGGCGAGATCGTCTTCATCCCGGACGAGGACTACGACCCCGCGCTGTGGTCCGACGCCGAGGACGAGGGCGTCGGCCCCGCACGGGACCACTGAGCATGGCGCAGGTCGACCAGAGCAGCGGCGGCAGGCCCGTCCGCCGTGGCGCGGCTGACCAGGGCGTGAACGCCCCCGGCCGCGCACAGATCGCGGCAAGGACGCTGCGCGGTGACCGCTGGTGGCTCACACCACTGGTGACGTTCGTGTGCTTCACCGCCTGGCTGCTCTACGGCCTGGTGCGGGCCAGCACCCAGAAGGACTACTTCGTCGCCGACTACGGCTATCTCACGCCCTTCGCGTCGCCCTGCCTGTCGACCTCCTGCGTCCCCGGCTCGGCCCATTTCGGCACACCATTCGGAGACTGGCCGCCGCTCATCCCCTTCGCGGTGCTGACGCTGCCGTTCCTGCTGCTGTTCCGGCTGACGTGCTACTACTACCGCAAGGCGTACTACCGCTCCTTCTGGCTGAGCCCGCCGGCGTGTGCGGTGGCGGAGCCGCATCGGGCCTACAGCGGTGAGACCCGGTTCCCGCTCATCGTCCAGAACCTGCACCGCTACTTCTTCTACGCCGCCGTGATCGTCTCGCTGATCAACACGTATGACGTGCTGCACGCCTTCCGCGGCAAGAACGGCAGCTTCGGTCTCGGGCTCGGCACCCTGATCCTGCTCGCCAACGTCGTCCTGCTGTGGTGCTACACCCTGGGCTGCCACTCGTGTCGCAACATCGTGGGCGGCCGGCTCAACCACTTCAGCCGACATCCCTTGCGGTACAAGGCCTGGGGCTGGGTCAGCGCGCTGAACGCCCGGCACATGACCTTCGCCTGGGTCACCCTGGGCAGCCTGGTGGTCACCGATGCCTATATCGCGCTGGTGGCCGCGGGGGCCTTCGGTGACCTACGGATCATCAACTAGCACAACGCCATCGGGCACCGGCATCCCTGACCGTCGGGGCAGACCGGCCGCCCCTGCCCCTGAAGCAGAACCGAAGGAGCCCACGTGACAGACCTCGAGAGGCACGAGTTCGACGTCGTGGTCATCGGCGCCGGAGGTGCCGGGCTGCGCGCCGCCATCGAGGCCCGCGAACAGGGCCTGCGCACGGCCGTCATCTGCAAGAGCCTCTTCGGCAAGGCGCACACGGTGATGGCCGAAGGCGGGATCGCGGCGTCCATGGGAAACGCCAACGCGCGTGACAGCTGGGAGGTGCACTTCCGCGACACGATGCGTGGCGGCAAGTTCCTCAACAACCCGCGGATGGCCGAGCTGCACGCCAAGGAGGCACCCCAGCGGGTATGGGAGCTGGAGACCTACGGGGCGCTCTTCGACCGCACCGCTGACGGTCGCATCAGCCAGCGCAACTTCGGCGGACACGAGTACCCGCGGCTCGCCCATGTCGGCGACCGGACCGGGCTCGAGCTGATCCGCACCCTCCAGCAGAAGATCGTCAGCCTCCAGCAGGAGGATCACCGCGACAGTGGAGACTACGAGGCGCGCCTGAAGGTCTTTCCCGAGCTCACCGTCACCGACATCCTCAAGGACGGCGACGGGGCGGTCGCGGGCGTGTTCGGCTACTGGCGCGAGTCGGGCCGGTTCGTGCAGCTCAGCGCGCCCGCGGTCATCCTCGCAACGGGAGGGATCGGCAAGTCCTTCAAGGTGACGAGCAACTCGTGGGAGTACACGGGTGACGGCCATGCCCTGGCGCTGCGCGCCGGCGCGAGCCTGGTCAACATGGAGTTCATCCAGTTCCATCCGACCGGCATGGTGTGGCCCCCGTCCGTCAAGGGCATCCTCGTCACCGAGTCCGTGCGGGGGGACGGCGGTGTGCTGCGCAACTCCGAGGGCAAGCGCTTCATGTTCGACTACGTCCCGGACGTCTTCCGTGGCCAGTACGCCGAGACGGAGGAGGAGGCCGACCGCTGGTACAAGGACCCCGACTCCAACAAGCGGCCGCCCGAGCTGCTGCCCCGCGACGAGGTGGCACGGGCGATCAACACGGAGGTCAAGGAGGGCCGGGGATCCCCGCACGGCGGCGTGTTCCTCGACGTGTCCACCCGACTGCCCGCCGAGGAGATCCGTCGCCGCCTGCCGTCCATGCACCACCAGTTCAAGGAGCTCGCCGACGTCGACATCACGGCCGAGCCGATGGAGGTGGGTCCGACCTGCCACTACGTCATGGGCGGTGTGGAGGTCGACGCCGACACGGCCGCGACGCGGGTGCCCGGTCTCTATGCCGCCGGTGAGGTGGCCGGCGGCATGCACGGCTCGAACCGGCTGGGCGGCAACAGCCTGTCGGACCTCCTGGTCTTCGGTCGCCGGGCCGGGCTGGGCGCAGCCGCCTACGTGGCAGGCCTGGATGCGAGACCCGTGGTCGCACAGCCGGACGTCGACGAAGCCGCCGCCACGGCGTTGGCGCCGTTCCGCGAGGCCGACGAGAACCCGTACACGGTCCACCAGGAGCTGCAGCAGAGGATGAACGACCTCGTGGGCATCATCCGCCGCGAGGAGGAGGTCCGCGAGGCTCTGAAGGTGCTGGACGGGCTCGATGACCGCGCGGCGTCCGTGGGGGTGGAGGGGCATCGCCAGTTCAACCCTGGATGGCACCTGGCCCTCGACCTGCGCAACATGCTCGCGGTCTGCCGGTGCGTGGCCCTGGCTGCCTTGGAGCGGACCGAGTCGAGGGGCGGGCACACCAGGGAGGACTTCCCCGGGATGGACCCGCAGTGGCGGGGCGTCAACCTGGTCTGCACGCTGGACGGGGAGGGCCAGGTCGAGCTCAGGCATCAGCCGGTGCCCGAGATCCGCCAGGACCTGCTCGAGCTTTTCGAGTACGCGGAGCTGTCGAAGTACCTGACCGGGGACGAGCTGGCGCGCCGAGGACCGGCGCCGCAGGACGGGAGCAGCGCATGACGTACCAGGCGTCGTTCAAGGTATGGCGCGGAGACGCCGAGGGAGGGGACCTGCAGGACTTCACGGTGGACGTCAACGAGGGGGAGGTCGTCCTCGACATCATCCACCGCCTGCAGGCCACCCAGGCGCCTGACCTCGCTGTCCGCTGGAACTGCAAGGCCGGCAAGTGCGGTTCCTGCAGCGCAGAGGTCAACGGCCGCCCGCGGCTCCTGTGCATGACGAGGATGAGCACCTTCACCGAGAGCGAGACGATCACCGTCACGCCCCTGCGTACCTTCCCCGTCACCCGAGACCTGGTCACCGACGTCTCGTTCAACTACGAGAAGGCGCGCCAGATCCCTGCGTTCGCCCCGCCGGCAGACCTGGCGCCGGGGGAGTACCGGATGCAGCAGATGGATGTCGAGCGGAGCCAGGAGTTCCGCAAGTGCATCGAGTGCTTCCTGTGCCAGGACGTCTGTCACGTCGTGCGGGACCACGAGGACAACAAGGCGAGCTTCGCGGGGCCTCGCTTCCTCATGCGCATCGCCGAGCTCGACATGCACCCCCTTGACTCCGCGGACCGCCGCCAGGTCGCCCGCGAGGAGCACGGCCTGGGGTTCTGCAACATCACGAAGTGCTGCACGGAGGTCTGTCCGGAGCACATCAAGATCACCGACAACGCCCTGATCCCCCTGAAGGAGCGCGTCGTGGACCGTCACTACGATCCGGTGGTGTGGCTGGGCAACAAGATCAGGCGCCGCGACAGCTGAGCCGCGGCTTCTTCTCGGAGGACGTCCTGGACGTCGCCGCGTCGCTGCTCGGCGCCACGGTGAGCCACGGGGGAGTCACGGTCCGGCTCACCGAGGTCGAGGCGTATGCCGGCATGGCGGACCCTGGCTCGCACGCCTTCCGTGGGCCGACCCCCCGCACAGAGGTCATGTTCGGAGTGGCGGGCCGTCTCTACGTCTACTTCACGTACGGGATGCACTGGTGCGCCAACGTGGTGTGCGGTCCGGAGGGTGAGGCGAGTGCGGTCCTCCTGCGAGCCGGAGAGGTTGTCGCAGGAGAGGACGTTGCCGCCACACGCCGCGCCCGAGTCGCGCGCCGGGACTGGGCTCGCGGGCCGGCGCGGCTGGCGAGGACTCTCGGGCTCTCGGGCGAGCACACCGGGTTGGACGTCTGCGCTGCGGACGCCGCCGTGCGTTTCACCGCACCGGTCGAGCACGTGCCCGCAAGGCGGGTCCGCACCGGTCCGCGCGTCGGGGTGAGTGGAGCCGGCGGAGACGCGGCGGCCTACCCCTGGCGCTTCTGGCTGGACGGTGAGCCCACCGTGTCCGCGTACCGTCCTGCAAAACCCCGTACCAGGAGCCGCTCGGCATGAGACAGGATGTCTGCCGGTGCTCGGCGAGCGGTGCCGACCTCGATGCCCACGACCAAGGAGCGAACCCCGGTGAGAGACATCCTCGACGAGCTCAGGTGGCGAGGACTGGTGGCCCAGACCACCGACGAGTCCGCGTTGCGCGAGGCTCTCGCCGACGGCCCGGTCACCGCCTACTGCGGGTTCGACCCGACAGCCCCGTCGTTGCACTTCGGCAACCTCGTCCAGCTCGTCGTCCTGCGTCACCTCCAGCGCGCCGGCCATCGCGTCATCTGCCTGGTCGGCGGGTCCACGGGGCTCATCGGCGACCCCAGGCCCACCGCCGAGCGTGTGCTCAAGACCAAGCAGCAGACCGCGGACTGGGTGGCGCGCATCCAGCAGCAGGTGCGGCCGTTCCTCGACTTCGAGGGCGACAACCGGGCCGTCATGGTGAACAACCTGGACTGGACGGCGCAGCTGTCGGCCCTGGACTTCCTGCGCGACGTCGGCAAGCACTTCAGGGTCAACCAGATGATCCGCAAGGAGGCCGTGGCCGCTCGGTTGGCCAGTGACGAAGGCATCTCCTACACGGAGTTCAGCTACCAGCTCCTCCAGGGCCTCGACTTCCTGCAGCTCTTCCGGGACTACGGGTGCACGCTGCAGACTGGCGGCCAGGACCAGTGGGGCAACCTGACGGCCGGGGCGGATCTCATCCACCGCGTGGAAGGGAGGTCGGTGCACCTGCTCACCACGCCGCTGGTCACCGACTCCGCCGGCATGAAGTTCGGGAAGAGCGAGGGAAACGCCATCTGGCTCAGCGCCGACCTCACCAGCCCGTACGCCTTCTACCAGTACTGGGTCAACGTCGAGGATGCGTCGGTGGCGAAGCTGCTGAAGATCTTCACCGACAGGACACCGGACGAGATCGCCGAGCTCGAGGAGTCGCTGGAACAGCGGCCGTTCCTCCGGGAGGCGCAGAAGGCGCTCGCCGCTGACGTGACCACCCTCGTCCATGGGCAGGTGGCGACTGCCGCCGTTGCGGCCGCCTCCGACGCACTGTTCGGCAAGGGCGACGTCACGGCCCTGGACGCCAGGACGCTCACCGACGCGACGGGTGAGCTCCCGGGCGCGGAGGTGCAGGTCGGGATGTCGGTCACCGACGCCTTGGTCGCAGTGGGCCTGGTGGAGTCCCGCAACGCGGCGCGCAGGGCGATCGGCGACGGTGGGGCGTCCCTCAACAACGTCCGGCTACATGACCCCGAGCGGCCTCTGTCGCAGGAGGACTTCCTGCACGGGCGGGTGGCCCTGCTGCGTCGCGGGCGCCGGTCGCTGGCAGCCGCGCGCCTCCCCGGCTGACGGGCCGCAGCCTCCCCGGCTGACGGTGCCCCGAGGCCCGACCAGCCGATTTGTGTTCTCCGACCGCCTCCGTCTAATGTTCTCGACGTCAGCCCGACAGGGAGGAACGGACACCACCGCGAAGACGTGAGTCCTCGCGAAGTAGGCCGGTCCCGCGGGTAGACCCCATCGAACAGCAGCTGGGCGACCAGCACGTTCACGAGCACCCGACAGGGTGGCCGGGAGCGGGTCGCAGGACTGCTACAGTGGGCGTCCCACACAACGGCATCCGGGAGACCGGCGTGCTGAAGGCGCCGGAAACGGCGTTCGGAGGCCGGCGAAAAGCCTGCTAGAGTGGGACACCTCGCGGAGAGCCAAGAGCGCTCGATCCACCGCTTCCGACCAGGAAGCGCGGGATTTGACGCCCAAGAGCGAAGCGAGTAACTTTGAAGGGTTGCCCCGGACGCCGGCCGAAAGGCCAGCAGATGGTGCGCGTGCGAACCTTGAGAACTCAACAGCGTGTCAAAAATCGATGCCAATTACCTCGTCTCGAGGTGGTGGACTCCCAGGTCGAAGACCGGGGAAGCGATCACAGCGAACGAAAATCCTTTGGTTGACAACGAATTTCTAGCAATTGCTAGTTGTTCTTGCTCAGTCAGTGAAACAACCCTCTAACGGGTAACGGTTTCGCGGTCTCAGGACTGCGAGCTGAACATCAATGGAGAGTTTGATCCTGGCTCAGGACGAACGCTGGCGGCGTGCTTAACACATGCAAGTCGAACGGTGATCCTCGGAGCTTGCTTCGAGGTGATCAGTGGCGAACGGGTGAGTAACACGTGAGTAACCTGCCCCAGACTCTGGAATAACCCCGGGAAACCGGAGCTAATACCGGATACGAAACGGAGCTGCATGGCTACCGTTTGGAAAGTTTTTCGGTCTGGGATGGACTCGCGGCCTATCAGCTTGTTGGTGAGGTAACGGCTCACCAAGGCGACGACGGGTAGCCGGCCTGAGAGGGCGACCGGCCACACTGGGACTGAGACACGGCCCAGACTCCTACGGGAGGCAGCAGTGGGGAATATTGCACAATGGGCGAAAGCCTGATGCAGCGACGCCGCGTGAGGGATGACGGCCTTCGGGTTGTAAACCTCTTTCAGCAGGGAAGAAGCGAAAGTGACGGTACCTGCAGAAGAAGCACCGGCTAACTACGTGCCAGCAGCCGCGGTAATACGTAGGGTGCGAGCGTTGTCCGGAATTATTGGGCGTAAAGAGCTTGTAGGCGGTTTGTCGCGTCTGCTGTGAAATTTCGGGGCTCAACCCCGAACTTGCAGTGGGTACGGGCAGACTAGAGTGTGGTAGGGGAGACTGGAATTCCTGGTGTAGCGGTGAAATGCGCAGATATCAGGAGGAACACCGATGGCGAAGGCAGGTCTCTGGGCCACTACTGACGCTGAGAAGCGAAAGCATGGGGAGCGAACAGGATTAGATACCCTGGTAGTCCATGCCGTAAACGTTGGGAACTAGGTGTGGGTCTCATTCCACGAGATCCGTGCCGCAGCTAACGCATTAAGTTCCCCGCCTGGGGAGTACGGCCGCAAGGCTAAAACTCAAAGGAATTGACGGGGGCCCGCACAAGCGGCGGAGCATGCGGATTAATTCGATGCAACGCGAAGAACCTTACCAAGGCTTGACATATACCGGAAACATCTAGAAATAGGTGCCCCGCAAGGTCGGTATACAGGTGGTGCATGGTTGTCGTCAGCTCGTGTCGTGAGATGTTGGGTTAAGTCCCGCAACGAGCGCAACCCTCGTTCTATGTTGCCAGCACGTAATGGTGGGGACTCATAGGAGACTGCCGGGGTCAACTCGGAGGAAGGTGGGGATGACGTCAAATCATCATGCCCCTTATGTCTTGGGCTTCACGCATGCTACAATGGCCGGTACAAAGGGCTGCGAAACCGCAAGGTGGAGCGAATCCCAAAAAACCGGTCTCAGTTCGGATTGGGGTCTGCAACTCGACCCCATGAAGTCGGAGTCGCTAGTAATCGCAGATCAGCAACGCTGCGGTGAATACGTTCCCGGGCCTTGTACACACCGCCCGTCAAGTCACGAAAGTCGGTAACACCCGAAGCCGGTGGCCCAACTCTTTGAGAGGGAGCCGTCGAAGGTGGGACTGGCGATTGGGACTAAGTCGTAACAAGGTAGCCGTACCGGAAGGTGCGGCTGGATCACCTCCTTTCTAAGGAGCACTGGTCGCGAAAGCGATCCAGAGCCTGGTCTGAGCGCGAATGTCGCTCAGCAGGTGCTCAAGGGTGGAACATCGATTATTTGGCGCAGACATCACTCACACGCAAGTACAAGTCCTCGGACAGTGGAAAGCGAGTGGGCCGGTGCCGGCGCCTGACACGTTGTTGGGTCCTGAGGGCTTCGGGCGCAAGCTTGAACCTCAGGCCGGTTGAACGGCCAGGACCCTCCCCACGGATGAACCGCTGACTTGTGGTCAGCAGGCACCGAGCTGGGGGAGGGGCCGCCCGTACCTTGAGAACTACACAGTGGACGCGAGCATCTTTGTGGCTCAAGTTTTTAAGGGCACACGGTGGATGCCTTGGCACCAGGAACCGAAGAAGGACGTAGGAATCTGCGATAAGCCTCGGGGAGTCGATAACCAGACTGTGATCCGAGGATTTCCGAATGGGGAAACCCGGCTGGAGGCAAGTCCAGTCACTCTCATCTGAACACATAGGGTGAGTAGAGGGAACGTGGGGAAGTGAAACATCTCAGTACCCACAGGAAGAGAAAGCAACCGCGATTCCGTGAGTAGTGGCGAGCGAAAGCGGAACAGGCTAAACCGATCATGTGTGATAGCTGTCAGGCGTTGCATGGTCGGGGTCGTGGGACTTTTCAGTCGGCACTGACATGCTGACATGGAGTCAAAAATGCGCGTTATAGTCGAAGGGCATTGAAAGGCCCGGCACAGAGGGTGCTACCCCCGTAGACGAAATGGCGCGCACTCCAGAGAAGTATCCCAAGTAGCACGGGGCCCGAGAAATCCCGTGTGAATCTGGCGGGACCACCCGCTAAGCCTAAATATTCCCTGGTGACCGATAGCGGACAAGTACCGTGAGGGAAAGGTGAAAAGTACCCCGGGAGGGGAGTGAAATAGATCCTGAAACCGTGTGCCTACAATCCGTCGGAGCCTCCTTGTGGGGTGACGGCGTGCCTTTTGAAGAATGAGCCTGCGAGTTAGTGCTCAGTGGCGAGGTTAACCCGTGTGGGGAAGCCGTAGCGAAAGCGAGTCCGAACAGGGCGAATTAGTCGCTGGGTCTAGACCCGAAGCGGAGTGATCTACCCATGGCCAGGTTGAAGCGACGGTAAGACGTCGTGGAGGACCGAACCCACTTAGGTTGAAAACTGAGGGGATGAGCTGTGGGTAGGGGTGAAAGGCCAATCAAACTCCGTGATAGCTGGTTCTCCCCGAAATGCATTTAGGTGCAGCGTCACGTGTTTCTTACCGGAGGTAGAGCTACTGGATAGCCGATGGGCCTCACCAGGTTACTGACGTTAGCCAAACTCCGAATGCCGGTAAGTGAGAGCGTGGCAGTGAGACTGCGGGGGATAAGCTCCGTAGTCGAGAGGGAAACAGCCCAGACCACCATCTAAGGTCCCTAAGCGTGTGCTAAGTGGGAAAGGATGTGGAGTTGCATTGACAACCAGGAGGTTGGCTTAGAAGCAGCCACCCTTTAAAGAGTGCGTAATAGCTCACTGGTCAAGTGATTCCGCGCCGACAATGTAGCGGGGCTCAAGCACACCACCGAAGCTGTGGCATTGACACATTGCCCGGCCGTGACATCTGCGGATCCACGGTCCAAGCGTGTTGATGGGTAGGGGAGCGTCGTGTGGCCAGGGAAGCGGCGGAGTGATCCAGCCGTGGAGGCCACACGAGTGAGAATGCAGGCATGAGTAGCGAATGACGGGCGAGAAACCCGTCCGCCGAATAACCAAGGGTTCCAGGGTCAAGCTAATCTGCCCTGGGTAAGTCGGGACCTAAGGCGAGGCCGACAGGCGTAGTCGATGGACATCCGGTTGATATTCCGGAACCGGCGAAGAACCGCCCATGACGAACCTAGTGATGCTAAGCGCCTGAAGCTGTTCTGAAGGTCTTCGGACCGGACGTTTAGTGGAGCGCGCGACCCGATCTAGTAGTAGTCAAGCAATGGAGAGACGCAGGAAGGTAGCCTCCGCGTGGCGATGGTAGTCCACGTCCAAGGGTGTAGGGAGTGAGATAGGCAAATCCGTCTCACACATATCCTGAGACCTGATAGTGACCGCGAATGCGGGAAGCAGGGTGATCCTATGCTGCCTAGAAAATCTTCTAGCGAGGTTCTAGCCGCCCGTACCCCAAACCGACTCAGGTGGTTAGGTAGAGAATACCAAGGCGATCGAGTGAATCGTGGTTAAGGAATTCGGCAAAATACCCCCGTAACTTCGGGAGAAGGGGGGCCCAGAGGGTGAAGGGACTTGCTCCCTAGCCTGAACGGCCGCAGAGACCAGGGAGAAGCGACTGTTTACTAAAAACACAGGTCCGTGCGAAGTCGCAAGACGATGTATACGGACTGACGCCTGCCCGGTGCTGGAAGGTTAAGAGGACGGGTTAGTTCTTCGGGACGAAGCTCAGAATTTAAGCCCCAGTAAACGGCGGTGGTAACTATAACCATCCTAAGGTAGCGAAATTCCTTGTCGGGTAAGTTCCGACCTGCACGAATGGCGTAACGACTTCTCCACTGTCTCAACCACGAACTCGGCGAAATTGCACTACGAGTAAAGATGCTCGTTACGCGCAGCAGGACGGAAAGACCCCGGGACCTTTACTACAGCTTGGTATTGGTGTTCGGTACGGCTTGTGTAGGATAGGTGGGAGACTATGAAGCAGGCACGCCAGTGTCTGTGGAGTCAACGTTGAAATACCACTCTGGTCGTTCTGGATATCTAACCTCGGTCCGTGATCCGGATCAGGGACAGTGCCTGGTGGGTAGTTTAACTGGGGCGGTTGCCTCCTAAAAGGTAACGGAGGCGCCCAAAGGTTCCCTCAGCCTGGTTGGCAATCAGGTTTTGAGTGTAAGTGCACAAGGGAGCTTGACTGTGAGACAGGCATGTCGAGCAGGGACGAAAGTCGGGACTAGTGATCCGGCGGTGGCTTGTGGAAGCGCCGTCGCTCAACGGATAAAAGGTACCCCGGGGATAACAGGCTGATCTTGCCCAAGAGTCCATATCGACGGCATGGTTTGGCACCTCGATGTCGGCTCGTCGCATCCTGGGGCTGGAGTAGGTCCCAAGGGTTGGGCTGTTCGCCCATTAAAGCGGTACGCGAGCTGGGTTTAGAACGTCGTGAGACAGTTCGGTCCCTATCCGCTGTGCGCGTAGGAAACTTGAGAAGGGCTATCCCTAGTACGAGAGGACCGGGATGGACGAACCTCTGGTGTGTCAGTTGTTCTGCCAAGAGCACGGCTGATTAGCTACGTTCGGAAGTGATAACCGCTGAAAGCATCTAAGCGGGAAGCACGCTTCAAGATGAGGTTTCCATGGACTTCGGTCCGAGAGGCTCCCAGCTAGACTACTGGGTTGATAGGCCAGACGTGGAAGTGCAGTAATGCATGTAGCTGACTGGTACTAATAAGCCGATAACTTGATACAACAAAGATGTTACGCGTCCACTGTGTGGTTCCCGAGATACGGTCGGGAACCCGATTGAAATCTCCATAGAGTTTCGGCTGTCATAGCGAAGGGGAAACGCCCGGTCTCATTCCGAACCCGGAAGCTAAGCCCTTCAGCGCCGATGGTACTGCACTGGTGACGGTGTGGGAGAGTAGGACGCAGCCGGACATACTTTCAAAAGGGCCTTCCCATCACGGGAAGGCCCTTTTGCATGCCCGGCGTCGTCCGTGCCGGCCAGGTGTCCCATCCCGGGGCCTGTCCGTAGACTGAACGCGATTTCTGCACAGCGAGGAGCACTTGGTGTCCGAGAACCAGTCCGGCCGTGGTGGCCAAGGCCGTCGTCCAGCGCGGGGCGGGGGGTCCGGCGGGCCCTCGGCCGGCTCAGGTCGCGGTGCTTCAGGCGGTTCGGCGAGGGGTGGCGCCGGCGGTTCCGGCCGAGGTGCCTCAGGCGGTCAAGCGAGGGGTGGCGCCGGCGGTTCCGGTCGAGGTGCCACAGGCGGTCAAGCGAGGGGTGATGCCGGCGGTTCGGCTCGCGGTTCGACCGGCCGGCCGAGGGGGGCCGGGAGCGCCGACCGGGGTGCCGCAGGGGACTCGGGACGCGCAGGGTCGGGACGGCCGCCGCGTGGTGGTACCGGCAGGGAGTCGAGCAGCAAGGGCAGGGACGCGGGCCGAGATGCCGGGACCTTCGACAACAGCGAGCGCCGAGGTGGGCCGAGGCTGGCCCCCCGGAAGCCAAAGCTGCCTGAGCCGCGCATCGCTGAGGGCGTCACCGGCAAGGAGCTCGACCGTTCCGTCCACCACCAGCTGAGGACCCTCAGCAAGGAGAACGCCGAGGGCGTCGCCCAACATCTCGTGATGGTGGCCGCTCTCCTCGACGTAGACGACTTCACGGGAGCCGAGGCCCATGCAGAGACGGCCGTGCGGCGCGCCGGCCGGGTGCCCGCAGCTCGCGAGGCGCTGGGTCTGGTGGCGTACCGCAAGGGAGAGTGGGCCCGCGCGCTGAGCGAGTTCCGTACGGCCAGGCGGCTCAGCGGCTCCTCCCACCTGCTGGCCCTGATGGTCGACTGCGAGCGGGGTCTGGGTCGGCCCGAGCGTGCCCTGGAGCTGGCAACGTCTCCTGAGGCAGGCACCTTGGCAGTCGAGGACCGGGTCGAGCTCGCGATCGTCGTGTCGGGGATCCGCCGCGACCTCGGTCAGCTCGAGGCGGCTCGGCTGGCGCTCGAGATCCCGCAGCTCGACGGCAGCAGCCGCAAACCGTGGTTCGCGCGTCTGGCCTACGCGTATGCCGAGACCCTGCTGGCACTGGGCCGCAGGGACGACGCGCGGGAGTGGTTCGCTCGCGCCACGGCTGCAGACCACGAGCTCGAGACCGACGCTGCGGAGCGGCTCGCCGAGCTTGACGGAGTCGTCCTGACCGACCTGCTGGAGGGCCACGAGGACGACGACGAGGATGGGCTGGCGGAGGACGATCGGGCCGAGGAGCGCCGGGCGGGGGACGATGGCCGCCCTGGACGACGTGGCGAAGGCCCCTGAGGGCGTGCCGAGCCTGGTCCAGCGGTACCGCGCTGTGGTGTGCGACCTCGACGGGGTCGTGTACCGGGGCCCGGAAGCGGTCGACCACGCGGTGTCGGCGCTGTCGGCGCTCACCGTGCCGGTCGTGTACGCCACCAACAACGCCTCGAGGCCGCCGCAGGAGGTGGCCGCCCACCTCACCGACCTCGGCCTGCATGTCAGCGGTCGGGATGTCGCCACGAGCTCCGAGGCCGGGGCGGCGGAGCTGGCTCGCCGCCTCCCTCCAGGTTCGACCGTGCTCGCGATCGGCGGTGAAGGCGTCCGGGAAGCGTTGCGGCAGCACAGCTTTCGCGTCGTCACCGGAACGCAGGCGCAGGAGAGCCGCGACGAGACGTATGCCGGCGTCCTCCAGGGCTACGGCCCGGCGGTGACGGCCTCCGACCTCGCCCAGGCGGCATACGCAGTGTCGGCCGGTGCGCTCTGGGTGGCCACCAACATCGACGAGACGCTCCCCACCCACCTGGGTACGGCCCCGGGGAACGGCACCTTGGTGGCTGCGGTCCAACGGGCGACCGGGTGCGAGCCGATCGTCGTCGGGAAGCCGCACGCACCGTTGTACCGGCTCTGTGCCGACCGCCTCGGTCAGCCGGCGTCGCAGCTGCTGGCGGTGGGTGACCGGCTGGATACCGACATCGCCGGAGCGGTCGAGGCGGGCATGGACTCGGCCCTCGTCCTGACCGGCGTCGACTCGGTGACGAGCCTGGCCGGGGCCCCTGCGCCGCTGCGGCCGACGTACGTCGTCCCGGATCTTCGCGCGCTGGTCGAGGACTACGTGCCCGCGGAGACCGACTACTCCTGGTGGGTCTGCGGCGCTGACCGGCGGCGCATCACCGACGGAGGCTGGGACGTGGCCCGGGCGGGCTCGCCCATCGAACAGGCGCGGGCAGGTCTGGCCTGCCTGCACGAGTCACTGGACCACGGGGAGCTGGACATCCGAGGCGCCGAGCGCCTCGCGACGGAGATCGACTACTGGCAGTAGCGTGAGGGCGACGAGCGGCAGGTGACCGCTCCATCCGAGGAGGATCGATGGCATTCGAGTCGGTGCGCAGCTATCTGCAGCTCGCCAGCGGACTGGGAGAGATGACCATGGCACGCGCCATGGACGCAGCCCAGGGACTCCTGGCCCTGCCGGGCGCGGACGAGGTCACGCGGCGGGCGGTCCAGGCCTCGACACTCGCGGACCAGATCCTCGAGGCCGCGAAGTCCAACAGGGCCAACCTGCTCACGCTCGTGCAGGCAGAGGTGGAGGCCGCACTGAGGAAGGCCGACGTCGCACGCGTCGGCGACGTGGAGGCCGCCCGGGCGGCGCTCGCGGCGGTCACCAGGGAGCTGTCCGAGCTCAGGGAGACGCTGCTCGCCTCAGGTGCGTCCGCGGTGGCGAGCGCCTCCCGCGCGCCCCTGGGGCGTTCGCGTCCTGGGGCGGCAGCGGTGTCCACGGTAACCCGAGCCGTGCCGGTCGGCCAGGACGGTCTGAGCGGCAGCCCCGTCGGCGACGCCGAGCCGTCCCCGCTCGGGGCAGCCGACCCCGGCCCGGCCCCGGCGAGCAGGGTGGCCGCCAGCGCGTCCCGTTCGACCCCAACGGCCCGACGGGATGAGGGCGCGGGCAGTACCGCCAAGAAGTCGACCGCCAAGAAGTCGACCGCCAGGAGGTCCGCTGCCAAGAGCACCGCTGCGACGTCCACAGCCAAGAGCTCCACTGCCAAGAAGTCCACTGCCAAGGTGCCGACAGCCAACAAGAGCACCTCTGGGGCCCCCGCGAGGGGAGCGTCGGCCGCGAAGAAGTCCACCCCGAAGAAGTCCACCCCGAAGAAGTCCACCCCGAAGAAGTCCACGGCGAAGTCGGCTGCGAGCCCCACCGCGCCACGGACGGCCGCCACCAAGTCGGCTGCCACGAAGTCGACCGCCACGAAGTCGGCCGCGAAGAAGTCCACCCCGAAGACTTCGGCGTCCACATCGCGCTCAAGCACCGCCGGCACGACCTCGACTGCCAGGAGGAGCTCCACCCGGAAGACCACAGGCGCCCGTAGCTCCGCGACGAAGAAGGCCACCTGGTGAACGTCGGCTCCGGAACCCCCGCAACGCCGCATCCGGTCCCCAGTGAACCGTCGCGCGGCTCCGACCCGGCCGCAGGGGCCGAAGCGCACGGCTCAGACGCCGCGCTGGGCGACAACGCCACCGGTGACATCGTGGTCGATGCCGCACTGCGGGAGCTGCAGCAGGCCCCCACCGACGATCTGGACGCCCAGATCGAGGCGGGCCAACGCGTCCACCGTACGCTGCAGGCCAGGCTCTCGGACCTGGGCGGCGAGTGAGCGAGCCCGTCCGTCTGGACCTGGAGCTGGTTCGCCGAGGCCTGGCGCGGTCACGAGGCCAGGCTCGGTCCCTCATCGAGGCGGGAGATGTCAGCCTGGCCGGCAGCCGGGCACTCAAGGCGTCGACTCCTGTCCCCCCGGGCGCGTCGGTCGAGGTCCGGGAGGAGGGCCCTCGTTGGGTGAGCCGCGCAGCGTACAAGCTGGTCGGAGCCGTGGAGGCGTTCGGACCGCGAGGACTGGTGGTCGCGGGCAGACGCTGCCTCGACGTAGGTGCGTCGACCGGCGGCTTCACCCAGGTGCTGCTCCATCTCGGCGCCACCGAGGTCGTCGCCCTTGACGTGGGTCACGGACAGCTCGCCGCCCAGCTGGCCGACGACCCCCGGGTCACCGAGCGGTCAGGCACCACCGTGCGGGGCCTCGCGGCGGCGGACATCGGCGGCATCGTGGACCTGCTCGTCGCGGACCTCAGCTTCATCTCCCTGACTCTGGTGCTCGACGTCTTCGCGCAGCTGGTGTCACCGGAGGGGGACGTCGTCGTCCTCGTCAAGCCGCAGTTCGAGGTCGGGCGGACCCGGGTGGGGAAGGGCGGGATCGTGCGCGCGACCGCGGACCGGGCCTGGGCCGTGACCAGGGTGGCGCGGGCCGCTCTCGGGGCCGGGCTCCACCCCAAGGGGCTGGTGCCCAGCCCGATAGAGGGCGGCGAGGGCAACGCCGAGTACCTCCTCTGGCTGACCCCTCGCGCCGAGGGCTCGATGGGATGGGAGGCTCTGGTCAGGACCGCTGACGAGGTCAGCCTGAAGGGAGCCCCGTGACCAGCACAGCCCGCCGCCGGATCCTGCTGGTGGCGCACCCCCGCCGGCAGGAGGCCTCCGACATCGCCTGGACCGTCGTGGACCGCCTCCACGACGCCGGCATCGACGTCGTGGTGCTGCCCGACGAAGCGCACGCGGTCAAGCTCTCCTCGCACGTCGAGCTCGCTGACCCGGCCCACCCCGCAGAGGGCTGCGAGCTGGTGTGCGTGCTGGGGGGCGACGGCACGATCCTGCGCGGCGCGGAGATGTCACGGGGCACCGGCGTACCGCTGCTGGGCGTGAACCTCGGCCACGTCGGGTTCCTCGCCGAGGCCGAGAGGGAGGATATCTCGGCCACCGTCGACCACATCGTCACGCGGAGCTACACGGTGGAGGAGCGGATGACGCTCGAGGTCACGGCGCAGGTCAACGGCAACCCCGTCTACTCGAGCTGGGCCCTCAACGAGGTGACCGTCGAGAAGGCCAACCGAGAACGGATGCTCGAGGTCGTCGCCGAGATCGACGGACGCCCTCTGACGACGTGGGGCTGCGACGGCGTCGTCGTGGCGACTCCCACTGGCTCCACCGCGTACGCCTTCTCCGCCGGCGGCCCGGTCGTCTGGCCGGACGTCGAGGCCCTCCTCCTGGTCCCCATCAGCGCGCACGCGCTGTTCGCCCGCCCACTCGTACTCGGCCCCCAGTCGCACCTCGCCCTCGAGGTGGTCCCCGACACCTTGGGCACGGGCGCGCTGTGGTGCGATGGGCGGCGTGCCGTGGACCTACCCCCCGGGGCACGCATCGAGGTCGTGCGTTCCGACACGCCGGTCCGGCTGGCGAGGCTGAGCCGGTCACCCTTCACCGACCGGCTCGTCGCGAAGTTCGACCTGTCGATCCACGGCTGGCGAGGGAAGGCCCGACTGGCCAAGGCCGCGCGCGCGGAGCGCACCGCACGCGCCTGACGCACCCTGTCACCAGCCCGTGAGAGGCTGTGCGCGTGCTCCAGGAACTGAGGATCCAGGGCCTCGGGGTCATCGACGACGCGGTGCTCGAGCTGCATCCGGGCCTCAACGTCGTCACGGGGGAGACCGGCGCGGGCAAGACGATGGTCGTGACCGGGCTCGGCCTCCTGCTCGGCGCCCGGGCCGACGCCGGCCTGGTCCGGGCGGGCGAGGCCTCTGCCGTCGTGGAAGGCCTCGTGGACGTGACGGCGGACCATCCTGCAGCGGTCCGAGCCGCAGAGGCGGGCGCCGACGTGGCGGACGGCCTGGTGCTCGTGCGCTCGGTGTCGGCCGAGGGCCGGTCGCGGGCGCATGTCGGTGGCAGGTCGGCCCCGGTCGGAGTCCTGGCGGAGATCGGCGAGCACCTCGTGGCCGTCCACGGGCAGTCCGAGCAGTGGCGGCTGCGGCGCAGCGAGCAGCACCGCGCCATGCTCGACCAGTTCGGCGGCGAGCCGCTACGCCGGGCGCTGCGCATCTACACCGACGCGTTCGACGTCCACGAGGCTGCTGCGTCGGAGCTCGCCATGCTCCGCGACCAGGCCCGCGACCGCGCACGCGAGATCGACTTCCTCCAGCACGGTCTCGACGAGGTCTCCGCGGTGGATCCCCAGACCGGGGAGGATGCCGCCTTGCGGGTGGAGGACGAGCGGCTGAGCCACGCGGAGGGGCTGCGCACCGCGGCTGCCCTCGCGCACGCTCGTCTCGCGGGCGCCCAGGAGTATGCGGAGGAGTCGGCACCGAGCGCCATGGACGCCGTCGCAGCGGCCAGGCATGCCCTGACCGGCGAGGTGGACCACGACCCGGCGTTGCGCGAGCTCGACCGCCGACTGGCCGACCTCGGATACCTGACCGCCGACCTGGCTTCCGACCTCAGCAGCTACCTGGAGGACGTGGAGGTCGACCCTGGCAGGCTCGCCTGGGTGCAGCAGCGGCGCGCGGACCTGACTCGGCTGACCCGTAAGTACGGCGAGACGGTCGACGACGTCCTGGAGTGGGGCCGCGTCGCGGCCGAGCGGCTGGCCCAGCTGCTCGGCTCGGACAGCAGGATCGAGCAGCTGGAGCTGCACGCCGCCCAGCTTGAGCGTGACCGAGCGGCCGCCGGGAGCAAGCTCACCGCCGCACGGAGGAAGGCGGCGAGGGTGCTCGCCGCCGCCGTCACGCAGGAGCTTGCTCACCTGGCGATGGGGCAGGCCTCGGTGGAGGTCAGCGTCTCGCCGCGAACGAGCGGCCTCGCCAGGCATGGAGGGGACGACGTGGAGATCCTGCTGGCGGCCAACCCGGGCAGCACCCCGCGCACGGTGGCCCGCGCCGCCTCAGGCGGTGAGCTGTCGCGGGTCATGCTCGCCCTGGAGGTGGTCACGGGCGCAGCAAGCGGCAGTGACGTCCCGACGTTCGTCTTCGACGAGGTCGACGCGGGCGTGGGCGGGGCCGCCGCCCTGGACGTCGGGGCGCGGCTCGCGGCGCTGGCCCGACAGGCCCAGGTGGTCGTGGTGACCCATCTGCCCCAGGTCGCCGCCTACGCCGACCGGCACCTCGTGGTGCGCAAGTCCAGCGACGGGCACATCACCTCCAGCGGTGTGCACGCGGTCGGCGAGGACGAGCGGCTCAGAGAGCTCGCCCGCATGATGGCGGGCGTCGACACCGACTCCGCCCTGGCGCACGCGCGCGAGCTCGTGGTGGAAGCGACGGCCCGCCGTGGAGCGGCAACGCCGGCTCCGCGCTGAGCGGGCGCCCGGCGGCCGCGCTCCCAGCGTGGGCGGCGCGGCACCCGTTCGCCGCCATGGGAGGATGGCGACAATGCCCTTGAAGATCCCCCGCCAACGTCACCGCGAACCCGATACCCCCGGAGTGCGCGGTCTCGTGCGTGTCGACTCCCGGACCAAGAACCTCACCAAGCGGCTCCGCCCCGGCGAGATCGCCGTGATCGACCACCAGGACATCGACAAGGTCTCCGCCGAGGCGCTCCTGGCGTGTCGCCCGGCGGCAGTCGTCAACGCAGCCGCGTCGATCTCTGGTCGGTATCCCAACCTCGGTCCCGAGATCCTCGTGGAGGCCGGCATCCCGCTCATCGACAGCGTGGGCCGCGACGTCATGCACGACCTTCACGAGGGCCAGCAGGTCCGCATCGACGGCGACGAGATCTGGCTCGACGACGAGGTCGTGGCCAAGGGCCAGGCCTTCGACCACGACCTCGTCCAGACCTCCATGACCGACGCACGGGCGGGCCTGGCCGTGCAGCTCGAGGCGTTCGCCGCCAACACCATGGAGTACCTGCGCCGCGAGCGCGACCTGCTCCTGGACGGGGTGGGGGTCCCCGACATCACCACCGAGGTGGACGGTCGGCATGCGCTGATCGTGGTGCGGGGCTACCACTACAAGGAGGATCTGCGCACGTTGCGCAGCTACATCCGCGAGTACCGACCGGTGCTCATCGGAGTCGACGGTGGCGCGGACGCACTGCTCGAGGAGGGCCTCAAGCCGCACCTCATCGTCGGCGACATGGACTCGGTGTCGGACGGCGCGCTGCGCTGCGGAGCCGAGATCGTCGTGCATGCCTACCGTGACGGGAACGCCCCCGGCCTGGAGCGGGTGCGCCGGCTCGGGGTCGAGCCCGTGGTCTTTCCGGCCACCGGCACCAGTGAGGACGTCGCGATGCTGCTGGCAGACGACAAGGGCGCCTCCCTCATCGTCGCCGTCGGCACCCATGCCACGCTCGTGGAGTTCCTGGACAAGGGTCGCAGCGGTATGGCGAGCACGTTCCTGACCCGCCTGCGCGTCGGCGGGAAGCTCGTCGACGCCAAGGGTGTCTCCCGGCTCTACCGTTCGCGCATCTCCAACCTCTCCCTTGCCGTCATGCTCGTCGTCGGGCTGGGCGCTCTGTTCGCAGCGCTCTGGTCGACGACCGGCGGACGGGCGTTCCTGCAGGTGCTGGGCGCCCGCTGGGACGACCTGTGGTCCTTCGTCGTAGGAATCTTCACGTGATCGACTTCCGCTACCACCTGGTCTCCATCGTCTCGATCTTCCTCGCCCTCGCGGTGGGCATCGTGCTCGGTGCAGGTCCGCTGAAGGAGGACATCGGCAACACGCTGACCTCCGAGGTCAAGAACCTGCGTGACGACAAGGCGACCCTGCGCACCCAGCTGGACACCGCGGACAAGGCAGCCCAGGCGCGCGACGAGTTCACGGTGGCCAGCAACCGCACGCTGCTCGCCGGACGGTTGCGTGACACGACCGTGTCGGTGGTCGTCCTGCCCGGTGCGGACACCGGGCTGGTGAAGTCGACGACGCAGACCTTGACCGCGGCGGGGGCCACTATCGGGTCCACGGTCTCGGTGCAGGACGCCTGGGTCGATCCCGAGAAGGCGACCTTCCGGTCGACGCTGGGTCAGCAGCTCGCGGCTCAGGTGGAGCTCCCGGTCGGCCAGACGGACGGCGAGATCGTGGACGCTGTCCTGGCCCGGTCTGTGCTGGCCAAGGCCGGTGCGAGCGCCACGGGGGCGGCGGGCGCCCTGGAGGGCCTGCGTACCGGCCAGCTGATCCGCTTCACCCCGGACCAGGTGAGCCCGGCCAGCGTCGCCGTGGTCGTGGCCGGTCCCGTCACCGGCTCCGATGTCGCCGACCGGGAGTCCAGGGCCGGCGCGCTCAGCGACCTCGCGGCCGCCATGGACTCCGCCGGCGCGGGCGCCGTGCTCGTCGCCGCGAGCCTGAAGGACAACGCGACGAACACCACCTCGGTGCTGGCCACCTCACGGGCCGACGACGACCACGCCAAGGCGCTCACCACCGTCGACGACGCCGAGCTCCCCATGGGCCAGGCGAGCATCGTCTTCGGCCTCCTGCAGGAACAGGCCGGCAAGGTCGGCCACTACGGGCTGGCGGGTGACGCCACGGCGGCGTTCCCGCCGCTGGCCACCAGGTAGCTCCTGTGCGCGCCCTCGCGTCCGCGGGCCTCGCGGCGGTCCTGGCCCGGGGTGCTCTGCACGCGCTCGCGAGACGTCCTCCGGGACCCGTCGGCACGTGGGACCGCGTGAACCACGCCGGCACAGGAGTCAGCCTGCTGGAGGGCCCGGCATATGCCGCAGGGGCCGCGCTGGCCGCGGGCATGGCCGGCGCCGGCGCAGGTCCGGTGCTCGCCGCCACAGCCTCGGCCGGCCTCGGTGCCCTGGACGACCTGCGGGGCGACTCCGGGAGCAAGGGCCTCAAGGGCCACCTCACGGCGCTGGCGCGGGGCGAGGTCACCACCGGGGCCGTCAAGGTCGTCGGCCTTGCGGTCACCGGGCTGGCCACCACAGTGCTCGTCGACCGCTCTGCCGACCGCTCTGCCCACCGTGCGGCCGGCCGTGCGGCGAGCCGTGCCGGAGACCGCCGGGCCAGCCGCTCGGCCGTCGACACCCTCGTCGGCGGCGCTGTGGTCGCGGGCTGCGCCAACCTGCTCAACCTGCTGGACCTGCGACCGGGCCGCGCGCTCAAAGCCGCCCTGGTGCTGGGGCTGCTGACCGGCACCTCGCCGTCGTCCTCAGTGGCGGCAGCGGGCGCGGCGGGTGCCGCGGCAGGGCTGATCGGACCGGACCTGCGGGGCGAGACGATGCTGGGCGACACCGGTGCCAACAGTGCGGGGGCGCTGCTCGGCGCCGCCCTGGTTCAGCGTTGCGGGCGGCGTGGTCGCTGGTGGGCTCTAGCCGCGCTTGCCGCGCTCACGCTGGCGTCCGAGAAGGTCTCCTTCACTGTCGTCATCGAGTCGACCCCGGTCCTGCGGGAGCTCGACGCCCTGGGCCGCCCATGACCGTGCAGTCGGTCCGCTCGTCGGTGGCGCGGGCGGCCGGGCTCATCGCCCTGGCGACCCTGCTGGCGCGGCTGACGGGCTTCGTCCGCACCCTGGTGTTCTCCGGCAGCGTGGGAGCCGCGGGAGTGGGCGACACCTACCAGTCCGTGAACATGCTGCCCAACGTGGTGTACGAGGTGGCCGCCGGGGGAGTGCTCGCCGCGGTCGCCGTACCCCTGGTGGCCGGTCAGCTGGGGCGTGGCCGCGCCGTGGACGCCGACCGGACCGCATCGGCGCTGCTGACCTGGGCGGTCCTCGTGCTCGCGCCGCTCACCGTGGTCCTGGCCATCGGCGCCCGGTGGGTGGGCCGGGCACTGCTCGGCAGCAGCGCCTCGCAGGCTGAGCTCACCCTGGCCTCCCACATGCTCGTCCTCTTCGCCCCTCAGGTGCTCCTCTACGGCGTGGGCATCGTCCTCACCGGAGTGCTCCAGGCCCACCGGCGGTTCCTTGCGGCGGCGCTCGCCCCGCTGCTGTCCAGCGTCGTGGTCATCGGCTCGTACCTCGCCTACGCGGCGGTCGCCGGGGACCGGAACACGCCGGGCACCGTGTCGCGAGGTGCTGTCTGGACCCTCGCCGGTGGCACCACCCTGGGGGTCGTCATGCTGAGCCTGCCGCTTCTCGCGCCAGTGCTGCGGGCAGGCGTTCGCCTACGGCCCACCCTGCAGTTCCCCGCCGGAACCGCCCGGCGTGCCGCCTCTCTCGCCGGTGCCGGCGTGCTGGCGCTGCTGGCGCAGCAGGCGGCGGTGCTGACCACGCTGTGGGTCACGCACCACAGGACGGCCGCAGTGGGGACGGTGAACGTCTACACCTATGTCCAGGCGGTCTACCTCCTGCCGTACGCGGTGCTCGCCGTCCCGGTGGCGACCTCCGCATTTCCGGCTCTGGCCCACGCCGTGGCGTCCGACAGCAGGTCGGCCGCGACCTCGCGGGGGACGAGCCCGGAGCCGACCGACGCCGGGCACGACGCCACCGTGACGCTCGCCGGCTCGCTGCGAGGCGTCCTCCTGCTCACCGCCGGTGCGGCCGCGGTCCTCATGGCAGTGTCCCGGCCGGTCGGAGGGTTCTTCTCTGCGCTGGACCGTGGCAGGCAGGCGGGGGGCGGTGCCGCTCTGGAAGCCCTGCCCGGAACGCTGTCCGCCTACGCTCCCGGCGTCGTCGGGTTCGGCGTCGCCGCTCTGCTGACGCGCGCCCTGTACGTCCGCGGGCGCCCTCTCTACGCCGCCCTCGCCGTGGCGACCGGCTGGGTGTTGAGCGCCGCTCTGCCGCTTCTCGCGGTGCCGGAGGGCTCCACGGCGGGGGCCACCCTGGGCGTGCTCGGGGTGAGCTCCACGCTCGGCATGACCGTCTCGGCAGTGCTCCTGACCGGGCTGGTTCGCCAGGCCTGGGGCCGCGCCGCGCTGACTGGGAGTGGACGCACCCTTGCTGCCGCCCTGGTGGCCATGGCGTTCGCCCTGGCCGGTGGCGACGCTCTGGCTACGAGAGTGCTGGCCCTGGTCACGACCGGCTCGGCATCGGGGGCGTTGCTGGGCGGGGCGCTCGTCGCTCTCGTCACCGCCGCCATCTACCTGGCTGTGATGGCGGTCGCTGACCGCAGGTCGATGGTCGCGATCGTCCAGCGGAGCAGGCAGCGGCGTTCGGATGGTCCGGTATGAGGGTGGCTCTGCTGCTGGGACGCAGCACGGGTGGCATCGGCACCCATGTCGTCGACCTCGCGGCCGGTCTGCGGACGCTGGGAGACGAGGTGGCGGTGGTGACGGACCGGACGACGGCTCAGCGGTTCGGCATCGCGGGCGCCCGGTGCTGGTGGCCCACCGGAGCCTCGGGGATGCTGCGGTCCCTTCGCGGCCTGCGGTCCCTGCGGGCGCTGGCTCGGGGCGCGGACGTCCTGCACGCCCACGGGCACCAGGCCGGACTGCTGGCCACCGTCGCGACGGTCGGCGTGCGCACCCCGGTGGTCGTGACCCAGCACAACGCCATCCTCGCTCGGCCGGGACTGCGCGGCCTGGAACCCCGGCTCATGTCCGGTCTGGTCCAGCGGCTGGTAACGCGCAGGGCTGCTCTGGTGACCGGCGCGAGCAGCGACCTGGTGGAGGAGGCACGCCGGCGCGGAGCCCGTGACGCGCGGCTCGCCGCGGTGCCGTCACCAAGGGTCCCCCTCCTGCTGGCGCAGGGACCCGACGACGTGGTGACGCGCCACGCCCGCGCCGCCGAGCTGCTCGAAGGGGCGGGCGTCACGCCCAGCGGCCCACTGGTGCTGACGGTCTCGAGGATCGCCCCGCAGAAGAGCCTGGAGGTGCTGCTCGCCGCCGCGGCAGCCCTCGACCGACCGGTGACCTGGGTCGTCCTGGGTGACGGGGAGGCCGGTCTTCTGTCAGTGCTGCGCAGCAGGGCACTGAGCCTCGGCGTACCCGTGCACTTCCTCGGCGCGGTGGCCGACCCCGCTCCGTGGCTCAGATCAGCCGAGGTCTTCGTGCTCCCCAGCCGGTGGGAGGCGCGTGCCTTGGTCGTCCAGGAGGCCATGGCTGCCGGCACTCCCGTGGTCAGCAGCGATGTCGGCGGGCTGCACGACCTCGTCGACGGCGTCGGCCTCCTGGTGCCGGTGGGCGACGCCTCGCAGCTCGCCCGCTCCGTCGAGGCGGTCCTGGGTGACAGCGAGCTCCGGGGCCGGCTGTCCGAGCTGGGCCGGGGCAGGGCCGCATCCTGGGACGACGGAACGGCGACGGCGCGTCGCTGGCACGACTGGTACGCGAGCCTGCCCCGCATGACGTAGGCTTGAACCCCGTGGTGGAGCAGACGAAACACATCTTCGTGACCGGAGGCGTCGCCTCCTCGCTGGGCAAGGGCCTCACCGCCTCGAGCCTCGGACACCTGCTCCGCGCCCGCGGGCTGCGCGTCACCATGCAGAAGCTCGACCCGTACCTCAACGTGGATCCGGGCACCATGAACCCGTTCCAGCACGGCGAGGTCTTCGTGACCGAGGACGGTGCGGAGACCGACCTGGACATCGGGCACTACGAGCGGTTCCTCGACAGCAACCTGGTCGGCAAGGCGAACGTCACGACGGGGCAGATCTACAACCAGGTCATCGCCAAGGAGCGGCGCGGTGAGTACCTCGGCGACACCGTCCAGGTCATCCCGCACATCACGAACGAGATCAAGGAGCGGATGCGGGCCCAGGCCGCGGGCGCTGCAGGGGTGCTGCCGGCGAAGGCGCCCGACGTCATCATCACCGAGATCGGGGGCACGGTCGGTGACATCGAGTCGTTGCCGTTCCTCGAGGCCGCGCGGCAGGTCCGTCACGACGTCGGTCGCGACAACGTGTTCTTCCTGCACGTCTCTCTGGTGCCCTACCTGGCCCCCAGCGGTGAGCTCAAGACCAAGCCCACCCAGCACTCCGTGGCCGCGCTGCGCCAGGTCGGTATCCAGCCCGACGGGCTGGTGCTCAGGGCCGACCGGGAGATCCCCGAGGGCATCAAGCGCAAGATCTCGCTCATGTGCGACGTCGACACTGAGGCCTGCGCGGCGGCGGTCGACGCGCCGAGCATCTACGACATCCCGAAGGTGCTGCACAGGGAGGGCCTGGACGCGTACGTCATCCGGCGCCTGGGGCTGAACTTCCGGGACGTCGACTGGCACGACTGGGACGAGCTGCTGCGCCGCGTCCACAGCCCCGAGCACACGGTCGAGATCGCCCTGGTGGGCAAGTACATCGACCTCCCCGACGCCTACCTGTCCGTCACGGAGGCGATGCGGGCAGGCGGTTTCCACCACGACGCCCGGGTGTCGATCCGCTGGGTCGCCAGTGACGAGTGCCAGACCGAGGCCGGGGCCCAGCGGGCGCTCGGGGGCGTCGACGCCGTCCTTGTCCCTGGTGGCTTCGGCGTCCGCGGGATCGAGGGCAAGCTCGGCGCTCTCAGGTGGGCTCGGGAGCGGAGGGTGCCGACGTTGGGCATCTGTCTGGGCCTGCAGTGCATGGTGATCGAGTACGCCCGGAACGTCGCGGGGATAGCAGGCGCCAGCTCCACCGAGTTCGACCCGCAGACGCCGGCACCGGTCATTGCGACCATGGAGGAACAGAAGGCGTTCGTCGAGGGGGCGGGAGACCTCGGCGGCACGATGCGGCTGGGCTCCTATCCCGCGAAGCTGACCGAGGGCTCGGTCATCGCCGAGGCGTACGGCGCGGTGGCGGTGGACGAGCGCCACCGGCACCGCTACGAGGTCAACAACCGGTACCGCGAGGAGCTGGAGCGAGCGGGCCTGGTGTTCTCAGGGCTGTCCCCGGACCGGAACCTCGTCGAGTTCGTCGAGCTGTCCCGCGACCAGCACCCGTACTACGTCGCCACCCAGGCGCACCCCGAGTTCAAGTCCCGACCTCACCGCGCGCACCCACTGTTCGCCGGGCTGGTCGGCGCCGCCATCGACGCCCAGCGTGCCGCCCGCCTCGTGGAGGTGGAGCGCCCCCGCGCCACCGCCGACGCGGCCAGCTGAGCCGGCGATGACGGAGGAGCAGCTGGGCGACCGGTTCGAGGAGCGGCCGGTGGTGGCCACCGAGGTTGCCATGCACGGCAAGGTCTGGGACGTGCTTCGCGAGCGCGTCGACCTGGGCGAGGCCGGCGAGGTCACCCGTGAGTTCGTGCGTCACCCTGGAGCCGTCGCGGTCGCCGCAGTGGACGCCGAAGGGCGCATCTGCCTCATCCAGCAGTACCGGCACCCCGTGCGGACCTTCGAGTGGGAGATCCCCGCGGGCCTGCTGGACGTCGACGGCGAGGCGCCGCACATCGCGGCGGCCCGCGAGCTGCACGAGGAGGCCGACCTCGTCGCGGACACCTGGCACGTCCTGGCCGACTACTTCAGCTCCCCTGGGGGGATCGACGAGGCCATGCGCGTCTATGTGGCGCGCGACCTGCGGCCGGTACCGGAGGGCGACCGGCACAGCCGCGACGGCGAGGAGCTCGGGATGCCGCTGCGGTGGGTTTCGCTCGAGGAGGCCCGGGACGGCGTCCTGGCGGGCCGGCTGCACAACGCCACGCTCACGATCGCCGTGCTGGCCGCCCTCGCCGCTCGAGAGCTCGGGTGGGCGACCCTACGTCCGGTCGACGCGCCGTGGCCGGCGCACCGGGCCTATCGGCCGCAGGCCTCACCGCAGCCCTGACGGGAAAGGCCTGCGGCCGATAGGCGCCCGCGAGGCCTCGAAGAAGTGGGTCCCCGGAGACGTGACCGCACGGCGCCCTCGACTGCCGCTCGTGCGAATGCGGGCCTAGGCTCGGCCCATGTATCTCGAGAACCTCGTCTTCGACGCCGTCGACCCGCAGCGGCTCGGACGGTACTGGGAGAAGGCGCTCGGCACCGAGACGCTCTCGGACTCCGAGGAGGCCTACGAGACGCGGCTCACCGTTCCCGGCGGGCCCGTCCTGGACCTGTGCTTCCAGCGGGTCCCGCAGCCGGCCGTCGACGGCTCCCGGCTCCACCTCGACCTGCGGGGCGACGACCAGCAGGACGAAGTGGTCGCGCGGCTGCTTGCGCTGGGTGCCAGCCCCGCCGACATCGGACAGAGAGACGTGCCGTGGGTCGTCCTCGCAGACCCTGAGGGCAACCCCTTCTGCGTGATGGAGGCCCGGGCCGCCTACTCGGACACCGGCCCCATCGCCGCGGTCCCGATGGACAGCGCCGACCCCCAGCGGGACGCCGCGTTCTGGGCCGCGCTCACCGGCTGGGCCCCGGTGGACGGTGTCGCCGACGCCACGCTTCGACACCCCTCGCTGCGCGGGATGCTGCTGGAGCTGTGCGCCGAGAAGTCGGCGAAGTCGGCAGCGAAGAACAGGCTGCACCTCGACCTACGGCTCGAGAGCGAGGACGACCCCGACGCGGTCCTCCCACGGGTGCTGGACCTGGGGGCCCACGTGCTCGACCACGACTTCGGGGATCTACCGTGGACCATCCTGACCGACCCGTCGGGCAACGAGTTCTGCATCCTGCCGGCCCGCGCATGAGCGCCTTCGGTCGTGACGTGCCGCACGACTGCCCGTGCGGCAGCGGCGCGCCTTACGCAGCGTGCTGCGGGCCGCTGCACCAGGGGGAGCGGGCGGCCGCCACGGCGGAGCAGCTGATGCGCTCGAGATACGCGGCATACGTCGTCGGGGACCAGCCCTACCTCGAGCGGACCTGGCACCCGCGCACCCGACCCTCGCCGCTTGCCCTCGACGACGTGGTCGGCTGGGCCGGCCTGAGCATCCTTGCGACGGCTGACGGGCGGGACTTCGACTCGACCGGTGAGGTGGAGTTCCGGGCGGCGTACCGCGGCGGCGCCCTGCACGAACGCAGCCGGTTCGTCCGGAGAGCGGGCGCCTGGGTCTACGTCGACGGCGACATTCTCGGGGACATCGTCGGGGACGTCGGTGGGGACATCGGTGGGGACGTCGGTGGGGACGTCGTCGGGCGAGGCGCGGAGGTCGAAACCGGTTCGTCCCGTCCGACGGCCAGTCCGTAGGATGGGTCGGCTCACCCAAACCTGATCGAAGGAACTCCTGTGCTCCGCACCCACGAGGCCGGCACCTTGCGTGCCGACCACTCCGGCCAGACAGTGACGCTCACCGGCTGGGTGGCACGCCGACGTGACCACGGCGGGGTGGCCTTCCTCGACCTGCGTGACGCCTCGGGAGTCGTGCAGGTGGTCGTGCGCGACGAGGTGCTGGACCAGGGCGAGGCCCACGACCTGCGCAACGAGTACTGCGTCCGCGTGGTGGGAGAGGTCCGCAGCCGGCCTGAGGGCAACGCCAACAAGGAGCTCCCGACGGGCGAGGTCGAGGTCGTCGCCGCCCGCCTGGAGGTGCTGAACCCCTCCGCGCCCCTGCCCTTCCAGATCGACGAACGTGTGACGGTCGGCGAGGAGGCCCGGCTGAAGCACAGGTACCTGGACCTGCGCCGGCCCGGCGCGTCCTCGGCCGGTGCCGCCATCCGGCTCCGCTCCCGGGTGAACGCGGCGGCTCGCGCCGTCCTCGGCGCTCGGGACTTCGTCGAGATCGAGACGCCGACGCTGACGCGCTCGACACCGGAGGGCGCTCGCGACTTCCTCGTGCCGGCCCGGCTGGCTCCGGGCTCCTGGTATGCCCTCCCGCAGAGCCCTCAGCTGTTCAAGCAGCTCCTCATGGTGGCGGGGATGGAGCGCTACTACCAGATCGCGCGCTGCTACCGGGACGAGGACTTCCGGGCCGACCGCCAGCCCGAGTTCACCCAGCTGGACATCGAGATGTCCTTCGTCGAGCAGGCCGACGTCATCGAGCTGGGGGAGGCCATCGTCACGGAGCTCTGGAAGCTCATCGGCGTCGAGCTGTCCACACCGTTCGCTCAGCTCACCTATGCCGACGCGATGGCACGGTTCGGCTCCGACAAGCCGGACCTGCGCTTCGGCAACGAGCTGGTGGACTGCACGGGCTACTTCGCCGAGACGCCCTTCCGGGTGTTCCAGGCCGAGTACGTCGGGGCCGTGGTCATGCCCGGTGGCGCAGCGCAGCCGCGCAAGCAGCTCGACGCCTGGCAGGACTGGGCGAAGAGCCGGGGTGCCCGCGGGCTCGCCTACGTGTTGGTGCAGGAGGACGGCTCGCTCGGCGGACCGGTGGCCAAGAACCTGTCCGAGACGGAGAGGGCAGGACTGGCAGCGCACGTCGGCGCGAGCCCGGGCGACTGCGTGTTCTTCGCCGCAGGTGCCACGAAGCCGTCCCGCGCGCTGCTGGGCGCCGCCCGCCTGGAGGTCGGCCGCCGCTGCGACCTCATCGACGAGTCGGCGTGGTCCTTCCTCTGGGTGGTCGACGCGCCGCTGTTCGAGCCTGCGTCCGAGGCCGTCGCGGCCGGTGACGTCGCGGTCGGCGCCGGCGCCTGGACGGCCGTCCACCATGCGTTCACGTCACCGAAGGCAGAGTTCCTCGACACCTTCGACAGTGACCCCGGCTCGGCGCTGGCCTACGCGTACGACCTGGTGTGCAACGGCAACGAGATCGGGGGTGGGTCCATCCGAATCCACCGCCGCGACGTGCAGGAGCGCGTCTTCGCCGTGATGGGCCTGTCGCCCGAGGACGCGCAGGAGAAGTTCGGCTTCCTCCTCGAGGCGTTCCAGTACGGCGCTCCACCGCACGGCGGCATCGCGTTCGGCTGGGACCGCATCGTCTCGCTACTCGCGGGCACCGAGTCCATCCGCGACGTCATCGCCTTCCCCAAGTCGGGAGGGGGCTACGACCCGCTGACGGCCGCGCCGGCCCCCATCACGGCGGAGCAGCGCAAGGAGGCGGGCGTGGATGCCGTGCCTCAGTCGGCAACGTCGCAGTCGCCAGGCGCTGAGTCAGCGCAGGCGGTGGAGTCCCGGTCGGCAGGGTCTGGGTCAACGCAGAGCCAGCCGACGCAGCCCCAGCCCGCGTAGCAGGTCCTCGCGGCGCGGCTCAGCTCGCGCGACCGCTGCCTACTCCTGTCGACGCCGGTCCTTCGGGCGGCATACGCCCGGCCAGGAGCTCGCCGTCGACGGTCGTGTGCGTGCGCTCGGACCAGAAGGCCACCAAGTCGCGCACCGGCAGGGCGTCGTGGAGCGGGTCCGGGTAGGACCAGGCGATGTCCTCGCCACCCTCGAGGCCTGCGCTGAGGTAGCTCGCCACGCCCTTGTAGGCGCAGACGGTGTGCGTCGCGGAAGGGGTGAGCAGGTCCATCCGAACGTCGTCCGGCGGCAGGTACCAGCGCACCGGCAAGGACGTCTCCACGAGGGCCCGCGCGCGGCGGGACTCCGCCAGGACGGTCTGACCGAGCCGCACGACGACGTGCCGGCTGCTGCGCAGGACGTCGATGCGCTTGAACGGGTCGTGCGGGTGCCCCATCACCGGCTCGTCCTCCTCGGTCCACTCGAATCGCTCGAAGTCGAGGACCACTCGGCCGCCGAGCGTGGCGTCGTCCGGCCTGAACGCCACCTCGACCGCAGGCGCCGAGCCGGCGAGGGTGGCCAGGGGGGTGCCGGGGCACGTGTGGGTCGCGAAGTCCCTGGGCCCCATGGCCGGTGGCAGCCCCGCCGGCGCCTCCCGACGTGACAGCTCCACGAGGTCGAGCTTGAGGTGCTGCGGCGGCACGGCGTACTGCGGCACGACCCGGCGAGGCTCCCAGACGAGCAGCGCGTCGGACGTGTCGAGCACCAGGTCACCCTCGGCGCGGGCCTGCAACCGCTTGGGCGTGCGGACATACCGCAGCTCGGCCAGACTGGAGAGCCACTGGGCATGGAGGTCGAGGGTCACCTCGCCAGCGTCCTCCGGTGCCGCACGCGGTGCAGCGGGCTGGAGGCGAAGAGCCCCGTCAGCGGGTGAGAAAGTCAAGCACCGCAGTGTTGAATTCCTCCGCATGACTGGCGCTCACCCCGTGCGGGCCGCCTTCCACGACGTGCAGCAGGCTGCCGGAGACCGCCTCGTGGGTGCGCCTGCCTGACAGCTCCAAGGGGACGATCCCGTCGCCATCACCATGGATCACCAGGGTCGGCACGGTGATCCTGGGAAGGTCACCGGTGAAGTCGGTGACCCACGAGTGGATGCACTCCGCGGCGGCGTGGAGGTCCGCCTGCGAAGCCTGCCGCAGCGCCTCCTGGCGCTGCGACTCGCTCACCTTCAGCTGCCCGTCAGCCGAGAAGAAGTTCGTGAGGAAGGCGTCGAGGAACCCTTCGCGGTCGGCCCTGAGCTGCTCCTGCATGGCAGCCACCGTGGCGAGGTCCATGGCGCCGTCCGGGTGGTCCTCGTCCTTGAGCAGACACGGGGGGATGGCCGCCGCGAAGACGATGCTGTGCAGCCGGTCCTGCCCGTAGCGGCCGACATACCGAGCCACTTCGCCGCCGCCCATGGAGAACCCGACCAGGGTCACGTCGCGCAGGTCCAGCCGCGTCATCAGAGCGTCGAGGTCCGCGGTGAGCGTGTCGTAGTCGTAGGCGGAGGCCTCGCCGGGCTTTTCGGACGCGCCGAACCCGCGGCGGTCGTACGTGACGACCCGGTACCCGACCTCCCGCAGGGCCGGCGTGACATCCGACCAGGAGGCGCTGCTCAGCGGCCACCCGTGGATGAGGACCACCGGTCGCCCGTCGCCGCCCGAGTCCTCGTAGTGGATCTCGACTTCTGCGGACGTCAAGGTGGCCATGATCGGTCCTTTCGGGTGGTGGGCCGGGACTCCTCGACCCTAGGCCAGAACCGGAGAACGGACGAGGGCCAGGCTCGCGAGAAGAGGCAGGGTCGGTGCCCGGCGCAGGAGCGGCAGCGGACGTGCCCGCTCACCGCAGTCGGCGGCTCGACCACAGGTGGACATCGTCGTAGCCGAGTCCGGTGTAGAGCCTGCGGGCCACGGCGTTGTGGGAGTAGAGGCCCAGCGTGCACACTCCCCGCTCGCGGACGGCCTCCCGGGTGAGCCGTGCCGTCACGGCCAGCCCAAGGCCGGTCCCGCGGTGCTCAGGGTGCACCGTGATGCCGGACAGGACCGGCCAGCCGGCGAGGTTCGGCTCCCTGACCCCGCACGCGACCAGCGTGCCGGCCGAGTCCCGCACCCCGAGCCAGCGCTGGTCAGGGAACTGGAAGGGCCTGGCGTCCGTCCCCGGGTTCGCGACACCGAGCAGGCGCTCGATGTCTCGGATCTCCTTCTGCGACAAGGGCACCAGCCTCTCCTCGACCGGCACGGGAGACGGTGCGGAGGTCGAGCTCATCCACTCCCACTCGTTGCCGTCGGACAGGGCGAGGTGTCGGGCCACCGAGTCCAGGGCGTCGCGCTGGACCGTGACCGACGCCAGCTCGGCGGGCAGCAGCTGCTGTCGGAGCATCCCGCCGACCAGCTCGTCGACGTCGGCCGCGGCGCCCATGACCAGGAGTCCGATCCGGCGCGTATGCGTCCGGCGCGGCACCGCTATCGCGGTCCCGTGGGCGTACGCCGGTCCTTCCAGCGTGACGGGCAGGTCGTAACGCACGAAGCCGCTGTTCCCTGAGGTACGAACCAGCTCGGTGTGCGTGGTGAGGCGCTGCAGCGTCATTCGGTGATGCCGAACCGCGCGTGCCCTCGCCGTAGCCGTGCCGGCGCCCACCAGTTCCAGTCGCCCAGGAGCGTCATGGTGGCCGGGACCAGGAGCATTCGTACGAGCGTGGCGTCGAGGGCGACGGCCGTGGCGAGGCCCACCCCGGTCTGCTTGATGACCAGCAGCCTGCCGGCGACGAAGCCGGAGAACACGATCACGACCAGGAGGGCGGCCGAGGTGATGATGCGCCCGGAGCGTTGCAGGCCCAGGACGACGGCATCGTCGTTGGAGTAACCGCGCTCGTGGAGCTCGACGATCCGTGACAGGAGGAAGACCTCGTAGTCCATCGACAGGCCGAAGCCGAAGGCGAGCACCAGCAACGGGATCGTCGACTCCAGCGCACCCACGGAGGCGAAGCCCAGCAGGTGCTGGAGATGGCCCGTCTGGAAGACCCAGACCATGACGCCCAGGCTTGCGCCGAGGGACACGACGTTGAGCAGGAGGGCTTTGACCGGGATGACGACGGAGCCGGTCATGAGGAACAGCAGGACCAGGGTGGCCAGCGCCACGAGGCCGAACGCGAGCGGCGCGCGCCGGACCATGGAGGCGACGAAGTCCTGCAGGCCGGAGGCGGCGCCAACGACGAAGGTCTCGAACGCCGGCCGGTCATCCTGAAGCCGACGGACCACCGCGCGGGAGGGATCCCCGAGCGGGCCTCCAGGCACGTCCAGCCCGACGAGGGCGAGACCTGGCCCGAGGGGGTCCACGCTCGCCACCCTGGCCCCGGTGGGAAGCCGTAGACCCGCGGCGTACCTGCGGACCTGTGGCAGCGGCGCGCGGGCCACCACTGAGACGTCCGGCCCGTCGAGCTGCGGATAGTCCCGCGCCAGTCCCTGCGAGAACCGTCGCTCGGGCGCACTGGTCGGAAGCAGCTCGGCGCCGGACGACGTCAGGCGCAGGTCGAACGCCGGCACTGCGAGCGCCAGCAGGGCGGCGAGCACCACTGCGATGATGGGAACAGGCCGGCCATGGACCCACCGGGCCAGCCGCGAGAAGACGCCCTGCTGGGGTGGGACCTCCGTTCCCCTGCGCAGCAGCCGACGCGCCCCGAGGGCGCACAGCGCCGGGATGAGCGTCAGGGCGACGACCATGGCGATGAGCACCACGGACAGGCCAGCCGCACCGACGGCCTTCATGAACTCCGCCTCGAAGAGCAGGAGGCCGCCGAGGGAGATCCCCACGGTCAGCCCGGAGAAGATCACCGTCCGTCCGGCGGAGTCCACCGTGCGGGCCGTGGCGGCACGGACCATCTCGGGCGTGATCCGCTCGGCGGGCAGGCCTCGGGCGCGGGCACGGAGCTCTTCACGGAACCTGCTGACGGTGAGCAGGCCGTAGTCGATGCACAGGCCGAGTCCCAGCACCGTCACGACATTGACCGCACTGGCGTCGAGGTCGATGAGGTACGAGAAGCCGAGGAGCGACGCCAGCGCCCCGGCGATGGAGGCGACGGCGCCCACGATGGGCATCCCCGCCGCGACGAACCCGCCGAACACGACCACCATGACCAGGAAGCTGACCGGGAGGGCGATCCCTTCGCCGGTACGCAGGTCCACCTCGATCTGGCCCGTGATCGCAGCGACCAGACTCTGCAGCCCGCCGGCGGAGACCTGCGCTTGGGGCAGGGCGTCCACGAGGGGCTGCATGGCGGCATCCACCGCGGTCTCGACGCGGCGGTGCTCGAGCGCGTCCAGGTCAGCGGCGACGGTCACGACGGTGACGTAGCCGTCCGAGTCGGCGACGCCCCGCTTCAGCAGCGGCGCAGCTCGGGGGTCGTGCAGCCCGCGGGGGAACGCGAACGGCACGGCCACGGAGGCGACCCCCGGGATCTTCTCGATGCGGGCTGCGGCGGCGAGGGCCGCGGCACCCGTCCGCCGCTCCGACAGGTCGACCCGGTCGACGCGCACGGTGTAGGTGCTGAGCTGCGACCGGCCGGAGTGCACGATGAGGTCACGCCCACGCAGGTTCTCTCCCTGGACGGTCGGCTCCCCGCTGTGCAGCCGGTGGAACAGCGAGTCGCCGCCCAGGACACCAGTGGCCGTGGCGAAGCCTGCCGCGACCAGCAGCAGCCACGTCGCCACGACGGTGAGGGGACGGCGGGCGAGCGCGCCGCCGAGCCGGGACAGCGCCGAGCGGGACCGGTCGGGATGCTGGGCGTCGCGGGCGGCGTCGGGCACGGGAGATAGCCTGCCATCCGTGGTGACAGGCAACGGCGAGGACCTCTTCGCGGCGGCGGGTGCCGCCGCGGGCGACGGGATGCCGACCGGCGCCGCTCTCCCTCCGCTCGCCGTGCGGATGCGGCCCGCGTCACTGGCCGAGGTACGCGGCCAGACCGCCGTCCTGCGCCCGGGAAGCCCGCTGCGCCGGCTGGTCGAGGGGTCGGGGGGTTCGGCGGGGCCGCTGTCCGCCATCATCTGGGGGCCGCCCGGCACGGGCAAGACGACGCTGGCCCACCTGGTGGCCACCTCGGCGGGACGCAGGTTCGTCGAGCTGTCCGCGGTGACGGCGGGCGTGAAGGACGTCCGCGCGGTGATGGAGCAGGCCGCCCGCGACCGGGACCTCTACGACCGGCAGACGGTGCTGTTCCTCGACGAGATCCACCGTTTCACCAAGGCCCAGCAGGACGCCCTGCTGCCTGGGGTCGAGAACAGGCAGGTGATCCTCGTCGCCGCGACGACGGAGAACCCCTCCTTCTCGGTCATCGCGCCGCTGCTGTCGCGGTCGATGCTCATCACCCTCACCCCCCTGACCGACGAGGAGGTCGCCGACGTCCTGGCCGCCGCGGTGGTCGACGCCCGCGGGCTGGCTGGGGAGTACGTGCTCGCCGACGACGCGGCCGACCATCTGGTGAGGATCGCGGGGGGCGATGCTCGGCGGGCCCTGACTGCGCTGGAGGCGGCGGCGGGCGTGGCGCTCGACGCCGTCCCGCCCGGGTCCACGCGGGAGGGCCCCGTGGAGATCACCCTGGCGGACACCGAGCAGGCCGTGGCGTTCGCCTCCGTGCGCTACGACAGGACCGGAGACCAGCACTACGACGTCGCGTCGGCCCTGATCAAGTCGATGCGGGGCTCGGACGTCGACGCGGCGCTCCACTACCTGGCGCGGATGCTGGAGGCCGGCGAGGACCCGAGGTTCATCGCGCGGCGCGTGGTCATCGCGGCGTCCGAGGACGTCGGGATGGCCGATCCGACCGCCCTGCAGACGGCCGTGGCGGCGATGCACGCGGTGGCGCAGATCGGGATGCCGGAGGCGCGGATCATCTTGGCGCAGGCCGTGGTCCACAACGCGCTCGCCCCCAAGTCGAACGCGGCCTACACGGGCATCAACGAGGCTGTCGCCGACGTCCGCGCCGGACGCGGCGGCCCCGTCCCGGCGCACCTGCGTGGCAGCGGGTACGCCGGCGCGGCGCGGCTCGGACACGGTGACGGGTACGTCTACGCGCACGGGGAGCCCGACGGCGTCGCCCGGCAGGACTACCTGCCGGAGGACCTTCAGGGGCACACCGACTACTACCGGCCGACGAGCCGCGGTTTCGAGGAGCGTCTGGGACCCCGATGGGAGTGGCTGAAGGAGCGGGTCCGCGGCGCACGTGGATAGTCGCAGGTCAGCGTGCGAGGCGACACGGGATGCGCCGGGAGACGTCAGCGGCGTCGGGGTAGGGTTGCCGCCATGGATTCAGTGAGTCTGGGCGACATCGCGGGCATGATCGCGGCGCTGGCCTTCGCGTTCCTCGTGTTCCGGCTGGGCAGCGTCATCGGGAAGGCCGGAAAGATCCTCGACGAGACGAGGATGAGCTTGCGCAGCACCACGGAGAACGTCCAGCCGACCCTGGTCAAGCTCACCGACACGGTGAGCCTCACCAACGACCAGCTTGCTCGCGTCGACGGCATCACGACCAACGTCTCTGCGATCACGACCAACGCCAGCGCGCTCACCTCGCTGTTCGCCGCCACCCTGGGCAGCCCCGTGGTCAAGGTCGCCGCCTTCACCTACGGAGTTCGCTCGGCGCTCAGCGGCGGCGGCACGCGGACCGCGGGTGGCCGTCGCCACCGCCGGGGCTGATCGCCGATGTCGCGCCTGTTCTGGACCGCCCTCGGCGCCGCCGTCGGGGTCTACGCGGTACGCAGGGTGAGCAAGGCCGCCCAGGCCTACACCCCGGCCGGCGTCGCCCATGGCCTCTCCGAGCTCGGTGACGGTCTCCGGGAGCTGGCTGCCGCTGTGCGCGAGGGGATGGCCGAGCGCGAGACCGAGCTGCGCCTGGCGCTCGGTATCGACGCGGGCACGGCCGACGACCCGCAGGCCGCCGCCGGTCGTCTCGACGCCGCGGCTGCCCGGACGCTGCTGGAGGACCCGACCGGCCCACGAGCCGACCGAGCTCGGTAAGGGCGGGCGCGCCTGCGCCGCAGCCCCGGCATACCACCTGTGCCTGCCCGTACGATTCGTCATGCCCGCCGCAGGCACCCGGAAGATTCGAGTCCAACCATGGAAACCGCCGAGATCAGGCGCCGCTTCCTCTCGTTCTACGAGAGCAAGGGCCACACGGTCGTCCCCTCCGCCCCGCTGCTCTACGACGACCCGAACCTGTTGTTCGTCAATGCCGGGATGGTGCCGTTCAAGCCGTACTTCCTCGGGCAGCAGACCCCACAGTGGGACCGTGCCACGTCGGTGCAGAAGTGTGTCCGTACCGGGGACATCGAGGAGGTCGGCAAGACCTCCAGGCACGGGACGTTCTTCCAGATGAACGGCAACTTCTCCTTCGGCGACTACTTCAAGGAAGGCGCCATCACCCTGGCGTGGGAGCTCATCACCACCTCCCAGGAGCGCGGCGGCTTCGGCCTCGACCCGGACAAGATCTGGCCGACCGTGTACGACGAGGACGACGAGGCGTTCGACCTGTGGAAGAGCACCATCGGCGTTCCCCAGGAGCGCATCGTGCGCCGCGGGAAGCTCGACAACTACTGGCACATGGGCGTTCCCGGGCCCGGCGGCCCGTGCAGCGAGATCTACCTCGACCGAGGGCCTGAGTACGGCCGCGAGGGCGGCCCGGCGGTCGACGAGGACCGGTACCTGGAGTTCTGGAACCTCGTGTTCATGCAGTACGAGCTGTCCTCGGTCCGGGCGAAGGACGACTTCGACATCTCAGGCGACCTGCCCAAGCGCAACATCGACACAGGCATGGGCCTGGAGCGGATGGCCACGCTGCTGCAGGGGGTGGACAACCTCTACGAGATCGACGAGGTGTACCCGGTCCTGAACCGCGCGGCGGAGCTGACGGGCAAGACGTACGGCGCGCACTCGGGGCACGCCGCGAGCGAGTCGCACCCCGACGACGTCCGGCTGCGCGTGGTGGCCGACCACGTGCGGTCCAGCCTGATGCTCATCGGTGACGGCGTCACACCGGGCAACGAGGGTCGGGGCTACGTGCTGCGCCGGATGCTGCGCCGCGCCGTCCGCTCCATGCGGCTGCTCGGGTTCGACGAGCCCAGCCTGCCGCTGCTGCTGCCCGTGTCGATGGAGCGGATGCGGAACTCCTACCCCGAGCTGGAGAGCGGCTTCGACCGGATCTCCTCGATCGCGTACGCCGAGGAGGAGGCCTTCCGTCGCACCCTCGCGTCCGGGACGACGATCCTGGACACGGCGGTCTCGCGGACGAGGGCCTCGGGAGGCACCACGCTGCCCGGCGACGAGGCCTTCGCGCTTCACGACACCTACGGCTTCCCCATCGACCTGACCCTCGAGATGGCCGCCGAGCAGGGCTTGGAGGTGGACCGGGCGGGCTTCACCAGGCTCATGCAGGAGCAGCGTGAGCGTGCCAAGGCCGACGCCAAGGCGAAGAGGGGCGGCCACGCCAACACCGAGGTATGGCGCGACCTGCGCGCTAAGGGCGCCACGGACTGGCGCGCGTACCAGGAGCTCACCACCGAGGCCAGCGTGGTGGGGCTGGTGCTGGACGGGGTCGCCGTCCCGGAGCTCGAACCGGGTCAGCGGGGCCACGTCGTCCTGGACCGCACGCCGTTCTACGCGGAGTCCGGTGGTCAGATCGCCGACGAGGGGGTCATCACGGCCGACCGGGCGCACCTGAAGGTCGTCGACGTGCAACGCCCGGTCAAGGGCCTGGTGGCGCACACGGTCGAGGTGCTCACGGGACCGGTGCGCGTCGGCCAGGAGGTGTCGGCGGAGGTCGACCCGGAGTGGCGCGTCTCGGCGTGCCAAGCGCACTCGGGCACCCACGTCGTCCACGCCGCGCTGCGCCAGGTGCTGGGCCCGTCAGCGCTGCAGTCCGGCTCGTACAACAAGCCGGGCTACCTCAGGCTCGACTTCGCCTGGGGACAGGCGCTGTCGCCGGAGACGCGCAGCGAGATCGAGGAGGTGGCCAACCTCGCGGTCCGTCGGGACCTGCCCGTGTCTGCGCAGTACATGACGCTTCCCCAGGCGCGCGAGCTCGGTGCGCTGGCGCTGTTCGGCGAGACGTACGACGAGGAGGTGCGGGTCATCGAGATCGGTGGCCCGTGGTCCCGTGAGCTGTGTGGTGGGACGCACGTGAGCCACTCCTCCCAGATCGGCGCGTTGTCCGTGACGGGGGAGTCCTCCGTCGGCTCGGGGGTGCGCCGGCTGGAGGCGTTCGTGGGCATGGAGGCCCTGAGGTACCTCGCCAAGGAGCGTGCCCTCGTCGCCGAGCTCACCGACATCGTCAAGGTGCAGCCCGGTGAGCTCAAGGAGCGGGTCGCCGCACTGGTCGCGCGCGTCCGGGAGGCGGAGCGCGAGCTCGAGCGGATGCGGCGTGAGCAGGTGCAGGCCCGCACCGGCAGGCTGGTCGAGTACGCCCGCGACCTCGGTGGCATCCGGGTGCTGACGCACGACGCGGGCGAGGGAGCGAGCGCCGACGACCTGCGCACCATGGCCCTGGACCTTCGGGCGCGGCTGGGCGAGTCCGCCCCGGCCGTGATCGCGCTCACCGGAGTGGCCAAGGGCCGTCCCGGCGTCGTGGTCGCCACCAACGCGGGCGCCCGGGACCGTGGCGTCAAGGCGGGGGCCCTCGTCCGCGTTGCCGCGCAGGCCCTCGGTGGCGGTGGCGGCGGCAAGGACGACCTGGCGCAGGGCGGCGGCACCGACCCGGCCAGGACGGGTGAGGCGCTGGGCCAGATCGACCGCGTGGTCCGCGAGGCAGCAGGGATCGAGGGGTGAGCCCCGCCGCCCGCGAGGGTGTGCGGATCGGCGTCGACGTCGGCTCGGTCCGGGTCGGCGTGGCGGCCAGCGACCCCTCGGGACTCATCGCCACGCCGGTCCGCACGGTCGCGCGCGCCCGCGACGACGCCGGTGGGAGCGCGCCCGACCTCGAGGAGATCGTGGCTCTGGTGCGGGAGCTCGGCGCGATGGAGGTGGTCGTCGGGCTGCCGCGGTCGCTGTCGGGAGCACAAGGAAAGGCGGCCGTGACGGCGCGCACGTATGCTGGGCGGTTGGCGGTCCGGGTCGCCCCCGTGCCGGTCCGGCTCGTGGACGAGCGCCTCACTACCGTGGAGGCGCATCGCTCACTGCGGGAGAGCGGGATGGACGGCCGACGGCAGCGGTCGGTCGTCGACCAGGCCGCGGCGGTGGTGATCCTGCAGGTCGCCCTGGATGCAGAGCGCGGCTCCGGGCGCCCGCCCGGCGAGCTGGTGAGAACTGACGGGCGCAAGCCCCGGACGAAGGACAGACACCGATGACCGAGCCCCATCTGGAGCACTCGATCTTCGGGGGGACCGAGCACGAGGAGGCCGGGGGGCACCACGAGGGCCGGCCTGTGCGGGGGCGCCCGCCGCGTCGCCGTCCCCGCCGTCGAGGGCGGCGGCTGGGGATCCTCGTGGCAGCTCTGGCGATCGTCGCGGTGGCCGCCTTCGCGGCGTACACCGTCCTGCGGCCGGTGGTCGACGGCTTCCTGGAGAGCAACGACTACCCGGGGCCGGGCACCGGGCGGGTCCAGGTCGTCGTCAACGAGGGGGACACCGGGCGGGCGATCGGGGCCACCTTGGTCAAGGCGGATGTCGTCAAGAGCGCCAAGGCGTTCCTCGCCGCTGCGGCGAAGGACAAGCGGTCCGCGGCCATCCAGCCCGGCACCTACTCGCTCAGGAAGCAGATGGCGGCCAAGGGCGCTCTCGCCGTGCTCGTCGACCCCAGGAACCGCACCGTGCCCCGGGTCACCGTCCGCGAGGGCCTGTGGAAGAACGAGGTGTTCGCCGCCCTCTCCAAGGGCACCGGCGTGCCGGTCGCGCAGTACCGTGCCGCCGCGAAGGACGCCCAGGCCATCGGCCTCCCGGCGTCGGCCAAGGGCAACGTGGAAGGGTTCCTGTACCCGTCCACGTACGAGTTCCCCGCGAAGTCGACAGCCGCCGAGCAGCTCAAGATCATGGTCGCCAAGGCCGTGCAGGAGCTGGACTCCGCCGGCGTGCCCGAGGCGAGCTACCAGCGGACGCTGACCGTGGCTTCCATCGTGGAGGGCGAGGCGGGGGTCGCTGACCGGGGGAAGGTCGCCAGGGTGGTGGAGAACAGGCTGCGGAACCCGGACGGGCCCACCGTGGGGCTGCTCCAGATGGACTCGACGGTCAACTACGCGCTGCAGAAGCGAGGCAACCTCACCAAGCCCGAGTACGACCGGGCGAAGTCCAGCCCGTACGACACCTACGCGAACAAGGGCCTGCCGCCCGGACCGATCGGAAACCCGGGAGCCAAGGCCATCGAGGCGGCGGCGCACCCCACGCCGGGACCCTGGTACTACTTCGTCACCGTCAACTACGACACCGGCGAGACCCGCTTCGCCGCCACGCAGGCGGAGCACGACCGCAACAACGCACAGCGCCAGCAGTGGTGCGACGCGCACAAGCCGAAGTGCGAGGGCGGTGGCTGAGCCGCGGCGCGCCGCGGTCCTCGGTCGGCCGGTCAGCCACTCCCTGTCACCCGTCCTGCACTCGGCGGGCTACCGCTCGCTGGGGCTCGCCGAGTGGTCGTACGGCGCCCACGAGGTGGGAGAGACGGAGCTCGCCGCGTGGGTCGGGGCCCTCGACGGCTCTTGGCGCGGCCTGAGCCTGACGATGCCCCTCAAGGAGGTCGCCTTCAAGGTGGCCACCTCCGTCACCGACACCGCACGCGTCACCGGGGCGATCAACACCCTGGTGCGCCGCGACGGCGAGGGCTGGGAGGGGCACAACACGGACGTGAGGGGAGTGGAGGCCGCCCTGGCCGACGTCGCGCACGACGGCACGGCGACACTGCTGGGTGGTGGTGCCACCGCTCGCTCGGCGATCGTGGCCCTCGCCGCCCTGGGCGTCCGGCGGGTGCGGCTCGCCGTGCGTGCGCAGCCGCGCCCGGAGACGCTGCGCCTGGCCGTCCAGACCGGGGTCGCGGTCGAGACCGTCCCGCTGGCGTCGTGGGGGGCCCACCTGCTCGGCGGCCTCGTGGTGAGCACCCTTCCCCCTGAGGCCGGGGAGCCGGCCGCCCGTGCCTTGGGAAGCGGTCGGCGCACGGGGACGCTGCTGGACGTCGTGTATGCCGACTGGCCCACTCCGCTGGCGCGAGCCGCCGCAGCAGCCGGTCTGGACGTGGTCTCGGGGCTGGACATGCTCGTGTACCAGGCCGCCGAGCAGTTCCGGCTCTTCACCGGCCACGTGGCACCGGTCCAGGCCATGTACGCCGCCGGCCGACAGGCGCTCGGCCGGTGATGGCCCGTGATGGTCGGGTGACCGTCCGATGATCGTCCTGGGGTCGGGCGCCCACACCGCCGGCTGGCTCCTGGCGCTCTTCGGAGTCCTGGGCGCGCTCGTCGGCTGGTACACCGGACGACAGCTGGCCACCGGTGGGTACCGGATCACCTCGGACGACGCGGGCGCCCTGCCGCGCCACGCGTGGTGGCCTGCGGTCGCTCTCGCGGTGCTGTGGGGGTTCCTGGCGTGGCGGGTCGGGGACGTGGCCGGCTGGGCCGCCCTACCGGCGTACCTCCTCTTCGCCTGGCTGACCGTCGCCCTGATCTGGATCGACGCGGACGTTCACCGGTTGCCCGACGGGCTGGTCCTCCCGGCGTACCCGGCGCTGCTCGTGCTCGTCGGGGTGGCCACCCTCGGCCTGGGGGACTGGCGCCCCCTGGTCCGGGCGCTGCTCTGCCTTGCGGTCATGTACGCGCTCTACTTCGTCATGGCGATCGCCTCTCCCGGGTCGCTGGGGTTCGGCGACGTCAAGCTCTCCGGGCTCATCGGGCTGGTGCTGGGCTGGTGGGGCCTCGGTACGGCCGTCATGGGGCTGCTCGCGGGGTTCGTCGTCGGCGGTGTGCTGGCGGTCGTCATGCTCGTGGGACGCCGCGTCGGCCTCCGCTCGCACATAGCGTTCGGGCCGTCGATGCTGCTCGGGGCGCTGCTGGCGCTGGCGGTCGAGTACCAGCTGGTGGCCTAGCCGTGGGGGTCCGCAGCCTGCATGGGAGGATCGGCGCATGCTCCGCTGGCTGACCGCAGGTGAGTCCCACGGCCCGGCTCTGCTGGCCACGGTCGAGGGGTTGCCTGCCGGTGTGGAGGTGACCACCAAGGACGTGGCTGCCGCGCTGGCCCGGCGCCGGCTGGGGTTCGGTCGGGGGGCCCGGATGAAGTTCGAGCAGGACGAGGTCGAGCTCCTCGGGGGCGTCCGGCACGGGGTCACCATGGGGTCGCCCATCGCGATCCGGATCGGCAACACCGAGTGGCCGAAGTGGGAGACCGTGATGGCGCCGGACCCCGTCTCGGACGAGGCGTTCGCCGCCTCCGACGACGTCAACGCGGAGAAGGAGGTGGCCCGGAACCGGCCGCTGACCCGGCCGAGGCCTGGTCACGCGGACCTCGTGGGCATGCAGAAGTACGGTTTCGGCGACGCCCGCCCCGTCCTGGAGCGCGCGTCGGCGCGGGAGACCGCAGCCAGGGTCGCGCTCGGCGAGGTGGCTTCGCGCTTCCTCGACCAGGCGTACGGGATCAGGCTCGTCTCGCACACCGTGGCCATCGGGACCGCGGGCGTGGGCGAGGAAGCAGTGCTGCCCACGCCCGAGCAGGTGGAGCAGATCGACGCGGACCCGGTCCGCACGCTGGACGCCGCCGCGTCGGCGGCCATGGTGGCCGAGGTCGAGGCCGCCAAGAAGGACGGGGACACGCTCGGTGGCGTCGTGGAGGTGCTCGCCTACGGCGTGCCGCCGGGGCTCGGCTCCCACGTCCACTGGGACCGCAGGCTCGACGCCCAGCTCGCCGCGGCGCTGATGAGCATCCAGGCGATCAAGGGAGTGGAGGTCGGGGACGGCTTCCGCACCGCCGCGCGCCGCGGGTCGGCGGCGCACGACGAGATGGAACGCGCCGGCGACGGCACCATCGTGCGTCGCACCGGCCGTGCGGGCGGGACGGAGGGCGGGATGTCGACCGGCGACGTACTGCGCGTGCGCGCCGCGATGAAGCCGATCTCGACGGTGCCTAGGGCGCTCGACACGGTCGACACGACCGGTGCCGACGCAGCCAAGGCCATCCACCAGCGTTCGGACGTGTGCGCGGTCCCGGCCGCGGGTGTCGTCGCGGAGGCGATGGTCGCTCTCGTCCTCGCACAGGCCTGCCTGGAGAAGTTCGGCGGGGACTCGGTGGCCGAGACGGCCCGCAACCACGCGGCCTACCTGGCCTCGGTCCCCGAGGCGATGCGCACGTGGTGAGCGCTCAGACCCGCCCCCTCGCGGTCGTCATCGGCCCGCCCGGCTCGGGCAAGAGCACGATCGGCCGCCGGCTGGCCCAGGCCCTCGGCGCCCCGTGGCACGACACGGACGCCGCGATCGAGGCGCAGGCGGGGCAGTCGATCGCAGACCTCTTCGTGGACCACGGCGAGGCGCACTTCCGCGACCTCGAGCGCGCCGAGGTGGCGCGCGCCCTGGCCATTCCCGGCGCGGTCGTGTCGCTGGGCGGTGGCGCGGTGATGGATCCCGCGACCCAGCAGGCACTCACCGGCCACCGGGTGGTGTTCCTCGACGTGGGCATCGCCGACGCCGCGCGGCGCATCGGGTTCGACGCGAGCCGGCCGCTGCTCCTGGTCAACCCGAGGGCCTCTTGGACGAAGATGATGAACGAGCGCCGCCCGACCTACGAGCGGCTGGCGACCATCCGGGTGGAGACGGCCGGGCGGAGACCGGCGGACATCGTGACGGAGCTCCTGACCGCCCTGGAGGCACGGCGATGAGCACGACCCGCATCAGCGTGGGGGACCAGTACGACGTCGTCGTCGGCCGTGGGCTGCTGGACGAGCTGCCAGCACTGGTGGGCGAAGGCGTCCAGCGGGTGCTGGTCGTGCACCCGCGGGCCCTCGCCACGACGGGCGAGGCAGTGCGAGAGGACCTGGTAGGCAAGGGTTTCGAGGCGTATGCCGCTGAGGTTCCAGACGCCGAGGAGGCGAAGACGGCGCAGGTGGCGGCATTCCTGTGGGGCGTCCTGGGTCAGGCGGGCTTCACCCGCTCCGACGCCGTCGTCGCCGTCGGCGGGGGAGCCACCACCGACCTCGCCGGATTCGTCGCCGCCACCTGGCTGCGCGGTATCCGGGTGGTGCACGTGCCCACCACGCTGCTTGCGATGGTCGACGCGGCGGTGGGCGGGAAGACCGGCATCAACACGGCGGAGGGGAAGAACCTCGTCGGGAGCTTCCACCCCCCGGCGGGCGTGCTGTGCGACCTGGACACCCTCGAGACGCTGCCCCCTCACGACTTCGTGGCCGGGCTCGCCGAGGTGGTCAAGTGCGGCTTCATCGCCGACCCGGTGATCCTGGACCTCGTGGAGGCAGACCCGCAGGACGTCCGCTCCCCGGCGGGCCGACACGTCCGCGAGCTCGTGGAGCGCGCCATCCGGGTCAAGGCAGAGGTCGTCGCCCAGGACCTGAAGGAGTCGGGGCTACGGGAGATCCTCAACTACGGGCACACCTTCGCGCACGCAGTCGAGCAGGTGGAGCGGTACCAGTTCCGCCACGGCGCCGCAGTGTCCATCGGCATGGTGTACGTGGCCGAGCTCGCGCGCCTGGCGGGCAGGATCGACGACGACCTCGCCGAGCGGCATCGTGCGATCCTCACCTCGCTCGGGCTTCCGGTGAGCTACCGCGGTGACCGCTGGCCCCGGCTCCTGGAGGCGATGAAGCGGGACAAGAAGTCCCGAGGCTCGGTCCTGCGGTTCGTCGTCCTCGCTGGGCTCGCCAAGCCGACGCGGCTGGAAGGACCCGACCCTGCGCTGCTCCAGGCGGCGTACGCCGAGATCGCTCGGGACTGACAGGCGAGAGGAGGCCACCATGCAGTCCGCCTATCTCTACGACGCCGTCCGAACGCCCTTCGGGCGGTTCGGCGGCGCCCTCGCGGCGGTGCGCCCGGACGACCTCGCGGCGACGGTGCTCAGCGCCGTAGTCCAGCGCACCGGGCTCGACCCCGCCGTGGTGGACGAGGTCGTCCTCGGCAACGCCAACGGCGCTGGGGAGGAGAACCGCAACGTCGGCCGCATGGCGGCCCTCCTGGCGGGGCTACCGACCTCCGTATCCGGCAGCACCGTGAACCGGCTGTGCGGCTCCAGCCTGGACGCGGCCATGGTCGGCTCCCGGACCATCGAGACTGGGGACGCGCAGGTCGTGCTGACCGGGGGCGTGGAGTCCATGACCCGGGCCCCCTGGGTGCTGCCGAAGGCGGACCGCCCCTACCCGGCGGGTGACGCGACCCTGGTCTCCACGACGCTCGGCTGGCGGCTGGTCAACCCGCGGATGCCCCGGGAGTGGACGGTGTCGCTCGGAGAGGCGAACGAGCAGCTCGCCCACGAGTACGGGATCTCACGCCAACGGCAGGACGAGTTCGCCGTCCGTTCCCATGAGCTCGCCGACCTGGCGTGGTCGCACGGGTTCTATAACGACCTCGTCGTCCAGGTGCCGGGAGCCGAGCTGGCGCGGGACGAGAGCATCCGTCCCGGGACCTCCGCCGAGGCGCTGTCCAGGCTCACGACGTCCTTCCGGGAGTCCGGCACGATCACCGCCGGTAACGCCTCCCCGCTGAACGACGGGGCGTCGGCGGTCCTGCTCGGGTCGCGCGACGCTGCAGACGTGCTGGGGCGGGAGCCGTGGGCCCGCGTGGCCGGCCGGGGCTCCTTCGCCCTGGAGCCGCACCGCTTCGGGTTCGCGCCGGTGGAGGCGGCGAACCGCGCCCTGGCCCGCGCGGGCATCCGTTGGGACCAGGTGGCTGCAGTCGAGCTGAACGAGGCGTTCGCCGTGCAGTCGCTGGCCTGCCTCGACGCCTGGGGCGTCGACCCGGGCATCGTGAACCAGCATGGTGGCGCGATCGCGATCGGGCACCCGCTCGGCGCCTCCGGGGGTCGGATCCTCGGCACGCTGGCCGCGACCTTGCGCCATGCTGGCGGCCGCTACGGCGTCGCGGCGATCTGCATCGGGGTCGGGCAGGGCCTGGCGGTCGTGCTGGAGAACGCTGCGGCGTGAGCACCGACCTCCGGCGATCACCCTGGTCGAGGAGGGTTCGGGGGGCCCGGACGCGGCGGCTAGACTGCTCCGGATCCCAACCCCGGCATTCCGGGACGTCCGCGCGCCCGCGCACTCCCGGCATACGAAAGCGACACACACGTGGCATCGACCAACGACCTGAAGAACGGCCTCGTTCTCAACATCGACGGCCAGCTGTGGTCCGTCGTGGAGTTCCAGCACGTCAAGCCCGGCAAGGGACCCGCGTTCGTGCGGACGAAGCTGAAGAACGTCCTGTCCGGGAAGGTTGTGGACAAGACGTTCAACGCAGGTGTCAAGGTCGAGACCGCCAACGTCGACCGGCGGGACATGCAGTTCCTGTACAAGGACGGGTCCGACTTCGTCTTCATGGACGGGACGACCTACGACCAGATCCACATCCCGGAGGCCACCGTCGGCGACGCCGCGAACTACCTCCTGGAGAACCAGAGCGCCCAGGTGGCGACCCACGACGGGACGGTCCTGTACGTCGAGCTGCCCGCCTCCGTCGTCCTTGAGATCACGTACACCGAGCCGGGGCTGCAGGGCGACCGTTCGACCGGAGGGACCAAGCCGGCGACGCTGGAGACGGGGGCCCAGATCAACGTGCCACTGTTCCTCGAGCAGGGCACCAAGGTGAAGGTCGACACCCGCGACGGCTCCTACCTCGGTCGCGTGAACTGACCCTTGGGCGCTCGTAGCAAGGCTCGCAAGCGCGCCGTGGACCTCCTCTTCGAGGCCGAGCAGCGCGGGGTGAACGCCCGTGACCTGCTCGCCGAGCGGCTGGCGAAGCCGGTCACCGACGCGCCGCTGAGCCAGTACACCGCCGACCTCGTCGAAGGGGTCGTCGAGCACTGGACCGACATCAACGAGCTGCTCGCGACGTACTCCCAAGGCTGGTCCCTGGAGCGGATGCCCAGCGTCGACCGGGCGATCCTGCGCCTGGGGGCGTTCGAGGTGCTCTACGCCACGCAGGTCCCCGAGAGCGTCGCCATCGCCGAGGCCGTGGAGCTCGCCAAGAGCCTGTCCACCGACGACTCGCCGAAGTTCGTCAACGGGCTGCTCGGCCGGCTCGCCGAGGTCAAGCCGACGCTGGCCTGAGAACGCGGCTCGCGAGAGCCACGATGAGACCCGCGACGGCGGGCCGCGCGCGAGGCGTTAGAGTGTCTCGCGAACGACATCCTTTAACGACCTGTCCTGTGAGGCAGGGAAGGAGGTCCTGACGCTGTGACGCGTCCTGACTCTGCTGTACCCACGGTTCCGGAGGCCGATGTCTCCTCCGACCCGGCCTCCGGCTCCGACACCCGCGTCGTCATGAGCTCTGGCGACATCTCGCGCGCGCTCCGCCGGGTCGCCCACGAGGTCCTCGAGCACAACAAGGGCGCTGCCGACCTGGTCGTCCTGGGAATCCCGACGCGCGGCGTCGCCCTCGCCCGACGGCTCGCGGGCGTGATGGAGTCCGTCGAGGGCACGGCGGTTCCGGTGGGCGCGCTCGACGTCACCATGCACCGCGACGACCTTCGCCGTCAGCCGACCCGTAGCCCGCGCCATACGGAGATCCCCGCCGTCGGCATCGACGACAAGGTCGTGGTGCTGGTGGACGACGTCCTCTACTCCGGCCGTACGGTGCGGGCCGCGCTCGACGCACTGTCGGACCTCGGGCGCCCGCGTGCGGTCCGCCTCGCGGTGCTGGTCGACCGCGGGCATCGTGAGCTTCCGATCAGGGCCGACCACGTCGGCAAGAACCTGCCCACCGCGGGCTCCGAGCGGGTCTCCGTGCGCCTGAGCGAGCACGACGGCATCGACGACCAGGTGACGATCTCCGGAGGACAGTCCCGATGAGCACGGTCGCGACCGCTGGTGGCCGCACGCGCCGGCACCTGCTGTCCAGTGCCGACCTGGACCGCGCCCAGGTACGGGCGATCCTCGACACGGCGGGCGAGATGCAGGGCATACAGCAGCGGGAGGTCAAGAAGCTGCCGGTACTGCGCGGTCGCACGGTGGTCAACCTCTTCTTCGAGGACTCGACCCGGACGCGGAGCTCGTTCGAGATCGCCGGGAAGTGGCTCTCCGCCGACGTCGTGAACATCTCTGGCAACGGGTCGTCGACGTCCAAGGGCGAGTCGCTGCGGGACACCGTCCTCACCGTCGCCGCCATGGGCGTGGACGCCCTCGTCGTCCGACACAGCGCGAGCGGTGCCGCTCACCAGGTCAGCCAGTGGGTGGATGCCCACGTCGTCAACGCCGGCGACGGCACGCACGAGCACCCGACCCAGGCCCTGCTGGACGCGTACTCGATGGAGCGGCGCCTCGGGAGCCTCGAGGGCCGCCACGTCGTCATCGTCGGCGACCTGACCCACTCGCGCGTGGCGCGCTCGAACCTCATCACGCTGCGGACGCTGGGAGCCCGGGTCACCCTGGTCGCGCCGCCGACCCTGATGCCGAGCGGGATCGCGACCTGGTCGCAGGTGGACGGCTTCGAGCTCTCCCACGACCTCGACGCGGTGCTTCCCACCGCCGACGCCGTGATGATGCTGCGCGTGCAGCGCGAGAGGATGAGCGGCGGCTTCTTCCCGACGGCCCGCGAGTACACGGTCGGCTTCGGCCTGACCCGTCCGAGGCTGCAGGCGCTCGTCACCGCGAACCCCGACGCGGTCATCTGCCACCCCGGTCCGATGAACCGCGGTCTGGAGATCGCCGCCGACGCCGCGGACGCCGCGCAGTCGCTCGTGCTGGACCAGGTGAGCGCCGGGGTCGCGGTACGGATGTCGGTGCTGTACCACCTGCTGGCGGGGGAGGAGAGCTGATGCCTGCGTTGCTCATCACGGGGGCCGACCTGCTCGGCCACGGCGCCCAGGACGTGCTGGTCGAGGACGGCCGCATCTCCGAGGTCGGGAAGATCCGCTCCGCCAGGGGTGCGGACGTGCTCGACGCCGACGGCCTGGTGGCCCTGCCCGGCCTGGTGGACCTGCACACCCACCTGCGCGAACCGGGCCGGGAGGACGCCGAGACCATCGCGACCGGGGCCGCAGCAGCGGCTGTGGGCGGCTTCACCGCCATCCTGGCGATGGCCAACACCACCCCGGTGACGGACACGGCCGAGGCGGCGGAACGCATCCTCGACCTCGGGCAGGCCACCGGGCTGGTGGACGTGGTGCCGGTGGGCGCCGTGACCAAGGGTCTGCGCGGGGCGGAGCTCGCGGAGCTCGGCCTGATGCACCGCTCGCGCGCCGGCGTGACCGTGTTCTCCGACGACGGCCACTGCGTGCACGACTCGCGCGTCATGCGCCGGGCGCTGGAGTACGTGCGGGCCTTCGGCGGAGTGGTCTCCCAGCATGCGCAGGACCCCCTGCTCGCCGGGCCGCAGGCCTGCGCGCACGAGGGCGAGCTCGCCGGACGGCTGGGGCTGCCAGGGTGGCCCGGGATCGCCGAGGAGTCGGTGGTCGCGCGCGACGTGATGCTGGCGCGGCATACGGGCTCCCGCATCCACGTGGCTCACGTGTCCACGGCCGGGACGGTGGAGGTGCTGCGCTGGGCCAAGGCCCAAGGCGTCCGGGTCACCGCCGAGGTGACGCCGCACCACCTTGTCCTCACCACGGACCTGCTCAGCGGCTACGACCCGACCTTCAAGGTGAACCCGCCGCTGCGACCGCAGGAGGACGTCGACGCGCTGCGCGAGGCGCTCGCAGACGGGACCATCGACGCCGTCGCCACCGACCATGCGCCGCACGCGCGGCACGACAAGGAGCACGCCTTCGTCGACGCGGCGTTCGGGATGCTGGGCCTGGAGACGGCCCTGTCGGTGGTCAGCGACGTGATGGTGCACACCGGCCGGCTGGACTGGGCCGGCGTGGCCAGGGTGATGTCCCACAACCCCGCCCGCATCGCCGGGCTGGCGCAGCACGGTCGACCGCTGGCCGAGGGCTCGCCCGCCAACCTCACCCTCGTCGACCCGGCGGCCGAGACGACGGTCGACGCGCGGGCCTCGCTCTCCCTGTCGCGCAACAACCCCTGGCACGGGCGCACCCTTCGGGGGACGGTGCAGGCCACCGTGTTCCGAGGGCGCGTCACGGCCGAGAAGGGGGCTCTGGCGTGACCCGCCTCCAGGCCGTCGGCGTCCTTCTCGTGGCTCTCGGGCTGATCTACGCGCTGCTGTATGCCGCCTGGCTGCGCAAGCAGCGTAGGCACGCCTCGGCAGCGATCGCGGCCGAGCGCGAGCGCACGTCGAGGGACCCCGCTCTCGCGGCACCGGTCCTGAAGGAGAAGCCCGCCCAGCTGGTCGTCGAGGGCACCTACGTCAGCACCACCACGGCACAGTCCCGCCTGGAGCGGGTCACCGTCGAGGGGCTGGGCAACCGGGCCAGAGCCACCCTGGCCGTCAACCGCGGGCGGCCCGACGCGCTCGTCCGGATCGAGCGACAGGGCGAGGCGACGGTGGTCATCCCGGCGGGCAGGCTCATCTCGGCCCGCAGGGAGCGCGGCATGGTCGGCAAGTTCGTCGGCCCCAGGCGCCTGGTGGTCCTGCAGTGGAGAGCCGACGGGGGAGACGTCTACGAGACCGGCTTCCTGCCCCGGTACAAGGCGGACGGGGACCGGGTCGAGTCGGCCCTGTGGTGGCACACCGGAGAAGGCGAAGGATCGAGCTGGAGCCGGTCCGAGGAGGACCCCAGCTCGAGCACTACGGAAGGGAACCCCAACTCATGAGCAGTGCACCCGCCTACCTCGACATCGACCGTGCGGACGCGGTCCTCGTCCTGGAGGACGGACGCTCGTTCCGCGGCCAGGCCTACGGGGCCACCGGCCAGACCGTGGGTGAGGCCGTCTTCTCGACGGGGATGACGGGCTACCAGGAGACGTTGACCGACCCGAGCTACCACCGCCAGGTCGTCGTCATGACGGCGCCGCACATCGGCAACACGGGCGCCAACGCCGAGGACGAGGAGTCGCGCCGTATCTGGGTCGCCGGCTACGTCGTCCGAGACCCGGCCCTGCGCCCGTCGAGCTGGCGGTCGCAGCGCTCTCTCGAGGACGACCTGCGCGACCAGGGGGTGGTCGGGATCAGCGGCGTCGACACCCGGGCGCTGACGCGGCACCTGCGCGAGCGGGGCGCCATGCGGGCCGGGATCTTCTCGGGCGAGCGCGCGGAGCTTCCGCCGGCCGAGCTCGCGGCGGTCGTCCAGCGGGCACCGCGCATGTCGGGGGCGGCCCTCGCCGCCGAGGTGACGACGGCCGAGCCGTATGTCGTCCCGGCGGTGGGGGACCGTCGCTTCACCGTGGCCGCGGTCGATCTCGGGATCAAGTCCATGACGCCGACGCTGATGGCCCAGCACGGCATCGAGGTCCACGTGCTCCCCGCCACGGCGAGCTTCGAGGACATCCGTGCCGTCGGTGGGTCCGGCCCTGACGGGGTGTTCTTCTCCAACGGTCCTGGTGACCCGGCGACGGCGGACCAGGAGGTGGCGGTGCTGCGGCAGGTGCTGGACGCCCGCATCCCCTTCTTCGGCATCTGTTTCGGCAACCAGCTGCTCGGACGCGCCCTCGGCTTCGGGACCTACAAGCTCAAGTACGGCCATCGCGGCATCAACCAGCCGGTGATGGACCGGCGGACCGGGAAGGTCGAGGTCACCGCGCACAACCACGGCTTCGCGGTGGACGCGCCGCTGGGCGCAGAGGTGAGGGCGCCGAGCGACGCCGCCGCAGAACCGACCGACTACGGCCGCGTCCGGGTGTCGCACGTCTGCCTCAACGACGACGTGGTCGAGGGGCTCGAGTGCCTGGACCTGCCGGCGTACTCGGTCCAGTACCACCCCGAGGCGGCGGCGGGACCCCACGACGCCGCATACCTCTTCGACCGGTTCATCACGCTGATGACCGACAGCACGGAAGGAGACCGCGCCTGATGCCCAAGCGCGACGACATCAGGAGCGTCCTGGTCATCGGCTCCGGCCCCATCGTGATCGGCCAGGCCGTCGAGTTCGACTACTCGGGGACCCAGGCCTGCCGCGTCCTGCGCGAGGAGGGCATCCGCGTCATCCTCGTGAACTCCAACCCGGCGACGATCATGACGGACCCGGAGTTCGCCGACGCCACGTACGTGGAGCCGATCACCCCGGAGATCGTCGAGGCGATCATCGCCCGGGAGCGCCCCGACGCGGTGCTCGCCACCCTCGGCGGACAGACCGCCCTCAACTGTGCCATCGCCCTGCACGAGTCCGGGGTGCTGGAGCGGTATGGCTGTCCGCTCATCGGCGCCAACGTCGAGGCGATCCAGCTCGGCGAGGACCGCGAGAAGTTCAAGGGTGTCGTGCAGCGGTGCGGCGCGGAGTCTGCGCGCTCGACCATCTGCCACACGATGGAGGAATGCCTCGACGCCGCAACGGATCTCGGCTACCCGGTGGTCGTCCGGCCCTCGTTCACCATGGGTGGTCTCGGGTCGGGCTTCGCCTACGACGAGGTCGACCTTCGCCGCATCGCCGGAGCGGGTCTGCAGTACAGCCCGACGACCGAGGTGCTGCTGGAGGAGTCGATCCTGGGCTGGAAGGAGTACGAGCTCGAGGTGATGAGGGACAACGTCGACAACGTCGTCGTGGTCTGCTCCATCGAGAACCTGGACCCGATGGGGGTGCACACCGGGGACTCCATCACCGTGGCGCCGGCGCTGACGCTCACCGACCGGGAGTACCAGCGGCTTCGCGACATCGGCATCGCCGTCATCCGCGAGGTCGGGGTCGACACCGGCGGCTGCAACATCCAGTTCGCGGTCAACCCCGAGGACGGTCGGGTGATCGTCATCGAGATGAACCCCCGGGTGTCCCGCTCCAGTGCCCTTGCCTCCAAGGCGACCGGCTTCCCCATCGCGAAGATCGCCGCGAAGATGGCCCTGGGCTACACCCTGGACGAGGTGCCCAACGACATCACCAGGCAGACGCCCGCCAGCTTCGAGCCGACGCTGGACTATGTCGTGGTGAAGGTCCCGCGGTTCGCGTTCGAGAAGTTCCCGGCCGCCGACCCCACCCTCACGACGACGATGAAGTCGGTCGGTGAAGCCATGGCCATCGGCCGCAACTTCGCCGAAGCCCTGCAGAAGGCGCTGCGCTCGATGGAGCGCGCGGGCAGCAGCTTCCACTGGGGCGGCCCGACGCCCAGCCTGGAGCAGGCGCGGACGCTGCTGCACACGGCGAAGACGCCCACGGACGGCCGGCTCGTCACCGTGCAGCAGGCGCTGCGGGGCGGCTTGTCGGTCGAGGAGGTCCACGAGGCGACAGGCATCGACCCGTGGTTCCTGGACCAGGTGGCCCTCGTCAACGCCATCGCCGACCGTGTCGCGTCGGCGCCGGAGCTGACCCCGGCGCTGCTGCGCCTGGCGAAGCGGCACGGCTTCTCGGACCAGCAGCTGGGACAGCTGCGCTCGCTGCCCGAGCCGGTGGTCCGCGGGGTGCGCCAGGCCCTGGGCGTGCGGCCCGTCTACAAGACCGTCGACACCTGCGCCGCCGAGTTCGACGCCACCACGCCTTACCACTACAGCAGCTACGACGAGGAGACGGAGGTCGCGCCTCGCGAGCGCCCGGCCGTGCTGATCCTCGGTAGCGGTCCCAACCGCATCGGCCAGGGCGTGGAGTTCGACTACTCCTGCGTGCACGCGAGCTTCGCGCTGCGCGAGGCCGGCTACGACACGGTCATGGTGAACTGCAACCCCGAGACGGTGTCGACCGACTACGACACCAGCAGCCGGCTCTACTTCGAGCCGCTGACGCTCGAGGACGTGCTGGAGGTCGTACACGCCGAGCAGCATGCAGGTCCGGTGGCCGGCGTGATCGTCCAGCTTGGCGGACAGACCCCCCTCGGTCTGGCCAAGGCGCTCAAGGAGGCGGGAGTCCCCATCGTGGGGACCAGCCCCGAGGCGATCGACCTGGCCGAGGACCGCGGCGCCTTCGGCCGGGTGCTGGCTGAGGCGATGCTGCCGGCTCCGCGTCACGGCACGGCCTACAGCGCCGCGGAGGCGGTCCAGGTCGCCGGCCAGATCGGCTACCCGGTCCTGGTCCGTCCGTCGTACGTCCTGGGCGGGCGAGGCATGGAGATCGTCTACGACGACGACACGCTGGCCACCTACGTCACCCGTGCCACGGTCGCCAGCCCGGAGCATCCGGTGCTTGTCGACCGCTTCCTCGACGACGCCATCGAGATCGACGTCGACGCCATCTACGACGGCACCGAGATGTACCTCGGCGGGATCATGGAGCACATCGAGGAGGCCGGGATCCACTCCGGCGACTCGGCGTGCACGCTGCCGCCGGTGACCTTGGGGGTCGGCGAGCTGGAGCGCGTCCGCGAGGCCACCCTGAGGCTCGCGGAAGGCATCGGCGTCCGTGGGTTGATGAACGTCCAGTTCGCCCTCGCGCAGGACGTCCTGTACGTCCTCGAGGCCAACCCGCGCGCCTCGCGCACCGTCCCCTTCGTGGCCAAGGCCACCGGCGTACCGGTCGCCAAGGCAGCGGCGCGCGTGATGCTGGGCGCCAGCATCAAGGAGCTCCGCGAGGAGGGGCTGCTGCCCCCCTCCGGAGACGGCGGCTCGATGCCGAGCCACGCGCCCGTCGCGGTCAAGGAGGCGGTCCTGCCGTTCAAGCGGTTCCGCACCCGGGAGGGACAGGTCGTGGACAGCCTCCTCGGCCCCGAGATGCGCTCCACCGGTGAGGTCATGGGGATCGACGACGACTTCGGCACGGCCTTCGCCAAGGGCATGCTCGCGGCCGGCTCGGGCCTGCCTCGCAAGGGCAGGATCTTCGTCTCCGTGGCCAACCGCGACAAGCGCGCGATGATCTTCCCGGTCAAGCGCCTCGCCGACCTCGGCTTCACCGTGGTGGCGACGTCCGGCACCGCCGATGTCCTGCGGCGCAACGGGATCGCGTCCGAGGTCGTCCACAAGGTCAGTGACCGGGAGGAGGGCGACGCCAGCATCGTCGACCTCATCCTGGACGGGCAGATCGACATGGTGGTGAACACCCCCAGCGGCCCCAACGCCCGGGCCGACGGCTACGCCATCCGGGCGGCGACGGTCGCCATGGACCGCCCGATCGTCACCACGGTGCAGGAGCTCGCGGCGGCCGTGCAAGGCATCGAGGCCCAGCTGAAGGGCGACTTCACGGTGAAGCCGCTGCAGGAGCACGCGGCGGCGCTGGACCTCTACGGCCGGGGGCAGGCGTGAGCCACACTGACACGCGGCGTACGACCGTGGGGGGTGGCGGTGTCGTGCAGGTGACCGGCGAGCTCATCGCCACCCGGCGCGCCGGGGCGTACCACCACCTGACCTTCGTGGCGCCCGGCCTGGCCGAGCTCGCCCGACCCGGGCAGTTCGTCGCCCTGTCCGTGGGCGGACCCACGAGCGCCAACCTGCTGCGGCGGTGCTTCTCCATCCACAAGGTGAGCCCCTCGGGCACGTACGGCGGCACGGTGGACGTCGTCGTGGCGGCGCACGGAGCCGGCACGCAGTGGCTGACCGCGCTCCGGGCGCATGACGAGGTCGACATCGTCGGACCGCTCGGTCGCCCGTTCCCGCTGCCGAAGGAGCCCCTCGCCTGTGTCCTGGTGGGCGGGGGCTACGGCAGCGCGCCGCTGTTCTGGCTGGCCGAGGCCCTGCGCGAGCGAGGCTGCCACGTCGAGATGGTGCTGGGTGCCGCGACCGAGGCGAGGCTCTTCGGCGTGGTCGAGGCACGCAGGTTCGCCGACGGGGTCACCGTGACGACCGACGACGGCTCCACCGGCACCAGGGGCTGGGTCTCGGACGTGCTTCCGGACGTCCTGCGGCGCACGGGTGCCGCGGTGGTGTACGGCTGCGGCCCCATGGGGATGCTGAGGTCCGTCACGCAGGTGGCCGCGGCCGAGGGCGCTGTGGCCCAAGTGGCCGTGGAGGAGTCGATGGCCTGCGGCGTGGGGGTGTGCATGACCTGCGTCATGCCGGTGGCTGGCAAGGACGGCGTCACGCGGATGGTCCGGTCCTGCGTGGAGGGGCCCGTCTTCCGCGGCGACCGCGTCCGCTGGGACGCGTTCGCCGACGGCGTGTGCCGCGTGCCCGCCGACGCCGTCGGCGCCCCGCGGGAGAGTGGTCACTGATGGCGGTCGACACCGCTGTACCGACGGCGGTCGACAGGTCCGTCGACATGTCCGTCGACCTTGCCGGCGCGCTGCTCCCCAGTCCCATGATGACCGCCTCCGGCTGCGCGGCCAACGGTCCCGAGCTGGCCCGGCTCTTCGACCTCACCGAGCTCGGCGCCTTCGTCACCAAGTCCGTCATGGCGGAGCCGCGCTCGGGCCGGGGCACACCGCGGATGTCGGAGACACCGTCGGGGATGCTGAACTCCATCGGCCTGCAGGGACCCGGCATCTCGGCCTTCGTCGAGAAGGACCTGGCGTGGCTCGACCGGGCCGGGGCTCGGGCCCTCGTCTCCATCGCCGGGAACACCAGCGGCGAGTTCGCCGACGTGGCAGCCGCCCTGCGCGCCAGCGACGCGTTCGGCTGCGTCGTGGGTGTGGAGGTCAACATCTCGTGCCCCAACGTCGCCAACCGCGGGCTCGTGTTCGCCTGCGACCCCCTGGCCAGCGCCAAGGTCGTCGCGCTGGTCCGCGAGCAGCTGCCGCGGGACGTCCCGATCTTCGCCAAGCTGACGCCCGACGTGACCGACATCGTCAGCGTCGCGCAGGCGTGCGTGAAGGCGGGGGCGAGCGGGCTCACCATGATCAACACGCTGCTGGGAATGGTCATCGACACGGACCGGTTGCGGCCCCAGGTCGCGGGCGTGACCGGCGGGCTCTCCGGCCCGGCCGTGCGTCCGGTGGCCGTCCGGGCCGTCTGGCAGACGAGGGCGGCCATGCTCGAGGGTCGCCTTCCCGTGGTGCCGATCATCGGCGTCGGCGGGGTGCGGACCGGCCGTGACGCGCTGGAGCTGGTCGCCGCCGGGGCCAGCGCGGTGCAGGTCGGGACGGCGACGTTCAACGACCCGACCGCTCCGGTGCGCGTCGGACGGGAGCTGGCCCAGCTGTTGCGGGACAAGGGGTTCGAGCGCCTGACCGATGCGGTCGGCGTGGCCCATGGGAGGGTGGCGCGGTGACGGTGACCCCGTTCGGCACCCGGCTCCGGGCCGCCATGGATTTGCACGGCCCCTTGTGCGCCGGCATCGACCCGCACCGGGCGCTGGTCGAGTCCTGGGGACTGCCGTACGACGTCGAGGGGCTCAGCCGCTTCACGGAGTCCTGCGTGGCGGCCTTGGCCGGCCAGGTGGCCGTCGTCAAGCCACAGTCGGCGTTCTTCGAGGTGTTCGGGTCCGCAGGCGTCGCGGTCCTGGAGCGGGCCGTCGTGGCCCTTCGCGAGTCGGGAACGCTGGTGATCCTCGACGCCAAGCGCGGGGACATCGGCTCGACGATGGCCGCGTACGCCGAGGCGTATCTGGGTCCCCAGGCGGTGGCCCCGGCCGACGCCCTCACCGTGAGCCCGTACCTGGGCTTCGAGTCTCTACGTCCGGCCCTCGACCTGGCCTCGGCCACCGGCCGGGGGGTCTTCGTCCTCGGGCTCACCTCAAACCCCGAGGGCCGCACCGTGCAGCACGCCCGGCTGCGCGACGTCAGCGTGGCCGAGACCATGGTGCGGGGCGCCGCCAAGGAGAACGGGCCGGCCGCAGAGCGGGGCGAGCTCGGGTCCGTGGGCCTGGTCGTGGGCGCGACCGTGGGCTCGGCGGTGCAGGAGCTGGAGCTCGACCTGGCCGCGGCGAACGGACCCCTGCTGGCGCCCGGGGTGGGAGCGCAGGGCGGTACGCCGGACGACCTCCGCCGGGTCTTCGGCGACGCCCTCGCACGTGTGCTGCCCTCGTCCAGCCGAGAGGTGCTCTCGGCCGGACCCGACCCCGCCAGGCTGCGCGAGCGGGCCCGCCGGACCAGCGAGGCGCTCGCTGACCTGCTCCGTTGACCGAGTGCGGCAGATCTCGGAGGTCCCCTGGGCGAGAAAGCGGGGCCGGCCGTTGCTACAGTCGAAGGCGCCAAGTGACCAGTTCGTGCCAGTCCCGCACGCTGCCAGAGGAGTAATACCGTGGCTCTTCCCCCGTTGACGCCAGAGCAGCGAGCAGCGGCCCTGGAGAAGGCCGCCGTTGCCCGCCGCGAACGAGCGGCAGTCAAGAACCGTCTGAAGTATGCCCAGGGCTCCCTCAAAGAGGTCATCGCCGCGGGCAAGGGCAACGACGTCGTCGGCAAGATGAAGGTCTCCGCGCTGCTGGAGTCCATGCCGGGCGTCGGTCGTGTCCGTGCCCGCCAGATCATGGAGGAGGTCGGCATCTCCGAGAGCCGCCGCGTCCGTGGCCTGGGGGCGAACCAGATCTCCGCTCTGCTCACCCGCTTCGACGAGGCGTGAGCGACCGCGCCGGAGGCGCCGAACAGCGCCCCCGGCGCCTGGTCGTCCTAGCCGGCCCCACCGCAGTCGGCAAGGGGACCCTCTCGGCCTACGTCCGGGAGCACTTCCCCGACGTCTGGCTGTCCGTGAGTGCGACCACGCGCGCGCCGCGGCCAGGGGAGCAGGACGGCATCCACTACCACTACGTCGACGAGCGGGAGTTCGCGCGGATGGAGCGGGACGGCGAGCTCCTGGAGTCCGCCGTCGTCCACGGGCACCACCACTACGGCACCCCCCGGGCCCCCGTGGAGGCAGCACTGCGCGACCAGCGGCTGGCGCTGCTGGAGATCGACCTGCAGGGGGCGCGGCAGGTGCGGGCCTCCATGCCGGACGCCCTTTTCGTGTTCCTGGCGCCGCCGAGCTGGGACGAGCTGGTCCGCCGCCTGGTCGGGCGGGGCACCGAGGACGAGGAGGAGCGGGCCCGCCGGCTGGAGACCGCGAAGGTCGAGATGGCCGCGGAGAGGGAGTTCGACGTGACCATCGTCAACGACGACGTTCGTCGGGCGGCCGAAGAACTCGTATCATTGCTGCGATCCCCCTTGACGCCTGCGTCCAACGAACGACCGTCGGACCGACGCCGGTCCAACCAACAAGAGAAGTGAGTGCCCTGTGTCCGGAACCGTCGCGAACCCCATCGGCATCACCAACCCGCCGATCGACGACCTGCTGACCAAGGCGGACTCGAAGTACGCCCTCGTCATCTACTCGGCCAAGCGGGCCCGCCAGATCAACGCGTACTACAGCCAGCTCCAGGAGGGCCTCCTGGAGTACGTCGGGCCGCTCGTCGACAGCCAGGTCCACGAGAAGCCCATGTCCATCGCCCTGCGTGAGATCAACGAGGGCCTCGTCACCTCCGAGCCGATCGAGAGCTGACCCCACCGAGGGTCGGCGCCGGCACTGACATGGCGAACATCGTCCTCGGTGTCGGCGGTGGCATCGCGGCCTACAAGGCCTGCTTCCTGCTGCGGCTGCTCACCGAGTCCGGCCACGACGTCACGGTCGTGCCGACGGAGTCCGCCCTGCGTTTCGTCGGCGCCCCCACCTGGGAGGCTCTCTCGGGGCGTCCGGTCCGCACCGACGTCTGGACCGACGTGCCGCAGGTGCCCCACGTGCGCCTGGGAAAGGCTGCCGACCTCGTGGTGGTCGCCCCGGCGACCGCCGACCTGCTCGCCAAGGCGGCCCACGGCCTCGCCGGGGACCTGCTGACGAACGTCCTGCTGACCGCCCGCTGTCCGGTCGTGATGGCCCCCGCCATGCACACCGAGATGTGGGAGCATCCGGCCACGCAGGCCAACGTCTCCACGCTGACCGAGCGGGGGGTGCACATCATCCCGCCGGCCTCCGGGCGGCTCACCGGCGCCGACACCGGCGCGGGCCGTCTTCCGGAGCCCGAGGAGCTGTTCGGGGTGTGCACCAGGATCCTGCAGCACCGGGCCGCGAAGCACGGCGGGCTCGCTCACTCCGCCTCGCGCCCCGAGCGCGACGGCGCGGCCGTCCCGGCCCGGGGTGCGCTGCGAGGCCGATCGGTGCTCGTCACCGCCGGAGGAACGCGAGAACCCCTGGACCCGGTCCGGTTCCTCGGCAACCGCAGCTCCGGCAAGCAGGGGTACGCGCTGGCCACCGTGGCCGCCGAACGAGGAGCGCAGGTGACCCTCGTGGCGGCCAACCCCGCGCTGCCGGCGCCGGAGGGTGTCACGGTGGTGGCCGTGCAGACCGCTGTCGAGCTCGAGCAGGCGGTCGAGGTGGCCGCCAAGGACGCCGACGTGGTGGTGATGGCCGCCGCGGTGGCCGACTTCCGTCCCGCGCGCTACGCCGACAGCAAGATCAAGAAGACGCACGACCCCGACGCGCCGGACGCCGCCCCGACGCTCGAGCTGGTCCGCAACCCCGACATCCTCGCCGGGCTCGTCGAGCGGCGGGGTGAAGCGACCAGCCCGGTGATCGTCGGGTTCGCCGCCGAGACGGGCGACGCCGTGGGCACCGTCCTCGAGCACGGCCGGGCCAAGCTCGCGCGGAAGGGCTGCGACCTCCTCGTCGTCAACGAGGTCGGGGTGGACAAGACCTTCGGGCTGGACGACAACACCGTGCACATCCTGCGCAGGGGGTCCGGCCACGTGGTCGACGCGGGCCCCGCGTCCAAGCACGCCATCGCCTCCGCGGTCTGGGACGCCGTACAGGAGATCCTGTGACCGTCGTACACTCTCGGGGTCCCAGGCCCCGCGAGCGGGCATGACCAGCCAACGCAGCTGTCCCCCGAAGGAGAATTGAGTGTCCGCACGCCTGTTCACGTCCGAGTCGGTCACCGAGGGCCATCCGGACAAGATCTGTGACCAGATCTCCGACTCCATCCTCGACGCCATGCTCGAGCAGGACCCGGGCAGCCGGGTCGCCGTCGAGACCATGGTGACCACCGGCCTGGTGCACGTCGCCGGCGAGGTCACCACCGAGGCGTATGTCGAGATCCCGAAGATCGTGCGCGACACCGTGCTGGGGATCGGCTACGACTCCTCGACGAAGGGCTTCGACGGCGCGTCCTGCGGCGTGGAGGTGTCCATCGGCCAGCAGAGCCCGGACATCGCCCAGGGCGTCGACACGGCGTACGAGAACCGCACGGGTGGCGTGGACCCGCTCGACAAGCAGGGCGCCGGCGACCAGGGGCTGATGTTCGGCTACGCCTGTGACGACACGGCGGAGCTCATGCCGCTGCCCATCTTCCTGGCCCACCGCCTCGCCGAGCGCCTGACGGCCGTGCGCAAGAGCAACGAGGTGCCCTACCTGCGGCCCGACGGCAAGACGCAGGTCACGATCTCCTACGAGGGCGACCGGGCAGTCAAGCTCGACACGGTGGTGCTGTCCACCCAGCACGCGTCCGACATCTCGCTCGACGACCTCCTCACTCCCGACATCGAGCAGCACGTCATCAAGCCGGTGCTGGTGCAGCTGGCGGACGAGGGCACCGAGCTCGACACGTCCTCGTACCGGGCGCTCATCAACCCCACCGGCCGCTTCGAGATCGGCGGTCCGATGGGGGACGCCGGCCTCACCGGTCGCAAGATCATCGTCGACACGTACGGCGGCATGGCGCGGCACGGCGGTGGCGCCTTCTCGGGCAAGGACCCGTCGAAGGTGGACCGCTCCGCCGCCTACGCCATGCGCTGGGTGGCCAAGAACGTCGTGGCGGCCGGTCTGGCACGACGCTGTGAGGTCCAGGTGGCCTACGCCATCGGCAAGGCACAGCCGGTGGGGCTGTATGTCGAGACGTTCGGCACCGAGACCGAGCCGGTGGACGCCATCCAGGCCGCCATCACGTCCGTCTTCGACCTTCGGCCGGCCGCGATCGTCCACGACCTGGACCTGCTGCGGCCGATCTACAAGCCCACCGCGGCCTACGGCCACTTCGGCCGCACCCACGCCGACCACCTCTCGAACCCCTTCACCTGGGAGCGCACGGACCGGGTCGAGGCCCTGCAGAAGGCTGTCAAGGGCTGACGGTGCGGTTGACGGTGCGGCCCGGGGTGCTGGGACGCCCCGGGCACCGTCGGAGGCGTCGGCTAGTTTTCCCGACGTGAGCGACGCCGGGGCACCAGAGCAGCTTGAGCTCATCGGCGCGACGACGCCCCCGCGAAGGAGGGCCCGCACGACCGAGGCCACCGCGTCCACGGACCCGGTGGCCTCGGTCGTGGTCGACACCGGTCTGGCGCACCTGGACCGCCCGTTCGAGTACCTCGTCCCCGCGTCGATGGCGGAGACCGCGGTGCCAGGGGCGAGGGTGAAGGTGCGCTTCGCCGGGCAGGACCTGGGCGGCTTCGTGACGGCTCGAGCCTCGTCGGCAGGACACGACGGCAGGCTGGCGCCGCTGCGCCGGGTCGTGTCGCCGGAGCCGGTGCTGACCCCCGCCGTGCTCGAGGTCGCCCGCGCAGTCGCCGCCCGGTACGCGGGCACCCTCGGGGACGTGCTCCGGCTCGCCGTCCCGCCGCGCCACGCCGCAGCCGAGAAGGCACTCGCCGGCGACGCCGCCACGGTGGACCCCCTTCCGGTCACGAGCGGACCAGGACCGGCCTGGGCTCGCTACCCGGCGGGTCCTGCCTACCTCGCACGCCTGGCCGCGGGGGAGCCGCCCGCCGCCGCCTGGCTCGCGCGACCCACGACCGACCCTGCTGCGGACTGGCCGGCCGCCCTGGCAGCCGCGGCGGTCGCCGCGCTGCACAGCGGTAGAGGCAGCGTGCTGGTGCTGCCGGACCATCGGGACGTCCTGCGGGTGGACGCCGCGCTGACCGACGCGATGGGACCCGGCCGGCATGTCCGCCTCACCGCGGACCAGGGCCCGCAGGCGAGGTACACCGCCTGGCTCAAGGTGCTCCGGGGGCACGTCAGGGTGGTCGTGGGCACGCGGGCGGCAGCCTTCGCACCCGTCCACGAGCTCGGGCTGGTGGCCTGGTGGGACGACGGCGACGACCTCCACCAGGAGCCACGGTCGCCCTACCCGCACGTGCGGGAGGTGCTGCTGGAGCGGGCCCGGGTCGAACGGGCCGCCGTGCTGGCCGGCGGCTTCACGAGGACCGTCGAGCTGGAGCGGCTGGTGCAGGACGGCGTCCTGCGCCCGGTCGGCGCCTCTGACTCCGGCCGTACGGCCGTCCCGCGGGTCCGGGTGGCAGGCGAGGGTGTGGAGCTCGAGCGGGACCCCGCCGCCGCGTCGGCCCATCTGCCGTCGGTCGCGTGGCGGACCGCAAAGGCGGCTCTGGAGTCGGGTCCGGTGCTCGTCCAGGTCCCTCGTCGCGGGTATGTCCCGGCGCTGGCCTGCCAGACGTGCCGCGCGCCGGTTCGCTGCCGGCACTGCGCCGGCCCCGTGGCGGTGGCGGGCCGCACCGAGGATCCACGGTGTCGTTGGTGCGCGCGGGGCGTGGGCCGCTTCGAGTGCCGGAGCTGCGGCGGCCGCGAGCTCCGATCGTCGGTGGTGGGAGCCCGTCGCACCGCGGAGGAGCTCGGCCGGGCGTTCCCCGGCGTCCCGGTACACACGTCGGGCGCAGGCGCCGTCCTTCCTTCCGTGGGGCCCACGCCGGCACTTGTCATCGCCACACCGGGCGCGGAGCCGGTGGCCCGCGATGGCTATGCCGCGACGCTGCTCCTCGACGCCTGGGCGTCCCTCGACCGGCCCACGCTGAACGCTTCGGAGGAGGCGCTGCGCAGATGGTTGGCAGCAGCAGCCCTGACGCGCGGCTCGGGTCAGGGTGGCCAGGTGGTGCTCTGCGGTGCACCGGTGCACACCACGCTGCCCGCGGTCGAGGCGCTGGTGCGTTGGGACCCCGTGTGGTTCGCCGGGAGGGAGCTCGCCGAGCGCCTCGAGCTGCGGCTGCCACCGACGGTGGCGATGGCCGCGGTGACCGGTGACCGACGGACGGTCGAGTCCGCGTTGGGGGAGGCGGACCTCGGGAGGGACGTCGAACTGCTGGGGCCGCTCTCGCAGGGCGAGGACGCCGTCCGCGTCCTGCTCCGGGCTCCGCTCGACCAGCGCCCGGCGCTGGCGGCGGCCCTTGCGACCCTGCGGGCGGTCCGCAGCGCGCACAAGGAGGCGGCAGGGCTCAAGGTGGCCGTCGACCCGGCGGATCTCGGGGGCTGAGTGGTGGCGTGGCGTCCCGAGCCCGTCCCAGTCCGACGCACTCCAGCCCGCCCAGTCCCAGCAGCCCAGTCGCAGTCAGCCCAGTCGCAGTCAGCCCAGCCGCAGTCCGGGGGGCCGGGAGGACCGACCTAGACTGGGCGCCGTGTCGATCCAGAACATCCGGCTCTTCGGTGACCCCGTGCTGCGCACCCCGGCGGAGCCGGTCGTCGACTTCGACCGTGAGCTGCGGCAGCTGGTCCGCGACCTGACCGACACGATGATGGACGCGCCCGGCGCAGGCCTCGCGGCCCCGCAGATCGGGGTCGGCCTTCGCGTCTTCACCTACTGGGTGGACGGGGAGCTGGGACACCTGGTGAACCCTGACCTCGACCTGTCGAGCGAGCTGCAGGACGGCGAGGAGGGGTGCCTGTCCTTCCCGGGGCTGCGGTTCGACACACCGCGCTCCCTGCGCGTGGTGGCCCGAGGGATGAACCAGTTCGGCGAGCCCGTCGTGCTGGAGGGCTCGGAGCTCCTGGCACGGTGCATCCAGCACGAGACCGACCACCTCGACGGCATCCTCTTCATCGACCGAATGGACCGGGAGCAGCGCAAGCTGGCGATGCGGGCCATCCGCGAGGCGCAGTGGTCGGGCCAGAGCGCGCCGACGGTGAAGGCCAGCCCGCATGCCACCTTCGGCCGGGGCATGTGAGCATGCGGCTGGTCTTCGCCGGGACGCCGCAGGCTGCCGTCCCGTCGCTGGATGCCCTGCTGGCCTCCTCTCACGAGGTCGTCGCCGTCCTGACCCGCCCGGACGCCCGGGCCGGACGAGGACGGAGCCTGGTCCAGTCGCCGGTGCGGCGCCGGGCCCAGGAGGAGGGCATCGAGGTCCTCGCGCCGGAGCATCCCCGCGACCCGGACTTCCTGGAGCGGCTGCGACAGCTCCGCCCGGAGGTGTGTCCTGTCGTGGCCTACGGCGCGCTGGTCCCCCCGGCCGCGCTCGCCATACCGGCGCACGGCTGGGTCAACCTGCACTTCTCGCTCCTGCCTGCCTGGCGCGGCGCAGCCCCGGTGCAGCATGCGGTGATGGCCGGCGACGAGGTCACCGGCGCGACGACGTTCCGTCTCGAGGCCGGCCTCGACACGGGTCCCGTGTACGGGATGATGACCGAGCAGGTCAGGCCGATGGACACTGCCGGCGACCTGCTCGAGCGGCTCGCGGTCGGGGGCGCCGGGCTGCTCGCGGCGACCATCGACGGCATCGAGGACGGGTCGGTGCAGCCGGTTCCGCAGCCCGTCGAGGGTGTGTCGTTCGCGCCGAAGCTCGGGGTCGCTGACGCGGCAGTGCGGTGGGACCGCCCCGCGACTGCGGTGGACCGGCAGGTCCGAGGGTGCACCCCCAGCCCCGGTGCCTGGTCGGTGTTCCGGGGGGAGCGGGTCAAGATCGGGCCGGTGCGGACGGGCGAGGGGTACGCCGGGCCGCGACTCGCTCCCGGGGAGCTGGCGGCGGGCAAGCGCGAGGTGTGGGTGGGCACCGGCTCCGTGCCCGTACTGCTGACGGACGTACGTCCCCACGGCAAGAAGGAGATGCCTGCCGCCGCCTGGGCTCGCGGGGTCCGGGTCGAGGCAGGGGATCGGTTCAGCGATGAGTGAGGAACGACGTAGCTCCCAGGGGCGGCAACGCCCTGCGCGTGCCCACGGCGGTCGGCAGCGATCGGCACAGCGGCCCAGCGAGCGCGGCCGCAGTACCGACCCCCAGCGGCTGGCCGCGTACACCGTCCTGCGCGCGGTCGCGGAGGGGGCATACGCGAACCTCGAGCTTCCCAAGGTGTTGCGCGACCGGCGCATCCACGGTCGTGACGCGGCCTTCACGACGGAGCTCGTGTATGGCGCGGTTCGCATGCAGGGCCTGTACGACCCGGTCATCAGCGTGGCGGCGGGTCGCCCCGTCAGTGCGATCGACGGGGCGGTGCTCGACACTCTCAGGCTGGGGGCGCACCAGCTCCTGGGCATGCGCGTGCCCACGCATGCGGCTGTGGACGAGACCGTCGGGCTGGCGCGGAAGGTCAACGGCGCCGGCGCGGCGGGCTTCGTCAACGCTGTCATGCGACGCATCAGCGAACGGGAGCCCGCCGACTGGCTGGCCCAGGTGGTGCCCGCAGGGGCCGAGCCGGCGGCTCGCCTGGCTGTCGAGCAGTCCCACCCGCTGTGGGTGGTAAAGGCTCTGCGCGCCGCCCTGCTCGGGCACGGGGCCTCCACCGCCGCGACCGTCGACGCGGACCTGAACGCCCTCCTCGTCACCGACAACGCGCCGGCGAGGGTGTCGCTGGTAGCCAGGCCTGGCCTCTCCACGGTCTCCGAGCTCGTGGCGGCAGGGGCCGAGGCGTCCGAGCTGTCACCGGTGGCAGCGGTGCTCCCCGGCGGCGACCCCGGCGGCATCGAGGCCGTGCGCGAGGGTCGCGCCGCCGTCCAGGACGAGGGGTCCCAGCTGGTGGCGCTGGCCCTGGCCGCGGTGCCCGTGGAGGCGCCTGCTCCGCAGCAGTGGCTGGACCTGTGCGCCGGCCCGGGCGGCAAGGCGGGGCTGCTGGCGGCACTCGCCCTGCAGACCGGAGCCGACCTCACCGCCAACGAGGTGAGCGAGCACCGTGCCGACCTGGTTCGCCAGACCCTGCGGCCGGCAAAGGCCCAGGCGCGCGACGCCGGTCGAAGGGTGGACGTCGTGACCGCCGACGGCCGCAGCTACGGCCAGGATCATCCCGGGCGCTACCACCGGGTGCTCGTGGACGCCCCGTGCACCGGACTGGGAGCGCTGCGCCGGCGTCCGGAGGCCCGCTGGCGGCGCAGCCCGGCGGATCTCGCCGACCTGGGAAAGCTGCAGCGCGAGCTGCTCACGTCGGCTATCGACGCGACGGCCACCGGTGGCGTCGTGGCCTACGCCACGTGCAGCCCGCACCTCGCGGAAACCCAGTTCGTGGTTCGCGACGTGACCAGGCGCCGTGACGACGTGGAGCTCCTGGAGGCGCCGGAGCTCCTCAGGCAGGTTGTGGGGAGGGCCATCGACCTCCCGGGGAACGGTGGCACGGTGCAGCTCTGGCCGCATCTGCACGGCACGGACGGGATGTTCCTGGCGCTGCTGCGCCGACGGTGACCCGATCGTGCCGACGCCGGTGACCGGTGCCCAGGTGAGACACGGTGGACCCATTAGGGTGAGCGCCGTGCAGATCTCCCCGAGCATCCTCTCGGCCGACTTCGCCAACCTCGAGCGCGAGCTCGGCCGGATCAGCAACGCCGACTGGGCGCACGTGGATGTCATGGACGGCCATTTCGTGCCCAACCTCACCCTCGGCCTGCCCGTGGTGGAGGCCCTGGCACGGGTCAGCGCGGTGCCGCTGGACTGCCACCTCATGATCGACGACCCCGACCGGTGGGCTCCGCAGTACGCGGAGGCCGGCGCCGGCTCGGTCACCTTCCACGTCGAGGCGGCACGGGACCCACGCGCCGTCGCCAGGGCGCTGCGGTCTGCCGGCGCGCGGGCGGGCCTGGCGCTCAAGCCGGGTACGGCGTTCCCGCCGTACGAGGAGCTGCTTCCCGACCTGGACATGGTTCTCGTCATGACCGTCGAGCCCGGGTTCGGCGGCCAGTCCTTCATGGCCGACCAGCTGCCCAAGGTGGCCCAGGTGCGGCAGGCGGTTCGTGACCACGGCGGGGAGATCTGGGTGCAGGTGGACGGGGGTGTGTCGGCTGGGACCATCGAGCAGTGTGCCGAGGCCGGCGCCGACGTGTTCGTCGCCGGCTCCGCCGTGTACGGTGCCGACGACGCCGCGCAGGCCGTCGAGCACCTCAGGGCGCTCGCGACGGCGCACTGCCACTCGCGATGACCCGCCGCCATGCGGCAGGGCCCCTGCGCGGCGGGCACACGGACGCGGGTCGGCGGGCGCTCTGCGGGGTTCGTAGTGAGGACCGTCACTCGGACGCCCCGCTGACGTCGCCCGGCCCCCTGGCATAATGACGGTGACGTGCTCCGGGGTCGGTGCAACTCCGAACCGGCGGTGACAGTCCGCGACCCGACCGCAGCCAGCGGCCGGTTGACCTGGTGGAACTCCAGGACCGACGGTGAAAGTCCGGATGGTAGGCAGCACGCGAAGCAGACCTTCGAGGTCCGTCCTGTCACCGGCTCCCGGTGTGGCGGCCCTCGGGCGCCCTGCTCGGTCCCCGGAGCTCGACCATCGGTCTGGAGCACGAGGGCAGGACATGACGGGGCAGCACACCACGGACGCCGACGAGGTGTGGATGAGTCGCGCCCTGGAGCTGGCCGAGCGCGGACCCGAGGCTGACGCCAACCCGCGCGTCGGGTGCGTCCTCGTCGGGCCCGACGGGAGCCTCGTGGCCGAAGGCTGGCACCGGGGCGCCGGGACCCCGCACGCCGAGGCGGACGCGCTCGCCGCCGCCGGCGACCGGGCCGAGGGCTGCACCGCGTACGCCTCCCTGGAGCCGTGCAACCACACCGGCCGCACACAGCCGTGCGCGCAGGCGCTGCGCGCTGCGCGGGTGCGGCGCGTCGTCTTTGCCCAGACGGACCCGAACCCGGCAGCGGCCGGTGGCGGCCAGTGGCTCCTTGAGCACGGCGTGGGGACTCGGGCTGGGGTGCTGGCGACCGAGGCGGAGCTCCTGAACCGGACGTGGACCCAGCTGGTGACCACTGGAAGGCCCTGGGTCACCTGGAAGCTCGCGACGACCCTGGACGGGCGCAGCGCAGCCGCCGACGGCACGAGCCGGTGGATCACGGGGGAGAAGGCGCGCCAGGACGTGCACGTCCAGCGCTCTCGGTGCGGAGCCATCCTCGTGGGGACCGGGACGGCGCTCACCGACGACCCCCACCTGACCGCGCGTCGGGCGGACGGCCGCCTGTACGAGCGACAGCCGGTGCGTGTCGTCATGGGGGTGCGCGAGCTGGCTGTGACCGCGCGGGTGCTCGACGACGCAGCACCGACCTGGCACCTGCGGACCCGGGACCCGCACGAGGTCCTTGCAGCGCTGGCGAGGGCGGAGATCCACCACCTGTGGCTCGAGGGTGGCCCCACGGTCGCGGCCGCTTTCATGTCCGCCGGTCTGGTCGACGAGGTCGTCGCCTACGTCGCACCGGTTCTGCTCGGACGCGGTCGCCCGTCCGTCGGCGACCTCGGCATCACGACCATGGGCCGCGCCCTCCGGCTCGAGCCGACCGACATCACGCTCATCGGCCACGATGTGCGGCTCACCGCCTGCCTCAAGGAGATCGGCTGATGTTCACCGGGATAGTGGAGGAGCTCGGCACGGTCGTCGCCCTCGAGCACGGCAGGGACTCCGCCCGCCTGACCGTCGCGGGGCCGCTGGTCACCCAGGACGCGGTCCACGGCGCCTCCATCGCGGTGAACGGGATCTGCCTCACGGTGGTGGAGCACTCGAGCGGCCGGTTCACGGTGGACGTGATGGCCGAGACTCTGAGCCGAACCAGCCTGGGTTCCCTGGCCGCTGGTGACCCGGTGAACCTGGAGCGCGCCATGTCGACCGGCAGCCGGTTCGGTGGCCATGTCGTCCAGGGACATGTCGATGCCACGGCGACCATCACGGAACGCGTCCCGGGGGACCGGTGGGAGGTGGTGCGTTTCAGCCTTCCGCCCACGGTGGCTCGCTACGTCGTGGAGAAGGGCTCCATCACGGTCGACGGCGTCAGCCTCACCGTGGCGACGCTGGGCACCGACTCGTTCACCGTGTCACTCATCCCGACGACTCTGGCCCTGACCACGTTGGGACACAAGGTCGTGGGGGATCCCGTGAACCTCGAGGTGGACGTGCTGGCGAAGTACGTCGAACGCCTCCTCGCCTTCGCCCCTCCGCACGACAGCACGACTACCAGCGATCAGGAGACCACGGTATGAACTGGCTCGAGAAGCTCTTCGACGCCCAGCTGCACCTCGGCAGCCAGCAGATCCTCTGGCGGGAGGTGGTCGGCAATGCCTTCGGGTTCGCCTCCGCGATCGGAGGCATGCGGCGCCGTGTCTGGGCCTGGCCCGTGGGGATCGTCGGCAACGTCCTGCTCTTCACCGTGTTCTTCGGCGTCGCGTTCAGCAACCCCCAGCACACCACCCTCTACGGCCAGGCGGGACGGCAGGTGTTCTTCGTGATCACCAGCGTCTACGGCTGGTGGCGATGGCAGCAGGTGCGCCGGGCGAACCACGCCGAAGGCACGGCGCGGCCCGCCATCACGCCTCGCTGGGCCACCATGCGGGAAAGGGCGGGGTACGTCGGGTTCTGGCTCGCCGGCGTCGTCGTGCTCCAGTGGGTCTTCGCCCTCATCGGCGCCGGGTGGCCGGCGCCACGCTGGTACTACTGGTGCGACGCATGGATCTTCGTCGGGTCCATCGTGGCCACCTACGCCATGGCGCGCGGGTGGAACGACTTCTGGCTGGCCTGGATCGCCGTGGACATCGTCGGAGTCCCCCTGCTGGTCCACTCCAGGTTCTACCCGTCGGCTGTGCTCTACGCCGTGTACGGGGCGCTGGTCGTGTACGGGTTCTTCGTCTGGCTGAAGGCCTCGCGCGAAGAACCGGAGCCGGTCAGAGAGCTGTCCGAGGCTCGGGCATGACCGGGCTCGCGACGGTCGAGCAGGCGCTCGCGGCGTTACGTGCGGGGCGCCCGGTGCTGGTGACCGACAGCGAGGACCGGGAGAACGAGGGCGACGTCGTACTCGCTGCACAGACCCTCACCGACGAGTGGATGGCGTGGACCATCAGGCACACTAGCGGCTACGTCTGTGTGCCGGTCCCCGGCGCGACGGCGGACCGGCTTGGCCTGCCCCTCATGGTCGCCGACAACCGGGACCCTCTTCGGACCGCCTACACCGTCAGTGTGGACGCTGCCTTCGGCGTGACGACCGGGATCAGCGCAGCCGACCGCGCCACGACCATCCGCCTGCTGGCGGACCCCGCCGCGACGCCGGAGTCGTTCCTCCGGCCCGGCCACGTCATCCCCCTGCGTGCCAGGGACGGTGGCGTCCTGCAGAGGCCGGGCCACACGGAGGCTGCGGTGGACCTGTGCCGGCTGGCCGGCCTGGCGCCCGTGGCAGCCATCGGCGAGCTGGTCAACGACGACGGCACCATGATGCGCGGCGCGCAGGTGATGGCGACGGGTGCACTCGCGGACCTGCCGGTCATCACGATCGCGCAGCTCGTCGCCTGGCGACAGCGGCACGACCGCGTGGAGCGGCTCGCGCAGACCCGGCTGCCCACCCGGCACGGCGAGTTCGCAGCCGTCGGCTACCGGGACCGGCTCACCGGTGACGAGCACCTCGCACTGGTGAGCCCACGCGGTACGGCAGGAGCCGCCCCGCTGGTGCGCCTTCACTCGGAGTGCCTGACCGGCGACGCCCTCGGCTCACTGCGCTGCGACTGCGGGCCGCAGCTCGAACGCTCCCTGGAACGGGTGGCCGCCGAGGGCGGCGTCGTGGTCTACCTCCGGGGGCACGAGGGACGTGGCGTGGGTCTGGTGTCCAAGCTCCAGGCCTACGCCCTTCAGGACCGGGGCCTGGACACGGTGGACGCCCAGCTGGAGCTCGACCTGCCGGTGGACGGACGGGAGTACGTCGCGGGGGCCGCGATCCTGGCCGACCTCGGCCTCGGCCCGGTTCGGCTGCTCACGAACAACCCGGCCAAGGTGGCCGCCATGAGGGCTTACGGCGTGGACGTGGCGAGCGTGGAGGGCCTGTCCATCGCGCCCAACCCGGCCAACCGGCGGTACCTTCGCGCCAAGCGCGACCGGATGGGTCACGACCTGATCCTCGACGCGGCGGACGCCGGGGTCACGGCGTGAGCGGCCACGGTTCACCGACCATCACCGCCGACGGCTCCGGCCTGCGCGTCGCCATCGTCGCCGCCTCGTGGCACAGCGAGGTCATGGACGGTCTCGTCGACGGGGCTCGGCGAGGGCTGGGCGACTCCGGGGTGCGCGACGTGCCTCTCGTGCGCGTCCCCGGCACCGTCGAGCTGACCGTCGCCTGCGCGCGTCTGGCGCCGGCATACGACGCGCTGGTCGCTCTCGGAGTCGTCATCCGTGGTGGGACGCCGCACTTCGAGTACGTGTGCTCCGGGGTGACGAACGGCCTCACGCAGGTCAGCGTCACCACCGGCTGTCCGGTCGGCTTCGGCGTCCTGACGTGTGACGACGACCAGCAGGCGCTGGCCCGAGCCGGGCTCCCAGGATCCAGCGAGGACAAGGGGTACGAGGCCGCGGTGGCGGCCGTGGCGACTGCGACCACGCTGGCCGGCTGGGCCCCCCGTACCCTGGGCGCGTGAAGACTTTCGACGACCTCTACGCCGAGCTCACCGAGAAGGCGGTCACCCGTCCGGAGGGCTCCGGGACGGTCCGCGCGCTCGACGCCGGGGTGCATGCGATCGGCAAGAAGATCGTCGAGGAGGCGGCGGAGGTGTGGATGGCCGCCGAGCACGAGGGCAAGGAGCGCGCCGCCGAAGAGATCTCCCAGCTCCTCTACCACCTCCAGGTCCTCATGGTCGCCTCCGACATCAGCCTCGACGACGTCTACACCCACCTCTAGGAACCACCGCCATGCTCCGAATCGCCGTGCCCAACAAGGGGTCCCTGTCCGAGCCCTCCGTGGAGATGCTCCGCGAGGCCGGCTACCGGGTGCGCCGGGACGCCAAGGAGCTCGTCGTCACCGACGCCGACAACGACGTCGAGTTCTTCTACCTGCGCCCCCGCGACATCGCCGTCTACGTCGGGTCCGGCACCGTCGACTGCGGCGTGACCGGCCGCGACCTCCTCCTCGACTCGGGCAGCGCGGCCATCGAGGTCATGACGCTGGGCTTCGGGGCGTCGACCTTCCGGTACGCCGGCAGACGCGGCACGTGCGCACGGGTCTCCGACATCTCGGGACACCGGGTGGCCACGAGCTACCCCGGCCTCGTGGAGAAGCACCTGGCCGAGCACGGGGTAGCCGCGCAGGTGGTGCGGCTGGACGGTGCAGTCGAGACCGCCATCACGCTCGGCGTTGCCGACGTCATCGCGGACGTGGTCGAGACCGGCACGACCCTGCGTCAGCAGGGCCTGGAGGTCTTCGGCGACGAGATCCTGCGGAGTGAGGCCGTCCTGATCCGTCGCGAGGGGTCCCACGAGACGGCGGCTGTCGAGGTGCTGCGCCGACGGCTCACCGGCGTCATCACCGCCCGGCACTACGTGATGCTCGACTACGACGTACCCGTGGGACTGGTCGAGCAGGCCTGTGCGGTGACGCCCGGACTGGAGTCGCCCACCGTCTCGGCGCTGCAGAACAAGGAGTGGGCTGCGGTGCGGGCCATGGTCCCGCGGGCCCGGACGAACGCGATCATGGACGAGCTGTACGACCTGGGCGCCCGCGCCATCCTGGTCACGGACATCGCCGCCTGCCGGCTGTGACGCCCGAGCCGGACCTTCCTGCGGGGACGGCGCAGGGCAACGGCGGGCAGCCAGCCTTCGCGGTGTTCCAGCCCCGCCGCGGGCGGGCGGTGGCGTACGCCGCCGCCGCCGCCACGCTGCTGCTCTTCGGGCTGATCGCGGTATTCCTTCCCGGTCCGGACGTGGGCGGCACGTGGCGTGCCGGCGACCGGGTGTTCTACGCCGCGATGGGGGTGGCGATTGCGTTCCTTCTGTGGAGGTTCGCCTCGATCCGCGCCGTCCCGTCGCGGGAGGAACTCGTCGTCCGGAACCTCCTGACGACGCGCACCGTCCCGTGGGGCGCGGTCGCGGACGTGCGCTTCGGGGGTGGCGACCCCTGGGTGACGATCGAGCTGGTGGACACGGACACGCTCGCCGTCATGGCGATCCAGCGGGCCGACGGGCAGGTGGCGCAGGCGGAAGCCGGACGGTTGGCTGCCCTCGTCCAAGCGCTCGGACCCTTCCCGGCCGGTCCTGAGGTCACCGGGCCCTGAGGCCACCGGGCCCTGAGATCACCGGGCCCTGAGGTCACCGGGCGCTGAGGCCACAGGCCCTGAGGCCCGAGCGCTGGTCGCTACTCCACGCGGCGCAAGCCTGGGCGAAGCACGGCCGAGACGGCGATCTGACCGACCATGAGCAGGGTCAGCGTCATCCAGACCGCCTGGAACCCACCCGTGGCATCGCGCAGCGCCCCCATGGTCGCGGGTCCCAGAGAGGCGATGCCGTAGCTGAAGAAGAACGCCATCCCGGCCAGCCGGGCGCTCGCGGCCGGCGTCTGCGCGTAGTCGACCATCAGCACGAGGCCCAGGGAGAACGAGGCGCCCTGGCCGAAACCGAGCACCGTCGCCCAGACCCAGGGCGCAGCCCCGGGCGCCAGCCAGAGCCCTGCCTGGCCCAGGAGGCCGAGGACGGAGGCTGCCACCAGGAGGGTTCGGTGGTCATGGATGCGGTCGGTCAGGACTGGGCCGAGCAGTCCGGAGACGAGCTGAGCGGCAGTGAACACGCTGAGCAGGTAGCCCGCGTGCGTCGCGTCCCAGCCACGACCGGTGTACGTCGGGGCGAGCCACGCCAGGGTCGAGTAGAACTCGATCGACTGCAGCGACAGGTATGTCGCGACCAGCCACGCGGTGAGGTGCCCCCAGGGCAGCCGCGCCGGGACGAGCAGCGTGGGGTTGGCAGCGCGGTGACGCGTGTGGCCGCGCCATACCGGCAGCCAGGCCAGCACGCCGACCAGCGCCAGCATGCTCCACGAGCCCAGGGATGCCTCCCAGGACCCCAGCCGGTCCCGCAGCGGCACCGAGAGCGCGGAGGACGCGCCCGCGCCACCCATCATGGCGAGCATGTACAGGCCCGTGACGAGCCCGGAGCGTTGCGGTGGGAACAGCTCCTTGACCAGGCCCGGGAGCAGGGTGCCGCCGATGGCGATCCCCACGCCCGCGACGAAGGTTCCGGCATACAGCGCCCACGCCTGACCGCCGGCGAACCGGAGGCCGAGTCCCACGGCCACGCACACGACGGCCAGCTCGATCGCCCCCGCGGCGCCGACCCTCAGCGCGATCCGCTGGGCCAAGGGCGCGAAGACGCCCATGCAGAGCACGGGCAGGGTCGTCAGCGCGCCCAAGGCGGCGTTGGACAGGTGCAGGTCCGCGCCGATCGTCTGGACGAGCGGCGGCACGCTGGCCATGGCGGTCCGCAGGTTCACCGCGACGGCCACGAGGCTCAGGGCCATGACCCAGGTGGGAGGCAGATGCAGGCGGGGGTGGGGACGAGGAGATGACATCGCGCGCCAGTGTCTCAGGAGCCCTCAGCCGTCGTGGGGTGCGGTCGTCATGGACTCCGGCACCATCTCGAACGCCTCGTCGTGCGGCAGCCCTGTGAGCATCAGCAGGTCCACCACCATGGAACGTATCTGAGCCCTCATCACCTCACCCGACAGGCCGGCGGAGTGGTCGATGACCGCGCTGAGCTCGCCGATCTGCTGCAGGCCGCGTTGGGCGTTGGTGGGCAGGCGCCGCTCCGCGAGCTCCCGCGCGATGTCGTGCGTCGTCTCGGCCAGCGAGTCCAGCAGCCGCAGATAGGCGGTGGGCACGGGCTCGTCCCGCCAGGTGGCGATGGCGGCTCGCCGCACCAGCACCCGCAGGTTCCGGATGGCCCGGTCGAGCGGTTCGAGCAGGTCCGCGATGGCTTGCACGCCGGGCAGGTGCCGGCGGCGGAACGGCGAGAGGCGGACGACCGCGATGCCCTCGGCCGAAAGCGCCCGGGCCTCGGCGAGCATGGACTCGGACTGACGGGCCCGCGCGAGAGTCGCCGAGGCGAGGTCGGAGTCGGCGGTCCGTAGGGCCCGCGCGGTGTCGGTCAGGATGGCGCTGATCTCCTGCACCACCAGGGACGCCTGCTGTCGCGGTCGCCGCAGCGGCGCGGCCGGGACCACGAGGGTGAAGAGCAGGGCCACGACGCCCCCCACGACGGCGTCGAGCCAACGGGTGAAGGACTGCCCCGGGTCGGCGATGAGCGTCGTCACGATGACAGACTGCACGCCGGCCTGCGTGGTGAGCAGCAGCCCGGCGCCCAGGAGCGCCGCGACGCTCATCGCGAGCACCACGACGACCACGATCTGCCAGAGCCCCGAGCCGAAGAAGTGCACGAAGGCATCCCCGATGAAGACGCCCACGGCCACGCCGATCATGACCTCGGTGACCCGGCGCAGCCGCTGGCCGAACGACATACCGAGGCTGATGATGGCGGTGACGGGCGCGAAGAACGGACGCGGGTGGTGCAGGAGGTCGTTGGCCACCCACCACGCGGTGGCGGCGCCGAGACCGCACTGGACGATGAAGAACATCCGGCTCAGCAGCCGGTGCGTCCGCGCGGCAGCCTCGTGGCGCGACCGCGCGGCGGCGCGGCCCAGGTCCACGCTCGAGGGGGAGAGGCCTGCTCCGGCGCTGCGCAGCCGGCCCGACGAGCGCACGTCAGCCGTTCTGGAGGTAGGCCGCCTCGAGGAGCGGCTCCAGCGACCGGAGGTCGTCCTCGTCCGCGTCCGAGGGCAGGTGCAGCCAGTGGGTCGCCTGGGCGAACCCCTTGGCCGGGGACAGCCGCTCGTCGACAGGCGTGCCCTCCCGGAACCGGAAGCCGACCCGGACGGTGTGCCGAGGTCCCGGCGCCACTGCCACGAACTGCGTCTTGCGGACGACCGGGATGTAGCCGCCACGTCCCTCCCGGCGGGCGTCGGGGCCCAGCCCCTCGGCGAGCACGATCACGGCGTCGTGGATGGCTCGGAGCTGGGCCCTCCTGCCGCTGTACAGCGCGTCGGTGTACCCGTCGGCGTCAGGCCGCACCCACCCCGCCTGGGTCGCGGCCTCCTCGGCGATGGCCCACTGCGAGTTCTGCGGTACGCCGTGCACGTCCTTGAGCCAGGCGCGCACCGCCCGCTGGTCCAGCGGGTCGACGCCGGACGCCTTCACCACGGTCGCCCACTGCTCGAGGGTCCGGCCGGTGCGCTGCTCGAGGGAGCTGCTGACCGCCGCCATCATGTCGCCCGGTTCCATTCCCCGATTATGGCGTGGCAGGTCCGTACCAGCTGTCGAGGATGAGGTGGACGGCCGCCGGGCCCTGTGGTCCACACCTCCGTCATCGGAGGGAGGGAGGTGGCCCGAAGCCGACATAGCCTCCAAGGTGACCCAGCACGACCGTGCCGGGTCACGCCTTGACCCCGATGCTGCCGCCCTACCAGGGAGACCGCTTCACATTCGAAAGGGAACGCATGAGCAGAAAGCTTCTCGGTGCTGCCGTCGCAGCCCTGGTCGGCAGTGCGCTGGCCATGGTGCCGTTCGCCTCGGTCGCGACCGCCTCCGCCAAGGGTGGTGCCGCACCCGGCCCCGCCAGCGACGCTCGGTTCGGTACTGCAGGCAGTGTGACGCCGACGTACGGCGCTCGCACCATCCCTCACTGGTCCTTCACGTACACGGATCCGACGAACGGCGTGAAGTACACCGCGACGATGGTCGGCTCGGACCCCCGCAAGGGAGGCTCTACGACCGTCAAGACCGAGATCATCCCGCTGGAGTTCACCTTCGTGGCGGCGGGACAGGACATGTCGGCCGTCAGCAAGCTGTACGGCTACGACGCCAAGGCCCAGGACTGGGACGCCGACCCCACCACCGGCTCTCCGAATGACGTCGCCAAGACGCTGAGCTCACCCATCTTCGCCGCCAACACCTACCCCGGTGATCTCGGCGGTGACACCGGCCAGTACGGCGACGTCTTCATGCGGGCGCAGTTCGGAAAGATCGGCTCGGGCTACCACGTCAAGCTGGCGAACACCACGGTGCTCCCCAAGCAGCGGTTCGCGGTCCCGGCGAGCCAGGGCGTCGCGTACCAGCGCGTGTCCGGGGCCGTGGCTGGGATCGTGGAGGGCCAGTGGTTCTCCACGAAGCTCCAACAGCTGATGGGATCGCTGCAGATCGACCCCACCACGGTGCCGATCTTCTTGACCCACAACGTCCTGCTGTTCGACGGCCATGACAACTACACGAACTGCTGCACGCTGGGTTACCACGGTGCGGCCATGCCGCTGGGGCATGGCGCGGGCCAGGCCAACGGCCAGGGCAACAACCCGGTGCAGACGTTCATCTACGCCGCGTACACCACGCCGAACACGTACACCGGGTTCTCCCCGACGACCTCCCCGACCCGGGGGATCGCCGACATCCACGGCCTCTCCCACGAGGTGGCGGAGTGGCTCGACGACCCGTTCGTCGACAACGCCGTCCAGCCGTGGCTGACGCCGACAGCGCCGCAGTACGGATGCACGGGAGTTCTCGAGACGGGCGACCCCGTCGTCGGGGTGTGGTTCCCGCTCGCCGGCAACCCCGACTCCGCGGCGAACAACGTGTGGCACCCCGAGGACGAGGTCAACGCCAACTGGTTCGCCCGTAACGGCACGACGCCTTTGGGGCTGAGCTCGTGGGACGGCCGGTACACCTTCATGGGACCGCGGACCATCGGGATCGGCGGTGCCTACACGGGCTTCGCCTCGGTGGCCAAGGGCTGCTGAACGGCCGCGTACGAGGCGGTGCCGGCCGTGGGCCGGCACCGCCTCCGGCTGCGGCGCGGGGTCCGACCAGCGCGGTCCTGCCCGGAAACGCGCGACCGCACTACAGGCGCGGGACTACAGCGGCTGGTCTGTCGTGTCGATCGCCAGGTCGGCCCGGTCCCGGGTGCGGTCGGCTGAGAACAGCTCGTCCTCCTGGGCCGCCCACCTGCTCCAGAACTCCGCGAAGCCGGGGTCGCGGTTGATGGCCCTGGCGTAGCGCACCTGTTCCTCTGCCTCCACCCACACCAGTGCCGAGAGGGCCGCGCCCGCCGGGAGGGCGCCCGACCCGCACCCCTCGAGCAGCACGACCGGCGCCGCCGGCAGCTCGACCCAGTCCGCATCGGCCCCCCGGAGCCAGTCCCAGCGCCGGTAGCGCGCTGGACGCCCGGCCCTCAGCGGCTCGACGACCCACTGCTGCACGCGTTCGGTGGCGGCTCGCAGCCCGTCCCAGCCCGGGTAGAGGTCGTCCAGATGCACCGTGGGGGCGGCGAGCAGGGCCGCAGCCTCAGCCGCCAGGGTGGTCTTGCCGGCACCACTCGGACCGTCGATGGCGACCAGATGTATTGCAGCGCAGCGGGGTTCACGCGACTCGACGAGGGCGACCAGGGCATCGAGGGCGGCGCGGGCATCGAGGTGGACCGTACCGCGATCGCTCGCCATGGGGCCAACGATAGGTGGATACGCTGGGCGGGTGACTGTCGCCACGCGCGTGATCCCCTGCCTGGACGTGGATGCCGGACGCGTCGTCAAAGGGGTCAACTTCGCGAACCTGCGTGATGCGGGCGACCCGGTGGAGCTGGCGAAGGCCTACGGGCAGCAGGGTGCCGACGAGCTCACCTTCCTCGACGTCACGGCCAGCAGCGGCAACCGGGAGACCACCTACGACGTCGTCCGACGCACCGCCGAGCAGGTATTCATCCCCCTCACGGTCGGGGGAGGCGTCCGTACCGTGGACGACGTCGACCGGCTGTTGCGGGCCGGGGCGGACAAGGTGGGCGTCAACACCGCCGCCATCGCTCGTCCGCAGCTGGTGCACGAGATCGCGGCCCGCTTCGGCTCGCAGGTCCTCGTGCTGTCAGCCGATGTCCGCCGCCGCCGCGACGACGCGGGACCAGCCAGCGGCGGCTTTGAGGTGACCACCCACGGTGGCCGCACCCGCACAGGCATCGACGCGATCGAGTGGTGCGTGCGGGCCGCCGAGCTGGGCGCGGGGGAGATCCTGCTGAACTCCATGGATGCCGACGGGACCCGTGACGGCTTCGACCTCGAGCTGATCGAGGCCGTGCGGTCCGAGGTCCGCGTCCCCATCATCGCCAGTGGAGGTGCCGGCGCGGTGGGCGACTTCGCGCCTGCCGTGCGGTCGGGCGCCGACGCGGTCCTGGCAGCCAGCGTCTTCCACTTCGGCGAGCTGACCATCGGCGCGGTCAAGCAAGCGCTGCGCCAGGACGGCATCTGCGTTCGCTAGGGGGCCGGCCACCGCGCCGGTTGCTGGGCCGGCCATGCCGCCGGCCAGCTGTCCGCTACGAGAGCCCGACCGGAGACGTCCACAGGGCCTTGACGAGGTCGCTGCCGCCGGTCTCCTCGAGGGCCGCGACGCGCCGCCGGCCGTATGCCGCGAGCAGCAGCTCCTCCGGCCGGCCCTGGAGCAGCACGGTGCCGAGCTCGGTCGCCGCTCGCGCCGGCAGCTCCTCACCCTCGGGAGTCTGGAGCACCACCCCGACCGGGCTCCGCCGGAACAGCAGCCTGGCGGTCCGCCCCAGCGTCTTCCACACGGCCCGGGACTGCCGGGTGGAGAGCTCCCGGCGAGGTCCCGGCGTCTCGTCGCCCCGCAGGACGTCCTCGTGATGGATGAAGAGCTCCACGAAGTTGACCGTGTCGTCGATCGCCGGCAGGCGCGCGGGCGACCACGTCGGGGGCCCGGCACGCACGAGCTCCACGAGCTCCGGCCACGGCTTCGCGGCATACTGCGCCTGGCCCTTCTCGAGGCGTCCGGCCAGCGGCGACAGCCAGATGCCCGGTGCCAGGTCAGGGCGGCGGTCCCGGATGACGATGTGGGCGGCGAGGTCCGCGGCGGTCCACGGCGAGCAGAGGGTCGGTGCCTGCGGACCGTGGGCGAGGAAGGTGTCGCAGAGGGCGTCGCGCTCGAGCCGGGCGAGTTGGGTCATGGCTGCCATCATGCCTGCCCCGTGAGAGGGTTGGATCTCCCCCCACCTCACGCACACCCGGAGGTCAGCCATGTCCGTCGACGTCGCCCCGTCGCTGCGTCGCAGCCTGGGCATCGTGGCGGTCGGCATCCGTCGGGAGCCGCGCTGGTTCGCCTTCGCCGTCGCGGGAAGCACCGTCTACGGCGTCATGACGGTGCTCACGGCCTGGGCTATCGGCAAGGTGACCCGTGAGCAGGTCCAGCCCGCCGTGGCGGCGGGGCACGTGAGCGCTCACCAGCTGCGGGTCATCTTCGCCTGGGTCGCCGGCGTCGTCCTGGTCAACGTCGTGGGCGTGGTGATCCGCCGCATCGCCGCCGGCTTCACGATGTACAACGTCGCTGCGACGTTCCGGCGCGAGGTCACCCGGCAGTACCTGCGTCTGCCGCTGTCGTGGCACCACCGGCACCCCTCAGGACAGCTGTTGTCCAACGCGAACGCCGACGTCGAGGCGACGTGGAACGTCTTCGCGCCGCTGCCGATGGCCCTGGGCGTGCTGATCATGCTCGTCGCCGGGATCGTCCAGATGGTCCTGGTCGACCCGGTGATGGCGCTCATCGGCCTCGCAGTCTTCCCTGCGCTCTTCCTGGCCAACGTGGTGTTCCAGCGATCCATGTCGCCGAAGGTGTCCCGGGCCCAGCAGCTGCGCGCCGAGGTCAGCGAGGTGGCCCACGAGAGCTTCGAGGCGGCGCTCATCGTCAAGTCCATGGGGCGCGAGGACGAGGAGGCGAGGCGGTTTGAGGAGGTCACCCGGCGCCTCCAGGCGGCCAACGTCGCGGTGGGCCGAACCCGGGGGACCTTCGACCCCGTCATCGAGGCCATCCCCACGCTCGGCACGCTCGCCGTCCTGGCCGTGGGGGCGCGTCAGGTCGCTTCCGGTGCGCTCCAGCCGGCCGCCGTGGTCCAGGTCGCGTATCTCATCTCCGTGCTCGCGTTCCCCGTCCGGGCGCTCGGCTGGGTCCTCGGTGAGCTGCCGCGGACCGTGGTCGGCTGGGACCGGGTCGACGCGGTGCTGCAGGCACGGGGAGAGCTGCCCTACGGCTCGGCGAAGCTGCAGCGCCACGGCGCGTCTGACTCGCGTCTGGAGGACGTCGACTACTCCTACGACATCGTCGACGAGGACGGCGTCGAGTCCAGGTTCCAGGCGATCCACGGCGTCAGCCTCGAGGTCCCCGCCGGTGCCACCGTGGCCCTCGTGGGGCCGACCGGCTCCGGAAAGTCGACGCTCACCAACCTCACCCTTCGGCTGGTGGACCCCGACCACGGCACGGTCAGCCTCGACGGTGTGGACCTGCGCGAGGTCCGGCGGGGAGGGGTGAGTGAGGTGGCCGCGCTCGTGCCACAACAGACGTTCATGTTCGACGACACGGTGCGCGGGAACATCGCCCTCGGCGCCGACTTCGACGACGCGCAGGTGTGGCAGGCGCTCGAGACGGCCCAGGCGACGGCCTTCGTCCGCGAGCTGCCACACGGCCTCGACACCAGGGTCGGGGAGCGGGGGGCGTCCCTGTCCGGCGGCCAGCGACAGCGCCTGGCCCTCGCCAGGGCGGTCATCCGGCGGCCCCAGGTCCTCGTCCTGGACGACGCGACCAGCGCCGTCGACCCTTCCGTGGAACAGGCGATCCTGGCCGCGCTGCGGTCCAGCAGCGACGGGACGACGGTGCTCGTCGTGGCCTACCGCATGTCGACCATCACGCTGGCCGACCGCATCGTGTACATCGAGGCGGGCCGGGTCGTCGACCAGGGCAGCCATGACGAGCTACAAGAACGGTGTCCCGGCTACGAACGGCTCGTCACGGCGTACGTCCGCGAGGCGGCCGAGCGGGCTGCCATGGCAGCCGACGAGGAGGTCACGGCGTGAGCAGCACCATCGACGCGACCTCGCGCCTGGGCACGCTCGACACCCTGCGTCGGGGGGTCGACCTGTCGCCGGAGCTGCGCCGCGGCCTCGGCGTCACGCTCGGCCTGGCCGCCCTGACGACGGCCGGCCGGGTCGTGGTGCCCTTCGTCGTGCAGCAGACGACCGACCACGGGCTCCTCGGCAAGAACGGCCCGGACCCGGGCCTGGTCACCCGCGACGTCCTGCTGGCCCTCGTGGCCGTGGTCATCACCGCGGCATGCGCGTACGCGGTGAACGTGCGGCTCTTCCGGGCCTCGGAAGCAGGGCTGGCCTCCCTGCGGCTGCGGGGGTTCCGGCACATGCATGACCTGTCGATGCTGACCCAGAACAGCGAGCGGCGCGGCTCGATGGTGAGCCGGGTGACCTCCGACGTCGACACGATCAGCCAGTTCGTCCAGTTCGGGGGCATCATCCTCATCCTGAGCCTCGGCCAGATCGCCGTGGCCACCGCCCTGATGCTGTTCTACAGCCCGCTGCTCACGGCCGTCGTCTGGCTCTGCTTCGTCCCGCTGCTGTTCGTGATCCGTCGGTTCCAGACCATCGTGGGACGGGCCTACACCACGGTGCGCGAACGGGTCGGGGACCTGCTCGCCGCGGTCTCCGAGTCCGTGGTGGGAGCAGCGACCATCCGTGCCTATGGGGTGGAGGAACGGACCGCAACGCGCATCGACGAGGCCATCGAGGCGCACCGGGTCGCCTCCATCGGCGCGCAGGTCAGGTCCGTGGCCGCCTTCTCCTCCGGCCAGCTGGTGGCCGGCCTGACGCTGGCGGTCGTGCTCGTCGTGGGGACGGTCCAGGCGTCCGCGGGACACCTGACCCTCGGCAAGCTCCTCGCCTTCCTGTTCCTGGTCAACCTCTTCACCCAGCCGGTCCAGCAGGCGACCGAGATCCTCAACGAGCTGCAGAACGCCGTGGCCGGCTGGCGCCGGGTCATCGGGGTGGTCGACACCCCGGCCGACGTGGCGGACCCGGGCGAGGAGGGCGAGGTGCTGCCGCGTGGCCCCATCACGGTGGACTTCGAGGGTGTGTCGTTCGCCTACCCGGGCGGCGAGGAGGTGCTCCACGACATCGACCTCTCGATCGCGCCACGCTCGCGCGTGGCCATCGTCGGGGAGACCGGCTCGGGCAAGTCGACGCTGGCCAAGCTCCTCACCCGGCTGATGGACCCCACCCGCGGACGGGTGCTGGTCGACGGGGTGGACCTGCGCCGGGTGAGGTTCTCGTCGCTGCGCGAGCGGGTGGTCCTGGTACCGCAGGAGGGCTTCCTGTTCGACGCCACCCTGCGGGAGAACGTCCGTTTCGGCCGTCCGGGAGCGACCGACGACGACGTACGCCTGGCCCTGACCGAGCTCGGCCTCGACGCGTGGCTGTCCGGCCTGCCCCAAGGGCTCGCGACGGAGGTCGGGCAACGCGGCGAGTCACTGTCGGCGGGAGAGCGCCAGCTCGTCGCGCTCGCCCGCGCCTACCTCGCGGACCCCGACCTGCTGGTCCTCGACGAGGCGACGTCCGCTGTGGACCCCTCGACCGAGGTCCGCCTGCAGCGCGCCCTGGAGGGGCTCACCCGCGGACGGACGTCCATCGCGATCGCGCACCGGCTCTCCACCGCCGAGGCGGCGGACGAGGTGGTGGTGGTGGACCGGGGCAGGATCGTCGAGCGCGGCCCGCACCGTGTCCTGGTGCGGCAGGGTGGGGTGTACGCCGCGCTGCACGCGTCGTGGGCGGCCCAGCAGCGCGGCTGAGCACACGGCACAATGGCCCGGTGACCTCCCCCGCAGTCCTCGACCCCGCCATCGCGGGGCGTCTCAAGCGCGACGTCCAAGGGCTGGTGGCTGCCATCGTGCAGCAGTACGACACCGGGGAAGTACTGATGCTGGGCTGGATGGATGACGAGGCCCTGCGCCGGACGCTGTCCGAAGGTCGGGTGACGTTCTGGTCCCGCAGCCGCGAGGAGTACTGGCGCAAGGGCGACACCAGTGGGCACGTCCAGCATGTGAGGTCCGTCGCCGTGGACTGCGACGGCGACGCTCTGCTCGTCAGGGTCGACCAGGTGGGAGCCGCGTGCCACACAGGCGACCGCACCTGCTTCGACGCCGGGGACCTCGGAGCCCGGGTGGCAGAGGTGGGCGACGATGCCTGACGTGGGAGCAGACCTCTCGTTCGGCACGACGTGGCCCACCCTGGAGACCTTCGCGATCCTGGCCAAGGACCGCCGGGTCATCCCGGTGGTGCGACGGCTGATGGCCGATGCCGAGACGCCCGTCGGTGTGTACCGCAAGCTCGCGAAGGACAGGCCCGGCACGTTCCTGCTCGAGTCGGCCGAGCACGGCGGCGTCTGGTCCCGCTACTCGATCGTGGGCGCGGGGAGCGGCGCCACGCTGACCGAGCGCGACGGCCAGGCGCACTGGGTCGGTGAGCCGCCGGTAGGGGTGCCGACCAGCGGGAACCCTCTCGACGCCCTTCGCGACACCGTCGTCGCGCTCGCGACCGAGCCGATCGAGGGGCTGCCCCCGCTGACCGGCGGGATGGTGGGCGCCATCTCCTACGACGCCGTACGTCGCTGGGAGCGGGTGCCGCAGTCGCTGCCCGACGAGCTCCGGCTGCCCGAGATCACGATGATGCTCGCTACCGACCTCGCAGTGCTGGACCACGCCGACGGCTCGCTGCTGCTCGTGGCGAACGCGGTGAACTTCGACGGCACCGACGAGCGTGTCGAACAGGCCTGGACGGACGCCGTCGCGCGGCTCGACGCCATGAGCAGCGACCTCGCCGCTGCGGCCCCCAGCACGGTGGCCACGGTCGACCCGGAGGTGTTCCGGCGGGCGCGGACCGAGGTCCGCAGCAACGTGAGCCGGCAGGACTTCGAGCAGATGGTGGAGCAGGCGAAGGAGGACATCCGCGCCGGCGAGGTGTTCCAGGTGGTGCTCTCGCAACGGTTCTCCACGCCGTGCCGCGCCGACGCCCTCGACGTCTACCGGGCGCTGCGCTCCTCGAACCCCAGCCCGTACATGTACCTGCTGCGGCTGCCGTCGGGGGACGGCACGTCGTACGACGTGGTGGGCTCCTCCCCGGAAGCCTTGGTCAAGGTCACCGGGCGCCGTGCCATCACCCACCCCATCGCCGGCTCCCGCCCCCGGGGCAAGACGCCGGAGGACGACCTGCGGCTCGCAGAAGAGCTGCTGGCCGACCCCAAGGAACGTGCCGAGCACGTCATGCTCGTCGACCTCGGGCGCAACGACCTCCAGCGCGTGTGCGAGCCGGGCACCGTGGACGTGGTCGAGTTCATGAACGTCCGCCGCTACTCCCACGTCACGCACCTCGAGTCCACCGTGGTCGGGGACCTGCGGCCGGGACGGACGGCGTACGACGTGCTGGCTGCCACCTTCCCGGCGGGGACGCTGTCCGGCGCACCCAAGCCCCGCGCGCTGAGCCTCATCGAGCACTACGAGCCGAGCCGACGCGGCATCTACGGGGGCGTCGTCGGCTACCTCGACTTCCACGGGGACCTCGACATGGCGATCGCCATCCGCACCGCCGTCGTCAAAGACGGCACCGCCCACGTCCAGGCAGGTGCGGGCATCGTCGCGGACTCCGTGCCAAGCGCCGAGTTCGAGGAGACCGTCAACAAGGCAGCGGCAGCCCTGCGGGCAGTCGCCACCGCCTCCGCGCTGCGGACCGTGCGATGAGGGCGCCCCGGCCGACGTCGAAGCTCGCCGTCGTGCTGCTGGCCCTCGCCGGCGCTGGGGTGCTCCTGGCCAGCGGCGGACGCACCTGGGTCCGGGGAACCGTGGACGACGCGGTGCTGGGAGCCAGCCGGGTGAGCGGCAGTGGCCGAGACGTGGCCTCCGGCGTCGTGGCGCTGGCCCTGGTGTCGGCGGCCGCCGCACTGGCAGCCACCACGAGCGGGCCGGTAGTGCGCCGGGTGACGCTCTCCGTGCTGGGGCTGGCAGGGGTGGCGGAGGGGGTGCTTGCGGTCCGGATCCTGGCAGACCCGGCCCGTGCGCTCGGCGGGGTGGCGGCGCGAGCCGCTGGGCGTACCGGGTCGCTGGGGACGCATGCGACGGCGACGTCGTGGCCCTGGCTCTGCCTCCTCGCGAGCCTGCTCCTCCTCGCCTCGGCCGCCGGAGGGCTCGCCGGGTCCGGGCACTGGCGCGGCCTCGGAGCGCGGTACGAGACCCCCGCGGCCACGACGGCCGGAGCGCGGGGTCAGCGGGTCGCCAGCGACTGGGACAGGCTGGATGCTGGGGAGGACCCCACCGTCACCACCTGACACAATGGATATGGCACGTCGGCACCGCTTCACCCCGGCGCGCCGCACCGCTAGGCCGAACATCAGCGCCCGAACATCAGGGCCCGAGCATCAGCGCCCGAACGTCACGCCCCGACGCCCCGCCCGAGGAGCCACGCACCATGGCAGAGCACGAGATCCACGAAGACCACGGCCACAACACCGCCATCTGGACGGCCGTGGGGATCATCCTCCTCGGCGCTGCTCTGTGCTCCTGGGCCGTGGTCGTCACGAGCGTGACGTTGTTCGTCATCGGCGCGGTCGTGTGCGTCGTCGGCGCAGTGGCCGGCAAGGTGCTCTCCATGGCCGGCTACGGCGCGAAGACCCTCGACGGGCCGGACGCCCCCGATACGCCGAAGAGCTCCGTCGGGGTGAAGTAGGCCGTGTCCGTGGCGGCCCCGCTGTTGCGTGAGCAGCTGCGCGCGCCGCTGCTGACCGGAGCCGCAGGCGCGGCGCTGGCCGCTTCCGTCGTCCTGCACGACCCCCACGTGCCGGGGTCCTGGCCGGTCTGCCCGTTCCTGCGGCTGACCGGGGTGCCGTGTCCCGGCTGCGGGGGCCTGCGTGCGGCGCACGACCTGCTGACCGGCAGCTGGACCGCGGCCGCGTCCGAGAACGTCTATGCCGTCGTCACCGCCCTGCTGGTGTGCGGCGGCTATGTCGCCTGGCTGCTGGCGGCGTCCCAAGGGCGTCGGCCTGCCTGGGCCGACAGGCTTCCTGTCGTGACGGCCGTGTGGGCCGCCGGTCTGCTGGTCTTCGGCGCAGCCCGCCTGCTCCCCGCGCTGTCCGTCCTGCGACCCTGACGCCGGCCTGCGGGGCTGCGCTGGATAGCCTGTGGCGCATGGCCACAGTGCTCGACGACATCGTTGCCGGCGTCCGCGAAGACCTCGCGCGCGCCGAGGTCGCGACGCCTCGAGCGGAGATCGAGCGCCTGGCGTGGGCAGTGGCGCCGCCCCTCGACGCCGAAGCGGCGCTGCGCCGGCCTGGGCTGGGGCTCATCGCCGAGGTGAAGCGGTCCAGTCCCAGCAAGGGCGCCCTCGCCGCCATCGCGGACCCGGCCGCGCTCGCCGGGGAGTACGAGGCCGGCGGGGCCACAGCAGTGAGCGTCCTGACCGAGCGCCGACGGTTCGCGGGCTCCCTGGACGACCTGGACGCCGTGCGGGCCAGGGTGCGGGTCCCCGTGCTACGCAAGGACTTCATGGTGGCGGACTACCAGCTCTACGAGGCACGGGCGCACGGTGCCGACGTGGTCCTGCTCATCGTCGCGGCGCTGGCCCAGCCGGACCTCGTCCGGATGCACGCCCTGGCCCGCCGCCTCGGCATGACCGCGCTCGTGGAGGTGCACGACGAGGAGGAGGTCTCCCGTGCCCTGGACGCGGGCGCCACGGTGGTGGGGGTGAACGCCCGCAACCTCAAGACGCTCCAGGTCGACCGCGACACCTTCGGTCGCCTCGCCCCGCTGGTGCCCGACGGCTGCGTACGCGTGGCCGAGTCGGGGGTCGCCGGTCCCGCGGATGCCGCACGGTATGCCGCCGAGGGGGCCGACGCGGTCCTGGTGGGAGAGGCGCTCGTGAAGGGCTCGCAGCCCCGCCTGGCGGCGGCCGAGCTCATCGCTGCGGGGGTACCGGCATGACGGACCTCCGACCGCAGCCCCTGGCCCGTCCCGGTCGCTTCGGACCGTTCGGCGGGCGGTATGTCCCCGAGGCGCTGATCCCGGCGCTGGAGGAGCTGGACGAGGCGCGGCACAAGGCGATGGTCGACCCCGAGTTCCTGGGCGAGCTCGAGCGGCTGCACCGGACGTACACCGGCCGGCCCAGCATCATCACCGAGGTGCCCCGCTTCGCCGAGCACGCCGGCGGGGCTCGCATCATCCTCAAGCGCGAGGACCTCAACCACACCGGTTCCCACAAGATCAACAACGTGCTGGCCCAGGCTCTGTTGACCAAGCGCATGGGCAAGACCCGTGTCATCGCCGAGACCGGAGCCGGGCAGCACGGCGTGGCCACCGCGACGGCTGCCGCGCTGATGGGCCTCGAGTGCGTCATCTACATGGGCAAGGTGGACACTGAGCGCCAGGCGCTCAACGTGGCGCGGATGCGCATGCTCGGGGCGACCGTCGTCGCCGTGCCGACGGGCAGCGCGACCCTCAAGGACGCGATCAACGACGCGCTGCGCGACTGGGTGACGAACGTCGGCCATACCCACTACATCCTCGGCACGGTGACCGGTCCGCATCCCTTCCCGGAGATGGTGCGCGACTTCCACCGCATCATCGGCGTGGAGGCGCGGGGCCAGGTCCTCGACGTGACCGGGAGGCTGCCCGACGCCGTCATCGCCTGCGTCGGCGGCGGGTCGAACGCGATGGGGATCTTCCACCGGTTCATCGACGACGCCGGCGTGCGGCTGGTCGGCATCGAGGCCGGCGGCGAAGGGGTGGCATCAGGCCGGCACGCAGCCAGGTTCGCGGCGTCCGAGCCGGGAGTGCTCCACGGGACCTTCAGCTACCTCATGCAGGACGACGACGGCCAGACGCTCGAGTCACACTCGATCTCCGCGGGCCTGGACTACCCCAGCGTGGGCCCGGAGCACGCCTTCCTCCGCGACTCCGGACGGGCCGAGTACCGCTACGCCACCGACGAGCAGGCCATGAGCGCCTTCCAGCTGCTGTGCCGCACGGAGGGCATCATCCCCGCCCTCGAGTCCGCGCATGCCCTGGCGGGTGCCATCGAGGTGGGGCGCGAGCTGGGGCGCGACGGCCTGCTCCTGGTCAACCTCTCGGGGCGCGGCGACAAGGACATGCATACGGCAGCGCAGTACTTCGGCCTCATCGACGACGCCCCTGCGGGCGGCGCACAGTGAGCATCGGGGTCGGGGAGGTCCTCCAACGCTGCCGGGAGGAGGACCGGGCAGCCCTCGTGGGGTACCTGCCCGTCGGGTTCCCGGACGTGCCTGGGTCGGTGGACGCGATGGTCGCCATGGTCGAGGCGGGCGTGGACATCGTCGAGGTGGGAGTGCCGTACAGCGACCCCCTGATGGACGGACCCGTGATCGCGTACGCCGCGGACCAGGCGCTGCGGCGCGGGGTGCACGTCGCAGACGTCTTCACGGCCACTCGGGCCGTCCGCGACGCCGGCGCTCCGCCCCTGGTGATGTCGTACTGGAACCTCATCCTGCGCCAGGGGCCCCAGGAGTTCGCCCGGCGGCTGGCCGCTGCCGGGGGTGCGGGGATCATCACGCCCGACCTCATCCCCGACGAGGCAGGCGCCTGGATCGAGGCGAGCGACCTGACCGGGCTGGACCGGATCTTCCTCGTCGCGCCGAGCTCCACGGAGCAGCGCATCGCGGCGGTCACCCAGCAGTGCCGGGGGTTCGTGTACGCCGTGTCGCACATGGGCGTGACCGGCGCGCGCACCTCGATGGGCGACGCCGCCTCCGTGATCGTGGAGCGCACCAGAGCCGTCACCGACAAGCCGGTCTGCGTAGGGCTGGGGGTCTCGAACGGCGCCCAGGCGGCCGAGGTGGCCGCGTACGCCGACGGCGTCATCGTCGGCTCGGCCCTGGTCCGCTGCCTCACGGAGGCCCAGGATGCCGAGTCGGGAACCAAGGCGCTGCGCGAGCTCGTCGCGGAGCTGGCCGAGGGCGTCCGGAGTGGACGCTGAGGTGACTCGTTCGGGTCATCGGTGGGGCGTGTTCCTCACCCAGGGGCGCCGCACGGAGCTGGTGGGCCTGGCGGCTCGTCTGGTGCTCGGTGTGGTGCTGCTCGTGGCGGGACTGCTGAAGGTGACGCATCTGGAGACCTCGGCGCGCGCGGTGCGGGCGTACCAGCTGCTGCCGTACGACGTTGCCGGGTATGTGGGCTACGGCCTTCCCATCCTGGAGGCCGCCGTGGCAGTGCTGCTGCTGCTCGGCCTGTACACCCGCGCGGCCGCCGACGTCGGCGCGCTGCTCATGGTGGTGTTCGTCATCGGCATCGCCTCGGCCTGGGCGCGCGGCCTCAGCATCGACTGCGGCTGTTTCGGCAACGGGGGAACCATTGCGGCCTCCCAGACGCAGTACCCACTGGAGATCGCCCGCGACCTCGGCCTGCTCCTCTGTGCCGGCTGGCTCGTCGTGCGGCCTCGAACCGCGTTCAGCCTCGAGCACGTGCTTTTCGGGGATCCTGCCGTCCCCACCGACGAAAGGTCCCTGGCATGACCAGTAGCAGCGCCACGCGCAAGGCCAAGATCGCGGCCGCCACTCCGCGCGGCGGCTTGGGGAACCGGCGGGGTGCCGGCAACAGGTCAGGGAGCGGCGACCAGGGGGGCGGCAGGAGAGGCGGCGCGCCGAGCCGGGTCGTCGTGGCAACCGTCGTCGTGCTGCTCGTGGTCGCCGGGGTGGTCACCGCCGTCATCCTCGGTGCGCACGACAAGAACGAGAGCGCGACCAGCGGCGGCGGTGCGCTGCCCCGCAACGTCTCCGCCATGGGGGCGGGCGTGGTGGTCAACCCGGGGGCGCCGGCGAGCGCTCCCACGCTGGACCTCTACGAGGACTTCCAGTGCCCGGTGTGTGCAGAGTTCGAGCGCATCTTCGGGCTCCAGATCGTCGACCTCGTGAAGTCGAACCAGGTCCGGCTCGTCGCTCACCCGCTGTCGTTCCTGGACGACAACCTCGGCAACGACTCCTCCAACCGCGCGGCCAACGCGGCTGCCTGCGCGGCAGACGCGGGCAAGTTCCTGCAGTACCACGCGGCCACGTTCAACGGGCAGCCCGCCAAAGAGGGGACGGGGTACACCGACGCTGAGCTACAGGGCTTCGCCCAGGCCGCCGGCCTCAGCGGGGCGTCACTGCAGACCTGGCAGCAGTGCTACGACGCCAAGACCCACAACCAGTGGGTGGAGTCGGTGCAGACGCAGGCCGAGAAGGACCACGTCAACGCCACCCCGACGGTGAAGCTCAACGGCAAGGCCCTGAGCCTGGCCGGGCTGACCCAGGCATCGCTCGCATCCCAGGTCAAGGCTGCCACGAAGTGACGTCCGGCCTGCCGGTCTCCATCCCCAGCCCGACGACGGGGGTGTGGCACCTCGGTCCCTTCCCGGTGCGGGCGTACGCGCTGTGCATCCTGCTGGGCATCGTGGTCGCGGTCTGGATGACGGGCAGACGGCTGGCGGACCGGGGCCACCCACGGGAGAAGGCGGTCGACATCTCGGCCTGGGCCGTCCCGTTCGGGATTGTGGGAGGCCGGTTGTACCACGTCATCACCACACCCGACCCCTACTTCGGCAAGGGCGGCCACCCCGTACGCGCCCTGTACATCTGGGAGGGCGGGCTCGGGATCTGGGGCGCGATCGCGCTGGGCGCGGTGGGGGCGTGGATCGGTGCCCGCCGCTACGGGATCCCGTTCTCGGACTACGTCGATGCCGCCGCGCCTGGCGTTGCCGTCGCCCAGGCCCTCGGACGGTGGGGGAACTGGTTCAACAACGAGCTCTACGGCCGCAGGACGGACGTGCCGTGGGGACTCACGATCCACGAGTGGGACCAGTCCGCCGGCCACGCGGTGCGCGATGCGAGCGGCAAGGCGGTCGTGCTCGGCACGTTCCACCCGACGTTCCTCTACGAGTCGCTCTGGTGCCTGCTCCTCGCCGTGGTCCTGTTCCTCGTGGACCGGCGCGTCGTGCTGCGGCGGGGCCAGCTCTTCGGACTCTACGTCGCCGGGTACCCGGTGGGCCGGGTCGTGGTCGAGCTGATGCGCAGCGACCCCGCCCACACGATCTTCGGCGTACGCGTCAACGTCTGGACGAGTATCGTCGTCTTCCTCCTGGGAGTGGCGCTCGTGATCCTGGCGAGGCGGCGCGCCCCGAGGGTGCGGGCGGGCGCGGGGTCTCAGATGTCGGAATAGGGCGGCTCACATGCCGGGACAAACGCGCCTGCCGGTATTCTCTCTGCAGCCGTGGCCATGGTCGTCCACGCGCGTGAACGGACTGCCCGCCAGGGCCGCTCCGCCGCACCACGACCCCTCAGGACGGTGACCCGAACGTGACTCCTGTGCGCTTCTCCGCCCAGCCCGCCGACAGCGGGCTCTACCGCCGCGAGCACGAGCACGACGCCTGCGGCGTGGCGCTCGTGGCGACGATGCGGGGCAGTGCCGGGCACGACATCGTGGACCACGCCCTGACGGCGCTGCGCAACCTGGAGCACCGGGGCGCGACCGGCGCGGATCCCATGGTCGGCGACGGCGCCGGCATCCTCACCCAGGTCCCCGACGCCTTCCTGCGCGAGGTCGTGGACTTCGACCTTCCGGTGGCCGGCGCGTACGCCGTCGGCATCGCCTTCCTGCCGCGCGAGGAGGGCTCCCGGGCCCAGGCCACCGCGCGGATCCAGGAGCTGGCCGAGCAGGAGGGACTGCGGGTCCTGGGCTGGCGCGACGTGCCGGTCGCCGCGGAGCTGGTCGGCCAGACGGCGCGCGACTGCATGCCCTACTTCCGTCAGCTGTTCGTGGCGGCCTCGGGCGGCCGGATGGTCGGACTGGGCCTGGACCGGCTGGCGTTCTGCCTGCGCAAGCGGGCCGAGCGCGAGACCGAGGTGTACTTCCCCTCGCTGTCGAGCCGGACGCTGGTCTACAAGGGGATGCTGACCACGGGGCAGCTTGAGCCGTTCTTCCCCGACCTGTCGGACCGCCGCTTCGAGACCGAGCTGGCGCTCGTCCACTCCCGGTTCTCGACGAACACCTTCCCGAGCTGGCCGCTCGCCCACCCGTACCGCCTCATCGCGCACAACGGCGAGATCAACACCGTCAAGGGCAACCGCAACTGGATGCGGGCCCGGGAGAGCCAGCTCGTGTCCGACGTGATCCCCGGCGACCTCGAGCGACTGTTCCCCATCTGCAGCCCCGACGCCTCGGACTCGGCCTCGTTCGACGAGGTCCTGGAGCTGCTCCACCTCGGTGGCCGCTCATTGCCGCACGCGGTGCTCATGATGATCCCCGAGGCGTGGGAGAACCATGAGGAGATGGACCCGGCCCGCAGGGCGTTCTACGAGTTCCACTCCACCTTCATGGAGCCCTGGGACGGCCCGGCCTGCGTCACGTTCACCGACGGGTCAGTCATCGGCGCGGTTCTCGACCGCAACGGGCTGCGCCCTGGCCGCTACTCGGTCACCGACGACGGCCTCGTGGTCCTGGCCTCCGAGGCCGGCGTCCTCGACCTCGACCCGACGAGGGTGGTGCGCAAGGGCCGGCTGCAGCCGGGACGGATGTTCCTCGTCGACACCGAGCACGGCCGGATCGTCTCCGACGACGAGATCAAGTCGTCGCTGGCAGCCCAGCAGCCGTATGAGGAGTGGCTGCATGCCGGGCTCATGCACCTCGACGACCTGCCCGAGCGCGAGCACATCGTGCACACCGCCGCCTCGGTGGCCCGACGCCAGCAGACGTTCGGCTACACCCAGGAGGAGCTGCGCATCCTGCTGACGCCCATGGCGAGGACGGGAGGAGAGGCCCTCGGCTCGATGGGCACCGACACCCCCATCGCCGTGCTGTCGGAGCGGCCGCGCCTCGTGTTCGACTACTTCACGCAGCTCTTCGCCCAGGTGACGAACCCGCCGCTGGACGCCATCCGTGAGGAGCTGGTCACCTCGCTCGGCACGGTGATCGGGCCCGAGGGCAACGCCCTCAAGGCGACTCCCGCCCACGCCCGACAGGTCGTGCTGCCGTTCCCCGTCATCGACAACGACGCGCTTGCCAAGATCGTCCACGTCAACGCCGACGGAGACCTGCCGGGGTACGCCACGCATGTGGTTCGCGGTCTCTACGACGTCACGGGCGGCGCGCAGGCGCTGCAGGCCCGGCTCGAGGAGATCTTCGCCGAGGTCTCGCAGGCCATCGCCGACGGTGCCCGGTTCGTGGTCCTCTCGGACCGCGACTCCGGCCGTGACTACGCGCCCATCCCGTCGCTGCTGCTGACGTCCGCGGTGCACCACCACCTCATCCGCGAGAAGACCCGGACGCTGGTCGGGCTCGTCGTCGAGGCCGGGGACGTCCGCGAGGTGCACCACGTCGCCCTGCTCGTCGGCTACGGGGCCGCTGCCGTCAACCCCTACCTGGCCATGGAGTCGGTCGAGGACCTCGTGCGCTCCGGCGCGATCACCGGGGTCACCGCCGAGCAGGCGGTGCGGAACCTCATCAAGGCGCTCGGCAAGGGTGTCCTCAAGGTCATGTCGAAGATGGGCATCTCCACGGTGGCCTCGTACCGCGGCGCCCAGGTCTTCGAGGCCCTCGGCCTCTCCCAGGAGCTCGTGGACCGGTACTTCACCGGGACCGTCTCGCAGCTGGGCGGCATCGGGCTCGACGTCATCGCCGCCGAGACCGCGGCCCGCCACGCCGCCGCCTACCCGCCGGACGGCGTACGGCTGCCCCACCGCAAGCTCGAGGTCGGAGGCGAGTACCAGTGGCGGCGCGAGGGCGAGCCGCACCTCTTCGACCCGGACACCGTGTTCCGTCTGCAGCACTCCACGCGTCAGCGTCGGTACGACATCTTCAAGCAGTACACCGCGCGGGTCGACGAGCAGTCCGAGCGCCTCATGACGCTGCGCGGGCTCTTCACCCTGGGCGGTGCCAGCCCGCGTGAGCCTGTCTCCATCGACGAGGTCGAGCCGGTCAGCGAGATCGTCAAACGGTTCAACACCGGCGCGATGTCCTACGGGTCGATCAGCCAGGAGGCGCACGAGACCCTGGCCATCGCGATGAACCGGATCGGCGGACGGTCCAACACCGGCGAGGGCGGCGAGGACGCCGACCGCCTGATGGACGACGAGCGTCGTTCCGCCATCAAGCAGGTCGCCTCCGGGCGGTTCGGCGTCACCTCCCTGTACCTGACCAAGGCCGGCGACATCCAGATCAAGATGGCGCAGGGGGCCAAGCCCGGCGAGGGCGGTCAGCTGCCCGGCCACAAGGTGTACCCCTGGGTCGCCACAACGAGGCACTCCACCCCCGGGGTGGGGCTGATCAGCCCTCCGCCACACCACGACATCTACTCCATCGAGGATCTCGCCCAGCTGATCCACGACCTCAAGAACGCCAACCCCGAGGCGCGGATCCACGTCAAGCTCGTCTCCGAGATCGGGGTGGGCACCGTGGCGGCGGGCGTCTCGAAGGCACACTCCGACGTCGTCCTGATCTCCGGCCACGACGGCGGGACGGGAGCCTCACCCCTGACGTCGCTGAAGCACGCCGGCGGGCCCTGGGAGATCGGTCTGGCGGAGACGCAGCAGACGCTGGTGCTGAACGGCCTTCGGGACCGGATCGTCGTGCAGTGCGACGGGCAGCTCAAGACCGGGCGTGACGTCGTGATCGCGGCGCTGCTGGGTGCCGAGGAGTTCGGGTTCGCGACGGCGCCGCTGGTCGTGAGCGGCTGCATCATGATGCGGGTCTGCCACCTGGACACGTGCCCGGTCGGTATCGCCACCCAGAACCCGGAGCTCCGGTCGCGGTTCTCCGGCAAGCCGGAGTTCGTGGAGACGTTCTTCGAGTACATCGCCGAGGAGGTGCGCGAGCACCTGGCAGCCCTCGGCTTCCGCTCGGTCGAGGAGGCCGTGGGCCAGGTCTCGGCCATCGACGCGAGCCGGGCCGTCGCGCACTGGAAGGCCGCGGGTCTCAACCTCTCCCCGATCTTCGCCGACGTCCAGAGCCCGGACGGCTCCGCTCGGCGGAACACCACGGGCCAGGACCACGGCTTGGAGAAGGCGCTGGACCACCACCTCATCGCCATCGCGCGGGAGGCGATCAGCGACGGGACTCCCGTCACCGGTCAGGTGGCCGTTCGCAACGTCAACAGGACCGTGGGCACGCTGCTGGGCCACGAGGTCACGAAGGCGCATCCGCAGGGCTTGCCGGACGACACGATCGACCTCACGCTGGTCGGCTCCGCGGGCCAGTCGCTCGGCGCTTTCCTTCCGCGCGGGGTCACCCTGCGCCTGGTGGGCGACGCCAACGACTACGTCGGCAAGGGTCTGTCCGGGGGGCGTGTCGTCGTCCGGCCCGACCGCGCGGCCCCGCTCCAGGCTGAACAGAACGTCATCGCCGGCAACGTCATCGGGTATGGCGCGACCGGCGGAGACCTCTTCCTGCGGGGCAAGGTGGGCGAGCGGTTCGCCGTGCGGAACTCCGGCGCGACCGCGGTCGTCGAGGGCGTCGGGGACCACGGATGCGAGTACATGACCGGCGGCACGGTCCTGGTGCTCGGCCCCACCGGCCGCAACTTCGCGGCCGGCATGTCGGGGGGTGTCGCGTACGTGCTCGACCTGGTCGCGGAGCGGGTGAACCCCGAGCTCGTCGACCTGTCACCCCTGCGGCCCGACGACGAGACGACGGTGCGCCTGCTGTTGCAGCGGTACGCCGAGGAGACCGACTCGACGGTGGCCGCCCGGTTGCTGCAGGACTGGGAGACGGCTCGTTCCCGGTTCACTCTGGTCCTGCCCCGGGACTACCAGCGCGTCCTGGACGTGCGCGCCGCCGCCGAGGCGGAGGGACTCGACGTCAACGGCTCCGAGGTGTGGGAGCGGATCATGGAGGCCTCCCGTGGCTGACCCTCAGGGATTTCTGAAGACCCGCGAGCGGGAGCTGCCCACCCGCCGTCCGGTGCCCGTCCGCATCCGGGACTGGAAGGAGGTCTACGAGGAGCAGGAGCTCGGGCAGCTCCAACGTCAGGCGGGTCGCTGCATGGACTGCGGGATCCCCTTCTGCCACAGCGGGTGCCCGCTCGGGAACCTCATCCCCGAGTGGAACGACCTGGCCTGGAAGGGTGACTGGCGGGAGGCGATCGAGCGGCTCCACGCGACGAACAACTTCCCGGAGTTCACCGGACGGCTGTGCCCCGCACCCTGCGAGACCGCGTGCGTGCTCGGCATCAACCAACCCGCGGTAACCATCAAGCAGGTCGAGGTCACGACGATCGAGCGCGCGTTCGACGCCGGGTACGTCGAGCCTCAGGCGCCCGAGAGACTGTCCGGCAAGACCGTTGCCGTGGTGGGCTCGGGGCCGGCCGGCCTCGCGGCGGCCCAGCAGCTGACCCGTGCGGGCCACACCGTCGCCGTGTACGAGCGGGCCGACAAGCCCGGCGGGCTGCTTCGCTACGGGATCCCGGAGTTCAAGATGGAGAAGTCGGTCCTCGACCGGCGCATCGCCCAGATGGCGGCGGAGGGCACCCGGTTCCGCAGTGGCGTCACGGTGGGCGCGGACGTCACCGGCCCGCAGCTGCGAGACCGGTACGACGCCGTGGTGCTCGCCCTGGGGGCGACCGTGCCGCGCGACCTGCCCGTGCCCGGGCGAGAGCTCGACGGGGTGCTCCAGGCCATGGACTTCCTCCCACCTGCCAACCGGGCGGCGCTGGGGCAGCAGGTCGACGGGCAGGTGACGGCCGAGGGCAAGGACGTCATCGTCATCGGTGGCGGCGACACGGGGGCCGACTGCATCGGCACGTCGCACCGCCAGGGCGCTCGGTCCGTCACGAGCCTGGAGATCATGCCGCAGCCGGGAGAGGCGCGCCCCGCCAACCAGCCGTGGCCGACGTACCCGATGCTCTTCCGCGTCGCCTCCGCCCACGAGGAGGGTGGTGAGCGCGTGTATGCGGCCTCCACGAAGGAGATCCTCGGGCAGGACGGCAAGGTCAGCGGGATCCGGCTGGTCGACGTACGGCTCGGCGACAGGGGTTTCGAGGAGGTCGAAGGGACGGAGCGGGTCCTGCCGGCCCAGCTGATCCTGCTCGCTATGGGCTTCCTTGGACCCGAGCGGCCGGGCGTCGTCGAACAGCTCGAGGTGGAGCTCGACGAGCGGTCCAACATCCGCCGCGACCGGGACTTCATGTCGTCGGTGCCGGGGGTGTTCGTCGCCGGTGACGCGGGGCGTGGGCAGTCGCTCATCGTGTGGGCGATCGCCGAGGGCCGGTCAGCCGCTGCGGGGGTCGACCGGTACCTCACCGGGACCAGCGCCCTGCCTCGTCCCGTCAACCCCACCGACCGTCCCCTGATGGTCTGACCGCTCCCGCGTCTGGCTGGACTGACGCGGCCTGTCCGCGCAGTGACCCGCGTCACGTTCGCGGGAGCTGCCCTATAGGGTCAGGGGTATGCGTCGCGCCAAGATCGTCTGCACCCTCGGCCCGGCCGTCTCCACCCCTGAGCGCATCCGCGCGCTCGTCGACGCGGGGATGGACGTGGCCAGGCTGAACCTCTCGCACGGCGCCTACGCCGAGCACGAGGAGATCTACCGTTCCATCCGCAAGGCGAGCGACGACAGCGGCCATGCGGTGGGCATCGTGGTGGACCTGCAGGGGCCCAAGATCCGCACCGCCCGGTTCAAGGACGGGCCGGTGGAGCTCACCACGGGGGAGTCGTTCACCATCACCACCCGGGACGTGGACGGGTCGTCGTCCGAGGTCGGCACGACGTACAAGGGTCTGCCGGGCGACGTGAAGCCGGGCGACGCGCTCCTGATCGACGACGGCAAGGTGGCCCTTCGGGCCACGGAGGTCACCGACACGGACGTGCGTTGCATCGTCACCGTGGGCGGCACGGTCTCCAACAACAAGGGGATCAACCTGCCCGGGGTCGCGGTCTCCGTGCCGGCCCTTTCGGAGAAGGACAAGGACGACCTCCGCTGGGCCCTCGGCCTGCGCGCGGACATGATCGCCTTGTCGTTCGTGCGGTCCGCCAAGGACCTCGACGACGTGTACGAGGTGATGGACGAGGTGGGGGTGCGCCTGCCGGTCATCGCCAAGATCGAGAAGCCGCAGGCCGTGGACAACCTCGTGGACATCATCGCGGCGTTCGACGGCGTGATGGTCGCCCGCGGCGACCTCGGGGTGGAGCTGCCGCTGGAAGAGGTGCCGATCGTGCAGAAGCGGGCGATCGAGATCGCCCGCCGCAACGCCAAGCCGGTCATCGTCGCGACCCAGGTGCTCGAGTCGATGATCGACAACCCGCGCCCCACGCGCGCCGAGGCCTCCGACGCCGCCAACGCCGTCCTCGACGGTGCGGACGCCCTCATGCTGTCGGGGGAGACGAGCGTCGGCGCCTATCCGATCGAGGCCGTCCAGACCATGGCCCGCATCATCGAGAGCACCGAGGAGCACGGTCTCGAGCGCATCCGACCGCTGGGCACTCGTCCGCACACCATGGGCGGGGCGGTGTCCGCCGCTGCGGTGGAGATCGGCGACCTGCTGGGGGCGAAGTTCCTCATCACCTTCAGCCAGTCGGGGGACACAGCCAAGCGCATGTCACGCATCCGCCCGAGGATCCCCATGCTGGCCTTCACGCCCGAACAGCACACCCGCTCGCGCCTGGCGCTCGCCTGGGGCATCGAGACCTACCTCGTACCCATGGCGCGCCACACCGACCAGATGGCCCGGCAGGTCGACCTTTCGCTGCTCGAGTCGGGCCGGGTGCAAGAGGGCGACCTCGTCGTCATCGTGGCAGGCTCGCCGCCCGGGATCCCGGGCTCCACCAACGCCTTGCGGGTCCACAAGATGGGCGACGCGGTCAACAAGGTGGCCCCGGCGTACGAGGACCTCGACCCGGGCGTCTGAGCGCGGCCCCAGCGGCCGCAGGGAGTGTCTGCGGGCACTGGATGTCGGCGGCCGGCCGGTCGGCCGTTATGCTTTCCCCGCGCCGCGCCAGCGGCTCGCCGAAGTGGTGGAATGGCAGACACGGAGCACTCAAAATGCTTTGCCCGAAAGGGCGTGCGGGTTCAAGTCCCGCCTTCGGCACTCACCTGACCAGCGGAAACACCACCACCGGGTGGGCCGTGTCCACGCCCTGTCCACGCGCTGTCCACGGCACGTCCAGGGCCTCGCCGTTGCGGGCGGCCCCGCGGTGGTTGTCCCGCCGCGGGTGGAGGACCGGTTCCTGTATCAGGGCCTTCCGGAGAGCGCGCAGGGCGACCACCCTATGCGTGCGCAGAGGTCGCATCCTCGCCTGTTGCCAAGTCTTCGATTGGAACCGAGGGGTGGAGGGGCGCCTGTGGCTCGGGCTGGCTCGAGTCCGTACCGCCTAGGGTGACGTTTGTGAACCTCGCCCCCGCGGACCAGACGGCCGTCGAAGCGATGTGGGCGTCGTACGTCGCGGACACCGGCTACGACGGACCCCTCGTCACGACCTACGCCTTCGGCGACTCTGCCGAGCTGGCTGACGAGCTCGGCCTCTTGGTGTTGCACGGTCCCAAGAGGGCGACGGCCGGTCTCGTGCAGGAGTTTGATGCAGGGGAGCAGGCATTGCCTGAAGTGGGGGACCGGTGCGCGGTGCTCGGTGGCGACGGAAGGCCACTAGCGATCGTTCGCACGACCGACGTGCGAGTAGGGCCGCTGGCGTCGGTCGACGACCGCTTCGCGTGGGACGAGGGCGAGGGTGACAGAACGAGGGCTTGGTGGCTGGCTGCGCACACGGGCCTCTTCATCCGTCAGTGCGCGACGATGGGCCTGACGTTCTCCGACAATATCGGAGTGGTGTTCGAGCGGTTCGACCTCGTTTGGCCAGCGTGTGACCACGCCCGCGGTGACGTGTGGAGGCCGCCTCAGGCGTAGGCGACCTCAGTGCCATCGCCGGGTCTCTCGATGTGTCGCACCTCATGGATGCCTCGCTCCGACGGACCGCGTCTCGATACACCAGGGAGCAACGTCCGGAAAGAGCTTCGACGCGTGGTGGGCGGTCGCCCACGGTGCACTCACCCGGGGGCTCGGGACATTTCTCCCGGGCAAACCGGGACGGTGTCTCGTGACCCGTGACGGCGAAGCGGCGACTCTGAGCGGTGTGGGGCGGGTGGGCCGCCCTGGTTCTTGGGAGGTACGTCATGGCAGCTGTCTCGCAGGTGGACTTGACGGGCACGGCGCGCTGGAAGTGGACCGCGTCGGTGGCATTGGTGCGCACCGGCGGGGTGGCGGCGGTCCTTGCAGGCGTGGTCATGGGGGTGCATGAGTGGTGGGACGACCGGGTGCCGGGTGTCCAGGAGGGCGTCGTGCCGTCCTCCCTGCACGCCACGTGGGTGGGGCTGATGTTCGTAGGTTTCCTGGGGTTGAGCGCCCTCCAGCGACCCGCCTTCGGCCGGTTCGGGCGCGTCGCGTCGCGTCTGGCGGTGGCGGGCACGGGATGCCTTTTCGTGCTGGCACTGAATGAGACATGGAATTTCGCCCGCTCCCATGGTGCGCCGCAGGCCGACCCGCCCCTTCCGGTGATGGTGGTCCTGTTCGTGGTGATCGGGTGCTACGTCGCCGGCCTGATGCTCTTCTCCATCGCCACCATCCGGGCCGGCGTCCTGCCCCGCGCCGCCGGCATCTTCCTGCTGGTGAGCGTGCTGCTGAAGATCTTCGCGTCCGGTGTGCTGCCGGGCACGCTGGCCCTGATGGGCGTCGCGTTCGCCGCTATGGGGTTGACCGCGTTGCGGGCGGTCGGCTCGACAGGCCCGAGCCGCCAGGGTGAACCGGGGACGGTGGAGCCGCGAGCCAAGGCATAGGCGCGAGGGCCGTGGAGGGCGGACACTGGGGTCGTGCCCCAGCAGCAGCGCGCCTGCTCGACCTGCCGCCCCGGCGCCTGGAGATGACCAGTTCCAGGCTCCTGGCTGCGGCGTCGACGCGGCCGTTCGCAGGGATGGTTGGGGTGTTCGCTCTGGTAGTGGCGGCATGGGTGGCCATCGTGCGGGCGGGTGTCTTCGCCTCGTCGTGGACTTTGTTGATCTCAACGTCGGTCATGGCGATGGTGGGGGCGTTCCTGGCTGGTCGGCGACCGCGTCACCCGGTGGGCTGGCTGCTGCTGGCGACCGGAGTGCCATTCCTGGTGGGCCAAGGTGCCGACGGCATCGCCCGCCGAGCTCTGAACAGTCCACCGGCGGGTCCCGGCGCGGAAACCGCCCTGTGGGTGGCGAACTGGGTGTTCCCGCCGGCGTTGGTGCCGCTGTTCGTTCTTGTGGCGCTGACCTTCCCCGACGGCCACCTGCCCTCGCGACGGTGGCGGGGCGTGGCGGTTCTGTCCGGGGTTCTGGCTGCAGTCCTGGCCCTGTTCGGCGCCTTCGCGCAGACCACCCTCGTGCTCGGCCGGACCGCGACTCCCAACCCTTACGCGGTGCCCGCGCTCAGCGCCGTGGCTGCTGGGGTCATGACCGGTGCCGGGCTCGTCCTGCTGGCCTGCTCTGTGGCGGCGACGGTCAGCCTCTTCCTGCGCTGGCGGCGCGCGCCCAGGAAGGCTCAGCAGCAGATTCTGTGGGTGGTGCTGGCGCTCGTCGTGCTCGCGGCTGCGCTCGTGGTGGACGCCGCGGTGGCGCTGCTCACGCCGTCGCTGTACCCGGCGGTCTTCCCCACTGTCCAGCTGACACCTGTGGTGGTGCCGTTGGCCATCGCGGTGGCAGTCCTGCGGCACCAGCTGTTCGACATCGAGGCGCTGGTCAGCCGGGTCCTGGTCTATGTGATCCTCACCTTCGTGCTCCTCGCCGGGTACGCCCTCGCGGCGACCTGGGCCAGCGCGGCCCTTCCGGGACCGGCCGGGACCCTGGGCCGGGTGGTGGCCACCGCCGTCGTGGCGGTGGCCTTCGCACCGTTGCGGGATGTGCTGCAACGGGTGATCGGCCGCCGGCTCTACGGCGACCGTGGCCGGCCGTATGCCGCGATGACCCGCCTCGCCCGCCAGCTCCAGCAACCTTCAGCCCCGGAGAAGGTCCTGGACACTCTGGTGACCTTCGCCGCGGGGGCGCTCCGCTCCCCGTATGCGGCCATCGAGCTCGACGACCAGGTCGACCCCGCGGCCGAGCACGGCGCGCGACCCGCGGTCAGCCGGCGCCTTGCATCGGTGCAGCTGACCCATGCCGGGCTGTCGCTGGGGCGGCTCGTGGTGGCCGGTCGGGGACGTGAGTCGCTGGACCCGGCAGACCTGCGGCTGCTGGCCGACCTGGCACTGCCCATCGGCGCGGCGGTCCACGCCGTGGGCCTTTCGGTGGACCTGCACCGGTCCCGCGAACGCATGGTGCTGTCGATGGAGGAGGAACGCCGGCGCGTGGGCCGCGACCTGCACGACGACCTCGGACCGCGCCTGGCCGCGATCAGCATGCAGGTCGAGCTGGCCCGTGACCTCACGCTCACTGACCCGCACCGGGCGCACACCCTGCTGGACGACGTGCTGGACCAGACCGAGGTCGCCGTGCAGGAGACCCGCCGGGTCGCCCACGACCACCGAGCGCCGGCCTTGGACAGCCTTGGCCTGGTCCCGGCGCTGGAGGCCCATGCCGCGCACGTGGCAGCTGTGCCGGTGTGTTTCCAGGTGCCCAGCGACATACCCGCGTTGCCCGCCGCGGTGGAGGTGGCGGCATACCGCATCGCCCTGGAAGCGATCCAGAACGTCGCCACCCATGCGCAGGCCCGCTCGTGCGTGCTGCACCTGACCCACGACGAGCAGGGACTGACCTTGGACGTGACCGACGATGGCCTGGGCATTCCCGACAGCTATACGGCCGGCCTGGGGCTGCAGTCGATGACCGAACGGGCCACCGAGCTGGGCGGCACCCTAACCGTTCAGCCCGGCCCACACGGGCGCGGGACGCTCGTCCGGGCCGTCCTGCCCTGTCGACCCGGCCACGCGACACGTCCGGTGGGATCGGGCCGGCCCCGGCTAGCGGACGCTCGGGGAGGGATGCCTCGATGAGCGTCCTGAACGTGCTGCTCTGCGATGACCACGCCGGCTTCAGAGCCAGCCTGGCAGCGCTGCTGAGCGGTAGCGAGGACGTCGTGGTCGTCGGCGAGGCAGCCGACGGGGCCCACGCTGTCCGGGCGGTGCTGGCACTGCAGCCCGACGTGGTGCTCATGGACCTGGCCATGCCAGGGATGGGTGGTGTGGAGGCCACCCGAGCCATCGTGAACAGCTCACCTCACATCCGGGTGATCGTGCTGACCATGGTCGAGGACGACGACGCGGTCTTCGCCGCGATGCGCGCCGGCGCCCGGGGATACCTGCTCAAAGGCGCGCGACGGGCCGAGATCGTCCGCGCCGTGCGCGCTGTCGCCGACGGCGAGGCGGTGTTCGGCGGCGCCATCGCCAGCCGCCTCATCCGGTACTTCGATCCGCCAGTCACGGTGTCACCGTCACCCAGCTTTCCAGAGCTGACTCCTCGGGAGGTGCAGGTTCTGACCCTGATGGCTCGGCACTTGGCCAACCCCGCGATCGCTCACCAGCTCGGCATCAATGAGAAGACGGTGCGCAACAATGTCTCCGCCATCCTGGTCAAGCTCCGCGTCGCCGACCGAGCCCAAGCCATCCTCGCCGCCCACCAGGCCGGCCTCGCGGCGGAGGATCACCAGCCCGAGACCAGGCGCTAGTCGTGCAAGCAAACGGCACGCGCCAGGCGACGCCCGTGGCGAAGGGCACGAAAAAAGCACGGGGTCAACGCACCTGGCCACCTCGCGTGCGCCTCGTCGACGCTCGACGAATCACAGCGGCGGTCGCGGAACCGTTCAGCGGGACACAGGCCGCCAGCCGTTGCGCCGGCGCGGCCCTCCCAGAGGGCAGGCGAACCGCACCACCGCTGGACCTGTGCCGGACGCGTCCGCAGGCGGCGGTATATGCCCGCGGCCACCGTGCCGCACTACACGCGACAGCGCCACCGTCGCCCAGGCGAGTAGCAAGCCGGTTGCGCTCGACCTCCGCATCCGACCTAGATGTACTGTCAGGCATGGTCGCTGCCAATCGTCCTGCGGTGGAGCCGAGGTACTCAGTGGCAGCCCTTCTGGTCGCCCTGCCCACCATGGCAGCTGAACTCTGGGGTTTCCATGCGGTTGGACATGACGACGGCAATAGGCCATGGACGGTGATCGGTGTCGCCGCGGCCGTTGTCACCTGCGCACTCCTTTCGGTCGTGCTGGCGCGGTGGGGGCTCCAACACCCACGGCAGACCGGTTCTCGCAGTCGGATATTTGGGCAGTCGGTGCTGGTGTTGGCATGGCTGTCCACCGTTGCACCCATGCTCGTGCTGGTGAGCGTCTTCGGATATGCCCTTTCGGGCGGCGGGAGCTAGTTTTCTCAGCGGCTATGACCGCTCGATTACCCAAGCCGAACCATGTGACCGCTGGGATCGGGCGCCGATGAGAAGTGGCGCCGACAGTGGTCTGAGCTCGGTCCGGTGAAACGCGCTGCGCGCATCAAGGGAGAGCAACGAGATGAGACCCCTTCGATACTCGATCAACGTCACACTCGACGGCTGCTGCGATCACGAGGCAGGGCTTCCCCCCGACGAGGAGTCGATGCGTTACTGGACCGCTGAGATGAAACGAGCCGATGCCCTCCTGTTCGGCCGGGTGACGTACGAGATGATGGAGTCGGCGTGGAGGCAGCCAGCCACGGGCACGTGGCCTGACTGGATGGGTCAGTGGGAGATCCCGTTCGCCGAGGCCATCGACGCGACGAAGAAGTACGTCGTGTCGGGCACGCTGAGCGGGGTCGACTGGAATGCCGAGCTGGTGCGAGGCGACTTGAAGCAAGCGGTTCAGCGACTCAAACAGGAGCCAGGCGAGGGCCTGTTCGTGGGTGGCGTGACGCTTCCCTTGGCCTTGGCTGATCTGGGACTGGTCGACGAGTACGTGTTCCTTGTGCAGCCGGTCCTTGCCGGATATGGGCCGACGTTGCTCGCCGGTCTGCGGGAGCGCATCCAGCTCGCGCTCGTGGATCGCCATGAGTTCCGGTCGGGGGTCGTCGCACTGCGATACCGGCCCACGCGAGAAGCGGCTTGACATGATTTGTCCTGGCACGTTGGCCGCTGCCTCGCGACGGTACGAAGTTCTCGCGCCTGATGGGAGGGCTCCCGCCTGATACGAGGGTTGGGACCGTCCCAAACGCGCGGACGGAATAGCGCAACCTGCATCCCGGAGGTGCCGGTAGACGATTCCTCCATGCTCGCCCCTACGAGGACGTCCGCTCATCGGCACGTCCCGATCGGGCATGAGCGGATCGGTGGGTATGTTCGTCTTGTCCTGCGTCGGCATCATCCGTGGACTGCCGATCCGTGCGCCGGACGCGCTCGTCGAGGGATGGGATGGCCGATGGAGTACAGCCTGCTCGGCGCCACCGGTGTCCTCGTGTCCAAGGTGTGTCTGGGCACCGCCACTTTTGGCGTGGCGCCACTGGAGCAGGACGCGGGGCGGGTGGTCTCTGCCGCACTCGACCTCGGCATCAACTTCTTTGATACGGCCAACGTCTACGGCCACATGCCCACCTTCGACCGCCAAGGCGCACCCCCAGCCGGCCAGCGGGATCCAGCCGAGCGCATCCTGGGCCGAGCGCTCGCAGGCCGCCGGGACGACGTGGTGATTGCCAACCAAGTCGCGCGAGGCCACAGGTCCCGGCGTGAACGACCAGGGGCTGTCTCGCCGACACATCATCCAACAGGTCGAGAACAGCCTGCGCAGGCTCGAGACTGACTACATCGACCTGTACTACGCCCACTCCCCTGATCCCACACTGCGTTGGAGCAGACGCTGTCGACGTACGACGACCTGGTACGGCAGGGGAAGCTGCGGTACGTGGCGTTGTCCAATTTTCCCGCGTGGCAGGTCACCCGCGCGTTGTGGCTCGCCGATGACCGGCGACTGCCTGCACCGGTCTGCGTACAGGTGAAGTACAACCTCATCGACCGGGCTGCGGAACGGCAGCTGCTTCCGGCGTGCGGCAGTGCCCCGCGGGGTGGTGGGCTTTGAGGGCTGATCCTCGGTGCCTACTCGCCGCTTTGGAGGGCGGCGATGG
>NZ_JAPYZV010000005.1 GCF_027812955.1 Pedococcus sp. 5OH_020
CCTCCGAGAGCGAACGCCGAGCTGCGCTGCCAGCATGGCTGCACGAGTACAACCACCACCGACCCCACACCGCCTGCGGGAACCAACCACCCATCACCCGCTTGACCAACCTGTCAGGGCAGTACAGCTAGACGACGAGGCTCAGGAGCATCACCAGGAGGAAGCCGACCACCGAGATGACGGTCTCCATGACGGACCAGGACCGGATCGTCTCCCCGACGGTCAGGCCGAAGTACTCCTTCACCAGCCAGAAGCCCGCGTCGTTCACGTGGCTGAAGAAAAGCGACCCACAGCCGATCGCGAGCACCAGGAGGGCGAGGTGGTTCGCGCTCAGGCTCGGCGCCAGCGGACCGACGATGCCCGCCGCCGTGATGGTGGCGACCGTCGCGGAGCCGGTGCCGAGCCGGATGAGGACGGCCACGAGCCAGCCGAGGAAGAGTACGGAGATGTTGACGCCGGTGGCCCAGTCCTTGATGACGTTGCCCACCCCTGCGTCGACGAGCGTCTGCTTGAAGCCGCCACCGGCGGCCACGATGAGGATGATCCCAGCGATGCCCGGCAGGCTCGCACCGAGCGAGTCACTCACCCGGGTCCTCGACATCCCTGAGGCCAGCCCGAGCGCGAAGTAGCAGAAGAGCACGGCGATGAGCAGGGCGACCACCGGAGTGCCGATGAAGTCGGCCACCTGTCGGAACCCGTTGTTCTCGTCGGTGATGACGAGCTTGCTGATGGCGTCGACCAGCATGAGGACCACCGGCAGCGTGATGGCGATGATCGCCGAGGAGAACGGGACCTCTCGCGATGGCCCCTCCGGCGACGCGACCGACCCGACGCCGGCTGTGCCGGAGAGGTCGTCGCCCCGAGCGTCGTCGACCGCAACGTCACGGCCGCCGCCGAGGCCTCGACCCGTCGGCGTCCCGGCCTCCTCGCCCGTCACAGAGCCGAGGTCGCGACCTGCGGTCGCGCTGAACCCGCCCGTGTCGGACGCGCCGACCGCTACGGGCTCACGCGTCTCGACGTACTTGGGCACCCACCGGTCCACGAGCTGCGCCAGGACGGGACCCGCCACGACGAGCGTAGGGACGGCGACGACCAGCCCGAAGAGCAGGGTGAGGCCGAGGTCGGCCTTGAGCAGGCCGATCGCCGTCAGCGGGCCGGGGTGGGGTGGGACGAGCCCGTGCAGCACGGACAGGCCCGCCAGCGCCGGGATTCCTACCTTCATCAGCGAGAGGCCGGTGCGCCGCGCCACCATGACGACGACCGGCACGAGCAGCACGACGCCGACCTCGAAGAACAGGGGCAGACCGAGGATGGCGGCGATGGCGGCCATCATCCACGGCAGGCCGCCCGGTCCCACCCGGCCCACCATGGTGGACACGATCTTGCGCGCGCCACCGGACCGCTCCAGCATCATGCCGATCATCGCGCCGAGCGCGATCAGCACGCCGACGGAGCCGGTGGTCGAGCCGAACCCCTTGATGAAGCTGTCCACGATGTCGCCAGGCGGCATCGTGGCGATGGCACCCAGCACGGCGGACCCGAGCATGAGGGACAGGAACGGGTGGAGCTTCGCCAAGGTGATGAGCGCGACGACGGCGAGGATGCCGACGACGCAGGCGGCGAGCAGCTGGCCGTCCGGGGCGTAGGGCTTGTCCGCCGCGACGAGGGCGGCGACCGAGCTGACGACTGAGGCTGTCATGACGATTCCTTCCGCAGGCCGAGGGCGACCAGTGCACGGTTGAGCACCTGTGCGGCCGTGCCCTCGTTGGTGATGACGACGCCGGGCTCATCGGGCTCCAGCGGTTCCAGCGTGGCAAGCTGGCTGGGGAGGAGCGACGCCGGCATGTAGTGGTCCGGGCGGTGCTCCATGCGGTCGCGGATGACTTCGGGGGCGGCTGTCACGTGGAGGAACCGCACGTGGGGACGGTTCCGGCACAGGATGTCGCGGTAGGCGCGCCGGAGAGCGGAGCAGGTGACGACGGCCGGCTCGCCACGGGCCTCCTTCTCGCTGATCCACGCGCCGACCGCCTCGAGCCAGGGCCAGCGGTCGTCGTCGGTCAGGGGAATGCCGTCATGCATCTTCTCGACGTTCCCCTCGGAGTGGAAGGCATCACCCTCGGCGAACTCCCAGCCCATGACTGTGGAGATGCCCTTGGCAACCGTCGACTTGCCGCTCCCTGACACCCCCATCACGATGACGTGGTCCGGAACGGGATCAGGCGCCCGTGACTCTCCGTCACCCATGCTCGGCACTCTAGCGCCGGCCGTTGCAGTCGGCAGGACGGGAGAAGGCTGCTCGCGGGCGGTGAGGCGGACGAGATCGCCTCAGGTCGGCGGCCGGAGAACGAATCGCTTCCCCCATCGGTGGGTATGTGCGCCGCTGCGGCAGCACCACCAACCCAGGACTCGCAAACCTCCAACGGTGGTGCTGCCGTGCTGTGCCGGCCTGGGACAACGTCACGCGAGGTGCGAGACACTGCGTGCCAGACCCAGTGGACGGGACGGAGTGGATCGGACCCAGTGGACCAGGCGGGATGGAGCGGAGTTGATGGACCAGACGCGATGGGCCGCATCAGCTGGAGGGCGGCGATGAACGAACCCACCCCGTTCGGGGAGCTTCCGGACGGGCGCCCCGTCACGGCGTACACGCTGGGCGGCGAGGGGGCTCCGGAGCTCCGCGTCCTCGACGTCGGTGCCACTGTGCAGTCGCTACGCCCGCACGACCCCCGCGGCGGCGGCGTCGATGGCTACGGGCCGAACCTGGTGCTGGGGCATCGGGAAGCATCGGCGTACGTCGCCCGGCCGCCCGCGTACCACGGCGCGGTGGTGGGGCGCTATGCCAACCGGATCGCGCAGGGACGGTTCTCGCTCGACGGCGTCACGCACCGGCTGGAACCCAACGAGGGCGCCACCTGTCTGCACGGAGGCCCGGGCGGGTTCCACGCCCGCCTCTGGACCGTCAAGGACCTGCAGCCGGCCAGCATCACGTTCCAGCTGGTCAGCCAGGACGGCGACCAGGGCTTCCCCGGCGAGCTGACAGCCTGGGCCACGTACCGCGTCGAGCCGGACACCGTGGTGGTCGAGCTCTCTGCCAGTACCACCAAGCCCACCGTGGTGAACCTCACGAACCACTCCTACTTCAACCTCTCGGGGGAAGGCTCCGGGTCCGTCGACGGTCACGTCCTCACGGTGGACGCCGACCGCTACCTGCCCGTCGACAGCACGTCCATTCCCATCGGCGCACCGGCCGAGGTGGCGGGGACCCCGTTCGACCTGACCCGCGGCGCGCGCATCGGCGAGGTGGTCCGAGCACCGCACCGGGACATCGGGATCGTCGGGGGACTGGACCACAGCTTCGACCTTCGCGGTGAGGGCCTGCGGCGTGCGGCCCGCATCGAGGACCCGGCCAGTGGCCGAAGCCTGGAGGTGCACACCGACCAGCCGGCCCTTCAGGTCTACAGCGGCAACTTCCTCGACGGCGTGACCGTCGGCTCCGGCGGAAAGCGGTACCGGCAAGGGGATGGGGTCGCGCTGGAGACGCAGCGCCACCCCGATGCGCCGAACCAGGACTGGCTGCCGTCTCCTGTCCTGCGGCCGGGGGAGACGTATCGTTCGCTCACGCTCTGGCGTCTTGGCGTATCAGCCGGCTCCCCGTAGAGCCTGCAGCTCGCCCCGCGACGCCTCGGCGACGTAGGCCACAGCCCTCGCAAAGAGGTGATCTTCACGCCGCCGATGCTCCGTGGGGCCTCGGGTCGTCTGAACGCGGTGTACCCGCCGGGAAAGCGGGTAGGGAAGGTGCCTCCCGCGGATCGCCGCAGCCGGCGCAGTCCCGCGGATCCCATCAGCGAGCCGAGGAGAGAACGGTATGCCCAAGGACCAGTACACCGCGCAGGACCCCACTGAGCAGCACGACCAGCCGGACAGTGAGGGTGAGCAGATCGAGCACCCCGGCACCACAGGAGCGATGGGGGACGAGCCGGACCACGGCGAGGACACCTACCGCGGCAGTGGCCGGCTCGAAGGCAAGAAGGCCGTGATCACCGGAGGTGACTCCGGTATCGGTCGGGCAGTCGCCATCGCTTTCGCCCGGGAGGGAGCGGACGTCCTCATCTCCTACCTCGAGGAAGAGGAGGAGGACGCCCAGGAGACCGCGCGCCTCGTCAAGGAGGCCGGTCGTACCGTGGTCACCTGCGCCGGTGACCTGCGCGAGGAGCAGCAGTGCCAACGGGTCGTCGACCAGGCGGTGGAGGCTTTCGGAAAGATCGACGTCCTGGTGAACAACGCGGCATACCAGATGGCCCAGCCCGGCGGGATCGAGGACATCACGACGGAGCAGTTCGACCGCGTCCTCAAGACCAACCTCTACGCCATGTTCTGGTTGTGCAAGAAGGCCCTGCCGCACATGGAGGCCGGGGCGAGCATCATCAACACGTCATCGATCCAGGCGTCCCAGCCTTCGCCGGAGCTGCTCGACTACGCCACGACGAAGGGCGGCATCGTCAACTTCACCAAGGGTCTGGCGCAGATGCTGGCCGAGAAGGGGATCAGGGTGAACTCGGTGGCTCCAGGCCCGATCTGGACCCCGCTGATCCCGGCCACCATGCCGGAGGAGAAGGTCGGGTCGTTCGGCGAGCAGACCCCGATGGGGCGAGCCGGACAGCCGGCGGAGCTTGCACCGGCCTACGTGTTCTTCGCCTCTCAGGAGTCAAGCTATGTCAGCGGTGAGATTCTCGGCGTCACGGGAGGCCAGCCTCTGAAGTAGCCGGTCTCCTGGCTGTGGGAGGCGTCCTAGACGCGCCAGCGCCGCCGGCAGATGGCCTGCCGGCGGCGCCCGCGCCTGCGTTCTCGGGACTGCGTGTCCCGAGTGGTGTCAGGAGTCGGTGATGGAGAAGTCGGTGAACTGCCACGTCGCCGCAGAGCCGCCCGTGTCGACGATCTCCACGCCGTAGCAGATCTGGTCGACCGTGGATCCCGAGGCGACCCGGCCCTGGCCGACCAGGTAGGTCAGCATGGCCTTGAGGTCGACGGTCCCCGAGGGGTACCGGGCCCCGCCTGAGGGGACGAAGGCGATGTACCCGTTGCCGCTGGTCGCGTACACGTCCCAGGTGTGGCCGCCGAGGCTGACCCCGGAGGCGAACCGGGACCCGGCCGGGACCTGGTTGTGGTTGTCGGTCCAGATCATCACCTCGTCGTTGGGCACCCCGTTGAGCCACAGGTCGTAGGCGACGTTGTAGATCCCGACGCCAGGGGCGGTGGCGGCGTAGGTGGAGGTGAGCCGGGGGAAGCTGGAGATGGTCCGCCCGGAGTAGTCCTTGTGCACGTTGGGGTAGGTCTTGACAGCGCCGTCGCCGGTGTTGGTGGCCGTGCCCACGTGGTTCCAGGACCGATAGGAGCAGACCTGCGTGGTGCCCTTGGTGCCGGGATAGCTGGAGGCGTTCCACAGGTTGTTGTGCACGTAGTAGCCCCCGTTGCTGATCCCGCCGTTGGGGTCACTGGTGGTGAAGATCGGGCTCGTACAGGCCGCTCCGCTGGGCGCAGTGGTGGTGGTCGCCGTCGGCGTCGTGGTGGTCGTTGCCGTCGGCGTCGTGGTGGTCGTCGTGGGCGTCGGCGTAGTCGTCGTCGTGGCGGTCGGCGTGGCCGTCGTCGTCGTGCTGGGCGTGGGCGTGGCCGTCGTGGTGGGGGCTGGCTGCCCAGGCGTGGTGAACACCATGTCGGCGCCGTAGGCGGTCCCGTAGCCGTTCCGTGCGACGATCCGGTAGTGGTACGTGGCGCCGGCCGTGAGACCGGTCAGGGGGTCTGCCACAGCGACGGATGCCCGGCCGGAGCCCACGGACTGGTCGCGAGTGGCGGACCCGTAGGCAGCGCTGAGCCCGAAGTCGAAGTGTGCCGTGGTCGACGAGCGATTGGGGTTCACGCTGCCGTTGAGCGTCGCGCCGCTTGTCGTGACGGTCGTGGCGGCGCCGGTCGTGACGCTTGGGGTGCGGGCGGGCACAGCATCGGCGCTGCTGGCTCGGCCGATCACCCCCGCGGTTCCCACGAGGGCGAGCGTGGCCGAGGTGGCGACGACGAGTCGGGTCTTCAAGGGGCCTCCGTGGCTCTTCTCATGCGTGAATGGGCGTGGTTCCGGGCGGCCCCTGCTGCCACCTTGAATCCGCAAAACAGCGGATACACGATCACACCCCACCCATAGGGCGCAAATCGGCCCACCGCGACCAGAGGGCCGTATCACACATCGGAACGCACAGCGCGCCGGGCTCGGGAGAGGCCTCAGCCACGTCCGGGAAGTCACCGGGAAGTCGATGTGGGCTGCCGGTGCAGAGAAGGAGCCTCGACCGCGTCGCAGGTCCTTCGTCACGGGCTGTCCGGGAGGGCGGGCCGCGCCGGGTACCTGGTTCGGGAGGTGGACCTGGGAGTCGCCCCGGTACGGCAGCTCCGAGTTGTGCGTCAGGTACCAGACCTTGCGGTCCATCTGCGCCGGGCGAGCGAAGCCGGCACGGGGTGTCTTGCCACTGAAAGTGCTGTTGCTGCGCCCATCTCTCCCACTCCGCTGAGGCGGAGACCTGCGCGCTTCCTCGCGCCCGTTGGCGCGGCCGCGGTCGGCCTTCGGCAACGGGGGCGAGTCTGGCCGCGTGGAGAAGCCGACCCTTGCACGGGTGGCGTCCGGTGGCCTTCCACTTTGTGATGCGTCGGGACGCCGCAACGCTGGAAAGGCAAGGGGCGCCGTCGTGCCTACTGGCGTTCAGCTCTGCGCAGGCGTTATCGGGGCTTGGCGCCCCGCACGTCAGTCGGGGGTGTCCAGCCCGACCCTGGGATGGCTAACTGCGTCGCCGGTCACGGCCGGGGAGCGTCGTGCGCTGGTGAGCACCCGAACCAGCATGTCGGGTCGAAGCAACACGGCAGGCGGGTCGCTCAGCTGAAGCACCCGGTTGAACGTGCGGGCCACCGGCAGAGAGACGTGGGCGGCCTGGACCACGCGCTGGCCATAGCGGTTGAGCTGGGCCGTCCCGAGCGGCCTGGGACCCGTCGTGGCGGGATGCGCGAAGTCGCCACCCACCGCGATGCGCCAGGGGCTGTCGATGATCTGAGCCGCCTTGCGATGGAACCGGTTCGGAAGCTCGGGCGACAGCACGCCGAGGGTCCTCGCCGCCTCGCCCAGGGCGGCGGCCTGCAGCGCCGCCGACGTCATTCCCTGACCGTAGATGGGGTCGAAGCTGCTCGAAGCGTCGCCCAGTGTCACGAAGCCCTGAAGGAGGGGGGACTTCTCGTAGTGTCGGCGTTGGCTGGAAGGAAAGCGGTAGGTCGCCACAGGGGATAGTCGCTCGCAGCGGTCGAGGAGCTGCCCGACGACCGGGCTCGGGAGGGCCGCTGCAAAGGCATGGATCCCCTCGTCGTCGCACGGCGGCACGTCCCCGTGAACACCGCCGAGGGCGACCTGCCAGCGGTCGCCTTCCACCGGCAGGACAGAGGCTGCTCGGAACGAGCCTGGAGTGTCGATGCAGACGACGGAGTCGCCCTCCAGGTCGTCAGGGGAGCGGCGCATGAAGAAGGAGGAGTAGCCGATGTCGATACCAACCCGGGTGATGGGCGGCATGAGCAGCCTCGAGGTCGCGAGGTCCTGGGCGATGCGGGAGCTGCGTCCGGAGCAGTCGACGACCAGCCCCGCGGGCCGCTCCACACCCGCGACGACCACTCCGGTGACACGGCGTCCGGTGACGGTCACCCGCTCGGCCAGGCTCCCAGACTCGAGCGTGACGCCGCACGTGGCGGCCACTCGCTCGCGAACGACGTGCTCGAGCAGAGGCCGCGTCAGACACAGCACCGGCCGTCCCCAGTCCCCGCGGGCTCGGTAGGCACCACCCTGATGGACCCACGCCCGGTGGCCGTCGACGGGCACCGCTCCACGAACCTTGAGATCCTCCTCGATGCCCGGGAACCACTGACGTAGCAGGTCGAGCCCGGCGGCGAGGAGCAGGTGCAGATGGCGGCCCTGCGGCACGTGACCGCGCGGGGCGACCTCCTCAGTCAGCCGCTCACGCTCGAACACGACCACGGACGCGGCGTGGTCGGACAACGCTCGTGCGGCCAACAGTCCGGCCATGCTGCCACCGACGACCACCACCGTGGTTCCATCCGCTGCTGTCATGTACGCCTCGTATGCTCGCGACTAGCCTCAAGGCTAGACGCGCAGACGCCTGCAAAGCTGGACAGGCAACGCCGGTTATCGGCTTCATCGGACTTCGATGCTGCGCCTGCGGGGTGCAGGCCTGGACGTCGCAACACGATGGCATGTGACGACAGCTCGTCTCCCATGCGGGCAGTCCGGGTCAGGGGATGACGACCAGTTTGCCGACCGTGTGACCGTTCTCCGCGTGCTGGTGGGCAGCGCCGATGTCCTCGAGAGCGAACCTGCGTTCGATGTTGAGGGCGTAGTGAGTAAGGCTCACTGCTTCTGCGAGTCCAGCGCGGGGTCGGTGCTGCGGGTGGCGCCGGTGGATAGGCGGGCACCGAGGGTGGGGGCGGAGAAGTCGGCGATCGAGATCACCTCGGCGGGGGGTGGCCGACGAGGCTCACCAGGTCGGCGATGACGCCGGCGCCGGAGATGTCGAATGCTCCGTTGACGCCTCCGGGTGCGACCGCTGAGACGCGCTCCACGAGTCCCGGGCCGTGCGCGATGCGAATCGCACCGAGGCGATCGAGGTGGTCGTGGTCCCTCGGGCTGGCCGTGCCGATGACGGTGAGCCCCCGCGCGATGGCCCGGGTGGCAGGCTCACTCACAACAGCATCCGCCGCGCCCGCACCCCCTAAGACCTGACATTCGACAGATCGAGCAAGACGAGCCGATGACTGCTCGGCGTCTGTACCTGGTGGTGGGCTACAGAAGGAGTCATTCTCGCCGTTACGAGCAATTCTCGCCGGTGCGGCGATCACGCGCGATCGTCACCTACAGACCTATCTGACTGGCTCGGCTGACGCGATGACGTCCTCATCGCCCCCACCAGACTCCCGAACGGCAAAGGAACCCGTGATATGGCACGTGACGAGTCAGTCTCAGCAGATGACCTGTCGGTTGGCACAGGTCCTCAATCTTCCCTTGGAACTTCAGCGAGAGTCCGCCCTGGCCTCCTTGGTCATCTCGCACGACCCGTCGATGGTGCTTCCCAGTCGGCCAGCGTCACTGAGGACGAAGCAGCCGTCGACGTGCCGGCACTGCGATTCGCCAGCGGGGCTGTCTCCGAGAGGACTGCAGAGCTCGAGCTGGTCGACCTGACGCACGGGCAGGCGGAGCAGGAGGCGGTGAACGCCGACTTCTTCAAGGAGCACAGAATCTCCGGGAAGGACCTTGCGGCATACGCCCTAGCGGATGACGAGAACTCCGACTACAAGCTGAGCTGGGACTCGCTTCCGCGTCTGGAGGTGCCGGCGGGCGAGTACTACCACTTCCGGTGGGTGAGCCACACGGTGTACCCCGGCGTCGCCCGAAGCGTGTACCTCTACCTCCCACAGGGCGCCGAGCAGGCGGAGTCCGTGAACCTCGTCGTGTTCCAGGACGGCCGCGACTATGTGGGTCCCCAGGTGCGTGCGACAACCGTGCTGGACAACCTCGTGCACAACGGGGAGATCCCGATGTCTGCCGGCCTGTTCGTGTGCCCCGGAGAGACCGGACCGGGTTACCCCTCCTTCGGTGGGGACCACAACCGCAGCATCGAGTACGACGTGGTCAGCGGCGACTATGCACGCTTCCTCGTCGACGAGCTGTTCCCGGTCGTCCGTACCCGAATTCGGCTCACCGAGGATCCTCGCGGCCGGGTCATCTGCGGCATGAGCTCGGGTGGCGCCTGCGCCGTCACCGCCGCGTTCCACCGTCCCGAGGAGTTCGGCAACGTCATCTCGCACTGCGGCAGCTTCATCAATGTGCGAGGCGGTCACCAGCTTCCCACCATGTTCCGACAGAGTCCGCGTAAGGCCATCAGGATCTGGCACCAAACGGGCTCGCGCGACGTCGATGTCATCTTCGGCAACATCCCGATTGCGAACCACGACCTCGACGCATCTCTGAGGTACCGCCGATATGACTCTCAGTTCGTGTTCGGGAACGGCGGCCACACCCTTCGCCACGGCGGAGCGGTGTTCCCCGAAACCCTCCGGTGGATCTTCCGGGACCAGGTGCCGGCCTGAGACGTGGAAAGCCCTCTCCGCCCGCTGATGTCGGTCCGAAACGGCGAGCGGAGACTGTAGAACCGACTGGAGAACCCGCGCGCCCTCATACCTTCTCCAAGTGACGCGGTCGTGGTGCATCCCTAGCCTCCCGGAGAAACACCATCGGGCCGCTGAAGGGATTCCCATGACAGACTCGACCAGAAACCGCGAGCAGCTCGGCATCGTTGGAGGCACGAGCCTGTCCCGTCGCCAGGCGCTCACTGCTGGCGGTGTGAGCCTCGGTGCGCTGCTGTTCGCAGGCTGCAGCACCGCCAGCTCGTCGCAGAGCGACTCCTCGAGCGGTTCCGGGTCACCGAAGAGGGGTGGCACTCTGAGGCTGTCAGTGAGTGATGGGCAGTCCACGGACAGCCTCGACCCTGGCCTCATCATCTCGCAGAACTCTGCCATCGTGTGCAATGCGCTGTACGACCCGCTGACCAGGGTGGACGACAACTACATCCCACGGCCAGCCCTTGCCGAGTCGTGGGAGTCGAGCCCTGATGCGATGCAGTGGACGTTCCACCTGCGTAAAGGCGTGAAGTGGCATGACGGGAGCGAGCTCACATCGGCCGACGTGGTGGCGACGCTCAAGAGGTGGGTCGACCCCAAGAGCGGCAATGAGATGTACGGCGGCATGAGCCCGTACATCGACCCGGTCGGGATCGCTGCGCCAGACGCGCATACCGTCGTCGTGAAGCTCAAGGCGCCCAACAGCATCCTGCCGGCACTGGTGGGCTCCAACTGGAACGCCAAGATCACCAAGGCCGGCACGGAGTCGTTCACCTCCAAGACGGCAATCGGCACTGGACCGTTCAAGCTGACCTCGTGGGCTGCTGGCACGGGCTGGGCAGCCACGCGTCATGAGGCGTACTGGGACGGTGCCCCACATCTTGATGGGATCCAAGCCACGATCACCCCCGACCAGAGCGCGAAGCTACAAGGCGTCATGGCGGGGTCCACGGACGCCACCGATGACGTTCCGATCACCTTCTGGGCCAGCCTGAAGAGACAGCCGAATGTCTCGGTGCAGACGTTCAAGAACAAGAGCGCCTGGGTGTTCGCCTTCGACCAGCGGCGTGCACCGTTCAACAATGAGAAGGTGTTGCAGGCCCTCAAGCTGGCCACCGATCGAGAGACGATGCTTCGCGTCGCTCTCCAGGGCCAAGGGGTTGTGACGGATGACTTCGGTACGCCTCCGGGGTCGGTGTTCTACCCCCATGACCGCAAAGCGGAGTTCAACACCGAGAAGGCCAGGCGTCTCTTGGCCGAGGCTGGTTACCCGAACGGACTCGACATCGAGCTCAGCACCTCCAACGTCACGGCGGGAATGCTCGACGTGGCCCAGGTATGGCAGCAGGTCGTCAAACCGGCAGGCTTCAACATCAAGCTGAACCAGCTTCCGTTGAACACATACTGGGAGAAGGGCTGGATGGCTACGCCGGCGTTCCAGGACTACTGGAACAGGTTCCACCCGGCTCAGCTGCTGCAGCTGTTCTACACATCCTCGGGACCGTGGTGGGACACCCGCTATCAGGATCCTCGCCTGGCGGCCCAGATCGCCAAGATCATGAAGGAGACGGAGCCGACAGTACAAGCTCAGCTGATCCGGGACGCCCTTGTCATGGTACGTGAGACCTACAGCTACATCGTCCCGTTCTATACCAATGGTGGCTGGGCGCAGTCGAACAAGGTCAAGGGCGTCGTGTGGGACTTCGTCCACCAGATGGACTTCAGGAAGGCCTGGATGACGGGCTGAGCCGGCTTCCAGCCGCTCTTGGCGGAGTAACGGAATTCTGTCCGCGGCTCCTGAAGAATCACAGTTCACCGGGACAGGTCGGCCAACGAGACTTACTTCCAGTCGTCATCGGGTGTGCGATGCGCAGAAAATGGAGGAGCCGTCATGGCCCAGAACCCTCACCGATCGTTCGAACCAGCATGTGCCAGGCCCACGAGAGTTCAGGTCACTCGACGTCAAACCCTTGCGCTGGGCGGCGTCAGTCTCGGCGCCCTCCTCCTTTCGGCGTGTGCCGGCGGTGCGTCAAGCGGGTCGCCGTCGACATCGCAGTCAGGAGGGACGCCCAAGAAGGGCGGGACCCTTCGCGTCTCGATCAGCGACGGGAGCAGCTCCGACAGCCTGGATCCGGGCGTCACGACCTCGATGAGCTCCTACATGGTTGTGGACTCCATCTACGACCAGCTGGTAACGCTCACCGCTGATTTCCAGGCGCAGCCGGCGCTGGCGAAGTCGTGGAACGTGAACGCCGACGCGACGCAATGGACTCTTCACCTCCGCGAGGGCGTGAAGTGGCACGATGGCAGTGACTTCAGCTCGAAGGACGTCGTCTACACGATCAACCGCATGTTGGACCCGAAGTCCGGAAACCATGGCGCCGCCTTCCTGTCGCCATACCTCGACACCCATGGGGTCTCGGCCCCAGACGCCAACACCGTGGTCCTGAAGCTGAAGAAGCCGAACGGCACCCTGATTCAGACGATCGGAAACCTTCCCTACGCCTCCGTCGTCAAGGACGGCGTCACGGCGTTCGGCGCAAAGAACTCCGTGGGCACCGGGCCGTTCAAGCTTACTGGCTGGACACCAGGACAGGGCTGGAAGCTGGCGCGCAACGACCAGTACTGGGGCGGTGCGCCATACCTCGACGGGATCGATGCATCGATCACGCCCGACCAGAGCGCGAAGGTCCAGACGGTGCTGGCCGGATCCACCGACCTGACTGACCCGATCCCGGTCTCGCTCTGGGTGACGATGCAGGGGAAGAGCAACGTCCAGCTCGAGACGGTCAAGAACAAGAACAGCTGGATCTTCGCCTTCGACCAGAGCCAAAAGCCGTTCGATGACCCACGGGTGATTCAAGCCATCAAGCTGGCAACCGACCGAGAGAAGATGGTGCAGACCGCGCTGCAGGGGCACGGCAAGGCCGTTGCAGACGTCCCGATCGACCCCGGCACCACGTGGTACCCCAAGGGGCTCAAGCCTGAGCACGACGTCGCTAAGGCAAAGAGTCTGCTTGCCGAGGCGGGGTTCCCGAACGGCTTGGACATCACGCTGAGCACGACCGCAGCGGTCCCAGGCATGTTGGATGCCGCCCAGGCATGGCAGCAGATCGTCAAGGGTGCCGGCATCAATGTGAAGCTCAACCAGCTCCCGCTGGACACGTACTGGACCAAGGGGTGGATGGCGTCCTCAGCCTTCATGGACTACTGGACCAGCTTCTTCCCACCGGTCGGCTTCGGTGCCTTCTATGCCAAGGACGCCAGCTACCCCGAGACCCACCACTCCGACCCGACCGTCGAGAAGACCGTCGCCGAGCTCATGGCCGCCACAGACCCGCACAAGCAGATCGAGCTGACCCAGCAGGCCTACCTTGCGGCACGTGACTCCTACGGCTTTCTCATCCCCGTGTTTGCCGACGCCGCCTACGCGAGGTCACCGAAGGTCAACGGAGTCATCTTCAACCCCGCTACGAACTTCAACTTCCGGAAGACCTGGCTGGCCTGACCGCGCAGACTCTCGACGGGAAGCGGGACGCACATCGGTGCGTCCCGCTCTCCGTCTCCATGGCCGACGCAGCGGCATTGGGGACGAGGGTCCAGGATCGGAACGTCTCGGAACCAGTTCTCCAACGGCGCCGCGGCTCGCGGACAAGTCGCCGGGCCGAAGGAAGACGGCCTCGAGCCGCTCCACGGCCGGCGGATGGGAGAACTGGAGGGGTGCGGCGCGCACCTACTCGGCGCTGTCGACCAACGGCAGGACGACGCCGTCGGCGCCCAGGGCCAACCTGCCACGCAGGTTCTCGTTCAGTCGCTCTCCTGGTGCAGGGCCTCACGCGTCGGCGGACGTGAAGGGATAGTGCTGCCGGCACGTGGTTCGGAATCCGGGAGCGAGGGGTCCAGCAGCACTTTGCCGGCTTCACCGCGCATCAGGTCGAGTGCCTGCGGAAGCCCGTTGAGCGGCAGCCGGTGTGTGATGAGACCCTCGAGGTCCACCTTCCCGGCGACGACTAGTGCGGCCAGTCGGTGCCAGGTGTCCCAGATGGACCGCCCCCAGCTGCCCCGCAGTGTGATCCCGCGAGAGATGAGCGTCCTGCTGACGTCGAGCGGGAGCTCACCCTTCACCAAGCCCACCGCGACCACCGTCGCCTCCCGACGGACAACCTCCAGGGCGTTGGCGAGCGCAGGCCTCGCACCTGAACACTCCAGGGCGAGATCGAAGCCACCTCGCGCCTGCGTCATGGAGTCGGCGGCCTCGCGGGGGTCGGCCTCAGTGCCGATGGCGGCGCCGAAGCGCTGCGCCATACTGCGACGGTAGGCGTTGGGCTCGACCATGACGACCCGGCGCGCTCCCAGGGCATCAGCGACCTGTGCCGCCACCATGCCTACCGGCCCTGCTCCGGAGACCAGCACTGAGGCGCCTGCGAGGTTGACACCTGAGCGCAGCATTGCGTGCATGGCGCTTCCAGCCGACTCGAGCAGCGCGGCCACCTTGGGATCGATCTCGTCGGGAAGAACGAAGCAGCTTCGCGCCTGGACCACGAAGCGCTCGGCGAACGCACCGTCGACAGTCACGCCCAGCAGCTCCAGGCGCGCACAGTTGTGCCCATCGCCTGACAGGCAGCTGAAGCACTCACCACAGTGCAGGTGGGTCTCGACCGCGACCGGCATTCCGACCTCGATCCCGGCGGTGTGCGGTCCGGCTTCGACCACCACACCACCGACTTCGTGACCCATCGTCCGAGGGAACGTCATGCTGACGTCGCCGCCGGCGTAGCCGGACTGGAAGAACGCCGCGTCCGAACCACACACGGAGGCCGCAGCAACCTCGATCCGGACCTGACCTGACCCGAGCTCCAGTTCCTCCCGGTCGAGGACGTACTCGCATCCCGGTCCCGGGGCAACCTTGACCACTGCACGCATACCGCAAGCGTCGGCGCCGGAAGGCCGTACAGCCACCGCTTGCTGACGAAGCCTGGGAGCCCCCTTTGCTACAGATGCAGAGAGTCACACCTGCGGTGCATCGCTATCGTTGGGCCAGCGAGCGGCAGCACTGGGCTCCGGCGGTATGACGCGACCGTGGAGTTCCGAACCGGCGGGCCTTGGCTGGGCCACATCGGACGCTCGCGACCCATCGCTCAATGCGGAGAACAAGGGGACACCTATGCCAGGCACCGACCTCACGATGACGACCTCCGACGGAGTGCATATCGTCTTCGACGACGAGGGCGAGGGCAGCCCGTTCCTCTTGGTCCACGGCTACGACGGCCTTCGCGCTCACTGGGAGTTCCAGCGAGATGCGCTGTTGGCCGCCGGCCATCGCGTGGTGGCCCTGGACCAACGAGGGCATTGGGCCTCCGACAAGCCACTACACGGGCTGCGGATGTCGCGTCTCGGTCAGGACCTGCGCGAGCTCATCGAGCTCTTGGACCTGGACGACATCACCCTCGTCGGCCACTCCATGGGGGTGTCGGCCTCACTCGCCATGTTCTCGATCTCCGGCGTCGACCCCGTGAAGCGGTTCGTAGCGATCGAGCAGTCGCCGAAGCTCACGAACGAGGACGGTTGGACCTGGGGCGCGCGAGGTCTCACCTGGGACAACGTCTACGACATGGCGTACAGGCGAGCGGTGTTGGGTCAGCCCGAACTCGAGCCGCCGATGCCCGAAGGTGCGGCGATGGGTATGACTGAGCACACGTTCGACCACGAGAAGGTGTCCAAGCTACTGCTGGACCACATGGTCGCCGACTGGCGCGACGTCCTGCCCCGTATCCCCGTTCCGACGTGGGTCGTGGGCGGGCGACTGAGCCCTTACTACGACATGGACGGGATGGAGTGGTTCGCCGCGCAGGTGCGTGACAGCCGCCTCACCGTCTTCGAGAACAGCGGACATTCACCGCACGTCACGGAGGTGGAGGAGTTCAACCGCCGGCTCCTGGACTTCGTGACACTTCACCCAGGAGCACCCGGACCTGTCTCCCAGGACTGACGCTCCAGCTCCATCCCGGGAGGAGTCGTCAGAGGCAACGCGCAGACAGCCCGCCATCGACAGGCAGGCACACTCCGTTCACGTAGGACGCGGCATCGCTCGCAAGGAAGACCGACACGTTGGCCACGTCCCAGGGGGTCCCCATGCGACCCGTCGGACTGGCGGCATGTCTCGCCGCGAGGGCATCCGGATCGCTCGTGATCTGCTGCGAGACAAGCGGTGTGTCGATCAAGCCTGGTAGCACCGCGTTGGCGCGGATGCCGCGCGCCGCATAGGTGAGCGCCAAGGAAACGGTCAGCTGGTTCACGCCAGCCTTGGTGGCGTTGTACGCAGGGTAGGTGTAGCCGGTGTCACGGATGCTTGCCGTCGAGGAGACGTTGATGATGGCCCCACGGCCTGACTCGAGCATTCCAGGAAGAACATGGCGGGCGGTCAGGTATGCGCTGGTGAGGTTCAAACGAACTGACGCGTCCCATGCTTCGAGCCCGAGCTCCAGGACCGAGCCCCTTCGAGCCACCCCGACGTTGTTGTGCAGAATGTCGAGGCCACCCAGCTGGACGGTCGCAACGCGGACCGCGTCCTGGACCTGGGCCTCGTCGGTGACGTCGGCCCTGATGGCGATCGCCACACCACCGGAGACGGTGATCTCTTCGGCGACGCGCTCGGCCTCACTCGCGTCGACGTCGACCGCAGCTACGGCGGCACCCGCTAGCGCATAGGCCCGAGCGGCGGCCTCTCCATTACTGATGCGGGAGCCCGAGGAGCCCGCGCCGAAGACGATTGCAGTCCGGCCACGGAGGTCGAAGTGCGGATGCCACGGGCGGTCCTGCTCCGGCTGCCGAGTGTCGTCGCCCGTGGCGCCACCCTGGGTGGTCACTTGCTCCATGCTTCGCTCCAGTGGTACTCGCCGACTATGGCCTGCGGGTCCCGACGCTTCGGCGAACACCTCGGACGGGAGCCCTCGTTCCGCACCCAACGGTCGTCCACACGACGCTCCGTGACTACCGTCTCGGCGAGCGGAACTGGCGGGACCTTGCTCAGTTTGTCGAAGCCCATGGGATACTGGCGCCGTGAGCGTGGGCGCCGTCCAACAGCTGGTGGATGACTTGGCTGCTCGCTTGCATCGTTCGGTGGTCATCGACGACCCGGAGGTGAGACTGCTTTACGCGAGCAGGCACTACGGCGACGACGACGAGGCACGCCGACGCGCTGTCCTCGAGCACGACGCCGGCGCACGAACCATCGGCTACGTGCTTGCCCACGGAGTTGCGACGTGGACGACGGCTGGGATCATTCCAGCAAGCGCGGAGTTCGGGCTGCAGACTCGCGTCTGCGTTCCCATCCGCTGGCGCGGCACGCTCCTGGGACTGCTCATGGTGGTTGACAGGGAAGGCACCTTGACGACGGCCGAGATGTCGCTGCTCACAGAGGCCTGCCAGGAGCTTGCCACGTTGATGTTCGGCGATCATGCACCAGAGGTGGACGATGATGCCCAGGCACTCTCGGACGCTCTGGACGACCTCGTCGCTTCCGAGCCCGCCCTTCGTCGAGCGGCAGTTCGGACGCTCACGGCTCGCCTGGGTGAGCATGGTGACCGGCATGTCCGGGCGCTCCAGCTCAACGCGTACGAGGGCCGGGTTCCGAGCAGCCCCGGACACATCTCCGCCGGCTTGAGACACGCGCTGGCGTCCGAGGCGCCTCGGCACGGTGCTTGGACGCGGCTCACGGCGGTGCACGAACGGTCTGCGCTCGTTCTCCTTTCCAGCCGCACCGAGATCAGAACCGAGACGGTGACTGCGTATGCCGGCGATCTCGTCGCGCGGGTTCACGACGTCGCGGCAGGTCGCTTCAGATGCGTGGCGGGAATGGGCGGCTCGGCCGTGGGACTCGAACAGGCGCGAGCCTCCTTTCGCCAGGCAGAGCTGGCGGCGCGCGCCGGCAGAGACCTGCTCTCACAGCCCGTGGTCGCATGGGCGAACCTCGGCGAGCTCGCTGTCCTGCTCCAGCTGCCGCTGGCCCAGCTGGAGGAGGACTGCTTGCCTGAGGAGGTCCAGCGCCTGGTGGCGTCCGACAAAGACGGTCGCAGCATCGAGACGGTGCAGGCCTTCTTGGACCACGCCGGGTCTGCGCCCGAGACGGCCGATGCGCTTCACCTACACCGCACGGCGGTGTACTACCGGCTCGAACGAATTCGGGAGGCTACCGGTCTGGATCTGGATGACGGCCGCACGCGGTTGGCGCTGCACCTCGGCCTGCGCCTGCGAGAGCTGCTCAGGCTGCAGCACCACTAGCCGGCCCCTATCGGCCTCTGACCAATCCGTTCACGCCGCCGGATCTGCCGGTGGTGCGGCACCATGCCGCAGGCCGCTCGCTTGGAGACTCAAGCCGCCGGTTCGGGTGGCCCCGCCAGTGGGGATGGCATTGACGAGCTCCCGGGTGTACTCATCCTGCGGTGAGTCGAACAGCCGGGCGACCGGTCCGACCTCCCGCACCACGCCCTGCTGTAGGACGAGGGCGCGGTGCGCTACCGCCCTGACCAGTGCCAGGTCATGAGACACGAACACCACGGAGGTGCCATGTTCCGCCGACAGGGCCGACAGGAGATCAATGATGGCAGCCTGAACGGAGACATCAAGTGCTGAGGTGATCTCGTCCGCGAGGATCAGCTTGGGGTTCGCTGCGAATGCCCTGGCGATCGCCACTCGCTGCTTCTGGCCACCCGAGAGCTCGTTGGGGTATCGATGCGCCATGGACGGTGGAAGGTTGACCTGTGCCAGGATCTGGCGGACCCGTTCCTCTCGGTCTCGCCGCGAAAGGCCTCGTTCAAACAGCTGCATGGGGCGCGCGATGAGGCTCATGACATCGTGCCGCGGGTTCAGTGACGTGTCGGGGTTCTGGAAGATGATCTGCATGTCGCGCCGGACCGTCCTGCGCCGCTTGGCCGCGTTCGACGGCAGATCGGCTCCCTCGAACCGGATGCTGCCGGCCGAAGGCGGGTGTAGGCCCGCAACGGTTCGGATGAGCGTTGACTTTCCGCTACCCGACTCTCCGACGATGGCGAGGGTCTCACCCTGCGGCACGTCGAAACTCACCCCTTTGACCACCGGTGTCGTGCTTCTGTGCGAGCTGTACTCGCACCAAAGCTCCTCGACACTCAGCAGCGGAGAATGATCCTTGACCACAGGCAGCTCGAGCTTCCGATCGCGAACGGTCAGCACGATGTGCTCCGTCGCTCGAACACAACGCGCGCTGTGGGAGTCGCTGAGACTCACCAGTGCCGGGTTGGCCCGGATGCACGGGTCGATGGTGTAGCCACACCGGGGAGCGAAGGGACAAGCCGACTCGACGACCCCCTGCGGTGGAGCGCCAGGGATGCCCGACAATGCGGTCTTGCCCGATGGGTCCGGAACGGCCGCGACAAGCGCTTGGGTGTATGGATGCACCGGCTGGGTCAGCAGAACAGCCGCCGGCCCCGCTTCCACGACCTGACCGCCGTACATGATCGCGGCGCGGTCGCAGACCTCCGCAAGGAGCGGGAGGTCGTGGCTGACAAGCAGTGCCGCAGTCTGGTGCTCGGCTATGACTCGCTTCAGGAGTCCCATGATCCGGGCCTGGGTCGTGACGTCGAGTCCTGTGGTGGGTTCGTCCAGAATGAGCACTTCGGGGTTGCACGAGAGAGCAATGGCCAGGTTGATTCGCTGTTGTTGGCCGCCGCTGAACTGGTGCGGGTACCGTCGAAGGGCCGCGTCGGCGTTGGGAACGCCGACCTCGTTCAACAGCTCGAGCTGCCTGGCCCGCAGTTCCTTACCACCGATGCGCAGATGCAGCATCATCGGCTCGGCGAGCTGTGCCCCGATCGTGAGCGCCGGCGTCAGGGTCTGAGACGAGGCCTGCGGAACATAGACGACTTTGCTACCCCATAGCCGGCGGAGCTTCGGCAACGGAAGACTGAGGAGGTCGAGGTCGCCCAGCAGAGCAGTGCCGCTGAGCACCTCCATGCCACCAGGCCGGTAGCCGATCGCCGCAAGAGCGGTGGTGCTCTTTCCGCAACCGGACTCTCCCGCCAGGCCGAGGACCTTCCCACGGGTCAGGGTCAGGTCCACGTCCCTGACCACCGTGTTGACCGAGCCGTCCCGCTGCCTATAGCCAACGGAGAGGGACTGGATATCCAACGCAACTGGCGACGTACTCACAACATCGAGTCCTTCATGCCATCATGGCTTACGTAGCGCACCATTGAGTCCGCCATCAGGTTCAGCCCCACGGACAGTGCTGCCACACCGACGACTGGGGCCAGGGATGCGTAGGGCTGCACCTGGACGTAGGCGAGGTTCTGGGCGATGGACAGTCCCCAGTCGGGCGAAGGCGGCTGCGCCCCGAGGCCCAGGAAGTTCAGAGTCGCGACGAAGATCACCCCATAGGTCACACGCAAGGCGAGGTCGGAGACCACCGGCGCAACGATGTTGGGCGCTATCTCTCGGACGACGATGGTGACGCGCCGCTCCCCGCGAGCGCGGGCTGCTTGCACGTAGTCGGATGACACGACGGCCAGCGTTGTGCCGCGGGCCACGCGGCCGATCTGGGGTGCGAAGATCAGTGCGATGGTCAGCACCAGCACGGCGGTGGAGGACCCGAACCCCGCGATGACCGCGAGCGCGATCAGGAGTGGTGGAAGGGTCAGCAGAATGTCGAAGACCCGAGCAACCACGGCATCGAGAGCGCCACCGATATACCCGCACGTCATGCCGAGGAAGCCGCCGGAGATCGTGGCCAGCCCGACCGCGGCCAGTGGCACCAAGAGCACCATCCGACCTCCGCTGAGGAAGCGGCTCCACACGTCGCGACCGAGGTTGTCGTTGCCAAGGACGAAGCCTCGGCCCGGCGGCGCGAGCGGAAGGCCCGCAGCAAGCTCGTTCGGATCATGCGGCGCAAGAACGGGACCCAACACGATCACGATCATCATGAGGGCGACGATGACCAGCCCGACTCGACCCGTCCAGGTGTGAGTCACGGGGTGGAGGACTCCACCGCGCCGGGACCTTCTGGGCACGGCGTCCATGCTCGGATCAGTCGCTGCAACGCTCATCGACTGCCACCCTTCAGTCTTGGGTCGAGATACGTCACGACCACGTCGGCCACCAGACCGAGGACGATGAACACTGCTCCCAACAGCATGATGATTGCGAGTGCGAGGTTCGCATCACCCTGAGCGATCGCCTGCACCAGCAGCCGACCGAGGCCAGGGAACGCGAACACGTTCTCGACAACGATGACGCCGCCCATCAGGTAGATGATGTTGATGGCGATGGCGTTGACGAGCGGCACGGAGGCGGAGCGCACAGCGTGCCTCCAGATGACTCGACGGCGGCGCAGGCCTCGCAAGATGGCAGATCTGGTGTACGGCGCAGCAAGGGCCTCGAGCATCGAAGCACGCGTGATGCGCCAGACATAGGCGACCACGCCAAGACCGAGGGTCAGTGAGGGGAGTACGAATGCCAGGAGCTTCTCACCGGCGCTGCCCTCGGCGACGGCGTTGGACGAGACAGGGAACCATCGGAGCTGAACCGCGAACGTGACCATCAGGCCAAGTCCGATCACGAACTCCGGGAGTGCCGCAAGGACGGTCATGCCGACGAAGAGGCTCTGGTCGACCGCTCCCCTGCGCCGAGCGGCTGCGACGCCGAGTGCGATGGCCAGCAACACCGACCAGGCCAGGGTTATCAGGGCAAGCTCGCCCGTGTGGACGTAGGCCGGGAGTACCAGTGGTCGGACTTGTTGGTTGACAAGCGTTGCGCCCCAGTCCCCGCGAACGAAGTGGCCCAGCCAGCTGAGGTACTGCACCATCACCGGACGGTCGAGGCCGTGCGAGGTCGCATACGCGCGCAGCTGCGCAGGTGTGGCTCCCCGTCCGAGGACGTTGCGGGCGATCTGCACCGGCGAATGGTTCATCGCCACAAACGCGATGAAGGAGATCAGGAACAGCGTCAGCAGAGCGAGCCCGACCTGCCGTACCACGGCACGCGCACGCGCGGCCCTTCCTCGCGACGCTGTTGGTGCGGCCACCAAGGGGCCCTGCGTCGGCACTGGCGAAATCACGGACACGATCTACTCCCTCCAGGAAGCGGACGGAAACAGCATCATCAGCTCGACTCGCCTTGCGTCAAGGCAGACGCGGGGTGACACGAGGCACCTCGTGGCAGCTGCATACTCCGGCGGAGGCCGACGAGCTGTTTCCCGAAACCTAGTTGAGCGTGTTCAGCGTCACCATGTAAGAATTCTGGACTTCGGACGTCAGCTCCGTTCATCCGCCAAAGGCTGCGTTGCCCGCGGTGCTGAGGGGGCTCCCGTGCTCAGCCGTCTGCAGGGGCGGATTCGACAGTTGTTGCGGCCGTCGTTGCGGGCCCTCGGCACACGACGGTTGTGGCGCGGTGTCTGGGACGGCACTGTTGGGGCGATAACACGGTGTCCCGACCGTCGGGCTACACAGAACCGGGCCAGGTCGCCCGTGGCGCGCCGCCCAGCTGCTCCAGGAGGCAGACCATGCCAAGACTCCCCACCGGGTCCGAGACGACTCTCTCCGAGATCGCCGGACAGGCCATGAGTAGACGCGGGTCCGGGGATCAGGATGCCGCCCCTCATACAGGTGTCGTCAAGTGAGCACGGGGGCCACGTCGATCATCGGCTGGGAGCACTCGGTCTTCGGCAAGCTCGAGCACCCAGACACCGCATCACTCATGGGGTCGGTCGTCCCCGGCGCGCTGAAGCACGCGGCCGTCGCGCCCGAGGAGGTCGACGGGATATTCGTCGGCGTCTACAACAACGGGTTCTCGACGCAGGACTTCCAGGCAGGCCTGGTCTCCATGGCCGTGCCCGCGCTGGCCGAGGTTCCCGCGACTCGCCTCGAGAACGCGTGCGCCACCGGCTCGGCAGCCCTCTACGCGGCACTCGACTTCGTCGAGTCTGGCCGTGGAAAGGTGGCTCTCGTCGTAGGCGCGGAGAAGATGACCGGTGTCACCTCAACGCGCGCCGGCGAGATCCTTCTCTCAGGCTGCTACGGACCCGAGGAGGCCGCCGTGGAGAGCGGCTTCGCGGGAGTCTTCGCCGGCATCGCAGCGGCCTACGCGGACCGGTACGGCGACCCGAGCGAGACGTTGGCCCGCATCGCGGCCAAGAACCACCACAACGGTGTGACCAATCCATACGCGCAGATGCGCAAGGACCTCGGGTTCGACTTCTGCAACACGGTCTCGGAGAAGAACCCGATGGTCGCCCCACCGTTGCGACGTACCGACTGCTCACTGATCTCCGACGGGGCCGCCGCTCTGGTGGTAGCGGCCCCCGACGTCGCGCGGTCCGCACCGCGACGGGTGGGGTTCCGCGCCCGCGCCCAAGCCAACGACTTCATGGCGCTTTCGAAGCGGGATCCCCTGGAGTTCGCCGGCGTTCGCCGCGCGTGGAGCGCTGCGATCGAGCAGGCCGGCATCACCACCCTGGAGCTGGACCTGCTGGAGACCCACGACTGCTTCACTATCGCCGAGCTCCTGCAGTACGAAGCGCTGGGCCTGGCAGACCGTGGGCAGGGCCATCGGGTCCTCGACGAGGGGTTGGTCTCGCCGGAGGGAAAGCTGCCCGTCAACCGATCTGGTGGTCTCAAGTCGAAGGGGCACCCGATCGGTGCAACAGGAGTCTCCATGCACGCCATCGCGGCGATGCAGCTGGCCGGCGAGGCGGGCGGGATGCAGCTCGAGGCAGTGGAGCTGGCGGGGGTTTTCAACATGGGGGGCTCGGCCGTCGCCAACTACGCAAGCATCCTGGAGGCCTGGTGACCCACGCCCGTACTGCCGCCGTCCCCCGGGGTACCAGCAACCTCTCGAGCCTCCTGCGGCAGACCGCGGCCCGCCTGCCCGACGAACCCGCACTTGTCCGCGGCGAGCTGGTGTGGACCTGGGCAGAGCTGGACTCCCGGGTCGACGCTCTGGCTGCCGCCTACGCGGCGGCCGGGCTCCGCCCGGGGGACGTGGTGATGCTTCATGCACCGAACAGTCGTGACTACCTGACGGTGCTGTTCGCGGCCTGGCGCGTGGGGGCCATCGTGACCCCGACGAACTGCAAGCTCACCGCTCAGGAGCTAGCAGCGCTGGCCGAAGTGGTTCGCCCCGCCCTGCTGGTGGTCCAGGAGGGAGCGGACGCGCACGCAAAGGCGCTGCACCCCGTCCCCTGTTGGACGATTTCCGACGGCCCGGGCACCGACGCGACACCGCATGTGGGGAGACTTGTCGACAAGCACCGCGGCGCCCAGGTAGAGGACGCAGCCATGATGGTCGGCGACCCAGCCTGGTTCTTCTTCACGTCGGGCAGCTCAGGTCGCCCCAAAGCTGCTGTGCTCACCCACGACCACCTGGCGTTCATCGTCAACAACCACCTCGCCGACCTCATGCCGGGACTGTCCAGCCGCGACTCGACTCTTGTCCTGGCACCTCTCTCCCACGGCGCCGGTGTGCATGCGCTGACTCATGTCGCCCGGGGCGCTCGGCTGGTGTTGTTGCCGGGCGAGTCGCTCGATGCGTCGCAGGCATGGTCGCTCATCGCCAGGCACAGGGTGTCGACGATGTTCACCGTGCCAACCATCCTGAACCGGCTGGTGGCGGCGGTCGCCGAGGACACCGACCGCTCCTCATTGCGACAGGTGATCTACGCCGGCGCGCCGATCACCCGCCAGGACCAGCGCCGGGCCTACGACGTGCTGGGCCCGGTCATCGAGCAGTACTACGGACTGGCGGAGGTGACTGGCGCGATCACCGTGCTACCGCCCGAGCTCCACCACGACGTGCCGACCTACGAAGGAATCGTCACCGCGGGCTACCCGCGGACGGGGATGACGGTTTCCATCCGAGACCTCGAGGGCAATGCGGTCCCGACAGGTGAGCGGGGGGAGATCTGCGTGGTCGGCCCGGCAGTCTTCGCCGGCTATCTGGACAACGACGATGCCAACGCCAACGCTTTCCGCGACGGTTGGTTCCGCACCGGTGACCTAGGCGTCGTAGACCAGCGTGGAATGCTCTACATCACCGGGCGAGCCTCGGACATGTACATCTCCGGCGGCTCCAACATCGACCCCCGCGAGGTGGAGGAGAAGATCCTGGCCCACCCACAGGTCCGGGCAGTCGGCGTCGTCGGCGCGCCCGACGCGGAGTGGGGCGAGGTGGGATATGCCGTTGCGGTGGTCAGTGGCGCGCTCACCGCAGAGGAGCTGCTGGCGTGGTGCCGCGAGCATATGGCTCGCTACAAGGCGCCGAAGGTGGTCCACCTGGTCGATCAGCTGCCCACCACGGCGTATGGCAAGGTCACCACGCCGGTGCTGCGGGAGCTGCTCCGCAAGGCCGGTCGCTGGCCGCAGGTGCGGGTCAGGTGATGCCGACATGATGGCCACGGACATGCTAGGACTGCGTCCGGGGGCAGCGCGGCTGAAGCACCCTGGCCCGGTGGCAGCCGAGCGCGTCGTCTGCGTGCCGACGCGCCTCACCGGGTATGACATCGAGCTGCCCGCTGGTACCCCGCTGCTCCAGGCGCTGCAACAGCTGCTCGACGCCACGGGCTGCGTGTCCGCCAACGGCCAGCTCGTCGGCGGTGAGCTGAGCGAGTTCTCCTACTACATCCCCGACCTCGGCCCCGAGGGGGGGCCGGTTGCGAACTTCAGCCGGCTGTACGTGGGAGCCGCGCCTGGGCGGATGATTCGCGGGGGGATCACCGTCGGTCGCCGCGACGGCGCAGTGTTCTGCCACAGCCACTCGCTCTTCGTGGACGCCGAGGGGACCGAGCGCGCAGGCCACCTCAATCCCGAGGAGGTGGTCCTCGGCTCCGGCGTGCGTGCGCAGGTGTGGGGCGGACCCGACGTGGTGGTGGAGGTCCAACCCGACCCCGAGACGCAGATGTCGCTTTTCACGCCCCGCCGGGTCGCCGATACGGGCGGCGGAGAGGTCTCCGCGGTGGTGTGTCGCATTCGGCCGAACGTCGACCTTGTCGGCGTGGTCGAACGCCTGACGGAAGCGCAGGGCTGGCTTGGGGCACACGTGCGCGGACAGGTCGGGTCGCTCGTGGGTGGCCGGCTCCAACAGCCCGACGGCTCGGTCGTGACAGTGGAGGGGCCGGCGACCGAGGTGATGTTCCTCGACGGGACGGTGCAGAGCGTCGAGGGGCGGATGACAGCTGACCTCAGCGCTCACCTGGTGGACCGCCACGCGGTCGTGCACAGCGGCCGCGTGTTGCCGGGGGAGAACGCCGTGGCGCTGACCTACGAGCTGGTGTTGACCGAGGCTGGCAACGGCGGCGACAGGTGAGTGTCGCGTCCCGACTGACAGGACGGGGCGTCGAACCGACGTCGGTACGCGACCGGCCGCTCGACCTGGTTGCCGCCGCGGCTGACGCCTCGCACTACCTGCTCACGCCGCAGGCTGTCGTGGTTGCGCGCGACGAGGCCGCGGTAGCGCGCGTCTTGGCGGCCTGCGCTGCCGAGGCGCTGCCGGTGACCTTCCGCAGCGGTGGTACGAGCCTCTCAGGCCAAGCGGGTAGTGACGGCGTGCTGCTGGACGTACGCCAAGGGTTCCGAGGGATCGAGGTCCTCGACGACGGGGCGCGGGTGCGAGTCGCCCCCGGCAGCACCGTGCGGTCGGTGAACGCTGCCCTGCGCCACCACGGGAGGATGCTGGGACCCGACCCAGCCAGTGAGTCGGCCTGCACGATCGGCGGCGTGGTGGCCAACAACTCCAGCGGGATGAGCTGCGGGATAGCGGGGAACACGTACCACACCCTTGACGCCGTCCGGCTGGTCCTGGCCAGCGGCACGGTCGTCGACACGGCACATCGCGACGCCGACGCCCGCCTGGCTCACGACGAGCCGGCGCTGCACGCGGGACTGCTGAGACTGCGCGACACGGTCCGCAACGATGCTGCCCTGCGGTCGCAGGTCGAGAGGCTCTTCTCCATCAAGAACACGATGGGGTACGGCGTCAACGCCTTTCTCGACCATGACTCACCGGCTGAGCTGTTGGCGCACCTCATAGTCGGCTCGGAGGGGACGCTGGCCTTCGTATCCTCAGCCACCTTCCGGACGCTGCCGGTTCGTCCTCACGCGGCCACCGGGCTGTTGGTCCTTCCCAACCTCGCCGCGGCCACCGACGTACTACCGGAGCTGGTCGCCTCCGGTGCCTCGGCCATCGAGCTGCTCGATACGCGGTCGCTGCAGCTGGCGGCTCGAGACCCGCGCGCCGTACCCGCACTGACCCACGTCGAGCTGGTCGCTCATGCAGCTCTGCTGGTGGAGTACCAGGCAGAGTCTGCCGCAACACTCGAGGCTCTGCTCGCCACGGCGGCGCCGCTGCTGAGCGGGGTCAGTACGACAACGGATGCCGCCACTCGTGCCGACCTGTGGCACGTCCGCAAGGGGCTGTACGCAACGGTTGCAGGCGCCCGACGTCCTGGGACGACTGCTCTGCTCGAGGATGTAGCCGTCCCTGTGGAGGCCCTCACGGACGCGTGCTCGGCGCTGGAGGAGGTCTTCTCCGCGCACGGCTACGACGCGGATGACACCGTCGTCTTCGGCCATGCCAAGGACGGCAACATTCATTTCATGGTCACCGAGGACCTCGGTTCCGAGGCCGGCGTGGCCCGCTATGCGGCGTTCACTGAGGACATGGTGGACGTGGTTCTCACCCGCGGCGGCACGCTGAAGGCGGAGCACGGCACGGGCCGCGTGATGGCGCCCTACGTCGAGCGACAGTACGGCGCGGCGCTGCACGGCGTCATGCGCGAGCTCAAGGCGCTCTGCGACCCGGAGGCGGTGCTGAACCCGGGCGTCGTCCTGACTGACGATCCGCAGGCCCATGTGCGCCACCTGAAGACGGTCAGTCCCATCGAGCCCGAGGTGGACCGGTGCGTCGAGTGCGGCTTCTGCGAGCCGGTGTGTCCATCTCAGGACCTGACGCTCACCCCGCGGCAGCGCATCGTCGCCCGCCGGGCAGAAGCGGCACTTCGAGCGAGCGGCGACCAGTCCGGAGCTGACGCGATCGCTGCCGACTACTCCTATGACGGCATACAGACGTGTGCTGCCGACGGGATGTGCCAGACCGTGTGCCCCGTGAGGATCGACACCGGCTCCCTGGTGCGCCGACTCCGCGCGTCCGAGCAGGGCCGTGCAGCTCAAGCGGGAGGCCGATCCGCTGCCCGGCACTGGACTGGCGCCACCGTGGTGGCGGCGCGGGGCATCTCAGCCGCCCACGCCGCACCGCGCCTGGCCACGGCGATGTCCCGGCTTGGCCGCCGCGTACTCGGCGAGGACCTCGTCCCCCTGTGGTCATCCGAGCTTCCTGGCGCAGGATCCGTCCGCCGTCAGGTGGGCGCCGCCGCCGCCGAGATCGTGCTGCTACCCAGCTGCACCGGAACGATGTTCGGTGGCGACGCTCCGACGACCGAGGCCTTCTTGGCGCTGTGCCGACGCGTCGGCGTACAGGTCAGGGTCCCCGACGAAGTGGCGTCGCTGTGTTGCGGGATGCCCTGGAGCTCGAAGGGGCTCACCGACGGCGCCGCGGTCATGGCGGCGAAGGCACGTGACGTGTTGACCGCGGCCACCCGGGAGGGTTCGCTGACCGTCGTATCGGACGCGGCGTCGTGCAGCGAGGGGCTGGTGAAGTCGTTGCCCGACGCCCCGTTCGTGGTCGAGGACGCGGTGCCCTTCACCGCGCGGGTGCTGTTGCCCCGGCTGTCGCCTCGTCGGGTGGTCGAACGTCTGGCGCTTCATCCGACCTGCTCCTCGACCCGCACCGGTGGTAATGACGCCCTGCATGCGCTGGCGGCCGCGGTGGCGAAGGAGGTGTTCGTGCCGCCCTCGTGGGGCTGCTGCGGCTTCGCCGGCGACCGCGGTCTCCTGCACCCCGAGCTCACCGCGTCGGCCACCGCACGGCAGGCCGAAGAGGTCCGGGAGTATGGCGCCGACGCGCATGCCTCGTGTAACCGAACCTGCGAGCTCGGCATGAGCCGCGCCGTGGGGACGCAGTACCGTCACGTGCTGACGTACCTAGAGCAAGCAACGAGGTGATGCAGTGATGACCCCACCCCTGCAGTGGAAGGTGTCCGTCGACCCGACCGCCTGGGTCGCCACCAACGCAACTCTGGTCGGCGCGGTCACGGTCGGCCCGGAGGCGTCGGTCTGGTATGGCGCGGTACTACGCGGCGACGGTGATGCCATCGTCGTCGGGCCGCGCTCGAACCTGCAGGACGGCTGCGTGGTGCACGCCGACCCGGGGGTAGCGGTGCGCATCGGCGCCGGCGTCTCGGTCGGCCACCGGGCCGTACTCCACGGGTGCACCATTGAGGACGACGTCCTGGTCGGAATGGGTGCGATCGTCATGAACCACGTGGTGATCGGCGCAGGGTCCGTCGTCGCTGCCGGCGCGCTGCTGCCTGAGGGACTGGTCGTTCCACCGCGGTCGCTGGTGCTCGGAATGCCGGCAAAGGTTCGGCGCGAGACGAATGACCATGAGGTCGCCGGGAACCGCGCGAACGCAGCCTCCTACGTCTCGCTGGCGGCGGCCCACCGGTCCCAGTAGGCGGCAGGACGTCCTAGTAACCCTCTCGAAGTGTCATGCATGAGCGTTCACCCCGACCTGGTGCTCGGCAAGAAGAAGGAGAACCGTGAGCTCGACGCCCGGCGCCGAGTTGCGGTGGCGACCCGCACGGTCCGTCACCTCATGAGCTGAGGAGCTCGCGCGCCATGACGACCCGCTGGATCTGGTTGGTGCCCTCGTAGATCTGGGTGATCTTCGCGTCACGCATCATCCGCTCGACCGGGAAGTCTCGGACATACCCTGCGCCCCCGAGAAGCTGCACGGCGTCAGTGGTGACCTGCATGGCGACGTCCGAGGCGTAGCACTTGGCCGCGGCACCGAAGAACGGCAGGTCCGCGTCACCGCGCTGAGACTTCGCGGCCGCCACATAAACCAGCTGGCGAGCCGCCTGCACGGTCATAGCCATGTCGGCGAGCATGAACTGGATGCCCTGGAACTCGGCGACGTGCTTGCCGAACTGCTTGCGCTCCTTGACGTAGCCGACGGCGAAGTCGAGCGCGCCCTGGGCGATCCCTACGGCCTGAGCACCGATGGTCACGCGGGTGTGGTCCAGCGTCCGCAACGCGATCTTGAGACCCTCGCCGACCTGGCCGACGACGCGGTCGGACGCGATGGGCACGCCGTCGAAGTGCAGCTCGCGGGTCGGGCTGCCCTTGATGCCGAGCTTGCGCTCCTTCTCCCCGAAGGTGAAGCCGGCGTCTCCCTTCTCGACCACGAACGCCGTGACGTTGCTGCCGCGCGCGCCCTCCGGATCGGTGACAGCCAGCACCGTGTAGTAGTCCGAGACGCCGGCGTTGGTGATCCAGGACTTCTGCCCGTTGAGAACCCAGCCGTCGCCGGCCGGCGTGGCTCGGCACCTCATAGAGGCGGTGTCGGACCCGGCCTCGCGCTCTGAGAGGGCATAGGAGAACGCCGAGCGGCCCTCTCCCACGGGAGTCAGGTAGCGCTGCTTGACCTCCTCACTGGCCGCGAGGATCAGGGGCATCGTGCCGAGCTTGTTGACCGCCGGGATGAGCGATGCGGACGCGTCGACCCGGGCGACCTCCTCGATGACGATGCAGGTCGCCAGGGCGTCGGCGCCCACGCCGCCATACTGCTCGGGGATGTGCGGTGCGAAGAAGTCGGCCGCAACGAGGGCGTCGTGCGCCTCCCGCGGGTAGCGAGCCTCCTCGTCGACCTCCGCCGCGTACGGAGCGATCTTGTCCCTGGCAACCGCGCGGACGGCCTCACGCAGCGCCTCGTGGTCCTCGGAGATCGTGAACAGGTCGAAGTCAGGGGTCATTTTCGTCGTCCGGTTCACGCGTACGTGTAGAAGCCGCGGCCGCTCTTGCGGCCGAGCAGGCCGGCGTCGACCATCCGGGCAAGAAGCGGGGGAGCGGCGTACAACGGCTCCTTGAACTCGTCGTAGAGCGACTCGGCAACGGCCTTGGTCGTGTCCAGGCCGATGAGGTCCGCCAGCGCCAGGGGTCCCTGCGGGTGCGCCGCTCCCAGTACCAGCCCCTTGTCGATGTCCTCGGCCGTCGCGAAACCCGACTCGAGCATTCGTATGGCCGACAGGACGAAGGGGACCAGCAGCGCGTTCACCACGAACCCGGCCCTGTCCTGGCAGTTGATCGCCTGTTTGCCGAGAACGTCTTCAGCGAGCGCTCGCGTCCGCTCGGTCGTCTCCGTGGACGTCAGCAGGCTGGGTACGAGCTCGACCAGCTTGAGCACCGGCACCGGGTTGAAGAAGTGCATTCCGATGACGTTCTCCGGGCGTGAGGTCACCACGCCGAGCTTCATGATCGGGATCGAGGAAGTGTTCGATGCAAGGATTGCCGACGACGAGACCACGATCGCATCGAGCCGACGGAAGAGCTCGGTCTTGGCAGTCTCCTCCTCGATGATGGCCTCGATGACCACCTCACGGTCCGCCAGCGCCCCGAGGTCGGTCACGACCGCCAGTCGACCCAGGACCTCACTCGAAGAGACGATCTTCCCTCGAGACTCCGCCCGCTCCAAGGACTTACGCAGCCGAGACAGGCCCGCCTGAGCCGCACCTTCGGTGGACTCCACGACGACCACGTCGAGCCCCGCACGGGCACAGACCTCCGCGACCCCGGCACCCATCAGCCCGCAGCCGACCACACCGATCTTCTCAGTCATCCTTCAACCTCCACGCGGTACGGGATACCATCGTTATGGTACTCAGTACCGCCGTACAGGACAAGTGCAGGAGGACAGATGACCAGCACCACGACAGAGAGGCTCACGGATGCAGCGTTCGCGCTTTTCGACCAGCGGGGCTTCGCAGAGACCACCGTTGACGAGATCGCCCAGCGGGCCGGAACGGGGAGGACGACCTTCTTCAGGCACTTCGCCACCAAGGAGGATGTGATCTTTCCCGACCACGACGCGTTGCTCGCCGAGGTGGACGAGCACCTGCGCGCCTCGACGAGCCCGAGTGTCTCAGTGGCGGTGGCGGGCGCCGCTCGCCAGGTGCTTCTGCACTACCTGGGCGAGGGCAGCCGGGCTCGAAGCCGGTACCGGCTGACTTCGACCGTCCCGGCCCTTCGTGACCGAGAGATCGCAGGGCAGCACCGGTACGAGCGCACCTTTCGCGAGTACATCCGCGAACGGATGGGCGACGGCCCGGACGCCGACCTGCTGGCCGAGCTCATGGCCAGCGCGGTGGTGACCACTCACAACCACGTTCTCCGGTGCTGGCTGCGCGGCCAGACCACCACTCCTGAGCAGGACTTCGAAACCGCGATGGCCCGCACCATCCAGCTCTTCGAAGGCGGGGCCGCGGACTCCGTGGGTGCGGCTCAGGCCGCGGAGGTCATCGTCGTGCGGACAACCGGTACGGTCGCTGACATTCTCGGCGCGTTGGCTCCCTTCACCGCCGCCTAGGGTTGGACCGGAATCAGCTGCGTCGCACCCGGTGACGGACGCAGCCGACTGGGGTTACCCGGGGACCACTGGAAGCGTGATGAACGACCCGGTGTGCTGACCGAGGTGAATTGTTTGCGTGGCGACCTTCATGGCGCCCGAATCGCGGCCGTCCAGGGTGTTCAAGTTCCGGTCCCATCGCGGGAAGCAGCTGGAGGTCACCTGCACGCGGATGCGGTGTCCCTTAGCGAACACCATGCTGGTGGACCACAGGTCGATGCCGACGTCTTGGGCGACCCCAGGCTCCATGAGCAGTCGCGTGATCCCATCGGTCACATTGTAGGAGCGCCCGTCCGGGTGGACATCGCACAGGCGCACGACCCAGTCACAGGTTGGTGCGTCTGACTCCACGGTGAGCGTTGCGGAGACCCTTCCCGTCACCTCAACGTCGTGAACAAGCACCTCCGAGGTGAACACCACGACGTCGTCTCGGCTCTCCACACGTGCCTGGTCGAACACGCCGGCAGGGAACCCCGCCATGAGCGTCGCACCGCCGCACGTCGGCACCGGATCGCGCGGATCGTAGGCATAGTGCCGGCTACCGGGCTTGAGCGTGTCTCGGCTGCCGAGGGAGCCGTCGGCAGCCAGGAAGTACGCAGTGTCTACGGCTCGCGCCGGAGGCCATTCGGCCTCGTAGCGCCACTCGTTCGCCCCCATCACGAAGATCTGCACCGGCTGACCGCCTGTCCCGGCAGCATCCGTCGACAGCTGGTGCTGCAGCCAGTCGAAGGCCATCCCGGGTATCCAGGCCGTCGAGCCTTGGCTCGAACCGTCCGAAGCGACGCCGAAGTCCGCCTCACCTTGGCAGGGTGCCTGGCTGACGTGCTGCCACGGTCCGATGACGAGCTTGGCGACCACGCGGTCGCTGATCTCGAGAAAGTTGTCGATGGTCCCCTGGAGGAAGACGTCGAACCAGCCGCCGATGTTGAGGCTGGGCACCTGCACCTGGTCGACCAGGTCGGCGGCCTGCGCTGCGGCCCGGGCATCTGGACGCGTCAGTGATGGCGCACCGTGGCGGTCCAGCACAGGGTCGATCGCTGTGAGTAGCTCCCAGTACGTGCGACTGGCGAGGTGGTCGAAGTCGTCGACCATCGAGGCCAAGCGTTCGGCTCGCCGCAGCTCGTCGTCCGAATGCTCGCGTGCCACGACATCGAAGCCAGTGAGCAGCCCCCAGAAGGTGTTCAGACCAAGCTCTTCTGCCCCACCGCGGGCCGCGAGCCCGTCATCGGGATCCCGCCACGTCATGGTTGGCACGATGGCGCGTAGGGAAGGGGGTTGCTGGGACGCGGCCTGCCATTGGGCATTCCCCAGGTAGCTCATTCCCCACATCCCGACTCGGCCGCTCGAACCGGGCAGCGTGGCCGCCCATTCGATCGTGTCTGCCCCGTCGAGGTCCTCGCCGACGAATGGCTTCCAGGGACCGTCCCCTTCCGAGGCGTACCGCCCGCGGGTGTCCTGGACCACGGTGATGAACCCTCTACGGACTGCTGCCCACGGGTCCAGATGAAGGATCTCGATGGAGCTCAAGCGGTCGTAGGGAGTGCGCGCGACGATCACTGGCCAAGGTCCGTCGCCCATCGGACGGTAGACATCAGCGCGCAGGAGGACGCCATCGCGCATTCTGACCTCCACGTCATACTCGATGACGGCACCAGCCATGGGACTCTCAATCTGTACGGTCTCGAATGACGCGGTCTGCGGGTGTTCCCCCAGGTTCAGATCCGTGAGCGCTTCTCGCCGGACGTCGCTCGGTGAACCGCGGCGGCTTGTCGACGGAGATGGGGGGAAGCGGGCCCTCCCAGCGCTCGACCTCGACGAGTGCATGCTGAGCAGTGGTGCCCTGCGAGAGCGCCGACGAGGGCAGGTCCGCCGTCAGCACATTGGGGTTCCCGTGTCGGCAGAATGAGGGGTCGTTCGGATCGGGGTCGTACCAGGCGCCGGTGGAGAGCTGTACTACGCCGGCACGGAGCGCCTCGGAGACGACCAGGCCTGCCAGACAGGCGCCTCGCTCGTTGCGAATGACGACCACGTCACCTGTTGAAAGTCCCCGAGCATCCGCGTCGGCAGGACTCATGCGAGCCGGCTCTCGACCGCTGATCTTGCTCCTCTGGCTCGTCTCGCCGACATCGAGCTGGCTGTGCAGACGTGTCTTGGGCTGGTTGGAGATGAGGTGCAAGGGATACCGCTTGTCCCGCTGGCCCAGCCACTCGTACGGTTCGAGCCAGACGGGGTGGCCAGGACAGTCGTCGTAGCCGAAGGACTCGATCACGTCGGACGAGATCTCGATGCGTCCGGAAGGCGTTGCCAGGGGACTCTCCACCGGATCGGACCTGAACTCGGCGTGCAGCACCTGGTGCCGGTCCTTCACCGGGATCTTGATGTACTCCGACTTCATGAACTGGGCGAAGTCGGGGACGTCATGGCCGAGCTCGGCGAGGTGGGCCCTCCAGTCGGTGTACAGGTGGTCGAGCCACTGGTCCGCGGACCGCCCTTCAGTGAATGACTGGTCGAGTCCCAGGCGCTCCTCCAGGGCGGAGAAGATGGCGTAGTCGTCACGCGCCTCGCCCACGGGTGCGGTCAACGCCGGCATGGGGAAGAAGTAGGGGTCGTTACGACCCGCGCCGAAGTCGTTGCGCTCGATCGTCATCGTGGCAGGCAGAACGATGTCTGCGTGGCGCGCGGTACTCGTCCAGAACTGCTCATGCACGACGACCGTCGACGGGGTCTGGAAGGCGCGGTGCAGCTTGGCGAGATCCTGGTGGTGGTGGAACGGGTTGCCACCGACCCAGTAGACGAGGTCGATGCGGGGAAAGGTCACTTCCGTTCCGTTGAACGGGATGACGCTTCCCGGGTTCAGCAGCATGTCGGCGATGCGGGCGACCGGGATGTAGCTCGACTCGCGGTTGCGGCCCTGCGGCAGCCGGGGTGGGCTGACGACGCGCCGTGCCAGCCCGACATCAGCCGAGGAACCGTAACCGTGTTGGAACCCGCCGCCGGGGAGGCCGATCTGGCCCAGCATTGCGGCAAGGGTGACCCCCAGCCAGATCGGCTGCTCCCCGTGATGCTGGCGCTGCATGGACCAGCTGACGTTGATCATGGTGCGCGACCGGGCCATACGACGGGCCAGGTCTGTGATGGTGGAGGCGGGAACCTCCGTGATAGCGGCGGCCCATTCGGGCGACTTGGGCACACCGTCGGACTCCCCGCGGACGTAGGCGATGAAGCGGTCGTACCCGACGGTGTACTCGTCCAAGAACTGGCGGTCTGCGGCGCCCTCGGCATCGACGGTGTACGCGAGACCTAGCATCAGTGCGGCGTCGGAGCCGGGCCGCGGTGCTATCCACTCGACGCCTGCCTCGGCGAACGTGTCATCCTGAATCGGCGTGATGTCGACGAAGTGACAGCCCGCAGCACGGGCACGGCCCACCTCCGAGCGGTTCCCGTGCCTGGCGATGCCGCCCGGCCCCACCGCCGAGTTCTTCTCGGAGAGACCGCCGAACGAGAGGAACAGCTCGGTGTTGGCGCAGATGACCTCCCACGTCGTAGCGCCTTCCATCACGTGCGCGGGCGAGCTTCCGAGCACATGGGGCAGTAGCGCTCCCGAGGTTCCGTAGCTGTAGTCACCCACGGCTGACACGTAGCCGCCCAGGCAGTTCAGGAACCGGTGGAGCTGGCTCTGGCCGTGGTGGAAGCGACCCGCGCTCGACCAGCCATAGGAGTCTCCGTAGACAGCGGAGGAGCCGTACGCGGTGTAGACCCGCCGCAGCTCGGCACTCACGAGATCCAGGGCTTCGCCCCAGCTGACCTCGACGAACGGCTCACTGCCGCGTCCACCACCGCCCGGCCCGCCTTCGAGCCAACCCTGTCGTACCGCAGGGCGTCGGACCCGGGTGGGATGATGCTGGCTGCTCGCCACGTTGTTGATGATGAGCCTGGGGTCGGGGTCTCCCGCCCAGCCCGTCACATCGCGGAGTGACTCGCCGGTCGAGGTGGCCTCGAGGACGCCGAAGTGCGTCAGGTGACGTGACCTGATGGACCGTCCTTCCGGCGATGGACGGGCTGCCGGTCCGCTGGCTTCCGGCCTCACTGACGCCCGATGCGCTGGTACACGTCCGGCCGCGACCTGCGGTACACCATCGCCATGAGGACACCCGCCCCGAAGATCGCGACGATAACGACGAGGAGCCAGTTCGAGAGCGCGTCGGAACCACCGGTGAGAACCTTGAAGTTCTTCACGCCGAGCACGAGCGTCGTGCCGAGTCCGAGCGCCGCGAGAACCGGCAGGACAATCCGGTGAAGTGCCGTCTCTCGCGTGCCGACCGAACGCATGTAGCGCATCACGGCTGCATTGCTCGCGAAGAAGACGATCAAGGCCGCGATCGACGCGATTCCCAGGATCGCGGCGTAGAACGCGTACGGGTCGATGTGCAGGGCGACGATCGGAACGAAGATGAGCGCCGTTGCGATGGTCACCCACAGGGAGGCGACATGCGGCGAGCCCTGACGCCTGTGTATGCCGGACAAGGCGCGAGGAAGGATGCCGTCAGCGCTCAGGTTGAACGCGTAGCGCGCCGCGACGTTGTGGGCGGTCAGCAGGACGGCGAATGAGCTGGTGTTGACGAGAGCGTGGGCGGCGTCCGCGGTGAACTTGCCGCTGAACTGGCTGATGCTCGCGTGGATCGCCCCTTCCGGGTCAGCGGCGGCTGTCGCGACAGCATGGTCGACGCCCAGGGAGCTGATGAAGAGCCAAGCCGTCACCGTGTACACGATCCCGGCGGCAGCGATCACGCCATACGTCGCCTGCGGGATGGTGCGGTCCGGGTTGCGTACCTCGTCGCGGAACAGCACGGCGACCTCGAAGCCGCCGAACATGCCCATAGCGAACAGCATGCCGATGGGGAATGACCCGTTGAAAATGTGGCTGGGAGAGAGCGGCGCGGTACTCAGCCCTCCAGGACCGCCGCCGTGGAGCACCACACCGAGGTCGAACACCGCGACGACGACCAGTTCGCAGAACAGCAGGATGGTGGTCAGCTTGGCCGAGAAGTCGATGCGCAGATATCCGAAGATGGCGGTCAGCAGCCAGAAGACCGCGCCCCACACGTACCATGGGGCCTTCGGCCCGTGGAGGGTGTCGGTCACGAGCGCGCCCAGGACGATGCCTCCGAACGCGACCGTGCCCGCCGCGACCGCGAAGTACGCCGCGAGCATGATGAGACCCGAGCCGAGGCCGATCTCTCGTCCCAGGCCGGCGGTGATGAAGGAGTAGAAGGCGCCCGGACGAGGAAGCCTCTTCGACATGCGGATGAAGCCGTCGGCGAACGCGGCGAGGATCACGCCGGAGATCACGAATACGAGCGGCGTTCCGATGCCGTTCCCGACGATCAGCATCACGGGGATGACGCCGATGACCACGACCAGGGGTGCGTTGTAGGCCATGATGCTGAAGAAGAGCTCCAGGGTGCCGAGGTTCCCGTGGAGGCGGGGTCCCGTCCCGTGTTCGGCGACAGTGGGGATCGTTTTGGTGTCCACTCCGGTTTCCCTTTCGTGCGGGTCTACGGCCAGGACGCTTGCTCGCTCGAGCCTTCGCGATCCTGGCGGCTGTGGCCCGCAATCCACCGGTGCTGCGGGTTCGCCCAGTGTGGGGAGGCCTCTCTGAGCCGGGCCAGTGGCGTGATTACCACGTCGCCGGGCGGCTGCTGGTATTTCACCAGCGTACGATCGTGCAGTGGTCAGACGCAACGGCGTCGACGCGCGTCATGACGGTCCGACCGGGGCAAGTTGTCCCGAAATGGGACGTCGAGTGTCCCCGTCGTGCGCGCCGCTAAGGCGCCCGTGCCGCGAGGTGTGATGGGCGCGACTACCTAGGCGGGGCGCGTTCCTTCGGCAAATTCACAGTGGAGATCTGCAGTTCGGCCGGTCAGGGTAGTCGCGAGTCAGCATTCCAGCAGGCCGCGCGATCGATCGGCTGGCCGCCACGAGGAACGGAAAGATGCCACTTATGGAGCGCAGCTACGACTACATCATCGTCGGTGGCGGTTCAGCGGGCTGTGTGCTGGCGAACCGCCTGACAGCTGATGGGCAGGCCCGAGTCCTCGTCCTGGAGGCCGGCCACCGCTATTCCCGGTTCGACTATCCGGTGCGCGTGCCGGCCGCGTTCCTCTTCGTCATGGGCAACCGCTTCTACGACTGGCGCTACAGGTCCGAGCCGGAGCCGATGCTGGGGAACCGGCAGATCGAGCACTACCGCGGCAGGCTCATGGGAGGCAGCAGCTGCATGAACGGCATGTTCTTCCAGCGTGCCAACCCCCTCGTCTACGAAAGCTGGGGCCAGGCGCCCGGCATGGAGTCGTGGGACTACGCCCACACCCTTCCCTACTTCAAGCGCATCGAGCGCTTCGTGGGCACCGATCCGACCGGGCTCTACCGCGGACGGTCAGGGCCGATTCCGGTTCACCGCCACAAGGTCGAGAACCCCCTGTTCGGGGCCTTGTTCGAGGCGGCGAGCCAGGCCGGCCACGAGGTGGTCGAGGATGTCAACGGCTATCGCCAAGAGGGCTTCGGTCCGTTCGACTCGAACATCGAGAACGGCGAGCGCTATGACGCCGCACGCACCTACATCGCTCCGGTCCGGCACCGGAAGAACCTTGAGGTGATGACGGGCGCGCTCGTGAGCCGGGTGGTCTTCGAGGGCAAGCGCGCGATCGGTGTGGAGCTCCGCTCGAGGCGTGAGGGCACGACCGTGGTTCGCGGCGGCGAGGTCATCCTGGCCGGTGGCGCGTTCAACTCACCACAGCTGCTGCAGCTCTCCGGTGTGGGCAACGCGCCGGAGCTGAGCAAGCTCGGTATCGAGGTCGTCGAGGACCTGCCGGGCGTCGGCGAGAACCTGCAGGACCATCTGGAGGCCTTCGTCATGTACGCCTGCACCCAGCCGGTCTCCATGGCGGGCATCCTCCGCAAGCGGACGTGGCCCAGCACCGGCCTCAAGTGGCTCACTCGGCGAAGCGGACCGGCAGCGACCAACCACTTCGAGGCCGGCGGCTTCATCCGTTCGAACGACGACGCCCCCATGCCCAACCAGATGTTGACGATGCTTCCACTCGGCGTCAGGAACGACGGAACTGCGGCGCCTACGCCGCATTCGTACCAGATCAACCTGGGTCCGCAGCAGCCCGAGTCGGTCGGGCACGTGAGGCTCCGTGCCAACGACCCGTTCCAGGCCCCGGTACTCACGTTCAACTACCTGTCCACCGAGCGGGACCGTCGCGACTGGGTCGAGGGTGTCCAGCTCACTCGCGAGCTCCTCAACCAGCCCGCATTCGCGCCGTACAACGGTGGCGAGCTCTCCCCGGGACCGCAGGTCAAGACCGAGCAGGAGATTCTGGAGTGGGTCGCGCGCGATGCCGAGACCACATACCACCCCTGCGGGACCTGCAAGATGGGCACTGACGAGCACGCCGTGGTCGACCCGCAGACGATGCGTGTCCATGGTGTCGACGGCCTGCGGGTGGTCGACGCCTCTGTCATGCCCCGCATCCCGAACGCGAACCTCTACGCGCCCGTCATGATGATCGCCGAAAGAGCCGCGGACCTCATCCTCGGGAACGAGCCGCTGGCCCCTCAACATGTCGACTTCTACCGCCCGGCCGAGGTCTCATGACACGTGCGGGGACGCCTGAGATGGCGAGCACCCGCGTTGGATGCCGAGTTGGCCGCTCTTATGGCCCACCGCCCTGATGCTTCCCGAGACCGCCCAGAGCGCCTCGGGTTGGTTCGAACCGAAGAACGGAGAAGGAACATGAGCACCCCCACCACGACCGGACACACGGCGCAGGACTGGCTGGGTACGCCGGCGGACGCGGACATCTCGGTGGTGATCAACCCCGCGACTGAGCGTCCCATCGCGACGTATCGCAACGCGTCCACGGAGGACGTCCACGACGCCGTCATGCGAGCGTATGCCGCCAGGACGGACTGGGGCCGGACGCCGCCGGTGGACCGTGCGGAGATCCTCCTCAAGATCGCTGACGCGATCGAGCAGGAGGCGGAGGAGTTCGCGCGGATCGAGTCTGAGAATGTAGGCAAGCCGATCACGCATGCGCGAGACGAGATGCCGTGGGTGTGGGACGTGATCCGGTTCAGTGCCGGCGCAGCGCGTGTTTCCCACGCCCCTGCGGCCGGTGAGTATGCCAACGGGAGCACGTCGTGGCTCCGACGTGAACCGCTCGGCGTCGTCGGGCTGATCACCCCGTGGAACTACCCGCTGCTGATGGCAACCTGGAAGCTGGCGCCGGCCATAGCCGCCGGCAATGCCGTGGTGATCAAACCGTCCGAGCTGACGCCGGAGACGACGATCAGGCTGGTCGACCTCATGAATCGCTTCCTGCCACCAGGTGTGGTGAACCTGGTGCTGGGCGATGCGAATGCAGGAAGGGCGATCGTCGAGCACCCGAAGGTCCGCCTGGTAGCACTGACCGGCGACGTATCGACCGGAAAGGCGGTCGCGGCCAGCGCCGCTGCGACGTTGAAGCGGGCCAGCTTGGAGCTGGGAGGCAAGGCGCCAGTTCTGGTGTTCGCCGACAGCCCCGTGGCCCAGACAGCGCGAGACCTGGTCGAGTTCAGCTACGCGAACAGTGGCCAGGACTGCACGGCGGCCTGCCGCATCATCGTCGAAGACCGCGCATACGACGAGTTCCTGGATGCCTACGTCGCCGAGGTGCACAGGATCGCGGTAGGGGACCCCGGCGACGTAGAGACGACGATGGGCCCGCTCATCTCGGAACGGCAGCTGGAGCGCGTTGCCGGCTTCGTCGAGCGAGCCCGTGGCTATGGGGCGGTCGTCCGAACGGGCGGCGAGCGCCTGCCGCGCGCAGGCTGGTACTACGCGCCGACCGTCGTCACTGACATCGAGCAGAGCTCGGAGATCATCCAAAGGGAGGTCTTCGGGCCCGTCGTGACGGTCCAGCGCGGCCGCAACGACGACGAAATGCTGGCCATGGCGAACGGTGTCGACTACGGCCTCTCGGCGAGCGTGTGGACCACCAACCTGGCGCGGACGATGCGGTTCACCCGCGAGCTGGACTTCGGAACGGTGTGGGTGAACCAGCAGATCTTCACCGCGTCGGAGATGCCGTTCGGCGGCTTCCGGGACTCGGGCTACGGCAAGGAGCTCTCGGGCCATGGCCTGGACGAGTACTCGCAGTTCAAGCACGTCATGGTGAAGCCGGAGCTTGCGCCTTGAGGCGCGGCGTACGACTCCACACGAGGCGAAGGTCGACAAGTGCAGACTGATGTTGTGGTCCCTACTCGGATGCGGGCTGTCGTTCTCACCGGTCATGGTGGCATCGACCGCCTTGTCGCCCGGGACGATGTTCCGACACCGCAGCCGGGTCACGACGAGGTCGTCGTGCGTGTCGGAGCCTGCGGTCTCAACAACACTGACATCAACACGCGAACCGGGTGGTACGACTCCAAGGTCGAGTCGAGCGTCACGGAAGAGCTGGGACTTCACGGTCGGGACGACGGGGCCGCTGCGTCGTGGAACAAGAGCACCGTGACGTTCCCTCGGATCCAGGGCGCCGCCGTGGCAGGCGTGATCACTGCAGTGGGCGGGAGCGTGGAACCGTCGAGGATCGGGCAGCGGGTCCTGGTGGACCCCTCCGTCCGGGATCCTTCGCTTCCGCGACGAGCTCAGCTCGTCGAGTATCTGGGCAGTGAGCGGGATGGCGGGTTCGCGGAGTTCGTCGCCGTTCCTTCGGTGAACGCCCATGCCGTCGAGACTTCGCTGACCGACGCGGAGCTGGCGACCTTCCCCTGTTCGTACGACACCGCCGAGGAGATGCTCTCGCGCGCAGCCCTCGCGGCCGGTGAGACGATCCTGGTCACCGGCGCGGGAGGTGGAGTGGGAACGGCGCTCATCCAGCTGGCGCTGGTGCGCGGTGCCCAGGTTGTCGCTGTCGCAAGCCGGTCGAAGCAGCAACGGCTCGAGGCCCTCGGCGTCCACCATTTCGTTGCCAGGGACGAGGGCGATCTGCGAGCCTCCGTGGAACACCTGGTGGGCGAGCGCGGTGTTGATGTCGTCGCCGACGTGGTCGGCGGAAGCCTCTTCGGCCCGGTGCTGAAAGTCCTGCGTCGCGGTGGCCGGTACACCAGTTCTGGGGCTATCGGAGGACCCATGGCGGCAATGGACCTCCGGGACCTCATCTATAAGGACCTCGAGATGTACGGCATCACGAACCCGACCGCGGACACGTTCCGACGTCTGGTGCACCTCATCGAAGAGGGCCTTCTACGTCCCTTGCTTGACGCGGCCTACCCACTTGAGGATCTGCGGATGGCACAGGAGCAGCTGCTCAAGCGGGCGCACGTGGGAAAGCTGGTCGTGGTTCCATGACCAGTCGATGCTTCGGTCTGTGAAAACTTCTGTCTGACTGCCAGATGTTTCGCGATTGTCCCAATGGGCAGGCGAACAGGGTGCTTCTAACCTTGCGTGAAAGGCCGTGCCGGAGCGACCCACGAGCGGTTGCACCGCGGCCGACCGCTTCACGTCAAGCCAGGGCTCGAGCTACTCGATGCCATACCAACTCTGAGGGACAAGATTCACGATGAAGTCCAAAGTCGCCGAGAGCCTCGGCATCGAGCTCCCCATCTTTGCGTTCTCGCACTGCCGGGACGTCATTGCCGCCGTGACGAACGCTGGCGGCATGGGCGTTCTCGGAGCGGCATGGATGACTCCTGAGGAGCTCGACATGTCGATCGAGTGGCTCGAGAACGAGGTGAACGGCAAGCCGTTCGGCGTGGACCTGGTCTTTCCCGGCACCGGAGGCGACGAGAAGTCTCCTGAGGAGTACCTCGCGTCGATCCCTGCTGAGTACCTGAGCTTCGTACAGCACATGCTGGACGACGGTGGACTCAGTGACCTCACACCTGAAGACCGCGATGAGTACATGGCCGAGAACGCCCGGAAGATGGCCATGACCAACAAGAAGAGCCGCGACCAGCTCGACGTCACCCTGGCTCGTCCTTCGGTGAGCCTCATCGTGGGTGCTCTGGGCTTGACTCCGGACTGGGTCGTCAAGGACGCACACGCCCGCAACGTCCAGGTGGGGGCGCTCGTGGGCACGGGGCGGCACGCAGCCAAGCAGGTCGAGGCCGGAGTCGACGTGCTGGTCGCCCAGGGCACCGAGGCGGGCGGCAGTGTCGGTGACGTCGCCTCGATGGTGTTGTGGCCGCAGGTCGTGGAGGCCGCCGCCGGCGTCCCTGTGCTGGCCGCGGGCGGCATCTCGCGAGGGTCGCAGATCCTCGCCGCACTTTCGATGGGCTGCCAAGGGGTGTGGCTCGGCTCTCTGTGGCTCGGCACCGCCGAGAGTGAGCTCAGTCTCGAGGCACGCGAGAAGCTCTTCGCTGCCAGCTCGGACGACGCCGTCCTGGCCAACGTCATGACCGGCAAGCAGGGCCGCATGCTGCGCACCAAGTATGTGGAGACGTGGCGCGCCTCAGACTCACCGGCTCCGCTCACGTGGCCCATGCAGTCGATCTTGAACGGCTACTCCTACAAGCGCGCGGAAAGAGCGAAGGACCTGGACTACTGGACCTACGCCGTCGGGCAGGTCGTGGGGGACATGAAGGGGCACACCACCGTCAAGCGCGAGATCGAACGGATGCTCAACGAGTACGGAGATGCCCTCGAGCAGCTACTGGAGGTCACGGATCTCGGCTAGCTCGCTCAAGCCATTGTGGAGAGAGACGTGAAAGCGATGGTCGACAACCGGATCGACGAGCCGGACGCCCTGCTCCGGGGTGACGCGACGGCCTACGAAGCGGGCGCGGCGCCCAGCGCGAGGGTCGTCTACCGCCACCGAGTCCGGTACCACGAGGCGGATGCCCAGGGGTTCCTCTTCAACAGTCGCTTCCTCGAGCTCGCCGATGTCGCGATGACCGAGTACTTTCGCGCTCTGGGGTTCCCCTACCTCGCCCTCGTGGCGGCCGGCGCTGACCCGTCCGTCGTCCGCGCGGACCTCACGTTCATGGCGCCAGCGCGTTTCGAGGACGACCTGTCGGTCTCGGCGACCTGTGTGCGGGTCGGTACGTCGAGCTTTGTGCTGGCCATGGAGGTATGGCGTGACCACAGCAGGCTGGCGGAGCTGACCCTGACCTACGTCAACGTCGATCCCGTATCCGCGACATCGCGACCGCTTCCCGAGCCTGTGGCCGAAGCGCTGGTGCGCGATCGCGGTAGATCGGCACCCAGGTTGGCAAAATGACGATGATCTGGCCGATCCACGATAATTCGGACGATGCGGCTGTGGTCGATCCAGCCCCATGCTGTCCGTGTGGGTTGGGACGCAGCCGAGCGTCGACCTGACCCCAGCTCTCCGGCGTCGCCGCAGCAGCTTTCCCTCCTGGCTTCACCATCACAATGCAGTAAGGACGTGACCAAGATGTCGGTCAACGCATCGAGTGCCCAGTCGGTCACTCGGCCGGAGAGTGTCATCATCGTCGGCGCTGGGATCATCGGTGCCTCGACGGCCCTGTACCTGGCGCGCGAGGGCGTGAGCGTGACACTGGTCGACCAGCACTCGATCGGCTGGGGCGCCTCCGGCCGCAACGCCGGCTACATCTCGATGCTGAGCCGGGCTCCGGGAGCGGAGCTGGAGCTGGCGCAGCTCTCACGCAGCCTCTATCCGCAGCTGGCCGACGAGATTGACGACTTCGAGTTCCAGGCCAACGGTGCGGTGGTGTTCTACTACGAGGACCAGCTCCCGTTGATCGACGGCTTCGTCGCACGCCGCACGGCGGACGGGCTGCCGATGGAGATCGTCGACGGCGACCGTGCCCGCGAGCTCTGTCCGCTGCTTCCCGAGGACGTCGTGGGTGCCATCCACTCCAAGAGCGACTGCTACATCCATCCCGGCAAGTTCACCGAGGCGCTCGTCGCCGCGGCAGTGAAGGAAGGCGCCAACGTCGTCTTCGCGGACGGGCTCGGCCTCGAGCTCCGCGACGGCCGCTGCGTCGGGGTCGATACCAGCGAGGGCCTGCTCACGGCGGACGCGGTCGCGGTCTGCACCGGCTCCTGGACCTCCCAGCTGCTCGCCAAGGCGGGGCTGCCGTTCCATCTGGTCCATCTACGGATGCAGATGGCGCAGACCGCACCGGTCGAGGACACCCGCTTCGACGTCGCGGTATACGGCCCGAGCCTGTTCCACGAGTACGCGTTCGTCCGGGAGCTTCCGGGATACGACGACGATCTCGTTCTGCACCCCCTGCAGCACATCATGCCGGAGGTCGGCCTGCTGGAGCTGGTGTGCCAGCGTGCCGATGGGCGCCTTTGGCTCGGCTGCCCGATCGAGTTCGTCGACGGCCCCGACGACTCCCAGGAGCCCACCGTCGCAGGCATGGCGCAGACGTTCGCAGTTCTTGGGGACCACATCCCGGCGCTGCAGCACCTTCCGGTCGAGCGGATCTGGGCCGGGATCGCGCCGCAGACGGGTGACGGAAAGCCGGTCCTCTCCAAGGTCCCTTCGCTGCCCGGACTCTTCATCGGCGCGGGACATGCCTACGGCGCAACGGTCGGTCCTGGCAGCGGTCGCGTCCTGGCCGACCTGGTGCTCGGCCAGGAGCCGTCGATCGACGCGGAGCCCTTCCGCTACGACCGTGCCGTCATCACCGAGGGCGTATCTCGCTCAGTCACGCTCGGCTGACCTACAGAAATGGACCAAGCATGACCAGCACTCGACGCGCCGACTGGAGCAAGCGCACGGCGAAGAAGCCTCCGGGCGCGGAGGTCGCACTGGAAGATGTTCTCGAGCTTCCGGTGACACCTCAGACGGCATGGAGGCGGCTCGATGACGTCCCCCTCGTCGCTGCCTGCATCCCCGGCCTCGACCCGGCCACCCTCGTCGACATGGGCCAGGGCGTCTACCGAGCCACCATGACCAACACCGTCATGGGGATCACCGCGAACTGGGACCTCGAAGCGACGATCAGGCCGCTCGCCGCCACAAAGACCCTGAGCGTCCAGCTTCGCGGCGAGGACCCGAAGATGAGGATGAAGCTCGACGGCCATGCTGACGTGGTCGTGACCTCGGGGGCCGATGGCGGTGCGCTCCTGCGCTACGAGGCGCAGCTTCGTGTCGAAGGCAGCCTCGCCGCGATGGGCGGTCCAGTGATCCGCACGATCCTGGCTGACACCATCACGCAGTTCGTCCAGGTCGTCAGCGGCGAGGACGCCAGCCCCCGTCGCTCCCTACTGGGCCGCCTGCTCGACCGCCTGACCCAGCGCTGGCGCCGGATCTTCAACGTCGCGGAAGGACGTGCCTGAGATGACCGCCTCGCACGCGCAAACAGCGCTACACGCCAGGGGACTCTTCCTGGACGAGTTCACCGTCGGCCAACGGTGGGTCACGGCGGCTCGCACGATCACCGAGACTGACCTGGTCACGTTCGCCGGCTGGTCGGGTGACTACAACCCCCTGCATACCGACGAGGAGTTCGCTCGCAGCACTGCCTTCGGCGGACGGATCTTTCACGGTCCTGGAGTCTTCTCCGTCGCCATCGGACTGGAGTCGCGCCTCGGCCTCAAGGACGGGACGGCGCTGGCGTTCCTGGGGATGAACTGGAGCCTGTCCGGACCGGTCCGCATCGGCGACACGATCCGCGTCGTCCAGACGGTCGCCGAGGTGAGGCCCTCGCGGTCCAAACCCGACCGAGGGGTCGTGACCTTCGATGTGGAGGTCAGGAACCAGCACGACGAGGTCTGTCAGCACGGTCAGTGGTTGGTGATGTTCCGACGTGAGGACTTTGCCGACCGCGGCGCGACCCAGGCAGCCGCCGGTTTCCGGCCCTCGTGATGTACCGACGCAGCTCGAGCTCAGGAGTTTCCTTGTGACCACCCGCACTGTCGCGATCACCGGAGCCGGCTCTGGCATCGGCCAAGCCATCACGAAGGCCTTCCTGGACGAGAGCTACGAGGTTTTCGCCAGCGACATCTCCCAAGCCCGGCTGGAGGCCACTGCTGAGGCCCTAGGCCAGCCGAACAATCTCAACGTACGGGTCGTCGACGTCAGCGACTATGCGGCCGTGGACGCCTTCGTCGAGGAAGCGAGCAAGCACAATGGCGTTCTGGACGCCATGGTGAACTCCGCGGGCGTGTTCGACGGCTATGCCGATGTCCAGGAGACGACCCCCGACCTATGGCAGAAGATCATCGGGATCAACCTGGGCGGAGCCTTCCACGGCTGTCGGGCAGCGGCCCTGCGGATGATCGAACAGGGCTCAGGTCGGATCATCACGATCGGCTCCGTCGCAGGTCAGCGTGGCGCCGCAGACGGTCTCTCGTACGTGGCATCGAAGGCCGGCATCGAAGGCATGAACCGACGCCTTGCCATCGATGTGGGGCCGCACAACGTCACCGCCAACGTCGTAGCCCCCGGCGTCATCAGGACCAGCCTGCGAGCCACCTCCGAGGAGGTTCTGGGCGAGATGGTCCCCACGCAGCAACGTGGCATCGGTGTGTCGCCCGAGATCATGGACTTCCTGATCCCGGCGAAGCGCTCGGCTGGCCCTGATGAGGTCGCCGGCCTCGTCGTGTTCCTCGCCTCGGAGTCAGCCGGCTACATCAACGGCCAGGTCATCGCCGTTGATGGCGGCTGGTCCGCGACCTGACGGGCGGTGTGCGGCGGATGATGGTTGACGGAGCCGATCCCATCTTGGACAGCTGCGCGGCAGCGTTCAGGCGTTCGGTGCGGCGCCACGCGGATCGCGTGGCGGTCGTCGACGGAGACGTAAGGCTGACGTACCAACAGCTACAGCATGAGGTCGAGCGTCGTGCCAGCGCCCTGCGGCGGGCGGGGCTCCAGGCCGGCCATCGGGTCGCTCTCGTGGCGGAGAGCTCCATCCAGTTCCTGGCTACGGCCCTTGCCGTCTGGGATGGGGGTGGTGTCCTGGTCACGATCTACCCGTCGAGCGGCCATGACGACCTCGCCTACGCGCTCACGTGCAGCGATCCGGTCCTGGTGGTCCTCGGACCGCAGGTCGACCATGGCCTTGTCCGCCGCATCGCCCCGAACGTTCCGGTGGTGGACATCGAGCCATTTGCGCCAACAGCGGTGAGACTCGACACGACCCCGAACCCCGCAGATCTTCGGGAGCCGCTCGAGCTGATCTGCTTCTCGTCCGGCACCACCAGCCGACCCAAGGCCATCATGGTAAGCGGTCGCACGTTGGTGAACTGTGCCCTGACCTACTCAGAGGTCTGGCACCTCGACGCCGCGGACTGCGGCGTCGTGTGCCTCCCGATGTCGTGGCTCTATGGCCTGGCGAGCACCTCGATGGCGCTGCTGTTCTCCGGAGCGACCGTCGTCGTGGTTCGGCGAGCTCGCCCCGAGCCGCTGCTTGACGCTATCGCCGCCAACAGGGCGACCTTCGTCGCCGGTGTCACAGCGACCTTCGCGAAGCTGGTTCGGCATCTCGAGGAAGCTGGTTCCCGGGTCCTCTCCACCAGCTCCCTGCGGCTGTGCATCTCGGGTGGCGAAGCTCGCAACGAAGGAGTGTTCCAGCGCTGGGCGGATCTGACCGGCGTCTCTGTCCTGGACGCCTACTGCGCCTCCGAGTGTCTCCCTCTCGTCACCTACGACCCGACCACGGACCCCGTGCCGCGTCCCGGCTCGGCAGGCAAGCTGGTGCCTCGGGCGAAACTCAGGGTCGTCGGCCCGGACGGAAGCGACGTTCCCCCAGGCGTGGTGGGGGAGGGCCTGTCCTCCGGACCGGGTCTGATGCTCGGCTACTGGCGAGAGCCTGAGCTGACGGCCGAGGCGCTGACGGACGATGGCTGGTACCGCACCAAGGACCTCCTTCGGATCGATGAAGAGGGGTACGTCCACGTCGTCGGACGCCTGTCGGACCTCATCATCCGCGGCGGCGTCAACATCTCGCCGGCCGAGGTGGAGCACACGATCCGGACGTGCGACGACGTCGAGGACGTAGCTGTCGTGGGGCTTCCGGACGACGTCTACGGCCAGCGAGTGGTCGCGGCAGTCGTCGGGCGACCGCAGCTGGATCTCGGCGTCCTGCGCGAGCAGGTCGCGGCACGGCTCAGTGGCTACAAGGTCCCCAGCGACTTCGTCGCCGTGGAGGCACTTCCGGTGAGCTCGACCACTGGCAAGACCAAGCGGAGTGCTGTGGCGGAGATGCTCTCCGCGCGATCTCCGAACCCGTTCACGACGAGCTGACCGGACAACGGTAACGAGGAGGCAACGGTGGCAATGTACGACGCCCCCTACTGGGCCACGCACGTCAGCACCGTCAGCGACGACAAGGTCTCGATTCGGGGGTACGACCTCGAGTCCATCCTTGGCGCCGGCCTGCCGTTCACCGCGGCTACGTACCTGCTGATCCGCGGCCGGCTGCCGACGCCGTCACAGGTACGCACGCTCGATGCGGCGCTCAGCGCGGTGCTGGACTTCGGGCTCGAGAAACCTGGGACGGTCGCCGCTCGGTTCGCGGTGTCGGCGAACCCGAGCGTCCCTGCCGGGCTTGCTGCCGCCTGCCTCTCCGTGGGCGCCCATACCTTGGCGACCGAAGGGACGGGCCGGTATGTCGCGGACCTGCACCGGCGATTTCAGGACTCTGGCGAGGACCTCGGGCGGTTTGCCGATGCAGAGGTACGTCGCCTGCGTGCCGAGGGGGAGCGGATCCCGGGCCTGGGGCATCCGGTGTTCAAGCGGGTCGATCCGCGGGCTGCTGCCCTGAAGAAGGTCGCCGCCGCCGAGGGTTGCTGGCCACAGGCGGGGGCCACGTACGAAGCGGTGCATGCGTCATTCACCGCCATCCCGGGCAAGGCGGACATCTGCATCAACGACGTCGGGGTATTGGCAGTCGTCCTCCTGGGCCTCGGCTTCACTCCCGAGGAAGGGACCGGGCTGGCCATCCTGTCGACCCTGCCGGGCGTGATTGCGCACATCTCCGAGGAGCTTGCGGATGGTAGGCGGATCCGGGTCGTGCCTCGAGCCGATGTCGCCTACGACCCCGCCTGCACCCGAGACATCGACGCGGATCGCGCTCTGGCGGGGTGGGCAGCCGACTGGACTCCCGTGGCGGAGAGTGTGACGCCCGCATGACCGTCGCCATGCCGGAGGGAAAGCGGCTCGCAGTCTGTCTCAGCCCGGACTTCGACGCCCAGAGCGTCTGGCTCGCCACGTTCCAGTCGCAGTCGCAGTCGCTGATGTCACGTGGCGAGTTCGGTGCAGAGGTGGGGGCGCCCCGGTTGCTGGACCTCCTGCGCCGGTACGGCATCACGACCACCTGGTGCATCCCGACCCACACCATGCTCACCTTTCCGCACGCGCTGGAGCGGGTTCTGGCGGACGGGCACGAGGTCGCGGCCCACGGCGTCTACCACGAGTACATCCCGAAGCTTCAGCTGGACGAGGAGCGTGAGCTTCTTGCGGTGCAGGTCGAGCAGCACCAGCGCTTGGTCGGGCGCCCGCCGCGCGGCTACCGTTCACCGGCACTCGACATCACCGACCACACGCTGGCTCTGCTGGCCGAGTTCGGGTTCCACTGGGACTCATCGCTCATGGGCCGCGACTTCACGCCCTACCATCCTCGTATGGTCGTGGACTTCGACCTACGGAAGGGCAATAGCTTCGGCCCTCCCAGCGAGGTCCTGGAGCTGCCGGTCTCGTGGGTACTGGACGACTTTCCAGAGCTCGAGTCGTTCAAGGGCAGCCCGCTCATGCAAAGCAACGACGCCGTGCTGTCGCGGTGGATCGACAGCTTCGACTTCGCCTACGAGAGCTGCCCGGGTGGAGTGATGACGTGGACCTTGCACCCACAGACCATCGGACGTGCCCACAATCTGGTGATGCTCCAGCGGTTCGTCGACCACGTCGCATCGCACTCGGGAGTGTGGTTCCCGACACTGTCCGAGGTGTTCGACGCGTACCAGCCCTCGTAGGCCGCCCGAGCGCAGGGCACCCGGTGCTCCTGCGGCGCTCTCTGCTAGGGGCGTTCGGGACTCAGGACCACGCCGAGCTGCTCGAGCGACGGGTCCGAGTAGCCATGGAACTGATGCGGCGCATCGACATCCACCGGACGTTCTGCGGCGCCTCGCACGGTTGGGACGTTCGTCGTTCCCATCTCGTGCTCGAGGGCAGTGGACGCCAAGAAGAGCGAAGAGAAGGTCGCCGGCTCGCGCAGCGAGACGTTCAGGAGCTCCTCGATCTTCGCCAGCCGATAGCGCAGTGAGTTGTGATGGATGCTGAGCGCGTCCGCGGCGGCATTCATGTTCTGGCTGTGCCTGAAGTAGGCGCTCAACCCTTCCAGTAGTGCTGGGCGGTCGACGAGCGGACGCAGGAAGTCGCGCGCCCAGACGCCCATGCGCTCCACACCGACTTCCGAGAACAGGCGCATGGCGAAGTCGAAGTCCTCATAGCCAAGTACCCGCGGCCCTCGGGGACCGCGTTGCAGCGTCCGTATCGCCAGCCTTGCATCACCGTGCGACAGGGGTATCTCTCCAATACTCAGGGCGACCCGTCCGACGCCAATGAGGGTGTTCGGTATCGAAGGGGAGGCGACAACGGCCCGCTTCAACATCGCCGGTGAGCATTGCACCGCCACGACGAGGTGTCGCTCGCGGCGGCTGAGGAGGTGAGGGATCGACGCATCTCGTAGGGCCTGCGCCAGGTCCTCGGCGGTTGCCTCGAGAGCCGGGGCTCCCCGGGCGGTCGGTGCAGCGCGAAGTGGCTTCAGGATGGCGATGCGGACCCCTTCGGCGACGTTGAGGCCGAAGCTGGCGGCCCGTCCGGCAAGATCTGGGTCGTCAGGTACCCTGCGTAACGCCAGGGCTTCTTCGAGAACCGCCGCCTTGATCGCTCGTTCCTGCTGGCGTGCCACAAGAGTCATGCGGTAGCAGGCTTCGACAAGCGCCGCGGCAACGTGTACGGCGGCGGCGGAGTACTGGTCCGGAAAATCCGAACGTCGACTCGTCACGATCAGCCAGCCGATGTACTCGCCGGGCCGGTCAGGATCGTGAATCTTGTCCGCAACACCCCTCCAGCCGTCGACGTCGAGCATCTGGCTGTCGGCCCCGGTCCGCGAGATCTCCTCGAACAGCAGGGATAGCGGGACCGGCCCGGTGGCGTGGAGCGACCGGCCCTGCTTGTCCACGAGAGCGACGTGCGCGTTACTGGCGCTGCGCAGTCGTCCCAGGAGGGCAGGGAGAGGTTCCGAAGCCGCCAGCGCCTGCGTCAGCGAGCGTTGGAGAGTCGCCAGACGTCGTGTGACGTTCTCGGCCGGCGCTCCTGCGGCCCGCGAGACGGCGAGCACGACGTCGGCCGGGTCGACCGTTCCACCCGCCTCGAGAACCGTGTGTCGCCCTGCCAGCCTCTGCAGCTCAGGCGTCGGCAGGGGAGACGGTGACGTCAGTACCAGAATGCGCTGGGGCTCGTCGGGCAAGCGCGACAACAAGGCCTGAAGCTCGTCCCCTTCTTCTCCGTTCGCCACGACCAGGATCACCTGCGGGTCCGGTGCGAGCGCGCGCCCCGCCCAGATGCTCGCACCGGCGACCGGCAGGGCGAGCGAGTCCTCTCGCTCCACCAGCACCTTGGCCTCCGGGCCGAGCTCGGTGAGAACCACGCCGAGGGAAGGGGGCATGAGCGTCATCAGGGTGTGCTTCCCGGACTGGGGTGGGGTTGAGGGATCCCACAACCCTAGGCGAACCGGCGTGTACCTGCTTAGGAGATGTCATAGTCACTATGGCGTACGGTTGTGAACTTCACAATGAGCTTGTGCGCGTTGGTGCGTAGCGTTCGAGCATGGCTCACTATCGGTGGCAAGGCGTTGACGACTGAACCGTCGCTCGGCGCCACCCACCGCGTGGGCGCCACACATCGCAGGGAGTACGGCGCTCGGGGCACAGGGGGCCGAACTGTGGGAAGGAAGCCTTGATGAGCAGCGATAGCGTTCTCGCGAACACCGACATCGTGGTGGTCGGTGCCGGTCTCTCTGGGTTGTGTACCGCGTGGGAGCTGCGTCAGCGTGGGTTCGGTGTGGTTGTGGTCGAACAGCGGTTCCCCGCATACGGCGCCTCTGGCCGCAACCCCGGCGCGCTGTGGCTTCAGACGAGGCGATCCGGCCTCGAGCTCGGCCTTGCCCGACATGGGAAGAGGAAGTACGAGGAGTACGTCAGCATCGTCGGCGATGTCTTCGACTATCGCTGCGAAGGAGGCCTGTTCTTCTTCGAGACAGAAGAGCAGGGTGCGGTCCTGCAGTCCTACGTGCAGGACCGCCGCGCCGCCGGGCTGGAGATCGAGATGCTGGACCACGCCGCGGCGGCCAAGAAGTCGAGAGTCCTTCCACGCAGTGCGATCGGCGCTGTCTTCTGCGCCGACGACGCGCAGGTGGACTCCTTGCAGTTCATCTCGGCGATCGAGGCAGCCTGTATCAGAGCCGGCGTCCGCGTGTTCCGCAACACTGCCGTCCTGACGACGCTGCGTGACCGTGACCAGGCGATCGGTGTCCGAACGGTGCGCGGTGATGTGCTCGCCTCGGGAGTCGTCTGGGCCACCGGGGCCTGGGCCAAGACCCTGATCTCTGAAGGCATCCACGTTCCGGTCCAGACGGTCCGCATCGGACAGCTCATGATGCAGCCGGTGGAGACTGGGACCACCCCACTGCTTCACGGCCCACAGGGTGTCCACGGAAGCGGTGCGCTGGTGGAGCTTGCGGACTTCGACCCGGAGGCGTTCGCGACGCCCCTGAGCGGAGAGGGCGACGGGGCCTACGAGTCGTACAACGACACCGCCATGCTGAACCGCGCCGGAGCGCTCTACGTCGGCCACAGCATTGACGGGCGCGGCTCTCTCAACCCGCACATCAGCCTGGCGTCGACGAACGTCATGGCGGCACTTGCCGCGGAGCGATATCCCTCGTACTCCGACCATGGCGTCACCGGCCTTTGGGCTGGGTTGGGCAGTGAGACCCCGGACCAGCTGCCCATCGTCGGTCGGATCGACTCGATCTATCTCAATGTGGGGCACGACTGGGGCGTCTCGAGTGCCCCCGCCTGCGCAGAGGTGCTCGCCGCGATCGTTGCAGGTGAGACGAACGAGTTCGGCGCTGCGCTTGCACCGGACCGCGCTGCGCTGCAAGGCGCCACCGACTGACGAACACGGTGCGTCAGAAGAACTCCAAGCGGTGGGCCGGCCTGGCAGAAGGTGACCAATGTGCCGCCGGCCTCTCCGCGGCTAGCGTCAACACCGCTAGTCCGCCGAAAGGAAACAAGATGTCGTCGTTGACAGTCGCCTCGGTCCAGCTCGGGCTTCGACCCGAGAAGTCCGTGGCGGGGTTTCTCGCCCACCTGGAGTCGCTCGTTCAGGCCAGTGTCGAGCGAGGTGCAGAGCTGGTGCTCTTTCCGGAGCTGGCGAGTACCGGCCTCCTCGGCGCCATCGAGGACCACGAGGTGACGACGCGGACCATCACGTCGGACTACTGGCGGGTGCTGCCACAGCACATGGAGGCCATCACCACGAGGCTCTCGGAGCTGGCCGAACAGTATGGTGTGGTGCTTGTGGGCGGAAGCCACAACCGCGTTGCCTCCGACGGCACTCTCCGAAACACGGCGGTTGTCGCTCACCCTGACGGCCGAGTGGAAACCCAGGACAAGACGCACCTGACGCCTCAGGAGCATGACTTGGGTGCGCGCGGTGGAGACGACCTCCTGATCACCACGATCGGGCCGTTCACCGCCGGAGTGTTGATCTGCGCAGACATCCAGTACCCCGAGCTCGCGCGCTTCCTCGTCCGCAAGGGCGTCGACCTCCTCCTCTGCCCTTCACTGACGTGGAACCGTCGGGGCGTTCACCGGGTTCGCACGGGTTGTCAGGCGCGCGCCATAGAGAACCAGCTGTACGTCGTGATGTCACCGCTGGTGGGAAACAACGGCCTACCGACGGATGCGCCGATGTACGCGGTTGGGCGTGCACTAGTCGCTGGCCCGGTCGACAGGACCATCGGCGTCAACGACGGGCTTCTGGCGTTCGCCGAGAGCGACGAGGAACAGATCGTCCTCGTGACCCTGGACCATGATCTGTTGATGGCGTCGCGCGCCAGACCAGAGGCGCCGGGACTCGCCCTGCGTCGCCTCGACTTCTTCGCCGAGCTGGCGTCGCGCAGCTGAGTCGCCGACGCCGGTCGCAGCAACCCCCACCTAACCCGGAGCATCCCATGACCGCGCCTGTCTCCCTGCCCACCTACAACCAAGACAACGACAAGCCCTTCGGGCCGGCCTCGATCGAGCACGCCACTGCGGGCTGTGGGCTCGATGCGCTCGGGACCTACTTCATGGAGTTCCACGCCGACGGCCACAGCGAACCCTGGACCGTCCAGTACGAGGAGACCATCTACGTGATCGAGGGCCGTGCGCGCCTTCTGGTGCATGAGGAGGGCGGCGTTCGCAAGGTGGTCGCCAACGCCGGTGGCCTGATCGCGATCCCGAAGGGCACCACCGTGCAGTACGGCGCTCTGGTGGGCAGCCGGTTCCTCTTGTCGATCTCGCCAGTGAACTGGCGGGACCAGGCATGAGCACGACGTACACCATCGACGTCATCGCTGGAGATGGCATCGGGCAGGAGGTCATGCCGGCCGCGATCGAGTGCATCGACGCACTCGCCGGTGTGAACGACTTCGCGATCACGTGGAGAGAACGGGACTGGGGCTCCCAGCGCTACCTTGACGTGGGGGAGATGATGCCGAAGAACGGCATCGAGGAGCTGGCCGACGGCGACGGCATCTTCCTCGGTGCGGTAGGGATGCCCGGCATCCCCGACCACGTGACCCTCTGGGGTCTGCTGATCCCCATCCGGCGTGAGTTCATGCAGTACGTCAACCTTCGCCCCGTGCGCTGCCTCCCCGGCGTCCGGCCGCGAGTTCTGGGGGCAGGCGACCTGGATGCCGTCATCGTCCGCGAGAATGTCGAAGGGGAGTACTCGGAGATCGGTGGGCGTGCGTATCGTGGGCGCCCTGAGGAAGTGGCGATCCAGCAGGCGTTGTTCACCCGCGCCGGCATCGAGCGCGTCGCGGGCTTCGCAGCGCGGCTTGCGGAGCGTCGCTCGGGACGAGTCACGTCCGCGACCAAGTCCAACGGGATCATCCACTCGATGCCGTTCTGGGACGAGGTTGTGGACGGTGTTCTGGCCGAACACCCGGGCGTGACTCACGAACATGTGCTGATCGATGCACTCGCGGCGCGGGCGGTGCTCAAACCTGCATCCTTGGACGTTGTCGTGGCTTCGAACCTCTTCGGAGACATTCTCTCGGATCTTCTTGCGGCGGTGGCAGGGTCGATCGGCGTCGCGCCGTCTGCGAACCTGAACCCCGAGCGCGACTTTCCCTCCATGTTCGAGCCGGTCCATGGCTCGGCTCCGGATATCGCCGGACGCGGGATCGCCAATCCCGTCGGTCAGATGTGGGCTGGCGCCATGATGCTCGAGCACCTTGGGCAGGAGAAGGCTGCGGCGACCCTGGTGAGCGCCTTCGAGGGCGCATTGACCGCTGGCGTTCGCACGGCTGACCTCGGAGGCAGCGCCACCACCCGGGAGTTCACGGCCGAGGTCAAAGCCCGACTTGTCCACGGCCAGTAAAGAGGCGCCAGACGCTCCCTTCTGCCTGGGACCGATCCTGCCCCCGGGCGGCGGTTTGCGTCAGGGACCTGATTGGGGCCGGATCACCTCCTCGACCCACCGAAGGGCTGCCACGGCCGTCGGAAAGCCGCAGGTCGTGATCGCCTCCAGGGCCACGGCGCGCGCAGCTCCTCGACGGTGACCCCTTGGTCGAGCGCCTTCCGCACATTGGACCGTACGGCGCCCGGCGACTGCGCGCCTACCGCAAGGGCGAGCTTCACGAGTCGATCCGTCCGGTCGTCGAACGGAGTCTGTTCCCTGATGACGCGAGCCAGTGCACCTTGTGCCTTCGCCACGTCGGCGAAGCGCTCCTGGAACTCGACGTAGATCTCTGGCAGGTAGTCGTCCATGACTGCTCCCTCGGCAGTAGGAGGTGCGTAGGAGTATGACACCGGCAAGATGTTCGCGACGACAACCGACGTGCGCGACAAACCGATGGTCACGCTGAAGTGCGAGCCTGAGTACGGCGTGGCTCTGCGGCAGGTGACCGGCTGGGGACCGGAGTTGGCAACTTCACGACGCACGCCCGGAAGTCTGGAAACACCGGCAGTGCACGTCGATGGCCGCCGCCGTAGCGTGCCTTCTCACGACGCAGCGAGAGGCCACCGATGGGAAGCGTGACCATAGAGTACGACGTGCCGGTTCGCATGCGGGACGGCGTGACGCTGAGGGCGGACGTGTACCGGCCCCACGGGGACGGTCCGTGGCCGGTGATCGTCGCGCGGACTCCGTACAACAAGAACGACGTTCCTGAGCTGGAGTTCCTGGATCCGGTGCTGGCGGCTCGGCGCGGCTTCGTCGCGGTGGTGCAGGACGTGCGCGGACGTTTCGCCTCAGAGGGCGAGTTCGTGCCCTTCGTCCATGAGGCGACCGATGGAGCCGACACTGTCGAGTGGGCCGCCACCCTGCCGGGTTCGAGCGGGTCAGTGGGGATGTGGGGGCTGAGCTACCTGGGAAACGTGCAGTGGCAGGCCGCGGGCCAGCAGCCCGCTGCACTCAAAGCCATCGCACCCGAGCGGACCTTCCGAGAGGCCGACGCCGGTATCGCGTCTCGCAGCGGTGCGCACGAGCTCGGTCTGGCCCGCAGCTGGGCCATCATGATGGGTTTCGACCTTCTCCAGCGGCGGTATGCCGACGATCCGGATGAGCTGAAGAAGCGCGTGGCCAGCCTTGCTGCGGAGGCGGACGGCATCCCCGGACCGACCTACCGGGAGCTGCCGACCGGCACCGACCCGGTCATCGCACGCTATGACCTGCGCAGCTTGGCGGCTCCGGAGTCGGTTACGGCCGCTGAGGTTCCTGGTCATCAGGAGAACGTGACGGTGCCGAGCCTTCACCTGGCGGGCTGGTACGACCTGTTCCTCCAGCCGACGATAGACAACTACTCAGCGGCCGTGCAGAGGACCCCCGCGAAACTCGTCGTGGGCCCGTGGAACCACTTCGGTCAGACGTCCCTGCAAGGTGACATCAACTTCGGGCTCGCGGGCGACGGCTACGCCATCGACTACGAGACGTCCATCCTCGACCTCACCTTCGACTGGCTTCACTCGTGGCTGGTGGAAGGAAAGGCGCCGCAGGATGAGCCGCCGGTGAAGATCTACGTCATGGGTGCCAACGAATGGCGTTCGGAGCCCGAGTGGCCGCTGAGCCGAGCCGTCGACACGCGCTTCTTCCTGGCCGGCGACAGTGACCTCGCCTCCGAGGATGAGCTGCCGGCGTCAAACCTCAGGTTCACGTATGACCCGGAGAACCCGGTGCCGACGGTGGGGGGTGCCATGCCGCATCCGCAGCCGGGATCCTTGGACCAGCGCCTCGTCGAGGAGCGTGCGGACGTGCTGGTGTTCACGACTGACCCCCTGACGGAGGATATCGAGGTCACCGGCCGGGTCACCGCCACCTTGACGGCGGCAACCGACGGCCCGACGACTGACTGGGTGGTGCGGCTTTGTGACGTCCACCCCGATGGTGGCTCGTTCAACGTCGTGGACGGAATCAGCCGGGTGCAGACCATTCCCGGCGAAGCCACCACGGTGGAGGTCGACCTTTGGTCCACCAGCATGCTGTTCAAGAAGGGCCACCGCATCCGCGTCCAGGTCACCTCCAGCTGCTTTCCGCGCTGGGACCGTAACCCGAACACCGCAGACGGCCTGGTGAACGGCGAGCTGAGGCCTGCAGCCCAGACGGTCCACGTCGGGGGCCGAGCATCGTTCGTGACCCTTCCCATCGTGTTCCGTGGGAGCCACGACCAAGGGTAGAACGCTACTCGACCCCGGGAGGCCGGACCGCCTCTCCGTACCGCGTGATGCAGAAGGTGCTGAGCCGTCCTGCCAGCCCGGCGATGACCGCTGCGCCGTGGTGGCCCGTCGACCACGCGGCGTACAACCTGATGTGCACAGCACCGTGCGGCCCGTCGACGGCCACGGGGTGCAGCCCGAACCGGACGTCGTCGGACACCACGGCGACGCCGCGACCTGACGCGGCAACGGCCTGCGCTACCTCGGCCGTTCCGAACTCATGGAGGGTGCGGTAGCCGAGGCCTGCCGCGGCCACCGCCTGGTCGAGGGCCCGCCGGGGGTGGAACTCGCGGCTCTGGGTGAGCAGTGCCTCTCCGACGAGCTCGTTGACGTCGGCGCGGGCCCGGTCGGCCCAAGGATGCGTCGTCGGGACGTAGGCCCAGACAGGCAGGTCGGCGAGCGCGACGCCCGTGAGGGGTTCGGGTGGCGGGGTGGTGCCGATCGCGAGGTCGGCGCCCCGCCCGAGCGTGCCGTAGACCGACGCGGGCACTTCCTGCCAGACGGTCGGCATCGGGTCGTCGCGCTCGAGAGTCGCGAGGAAGGGTGCCACGACGTCGGTCAGCGTCGTCCCTGGAGCCGCGATCGTGAGGCGGAGCATCCGCCCGGCGGCGATGGCCGCTGCGGTCTCGACCGCCGCGTCCGCCTCCGCCACAACGCCGCGGGCCACGGGAAGGAACTCACGTCCCGCCGCACTGAGCCGCAGCCGCCCGTCCTCACGCACGAAGAGCTCAAGCCTCAGGTCGCGCTCCAGCTGCCGGAGCTGGCGCGAGAGGGAGGGCTGCGTCACGTGGACGTCGCGGGCCGCTGCGGTGACCGAGCCGGCATCGGCCACCGCGAGGAGGTACCGCAGGGTTCGCAGTTCCATCGATATGCCCCCAAGGCATGACATCGGTTCAACACAAGTATTGGACAGCATGACATGGCTGGATCAGGCTGGGTGCACTCGGCCAGGCCGCAGCCCGTCCGCCCGCAGCCCGTCCCGCCGGCCTCAGGAGAAACTCTTGACCACCACCGCAGTCGACCAGCGCCGTCGGCTTCTCACCCAGATCCCCGGCCCGCGCTCAAGGGCTCTGCAGGCCCGCAAGCTGGCCAGCGTCTCGGCCGGTGTCGGCACTGCGCTCCCGGTCTACATCGAACGTGCCGGCGGGGGCGTCCTTGTCGACGTCGACGGAAACCACCTCATCGACTTCGGGTCTGGGATCGCGGTCACGACCGTGGGCAACTCGGCCCCCCGCGTCGTGGAGGGGGTCCGACAGCAGGTCGCGGACTTCACCCACACCTGCTTCATGGTCACGCCGTACGAGGAGTACGTCGCAGTGTGCGAGAAGCTGGCTGAGCTGACCCCCGGCACGCATGAGAAGCGCTCCGCGCTTTTCAACTCAGGATCTGAGGCCGTCGAGAACGCCGTCAAGATCGCGCGCGCCTTCACCGGCCGGTCGGCTCTCGTCGCCTTCGACCACGCCTACCACGGCCGGACGAACCTCACGATGGCGCTGACCGCCAAGAACATGCCCTACAAGCAGGGCTTCGGACCGTTCGTGTCCGAGGTGTACCGGATGCCGATGGCCTACCCGTACCGCTGGCCGGGCGACCCGGAACGGGTGGCCCAGGAGGCGTTCGAGGCGCTCGCCGCCCAGGTCCACGCCCAGGTGGGCGAGCAGAACGTCGCCGCCGTCATCATCGAGCCCATCCAGGGCGAGGGTGGCTTCATCGTTCCCCCGCCCGGCTGGCTACCGCGCGTGGCTGACTGGTGCCGGCAGCACGGGATCCTCTTGGTCGCCGACGAGATCCAGACGGGGTTCTGCCGCACCGGCGAGTGGTTCGCCTGTGACCACGAGAGCGTCGTGCCGGACCTCATCACTACGGCGAAGGGGATCGCCGGTGGCCTCCCGCTCGCGGCCGTGACGGGACGGGCCGACGTCATGGACGCTGTCCACGCGGGCGGCCTCGGCGGGACGTACGGCGGCAACCCGGTTGCCTGCGCCGCCGCCCTCGGGGCGATCGAGACCATGGAGGTCGAGAACCTCCGCGGCCGGGCCCGTGAGATCGAGGCGCTGATGACACCCCGGCTGCGAACCCTGGCCGAGAAGTTCAGCGTCATCGGGGACGTTCGCGGACGCGGTGCGATGCTGGCCGTCGAGCTCGTGACGGCCGGGGGCGACCGGACGCCGGATGCAGCGCTTGCGGCCGCGGTCAACAAGCACTGCCACTCGGAGGGGCTGGTCACCCTGACGGCAGGGACGCACGGCAACGTGCTGCGCTTCCTGCCGCCTCTTGACATCTCCGACGACCTGCTCCACGAGGGACTGGACATCCTCGAGGGCGCCTTCCTGTCCAGCGTCTGAGTCGACTGACCGCAAGGACATGCGCATGACCATCACCGACGTGGAGCAGGAGCTCGTCGCGTCTGTGCCCACGGGGCTCTTCATCGCGGGCACGTGGCGCGAGGCCTCGGACGGCGCACGTATCGAGGTGGAGGACCCCTCCACCGGCTTGGTCTTCGCCTCGGTGGCAGACGCCACGGTTGCCGACGGTGACGCCGCGCTGGCGGCCGCTTCGGCCGCCCAGGACGAGTGGGCACACACCGCGCCGCGGGAACGTGCCGAGCTGCTCCGGCGAGCGTTCGAGCTGCTCACCTCGCGCGCGCAGGACTTCGCCACCCTCATGACGCTCGAGGTGGGAAAGCCGCTGGCCGAGTCCCGAGCCGAGGTCGGGTACGGCGCCGAGTTCCTGCGGTGGTTCTCGGAGGAGGCGGTCCGGATCAGCGGGTCCTGGACGACTGCGCCCGACGGCCAGGGCCGGCTGCTCACCATGAAGAAGCCCGTCGGGCCAACCCTCATGGTGACGCCGTGGAACTTCCCGCTCGCGATGGGTACGCGCAAGGTGGGGCCAGCGCTGGCCGCCGGCTGCTCGATGGTCGTCAAGCCCGCGAGCCAGACGCCCCTGACGATGCTCGCTTTCGCAGACCTCCTGCGTGAGGCCGGACTGCCGGCCGGCGTCCTCAACGTCATCACGACAACCCGCACGAGGGAGGGGATGGAGCCGCTCGTCCGCGACCCGCGTACCCGCAAGCTGACCTTCACCGGGTCGACCCCCGTCGGGCGGCGCTTGGTGGAGCAGTCGGCGAGCCAGCTGCTTCGCGTCTCTATGGAGCTCGGGGGGAATGCCCCCTTCATCGTTTTCGAGGACGCCGATCTCGACGCCGCCGTCGAGGGCGCCATGCTGGCGAAGATGCGCAACATGGGGGAAGCGTGCACGGCCGCGAACCGCTTCCTGGTGCACGAGTCCGTCGTCGGGACTTTCGTCGAGGCCCTGACCGCACGTATGGCCCAGCTCGTCGTAGGACGGGGCTCCGACGACGGTGTCACGGTCGGACCTCTCATCGACTCAACGGCACTCGCCAAGGTCGCCCAGCTGGTCGACGACGCGGTGGTACGCGGAGCACGGGTGGTCTGCGGAGGCAAGGTTGTCGGCGACTCGGGCTACTTCTACGCCCCCACCGTGGTGACCGACGTCCCGCCAGAGGCGGCCCTGCACGGCGAGGAGATCTTCGGCCCTGTGGCACCTGTGACCACCTTCCGCACGGAGGAGGAGGCGCTGGCAGCCGCCAACGCCACAGAGTACGGGCTCGCTGCGTACGTCTACACCCGCGACGTGTCCCGTGTCATCCGCGTGTGCGAGGCCCTCGAGGTCGGCATGGTCGGGGTGAACCAGGGCAGCGTCTCCAACGCCGCCGCTCCCTTCGGGGGTGTCAAGGCCTCAGGCTTCGGCCGCGAGGGAGGACCGGACGGTATCGAGGAGTACCTCGAGACCACGTACGTCGGACTGGCGACCTAGTACGCGCCTTCCGTCGGTGGCGTCTGCCCGTAGAGCAGGACAGCATGGCCGACGCCGTGCGGCTCGGGTACTACTTCAAGCGCCACGCCCTCCAAGGCGCTCGGGCGCTCTGAACACCTGGGCTGCGTCTCGGGACCCCTCCAGGTGACTGCGAGGACCCGGGGGATGTGTTCAGCGCTGCCTATCAAGAGTCACCTCCTGAAGCTGCTTGATGGCTGTGGTGAAGGGTCCAGCGGTCGCGGTGCAACGTGCAAAGGAGACTGCCGACGAGCACGGCCGCCGCCGCCGCGGCGAATGACCACTGAAGCCCGAGGCGGTCAATGAGAACCCCGGCCACGGCTGTGCCTGCGGCCGCACCGGTCGTTCCCGCTGTCGAGAGCCACGCCTGCGCCTCGCTGGCCTGGTTCTGCGATGTAAGCCGGTCTATGAGGTTCTGGGAGATGATCAGGCTCGGGGCGATGGACAGGCCAGCAACGAAGAGAAGACACATCAGCCACCAGAGCCTTGGACGGCTGAACGCGAAGATCAGCGGTAGCGGGGCAAGGCCGACCGCCATCACCCCGAGGAGGAACGGCAGTCGGTGGTGCTCTGAGCTGGATGGCCGTAGCCCACCGTAGACCAGGCCGCCCGTGACGCTTCCCCCGGCAATGGCGGTGAACAGCAACCCGATGCGGCTGGGGTCATGCAGGATCTCACGGGAAATGGCGGCCATGCTCGTGTCGATGTGGCCGAACCCCACACTGACCGCGGCTGTCACGGCGAGTACTCCGGGCACGCCGGCGGTCCGCCACACGAGGGGTCGCCGCGCGTCGCCGACGTTGGCGGGAAGAACGGTGCGGGGACGTTGGTGCCGCACAGCCTCTGCGAGGCTGTATGCCGTTCCTCCAGCCCCCAGCAGCGCTGCCGTGACGAGCAGGGGAACCATGGGCGGGGTGAGGATCAACAGCCCGGACAGCAGCAGCGGACCGCCGACGAAGATGCTTTCGACGGCAACGGCATCCAGGGCGAACGCAGCTCCGCTCAAGTCCGGGTCGTCCAGCGCCCTGGCCCATGTGGCCCGCATCCCGGGGCCGAGCGGCGGAAAGGTCGCGCCCGCCGCGGCGGCGGTGGTCATGAGCATCGCCGGCGGAGCGTTGGAGACGGCCGAGAGGGAGACGCCGACCAGCATGATGGCACTACTCACGGACGTGGCGAGGATGACGCGTGTCTGGCCGGTCCGGTCGATGCGCGCGGCCCACCACGGGCCACCCACTGCTGTGCCAACCGCAAAGGCGCCGGCCACCGCCCCGGCGTAGCCGTACGCCCCTTGGACCTCACTCACCAGCAGCACGATTCCTAACGGCGCCATGGAGATCGGAAGCCTGGCCAGGACCGAGGCGGCGAAGGGCCGTCCCGCGTGACCGCGCCGGAGGATCTGGAGATAGCGGCGCATGCCGTGGTGGGTCACTCGTGGCTCGCCCGCAGACCGCGCAGCTCATCCCTCACCTGCGTCATCGTCGTGCACACGCTGACTCCTGGACCGGCCAGACGCTGGGGAGGTGTCAAGGCGGCATAACCGATGCAGGCCATGGCCGCCGCCCTGGCCGCGGCGACGCCGCGGGGGCTGTCCTCCACCACCACGCACCTGCCCGGTGCTACGCCCATGGTGCGAGCGGCGTGCAGATACAGATCCGGTTCCGGCTTGCCGAAAGCCACGTCCTGCGCGCTGAAGATCCGTCCGTTGAATCGGTCGTGGAGTCCGGTCGCACCTAGGGTGCGCCGCATCTTGTCGTGACTGCCGTTGGAGGCCACACACGTGGGTATGCCGCGCCGCGCCAGCTCCTCGAGCAGCGGGACGATCCCCTCGACCGGCGTGAGCTCCGCGGCGTAGGCGGCATCGTAGAGGTGCTGGAACTCGTCATCCCAGCCGCGGGGGAGTCGCCGGCCGAGCTGCCGCTCCACCTCGGCGTGGAAGTACTCCTCCGTGCATCCCAGGAAGCGCTGGACCACCTCCTCGGCACTGATCTGCCACCCCATGCCGGTGAGGACAGCCGCTCCCACCCGGGCCGCGATCGGCTCAGAGTCGACCAGGACGCCGTCGCAGTCGAAGATGACCAGGTCCATGGGCTATACCGGCCCTTCGCTCTCGAGAGTGTGAGAAGCCGCCGCGACTAACGAGCAAAGAGCGGCTTCCGCTGGCGTCCTACTTGCTACTTGCCCATGCCCTCGGTCAGCCCGCGCAGGAACTGGCGCTGGCCGATGAGAAAGAGCACCAGCATGGGCAGCGCAGCCATCGTCAGTCCGGCGAACTGGACGGGCCAGTTGGTCAGCAGGCGGCTCTGCATGTCCATCAGTCCGACCGGCAGGGTCTTGAGGTTGCTGTCGCTGAGGAAGACCAGGGCGAAGACGAACTCGTTCCAGGCGAACAGTGCTTGGAGCAGGGCCGCGGAGACAAGTATGGGCCGGCACATGGGCAGGATGATCTGCCAGAAGATCTGACTGCGCGAGGCGCCGTCGAGGATGGCTGCCTCATCGACATCAGGCGGCAGGTCGATCATGTAGGCGCGGATCAGGAAGGTCGTGAAGGGAATCCGAAACGCCGTGTAGAGCACGAGCAGAGCCCAAAGCGTGTTGTAGATGTGCAGCTGCTGCAACAACCCGAACAGCGGAATGAGGGCGACGGTGGGGGCCAGCATGAGACCACCGAGCAGGAGCAGCACGACCGGCCCGCCGAACGGGATGTTGAGCCGAACCAGGCCGTATGCCGCCCAGGCGCTGAACAGCGTCGTCGTCAGGATGGAGCCCGCCGTGACGATCACGCTGTTGGTGAAGTAGCGGACGACCCCGGCGTTACCGGCTTCGACGAAGTTGTGCCATCTGAGCTGGCCGGGAAGGCCGAAGGGGTGGCCGAAGACTTCGCCGTTGTCCTTGAAACTGCTGAAGACCATCCAGAGCAGGGGGTAGATGACGAGCACCGCCAGGATGGCCAGCGCCAGCCAGATGAGCCACTTGCCGATCGCCTGCCGCAGGCCGGGACCGCGGTTCGCCGGTATGGCGTTGCCTCGGCGCTGTCGTGCCTTGGGGATGGTGGCCGTGGGATCGGTTGTCACCATTGGACTCTCCGTCGACGGGTGATGAGTATCTGGGCGGCAGAGATGCTGAAGGTGATCACGAAGATCACGGTGCCGATGGCGGACGCGTAGCCCATGTCGTCGGTGAGGAACGCGTTGTGGTACAGCCACGTGTTGAGGACCTGGCTGCTGTTCGACGGGCCCCCGGCTGTCATGACCATGATCTCGTTGAAGACCAGGAACGCCCCTGACATCGTCAGGATCACCACGAGGGTGGTCATCTCCCTGAGCAGCGGGATGGTGACCGACAGGAAGGTGCGGACGTGTCCAGCGCCATCGACTTTGGCGGCCTCGTACAGCTCTCGTGGGATCCGCTGGATCGCGACGACGAACAGCACGGCGGTGTATCCGATGGACTGCCATTGGCTCATCCCGATGACACCGAAGATGGCGGTCTGGGGGTTGCCGAGCCAGTCCTGGGCGAGTGATCCCAGCCCCACCGCGCCAAGTGCTCGATTGAGCAGACCGATCTGCGGGTTGTACACGAAGGAGAAGAGGATGCCGGCGACGGTGATGGAGATCGTCGCCGGGATGAAGTAGATGGTCCGCAGGATGCCCCGCAGACGTTGGTGGACGACCTCCTCCAGCACCGCCGCCAGGACGAGCGCAAGGCCCACCTGGAATATCAGCGAAATCACCGCGTAGAGGACGTTGTTCCACAGTGAGTGCCAGAACACCGGGTCGGTCGCGGCGGTGGTGTAGTTGTCGAGGCCCACGAATGCGGGGCTCGTCGAGAAGGCGCTCCACGAGAAGAAGCTGAGCCTGATGTTGTCGACGATCGGGTAGTACACAAAGACGACAAGCAGAACCACGGCCGGTAGAACCCACACCCAGGTGCGCCAGCGCTCAATCTGTCTGTTCATGTGAAGGTCCTAACCTCCTGCTCGGGCGGGTTGGTGCGGGGCCCTGCCCGTGCCCGTCGGACGACGCGAGTGGTCCGACGGGCGCGGGCGGACGATGGCTGGTCAGCTCTGCTTCTTGACCTTTGCCGCGGCCTTCTGGACCGCTTGGATCACCTGCTGCGGGGTCTGTGACCCGTTGGCGATGCCCTCCGCCCCCGCCAGGAAGGCGTTGGCGACATCAGCGTTGGTGACGGTGTCGAGCCAGATGGCGTACGCGCTGGCGCTGGCCATGTCCTCGAGCGCCTTGCGCTGCTGCGGCACGGAGTTCGCCTCCGTGGCCGAGCCCTGCACGGGGCTGGGGTAGCCGATCTGCTTGGTCATCTTCTGCGCGTTCTGCAGGTTGGTCATGAACTTGAGGAAGTCGACCGCCAGTGCGGCGTTCTTGCTCCCCTGGTTCACCATGAACCCGTCGGGCGCACCGGTCAGCGCGTTCTTGTCCCCAGGCGCGTCTGATGCGGCCGGGAGCCGGAAGAAGTCCCAGTTGTTGGCGACCTCCTTCGTCGCGCCGCCCTTGGTGGTGATGGCCGGGAACTCCAGCAGCTCCAGGTAGTGCATCGCCGCCTTGCCGTTCAGGAAGGTGGCCTGGGCGGCCTCGTGCGAAAGCCCGTTCGCGGAGGGGTTGCTGCACTCCTTCACAATGCTCTGGAACTGCTCCAGCGCCTTGACGTATCCGGGGTCGGTGAACTCACCGGTGGAGGGGTTGTAGTCCTTGGCCAGCGTGGCGGCAGGTACGTCGAACGTGTTCAACTGCGTCAGGTAGTGAATCGCGGGCCAGCCGAACTGGTTGCCGAACGCGATCGGGGTGTAACCCGCAGCCTTGAGCTTGCCGCAGTCGGACAGGAGATCCGCCAGACTGGTCGGCGGCCCGCTGAGCCCGGCCTTCTGGAACGCGACCTTGTTGTACACCATGTACTTCGCGTCCAGGTCGATGGGCACCCCGTAGTTCTTCCCCTGGTACTCGAAGGCCTTCAGTGCCGCCGGTGAGAAGGTCTTGCCCCACGACGAGGAGGGACCGACGACGCTGGTCAGGTCGGTCGCCAGGCCACCACGGATGAACTTGTTGGCGAAGTCGCCGGCCCAGGAGAAGTAGATGTCGGGCAGGCTCTTGGACGCGGAGAGCACCCGGATCTTGTCCTTGTACGGCTGGTCGCCAACCTGCTGGAGGTTCACCTTCACGCCGGGGTTGGCGCTCTCGTATGCCTTGGCTACGTCCACGAAGAAGGGGGCGTACTTCGGGTCGGCGAACTTGGTGATGATGCTCAGCGTGCCGCTCTTGGTGGCGGGGCTTGCCAGGTCCTGGGACTTCCCCGTCTTGGCGGTGCCGCTGGTGCCCGGGGCACCACACGCGGCGATGAGCACGGCGGCTGCGGTGGCAGCGAGCAGGGCGCTCTTATGGATGGTGCGCTTCATTGCGGGTCCGATCTGCGGGGAGGGGTAAGGACGGGGTGGTGCTGTGGGTTGATGGCGGTGGGATAGCCGAATGCGCCGAAGCTGGCGCAGTTGGCCGTGGCGTACGACGTTGCAGCGCTGAGCACCGCCCCGATGTCCTGGGCCTGGGCCAAACCCACCAGGAGCCGGGCGATGAAGGCGTCTCCTGCGCCAAGGGTGTCCACGATCTCACCGGCTGGAGCCGGCCGGTACGTGAGCGTTTCCTGCAGAATCAGCGCACCGGCTGCTCCGAGGGTGACGACCGCGGTGGGGGGTCCCAGGGCGCGTAGCCGCTCCGCCTGTCGCGTGGCGTGTGCCAGGTCGCCGCTCGGAGCGGACCAGATCGCCACCGAGGCCGAGGGTGCGTACTGCTGCACGTAGTCCCACGGCCGCTCCGAGAAGTCGAAGGACAAGCAGTGCGAGGAGCGCGCCAGCTGGCTGAGCTGCTCTTCGATATTCGAGCACTCACCGGTATGCACGATGTCGTACGTAGACGCCGCCTGCAGGTCGTCAGCACTCAGCTCGAAGACCGAGACGCCCACATCTCCGTCGGCGAACACCCGGTTTCCGTCGACAACATGGACGACGGCAGCAGCGTTCGGGCCGTCTACGATGCGGGTCAGGGCCGTGCTGACCCCTTCCGATCGCAGAGCCCCGAGCACCACCTCGCCTGCACGGTCGGTGCCCACGGCGCCGAGATAGGCGGCCTGCGCCCCGAGCCGCTGTGCATGCACGGCGACATTGACGGCGTTGCCGCCCGGGTACATGACCCCCTGCTGGGGGTACACGTCGACGACGTTGTCGCCGACGGCGAGCAGCCGAGGCACGGCGCCCTGCCGGCCGCCGGGCGGGTCTGATGTTCGGTGGGAGGTCATCGCAGGCCCTCAGTACGCAACGCGCTTATAGTACCGCCGGGTGGTCAGCGGGTGGCCCCGCTTGACCTCCAGGTGCGCGCTGACCCGCTCGAGGACCGTGGCCAGCAGCACGGGGGAAAGCAGCGACCGAACCTCGCCCGTCACGCCCGGCAGCTCCAGCTCCGCAGTGTCGAGCACGAGCATGGAGTCCGTCACCGAGGGAACGAACTTCTCGACCCGCTGCATGAGCGACCGAGTGCCGTCCTCACCCTTCAGAAGGATGACGCTGACCCCCTCCTCCACCAGCTCCAGCGTGCCGTGGAAGAAGTCGGAGGCGTGCACCGGCCGAGTCCGGATCCACTGCATCTCCTCGAGGATGCACATGCCGTAGTACCAGGCTTCGGGCCAAGTGTTGCCTGAACCGGTGATGATGTGGAAGTCGGAGCCCGCGATATGGTCCGCCACACGGCCTGCCCGGGGCTCGAAGGCGCGCTTGACCTCCAGCAGCAGTTCGGGCAACCGGGTCAGCTGCTCCACGGTCTCGGCGTAAGAGGTGGTTTCCCCCCGATGGCTCAGCACGGAGAGCGCCACGAGCAGGGACTGCAGGTAGAACGACTCGCACGAGGTGTCGTCCTCAGCAAAGTTGACGAAGCTGTCGTCGGCGCGCTGGGCAAGCGGCGTGTCGGCGTGCCCCGTGAGCGTCAGGACCTTCGCTCCGCGCTCCTGGCAGTACGCCAAGGCCTCGACGCTCTCCTTCGTGGTCCCCGACAGGGAGGGGATGACGACGATCGACTGCGGCCCCAGGTGTACCGACCCCAGCTCGACCAGCTCCGCGGGTAGGCGCAGGTGCACAGGGAAGGTGGAGCGGTCCTGCAGCAGCTGCACCGCGGGCAACATGAGGATACCCGCCCCGCCGGAGCCGAGGAAGAACAGGTTCGACGCGCCTGCCTCCAGGCGCTCACCGATGGTGCGGTGGATGGCTTCGGCTTGGGCGACCGCGCCGGCCTGGATGCCCAGGAAGCGGTCTTCGTCGAAGTTCAGCAAGGGGGTGCCTTTCTAGGTTTTGGCCAGCAGCGGCTGTAGCGCCGGGGCTCGGGTGCGAGCCCCGGCGCTGTCAGCACCGCTCAGTAGTCGACCTTGAACATGTAGTGCCGCTGCTCGAGGTCGTGGCCCCGGACGGACTCGTAGTGCTGAGCCAGGCGGTTCGCCAGGGCACCGATGACGATCCCGGTGAAGTCACCCCTCAGCTCAGCCGGGACTCCGGGCAGCTCGAGGTCCTTGACGTCCACGTACTGAGCCTTCTTGCAGTAGGTGTCGAGGAACTTCTTGCCACGCTCTGCCATGGGGCGAGTGGCGTCCTCGCCCAGCCACAGCAGCACGGCGGTGTCGTCGTTGACCATCTCGAAGGCGCCCTGGAAGAACTCGCCGGTGTTGAACGCGGCTGCGTGCTTCCACTGCATCTCCTGCAGGAAGCACATGGCGAAGCCGTACGCCCACCCATACCCCGGACCCGAGCCCAGCACGTAGGTGATGGGCTCGTCCTTGAACGCCTCCGCGATGTCGGCCAGCGTCCCTTCGGACTGCTGCACCGCATTCAGCACAGCCTCCGGAAGGGCCTGGAGAGCGGCTGAGATCGAGCCGGCATCAACGTCCGCTCCAGTGGCCTCCAGCAGGCTGAAGGCAACCAGCAGCTCGAAGATGTCGCTCTTGCCGGCGAAGGCCTTGTCCACTGCGTCCGCCAGCGGGCTGCCGGCCTTCGCCGAGGCGATCACCGTCGCGCCAGACGCCTTGGCCGTCTTGGCCGCCTGCACGGTCTCCTTCGTGGTGCCCGTGTAGGAGGCGAGGACCACCAGAGAGCCGGGACCCATGAGCGCCGGAGTGCTGCTGTTGAGCTCGTCGCTCTGCAGCTGGAAGGCGGGGAAGGACGCCTTCTGCTGCAAGAGGTAGTGGGCGGGCCAGCTACAGATGATCGAGCCGCCAGCGCCCACGAAGTACACGTTGCGCAGGCCGGCCTCGACGAGGGGCGCGACCGTCTCAGCGATGGCTGCGCGCTCATCGATGGCGGCTCGGTACTTGTCGACGGTGTCCGCGTCGATGGGCTTCAGGGGAAGGGTGTCAGGCATTGTCACTCCGTACACATCGGGATGTCGATAACGTTCTCATTACCGCGTGTGGTAACGTTCTCAGAAGTTGCAGGCACATGTCAAGACCGTTCCGCTAGGACTGCGCTGCCGCTTTCCCAGCCCCGCTCATCTGGCTCAACGGCGGCAAGCCTGCGGGCATGTTGCACACTGCTCGTGACGGCAGCCGCCGCAGGGAGGAACCATGCGTAGAAGCGCCCGCGAGGGGGTGGCGACGATTCCCGACGTGGCCAGGCATGCGGGAGTCTCCACCGCTACGGCGGCGCGGGCCCTCGGAGGTTACGGCTCCGTAAGCCCCAAGACGCACCAGCGGGTCCTCGTCGCCGCAGCAACCCTGGGATACCGGCCCAACGGCTTGGCCCGCAGCATGATCACCGGAACGACGCACACCCTCGGCGTGGTCCTGGCAGACATTGAGAACCCCTTCTTCTACCGAGCGCTGCGGGGAATCACCGACACGGCGCGGTCGCGGGGATACGGCGTCGTACTCACGAACACCGACGAGGACGCAAGCCTGGAGCGGGAAGCGCTCACCACCCTCCTCGAGCGGCGCGTTGACGGCCTCATCGTCTGCCCTGCCGAGGGCGGTGACCGCCGACACCTGAGCGACACCGTCGACTCCGGGCTCCCGATGGTGCTGTTGGACAGACATGTCCCGGGACTGGGCGTAGACATGGTCGGGCTGGACAACCGCCGGGCGGCTGCCGACGCCACCCGATGCCTCATCCAGCACGGTCACACTCGGATCGCCATCGTCACCGGTGGCCGCGAACCCGTGCTGCCCACGCCGACACAGCGGAACGTGCCAGGCATCCAGGGCAGCTCCGTCACCACCCCGGCGCGAGCGGCCGGATACCGCGACGCGATGGTCGAAGCAGGCCTGGAACTGCGGCCGGAGTACCTCAGCGCGAGCGGCTTCCACCGAGACGACGCCGCAGCCGCCACCGAGGTGCTCATGAACCTGAGCGAACCACCCACTGCGGTGCTCGCCTTCGACAGCATCCTGACCCTTGGTGTGCTGCTAGCCCTGCGCCGACTGGGAAGACGCTGCCCCGATGACGTCTCTGTACTGGGCTTCGACGACGCCGAGTGGGCCGAAGTCGTATCTCCGCCACTCTCCGTGGTGCGCCAGCCGGTGTACGAGATCGGGTCGAAAGCCTGCACACTGCTTCTCGACCGCATAGAGGGCGGAGGACGGCGCCCGAGCCAACACCGACTCAAGGGGCAGCTCATCGAGAGGGACTCGACGGCCGCCCCCGGTACCGCGGTGCACGAAGACGCCGCGCTTCTTGCCACGTAGACCGCAAACACGCCTCGCTGGCTTCACGACCCTAAGGCGGCCATCAGCCAAACGAAACCCCGCGGCCGCCAGCCGGTCGGCGGGGAGCCACGCGTGTAGGACCGATCTCAAGGTTGCCGGTCTTAAGAAGATTCAACTAGTCGGGCAAACCGCGTTGCCTGTCCAGCGAAGCCGGCTTCATGCTGGTCTGGAGACACTTGGCACTTGCCCTTGACCGGCGTGTGGCTTTGGGAGGGGAGCGGTCCTGTGAGCGACGTGCTCGTCGTGGGCGCTGGGATCATCGGCGCGTCCATCGCCTACCACGCCGCCCGGGCCGGGGCGTCGGTGAGGGTGGTGGACAAGTCGCTGCCGGGGTCGGGCGTCACCGCGGACTCCTTCGCCTGGATCGGCGCGGCAGGTGATGCCCCGCCCAGCACCGAAGGCATCTACCGGACGGTGCTGGAGGACTACCGTCGTCTGGAGACCCAGCTGCCCAGGGTTCGGGTGCGGTGGACCGGTTCGGTCACCTGGTCCGAGGCGGTGCCGACGGACAGCGGAGATCTGGGGCCCGGACAACGCCTGGTTGACACCGCAGAGATTGCTCGGTTGGAGCCGAACCTGCGCACTCCTCCGCGGTGGGCGGTCTTCACTGCCAGCGATGGAGCCGTCGATCCGGTGGAGGTCACCGAGGCTCTTGTGGAGGCCGCGAGGGGTCACGGGGCGCAGGTGGCCCTCGGGGTCGCCGTCCGCGGCTTGCGGGTGCAGGAAGGGCGAGTCGTCGGAGTCGACACCTCGACAGGGTTCGTTGCGGCCGGCACCGTCGTGCTGGCCGCCGGAGTCGATACCCCGGGTCTGTGCGCGCCCCTGGGGCTCGTGCTGCCGGTCGGGCCTTCGCCGGCGCTGCTGCTGCGCTACGCCGGTCCTCCAGGCATCATCCGCACCCTTCTGGCCAGCCCGGGCCTGGAGGCGCGCCAGACCGGGGACCGAGAGCTCTTGGTGGCACGGCCGTACCGCGGCGAGACCAGTCGGGCGGACCTCGCGCGGACCGCTCGAGAGACCTCGGAGCGGCTCAGGGCGATGTTCGAGCACGGCGAAGAGCTGCAGCCGGCCGGCATCCGCCTCGGGATGCGCCCCATGCCGAGCGACGAGGTACCCGTCATCGGGCCGACTGCCGTTGCCGGCGTCTACGTCGCCGTGATGCACGCCGGCGTGACCCTGGCGCCGACCGTTGGCCGCTTGGTCGCCGGCGAACTGACAGACCGCGCAGACGCCGACGAGCTGAGGCGGTGTCGGCCCGGCCGCCTCCTGCGAAACTCGACCGTCGTCACGTGACCGAGTCTGGCAGGGCAGCGAGGACGCAACTGCCAATGCTCAGGGCCACCGCGGAATCAACGTGTGTCCCTGGACGTGTCCGGAGGGGGACTTGAACCCCCACGCCCGATAAAGGGCACTAGCACCTCAAGCTAGCGCGTCTGCCATTCCGCCACCCGGACAGGTGCTCACAGTCGCCTTGGGGAGCGCCTGCTGCGACCCGGAACGATAGCACGCAGGCCACCCCATCTCCGAACCGGCTCCGGCCGCACGGTGCCGGACCACGGCGCGCCGCAACGGACCGAGCGGAACCGACATCGGACCGTGGAGTCGTCCTAGTCTGGAGGCCATGAACCAGGTCACCGGCCCAGTGGACGAGGTCGTCCGCATCTGCCAGGAGCTCATCCGGATCGACAGCACCAACTACGGAGACGGCAGCGGCCCGGGGGAGCGGGAGGCTGCCGAGTATGTCGTGCGCATGCTGCGCGAGGTCGGCCTGGAGCCGACCATCGTCGAGAGCGACCCCGGACGGGCCAGTGTCGTCGTGCGGGTCGAGGGGGCCGACCGGAACCGTCCAGCACTGTGCATCCACGGACACCTCGACGTGGTACCCGCGAACGCCGCCGACTGGCAGGTCGAGCCGCTCGGCGGTGAGCTGAAGGACGGCTGCATCTGGGGACGCGGCGCCGTCGACATGAAGGACATGGACGCGATGATCCTGGCGAACATCCGCGACCTTGCTCGACGCGGCGCCAAGCCGCCGCGTGACATCGTCTTCGCCTTCTTCGCCGACGAGGAGGCTGGGGGAGTCAAGGGCTCGCACTATGTCGTCGACCACCACCCGGAGCTCTTCGCCGGGGTGGACGAGGCCGTCAGCGAGGTCGGTGGCTACAGCGTAACGGTCCCCACGCCAGGAGGTGCGGACACCCGCGCCTACCTCGTCCAGACCGCGGAGAAGGGGATCCTGTGGCTGCGGCTCACCGCACATGGTCGCGCCGGACACGGGTCGGTGCCCAACCCCGAGAACGCACTGGTGCGCCTCGCCGAGGCGATCACACGCATCAACGAGCACAAGTGGCCGCGCGAGTATGTCGCAGCGGTGCGCGAGCTGCTCGACGGCCTGAGCGCGCTGACCGGCACCAGGTACTCCGACGAGGACCTCGACGAGCTCCTCGACCATCTCGGCGGGGCCCAGGGGTTCGTCCGCGGAACCCTGCAGGACACCGCGAACTTCACCATGGCCGACGCCGGGTACAAGCACAACGTCATCCCGCAGACCGCCTGTGCGTCGCTGGACTGCCGCTTCCTCCCCGGCCATGACGACGAGCTCCTTGCGACGATCCGCGAGCTGGCCGGCGAGCACGTCCACGTGGACATCGTCCATCGCGACATCGCTCTCGACACTCCGTTCGAAGGCCCGCTCGTCGACGCCATGAAGGCCGCCCTGCTCGCGGAGGACCCAGGCGCGCAGGTGCTCCCGTACTGCCTCTCGGGTGGGACCGACAACAAGGCGCTGAGCACCCTGGGCATCACGGGCTATGGTTTCGCCCCGCTCCAGCTCCCCGCCGACCTCGACTTCGCGCCCATGTTCCACGGCATCGACGAGCGCGTGCCGGTCGACGCCCTGGAGTTCGGAGCCCGCGTGCTCCAGCGGTTCATCGCGACCTGCTGAGACCGCCAAGAATTCCTGGCCCCACACCCGTACCCAACGCGCCGCCGCCCTCGTTGACACGTCAGTAACCGCTGACCTGAAGACCGAGGGATCGTCGATGAGGACTCACCCGCACCATCCGCTGCCGTCGCGACTGGGGGCCGCCACCCTGCTCGCCGGAGTCGGCCTCGTCGCCGGACTCGGCGTCGCAGCCAGTGCGCAGGCGACCCCCGCGCCGCTGCCGTCGCCGATCTCGCAGCCGGTCGACCAGGTGCGCCAGGCCCTGACGGCTGGAAGCGGCGGCGCGTCGGTCCCAGGTCTGGCCGAAGGCGGTGGGAAGCTCCTGACCGGGGCGACGACCTCGGGTACGGCACCGAGCCTGCCCCCCGGCGCCGGCTCCGGCACGACAGCTTCGGAGAGCCCTGGTTCTGACGCCACTGGGTCGGGCACCGGCTCACTGACCGGAGCAAAGACAGCCGGCGGCGCGGCGCCGTCCAAAGACGGTACGACGGGCGGCAGGGCTACGCCCTCACGTGGGACCGCGAACCGGTCGTCCAGTCCGGCAGGTGTCCAGGCGCAGACCCCTGCCGCCTCTGTCTGCCTGATCCCCACGGGCGCCGGCTCACCGGCCTTCGAGGTGGCCCTCTCAGCACTGGGGCACGACCTCTCGTCGCCCGTGGTGCAGCAGTTCCCGCAGCTCTTCGCGCCCTGCCCGAAGAGCACGGTGCCGGCCAACCCGGACGACGTGGTCGCGGTCGACGCGGTCGTGCCGGACCTTCTCGGAGCCTGCGTGCGGGTCACCCGCCAGGTAGCGCCGCTCAAGACAACCCTCGTCGTGCTGGACCACGACCTCATCGCCGAGCTGACGAAGGCCGGCGTGCCCTTGGACAAGCTCGTCGTGCCGTGTCCCAGAGGCGCCTTCGCCGGCCGGCAGCTCCCGGCCGGTGCCCACGGCGCCGGCCCCGTTGCGGCGCTGGGGCCGGCAGGAGCCCCCGGGGCCGCAGCTCGGGCGGGGCTGCCCACCGGCCTCGCGTTCACCGGCACCGCCCCGACCCCGCTTGTCCTGATGGGGGCGACCCTGCTGGCGCTGGGCACGGTGCTGACCCGCAAGGCGCGCCTGCTGACCGGGCGCGCCTGACCGATAGCCGGCCGCCGGGATGCCTGCACGCAGGGTGTGAGGCATCCCGGCAGCTGCCCTCCGCTCAGGCGCGAGGGGCGCGGATGATCCTGCGTCGCAACCAGGTCCGCTGGACGCCACCCAGATACACGCGCGTACGGTGCAGCTCCCAGTGCCCGTACTCGGCATGGTCAGTCAGGGTCCGGCGGATGTCGGACTTGGAATCGTCTCGCGTGAAGCTCAGCACGCGGTACTCGTACTCAACCATCACGCGCCATTTTCCCCCAGAACCCGCTACGGTCGGCACATGACCGCAGACCCGCGTGGCGCGCTGGCCAACCTCTTCACCGCATTCGAGAGACACCTCGAGGCATCGGCCTCCAAGCGAGGCGAGGAGGACCCCACCGTCATCGCGGCCTACGACGACCTGGCCGACGCGTTCGCGACGTACGACGAAGCGCTCCTGCAGGCGTACGGGGAGATGACCCCGCTCGACATCTACGACGGCGAGGACGAAGACGAGGACGAGGACGAGGAGCTGGACGACCACTCGGACGAGGACGGGGACGCCGGCGTCTACTCGGGTCTGGACGACGAGGAGTACGACGACGACGTGGACGACGACGACCGGCCCTGAGGGGTCGGTCAGGCAGACACCTCGTCGAGGGCGGCGACGAGCTCCTGCGGCAGCTCCAGGGTCTCGCTCGCCAGCGAGGTACGCAGCTGCGCTGTCGTGCGCGCCCCCACCACCGGGCTCACCACTCCGGGACGGTCTCGGACCCAGGCGAGAGCCACCTCCGCCGGGCTGACCCCCAGGCCCTTGGCGGCGATGGCCAGCCCTTCGACGATCCCGGCCGTGCGCTCGTCGAGGTATCGCGCCGTGAAGCGCGGGAAGTCGCGTGACGCGGCCCGGGAGTCGGCAGGCACGCCGTGCCGGTACTTCCCGGTCAGCACGCCCCGACCCAGCGGCGACCAGGCCATCAGCCCGAACCCGAGCGACTGCGCTGCCGGGACGAGGTCCGGCTCGGCCGACCGGTTCACCAGGGAGTACTCGATCTCGTTGGCCACCAACGGGATCCGGGCCTGCTCGAGCAGCGAGAGGGCCCGGGCCGTCTGCCAGCCGCTGAAGTTCGACACGCCCACGTACCGGGCCCGTCCGGTGCTCACCGCCCACTCCAGAGCCGACAGCGTCTCGGTGAGCGGGGCCTCGTCCGACCAGGTGTGGACGAGCCACAGGTCGACGTGGTCCGTCCGCAGGCGCTCCAGCGAGGTGTCCAGCTGGCTCAGCAGGCTGTGCCGCGAGGTGTCGACGACGCGATGGCCGGAGCGCCGGGAGATGCCCGACTTGGTGCACAGGACGACGTCCTCGCGGGCGACCGAGTCCTCCAGCAGGCGGCCGATGGTCTCCTCGGAGGTGCCGTCCGCGTAGCCGTGTGCGGTGTCGACCAGGGTGCCGCCCGCGTCGAGGAAGGTCCGCAGCTGGTCGCGCGCCTCCTGCTCGTCGGTGGTGCGTCCCCAGGTCATCGTGCCGAGGGCCAGGCGCGACACCGACAGGCCGGAGCTTCCCATTCGTCTGTGACGCATGGCTCCGTACCGTAGTCCGACGGCGGCCTGCCTACCGCACGACCGCGCCGCTACCCTCCGGTGTCATGGATCTCGGCGTGAACCTCGGGTACTTCGGCATGGGTGTCGACCAGGACAACGTGGCCGTGGCACAGGAGGCGGACCGGCTCGGCTACTCAGTGGCGTGGGCCGCAGAGGCGTACGGCTCCGACGTGCCGACAGTGCTCGCGTGGGTCGGCGCACTGACCGAGCGCATCGACCTCGGGGCCGCCGTGATGCAGATCCCGGGGCGGACTCCGGCCATGACCGCCATGACGGCGGCCACCCTCGACACCCTCTCCGGTGGCCGGTTCCGTCTCGGGCTCGGGGTCAGCGGCCCGCAGGTCAGCGAAGGATGGCACGGGGTGCCGTTCGCCGCGCCGCTCGGGCGCACCAGGGAGTACGTCGAGGTCGTCCAGCGAGCCCTGCGTCGCGAGAGCGTGGCGTATGCCGGGAAGCATTTCACCCTGCCCCTGCCCGGCGGCGCCGGCAAGGCCCTCAAGCTGACCGTACGCCCGCCGCGCGAGCACATCCCGCTGTATCTCGCAGCGGTCGGCCCGAAGAACCTCCAGCTGGCAGGCGAGATCGCCGACGGCTGGCACGCCATCTTCTTCAGCCCTGAGCACTCCGGGCACCTGGTCGAGTCCGTCGCAGCCGGTCGCCGTCGCGCGGGCAAGGGCTCGGACTCGAAACCGTTGCAGGGCTTCGACATCGCGCCGTCGGTACCCGTGGTGGTCGACGAGGACGTCGAGGCGGCCGCGGACGCCATCCGACCGTATGCCGCCCTGTACCTCGGGGGTATGGGCTCGCGCGAGCAGAACTTCTACAACCAGCTGGCCGTGCGCATGGGGTTCGAGGAGGCTGCCGCCAAGGTGCAGGACCTCTACCTGGCGAGGCAGCACCGGGACGCGGCCGCGGCCGTGCCGTTCGAGTTCATCGACGCCACCGCCCTCCTGGGTCCCCGGGACCGGATCCGGGACCGGCTCGCCCGGTACCGCGAGGCAGGTGTCGGCACGCTGTCCGTCGCGCCGTTCGCCGGTGGGCTGGCCCAGCGGCTGCATGTCGTGCGCACGATGGCCGACGTCATGGGGGAGACTGGCGCCTGACCACGGCGCCGCACCGCTGCCCACCGACCTGGAAAGCACTCCGTTGACCCTGACCTACCTGGACGCGCTCGTTCTCGGCATCGTGGAAGGACTCACCGAGTTCCTGCCCGTCTCCTCCACCGGGCATCTCACGATCACAGAGAAGATCCTCGGGCTCACGGTCGACGACCCGGGGGTCACGGCGTACACGGCGGTGATCCAGCTGGGCGCCATCCTGGCGACCCTGCTGTACTTCTGGCGGGACATCGTCCGGCTGCTCACGGCGTGGGGTCGCGGCCTCGCCAGGTCGCAGGCGCGGGCCGACCACGACTACCAGCTGGCCTGGGCCGTCATCGTCGGCTCCATCCCCGTGGGCGTCGTCGGCTTCCTCGCCAAGGACCTCATCAGCGGCCCGCTGCGCAGCCTATGGGTGGTGGCCGCGGCGCTCATCGTCTGGAGCGGCGCCATGTGGCTGGCGGAGAGTCGCCACGCGATGCTCGCGGGACGCGGCCAGGAGCGGGGCGAGGGGCAGGTGACCCTGCGCGACGGTGTCGTCATCGGGCTGGTGCAGTGCCTGTCGTTGGTGCCGGGTGTCTCGCGCTCGGGGGCGACCATCTCCGCGGGCCTGTTCCGCGGGCTCGACCGGGTCACGGCGACGAGGCTCTCGTTCTTCATGGCCATCCCCGCCCTGACTGCCGCTGGGCTGTTCGAGATGGCCAGCGAGAGCGACCATCTGAAGCTCCTCGGTGTCGGACAGATGGTCCTGGGCGTCGTGGTGTCCTTCGTGGTGGCCTACGCCTCCATCGCGTGGCTCCTGCGCTTCGTGAGCTCCAACAGGATCACGGCGTTCGTCTGGTACCGCATCGCGCTGGGCGTCGTGCTGGTGGTCCTACTGACGGTCGGGACCCTGTCCGCGACCTGAGCTGGGGCCTCCGCGCGAGAGCCCGCCCTCGAGACGCTAGAGCCAGCCGGACCGGCGGAACGCGCGGTAGAGCGCGAGGCACGTGGCCGCCATGAGGCCCAGGGCGAGGAAGTACCCGTAGCGCCAGTGCAGCTCGGGCATGTTCTCGAAGTTCATGCCGTAGATGCCGGCGATCATCGTCGGCACGGCAGCGATCGCCACCCAGGCCGAGATCTTGCGCATGTCGCTGTTCTGCTGGACCGAGATCTCCGTGAGGTGGACATTGAGCATGTCCGTGAGCAGACGGTCGTAGCTCTCGACGTGGTCGATCACCCGCAGCAGGTGGTCGGCGACGTCACGGAACAGCATCCGCATCTCACGGTCCGGTAGCGGTGACCGCGACCCGTCGTGGAGCATCCGCAGCGGACCGGCCAGGGGCACGGCCGCGCGGCGGAACTCGAGCACCTCGCGCTTCAGCTTGTAGATGGTCGTGGAGCTCGCATCGGGCGAGCCCGAGAAGACCGCGGTCTCGATGTCGTCGAGGTCCTGCGCGACCTCCTGGTCGACCCTCAGGTAGTTGTCCACGATGCTGTCCATGACGGCGTGGACGACGGCGATCGCGCCGTGCCGCAGCAGGTCGGGATCGTGCTCCAGCCGGTGCCGCACGCCGACCAGCGGGTTGGCCTCGCCCCGTCGAACGGTCACCACGAACCGGTCGCCGACGAACAGCATCACCTCCCCGGTCTCGATGTCGCTGGACGACTCGATGTAGCGCAGCGTCTTCAGGACGACGAAGATGGTGTTGTCGTAGAGCTCGATCTTGGCGCGCTGGTTGCCGCGGACCGCGTCCTCGACCGCCAGCGGGTGGAGCTTCAGCTCGTCGTTGACGAGGTCGAACTCGGCGTCGGTCGGGTTCTTCAGGCCGATCCACAGGAAGTCGTTCCCGGTGGGGTCGGCGCGCAGCCCCTCGAGCTCGTCGCTGAGGTCGCCACACGGCCCTCGGGTGCCGTCACGGTAGATGGCCTGGTCCATGATCACGGGGCTACTCCACCACGTCACGGACAGCGTGGGCGACCAGGACCCGTAGAGTGCCGGTCGTGCCCACCGTCCTGCTCGTGCGCCATGGTCACTCGAGCGCCAACGGGGAGGGGATCCTCGCCGGCCGGCTCCCCGACATCCACCTCACCGACCGGGGCCGCGAGCAGGCCGCCGCCTTGGCGCAGCGTCTCTCCGGGATCCCGCTGGCCCGCGTGGTCAGCAGCCCTCTGGAGCGCTGCCTCGAGACGGCCGCTCCGCTGGCGGCCGAGGCGCAGGTCGAGGTGCTCCTGGAGGCCGACCTGCAGGAGTGCGCGTACGGCGCCTGGACCGGCAGACCGCTGGCCGAGCTGGCGAAGGAGCCGCTGTGGGCCACGGTGCAGGACGACCCCCCGAACGCCCGCTTCCCGGACCACGAGACGTATGCCGCGGAGAGCCTGCGCGAGATGAGCGAGCGCGTCGTGGCTGCCGTTCGGCGCCACGACGAGCAGGTGCGCGAGCGTGAAGGGGAGGCTGCGCTCTGGCTCCTCGTCACGCATGGCGACCTGCTCAAGGCGGTCCTGGCCGACGCCACCGGCGCCGGGCTCTCGCACTTCCAGCGCTACACCGCGGACCCGGCGTCGGTCTCCGCGGTGCGGTACGGCGGACGGCATACCTTCCTGCTCTCGGCGAACGAGCTCGCTCCCGACCTGCGGCGGCTTCTTCCGCCGCCGGAGGCGCCGGTCGCCCACGACGCGGTGGTCGGCGGGGGAGCCGGTTAGAGTTTCGGACATGCCGCTACACGAGTTCGACCCGCCGGACCGGTTCGTCGCCGGGACCGTCGGACCACCCGGACAGCGCACCTTCTTCCTCCAGGCCAGCGAGGGTCGACGACTGACCAGCGTGTCCCTGGAGAAGGAGCAGGTCTTCGTGCTCGCGACACGGATCAACGACCTGCTCGACAGCTACGCGGGCGGCAGCGGCGCCGACTTCGCAGCCACCGAGGTCGTGGACAACGCTCCCCTGGACACCCCTATCGAGGACGAGTTCCGGGTCAACACGCTGAGCCTGGGCTGGGACGAGGACCGCGCGGTCGTGGTGATCGAGTGCCTGGACCGCGACCCGGACGACCCCGAGGCCAGCGCCGACCCGGCCGTGCTGAGCGAGGAACCCCGTTCGGTCAGGGTCGTCCTCACACCGGCCCGGGCAAGGGCCTTCGCTCGGCGGGCGCAGTCCGTCGTGTCGGCGGGTCGTCCGCCCTGCCCCTTCTGCGGTGGCCCGCTGGAGCCGCAGGGGCACATCTGCCCCCGCGCGAACGGCTACAAGCGCTGAAGCGGGGCCCGGAGCAGTCGGGGCCGACGGTGGACCTCCTGGCCCACGCCGACCTCGTGGTCCTCGGCGCACTGGCCGACGCGTCCAACCTGGCTCTGCTGGTCCGGCTGGGCGACGAGGCGGGGCCCTTGGCGATCTACAAGCCGGTCTCGGGGGAGCGACCACTGTGGGACTTCCCCGACGGGTCGCTGGCTGCTCGTGAGCGGGCGGCGTACCTGCTGAGCCGCGCCGGCGGCTGGGACATCGTCCCGGAGACGGTCCTGCGGGACGGGCCGCACGGCGAGGGGTCGGTGCAGCGCTGGGTGGGGAACCCCGACGTGGCGCCGGAGTACGTCGTCGACCTGGTCCGGCCCGACGCCGTTCCGCCGGGGTGGGTTCCGGTACTGCGTGGCGAGAACGAGCGAGGACGGCCGGTGATCGTCGTGCACCAGGACAGCGCGGCGGTGCGGGCCGTGGCGGCGTTCGACGCGATGCTGAACAACTCCGACCGCAAGGGCTCCCATCTGGTCCGGGAGGGGACTGCCTTGCGTGGGTTCGACCACGGCGTGAGCCTGCACGAGGACCACAAGCTGCGCACGGTGCTGTGGGGCTTCGCTGGCCAGCGACTGTCCGCCGTGGACCTGCACCGGCTGACCACTGTCCTGGAGCAGCTGAGCGAGGCAAGCTCTTCCCTGTCCCGTGAGCTGCGGCCGTTGCTCACCACGGCCGAGCTGGTGGCGCTCCGGCGCAGGACGCGGGCGTTGGTGGAGGAGCCGGTGTACCCGGTGCCCAGCGGGCAGTGGCCGGCAATCCCGTGGCCGCCGCTCTGAGCGGTCCCCGTAGGCTGCGGCTGTGATCTCCTGGCCCATGCCGTTCCTCCCCGCTGTGCCGGGCACCGGTCGTCCTGTGCAGGTCTTCGACACCGCCACCGGGTCGGTCCGGGAAGTGCGCCCCGGGCCCACCGCGCGGATGTACGTGTGTGGCATCACGCCGTACGACGCGACGCACCTGGGGCACGCGGCCACGTACGTCACCTTCGACGTGCTGGGACGGGCGCTGCGCGACGCCGGGCACGAGGTCCTGTATGTGCAGAACATCACGGACGTCGACGACCCCCTCCTCGAAAGGGCCCAGCGCGACGGGGTCGACTGGCGAGACCTGGCGGCGCAGGAGATCTCCCTCTTCCGCGAGGACATGACGGCTCTGGCCGTCATCCCGCCGGATCACTACGTCGGCGTCGTCGAGAGCATCGAAGCGGTCGGCGCGGCGGTGCGAGAGCTGCTCGCGAGCGGAGCCGTGTACGAGGTGGCGACGCCCGAAGCGAGGGACGACGACCTGTACCTCGACGTCTCCACCGATCCCGCGTTCGGCTCCGTGTCGAGCTGGACCCGTGAGCAGATGCTCGCCGTGTACGCCGACCGGGGCGGCGACCCGGACCGCCCCGGCAAGCGGGACGCCCTCGATCCCCTGCTGTGGCGAGCCGCGCGCGAGGGGGAGCCGTCCTGGGCTGCAGAGGGACTGCCCGAAGGCAGACCCGGCTGGCACGTGGAGTGCACCGCCATCGCGCTGGACCACCTCGGGATGGCGTTCGACATCCAGGGCGGCGGGACCGACCTCGTCTTTCCCCACCACGAGATGAGTGCCACCCAGGCTGTCGTGCTCACCGGCGAGCGTCCGTTCGCCCGCTCGTACACACACCAGGCGATGGTGGGCCTGGACGGCGAGAAGATGAGCAAGTCCAAGGGCAACCTGGTCCTGGTCTCCAAGCTCCTGGCGGACGGCATCGACCCCATGGCGATCCGTCTGGCCCTCCTGGCCCGGCACTACCGGACGGAGTGGTCCTGGACCGCCGACCTGCTGGAAGAGGCGCAGGACCGGCTCGGCTGCTGGCGAGCGGCGCTCTCGGTGAACAGCGCCCCGGACTCGGCCGACGTCGTCGAGCAGATCCGCGAGCACGTGGCGCGGGACCTGGACACGCCCGGTGCGTTGGCGGCGGTGGACGCGTGGGCACGCGAGACCTTGGAGGTGGGCGGGTCGGATGCCACCTCCGCCGGGGTGCTGGCCAGGGCCTTGGACGCCATCCTCGGGGTCCGCGTCTGACTGCAGTCTCAGCAGGGCTCGTCCGGTCTCGGTCCGGGCCAGGTCCGGTCCCAGCCGGGTTCAGTCCCTCTCAGCCGGGACCGTCCTGGCCGCGGCGCCGGAGGTAACGCTCGAACTCCCGGGCGATCGCGTCACCGCTCGCCTCCGGAAGGTCCGCGGTGTCCTGCGCCTCCTCGAGGGACTGGACGTACTCTGCGACCTCTTCGTCGGTGTCGGCCAGCTCGTTGATCCCGCGCTCCCAGGCCTTCGCGCTGTCGGCGAGGTCGCCGTGCGGGATCGGCGCGTCGAGCAGCTCCTCCAAGCGCGAGATCAGCGCAAGCGTCGCCTTGGGGGAGGGGGAGTGCCCGGCATAGTGCGGGACCGCAGCCCAGCACGAGATCGACTGCAGCCCGGACTGGGTCGCCGCGTCCGCGAGCACCCCGACGATGCCCGTGGGGCCCTCGTACCGGCTCGGCTCGAGGTCGAAGCGATGGATCACGTCGTCGTCGTCCGAGGTGGCCGTCACGGGGATCGGCCGGGTGTGGGCGACGTCTGCCATCAGCGCGCCCAAGGTGAACACCGTGCTGGCACCGACCTGTTGCGCGAACTCCATCAGCTCGATCGTGAAGGCGCGCCAGCGGAACGACGGCTCGATGCCCTGCACCAGCACCACGTCTCGCCCGATCCCGGGATCCGTGGCGACGAGGATCCGCGTCGTGCGCCAGTGAATGCGGCGGCGGCCCTCGTCGAGCACGACACGGGGGCGGTTCACCTGGAAGTCGTAGTAGTCCTCGGGGTCCAGAGCCGCGATGGCGTCGGCGTCCCACATCTCGACGAGGTGGTCGATCGCTGCGGTGGCTGCCTCGCCCGCGTCGTTCCACCCTTCGAAGGCGGCGACGACGACCGGGTTGTCGAGCTCCGGGACGTCCTCGAGTTCGATCACCGTTCCTCCTTGCGTGTGCTGGTCGCACATCTCGCTCTCCCACCCTACGGTCCGCCTGGGTCCGAGCGCGTCCGGTCCGTATAGTCGGGCGCGCCGCCCTCGTCACCCTCCGGAGCCTGTTCGATGCCATCCACGCCTACCGCCCCATCGTCGGCAGGAACGCTGCCGGCAGCCGTCCTGTGGGACATGGACGGAACCCTCGTCGACACCGAGCCGTACTGGATCGACGCTGAGCACGCCATCGTCGAGGAGGCCGGCGGCGTATGGAGCGACGAGTACGCCCATCAGCTGGTCGGCAACGACCTCATGGTGTCGGCGGAGTTCATCCGGGACAACAGCCCGGTGACGCTGGAGCCGCTCGAGATCATCGAGGAGCTGCTCCACCGGGTGATCGCCCAGGTCCGGGTGCACGTACCGTGGCGGCCGGGCGCCCTGGAGCTGTTGGCAGCGCTGGGGCAGGCCGGCGTGGCCAATGCCCTGGTCACGATGTCCTGGCGGTCCCTCGCCGACGCCGTGGTGACGGCTCTGCCCGCGGGCACGTTCGCGGTGGTGGTGACCGGGGACGAGGTGCAGCATGGCAAGCCGCACCCCGAGCCGTACCAGGCGGCGGCGCGGGCGCTCGGGGTGGAGGTGGCTGACTGCGTGGCCATCGAGGACTCTCCGGCGGGCGTGCGCTCCGCGGTGGCGGCAGGCGTACCCACGCTTGCGGTACCTCACGTCGTGCCCGTGCCGTTCACCGTCGGAGCCGTGCAGGTGCCGAGCCTGCGGGGCATCGGTCCGCGGGACCTTCGAGCCCTTTTCGACGGCGCCCGTCAGTCGTCGGCCGGTTCGACCTGACCCGACACGGCCGGGTTGAGCGCGATCAGCGCGGCGTTCTCCGGAAGAGGCGGCGGGGTCCCGCCCCAGGCGGGGCAGAGCGCACGGAAGTCGCACCAGTCGCACAGGCGTGACGTCTTCGGCCGCCAGTCCCCGGTACTGGCGGCGCGTTCGATGGCGGACCACACCGCCTTGAGGTTGCGCTCGAGGCCGAGCAGGTCGTGCTCGTCCGGCGCGTAGCGCACCACCTCGCCGTTGCCCAGATACACCAGCTGGAGCAGCCGCGGGATCTCGCCCCGTAGCCGCCAGAGCACCAGCGCGTAGAACTTCATCTGGAAGAGCGCCTTGCCCTCGAACAGCTCGCTGGGGGACCGGCCGGTCTTGTAGTCGACGACCCGCATCGCTCCGTCGGCGGCGACGTCGAGCCGGTCGACGTACCCCCTCAGCACCAGCCCGTCGAGGTCCGCCTCGACATAGAGCTCACGCTCGGCGGGCTCCAGGCGGGTCGGGTCCTCGAGGGTGAACCACGTCTCGATGAGCGCCTGCGCGTCACCGAACCAGCCGTCCTCCGACAGTCGCTCGTCCTCGGCGATCATGGCGGCCAGCGCCGGCTCCGCCTCGACGAGCGCCTCCCACTGGGGACCCAGCAGTGCCTGGGCCGCGGCCGGGGTCCGTCCCTCCGGCGGGAGGTCGAACAGCCGCTCCAGCACCGCGTGCACCAGCGTGCCGCGGGCGGCCGCCGGGCTCGGCGGCGACGGCAGCTTGTCGATGGTGCGGAACCGGTACAGCAGCGGACACTGCTTGAAGTCCGATGCGCGGCTCGGCGAGAGGGCGGGAACCATGTCACACACCGTATTCGGCGTCACCGACAGTGCAGCCACGCCGCACCGGGACGACGGGCCACGCGGTCAGTCCTCCGGCACGTAGCCCAGGTTCGGGCCCAGCCACCGTTCGGCCTCGGCCAGCGTCCAGCCCTTGCGCCGCGCATAGTCCTCGACCTGGTCGCGTCCCAGCCGTCCGACCACGAAGTACTGGGACTCCGGGTGGGAGAAGTACCAGCCCGACACGGCCGCACCCGGCCACATGGCCATCGACTCGGTGAGCTCGATGCCGGTGTTCCGCTCGACGTCCAGCAGGTCCCAGAGCAGCTTCTTCTCGGTGTGGTCCGGGCAGGCGGGGTAGCCGGGCGCCGGCCGGATGCCGACATACCTCTCCGCGATGAGCTCCGTGTTCTTCAGGTGCTCGTCGGGCGCGTAGCCCCAGAAGTCGTGTCGGACGCGCTCGTGCATCCGCTCGGCGAAGGCCTCGGCGAGGCGGTCGGCCAGGGACTCGAGCAGGATGGCGCTGTAGTCGTCGTTCGCCGCCTTGAACGCCGCGATCCGCTCCCCGGAACCGAGTCCGGTCGTCACGGCGAAGGCCCCGACGTGGTCGGCCAACCCCGTCTCCCGAGGAGCGACGTAGTCGGACATCGCCCGGTTGGGGACACCCTCGCGGTGCTGGCCCTGCTGCCGCAGGGAGTGCAGGGTCGTGGCGACCTGCTGCCTCGTCTCGTCCGTGTACACCTCGATGTCGTCACCCACGGAGTTGGCCGGGAAGAGCCCGATGACCCCGTTGGCGGTCAGCCACCTCTCCTCGATGAGCTGGTCGAGCATCCGCTGAGCGTCCTCGTACAGCCTCGTGGCGGCTTCCCCGGTCGCGGGGTTGTGCAGGATGTCGGGGAACCGGCCCTTCATCTCCCAGGCGAGGAAGAACGGTCCCCAGTCGATGTAGTCCCGCAGCTCGGACAAGGGATAACCGTGGAACGTCCGCACGAACTGCGTGACGGACCGGCTCGGGGCGCCTGACTGGCGACGCAGCAGCTCCTTCTCCTGGGCGGCCACCAGGTGTGGGACCGGCGGGCGGTACCGGTTCCAGTCGATGGGCGTCGCCTTCGCCCTGGCCTGCTCCAGCGTGACCAGGGGCCGCTCGGTCGCTTTCGCGGCATGCCGGGCGCGAAGCGCGTCGAAGTCCGCGGTGACGTCGGCCAGCAGCTTGGGGCGCAGCTCGTCGGAGAGCAGCTGGGAGACGACCGGCACCGAGCGCGAGGCGTCCTTCACCCAGACCACGGGCCCGTGGTACTGCTTGTCGACCTTGACCGCCGTGTGCGCCCGCGAGGTCGTCGCGCCCCCGATGAGGAGGGGGAGCTCGAAGCCCTGCCGCTCCATCTCGCCCGCGAAGCTGACCATCTCGTCGAGGCTCGGCGTGATGAGGCCCGACAGTCCGATGACGTCGGCCTTCTCCTCGCGCGCGGCATCCAGGATCTTCTGCGCCGGCACCATCACGCCGAGGTCGACCACGTCGTAGTTGTTGCACTGGAGCACGACGCCGACGATGTTCTTGCCGATGTCGTGCACGTCGCCCTTCACCGTGGCCATGACGATCTTGCCCTTGGCCTTGTTCTCCGCGACCTCCGCCTCGGTCTTCTCGGCCTCGATGAAGGGGATGAGGTAGGCGACCGCCTTCTTCATGACCCGGGCAGACTTCACGACCTGCGGCAGGAACATCTTGCCGCTGCCGAACAGGTCGCCGACGACGTTCATGCCGTCCATCAGCGGGCCCTCGATCACCTCGATGGGGCGCCCGCCGCGACCGGAGATCTCCTGCCGCAGCTCCTCGGTGTCGGCCTCGGCGTGCTCGTCGATGCCCTTCACCAGGGCGTAGGTGATCCGCTCGCCCACCGGAAGCGAGCGCCACTCCTCCGCGATGGCCTCCTGCTTGGTGTCACCGGTGTTGAAGGAGTCTGCGATCTCCAGCAGCCGCTCGGTCGAGTCGGGCCGGCGGTTGAGCACGACGTCCTCGATGCGCTCGCGCAGCTCGGCGTCGACCTGGTCATAGACGACCAGGGCGCCGGCGTTCACGATGCCCATGTCCATCCCCGCCTGGATGGCGTGGAAGAGGAAGACCGCGTGGATCGCCTCGCGCACGGGGTTGTTGCCGCGGAACGAGAAGGAGACGTTCGAGACACCGCCCGACACGAGGGCACCGGGCAGGTTCTCCTTGATCCAGCGCGTCGCCTGGATGAAGTCGGTGCCGTAGGTGGCGTGCTCCTCGATGCCCGTCGCGACCGCGAAGATGTTGGGGTCGAAGATGATGTCCTCGGCGGGGTAGGCGACCTCCTGGGTCAGGATGTCGTACGCCCGGCGGCAGATCTCCTTGCGCCGCTGCAGCGAGTCGGCCTGGCCCTCCTCGTCGAACGCCATGACGACGATGGCAGCACCGTACTTGCGGCACAGGCGGGCGTGCTCCACGAAGGGGCCGACGCCCTCCTTCATCGATATCGAGTTGACGATCGGCTTGCCCTGGACGCACTTCAGCCCGGCCTGGATCACCTCCCACTTCGAGGAGTCGATCATCAGCGGCACCCGCGAGATGTCCGGCTCGCTGGCCACGAGCTTGACGAACCGGTCCATCGCGGCGACGCCGTCGATCATCCCCTCGTCCATGTTGATGTCGATGACCTGCGCCCCTGCCTCCACCTGCTGGCGCGCGACGTTCAGGGCCGCGGGGTAGTCCTCCGCCTGGATGAGCTTGCGGAACCGTGCCGACCCGGTGATGTTGGTCCGTTCCCCGACATTGACGAACAGCGACTCCGGGGTGACCGTCAGCGGCTCCAGCCCAGACAGGCGCAGCGCCGGCTCCACCGTGACGGGGACCCGCGGGGACTCTTCGCCGGCGGCCTTGGCGATGGCGGCGATGTGGTCGGGCGTGGTGCCGCAGCAGCCCCCGAGGAGGTTCACCAGTCCGGAGCGGGCGAACTCGCCCACGACAGCCGACATCGCCTCGGGCGTCTCGTCGTACTCCCCGAAGGCGTTGGGCAGGCCTGCGTTGGGGTAGCACGACACGAAGGTGTCGGCCACGCGCGCCAGCTCGGCGGCATACGGCCGCATCTCGGCAGCGCCCAGGGCGCAGTTGAGCCCGACGGCGATCGGTCGCGCGTGGCGCACGGAGTTCCAGAACGCCTCGGTCACCTGACCGGACAGGGTCCGTCCGGACGCGTCGGTGATCGTGCCGGAGATGATGACCGGCCACCGCCGGCGGTGCTCCTCGAACAGGGTCTCGAGGGCGAAGATGGCAGCCTTGGCGTTGAGCGTGTCGAAGATCGTCTCGACGATGAGGACGTCCGCGCCGCCGTCCACGAGGCCGCGAGCCTGCTCGAGGTAGGCCTCGACCAGCTCGTCGTAGGTGATGTTGCGCACCCCCGGGTCGTTCACGTCGGGGGAGATGGACGCGGTGCGGTTGGTCGGGCCCAGGGCGCCCAGCACCCAGCGCGGCTGTCCCGGCGTGCGGGCCGTCATCGCGTCGCAGGCCTGGCGGGCCAAGCGGGCCGACGCCAGGTTGATCTCGTAGGCCAGGTCCTGCATGCCGTAGTCGGCGAGCGAGATCCGCTGCGCGTTGAAGGTGTTCGTCTCGATGAGGTCCGCGCCGGCTTCGAGGTATGCCGCGTGGATGCCGGCGATCACCTCCGGCTGGGTCAGGCTGAGCAGGTCGTTGTTGCCCTTGAGGTCGCTCGGCCAGTCGGCGAACCGCTCACCGCGATAGTCGGCCTCGCTGAGCCCCTCGCGCTGGATCATCGTGCCCATGGCACCGTCCATGACGAGGATCCGCTCGCTCAAGGCGGTCCTCAGCTGGTCGGTCGCGTCGGGCTGGAACGTGGTGGGGCTGGGCACTGCACAAGTATGGCCCCGCGCCGGATCTGCGGTACGACGTGGTCACGTAGTGTCGCCCCATGACGACGCGAGCACGCCTGCAGGACGGGGACGAGGCTGGCCACGGCGTCCGGATCGCCCGCGTCGCGGGCATCCCGGTCTACGTCGCGCCGAGCTGGTTCCTGATCGCTGTCGTGATCATCGTGCTCGTCGCCCAGCCGGTGCTCGCCACCCGGCCCCTGTTCGGCGTGGCAGTGGGCGCGACGCAGGCTCTGCTGCTGCTCCTCAGCGTGCTCGTCCACGAGGCCGCGCACGCGCTGACCGCCCGGTCCTTCGGTCTCCCGGTCATCCGCATCGTCGCGAACCTGTGGGGCGGCCACACGTCGATGGAGGTCGTGCGCAGCAGCCCCGGCCGAATGGCCATGGTGGCGTTGGCGGGGCCTGCGGCGAACGGACTGCTCGCCGCGCTGGCGTCGCTCAGCACACCGTCGGACGGGACCCTGCTGGCCCGGCTCCTGCACGGTCTGGTGATCATCAACGGCTCGCTGGCCGTGCTCAACGTCCTTCCCGGTATGCCCCTGGACGGCGGGCAGGTGGTGGAGTGCCTGGTCTGGAAGGCCACCGGCGACCGGAACCGCGGGGCCGTCGTGGCGGGCTGGTGCGGCCGGTTGCTGGCCCTCGCCGTGGTGGCCTGGTTCTTCCTCCGGCCGCTGGCCCGTGGAGGGCAGGTGGGCTTCGACCAGATCTGGGTGCTCATCATCGCCGGGGTGCTCTGGACGGGCGCTACGGAGTCGATCCGGCGCGGCCGCGTTCTGGGGGCCATCAGCCGGGTGACCCTTGGCCAGGTGATGCGACCCGCGTCGGTCGTCTCGGCAGGCACGTCGGTGGCCGAGGCCGTCCGCCAGGCACAGCGCGAGCTGGTCGTGGTCGGTCCTTCGGGCCACCCGGACGCCTACGTCGACGCCCAGCACCTCGCCGCCGTCCCGGAGGAGGCGCGGGGCGCCACGAGCGTCGCCGCCGTCGCGAGCCGCCAGCACCCCGGCTGGGTCGTCGACGCGGACCCCCAGGGTGACGTCGTCGCGGTCCTCACCGCGTTGCAGCGGCACGGCATCTCGCTGGGTGCGGTGGTCCACGGAGGCCGGGTCGTGGGCGTGGTGCACGCCGCCGACATCGGGAAGGCGCTGAGCCGCAACTAGACTCGCGCCCCATGAGCAGCGCCCCCGACCCCGTGTCCTGCGAACCTTCCGGCGCCGTCGGCGCCGCGCTGCGCCGGGGGCCGTTCACGGCCGGGGAGCGCGTGCAGCTGACGGACCCCAAGGGGCGCCTGCACACCATCACGCTGGAGGCCGGCCGGGAGTTCCACACGCACCGCGGACGGCTGTCGCACGACGACCTCATCGGTGCGCCGGACGGCTCGACGGTGCGGAACACCGCCGGCGTGGAGTATCTCGCCCTGCGCCCACTGCTGGCCGACTACGTGATGTCCATGCCCCGCGGGGCGGCCGTGGTCTATCCCAAGGATGCCGGGCAGATCATCACCATGGCCGACGTCTTCCCGGGGGCTCGGGTGGTCGAGGCCGGGGTGGGCTCCGGCGCGCTCTCGATGTCGTTGCTGCGAGCCGTGGGTGAGCACGGGGAGGTGCACTCCTACGAGCGGCGCGAGGACTTCGCCGACATCGCCAAGGCCAACGCGCGGGCCTTCTTCGGCCAGGACCACCCGGCCTGGCAGGTCACCGTGGGGGACCTCGTCGAGGAGCTTCCCCGGCAGGTGGAGGCGGGCAGCATCGACCGCGTGGTGCTGGACATGCTGGCACCCTGGGAGTGCCTGGACGCCGTGGCACAGGCCCTGGTTCCCGGTGGGGTGCTCATCTGTTACGTCGCCACGGCCACCCAGCTCTCACGGGTCGCCGAGGCGATGCGGGACCACGGCGGCTACACCGAGCCGGAGGCGTGGGAGTCGCTCGTGCGTGGCTGGCACCTCGAAGGCCTGGCGGTCCGTCCGCAGCACCGGATGCACGGGCACACCGGCTTCCTGATCACCACGCGGCGGCTGGCCCCGGGCGTCACCCCGCCACTGCGCAAGAGGCGGCCCGGCAAAGGCGCCGGCGAGGACGAGGACGTGCTCGCGGGAGAGGCGGCCTTCGGGCGGGACAGCGAGTTCACCGCAGAGGACATCGGCGAGCTCGTCCCTTCGGACAAGAAGATCCGGCGCGTTCGCCGTTCTGTGACGCAAACCTCCACGACTGCGGAGTAGTTCAGGGTTAGGTTGGGTCATCGGCCGTGTTCAGGCACGGTCGGCAGAGGTCGTTCGCCACCGAGGGAGCCGACATGACCAGCCACAACAGCCCTGAGGACCGTCGCCAGGCAGAGCTCCTGGCCGAAGAGGTCGCCGCCCTGCGCCAGCGCCTCGCCGACGCGCCCGTGAGATCGCGCGAGCTGGAGACCAAGGTGCTGCAGCTGCAGGCCAACCTCGCGACCATCTCCTCGCAGAACGAGCGTCTCGTGCGCACCCTCAAGGAGGCACGGGAACAGATCGTCACCCTCAAGTCGGAGGTGGACCGCCTCGCCCAGCCGCCCGCGGCGTACGGCGTGATCCTGGAGTCCTATGACGACGCGACCGTCGACATCCTCACCGGCGGCCGCAAGATGCATGTGGCCGTCAGCCCGGCGGTCGACCCGGCCGAGCTGTCCAGTGGCCGGGAGGTGCGCCTCAACGAGGCGATGAACGTCGTGGCCACCTGTGGCTACGAGCGCGTCGGCGAGGTCGTGATGATCAAGGAGCTGCTCGGCGACGGTCGGGTGCTGGTCGTGGCCCACGCCGACGAGGAGCGGGTATGCCGCCTGGCCGACTCCCTCGAAGGCGAGCCCATCCGGGTGGGTGACGCGCTCATGCTGGAGTCCCGCTCGGGGTTCGTCTACGAGCGGATCCCCAAGGCGGAGGTGTCGGACCTGGTGCTGGAGGAGGTCCCGGACATCGACTACGAGGACATCGGCGGGCTGGCCGGCCAGATCGAGGCGATCCGGGACGCCGTCGAGCTGCCGTACCTGCACCCCGACCTGTTCAAGGAGCACCAGCTCAAGGCGCCCAAGGGGGTCCTGCTCTACGGTCCTCCTGGCTGTGGCAAGACCCTCATCGCCAAGGCGGTCGCCTCCTCGCTGGCGCGGAAGGTCGCGGAGAAGGAGGGCAAGCCGCTCGGCAAGTCCTTCTTCCTCAACATCAAGGGCCCGGAGCTGCTGAACAAGTACGTCGGCGAGACCGAGCGGCACATCCGCCTGATCTTCCAGCGGGCGCGGGAGAAGGCGTCGGGTGGTACGCCGGTCGTCGTGTTCTTCGACGAGATGGACAGCCTGTTCCGCACCCGGGGCTCGGGGGTCTCCTCGGACGTGGAGACGACGATCGTGCCCCAGCTCCTCTCCGAGATCGACGGGGTCGAGCGCCTGGAGAACGTCATCGTCATCGGCGCCTCCAACCGCGAGGACATGATCGACCCCGCCATCCTTCGGCCGGGGCGGCTGGACGTGAAGATCAAGATCGAGCGACCCGACGCGGAGAGCGCCCGCGACATCTTCACCAAGTACCTCACCGCCGACCTGCCGCTGCACGAGCACGACCTCTCCGAGCACAGCGGGTCGCCGCAGGCCACGGTCGACGCGATGATCACCGCCGCTGTCGAACGGATGTACTCCGAGATCGAGGAGAACCGCTTCCTCGAGGTCACCTACGCCAACGGCGACAAGGAGGTCCTGTACTTCAAGGACTTCAACTCAGGGGCGATGATCCAGAACATCGTGGACCGGGCCAAGAAGATGGCGATCAAGGACTACCTGACGGTGGGTGCCAAGGGCATCCGGGTCGACCACCTGCTGGCGAGCTGCGTCGACGAGTTCAAGGAGAACGAGGACCTGCCGAACACCACGAACCCGGACGACTGGGCTCGCATCTCCGGCAAGAAGGGCGAGCGGATCGTGTACATCCGCACGCTGATCACCGGCAAGAGCGGTACGGAGCCGGGTCGCTCCATCGACAATGTGGCCAACACGGGGCAGTACCTGTAACCCGAGTCCGACCGCCGCACCGGCGACCGCGCCACCAGCGTCGGGCGCGGCCCTCCGTGGCGCTCCAGACGCGGCAGTAGGCGATGCCGACCGCCAGCGAGGCAGCCATGGCCAGCACCGAGCTCAGTGCCATGACGCGCGGGTACACCACGAAGTGCGTGAGGTACACGAACAGGGACGCCGTCGCGATGGTCGAGGCGCCCCTGACCACCCAGCCGGGCACCCGGGCCGTGGGGAACCAGACCAGCACCAGCGTCCCGACGATGATGGTCACCTCGCGGCCGGGCATCGAGGGCCAGAAACCCGGGATGGTCAGCACGGGGATGGCGGAGACCAGCACGCGCTGAGGCGTCGTCCGGGCCCGCGCCGCGGCCCAGCCGGTGGCGAAGAGCCATAGCAGCACGTAGGCGTTCGCCCCACGGTAGGGGCCGGCGTCGGGAACGACCACGGCATACCTCGTCAGGAGCCCCACGCCCACGAGGAGGAGCGGGAAGCCGAACGGATGTCGTCGTTCCCAGCGGTCCACCGCGGGGACGGCCAGCAGGAGGGCGGTACCGAGCAGCAGCGACGTGATCGCCTCGATGAACCAGTAGTGCCAGTGCGGTGACCACGTGGCCCAGTCGCCGAAGACCTGGTTGACCATGAGGATGTTGCGCCAGTCGTAGGTGCCCGCCAGCAGCGCCACCGCGGCGATCCACACTGAGCTCGGAAGGACCACCCGCTGGACGCTGCGTAGCACGCCGCGGACGCGCTCTGCCCGGGGGCGCGACGTGAGCTGGAACCGTGCCAGGTTGTAGCCCACGACGACGAGGAGCGTGTGCGCGCCGCCCGGGACGAACGACAGGTGGGTGTGGTTGGCCAGGATGAGGAGCACGGCAAGGGCGCGCACCAGGACCGTGGTGTCGACCTGGTGCAGCCGCTGTGGCCACGAGCGCCGGGGCGCAGGGGCCTGCGCGCGAGCCGGTTCGGCGGCCGGCGGCACCAGGACGTCCGGCGCCAGGAGATGCCAGCCGGAAGGCAGCGATCCGAGGAGGCGCTCGAGCCGCAGCGACACCTCGACGTAGGAGAGCGAGTCACCCCCGAGGTCCACGAAGCTGCTCGACCTCGTCGCCCGCGGTGCCGCGAGCAGCTCCTGGTAGAGCTCCACGATGGTGTCGACCAGAGCGACTTCCCGGGCCGCCTGCCGGGCCGCGTCGGCGTTCAACGCCGCGTGCTCCGCCCGGCTGGCCCCGAGGAGGTCGCCGATCCGGGGGTAGTCGGGCTTCCCCGTACTCAGGCGCGGGGTCTCGTGCCCGTCGAGGACGACCACCGAAGACGCCGGTATGCCGTGGCGGCGGCTCACCAGGGCGACGACCTCGCCCCCGGTTCCGGCCTGCGGCACCACGACACCCACCGCGTCCCCGAGGTCGACACAGTGTCCCCGGTGACCGGCCGCCGCGAGGTCTGCCTCGACCTGGTCGAGGTCGAGGCGCAGGCCGAGCACCTTGGCGAACCGGCCGCGCCGTCCGACGATCTCGATGAGCCCGTCGGCGCCCAGGCGCGCCAGGTCGCCGGTGTGCAGCTCCTGTAGGTCTCGGCCCCGGGCCAGGTCCTCGAGGCACTCGGCGTACCCGAGCATGACGTTGGGTCCCGAGTAGACGAGTTCGCCGAGCCCGCAGTCGAGCCAGTTCAGCGGCTCGATCCGGAACGAGCCTCCAGGGACGGGCAGGCCGACCGACTCCGGACGGCTGTCCGCGAGGTCTGGTGGCAGCACGGCCATCCGCGCCGTGGCCTCCGTCTGCCCGTACATCACGAAGAGGTCCCAGCCCCGCTCTCGCCCCAGCCCCGCGTACTCCTGGACTCGCGCCGGGTCCAGCCGGCCGCCGGCCTGCGTGACGGCGCGCAGCGACGGATGCTCCCGCTCGGCGAAGCCGCTGCGGGCGAGCAGCTCGAAGGTGTGCGGCACGCCGGCCAGCGTGGTGGCGCAGGTGCCGTCGAAGAGCTCCCAGAAGCAGGGGTCCACGACGGACAGGTCGGTCAGCACCAAAGCGGCACCCGCTGCGAGATGGCTGTGCACAACGGACAGGCCGTAGCAGTAGTGCAGCGGCAGGCTCGTGATGGCCCGGTCCGTCGGGCGGATGGCGAGTGCTTCGGCGATGGCCGTGGCGTTGCTGTCCACGTTGGCGTGCGAGAGCCGGACGAGCTTGGGCGACCCGGTCGAGCCCGACGTCGTGAGCAGGAGCGCAAGATCCGGGTGCAGGTCGTGTGCGGTGGCGTCCCGGCGGGGGACCACCCGCCAGCCGGTCGGCCCTGGTCCGGCGACGACGTCCGGGTCGTAGGCGTCGACGATCCCGTCCACGTGGTGCAGGCGGTCCCCGGGGACCAGCAGCGGGACGTGACCGGCGTGGAGGCAGGCAAGGTAGGTGACGAGGGCGTCCAGCGAGTTCTCAGCAGCCACGAGCACGAGGCGGCGTTCGGCGCCTGCAAGACGTCGTGCCTCCTGCTCCACGCGACCGGCCAGCGCGGCGTACGACACGACGTCGTCGCGCGTGAGGACTGCCGGCGAGGGGCCGTGCCGGGCGAGCGAAGCCACGAAGGAGATGGTCCGGTGGCCCGGACCGGTCAACGGGGTGGCGGTCACGAGGCGCGATGATATTAGGCAAGCCTTACCAAACCCAAACCCGCGTCAGCCGGCGGACGGCTACGGCGGCGAAGAGCAGGACGAAGAGGGCATCGGTCAGCAGCGCGGGGACCCGCCGGACAGCTCGGCTTACGCGTGGACGCGGTCGAAGAGACTGGCCTGGGGTGGCGCATGGGTGGGGTCGACGCCGTCGAACAGGCTGCTCACCGACTCGCCAGCGTGGATCCGCTTGATGGCCTCCGCGAAGAGCTGGGCCACGGAGCGGACGCGCAGCTCCGGCCAGCGCCCGGGAGCTGGGACGGTGTCGGTGGTCAGGACCTCCCTCACCATCGGGTGGTCACGCAGGCGCTCGACCGCCTTGCCCGCGAAGAGCCCGTGGGTGCAGGCCACGTCGGCCTGGGTGCACCCAAGATCGGCCAACCGCTCGAGCAGCTCCAGGATCGACCCACCGGTGGCGATCTCGTCGTCGAGGATGATGGCGCGCCGGCCGCTCACGTCACCCACGATCGAGTCGATCACCACGCGGTCGTCAGCGATGCGCTGCTTGGAGCCCGCCGCGACCGGCAGCCCGAGCAGCCGCGCGAACTGGGTGGCCGTCTTGGCGTTGCCGAGGTCGGGAGACACCACCACGGAGCCGGTGAGGTCGGCCCGACGGTAGTGGTCCGCGAGCACCCCGATAGCCGTCAGGTGGTCGACCGGCACCGAGAAGAAGCCGTGCACCTGTGGCGCGTGGAGCGTCATGGTCAGGACCCGGTCGACCCCCGCCGCGACGAGCATGTCGGCCACCAGCCGCCCGCCGAGGGAGATGCGGGACGCGTCCTTCTTGTCCGACCTGGCGTAGGCGTAGTGGGGGATGACCGCCGTGATCTGGGCAGCAGAGGCGCCGCGTGCCGCGTCCACCATCAGCAGGAGCTCCATCAGGTGCTCCTGCGTGGGTGGGACGAGGGGCTGGACGATGTAGACGTCCCGCTGGCGGCAGTTCGCCAGCAGCTGCGCCTGGAGGCAGTCGTTGCTGAAGCGCTTGATCTCCGCGGGGGAGAGGGCCACCCCCAGCGACTCGCAGATGCGGTCCGCGAGGGCCCGATGGGCGTTACCGCTGAAGACCACGATGTCCCGCACTGCGACTCCTGGTGGCTGGTGGTGGCACAGGGGCAGGCCTGAGCCTAGCCCGCTACCGCCGGCGGAGGGAGCGGCGGGTGCTCGCGCAGGCTCTCACCTAGGCTTCCGGCATGACCGTGCGACGGGTGATGGGCATCGAGACCGAGTACGGCATCTCGGTGCCGGGGGACCCGACGGCCAACCCGATGATCCTGTCGGGCCAGGTGGTCAACGCCTACGCCTCCGCGCAGGGCATCCGCGCGGCCCACGCCTCGTGGGACTACGCGGACGAGGCGCCCCTGCGGGACGCCCGCGGTTTCGAGATGGGACGCGGTGTCGCCGACCCGAGCCAGCTCACGGACGAGGAGGACCCGGCCCTGGCCAACGTGGTCCTCACCAACGGGGCCCGCCTCTACGTGGACCATGCCCACCCCGAGTACTCATCGCCTGAGGTGACGTCCCCTCGGGCCGCCGTCGTCTGGGACCGGGCAGGTGAGCTGATCATGGCTGAGTCGGTGCGCCGGCTGTCCCAGGCGCCGCCCGGGGTGAACCTCTACAAGAACAACACCGATGGCAAGGGGCAGTCCTACGGCACGCACGAGAACTACCTGATGCGCCGGGAGACGCCGTTCACGGACATCGTCCGCCACCTGGTCCCCTTCTTCGTCGCCAGGCAGGTGATGACGGGGTCGGGTCGTGTCGGCCTCGGTCCCGACTCGCGCACGGCCGGCTACCAGCTGAGCCAGCGCAGCGACTTCTTCGAGGTTGAGGTCGGCCTCGAGACCACCCTCAAGAGGCCCATCATCAACACCCGGGACGAGCCGCACGCCGTCGCCGACCTCTACCGCCGGCTGCACGTGATCATCGGGGACGCGAACCACTGCGACGTGGCGAACCTCCTCAAGCTGGGTACGACGTCGCTCGTGCTGGCGATGATCGAGGACCGGGCGATCGACCAGGACCTCACCGTCTCCCGGCCCGTGGCGACCCTGCAGGCGGTGAGCCACGACCCGACCTGCCAGGCCACCCTCGAGCTGCGCGACGGGACGCGGCTCACCGCGGTGCAGCTGCTCTGGCGCTACCACGAGCTGGCCGACCGCTACCTCCACCGGCGCCAGGCCGGGGAGGTGGACAGCGACACCGCGGAGGTGATGCGGTGGTGGGAGGTGGTCCTCGACCGGCTGGAGCGGGACCCGTGGGAGGCCGCCCGCGAGGTGGACTGGGTCGCCAAGCAGCAGGTGCTGCAGGGCTACATCGACCGGGACGGCCTCGACTGGTCGGACCCGCGGCTGCGGGCCGTGGACATCCAGTGGTCCGACGTGCGGCCCGACAAGGGGATCTTCCACCGCCTGAGGGCCGCCGGCCGCTTCGAGGAGCTCGTCACCCACGAGGAGGTCCTCGAAGCGGTGCACGAGCCACCGGTGGACACGCGGGCCTACTTCCGGGGCAAGTGTCTGGAGAAGTACCCCGACCAGATCGCCGCCGCGTCCTGGGACTCCGTCATCTTCGACATCCCGGGTCAGCCCTCCTTGCAGCGCGTCCCCATGCTCGAGCCGCTGCGGGGCACGCGGGCCAGCGTGGGAGGCCTGTTGGACCGCAGTCCGGACGCCGCCACGCTCCTTCGTGAGTTGGCCTCCGCATCGGGTTAGGGTCGCACTAGGGTCGAAGCAGCAGCGGCGCACGAGCGCCACGAGGAACAGCACCAGCGAGAGGTCACGGACATGCCTAGCCAGGAGCAGAGCCGACCACAGCGCAGGGACGACGCGCCGGACGAGGCGCCCGAGCCCGCCCCCGGGGCACCCGAGGCCAGTGCCCGCAAGGAGAACCTGGACTCCGACATCGACAGCGTCCTGGACGAGATCGACGGCGTCCTGGAGTCCAACGCGGAGGAGTTCGTCCGCGGCTTCGTCCAGAAGGGTGGCCAGTGACCACAGGCGCCGACGCGGGGAGGCTGCCCGCGGCCTTCCTGGCCGCGGGCAGCTCCTCCTTCACCGACTTCGTCGGGGCGCACGCCCCTCACCTGCTGCCGTCGCGGCGTGCCCTGCCTCCGGGCAGCAGCCTCGAAGCACCGCACGGGACCACCATCGTGACCGCCACCTTCGACGGCGGGGTCGTGATGGCCGGTGACCGACGGGCCACCATGGGCAACATCATCGCCAACCGCGACATGGAGAAGGTCTTCGCCGCCGACGAGTACTCCGCCGTGGGCATCGCCGGCACGGCGGGCATCGCCATCGAGCTGGTGAAGCTCTTCCAGGTGGAGCTCGAGCACTACGAGAAGATCGAAGGGACGCTGCTGTCGCTGGAGGGCAAGGCCAACCGCCTCGCCGCGATGATCCGGGCCAACCTCGGGATGGCGATGCAGGGACTGTCCGTGGTGCCGCTGTTCGCCGGCTACGACCTGGACCTCGGGCAGGGACGGATCTTCTCCTACGACGTGACCGGCGGCTGCTACGAGGAGCACGACCACCACAGCGTCGGCTCGGGCTCCCTGTTCGCCCGCGGTGCGCTCAAGAAGGTCTGGCACCCAGGGATGTCCGTCGACTCGGCGGTGTCCGTCACCGTGGAGGCGCTGTACGACGCGGCCGACGACGACTCGGCGACCGGCGGTCCGGACGTCGGGCGGCGCATCTGGCCCACGGTCGCCGTGGTGGACGCGCGAGGAGTCGCCTTCCGGTCCGACGACGACCTGCGAGGTGTCGTCGAGGCAGTGATCGCCGGACGCCAGGGCAACCCGGGAGGTGCGCGATGAGCAGCATGCCGTTCTACGTCTCGCCCGAGCAGCTCATGAAGGACCGCGCGGACTACGCGCGCAAGGGGATCGCCCGGGGCCGCTCGGTCGTCGTGCTGGGCTACGACAAGGGCATCGCCTTCGTCGCGGAGAACCCCTCCCGTGCCCTGCACAAGGTCTCCGAGATCTACGACCGCATCGCCTTCGCTGCGGTGGGCAAGTACAACGAGTTCGAGAACCTACGCGTGGCGGGCGTGCGGTACGCCGACCTGCGGGGCTACTCCTACGACCGCACCGACGTCACCGCCCGCGGACTGGCCAACGCGTACGCCCAGACGCTGGGAACGGTCTTCACGCAGGAGTCCAAGCCGTACGAGGTGGAGATCGTCGTCGCCGAAGTCGGAGCCGCGGCGGAGGATGACCAGATCTACCGGCTGACGTACGACGGGTCCGTCGCCGACGAGCAGGGCTTCGTCGCCATGGGCGGCGCCGGGGAGCAGATCGAGACCGGGCTTCGGAACCGCTGGAGCCCGGGGCTCACCCTGGCCGACGCTCTCACCGTCGCCGTCGAGCTCCTCGCCCAGGACCCGTCCGGCAGCGGTGCCCCGCGGACCCTCACCGCCGCGCAGCTCGAGGTGGCGGTGCTGGACCGGGAGCGGCCCCGCAGGACGTTCCGCAGGATCGGCGGCGCGTTGCTCGAGGCGCTGCTGAGCACCGAGGACCCGACGCACGACGCCCCCGAGGAGGACGACCCGACCCCCGGTCGGCACGACACGCTGACCGGTGGGTCCCCGCGGGACGAGTCCTCCAACCCGCAGACCCAGCGCTCGCAGGGTGACGGCGACCGGTCCCAGGGTGACGGCGACGCTGACGTGGACGGCTAGCGGCCGGCCTGGACCGGGAGGTGCTCGGAGAGCCAGCGTGAGGTGGTCTCCCAAGCCTCTGGCGATGCCTGGGGGTGATGGAACATCGGGGACGGGTTGTCGAAGGCGTGCCCCGCTCCCTCATACGTGCAGAACGTCACGTCGGCCCGGCCGTCCTGCTCGACGGCCTCGCGGACCGACTGCTGGACCTCCGGTGGGATGTAGGTGTCCGCCGTGCCGAAGTGGTGCAGGCTGGGGCACCGCACCTGGGGCGCCAGGGCGAGCAGGGTGGGCAGCGCCGACCCGTAGTAGCTGACCAGGGCTTCTGCGGCGCCTGCGGGTCCAGAGGTCGAGGCGGCGACGTTGAACGCCAGGCCACCTCCGAAGCAGAACCCGAACACCCCTACGGGTCCCTCGACCTCGTCACGGTCGCGCAGCAGCCGCAGGGCAGCCGCGGCGTCGGCCACCGCCGCCTCCCAGTCCAGCCGGCCCACGAGGTCGACCGCCTCGGGCAGCCCCTCGGCGCCCTCCTGCACGACCGGGTCGCCGAGGCGCCAGTAGAGATGGGGGACCAGCACGACGTACCCCAGAGTGGCCAGGTCCTCCGCGCGCCGGCGAATGTAGGCCGTGACGCCGAAGATCTCCTGATACAGGACGATGCCCGGCCCTCGCCCGGACTCGGGCAGGTGGAGGTCGGCGGGCATCTCCCCGCCCTCGACGGGGACGCTGAGCTGAGCGGGCGACGGTGTGGGGGAGGTCGTGGTCATGGGGGGATGCTGGCAGACGAAGGCCGCGCCGTCCCCTCCAGGGAACGGCGCGGCCTCCATCTCGGGCGGTGGGGCCTCGATCTTCAGGCGGTGGGGGCCCGCGCGTACCGCAGGTACGGCTTGACCTCCTCGACGCCCGCGAACCGCTGCTGCGCCTCGTCCGTGGTGACGGTCGGAGCCACGATGATGCGGTCGCCGGCCTTCCAGTCGGCAGGCGTGGAGAAGGGGCCGGAGTCGTTGACCTGCAGAGCGTCGAGCGCGCGCAGGATCTCGTCGAAGTTGCGGCCTGCGCTCTTGGGGTACGTCAGCGACAGTCGCACCTTGCCGGCCGGGTCGATGAGGAAGACCGAGCGCACCGGCGAGGTGTCCCCGGCTCCCGGGTGGATCATGTCGTACAGCTCGGCCACCTGGCGGTCCTTGTCGGCGACGATCGGGTAGTCGACGGGCGCCCCCGCGACCTCCTCGATGTCGGACTTCCAGGCGTTGTGGTCCTCGAGGCCGTCGACGGACACCGCCAGCACCTTGGTGTTGCGGCGGGCCCACTCGCCCTTCAGCTGGGCCACCCGCCCCAGCTCGGTGGTGCACACCGGCGTGAAGTCGGCCGGGTGGCTGAACAGGACTGCCCAGCCGTCGCCCTTCCAGTCATGGAAGCTCAGCTCGCCCTCGGTGGTCTGGGCGGTGAAGTCCGGGGCGTCGTCGCCCAGTCGCAGCGTGGCCATGACGGCTTCCTCTCGAAGGTAACGCGGTGTTTGTCGTCCCCAAACATGCCGTTACTTGACCGGACTGTGGATACGCCGTCCGGATGCTGGACCCTTCGCATGCGCTGGATCCTCAGCCTGCCAGCCCCTCGCCACGGGCGGCCTCGACCAGGGCCGCCTCGTCCGTCGCAGACAGGCCGGCCAGCCGCGGGCGCCCAGGCCCCTGCTGGAGCTCCCAAGCCAGGGTGTCCACCAAGGTGTCCTCCAAGGGTCGGCAGTGAAGTCCCAGAGCCTGTGCCGCCGCGGTGCTCCGTGCCATGAACCCGGCATGGTCCGGCAGTGGCAGCCACAGGGGAAGGGAGCGCGGCCCCGACCACGGGGCGACCCCGTGGCTCTCCAGCCAGGACTGAGGGGCGGCGACCAGGTCGCCACGGTGACCCGCGACCGAACGGGCGACGGCAAGGTGGTCGCCGAGGGGCAGGACCGGCCCGGCCGCGTTCACCGTTCCCGCCGCCCCCGCCTCGGCGGCCGCGACGACCCAAGCCGCGAGGTCCCGGACGTCTACCACCTGGGTCGGCACCGGGCTGTCGGGCACCAGCACCGCACCGTCGGCAGTGGCAGGGCGGGCGAACCGCACGGGCCAGTACCCGGTGCGGTCGGTGTGGTCGCCGGGACCGGCGACGAGTCCGGCCCTGACCACGAGCGACCGGCCGGCCACGGCGCCCGTGACGAGCTGCTCGCAGGCGACCTTGCGTCCGCCGTAGGTCTCCCAGCCGTCGTCGTCCTCGGCGTACGGGTCCACGAGGGTCGCGTGCTCGTCCTCGTCCGGGGTGTCGCTGCGGGCGTACACGGACGCGGAGGAGATGAAGACCCAGCACGCAGTATGCCGGGCGAGCGCGGCCACCGCACCGCGTACGTGGCTCGGCTGACGGGAGACGTCGACCACGGCATCCCAGTCGTGGGTGAGCGCACCGGCATACGCTCCAGGTTCCGAGCGGTCGGCTGGCAGGAAGTCCACGCCTGCGGGGACGACTCCCGCCGAGCCCCTGGCCAGAGCGCTGACCGTATGCCCCGCCCGCACGGCGGCTGCGGCGACCTCCCCGCCCAGCCACGCCGTCCCACCGAGCACGAGAAGCCGCATGACGCCACGCAACCAGGCCGCCGGTCGCCTGTCGAGGCGGTTCCGCTGGTAGCGGAGCCTATTGTGGGTTCATGGAGCGCCGGATCTTCGGGATCGAGAACGAGTACGGCATCACGTGCACCTTCGACGGGCAGCGCCGGCTGACGCCGGACGAGGTGGCGCGGTACCTCTTCCGCAAGGTCGTCTCCTGGGGCAGGTCCTCCAACGTCTTCCTGTCCAACGGCTCACGCCTCTACCTCGATGTCGGCTCGCACCCCGAGTACGCCACTCCCGAGTGCGACCATGTCCGCCAGCTGGTGGTCCACGACAAGGCGGGGGAGCGGATCATCGAGGGCCTGGTCGCCGACGCCCAGGAACGCCTGGCCGAGGAGGGCATCGAGGGCGAGATCTACGTGTTCAAGAACAACACCGACTCGGCCGGCAACTCCTACGGCTGCCACGAGAACTTCCTCGTGGGACGGGCGGGGGAGTTCCAGCAGCTCTCCGACGTCCTCATCCCGTTCCTCGTCAGTCGCCAGATCACTTGCGGCGCCGGGAAGGTGGTGACGACCTCCAAGGGGGCCACGTTCTGCGTCAGCCAGCGGGCGGACCACATCTGGGAGGGCGTCTCCTCTGCGACGACCCGCAGCCGGCCGATCATCAACACGCGCGACGAGCCGCACGCGGACGCCGAGCGGTACCGCCGGCTGCACGTCATCGTCGGCGACTCCAACATGAGCGAGACGACGACCATGCTCAAGGTGGGGTCCGCGGACCTCGTGCTCCGCATGATCGAAGCGGGGATGGTGGTCCGCGATCTCACCCTGGAGAACCCGATCCGCGCCATCCGCGAGATGAGCCACGACATGACCGGGCGCAAGACCGTGCGCCTGTCCAACGGCCGGGAGCTGTCGGCACTCCAGATCCAGGCCGAGTACCTGGAGCGGGCGCAGGCCTTCGCCGACCGCGAAGGCCTCGAGGACCCCATCCACAAGCAGGTGCTGGACCTGTGGGAACGCACCCTCCGCGCCATCGGCAGCGGCGACCTGTCTCTCGTGGAGACCGAGATCGACTGGGTCATCAAGCACAAGCTCATCAGCGAGTACATGAGCAAGCACGGGCTGCCCATGGAGCACCCGCGAGTCGCCCAGCTGGACCTCGCCTACCACGACGTCAACCGCCAGCGAGGCGTGTTCTACCTGCTGCAGAAGCACGGTCGCGCCGCGCGGGTGACCACCGACCCAGAGGTGTTCGAGGCCAAGACCGTGCCTCCGCAGACCACCCGCGCCAAGCTGCGCGGCGACTTCATCAAGGCGGCGCAGGAGCACCGCCGTGACTTCACCGTCGACTGGGTGCACCTGAAGCTCAACGACCAGGCTCAGCGCACGGTGCTCTGCAAGGACCCGTTCGCCGCCGTGGACGCCCGGGTCGAACGGCTGATCGAGGGGATGCGCGGGTAGCGGTCAGGGGCCGGCCAGGGTCGGCGGTTATGGTGGACGCTGGTCCACGCCCCCTGCGAAAGATCCCTCCCGTGCACTTGAGAAGTTCCCACGCCTTCGGCGCTGCCGCTCTGGCCGCCGCCCTGACCCTCACCGCCTGTGGTGGCGGGAAGGAGTCGAAGGGCTCCCCGCTCGACCACGTGACGGTCAGCGGAGGCAGCGCCACCAGCGCCCCGACCGTGGCCGTGAAGCCGAAGCCGCTGAGCGTCACGGAGACGACGACGCGCGTGGTGAAGCCCGGGACCGGCAGCCCGGTCAAGGACGACGAGATCGTGAGCCTCAAGTACGTCCTGCTCAACGGCAAGGACTCCTCGGTCCTCGACACGAACTTCGGCAAGCAGAACCTCGGCCTGAGCCTCGGCGCGACCGACCTGCTGCCCGGCCTCAAGAAGGGGCTGGCCAACGCCAAGATCGGGTCGCGGATCCTCGTGGCGATGCCCCCGAAGGACGCCTTCGGCACCCAGGGCAACGCGGACATCAAAGTGGGCCCGAACGACACCGTCGTCTTCCTCATGGACGTGCTGTCGGCCACGACGCCACTGAAGTCGGCCCAGGGCACGCCGGTCGCGCCCGCTGCCGGGCTGCCCAGCGTCAAGGTCGAGGACGGCAAGGCGGCGACCATCACGATCCCCAAGGGCAAGAAGCCGCCGACCAAGACGGTCGGTCAGGTGCTGGTCCAGGGACAGGGCGCCAAGGTCCAGGCCGGGCAGACCATCCGGGTGACCTACACGGGCGCCCTCTGGAAGAACGGCAAGGTGTTCGACTCCTCGGCCAACAGCCCGCAGAAGTACTTCGAGACGGTCATCGGCAAGCAGCAGGTGATCAAGGCCTGGGACGCCCAGCTCGTCGGCCGCCAGGTGGGAAGCAGGCTCCTCCTCGTCGTGCCGCCGGCCGAGGGGTATGGCGCGGCCGGCAGCCCGCCCAAGATCAGCGGCACCGACACGCTTGTCTTCGTCGTGGACATCCTGGCCGCCTACTGACCGCGGCCTCTCCCGGGCGCACGAGCAGCGACCGACCCCCGTGACCGACCAAACAGACAGGAAGCGCGACCATGCCCTTCGACCCCAACACCACCAAGCCCGAGATCGACTTCCCCGGGGACGCCGCCCCCACCGAGCTCGTCATCGAGGACCTCCAGGAGGGCGACGGCCAGGAGGCAGGGCCAGGTGACACGATCTCCGCCCACTACGTCGGCGTGGCTCACTCGACCGGGGAGGAGTTCGACGCCTCCTGGAACCGCGGGGCGCCGCTCGACTTCCGGCTCGGGGTGGGCCAGGTCATCAAGGGCTGGGACGACGGCATCGTCGGCATGAAGGTCGGCGGCCGCCGCAGGCTCACCATCCCGGCCCACCTGGCGTACGGCGACCGCGGTGCCGGTGGCGCCATCAAGCCGGGGGAGACCCTCATCTTCGTCGTCGACCTGGTGGACGTCCGCTAGGACTCGGACGTCCCAGCTTCCAGGAGTCCCGCGGCGTACCGGCCCGCCGCTGCGCTGTGGACGAAGGCGGCATAGTCCTCGTCCAGGCCCCGTCCCATCGTGGACAGCGGTACGGGTACTCGTCGTAGGGCGCCGTCGAGACCGTCGACGGGGACCTCCCGCACCCGCAGGGAGCCACTGGCGTCGGCCGCCAGCTGATGGGCCTGTTCAAGGACGAGCCCGCCAAGCTCGTCGTCGGTGCTGGCGACGGGCAGGTCCGCAGGGACCAGACAGATGCGGCCGTACGCCGTCCTGCTGTGGTGCGAGATGCCCCGGTGCCGCTCCCGGGCGTCCGCCTGGGAGACGCGCAGTGCGGCGACCCCGCGACCTCCCAGTGTCGCGACGGCGTTGAGGGCCTCGCCGGCAGCGACTCCCGTGTAGCCCCACGTCGTGCCGGTGCCCACGTTGCCAGGACCCTGCACGACGACTGCGACGTCGGCGGCCAGCACGTGCCGGGTGGCCAGCAGCCCGGAGTGAAGGGTGACGGCCTCGTGTTGGCCGCCGTAGGCTTGGCCCACGGTGATGGTCCCGGTGAGCCACCCATGCTCGAGCAGCCCGGCGACGGTGCGCGAGAAGGCGATGGGCAGCGCCCCGCCGTCTGTCATGACGTAGGCGACGCGCGCCTGGGGCCGCTCGAGGCGCACGCCTGCAAGCACGGCGGGCAGGGCCGAGTGGAGGTCCGCCACCACGACGGGCAGTCCACCCAGGTCTCCGGCCCTCACCCGGTCTCCGGTCATCGTCGAGTGGTGCTGGCTGTCCTGCTCGTCGACCGCCATGAACATCTGCTGCTGGGGCGTGTAGCGGGCCTTGACGATATGGCCCCCCTGCGACGGGGGATCGGCGGGCAGCCGGTCGGGGGCCGCCACGACGAACGCGAGCCCGCCGGTGCCGAGCCCGCGGAACAGGGCCGAGGCGTTGAGCAGGACCCGGTCGCCCACCTGCGGCTCGCCCACGAGCGCCGTGTACGCCAGGGCGCGCACCGTCGCAGCGCCCTCGCCGGCCAGCTGCACGGCGTACTCCACGGCTCCCGGCCACCGCCGCCGCACCCGCGTCACCGAGCCCTCACGCCACTGCATCACGACACGCAGACTAGCCACGGTGCGCAGTGGGGGAGTCGGGTAGCGTCGGTCCGTGAGCTCCCCCACCGGCCCCGCGGCGAAGACGGAACGCCTGCTCAACCTCGTCCTCTGTCTCCTCTACACGCGCCGGCCGCTGCCGAAGTCCACGATCCGGCGGATCGTCCCGCAGTATGGCGACGCGGCGAGCGATGAGGCCTTCGACCGCATGTTCGAGCGCGACAAGGACGAGCTCCGCGAGCTCGGCATCCCGCTGGTGACGCAGGACATCGGCGGTGCCTGGGACGACGAGACCGGCTACCGCATCGACCAGCGCGAGTACGCGCTGCCGGACCTGGAGTTCGAGCCCGACGAGCTCGCGGTCCTCGGGCTGGCCAGCCGCACCTGGGCCCATGCCTCCTTGGCCGGCCCTGCAGCCCAGGCGCTGCGCAAGCTCAAGGCCGCCGGGATAGAGCGGGACGGCGACTCGCTCGTGGGCATAGAGCCTCGGCTCGGCACGAGCGAGCCCGCGTTCGAGAGCGTGAAGAACGCCGTGGTGGCCCAGCAGACCATCTCCTTCGGCTACCGGACCGCGGGACAGGGGCAGGCGCGGACGCGGCGGGTCCAGCCGTGGGGGCTGGCGTCGTGGCACGGTCGCTGGTATCTCACCGGTTTCGACCTGGACCGCGCTGCCCCCCGCGTCTTCCGACTCTCGCGCATCGACGGCGCTGTCAGTGTCGTCCGCCGCGCCACGCCGTATGTGGTGCCCGCCGACCACCACGCCCAGGAGATGATCCGCACCACCGTGGGGGAGCAGGTCCAGCGCAGCGCACGGCTGCTGGTCCACCGAGGACGGGGAGGGACGCTGCGACGGCGCGGGTCCATCGTCGAGGAGCAAGGGCAGTGGAGCACCCTGGAGGTGCCCTTCACCGATGGCGACGCGCTCGCCGACGAGGTCTGCGGGTACGGCTCCGACGTCGTGGTGCAGGCTCCGCAGGACGTGCGCGACCTGGTCGTCGAACGGCTGCGTGGCGCACTGGCCGCGAACAGCGGAGGTGCCGCGTGACCACACCGGAGACTGCTACCGCACGGCTGTCCCGGCTGCTGACGATGGTGCCGTGGCTGGTGAACCGCCAAGGCATCGACCTGGAGCGGGCGGCCGCCGACCTCGGCATCACCGTCCAGCAGCTGGAGACCGACCTGAGGCTGCTCTACCTGTGCGGCTACGGGCAGATGCCCGACGAGCTGATCGACGCGGAGTGGGAGAACGGCCGGGTCTTCATCAGCAACGCGGAGACCATCGCGCGTCCACTGCGGCTGGGGCGGGACGAGGCCCTGACGCTCATGGTGGGACTGCGGGCGCTCGCCGCCGTTCCCGGGCTCGGTGAGCGCGACGCGATAGAACGCGCGATGGCCAAGCTCGAGGAGGCCACCGGCGCCAGCGCCGAAGCCGCGGCCCGGGTGCAGGTCTCGATCGACGAGGGCGTGGAGGCCGACCTGCTGGCGGACGCCCGGCGCGCCGTTGAGGAGCACCGACGCGTCCACCTGCGGTATCTCGTGCCGAGCCGTGACGAGTCCACCGAACGGGACGTCGACCCGATGCGGGTCGTCAACCTGGACGCCCACTGGTACCTGGAGGGATGGTGCCACCGCGCCCAGGACACGCGCCTGTTCCGGATGGACCGGATCGAGGGCCTCGCGCTGCTCGACGTCGACGGGACCCCGCCTCCAGACGCCCAGCTGCGCGACCTCGACGCCGGGACCTTCACGCCACGGGAGGAGGACACGCTCGTCACCCTCGAGCTCCAGCCGGGTGCGTCCTGGGTCAGCGACTACTACCCCGTCGAGTCGGTGCTGACCCGCGAGGACGGCACGCAGGTGGTCGCCCTGCGGACCGCCGACACCCTCTGGCTTCGGCGCCTGATGTGGCGGTTGGGTGGCTACGGGCGTGTCCTGGCCCCGGCGGAGCTCGCGCAGGCCGTCAGCGAGGGCGCCAGGTCCGCGCTCGCGGCATACGAGAGCCAGGAGGCCGCCGCCGGAGCGGAACGGTAGGTCGACGGGTAGGTCGACGGGTAGGGTCGGCGTATGTGGTGGTGGGTCCTGATCTGGGCGCTTCTCGTCGTGGTGTCGGCGGCGTACCTCGGGAGCCGCGCCTGGGCCACCTGGGGCCGGCTCAGGGAGCTCGGGGCGGAGGTCCACCGCGCATCCGGGATGGTCGCCGCCCTCCAGGTGGAGGTGGAACGGCTGGGGGAGCAGGCGCCGGAACCTGACATCTTCGGTGACCCGCGAGCCCTGCGCCGGGAGCGCGAGGCCACCCGGGCCTCGCTGAGGCGCCGACGCCGCGCCCGCGCAGCCGCTGGAAGGCCTGCCTGGGCGAGGCATCTAGACTGACAGCAGGCGCCCGAGACGGTAGGGGCGTACCAGGCACCAGAGGTCACCGAGTGACCGAGAGGAATGAGTCACATGGGTCGCGGACTGTTCGAGGGCTGGCACATCATCGTCCTACTGGTTCTTCTGGTGGTGCTGTTCGGTTTCAAGCGGCTGCCTGACGCCGCGCGCAGCATCGGGCGCTCGATGAGGATCTTCAAGTCGGAGGTCCACGAGATGAAGAACGACGGCAAGAGCGCCGCGAGCGGCGACACGGTCAAGGGTGAGACCGTCCGCGAGAGCAGCGTGCGCGAGACCCCGGTTCGCGACGGTGGGGCCGAGGGCGGCACCCCGCTGCGCGAGGACAACAGCCCCCGCACGGACAACACGTCCGGCACTCTCTGACCGACCGGCAGAGCCTCCATCACCCTGCCGACGATGGCCTTCCGGCGTGCCCGCAACCCTGACGCTCGCATGTCGCTCGGCGACCACCTGCGCGAGCTGCGCCGCCGGTTCCTCATCTCCGCGATCGCGGTGCTGCTCTGCGCGGTGGGAGGCTGGGTCGCCTACCCGCAGGTGTACGACCGGCTGGCTGCGCCGTTCAACGACTACAAGGCGTCGCATCCGAGCAGCGTCATCAGCCTGAACTTCGGCAACGCGACGGCGGCCTTCTCCCAGCAGCTGAGCATCTCCATCTTCGTGGGGATCCTCGCCTCGAGCCCGGTCTGGCTCTACCAGCTCTGGGCCTTCATCGTCCCGGGCCTGACCAAGAAGGAGCGCCGCATCTCGCTGGCGTTCATCGGCGCCACCGTGCCGCTGTTCCTGTCCGGCTGTGCCCTCGCCTACTACGTTCTGCCCAAGGTGCTGGCGGTGCTCTACGGGTTCACGCCCGCCGGAGCCTCCAACATCCAGCAGGTGAGCGAGTACTTCTCGTTCGTCACCAGGTTCATCGTCGCCTTCGGCGGGGCGTTCCTGATGCCGGTGTTCCTGGTGGCGCTCAACGCGATCGGCGTGCTGCCGTCGGCGACCATGCTGCGCGCCTGGCGTCCGGCCGTGTTCGGCATCTTCGTCCTGTCCGCGGTCGCCACTCCGACCCCTGACGCCTTCACGATGTTCCTCATGGCGATCCCGCTCGTCTTCCTGTACTTCGCAGCCGTGGGCGTGAGCAAGCTCATCGAGCGCAGCCGTCGTGCCAACCGGCCCGAGTGGGTCGACGTGGCGGACGACGAGGCATCCGCCCTGTAGCCTCCGCGCGTGGGCAAGCGCATCGGGCTGGTCGTCAACCCGACCTCCGGGAAGAGCCGCGGCATGACGCTGGGCCTGCAGGTCGCGCACCGGCTGAGGTCGGCGGGCCACGAAGTGCTGGACCTGTCCGACGAGACGTACGCCGCGGCTCGCGACCGAGCCCTCGGGGCGGTCGCGCAAGGGCTGGACGTCCTGGCCGTGGTCGGCGGTGACGGCATGGTGCACCTCGGCGTGGAGGTGGCCGCCGAGACGGGGACGGCCCTTGCCGTCATCGCCGTGGGGACGGGCAACGACGTGGCCCGCGGTCTGGGGCTGCCGGTGCACGACCCGGTCCGGGCGGCCGACCTCGTGACGAGCGGGTCTCCCCGGGCCGTCGACGCCGTACGGCACGTCGACGCCCACGGAGACCGGCACTGGTATGCAGGCGTGCTCGGCGCGGGCTTCGACTCGCTGGTGAACGAGCGGGCCAACACCTGGCCGTGGCCCAAGGGCAAGATGCGCTACAACCTCGCCATCGTGCGCGAGCTACCGCTCTTCCGGGCCATCCCGTACGTGGTGACGGTCGACGGGGTCCGACGCGAGACGAAGGCGATGCTGGTCGTCGTGGCGAACGGGCCGTCGTACGGCGGCGGGATGCGCGTCGCCCCGGCCGCCCGGTTCGACGACGGCCTGCTGGACGTCATGATCCTGCACGAGATCAGCACCGTGGAGTTCCTGCGCGTCTTTCCCACTGTGTTCCGCGGCGCCCATGTGGGCCACCCGGCGGTGGAGATCCTGCAGGGACGCCGGGTCACCCTGGAGGCCGCCGGCATCGTCGCGTACGCGGACGGCGAGCGCTTCGCACCTCTGCCGCTGACTGTGGAGGTCGTGCCGGGGGCCGTCACGGTGATGGCTCCGGTGTCAGCCCCCGTGGCGGCCCCGGTCGTGCCATCCCGGGCAGGACCGGTCACCTGACGTAGATTCGGGGGTATGCCCACGCCCGCCGAGCGGTTCGCAGCATCCTCCCAGCGAGCGGCCTTCCGCCGGACCCACCTCGGCGAGTTCACGGCCGGCCTCGACTTCCCGCTCGACGACTTCCAGCTGAAGGCGTGCCAGGCGGTGGAGGAGGGCAGGGGCGTGCTCGTCGCCGCACCCACCGGTGCGGGGAAGACCATCGTCGGCGAGTTCGCCGTCCACCTGGCGCTGGCGACCGGCCGCAAGGCGTTCTACACGACCCCGATCAAGGCCCTTTCCAACCAGAAGTACGCCGACCTGGCCCGCCGACACGGGTCGGCGAACGTCGGGCTGCTCACGGGCGACTCCTCGATCAACGGGGAGGCGCCCGTGGTCGTCATGACCACCGAGGTCCTGCGCAACATGATGTATGCCGGGTCGCCGACCCTGCGCGGGCTCGGCTTCGTGGTGATGGACGAGGTGCACTATCTCGCGGACCGCTTCCGTGGCGCTGTCTGGGAGGAGGTCATCATCCACCTGCCCGAGGACGTCCAGGTCGTGTCGCTGTCCGCCACGGTGAGCAATGCCGAGGAGTTCGGGGACTGGCTGGCCGAGGTCCGGGGGAACCACGAGGTCATCGTGTCCGAGCACCGTCCGGTGCCGCTGTGGCAGCACATGATGGTGGGGTCCGGCCTGTTCGACCTCTTCGTCGACGAGTCTGCTGCCCCGGTCACCGGTCCGGGCGCCACCCGGGTGAACCCCGACCTGCTCCAGGCGATCCGGAACAATGAGCAGCGTGGTCGCTGGATGGACTCCGGCAGGCTTGCCGCAGGGTCGCACGGGGGACGTGGCGAGGCGCGTGGTGCGGCACCCCGAGGTCCCGGTGGAGGTCCGGGCGGAAGGGGGATGGCACGCGGTGGCGGAGGCGGCCGGCCGGGAGGGTCGGCCAGCCGCTCCGAGGTCGTCGCCAAGCTCGACCGGGAAGGGCTGCTGCCGGCGATCACCTTCATCTTCAGCCGGGTCGGCTGTGAGGCCGCCGTGGGGCAGCTGCTCCGTGACGGCATCCACCTCATCCCCGAGGTGGAGGGGGAGCGGATCCGGCGCACGGTCGAGGAGCGGATCCGCGGGCTGGCGGAGGAGGACCTCGGAGTCCTCGGGTACTGGGACTTCGTCGAAGGTCTCTCGCGCGGGTTCGCGGCCCACCACGCCGGGATGCTTCCGACCTTCCGCGAGATCGTCGAGGAGCTCTTCACCGCGGGGCGGATCCGAGCAGTCTTCGCCACCGAGACGCTTGCCCTCGGCATCAACATGCCGGCCCGGACCGTGGTGCTCGAGAAGCTGGTGAAGTTCAACGGGGAGACGCACGCCGACGTCACCCCGGCGGAGTACACCCAGCTCACCGGACGGGCCGGACGCCGGGGCATCGACGTGGAGGGGCATGCCGTCGTGCTCTGGAACCGGGGGATGGACCCGCTGGCGGTCGCTGGGCTGGCCTCGACGCGGACGTACCCGTTGCGCTCCAGCTTCCGGCCGACGTACAACATGGCGGTCAACCTCGTCTCCCAGGTGGGACGCGAGGTCGCCCGCGAGATCCTGGAGACCTCCTTCGCCCAGTTCCAGGCCGACCGCGCGGTGGTAGGCCTGGCGCGGGCCGTTCGCCGGAACGAGGAGGGGCTGGAGGGGTACGCGGAGGGCATGGCGTGCCACCTCGGGGACTTTCGCGAGTATGCCGCCCTGCGGCACCAGATCGCGCAGCTCGAGAAGGACGGCGCCCGGGCTCGGTCGGCCAGCCGGCGCGCGGAGGCGGCGGTCTCGCTGGAGGCCCTGAAGATCGGCGACGTCATCCGGATCCCGTCGGGGCGCCGCGCCGGCTATGCGGTCGTGGTGCAGCCGGCGAAGTCCTACCGCGGGGAGTCACCGTCGCCCACGGTGGTCACGGAGGACCGGCAGCTGCGCAAGCTGACCCTCGTGGACGTGCCCGTGCCGGTGGAGCCCCTCGCCCGGGTCAAGGTCCCGCAGCACTTCAACGCCAAGAGCCCGAAGGCGCGGCGGGACCTGGCCACCTCGCTGCGGATCGCCGTACCGCACGACCCGCCTCCGAGGCAGGGAAGCCGCGGCCGCGACGCAGTCCCCGGAGAGGACGAACGGGTCGCCGAGCTCCGGCGGCGGCTCAAGGCGCACCCGTGCCACCAGTGCCCCGACCGTGAGGACCACGCCCGCTGGGCGGAGCGCTGGTGGCGTCTCAAGAGAGAGACGGTCGGTCTGCAGCGCAAGGTCGAGGGGCGGACGAACTCCGTCGCGCGGACGTTCGACCGCATCTGTGAGCTGCTGGCCGAGATGGGGTACCTCTCCGCCGACGGGACGGAGGTCACCGGCCAGGGTGAGAACCTGCGGCGGCTCTATACGGAGAAGGACCTGCTGGCAGCGGAGTGCCTGCGACTGGGGCTGTGGAAGCGGCTCGACCCGGCGGGGCTCGCGGCGGTCGTGTCTGCGCTCGTCCACGAGCCGCGACGGGACGAGAGCGACCCGTCGCCGCGGATGCCCGGTGAGGACGTCGCAGAGGTCATCTCGCAGATGCACCGGGTGTGGGCGTCTCTGGAGTCCCGTGAGCAGGACCTGGGGCTGCCGCTCACCGGCGACCCGGACGGCGGGATGGCGTGGATGATGCACCGATGGGCCTCGGGCCAGCGCCTCGACTACGTGCTGCGCGGGCAGGAGATGGCAGCCGGCGACTTCGTACGACGATGCAAGCAGGTCGTCGACCTGCTCGGACAGATCGCCGACGCTGCCCCGGAGCCGCAGCTCCACGCGACGGCTCGCAAGGCTGTCGATGCCGTCATGCGCGGCGTCGTGGCTGCTGACCGGCTCGACTGAGGACGAGGACGGAGGACCACCACCGCTGGCCCCCGCCTGTCGCTGCTCCTCAGTACGGTTCCGTCATGGAACCCGTCATGGAGCCCGTCATGGAGCCCGGGCTCACCGGAACCAAGGCCGACCTGCACCGCTACCTCCAGGAGGGCCGGGACGGTGTGCTGCGGGCGCTCGACGGCCTGAGCGAGTACGACGCACGGCGGCCGCTGACCGCCAGCGCACCAACCTGCTGGGACTGGTCAAGCACCTGGCCGGGGTCGAGCTCGGCTACCTCGCCGACTCCGTGGGCCGGCCAGGCCCCGTCCTACCCTGGAACGAGGACGGCTCGGTCTGGGAGAGCGCAGACCTGTGGGCCACGGCGGAGGAGTCGCGCGAGTATCTCGTGGCTCTCTACCGCGAGGCATGGGGCCACAGTGACGCCTCGCTGGCCGCACTGCCGTTGGAGGCGCCGGCCGAGGTGTCCTGGTGGGCACCGGAGCGCCGGCGCACGACGTTCGGTCACCTCGTGGCGCGGGTCGTCGCCGAGACGGCCCGGCATGCGGGACACGCCGACATCCTCCGGGAGACCATCGACGGTCAGGCGGGCCGTGACCATGAGTCCCAGGGCGACCGGGCCTGGTGGGATCACTATGTCGCCACGATCCAGGCCGCTGCGGACGCACACCGCTAGCTGGCTCCTGGGGTGGCACGGCAGGAACGATGGCAGCGTCCCGGTCCTCGGCCCGCGCCTCCAGGGGGGATGTCGGGGCCTCCCGGTAGGGTGAACATATGTTCGACCGGGGGGAAGAGCCATTGAGGGCGGCCGTCGTGCGTGGTGCGATCGGCGCGCTGTCCAGCTCCTCCACCCGCATGCCCGACGGCGACCGGATGGAGCTGATCAGCGCCCTGGAAGAGCTGAAAGCGGCCAGTGCGGCGGTGCAGGCGCGCCTAGCGGTGGCCTTCGACTCCTCACAGCGAGAGCGGCAGGCCGAGCAGGGCGTGCCACGTCGAGAGATAGGGCGTGGCATCTCAGCCCAGATCGCCTTGGCGCGACATGAGTCCGCGCACCGGGGATCGCGACACCTGGGCTTCGCCAAGTCCATGGTCCGCGAGATGCCGGAGACGATGGCCCACCTGAGCGTGGGGCGGGTGAGCGAGTGGCGCGCCACCATTCTGTGCCGCGAGACGGCCTCGCTCTGCGTTGAGGACCGCGGCGAGGTGGACCGCCGCCTGGCTGACGAGCTGCCGACCATGTCGGACGGCCAGGTGATGCGCGCCGCGCGAGGCCTAGCAGCCCAGCTCGACGCGGAGTCTGTGGCGCGCCGCACCGCCGCGGCCGCCAACGACCGGTTCGTCTCCCTACGCCCGGCACCGGACACGATGACCTACCTTTCCGGACTCCTGCCGGTGGCGCAGGGAGTGGCGGCCTATGCAGCGCTGGACCGGCACGCCCGGGAGCGGGTCGCCGCTGGAGACCCGCGAGGTCGCGGACAGATCATGGCCGACACCCTCGTGGAGCGCGTGACCGGCCAGTCCAGCGCCGGGGCTGTTCCGATCGAGGTGCGGGTGGTCATACCGGTCGAGACTCTGACGGCGGCGGGCGACGAGCCTGCGGAGCTGGTCGGGCGAGCCGCGCTGACCGGGAGGACCGCTCGCGCGCTGCTGGCGGAGAGCGCCGAGGCTGGGGCGTCGATCTGGGTCCGCCGGCTGTTCACCACCGGCGACGGAACGCGGCTGGTCTCCCTGGAGAGCCGGCGTCGGCTCTTTCCGAGGGCGCTCAGCCGGTTCCTGGCCGCGCGCGACAAGACGTGCAGGACGCCCTGGTGCGACGCACCTGTGCGGCACAGCGACCACATCGTGGCTGCCGCTCGAGGAGGTCACACGGATGCCGCGAACGGCCAAGCTCTGTGCGCTTCCTGTAACCAGACCAAGGAGTCGCCAGGCTGGGGCGCGGAGGTGCTCGACGACGGGTTGTCAGGACAGCGGCGCCACCGGGTCCGCGTGACGACGCCCGCGGGGCAGGTGTACGACTCCACGGCACCGCCGCTGCTCGACTCTCGACGTCGCCCGGCGGCGACTCATTCGAGACGAAGAGCGGAGAGCACCCGGTTGAACGAGCTCGTCACCCCGAACTCACTCGCGATCCGGCTCAACAGGACGGGGTCGGCGACCTCCGTGGGCAATGCCAGGTCGACGTCTGGGACGGGAGCGTCCGGGGCCACCTCCACCACCTTCGGCGCCACTTCGAGGTATGCCGCACCCGCCTCGAGGCGTGCGCGCTGGGCACCCTTGAGCTCCGGGTCACCGTCGGCCAGGGCGGCTCGCAAGGCGTTCAAGGACCCATAGCGCTCGATGAGCTTGGCCGCGGTCTTCTCGCCGATACCGGCGACGCCGGGCAGCCCGTCGCTGGCGTCGCCGCGCAGCACCGCCATATCGGCGTACGCGGGCCCGTTCGCGACCCCGTACTTGGTGCGAAGGAAGGCCTCGTCGACCAGGTCGGAGTCCCGGACCCCGCCGCGCGCGGTGTAGATGATCCTGACCTGGGCCGCGTCGTCGACGAGCTGGAAGAGATCCCGGTCGCCGGTGACCACGTCGACGGCCATCGCGCCCTTGTGCCGAGCCGTGAGAGTACCGATGACGTCGTCCGCCTCGTAGCCGTCGGCACCCAGGCGTACCAGTCCCAACGCCTGGAGCGCGTCACGGATGACGGGGACCTGAGGCGCCAGGTAGTCGGGAGTCTGCTCCTCCTCCAGCGAGCCGTCGATCAACCGGTGAGTCTTGTACGTCGGGATGGCGTCCACGCGGAACTGGGGTCGCCAGTCGTTGTCCCAGCAGGCCACGAAGTGCGTCGGCTGATGGGTCGTCAGCAACGAGGCGATCATGTCCAGGAAGCCCCGCAGGGCGTTCGTCGGTGGCTCCGAGGGGTCCTTGCGCTGGTCCGGTACGCCGAAGAACGCGCGGAAGTACAGCGAGGCCGAGTCCAAGAGCATCAGTCGTCCGGCGGCGGCGGAGGTCATGGCGGACATGCTGCCATCGGCGGCAGGGTGCTCAGTAGGCTGGGGCGGTGGAAGACCTCGACCGACGGATCGTCACCCTGCTGCGCACCGACGGCAGGATGAGCTACACCGACCTCGGCAAGGCGATGGGTCTGTCGACGTCGGCGGTGCACCAGCGCGTGCGCCGGCTCGAGGAGCGGGGCGTCCTGAAGGGGTATGCGGCGCTGGTGGACTACGCCGAGCTCGGCCTGCCGCTCACCGCGTTCATCTCCATCACCCCGTTGGACCCGGCAGCTCCGGACGACATTCCCGAGCGGTTGCGCGGCATCACCGAGCTCGAGGCCTGCCACTCCGTGGCGGGGGAGGAGAACTACATCCTCAAGGCGCGGGTGCGCACTCCCGGCGACCTCGAGGACCTTCTTGCCCGGGTCCGTGCCACGGCCAACGTCGCCACACGCACCACCGTGGTGCTCTCGACGCCCTGGGAATGACCGGCCCCGCTCGTGCCGCGTAGGGCCTCTCGGACGGCGTAGCGAGTGCCGTGCTGCGGCGCTGCCTCCCGAGTCGCATCAGTGCCCGAGCCGAGTCAGTGCCTCTCGAGCTCCGACAGCGTGAGGACGACCAGGGAGGCGGTCCAGATGAGCGGTGCGGGTCCGGCAGGTCTCCCGGTACGCGTCACCTTCTCCGGCAGGGACCCGTACGAGGTACGGTGCGCGTCCAGCCAGTCGAGGAGGTCGCCGGCGCGCTCGCGATGACCCGTGGCGGCTGCGGTGAGGGCCAGCAGCGCCGTCTCGGGCGTCCAGGAGGACCCGTCGTGCTTCACCCAGTCCACGCCCGGGGCGAGCCCGCCGGCGGGTTGGAGTGCCTCCCGTGCATACCTGTGAACCGCTGAGTCCAGAGCGGCCCCGGAGTCGGCGGGCAGCTCCCCGGCGGGCAGGAACGGCGGCAGGAGCAGGAGGACGGCTGCGTCGAGCCCTCCGGTGTCACCGAACCGCTCGAAGCGCGGTCCGAAGCCCCGCACCACCACGGCGGCCAACGCGTCACCGACCTCACGAGTACGCCGCGCCGCGCGGGCATCGCCGGTCAGGCTGTAGTCGCGTGAGGCGGCCAGCAGACCGGCGACCATCGGCGCAACCGTGCCGAGAGTCGTGCGGTCGACCGCCACCTCCCAGTAGTCGGGTGACGCAGGAGGAAGCCGATGCCCCTGGGCGACAAGCCGTGTCAGCGTCGCGACACAGCGGTCCCGGAGCCTGTCCGCTGACGGCGGCACCGCGGCAGGGGCCTCGGCGCGCACCTCGGCGACCGCCCAGAGCACCCACCCACAACCGTCCGACTGGCGCGGTCGGTCCCGCCGTGGCGAGCCGTCCAGCCCGTACCGCGCCTGGAAGCCGACCGCGTCGTCGAACTCCAGGCCACTGAGCCTGTCCAGCACCCGCGAGGCCTCGGCCCGGTGGTCGCTGCGGGCCAGGGCGACTGCGGCGAACGAACCGTCGCGCGGCCAGAAGTACTGCCACGACCGCCCGGGCCCAGCGGCGACCGCCCCGTTCGGGCTGGTCTGGGACCGAATGTCGACGAGCGCCCAGCGGGCCATCTCAGCCCAAGCCGTGGCACCCCCGGGGACGTCGCCGCCGCCGAGCCAGCGGGCGTCGTCGTACTGCTGGCCGCTGTCGGCGTAGACCGGTTGCGCCCGGTAGCCGGGGGCCCGCAGCAGAGGCTCCTCCGGCAGCGCGACCTTCGGTCCCGCCGCGGCGCCCGCGACGAGCAGGGCGACGCCGGACGCCAGGAAGACTGGTGCTCGACGTCGCCTCACCGGCCGGTCCCCCTCGTGCCGTGGCCCCTTCACGGGGCGGTGGGGAAACCGTAGGGGACCGGGTCCGTCCAGGGAGCCGTTCGGCGAAATGTCTCGACCGGCGTTCTAGGAGGTGTCGCCCCTCGCCCCATCAGCGCTCGTACGGTCGCGTGCGATCGACGCGACCAGGGCTCCCGTGGCGCGAACGAGGTCCGCAGGCGACAGCGAGATGTCCAGCCCGCGTCGGCCGCCCGAGACATACACCGTCTCGAGCTCCTCCACGGACCGATGGACGACCATGGGCAGCGCCTTTCTCTGACCCAGCGGGGAGATGCCACCCAGGACGTAGCCGGTGGAGCGCTCGGCGGCTGCGGGTGAGGCCATCACGACCTTCTTCAGTCCCAGCGCGGTGGCCAGCGCCTTGAGGTCGAGCTGGCGATCGACCGGGACGACGCCCACCGCGAGTCCCCTCTCGCCGGAGACGAGGAGGGTCTTGAACACCTGGCCCGGCGGAACCGACAGTGCGGCAGCGGCCTCCAGTCCGTAGGAGGCGGCGGCAGGGTCGTGCGCGTAACGGTGCAGCCCGAACGGGATCCCCAGCCGGATCAGCGCGGCCGTCGCCGGCGTGCCCGCCCGGTCCTTCCGCGTCAGCGCTTCTCGACGCGCTGGACGACCTTCCACGCGGCGGGAAGTAGTCCGGCGGCCACGGCGATCTTGATGGCGTCGCCGAGCAGGAACGGCACGACGCCCTTGGCAAGCCCGGTCGACAGGTCCATCCCGGTGGCGGCCATGAGGTAAGGCAGGCCCACCGCGTAGATGACCACGTTGCCCAGCACCATGGTCGCGGCGGTCTTGAGCGGAGTCCGGTCTGCGCCCCGCTGAGCGAGCCAGCCCACCAGGCCACCGGCCAGCACGAACCCGATGATGTAGCCGAAGGAGGGGAAGCCATAGCCGCTCGAGTGGCCCGCGAACCAGGGAACACCCGCCATACCGGCAGCCAGGTAGAGGCCGATGCTCAGTAGCCCTCGCACCGAGCCCAGCGACGCTCCGGTCAGCAGAGCGGCGAAGGTGCCCAGGGTCAGCGGGACCGGGGTGAACGAGAGCGGGATGGCGAACTGGGCGAGCAGCCCGACGAAGGCCGCCCCACCGAGGACGAGGGCGGCGTCACGGACGAGGCCGCCGGGGATGACGTCGGCGAGGACGCGCTTGCGGGGTAGGGCGATAGCAGTCACGGGAGCAACCTAGCGAACGGCGCCGAGCCGATACAGCGGCGTCTCACGTCGACCACGTCACACTGCGTCCACCCCTGCGTCGGGCCCCCTTCAGACCAGCGAGGCCTCGCGGCTCGCCGCCGCTCGGCGCACCGCCTCGGCATGCGTGGAGTCCTCGTCGCCGTGCTCACGCCACCACTGCTGGCCCTCCGGGGCCAGGGTGTGGATGGGGTCGTAGTACACGTAGTCCCGGGACAACGCCTGCTCGGTCGACGCAGGATCGGCGGCCTCCAGCTGGGTGCGGTAGTTCTTACGCCAGAACGACATCCCGAGCTCCATGTCGTAATGGTCGACCTGGTGCACCCAGCGCTTCCCGACGAACGGGACGTCGCAGACGATGCGAGGTGTCGCGAAGCCCGGCAGGTATCCCATGATCGAGTGCTGCAACCGCTGCGCCTCGGCCAGCGACAACCGCCAGTGCTCGGAGAACGGGATCATGTCGCACATGTAGAAGTAGTACGGCGTCACCATGGCGTCGTCCTGGAGCGCGAAGCACAGGTCGAGCAGCTGCTTCGTCGAGTCGTTGACGCCCCGCATGAGCACGCCCTGGTTTCTGACGTCCCGCACCCCCGCCTCCAGCATCGTCCGGGCCGCGCGGGCGACCAGGGGGGTGACGGACTGGGCGCTGTTGACATGGGTGTGGATGGCCAGCGAGACCCCGCGCGAACGGGCCTTGGCCGCCACCCGTGCCACCCCTTCGACGACGTCGGACTGGAGCCAGTGCTGGGGAAGGCCCATGAGTGCCTTGGTCGCCAGGCGGATGTCCCGGACCGACTCCACGTCGAGCAGCCTGTCGAGGAACGCTTCGAGGTTGTGCCACGGCACGTTGGCCACGTCGCCGCCTGACACGACGACGTCCCGGACCTGCGGGGTCTGGTGCAGGTACGCCAGCATGGCCGCGTACCGGTCGGCGGGCCGGCCCTCGAGCTTCAGCTTGTCGACGACCCGGGTGGAGTTGCCGACCAGGTCCATCCGGGTGCAGTGGCCGCAGTACTGCGGACAGGTGGACAGGAGCTCGGCCAGCACCTTCGTCGGGTAGCGGTGGGTGAGGCCTTCGGCGACCCACATGTCGTGTTCGTGCAGGCTGTCGCGCGTCGCGTGCGGGTGCGAGGGCCAGTCGGTCCTGCGGTCGGAGAAGACCGGGAGCATGTAGCGGCGCACCGGGTCGGCGTAGAACGCCCGGGTGAACTCCTCGCCAACACCCGGCATGCCAGCACCGGGCCACGTCCCCTCGCTGACCATGGTGTTGACCATCTGCGGCGGCAGCAGCATCGACATCGTGGCGCGCTCGGCCTGGTCGCGCTCGAGGTCGGCGTAGAAGTGGTCGTCCAGCAGGTCGCCCATGACCTCGTGCAGCTGCTTGACGTTCTTGACGCAGTGAGCCCGTTGCCACTGGGCGCTGGCCCAGTCCTCAGCCGTCACCGTGCGCCACCCGGGGAAGCGGGTCCAGTCGGGCTCCACGAGCTCGCGGTGACGGTAGACATACGGCTGCTCGATGCCGACGCTCATACTGGCAGGATACGGGAGAGGCTACGCCCAGCCGCGCAAACCGCCGTAAATTCTTCGCTCCACATCGCTGACCCAGGGAGATTCTGTGCCGGACACTCCTTCCTCGCCCATCGGTCTCCACCGAGTGGTGGAGCCCGCGGGGGCGTGTCTCCCGCAGGCGGCGGTGCGCCTCGACGCGCGCCCTCAGCTGTGGCCGGACGAGGTGCGGGTCAGCGTCGAGACGCTCAACCTCGACGCAGCCTCCTACCGTCAGCTCTCCGACAAGCACGGCGGTGACGGCGACGCGGTCCGGGCGGAGGTCCTGGAGATCGTCGCCACCCGCGGCAAGCTGCAGAACCCGGTCACCGGGTCGGGGGGCATGCTCATCGGAACGGTGGACGAGGTCGGCCCGAGCTCGCCGCTCGGGCTCTCGCCGGGGGACCGGATCGCGACCCTCGTCTCACTGTCCCTGACGCCACTGGTCATCAGCGACCGCCTGTCGCGCTGGGACGGCCGGTCCGAACGCGCTCCGGCACGCGGACACGCGATCCTCTTCGGGCGTTCCATCGCCGCTCTCCTTCCCGGAGACCTCCCCGCCGAGCTCGCCCTCATGGTGATGGACGTCTGCGGCGCGCCGGCCCTCGTCGCGCGGGTGGTGGGGGAGTACGTCGCTCGCGGACACTCCCCGACCGTCGCGGTCCTCGGTGGCGCCGGCAAGTCCGGCTCGCTGTCACTGGCGGCAGCGGCCGACGCGGGAGCAGGTCGACGGATCGCCGTCGTGCCTGTCGAAGGGGAGGCAGCGCTGCTGCGCGGCACGGGACTGGCGGAGAAGGTGGTCGTCGCCGATGCCCGCGACCCGCTCAGGCTCTCGGAGGCGGTGGCTCACGCCGGAGGACCGGCCGACATCACGGTCGTCTGCGTCGACGTCCCCGGGTGCGAGCAGCCCGCCATCCTGTCGACGGCGTCGGGCGGCACCATCGTCTTCTTCTCCATGGCCACCAGCTTCGCGGCGGCCGCGCTCGGAGCCGAAGGTGTGGCTGCCGACGTGCGGATGCTCGTCGGGAACGGCTACGTCCCCGGGCACGCCGACTATGCACTCGACCTCCTACGAGGCAGTCCCTCGGTGAGGGCCCTGTTCGAGGGGCGCCTGTCCACGTAGGCACACTGGAGCGGTGAGCACTCTCTACCGTGGCGGCTTCGTCTACTCACCTGTCGACCCCTTCGCCAACGCCCTCGTCGTGGACGACGCCACCGGCACGATCGCCTGGATCGGTGGTGACGACGCGGCCTCGGGGCATGTCGACGCCGTCGACGAGGTCGTGGAGCTCGACGGGGCGCTGGTCACACCGGCCTTCGTCGATGCCCACGCGCACGTGTCGCAGACCGGCGCGGGGCTGCGCGGCGTGGACCTGGGGGAGACGCGCAGCGTCGCCGAGGCCCTCAGCCGCATCGAGGACGGCGCTCGAGCGCACCAGGGACGGCCGGTCTACGCCCCGAACTGGGACCAGGGCCGCTGGGCGGAGGGACGGCCGCACACGGCCGGCGAGCTGGACCGGGCCACCTACGGGGGCGTCGTGTACTCGCCGCGGGTGGACGGCCACTCCGCGGTCATCTCCTCCGCACTGGCCTCCGCCAGCGGAGCGCGGGACCTGCCCGGCTGGGAGGGCGACGGCCTGGTCACCAGGGACGCCCACCACGCGGCACGAGAGGCGTTCACAGGTGCCGTCACGCCCGCGCAGCGCCGGGCCGACATCGACCTGGCCCTGCATACGGCTGCGGCGGCCGGAATCGGGCTGGTCCACGAGAACGGTGGGCGGACGCTGTCCGGGACGGACGACTTCGCAGAGGTCCTGGCGGCCGGGCAGCGGGGGGATGCCCCGCAGACCATCGGCTACTGGGCGCAGCTGGTGTCGGACGAGGCTCAGGCGCGCGACGTCGCCACCGTACGTGGAGCACGTGGGCTCGCCGGCGACCTCAACGTCGACGGCTCCATCGGTTCGCGAACCGCACACCTGCGCGCACCGTACGCGGACCGGGAGGGCCATACCGGCAACGGGTACCTCTCAGTAGCCGAGGTGCGGGACCACGTCACGGCATGCTCGCTGGCCGGCCTGCAGGCGGGCTTCCACGTCATCGGCGACGCCGGGGTGGACACCGTCGTCCAGGGTTTCGAGGCAGCCGCCGCGATGGTGGGGGTGCCCGTCGTGACGCGGGCACGGCACCGCCTCGAGCATGTGGAGATGATCTCGACGGAGGGCATCGCGCGACTCGTGGCGCTCGGCGTCACGGCCAGCGTGCAGCCCGCCTTCGACGCCCTCTGGGGCGGGGACGACGGCATGTATGCCGAAAGGCTGGGCTCCGAGCGGGTCAGCGGGATGAACCCGTTCGCCTCGATGATGGCGGCCGGGATGACCTTGGCCCTCGGCTCGGATTCGCCCGTCACCCCGTTCGCACCCTGGGAGGCGGTGCGCGCCTGCGTGAACCACCACGACCCGGAGCAGAGGGTCTCCGCGCGCTCGGCGTTCCTGGCCCACACCCGCGGCGGCTGGCGAGCGGCGGGCTACGACGACCGGGGGTACCTCGACCTCGGCCTGCCCGCCACGATCGCGGTCTGGGAGGTGGGGGACCTGGTGGTGCAGGCGCCGGACGACCGGATCCAGACGTGGAGCACCGACCCTCGCTCTGGGACCCCGGGGCTCCCGGACCTGTCGCCGGGCTCACCCACACCGAAGTGTCTGCGTACCGTCGTCCGCGGCCGCACCGTCTTCGACGCCGGCGCCTTGGACGTTCACAGGCCGTGAGCGAGAATTTGCGGTGTCGGACCGGGTCTGCCGGAAATCTTCTGGTGCGCTGCTAGATTTGCCGCGTGTCCTCGCGACCCACACCCTTGCTGGACCTCGATCCGGCGACCGTCAGGAGAGCGCGCACGCTCGCCCGGAAGGCCGGCGCGCCCGTCGTGAGGCTCGCGCGGAGCCATACGACCGTGAGCGTGGAGCGCGCCACTCTGCGCCTCGCGGGGTTGTCCGGCGCGGACCACGACCGCGTCCCCTGGGTCAACCATCTCGTCGACGCCGTCCGGGCCGAGGTCGGCCTGGAGCACGGCGTCACCCCGCCGGTGTACGACGCGCTGCGCAGGGGCGAAGCCCCCGACCTGTTGACCCTTGCGCAGAGGGCGGCGAGCGGGTCGGTGCACCTGCGGCTCCCTGAGGGGCGGGAGGCTGCGGCCGCCCGTTCCGCCGCGCGGCGGGAGGTGGGCCGCGGCCTGCGCATCATCGACAAGCAGCGGGCCCGTCGCGACCGCCTGGTCAAGCGCCACGGCGACCCCGTCCAGCGCCCCTGGATCTACCTGATCGTGGCCACGGGTGACATCTACGAGGACATCCCGCAGGCCCAGGCAGCCGCCCGGGAGGGAGCGGACGTCATCGCCGTGATCCGCTCGACGGGACAGTCGCTCCTCGACTACGTCCCTGAGGGCGCCACGCGGGAGGGGTACGCAGGCACGTACGCCACGCAGGAGAACTTCCGGCTCATGCGCGCTGCCCTGGACGAGACGTCCAAGGAGCTGGGCCGCTACATCCGGCTGACCAACTACGCCTCGGGGCTCTGCATGCCCGAGATCGCCACGCTCGCCGGGCTCGAGCGGCTCGACATGATGCTCAACGACTCGATGTACGGGATCCTCTTCCGCGACATCAACCCGGTCCGCACGTTCGTCGACCAGCGGTTCAGCAGGCAGATCCACGCCCGGGCCGGGATCATCATCAACACCGGCGAGGACAACTACCTCACCACGGCGGACGCGGTGGACTCGGCGCATACCGTCACGGTCAGCCAGCTGCTCAACGAGTACTTCGCCAAGGAGGCCGGGCTGCAGGACTGGCAGCTGGGCCTCGGGCACGCCTTCGAGGTGAACCCCGACCTGCCCGACTCCTTCCGGATCGAGCTGGCGCACGCCTTGCTGGCCCGCCAGCTGTTCCCCGAGGCGCCCCTGAAGTGGATGCCACCGACGAAGCACATGACGGGGGACGTCTTCCGCGGCTACCTGCTCGACGGCTTCTTCAACCTCGTCGGCGCCATGACGGGGCAGGGCATCCTGCTCGTCGGGATGATGACCGAGGCGGTTGTGACGCCGTTCCTCTCCGACCGCGACCTGGCACTCCAGAACGTCCGCTACGTGCTCAACGCCGTAGGCGGTCTCACCGAGGACTTCCATCCTCCGCGCGACGGGTTCATCCAGACGCGAGCCCGTCAGGTGCTCGGCGAGGCGGTCGACCTGCTGACCCGGATCACGCAGGAACCGGGCGCCGCGCCGCTCCTCGAGGCCATCGCGGACGGCACGTTCGGCCTGATGAGGCGCCCGGCGAATGCGGGCAAGGGCCTGGACGGGGTGGTCGAGCGCGCCGCAGACTACGACAACCCTGCCGCGACGATGCTGGAGGAGGGCTCAGACCGGTGAGCGCGTCCACTCCCGACATCATCCGCCCGTACGGGGACACCACGGGAGACGGCATGGTGCAGGTCTCTTTCACGCTGCCCGTGCCGCACGACAAGCGCGCCGAGGGCGCAGCCCGTCAGCTCGCTGCCAAGATGGGCCTGGAGCCCGCCCTGGTGGTGCACGCCAAGGCCATGGGCCCGGACTTCACCTTCTTCGTCGTCTACGGCAGCGCCAAGCACCTCGTCGACCTGCGGGACGTGACCGTCGTGGAGCGCGAGTTCCCCCTGCTCAGCCCTGCAGAGGTCAACAAGGCGGTCAAGTCCAGGCTGCGCCGCAAGCTCGTCGTCGTGGGGGCGTGCATCGGGACCGACGCCCATACGGTGGGCATCGACGCGATCCTCAACGTCAAGGGCTTCGCGGGGGAGAAGGGCTTGGAGTACTACCGCGAGATCAGGGTGGTGAACCTGGGGGCTCAGGTGCTGGTCCCCGAGCTGGTGGCCCGCGCCCGCGCGGAGAGGGCGGACGCCGTGATGGTCAGCCAGGTGGTCACCCAGCGTGACGCCCATCTCCACAACACCATGACCATGAGCGCGGCGTTCCGCGAGGCATACCCGGCCGGGCAGGTGCCGCTGCTCGTCGTGGGAGGCCCCCGGTTCGAGGAGGGCTCGGCGCCCAAGCTCGGTGTGGACCGGATCTTCGGGCGGGGCACGACGCCCGCCGAGGTGGCCAGCTACCTCGTCCATGCGCTCACGACGAGGTCGGCGGCTGCGGCGGTGCCCGGCAGCCCACGTCCCGGCGGGGCCGCAGCCCCCTCGGGGCCCGACGGCAGGAAGCAGCGATGACGGCAGAGCTCGGACGGGTCGTGACGCACCGCCGGTATGTTCCGTACAGCCACGCGCACTACGCGGGCAACCTCGTCGACGGCGCCTACTCGCTGGCCGCCTTCGGTGACGTGGCGACCGAGCTGTGCATCCTGACCGACGGGGACGAGGGGCTGTTCGCGTCGTACTCCGACGTCCAGTTCCTTGCCCCGGTGCGGGCGGGGGACGTCATCGAGATCGAGGCTCGGCTGGTCCGGCTAGGCACTCGCAGCCGTGAGCTCGAGTTCGAGCTCCGGGTGGTGGCGCGCGGGGCCCCGGGACGCGGGGAGTCAAGGGCCGACGTGCTGGAGCCCGCGATCGTGGCGACCACGGCACGGGGCGTCGTGGTGGTGCCACCACGGGACCACGCGGGCTGAGCGCGTCACGGCGTGTCGTGTGTGACACGCCGACCACCCGTCGATGTCTTGGTGTGCAACGGAATTGGCCCAGCACAAGGACCCCCCGGGTGACGCATTTCCGTCACCTCGGACGGCTTGACAGCGTCCCGCCGGGGGGTAAGTTGGCCCTCGGTTGTCCTACCGATCGTCCGTCCTCGAGGGGGAGCATCCAGGCTGGAGAAGGACACACGGCCCGGTGACTAGCGCGCGCAGCCACCGCTTTACCAGCAGTGAAGTCCGACCCGATCTGGTGTGCCGTTCGAGGCGGTGGTGGACGGCGGCTCGGCCCGCGCGCCTAGTAGACAACAGCAGGATGCCGACAGCCGGCCGGCCCCCTGCTGGTCCCAACGGCAGCGCGGGCCGTGCCGTGTCCTACCGTTGTCACGTGTCGAGACCCCTGCTGAGGCCCCAGGCGACCGCGCGCGTCGTCGTCGCGGTCATCTCGGGCGTCCTCACCGCGTACGCGTTCCCGACCCATGACGTGTGGTGGCTGGCGCCCGTCGGCGTGGCCCTCCTGTCTGCCTCGGTGGTCGGCGCCGGCTGGCGGCTGGCCCTCCTCCTGGGCCTCGCGCACGGGCTGGGCTTCTTCCTCCCGACGCTGTCCTGGTCAGGGGTCTATGTCGGCAAGCTGCCGTGGGTGGCGCTGGCCGCTCTCGAGGCCCTGTACATCGCGGTGATGTGCTGCGTGACGTCGATCGTGCAGCGGCCTTTGCTCGCCACCCGCTTCCGACCGCTCGCCTACGCCGCTGTTCCGCTCCTCTGGGTCCTGCAGGAGTGGGCGCGCGGCACCACGCCGTTCGGGGGTTTCCCCTGGGCTCGGCTCGCGTTCAGCCAGGCCGACAGTCCGCTCGCGCCATTCGCACGGTTCGCGGGCGCGCCAGGACTCACCTTCGCAGTGGCTTCCACCGGCGTGGTCCTGCACGTCCTCGTCCGCGAGGTCGTCCACCGGCTGGGTCGGCCCCGCACCTCCGCACCGCGGGCTCTCCCGGCGCTCTCTCTCGCCTTGGTCGTCCTCGCGCTCGCGCCGGCGCTCGCCGCCGTGGCCACCACGATCCCCACGGATGGCCGGAAGGTCTCGGTGCTCTTCGTCCAGGGCAACGTGCCCAGGGCAGGCCTCGACTTCAACGCGGAGCGGCGCAAGGTGCTCGACAACCACGTGCAGGGGACCCTGGCGGCCGCAGCCCAGCGAAGGCCCGCACCGTCGCTGGTGGTCTGGCCGGAGAACTCCTCCGACATCGACCCGCTGGAGAACCTGGACGCGCGGGCCGACATCCGGCTCGCAGTGGAGACGGTGAAGGCGCCGATCCTCGTCGGTGCCGTGCTCGACGGCCCCGGCCGATACGTGTCCAACGCGAGCCTGTTCTACCGTCCGGGCGACCTCGAGCCGCAGCGGTACGTCAAGCAGCATCCGGTGCCCTTCGCTGAGTACATCCCCTACCGCGCCTTCTTCCGCAACTTCAGCGACAAGGTCGACCTCGTGTCGCGGGACTTCACCAAGGGAGACCGCCCGGGGGGTTTCCAGGTGCCGGTGGCGGGCGCCAGGCCGTACTGGGTGATCCCCACCATCTGCTTCGAGGTCGCGTACGACGACCTCATGCGCGACTCGACCCTGCAGCCCGGTCGCGCGGCGAGCATCTTGGCGGTGCAGACCAACAACGCCACCTTCGGCTACACGGCGGAGTCTGAGCAGCAGTTCGCCATCAGCCGGCTCCGGGCCATCGAGCACGGACGGTCGGTCGTGCACGTCTCCACCGTCGGCGTGAGCGGGTTCATCAACCCGGACGGGTCCTATGTCGACAAGACCGCGCTCTTCACGCCTGCCGCGCGCTACGGGGCCCCGGTGGTGCGCACCGAGGTCACGCCGGCGGACCGGCTCGGTGCGCTCCCGCAGTATGTCGTGGCGCTGGCCGTCGTGGGGCTCATCCTGTGGGGTCAGTGGTCGAGGCGCCTGGACGCTAGGGTCGACCGGACCACCACCGCCGCAGCGCAACCGCGAAGGGACAGCCTCGTTGTCTGACCAGATCGACCGGGTGCTCGTGTGCATCCCGACCTACAACGAGCGGGAGAACCTTCCCGCCGTCGTCCGCCGAGTCCGTGCAGTGGTCCCCACCGCCGACATCCTGGTACTGGACGACAGCTCACCCGACGGAACGGGGGAGGTGGCCGACGCGCTGGCCGCCGACGACTCGCAGGTACAGGTCCTGCACCGCGCTCGCAAGGAGGGCCTGGGCAGGGCCTACCTGGCGGGCTTCCACTGGGGTCTCGCACGCGGGTACGGGGCCATCGTGGAGATGGACGCCGACGGCTCGCACCAGCCGGAACAGCTCCCCTCGCTGCTGCAGGCCCTGCCGGACGCGGACGTGGTGATCGGCTCCCGGTGGGTGCGAGGCGGCTCGGTGGTCAACTGGCCGCTGCACCGCAAGGCGCTGTCGGTCGGCGGGAACCTCTATATCCGGGTGCTGCTCGGGATGCCGGTGCACGACGCCACGGCCGGGTTCCGCGTCTACACCGCCCAGGCTCTGCACCGCATCGGGCTGCACGACGTCGCCTCGCAGGGCTACTCGTTCCAGACAGACCTCACCCGGCGGGCCGTCGCCCTCGGAATGCGGGTGGTGGAGGTGCCGATCACGTTCGTGGAACGGGAGGTCGGTAACTCCAAGATGAGCGGGGACATCATGCGGGAGTCACTGCGCCGGATCACGGTGTGGGGAGTGCAGCACCGCGGCGAACAGCTGCGCCGGCTCAGCCGCAGGGAACCGACGTGGCACCGCGTATAGCCGGCCGGCCGCGGCGGCGACGACGACGACGACCACGCTGGCTCGCTTTCGTCTTCATCGCTCTCCTGGTCGTCCCGGTCCTGGAGATTGCCGTGATCATCGCCGTCGGCAAGGTCATCGGCGGGTGGCCTACTCTGGGACTCCTGCTCCTGGAGTCCGCGCTCGGTGCCTGGCTGGTCCGCCGGGAGGGCGCGCGGGCCTGGGCGTCGCTGCGCGAGGCGCTGCGCACCGGCCGGATGCCGAGCCGGCAGCTGTCGGACGCCGCGCTGGTGCTGGTGGGGGGCACGCTGCTGCTGACGCCGGGGTTCCTCAGCGACATCGTGGGCTTCTTCTTCATCCTCCCCTTCACCAGGCCGATCGCTCGCAAGGCACTGGAGGCCGCCGTAGCCAGGAGGCTCCTCCGGGACCAGGGGCGTACGCGCCGGGGCGGCGCTGGTTCGGGCGGTGCTGGTTCGGGCGGTGCTGGTTCGGGCGGCAGGGCGCCGGGGACGACCGGCCCCGACGTCATCGAGGGGGAGGTGCTGTAGCTGCGGCCATGCGGCTCCGTAGTCGGCTACCCGGACATGCCGAAGGCCGCGCCCTCAGCGGGACGCGGCCACGGCGATATTGCTGGTCAGCTGGCGCCTAGGTCAGGTGGCACCTGAGTCAGGCCGTGCGCTTGCGACGCGGCTTCTCGCCGCGGGACTCACGCAGCAGCGTGAGCCGTTCCTCCAGGAGCTCCTCCAGCTCCGGGATGGAGCGGCGCTCGAGGAGCATGTCCCAGTGCGTGCGCTGGTGCTTGACCTGCTTCACCTCCGGCTCCGGGCCGTCGACGAGGCGTGCGTCTGCGCCGCAGCGGCACTCCCAGGTCGGGGGGATCTCTGCTTCGATCGAGAAGGGCAACTCGGTCCGGTGTCCTTGGGGGCACAGGTAAGCCGTGATCTGACGCTCGCTGGGGACGACGTGCTCGTCCGTCTCCAGGCTGTGCGAGACCATTCGGCTGCCCCGGAGGGTGCGCTCTGCCATAGGGGTTCTCCCAACGTGCTTGGTTCCCGGCCAACTCGGGTGGGGCACGGGATTCGTCTATGACAACGACAAGTACCCGTGCAATGTTCCGACTAACCAGATCCGGTCATCGGTGGGCGAAGTGACGCAAATCACAGAGCCGTGGATAGGCGGTGGCTCACACCACCGCCGGCACCTCGTTGCCGGCGTCGATCACGCCCTGACGGACGTCGACCCGACGCAGCAGCAGGTAACCCAGGAGGAAGAAGGCCATGAGCGCCACGATGGCCGGCCGGTACGAGTGGGTGAGCTGGTGCACCAGACCGAAGAGCAGCGTGCCGAACCAGGACGTCCCGCGCTCCATGGCCTGGTAGAAGGCGAAGAACTCAGCCTCCCTGCTGCGCGGTACGAGCTGGCTGAACAGCGACCGGCTGAGCGCCTGGCTCCCGCCGAGCACGATCCCGATGAGAGCGCCGAGGACGGCGAACGGCACGAAGGCCCCCGCAGGCACGAAGTAGGCGGCCACCACGATCAGCGACCAACCCACCAGGGAGGCGAGGATCGTGCGCCATGCTCCGAACCGTCGGGCCAGCCGGCCGAAGAGCAGGGCGCCCCCGAACGCGACGAACTGGACGAGGAGCACCAGGGAGATGAGCTGCTCGGCAGCGAAACCGAGCTGCTCGGCGCCGTAGAGGCTGCTGGACGCGATCACCGTCTGGATTCCGTCGTTGAAGAACAGGTACGCCAGCAGGAACATGAGCGTCTGCGGATAGCCCCGCAGGTCGCGGAACGTATGGCCCAGCTGCGCGAGGCTGCCGCGCACCACTCCGGCGCCGGGGCGGTCCGCTGGCGCGGCTGCAGGGCTTCGCAGGCGCCAGAGCCCCCGCACCGGGATGACGGTGAAGAGAGCCCACCACAAGCCGGCCGAGAGCAGGCTGATGCGCACCGCCATGGTCTTGTCGACACCGACGAGGTGGGGCTTGTCGACGATCGCCAGGTTCGCCGCGAGGAGCAGCCCGCCGCCGAGGTAGCCGAGCGCCCACCCGCGGGACGACACCTCGTCGCGGTCGTCAGGGTGCGCGATGCGGCACAGGATGGCGTCGTACACCACCAGGGAGGCACCGAGGGCGATGGTCGCCAGGACCATCATCAGCGCGCCGAACCGCCACAGGGTCCCGTGCAGGAAGAACAGCGAGCACGCGGCCACCGCACCAGCCCACGCCAGGAGTCCCAGGAGGCGAGCCGGACGCGGGGTACGGTCGGCGATCGCCCCGAGGAAGACGAGGGCCACGGCAGAGATGACGGTCGACAGCGTGATGGTGTAGGACGCCACGGACCCCGGGTCCAGCGGCGCGGTGAGCACCAGAACCAGCCCGCCGACCGCCGCGGCCGCCAGGGGCACTGCGGGACGGATCGGGAGGCGGGAGGTCCTGACGAGCTGGACGACACTGCCGACCAGCACGGCCAAGCCGACCAGTGTGACTGCCAGGGCCGCCTGCCAGAGCGCAGGAGGAAGGGACGCGGCAGCTGGCACGACGTACAGGTCCGTCCGGCACGCCTCCCCGCTGTCCTGTCCCGGGCACGCGGCCGCCTTGGCCACCGTGGTCAGGTAGGGAGCGAAGAGAACCGTGCCCACCGTGGTCACGAACGCGGAGTTGGCCCAGTCGTACCAGTACCACGCCCTGCGCTCTTCCGGCGTGCCCCAGCGCCGATGCGAGGGCACCGCCTCAGTCGTCATGCGTGAAGGGTGTCACAGTCCCGACGAGCGTAGACCGGGTGTCGTACTCAGGTGCCGGGAGGCGGCACGGCCGTACCTAGCCCGCGAACTCCCAGTGCCACGGCTCCGGGAGGGCTCCCGTCGGCTCTGCCCAGTCCGGGTGGAACCAGCCGTAGAGCGGGGCGTTCTGCTTCATCCACAGATGCGCCGCACTGCCGAAGCTCTCGACCCCGCCGCACAGGTCCACCGCGCGCCCCAGACCGTGCTCGCTGGTGCCCGGCGTGGCGGCCCACTTGCCGCGGGTCGCCTTGACGGCCACCTGCTCGGCGAGGGAGCGGTAGGAGTCCGTGACGCACAGAGGCTGTCCGGTGTCCTTCTCGTACGCCAGGCTCATGGCGTTGAAGGCCGCCGAGGGGGCGGGTCGAAGACTGGCTCCCGGAGCGCCGTACAGCGGGCACAGAGCGGACACCGGAATCTGGCCGTTCGGGTACTCGCCCTCGTCGGTGCTGCAGGCCTTGACCGACCCGTCCTGGTGGATGCCGGGGATCTTCGCCGCTGTGAGCAGGCGCTCGGACACGTCCATCGCCTTGGGGTCACCGCTGCCGAGCAGCAAGCCGGCCACGGGGCCGGCCTTCGCGACCTGCTCCGTGTGCAGCTTGCGGGTGGCGTCGAGCTGGGCCTGCTGCTCCTTGACGACGACATCCAGCTGCTTCTTGGCTTCCGCGGCCTTGGCGGCGGCCTCGCTCGCCTTCGTGCTCGCCTCCACAGCCTGCGCCGCAACGTCCCGCTGCAGCTGCGTCTGGTTCTCCACCCGCTTGAAGGCCGAGGTGCGCTGGTCGCTGAGGTACGACAGCTGGGCGGCTGTGTCACTGGCTTCGTTGGCGGACTTGGTCAGAACGTCCAACATGGCGCCCATGTCACCGAGCGAGCCGCCGCCACCGGCATACGCCTGGTAGGCCCACTGACCGAGGGCGCGCCGGTCCTGGCCGAGGCGCGTGCTCAGCTGCTGGAAGAGGGCGACGTCACGGTTGGCGGTATCGCGGGCCACGCGCTCGTCATCGCGCGCCTTCGCGTAAGCCTGGAGGAGCGTGTTGGCCTGGGCCGCGAGCCGGTCGAGCTTCGCGGCTGCCGCCGCGATGCCGGCATCCGACCTCGTCAGGTCGTCGGTGAGCTGCTGCGCCGTGGCGATCTGCGCTGCCAGCTCCTCAGGGCTCAGCGTCTGCTCGCCGGCCGCCCCCGGGGTCGCGGTCGCCGGCGTGGGGGACTGGCCGGAAGGTCCGGTGCCGACGACCGACGAGCCGGTGAAGCTCGTGGACCCCGTGCTGACCGTGGCCGCTGTCCTTTTGTCGACCGTGGTTGCTCTCGTGACTGGAGTGGTCGAAGAGGCTGATGGGACCGCGCTCGACGCGTGAGCCGGGGAGGTGCCAGCCAGGACCGCGACCGCAACCACGGCGCTGGTCAGCCCAGCCTTCACCCCAAGCCAAACCACAGTGCTTCCTCACGTCGACCAACCGCCCCCCACGGGCAGTGCTGCCTTCTCAACGCACCCTAACGGCCTGACGTCACGCCCGCGTTCCCTCTTTCGGCCGACCCCGCACTTTCGGCTGAGAGTGCTTTGGCCATCAGGCTGACCCGGTGTCCCTCCGGACCAAGCGTCCCGACCTCGGCGAAGCCCCGGCCCCGGTGGAATGCCAGGGACGGCTCGTTCGCCGGTTCCAGGTTCACCTCCAGGACGAGCCTGCCTCGCCGGACCGCGGCGGCCTCGATCTCGTCATACACCGCCGAAGCCAACCCGCGCCGGCGAAAGCGGTCGTCGATGACGATCCTGTCCAGATAGTCGAACCCGTCCCCGTACCTCTGGCTGAACCAGCGGTAGTTGACGGAGTCGTAACCAGTGCCGGGCCCGAAGACGAGTACGAAGCCTGCGGTCTGTCCCTCGTCGACGATGACGTCGGCTCGGTCGGCCCACCGGCGCAGGTCCGCCAGCCGTCCAGGGTCCAACGGGGACAGGAGCTCGACGTGCGCGGCGTTCATGGCCAGCACGGTGTCCAGGTCTGCGTCCACCATGGGACGGAGCACGCGCGAGCGCATGGGAGGAAGTGTGTCATGGCGGCCGAGGTGGGACGTCACGGCGCGACGGCGATGACTTCGGCCGCCTTCGCCGGTCTACCTGGCATGCATGAGACGACGGTGCTGCTGGACGGTCTGGTGTTCCCCGAGTCGCCCCGCTGTCGTGATGGCCGGGTCTACGTCTCCGACTGGGGGCGGCACGAGGTGGTCGCGGTGGACGCGGTGGACCCGGAGGGCCACCGGAGCGTGGTGGCGAGCGGCTCGGCGTTCCCGATGTGCATCGACTTCCTTCCCGACGGCCGGCTCCTCGTCATGGACGGCACGCTGCTGCGCGTCCAGGACGGAGACCGGCTGTCGGTGTACGCCGACCTGGGCAGCATCTCGGCCCGCAGCTTCAACGACCTGACCACCGACCGTGGCGGCACGGTCTACGTCAACAACGTGGGGTTCGACTTTCCCGGGGGTGAGCCGCGCCCCGGGCTGATCGCTGTCGTTCCACCGGAAGGCGGGGCCAGGGTGGTGGCCGGGGACATGCTCTTCCCCAACGGGATGGTGGTGCTGGGCGAACGGACCCTCGTGGTGGCCGAGTCATACGGCTCGCGGCTCACCGCGTTCACGATCGAGGCGGACGGCAGCCTGACCGGCCGGCGAGTCTGGGCGGAGCTGGACGGGGGAGCCCCCGACGGTCTCTGCCTCGGGGAGGAGGGAGCCATCTGGTATGCCGACGTCCCGCACCAGGAGTGCGCCCTCGTTGCGGAGGGTGGCGCCGTGCTCCAGCGGGTGCCGCTCGACCGGGGCGCGTTCTCTTGCGCCTACGCGGACGGCGTTCTCTATGTCGCGACGAACCGCTGGGGAGGTCCCGACAGCATCGGCCAGCAGGGACCGTCCGGTCAGCTCGTGGCCGTTCGAGTGGGCTGAACCTGCCGCCCGAACGGGTGCCTGAGGCACAGGGCAGTGCGAGGATGCGCAGCATGCCCACGGCCCCCGCCCGCGACACCTTCCTCCGCTCGGACTACCTCATCGTTGTCGGCGGTGCCGCGGCGGTGGTCGCCGCGGCGGTGACGCACTACGGCGGTGCCGGAGCGGTCCTGCCCTTCGCCTGCTCCGCGGTGGCGGTCACGCTGCTCGCGTCCCTGGTGGGCAGGTCCGTGGAGCAGCTGGGGGACCGCTTCGGGCCGGGCGCCACAGGGGTCCTGCAGTCGGCCCTCGGCAACCTTCCCGAGCTGTTCATCGCCCTGTTCGCCCTCAAGGCGGGCCTCGTCGCGGTGGTGCAGGCAGCCCTGATCGGCTCCATCCTGGCGAACCTGCTCCTGGTCCTCGGTATGGCCTTCGTCGTCGGTGGCCTCAGGCACGGCACGCAGCAGCTCGACTCCGAGCGCGCCCGCCAGACCATCGTGCTGATGGTGCTCTCCGTCGCGGCCATGGTGGTGCCGTCGCTGGCGCACTACGTGCACACCCCCGCAGCGGCCCACGAGAAGACCCTGTCCCTCATCGTGTCGGCGGTGCTGCTGCTGCTCTTCGCCCTGACGCTGCCCGCATCCCTGCGCCGGGAGCCGCAGCGGGCCGGGGCAGGGGGGAGGGAGACCGCCGGAGACGAGCGGGCGACCGGCCGCTCCCGGAGTACCGGAGCAGGGATGGAGCAGGAGCAGCCGCGGTGGCCGCTCTGGCTCGCCGTGGCGCTCCTGGTGCTTGCCGCGGTGCTGGCGGCCTTCGTGTCGGACTGGTTCGTCGCAGCCCTCCAGCCGGCCATGCAGGCGCTGAACATCTCCCAGGCCTTCGCGGGCCTGGTGATCGTGGCGATCGCCGGGAACGCCGTCGAGAACGTCGTGGGTGTCCAGCTGGCGGCGCAGGGGCGTTCGGAGTACGCCTTCTCTGTCGTCATCAACAGCCCCCTGCAGATCGCGCTGGTCCTGGCGCCGCTGCTCGTCATCCTGTCCTCGCTCCTCGGGTTCACCGCGCTGACCCTGGTCTTCCCACCGCTGCTCGTGGTGGCCGTCGTGATCGCGGTGGTCATCACCGCGTTCATCACGTTCGACGGCGAGTCCACGTGGATCGAGGGGGCGGCCCTCATCGCGGTGTATGCCGTGATCGCCACGTCGTTCTGGTGGGGCTGAGCCGCTAGGCAACGTCGGTGGTACGTGGCACCATCGCGAACGTGACCACCAATGGGAGCCCGCCACAGCGCTTGCAGGAGCTTGCGCGGCTGCGCCGCGTACGCGACCGGATGGACCGGGAGTACGCACAGCCGCTGGACGTCGAGGCGCTCGCTCGTGGCGTACACATGTCGGCTGGGCATCTCAGCCGCCGGTTCAAGGAGGCCTACGGCGAGTCGCCGTACGGCTACCTCATGACCCGACGCATCGAACGAGCCATGGCGCTGCTGCGCCGCGGCGACCTCAGCGTGACCGAGGTGTGCTTCGCCGTCGGCTGCGCGTCGCTGGGCACGTTCAGCAGCCGCTTCACCCAGCTCGTCGGTATGCCGCCCAGCGTGTACCAGCGTCAGGCCGCAGCGCACGCGGCGGAGCTCCCGTCGTGCGTCGTGAAACAGGTGGCCAGGCCGGTCAGGAATAGAGAAGCGCGCGCCGACGAGCCGCAACTAGCCTGACCGCATGGACATCAGCATTCACGCCAGCTTCCTCCCACAGGACGACCCGGAGGCGGCGCTGGCCTTCTACCGCGACACCCTGGGCTTCGAGGTGCGCAACGACGTGGGCTACGACGGGATGCGCTGGCTCACCGTCGGCCCCGCCGACCAGCCCGGAACATCCATCGTCCTGCATCCCCCCGGTGTCGACCCCGGCATCACCGACGAGGAGCGCCGCACCATCACCAAGATGATGGCCAAGGGCAGCTACGCCACGATCCTCATGGCCACCAAGGACCTCGACGGTACCTTCGAGCGGCTGCAGTCACGCGACGCCGAGATCGTCCAGGAGCCGACGCACCAGCCGTACGGGGTCCGTGACTGCGCCGTCCGCGACCCTGCCGGGAACCTGCTCCGGATCCAGGAGCTGCCCTGAGCATGGTGACCAGCGCAGGCAGCACGGCGGCGGGCTCTGGCGCCCCGGCTGGGACGAGTCCGGCCGACAGCCACAGTGTCATCCGCGTGCACGGAGCGCGTGAGAACAACCTCAAGGACGTGAGCCTCGACATCCCGAAGCGCCGGCTGACGGTGTTCACCGGCGTCTCGGGGTCGGGCAAGAGCTCCCTGGTCTTCGACACCATCGCTGCGGAGTCGCAGCGGCTGATCAACGAGACGTACAGCGCCTTCCTGCAGGGCTTCATGCCTGCCCTCGCGCGGCCCGACGTCGACGTCCTGGAAGGCCTCACCACGGCGATCCTTGTCGACCAGGAGCGGATGGGCTCCAACCCCCGGTCGACGGTGGGCACGGCGACGGACGCCAACGCGATGCTCCGGATCCTGTTCAGCCGCTTGGGACGGCCCTACATCGGCCCACCGACTGCCTTCGCGTTCAACGTCCCGACGCGGACGGCCAGCGGCGTGATGAGTACCGACAAGGGGCGCGGCGAGAAGACGGTCGTACGCAAGGCCGTCTACCAGGGCGGCATGTGCGCCCGGTGCGAGGGCATGGGCTCGGTCAGCGACTTCGACCTCACTGCGCTGTACGACGCGAGCCTGTCGCTCAACCAGGGAGCACTCACCATTCCGGGGTACAGCATGGATGGCTGGTACGGCCGGATCTTCCGCGGCTGCGGGTTCTTCGACCCGGACAAGCCCATCGCCAGGTACACCAAGAAGGAGCTGCACGACCTGCTCTACAAGGAGCCCACGAAGGTCAAGGTCGAAGGCATCAACCTCACCTACGAGGGGCTCATCCCGAAGATCCAGAAGTCCATGCTTGCCAAGGACATCGACGCGATGCAGCCGCACATCCGGGCCTTCGTCGAGCGCGCGATCACCTTCGACACCTGTCCCGACTGTGACGGGACACGGCTGAGCAAAGAGGCCCGGTCGTCCAGGATCAAGGGACTGAACATCGCCGAGGTCTGCTCGATGCAGATCAGCGATCTGGCGCAGTGGATCCGCGATCTCGATGCGCCGTCGGTCGCGCCGCTGCTCGCCGGGCTGCAGCACCTCATGGACTCCTTCGCGCAGATCGGCCTTGGCTACCTCTCGCTGGACCGGCCGTCCGGCACGCTGTCCGGGGGAGAGGCGCAGCGCACCAAGATGATCCGCCACCTGGGATCGTCGCTGACCGACGTGACGTACGTCTTCGACGAGCCCACGGTAGGCCTGCACCCGCACGACATCGCCCGGATGAACGTCCTGCTCCTCCAGCTTCGGGACAAGGGCAACACCGTGCTGGTCGTGGAGCACAAGCCCGAGGCGATAGCGATCGCCGACCATGTCGTCGACCTCGGGCCGGGCGCCGGTGCAGCGGGCGGCACCGTGTGTTTCGAGGGCACCGTCGAGGAGCTCCGTCGAAGCGACACCGTCACGGGACGACACCTCGACGACCGCGCGTCCCTCAAGGACTCCGTCCGGCGGGCCTCCGACGCTTTGGAGGTCCGTGGTGCCTCGACGCACAACCTCCAGAAGGTGGACGTCGACCTCCCGCTCGGGGTGCTCTGTGTCCTGACGGGCGTGGCCGGATCCGGCAAGAGCTCGTTGATCCAGGGCTCGGTGGCCGGCCGCGAGGGCGTCGTCACGATCGACCAGGGGGCGATCCGCGGGTCGCGGCGGAGCAACCCGGCAACGTATACCGGACTGCTCGACCCCATTCGCAAGGCCTTTGCGAAGGCCAACGGCGTGAAGCCGGCGCTCTTCAGCTCGAACTCGGAGGGGGCGTGTCCCGCGTGCAACGGCGCCGGCGTCATCTTCACCGAGCTAGGCGTCATGGCCACCGTCGAGTCCGTCTGTGAGGAGTGTGAGGGCAGGCGGTTCCAGGCCTCCGTACTCGAGTACACCTTCGGTGGTCGCTCTATCGCCGAAGTCCTCGACCTCTCGGTCACCGAGGCGGAGGCGTTCTTCGCCCAGGGCGCCGCGGCGAGCACGCCTGCGGCGCACACCATCCTCACGCGCCTGTCCGACGTGGGACTTGGTTATGTCAGCTTGGGACAACCGCTGACCACGCTGTCCGGTGGGGAGCGGCAGAGGCTGAAGCTGGCCGCGCATCTGGCCGAGAAGGGCAGCGTCTACGTCCTGGACGAGCCCACCAGTGGGCTGCATCTTGCAGACGTGGAACAGCTCCTGCGCCTGCTGGACCGGCTGGTCGACTCGGGCAGGTCCGTCATCGTCATCGAGCATCACCAGGCCGTCATGGCGCATGCGGACTGGATCATCGACCTCGGCCCGGGAGCCGGCCATGACGGTGGCCGCATCGTCTTCGAAGGCACGCCCGCCGATCTCGTAGCCGGTCGCCAGACGCTCACCGGGGAGCACCTGGCGGCGTACGTCGGAGCATGAACGCCGGGAGTCAGCCCGGTGCTTCGCCGTCGACGACGAGGTCGTAGGTGACAAGTTCGGTCTGCGTGGCGAGCCGGTCGTACACGGCTCGGGCCCTCGCGTTCGATGCGCTCGTGACCCAGCGCACGGGCGCCCACCCGCGCTCGCGGCAACGGGCCTGCAGACCCGCGAGCAGCGCGTCCACGGCACCGGTGCCGCGTGCGGACTCCGCCACGTACAGGTCGTCGAGGAAGCACGCCAGGGACCCATGGAGGGGGCGGACGAACGGGCGGTGGTGGGCCAGCCCGACCGGCGGCGCACCGGGCGACGGGCTCACGACGAGGCACTCGAGCTCGTGGTCGGGGTCGAGGAGCCACCGCCACACGACAGCCGTGACCTCGTCCGGCCGCGTGCACTCGTAGAAGTCGAGATAGCCGCGGTGCAGGACAGCCCAGGCCTCGTGATCATCCGGGCCGACGTCATCGACGGTCCAGGCGCCGACGTCGCGCGCTCATAGTTGCCTGGTCACGAGGCCCGACCCTAGCGTTCCTTCCCGGTCGCTGCTGAGCGTCATCGCTCTTGGAATAACGCCGATAATCAACATTATGTCACTCTGAACACGGGCAGCGTCCCCGCTCGGTACCGTCAGGCCTGCTGACGCCAGGTTGCCGTCTCGCATGGGAGACGCATTTGGCGCCTCGCCGAGTTTGGCGTACGTCCCGCTCCGCCACCATTGGAGCCATGTGCAGGGCGGCCTGAGCCGCCGTGAGAGCACCACATCGGGGGGAACAGGGGAAATGCATGCTGCCCAGCGGGGACGATGGCGACGGCGATGGCGACCGTGGCGACCCGGTCGACCGGCGCCCGGACTCCGCTCGCCTGCTGGAGGCGGCGCGGGCCGGTGACCAGGCCGCGTTCGCCGCGCTGTACGAGCAGCACGCCCCGGCCGTGCGCGGGTATGCCCGGCGACTGGCGCAGTTCCACACCGCGGAGGACCTCGTCGCGGACGCGTTCACCAGGACGTGGGAGCAGCTACGGGCTGGTCGTGGGCCGCACACCGAAGTGGCTGCCTACCTGCGCGCCGTGGTGCGCAACCTGCACCTCACCAGGCTCCGCCGTGACCGGATCCACCTCTGGGTGGCAGACGTCCAGGACGCCGCCCTCTCGCACCCCTGCTACGCGGCCCGCGTGGCCCAAGGCAGCCCTGAGGACCTGGTGCTTGACGAGCTGGTGCAGGACCGTCTGAGATCCGCGATGAGCGCCCTGCCCGAGCACTGGCAACACGTTCTGCTCCTGGTGTACTTCGACGGGCGCCCGTACGAGGACGTCGCTTCTCACCTGGGGGTGACCGTCCCGGCCGCGCGACAGCTGGCGCGGCGGGCCCGACTGGCCCTGCGACGGGCCCTGAGCTCGCAGTCCACCCACGGGCGACCGCATACGTTCTGACCTACGGTGGCCTCATGGCCAACGACACCACCGCCTACACCCTCAACGACGGCACCGTGGTGCCTGCCATCGGCTTCGGGACGTACCCCCTTCGTGGCGACGACGGGGTCATCGCCATGGTGGCAGCGCTGGACAACGGTTACCGGTATCTCGACACCGCGGTGAACTACGAGAACGAGGTCGAGGTCGGTGAGGCCGTCAGGCGGTCGGGACTCCCCCGCGACGACGTGCGCATCGCGACGAAGATCCCGGGCCGCTTCCACGCCAAACCGCTTGCCCTGCAGTCTCTTCGGGACTCGGTGGAGCGTCTGCGCCTCGACCGCCTCGACGTAGCCCTCATCCACTGGCCGAACCCCAGCCAGGGCCTCTTCACCGAGGCCTGGGAGGCCCTCGTCGAGGCACAACGGGAAGGGCTCGTCACGACCGTGGGCGTCAGCAACTTCACCGAGGACCACCTGCGCCAGGTCATCGAGGCCACCGGAGTAACCCCTGCGCTCAACCAGATCGAGCTCCATCCCTACTTCCCGCAGGAGAAGATGCGCGCCGTCCATGACGAGCTGGGCATCCGCACCCAGGCGTGGAGTCCGCTCGGCAAGCGGCAGGCACCGTTCGACGAGCCGCCGGTGGCGCGGGCTGCGGCCGCACATCACGTCTCCCCCGGTCAGGTCATCCTCCGCTGGCACCTCCAGCTGGGCTCCATGCCACTGCCGAAGTCCGCCACGCCGCAACGCCAGCAGACCAACCTCGACCTCTTCGGCTTCGAGCTCTCCGAGGACGAGATGGCGGCCGTCACCGCTCTGGGCAGGCCGGACGGCCGCCTGTTCGGTGGTGACCCGGACACGCACGAGGAGATGTAGGTCTCCATGCCCGAGTACCGGATCGGCGTGTCCGGCTGGCGCTATCCGCGCTGGCGCGGCGACTTCTACCCCGTAGGCCTTCGTCAGCGTGACGAGCTCGCGTACGCTGCGGAGCGGATGAGCTCGGTCGAGATCAACGGCTCGTTCTACTCCCTCCAGCGCCCGAGCTCGTATGCCGCGTGGCGGCAGGCGGTGCCCGAGGACTTCGTGTTCGCGGTCAAGGGCGGACGGTTCATCACGCACCTGAAGCGGCTCCGAGGGGTGGAGACGGCGCTGGCAAACTTCTTCGCCTCCGGCCCGCTGGCCCTCGGCCCGATGCTTGGACCGTTCCTATGGCAGCTTCCTGAGCGCGTCGAGCTCGACACCCAGGTCCTCGACGACTTCCTCACGCTCCTGCCGGACACGACGGACGCCGCAGCGGCACTGGCCGCCCGGCACGACGACAAGCTCGCCGAGGACCGCGTCCTGACCCGGGTCGAGAGCAGCCGCCCGATCCGGCACGCCCTCGAGCCGCGCCATACCTCGTTCGACACCGAGGCCGCGCGCGAGGTGCTGCGCGAGCACGGCGTCGCCATGGTCGTGGCCGACACCGCCGGCAGGTGGCCGCGCATGGGCGACACCACCGCTGACTTCCACTACGTCCGCCTCCACGGTGAGCAGCGGCTGTACCACGGCGGCTACGGCGAGGCGTCCCTACGGCGCTGGGCCGAGCTGGCCAGGGGTTGGCACGCCGAGGGGCACGACACGTACGTCTACTTCGACAACGACGCGGACGGCAGGGCTCCGCATGACGCCGTCGCGTTGCAGCGACTGCTCTGCGACGGCGACGGTCCGCCGTGACCGTTGCCCGAAGGACCCTTGCCTTAAGGGCCCTTGACCGAAGACGCCTTGCCCGAAGGACCCTTGGCGGAGACCGCTAGCTGAAGGGCGCAGGGTCGCCGGCGCCGACCCTGACCACCTCCGGCGAGCCCCCGGAGAAGTCGATGACCGTCGTGGGCTCCGTGCCGCACTCCCCCGAGTCGACGACCGCGTCGACCTGGTTGTCCAGCTCGTCCTTGACGACCCAGCCCTCCGTCATCGGGCCGTCCTCGCCAGGCAGGATCAGGGTGCTCGAGAGCAACGGTTCGGCCAGCTCTGCCAGCAGGGCCTGGACGACCCGGTCCTGCGGGATGCGCACCCCGACCGTCTTCTTCTTCGGGTGCAGCAGCCTGCGTGGCACCTCCTTGGTCGCGGGGAGGATGAAGGTGTAGCTCCCTGGTGTGGCCGCCTTGATGGCGCGGAACACCGTGTTGTCGATGTGGACGAGCTGCCCCAGCTGGGCGAAGTCCCTGCACATCAGGGTGAAGTGGTGCCCGTCACTCAGCTGGCGGATCCTCATGATCCGCTCCTTGCCGTCCTGGTTCCCCAGAGCGCAGCCGAGGGCATAGCCGGAGTCGGTCGGGTAGGCGAGCAGTCCCCCGTCCCGCACCAGCTGCACGGCTTGCGTGATGGCGCGAGGCTGGGGGTCGACCGGGTGAACGTCCAGGTACCTCGCCATGTCCAGACTGTATGCCGCGACTCGCGCGTGGGCCTTCGGGGGGCGCCTCCGGCTGCCGATAGGTTGACCTCGTGCGCGCCCTCGTCAAGACCCAGGCCGGCCCAGGACTCGAGCTCAGAGACGTCCCCGAGCCGCAGCCCGGTCCGGCTGATGTGAAGATCCGGGTGCTGCGGGCCGGGTTGTGCGGCACGGACCTGCATCTGGAGCAGTGGGACGACTGGGCGGCCTCGACCGTTGCGCCGCCGATGACGATCGGCCACGAGTTCTACGGGGAGGTGGTCGAGGTCGGCGCCGACGTCAGTGGGGTGCTGGTCGGCCAGCGCGCCTCCGGTGAGGGACACATCGTCTGCGGGACGTGCCGCAACTGCCGCGCGGGTCGACGGCATCTGTGCATCCACACCAGGGGGATCGGGGTGAACCGCGACGGGGCGTTCGCCGACTTCGTCGTCATCCCGGCCTCCAACGTGTGGGTCCAGCCACCCGAGCTCGACCCGGACCTGGCCGCAGTGTTCGACCCGCTGGGGAACGCCACCCACACGGCACTGTCCTTCCCCATGGCCGGCGAGGACGTCGTCATCACCGGGGCCGGTCCGATCGGTGTGATGGCGACCGCCCTGGCCCGCCATGTCGGAGCGCGGCACGTCGTGGTGACCGACGTCAGCGGCTACCGGCTGGAGCTGGCGAAGAACGCGGGCGCCGACCTGGTCGTCGACGCGTCCGCCAGTACGCTGGCCGAGGCGATGCGGTCGCTGGGCATGAAGGAGGGCTTCGACGTGGGGCTGGAGATGTCCGGGGTTCCCAGTGCCGTCGAGGACATGCTGACCAACATGAACCACGGCGGCCGGGTCGCCATGCTGGGTCTGCCGAAGGACCGCTTCTCGGTCGACTGGGGTCGGGTGATCACGCACATGATCACGATCAAGGGCATCTACGGCCGCGAGATGTACGACACCTGGTACGCGATGAGCTCGATGCTGGGCAGCTCCGCGCTGCTGCGCGAGCGGATCGCCTCGGTCATCACCCACCGCTTCCCCGCCGACCGGTGGCAGGAGGCGTTCGCCGCGGCCCGGTCGGGTCAGTGCGGCAAGGTCGTCATGGATTGGAGCTGAGACATCGTGTACGGCAGTGTCAAGGACGAGCTTGCGGCCACCCTTGCCGAGATCGAGGAGGCCGGCCTGTACAAGCGTGAGCGGGAGCTCACCTCACCGCAGTCGGCGCACATCCGTACGTCGCGGACCGAAGCGCTGAACTTCTGCGCCAACAACTACCTGGGCCTGGCCGACCACCCCGACGTGGAGGCCGCGGCGGCGAAGGCGTTGCAGGAGTGGGGCTTCGGCATGGCCAGCGTGCGCTTCATCTGCGGCACCCAGGAGCTGCACAAGAGCCTCGAGGCAGCCATCTCCGGTTTCCTGGGGACCGAGGACACGATCCTGTACTCCTCCTGCTTCGACGCCAACGGCGGGGTCTTCGAGGTGCTGTTCGGGGCCGAGGACGCCATCGTGTCCGACGAGCTCAACCACGCCTCGATCATCGACGGGATCAGGCTGTCCAAGGCCCAGCGGTTCCGGTACAGGAACGCCGACCTGGCCGACCTGCGCACCCAGCTCCAGGCGGCTCGTGACGGTGGAGCGCGGCGTACCGTCGTGGTCACCGACGGGGTCTTCTCGATGGACGGCTACCTGGCCCCGCTGGACCAGATCTGCGACCTGGCCGAGGAGTTCGGCGCAATGGTCCTGGTCGACGACAGCCACGCTGTCGGGTTCGTCGGCGATGGTGGCCGCGGCACCCCCGAACGCTTCGGCGTGATGGACAGGGTCGACATCCTGACCGGCACCCTGGGCAAGGCCCTCGGCGGTGCCTCCGGCGGGTACGTCGCGGCACACCAGGAGATCGTCGACCTGCTTCGCCAGCGCTCCCGGCCTTACCTGTTCTCCAACGCCGTCGCCCCCAGTGTCGCCGCCGGCTCCCTGGCCGCCCTGCAGATCGCCGCGACCTCCCACGACGCCCGACAACGTCTGCGCTCCAACACCACCCTGTTCCGCACGCTCATGACCGACGCCGGCTTCGACCTCCTGCCCGGCGAACACCCCATCACCCCGGTGATGTTCCCGGGACCGGACGGCGCCCGCCGCGCCGCGCAGATCGCCGACGCGATGCTCGAGGAGGGCGTCTACGTCATCGCCTTCTCCTACCCCGTCGTCCCCCAAGGCAAGGCGCGCATCCGCGTCCAGCTCTCGGCCGCCCACACCGAGGACGACGTCAGAGCGTGCGTCACCGCCTTCGTCAGCGCACGCGACGCGGTGGGCTGACGCATGTCGCTGCAACGGCTGCGCTACTCGGCCATCACCTCCCTGGACGGGTATGTCGCGGACTCGACGGGGCGGTTCGACTGGGCCAGGCCGACCGAAGAGCTCCACCGCCTCGTGAATGACAGCGAGAGGGAGGTCGGAACGTACCTGTACGGCCGTCGGATGTTCGAAGTGATGCGCTACTGGGACGCGGCCGACGAGTCCGCCGACAGGTCCTCCACCAGTGCGGAGTACCGACGCATCTGGCAGTCCGCCGACAAGGTGGTGTACTCCGCCACGCTGACCGAGGTCAGCACCCGTCGGACGCGGCTCGTGCCTCGGTTCGATGCCGAGGAGGTCCGCAGGCTCAAGGAGGAGAGCCAGGCCGACCTCAGTGTGGGAGGACCCACCCTGGCGGCAGAGGCGTTCCGGGCCGGACTCGTCGACGAGCTCACGCTGTACCTGACGCCGGTGAACGTAGGTGGTGGCACCGCGGCGCTACCGGCGGACGTCCCGCTGGAACTTCACCTGCTGGAGCAGCGCACGGTCGGCGGCGTGGCGATGCTGCGCTACGCCGTGCGGTCCTCGGCCGCCTAGCCTTCCGAGCCGGCGGTGTCGATCGGCGTGCCGAGCTCTACGGTCCTGCTCACGGTGCACAGTCGGTCATGGGACATCGCGATCGCCCTCGGCAGCATCTCGCGCGCCCGGTCCCCGGCCTCCCCCTCCGGGAAGCTCACCGAGAACCGCACCTGTAGGTCACGCATGTGGTTGCCGTCGTCGTCGCGCACCTTGTCCCCGGAGGCCTCGACGGTGAACGTCTCGGGCTCGGCCCGCTTCACGGTGATGAAGTCCACGTCGATGGCGCTACAGCCCGCAATGGCGGCAAGCAGCAGCTCGACCGGCGTGAAGGCCGGGCCGTCGCCGCCGATCCTCATGGTGCCACCCCGAGCGTTGGTCACGTCGAAGACGCCCTTGGAGACGCGCTCCATGCTGATCGACCGGTGTCCCAGTCCCGTACCGCCGGTCTCTTCGGTCATGGTTCTCCCCACTTCTGCGCCAGTGCGCGGACGACGGTCAGGTTCCTCGCGGTGCCGGGCACCCCGAGGACCTTCTCCAGGCGGGCTCCGGTGAGCTTCGCCTCGTTGAAGGGCACCGCATACTCCAGAAGGACATCCTTGCCGATGACCGTGGCATGTTCCCCACCGGCCGCCCAGTCCTCCAGCGCCGAGGCGTAGTCACCCGTCGGAGCCCTCACGCAGAAGCTCACATACCGGCTGCCTCCCACCGCAGCCGACGGCGGTATGGCGTCCACCGCGGCCACCAGGCCAGTGAGCTGGGCAGGCGTGCGGGCGATGGCCACGATGTCGTACCCGGCGTGCGCACCGAGGACCCGCCCCACAGTCTGCTCCACCTTCTCTGCGCTGCGCAGCGGCGTGGCCACCAGGAAGTTCCCAGTCTGGATGTGCGACTCGACCGCCGAGAAGCCGTTCTCCTGCAAGACTTCTCGCGCCTCGTCCATGCGAAGCTTCCGCCCACCGACGTTGACTGCACGCAGGAGCACCACGAACCGGGACACCGCTAGGCACCTGCCCTGTCCAGGTCGACGACGCCGCGCCCCACCTCGCGCACCAGACCGCCAACGCGTACCGTGCCGCACGAGCCCACGCTGAGCCTGAGGGTGGAAGGCCTCCCCAGCTGGCGACCCTGCCTGACGGTCCACTCCCCCATCTCTGAGCGCGCAGCGAACCAGGCGCCCAGGTTCGAGCATGCCGAACCCGTGGCGGCGTCCTCGGAGATGCTCACCCCGTCGCTGATCAGTGCGCGGGCTTCCAGCTCGCCGTCACCGGTCTCGGCCCAGAGGTACACCAGGGTCTCACCGCCCCGTACCCCCATGGAGCCGTAGCGCGCCATCGCGGCAGCATCGGGACGTGCGCGGCGCACCGCCTCCACCGAGGAGGCCCGGGCCATCACCTGGGAGGTGCCGACGCTCACCTGCTGGGCCGGCGGAAGCAGGTCGGACGGCTGCAGCCCCAACGCCCGGGCCAGCTCCGCGCTGTCGAGGTCGCGCTCCACCGTGCCCGTCAGAGCGGTGAGCGTCCATTCGTCCCCCGTCGCGCGTACCGGGACGATGCCGGCCGGCATGGACAGGGCAAGGTCGTCGCCCAGGCCCCATAGGTCTCGTACGACATGCGCCGTCCCGAGCGTCGGGTGGCCCGCGAACGGCATCTCCGAGGCGGTCGTGAAGATGCGCACCGCTGCGTGGCCGCCCGTCGTCGGCCCCAACACGAACGTGGTCTCGGACAGGTTGAACTGCCGTGCCAAGCCCTGCAGCTGGCCCTCCGAGAGAGGCGAACCGTCCTCGAAGACGCACAGAGGGTTGCCGGAGAACGGGTTTCCCGGCTCGGCGAAGACGTTGAGCAGCCGGTACGGCAGGGGCATGGGGCCACTCTGTCATGCTGGCTGGGTGACGTCGTCGACCGTGCCACCCGAAGGACGCCTGGTCCTGCTGCGCCACGGGGAGACCGAGTGGTCGCTCTCGGGCCAGCACACCGGACGTACCGACATCCCGCTCACCTCGCACGGTGAGGAGCTGGCCACGGCGGCGGGCCGGCTCCTCACCGGCTACCACTTCTCCCTCGCGCTCGCGTCTCCGCTTCAGCGCGCGAAGCGGACGGCTGAGCTCGCGGGGCTGGCCACGCAGCCCGACGCGGACCTGCTGGAGTGGGACTACGGCGGCTACGAAGGCCGGACCACGGCCGACATCCGGTCCGAGCTGGGCTACGACTGGACCGTCTTCGAGCACGGCGTGCCGGCGGGCGACACCCCGGGCGAGACCGTGGAGGAGGTGGCCGCGCGGGCCTCCCGAGTCGTGCGGCGCGCGGTGGCGGCCATGTCCGACGGCGACGTCGCCCTGGTCGGTCACGGGCACTGCCTGCGCGTCCTGGCCACGGTCTTCCTGCGGCAGGAGCCGCGGATGGGAGCCCAGCTGCTGTTCGACGCCGGCTCGGTCAGCGTGCTGCAGTTCGAGCGGGAGGAGCCGGCCATCCGCGTGTGGAACCACGGTCCTGCGGTGTCTGCTAGGCCTTCGTGACCCGGGTCCTGGGCGGTCGCACGACGGTGAGGTCGGCCCGGCGAGGCGTCGGCACGAGGGCGGGCGCCCCGGGCACTGCCCGCGCGGGTACCGGATCGGGGTCGGCCGGCCACGGGCGCGACCCCTGCTCGTCGAACAGCGCCACGGCGCTGCACTCCCCCGGGGTGAACCGCGGGCCGTATCGAACCCCGGCCAGCCCCGCGGACCGGAACGCCTGCGCCCACTGCTGAGGCACGGCATACGGCACCATCGTCTCGAGCTCGCGAGTGACGCCGAAGTCGCCAGCGGCCCGGTCCTGGCAGTTCGCCACCGACCGAGGCTCCGGAAGCCTGAGACGCGAGACCACCACCTCGGACAGCAGCGACTCCGGGACGGCGTTTGCACCCCCGAGCACCGGACCGACGCGCTCACGCAGCGCGCTCAGGGCATCCAGGGCCGTATAGCAGGTCCCGTCGGGCGGACCGAGGTCGAAGCGACCAGCGCGGTCGCTGCCGAACCACCATGGACCGAGGTCGACCTGGTGCGCCCGGTACAGGTCCGTGGAGGCCAGCAGCTCGTATGCGGGGAAGCCCTGCAGCGTAGCGGGCGGTGGCCCCTGGGCCGGCCGCTCGCGGGCCGTCATGCCGCCCAGGCGGCTGCGTCCGACGCCGCCGCGTCCGCGACCCGGCCGACCGCCGCGGCCGAGGACCGATGCACCACGAGGTAGTCGACCGCACTGTGGCCGTCGAAGACCGGCGTCGGGGTGGTCAGCCAGGCGCCGATGGACCAGCCGTCGACCCCCTTGCGGGTGAACGCTCCGACCGCCTCCTGGACGCCCGCACGCACTGTTCCGTTGCGCCCGAACTGCAGCGAGGGGTAGACGAGATGACCGTCGGAGGTGCGGCATGCCAGCACGGTCCCGCGCCGCACCCGGTCGAACAGGGCCTGTCGGGAGATGCCGAGCCACGCCACGAGCCCAGGGGTGTCATAGAACGGCCCGAGCGGCTCGTCCAGCGGATGCACCGTCGGCAGGGCCGCAACCATGCGGTCCGCGAGCTGCTCCACGTCGCCGAGCTCGAGGACGCGCCCCTGGGCGCGAAGGGATTCGGCCCGCAGGCGGATGCGCCGGTGAAGCGCCGCGGTCAGCGCCTCGAGATCCGTGGTCAAACGGGTCGGTAGCGACATGGCAGGTCTCCACTCAGCGTCAAGGGCGTCAAGGTATGTCCTACAGCGTAACCGGCGCCACTGACCCCGCTCCCGGAACGCCGGCCGGCTAGGGGATCGCCCAGGTATGCACGGGCTCGTTGCTGTGCATGTTCTTGGCGTACAGCCGCAGCATCTCCCCGAGGGCGCTCTGCCTGTCCATCCCCGCCTTCTCCAGGCTCGCGACCGTCTCGGACTGCCACGTGGCACCGTTTCTGCTGGTCTTGCAGCGGCCCTCGATCACCGAGAGGTACCGCTCACGAACGGCGGCCGAGACCCCCCACTCCGCGAGGCCCTGGTGGGCCATGGGCAGCAGATGGCGAAGGACGAGCTCCTCAGCTCGCACCTCGCCGAAGCCCGGCCAGTAGAGCCGCGACTCGATGCCGTCACGGGCAGCGTTGTGGAAGTTCTGCTCCGCGGCCGCGAAGCTCATCTTGCTCCAGATCGGCCGGTCGTCCGAGGCGAGCTTGCGGATCACGCCGTAGTAGAACGCCGCGTTCGCCATCACGTCCACGAGGGTGGGGCCCGCCGGGAGCACGCGGTTCTCCACCCGCAGGTGTGGAGTGCCGCCGACGATGTCGTAGATCGGCCGGTTCCAGCGGTAGATCGTGCCGTTGTGCAGACGGAGCTCAGGAAGCGAGGGCGCCTGACCTGACTCGAGGAAGGTGATCGGGTCCTCGTCGCTCACCTCTGCGAGCAGGGCCGGGAAGTAGCGGACGTTCTCCTCGAAGAGGTCGAAGATCGAGGTGATCCACCGCTCCCCGAAGAACACCCTGGGCCGGACGCCCTGGTTCTTCAGCTCGATGCTCCGGGTGTCCGTCGCCTGGCTGAACAGCTCGATCCGGGTCTCGGCGTGCAACCGCTTGCCGAAGAAGAACGGCGAGTTGGCAGCCAAGGCGATCTGCGGGGCGACGAGGGCCTGTGCGGCGTTCCAGTGGGCGGCGAAGTCAGCTGGTGCGACCTGGAGGTGAAGCTGCACGCTGGTGCACGCCGACTCCGGAGCGATCGAGTCGCAGTACGTGGCGACCCGCTCCCCCGTCGGGCCCTCGATGTCGAGGTAGATGTCCTCACCGCGCGCGTAGAAGATCGAGTCGTTCAGGGCGGTGTAGCGGTTGTTCGCGCTGATCCACTCCCCCTCGAAGTGCTCCGGCATGATCGTCGGCAGGATCCCCACCGCGACGATGTGCGCTCCGCGTTTCTCAGCCGCGGCGCTGGCGGCGTTCAGTGAGGCACGCATCTCGTCCTCGAGCTCGATCGCCGCGTCACCGGGCAGCGGGCGCGGCGGGACGTTGAGCTCGATGTTGTACCGCGCGAGCTCGGTCTGGTAGCCCGGATCCGCGATGGCCTCGAGCACCTCGGCGTTGGCGAACTTCGGCTGGTACCGGTCGTCCACGAGGTTGAGCTCGATCTCCATCCCGGTCATGGGGCGCTCGAACTCGAACACGCTCTGGGCCAGCATCCGCTCGAAGACGTCGAGGTTCTGGCGCACCTTCTCCCGATAGCGCTGACGCTGTTCTCGGGTGTAGCTCTGCGCGCCCACCTCTTCACCCACGGGAACCCTCCCTTGCAGTGCCTGCCGGTATGCCCGCGTGTCGCCTCGTGGAACAACCCAACGCTGTACTGACCCAACCACATGCAGGGCGCGCCTGCCAACGCCTGTCGGTGCGCTCTCCTAACCTGCGGGTGTGCGGTTCCTCCACACCTCCGACTGGCACCTGGGACGGTCCTTCCACCAGGTGGGGCTGCTCGACGCGCAGGCGCAGCTCGTCGACCACCTGGTGTCGACGGTCCGCTCGGAGCAGGTGGACGCCGTCCTGGTCGCGGGCGACATCTACGACCGCGCCATGCCGGCTCCCGAGACGGTTCAGCTGCTCTCGGAGTCTGTGACGCGGCTCATCGACGCCGGTGCGACGGTGCTGCTCTCCAGCGGGAACCACGACTCCGCCATCCGCCTCGGGTTCGCCCATGAGCTGCTCGCGCGCGCCGGGCTCCACATCCGCTCCTCCGTGGCGTCGATCGGGACGCCGGTCATGGTGAAGGACGTCGCGGTCTACCCGTTGCCCTACCTCGAACCGTCCGTCGCCTGCGCGCCGCTCGCCTCGGCCGACCGGACCCATGCAGGGGTGCTCGGCGCCGCGCTCGCGCGCGTCCGCGTCGACCGTCAGCGCCGCGCTCGCTCGGTGGTGATGGCGCATGCGTTCGTCACCGGTGGGGCCACCACCGACTCGGAGCGGGACATCTCCGTCGGAGGCGTCTCCGCCGTCCACCCTCGCGTCTTCGCGGGCCACGACTATGTGGCACTGGGTCACCTGCACGGGCGGCAGCGGGTCGGCGAGCACCTCCGCTACAGCGGCTCGCCGCTCGCGCTCTCGTTCAGCGAGGCCGGCCAGACCAAGGGCTCCTGGCTGGTCGATCTCGACGATGACGGCGTTCACGTCCAGGCCGTGGACTCACCGGTGGCCAGACCCCTTGCCACGATCCGTGGAGACCTTGACTCCATCCTCGCGGATCCCGCTCTCACGCATGCTGAGCGGGCCTGGTGCCAGGTGACCCTGACGGATCCCGCCCGTCCGCTGGGGGCGATGGAGCGGGTGCGAAGGCGGTTCCCGCACACGTTGGAGCTGCGCTTCGACCCGCAGGGGATGGCCGTTCCGGTGCGGCGGTACGCGGAGCGGGTAGAGGCTCACGACGACGTCGACGTGTGCTGCCAGTTCCTGGAGCACGTCCGAGGTGGAGCACGTGCCTCGGCGCAGGAGCGCGCCCTGCTCGCCCGGGCTGTGGAGTCCGTCCGCGTGGGCGCGGCGCGCCACGACGACGAGGGGCAGCTCGGCCACAACCGCGCCACCGCGGGTGCCGCATGAGGCTCCATTCCCTGAGCGTCACCGCCTTCGGGCCTTTCGCGGGCACTGTCACCGTCGACTTCGACACGCTGTCGAGCAGCGGGCTGTTCCTGGTCCGTGGTGCGACAGGCGCAGGGAAGACAAGCCTTCTCGACGCGGTGGCCTTCGCGCTGTACGCAGACGTTCCCGGGGCGCGCTCGAAGAAGGGTCTGCACAGCGACCATGCCGACCGCGGCACCGTCCCTGGCGTGATGCTGGAGTTCACGGCGGGCGGCCGTCGCTTGAGGATCGAGCGTTCCCCGGAGTTCTCCCGTCCCAAGTCGCGTGGGTCGGGGCTCACGAAGGTGCCGGCGAAGGCTGTCCTGTTCGAGCATCGCGATGGCGCGTGGCAGCCGCTCAGCACCCGCCACGATGAGATCGGCGAGGTCGTCAGGGACGTGGTGGGCCTTGGGCTGGAGCAGTTCAGCAAGGTGGTGCTGCTGCCCCAGGGCGACTTCGCCGCGTTCCTGCGTGCGACTCCCGAGGAACGCCGCGGTCTGCTGGAGAGACTGTTCGACGTCACCGCTTTCGCCGGCGTGGAGGAGTGGTTCGCGGTCCGGCGCAAGGAGTCCGCCGACCTGGTCGAGAGCCATCGCACGGCCCTGCGGGGCGACCTCGGCATCCTCACCGAGGTGCTCGCGCACGTGCCCGCAGGCGTCGTCGACTCATCCTCCATACCTACCGCCTCGTGCGAGGCCCCGGACTTCGCGGCTCTGAGTCCTGACCACCTCGGGGCCACGGTGTCGCGGCTCCAGGACCGGCTCTCCGCCGCCGTGACGGCGTCGATGGCAGAGCTGGACGTGGCCCGGCTCGCAGACGGGCATGCCACCGCCGCTCACCTGGCAGCGCTGGACCAGCTGAACCGTCGTCATCGTGGCGAGGAGGCGTTGCGATCTCTGGCGCTTTTGGAGGGTCGGCAGGACGCTCACACCGCGACCCTGGCGCTGGTGGCGGCGGCCGACCGCGCGGCCTCGGTGCAGGGTGACCTGAAAGCTCTTCAGAGGGCTCACGCAGCGGTGGACGCCGCCGCCTCGAGGCTCCGCTCGCTCGGCGCCGAGCTGGAGCACGGTGGCCTCACCGTCCCAGCGGGCTCGGTGCTCGAGGTCAGTGCTCTTCAGCGAAGACTCGACGAAGGCACCGTGGCGCTCACCGAGGCGAAGCACGTGGCGAACGCGATGAGTCGCCGCCAGGCTCAGCAGGCCGCGCTTCTGCTTGACACCGAGGCTGCCAGTGATGGCAGCTCGCTGGTCGCCGCCAAGCTCGACGGCGCCAAGAGCGCACTGGAGCAAGCCCGACAGCGGCTCGAGGAGATATCCGCGTCAGCGGCACAGCTGGAGCAGGGTACCGCCGAGGTCACGCTCCTGGAGCGCCTGGTGACGGTCCGGGCGGCGTACGAACGGGATATCGCCCGGGCGGAGGTCCTCAGGGAAGCTCGCCTGACCCGACGTGAGGCTGCCCAGGGGCTGCGACAGGTCTACCAGGATCTTCGGCAGGCCAGGCTCGACGGCATGGCAGCCGAGCTGGCCACCGCCCTGCGTGATGGCGGACCGTGCCCGGTCTGCGGGTCGTACGAGCATCCGGCACCCGCGCAGGCGGCGAGGGCGCTCACCGCCGCCGACGTGGAGACAGCGGAGCAGCACTGGCAGCAGGCCGTCACGGCGTTGCACCGGACGGAGCGAGAAGCCGTGGCTCTGCAGGCGACGCAGGCCGAGAGGCTCGACGAGCTGGGCTCCGAGGAGCGGGACCATGCGACGCTGGAGCGGTTGCTCGACCGAAGTCGGCAGAGAGTCGCCGCATTGACGAAGGCGGCGCGGCTTCTCCCGCAGGCCGACGCTGCCGTCACCGCGGCTCGGGCGTCAGTCAGCTCCGTCGAGGAGGAGCAGCGCGCCCTCCGGGACAAGCTCACCACCCTCATGTCGACGTCGGCGGCCATCCTGCAGGAACTTTCGGTTGACGGCGAAGGGCTGCGTGAGCTCCTGGACAGGCACGCAGAGCAATGCCCCTGTGCTGGAGCCGGCGCAGATACCCATACGGAGCCGGCGGCGGACCCTGAGGGGGCCGACCCAGGGGGCCCGGGAGAGGTGCGCTCCGGCCTCGCGGCCGAGGGCGTCCTCGCGGACACCACCAGGCGCCACGCGCGCGTGGCAGGGGTGCTGGCGTCGTACGCCGAGGCGCTTGTCGGGCACCAGCGTGCGGTCGCGGAGCAGGCGTCGGTCGAGGATGGCACCACCCATTCCCTTTCGGAGGCAGGTTTCACCAGTGTCGCCGAGGCACGGCAGGCGACTCTGCCGGTGGGGACCGTGGCAGACCTGCGCGCCAAGGCCACCGCCTATGAGCGAGCCGTGATGGTGGCCCAAACGACTCTCGGCGATCCGGAGGTGGAGTTCGCGCTGGCCCAGCCGGTCCCAGATGTGGACGAGCTGTCGCGCCTGCGGGAGACGGCGCGCACCTCCTACACTGCGGCAGTCTCGAGCGACACGCTCCTGCGTGAGGCGCTGACAGCGATGGAGCGGGTCGGCCAGAGCATCACGGAGCGAAGCTCGAGACTGGCCACGGCCTACGCGGAGCATGACGCCCTACGTAGGGTGGCGGACACGTTGGCCGGCACCAGCCCGGACAACGCTCTCCGCATGCGGCTGTCGGCCTTCGTGCTGGCGGCTCGCCTGGAGAAGGTGGCAGCCCTCGCCAACGAACGGCTCCGGACCCTGGGAGAGGGGCGCTACCAGCTCAGACACACCGACGGCCTCGCCGCCCGCGGCGCGCGCAGCGGCCTGGGCCTCGAGGTCCTCGACCTCTGGACCGGCCAACCCCGCGACACCAGCTCGCTGTCCGGCGGGGAGTCCTTCATGGCCTCGCTGGCCCTCGCGCTCGGCCTCGCGGACGCAGTGCGAGAGGAGGCCGGTGGCTTCGACCTGCAGACGCTCTTCGTGGACGAGGGGTTCGGCACGTTGGACGACGACAGCCTCGAGCACGTCATGAACGTCCTCGACGAGCTCCGCGAGGGCGGTCGCGCCGTGGGGGTCGTGAGCCACGTCGCCGAGCTACGCAGCCGGATCCCGAACCAGGTGGTCGTGACCAAGACGGAGCGCGGCTCGTCAGTGCGTGTCACCTGCAGCGACGAGACGGCGCCCGCCGCGTAGAGCTGTGCTCCGGCCCAGCTCTAGTCGGCGAAGGCCTCCGGCGGAGGGCAGCTGCAGACGAGGTTGCGGTCGCCATACGCGCCGTCGATCCGTCCGACCGGCGGCCAGTACTTGTCCGGCGCATGCACGCCCACGGGGAAGACCGCCTCGAAGCGGTCATAGGGGTACTCCCACTTCCCAGCCAGCGCCTTGGCGGTATGCGGAGCGTTGCGCAGCATGCTGTCGGCCACCGGGATCTCCCCCGACTCCACCGCCGCGATCTCCTGCCTGATGGCGATCATCGCGTCGCAGAACCGGTCGATCTCATAACGGTCCTCGCTCTCGGTGGGCTCGACCATCAGCGTGCCGGCCACGGGGAACGACATCGTCGGCGCATGGAAGCCGTAGTCGACGAACCGCTTCGCGACGTCGTCGACCGTCACCCCACTGCGCTTGGTGAGGTCCCGAAGATCGAGGATGCACTCGTGCGCCACGATGCCGTCGTGACCCGAGTACAGCACCGGGTAGTGCTCGCGCAGACGCCTGGCGATGTAGTTCGCGTTGAGGACGGCGACCTGGGTTGCCCGGGTCAGCCCCGCGCCGCCCATGAGACGAACATAGGCCCAGGAGATGGGCAGAATGCTCGCAGACCCGAACGGCGCAGCGGAGATCGGCCCCACGCCCGTCTCCGGCCCCGCCTCGGCAGCCAGCGGATGGTTGGGCAGGTGCGGCGCGAGATGCGCCCGGACCGCCACGGGACCGACCCCGGGACCACCCCCGCCATGCGGGATGCAGAACGTCTTGTGCAGGTTGAGGTGTGACACGTCGGCCCCGAACTTGCCCGGCCGCGCGAGCCCGACAAGAGCGTTGAGGTTCGCTCCGTCCACGTACACCTGACCGCCCGCGTCGTGCACCAGGCCGCACAGCTCGGTGATGGTGTCCTCGAACACTCCGTGCGTCGACGGGTACGTCACCATGATCGCGGCCAGGTCGTCCCGATGCAGGTCCACCTGAGCGCGCAGGTCGTCCATGTCGATGTCCCCGCCTGGGGCGGTCTTCACCACGACGACCTTCATGCCTGCCATGACGGCGCTGGCGGCGTTGGTGCCGTGCGCACTCGCCGGGATGAGACAGACCCGTCGCTGGGACTGGCCGTTCGCCTCGTGGTACGCGTGGATCGCCAGCAGCCCGGCGAACTCTCCCTGCGAGCCGGCGTTGGGCTGCAGCGACACCGCGTCGTACCCGGTGATCTCGCAGAGCCAGGACGCCAGGTCTCCGATCAGCTGTCGGATGCCTTCAGTCTGTTGGGCCGGTGCGAACGGGTGGAGCTCGGCGAACTCGGGCCAGGTGATCGCGACCATCTCGGTCGTCGCGTTGAGCTTCATGGTGCACGACCCCAGCGGGATCATCCCCCGGTCAAGCGCGAAGTCGCGGTCCGAGAGCCGGCGCAGGTAGCGCAGCATCGACGTCTCGCTGTGATGGCTGTGGAAGACCGGATGGGTGAGGTAGTCGCTGGTTCGCACCAGGTCTGCCGGCCAGTCGACCCCCTGGAGCGGGACCTCCGTTCCTCCGGTCACGCCGAAGGCGGCCCAGACCGCCTCGAGGTCCCGCAGATCGGTCGTCTCGTCGACGCTCACGGACACCGTGTCGTCGTCCACGCGGAAAAGGTTGACCCCCCGCTGCGCGGCCGCACTCACGACCTCGTCGCTGCGCCCGGGAACGCTGACCGTCACGGTGTCGAAGTAGTGCTGCGTCGGCACCTCCACACCGCCCTCGACCAGCCCTGCCTTCAGCGCGCGGGCGTGGCTGTGGACGCGACGCGCGATGCCCGCCAGACCGTCGGGGCCGTGGTACACCGCGTACATGGAGGCCATCACGGCCAGCAGCACCTGCGCGGTGCAGATGTTGGACGTGGCCTTCTCCCGGCGGATGTGCTGTTCCCGGGTCTGCAGAGCGAGCCGGTAGGCCGGGGTGCCAGCCGTGTCGACGCTCACCCCGACGAGCCGCCCGGGAAGGGACCGCTCCAAGCCGGCCCGCACGCTCATATAGCCGGCGTGGGGGCCGCCGAAGCCCATGGGCACGCCGAACCGCTGCGTCGTCCCGACGGCCACGTCTGCCCCCCACTCCCCCGGCGCGGCCGCCAGGGTGAGGGCCAAGAGGTCTGCCGCAGCCGTGACCAGTGCCCCGACCTGGTGGGCTGCGTCCGCAAGGGCATGCCAGTCTCGGAGCTCGCCGTCGGCTCCCGGGTACTGCACGAGGACCCCGAACACGTCCCGGTCGCCGGCCGCCGCTCGCAGCCCCTCGGCGGTCTGGACGGCGGCAAGGTCCGCGACTACGAGCTCCAGGCCCAGCGGCAGAGCTCTGGTCTGCATCACCGCACGGGTCTGGGGGAAGACCTGCCTGTCCACCAGCAGGACGGCCCCCGCGGCAGCCTTGCTCGTGCGACGCATCAGAGTCATCGCCTCGGCCGCGGCAGTGGCCTCGTCGAGCAGCGATGCTCCTGACGTGGCGAGCCCGGTGAGGTCGCTGACGACGGTCTGGAAGTTGATAAGGGCCTCCAGCCGACCCTGGGAGATCTCCGGCTGGTACGGCGTGTAGGCGGTGTACCAGGCAGGGTTCTCCAACACGTTGCGCTGGATCACGGCCGGCGTCACCGTCCCGTAGTACCCGAGCCCGATCATCGACCTCATCACGTGGTTGCGCCGGGCGAGGGCCCGAAGCTCCTCGACCACGGCCGGCTCCGACGCTGCCGGCTCCAGACGTAGCGACTGTTCCGCGCGGATGCCCTCGGGAAGTGCGGCATCGAGCAGGGACTCGAGCGAGTCATGACCGACGGCGGCGAGCATGGCCGTCACGTCGACCGCCGAGGGACCGATGTGCCGGCCGACGAAGTCGGGAAGCTGAGGGCGGTCGCCGGCGGGGGTGGGCGTCGAGACAGACATGAGGCTCCTGAACGTGGAAGATGCTCGAGATCGCCTCCCCATCTGTCGCGCGCGCACGCGGCTCCAGAGGTGCCTGTCCCGCACGGTCCTGGCGCCTGAGAGGTTCCGGGGAGTTTGCCCCTTCGGCGCCCCGCCATGTCTCGACGAGACATACGAGGACTCTCCCGTGCGGGATGTTCAGCGACACCAATCTACAGCACTGCCCGCCGTTCCTCAGAAAGGCGGGCAGCTGCGTGGGGGGCGGGACGGTCAGGCCAGCCGCGCCTGGCGGCGGACGCGCAGCTCGTCGTCAGGGTGAGCGGCCGGCGCCTCGTCCTCCGTGCGCTCGCCGGGAAGCTCGGCCAGCTCGCCCTCGACCTCGCGCCAGACGCGGCCCACAGCGATGCCGAAGACGCCCTGCCCGCCTTGGACGAGGTCGATGACCTCGTCCGCGGAAGTGCACTCGTAGACCGATGCGCCGTCGCTCATGAGGGTGATCTGGGCGAGGTCCTCCACTCCCCGCTCACGCAGATGCGTGATGGCGACCCTGATCTGCTGCAGGGACACGCCCGTGTCCAGCAGGCGCTTGACCACCTTGAGGACGAGGATGTCGCGGAAGCCGTAGAGCCGTTGCGTCCCAGACCCCGTGGCCCCGCGGACCGACGGCTCGACGAGCCCGGTGCGGGCCCAGTAGTCCAGCTGCCGGTAGGTGATCCCGGCCGCCTTACAGGCCGTGGGACCTCGGTAGCCGATGTCCTCGCTCAGCTGCGGGAGGTCGTCCGTGAACAACAGGCCCTGTGCCGCGGCCGGCACGCTCGTGTGGCCGTGCTGAGCATCACTGCTCGGGTTCACAGCGCTCACCTCCTGGTAGGACTTCGTGGTGTAACTACATGCGTCGCATTCGGACTCCCCCGACCGTACGGCTGCCAGGAACCGCAGGTCAACAACCACTGCAGGTTCGACCTCGGCGTGTCGCACCACTGAGGCGCAAGGCTAAAGATCAAGTGGAGGGTTAGGTTGGACGCCAGTGCGCCGTCAGACACGTCAGACTGTCGGCTTGTCCTCTCCATGCTCGTCCCCGGGCTCGTCTCCGGGCTCCGTCTCGAAGTCCTCGGCGGAGACGTGGTCCAGGAACTCCCTGAACTTCTCCACCTCGTCGTCCTTGTCGTCCTCGGTGGACATGGCCACGCCGGCCTCCTCGAGGAGGGACTCCCCGGCCACGATGGTGGTGCCGGTGCGCAGCGCCAACGCGATGGCGTCCGAGGAGCGCGAGGAGATCTCGGTGGTCCCGTCCAGAATGAGCGCGGCGTGGAAGACGCCGTCGCGCAGCTCCACGATCCGCACCTCGGTGAGCGTGTGTCCCAGCCCCTCGATGACGTTCTTCATGAGGTCATGCGTCAGCGGCCGAGGCGGCTCGATCCCTTGCTGGGCGTACGCGATGGCGGTGGCCTCGGCGGCGCCGATCCAGATGGGCAGATACCGGTCGCCGTCACGCTCGCGCAGCAGGACGATCGGGTGGTTGGTCGGCATCTCGACTCGGACGCCCAGGACCTCGAGAACCTTCACCGTTCCACCGTACCTCGCTTCAGCTGCGCTGCAGTCCCTCCCTCACCAGCGCCGCGTGCAGCGCGATGCAGAGCCGGAGCACCTCGCCCGTGGGGTCCTTCGGGCCCTTGGCGCCGGAGCTCTTCCCTGACGCCGCGCGGTGCGGCGTGACGACCTGCTGCACCAGGCCGATCTCCCGGTCGGCGGCCGTCCGGAAGGCCCGGAGGTGGCGTGGCTCGAGCCCGTAGGCCCCCAGTGCCGCGGCCGTGTGCGTCACAGCGAGCGCCGCCTCGCGGTAGTGGCCCTGAGCGTCGCGCTTGATGAGACCGTAGGTCTCCAGGGCCTCGACCGTGGCCTCGTCCAGCCCCGAGGAGGCAGCGAGCTCGCCTCGCGTCAGCCGCAGGTCACTGGTCGCCGTGAGCACCTCCGCGTCGGGCACGTCGGCGTCCGCGGCAGGGGCCGGCACCGACGGTCGCGCCATCCGCTCACCATCGGGGGCAGGAGTCAGGCCGCGGTCCATCGCGTCGAGGGCCTCCCCGATGACCTTCAGCGGCCAGAAGTGGTCCCGCTGAGCGGTGAGGATGTAGCGCAGCCGATCGACGTCTGCGGCAGTGTAGCTCCGGTAGCCCGAGCCGGTACGGGACGGCCTGACCAGTCCCGCGCTCTCCAGGAACCGGATCTTGGAGATCGTGACATCGGGGAAGTCCGGCGCGAGGGCAGCGAGGACCGACCCGATCGTCATCGACTGACGTGCTGAGCGAGCGGTCACGAGCAGCCTTGCGTCACGCCTTGCCCGCGTAGAACACGAGACGGAACTTGCCGATCTGCACCTCGTCGCCGGTGCGCAGGGCCGCCTCGTCGATCCGCTCGCGGTTGACGTAGGTGCCGTTGAGGGAGCCGACGTCGCGGACGACGAAGGTGTCACCCTCCCGGCGGAAGGACGCATGCTTGCGCGACACCGTGACGTCGTCGAGGAAGATGTCGCTGTCCGGATGGCGCCCGGAGGAGACCTCGTCGTCGTCGAGGAGGAACCGCGCACCGGTGTTCGGGCCCCGCAGCACGACGAGCAGCGCCGTACCGGGCCGCAGCGCGTCGACCGTGGCCTGGTCCGCCTTGCTCAGCGATACCTCAGCCTCGGCGCTGGTGTCCACCTGCTCGAGGTCAGAGATCCCGGGGAGCCGCATCGTGGTCGGCTCATGAGGGCGCGATGCCTGAGGGTCCTTCTCGCTGCCGTTCATGGTGCCGAGCTCCTCGTGGTCGTCATGTCAGTGGCTTCTAGCAAAGCACAAACCCTAGGTGAGAAAGCCCGGGCCAGGGGCCGGAATTCCGCAGCCGGTGGCCGCCCTCAGCCGAGCTGCTCCTGGTATGCCGCGGGGTCAAGGAGCGCGCCGACGGCGGCCGAGTCGCTGGGCCGAAGCTCGTACATCCAGCCCTCGCCGTAGGGGTCGGTGTTGACGAGCTCCGGCGTGGCGTCGAGGGCCTCGTTCACGGCCGTCACCTCACCAGACAGGGGCGCGTAGAGGTCGCTGACGGACTTCGTCGACTCCACCTCGCCGCACGCGTCCCCGGCCTCGACGGTGTCGCCGGTCGCAGGCAGGCTCACATAGACGACGTCTCCAAGGGCATCCTGGGCGAAGGCCGTGATTCCGATCCGGACCGTCCCGTCCTCGCCCGCGCGGACCCACTCGTGCTCGGGCGTGTAACGCAGGTCCTGGGGGTACTCCAGCTCGCTCATGCTGCTCCTTCTGCGGACAGGACGGCCTACGACCGGTCGGGAGGGACCGGTTACTTGGTGGGCGCCGGGACGGGGCGAGCGTAACGAGGCTCTTCCAGGCTGTGCAACGCGGTGATGTCCACGCGCTTCAGCTGGCGCACCGTGGACTGCGCGCCGTCGCGGCGTACCGAGTCCGTCACGCCCCCGGGAATGTCCATCGCCGACGCCATGGTGGCGCTGTCGCCGATCGCCTTGATGACGTACGGCTCCGCGATCTGGTGCCCGCTGACCGTGATCCCCCCGTCCGCGTCGCTGAACCAGGTGTCCGCCACCACGCGCTGGTCACCCATCTGCACGGCTTCCGCGCCCGAGTCCCGCAGCTCCTGCAGCGCGTCGAGCAGCCGTGCCGCGGTGACCTTGTGCCCGGGGTCCGTGATGGTGATGACCACCCCGGGACCGGTTGCCGGCGCCGTCCCGGTGAGGATCCCGAGGGTGTCCAGCCGCTCCTGCGCCGACTTCAGAGCCTCGGAGCTGGAGTCGACGCCGGACAGCAGCCGGTCACGGCTGGCCTCGAGCTGACGGATGTCGCTGCTCACCCGACCCTGTTCCTGCGTCACGTCGTCGAGGATCCGGATCAGCTCGTCCTCACGCAGCTGCTCCAGCCCGCTCTGGTTCGTCTGCTGCACCTGGGTCGCGATGGCGAAGCCGAGCAGGATGGCGAGCAGGGCGCCGAACACGTTGGCCCGGGTCGCCCTGGGGCGCGCCATCCGCAGCAGCGTGGCCCAGGAGCTCGAGGATGACGTGGTGCTCATGCCTTGAAGAGGTGCCTGCGGATCGACGCGACGTTGGAGAAGATGCGCACGCCCAGCACGACGACGACGCCGGTCGAGAGCTGGGAGCCCACCCCCAGCTGGTCACCGAGAAACACGATGAAGGCAGCGACGACGACGTTCGCCAGGAACGAGACGACGAACACCTTGTCGTTGAAGATGCCGTCCAGAACTGCCCGCACCGCCCCGAAGACGGCATCGAGGGCCGCGATCACCGCGATAGGAAGGTAGGGCTGCAGCCCCAGAGGGACGTCCGGACCCCAGAGCAGTCCGATGAGCACTCCGCCGACAAGGCCTAGCAGGGGAATCACGGTGGGCTCTCCGAAGGTGACGCGGTGGGGGACGCGGTGGGGGACGCGGTGGGGACTGTGGCGTCTCGTACCGTCAGGGACGTGGCGGCCGGCAGGGTGAGGGTGTCGGCAGCGTCTATCGAAACACGGATGCCGTAGTTGTCCTTGAGGGCACGCGCGTACGCCCCGCCGTCGTTATCGGCGAACTCGACCTGGAGCGAAGCCGGGTCCCCGATGGCGCTGATCGTGTAGGGGGGCGCCAGTGGGCGGTAGTTGACCAGGATCGCCTCGCCCGCGAAACGGATGGCCGACCGCGAGGTCAGCCGCTGGCCGTTGACGGAGATCGCCTCCGCCCCCGCCTCCCAGAGGCCGTTGACGACGACCTGCAGGTCCTTGGACAGCACGACTCCCTCGGTGTTCTCCGGAGTCGTCCTGGGGTTCCCGTCCGCGCTGGTGCCGCGCGCCCCCTCGGCGTTGTCCAGCACCACCTTCAGGCCCTTGCCGGTGACAGCGTCGGCGCCCGACGCCAGGTTGAGGGTCTGCAGCCTCGTCTGCAGGGGGGCCTCCCCCTGCTGGCTCAGAGCTCGGGCCTGCAGCTCGTCCACCTGGGCCCGGGTCGTGCGTAGCTGGACCGCCTGCTTGTCCACCGCCGCCCGCCTGGACTCCACCTGCTTCACGAGGTCCTCCTTCGCCCTGGCCGCGGAGGTGGAGGGCGCCCGCAGGGCGACGGCGCCCATCGCGAGCAGCAGGCCGATCACGAGGGCCGCCACGGCGACGGTCGGCGTCCGCAGGCCGGTACTCGTCGGCAGGCCGGCTCGCTGCCGCTCCTCCGCTGCGGCCGCATAGCCCGGGTCGAGGGGGCGCTCCATCATGGACGTGAGCAGCGTCATGGACTCGTCGAGGCGGCGGCCCGGGGGGCGGGGCGAGGGTGGCGAGTCGCGATGGGAGACGGGCGACATGGTCAGGATGCTGCGACGGGGGCGCTGCGCTGGACCACCAGCTGGCGGGCCTGGACGATGTACATGACGCCGGCGACCCAGTAGAGGACCGTCCCCCACCAGGCGAAGGCCCATCCCACGGGCAGGGCCCACTGTGCGAAGGTGCCGCTGCCCTCCCCGAGGAGCAGCAAAGGGAAGGCGTAGAGGAGGTTGAACGTGGCGGCCTTGCCCACGAAGTGGACGGGTAGCCCCGTCTGTCCGTAGCGACGGATCCACCACAGGACGACTGCAAGCAGGAGCTCTCGCCCCACAAGAAGCGCCACGAGCCACCACGGGATGATGTCGCGCCACGCCAGCCCGAGGAGCGTCGTGGCGATGTAGAGCCGGTCGGCAAACGGGTCGAGCAGCTGTCCGAGCCGCGACTCCAGGCCGTACCGGCGGGCGATCTTGCCGTCCAGGTAGTCGCTCAGGCCGGAGGCCATGAGGGTGCAGAGGGCAACGACATCGTGCTCCGCCAGGATCGCCCAGAGGAAGATCGGGACCCCGACCAGGCGGAGCAGGGAAAGCACGTTCGGCAGGGTGAGGACGCGGTCGGAGACGGCCGCCTCCCCCCGCGCGGTCCCGCGCTGTCGTCGTGCCGCCACGCGGGAAGCCTAACGGGCGGCCGCGTCGTAGAGTTCGCAGGCATGGACAACCCGCTGCTCGGTCCGGGGCTGGACCGGCTCCGTGAGCGGCGCAGCGTGAAGTGGCGTCTCTACGGCGCGGACGTGCTGCCTCTGTGGGTCGCCGAGATGGACGTCGTCCCGGCGGAACCGGTGCGGCGCGCCGTCATCGACGCCGTCGAGCGGGGCGACACCGGCTATCCCTGGGCGCCCGACTACGCCGAGGCGCTCGCCGACTTCGCCGCCCGGCGCTGGGGGTGGCGCCCAGACCCGAGCAGGATGAAGCTCGTTCCGGACGTCATGCTGGGCGTCGCCGAGGTGCTCCAGCTCGTCACCAGACCTGGCGACGCCGTTGTGGTCAACCCGCCTGTGTACCCGCCGTTCTTCGACTTCGTCCGCGGTCTGGACCGCCGGGTCGTCGAGGCTCCGTTGTCGGACGAGGGCCGGATCGACCTGGAGGTGCTCGAGCGCGCGCTGACGGCGGCGACCCAGGACGGAGGGCGCGCGGCATACCTGGTGTGCAACCCTCAGAACCCGACCGGAGCCGTGCACACTCCTGAGGAGCTCACCGCCGCGTTGACGCTGGCGGCGTCGTACGGAGTGCGGGTCGTCGCCGACGAGATCCATGCACCCCTCGTACCTTCGGGTGCCACCTTCACGTCGGTGGTGTCGCTCGAGGCCGGGGCCCGGGCGGTGGCGCTGATGTCGGCGTCCAAGGCCTTCAACCTGGCCGGCCTCAAGGCAGCCGTTGCCATCCCAGGTCCCGAGGCGGCCGCAGACCTCGAGCGGATGCCCGAGGTGGTCTCGCACGGCGCGAGCCATCTCGGCGTGGTGTCCCACCGGGCCGCGTACCTGGAGGGAGACCCCTGGCTCGACGCCCTGCTCACGGGGCTGGACGAGAACCGGCGGCTGCTGCGCGACCTGCTGACTGCGCAGCTTCCCTCGGTTCGGTACCGGGTCCCCGAGGGAACCTTCCTAGCCTGGCTGGACTTCTCCGAGCTCGACCTGGGAGCGGACCCCTCCGCCGTGCTGCGGGAGCGCGCCAAGGTGGCGCTGCACCCAGGTCCGGGCTTCGGCTCCGGAGCCGAGAGCCACGCGCGCCTCAACTTCGGGACCTCCCCTGAGATCGTTCGCGAGGCCGTATCGCGGATCGCCTCGGCCGTGTAGCAGAACGACGTCGGCGTGGCCCGCTCATGGGACGGGGCGGCCGCCTGCGCCTGAGCGGCGTGCGGCGCGCCCCGTGCCGCGTGCCACAGTGTGGTCATGGCCGGCGACGCGGGGTTCAGGGGCTTTCCCTTGTGGGGAGTCCGCTTCTACGACGAGCTGCGGACGACCAACACCAAGGAGCTCTGGTCGCAGCACAAGGCTGAGTGGGAGCGCGCTGTACGCGACCCGATGCGCGCGCTGGTCGAGTCGCTCGAGGACGAGTTCGGGCCCGCGACGGTCTTCCGGCCGAACCGCGACATCCGGTTCAGCCCGGACAAGTCGCCCTACAAGACGTACCAGGGGGCCATCGCGGGGCCGGCCGCCGGCATCGGCTACTACGTCCAGCTGGACGCCGACGGCCTGCTGGTGGGTGGCGGCTTCCACACCCACTCCGCCGAGCAGACGGGGCGCTTCCGGGCCGCGATCGCGGCCGGTCCCACCGGCGCGCAGCTCGAGCGGATCACCGGTTCCCTCGTCGACCAGGGCTACTCCCTGGAGGGGGCGGCCCTGAAGACCCGCCCGAAGGGCGTGGAGGCCGACCATCCTCGGCTCGAGCTGCTGCGGCGCAAGGAGCTCATGGCGCTCAGACGCCTCGGCACGCCGGCGTGGTTGGAGAGCAAGGAGGCTCTGGACCGGGTGCGGGCCGAGTGGTCCGTCCTTCGGCCACTTGTCGACTGGGTGTCAGAGCACGTCGGCCCGGCAGCGGATGGTCCGAGGCCCGGCAGGCGCTGACTCCAGCAGGGCCAAGCCCGGTCGGCAGCCGACCGGCGCGCGGCCTACCGTGGAGGGGTGAGCTTCTTCGCTTCCGCAGACGCCTACGGCGAGTTCATGGGGCGGTTCTCGGAGCCGCTCGCCGGTAGGTTCGTCGAGCTGCTGAGGGTGGGTCCCGGTCGCCGGGTGCTGGACGTCGGCTGCGGCCCGGGTGCCCTGACCAGGCAGCTGGTGAACCAGGTCGGTTCCGCGAACGTGACGGCTGTCGACCCGTCGGAACCGTTCGTCGACGCAGTGCGCGGGCGGCTTCCTGAGGTCGACGTGCAGGTCGCGAGCGCCGAGCATCTGCCCTTCGGTGCCGGCACCTTCGACGTCGCCGCCGCGCAGCTCGTCGTGCACTTCATGCGGGACCCGGTTGCAGGCCTCGCCGAGATGGGTCGGGTCACGGCGCCCGGAGGCGTCGTCGCGGCCTGTGTGTGGGACCAGGCCGGGGGCACGGGTCCCCTGTCTCTCTTCTGGGACGTCGTCCACGCCATCGACCCCCTGGAACACGGCGAGGCAGATCTTCCTGGTGCGAGGAAGGGGCATCTCGGGGAGCTCTTCGCCCAGGCGGCACTGACCGACATCGAGGAGACGAGTCTCACCGTCGAGGCCTCCTTCAGCTCCTTCGACGAGTGGTGGCACCCCTACACGTTGGGCGTAGGACCCGCGGGCGCGTACGTGGCGGCGCTCAACGAGGAGGGCCGGGACGAGCTCCGCCGGGAGTGCGCGGAACGTCTGCCACAGGGCGCCTTCACGCTGGCCGCCACCGCGTGGTGCGCAACCGGCACCCCCTCGGGTTGAGGGCTGCCGGCAGAGGACCGCTCAGTCCCCGGATGACGTCGTGCTCGTCGCGCGGGGAACGGTGGCACTCGTCGTGGGTGGCGCGGTGCTGCTCGTGCCGCTCGTGCTACTCGTCGCCGTGCTCGTGGGCGCAGTGGTGGTCGTGCGGCTCGGCGTGGCCGACGGAGTGCTCGTCGGGTGCGTGGAGGTGGAGCCGGTGGGGTGTCTGGCCGGGGGACCTGTGGGATGGGTGCTCGGCACGCCGGTGGCGTGGGCCTTCGGCTTCTGGCTCTTCGGTACGTCGGGTTTGCCAGTCCCATGACGCTTCGCCTTGGCCCCACCGTTCCCGACGCCCGCACCAGGATGCTTCACCGTGGCGCAGTAGGCGCCGATCCGAGCTTCGCCACCGGCAGCGTTGGCCAGGTTGCGGAAGGCAGCGGACTTCTTCCAGTCGCCTCCATCGCCGTCGGCATCCGGCTCAGGCTCGTCGCTGGCGGCGGGGTGCTTCTGATGCTGGGTCCAGGCGTTGCAGAGGCCGAACGCTGCGGGCCCCTTGGCGTCGGGACCCACGCCGTCCTCGGCGGGTTCTTGACCGGTTGCCCGCGTGCTCGACGTCGCCGTGGTGGTCGAGGACGCGACGCTCTGCAGGACGTGGTCGACGTCGGGGCGCCCCGAGCCTGCGTACGCGACAACGGCCACGGCGCCCAGGCCCACGGCTACGCCGACCACCGTCGCTCGCGCCCTGGCGCCGAAGAGAGAAGCTGGCATCGAGAGCCTCCAGGCGACGGGGACCGGCCGGGGCCTACCGAGGGCCGCGCGGTAGTGGCGCAGCGCGTCGTCGAAGTGAGCGAGCTCGTCCGACGCGGCAGGCGCGGTGAGGGCGGACAGCAGGCGCTCCACCGAAGCAGGGTGCGGCTCGAGTGCCTGCCCTTCGACGGGCTCCGGGTGGGCGTCCTCGTCGCGAGAACGCCCACCCGGCCCCCTGCCCCTCATCGCAAATCCCATGACACTCTCTACAGCGCACTTGCCCCGAAGTGCGTTACACCCTGGTCGGCGAGGAGGGCCGCGAGTCGCCGCAGACCGCGATGGGTGGCGACTCGCACCGCTCCGGGACTGCGTCCCAGGAGTCGGGCGACGTCCTCCACCGGCAGTCCCGCCATGAAACGCAGTAGGACGACCTCTGCCTGCAGCGCCGGGAGCTCAGCCACCAGGCGGACCGCCTCCGCAGTGCCGATCCGTTCGATCGCCTCGTCGGCGGCATCGCCTGGGCACGGATCCGGGCGCCACTCGTTGGCGCGCGACTCGACGGCGGCGAGCCTGGCTCTGCGCCGTCCCGCGTCGATGGCCCTGCGCCTCGCGGTCGCGAACACCCAGGCCCGCCACGCGACCTCGTTCCCGGCGAAGCGAGGCAAGACCCGGACGATGGAGGTCCAGGTCTCGGCGGCGACGTCCTCTGCAGGCTCCCCGCTGAGCGTCAGATACCGCAGGAGCAAGGGGTTGACGTCACGCCAGAGACGGGCGAAGGCCGCCTCGTCGCCTGTCTGGGCGCGCGCCATTACCAAGGGGAACTCCTCGCCGATCACAGCCAAGAGTGTCGACCGGCACTCGTCTCCCGGCGCGCCATATCGATATTCGCTCCTCCGTTCAGCCGACACGCATAGGTGGGGGGCGGTGCGACACGGAGGCGGGTCGGGCTCCCAGATGGCGGCATCCGCACCGCTGCCGCCGTTGGCGCTCGGTCGGGTCGGGTGGCCCCCGGGACGCCGCGAAAGCGCGTCGGAAAGAGCACAAAGACCCCGAGAGAATGCATTTCGTGCGGTTCCGTGGCGAAGGGGCGGGCGCACGCTATGAATGATGAGTATCTCATGCGTTGGCGGAGAAATGGCGTCGATGCCCGCTGTGGTGTTTGCCTCCCGTCGCGGCTCGAGGCCACTTCTTGACGTATTCGGCGTCCCTTTACTTCTGTTTATCGCGGCGAAGATCTGTCGTAAAAGTGCAGGTCAGTAGGGTATGCCAAGCAGAAACGGGGTATGCAGGGTGCAGCCCGTCAGCAGGGCGGGTGTCCGTGCGGACCATTTCGCGGCTCTTTGCAGGGGGTTTTCTCGTGTCCTTTCTTGCTCGTTCCCAACGCGGTCGGCTACACCGTGGCGTGGCCGCCAGCACCATCCTTCTCGGGGCCGGGATCGGCCTCCTTGCCGTTTCTCCTTTTGCGTCGGCGTCCCCCGGCAAAGCCGACAACGTGACCTATTGTCACCGCACGAACTCGGAGCGCAACCCCTACGTCCGGATCACCAGCGACCCTGACTCCATCTTCCATCAGGGGCATGACGGCCACCGCGGCCCCGTCTATGTGCAAGGCATGAAGGCCCCTGGCTCCACGTGGGGCGACATCATCCCCAGCTTCAGGTACACCGACGGTCGGGGCGCGACTCATCGGTATCCGGGCATGAACGTGACCTCGGGTGCCGCCATCCTGTCCCACGGGTGCACCGTTCCCGGTCCCTCAACCAGCACGACCAGCACGACGACGATGCCCAGCACGAGCACCACGACCACCAGCACGAGCAGCACTACGACGGTGCCCACTACGAGCACCACCAGCACGAGCACTGGCAGCACTACGACGGTGCCCACGACGACCGGCACCACGACGACTAGCACCACGACGACCGGCACCACGACGACTAGCACCGCGACGACCAGCACGGTGGTGCCAAGCACGAGTACGACGGCCGTCATGCTTCCCGGAACTGGCAGCAGCAGTACGAGCGGTGCCCAGGTCGGCCTCAACAGTGGGACGCAGGCCCGCTCCGCGGGGGTTCTGGCAAGCCAGGCCCCGGCCGTCAGCGGCAACCAGACACTGGCCTTCACAGGCACACGGACGCGCCTTCTCGTGGCCGCCGCCCTGCTCCTCATGGCGATGGGCGTGAGCCTGCTGCTGGGGAGCGCCCGCGTGATACGTCGCTAGGCTGCGCCGTCCAGGTCCTCGGCTGACCTCGACATAGGAATACGGAGAGGGCCGCTCCCGGCCAGGGCCGGGACCGGCCCTCTCCGCAACGGTCAAGACGTCGGGCTGACAGATCTGGACCTGCGACGTGCTTGCCAGGCTCGCGAACCGGCTTGCCGACGCCATCCCGTGCGACTGCTACGACCACTGTGTTGCCGATCTGCGAGGTGTCCCTCGCCACGACGTTCGGAGGGGGGCCCACTGGGACGAACGGTCGATGTGCGCCGCAAGGCGATGCGCGGGACAACTGGGCTGCATAGTTTTGTATCGCAACCATTTTCCAGCACAAGGAGCCCCCCATGACCAACGTCGTCGCCAAGCTGCGCCTCACCTCACGCGAAGACGGCGCGACCGCTGTCGAGTACGGCTTGATGGTGGCCCTCATCGCCATCGTCATCATCGCCGCCGTCACCCTCTTGGGCGGTAACCTCAGCAGCCTGTTCAACAGCATCGCTACCAGCGTTTAGCGTCCCGCCGGACGGGCCCCGGGCGTCATGGCTGGTGACGAGCCAGGCGGAGGACGAGGCGGGGGCGCACATCGAGCGGTTGCCGAGCTCCTGGGGCACGCGTGGTGTCCAGCGGAAACGACAAGCTCGACAGCGCGATGGGGCGGAGATGACGAGCAATGGCTACACGAATGGCTACATTCGGCCCTGGCGCAAGGGAAAGGGCCGCCCCGGCGTATGCCGGCACGGCCCCTGACCTGCTACTTCTCTCGGTCGGGCTGACAGGATTTGAACCTGCGACCCCTTGACCCCCAGTCAAGTGCGCTACCAAGCTGCGCCACAGCCCGTCTTCAGTTGTGCCCACGCGAAAACCCGGCAGAGCCAGGGGCTGCGGGAGCGTTCGAAACCTTAGCGCACGGCATACCTGCACTTGAAATCGGTATGCCGCGCGGTCGCCTACTTCCGCCGGCGCTTCTCGCGCACCCGGACGGAGACCTCTATGGGAGTCCCTTCGAAGCCGAACTCCTCGCGCAGCCGACGCTCGAGGAACCTGCGGTAGCCGGCCTCCAGGAAGCCAGAGGCGAAGACGACGAACCGCGGTGGTCGCGTGGACGCCTGCGTGGCGAAGAGGATGCGCGGCTGCTTGCCGCCACGCACTGGATGAGGGTGCGCCGCGACGATCTCGCCGAAGAAGGCGTTGAGCCGCCCCGTCGGGACGCGGTAGTCCCACGACTCCAGCGACCTCTCGAGGGCGGGCACGAGCCTGTCCACGGCACGACCGGTGCGGGCCGAGATGTTGACCCGCGGCGCCCACGGGATCTGGACGAGCTCCCGCTCGATCTCCCGCTCGAGGTAGTACCGGCGTTCCTCGTCGAGCAGGTCCCACTTGTTGAACGCCAGGACCAGAGCGCGTCCCGCGTCGACGACCTGCTGCACCACCCGGACGTCCTGCTCGGCGATCGGCTCCTGCGCGTCGATCAGCACCACTGCGACCTCGGCCTTCTCAAGTGCCGTCTGCGTGCGTAGGGACGCGTAGAAGTCGGCTCCGCGGGTCTGGTGGACCCGACGGCGGATTCCCGCCGTGTCGACGAACCGCCAGGTCTTCCCGCCGAGCTCGATGAGCTCGTCGACGGGGTCACGCGTCGTGCCGGCGACGTTGTCGACGACGACGCGGTCCTCGTCGGCGAGCTTGTTGAGCAGGGAGGACTTACCCACGTTGGGCCGCCCGACCAGGGCCACCCGCCGCGGTCCGCCGCGCTGGTAGGCGTCCGCGTTGGCGCCGACACCGGGAAGCACGTCCAGGACCGCGTCGAGGACGTCACCGCTGCCACGCCCGTGCAGCGCCGACACGGGCCACGGCTGGCCGAGCCCGAGGTTCCACAGTGCGGAGGCGTCGGCCTCGGTCCGCTGGTCGTCCACCTTGTTGGCGACCAGCACGACCGGCTTGCCTGAGCGCCGCAGCAGCTTGACGACCGCCTCGTCGTCGTCGGTGGCGCCGACCGTCGCGTCGACCACGAACATCACGACGTCCGCCAGGTCCACAGCGACCTCTGCCTGCTCGGCGACCCGCAGATGGATCCCCGTGGCGTCCACCTCCCAGCCGCCGGTGTCCACCAGGGTGAACCTCCGGCCGGCCCAGTCCGCGTCGTACGCGACGCGGTCGCGGGTCACACCGGGCACATCCTCGACGACAGCCTCCCGGCGGCCGAGGATGCGGTTCACGAGGGTCGACTTGCCGACGTTGGGACGCCCGACGACTGCTACGACCGGCAGGGGGCCCTGGCTGGCGACATACCCGTCCTCGTCCAGCTCGCCCTTGAGGAGCGAGCGGTCCTCGTCACTGAGGTCGAACTCCTCCAGCCCAGCGCGCAGGGCACGCTCGACAGTCGAGTCGTCGGTCAGGTGCTCACTCACAGGGGTTCCTTGCTTCGGGCTACGGCGCCGGTGCGCGACGAGGTATGCCGCGGGGCCGACGCATATTGTCGCGCACTTTGTCGTGCGGCCGTGACAGGGCCTCAGCCCTCACGCGTCGACCTTGTGGGCCGCCTCCTTGCGCACCACGGTCAGGACCGCCTCGACGCTCTGCTCGAAGTCGAGGTCCGAGGTGTCGACGAGATGCACGCCGTCGGCGGCCTGGGTGAACTGGGAGACCGTGGAGTCGTCGGCGTCGCGGCGGACGATCTGGTCCCTCGTGGCCTCGACCGCCTCGTCGTGCGCCTCACCATGCAGCTCCTTGGACCGGCGCCGCAGCCGGGCCTCGACGCTCGCGGTCAGGAGCACCCGCACGTCGGCATGGGGCGCCACCACCGTGGTGATGTCGCGCCCTTCCGCAACCACTCCCCCAGTCTGCGTGGCGATCCGGTCCATCAGCTCGCGCTGCTGCTCCTGCAGGATCGGCCGGACCTTGGTGTTCGTGGCGACCTTGGACACGACCTCTGAGACCCGCGTCGTGCGAATGGCGTCCTCGATCTCCAGACCCCGGACCAGAACGCTGGCGTGGGTGGGGTCGGTGCCCATCTCGAGCGGGATGTCGCGCGCCGCAGCGGCCACCGCATCGCGGTCCTCCAGCTCGACGCCCTCCTCCAGACACCACCAGGTGACGGCACGGTACATCGCACCGGTGTCCAGGTAGCCCACGCCGAGCCGATCCGCCACGGCGCGCGACACGCTGGACTTGCCCGAGCCCGACGGACCATCCACGGCGATGACGAGGTGGTTGCTGGTCATGGGCCTACAGCCTATGGGCTGCCCTGCTCACCCGTGCAGCCGCCAGCCCCTCGCCACGAGCTCGTCGGCAAGCCGCTCCGCCACGGCGGGCAGCACCGAGATCTCCGCCAGGCCGAACGGCTGCCCCAGCCCGTGCTCCAGGTGCAGGTCCTCCAAGTTCACCCCGGCGTCACCGACGTCGTGCAGGAGGCGGCCGAGCTCCCCCGGCTGGTCCGGTACGAGTACGACCACTACGTCGTACGACGTCGGTGCGGCGCCGTGCTTGCCCGGGATCCGGGCGTGACCGGCATTTCCGTGGGCCACGGTTCGGGCGAGGATCTCGCGTGCACCGAGCCCGTCACCCTCGGCCAAGGCGTGCAGCGCCTCGATCACCGACCCGAGCTCGGCGTGGAGCTGTTCCAGCACCTGGGCCACCGCGGCCGCGTTGCCAGCGAGGATCTGCGTCCACAGCTGGGGGTCGCTGGCGGCGACGCGCGTGACATCGCGGATTCCCTGGCCGGACAACGCCACCGCCTCGTCGGGCACGTCTCGCAGGCGACCCGCCACCAGGGACGACGCGATCTGTGGGACGTGGGAGACGACAGCGACAGCGGCGTCGTGCTCCCGGGGGCTCATGGTGCGCACTGTTCCCCCCGCGGCAGTAGCCAGCTCGCGCGTCAGGGCGGTCGCCTCCGCAGAGCTCTCGGGGCTGGGCACCACCACCCACGCCCGACCGTCGAAGAGGTCACCCCGCGCGGCCACCGCTCCCGAGCGCTCTCGACCCGCCATCGGATGAGAACCGACATAACGGCGCAGGTCCGCCCCGCGCCGGCGGACGTCCTCGAGCACCGCCACCTTGACCGAGGCCACGTCGGTCACCACGGCCTGTGGCCAGTCGGCGAGCTCCCGGGCTACGACGGAACCCGCCACGTCGGGAGGTGCGGCGACGACGACGACGTCCGGGGGCGGCTCGTCGGGGGTCGCCACTGATCCGGCGCCCAGGTCACGAGCAAGGGCGACCGCTGTCGGCGAGGGGTCTGCGAGCGACACCGCATAGCCGGCCCGCACCAGGGCGATGCCGAGACTGGTACCGATGAGGCCGGTGCCGACGATGCGGACTCGCGTGGTCACGACGCGAAGGCTACCGACGACGCCGGCCCGCCGACGTCACAGTCCGGCGGCGGAGTACAGTCTGCCGACCTCGTCCTTGGTCAGCTTGCGCATCTTGCCCGGCTTGGTGTCACCGAGGTGGATCGGACCCACCTGGGTCCGGACCAGGGACAGGACGGGGTGGCCGACAGCGTCCAGCAGACGGCGAACGATGTGCTTGCGCCCCTCGTGCAGAATCACCTCCACCAGCGCCCTGCCGGGCTGGGAGTCGACGACGCGGAAGGAGTCGACCGATGCGGGGCCGTCGTCCAGCTCGACGCCCTCCCGCAGCCGCCTGCCCAGGTCACGGGGCACCGGTCCGCGGATCTGGGCGAGGTAGGTCTTGGCCACGCCGTACTGCGGGTGCTGCAGTCGATGTGCGAGGCCACCGTCGTTGGTGAGGATGAGGAGGCCTTCGGTGTCGGCGTCCAGGCGGCCGACGTGGAAGAGGCGCTCGTGCCGGTTTCCCACGTAGTCGCCGATGCTGATGCGCCCGAGCTCGTCGTTCATCGTGGTGACGACTCCGAGCGGCTTGTTGAAGGCGAAGTAGACCCGACTCTCGTCCAGCTGGACCCGCACACCGTCCACGTGCACCGTCTGGTCGGCCCGGATCCTCACGCCGAGCTCGGTGACGACGTGCCCGTCGACCTCGACTCGGCCCTCGCTGATGAGGTTCTCGCACACGCGCCGGCTGCCGACTCCGGCGGCGGCGAGCAGCTTCTGCAGCCTGATGCCGTCCGGGTCGTGGACGTCGACCTCAGGAGCAGTCCGCTCGCGCGGGACCCGGGTGGGCTGGCTGCGCTTGGTGGTCCCCGAGCTGCCGCGCTGCGGCCTCTCCGTACTACCGCGCTGCGGTCTCTCCGCGCTACCGCGCTGCGGCCTTTCCGCGCGGTCGCGCTGGGAGCCGCCTCTGCCTCGTGGCGATGTCATCCGCGTCCCTGTTCTGCGATCTCGTCGAGCATGTCGATCTCTGGAAGGTATGGCGCCAGCGCCGGGAGCTCGTCCAGGCTCGACAGGCCCAGCCGCTGGAGGAAGTAGTCGGTGGTCCCATAGAGCACGGCGCCGCTCTCGCCCTCGGCGCCGAGCTCCTCGATGAGCCCCCGGTTGAGCAGGGTCCGGACCACCCCGTCGACATTGACGCCCCGCACGGCGGAGACGCGGGACCGGGAGATCGGCTGCCGGTAGGCGATGACCGCCAGGGTCTCGAGCGAGGCCTGGGTCAGCTTGGCCTGCTGCCCGTCGAGAAGGAACTTCTCCACGACCGGGGCGTAGTCGGCCCGGCTGTAGATCCGCCAGCCCCCGGCCACGGACCTGAGGGTGAAGCCGCGTTGCTGCGCCTCGTACTCCTGCTCCAAGGCCTCGAGGTGGCCGCGGACGTCGTCCGTGGGCAGCTCGAGCGCCGTGGCCAGCGCCACTTCGGTCACGGGCTCGTCCACCACCATGAGTACCGCCTCGATGGCGCTCCTCGCGCCGCCGGGGAAGTCGCTGAGGTCGAACGCGACCTGCTCCCCCGCCTCCGTGTCCACGTCACTCATCCGTCACGCCTTCCTGGTCGAGCTGGTCCAGCTCGTCGAACTCGTCGCTCACCGCGATGTCGCCCTGGTCCGCCCCTGTCCATCGGACGGTCAGCTCTCCGAGCGCCTCTGCCTGGTCGAAGGCGATCGCAGCCTCCCGGAACAGCTCGAGCAGGGCCAGGAACCGAGCCACGATGACCAGCGTGGAGTCCGCGTCAGCGACGAGGGCACGGAACGAGCACACGCGCTCCCGGCGCAGGCGGGCACCGAGCACTCCAGCCTGCTCCCGGACGCTGACCTGAGGGGCGTGGAGGTGGTCGAGCCCCACAGTGGGCGCGACCTTCGGAGTCATCGCACGAGCGGCGACCATCGCGAGCTGCTCGGGCGTGATCCCCATGACGAGCTCCGGAAGCAGAGCGGCGAACTGAGGCTCGAGACCGGCCTGCCGGGGGGTCAGCCGTCCGGCGGTGGCCATCCGTTCCGCGAACGTGAAGGCGATGTCCTTGAACGCCCGGTACTGGAGCAGCCGGGCGAAAAGCAGGTCGCGGGCTTCGATCAGCGCGAGGTCCTCCTCGTCCTGCGGTCCCGTCTGCGGCAGCAGCCTCGCCGCCTTGAGGTCCAGCAGTGTGGCGGCGACGAGCAGGAACTCGGAGGCCTGTCCGAGGTCCCACTCGCTCTCCGCCTCCCGAGCCGCCTTGATGTGTGCGATGAACTCGTCGGTCACCTGGGCCAGGGCGATCTCGGTGATGTCCAGCTTGTGCTTGCTGATCAGCCCCAGGAGGAGGTCGAACGGCCCCGAGAAGACGTCCAGGTGCACCTCGAAGGGGGTACTGGTGCTGCGACGGGTGATCACCCCACCGGGCGTCGCCTGCGCGGCCGCCGGTGCCTGGGCGGCCGTCCGTGCCTGCGCGGTGGTGGCCTCGGGAGCCACCCCCTCAGGCCGCCCCACCGCGCGCGATCAGCTCTCGGGCGAGCTGCCGGTATGCCGCGGCCGCACCGTGCGTCGAGGCGTACGTGGTGATCGGCTCCGCCGCCAGGGTCGCGTCCGGGAACTTGACCGTGCGGCTGATGACGGTGTGGAAGACCTGCTCCTTGAAGTGGTCGACGACGCTGCGCACGACCTCCTTGCTGTGCAGCGTCCGTGAGTCGAACATGGTCGCGAGGATGCCGTCGACCTGCAGGCGCGGGTTGAGGCGGTCGGTGATCTTGTCGATCGTCTCCACGAGCAGGGCCACGCCACGCATCGCGAAGAACTCACACTCGAGCGGGATGATGACCCCGTGCGCGGCAGTCAGCGCGTTCACGGTGAGCAGCCCCAGGGAGGGCTGGCAGTCGATCATGATCACGTCGTAGTCGTCGACGACGGGACGCAGGACGCGGGCCAGTATCTGTTCGCGGGCGACCTCGCCGACCAGCTGGACCTCGGCGGCGGAGAGGTCGATGTTGGCCGGGATGACGTCGAGGTTCTCGGTGGCCGTGTGCTGGATCACCTCGCGCACGTCGTGACCGCGCTCGACGAGCAGGTTGTAGATCGTCACGTCGAGCTCGTTGGCACGGACGCCGAGACCGACCGACAGGGCGCCCTGGGGGTCGAAGTCGACGAGCAGGACGCGTCGGCCCACCTCCGCCAGGGCCGCGCCGAGGTTGATGGTGGTCGTGGTCTTCCCGACCCCACCCTTCTGGTTGCACATGGCGATGATCCGTGCCGGACCATGAGCCGTCAGCGGCGGGGGCTCCGGGAACACCGGCAGCGGCCGACCGGTGTAGCCGAGCTGGCCGGCGCCGGCAGTCTCAGTGCCCGGGAGCTGGGCGGGCTCCCGGTCGGCGTTGGGAGGGAGCGGGACGGAGGACTCATCGACGGGGTTGTGGTGCGGCTGCTCCTGCGTGGTCACCTCAGGTTCCACAGGTGGTTCACTCCCGGTGGGTTGGCGTACGGCGGTCAGCCTCTCGCTGATCGTGCCGACCCTATCAGCGGGCACGAGGGTGGCTCTGGGCGTAGACCTCCCGGAGCCGCTGCACGGTCACGAGGGTGTAGATCTGGGTCGTCGTGACGGAGGCGTGCCCCAGAAGCTCCTGCACGACGCGCACGTCCGCGCCGCCGTCCAGCAGGTGGGTGGCGAACGAGTGCCGCAGGGTGTGCGGGGACAGATGCCCGGTGAGGTCCGCTCGCTCGGCCGCCGCCCTCATCACGGCCCACGCCGACTGCCGAGACAGCCGGCCCCCTCGCTGGTTGAGGAAGACGGCGGGCGTGCCGGTCCCCTTGGTGGCGAACACCGGACGCCCTCTGACGAGGTAGGCCTCCAGGGCGTGGGCGGCATACGAGCCGAGCGGCACCATCCGCTCCTTGCTGCCCTTGCCGAACAGCCGCACGACGCCCTCACCCAGGTCGAGGTCGTCGATGTCCAGCCCGACGGCTTCCGAGATCCTGGCACCGGCGCCATACAGCAGCTCCAGCAGGGCGCGGTCCCGCAGCGACGCTGCGGTGTCGCCCACCCCTGCGGCCAGCAGCAGTCGCTCCACCTCCTCGACGGCAATGGCCTTCGGCAGCCGGGTGGGAGCCTTCGGCGGGCTCACCGCGCCGGCAGGGTCCGTGCGCACGTCACCCTCGAGCGCCAGGAACCGGTGGAACCCGCGGACCGCGACCAGGGTCCGAGCCGCGGAGGACGCCGCCAACGGCGGATGCTCGGGACCCCCTTCGCGCAGGGAGGCGAGGAACCCCGTGACGTGGCCCTCGGTGATGTCGGAGGGCTCCTGCACCCCGTGCTCCCGTAGGTAGGCCGCGTACCGCGACAGGTCCCGTCGGTACGACGTCAGGGTGTTGAGGGCCACTCCTCGCTCCACCTCGAGGTGGTTCAGCCAACCCCGGACGGCCCGCTCGACCGCGCTGGAAGGTGGCACGGGTGCGAGTCTAGGCGGCATGAAGCTCTACGCAGACCTGCCCGGCCGCCGCACGCTCCAGATCCTGGCAGACCTGGCCGTGCTCGGATGGGTGTGCCTGTGGGCCTGGCTCGGCCGCCTGGTCCACGACACGACGTTGACCCTGACCGGCCCGGGCCACCAGCTTCAAGGGGCGGGTAGCGGTCTGCGGAGACAGATGACCCAGGCGGGCGACGCCGTCCAGGACGTGCCGCTGGTCGGTGACAGGATCGCGGTCCCGTTCCGGCAGGCGGGGTCGGCGGGCTCGACGCTCGAGCAGGCGGGCAGCGACCTGGTCGACGCGGTGACCCGTCTGGCGAACGTCCTCGGCTGGGTCACGGCCCTCGTCCCGATCCTCATCGTGGCAGCAGTCTGGCTGGTGCTGAGGGGCCGCTTCGTCCGCAGGGCGACCGCCGCGCAGCGCTTCATCGACAACGCTGCGGACCTGGACCTCTTCGCGCTGCGTGCCATGTCGCGACAGCCGATGCGTCGGCTGGCCACGATCTCCGACGACCCCACCGGCGCCTGGCGGCGTGGCGAGGAGCCGGTCATCCGCGCGTTGGCCCTGTTGGAGCTCCGCGACAGCGGGCTGCGCCCGCCAACGCCCCCACATGGTGCTACTCGCGCCACCCCGGTCCCAGGTCCGAGGTAGGAAGGCCCAGAAGTACCGTCCGTCTCACCTGGAACCAGTGGGAGAGGGAGGTTGGTTCTCACCGCGGCTCAGGACGCGGCGAGCCGTCCCGAGCGTTCGGTCAGGGACCGGAGACGCTGGGCGAGGTCGGGCGTGAGCGCACCATCGTCCATCCGCCACCGCCAGCCGCCCTCGATCCCCGGGGCGTTCATGCGGGCATGCGACCCGAGGGAGAGCACGTCCTGAGCCTGCATCATGGCGAGGCCGCAGCGCGCCTCGAGGGCCAGCCGGATCATGGCCCAGGAGGGCTCTGACTCGCCCTCCTCGACGCCGACCTCGTCCCAGGCTTCCAGGACCAGCGCGCGGCGCTCGTCCGGCAGGGTCTCCCACCATCCACAGACGGTGTCGTTGTCGTGCGTCCCCGTGTAGACGACCTGGTTGACCTGCTGGTTCTTCGGGTCGTGGGTGTTGTTGGAGTCGCTCGGCTCGAACCCGAACTGCAGGACGGCCATGCCGGGATAGCCCAGGGCGCGGCGCAGCTCGATCACCGGCGCGTCGATGTCGCCCAGGTCCTCCGCGACGATCGCAAGTGGCCCGAGCTCGCAACTGGCGGCGTCGAACACGTCGCGACCCGGCCCCTTCTCCCACCGGCCGTCGAGCGCGGTCCGGGCGCCCGCGGGGACCGCCCAGTAGGCACTGAACCCGCGGAAGTGGTCCACCCGCACGAGGTCGAAGAGCGCGAACGTCCGCCGCAGCCGCTCCACCCACCAGCGGAAGCGGTCGCGGCCCAGGGCCTGCCAGTCGTACAAGGGGTTCCCCCAGAGCTGTCCGGTGGCGGCGTAGGCGTCCGGCGGCACGCCGGCGACGGCGTCGGTCCGGAAGAACTGCGGCCACGCGCGCTCGTCCGCGCCCTCGGGAGCCACGTAGATGGGCACGTCGCCCATGAGCCGGACGCCCCGCCCCCGCGCGTAGGCCCGCAGCGCGCTCCACTCCCGGGTGAACCTCACCTGATCGGTGAGGTCGCCGCCGAAATCCGCCCAGGACCCGGCCCAGTACGACTCCTGGGCGGCGAACGCGTCCAGCTCCTCCCCGCTCACGGCGGCGGTGGGGTGCTCGAGCAGGCCCGGCCACGCGGCGAAGGCCGACGGAGACTTGTATGGCGAGCCGTGCTCGTCCGGAACCGAGACGGGCAGCACCTGCCAGACCGACTGGCCCGCGGCCTGCAGCCAGTCGACGAAGTCGCGGGCCGGCTGACCCAGCCGGCCGCCGGGCAGGGACGTGATGTGCAGCTGCACGCCACTGGCGCGTGGCCGGGTGGGCGAGGGGGCGGTGGTCACGTTGCGTCAGCCTCCTTGGCACGGACGATCTGCGGTCTGAGGTCCTCGGGGGGTGGGGTCCAGCTCCCCACCTCCGCGTCGACCTGTCGGCCGGTGCGGATGTCCTTGACCTGGTCGCCGGTCTCCCCGATCGGCGGGAACCACACGAAGGGGATCCCCCGCCGCTCGGCATAGCGGATCTGCTTGCCGAACTTGGCCGGCCGGGGCGCCACCTCGCAGGCGATCGCGCGAGCGCGCAACGCGGTCGCGACCTTCGTCGACCGGGCTCGGCCGCCCTCGTCGTTGACGGCGACCAGAATGCACGCCGGGGTGGACCGGCTCGCGGTGAGCAGTCCCTTGCCCAGCAGCAGGCCGAGCAGCCGGGAGACGCCGATCGAGATGCCCACGCCCGGGTACGTGGTACGACCGTCCGAGGCCAGCGAGTCGTACCGGCCACCCGAGCAGAACGACCCCCACGTCTCGTGCCCGACCAGCTGCGTCTCGTAGATCGTGCCGGTGTAGTAGTCGAGCCCCCGGGCGATCCTCAGGTCGGCGACCATCGATCCCGGCGCGTTGTCCAGTCCGGCCTGGATGACGGCGGCCAGGGCCTCGAGACCTTCGTCGAGCGTCGGGTGCTCCACTCCTAGGGTGCGCACCCGGTCGACGAACGACAGGTCCTCGGAGCGGATGGCCGCCAGGGCGAGACACTGGTCGGCCTGCTCCCGCCTCAGGCCCGCGTCCACGAGCAGGTCGCCCACCTTCCCCGGACCGATCTTGTCGAGCTTGTCGACCACCCGAAGGGTGCCCACGACGTCCTGGATGCCCAGGCCGAGATAGAAGCCTTCGGGAATCTTGCGGTTGCTGACCTGGATCAACATCCGGCCGATGGGCAGCCTGCGGAAGACCTCCGCCATGACCAGCGGCACCTCCGCCTCGAAATGAGGGGCGAGGTCGCCGACGTCCACGACGTCGATGTCCGCCTGGGTGAACTCCCGGTAGCGGCCCTCCTGGGGACGCTCCCCCCGCCATACCTTCTGGATCTGGTGGCGCCGGAAGGGAAACGTGAGGTGGCCGGCGTTCTCCAGGACGTAGCGGGCGAAGGGCACGGTCAGGTCGAAGTGGAGGCCGAGCTCCGCGTCACCAGGGCTCTCCTCCGCCGCGAGCCGCGACACCGCGTAGATCTCCTTGTCCGAGTCCCCGCCCTTGCCCAGGAGCCGGTCCACCGGCTCCACGGCCCGCGTCTCGATCGAGGGGAAGCCGTGCAGCTCGAAGGTCTCCCGGATCACGTCGAGGAAGTGCTGCTCGACGATTCTCTCTGCCGGCAGGTACTCGGGAAATCCGCTGATGGGGCTGACCTTCACGCGCCCAATCCTTGCAAATACGGGTTCGTGCCGCGCTCGCGGTCCATCGTCGTGGCGGGCCCGTGGCCTGGCAGGACCAGCGTGGCGTCCGGAAGCGGCAGCACGACGTCGCGCAAGGAGGCCTGCATGGCCCTGGCGTCCCCACCGGGAAGGTCCGTCCGGCCGATGGACCCGGCGAAGAGGACGTCACCGCTAAGGACCGTCGACGTCACCTGCGCACCGGTCACGCCCTCGGGCACGTCGGGGAGCGCGAACATGACCGATCCCTCGGTATGTCCCGGCGCGTGCAGGACGCGCAGCGGGAGCCCGGCAAGGTCGAGGGACTGGTTCCCGGCGAGCTCGACGACGTCCTCAGGCTCTCGCCATACAGCCCTCTGCCCGAACTGCTGCTCCATCATCGCCAGCATGCCGGGCTCGATCGTCGCCAGCGGGTCGACGAGCCGGTACCGGTCGTCGGTGTGGATGTAGGCCGCCGTGCGGCCGTCGCATACCGGGGTCACCGCGTACACATGGTCGAGGTGCCCGTGCGTGAGCAGCACCGCTGCCGGCCTCAGCCGGTGCTCCCGCAGGACGTCTCTCACCCTGTCCTCGACCCCGATCCCAGGGTCGACGACCACGCACTCCTCGCCGGCTGCCGCCGCGATGACGTAGCAGTTCGTGGCGAAGGCAGCCGCAGGGAATCCGATGGTGAGCACGGGCCGCAGCCTAACCACTGTCCTGCCTGCCTAGACTGACGCGCGTGACTAGGGAGCAGGAACGAGCCAGGGCCCGTCGACGGGCCCAGAAGTTCGACGCGAAACTGGCCCAGAAGGAGCGCGAGGCTGCGCGGAACCGCCAGGCAGGGGTGGTCGTCGTGGCAGTCCTCGTCGTCGTCGCCGCGTTCGTCTTCCTGTCGCTCAGGCTGGGCAAGCAGGCCACGCCGATCGCCGGTCAGAGCCCCAGCGCCTCCGCCACCTCCTCGGCGTCGCCCACGAGTGCGAGCGTGGCTGGGTGCACCCCCGCGCCGGCCACCCCCAAGGCCGTCAAGACCCAAGGTCTGCCGGCCAAGAGCACGGCAGCCGGCAAGACGTTCACCGCCGTGCTGACGACGAACTGCGGGGACATCACGATCCGGCTGGACGGCGCGAAGGCACCCCAGACGGTCGCGTCGTTCGTGTCCCTCGCCAGGTCGGGCTACTTCGCGGCCTCCCCCTGTCACCGGTTGACCACGCAGGGCATCTACGTGCTGCAGTGCGGCGACCCCATGGGCGGGACCGGCACCGGACCGGGCTACTCGTACGGCATCGAGAACGCTCCCAAGACAGGGAAGTACCCCGCCGGCACTGTCGCCATGGCACGCACCAGCGACCCCAACAGCAACGCCGACCAGTTCTTCCTGGTCTACAAGGACTCCGAGCTGCCGACCGCCGGTGGTGGCTACTCCATCTTCGGCACGGTGACCGGTGGAATGGATATTGTCGAGAAGATCGCCGCAGCAGGTGTGGCCGGCGGGTCCGGTGACGGCCCGCCCGCTGCCCCCATCAGCATCCTCAAGGTTGCTGTGACCGAGAAGAAGGCCTGACCGTGACCGAGCAGACGCCCCAGGCAGACTCCGGAGAGCCCACGTCAGGCCAGACTGACGAGCCCACGCCGGGCCCAGCTGACGAGCCCACGCCGGGCCCGGCTGACGAGCCCACGCCGGGCACCCCCGACAGCCGCAGGCAGGCGGACGGGACGGAGCCGGCTGAGGCGAGCCATTCTCCTTCCCCTTCTTCCCCTTCCCCCTCCCTGTCTCCCACACCGGCGCCTCGGCCGGTGCCGAAGCCTGGGCCGGTGCCGACTCCGGCGGCCATCCGCAAGGTTGCGCACCCCCAGCCGGTCGCGGCCTCCCCCAACCTGCCACCCGGCCCTCCCGCCGAGAGCTTCGGACGCGTCGCCGAGGACGGCACGGTGTTCGTCCGCACCACCGAGGGCGAGCGGGAGGTAGGGGCGTACCCCGGCGCGTCGCCCGAGGAGGCGCTGCATTACTTCGCCCGCAAGTACGACGAGCTCTACTCCTTGGCCGACCTCCTGCACCAGCGTCTGCAGACGACCGACCTCAGCGCGAAGGAGGCCGCCGAGGGCCTGGCCAAGGTCCGTGGCCATGTGGCAGAGGCAGGCGTCGTCGGTGACCTGGCCGCCCTGGAGGCCAAGATCGCGGAGATCGACACGGCGGTCACCACGCGCAAGGAGGCCGAGGCCGCGGAGCGTGCCGCCGCGCGGGCTGCCGCCGCGGCCGAGCGCGAGAAGATCGTCGCCGAGGCGGAGAGGATCGCCGCACAGCCGGAGAACAAGATCCAGTGGAAGCAGAGTGGGGCCCGCATGCGTGAGCTCCTCGAAGCGTGGAAGACCCATCAGCGCGGCGGAGCGCGCCTCGACCGCGAGACCGAGGGCACGCTGTGGCAGCGGTTCAGCCAGGCCCGTAACTCCTTCGACAAGGCTCGCCGGGTGCACTTCGCGCAGCTCGAGGGAAGCCAGGCCGAGGCGAAGGCCGCCAAGCAGGCCCTCGTCAAGGAGGCGGAGGAGCTGTCCACCAGCACGGACTGGGGCTCCACCGCCGGCGCCTACAAGCGTCTGATGGACCGCTGGCGCCAGGCCGGTCGAGCGTCCCGTGCGGACGACGACGCCCTCTGGGAGCGTTTCAAGGCTGCCCAGGACGCGTTCTTCCAGGCCAAGGACCAGATCTCGGCGAAGGAGGACGAAGAGTTCCGCGCGAACCTCGCGACCAAGGAGGCCCTCCTGCAGGAGGCCGAGCGGCTGCTCCCCGTCAAGGACCTCGACGCGGCCAAGGCGTCACTCCGCGCCATCCAGGACCGCTGGGAGGCCGCCGGCAAGGTGCCCCGCGCGGACATGGAACGGATGGAGAAGGCGATGCGCCGCATCGAGCAGGCGGTCCGCGACGCCGACGACCAGCGCTGGAAGAGGAGCAACCCGGAGGTGGCTGCCCGGGCTCGCAGCATGGTCGACCAGCTCGAGTCCTCCGTGGCCTCGCTGAGGGCAGACCTCGACCAGGCGGAGGCGTCCGGCGACGAGCGCAAGGTCAGGGAGGCGCGTGCCAAGCTCGAGGCTCAGGAGCAGTGGCTGGCCCAGGCGCGCGGCAATCTCGACGAGTTCAGCGGCTGACGGGACCGGAGAGCCGCCGCACGAGGCCTCAGCGCGCTGTGAGCCGTCCGTGCGCTGGCGGAAGGACTCAGGCTTTGGCGGCCGTCGCCTTCGTGCCGGTGATGCGGTAGACGTCGAAGACACCGTCGATCTTGCGGACGGCCTTGATGACGTGGTCGAGGTGACCGGGATCGCCCATCTCGAAGGTGAACTTGCTGATGGCCACCCGATCGCGGGAGGTCTGGACCGACGCCGACAGGATGTTCACGTGCTGGTCGGACAGCACCCGCGTGACGTCGGAGAGAAGCCGGTTGCGGTCGAGCGCCTCGACCTGCAGCTGGACGAGGAAGACGCTTGCCGACGACGGCGCCCACTCGACCTCGATCATCCGGTCCGGCTGCGAGAGTAGCGACTCGGCGTTGGTGCAGTCGGTACGGTGCACCGAGACACCGTTGCCGCGCGTGATGAACCCCATGATGGGGTCACCCGGCACCGGGGTGCAGCAGCGAGCGAGCTTCACCCATACGTCCGCCGTGCCCACCACCACGACGCCTGGATCGCCGGAGCGGCGACGCATGGACCGCGTCGGGGTGGTCGCCTCCGCCAAGTCCTCGGACGCCCCCTCCTCGCCGCCCAGCGAGGCGACCAGGCGGCCCACCACGTGCTGGGCCGACACGTGACCCTCGCCGACGGCGGCGTACAGCGCGTCGATGTCCTGGTACCGCAGCTCGGACGCGAGGCCGGTCAGGGTCTCCACGGTGAGCAGTCGCTGCAGCGGCAGGCCCTCCTTGCGCATCGCCTTGGCGATCGCGTCCTTGCCGGACTCGATCATCTCCTCACGGCGCTCCTTGGAGAACCACTGGCGGATCTTGTTGCGGGCACGTGGCGACTTCACGAAGGTCAGCCAGTCGCGGGAGGGTCCGGCACCGTCCGCCTTGGACGTCAGGACCTCGACGACGTCCCCGTTCTCCAGCGTCGACTCCAGCGGCACGAGCCGTCCGTTGACCCGACCACCGATGCAGTGGTGCCCGACTTCCGTGTGCACGGCGTAGGCGAAGTCGACGGGTGTCGCCCCCGCCGGTAGAGCCACCACCTCGCCCTTGGGGGTGAAGACGTAGACCTCGCGGGCGTTGATCTCGAAGCGCAGCGAGTCGAGGAACTCCCCCGGGTCGGCCGTCTCCTTCTGCCAGTCGAGCAGCTGGCGCAGCCACGCCATGTCGTTGATCGGACCGGTCTCGCCGTCCTTGACACCGACGGTCGGTGCGGTCGCGTCCTCCTTGTACTTCCAGTGCGCCGCGACACCGTACTCCGCGCGACGGTGCATCGTGTGGGTCCGGATCTGGATCTCCACGGCCTTGCCCTCGGGCCCGATGACCGTGGTGTGCAGCGACTGGTACATGTTGAACTTGGGCATCGCAATGTAGTCCTTGAACCGCCCCGGCAGGGGGTTCCATCGCGCGTGCAGCGCGCCCAGGGCGGCGTAGCAGTCGCGGACCGAGTCCACCAGCACCCGCACGGCGACCAGGTCGTAGATGTCCTCGAAGTCGCGACCGCGCACGATCATCTTCTGGTACACGGAGTAGTAGTGCTTGGGCCGGCCGGTGACCGTGGCCTTGATCTTGGCCGCCCGCAGGTCACCGCTCACCTGCTCGCGAACGCCGGCGAGGAACTCCTCCCGGGCCGGCGCCCGCTCGGCCACGAGGCGGACGATCTCGTCGTAGACCTTGGGGTAGAGCGTGGCGAAGGACAGGTCCTCCAGCTCCCACTTGATGGTGTTCATGCCGAGCCGGTGGGCCAGCGGGGCATAGATCTCCAGCGTCTCGCGGGCCTTGCGCTGCGCGGACTCCACCGAGACGTACCGCCAGGTTCGGGCGTTGTGAAGCCGGTCGGCGAGCTTGATGACGAGGACCCTGATGTCACGGGCCATCGCCACGACCATCTTGCGCACCGTCTCCGCCTGCGCCGCGTCACCGTACGTCACCTTGTCGAGCTTGGTGACGCCGTCGACGAGCATGGCGACCTCCCGCCCGAAGTCCTTCTCCAGCTGGGTCAGGCTGTACGGCGTGTCCTCCACCGTGTCGTGCAGCAGCGCGGCGGCCAGCGTGGCGGGCGTCATTCCGAGCTCGGCCAAGATCGTGGTGACGGCGAGCGGGTGGGTGATGTAGGCGTCACCGGACTTGCGCTTCTGACCCCGGTGGGCTTCCTCGGCCACGACGTACGCGCGCTCGATGACCGTGAGGTCGGCCTTGGGGTGGGTGGCGCGGACCGTCTGCAGGAGCGGTTCGAGGACCGGGTTGTCGGGTCCGCCTCGGCTGCCGAACCGGGCCAGGCGCGCCCGGACCCGGCTCGACGAGGAGGCGCCGGTGGGCACCGGCCCGGTGGCGACATCCTCGGTCATGGACGAAGCCTATGCGATGCCCGCACGGCGGATCAGCGGGGCGGCGACCCTAGTGGACGACCAGCGTCGTGTGCACGTCCCTGCCCGCCAGACGCTGCCTGCCGTGCAGGAAGGCGAGCTCGATCGGGGCCTCGAACGCGACCACCTCGGCGTGGGCCTGCTCGAGCAGACCGCACGCCGCCTGCGCCGTCCCGCCGGTCGCGAGCACGTCGTCGACGACCAGCACGCGCTCCCCGCCGACGAAGGAGTCCTCGTGGATCTCGATGGTCGCCGTGCCGTACTCCAGGTCGTAGCTGGCCCCGACGACCCGACCGGGCAGCTTGCCGGCCTTGCGCACCGGCACGAACCCGATCCCGAGCTCGTGAGCCAGGGCTGCTCCGAAGATGAAGCCTCTCGCCTCGATCCCGGCCACGAGGTCGACGTGTCCGCCACGCCGCCTGGCCATGTCGTCGACCACGGCCCCGAAGGCCGCCGGGTCAGCCAGCAACGGCGTGACGTCCTTGAAGACGACGCCGGGAGTCGGAAAGTCGGGGATGTCGCGGAGCCGTCCGGCGATGACCTCGGCGAGCGAGACCTGCGGGGACTCGGTCACCGGCGCGACTTCGGGGGCCGCTTGGGCTGGTTGCGGGGACCGCTCTGGGCGTACCGATGCGTCTCCCGGACCACTCCGGCCGTACGGGTCGCGCCCACCGGGGCAGGCTCACGGGCCGCCTCGGCGTCCGCCGCCTCGACGGCGTCTGCGGGATGCGGGACAGGCGCCGCGTCGGAGGCCGACACCGTCCCGCCGTGCCGCGCCTGGTACCGCGCGGCCTTCTTGTCCAGCTCCATCATCTGCGGCTCCTTGGAGCGCAGGTGCACCAGCAGCGGAGTGGCGATGAAGATGGAGGAGTAGGCGCCCACCCCGATGCCGACGAACAGGGCGAGCGCGAGGTCCAGCAGGGTGCCGGGACCGAGGAAGACGAAGCCGATGACCAGGATGGCCGCGATCGGCAGCAGCGCCACGACAGTGGTGTTGATGGAGCGCACGAGCGTCTGGTTCACGGCGAGGTTCGCGGCCTGGGAGTACGACACCCGTCCGTTGCCCAGCGCCTCGCTGGTGTTCTCGCGGACCTTGTCGAAGACGACCACCGTGTCGTACAGCGAGTACCCCAGGATCGTCAGGAAGCCGATCATCGTCGCCGGGGAGACCTCGAAGCCGGCCAGCGCGTAGATCCCCACCGTGATGAACAGGTCGTGCAGCAGCGCCACCAGCCCTGCGACGGCCATCTTCCAGGTGCGGAAGTACAGGGCCATGACGATGGAGACCAGCGCCAGGAAGACGACCAGCGCCTGGAGGGCCTTCTGGCTGACCGAGGCACCCCAGGAAGGGCCGACGAACGAGGCGGAGACCTTCTGGCTGTCGGTGCCGAAGGCCCTGCCCAGCGCCTCCTGCACGCCCTCGCTCTGTGCGTCGCTCAGCTTCTCGGTCTGCACCCGGACCGTGTTGGTCCCGACCTTGGTGACCTCCGCGGCACCGGCGGCCTGGACGCTGTTGACGGCGTCCTTGGCCTTCTGCTCGTACCCCTGGGAGACGTTCACCCCCGAGACGCGGAACTCGGACCCACCGCGGAACTCCAGGCTCAGGTTGAGCCCGTGCCAGACCAGCCCGATGGCCGCCAGGAGGATGAAGACGCCCGAGACGACGTACCACTGCTTGTAGCGTCCGACGAAGTCAGTCGACCGCTTCCCGGTGTAGAGGTCGTTGCCCAGTGCGGCGAAGTTGATCACAGCGCGCTCCCGTCGGTCGTGGCGGCGGCAGGCCTGGCGACGGCCACGCGACCCCGCCCGGCATACCGCACCGTCTTGGCGCCCAGCCGCTCCGGGTCGAGCCCGGAGAGGCGATGACCGCCACCGAAGAACTTCGTGCTCGCCAGCAGGGCCACCAGCGGGTGGGTGAACATGACGACGATCAGCAGGTCGATGAGAGTGGTCAGACCGAGGGTGAACGCGAAGCCGCGCACGTTGGAGGACGCCAGCAGGTACAGCACGAAGGCTGCGAGGAAGTTGACGCCGTCAGCAGCGAGGATCGTCCTTCTGGCCCGGCGCCACCCGGTGTCCACGGCGGCTCGTAGCGGCCTCCCCTCTCGCACCTCGTCACGGATGCGTTCGAAGTAGACGATGAACGAGTCCGCTGTCACACCGATCGCGACGATGAGACCGGTGACCCCGGCCATGTCGAGACGGAAGTTGTGCGACCACCCCAGCAGGGCGATCGCCACGTACGTCAGCAGACCGGCGATGATGATCGACGCCACGGTGACCAGGCCCAGGGCGCGGTACTGGACCATCGAGTAGAGGAACACGAGGACGAAGCCGATGATGCCGGCGACCAGGCCCATCCGCAGCTGCTCGCTGCCCAGGGTCGGGCTGATCTGGTCGCGCGTCTGCAGCGCGAAGGACACCGGGAGGGCGCCGAACTTCAGCTGGTTGGCCAGCTGTCGAGCGCTCTCGATGGTGAAGCTGCCCGTGATGCTCGACTGACCGTCCAGGATGGCGGCCTGGGCCACGGGGGCGGTGACCACCCGGGAGTCCAGCGTCACAGCGAAGCGGTTCCGCGGGTCCGGCAGGCTGACCAGCCGCTTGGTGACCTTGGCGAAGTCCTTCGTGCCGCTGCTGTTGAAGGAGAGCCGGATCTCGACGATGTTCGACGGCTGGCCGTTGGACAGCGGCTGGTAGCCGGCCACCGCGTCCTTGATCTGGTCGCCGCGGACCTCGACCTTCCCGAGGATGTACTTCTCGGCACCGTCGTCGGAACACGTCACGAGGGGCTTGGAGGGGTCGTCGACGATGCCGTCAAGGACACCCTTCTTCGAGCAGTCCAGCTCCTGGAAGGCCTTGGACAGCTCCGGGGTCACGTTCGCCAGGTCGCTGGCGTCGACGGGCTTCGTCGAGCTGCCCGTCGGCGTGGTGGCTCCGCCGGTCGGCGCCGTCGTACTCGTGGACCCGGCGGCAGGTGACGTCGTCGCCTGGAGGAACGCCCCCGGCAGCCCGCTCTTGGCGGACGTGCTCGCCGTCCCGGTGGCGGTGGGGACCTTGCTGGTCTTCGTCGCCGTTCCGGTCGGCGTCCCCGTGGCCTTCCCCGTCGCCGTGCCGGTCGGGGTGGTCGTCGGCACGGGCTGGTTCGTGCCGGCGGCAGCCGCCAGGACGGGCCGGAAGCGCATCTGCGACGAGCGGCGGATCGCGTCCTCGGTCGCCTTGTCGGGGGTGCCGGGCATCGTCACGACGATGTTGCTGCCCTGCCGGGTGGTGACCTCCGCCCCGGAGATGCCGTTGGAGTCGACGCGCTGCACGATGATGTCCCGCGCCTGGTTCAGCTGGTCGGCGGTCACCCTGGCGTTGCCGACCAGCACCGGCTGCAGGATCATCTGTGTGCCGCCCTCGAGGTCGAGGCCCAGCTTCGGCTTCCACTGTGCCTGCCCCCACGTGCTGGCGGCGAAGAGGAGCCCGTAGAGCCCCAGGATGATCGCGGCCAGGGCCGACAGGACCTTCAGCGGCTTGCGGTTGTACGGGTTGATTGCCACGTGCGGGGACCTCTACTCGGTGGTGCTGCTCGGGAGCGGCGGCTCGGCGTCCGGGGCGACCCTGGTGCCGATCGCGCGCCGGTCGAAGCGGACGGAGACCCCGGGGCTGACCTCGAGGCCGACGACGGCGTCGTCGAGGGACGTGATCCTGCCGAAGAGCCCCGACGTCGTGCAGATCTGGTCGCCCACGGCGAGCTCGGCCTGGAGGGTCTGGGTGACCCGCTGCCGACGTCGCTGGCTGAACACCATGAAGAGGATGAGCAGGACGGGCAGCGCGAAGATCAGCAGGCCGGAGAGAGGCGAGCCGCCGTTCGACATCAGAGAGTTCCTTCAGGGCAGGTGAAAGTGGTTGACGCCTGAGCGACCGCCTGAGTGTAGGTGACGCACGGCATACCGACCAACGTGCCTCACCAGGACCGCGTTCCAATTGTGACCATTGTCGGCTCTTCCGAGGATGTCGGGCCCGGTCGAGGGAGCCGGCGCTCAGTCCCCGAAGCGGCCCTCCCCGGCCTCCAGCGGTAGGGCGGGCTGGGCCGGCGCGCCGCGTGGCGCGGACAGGCCGAGGTGCTGCCAGGCCATCGGTGTGGCAGCCCGGCCCCGGGGGGTGCGCGTGATGAAGCCCTCACGGACCAGGAAGGGCTCGGCCACCGTCTCGACGGTGTCGGCCTCCTCCCCGACAGCGACGGCCAGCGTGGACAGGCCGACCGGCCCGCCCGAGAAACGCCGGCACAAGGCGTCGAGGACCGCTCGGTCGAGGCGGTCCAGGCCCCGGTCGTCCACGTCGAAGAGCGCCAGCGCGGCGTGCGCCGCCGGCTCGTCCACCACGTCGCGTCCGTGCACCTGCGCCCAGTCCCTCACCCGACGGAGGAGACGGTTCGCGATGCGGGGGGTGCCCCGCGACCGACGAGCGATCTCGGTGATGCCCTCGGGGTCCGCGGCGACGTCCAGGAGGCGAGCCGAGCGAAGCAGGATGGTGACCAGGTCGTCGGTACCGTAGAAGTCGAGATGCCCCGTGAACCCGAAGCGGTCCCGCAGGGGTGCCGGAAGCAGGCCGGCACGCGTGGTCGCCCCGACGACCGTGAAGGGAGGAAGCTCCAGCGGGATGGCGGTCGCCCCGGGTCCCTTGCCGACCACGACGTCGACCCGGAAGTCCTCCATGGCGAGGTAGAGCATCTCCTCCGCCGAGCGCGACATCCGGTGGATCTCGTCGAGGAAGAGGACCTCCCCCTCCATGAGCGAGGACAGCACGGCAGCGAGGTCCCCGGCGTGCTGGATCGCCGGTCCGCTCGTGATCCGGATCGGCCGCTCCAGCTCGGCGCCGATGAGCATGGCGAGCGTCGTCTTGCCGAGGCCCGGGGGTCCGGAGAGCAGGACGTGGTCGGGCGCGCTCCCGCGGCGACGGGCGGCCTCCAGCACGAGGGACAGCTGGTCCCGCACGCGCGTCTGGCCGGAGAACTCGCTGAGCCGCCGTGGGCGCAGCGCCATCTCCACCGTGCGCTCGTCCGCGTCGCCTTGGGCGTCGACAATGCGCGCCGTCGCGTCGAGCGAGGAGTCCTCGTACATCTCCGAGGAGAAGCCGTCTCCCATGCGCCCTACCGCCCCAGCTCGCGGAGCGCGGCCCGGAGCATCTGTGAGACCTCGGCGTCCGCGGGGGCGGAGTCCGCCACCGAGCCCACCGCCTCCTCGGCCTGCTTGGTGGAGTAGCCCAGGCCGACGAGGGCCTCGGTCACCTGGTCCCTCCAGGCAGCGACCGACGAAGGCCCGGCGGCCACGGTCGTGGAGCCGGTCACACTCGGCAGGGCGATCTTGTCGCGCAGCTCGAGGACGATGCGCTCCGCACCTTTCCTGCCGATGCCGGGCACCTTGGTCAGAGTGGCGAGGTCCCCGCTCGTGACGGCGGAGCGCAGCCGGTCCGGGGCCAGGACCGAGAGCATGGCCAGCGCGAGCCGCGGGCCCACGCCCGACACGGTCTGTACCTGCTCGAAGACGTCGCGCTCGTCTGCGGTGGCGAAACCGTAGAGGGTGAGCGAGTCCTCGCGGACGACGAGGGTGGTGGCCAGCAGCGCCTCCTGGGCAAGCTGGAGGGTGGAGGCGGTCGCCGGTGTGGTGTGGAGCAGCATGCCGACACCGCCGACCTCGACCACGACGCGGTCGAGGCCCACGTGCTGCACCGTTCCTCGCACCGACGCGATCATCGGGCGACCGCCTTGAGTCTGGCCTGCTCCAGCCGTGCCGCCTCCTCGAGCCGGCCCACGGCCGCGCCCTGCCAGAGGTGGCAGATGGCCAGTGCGAGCGCGTCGGCCGCATCGGCCGGCCGGGGGGCAGTCTCCATGCGCAGGATGCGCGTCACCATCGCCGTCACCTGTGCCTTGCCGGCACGACCTGAGCCGGTGACCGCCGCCTTGACCGACGTGGGGGTATGCAGCGTCACCGGCAGGCCCCGGCGCGCGGCCGCAAGCATCGGCACCGCCGACGCCTGCGCGGTGCCCATTACGCTGGCGACGTTGACGTCCGCGAACACCTGCTCCACCGCGACGGCGTCCGGCAGGAACCTGTCGAGCCAGCTGTCCAGCTCGGTCTGCAGGTAGAGCAGCCGCTGCGCGGTCGGCTCGGCGGCAGGAGTGCGCACCACACCGACTGCGACCAGGCGCACCTGGCGTCCGGAGCCGCCCTCCACGACCCCGATACCGCAGCGGGTGAGGCCGGGGTCGACCCCGAGTACGCGCACGTCTGCTGCTCCCTCATCTCCGAACAGGTGTTCGGCTGGAACGCTACCTGCGATCGCCGCCCCCGCTCGGCACCAACACGCGCGCGGGTCCCGCGCCTACTCGTCGCCGTCGAGCTCGGCGAGCACCTCGTCGCTGACCTCCCCGTTGGCGAAGACGTCCTGGACGTCGTCGGAGTCCTCCAGCGCCTCGACCACGCGAATCATCTTGCGGGCTCCGTCCGCGTCGAGGGGTACCTGGAGGTTGGGGACCCACGAGGCCTCGGCGGAGTCGTAGTCGATCCCCGCGTCCTGGACGGCCTTGCGGACCGCGACGAAGTCGGAGGCGTCGGAGATGATCTCGTAGGTGTCCCCGAGGTCGTTGACCTCGTCTGCGCCTGCTTCAAGGACGACCTCGAGGATGTCGTCCTCGGTCTTGTCCCCCTTCGGTACGACGACCACGCCCTTGCGGTCGAAGACGTACGCCACCGACCCGGGGTCCGCCAGTTGGCCGCCGTTGCGGGTCAGCGCCGTGCGGACCTCCGCCGCCGCGCGGTTGCGGTTGTCGGTGAGGCACTCGATGAGGACGGCCACGCCGCCAGGGGCGTACCCCTCGTACGTGATGGTCTGCCAGTCCGCGCCGCCGGCCTCGGCGCCCGAGCCGCGCTTGACCGCGCGGTCGATGTTGTCGTTGGGGACGGAGGTCTTCTTGGCCTTCTGGATCGCGTCGTAGAGCGTCGGGTTGCCGGCCGGGTCACCACCACCGGTGCGGGCCGCGACCTCGATGTTCTTGATCAGCTTCGCGAAGAGCTTGCCCCGCTTGGCGTCGATCGCAGCCTTCTTGTGCTTGGTGGTCGCCCATTTGGAGTGGCCGCTCATTGGTGTGTCCTCACGATCTCGACGAATTCGGCGTGGACCCGGTGGTCGCCGCTCACTTCCGGGTGGAAGGAGGTGGCCATCAGGGCCCCCTGACGAACGGCGACGATCCTACCTGCGGCCGGACCGTCCTCCACACGCGCCAGAACCCGCACGTCGTCCCCCGTCTCCTCGACCCAGGGCGCGCGGATGAAGACCGCTCGCACCGTCCCGTCGAGACCCGTGAAGTGGATGTCCTCCTCGAAGGAGTCGACCTGTCGACCGAACGCGTTCCGACGCACGGTGATGTCCAGCCCACCCACGGTCTGCTGGTCCGCCCGCGCGTCCGCGAGGCGGTCCGCCAGCATGATCATCCCGGCACACGAGCCGTACGCCGGCATCCCCTCGGCGAGCCGGGCGCGCAACGGCTCGAGCAGGTCGAAGGCCCGGACGAGCTTGTCCATGGTGGTCGACTCGCCCCCGGGGATGACGAGACCGTCGACGCGCTCCAGCTCGGCGGGGCGTCGCACGGTGACGGCCTGCGCCCCGACCTTCTCGAGAACGGCCACGTGCTCACGGACGTCGCCCTGGACCGCGAGGACGCCGATGGTGGGTTTCACCGGGCCAGCGTAGATGGACCGGACACGACGGCATCGCGCCGGCTGGGTGCCGGCCGGTCCCGGCGGCGCGGACGCTGCCTCGCTAGGGTTGCGCCATGCGACGCGTCGAGATCCGTGAGCGCGTGGCCGGCGACCTGCCGCAGCTGGTGGAGGTGCTCACCGCGCAGCAGCCTTTCACCGGGTATCCGCAGCGGTGGCCGCTCCCCTTCCCCGTCGAGCAGTTCGTCATGCGCCCGACCGAGGAGGCCGCCTGGGTCGCCGTCGAGGGCGAGCGTGTCCTCGGGCACGTCGCGGTCACCCGGGTCGAGGAGGGGCCGGAGGTGCCCATCTGGGAGAGCGGGTCCGGGCGGCCGGCTCAGGAGCTCGCCGTCGTGGCAGTGCTCTTCGTCGACCACGCCGCCAGCGGCCGGGGCGTCGGCAGCCTGCTCCTGCAGCGCGCGGTCGAGTACATCCGCCAGTCGGGACGCGTCCCGGTCCTCGACGTGGTCCAGGAGGGCGGCCGAGCTGCTTCGCTGTACCGCCGCCGCGGCTGGCAGGAGGTGGGCCAGGCGCGACCGTGGTGGCTGCCCGCGGACCACCGGCCGGTCCTGCTCATGGTGCTGCCGGAGCCGGCCCGCGTCGAGGCCACTGCCCGGCACAGGTCCGCCGGCTGACCGACCTACCAGCCGCGCTCGGCGAGGCGGTGCGGCTCGGGGATCTCGTCGACGTTGATGCCCACCATCGCCTCACCGAGGCCGCGGGAGACCTTGGCGATGACGTCGGGGTCGTCGTAGAAGGTGGTCGCCTTCACGATCGCCTCGGCGCGCTGGGCGGGGTTGCCGGACTTGAAGATCCCTGACCCGACGAAGACGCCCTCTGCGCCCAGCTGCATCATCATCGCGGCGTCGGCCGGGGTGGCGATGCCGCCGGCGGTGAACAGCACCACGGGCAGCTTGCCGGCCTCGGCCACCTCCTTGACCAGCTCGTACGGTGCCTGCAGCTCCTTGGCGGCGACGTAGAGCTCGTCCTCGGGCAGGCCCTGCAGCCGGCGGATCTGCTGGCGGATCTGGCGCATGTGGGTGGTGGCGTTGGAGACGTCACCCGTCCCAGCCTCACCCTTGGAGCGGATCATCGCAGCACCCTCGGTGATCCGCCGAAGGGCCTCACCGAGGTTGGTCGCACCGCAGACGAACGGCACGGTGAAGGCCCACTTGTCGATGTGGTTCGCGTAGTCGGCCGGAGTCAGGACCTCGGACTCGTCGATGTAGTCGACACCCAGGGACTGCAGCACCTGCGCCTCGACGAAGTGGCCGATGCGCGCCTTGGCCATGACCGGGATCGAGACGGCCTCGATGATGCCGTCGATCATGTCAGGGTCGGACATCCGGGAGACCCCGCCCTGGGCGCGGATGTCCGCGGGGACCCGCTCGAGCGCCATGACGGCCACCGCGCCGGCGTCCTCGGCGATCTTGGCCTGGTCGGCGTTGACGACGTCCATGATGACGCCGCCCTTGAGCATCTCGGCCATGCCCCGCTTCACGCGGGACGTGCCGGTCGTGGGCTGGCTGCCGGGGAGGGTTGCGTCGGCGGACATGGGGACCTACTCCAGATCTGTTCAGGGCGCAGCGCAGGGAAGGCGCTTCACGCCAATGGTAGTTGGTGCCGCGAGGTAGTTGGTACGGCGAGGTAGCTGGTACGGCGACGTCCTGGGCGCGGCTGCCGCCGTCCCGGCCGGGAGGCGGTTCACTCGCGCAGCGCCGGAGGCAGGTCGTCGTCGAACTCCACCGTGTGCGGCAGGTCGGCGTGGCCCGCCAGCCGGAACCACCACACCACCCTCTTTCGCCGGACGCGCTGCACATCGGTCACCGCGTCGTTGTGGAACCGTCGAGCGAGCTGGACCCTCACCGCTGCCGCCTCGACCCGGCGCAGAGCCGCCGTCGGCAGACCGTCCGCCTGCCTGATCTGGGCGACCACCTCAGGGGTCAGGGCCGCCTGAAGGGCACTGGTCAGGCCGCTCTCGAGGTCCTCGCGTGCCCCGAACCTCTGGCCTTCGAGCAGGTCGTCCTCCAGGGCCCGCTCGTTGTGCGCCTCCAGCGACTCCGATGCGGCGCCTGCCAGGATCAGGGCGCTGGCCGGGTCGACGGCTCCGGAGTTCGCCAGCTCCAAGGTGGCCTCGGCGCGACGGACCAGCTGGGCGTCCAGCGCGGACAGCGACCCCTCGACGCGCGTGTGCAGGCGGTCCAGCCGGGCCGCGCTGTAGCTGAGGTACCAGGCGATGCCCAGCATCACGGCTACGACGACCACCACCCAGGTGAGGGTGTCCATCAGTACTGCCCGGTCCTGCGTCCACGCAGCAGCCGGGTCCAGCGTGTCTCGCCCGGCTGCCCGGCCTGGCCGGGCCGCAGGCCGGAGGTGTCCAGGGACGTCGAGTCGCTGGCGCTGTTCAGCCCGTGCGTCACGGTGTCGTACACGGCGATGACGTCCTCGGCCACGACCGACCAGTCGAAGACGCGCGCGCGGCGGCTGCCTGCTGCGCTGAGCCGTCGGCGCTCCGCAGGGCTGCTGAGCAGAGTGTTGAGCTGATGCGCCAGGTCGGCGGCCTGCTCGTTGGCGAACATCGCGCCACAACGGCCCCCGTCCAGGACTCTGACGAAGGCTGGAAGGTCACTCGCCACCACGGGGGCACCCGCACTCATGGCCTCGACGAGGACGATGCCGAAGCTCTCTCCACCGGTGTGGGGCGCCACGTAGACGTCGACGGAGGACAGCAGGGCGGCCTTCTCGTCGTCGCTCACCATTCCCAGGAACTCGGTGGCTGCGGCCACCGCAGGGTCCAGCCGCTCGCGAGCGGCCTCGATGTCCCCCGGTCCGGCCACCAGGATGCGGGCGCCCGGATGCTCGGCAAGCACCGCCGGCATGGCCGCCGCCAGCACGGGCAGCCCCTTGCGTGGCTCGTCGATGCGGCCGAGGAAGGCGATCGTCGGCGCGTCTCGCGTCCCGCGCCAGCGCTCGGCCGGCGGCGCGTCCTCGAACCGGGCGACGTTGACCCCGTTGGGGATCACGACGGCATCGCCCCCGAGATGCGTCGTGACGGTGCGCCGCGCGTCCTCGGACACGGCGATCCGGCCGTTGATCTTCTCCAGGCTGGGGCGCAGCAAGGGGTACGCGGCCTGCATGGCCCGGGAGCGAAGGTTGGACGTGTGGAACGTGGCCACGACGGGGCCCTCCGCCGACCACAGGGCCAGCAGCGCGATGCTCGGAGTCACCGGCTCGTGCAGATGGAGGACGTCGAACTCGCCCCGCTCGAGCCACCGCCCGACCCGTGCGGCGGTGACGGGCCCGAAGCTCAGCCGGGCGACGGACCCGTTGTAGCGCACCGGCACGGCCCGTCCAACCGACTCGACGTAGTCGGGCAGCGGGGTCTCGTCGTCGGCGGGCGCCAGAACGCAGGCGTGGTGGCCGAGACCGAGCAGGTGCTCGGCCAGGTCGCGGACGTGGTACTGCACGCCGCCGGGGACGTCGAAGGAGTAGGGACAGACGATGCCGACCCTCACAGGAAGACCTTCTGCAGCATGTGCCAGTCCTCCGTGTGCTCGCGGATCGCCGCACCGAGAGCGTCGGCACAGACCTGGGTCATCGACTCCGCTTTGGAGCGGGTGGTGCCGTCCACCGGCACGGGGACGCGATCGTGGAACGTGATCACCGTGCGGTACTTCCAGCCGGGCCGCTCCAGGCGCTCGTAGTGGATGGACACCGGGTGCAGCGCCGCCCGGCTGCCGAGCGCCAGCGCCGCGGGACCCGCCGCCATCTTCGACCGGTGGCCGCAGAGCTCCACCTCGATCCCTCGGGCGGTCAGGTCCCGGTCCCCGAGCAGTGGCATGATGACCGGCCGCACGAGGTGTCCGCGCAGCTGGGCGAACACGTCGCCGCCCCCCGTCAGCGGCAGGATCGTCATCCCCAGTGACTCGCGGAAGGCGAGGAACTCGCCGTACACCTGCTCCGGCTTGAGGCGCTCCGCCACGGTGACGACGGGAGCCAGCTCGCGGGTCCCCCACGCTCCGGCGAGGTCCCAGTTGCCCAGGTGCCCGAGGAAGCACACCACGGGGCGTCCGGCAGCGAGCTCCGCGCGCACCTGGCCGTCCCCCACGACGCGCACCGAGTCGGCGATCTCCGCGGGCGTTCGGTCAGGGAGGCGGAACGCCTCGCAGTAGTAGCGCAGGTAGGAGCGCATCCCGGCCCGTACGAGGGCGTCGAGCGCGACGTCGTCGAGCTCGGGCCGCACGGTCGCGTAGTTGCTACGGAGCCGCCGTACGCCTGCGCCCCCCCGGGCGACGGTGAGGTCGGCCAGCTGCTCGAACACGGTATGCGCCGTGCGCTCCGGGAGCCGCCGGACGGAGGCCCAGCCGAGGCGGTAACCCCCGACGGCGAGGGTGTCGCCGAGGCTGCTCACCGGCCCCTCACAGGGTGCCCAGCGCCTGCTTGCGCACCAGGAGCATCCGCTGCAGCACGGTGATGAGGCTGGCGACGGCAAGAAGGGCGAGGACGATGGTGAGCACCACTTCGGGCAGCCCCAGCCCGACGAGGCCCGTGGTCACCAGCACGGCGACCAGCCGGTCGGCCCGTTCGGCGATACCCACGTTCGCGGTGAAGCCCAGACCCTCGGCACGCGCCTTGGCGTAGGAGACGACACTGCCGAGGATGAGGCAGCCCAGGGCCAGCGCCGCCATCACGACGTTGTCACCGTCGCCGGCGTACCAGAGCACGAGCCCGCCGAAGATGGCGGAGTCGCCGACCCGGTCGAGCGTGGAGTCGAGGTACGCGCCCCACTTGCCGGAACGGTCCGACATCCGCGCCATCACCCCGTCGATGGTGTCGGAGAAGACGAACGCGGTGATGACGAGGGTGCCGACGAAGAACTGGTGGCGCGGGTAGAAGACCAGCGCACCCGCACAGACCCCGAGGGTGCCCACGGCCGTCACCACGTCGGGGCTGATGCCCAGCTTGAGGAAGAGCCGGGCCACCGGGGTGAAGATCGTCGTGAACAGGGCGCGTGCGTACTTGTTGAGCATGGTGGGCGACAGCCTACTGAGAGGGCGTCGCCTGCCCCGGCACGCACGCCGGGGTGCCGCCCGGCAGGGCGTAGCGGTGGTCGGCCACCCACGCATAGGCCCTGGCGGCCAGGAAGCTCAGACCCGGCGCGAGCAGCAGGTGGCCCACGGGTCGCCACCCGGGCGCGCCGCGGAGGAGTCCTTCCGCCACCGCCCGGTGGCCCGCCACGACCGTGCCGTCCTCGCGGACGAACTGGGCCGCCTCGATGCAGTCGGCCTCCGTGAGCCCGTAGCGTCCGAGGTCCAGCTGCTGCCACGGCCTGACGTCGTAGCGGTGCCGCCGGTCCACCCACCGTGAGAGGACCCGGACGCTGGTCGTGCAGAAGCCGCAGTCTCCGTCGAAGACCAGCAGTCCCCCCAGGCCGTCCATGCCGGAAGTCTCTCATCGCGTGGCAGCATGTCGGCTATGAGGGGGGCGGTGCAGGGGCGGCTCGGACCGTATGCCGTCCTGTGGAGGCTGGCCGTGACGGCCGGCGTCGTGACCACCGTGTGCCTGGGCACCTGGGTGGGCGACGACGGCTGGTGGCCGTTCGCCCCGATGTCGCAGTATGCCTTCTCCGTGCGCAACGACGGTGTCGTCGGCTCTCTGGGAATGGACGCCCTGACGGTCGACGGCGACCTCGTCCGAGTCCCCTTGTCCAAGGAACGGATCGGGATAGAGCGCGCCGAGATCGAGGGCCAGGCCGCGCGTTTCGTCCGCCGCCCGGAGCTCCTCCAGGACATCGCCGTGCTGCACTCACGGCGGCTGCCCCGGGAGCCGGCCTACGCCGTGATCTACCTGCGGAACACCTCGACGCGGATCCTCACCGGGGACTCCACCGTGACGACGCTGGCCATGTGGAGGGTCGTCGATCCTCGGAACCCTCGCCCGAGCGGCCTACCCGGCGGTGGACCATGAGGCGCGCGGAACAGGCGGTGCAGGACTTCCTGCTCCCCGCTCTGCCGCTCGCCCGGGTGGCGTGGCTGCGGCGGGTGGTGTACCCCTTCGTCCTCCTGGACGTGCTCTGGATCGTCACAGACCCCATCCCGCATGGCGACGTTCCTCCCAGCCTCTACCGCGGGCTGCTCGTGCGTTCGTTGCTGCATCTGCCGGTGCCGTCCCACTACTCCGTCAGGGTGCTGCTCGTCGTCATCGTGGTGAGTGCCGTCGTCGCCGCCACCGGCAGGCTTCCGCGGCTCGCCGGCTACGTCTGCGCAGTCGGCATGCTGGACTGGGTGAGCAACGCCTTCGCGTACTCCAAGGTGGACCACGACCACTTCGCGCTCGTCGTCGCGTTGTTCGTGCTGCCGACCGTCGGTCCCGCCAGGGCCGCTGACGTAGATGTCCGCTCGACGCGGGCAGGGTGGGCGCTGCGTATGACGCAGGTCGCGGCGGTCGCGGTCTACTTCCTGTCGGCCAACGCCAAGATGCGGTTCGGCGGGTGGGGGTGGGCCAACGGGGCGACGCTGATCTGGGCTCTGACACGCCGTCCGCACGGGATCGGACCATGGGTGGGCTCCCATCCCGCCCTCACCCACGGGTTGCAGTGGGTGGTGCTCGTGGCCGAGTTCTGCTCGCCGGTGCTGCTCTGGCTGCGGGGCCGGGCGCTGTACGCCGCGCTGCTCTTCTGGGCCGGCTTCCACCTGAGCACCTACCTGCTGCTCCAGATCCACTTCCTCCCGCTGGTGGTATGCCTGCTGGCCTTCCTCCCCCTGGAGCGCCTCAGCCGGCCGGCCAGGCCTCGACCAGCCGCGACCGCACGTCCTCGAGAAGCATCGGCAGAGCCTTCGTCTGCCCGATGATGGGCAGGAAGTTCGCGTCGCCGCCCCACCGCGGGACGACGTGCTGGTGCAGGTGCGCGGCCACCCCGGCACCCGCCACTGCGCCCTGGTTCATCCCGATGTTGTAGCCGTGCGGAGCCGAGGTCGTGTCGAGGGCGGCGATGGCGGCCTTCGTCAGCGCGGTGAACTCCAGGGTCTCCTGCTCGCTCAGCTCGACGTACAGGGACAAGTGGCGGTAGGGGCAGATGAGCACGTGACCGGGGTTGTACGGGAACAGGTTCATCACGACGTAGCAGCTCTGCCCTCGGTGCACCACGAGGCCTGCCTCGTCGTCACGGTCCGGCGCCGCGCAGAACGGGCAGCCGTCCCCCGCCTCCTCGCTGGGGCGCTCTCCGCTCACATAGGCCATCCGATGGGGGGTCCACAGCCGCTCGAAGCCGTCGGGCACCCCGGCGAACGACGTGTCGGGCTCGGGAGCAGGGCTCATGGACAGCGATCCTAGGCCCGGTGAAGCGGGGCTCCCATTCGTACCCGTCCGGGTGTGTGAGGTGGTGCGTGATCGGGCAGACTCGACGGGTGACCGGCCGCCGTGTCCCTGAGGAGCCTGCGTCCCCGTCGACGAGCCCCCCGTCCAGCCCGGCCTCCGAACCCTCGATCTCGGTCCGGCCTGCCAACCAGCAGGACGGGGACCGGCTCGCGGAGCTCTTCTGGCGGGTCCGCAGCCAGTCCGTACCCCACATCCCGATGATCGTGCACCCGCGGGAGAGCATGCTGCCGTTCGTCGAGGAGGTCCTGCTGAGCCAGTTCGAGGTGTGGGTCGCCGAGAAGGCCGACGTGCCGGTGGGCTTCATGGCGCTCATGCCGCCTGACCAGCTGTCGCATCTGTACGTCGACCGGCGGTACACGGGCACGGGACTCGGGTCGCGGCTCCTCGCGCTCGCCAGGGAACGGTTCCCCGAAGGCATCCAGCTCTGGACGTTCCAGGCGAACGAGGGCGCGCTCCGGTTCTACTCCCGGCACGGATTCGTCCCCGTGGAGTGGACCGACGGGGAGAACGAGGAGGGCGCTCCCGACGTCCGGATGGTCTGGAGCCCGGGCGTCGTCTGAGCTCGTGGAGGCTCGCCCTGGCTCAGCTGGGTCTTGCACAGCGGACACCCCGCTGGCTGCGCGCGCGACTGCGGTCAGACCTGCTGGCGCGACTCCACCGCAGCGACGATCTCCGCCATCGCATCCTGCAGCGGAACCCCGTTCTTCTGCGAGCCGTCACGGTAGCGGAAGGACACGGCCCCAGCGCTTCGGTCCTCCTCCCCAGCGATCAGCACGAAGGGGACCTTGGACTTCGACGCGTTGCGGATCTTCTTCGGGAACCGGTCGTCGGAGTCGTCGACCTCGACGCGGATCCCCTTGCGGCCCAGCTCCTTGGCGACGTCGTGGAGGTACTCGGAGTACTCCTGCGCCACCGGGAGCCCGAGCACCTGGACCGGGGCGAGCCACGGCGGGAAGGCCCCGGCGTAGTGCTCGACGAGCACGCCGAAGAAGCGTTCGATGGAGCCGAACTTCGCCGAGTGGATCATCACCGGCTGCTGGCGCGACCCGTCGGCCGCCTGGAACTCCAGCCCGAACCGCTCGGGCTGGTTGAAGTCGTACTGGATGGTCGACATCTGCCAGGTGCGACCGATGGCGTCGCGGGCCTGGACCGAGATCTTGGGTCCGTAGTACGCCGCGCCGCCGGGGTCCGGCACCAGCTCCAGCCCGGTCTCCTCGGCAGCCTCCCGCAGCACCCGGGTGGCCAGCTCCCACTGCTCGTCACTGCCGATGAACTTGTCCTTGACGTCGTCCCTGGTCGACAGCTCGAGGTAGAAGTCGTCCAGCCCGAAGTCGCGCAGCAGACTGAGGACGAACGTGAGCAGGTGTCGGACCTCGGCCGGGGCCTGCTCGGCCGTGACGTAGGAGTGCGAGTCGTCCTGGGTCAGGCCTCGGACCCTCGTGAGACCGTGCACCACACCCGACTTCTCGTAGCGGTACACCGTGCCGAACTCGAAGAGCCGCAACGGCAGCTCACGGTAGGACCGCCCGCGCGACCTGAAGATCAGGTTGTGCATCGGGCAGTTCATGGCCTTGAGGTAGTAGCTGCTGCCCTCCATCTCCATCGGCGGGAACATCGTGTCGGCGAAGTAGGGCAGGTGGCCGGAGGTCTCGAAAAGGTGCTGCTTGCTGATGTGCGGGGTGCCGACGTACTGGAACCCCTCCTCGATGTGCCGGCGGCGGACGTAGTCCTCCATCTCACGCTTGACCACCCCGCCCTTGGGATGGAACACCACGAGCCCGGAACCGATCTCGTCCGGGAAGCTGAAGAGGTCGAGCTCGGCGCCCAGCTTGCGGTGGTCACGCTTCTCGGCCTCGGCGAGCCGGTCGAGGTACGCCTTGAGCTCGTCCTTGCTGGGCCATGCCGTGCCGTAGACCCGTTGCAGCTGAGGGTTCTTCTCGCTGCCGCGCCAGTAGGCGCCGCTGCTGCGCATGAGCTTGAAGGCGTTGCCCAGCACCTTGGTCGAGGGCACATGTGGACCGCGGCAGAGGTCGCTCCAGGCGCGGGTCCCGTCCCGTCGGACGTTGTCGTAGATGGTGAGCTGCGCTCCCCCGACCTCCACGTCGGCTCCCTCGGCAGCGTCGGCCGCCGCGGCGCCCTTGAGACCGATGAGCTCCAGCTTGTACGGCTCCGCCGCCAGCTCGGCGGCCGCCTCCGCGTCGCTGACCTCTCGCCGTACGAAGGACTGGCCCTCGTTGACGATGCGCTGCATGACCTTCTCGAGCGCCTTGAGGTCCTCGGGGCTGAAGGGCTCCTCGACGTCGAAGTCGTAGTAGAAGCCGTCGCGGACCGGCGGGCCGATGCCGAGACGCGCCTTCGGGTTGAGCTCCTGCACGGCTTGGGCCAGCACATGGGCGGCGCTGTGCCGCAACACGTCCAGACCGTCCTGCTCCTGCACGGTGACCGGCTCGACGACGTCGCTGTCGGCCAGGACATGCGCGAGGTCGCGCAGCTCGCCGTTGACCCGAGCCACCAGGATCGAGCGGTCCCCGCTGTAGACCTCGGCGAACAGCTCCGCCGCGGACGTCTGCTCGGGCACCGATCGCTCGGCTCCGGCGACGGTGACGGTGAGCTGCGCAGGCACGGTGGTGGCTCCTGTGAGGTAGCGGGTGGCGGACTTGATCGCCCCTCGATGCTATCTGTGCGCTCGGGAGTGCTGCGCGCGCATTACTCCGGACCCGGCGCCGGTGCCATGCCGGCCCACGGGTCCAGCCGATGCGCCCGTCGGAGTTCGACCCGGACGGTGCCCTTCGGGCACTATGACGACTCTGTCCACGCCCGCCACTACGCCAAGCGGCTCATCGCGACGTGACCCGCAGCGTGAGGTGCCTGACGGTGGCGTCCTTGGCCGACCGAAGGCCGAGAACCACGCCCTCGGGCTGGTCGAGCCTTCCCCCAGCGACCAGCTCGACGGTGCTGGGAAGCAGGACGGGCCTGGCGAACCAGACGTGTGAGGCGCTGGGGCCGGCCGTCGCGTCCGCCAGGATGGCCAAGGTTCGCGCGTAGGACCACATCCCGTGGGCGATGGCCCGCGGGAAGCCGAGGGCTCTGGCCGTCAGCGGGTGGAGGTGGATGGGGTTCACGTCGTGGGAGACGCGGGCATACGCCCGTCCTTGTCCGGCGGGCACGCGGAACACCGCGGCCGCAGGCCCGTCCGGCAGCTCCGGGCCGGTCGGACGGGGTGGAGCCTGCGGTGTCCGCACTCCCCGTCGCAAGTAGGTGCTCCGGCCCTGCCACACCCGCTCGCCCGCGACCTCCACGTCAGTGAGCAGGTCGACCGTGGCGCCTTTCGGGTGGGGCCGCAGGTCGGCGGCCTGCACCCTGATATCGAGGCGGTCGTCCGCGGTCAACCGCCGGTACACCGTCACCTGGTTCTCCAGGTGGACCAGCCCTGGGAGGGGAAGCGGGAAGGACCGGTCCGCCATCAGCTGCACCTGGAGCGGGAAGCCGAGCAGGTGTGGGTAGGCATGCGGCAGGACGTCCCCGCCGGTGAGGTGGCAGCTGCGCTGGTAGGCCAGCAGGTTGCTCCTGTCCACCGGAACGTCGAGGAGTCGCAGGGCGCGGTGTGGCAGCTCCCCACCGCGGCCGCCCGAGCTGAGGGCGGCCCTGGCGAAGAGCCGAGGAAGGGACGGGCTGTGGCGCAGGACCGTTACCGCCATGTCAGGCGCCGAGGAGGCTCTGGCCGCAGACGCGGACGACGTTGCCGGTGACCCCGGCGTTGGCGTCCTGGCTGAGCCACGCGATCGTCTCGGCGACGTCCACCGGCAGGCCGCCCTGGTTCAGCGAGTTGAGCAGCCGACCGGCCTCGCGGGTGGCGAAAGGTACCTTGGCCGTCATCTCGGTCTCGATGAAGCCCGGTGCGACCGCGTTCACGGTGATCCCGCGGGCGCGCAGCCGCTCGTCGACGGACAAGGCGTCCACCACCCCGATCACGCCTGCCTTCGAGGCGGCGTAGTTCACCTGACCACGGTTGCCGGCGATGCCCGCGATGGAGGAGACGAGGACCAGGTGCCCACCGTCGCGGATCCCGTCGTCTCCCAGGAGGACCTCGTTCATCCGGAGGATGGACCCCAGATTCACCTCTAGGACGGAGCGCCACCGGCTGTCGTCGAGGTTGGCCAGCAGCCTGTCGCGCGTGATGCCGGCGTTGTGCACCACGATGTCCAGCCCTCCGTGGCGACGGCGTGCGTGGTCGAGGATGCGTCGTCCCGCATCAGCGGCCGTCACGTCGAGCTGCAGGGCAGTGCCACCCACGACGTTGGCCGTGCCGGCCAGTGAGTCGCCGGCCTCCGGGAGGTCGACGCAGACGACGGTCGCGCCGTCGCGGGCCAGGACGCGCGCGATGGCCGCGCCGATACCGCGGGCGGCGCCGGTGACAACCGCGACCTTCCCGGACAGCGGCCTGGTCCAGTCGTCGGGCTGGACGGGGGTGCCGGTCCCGACCCTGACCACCTGACCGTCGACGTACGCCGACCTGCCGGAGAGCAGGAACCGCACGGTGGCATCGAGGTTCCCCTCAGCCCCGTCGTCGACCAGGACGAGGTTCGCCGTGGCTCCCGACCGGAGCTCCTTGCCGATGCTGCGGGTTATCCCTTCCAGCGCCCGGCGGGCCGCCGCCTGGGCCACCTCACGGGCCTGGCCGGGACTGCGCCCGAGGACCACCACCCGGCCGCTGGGCTGCAGGGAGCTCAGCGCCGGCGCCACGACGGCCCGCAGCACGTCGAGGTCGCCAGGCCGCTCGACGGCGCCCAGGTCCGCCACCACGGCCGCGACCCTTCCGCCGACCGCCTCGGCGACCTCGCCGACCACGACCACGCCCTCGCGAGCGAGGAGCTCACCGACCCGCGCGCCGAGCACCGCCGGTTCGGGGCCACCCAGCAGCACGGCGCCGTGGACCAGCGGCTCGCCGACGGCGTACCGTCGCAGCGGCACCGGCCGCGGCAGCCCGAGCTGCCCCGCGAGCCTCGTCCCAACCGGGCTGTTGACCAGTCGTGCGTACGCGCCGGCCATCAGGCCGCCTCGAGGATCGCCATGACACCCTGGCCGCCGGCGGCGCAGATGGAGATGAGCCCGCGCGCGCCAGTGCCCTTCTCGTGCAGCATCTTCGCGAGCGAGGCGACGATCCGTCCCCCTGTGGCGGCGAACGGGTGACCCGCCGCCAGGGACGAGCCGTTGACGTTGAGCCGACTGCGGTCCAGCTCGCCGATGGGCGCCTCGAGCCCCAGGCGGGTGCGGCAGAAGTCCTCGCTCTCCCACGCGGCCAAGGTGCACAGCACCGTGGAGGCGAACGCCTCGTGGATCTCCACCAGCTCGAAGTCCTGGAGCTTCATGCCGTGCCGTTCCAGCAACCGGGGCAGGGCGTACGCCGGGGCCATGAGCAGCCCTTCCTGTCCGGTTACGTAGTCCACCGCCGCCGTCTGGGCGTCGACCACATAGGCCAGCACGGGCAGCCCACGCTCGGCGGCCCACTCGTCGGAGCTGAGCAGGACGACCGAGGCACCATCGGTCAGCGGGGTGGAGTTGCCCGCCGTCATGGTGGCCCCCTCCCCCTTGCCGAAGACCGGCTTGAGCCTGGCCAGCTTCTCCACCGAGGAGTCCGGACGGAGGTTCTCGTCACGGCTCAAGCCGGCGAACGGTGTCACCAGGTCGTCGAAGAAGCCCCGTTCGTAGGCAGCGGCCAGGTTCCGGTGGCTTGCGGCGGCTAGCTCGTCCTGGGCCAGGCGGCTCACCGCCCACCGGGCCGCGGTCTGCGCCATGTGCTCGCCCATCGACAGGCCGGTGCGCGGCTCGACGTTGCGCGGCACGTCCGGGACGAGATGCGCGGGCCGGATCCGGGCCAGGGCCTTGGCGCGCTGCCCTGCGGTCCTGGCACGGTTGAGGGCGAGCAACGTCTCGCGGAGCCCTTCGCTGACGGCGATCGGCGCGTCGGACGCGGTGTCGGCGCCGCCCGCCACCGCCGAGTCCACCTGGCGCAGCGCGACCTTGTTGGCGACCAGGACCGTGGCCTCCAGACCGGTCCCGCAGGCCTGCTGGACGTCGTAGGCCGGGGTGGTGGCCGCCAGGCTGGAGCCGAGCACCGACTCTCGCGTGAGGTTGAAGTCCCGGCTGTGCTTGAGGACGGCACCGGCGGCCACCTCGCCGAGACTCTCCCCCGCCAGTCCGAAACGTGCGACCAGGCCGTCCAGCGCCGCGGTCAGCATGTCCTGGTTGAAGGCCTTGGCATAGGTGCCGTTGGCACGGGCGAAGGGAATCCGGTTGCCGCCGATGACGGCGGCGCGCCGGGGCTGGGAGGACGGTGCCACGAGTGCTCCTGAGCTGGTCGAGGGTGCGTGGGGTGCCGGCCGGCGCCGTCGCAGTCGTCGCTGCGGGGGCTGCCTCCGGGAGGCCCAACTGATAGGTACGGACGGTAGCAGGTACCCTCCGTACCTGCTACGGTCGCCGCTGTGAGGACCAGCACCGACGGTCGTAGCACACGATGGGACCAGCACCGGACCACCCGGCGCCGTGAGCTCGTCGACGCGACGCTGCGCGCCATCCGCAAGCACGGCGCCGCCGTGGGGATGGACGACATCGCTGCCACCGCCGGGACCTCGAAGACGGTGTTCTACCGGCACTTCACCGACCGCACCGGGCTGTATGCCGCCGTGTCGGACAGTGTGGACGCGCGGATCCTGCGGGACCTGGGGCTCGCGCTGGGAGCAGCAGCCGACGACCTCACGACGGTGACCTCGAGTCCCAGGGCACTCATCGCCGCGGCGATCGCGGCGTACCTGACGCTGGTCGACAAGGACCCGGAGGTCTACCGCTTCGTGGTGAACGCTCCGCTGCTCGACCGGCATACCGGAGGTGACCCCGCCGCGCCCGTCACGAGCCACATCGCCGAACAGATGTCGGCTCTGGTGGCGCAGGCCCTCGCCGCCGCGGGCCGTGACCCCGAGGCGGCGTCCGTGTGGGGCCCCGGGCTGGTCGGCATGGTCCGGGCCGCGGCCGACCAGTGGCTCGCCGCGCCCCGGACCATGACCCTCGACCAGCTGACCGAACACCTCACCGACCTTGCGTGGTCCGGGCTGTCCGCGGCATGGCCCGCCCGGTCCTGACCCCTGCGACGATGGAGAACGACCGATGACCGACCTCACCACGGCGCTGCGCACGGTCCTTGACGGGCGATGGGCGTCCGTCAAGGACGAGGCTCGTGCCGAGCTGGACGTGGCCCGCTTCGGTCCACCGGACCGCGAGCTGGGGACCGAGGCGTACCGCGCCCGCGTGGCCGAGCAGGTCCACCTCCTTGCGCGCACGGGCCACCCGGCACGCGGGTTCTCGATCGAGGTCGGCGGCAGCGGTGACCTCGGCGGCTCGGTGACCGCATTCGAGATGCTGGGCCACGCCGACCTGTCCCTGATGGTGAAGGCCGGCGTCCACTGGGGGCTCTTCGGTGGGGCGGTGGCCAACCTGGGGACCGCCCGGCACCACGCGACCTACCTGCCAGGCATCATCGACGCCTCCCTGCCCGGCTGCTTCGCCATGACGGAGACCGGACACGGCTCCGACGTGCAGGCGCTCGGCACCACGGCCACGTACGACCCCCAGACGGACGAGATCGTGGTGCACACCCCCGACCTCCGCTCGCGCAAGGACTACATCGGTGGGGCAGCCCGTGACGGGCGGATGGCGGCGGTCTTCGCACAGCTCGTCTCGGGCGGGCGGTTCCACGGGGTGCACTGCGTCCTGGTGCCCATCAGGGACGAGGCGGGCAACGCCATGCCGGGCGTCACGATCGGCGACTGCGGCGCCAAGGCGGGGCTGCCCGGGGTCGACAACGGCCGGCTCAGCTTCCACCAGGTCCGCGTGCCGCGCGCCAACCTCCTGAACCGGTACGGCGACCTGGACGGGCAGGGCAGGTACTCCTCCCCCATCGACAACCCGACACGCCGGTTCTTCACCATGCTCGGCACGCTCGTCCGGGGCAGGATCAGCGTGGCGGGCGGCGCGGGCGCCGCGACGCGCACCGCGCTGACCCTCGCCGTGACGTATGCGGGCCACCGCCGCCAGTTCGCGCCGCCCGGAGCGGCACAGGAGGTGCTCCTGCTCGACTACCGGACGCACCAGCGAAGGCTGCTGCCTGCGGTGGCGACGACGTACGCGCTGCAGCTGGCGCAGAACGAGCTGGTCGGCCTCATGCACGACGTGCAGAGCTCCGGCGAGGCTGCGGACGAGCACGGGCAACGGGAGCTGGAGGCGCGGGCAGCGGGCGTGAAGGCGGTGGCGACGGGGCACGCGACCGCGACCATCCAGGCGTGTCGCGAGGCCTGCGGTGGCGCCGGGTACCTGGCTGTCAACCGGCTTCCCGCCCTCAAAGCCGACAGCGACGTCTTCACCACGTTCGAGGGCGACAACACCGTCCTGCTGCAGCTCGTGGCCAAGGGCCTGCTGACCGACTACCGGACCACCTTCGGCGACCTCGACACCCTCGGCACGGTCAGGTTCGGAGCCCGCCAGCTCGCGGGCGCCGTGATCGAGCGGACCGCGGCACGCGGTCTGGTGCAGCGGCTGGTCGCCACCGCGCCCGGGCGGGACAGCGAGAAGGGCCCCGGCGACAGAGGCTGGCAACTCGCCCTGTTCGAGGACCGCGAGAGGCATCTCCTGGAGACGCTCGCACTTCGGCTACGCAAGGCCGGCAGGTCGGAGCCGGACGCCTTCGCCGTGTTCAACGACGCGCAGGACCATGTGGTCACGCTCGCGCGGGCGCACGTGGAGCGCCTCGTCCTGGAGGCGTTCGTCGCGGCGATCGCATCCTGTGAGGACCAGGCGGCTGCCTCGCTGCTCGGCTCCGTGTGCGACCTCTACGCCCTCAGCACCATCGAGTCGGCCAAGGGCTGGTACCTCGAGCACGGCCGGATCACCCCTGCCCGAAGCAAGCAGGTCACCGCCGCCGTCAACGACCTCTGCGCTGCGCTGCGCCCACACGCGCAGGACCTCGTGGACGCGTTCGGCATCCCGCGCGCCTGGTTGGGCACCGAGCTCCTGGAGGAGCCGGCCTGAGAAGGGCTGCCGCCCCCGCTCAGGCGTCCCACCATGGGCGCAGCGGAAGCCCCGCCGCTCCCTTCTCGCCCGGCTTCACGGCCAGGACCTGGTGCAGCTGGATGATGTTGCGCTCGAAGCCGAGCCGCGAGCCGGCCATGTACAGCCCCCAGACCCGGGCGGTGGCCTCCCCCACCTCCGCCACACAGGCGTCCCAGTTCTCCTGGAGGTTCGCGCACCAGCCGGCGAGCGTCAGAGCGTAGTGCTCCCGCAGGTTCTCCTCGTGGCGCACCTCGAGCCCGATGTCCTGCATCGCGCTGATGATCGTGCCCGAGCCGGTCAGCTCGCCGTCGGGGAACACGTACCGGTCGATGAACGTGCCTGTGGACGTGCGCCGGTTGTCCGGACGCGTGATGCAGTGGTTGAGCAGTAGGCCGCCGGGACGCAGCCGGTCGGCGATGAAGCGGAAGTACGAAGGGTAGCTCCGGACGCCGATGTGCTCCGTGAGGCCGATGGACGACACCGCGTCGAAGCCACGCTCGGGGACGTCGCGGTAGTCGCTGTGCCGCACCTCCGCAAGCCCGCTGAGCCCTTCGCGCTCGATCGCGTCCTGCGCCCAGGAAGCCTGCTCGCGCGACAGGGTCGCTCCGATGACGTGGACCCCGCGCCGGGCGGCATAGCGGACCATGCCTCCCCAGCCGCAGCCGATGTCCAGCAGCCGGTCCCCCGCCTTGAGCCGTAGCTTGTCGAAGACGAGCCGGTACTTGTTCTCCTGGGCCACCTCCAGGGAGGCCGTCTCGTCCGGGTAGCACGCACAGGTGTAGGTCATCGACGGCCCCAGCACCCGCTCGTAGAAGGCGTTCGACACGTCATAGTGGTGGTGGATCGCCTCGGCGTCGCGAGTCTTGGTGTGCCGCAGCCCCTCTGCGACGCGACGCCACCGCGGGAGCGCCTCCTCGGGCGGCGGCGGCGGGGGCTTCAGGAGCTCGACGCCCAGCGTCCGGGCAATGGCCGCAGCGGTTCTCGGCGCCGGCAGCTGGAAGTGGACCTGTCCCATGGCGTTGAGCAGAGGGTACGGGTCGGCCGGGTGGACGCCCACGACCTCGAGGTCGCCCGCGACGTAGGCGCGCGCCATGCCGAGGTCGCCAGGTGCCGTGGCCAGGTAGCTGGCACCTCGGGGCGTCCTCAGGTGCAGCCCGTACGGTGCGTCCTCGGGACCTGTGGAGGAGCCGTCGTACGCGCTGAAACGCAGCGGCACGGCACCGGCGGTCACCGCGTCGAGGACCTGGGCCATGGTGAGCCTGGGGGCCGCGGAGTCCGAGTCGGCCCGGTTGGCCTTGAGGATCGTCATTTGCGTCGCACCGCCTTGGAGTAGAGATCGAGCAGTCGTGAGTCGGGGTCGTACCGTCGTCTGAGCGCCGCGTACGTCACGCCGCCGTAGTGCTCCCAGAACTGGGCCTCGTCGTAGAAGGCGTCGGAGTAGAGGGACTTGTGGCCCTCGAGCCGGGTCACCTCGGCCTCGATGAGCTTGTTGGCTGCGGCAGGGTCACCCCCGGGGTCACGGGGCACGCTGGACCAGAACCCCACGTTGACATAGGTCTGCGCCGGCCGCAGGGGGTACAGAGGCCAGTGCTCGCGGCTGCGAACCGGGCACAGCCACAGGGGCTCGATGGGGATCTCGCGCAGGAACCAGTGCAGGAACTCGGCGGTCCGGCCGATGGGCACCTCCACGTCCTGGACCACCCGTTCCCGCGGCGGCCGGCCCTGTCGGGCCTCCAGGCGGTCCGCGATGCCGAAGCGGTGGTCGAGGCCGATCAGCTTCCAGTAGAACGAGCTCCGACGGTAGCGGCGCGGCCAGAGCCGGCGCACCCACGGCTTCTGAGCGCCGAAGGCGCGGCTGCACCAGAACCAGTCGGGGTCCCAGCGCCACAGGTAGTCGTGGGTCGTGAGCCGGTCGGTCTTCGGCTGGGGAGAGTCGTGCTGGATCGACCGGTAGTAGATGCCCATCCCGGTGTAGTCGCTGACCGGCCCGGCCTGCTCCGACTTCGTGCCGAGGGTGAGGTAGCCCTCGGTGGCGGAGAAGGCGACCCCGTCGAGGTAGTCGACGGCGATGCCCTCATACCGGCCGGAGTCGACGACCTGGTCCATCGTCTCGACGAGGGCCTCCAGGTCGTGGAACCGCAGGTGGCGCAGCTCGACCGTCGGCGCGGCCGCTTCCAGCGCGATCCGCAGCCTGGTCGCATAGCCTAGGCTGCCGTAGGAGTTGGGGAACCCGTGGAAGAGGTCGGCATGCTCTCCGTCGGGGCGCGCGGTGACGATTTCGCCAGTGCCCAGCAGGATGTCCATCTCCAGCACCGACTCGTGGGGCAGGCCCGCGCGGAACGAGGTGGACTCGATCCCCAGGCCGGTGACCGCGCCGCCGAGGGTGATGGTCTTGAGCTGGGGGACGACCAGCGGCACCAGCCCGTGCGGCAGCGTCGCGTCGACGAGGTCCTCGTACGTGCACATGCCCTGGACGTCCGCGGTCCGCGTGGCGGCGTCCACCGCGATGACCCCGCCGAGGCCACCCACGTCCAGCCCGGGCACCCCTGTGGCTGCGCGAGCACGGAAGAGGTTGGAGGTCTTCTTCGCCAGGCGGACGGTCGCGTCGGGCGGGATCGCGCGGTAGCTCTGCACCAGGCGTGCCACAGCCTGCTGGTGGGCGAGGACGCGACCACGGGGCACTGCCAGCGAGGGGTCCTGCGCAGACTCGACGAACTCAGGCACGGCCAGACCCTATTCTGCGGCTCTCGTCGGCGTCACGCGGGCTCCCGACTGAACGTCACCAGGTCTCCGACTCTCACGGTGCCGGGACGCCGGACCGCTGCGTACACCCCCGGGCAGCTGCTCGGCGCACCTGTCACGTCGAGCTCCACCTCGCCGACGGCCAGGACACCGCCGATGGACTCGGCCAGCACGGCGGACGGCAGCGAGACGACGAGGTTGGCGCGGGTGTCCGCTCGCACGTCCTCGCCGGCGACCACCTGGACGGGGGCCTTCTTCCTCCGGTCGCCGACCAGGCCGTCGAGCTCCAGCAAGGCCTCCCGAAGGTCCCTTCCAGGCTCTCCGTGCACGGGGAAGACGTGGATCTCCTGCACCTCGGACGGCACGGTCAGACCCCTTCAGGAGCAGCGGCGAGGGCCACTTCGATGGCGTTCACCAGTCTGGTCGCGGACTCGCGCGTCAGCTCGACGGCGAGCCGCGCACCGGGGCCCCGGGACGGGTCGGCCAGGTCGATGTTCAGCGTGTGCTCTGCCATCGCGTGGACGGGATGGTCGTAATACACGGTGGCGTCGGTGACATGGAACCACTGGCCGCCTGGGCCCTTGGCGCTCCCCTCCACCGTCTGCCTGACCGTTGCGTACGTGCACATGTCAGCCTCCTCGGGGTGCGAGATGGGTGGCGAAGAACCGGTCGACCCGCTGCCAGCCGTTGTTGGCGGCCGCCACACGGTAGGACGGCCGGTCCACGGCGAAGAAGGCGTGCCCCGCGTCGTCGTAGGTGTGCAGCTCATGGGGCTTGCCGTGCTGGTCCAGCAGCTGCTCGAGCTCGCGCACGTGAACCGGGCTGGGGGCCTTGTCCTGCGCACCGAACAGGCCGAGCAGCGGGGCGCGCAGGTTCGCCAGCTCCGCGACCAGGTTCGTCACGTCCAGCGGGAAGTCTGCCGGCGGCTCCCCGGTGACGAACGCTCCGTAGCAGTCGACGGCTGCGTCGAGGTCGAGCCGGCAGGCAGCCAGCACCGCCTGACGACCACCGGAGCAGTAGCCGATGACTCCGACCGTGCCGTTGCTGGTCGGCAGGGCGCGCAGGTGCGCCGCCACAGCGCCCACGTCGCCGACCAGGCGGTCGTCCGGCACCCCGCCCCGAGCACGCACGGTCGCGGCCGCGTCCGCCGGATCGGCGCCGGGGGCCTCTCGGGAGTAGAGGTTCGGGCACCCGGCGTCGTAGCCGAGCTCGGCGAACCGTCGCACGATCTCTTTGGTGGCCCGGTCGTAACCGGGCAGATGGTGGATGACGACGACGCCGCCGCGAGGCTCCTCGTCCTGCGGACGGGCCACGTAGACCTCGATCTCGTCACCTTCGTGGCCGTCGATCCGCACCGTCGTCGCACAGAGGGAGTCGCTCACGCCTGGATGCTATGCCGTCACGGCGCGGTCCGTCTTCAGGGCCGGTGACATCCCAGGTCCAACACGGGCGGCACACCCGGAGTGCCGGGACGCACACCGACCACCCGCTAAGGGTCCGCGGGGCCCCGGGGCGGCGTAGCGTGGAGCGAGTGCCGTCCAGGGCTACCGCCTCGACGCTCCATCCTCACGCAGTGAGCTTCTACGACCGTGACGACGACCTTGTCGCGGACTTGGCTGCCTTCGCCGACGAGGGACTGGGAGCAGGTGACCGCGTCATCGTCCTAGCCACGCCGGAGCACCGCTCCGACATCGAGCGGACCCTCCTCGCCCACGCCGCAGACGCCCTCGATGACAGACGCTACATCTGCCTGGACGCGGCCCAGACCCTTGCGACCTTCATGGCGGGCGACCAGCCGGACCGGGATCGCTTCGACGCCAGCGTCGGTGCCCTCATCGACGAGGCGGGGACCGGCGGCCGCCGGGTACGGGTGTTCGGCGAGATGGTGGCCGTGCTGTGGGGCTCCGGCAACGTGAGCGGCGCCATCGCCGTGGAGTCCCTGTGGAACGACCTGCGTGCGGGACGGGACTTCTCGCTGCTGTGCGCCTACCCGACGGCCGTGCTCGAGGAGGGCGGCCTCGGTGAGCTGGACCAGGTGTGCGGCCTTCACTCGGACGTGCACGCTCCATACCTCGGCCCGGTGGGAGGCGACGACTCCGTGCGCTCCGCCGGACCGGTTGCCCCGCAGCAGTCCCGCGTCTTCGTGCCGGCGCCGGAGGTCGTGCTGGCCGTCCGGCGTTTCGTCGGCCGCGTCCTGGCCGACTGGCACCTGGACGAGCTGGCAGGCGACGTGTGCCTTGTGGCGTCGGAGGTCGCGACGAACGCCGTGGTGCACGCGCGGTCGCCGTTCCGGCTGTTCGTCCATCACACGGACGACATGGTGCTCCTGGCCGTGAAGGACAGCCGGCCTGGAGAGGCGGCCGAGAAGGCCGACTCCGAGGTCGGCCTCAGTGGTCGCGGCCTTCGCATCGTCGCCGCCCTGGCGCATCGGTGGGGCTGCACGCCCCTGCCGGAGGGAAAGGTCATCTGGGCCGAGTTCCCCTTCTCCCCGCCCGCGAGGAGCGCCGAGGACTGACGCGACGTGCCGGTGCGAGCGGCGCTCGCGTGAGGCCTACCGTGCCCGCTCGCCGCGGGCCTCCTCCTCCCGCGGGCCGCCGCCCATGTCCCCCCGCTCCCCCAGCTGCCCCACAGGCCCCAGCTGCCCGACATCGCACGGGTCGCTCGCATCGCACGGATGGCACGGGTCGCCCGGCCGGCACGGGTCGGTCGCGGCATGGACGGACACGGTGAGGCGATGCGGACCCGCACTGCTACTGAAGACGGCTGTGCTCACCCGCCGTCCACAGACAGGGCACTGGTCCTGAAGCCGTTGCCCCCGTGTCAGCACAGGACCACCCTGCACAGGCGCAGCGCCCATGGTCGATGACTCATCGGAGCCCCCTATGAGGTGGCCCGGCCGGACCCCGTGCCGGGACCCCGGACCCCGTGCCGGAAACCCCGTGCCGGAAACCCCGTGCCGGAACCCCCGTGCCGAAACCCCGTGCCGGAACCCCCGTGCCGAAACCCCGTGCCGGAACCCCCGTGCCGGACGCGTGGCCCTACAGCTCCGGGTCGTCCTGCTCCCTGGGCCGGTCGGCCGGCAGCCCGTTGCGGTCGTTGGCGTTGGCGACCAGCTCTGCGGCGAGGTCTCGCACCTTCGTGTTCGAGGTCTGCGAGACCCGAGTCAGGTACTGGAAGGCGCGCTGCTCGTCGAGCTCGTACCGCTCCATGACGATGCCGATCGCCGTACCGATCACCTTCCGCGTGGCCAGCGCCGCGTACAGGTCCTCGACCTTCCTCGCGACCCCCATGGCGGCAGCGGCATGCGCGCTGAACAGCTCCATGAGGCGGGCCGTCTCCTCGGTGAAGGCCCCGACCCTCGTGGCGTAGAGGTTGAGGCCACCGAGGGTCTGGCCGTCGAGATGCAGCGGCACCCCGAGCTGGGACCGCAGACCAAGGTCGACGGCCTTGGGGATGAACCGCGGCCAGCGGTCCTCCTGCCGGGCGTCGACGATGCGAGTCGGGTTCTGGCTGGACAGGGCCTCCAGACAGGGCCCCTCACCCAGGTCGTACTGGAGCTCGTCGAGCCGCCGAACGAAGGGGTCGGTCGCCACCACCGTCTCGACGCTGCCGTCGCCGTGGGGCACCGAGATGCCCACGTGGTCCGCGCCGGGAAGGGAGCCGCGGGTCGCCTCCACGATGGTGCTCAGGGTCGTGGCAAGGTCCTCTGACGCCATGACGTGGCGTATCGCTTCCGCGAACGAGCGGACGAGGCTGGACTGCATCGGGTCTCCGGAAAGGCATCGGCAGCGGACCAGGGGCTCGCACTACCGACACGACCTCTGTTCTCAAAGGTGAGAGGCCGCGGTTTGACCTCCGCCAACCCTACCGGTCGCTGCCTTGGGCACTGACGCAGGTGGTTGCTCCCGTATGCGTGTCGCCGCGTAGCGCTGGCCCAGCGTGGTCACCGCGTCAGTCGGGCGGCTCAGGGGCCTCGTCGCCGACACCGGACCACTCCGGGGTCTCGTCCCCAGCCGGGGGCGCCTGGTCGTCCTGGACGGCGTCCACGTCCACGATGTCGTCCTCCATGGCGTCCACTTGCTGGCGAGCCGTGGCGGGCTCCTGGGGTTCCGTCATACCGGGGTCCTGCCTCTCGTCACGGCGGCACCGTGGCGAACCACCACCCGATGCCGTGCGGTCGTGCCCTCCTCATACCCAGCACTGGAGCGGCTGACGCGGCCCGGCGGCTTCGGCACGCGACCCCGTGAAACGGATGCGCCCTCAAGCTTCGAAGAAGCCACCCAGGGACGTGACAGTGGAGGCACAGACCGGCCCGAGATGGTCCTCACAGTTGCCTCGACACGTGGTCGAGCACCGACACGACAAGGAACCATCATGAACAGCACCCGAATCGTCACCGCAGCCGCCGGCCTCGTCGCCGCCGTGGGCCTCAGCCTCGGAGCGGCCTCCCTGGCCAGCGCCTCCAACGCACCTACCGCGGCCTCCGGCTACCGCACCGCCTTCGCCGCCCCTGGAGGCCCGGCGAGCAGTGACACCCCGGTCACGGGGAGCCGGTTGGGCACCGTGGCTGCGGCCGTCAAGGCCAAGGACTCCGCCGTCACCGTCACCTCCGTCCGGACGGACCCGGACGGCTCGTACGACGTCTTCGGCACCAGAGCTGGCGCGCAGGTCATGCTCGAGGTGAGCAAGGACCTGGCGACCGTCACCAGCGCGACGGGGAGGCCCGGCGGCGGCCAGGGCGGAGCAGGCGGAAGCAGCGACACCCCCGTCACGGGCAGCGAGCTGGCGAAGGTGACCGCGGCGGTCAGGTCCAAGGACTCGACCGTCACCGTCGCCTCCGTCCGTAAGGACCCCGACGGCTCGTACGACGTCTTCGGCACCAAGGCCGGCGCGCCAGTCATGATCGAGGTCGGCAAGGACCTGACGACGGTGACGACGAACGCGGGTCGTCGGGGCGCGCCGGGAGCGGGGACCCAGACCTCAGCCGCGACCGGCACGTCCTCGACGACCACGACCTGACGGCGGCTCAGGCCTCGTGAGGTGAGCCGACCGGTCGGTTTGGGCGCTCCCCGCCGGGCCACTCAGCGCGCCGAAGCCCCTCGTGCGGCACCGGGGGCTTCGGCGAGCGCGCTTCGGCGAGCGCGCTTCGGCGGGACCGTTGCGGCGCTTGGCTCAGGGGGAGCAGGCGGCGACCTCTGGTGGACGTGAAGGGACTCGAACCCCTGGCCTCTCGCGTGTGAAGCGAACGCTCTAACCAACTGAGCTACACGTCCAGCGCCCCCGTTGAAGGGGCGGGGGAAGAATAGCCGCACCGGGCACCCCGGGCGAAATCCGGCCTGCGGCCCCCCTCGAACGGGCGAGCCCCCGTCAGAGGCCGGGCAACGACCTGAGCCAGTCTCGCGCGGCGTCGGGCAGGAACCCGGGAACGCCGGAGACCGCGAACAGCGCCCAGAAGACCACCGCCACGACGGCCGCCGTCGCCAGCCCCACGAGACCCTTCACCCACAACGGCTTGGGTTGGAGCCACTCCCCCCAGGCGCGCACCTTGTCGCGGGCGAACCGGAGCAGCCTACGCGCCCACTCGAACTCGGAGGCCCAGACCGCAAGGCCGAGGAAGATGATGACCCAGCCCGGACCCGGCAGAGGGAGCAGTACGACGCCTCCGGCGACGATGAGCAGCCCGACCACGGCCACCACCCATCGGTAGATCCGATGGCTGTGCGGGTTGCTACGGATCCTTCGCCGCCACTGCCAGTCGTCCTGCGACCGCTCGTCCCCCGACTGCCGGTCTGCCGACTGCTCGCCCGGCACCGTCGTCCTTCCCACGTCCTGGTGGTTCACGGGTCAAGCCTCTGCGCGCTGAGCCGGGCGAAGACGTCGGCGGCCCGCTTGGTGACCGGCCCAGGGGCGAGCAGGCGGTCGTCCACCGCGTGCACTGCGAGCACGTCCTTCGTGGAGCTCGTGATGAACACCTCGTCCGCCTCGCGCAGCACCTCGACCGGCATCGCCTCCTCCCGGACCTCCAGGCCGTCCTCACGGCACCACTCGATGGTCAGGGCGCGGGTCACGCCGGCCAGGCACCCGGAGTCCAGCGGTGGCGTCGAGATCACGCCGTCGCGGACGACGAACACGTTGGTTCCCGTCCCCTCGCACAGCTCGCCGCGCGTGTTGGGAAAAAGGGCCTCGATGGCGCCACGCTGCTTGGCGTACGCGAGTGCGACGACGTTCTCGGCGTACGAGGTCGTCTTGAGCCCGGCCACCGGGGAACGCTCGTTCCGGGTCCAGGGCACCACCGCCACCGCGGCGCTGGCGGGCGGTCGGGGCTGCTCGGCGCAGGTCACGATGTATGTCAGACGGCTGTCGTCCCGGTCAGACCCCAGCGGACCCGGTCCGCCCGTGACGGAGTAGCGCAGGCGGCCGAACTCGATGGGCTGCCCCGCCTGAAGCACTGCGGAGATCCCCTGGACGAGGTAGCTGTGGTCGGCTGCCGGGAGTCCTAGCCCGAGCATGGTCCGGTCCAGGCGCCGCAGGTGCCGGGTGGCGGCGAAGACCCGTCCACCGGCGACCTTGGCCGTCTCGAACGCGCCGTCGCCCACGGTGACCCCATGGTCCAGCGCGGTGACCGACGGCTCGTCGACCCGGGTGAGACGACCGTTGACCCAGACCCGCGTTCCACTCATGGCTCCAGCCTTCCAGACGCCAGCCCGATGAGGCGTGCGGCTTTCACCTGCGTCTCCTCCCATTCCCCCTGCGGGTCCGAGCCCCACGTGATGCCGGCGCCCGTGCCGAACCGCAGCACCCGGCGTCCGGTCTCGTCCCGGTCCGCCCAGAAGGAGCGGATCCCGACGGCGAGCCGGGCGGTCCCCCGGTCGGCGTCGACCCAGCCCACGGCGCCACAGTACGGTCCTCGGGCAACGGGCTCGAGATCGCCGATGGCCTGCAGGGCGGTGTGCTTCGGCGTGCCGGACACGGAGCCAGGGGGGAACGTCGCGCCCATCAGCTCGGGCCACGACGCCCCGGCTCGCAGCCGGCCCGTCACGGTCGAGACCAGGTGCACCAGCCCGGGATGGCTCTGCGCCTCGCAGAGGTGGTCGACGCGGACGGTGCCCGGCCGGCAGACGTGCGACAGGTCGTTGCGGACGAGGTCGACGATCATGACGTTCTCGGCATAGTCCTTGGGGAGCATGCCCTCCAGGGTGGTGGCCGTGCCCTTGATGGGGCGGGACTCCACGACGTCCCCGTCCCTGACGAGGAACGCCTCCGGGCTGGCGCTCACCACGTCAATAGCGGCCCCGGGCACATGCACCCGGCCGGAGTACGGCGCGGGGTTGCCCCGCGCGAGCAGCTGCTCCAGACCGTCCAGGTCCGCCTCGTCGGGCAGGTCGTGCGAGACCACCCTGCACAGGTTCACCTGGTAGACGGTGCCCGCCGCGATGCGACGCCGGATCTCGGCAACCCCACGCAGGTAGGCGGCGTGGTCGAGGCTGGAGCACCACTGACGGCGCAGTGGCGCCCACGGCACATGCGCCGCCGGGGGCGCGTCGCGGTCGACCTTGGCAAACCGCACGGCGGTGAGGGCGCCTTCGAAGTCGGCGACCACGGCCCAGAACCCGGAGTCGACCGCGAGGTCGTGGCGCACCTCCACGGGCTGCGTGGCGAGCGTCGTCCCGAACCGGGCATGTCCCCCGGCGGCCGCATCCACGAGCGCGATCCTAGGCGCACCTACACTCACCGAGCATGCACCCACTCGCGCCGGCTCTGGCAGCCCTCGTGCTCGGCCTCGCCGCCGCTGGGTGCTCCGGGTCGTCCGCGGCCCCCGCCGACGGCCCCACCGGCACGGCGGCAGCGCTAGGCGGCAGCTCCACGGCGTCGTCCGCCGCCGGTGTCGCCGCCGGTGTCGCCGCCGGTACCGCCGCCGGCACGACCTCGAGCTCTGCGTCGCGGTCCCGGGCCCCGTCCCCCACGCCCGCCTCCGACCCCGGACCCTCACGTTGGCGTTCGGCGGGGACGTGCACTTCGAGGAGTACCTGTCCCCGTTGGCCCGCGACCCGCATGGTCTGCACCAGCTGCAGACGACCCTCGGCGCCGCGGACCTCGCCATGGTCAACCTCGAGACGGCGATCACGCAGCGCGGCACGAAGATCGGCAAGGAGTTCCACTTCCGGGCCCCGCCTTCGGCGCTGACGACGATCGCCGACGCGGGGGTCGACGTGCTCACGATGGCGAACAACCACGGGGTCGACTACGGCCCGGTGGGCCTGCAGGACACGCTCGCCGCCAAAAGCACCAGCCCCGTTCCCATCGTCGGCATCGGGGCGGACGAGAAGGAGGCCTTCGCGCCAGTGGTCCTGCACGCCAAGGGGCTGAGCGTCGCGGTCCTCGGGGCGTCCCAGGTCCTCGAGATGACGTTGGCGCGATACTCGGCCGGTCCGGGCAAGGCGGGGATCGCGAGCAGCACGCCGGTGGACCGCCTGCGGACAGCGGTGGCGGAGGCGTCAGCACGGTACGACCTCGTCGTGGTGTACCTGCACTGGGGCACCGACTACCAGCGCTGCCCCGACGGCCTGTCCGTGTCCACCGCGCACGCCCTCGAGCGGGCCGGAGCCGACATCGTCGTCGGGGGCCACTCGCACCGGGTCAACGGCGCAGGGTGGCTCGGACGGGCCTACGTCGACTACGGCTTCGGCAACTTCGTCTGGTGGCGCAGCCACGAGCCGGACTCCCGCTCCGGAGTCCTCACCTTGTCCGTCGACGTCGCGGCTGCCCGTGGCACGGCGAGGAGCGCGGACCCGGCCGTGCGGGCCGCCCACTGGACGCCGATGCTCGTCGGTCGCGACGGTATACCGCGGGAGCCCGGCCCCGCCGACAGTGCAAGGCTGCTCGCCGCCTGGAACGCCTCCAGGACCTGCGCGGGGCTCGCCGAGGGACCGGAATGAATGGGGCTGATGCCCCGTTAGAGTAGTTGAAATCGCAACTACTAAGGAGCGCGGGACAGATGCAGTTCGGGATCTTCACCGTCGGTGACGTGACCACCGACCCCACCACCGGCACCACCGTCAGCGAGCACGAGCGCATCAAGAACACCGTGGAGCTGGCTCGTCAGGCGGAGCAGGTCGGCCTCGACGTCTTCGCGACCGGCGAGCACCACAACCCGCCCTTCGTCCCCTCCTCCCCTACCACGACGCTCGGCTTCATCGCCGCCCAGACGGACAGGCTGCTCCTTTCGACCTCGACCACCCTCATCACGACGAACGACCCGGTGAAGATCGCCGAGGACTACGCCACCCTGCAGCACCTCGCCGATGGCCGCGTCGACCTGATGATGGGGCGCGGCAACACGGGCCCGGTGTACCCGTGGTTCGGCAAGGACATCCGGGACGGCATCCCGCTGGCCATCGAGAACTACGCGCTGCTGCGTCGGCTGTGGACCGAGGACGTCGTGACGTGGCAGGGGAAGTACCGCACCCCGCTGCAGTCCTTCACCGCCACCCCTCGTCCGCTCGACGGTGTCCCCCCCTTCGTCTGGCACGGGTCGATCCGCAGCCCCGAGATCGCCGAGCAGGCGGCGTACTACGGTGACGGCTTCTTCCACAACAACATCTTCTGGCCGATGTCCCACACCAAGCAGATGGTGGCGCTCTACCGCCGCCGGTTCGAGCACTACGGCCACGGGAAGGCGGACCAGGCGATCGTCGGCCTCGGCGGACAGGTCTTCATGCGGGCCAACAGCCAGGCCGCAGTGCGCGAGTTCCGCCCGTACTTCGACAACGCCCCTGTCTACGGGCACGGGCCGTCGCTGGAGGAGTTCAGCCGGGAGACCCCGCTGACAGTGGGGTCGCCGCAGCAGGTCGTCGAGCGGTACGCCGCCATGGCGGACTCGGTGGGCGACTACCAGCGCCAGCTCTTCCTCATCGACCATGCCGGCCTGCCGCATCGCACCGTCATGGAGCAGGTGGAGCTTCTCGGCACCGAGGTGGTGCCCGAGCTGCGCAAGATCGCGGCAGCCCGCAAGCCCGCTCACGTGCCGGACGCCCCCACCCATGCCGCTCGCGTCGCCGCGGCGGGGCGCCGTCAGGCGACGGTCCACGGCACCGACGAGGCGACGGGCCTGACCGCGGAGAAGGTGTCCCGATGACCTTGCAGGACCGGAGGCGCCGACTGGTGGTCGTCCAGGCAGGGTTGAGCCAGCCGTCGTCGACCAGGCTGCTGGCGCAGCGGCTGGCTTCGGGAACCGAGGACGCGCTGCTGGAGCGCGGTACGGAGGCCGAGGTGGTGTTCGTGGACCTGCGGGAGCTGGCACACGACCTCGCCAACGCGCTGCTCACCGGTTTCGCGACCGGCGGGCTGCGCAACGCGCTGGACAGCGTGGCGGGTGCGGATGCGCTCATCGCGGTCACGCCAGTGTTCCAGGCGTCGTACAGCGGCCTCTTCAAGACGTTCTTCGACGTCCTCGACGAGGGCTCCCTGCGCGGCACGCCGACCCTGCTGGCGGCCACGGCGGGCACCGCCCGGCACTCCCTCGTACTGGAGCACGCGATGCGGCCGATGTTCGCCTATCTCAAGGCCACGACGGTGGGCACCGCGGTGTTCGCAGCCTCCGAGGACTGGGGCACCGGTGGCACTGTGGGCTCAGGGCTCTCGGACCGGATCGCCGTGGCTGCCGCGGAGCTCGCCGACCTCGTGGCGGCCCGGCCCTCGAAGGCGGCCAGCGTGAACGAGCTCGGGGTCGAGCTCGCGGACCCCGTCCCGTTCGAGCAGCTTCTCGGACGGTGACCTGAGCACACAGCGATGCCCCTGCCGCCTCTCGCGGCAGGGGCATCGCTGGGTGGAGCTAGGCGATGGCCGGCTTCGGCGCGATCCCTGCGCCGAGCCGGACCTCGCTCTCGGCGGGAGCTCGCCGCAGGTGCCGGAACCCGAGAAGGCTGAGCAGCGCCATGGCGGCAGCCCCGACGAAGCTGGCCCACGCCGCGTACATCGCGATCGTGCCCATGGTGCCGAAGGCGTACGCGTTGAGCAGCAGCCCGCGCAGCGTCTCACCACGGAAGGCGAGGTCGACGAGTCCGGCTGCCTTCTGGTCGGTGGGGTTGGCCCGCGCGATGGTGCTCAGCTCCGAGTAGGTCCTGCCCCCGGTCGCCTCGCCGAGGTGGACCTTGATGAAGTGGTCCGCGTAGGCCTTTGCCTGCGCGCCGGTCGACAGCTGCTGGCCGGCGTACTGCTCGAGGTACGGCTTGACTCTCGGGTCGTTGAGCTGCTCCGAGCCCGCCTTCGGGAAGTAGATCCGCTGAGCCACGAGCTGGGTGTGGACGTTGTCCGCCACGAAGCTGCTGGCCCAGGTCATCAGCCCGCCCACTACGAGAAGGACGGCGGCGACGATGACACCGCCGGTGGTGAGCAGTGCGTCGAGTGTACGTCGTCGCATGATGATGTTCCTCCTTCGGGCTTGGCGCCCGTTGTGTGATCTGTTCTGGCAGAACCACTCTCGTCCCGCGCGAGGACGTCCGGCAGGGCCTTAGGTCCCGACTTCCGAGAGCGGCATGACGGCCACGTGCGCGCTCATGGCGGTGGTCACACCCGTGCCGCCGTCGAGGAGCCGGGCTCGCGATGGCCCCCTCGGACGGCGATCCGGCGACCGGTCACGGAGTCGGGATGGATGCGCAGGATGCGTGGCTTGGGTACGTCGTGCCAGGGAACGAGCGGCAGCCGCATGGCGTCGACCGCGTCGTCGACCTCGTACACCTCGTGGGCCACGCCCTTGACGACGACGCTCCACGCGGTGGCGTCGTGCAGTTCGTACCCGTCAGCCTCGAGGGCCACCGGGCTTTCACTCGCCGAGGTGAACAGTGCACCCGAACCGGTACGGAGCACGACGGTGCCGTGGTCCACCACGTAGTTCACGGGAAAGATGTCGGGCCGGCCGTCGTGCAGCACTGCGAGCCGCCCGACCGCCGACTGACGGAGCAAGGCCCAGCACTGCGGGACCTCGAGCCAGGTGGACCCCTTCTCCGGGGTCCGGTACGTGTCTGTGTCCATAGCGCAAGAGTGCGGCGGCCGTGCTCGCACGTTCAGGGCCGAAAGTCCCTGGGCTCTGCGTCGGCGGGCCCTCACCCTGGTCAGCAGATGCTCCGAAGCCGCGGAGCCCCACCCCGAGGAGCACCGATGTCGACCGACACCTCCACCCCCGACGTCCGCCCCACCGACCACACCGGTCTCCGCGTGCTGAGCATCGACGAGTGCCTCGAGCGGCTCGACCGCACCGCCGTCGGGCGTATCGCCTTCGTGCTCGACGGCGAGGTCACCGTGCTACCCGTCGTCCACACTCGCGACGGCGTGGACGTGTGCTTCCGCACCACGGGCAGCTCCAAGGTCGGCGCTGCGGTCGACCACGACCGGGTGGCCTACCAGGTAGACGGGTTCGACGCCCGCACGCGCACCGGCTGGAGCGTGCTCGTCCAGGGCACCGCAGTCCTGGTCACCCAGGAGGCTGACGTTCGCCGGCTCGACCTCGGCTCCGCCCGCTCGTGGGTACCTCAGCACGAGCACGGCTACCAGTGGATCCGCGTGCGGACCGCGAGCATCACCGGTCGCGCGTTGGGCTGACCCGCTGCTCAGCCACGTACACGGCCGCCTGGGTGCGTCGCTCCATGCCCAGCTTGCCGAGCACGGCAGTCACGTAGTTCTTGACGGTCTTCTCGGCCAGCGACAGCGACTCGCCGATCTGCCGGTTGGTCATCCCCTGTCCGATGCAGTCCAGCACCCTGCGCTCCTGGGGGGACAGCGCGGCAAGCCGCGGGTCGGCGGGCTCCGCGTGCCCCCATCTCTCGCGCAGCCGCCGAACGACCGGCGGATCGAGGAGGGACTCCCCGGCGGCGACCCGGCGGATGGAGTCCACGAGGTCGCCGCCCCGGATGTCCTTGAGCACGTATCCGGAGGCCCCGGCAGCCACCGCCGCCGTGAGCGCGTCCTCGTCGTCGTACGAGGTGAGGATGAGACCGTGGATGCCGTCGTCCACCGACCGCACGTCGCGACATACGTCGATGCCCGAGCCATCGGGCAGGCGGGCATCGAGCACCATCACGTCGGGGCGCAGGGCCGGGATCCGGCGCGTCGCCTCCGCGGCGGAGCCTGACTCACCCACGACCTCGAGGTCGCCCTCGATCTCGAGCAGCTCCCGGAGACCGCGGCGCACGACCTCGTGGTCGTCGAGCAGAAAGAGCCGGATGGTCATGGTGCGCCTTCCTCTTCTGCATGGGAGCGTAGCGAGCCGGTCGTCAGTCCACGATGCGCCACGGCCGGCCTCAGGTCTCCACCGGTACGGTCCACGTGAGCTGCGTGCCGTTCGGCTCGACCGGCTCGGCCACGAAGCGCCCGCCACGCTGCTGCGCCCGACGGGCGAGGTTCTCCAGCCCGGAGCGGCGTGCGGACTCGGTCATCCCCCGGCCGTTGTCGCGAACCACGACGGTGACGTCACGCCCGGCATGCACCTGGACCTGGACCTCGGTGGCCTTGGCATGGCGCGCGGCGTTGCTCAGCCCTTCGCGCACGACGGCCAGCACGTCGGCGGCGACCTGCCCGCCGAGCCGCCCCAGAGTGCCGTGGATGGTCAGCGACGGCGCGAACCCCAGGGTCACGGCAGCGCCTTCACAGATCGCCGAGATCTCCGCCCCCAGGCTGCGCGACTCGGGGGCTCGGTGGAGCGCGAAGATGGTGTGGCGGATGTCCTTGATGACGGCGTCGATCTCGTCCACCGCGCCCTCGATACGGTCGCGCACCGGGGCGTTGTCAGTGAGCCGCCCGGCCGACTGGAGGGTCAGCCCGGCGGCGAACAGCCGCTGGATCACGTGGTCGTGCATGTCCCGGGCGATCCTGTCCCGGTCCTCGAGGAGGTCGACGCGCGCCTTCTCACGCTGGGAGCTGGCGGCCGTGATGCCGACCGACAGGCGCTGGCTGAACTCGGCGAGCAGCGCCGTCGTGGCGCCGGGGTCGGTGGACATTCCGCGAACGGCCAGCAGTCCGAGGACGGGACCGTCCTCGACCCCCAGCTGCAGGAGGAGCTCGTTCGCTTTCGCCTCGGGGTGGCGCGGCGGCGACGCCGCGAGGCCGGCACGCCAGCTGGCGTCCTCCACAAGGCTGCCGACTGACCGGCCGCTGTCACCGGCGGCCGCCACCACCACAAGGTCCGGTCCCTGCGGCCTGGCGATGAGGCACTCCTGGGCCTGGGTCAAGAGCATCACCCGCCGGGCGGCGTCGGCCAGGACCTCCTGCTCGGAACGACCCTGCAGCAGGGCCGACACGAGCGCGCGGGTCGCCTCGCCCCAGTGCTGCTGGGCGAGGCTCTGCTGGTAGAGCTGGGCGTTGTCGACCGCCACGCCCGCGGCTGCCGCGAGAGCCGTCAGGATCGCCTCGTCGTCCTCTGAGAAGACTGCGCCGTCGAGCTTGTCGGTGAGGTAGATGTTGCCGAAGACCTGGTCGCGGACCCGCACCGGAGCGCCGAGGAACGTCGTCATCGGTGGGTGTCCCGGCGGGAACCCGTAGGAGTCGCTGTGCTCGCTGATGCGGTCCACGCGCGTCGGTTCGGGGCTATGGATGATGAGCCCCAGCAGGCCGCGGCCGTGGGGCAGGGGGCCGATCGCGGCACGCTCCTGCGCCGTGATGCCGTGGGTGACGAACTCGACGAGGTCCTCACCGCCGGGGCCGAGGACCCCGAGTGCGCCATACCGCGCCTCGACCAGCCGGCACGCCGACTCCACGATCCGGCGCAGCACGGCGGCGAGCTCGAGGTCGGAGCTGACGACGACGACGGCGTCCAGGAGTGCCGACAGCCGCGCCTGCGCCACCCGTGCGGCGCCGGCCCGGGTGCGCAGCTCCTGGAGGAGGTCGTCCAGGTCCAGTGAAGACAGCCGCGCCATCCTGCCGGGCCCGGGAGCCGGGGTCGTGTCGTCCGTCACGGACAGCATCGTAGGTAGGGGCCCGCGACGGTCAACCCATTGCCACGCCACCCAGAGCGCCTACATTGGGTCAGCGACGGTGCCCCGCGCGGGCACCACCGCAACGCCCACTCTCGAAGGAGACCTCCACATGGCCACCACCCGCACCGCCGCCGCCCACTGGGAAGGTTCGCTCAAGGAGGGGGCCGGCCAGGTCACCCTCGAGTCGTCAGGGATCGGCACGTATGACGTGACCTGGGCCTCGCGGGCGGAAGAGGCGAACGGGAGGACGAGCCCCGAGGAGCTCATCGCGGCCGCGCACTCCACCTGCTTCTCCATGGCCTTGTCGAACGCGCTCGCCAATGCCGGAACGCCCGCGGCGAGCATCGACACGACCGCCGACGTGACGTTCCAGCCAGGTACTGGGATCACGGGGATCGCGCTGTCCGTGGTCGGGAAGGTCCCTGGCATCACCGCGGACCAGTTCGAGGAGGCGGCGCAGGACGCCAAGGCCGGCTGCCCCGTCAGCCAGGCGCTCGCTGCCGTCCCGATCACGCTCGAGACGAGGTTCGAGGGCTAGGCCGGCGGATCCGGGGAGGACGAGTCGGCGAGCGGGCCGAGGGTCGCCAGTGGACACCTGGTGGGTCGGAGCGCAGGGTCTGGAGCACTGCGACGCCAGCCAGATCGAGGCCCTGCTGGACCGACCCGACGGGTTCGTCTGGGTCGACGTTCCCGAGCTCGACGAGCCGGCTGAAGCAGTGCTGCGCGACCGGTTCCACGCGCACCCGCTGGTCCTGCAGGCGTGCCGCCAGCGGAACTTCGTACCCACGGTGCACGGCTACGAGGAACACACCTTCGTCATCGTCCACACTCCCTTGCGGGGCGAGGGTGGCCATGTGCACATGCTCGAGCTCGACCAGCTCGTGGGGACCCGCTACCTCGTGACGGTTCACGGTCCGCGCAACCCCGCGGTGTCGCTGGCCGACGCGACGGCCGAGACCGACGCGGTCCGCGAACGGGTCGCCGCGGGGCGCTTCACGCCCGGGAGCCCGAGCGAGCTGTCCTACGCCATCGGCTCAGCTGTGGCACGGCGCCAGAGCGCTGCGGTGAGGTCGGTGGCGGAACGGTTACCGGCGCTCGAGATGCGAGTGATGGGCTCGGACTTCCACCAGCCCGAGCAGCTGCTGGAGGAGCTGTTCCTCCTGCGGCACGAGCTGCTGATCTCGCGCACGCAGGCGGGTCAGGCGCACGAGATCTACGGGCGGCTGGCTTCGCTCGAGCGGTTCGCCACGCCCGAGTCCCAGCGTCACGCGAAGGACCTGTCGGAGCAGTTCGCGAGAGTACGCAGCATGGCCGACGGAGAGAGTGGCTTCCTCTTCGGGGTCATCGAGCTGTACCAGACCCGGGTCACGACCAAGATGACCGTGGCGATGGAGCGACTCGCGGTCATCGCCGCCATCACCCTTCCGGTGACCGCTATCGCCTCGGTCTACGGCATGAACGTGATCGTCAACACCCAGACGCACTGGGTCCAGCTGGTCGCGGTGCTCCTGGTGATGCTGACGATCAGCCTCTGGCTGCTGCGGTGGGCGCGGCGGCAGGGTTGGTGGTGAGGGGTTGGTGGTGAGGCGTTGGTGACCGGGCAGCTGGTGGTGACGGGCGGGTGGTGGTGACGGGTAGGACACCCCGTCCGGTCACTGCGGCGGTCACTGCGGCGTCAGGACCACCTTGAGGCAGCCGTCCTCCTTGGCCTGGAACAGGCGGTACATCTCCGGGGCCTCCTCGAGCGGCACGTGGTGGGTGGCAAGGGACTCGACGCCGAAGACGTCCTCGGGGCCGTTGACGAGCTCGAGCAGCTCGTCGGTCCACTGGCGGACATGGCACTGGCCCATCCGGATGGTGAGCCCCTTGTCGAACATCTCCATCATCGGCATGGGATCTGCGGCGCCACCGTAGACGCCACTCACCGACACCGTGCCGCCGCGCCGCACGGACGAGATGGCGCCGTGGAGCGCGGCCAGCCGGTCGATGCCCATCTTCTCGATCGCCAGGCGCGCCGCTGGCCCGGGGAGCCGCTTCGCGCCGGCGATCACCTTCTCCGCGACGGGGTTGCCGTGCGCCTCCATGCCGACCGCATCGACCGTGCTGTCCGGACCCCGGCCGTCGGTGAGCTCGCGCAGCGTGCCGGGGACGTCCTTGACGGTCCCCGCGTCGACGGCGACGGCTCCCCACTGCTGGGCCGCAGCGAGCCGCTCGGGGACCAGGTCGACGCCGATGACGTTGTGCCCGAGATGCATGGCAGACCGTACAGCCAGCTGTCCGACCGGTCCCAGGCCGAAGACGGCCACGGTCCCGCCCTCGGGGACATCCGCCCACTTCACGGCCTGCCATGCTGTCGGCAGGATGTCCGAGAGGTACAGGTATCGCTCGTCCTCTCCCGCCTGCGGCAGCTTCACCGGCCCGAAGTCGGCATGCGGCACCCGCACGAGCTCAGCCTGTCCGCCCGGCACGGCGCCATACAGGCTGGTGTAGCCGAAGAGGCTCGCGCCCTTGTTCTGGTCACGGTTCTGCGTGGTCTCGCACTGCGCGAAGAGGCCGCGCGAGCACATCCAGCAGTCCCCGCAGGAGATGTTGAACGGGACCACCACCCGGTCGCCCCGGGCCAGGTTCTCGACGCCGGTCCCCACCTCCTCGACGATCCCCATGAACTCGTGTCCGAGGACGTCCCCGGGCGTGAGATACGGCGCGAGGACGCCGTACAGGTGCAGGTCGGAGCCGCAGATCGCCGTGGAGGTCACCCGCACCACGGCATCCGTCGGCTCGACGACCCGTGGATCCGGCACCTCCATCACCTTGACGTCCTCGATCCCCTGCCAGGTCAGTGCCTTCACAGCGCGTTCCCTTCGTCGTCGTACCGGTCTCGGCATCGTCGGACCGCCTCACTGCGAGCACCGCTCACGAGTGGGCACTGCCGTCGAACGGCATCTACCCTCGATCAGGTGACGCAATCCCCCGTTGCCCTGGTCGTCGGCTCCTCCCGTGGTCTGGGTCTCGAGCTCGCGCGGGAGCTCCTGACCAGGGGTCACGTCGTCGTCCTGGCCGCTCGCGACCCCGACGAGCTGGACCGTGCCGCGGCCGGCCTCGACCGGGGTGACCGCGTCCAGGTCCGCGTCTGCGACGTCCGCGTCCGCGACGACGTCGCCCAGCTGGTGCGGTGGTGCGAGGCAGAGGTGGGACCCGTGGAGGTCGCGATCACCGTCGCCGGCATCATCGACGTGGGTCCGGTGGAGGCCATCGGCTGGGAGACGTACGAGGACGCCCTGGCCACCATGACGTGGGGACCGATCCACGTGGCCCTGCAGGTCCTTCCGGCGATGCGAGCACGGGGCCACGGCAGGATCGGCACCATCACGTCGATCGGCGGGATGGTGGCGCCGCCGCATCTCGTCCCTTACGCCACAGCGAAGTTCGGCGCGGTCGGGTTCTCCGACGGGCTCGCCGCCGAGCTCACCGGCACGGGGGTGACCGCCACGACCGCCGTGCCAGGGCTCATGCGGACCGGTGGCCATGTGCACGCCCGGTTCACCGGCCAGGCGCAGCGCGAGTATGCGTGGTTCGCGCCGGGCGGGTCCCTGCCTCTCCTGTCCTCCAGCTCTGGCCACGCGGCCAGGAAGATCGTGCGCGCCATCCTGGCGGGGCGCCCGTTCGTCACCGTGACGCCCCTGGCGTGGGTCGGCATCAGGGTGCGCGGGCTTGCTCCGGGCACGACGATCCGGCTGATGGGCCTGATGGGCCGGCTCCTGCCCTCTGCACCAGGCACCGAGACCGCTACGTCGCACACCTTCGACGAGGACGGCACCGTCCCCCGGCTGACCCGCAGTAGCGAGGGGGGCACGCTGCAGCGGGTCATCGACTCCAGGCTGCTGGACGTCCTCACCACGCTGGGGACCCGGGCCGCCCGCCGCAACAACCAGCAATGACGGAAGGGACCACCATGTCGACTTCCAGCGCGCGCCCCGCCGGGGTGATCTTCGACCTCGACGGCACCCTGGTGGACACCGGCTACCTGCATACCGTCTCCTGGTGGCAGGCGTTCGAGCAGTTCGGGTACACCGTTCCCATGGCGCGGATCCACCGCGCGGTCGGGATGGGGGGCGACAACCTCATCGAGCACGTCCTGCCTGAACGGTGCACCCATGCCGAGGAGATCACGAAGGCCCACGACGTGCTCTTTGCCACCTGGCATGCCACCGTCCGGCCCCTGCCCGGCGCGGAGGCCCTCCTCCGGTGGTGCCGTGACGAGCGGCTCACCGTGGCGCTGGCCAGCTCCTCCGGCCAGCGCGACCTGGACGCCATGCTCGACGTGCTCGGCCATCCGGACTTCGACGTGCTCACCACCGGGGACGACGCGGAGCACAGCAAGCCCAGCCCCGACATCGTCGAGACGGCTCTGCACCGGGCCGGGCTGAGCCCGGACGAGGCCGTGATGGTCGGGGACTCGGTCTGGGACGTCCAGGCGGCCGCGAAGGCCGGGGTGCCCTGCGTCGGGCTGACCTGTGGCGGCACGAGCGCCGAGGAGCTCACGGCAGCGGGTGCCGTCGAGACGTTCGCAGACCCTGCAGCGCTGCTCGACTCCTGGCGCGACCGCTGAGCATCGCTCACCGCTCCTGCGGGAGCCGCTCGTGGGGGTGCCGTGCCGTCACGCCGTCGGGGAAGGTCAGCGTCTGCTCCCGCCAGTCGACGTGGACAAGGTCGTCGAGGGAGAGGCGTCGGTCGCCGCTGTGCCATCGCCGCAGGATGCCCCGCACGAGCGCCGGTCCCTGCGGGGCCATCGTGTAGCCGAGGTCCTGACCGAGGTGCCGACGTGAGCACACCACCTCGACCAGCCGGAGGCGGCCGAGCTCGAGCCCGCGACGTTCGAACGCCTCCGCGGTGAGCTCGATCACCGTGCCGAGCACCTCACCGGAGCGGGTTCTCACCTCCGCCCCGAGCAGCCGGCTCAGCCGCGGTGCGTCGTCGGCGCACGCCAGCTCTTCGTGTCGTTCGCGGGAGGTGATGACGGCGTTGTGCTGACGGTCGTCGCCTCCGCCGCGGGCGCCCGGGAGCCTGGACACGACATACCGACGAAGCCACAGCTCGAGCCCCGCCTCCTGCTCCAGCACCCGCTGCGCATAGCGGCTGACGTGGACGGCGGAGTCCAACGCTGTCACGTGGGCCATCGGGATGGACAGGACGTGCGGGTGATGGTCGGGATGCAGACGGCGCCAGATGGCCGCGAGCCAGTGCCCGGAGCGCCCGCCGTGGCGGACCGCCAAGGCCGCGGGTCCACTGAGCAGGCCCACCACCAGGAGCCCCCGGTCCGTCTCGGCCAGCTCGAGGTCGTCGACGTTGCCCAGCAGCTCGTCCTCTGCTCCCACGATCTGGTGGTCCAGCAGCCGCAGGACCAGGGGGATGCGCCCCTGGGCGAGATCGGCAGCGCCGTTCATCACTGTCCCGCCTTGGTGATGAGCATCAGCGGCAGCGCCGCCACCGAGGCGAGGACCACGAGCACCAGGTAGACCGACCCGAGGAGGTTCGCCACCACCCCGTTGGCGTGGTCCCCCATGTAGGTGCGGTCGTTCGCGACGACGAGGATCGGCAGATAGGTCAGCGGCAGCGCCACCGCGCTGAACACGACGCTGTACTCGGTGAGCATGATGGGGTCGACCGTGGTCAGCAGGATGGCGACGGCGGTCGCCGAGGCGAGCAGCAGTACGACGTGGAAGCGCGCCGCCCGCAGCGGTTCCACGAACTTGCCCCACTGCCAGCCGAAGTACTGGGCGATGCTGTAGCCGACCGAGAGACCGGTCTCGCAGGCGGCCCCGAACGTCGCGGCGAAGAACCCGAGCAGGGCGAAGGCGAGCCCGAGCTTGCCCACTGCCTCCCCCACGGGCAGGGCCACATGTCCGAGGGTGTCGACCTCGATGCCGCGCGGCAGCAGGACGAGGGCCGCCGAGGCGGCGATGGCCAGGGAGAGCACCCCACCGAGCGGGAAGCCGACGAAGACGTTGGCACGCATGGTTGCCACGTCCTTGACGTCCCAGTGCTCCTCGATCCCGCCGGAGGAGAAGAAGAACACCTCGTACGGGGTCATCGCCGCACCGAACAGGGCGATGGCGTAGTAGGCATAGACGAACGCGTCCTCGGTCACCGGAACCTTGGGATGCAGCGCTGCGCTGACCAGGTGGCCCCAGTCCGGACCCAGCTTCCAGACGGCGAAGGCGAACACCACCAGGGACAGCCCCGCCAGCCCGAACGCGTTCTCCAGCACGGCGAACTTCACCCGCCACAGGACGAGCCACACCGCCGCCCCGGCCACCGGCATCCAGAGGTAGGCGTTGACGCTGGTGGCCAGCTCGAAGGCGAGAGCCACGCCACCGATCTCCGCGGCCATCGTCAGGAAGGTGACCGCCATGGACGCCAGCAGGTTCAGCAGCCCCGCCCGTGGCCCGAGCCGCTCGCGCACGAGGTCGAACGTGGCCCGGCCACTGACGGCGGCCACCCTCCCACTCATCTCCGCGAAGACACAGATGCCGAGCACGCCCACGACCACCACCCAGGCCAACGAGAGGCCGAACCGGGCACCCACCGCGGCGTTCGTGACGAGGTCCCCGATATCGACGAAGCCACCGATGGCGGTGAGGACACCGAGGGCGACCGCGAAGAGCCTCTTCACTGGACCCCCGCCCCCGTCTTCTCCAGCGTCGACGACACCTTCCCCAGCGCGGCCACCGCCTTCATGGCCCCTGCCCGGTCCGAACGTCGGAGGGCGATCCGGCCCTGCGCCAAGGCGTCCGCGGCGTCGGAGAGCTCTCCCCCGACCTCTGCCCGCAGGCTGTCGACCTTCCGGTTCGGCGGGTCGACGCCGCCGAAGCTGGCCTGGATCGGGCCGAGGGAACTCTCACTGTCGGTGACCACGATGTTGGCGTAGGTCCGGGGCATCCGGCCTTGGAGCCACTGCTGGAGGGCCAGCTGCGCGGTGCGCGTCGCGCTCGTCGCAGACTCCAGGGCCATCGAGGCATCAGTGCGATAGCCGGCGTCGGTGCGGGCCGGAACCACGCACCCACTGAGCAGCAACGCCAGTGCGATCCCCGGCGCGGCGCCCCGCAGGCTGGACCGTGGTCTGAACCGCACAGTCGACCACACAGACAGCACAGTGGAGCGCACAGACATCACAGTGGACCCGGAGCGGGCGCTCACCGCCGCCACCACAGCAGCCGGTACACCAGCACGGCGACCAGAGCGAGGAAGATCAGCCACCCCAGTCCCAGGGCAACCCCCTCGTCCACCGTAGCGACCTCCTTCGTGCTCTCCCTCTCGTCCGGCTCGGCGCTCGACCTGTCACAAGAGGTGCCCGGGGTGGCACGGGCTCAAACGGTCGACGCACCACTTCGCCTCGGTAGGCCGTTTTCCTGTCGCGACCGGGGGTATGAGGCCGCGGAGGTTGGTCCGAGTGCTTGGTCCGAGTCCTGGCGAGGTGAGGCGGTTGACGTCGCGCAGTGTTGCGTCGAGCTGGCCGGGAGCGCAGCAGTGGGTCCCAGACGGGGCCGGTGTGGACCAGCTGGCGTCCGCCGCTCAGGGCTGCCGAGGCTGCGACCTCTTCGCCGACGCGACGCAGGCGGTGATGGGGTCCGGACCCGCGGACGCGGAGGTCATGGTCGTGGGCGAGCAGCCCGGCGACCGGGAGGACGTCGCCGGCGAACCGTTCGTGGGGCCTGCGGGACGCCTGCTCGACGACGCGCTGGCGGCCGCCGGCATCGAGCCGTACTCCGTCTTCCGGACCAACGCAGTCAAGCACTTCCGCTTCGACCAGCGGGGCGGCAAGCGGATCCACAAGTCGCCTTCCCGGTGGCAGGTCGCCAAGTGCCAGCCGTGGCTGCTCGCCGAGCTCGACGTCGTCCGGCCCACCACGGTGGTGCTACTCGGTGCGACGGCGGGGCAGTCGGTGTTCGGGCCGTCCTTCCGCGTGGGGGCGAGCCGTGGTCGGCCCCTGGAGTGGCCGCCAGACCTGGCAGGCGCCGGCCCGGAGCTCGTGGTCGCCACGGCGCACCCGGCGTCGGTGCTGAGGTCCCGGCGCCGCGACGAGGAGTACGCCGACCTGGTTGCGGACCTTTGCATCGCCGCCGGGCGTCCTCGCGGCTGAACGTTTCGTCCAGGTTTCCGCGGGGCAAAACTGCTGGTGAGCGCGCGTCCCGCCGGAGTAGCGCCTCAGACAGGAGGCCACCACCGATGACCGCGACCACCAGCACGCCGCCCGACGCCGAGCATGACGAGGGGTGGCAGGCTCAGCTGAGCAGGGAGCTTCAGGTCGTCGCGTTTCCCGCCCGTCAGGACGAGCTGCTCGCCACCCTCATCCGGCACCGCGCGCCTGCCCGCCTCCTGTGCCGCCTTGCCACGCTTTCCCCCACCCGTCGCTACACCTGCGTCACGGACGTGCTCGACGCGGTGGCGCTTGGCGCGCCGGCCAGCTGATAGCAGCCGCGGCCAAACGGATCGGTGGTCAGGCGCTCAGCCCGTTCGTCAGGCTGTGGCCCGCTCGTCGACGAGGTCGGCGCGGAGGCGGCCGAGGATGGAGGACAACAGCCGGGACACCTGCATCTGGCTCACGCCGAGGGCAGCGCCGATCTCGGACTGCGTCTTCTCCTCCACGAACCGCAGGCGCAGGATCTCGCGCTCGCGGTCGCTCAGCTGCTTGATGAGACAGCCGAGGGCGGCACTGGTCTCCAGGACCTCGAAGTCGTCCTGCGGCGAGGCGAGCGACTCCCCCACCGTCGTCCCGTGCGGGGTCGGGGCGTCCAGCGAGTGTGCGCGGTAGGCGGCCGAGCAGGCGGCCGCCTCACGGACCTCGGCACAGTCGAGGTCCAGCGCTTCGGCGAGCTCCGTCACCGACGGCGTCCGGTGCAGCTCGTGCCGCAGGCGCTCCTCCTCGGCCACCAGGTCGGCACGGTGCTCCTGTAGCCGGCGCGGGGGGCGTACCGACCACGCGAAGTCGCGGAAGTGCCGCTTCAGCTCACCGGAGATGGTGGCCGAGGCGTACGCGGTGAATCCGCTGCCCTTGCCGTTCCGGTAGCCCAGCGCAGACTTCACCAGCGCCATCCGGGCCACCTGGACGAGGTCGTCGATGTCGATGCCCCGACCCCGGTAGCGATGTGCGAACGAGTCGGCCAGGTCGAGGGTGAGCACCACGGCTTCCTTGCGCAGCCGGGCGGCCTTCCTCTCGTCGCGGCACTCCTGCGCGGCCTCCAGCAACGCCTCGGCACGCTCGTGCTGGGCGCTGGAGAGGGAACGGGAAGTGGGGTTGACCTGTCGTAGCGATGCCATGGGTTGCCTTCCAGAAGAGCGATTTCGGAAAGCGATGGCACCGCTGTTGGACCAAGCGCGTACGTCCACACAACCACTGGACCGCCGACTATGCAAGTGGGGGCGGTTATATTTCTGCTGGTCAGAGTCTCGCAGCCGCGTCCCGGCGCCGGTCCGCGCGCCGCAGTCAGGCGACCACTGGCGTGTCGCCGCGGCTCAGCTGGGGCCCTACCCCGTCCTCGACGTATGCGGCGTGCCGGCTCCCCGTCTTGCGCGCCACCGTGAGGTGGCCGCCGAGGAAGCCCGAGACACCGGACAGCGCCGTGGCGGCCAGCGAGAGACGCACGCCCGTGCCGTGGGCGCGCGGTCTGGCCGCCCAGGAGGCGGCATACAACACCAGGGCGACGCTGTTCAGGAGCCCGTGCAGGGACGCCACGCGCGACTCTGGGCGGCTCGTGCCGCCCCATTCGGCGAGACCGGTCAGGGCGGTCGGGACCGCGGTCACGATGCCGGCCCCCAGCAGACGCCGCGAGGCGGGACGGTCCGCGTCCCGGCCTCGAAGGTCCAGCAAAGCGCTGGAGGTCCACAGGCCCAGCGGTAGGTCGGTGAGGGCAGGGTGCAGGGCGTGGCCGGCGAACTCACCGGTCAGCACCCGGATCACGGCCGGAGACCGCACCGGTCTGCTGAGGGCCCGCAGGACCGGGGTCAGCCGGTCCAGCGACGCGGCGCTCTCGAGCCGGTGCACGAGGCGCACGAGGGCGGGGGCGTCGGTGCTGGAGGTCGGCGTCGAGTCAGGGAGCTGTTCGGCGGTGCTCACGGTCATGGAGGGCATTTTCCCGGTGGACGGCACACCAAACCTGCGACAGCCGCACGGCGCACGCAGTGGTCGTCAGCGCCGTTCAGCCCCGGGCAGCAGGACGGCTGGCCTCGGCGAGGATGCGATTGGCCATGTCCGTCAGCGACGCGTGGTTCCTCGTCGCAAGCTCCCGCAGCCGGTCGTAGGCGCGATCCATGGTGAGGGTCTCCTGGTAGGCCAGTACGCCCTTGGCCTGCTCGATGACCGTCCGTCCCGACAGCGCGCGGCCCACCTTGGCCGCGATGGACCGCCGGCTGAGCTGCTCGGGCTGGAGGATGAGCGAGGTGATGATGTCGGCGAAGGCCTGACCCAGCAGGGGAATGTCGACGCCCTGCGGCACGGTCGAGTGGAAGACGTTGAGACCCCCCAGCGTCGTGCCGTGCCAGTCCATCGGAAAGGCGTGGACCGAGGTGTAGCCGGCTGCCACGATCTCGTGGCCGACGTCCGGCCAGTGACCGATGATCGCGTCGGCACTGGACTCGGACACCAGTGCCCCGTGCGCCACTGCGTCGACGCACGGACCCGAGCCTGACTGGGCCTGGTACAGCTCCAGGTCGTGTGCCTTGTGGCTGGTGGCGCTGAGCACCTCCAGCCCGTGGTCCGGAGAGGTCACGAGCACACCGATGGCGTCCGCGGCGAGGACCTCGGCGGCGTCCGCGACGAGGTCGGCAAGGACGTGCGTGAGGTCGCTCTCTCCGACGAGCGCTGAGGCTGCGCGCGCCAGCGCCCGTGAAGGGTTGCTACCAGTCATCACGACTCTTTCCCGTTGGCGGTGTCGTCGTACCTGAAGTCGAGGGTGCGCTGGACGACCTGGGCGGCGATCTCCGCCACCGTCGTGTCGTGCGCGAACGCGTGCGCCCGCAGGAGCGCGAGGGCGTCGTCCAGCCCCAGCCGCAGCTGCGCGACCACCATCCCGGTCGCCTGATGGATCTGCGCCCTGGTGGCCCATGGCCCCTCCATGTCCGTCTCCGCGGCCTGAGGGTCTCGCAACAGGGCCACGCCGACGGCGTCCGCCAGGAACTGTGCCTCCGGCTCGGCGAGGGTGATGAGCCTTTCGCGGGGCAGGTGGCAGGTCAGCACGCCGAGGACCTCCTGGTCCGGGCGGATGGGGATGGCAGCGAGCTGGATGGCGCCGAGCCCGCGGTGTACGGCGTAGGCGAACTCGGGCCAGCGGACGTCGTCACCACCGTCGATGCCGACCCGTAGCTGGAGACCGCTCTCGTAGGCCTGCGGGCCGGGCCCCTGTCCGAGCACCTCCTGCCAGTCCTCGAGCCTGGCCGCGGTCTCGTCCGTGCTGCAGAGCGTGACCCGGTCGGCGGCCGTATAGGCGAGCGTGATCGAGGCGCCGTCCACCCCGAGGACCGTCACGGCCGAGGAGCAGAGCCGGCTGGCCAGGGGCAGGCCGGGCTCCTGCCGGGCCATCTCCCTGGCGAGGGTGGTGAGCAGCGAGGCCTTGTCGAACATCTGCGCCTCCTGCTCGGGGAATGTGGGCGTGCGCGGGGCCCGCGCCCAAGAACAAACCTACGCCGTTGGGAGCACGGTGGCGGAAATGCAGCCTCGGCTTACCGAATAACCGGTGCCTCGGGGGGTAGGCGCGCGGCATGGCGTCGTCCGCCTCCAGCAGCGCGGGGCGGGCGATGTCATCCTCCACCGGCCGGTTCGGCGACCGCTGGGCGGCCGGGCTGCCCGAGAGCTGCGCCGGAAGCGTCCCTTTACCGAACCCATACCCGGCACGGCCGTTGTTCCCTCCAGGGATGGGCGTATCCTGTCTGCCGGGCGTGCGCTCCGCCTTGCTGGAGACGACGCCCGCTGGAGGAACCATGACGGCCACTGCCGCCCGCCATATCGATCCCGCCGCCGATGCCGACACCAGGTCGAAGCTGGCGCATCACCTCGGGCAGGGCTGCTTCCCGGCAACCCAGGACGAGCTCCAGGCCACGTTGATCCGGGTCCATGCCCCGGCCCGGCTGCTCTGGGAGCTCATGCCCCTGTCCCCCACGCGGCGATACCCCAACCTGGGGGAGGTCTTCGCCGAGCTCGACCATCCGTCGGTCCACGAGACCGCTCGAGAGCCCATCTGAGGAGCAGGGGCACCCGCGATCCGGCTGACCCGCCGCTCACGTCGCCTCCCGACGTGGCACGGTGCCGCGCAGTAGTGACCGCAGGCCGTCCCCCAGCCCGCGTGGCCTGAGCGCCGCACTCTCTGTGCCGGCGCCCTCAGCCATACCTGCGACCAGCTCCACCAACACCTCACGCGCGTCGTGTGCGGGCTGCCAGGCGAGGTCTCGGCGCGCTCGGGTGGTGTCCATCCAGGGGCACTGCAGGGCCATGTCGACCCAGCCGGGGTCCAGCGGGGAGAGCCGTGCCGCCCAGGCAGCGGCGAGGAGCCGCCGCGTGCGGGCACTGTCGAGCCGGACCGGCCTGGCACGCAGCGCATCAAGGATGTCCCGGCCCCTGACCACGGGTTCCCCGGCGATGTTGAACTGCCCCTGCGCTCCCCTCTCCATGGCGCGCAGCGCGGCGTCGGCCACGTCCGCGGCGTGCACCAGCTGGATGCCGAACCGAGGGTCGAACGGCAGGGCGGGGGCGTGCCGCAGCACGCGTCCTGGCAGGACAAGGGGCGTCCCGCAGCGCAGCATCGCCCCACCCGCGGCGTACTGGGCGATGAGGCATGGGCGCAGGACTGCCACCCTCGAGCGGTCGGGGCGCTGCCGCAGGAGAACGTCGAGGACTCGCTCTCCGGCGGCCTTGTCGCGGCTGTAGGTCGAGCTCGGCACCCCCGCCACAGGCCACCTTTCGTCCACGAGCGCCTCGCTGCGGCGTGGCGCATAAGCCGCCACCGAGGAGACGTGCACGAGCTGCGGGACGCCGACCGTCATCGCCTCCTGCACGCACCGATGGAGCATGAGTGGGCCGGCGCGGTGCAGGTACCCGGGCCGGCGCATCGGCTGAAGCGCCCAGGCGAGATGGAGATAGGCATCCGCACCTTGCAGGGCACCACGCAGGACCGCTCGCGACTCGTCCCGGGAGAGGTCGACCGCAGTCCACCGGGCCTCGGCGTAGACACCCTGAGGCGGCGGCGGCCTACGGACCAGCGCGTGGACCTCGTGCCCTCGCCCCTGCATGGCTCGCAGGAGGGCGGTACCGAGGTTCCCGCTGGCTCCCGAGACGACGACACGCATGCTGCTCCTCCCCGGCTGCTCGGTCGCAGGCCCTCTACCCGGCGTCCGTGGCCGCTACTCAGTCCGTAGCCGCTACTCAGTCCGTAGCCGCTACTCAGTCCGTGGCCGCTACTCAGTCCGTGGGCGCTACTCAGTCCGTGCCGCCTACCCGGGGGTCCGTGCGCCCTTCCGGGTGTGGGGCGACGGGCTCCCGTGCCGGTTTGCCGTGCGGGGCGCGGGGTACTGCGGAGCCCGTCCGATCCCGTCCCGGCGCCGTACCGCGACAACGCCTTGTCCCCCGGAGGTTTCCGTTGACTGCTCCTGCACCGGCGGCAGCGGAGCTCGAACGGCTCGCCGTGGAGATGGTGGTCCCGGTGCGGTGGGACGACGGGCCCAGCCAGCCGGTGCCTGAGTCGGAGGCGGCCTTCGAGGAGTACCTGCGTGCGGTCGCGCGGTGGTGCGACGTCACGGTCGTGGACGGGTCCCAGGGCCCACACGCCGCGTCGCGGCGAGACCGGTGGGGCAACGTGGCACGCGTCCTGGTGCCCGCCAAGAGGTGGGCCGGCAGCAACGGGAAGGTGTCGGGGGCCATGACCGGCATCGAGGCGGCGCGGCACCCCACCGTCGTACTGGCCGATGACGACGTGCGCTACGACTACGGCTCCTTGGCATCCCTGGTCTCCGCGATGGCCTCGGCCGACGTGGTGGCGCCCCAGAACGTCTCGACCACATGGCCCTGGTGGGCGCGATGGGAGGCGGGCCGCATCCTGGTGAACCGGGCGTTCGCGGCCGACTGGCCGGGGACCTTCGGTCTGCGCCGTGACCTCGTCCTGCGCGCCGACGGCTGGAGCACGGAGGCGCTGTTCGAGAACCTGGAGATGGTGCGGACCGTCCAGGCGGCGGGTGGCCGGTACCAACGGCGGCCCGACATCCTGGTCCGACGCGAGCCCCCGTCACTGGACCACTTCCTCCGCCAACGGGTCCGCCAGGCGTACGAGGACCAGGCGCAGCCTCTGCGTTGCCTGGTCGCCCTCAGCGTCGTGCCCGCCGTCCTGCTCGGCCGACGTCGGCCGGTGCGCCTGGTGGGCGGGGCGGCCGCGACGGCCGCGCTGGCGGAGGTGGGACGCCGGCGGGCGGGGGGTACGGCGGCCTTCCCGGCGAGCACCTCTCTGTTCGCGCCGTTGTGGGCGCTGGAGCGAGGGGTCTGCGCGTGGGCCGCCGTGGTGGTCCGGCTCCGAGGCGGGGTGGTCTACCACGGCCGCCGGGTCCCGCTGGCGGCCAGCTCACGGCGCCGCCTGCGCCGTGAGCTGGCCGAGCGCGAGCTTCGGCTCAGCGGGCGGTGACGCTCCCGTCCCGCAGCGCGCGGTCCCGGCGCCCCAGAACCACGCCGAGGGCGATCATGCCCGCGCCCAGCAGGAAGTGCAGCCAGTCGTCGGCCGAGTTCACCGGCACGAAGTTCGCCGAGGAGCTCTTGTCGATGAGCAGGCCGTAGAGCCACAGCACGAGGTAGATCGCACCGCCGACGACGAGGTAGCTCGCCGCGGTCCGCGCCTGCCTCGAGAGGGCGAGCCCCGCGACGCCGAACAGGACGTGGACGATGTTGTGCAGCACCGAGACCTGGAACGCTCCGAGCAGCATGGCACCGGAGCCGTGGCCGGCGCCCCCTAGCTGGTCGTAGTGCGTCGTGATGCCCGGGACGAAGCCCAGGATGCCGACGAGGAGGAACACCGCACCCACAGCCGCGGCGGCCTTCTGCACGGGCGTCCTGGTGGACATATCGGTCGTGGTGTTTCGGGTGTTGGCCATTGTCGTCAGTACCTTTCGTTGGTGAGATCGGCGCGGTCGACCCTGCGGTGGAACCGCATGCCGGCCAGCCCCCCGAGGACGGCGCCGATGAGGCTCGTCAGGGCGGCGAGCACCAGGGCGATGATCCCCAGGGTGGTCAGGTTGCCTTCCGAGACGGGGATCCTCGGGAAGGTGTTGAGCTGGGAGAGCACGTCGTACTTGCTGCCGACGGCGGCCGTGACGACAGCCGCCACGATGGCGATGACGAGGGCCCAGACCCAGACGGCGACGCCCTGGCGGGCACCGTTGAAGCGCGCCATCCGACCCGCGACGTACCCACCGCAGTAGTAGCTGACGAAGAGCACGACGGCGACGACCACAGCTCCCACGGCGCTGATCGTCGTGACGTTGTCGGCAGCGTCCGCGGTGGCCTTCTGGGCGTCGGTCCCCTTCGAGAGACCGACGGCCGTGCCCGCCGCCGCGAGCAGCGCTGTCAGCAGGACCGCCATCCCCATGGCTGTCAGCCAGCCGAAGAAGGCCGAACCGGCCTTCACGCCCCCGAACCGCTCGCGTTCCGCGACGGTGTCGTGGGTTCCGACCACTACCCGCTCGCGTTCCGCCGCGGTGTCGTGGGCTCCGCCTACCACCCGCTCGTCGGCGGGCTCGTCGGTCCGTCGTCTGTTGTCCATTTCCAGTGTCCGTTTCCCTGAGAGCGACACGACTCGAATCGAGTCAATGCAGCCCGTACCCCCTGCTCACCAGCGCAAACGCGTGCGACGACAGGGTGCGGAGAAGGTCCGGACACGGTGCGGAAACGAAGGCGCGGCCCTCAGTGGCGGCTCCCAGGCGCTTCGGTGCGCCTCTTGAGCACCCGCCAGCCGCCGGCCCGGTTGTCGGCGATGATCCGGCTCACCATCGCCGAGAGGGCGGGCGCGTTCAGCGTCTGCCCTTCGTAGACCGCAACGGTCCGGGCCGTCTTGTTGTCGTGGCCCGCCGTGATGATCCCCTCGGGGTCCGGGACGATGCCGCCGTCGTAGAGGAACACGTTGACGTGGTCTCGCGCGGCCAGCAGGGCGCAGATGTTGCCGTCCAGCACGAAGTACGGCTGCACGGTCCTCTTGACCGTCTCCTCGACCTCCGGGTCGGCAGCGTGCACCAGGTCGCGGACCTGGCGGCAGACCTCCTGCTGCCACGGCGGCAGCGCGTCGATGTAGGCATCGACGCGAGGGTCGGCGACGTAGGTCATGACCAGAACCTACTGCGGCTGCCGGCTTCGCGCGGGCCGAGCGTGCGGCGGCACCGAAGGGGCCTCGGCGATCGGCGAGAATGAGTCGGCCCGGAGGAAGGAGGACGGCCTCGTGAGACGGTGGGAACGGTGGTCGCTGCGACGGCGCGTCGTCGCCGTCTCCGCCGCTGCCGTGACGCTGGCCATCGTCATGGGGATCTCGGCCTACGCGGTCACCCTCGACCGCATCCTGTACGCCGCGGCCCGCGATGCCGCCACGCTGCAGGCGAGCGACATCTCGGCGACGGTGACCTCGGGGCAGTCCGCGGTGGCGGGGGCCGTGCAGGAGGTGCCGAGCAGGGGCTCGCTGCTCCAGGTGCTCGACGCGGGCCACCGGGTGCTGGCGGCGTCGGACCCGGCCGCCAGCCACGCGCCGCTGACCAGGCTGTCCCCGTCACCGGGGTCCGTGGCCACCGACCAGGTCACGGGTCTGCCCGGCGAGGTGGGAGAGCCGTACGCCGTCGTGGCCGAGGGCGTCCGCGACCGGCGAGGGGTGAGCTACGTCGTGGTGGTGGCCAGCCCCCTGCGCGTCGAGACGGCCACGGTCCGCACGGCCACCCTGCTGCTCGTCCTGGGCGGGGCTGTCCTGCTCCTCCTGCTGCTGGTCCTGGTGGGCCGAGTGATGCGCCGGGCCCTGGAGCCGGTGGAGCGCATCCGCAGCGAGGTGGACCGGATCACCCAGGTGCGCGACCGGGGGCACCTCACGGTGCCGCCGTCCGGCGACGAGATCTCCAAGCTGGCCGAGACGATGAACCGGATGCTGGACCGGCTGGACCGTGCCGACGCCAGCACCCGCCGCTTCGTGTCCGACGCCTCCCACGAGCTCCGCAGCCCGCTGGCCACGATCCGGGCGGTCATCGAGGTGTCGCAGGCGAGCGGCCAGCCACCGGACCCGACGCGGGACGAGCTCGTCCTCGCGGAGACGATGCGGATGCAGCGCCTGGTGGACGACCTGCTCACCCTGGCCAAGGTGGACGACGGCCTCCCGATGAAGCGCGAGGAGGTCGACCTCGACGACATCGTCGACGCCGAGGTCCGGCGCCTGCGAGGCACCGGTGAGCAGGCTGTCCGTGCCTCCATCGGGGCGGCCCGCGTCATGGGGGACCACGGCCGGCTCGAGCAGGTGGTGCGCAACCTCGTCGACAACGCGGCCCGCCACACCACCGGCCCGATCAGCTTGGCTGTGCGCACCGTGGACGACGAGGTGCTGCTGACCGTGGACAACGCGGGGAGCCCGGTGCCCGAGGCGGACCGGGACGCCGTCTTCGAACGGTTCACGCGCCTGGAGGAGGCCAGGGAGCGCGACCGTGGCGGCAGCGGGCTGGGACTGGCCATCGCCCGCACCCTGGTCGAGGCGCATCACGGGCGGATCCGTGCCACGCAGACCCCAGGCGGGGACTGCCGTTTCGAGGTGCGACTGCCCGCCAGTGCCGCGTCGGGACCCGCCTGAGGCGCTCAGGTCGCCAGACCTGCTGCGGCGGTCAGGTCGTCGGCGCCCCGGTCGCAGCGACCGTCGCAGGTACGAGGCGGTAGCCCATCCCGCGCACCGTCTCGAGGGACCGGACGCCGAAGGCGGCGTCGATCTTGCGTCGCAGGTACCCGATGTAGACCTCGACGATGTTGTCGCTGCCGTCGAACGCCCGGTCCCAGACGTTCTCCAGGATCTCGCCCTTGGACAGCACGTCGCCCGGGTGCCGCATGAGGAACTGGAGGACGGCGAACTCCTTGGCGGTCACCGAGACCCGCCGACCGCCCCGGCTCACCTGCCTGGTGTTGGGGTCCAGCACGAGGTCTCCCACGGTCAGGGTGACCGGGCGCTGTGGGGCGCCACGCCGGACGAGCGCGCGCAGCCTGGCTACGAGGACGATGAAGCTGAACGGCTTGGTCAGGTAGTCGTCGGCCCCCAGCTCGAACGCGTCGGTCTGGTCGTACTCGCCGTCCTTGGCCGTCAGCATCAGCGCCGGTGCCCAGACGAGCAGCTCGCGCAGGTTGCGCAGCACGTCGTAGCCGTTGCGCCCGGGCAGCATGATGTCGAGGACGATGACGTCGTACGGGTTCTCGGTCGCCATCCACTGGCCCGTGACCCCGTCGTGGGCCAAATCGACGACGAAGCCCTCGTTCGTCAGACCCCGCCGAAGGGTCTCGGCCAACGCCCGCTCGTCCTCGACAAGCAGCACCCGCACGTTCGTCCTCCGCTCCCGTCGCCTCAACCCTAGGGCGAGTCCTGGGCCGACGTCGCGGGACGGCGGCCGTGGCGCCCGCTACCCTGACGTACCGTCTCGGCAGGCGGGACGTCCGTCCACGATGCCCTCCGCCGGCTGAGTGGTTCCTGAACGCGCCGCAAGGGGCCACACTGGCTCAGGAACCGTTCAGGTGCGCTGCGGGAGGGTCACAGGAGCGCGAAGGGTGGAGATCGGAGGTCCGTGATGCGCACCGTGCGAGTCGCGGGGCTGGTCACCAGGGGGATGCTGGCCGCAAGTCTGGCGGTGGTGCTGCTGTGGTGGACCATCCCGCGCGTCAGCGGGACGTCCTGGAGCGAGGTGGTAGCAGCCCTGGCCGGCGTGACGCTCTCGCAGCTGATGGTCCTTACCGCGCTCTGGGCTCTCGGTGTCGTCGCACACTCCATCGTGCTGACCGGTGCCATGCCGGGGCTCAGCCGCCGACGGGCCCTGACCCTGAACCTCACCGGCAGCGCGGTGGCCAACGTGGTGCCGATGGGCGGTCCACTGGCGGTGGCGACGAACCTCGCCATGACGCGCGTGTGGCACGTCCGCCGGTCGGCGTTCGCCGCCTACACCGTCGTGACGAACATCTGGGACGTCATCGGCAAGCTCGTGCTGCCGCTGGTCGCCCTGGTCTGTCTTCTCGTGGCGGGCGGGCTGAGCAGTCCCACACTCGTCGTCGGCGCCGAGCTCGCCGTCGTGGCGCTGGCGCTGGTCGTCTCGCTCGTCCTCGCCGCGCTGGTCAGCGACCGGGCGTCGTCGCTCGTGGCGAGAGGGGCGGGCACTGTGGCGCACCGGCTGCTCCCCAGCCGGTTCCGCGACGGTGAAGCCCTCGTGGCCGTGATCCTGCACACGCGCGCGGTGGCTCGCGACCTGATCGTTCGCGGGTGGCTGCAGCTCACCACCGGGATGAGCGCCTACCTGGTCCTGCAGGCCCTGCTCCTCGGCGGGTGCCTGCACGTCGCCGGTGCCGACCTGCCGTGGCCTGCCGTCCTGGCCGGTTTCGCCGTGGAGCGGCTGCTCACCGTGGTGGTGATCACTCCCGGTGGGACAGGCCTGGCCGAGGGCGGCGCTGTGGCCGTGCTCTGTGCCGTGGGCGGTGACCCTACGGCGGTGGCTGTGGGCGTGCTGCTCTACCGCGGCTTCATCTTCCTGCTCGAGATTCCGGTCGGGGGGCTGTGGCTGGGTGGGTGGGCCCTGACCCGGTGGTGCGCTCAGGCCCGCGCCACATGAGACTCCTCCACGTCACGGACACGTACTCCCCCACCGTCGGTGGCATCGAGGTACTCGTCTCCTCCCTGGCCCACCACCAGCGCGCAGCCGGCCACCAGGTCACCGTCCTGACCCGTGCCTCCCCGGGAGTCGCCGCCGACCCTGCGGGCAGCGAGCCTGCGTACCTCGACCCAGCCTTCCAGCAGGCTGAGCCGCGCGGGCGCACCGGCGCCGGCCCGACCGTCTGCCGCGACCCCCGCCGGCTCGCCGAGCTGGTGCGCTGGGCCGACTGCGTTCATGCGCACGTGTCGGCGATCTCGCCGCTGGCCCTGCGGGGCGCCGAGGTGGCCGCGCAGGCAGACGTCCCCGTCGTCGCCACCGTCCACTCCATGTGGGGAGCCGCGTGGCCCGTCGTCAGGGCGGTGGCGCTCGCTCGGCGGTGGCCGGACCTGCCGATCCAGTGGGCCGCGGTGAGCGAGGCCGCCGCCGGTGCAGTGCGTGCCGCGGTGACGCGGGGGCCGGTCCTCGTCCTGCCCAACGCCATCGACGTGGCCACCTGGGCTCCGCAGCCCCGCCTCGCACCCCTCGAAGGGATCACCGTCGTCGCAGTGCAGCGCATGGTGCGCCGCAAGCGGCCGCTGCGTCTGGTGTCCATCCTGCAACGGGCGCGGGCAGGGGTGCCGGACCACGTGAGGGTGCGGGTCGTCGTCGTCGGCGACGGCGAGCAGCTGGCGACGCTGCGCTCCCGGGTCCGCCGTGCGGGGATGGAGTCCTGGGTCCGGACGCCGGGGGCGCTGAGCCACGACGACCTCCGCTCGCTCTACCACGACGCCGACATCTTCGTCGCACCCGCCGCCGCCGAGTCCTTCGGCATCGCGGCGCTGGAGGCCCGTGCCAGCGGTCTGGTCGTCCTGGCGCGGGAGGGCACCGGAGTCGGCGACTTCGTCAGCCACGGACATACCGGCCTGCTGGCTCCTGACGACGCGCGGATGGCCGATCACCTGGCCCTCCTGTGCCGCGACCCCTTGCTGCTGGACCGGATGCGAACCGCCAGCCGTGCGGTCCGGCCGCCGTTCGACTGGTCCGACGTCCTGTGGCGCAACGAGGAGGCGTACGCGGTGGCGGCCGGTGCGCGGGTCCGCGCGGTGCCCGTCGTCACCGGGTCACAGCCGGCGTGACCCGCAGCCCTCGGCTCGCGTCTGCACGCCGATGGCGTGGCTAGCGCATGTTGCCGGTGTGGCCGAGGCTGAAGCGCCCTGGCTGCGGCCAGACGCACAGGCCGTGCGGCCCGGCATCCACCGCAATGGTGTGGGTGACCTTCCCGGTCCGGGTGTCGAAGACGTAGACCTTCTTGTCGTAGCGACCGGAGAGCCACAGCTCCTTCCCGTCCGCTGTGACGCCGCCCATGTCGGGCGAACCGCCGCCGGGAACGCGCCAGAGCGCCACCGGACGCAGAGTCCTGGCATCGAGGACGCTGACGGTGCCCGCGTCGCGGTTCGAGACGTACAGCCGGGTGGCGTCGCGAGACGGGTAGATGCCGTGCGCTCCGAGGCCCGTGTGGACGAAGCCGGTGCACCGCATCGTCCGCGCGTCGATCACCCACACACCGTTGCGGAGCATGTCTGCGACGACGAAGTGCCGCCCGTCGGGGGTCAGGCGCACGTCCTGCGGCATCGCGCTGGACCCGGGAAGCAGCTCGCTCTTCGGGCTGCCGGGCAGCTGCATGGCCTCGTGCGGAGAGGTGGCGCCCGGAGTGCTGACCTTGTTCAGGTCGATGACCTTGCGTACCGACCTGGCATCCCTGTCGGTCACGACGAGCTTCCCGTCGAACTCGCAGCTGGCCAGCAGGAACCGGAGGTCTGCGGTGTAGTCGGCGTGGTTCACGCCGTGACAGGGCACCCGCAGCGACCGCTGGAGCCGCATGGTGTGCGGGTCCCTCACGTCGATGCGCCGCAGGCGCTCCGCCATCACGAGCGCGTGTTTGCCGTCCGGGGTGAAGTACAGGTTGTACGGGTCGGCGACGGGCACCGGCCGTCCCGCCCGTCCGGTCCGCGGGTCCACCGGGGTCAAGGTGTTCGCACGGTCCGCGTTGACCCACAGGGTTCGCAGGTCCCAGGCCGGGACCACGTGCTGCGGCTCCCGGCCGGTGCGGAAACGCCCGACCACCGCATACGTCTTGGGGTCGATGAGCTGGACGGTGTCGTCGAGCGTGTTGGGGACGTACACCATGGACCGCGCCGACGATGCAACAGCGCTGAGGGCGCCTGGTGTCGCCGCGGCGTACACGTCGTTGGCGGCCGCCGTCGTGGGCCTCGAGATGCCGCTTGTCGTGGCCGTCGCAGTCGCACCCACCGACGAGACGCCAGCCGAGGCGGTCGGGCCCGTGGGGTCGGCCGAGCAGCCAGCCAGAGCCATGACGGCTCCGAGGACTCCCACGACCCGGCCGCGGCCGCGGCCGCGAGTGAGACTCTGCCCTTGGCGGGTCATCGCGGCGTCACCAGCTGCGACAGCGTCACTGGGACAAGCCCTCGCCTGCTCAGCCCGGCGAGGATCTCCGGAAGCGCCGCGACGGTCCCGGGATGTCCGAGGTGCAGGCTCACGATGGACCCGGGCCGGACCGCGGCGAGGGTCCGGTCGCGAACCGCTCCCGCTCCCGGGTCGAGGAAGTCCTCGGGGTCGACGTCGTACGACACGCAGCGCTGGTACCCGGCGGCCTTCGCGGCCGCCCGGATGGTGGAGGTGCTGTGCCGGGTCCCGGACGGCCGGAACCACCAGCCCGCCGTCCCGACGACGCTGCGCAGCGCCTCCGCTCCCTTGACCGCCTCGTGGACGGCCTGGGCGGCCGACAGCTCCTTCATCTGCTGATGGCTCCAGGTGTGGTTGCCCAGCTCGTGACCCGAGGCCAGGAGCTGGCGGCCGAGCGCGGGGACCGTCACGAGCCAGGAGCCTACGGCGAACACGGTGACGCGAGCGCCGGCCGCCGAACAGGTCTGCAGAACGTCCTGCGCGAGGTGTGCGGGACCCTGCCCGTGGAAGGTCAGAGCGACCGCTCTCACGGTGCGGGGGCCATGGGTGAGGTCCGGGCCTGCGACCTGCGCCAGAGTCGGTGGCCTCGTCGGTCGACCGGTCTCGGCTGGGCGCCCCGTCGTCGTGGCGGGCGGCCGGCGCCCCGTCGAGCGGGTGGGCGAGCTGGTGCGCGGGCCCGACGACGGCTCTCCCTCTGCGCCTACGCCCGAGGTGGTGCTGACGGGTGGCGCTCCCTGCTGCTTCGCGCCCGAGCAGCCATCCAGCGCGATGGCCGCCAGGCCGGCGGCGAGGACGGCCCGCCGCGCCGGGGCGCCCGGCGGTGGAGAGGTCACCGGACCACTCTGCTGGCCGCTGTCTGAGAGCCACCTGAGGGGCGGCACCCGTCCGGTCCGACGCTGCTGACACGGATCATGCTTCACCGTCGTCCCACAGCGCCAGGAGGGCCGCGACGCCCCCGGACGCCACCGCGCGACGCTGACGCTGGGCGCCGTCACCCCGCTCGAGGACCGCGTGCACGCCCGCGAGCACAGTCTCCGCCTCCGCCTCGGGGACAGCGGTGCAGGCCTGGGACGCCACCCCGAGCACGACCTCTCGCGCGGGTCTGAGCTCCGGCGCCTTCCAGGGCGAGCCGGCCAGGTCGACCAGCGCTCCGCCGAGCCCGTCGCGGGCCGCCTGCCACGACGCGGCGCGCAGCACCTCGTAGGGGGTGCGCGGCGCGGCCATGCCTGCCGCCCGGTCACGCATGGCCTTCATCACCATGGCGCGCACCAGACCCGCATGCGCGGACGCCGTGGCGGCGTCGACCGCCACGTCGGCCACCCGGACCTCGACCGTGGGGTACTGGTCGGAGAGCCGGACGTGCCAGTAGAGCATGGCCCTGTCCATGATGACCCGCGTGTCGAGGAGCGTCTGCACCCGTCGCTCGTAGTCCTCCGCGCCCGTGAAGAACGGCGGCGGTCCCTCCACCGGCCACCGCTGCCACTGAACCGCGCGCCAGCTCGCGAACCCGCTCTCCGCGCCGCGCCAGAACGGTGAGTTGGCCGAAAGGGCCAGCAGGACGTGTAGCTGGGGACGCAGCCGGTTGATGACGTCCACGCCGACGGCGCGGCTCGGCACCTCGACGTGGACGTGCATGCCGCAGATCAGCTGCTCGCTCAGGAGCGCGGGGGCCGCCTTGCGCATCGCGAGGTACCGGTCGGTGGGCGTGATCTGCGGATCCGGCTCGCCCCAGGGGGCGGCGCCGACGGCGGCCAGCACGGCTCCGTGCCTCCTGGCCGCGGCGCTCAGCCGCGCCCGTGAGCACCTCAGGTGTTCCTCGAGCTCGGCCAGGTCGTGACAGATGGGGCTGGCCGTCTCGACCTGGCAGCGCAGCACCTCCGCCTGGAACGTGGTGTCTTCGTCCCCCGCCTCTTCCCCGCGGGCAGCGCTGAGGACCTGGGCGGCGATCGGGACGGGCGCGGCGCTGCGCGGGTCGAGGAGGAAGAACTCCTCCTCGACGCCGACGGTGGGGAGGGCTCCCGATGTCGTGGGCGAGGCGCGCTTCGTCCACCGGTGCCCGAGGTGGCTCAACGTCATGGCGCTCCTGCCGTCCGGCCCGGGACACCGGTGCGGGTGCAGCCGGGGCCCGGGGTCGAGGGGACATTCCAGGGTATGGGAGGACCTCGGGTGCGTGGGCGCCCGTCAGCCTCGAGATACCCGTGGTCGCTTCGGCCAAACGCGACCGACCTGGACGCCCGGCACTGCCAGGGCAGTACACAATGAACCATGACCGACGACCCGGGCGGCGTCCCTCCCGCGGGACCCTGGCAGGAGGCGGAGCTGCTCCGTGGGCTCGACTATCTCGCCGAGCTGGCGTCCTCGATGGTGGACCGCGGCCCGAGCGACACCACCCCGCAGCGGGTCGTGGAGCTGGTCGTCCAGGCGGTCGACGGCTGTGACGTGGCCACCGTGTCGGCCCGCGAGGGGCAGCGAGAACCCCGGACCCCGGCCTTCACCGACGTCGTATGAGCGCCTCCCTCAACCTGTACTCCCACAGGCCGGGGGCTTTCGACCCGCAGGACGTGGGGATCGCGCACATGTACGCCGCGCAGGCCAGCATCGCGCTCGCCGCGGCGGACGAGGTCGACAACCTCCCAGCGGCGCTCAAGACCCGGCACACCATCGGTGTCGCGCAAGGCATCCTGAGGGCTCACTTGAGCCTCGAGGCAGACTCCGCGTTCGAGGTGCTCCGACGGTTCTCCCAGGACTACAACCTGAAGCTCCGCGACGTCGTCGACGACATAGTCTCCGGGACCTACGCACCGCTGCTCAGCCGCTGAGGCGCGAGGTCGCAGCAGCGAGCGCTGGTCGGTTACGCCCGCGGCTGGCCGGGTAGTCCCCGCTCATGCGAACCGGCCTCATGGAGCTCTCGGTCCCCCTCCTGTCCCGGGGGTACGACTTGTCGCGGCACGTGCGGGCCCGCCAGGTGCCTGGCGGGGACGAGGATGCCATCCCGGTGCGGATGATGGGGCGCCCAGCCGTCCTCGTGCGTGGCCCCGAGGCGGTGCGGCTGTTCACCGACACCTCCGCCGTGCGGCGGCGGGACGCGATGCCACCCTTCGTGGCCAACGTCCTGTTCGGTGAGGGTGCGGTCCACGGCCTCGACGACGCCACTCACCTACACCGCAAGGCGATGTTCGTCCAGGTGCTCGGGCCCCGCTCGGTCGTCGCCCTCGTCGACGAGGTCTCCGCGGAGTGGGCGCGCCGGGCGCAGACCTGGACCACCGAGCAGGAGGTGTCCGTCTACGACGAAGCCGTGACGGTCATCGGTCGGGCGGTGCTGGCCTGGGCGGGCGTGCAGGTCTCCGCCTCCGAGGCGGATCGGGTGGCTCGCCGGCTCGCCCTCATCGTCGACGGTTTCGGCGTCCCAGGCCCGGCGTACGTCCGAGCGCGGCGGGCGCGACACGAGAGCGACCAGTGGGCGGAGTCCACCGTGACGAACGCCCGGCAGGGGCGCCCCGCCGCGCCCCAGGGCTCCCCCTTGGACGTCGTGGCGTCCTGGACCGAGCAGGACGGGACGCCGCTGCACGTCCACACCGCGGCGGTGGAGCTGTTGAACCTGCTCCGGCCGACCGTCGCGGTCGCGCGCTTCGCGGCCTTCACCGCCCTGGCGCTGGCTCAGCATCCGTCGTGGCGGGACCGCCTTCGCGAGGAGCAGCACCACGTCGCCGGATCACGACCCGTACCGGGATCGGCGGCGTACGCCTTCGCCCACGAGGTGCGCCGGCTCGCCCCCTTCGTGCCGATGTTGGTCGGCATCGCGCGACGCGACCTGCGCTTCCGTGACACGGTGGTCCCGCGCGGCTCCCGGGTGGTGCTGGACGTCGTCGGGACGCTGCGGGACGGACGCTACTGGCCAGAGCCGCTCCGGTTCCGGCCGGACCGCTTCCTCGGTGCCCATGATGTGGAGCCAGATGCGCTCGTGCCCCAGGGTGGCGGCCTCGTGGCCGCCGGCCATCGTTGCCCTGGAGAGGACCCCGCCCTGGGCATCCTCGCGACGAGCGCCGGGTTCCTGGCCGCGCTGGACTGGACGGTGCCTGCCCAGGACCTGACGGTGAGCGAGCGGCGGATGCCCACCATGCCTCGCAGCGGCGTCCGCCTCAGGCTCTCGACGCCGGCGAGCAGGACCTTCCCGTCACCGGACGCTCCTGGCGCCGTGGCGCCGGAGGCGCCGGAAAGGGTGGCGCCGGAAAGGGTCCAGACGGCCGACGCCCCCCACCCGATGGCTTAGCGTGCCGGCTCTTCCGGCCTAGCCTGCCGGCTCCTCCGCGCTGCCCTTTCGGCGCCCCGCTCCCACGACGTTCGTCGCAGCCGGGAAGAGCAGCGTCGTCGCAGTCGGGAAGAGCCGGCAGAGGTGGCCTCCGGACCGCGGACGAGTCAGAGCGTCGGTCCTCCGCTGGAGATGGCCTGGACGAGGTCCCCGGCGGCCTCCTCCGGCAGCGCCTTCGACAGGTCTGCCAGGCTCAGCATCCCAACCAGGTCATGCCCGTCGATCACCGGGAGCCGGCGGACCTGGTACTGCGACATGGTGCGCAGGGCCTCCTGGAGCGAGTCGTCCGCCCCGATCGTCACCGGCTTGCCCTCGGCCAGGGACCCGGCGGTCGTGGACTGGGGGTCCTGCCCCGCGGCGACGACCTTCACGACGATGTCGCGGTCCGTGACCATACCCTTCAACCGGTTGTCCTCGCCGCAGATGGGCAGCGAGCCGACGCCGAGGTCCTTCATCTTCTGAGCCGCCGCCGCCACGGTCTCCTGTTCGCCGATGCACTCCGCACCGGCGGTCATCGCGTCTCGAACGGTGTCTGCCATGTCTCCTCCTGGCTGGTGAGTGGGTGGTACCTGCGGTATGTCGGTACCTACCCCGGTCACCCCTCGGCATGCGGACCACCGCTCAGCGGGACGCCGCCAGGGTCCGCCAAGGCTCAGGCAGTGACCGGAAGGCTCAGGCAGCCACCTGGACGGCCTGCCCCGAGCGGCCTTCGAGCAGGGCCTTGGAGTGCTCCACCTCGAGTGGCACGGGACGGCGGCGTGCCAGCGCCAGGGGCGAGCGGAGCGCTGCCTGCGCAAGGCCTGCCCGGCCCTCCGGCCCCTGACGTACGACGTCCCGCGTCACCTGCGCCACTGTCCGCCAGCGGCGGCGCATGAGCGCGGTCAGCACCCGGTTGCGGGCGGCGAGGGTCTCCCGGGCGCGACGGTGGCCCGCGTCGCGGTCCGGCGAAGGGTGGTGGTGCGCGACCACCGCCTCGACGTACGACAGGCCCCAGCCGAGTCCCGCCAGGTCCAGGGCGAGCCGTTCCTCCTCTCCCATGAAGAACACCACGGGGTCGAAGCCGCCCGCCTGCAGGAACGCCTTCCGGCGAACCACCGCAGCGCATGCGACGAAACCCAGGATCGACGGACCCGGGAGGTCCGGCGCCGTTCCCAGCGGGGACCGGGCCAGCTCCTGCGACACCGGGTCGAGACGCTCCTGCGGGCCTACGAGGGTGCGGCCGGCCAGCAGTCCCAGGCGAGGGTGGTCGCGGAACACCGTCGCAGCGAGGTCCAGGGCTTCGGGCGCCCACCACGAGTCGTCGTCGGCGAAGGCGACGAACGGCGTGGTGGCGCACTGCACCCCCACGTTGCGGGCCACGGCTCCGCGGTTGCGCCGCAGCTCGACGACCCGTACGTCGGGGAACTCGTCGCGAACCCGCTCCGGGGTCCCGTCGCTGGAGTGGTTGTCGACCAGGACGACCGGACCCTCGTGGTGACGCAGAGACTCACGCAGCTGGGGCCACCGGTCCCGGGTGGCCACCACGGTCGTCACCGCAGCGGCCGACTGCTGTCCGGGCGTGTTACCCATCGCGGAGCTCCGAACTCACCGGCTCCCAGTGCACGGCCTTGAGCTGGGTCAGCTCCCCGAGCAGGTCCGGCCCGTAGCCGCGCCCCTGGCCGCTGGCGCGCCGTGGGTCGGCAGAACCTCCGGGGGCCCCGCCGAAGACCGCGTTGACCTTGACGGTGCCGACGTCCAGCACCTCGACGGCCTCCATCGCATGCTGGGGGTCTGCGGTCAGGACGGTGGCGGCCAGCCCGTAGCGCCCGCTGTCCGCCTCCCACAGCGCCTCCTGCCAGCTCGGGACGCGCATGACGGGTGCGACCGGGCCGAAGGTCTCCTCGTCCATGACCGCCATCCCGGGCCTGCAGCCGGTCAGCACCGTCGGGGCGTACCACGCTCCCGGCAGGTCCAGCCGCCGAGCTCCCGTCAGGGCGGAGGCACCGGCCTCGAGGGCCGACTCGACCTGCTGCTCCACCACGTGTAGCTGGCGCTCGTCCACCAGCCGGCACAGCGTCGTCTCGGGTGCGCGAGGGTCCCCCGGGCGCAGCTCCTCTGCCACCCGGACCAGCTCTTCCAGCACCGCGTCCGCCACCGCCTCGTGCAGGTAGACCCTCTCGACCGAGGTGCACAGCTGTCCTGCGTTGGTGAAGGCGCCGATGGCGATCTGCTCGGCAGCCCACCGCGGATCCACCCCGGCGTCCACCAGGAGCGCGTCCTTGCCGCCGTTCTCGACGATCGCCTTGGCGCCCCTGGCCGCGCACTGCTGCCTGATCCACGCGCCCGTGGCGCTGCTACCGACATGCGCGACGACGTCGACGCGCGGGTCCTGCACGAGCAGGGCACCCACCGCGCCGTCTCCCGACAGCAGCTGCAGCACGCCGTCCGGCAGGCAGCCGGCGACCAGCCGCGCGAGCTGGAGCCCTGGCTCCAGGCTGCGCTCGGAGGGCTTGTGGACCACCGTGTTGCCGGTGACGAGCGCCGCAGCGAGCAAGCCCGCGGCAGCGGGGTAGGGGTCGTTCCAGGGGGTCAGCACAGCGACGACGCCGCGGGGCTCGGCTCTCACCCAGTCCAGCGCGCCGCTCCCGCCCGCAAGCGTCCGCCCGGTGGCACCCAGACCGGTGACGGCCGCCTCGTCGAGCAGCTCGGCGGCGACGAGGGCGGAGCCGCGCGCGTCGCGCAGCAGCTTGCCGGTGGTGTCGCACAGCGCGCCGGCGAGGTCGTCGGCGTGCGCGCGGACCTGTGCTGCCGCCTCGCGCAAGGCAGCGGCGCGGTCGCCCGGGGAGGTCCGGCGCCAGCCGCGCGCGGCATCGGCGGCGCCCTCGACGGCCGCCGCGACCTGCGCTGCGCCTGCCGCCTCGGCGGCGTCTGGTGCATCCGCGGCGTCAAGGGCAGGTGAAGGGACGGGGGTGTCCTGGGGCGTCAGGGTAGTGGTCACGCGTGCACCCTGCCCCAGGAACCGCTGGTCAAAACGTCCAGCCACGACCGTCGCCAGGGGCACGGAGAAGCGTTTCTCCGCAGGACCGAATAGAAGCGGTTCTCCCCGGGTAGTCAGGCGGCATGCGAGTTCTGGGAGTCAACGCGCTGTTTCACGACCCCTCCGCCGCCCTCGTGGTGGACGGTCGGATCGTCGCGGCCGCCGAGGAGGAACGGTTCAGCAGGCGCAAGCACGGCAAGCGCCCGGTGCCCTTCTCCGCGTGGGAGCTGCCCGAGCAGGCCATGAGGTGGTGCCTGGCCGAGGCCGGGCTCCGCCCACAGGATCTCGACGTCGTCGCCTACTCCTTCGACCCGTCACTCGCCAAACCTGCCGAGGACATGGGCCTGGACGACCCCTGGGACCACCTGCGGCGGGTGTACGCCGAGTCCGCCCCGGGCTTCCTGTGCACCGCGCTGCCGGGGCTCGACCGGGACCGGGTGCGGTTCGTCCCGCACCACGTCGCCCACGCCGCGTCCGCCGCGCTGGCGACCCCCGTGACCGGGCCCGGGCGCAGCACGAGCGTGCTCGTCCTCGACGGGCGAGGCGAACAGGCGTCGCACCTGGCCGGCCGGTACCACGACGGCCGCCTGGACACGCTTGCGGCGCAGGCTCTGCCGCACTCCCTGGGCCTGCTCTACGAGTCGCTCACCGACCACCTCGGGTTCCTGCGGTCCAGTGACGAGTTCAAGGTCATGGCGCTGGCGTCCTACGGCAAGCCCGTCCACGCGGAGCAGCTGCGCGGCATGATCCGAGCCACGGGCGACGGCGGGTTCACCGCACCGGTGCCCGACTGGACGGCCTTCGCGCCGCGACGTCACGGCGGCGAGACCGACTGGCCGCCGCTGTACGCCGACCTCGCCTGCTCGGTGCAGGTGGTGCTCGAGGAGGTGCTGGTCAACCTGGCGCGATGGCTGCACGACCAGACCGGAGACCGGGTGCTCACGATGGCCGGGGGCACCGCGCTCAACTGCGTGGCGAACAGCCGGATCTGGCGGGAGACGCCCTTCGAGGAGGTCTGGGTCCAGCCCGCCGCCGGTGACGCCGGGACGTCCCTCGGCGCGGCCCTGCAGGCAACGCTGGAGGGCGACGCCGGCCTGGGTGACGACGGCCGTCTGCCCGAGCCCATGACGACCGCCGCGCTGGGACGGCAGTGGAGTGACGACGACCTGGCCGCGTGGCTGCACTCCGCCGCCGTACCGTTCACGACGCCGGAGGACCTCGCCGGCGAGGCGGCGGACATTCTCGCCGGCGACGGGGTGCTGGCCTGGTTCGACGGCCGCAGCGAGTTCGGCCCGCGCGCACTCGGTCACCGGTCCCTGATGGCGCACCCGGGGCGCGCGTCGAACCTCGAGCGGCTCAACGACGTCAAGGGCCGCGAGCAGTTTCGCCCCGTCGCGCCGATGGTGCTAGCGGACCGGGCGGCCGAGATCTTCGGGGACGGCCCGCTCCCAAGCCCGTACATGCTGTTCGTCCACTCGGTCTCACCGCAGTGGCGCGACCGCATCCCCGCAGTCGTGCACGTGGACGGCACCGCACGCATCCAGACCATCGACGACGAGACCACCCCACACGTCGCGGCCCTCCTGCGGGCCTTCGAGGAGCGCACGGGACTCCCCGTGGTGGTCAACACGAGCCTCAACACGGCGGGGCGGCCCATGGTCGACGACCCCCGCGACGCGCTGGAGCTCTTCGGATCGGCCCCCGTGGACGCGATGGTGGTGGGTCCTCATCTCGTGCGCCGGTCGGCGCTCTTCGGCGGTGGTCGGTGAGCGCCCCGACCCGCCCGGAGGACACCTATGCCGTCGTCGTGCCGAGCCTCGCGCGGCCGAGCCTGGAGGTGATGCTCCGCTCGCTGGCCGGCCAGGACGGGCCGCTGCCCGAGGAGGTCGTCGTCGTCGACGACCGCCCGAACCCCGAGCCCGCTGCGGCCGTGCCGGAGACGCTGCTCGAGCGGTTGCCGGTGCGGGTCGTCCAGGGACTGGGGCGGGGGCCGGCGGCAGCCCGGAACCTCGGATGGCACGTGGTGAAGGCGCCATGGGTGGTCTTTCTGGACGACGACATCGTCCTGCCACCGACCTGGGCCGACGAGCTGGCCGGCGACCTCCGTGTGGCCGGACCCACGGTGGCCGGGAGCTCCGGGCGCATCGTCGTACCCCTTCCGGCCGAGCGCCCGCCGACCGACTGGGAACGCTCCACAGCCGGTCTGCAGGACGCCCGCTGGGCCACCGCCGACATGGCCTACCGGCGCCAGGCCCTGCAGGACGTCCACGGTTTCGACGAGCGGTTCCCGCGGGCCTACCGGGAGGACGCTGACCTTGCCCTGCGCGTCAGGAGGGCAGGCTGGACCCTGGTACGGGGCTCGAGAAGCATCCGCCACCCTGTACGGCCGGCAAGCGCCGGCGTCAGCCTGGCGGTGCAGCGGGGAAACTCCGACGACGCGCTGATGCGCCGGCTGCACGGGCCGCACTGGCGGCTGCTGGCAGAGACCGGCCGGGGGCGCCTGCCCTGGCACGTCGCCACCCTGGCCGCGGCTGCGGCTGGAGTCTCGGGACTCGCGGCCTCGGAAGCCTCGCTGGCCCGGCGACGCTCGGGTTCCCTACGCCGCACAGGGTATGCCGGGATCCTGGGCTGGCTGGTACTCACCGCTGACTTCACCTGGCGACGTACCAAGGCCGGTCCCCGTGACCGGAGCGAGCTCACGCGCATGCTCTGGACGAGCGCCGCCATCCCGCCGGCGGCCGTCTGGCACCGGCTTCGCGGATGGTGGCGCCACCGGGGGGCCCCGCCGTGGCCCCCAGCGCCCAGAGCCGTGCTCTTCGACCGTGACGGGACCCTGGTCCACGACGTGCCGTACAACGGTGAGCCGGCGAGGGTACGGCCGGTCGCCGGTGCGGCGGACTCGGTGCGCAGGCTGCGTGCCCACGGGTTGCGGCTGGGGGTCGTCAGCAACCAGTCGGGGGTGGCCCGGGGTCTGCTCACGGCCTCGCAGGTCGCGGAGGTCAACGCCGAGGTCCAGGCCCAGGTCGGCGTCTTCGACACCTGGCAGGTCTGCGTCCACGGCCCGGCCGACGACTGCGACTGCCGCAAGCCACGCCCGGGCATGATCCACGCCGCGGCGCGAGAGCTGCGGCTGCGGCCGCAGGACTGCGTGGTCGTCGGTGACATCGAGGCGGACGTCCTGGCCGCCCGCGCGGCCGGGGCCCGTTCGGTCCTCGTGCCCACCGGGGCGACGCGAGCAGAGGAGGTGGCGGCGGCGCCCCATGTGGCAGCCGACCTCACCGAAGCGGTCGACCTGATCCTGGGGTGGACCCGTGGCTAGGCCGCCGGGAGGGACCACCACCGGTGCACAGACCTCCGCACCGACCGCCAGGCGGGGCAGGACCCTGGCGGTGCGGCTCGACAGCGACGGCGACGTCCTGCTGACCGGGCCTGCCCTGCGCGCCCTGGCTGCGGGAAGCGACGGCGTCGACCTCCTGGTCTCGCCCGCTGGTGTCGCCGCGGCCCGACTGCTCCCCGGCGTCCGAGACGTGCTGGTCTTCGACGCGCCGTGGAGCGGGCACACGCCTCCTCCCGTGGACGCCGTCGCCCTCGGCGGGCTCGTGCAGACCCTCGCGGACCGGCGCTACGCCGACGCGGTGATCTTCACGTCGTACCACCAGAGCCCCTTGCCCATGGCCCTCCTCGCACGGATGGCGGGGGTGCCTCGCGTCAGCGCGATGAGCGAGGACTACCCGGGCTCTCTGCTGGACCTTCGGGAGCGTCGTCTTCCTCAGGGCGACGATGACGGCGGTCCCGGGGGCGGCCACGAGGTCCTGGCGGCCCTGCGGCTCGCCGAACGCGCCGGTTTCCCCCGCCCGCAGCACGACGACGGACGGCTGAGGGTGCACGTCCCCTCCGCAGATCCGGACCTGCGACTACCCGGCCCGTACGTGGTCCTGCATCCGGTGGCCAGCGTGCCGAGCCGCTCGATCGACCCCCGGCATGCCGCGGAGATCGCGCATGCGCTCTCGCGGGAGGGCTGGCGGGTGGTGCTCACCGGCACCGCTGACCAGCGGGCGGAGACCCGCGCGATCTCCGGTCCGGGGGTGCGCGACCTGGTGGGCCGCACCACCTTCGGCCAGCTCGCCCGGGTCCTGGCCGACGCTGCGTGCGTCGTGGTGGGCAACACGGGGCCGGCGCATCTGGCGGCGGCCGTGGGCACACCGGTGGTGAGCCTCTTCTCCCCCGTCGTCCCCGTCGAGCGCTGGGGTCCCTGGGGGGTGCCCGCGCTCGTCCTGGGCGACCAGCAGGCCGCCTGTCGCGGCACGCGGGCGCGGGAGTGCCCGCTGCCGGGTCATCCCTGCCTCGGCACCGTGACGGCGGGAGAGGTGGTGGGTGCGGTGCGCCAGCTCGCCGGGACACCGGGGGGCTCAGGCAGCACGCAGGCCACGGGCCTTCCCGCACGGGTGGCGGGAGGTGTCCGGTGAAGGTCCTGCTCTGGCATGTGCACGGCTCCTGGACGACCAGCTTCGTCTCCGGCTCCCACGAGTACGTGCTGCCCGTCGTCGCGGACCGCGGGCCGGACGGACGTGGGCGGGCGCGGACGTGGGACTGGCCTGCGGCGGCCCGTGAGGTGCCTCTGGAGCGCCTGGGCGAGGAGGAGATCGACGTCGTGGTGCTGCAGCGGCCTCACGAGGCCCAGCTGCTTGCGCGGCATACCGGGCTTCGCGCGGGCCAGGACGTCCCCGCGGTGTACCTGGAGCACAACGCCCCCACCGAGCACGCCGTCCGGAGTGTGCACCCTGTGGTGCAGGACAGCGCGCTGGCGGGGCTGCCGGTCGTGCACGTCACTCGGTTCAACGCCATGGCCTGGGACTGCGGTGAGGCGCGCACCGTGGTGGTCGACCACGGCATCCCCGACCCGGGCCCTCTGTACACCGGCGACGACCCGAGCGTCGCCGTGGTCGTCAACGAGCCGGTCCGACGCTGGCGGGTGGCCGGGACGGACCTCGTCCTGGACCTTGCGCGGCACGCGCCGCTGCACGTCTACGGCATGGGCACCGACCAGCTGGCCGAGGTGGCCGCGGAGCACGGAGCCCCGTCGCTGGTGGGAGCGGTCCACGACCTGCCGCAGCACGAGCTGCACGGCGCCATGGCGCGGCACCGCTGCTACTTCCACCCCTACCGCTGGACCAGCCTGGGCCTCTCGCTCCTGGAGGCCATGACGCTCGGGATGCCGGTGCTCGCCCTTTCCACCACCGAGGCGCCGGCGGCCGTCCCGGCGGAGGCCGGTGTGGTGAGCAACGACCTCGACCTGCTGCGTCGCACCGCGCTGCGGTGGCTGGCCGACCCCCAAGAAGCGCGAGACCGTGGCCTCGCCGGCCGCGCCCATGCCCTCGCCCACTACGGGCTCGAGAGGTTCCTGACCGACTGGGACCTCATCCTGAAGGAGGTAGCACGATGAAGATCGCGATGATCTCCGAGCACGCCAGCCCGCTCGCGGCGCTGGGCGGAGTGGACGCCGGCGGGCAGAACGTGCACGTCGACGCCCTCGCCCGCGGCCTCGCTCGGCGGGGCCACCAGGTCGAGGTCTACACACGCCATGAGTCCGCGGACCAGCCCGAGCGGGTCACGCTCGAGCCAGGAGCCACGGTCGTCCACGTCCCGGTGGGACCCGCGCATCCAGTACCCAAGGACGAGCTGCTCCCCCTGATGGACGACTTCGGCCGGTGGGTCGAGGCGGACTGGGAGCGCCACGGCGACCCGGCCGTCGTCCATGCCCACTTCTGGATGTCGGGCCTCGCCGCCCTGCAGGCCGGCCGCGCCCGCGGGGTGGCGGTGGTCCAGACGTTCCACGCGCTCGGCAGCGTCAAGCGCCGGTTCCAGGGAGCGGCAGACACCAGCCCGCGGCAGCGGCTGCACCTCGAGCGCACCATCGCCCGGGACGTCGACCTGGTAGTCGCGACGTGCGCCGACGAGGTGGCAGAGCTGGAGCACATGCAGGTCGCCACGCGGCACGTCCGCGTGATCCCCTGTGGCGTCGACACGGCGCACTTCACGCCCGACGGCGCCGCGTCCCCGCACGCCCGGACCCGCCTGCTGCTGGTCGGCAGGATGGTGGAGCGCAAGGGCTTCGACGTCGCCATCAGGGCTCTGGCGGAGCTGCCTGGCACCGTGGAGCTCGTCATCGCCGGCGGTCCCCCTGCCGACCTCCTCGACGAGGACCCCGAGGCGCGGCGGCTCCGCGCCGTGGCCCGCGAGGCGGGGGTCGAGGACCGGGTGCTCATGACGGGGCAGCTCGACCACGCCCAGATGCCGGCGGTCTACCGGTCCGCGGACATCGTGCTCGCCACACCCTGGTACGAGCCCTTCGGCATCACGCCCCTGGAAGCCGCCGCCTCCGGCCGCCCCGTGGTCGGCAGTGCGGTCGGTGGCCTGCTCGACTCGGTCGTCGACGGGGAGACCGGCCGGCTGGTGCGGCCCAAGGACCCCCAGGCCCTGGCCGACGGCATCCGGGAGCTCCTGGCTGACCCTGCCCTGGCACGCCAATGGGGCCGCAGCGCGCGGGCGCGCGCCGTCGCGCGGTACGACTGGTCGGTCGTCACCGCGCAGACCGAACGCGCGCTCGTGGAGGCGGTGTCGAGAGCCGGCAGCCAGCCCCAGCCCAGCCTGGACCGGACGAGGAGCTGGCTGGAGGCGCACGCGCGCGAGTTCCAGGACGGGATGCAGAGCCTGCTCGCCCAGCACGCGCTGGTCCGCCAGTGGGGGGAGCAGCTCGCGACCTGCCTGGTGGGAGGCGCCAAGCTGCTCGCCGCGGGGAACGGTGGAAGCGCGGCCGAGGCGCAGCACCTCACCGCCGAGCTGGTCGGGCGCTTCTGCGGGGAGCGGCGACCGCTCTCGGCGCTTTCCCTGTGCGCCGAGACCTCCAGCCTGACCGCGATCCTCAACGACTACGGAGCCGAGGAGATCTTCGCGCGTCAGGTCGAGGCGCACGGGCGGCCGGGCGACATCCTGGTGCTGCTCTCCACGAGTGGGACCAGCGGCAACGTGGTGCACGCAGCCAAGCGCGGCCACGAGCTGGGTCTGCAGGTGTGGGCCCTGACCGGGCCGGCACCCAACCCCCTGGCCGCGCTCGCCGACGAGGCTCTGACGATCACCGCCGGCTCGACCGCTGCGGTGCAGGAGGTGCACCTGGCGGCCGTCCACGCGATCTGTGCGGCCATGGATGCCACCCTGCAGGCCCGAGGTGAGCTGCTGTCGCCGAGCGCCCGGGAGGCGAGCGCGTGAGCCGCCGAGGCAGGGTCGTCGTCGTCGGCGACGTGGTGGTGGACCGCGACCTCGTGGGTCGGGTGGAGCGCCTCTGCCCGGATGCGCCCGTGCCGGTCGTCGACGTGGACTCCGAGTCGGCCGGTCCAGGCGGGGCGGGGCTGAGCGCGCTGCTGTGCGTGCAGCCCGGCGTCGAGGTCACCCTCGTCGCGCCGTTCGCGGACGACGCGCCCGCCCGGCTGCTGCGGGACGCGTTCGAGCAGGCCGGCGTGCGCGTGCTGGGCCTGGCTCAGGACGGCGCAACCCGGTGCAAGACCCGGGTCCGCAGCGGCGGGCAGTCGCTGCTGCGCGTCGACGAGGGCGGCCCCGCGCGCCCTCTCGGCCCTCTCCCGGCCGAGGCGGTGAGGGCGCTGGAGTCGGCCGACGTAGTACTCGTCTCCTGTTACGGCGCGGGTATGTCGGCTCACGAGCAGCTTCGCGAGGTGCTCACCGCCCGCGCGGGCCACCACCCGGTCGTCTGGGACCCCCACCCCCGCGGTCCCCGCCCCATCCCTGGGTGCGCCCTCGTCACGCCGAACCTCGACGAGGCCAGGGCCGCGGCCGGTCTGCCGACCGCGCCGCCCGACGAGGTCGCCCGCGAGCTGGTCCGGCTGTGGTCGGCGAAGGCGGTCTGCGTGACCACCGGAGCCACCGGGGCCTGGCTCGCCACGACCGCCGGAGAGCCGGTGTATGCGCCCACCACGGCCGTGGACGGCGATGTCTGCGGGGCCGGCGACGCCTTCGTCGCGGCGGCCGTCACCGCCCTCGCAGGCGCCAGCACGACGAGTGAGGCCGTCAGCGCCGCCGTACTTCAGGCCCGTGGCTGGGTCCAGGCCGGTGGCACGTCAGGTTTCCGAGAGCGCCGCGCCCGGCACGACGACCGCACGCCGGTCTCCCACCCTGACGGGTCCGCTGCGGGTTCCGCTGGTCGCTCGACAGGCCGTTCCGCTGCGTTCTCCCGTGCCGCGTCCGCCGGCGCTGGACAGCCGGAGTCCGCCATGGACCTCGTACGACGCGTCCGGGCGGAGGGAGGAACTGTAGTGGCGACCGGTGGCTGCTACGACATCCTGCACGCCGGCCACGTCTCGTGCCTGGAGGCAGCCCGCCGCCTCGGGGACGCCCTGGTCGTGCTCATCAACTCCGACGACAGCGTCCGACGGCTCAAGGGCGAGGGGCGCCCGGCGCAGCCGGCGGAGGACCGTGCCACCGTTCTACGCGGACTGGCCTGCGTCGATGCCGTCGTGGTGTTCGACGAGGACAGCCCGGCGGAGGCTCTGGACGCACTGCGCCCCGACCTCTGGGTGAAGGGCGGCGACTACGAGGGAGCGGACCTTCCCGAGGCCGCGCAGGTCCGCAGCTGGGGCGGCAGGGTCGTCCTGGTCCCCTACCTGTCAGGCCATTCGACGACGGCCATCCTGGCCGCCGCACCGTGAGCGAGGAGACAGCATGAGTGAGCAGCGTGACCTGGGAGTCGTCTACATCACGGGAGGTTCCAGTGGCCTGGGGGCGGCGCTCGTCGCGGCCGTCGAGAAGGCCGGCGGAGTCCCCGCGGTTATCGACCGGGTCGCCCCGGAGGACGCCACCATCGCCCACGCCGTGGCGGACCTGGCGGACACCGAGGCGGCACACCAGGCCGTCGCGGAGCTGGTGTCGACCGTCGGACCACCCCAGGCTGTCGTGACCGCGGCCGGCACGGACGCCTGCGGCCCGCTCGCCGAGATCGACGCGCAGACGTGGGAACGCGTTGTCCGCGTCAACCTCTTCGGCACGGCCGCCGTCATCCGGGCCTGCCTGCCGCACCTCGAGCGCACTCGGGGCACCGTCGTGACGGTGGCCTCCACGCTGGGCCTTCGGCCGGCAGGTGACGCCACGGCATACTGCGCCTCGAAGTTCGGCGTGGTCGGGTTCACGCGCGCCCTGGCCATGGAGCTCGCCGGCCGGGTCGGCGTCACCCTCCTTGTCCCGGGAGGGATGCGGACGCACTTCTTCGACGGTCGCACGGAGCAGTACCGGCCTGGGCCCGACGCGCAGCTGAGCGACCCGGCGGACGTCGCCCACGCGGTGCTCTCGGCGCTCCAGATGCCCGTGGGCTGCGAGGTCCGTGAGCTGGTGGTGGCCACCTCCACCGAGCCCTCCTGGCCGTGAGCACCCCGGCGGGCACCGTCCTCGCGCTGCGCGCGCTGGGCCTGGGGGACGCACTCACCGGCGTGCCCGCGTTGCGCGGGCTACGCCGGGCGTTCCCCCGGGCCCGCCTGGTGCTGGCCGGCCCGGCGACCCTCTCCACGTGGCTGCGAGACCTCGGCGTCGTGGACGCGGTGCTACCCACCGAGGGGCTGACGGCCCTCGCCTGGACCGGCCCACCGCCGGACGTCGCCGTCAACCTGCACGGGCGAGGTCCGCAGAGCCACAACCTCTTGCGCGCCCTGCGCCCAGGGCGGCTCATCGCCTTCAGGCCACCCGAGGCCTCCCCCGCGGACGGTCCGCCGTGGCCCGAGAACGACCACGAGGTCGAACGCTGGTGTGCGTTGGCCCGCTGGGCTGGTGGATGGTGTGACGCCGAGGACCTCCGCCTACCCCCGCTGCCGCGCGCCCCGCATGTCGTCGTCCATCCCGGTGCTGCGTCGCCCTCGCGGCGCTGGGCAGCCGAGCGGTGGGCCGCCGTCGTCGCCGCGCTCGCAGCAGACGGTCACGACGTGGTCGTGACCGGCACGCCCTCGGAAGCCGAGCTCTGCGCGCAGGTGGCCGCTGCGGACCCCCGGGCCGTCGACGGCTGCGGTCGCTACGACGTGGCGGCCCTCGCGCAGCTCGTGGGCTCCGCCGCACTGGCGCTCTGCGGGGACACCGGGGTCGCGCACCTCGCCACCGCCTACGGGACGCCGTCGGTGCTGCTCTTCGGGCCGACCCCTGCGAGGACCTGGGGGCCGCTGGTCGACCCGCAGCTGCACAAGGTGCTGTGGCACCCGCGACCGGGAGACCCGCCCGGGGACCCGCACGGCGCCACGACGGACGTCCGGCTGGCCCGAACCACGGTATCCGAGGTCCTGGCCGCCGCATCCGAGCTACTGGCCAGCCTGCTGGACCCAGTCGTCAGCCGGCCTCGAGCTCCACTCCCCTGAACCACTCGACCGTGTGGGCCAGGCCCTGCTCCCAGGGGACGACCGGCTCCCACCCGAGCAGCCGACGGGCGAGGGTGGTGTCGGGTCGGCGGACCTTCGGGTCGTCGGTCGGCAGGTCGACGAGCTTGATCTCCGAGTCCGACCTGGTGGCGGCCAGGACGTCCTCGGCGATACGAAGGACTGACATCTCCTGGGGGTTGCCGATGTTCACCGGACCCGGATGGCCGGACTCCGCGAACGCCACGACGCCCGTGACGAGGTCGTCGACATAGCAGACGGAGCGGGTCTGCGAGCCGTCGCCGGCCACGGTGAGCGGCTGGTTGAGCAGCGCCTGGCGGATGAACGTCGGGATGGCGCGACCGTCGTACGGCCGCATGCGCGGCCCGTAGGTGTTGAAGATGCGGACGATGCCCGCGTCGACGCCCTCGCTGGTGCGGTACGCCGTCACCAGCGCCTCCCCGTACCGCTTGCCCTCGTCGTAGACCCCTCGCGGACCGATCGGGTTCACGTGCCCCCAGTAGTCCTCCGGCTGGGGGTGCACCTGGGGGTCGCCGTACACCTCGGAGGTGGACGCGAGCACCAGCCGGGCGCCCTTCTCCTTCGCCAGACCCAGGGCGTGCCAGGTGCCGACCGCACCCACCTTGAGCGTGTCGATGGGCAGCTTGAGGTAGTCGACCGGCGAGGCCGGCGAGGCGAAGTGCAGGACCAGGTCGACCTTGCCGGGCACGTGCACGAAGTTCGTCACGTCACAGTGCACGAGCCGGAAACCTGGATGTGCCATGAGGTGCGCGACGTTGTCGGCACTACCCGTGACGAAGTTGTCCAGGCAGAGCACCTCCGACCCGTTCTCCAGCAGCCTCTGGCACAGGTGGCTTCCCAGGAACCCTGCGCCACCGGTCACGACAACGCGCACGACATCCTCCTCGCAAACCTCGGTCGGCGGTGGTCTACCCGAAGTCGAGTGCGGCAAAACGGCCGTGGCAGATGCGAGCGCCCCCGCTCTCGATGAGAACGGGGGCGCCGGGTCGGTCAGCGCAGTCCGGTGGGCCGGCTGTTTGACCCGTCGACGGCTGAACGTCGCGTTCAGTCTGCCCGCCGAACGTAGGGCTGGCATCACCCGTTCGGGCCATTTCGCGGGTGGGGCCCGCGCCGGGGCAGGACGACCTGCCACCGCGGGTTACCGTCGACCCTCATCACTCGAGAAAGCGCACCATGGTTCCCAGCGATCCCGCCCGACTGCTCAGCGACACCGCCCTCGAGCAGGAGATCACCTTGCTCGCAGACGTCATGGATACCGTCACCGCGGTCGGCCGGCCCCTTCACCAGTCCGAGGTGGACCGCGCCCTGGGGCTGGACTCCGCCTGCTAGGTGTGATGTCCAGCAGCAGCCACCGTGGCGCCAGGTGTCCAAGGCAGCGGCAACCATGGCGCTGCCTGCGACCTTGCGTGGCCGGGCACGACGAAAGGAGGCCGGAGCGGTCGCTCCGGCCTCCGTTCGTGCTTCTGCAGTCCCGGGCCTCGTCGTGACGGTTGTCCCAGGCCTTCGGCCCTGTCAGTTCGGGTGGTTGGTGAACAGGTCCGAGCTGCCCGCGCCGCTGTAGTTCAGGATCCGGAAGCGGTAGTAGCTCGCGCCGGCTCCGTTGTAGACGACCCGCTCCTTGTTCGACAGGGAGGTCGAGGCGGCGACCAGCACCCAGCTGCTGCCGTTCCACCGGTCGAGGAGGAGGTCGGTGTCCGTGCCGGCCGTGCCCTGGACCCAGCCCTGGATGTAGCCGGGGTTGGCCTGGTACCAGTACGAGCCGTCAGGCTGGACCGACTGCTGCCCGGAGAGCAGGTTGGAGTTCCACTTGCGGGCGAACAGGTTCGGCGACCCCGTGCCGGCCGAGTAGACCACGTTGCGGGCCGACGTCGACTTCAGCGCGTCGCTGACCAGCGCCGGGGTGGCGTACGGGTTCTGCTGGAGGTAGAGCGCCGCGAGGCCGGCCACGTGAGGTGACGCCATCGACGTGCCGCTGATGGTGTTGATGGCGGTGGTGCTGCCGATCCACGACGACGTGATGCTCTGACCGGGGGCGAAGATGTCCACGCATGGGCCGTAGTTGGAGAACCCGGCCTTGTAGTCGTACCCGCCCGAGTACAGGGTCGCACCGACGGTGATCGCCGACGGGCTGGAGCCCGGCGACTGCGTGCAGGCGTCGGTCGCGGAGTTGCCCGCCGCGATGGCCCACGTGACGCCCTGTGCGGTCGAGCGTGCGACGGCGTCGTTGACGGCCGCGTTGTAGCCGCCACCGAGGCTGGCGTTCGCGACGGACGGACCGTTGTGGGTGTACGTCACGTAGTCCGCGCCGGCGATGAAGCCGGACCAGGACCCGCTGCCGCTGCAGTCCAGGACCCGCACCGCGGTGAGGGAGACCTGCTTGGCCACACCGTACGTGGCGCCACCGATGGTGCCCGCGACGTGCGTCCCGTGGCCGTTGCAGTCCTGGCCGTTGCCGCCCAGCGCGTCGAACCCGACAGTGGCCCGGCCACCGAACTGGCTGTGCGCGGTGTAGATGCCGGTGTCCACGACGTAGGCGCGGACGCCCAGACCGGTCGTGGTGTAGAGGTACTGGCCGTTGAGCCCGGTGCGCTGGTCGATGCGGTCGATGCCCCACGTGGCGCCACCCTGGACCACCTGGGACGAGGGACCGGAGCTCTGCCGGACGCTGCCAGGGGCGACCCGGGCACTCGTCATCGGCGGTGTCGGCTTCGTGGCGACCGCGGTCACCTGGCCGTCCTGGGACACGTACTTGACCGACGCGTCGTGGCGGACCTTGGACAGCTGCGCCTTGGTCAGGGTCGCGGAGAAGCCGTCGATCGTGGCCGAGTACACGTGGCTCGTCTTGACGCCGAGGCGCTTCGCCGTCGCGGCGCCGCTGGCCCCGTCGTTGAGCACCACGATGTACTTGTCGGCCAGCAGCTTTCCGCTGCTCGCCTTGAGCGGTGCCGTGTGGTCGGCCTGGGCCGGCCCCGCCGCACAGAGTGAGACGGCGGACACCGTTGCAGCGAGGGCGAGAGCCCACGCGGTGCCACTGCGGTGACGAGCGGAACGAGGCGTCGCCTCGTCGGTGGGTGATGCTGTGACAGACATGACTGACCTTTCCTGATGGCGTCCCGGCGGAAGCCACCCGATGGGATGAGTTGTGACGGTCGGCGAGCCGCCGTCCTCCGCAGGCGTCCCCCGTCGGTCGCCGCGGCTGCCAGCACCGCGTGGCCCCTGCCCGTGGTGCTGTCGATGTGTACTGAAGTCCCGGAACCCGGTCCTTCCGGATCCCTTCGGACCCACACCACAAGAGGGGCGGGCGGGGTGGCTGATACCGCCGGAGAGAAAAAAGTCGAAGCGCGCCGCAGCAGAGCCCGGCCCGTAGTCAGGACAGCTCGACGCTCAAGGCCCTGTGGTCCGAGATGGGCAGCGCATGCGCCTGCCCGTGGGAGGCGACCAGGCCGTCGGACAGCAGGATGTGGTCGAGCTGCTCCCTCGGGCCGTCCACCGGGAAGGTGGGGTGCGAGGCCGCGGCTCGCATCCGGGTCAGACGCCCGGCCTGCTTGGGCCCCATGTTGAGGTCGCCGACGAGGACCGTGGGCCCTGGCCGGCCGGCCAGGCTACGGACCAGATGGCGCAGCTGTCGGGCGTTCCACCCCGGGATGAAGGACAGGTGTGTGTTGACGAAGGTCACGAGCCCGCGCGGTGTCTCGACCGTCGCCACGACCGCCACCCGCGGCTCGTCGTGGACGAGGTACGGCAGCTTGCGACCCTTGAACCAGAACGGGACCCGGGTCCGCAGCGGCGCCAGCCGGATGACCTCCCAGCCATGCACTGGGAAGCGCGAGACGAGTGCGATGCCGTACGCCGCGGCGTCGGGCTGCTCCTCCCCCGTCGCGGCGATCCACGTCGTCCCCGCCGTACCGGCCAGGGCCGCCACGAACCGATGCTCGGGGGCAGCCATCGCCTCGGCGGCGATGGCGGTGAGGTCCGCGTCGTTGGACCGGTGCTGGTTGCGGTCGACCTCCTGAAGGGCCAGCACGTCCGCGTCGAGCAGTCGCACCGACTCCTCGAGCCCCCGGAGGTCGACGTGCTGGTCCGTCGGGACGCGGCCGTTGAGGATGTTGAACGTCGCTACGCGCACGAGACCCCCATACCCGGCTCGAGCAGTCCCGAAGCCGCCGTCGTGGACGCCCTGCTTGGCCCGCACCCCAGGGGGTATCACCCCCCGCATGGAAGGACAGGACCAGGAGAACCTTCGTACGGCACTGAAGGCGGTGGCGGTCGCCCTCAAGGAGTCGGGGCTCCCCTTCGCGCTGACCGGGGGGTACGCGGTCTGGGCCCTCGGCGGCCCGGAGCCGGACCACGACGTCGACTTCATCGTGGCCGAGCAGGACGCGGCCGAGGCCGTGCGGGTGCTGGCCGACAAGGACTTCGACGTGGTGCAGCCGCCGGAGGACTGGCTCTTCAAGGTGTACCTCGACGGCGCCCTGGTCGACGTGATCTTCCGGGCGGCCGGGCGCAGTGCGGTCCGCGAGGACCTGGAGCGGGCCGTCCCGCTGGAGGTACTGTCGGTCCAGATGCCCGTGCTGCCGGCGACCGACCTCATCGTCGGGAAGCTGAGCGTCCTACGGGAGCAGTACTGCGACTTCTCGCGGCTACTGCCGGTCGCCCGAGCGTTGCGCGAACAGGTCGACTGGGAGCACGTCGCCAGGGAGACCAAGGACAACGACTTCGCGGCAGCCTTGCTGTTCCTGCTGCGGCGGCTCGACGTCGTCCCGGGAGCCGCTGGCCCCGACCAAGACCTCTGAGCCACTCTCCTGGCCCACCACTCTGCTGGCGACCACTCTGGTCGGCCCCTCTGTGCACGGTCACGCGTTTCGGAGGAGCACGACGCCCGTGCCCGGGGGCCCGGGCCGGGGAACGGGGGTTGCGCCCACGCCGCGCGGGTACACGTCTCGCACACCAGCCGTCGCAAGAGAGGAAGAGACATGAGCACGAAGGTGCAGAAGTCGGTCGAGGTCGACGTGCCCGTCCGGACGGCGTACAACCAGTGGACCCAGTTCGAGGAGTTCCCCCAGTTCATGAACGGGGTCCAGGAGGTCACCCAGCTGGACGAGACCACCCTGCACTGGGTGGCCGAGATCGCCGGGGTACGCCGCGAGTGGGACGCCGCGATCCTGGAGCAGGTCCCGGACACCAAGGTCGCGTGGGCCGCCCTGGCGGGTGCCACCAACGCCGGAGCCGTCTACTTCTCCCCGCTCGATGACGGCCGCACCCAGGTGACCTTGGAGCTGGAGTACGAGCCCGAGGGCATGGTGGAGAAGGCCGGCGACGCGCTCGGTGTCGTGGGACGTCAGGCGGAGGCCGACCTCGAGCGGTTCAAGTCCTTCATCGAGGGGCGGTCCGGCGAGACCGGCGGCTGGCGAGGTGGGGTGAACGAGGACCTCGATATCGGCACGCCGTCGGTCGACGCGGCCGACCTCTCCCGTGGCGACGACGGGAAGAGCGGGATCTCCGGAAAGGCCGTCGCTGCCGGGGCGGTCGGCGCCGCCGCCCTCGCCGCCGGTGCGGTCGCGGCCAAGGCGATGAGCGGGTCAGCCGACACCTCAGCCGGGGAAGGCGTCGACGTGGCGCCCGCAACCGGTGTGGACCTGCCGCCGCTCGATGTGGTGGACGTGCTGACGCTCGACCATCAGGAGGCCACCGAGCTGCTCACCCAGATCCTGGGGACGACCGACCTGGGCGAGGCGCGCGAGCTGACCGACGTGCTCATCACCGAGGTCGTGCGGCACGCCGTCGCCGAGGAGATGTACGTCTACCCGGCGATGCGCAAGCATCTTCCGGACGGGGAGGCGGCCGTGGAGCACGACATCGCCGAGCACAAGGAGATCGAGAAGACGATGAAGGAGCTGGAGGCTCTGAACCCGGAGGACCCCCGGTTCACCGAGGTGGTCACCCATCTGGACTCCGTCCTGGCGGACCACGTGGCTGACGAGGAGAGCGAGCAGTTCCCGCAGCTGCGTGCCAGCGTCCCACGCGAGGAGCTGGTGGAGATCGCCGGCAAGGTGGAGACGGCGAAGAAGCTCGCGCCGACTCGCCCGCACCCCTCCGCGCCGAACTCCGAGCTCTTCCACAAGGCGGTGGGTCCGGGCGTCGGGCTCGTCGACCGGCTCCGGGACAGGCTCTCCGGCCGAACGGTCGCCTGACTGCATGCTGGTCCCCGCCGCCTGCCGGGGACCAGCACTCAGGCTTCTGACTGCCCTGGTGTCGGCGTCGCGGCGGCGGACGTAGATTCAGGTCATGACGCCCACTCCTGTGCAGCGCACCCTCGGCGAGCTCGTGGCCACCGGCTACGCGCACCGCTCGGTGAAGCAAGAGCTCCGCGAGAACCTCCTCGCCCGTCTACGCACCGGCGCGGAGGCCTTTCCGGGGATCGTCGGGTTCGACGACACGGTGCTGCCAGAGCTGGAGGCGGCACTGCTGGCCGGCCACGACCTGGTGCTCCTCGGGGAACGGGGCCAGGGCAAGTCGAGGCTGATGCGGACCCTGGGACAGCTGCTCGACGAGTGGACGCCCGCCGTCGAAGGCTGCGAGGTGAACGACGACCCCGTCCGGCCGGTGTGCGTCCGGTGCCGGCGGCTCGAGGCCGAGCTCGGCGACGACCTGCCCGTGGTATGGCGGCACCGGACGGAGCGCTACACCGAGAAGCTGGCGACGCCCGACACGAGCGTCGGCGACCTCGTCGGGGACGTGGACCCCGTCAAGGTGGCGGAAGGGCGGACCCTCGGCGACCCCGAGACCGTCCACTACGGGCTGGTACCGCGCTCGAACCGCGGGGTCTTCGGTCTGAACGAGCTGCCGGACCTGGCCGAGCGGATCCAGGTGGCGCTGTTCAACGTGCTGGAGGAGCGCGACATCCAGATCCGCGGCTACTCGCTGCGGCTGCCGCTGGACCTGCTCCTCGTGGCGACCGCCAACCCCGAGGACTACACCAACCGCGGCCGCATCATCACCCCGCTCAAGGACCGCTTCGGCGCGGAGATCCGCACGCATTACCAGCAGGACGTGGAGGACGAGGTCAGGCTCATCACCCAGGAGGCCGACCTGGTGGCGCAGGTACCCGAGCACCTGGTCGAGGTGGTTGCCCGGTTCACCCGGGGTCTTCGTGAGTCCTCCGCGGTCGACCAGCGTTCTGGGGTGTCGGCCCGGTTCTCCATCGCCGGCGCCGAGAGCGTTGCCGCTTCCGCCCTGCGGCGCGCCGCCCGGGTCGGCGAGCAGGAGGCCGTGGCGAGGATCTGTGACGTCCCCACCGTGGTGCCTACGCTGCTGGGCAAGGTGGAGTTCGAGATGGGAGAGGAGGGTCGTGAGCGCGACGTCCTGGACCACCTGCTCCGGGTCGCCACGGCCGAGACCTTCCGCGCCAGGCTCGGCGGCCTGGACCTGTCGGGGTTCACCGACCTGTTCGCGAACGGCGAGGTCGTCGAGACGGGCGAGCTCGTCCCGGCTGCGGACCTGCTGGCCCAGCTGGGGCCGACCCCCGGGCTCTCCAAGGTCCTGGACCGGCTGGGGCACGGCGACGACGCGGCGCCGGGTGTCGTCGCCGCCGCTGTCGAGCTCGTCCTGGAGGGGCTGCACCTGACCCGCCGGCTCGACAAGGACACCGTGGCCGGTCGCACCGTCTACGGGGCGTAGCCATGGCCGCCGACCGGGGACCCCGACCTCACCCCTCGCACGGCGACCGGTTCCGCTACGGGCCCTGGCACGGCGGAGCCGACCCGCTCGCGCCGCCCTTCGACGTGCGCGGCGCCCTCGACCGGATAGGCCGTGACGTCCTGGCCGGTGGCTCCGCCCGCGAGGCGCTCCGCGACCTCCTGCGCACCGGGCCGGACGGGCACGCGGGGCTGGACGACCTGGCACAGCGGCTGCGCCGCGCCCGCGAGGCCGCTCGCCGCCGCGGCGACCTGTCGGGCACCCTCGACCAGATCCGCGCAGCCCTCGACCAGGCGCTGGCGGCGGAACGGGACACGCTGGCCGCGGAGGAGAGCGACGCCGCGCGGCTCGCCGAGCTCGACCTGGCCACGCTTCCCGACGACGTGGCCGGTCAGGTCCGGGCGCTCGCCTCCCACGACTGGCACTCAGCCGAGGCCAAGGCGATCTACGACCAGATCGCCAGCCTGCTCCAGCGCGAGGTGCTCGACGCGCAGTTCGCCGGGATGGCGCGCGCGCTGTCCGGTCAGGACCCCGAGGTGATGGCCGCTGTCCGGGACATGCTCGCCGACCTCAACCGTCTGCTCGCCGCCCATGCTCGGGGCGAGGACACCTCCGACCTCTTCCGCGAGTTCATGGACAAGCACGGCGAGCTCTTCCCAGAGGACCCGCAGACGGTGGACGAGCTGGTCGACGCCCTGGCGCGTCGCCAGGCCGCGGCCGCGCGGATGATGGCCTCGCTCACTCCGGAGCAGCGGGAGCAGCTGGCGCAGCTGATGAGCGACGCCCTCGCCGACGCGGACCTCGCCTCCGAGATGGCGCAGCTGTCCGACAACCTGCGGGCCCTGCGTCCGGGCCTGGACCGGGGTAGCCCGGTGGGCATGCGGCAGGGGGGTGATCCGCTGAGCTACAGCGCGGCGGTGGAGGCGGTGGCCGAGCTCGCGGACCTCGAGGACCTCAGCCGCCAGCTCGGCCAGTCGTACGCCGGTTCGACTCTCGACGACGTCGACGTGGAGCGGCTGGAGCAGTACCTCGGCGGCGACGCGGCCCGGGACTTCGAGGAGCTGCGCAGACTCGAGCGCGAGCTCGAGCGGCAGGGCTATCTGAGCCAGGGGGACGACGGTCCCAGGCTGACGCCGCGAGCGATCCGGAGGCTGGGCGAGACCGCCCTGAAGCGGGTGTTCGAGGGCCTGTCCTCGCAGGGACGCGGCGACCACGACGAGCACCGGACCGGGCACGCCGACGAGCCGACCGGTCTCACGCGCGCGTGGGAGTTCGGCGACGAGCAACCGATCGACGTGGTGCGCACCGTCTCGAACGCCTTGCATCGCAGGGCGGCAGACGGCCATGGTGTGGCGCTGGAGGTCGGCGACTTCGAGGTCGTGGAGACCGAGCGGCGGACGACGGCCGCCGTGGCCCTCTGTGTCGACATGTCGTTCTCGATGGTCAACGAGGGGCGCTGGGGTCCGATGAAGCAGACCGCCCTGGCCCTGTCGCACCTCGTGCAGACCCGCTTCCGTCAGGACGCCCTGGAGATCATCGGGTTCACCATCGCCGCCCGGCGCCTCACCCCGGTCCAGCTCGCCGAGGCGGAGCCAGAGTGGGTGCAGGGCACCAATCTGCAACACGCGCTGATGCTGGCCTCGAGGCACCTGCGGCGTCACCCGCAGGCACAGCCTGTGGTGCTCGTGGTGACCGACGGCGAGCCGACCGCCCACCTGACCGCTGACGGCACCCCGGTCTTCCAGTGGCCCACGACGACTGCGACGCTGCGGGCGACCGTCGCGCAGGTCGACGAGCTGCGCCGGTCTGGAGCCGCCCTCAACATCTTCATGCTCGGCGACGACTCAGGCCTCGCCCGGTTCGTCGACGGTGTGGCCCGGCGCGCCGGTGGACGGGTCTTCACCCCCAGCGTCGACCGGCTCGGCGAGTACGTCGTCAGCGACTACCTTCTTGCCCGGCAGGGACGCCGCCGGGCAGGGTGACTGCGGCTCTTCGGCTTCGGGTTCACGCTGGTGGCGCGGTAGAACGGTCCCGTGCCTCCCGTCCGCTCCGTGACCCTGCGCTTCCTGGCTGCACCGACCGACGCCGGCTACTCCGGCAGCGTGAGCGCGGGCCGCGTCCTCGAGTGGATCGACAAGGCCGGGTATGCCGCCGCCGTCGGCTGGGGCGGCACCTACTGCGTCACGGCGTACGTGGGCAACGTCCGGTTCGCCCGCCCCGTGGTGGTCGGTCACCTCGTGGAGGCGACGGCCTCGCTGGTGCACACCGGCCGGAGCAGCATGCACATCCTCGTCTCGGTCAGGTCCGGCGACCCGCGCCACAGCGAGCGCGCCCCCGCGACCGAGTGCCTGATGGTCTTCGTGGCCGTCGACGCCGACGGTAGACCGGTGGCCGTCCCGGCGTGGCAGCCGGCCGACGACACGGACCGCGAGCGGCAGGCGAGCGCGGTTCGCCGGATCGGCCTGCGGGCCCGCATCGAGGAGGCGATGGCGGCACAGACGTACTCCGCGGCCGGCACAGCCCCTCGGGCCACGCTGAGGTTCCTTGCGGCGCCGACCGACGTCAACTGGGGCGGCAAGGTCCACGGGGGCATCGTCATGCGCTGGGTCGACGAGGCTGCTCATGTGCTCGCCACCCAGTGGACCCGTAGCGCCTCCAACGTCGCCGTGTTCGTCGGCGGGGTGCGGTTCTACCGGCCACTGCAGATCGGCCATCTCGTCGAGGTGGAGGCCAGGCTCCTGCATACCGGGACGACGAGCATGCACATCAGCGTGCACGTGCGCTCAGGCGACCCGACCGTCGGAGAGCTCGAGGAGACGACGCACTGCCTGACCGTGTTCGTGCCCCTCGATGCCGACGACCGGGCGGTTCCGGCGCCGCCCTGGGTGCCTCACAGTGCGGAGGACAGGGCTCTGGACGACCATGCGAGGCATCTGATCGACCTGCGCGCCGGCATCGACGTCGGCTGACGGCAGGTCGGCGCGGAAGCCCGCTCTCCGGGCCCGGACGTGACTGTGGCTGCGGTGCCGTTGGGCTGTCCTGCTGGGCTGGTTCTCAGTCGAGCCAGTCGCGGGCGCGCCAGCCGTGCCAGCGGTCGACCCCGACCGCGACGACGGGGCCCGCGGGCGGCTGGTCGGCGTACTGCGGGTACCGGTCCACGAGCAGCCGCAAGCCGGCCTCCTCGTCCGCGCTCCCCTGCTCGACCACCCGTGCGCCGCCGTCCGCTCGCACCCACCACAGCGACGTCCAGTCGTCGTCGTAGTGGTCCACGATCAAGCTCACCTGGGGGTTGGCCGCGATGTTGTGGAGTCGCTGCAAGGCCCGAGACCGCTTCGGCTTGCCGTCCACCGCCATCCACACGACGTCGTTCTGCACCGCGAAGACGACGGGTACGACGTGCGGGCGGCCAGCCGGGGTGACCGTGGCCAGACGGGCCACCGGCGACGCGGCGAACCACTCCCGTTCCCACCCGCTCACGGCTGAACGCTACTGCGACAGTCGGCGCTCAGCGGTCTCGAACTCCACCACGGCCACGACGCCCGGACGCGCGTCCTCCAGACGGATGTGAGCACCGTTGCGCCGCAAGAGCTCCCGGGTGATCGGCAGGCCGAGCCCGCTGCCTCCGGAGTCACGGTCGCGAGCCTCGCCCAACCGGGCGAAGCGGTCGAACACCCGCTCCACCTCCTGCGCAGGTATGCCGTGGCCGTCGTCCCGGACCGCCAGAACGGGGCCTGAGGACCGCTTGGCGACCGAGACGAGGACCTCCGTACGCGCATGTCGAACGGCGTTGTCCAGCAGGTTGGCGAGCGCACGGTCGAGGTCCACCTCGGCGGCCAGGACGGTGATCGCCTCGGTTTCCGGCGACAGGCGGTTCCCCTCGCACGGCCGGGCCTCCAGCCGCACGGGAACCCGCGCGTCGCCATACCGTCGCACGACCCGTCCGGCGAGCTGGACGAGGTCGACCTCCCGGGCCGCACCCCGTTGCCCTGTCTCGCTCCTGGCCAGCTCCAGCAGGTCCTCCACGATGGCCGCGAGCCTTCGCACCTCCGGCAGGAGCTCGGCGGGCAGCCCTTCTCCTTGACCCATCCGCTGGGCGACCTCGAGCTGGGTGCGCATCGTCGCCAAGGGACTGCGCAGCTCGTGCGCCGCGTCGGCGACGAACGCTCGCTGCTTCGCGTCCGCCGACCACAGCCGTTCCAGCATCTCGTTGAGGGTCTGCGCCAGCGCGCTGATCTCGTCGCGGGCCGGCAGGACCGGCAGACGCTCGGTGGGGTCCTCCTCCCGGCCGATCCTGGCAGCGCCCCTCCTCAGCTGCTCGACCGGCGCCAGGGCCATCCCGATGACGCGCCAGGCGATGAGGGCGAGCACCAGCAGGAACAGCGGCAGCAGGACGATGAGCAGGCTCCTCAACAGTCGCCTGCTCGTCTCGAGGTCCGCCGTGGGCACGCCGGCGACCACGAGGACCCGTGCGGACGCCGGGCCGGCCTCGACTCCCACCACGCGAAGCGAGCCGTCCACGCCCGCCCGAGCGCCCGGCACCGTCAGGCTCTGCCCCTCCGCCAGCTCGCGTCGCTCCTGGGGACTCACCAGGGAGGTCAGCCGGTCCGCTGTGACCGACCCCCCGGTGACCCGGTTCTGCGGGTCGAGCACCTGGACGACCAGCGCGCCGCCGACCGGCACAGGAGCCGGCAGCCTGCCGTCGTTGACCAGGGCCGCCACGTCGGAGGCACTGGCGCGGGCCGCGGTCACGGTCCCTCGCTCCAGGGTCTCGCTCATGGCGGCGTACAGGAGGAGGCCGCCGACCAGCAGAGCCCCTGTCACACCCGCCAGCCCCAGCGCCATCAGCCGCCAACGCAGGCTCAGCCGAGCGAATCGGCCTGTCACGCGCGCATGCGGTAGCCGAGACCGCGTACCGTCTCGATGCGCTCGCGGCCGAGCTTGCGACGCAGGTACCCGACGTACACGTCCACGACGTTGGTGGCGGCTTCGTCTGGTACCCCCCAGACGTCGTCCAGCAGGGACTCGCGGCTCACGGCGGCGGGGTGTGCGCGCAGGAGGTGCTCGAGGACGAGGAACTCCCGCTGGGACAACGCCACCACGGAGCCGTCCGCCTCGACCCGCCTCGAGGCCGGGTCCAGGCGGACGCCGGCCGCTTCCAGCACCGGCGCACGCGGTCCGGGGTCGCGACGGAGCAACGCCCTGAGCCTGGCGAGCAGGACGACGAAGGAGAACGGTTTGGTGAGGTAGTCGTCGGCCCCGTAGTCGAGGCCGTCCGCCTGGTCGTACTCGCCGTCCTTGGCGGACAGGATCAGCACCGGAACCCAGTTCTGCTCCTGCCTCAGGGTCCGGACCACCGTGTAGCCCGAGAGCCCCGGCAGCATGAGGTCGAGGATCATGGCGTCGTACCGCCCGTACCGCGCGGCCTCGAGGCCGCCTGGCCCGTCGTGCGCCACGTCGACGACGAAGCCCTCCGCGACGAGGCCCTTGGCCAGAGCTGCCGCCATCCCCTTCTCGTCCTCGACCACCAGGAGCCTCACGGCAACACCCTCGCATGCCCCCGTCCGGCTCCGGGACGGTTCTCATCAGAGTCTCACCGGCGGATTGCCATGATTGCCCTATGAACGTCTTCACCGAGCACCCTGTAGCCCGCTGGGCTGTGCCCACCCTGGCCGTGGCTCTCCTGGGGACGGGGGCGGCAGTCGCGAACCACAGCGCCAGTGCCGACCCCAGCCTCCCCCACCGTACGGCGGCGCAGCTGCTGGTGGACGTCCAGCAGGCGCGGCTGGCGGGACTGTCCGGAACGGTCGTCCAGACGTCCAACCTCGGGCTCCCGGAGCTCCCCGGAGTCGGGGGCGGCGCAGGCCCCGGCGGCGGTTCGTCCTCGCTGACCTCGATGGTGAGCGGGACGCACACGTGGCGCCTGTGGAGCGCAGGTCCCCAGCAGACCCGGCTGGCCCTCATCGGCAGCCTGGGCGAGTCGGACGTGGTCCGCAACGGCAAGGACGTGTGGGTCTGGTCGAGCAAGGACAAGACCGCAACCCACCTGACCCTGCCCGCAGACGAGGCCCCGAAGACGCGGTCGGCGCCACGGCCCACCGACGTCCCTCGCACGCCTCAGGAGGCGGCCGACCAAGCGCTGTCGGCACTGTCGCGGACCACGTCGGTGACCACCTCGGGGACCGCCGTCGTCGCCGGACGCAGCGCCTACGAGCTGGTCCTTCGTCCAAAGGACAAGGACACCCTCGTCGCGCAGGTGCGCATCTCCGTCGACGCGCGCCGCCACGTGCCGCTCCGGGTGCAGGTGTTCTCGACCAAGGCCGCCAACCCCGCCTTCCAGGTGGGCTTCAGCCAGGTCTCGTTCGCCAAGCCCGACGCCAGCCGGTTCACCTTCAACCCGCCACCGGGGACCAAGGTCACCCAGTCCCAGCTTGGCGACCACACGCCCAGCCCGAAGGACAGCAAGGAGGCCCAGAAGGCGGCGCAAGGGGTGAGGACCGTGGGGTCGGGCTGGTCCACCGTCGTGCTCGCGTCCCTGCCCGCGCAGGCCACCGCCGGAGGAGCCGGCGGGTCCTCGGCCGGTCCGGCCAGCAGCCTCCAAGGCGTCCTGCGCGCCCTTCCCCGTGCCAGCGGCAGCTGGGGGTCGGGCCACGTCCTCAAGGGAACGCTGTTCTCAGCGGTGGTGACCGACGACGGCCACGTGGCCATCGGTGCCGTACGGCCGCAGGCCCTGTACGCCGCCCTGGCGGCGAGGTGACCCAGGTCGCGGCCCGCGGTGCGCGTACGCCGGACGGTGCCGGCGCCGCCCAGGCCGCCGACGCGGCGCACGCCGTTCCGGACCGCCAGGCGCACCCCGCTCTGGCTCTGCAGACCCAGGGGCTGAGCAAGCGGTTCGGCGACCAGTTCGCCGTCGACTCCTTGGACCTCGCCGTACCGCGCGGCGCGGTCTACGGGTTCCTGGGGCCGAACGGCTCCGGCAAGACGACGACCATCCGGATGGTGCTCGGGCTCGTCACCCCGACTTCCGGTAGCCGGACGCTCCTCGGCCTGCCGATGCCCGACCGCGCCACGGAGGTCCTGCACCGCGTGGGCGCGCTGGTCGAGGGTCCAGCGTTCCACCCCTACCTCTCCGGACGGGCCAACCTCAGGCGCCTGGACGCCGCGGACCTGCTCTCGGACGCCCGTTCCGCGCCGAGCCGGGTCGACGCTGCGCTGGACCGGGTCGGGCTGCTCGCCGCCGCCGGCAAGAAGTACCGCGCGTACTCGTTGGGCATGCGCCAGCGCCTCGCCATCGCAGCCTCGCTCCTGGCGCCGCGCGACCTCCTCGTCCTCGACGAGCCGACGAACGGCCTGGACCCCCAGGGCACGCGGGAGGTACGCAGTCTCATCGGGTCGCTCGCCTCGGACGGCACCACGGTGTTCGTCTCCAGCCACCTCCTCACCGAGGTCGAGCAGATCTGCAGCCATCTCGGTGTCATGCGAGAGGGCAGGCTGGTCGCACAGGGCAGCGTCAAGGAGGTCCGTGGCACCGGCGCCGCGACGCTGACGCTGCGGACGGCGCAACCGCAGGAGGCGGTGCGCGTGCTGGAGGGTCTCGGGGTCAGCGAGGTCACCGCGCACGGTGACCTCGTCCGTGGCCTACCAGGGTCCTTGGAGGCCGAGCGGATCGTGGCGACCCTCGTGCGGGCCGAGGTCGGCGTCAAAGGCTTCTCGGTGGACTCGCCCAGCCTCGAGGACCTGTTCGTGTCGCTGACCGGGGAGGGTTTCGATGTCAGCCGCTGACGTGACGACCCCCAGCCGCCGTGACGGGGTCCCGCGCCCCCGCCGAGCCCTGCCCTCCACGCGCCTCCTGCGCTCGGAGCTGCGGCTCATCGGTGGCCGTCGCCGTAATCAGGCCGGTCTCGCGGTCCTCGCCGTCGTGCCCGTCATCATGGCGGTGGCCGTCAAGCTCTCCGACCCCACGCCCGCGGGCGACGGGCCGGACTTCTTCTCCTCCATCACCGCCAACGGACTCTTCGTGCCGCTCGCCGCCCTCAGCGTGGAGATCGCGATGTTCCTCCCGCTGGCCATGTCGATGCTGGCCGGCGACTCCATCGCGGGCGAGGCGAACATCGGCACCCTGCGTTACCTGCTCACGGTCCCCGTCCACCGGACCCGGCTCCTGGCCGTCAAGTACTTCTCCCTATGCCTCGGCGCCATCTGGGGCGTGTGCGCGGTCGCCATCCCGGGGGCTGTCGTCGGGGTGGCACTCTTCGGCACCGGTCCCATGGTCACGCTCTCCGGTGACCAGATCGGGTTCGCGTCTGCCCTCTGGCGCGTGGTCCTCGTCATGCTGTACCTCAGTGCGGGGCTGGCCGCGCTCGGCGCGGTGGGGCTGTTCATCTCCACGCTGACCGAACAGCCCATCGCCGCCGCCATCGCGCTCATGATCTTCACCATCGTGTCCTGGATCGCCGACAGCGTGCCGCAGCTCGGATGGCTCCACCCTTGGCTTGTCGTGGACCACTGGCTGGCCTTCGGCGACCTGCTCCGCAACCCGATGGCGTGGGGCAACGTCGTCCAGGGGCTGCTCGTCGACGGAGGGTACGCAGCGGTGTTCTGCCTGGCGGCATGGGCGAGGTTCTCAGCCAAGGACATCACCAGCTGAGAACCGACGACAGCCTCAAGCCCGGCGCCGGCTCATAGGGTGACCCCATGCGGATCGAGGACGTTGCACGGGTCGACCTCGGCACCTTCGTGCGGCCGGCGGAGGAGACCGGGACGGGCAGCCCACGCGTCGAGGCCGTCTACGGGTATCTCGTGCGGACCAGCGCCGGGCTCCTCCTGCTCGACACGGGGCTCGGCGCGGCGGACGAGGAGACCGAGGCGTGGTACCGGCCCCGGCGCGTGCCGGTGGAGGTCGCGCTGGCCGCCGTGGGGGTGGCCGTGGAGGGCATCGCCCTCGTGGTGAACTGCCACCTCCACTTCGACCACATCGGTGCCAACCCCCGGTTCGCCGGCACGCCGATCCACTGCCAGCGGCGCGAGCTGGACACGGCACGAGGCGGGGAGTACACCGTCCCGGAGCTGGTCGACTTCCCCGGCGCCCGGTACGAGCTCCTCGACGGCGAGGCAGAGATCGCCCGCGGCGTTCACGTCATTCCCACGCCCGGGCATGTGGACGGGCACCAGTCGCTCGTCGTCGAGTGCGACGACGGGTCGGTCGTGCTGGCCGGACAGGCACACGACACGGCCTCCGCCTGGTCCGGCGATGTCCTGGCGGCCCGTGCGCCGGAGCTGGGTCACGAGGCGCCCCTGCCCAGCCCGAGCCCTTGGATGCGGCGCGTTCTCGAGTTCGACCCCAGGCGCGTGGTCTTCGCTCACGACTCCGCCGTCTGGCAGCCCTGACGCCATGACCGCACGGCTGCTGCTCCTCGCCGACACGCACGTGCCGAAAAGGGCACGAGACCTTCCCGCCGCCGTCTGGCGGGAGGTGGACGACGCGGACGTCGTCATCCATGCCGGTGACTGGGTGGAGGTCCCCCTCCTCGACTCGCTGGTCGAACGGTCGCGGCGCCTCGTCGGGGTGTACGGCAACAACGACCATGGCGTCCTGACCGAGCGCCTTCCGGAGGTCGCCCGGGTCGAGCTGGAGGGCGTCCGCCTCGGCGTCGTGCACGAGACCGGTCAGGCCAAGGGCCGGGAGGAGCGGTGCAGCGCGCAGTTCCCCGACCTCGACGTGCTGGTGTTCGGGCACAGCCACATCCCGTGGGACACGACGACGTCCACCGGGCTGCGCCTGCTCAACCCCGGCTCCCCGACCGACCGTCGCCGTCAGCCGTTCTGCACCTTCATGACGGCGAGGGCGCAGGACGGCCGGCTCGACGACGTAACCCTCCGCCGGGTCGCCCGCTGAGGACGCGCCCTCCAGGCACGAGAAGAAGCGGGTATGCCGGATCCTGACAATCCGGCATACCCGCCCCGCGTGGGACGGACCACGACAGCGTGCCACCGCCCCGAGCCCGGCACAAGATCAGTGGGCGCCGCCCCAGGCCCCTTGCTACGGTTCGCTTCTGACCACCCCACTCGCCGGCGAAGGGGCCGCGATGCGCCAGGACGACGTCGACCTCGCGGCGCAGGCCGGCGGCTCCGCGGCACTGCTTCCTCGGTGGTCGCCTCGGTCGAACAGTCGGTCCCGGCTGGTCTTGGCCAGCTTCCTCATGCTCTTCGTCGAGCTCGCGCTGATCCGGTGGACGTCCTCCAACAACCTCTACCTCGTGCACCTCACCAACTTCATCCTGCTGGCCAGCTTCCTCGGCATCGGGCTCGGCTTCCTGCGGGCGCGGGCGGCCCCTGACCTCTTCCCCTTCGCGCCAGTCCTGCTGGCACTCCTCGTGGCCTTCGTGCTCGGGTTCCCGGTGCGGACCGGCACGGCACCCGGTGGCGGCTGGGAGCTCGTCGGGCTCTTCGACCTCCCGCCGCTCCCCCGGCCTGCGAGCCTCGCCGTCGTCTTCCTCCTCACTGTCGGCACGCTCGCCTGTCTGGCGCAGGAGGTCGCGAGGACGTTCGCCTCTTTCCCCCCGCTCGAGGCCTACCGCCTTGACATCCTCGGCAGCCTCAGCGGGATCATCGCCTTCGCCGCGCTCTCGTTCCTGCGCCTGCCGCCCCTGGGTTGGGGCCTGGTCGCCGCGGTAACCCTCGCTGCGCTCCTCGCGCGTCGACTGAGCCGTCTGCCCCTGGTGGCTCTCGCCTGCGTCGTCCTTCTGCTGGGAGCCGAGTCGGTGCTGGGCAGCTTCCAGTGGTCGCCCTACTACAAGATCCACACCCAGGACCTCGCCGGCGGCCTGGTCCGTATCGAGGTCAACAACACGCCCTTGCAGACCGCGCTGTCGGTCAAGGAGATCCGCGCGACCTCGCCGTTCTACCTCTACCCGTACACCTACGCCGGGTCCCGCGACGACGTACTCGTGATCGGCGCCGGGACGGGCAACGACGTCGCCGTCGCGCTGGCCCAGGGGGCGCAGCGGGTCGACGCAGTGGAGATCGACCCCGCGCTCCTACAGATCGGTAGGGACCGTCATCCTGACCACCCCTACTCGGACCCCAAGGTCACGACGCATGTCGACGACGGCCGCGCGTTCGTCGAACGGACCGAGCGCCGGTATGACCTCATCCTGCTCGCCCTGCCGGACTCGGCCACCATCGTCACCGGGCAGTCCGCGCTACGCCTGGAGAACTACCTGTTCACCACGCAGGCACTCCAACAGGCGCGGTCGCTGCTGAAGCCCGGCGGCACGTTCGCGATGTACAACTACTACGAGCCCTGGCTGCTCGACCGATACGCCAACACGCTGCGTACGGTCTACGGCACCCCGCCCTGCGTCCAGCTCGGACCGAGCTACGGCGCCCGGCAACAGGCGGTGCTCACGCTGCGCAAGGACGCCAGCACGGGCGGCTGCCGGGCGACCTGGTCCCCCAAGGCTGCGGCACTCGAGCCGTCGATGGACGACCGGCCGTTTCCCTACCTGGGCTCCCGGACTGTGCCGTCCTTCTACCTGTGGATGCTGGCCCTCGTCCTGCTGGCGTCGGTGCTGCTCGTGCGCAGCGCCGGTGGGCCGCTGCGCACCATGACGCCGTACGTCGACCTCTTCTTCATGGGGGCTGCGTTCCTCTTGCTCGAGACCAAGAACGTCGTGCAGTTCGCGCTGCTCTTCGGTACGACGTGGGTGGTCAATGCCGCGGTCTTCGCAGGCGTGCTGCTGAGCGTCCTCGCGGCGGTCGAGGTCGCGCGGCGAGTCACCGTCCGGCGGCCGCTGCTGCTGTATGCCGGGCTCCTCGCCGCGCTGGCCGTCTCCTGGGTCGTCCCCCCGGCCGCGTTGCTCGAGCTCTCGCTGCTGCCGAGGTTCCTCGCCGGGGTCACCATCGCATTCCTGCCGATCTTCATGGCGAACCTCATCTTCGCGATCCGGTTCGCCAGCGCCGGTTCCACGACGGCCTTTGCAGCCAACCTGCTCGGCGCGATGGTGGGAGGGGCGCTGGAGTACCTCGCACTGGTCCTCGGCTTCAACGCGCTGCTCGTGATCGTGGCCGCGCTGTACGGCCTGGCGCTGCTGACCGGACGCCGCCACCTGGCGGCCGTGCGCCCGTGACCGCCACGCACCCTGACCGCCACGCACCCTGACCATCGGCGCAGGGGTGACCCTGGCCGCAGACGCCGTCCTTCAGGGTCGGACCAGGGCGACGCCCGATACTCCCTGTGGCCGGCACGGCGCACAGTGGAGGTACCGGGGAAACGCCCCGGACAACGACAGCGAGGAAGTGCGCAGAACCATGAACACCATCCACCAGACCTTCGCCCAGGAGGGCCTCGTCCGGCCGAGTGACGGAAGGGTCCTGGGTGGCGTGTGCGCCGGACTCGGCCGGCGCTTCGGCATCGCACCGTGGCCGGCACGGATCCTGTTCGTGCTGCTGCTCATGGTCGTGCCGGGCACGCAGATCCTCGTCTACCCCATCCTGTGGGTCCTCATGCCGGCCGAGCACACGATGCCGGTCCCGCAGCACACCGTCGTCTAGGGTGCACGCCGGCCTCGAGCCATGCCAGGCTTCAGAGCGGCGGCAGCCCGATGGAGCCGCGGACAGCGTTCTCCAGCTGTGCCGACCGGTCGTGGGAGTCGAGGTACGCCGTGACGAACGCCAGGGCGTAGCCCCCCTCCTCGCTCCACCAGCCAAGGCTGCCGCCGAGACCGCCCATACCCCACCCGTCGGGCTCGATCGCCACCCCGAGGCCCCACTGCGCCGGCGAGCCCGTCACGGCGTCCACGCCGGAGGCTTGGACGGTGGACAGCTCGTCGACGAGTCCGCGCGGCAGTATGTCGCCACGGGCCAGCCCCCAGTACAGCTGCGCTACCGCCCGGGCAGTCACGTGGGCGTTGACGGCGGGCACCTCTGCGGCCCGCCACGCTCGGGAGTTGACCAGCCCGGGGTCGGCCACGCCGGGCGGGTTGCCGAGAGCTGCGGCGCGCAGTGGTCCGCCCCCATCGCCGGGAAAGCCGGGTGCCGGGACGAGGTCTGCCACCCGTGACTGGTCCTCTGGTCGCACCCCGACGTGAAGGTCCAGGCGGCGGGGCAGGCACACCTCGTCGCGCAGGAACTGTCCGAGGCTTCGCCCATCGACCCGGCGCACGAGCTCGCCGAGCAGGTGCCCGTAGAACAGGGGGGACTCCCCGACGGCGGAGCCTGCCGCCCACGCGGGCTCCTGCTCCGCCAGACGGCCGCACAGCTCCTCCCAGTCCAGGAACGCCGATGCGGGGGCTGGCCGCTCCAGGGCGACGAGCCCGGCCGAGTGGTCGAGGAGCTGGCGCACGGTGGCCTCGCAGCGCAGCTCCGGCCAGTAGGTGGAGGCCCGCGCGTCGAGGCCCAGGCGGCCACGGGCCACGAGGAGCAGCACGCACACCGCCGTCAAGGGCTTGGACACGGAGTACGGCATGACGAGAGTGTCGCGGTCCCAGGACCGCGTACCGGCGGCAGCCCCGCCCCAGAGGTCGACGACCAGCCTGCTCTGGTGCCAGACCGCGACCGCGGCCCCGGCCGGGTCCCGTCCCTGGATCTCCGCGAAAGCCTCGCCGACGCTACGGAAGGCCGGGTCGCAGGTGCCGTCGGTGGGTGACACGGAGGGTCCTTTCGGTCTCGAGTCGCCGCCATACCGGCGTACGCAGCACCGTACGGCCGGCGGGCTCCCGAGACGCGGTCCTTTCGGCGCATTGGGGTATCAGGCCGCGTCGACGGCTCTCCTCCCGATGACGCGATCAGCCGACCCACCCTCCGCCGTTCGTCGGGACGGTCCGGCTCATCGCCCGATTAACGGGAGCGCCCGCGAAGGCGTTCCATGGAGGCATCACCACGATCTTCAGAAGGGAAGCCCGATGTCCGACCACACGCACGAGCAGTCCAGTGACCCGGTGGCGGCGTGCACCGTCGACGCGGTCCACCGACGCGACCACCATCACGGTGGCGAGGAAGCGTGCCACCCTCACCTCATCGAGGTCGTGCACCTTGGCCGGCGAGCGGTCGCGGTGTGCCACGACTGTGGTCTGGACTCCGGCTTCGTCGCGCAGCGCGACGCCGACCGGCTTGCCACGGCTCACCGTGACGAGACGGTCGCGACCCTGTACAGCGGGTACCGGGTCTTCCTTTCGGACGTCGCCTGACTCCTGGGCCCTCACGGAGGCCCCCGATCCGGGTCGGCGCAGCCGTATGCCGCCCGCTCGAGCGAGGGGGCGGCATACGTCGGTAGGGGTGGCCGGTCTACGGCGACGTCGGGTCGGCGTAGTGCCCGCCGAAGATGTCGCTGTTGCCGAACGTCGCAGGACAGGACGCGAGGACGTCAGGTGCGTGCAGCGGCGAGGCCGTGTACAGCGATGCGCGGTACGCGTCGATAGCAGGACAGTCAGCCGCCTGCCGGACGTCGTTCCACACCCCCACGACCCCGTTGTCCGTGGCTGCGGCATACACGTAGTCACCGAGGAACTCGTCGGTGAGGGCGTTGGCGCTGCTCCCCCGCGGGTCCCCTACCGTCCCGCGGTTCACCGTGCTCCAGCCGGACGGCACTCCGTCGATGACGTCCGCGTGGAGGACCTCCCCGACCAGGCCACGGGGGCTGGTCGTGTCGTTCCGGTACGGCGTCGTGAACGAGTTGTGCACGACGTACAGGTCCCTGCCGTCCGGTGACACGGCCGGCGCCGTGTACACGGGTCGGTCGCCAGGCGTGGTCGGGACGGCCTCCGGCGCAGACCACGTGGCACCGCTGTCGCGGGACCGGGTGATCAGCAGCTGCTCGTGGTTGAGGCCCGCGCGTCCGTCGGACCACGTCATGAAGATCTCGTTCGTGGCGGCGGTGCCGCTGGGCGCACCGTTGGCGATGTCCGTGCTGGGGCCTACTGCAAGGTCGGTCCGGGCGCCGCCGAGACCGTCCATGACGGGGCGGCCCTGCACGGGGTCGAAGACGCCCGGCGAAACGGCGGGGGCGACGGTGGTCGGCCCCGCGAAGTGCGCACCGCCGTCGGTGGAGCGGTACATCATCTGCACCGTCCGGCCGGCCCGCGTGCCGACGCCGAACACGTAGACGGTGCCGGCGCTGTCCGTGCGCACCGAGCAGCCGTCGGCTTGGGCGTTGTTACGGTTGTCGCTGGCCGGACCCACCTGCCGCACGGTCCACGTCACGCCGCCGTCACCGGAGCGCGCCAGGGTGAGGGGTGTGGGCAGCGCCTGCCCGCGGGAGTTGCTGCGGAACGACGCCCAGCACACGTAGACGTTGCCGAAGAACCGGCTCGAGGACGCGTTGTCCGCCCAGATCTGTTCCTTGTCGGAGAACGTCGTCGACGAGTGCTTGGAGATGACCGTCGGGATGCTCCAAGCTGTGGCGTCGCCCGCCGCGGCCGCCGCGACGTCGTCGACCCGCGAGACGGCGATGGCCTCGAACCCCTTGAAGGCAGCCTGCGGTGCGGGTCCTTCTCATGATGCCTCCGACGGGATCCATGCCCCCCGGGGCAGCCCGGGAGACCCAACTTTCGAAGACAACACCCGCCAGGCTGGTGACACATCCCCCTTGTGGCGTACCGGGTAGGCAGCGGGACAGAGCCCGCCGCACCGACCCGAGACGCCGTGTCCTAGGGCTCTTCCGTCAGGCCCCGCTGGGCACGGTCCGCAGCCTCCGACGATCCTTCCGGCAGTGGATCCGTCGCCGGGGGTACGTCGTCCGGCGCGTAGTCGATGAGCCCTGCCTCGACGCGCTCGCGGTCGACCACCCTGGCCAGGGCATCGTCATCCAGACGCTCCGGCATGCCGGCGTGCCCTTGGCGGATGGGTGTGGGGAGGGCGTCGTTGTCGTCCTCCACGACGTCGTCCAGGGTGGGATGTGGCTCGGGCGACGGCTGTGTCATGGCGTTCCTCTCGGTGGGGTCGGATGAGGTGGGTCGGGCGACCAGGTCGGTTCACGCGGGCCCCTACCCGGGGGTGGCTGCGCTCATGCACCGGGGAAGACGTTCGGTCAGTCCTTCACGACCCGGAACGTCGCCAGCTCCGGGTCGGAGGCGTCCGGGATCGTCATCCCTGCCGCCAGGCCGGCCCGCAGGTACTCCACGACGGCCCGGTTGAAGCGCTCCCCGGGCAGGATCGCCGGCACTCCGGGCGGGTAGGGGCTCACCATCTCGGCACTCACCCTCCCCACCGGGTCCTCGACCTGCTCCGTCGCAGCGAAGAACGCCTCTCGTGGCCCCATGACCTGCTCGAGGTTGAGCTCCTCCAGCGCAGGCACTGCGGGCGCGGGACGCCTCTCGCGGGGAGGCTCCGCGGCCAGCGCCTTCAGCGCCTGGAAGAGGTCCGTGATCGCGGCCTCCTCGTCGGCATACGTCAAGGAGAAGACGACCCTGCGGGCATCGCCGAGCTGGGCCGCGATCTGTCGCTCCGAAGAGAGCCACTCCTTCGCCTGGTATCCGGTGATCCCCAGCGCAGAGACATCGACGCACAGCTTGAGAGGGTCCCACTCGGTGACGCCCTCGCACCCCAGGATCGACTCGTCGTCGACCACGAGGCCCTCCACCGACCTCAGCTGGTCCCGAAGCTCGCCCGCGCGCTGCAGGGCCCCGTCGATGAGCTCCTTCCCGTTGAGAGCCAGGTGACGACGCCAGCCGTCGATCGACCCGTACACCAGGGCCGACGGGCTCGTCGTAGTGATGAGATCGAGCCGCAGTCGCAGGTCGACAGGGTCGACGAGGTCGCCGCCGACGAGGATCATCGACGCCTGGCACAGGCCACCGTCCGCCTTGTGGAGGCTCTGCACCGCGATATCGGCGCCGGCCTGAACGGCAGCGGTAGGAGGGTCGGGATGGAAGCCGAAGTGGCCACCCCAGGCTTCGTCGACCATGAGGGGCACGCCCCGTGCGTGGCACAGGTCAGCGACCTTCTTCACGTCGGCGCCAGTGCCGTACTCGGTCGGCGTGATGAGCAGCACGGCGTCGATCTCGGGGTGGTCCTCCAGGGCTCGGGCCACTGTCTCTGCGGACGCCGGGTGCGCCACCTCACGCTCATGGTCCCAGGCCGGCCGCAGCCAGACCGGGTTGGCCCCCGCGAGGATGAGTGAGGCGACGACCGACTTGTGGACGTTGCGGTCCACGAGCACGGTGCTGCCGGGCCCCGCGATCGTCAGCAGCCCTACATGGATGGAGATACTGGAACCGCACGTGGTGAAGATGGCCTGACGGGCGCCGACGGCTTCGGCGTAGAGATCCTCGGCCTCTCCCACCGACGACTTCGCCATGATGACATCGGCCTCGAAGGTGGACCGCGACAGCACCCGCGCAGTGTGGGAGTCGATGCCGCGACCGAACCGGTGACCCGGTAGGGAGAACGAGTACAGGCCTTCGTCGCGGATCTGCTGGATGGTGTCGAGTACGGGGGTCGCGTCCTGGCGGTTCTCCATGCCGCTCTCTTACCCAGCGACCGGGCCGCATCACCCCCAGGGTGCCGTTCCCGTGGAGAAGGCCCGGACCGCGCACAGGTGGTGATCGACAACCGCTCTCAAATGCCGGGCGTTTCAGACGCCGCCTCGGCGGTCTCGTGGTCGGTGGAGAAGTGGCACAGGTTGCCGGGCAGCGCGACTCACAAGGCCGACGTTGCCAGCAGGTCCGCGCAGGCGCGCGCGATCTCCAGCTCCTCGTCCGCAGGGATGACGAAGGCCGCCAGTCGGCTGTCCACGACGGTGAGGCGTCGCTCAGGCTCGGACGCGCGCTCGTTGGCGTCTGCATCCAGCTCCACTCCCAGCGGCTCCAGCCCACCCAGCACCTCGGCCCGCAGCTCGGGACTGTGCTCACCGATCCCCCCGGTGAAGACGATGGCATCCACGCGGCCCAAGGCGACGGCATACGCCCCGATGTACTTGCGGATCCGGTAGGCCATGACGTCGAAGGCGAGCGCCGCATGAGCGTCGCCGGTGGCGCGACGTCGCACCACCTCGCGGAAGTCGGTGGTGCCAGCCAGAGCAGCAAGCCCACTGTCGTGGTTCAGGGCGTCCTCGTACGCAGCGGGACCAAGGCCCGCGACACGAGCCATGAACGCGCCGAGCGACGGGTCGACGTCCCCGGACCGGCTGCCCATGACGAGCCCCTCCAACGGGGAGAGCCCCATCGAGGTGTCGATGCTGCGTCCGCCGCGGACCGCGCACGCGCTCGCCCCGTTCCCGAGGTGCAGCAGGATCAGGTTCGCCTCCGTTCCGGCCAGCCCCAGCAGTAGCGCAGCCCGACGAGCGACGTGCGCGAAGGACGAGCCGTGGAAGCCGTAGCGGCGCACCGCGTGCTCATCACGCCAGGCGGTCGGCACCGCGTACGTGAACGCCCTCGGCGGCAGGTCGGCGTGGAACGCGGTGTCGAACACGGCGACCTGGGGTGTTCCGGGGAACGCGTCTCTCGCGGCCGTGATCCCGGCAAGTCCGACCTGGGTGTGCAAGGGGGCCAGCGGCGCCAGCGCCCTGAGGTCCGCCATCACCGACTCGTCGACGGCAACCGGTGCGTGGAACCGGTTCCCGCCGTGGACGAAGCGGTGTCCCACCGCTGTCGGGGCTCGATGCCGCAGGCTCGGCCAGCGCTCAGCCAGGTCGCGGAAAGCCTCACGCAGTGCCGAGTCATGGTCGGCGGGGCCTTCGCCACCGATGTCCTCGAGGTGTCCGTGCACGTCCTGGCCGTCGTCCAAGGCCGCGCCCAGGCGGTAACGCACCGACGACGAGCCGACGTTGAGGACGAGAAACGTCCCCGTCACGGCTCCAGACCCTGCCACGTCCAGCCGGCGATCTCCGGGAGGTCGGCCAGCTCCTGGCGGATGTAGGACTGGTGCGCCGCCAGGCGCTCGTCACACAGCCGGCCGAGGTCGTCCCAGCCAGCCACCCGCCGGTGAGCGCGGCGCAGGACCTCCTTGGCGAGGTGGAAGCGGCTCATCCGGTTGAGCACGACCATGTCGAACGGTGTCGTCGTCGTGCCTTGCTCGCTGAAGCCGCGCACGTGGAACCGTCCTGGGTTGCTTCGCCCGTGGATCAGCTGGTGGACGGCCCTCGGGTACCCGTGGAAGGCGAAAACGACGTGGCGGTCGGCGGTGAAGAGGTCGTCGAACCTGCTGTCCGTGAACCCGTGCGGATGGTCGTTCTCAGGCAGCAGCGCCATGAGGTCGACGACGTTGACGAACCGTACGGCGAGCTCGGGGACATGCAGGTGCAGCAGCTCGACAGCCGCCAGCGCCTCTTGGGTCGGCACGTCACCGGCGCAGGCCAGCACGACGTCCGGGGTCACCTCGGATGGGCAGGTGCTGGCCCAGTCCCAGATCCCGGCGCCGTCGGCGCAGTGCCGGGCCGCGGCCTCGTACGTCAGGTACTGCAGGTGCTGCTGCTTGTCGACGACGATGAGGTTGACGTGGTCGGTGCTGCGCAGGCAGTGGTCGGTGATGGACAAGGTGGTGTTGGCGTCCGGGGGAAGCCATACCCGGACCACTCCGGGCGCGAGGGGGAGCAGGCAGTCGATGAGGCCTGGACCCTGGTGCGAGAAGCCGTTGTGGTCGTTGCGCCAGCAGGTCGAGGTGAGCAGGACGTTGAGCGACGAGACCGACGCTCGCCACGGCAGCTCCTGGGCGTGCTGGAGCCACTTCACGTGCTGGACGGCCATGGACGCCGACACCATGGCGAACGCCTCGTACGTGGCGAAGACGCCGTGCCGACCGCTGAGGAGGTATCCCTCGAGCCAGCCCTGGCACAGGTGCTCGCTCAACACCTCCATGACCCTGCCGTCGGGTCCGAGCTGTCGGTCAGTGGGCTCCAGAGGCCCCATGAAGCAGCGGTCGGTGACCTCGAAGACCGACTGGAGCCGGTTGCTGGCCGTCTCGTCGGGACAGAACAGCCTGAAGCTGCCGCCGCCGTCCTCGCGGGTGGTCGCCGAATACACGTCGCGGATCAGCTCCCCGGTGGGCTTCGTGTTCTCGACCCAGACCCGCCCAGGCGCCGGCACGTCCACCTGGTAGTCGGCGACCTCCGGAAGTGCTAGCTCCACGCGCAGCCGTCCACCGTTCGCATGCGGGGTCGCCGACAGGCGCTTGTCGCCCTCCGGCGCCAAGGCCCGAAGCTCCCGGACCAGACGGCCCTGCTCGTCGAACAGCTCGCCGGGGCGGTAGGAGCGCATCCAGTCCTCGAGCATCGAGAGGTGCTGAGGGTTGTCCGCGAGTCCCGCGAGCGGGACCTGGTGGCTCAGGTTCGTCCCCTCGACCTGTACCCCGTCCACGGTGTGCGGACCGGTCCAGCCCTTGGGCGTGCGAAGGATGATGGCCGGCCACGCGTGGCGGACGGGTTCGCTGGGTCCAGGCCTTCCACGGGCGTCGTCCTGAAGGTGGCGAATCCGTTGATGTGCCTCCGACAGGGCCCGATGCAGGCCAGGGAAGACGGCCACGGGGTCGTCACCGGCTACGGTCACCGGGTCCCATCCCTGGCTGCGCAGGTACGCCTCGACGTCCTCGTCGTCCGTGCGCCCGAGGACCGTAGGCCCGGAGATCTTGTAGCCGTTCACGTGGAGGATCGGCAGTACCGCACCATCGCGCCGCGGGTTCAGGAAGCTGGGCAGTCGCCAGGAGGCCGCGAGGGGACCGGTCTCAGCCTCACCGTCACCGATGACGCACGCCACGACGAGGTCCGGGTTGTCGAAAGCCGCCCCGGCCGCGTGGACCAGCGCATACCCCAGCTCGCCTCCCTCGTGGATGCTGCCGGGGGTCTGCACGCTCACATGGCTCGGGACGCCGCCCGGGGAGGAGAACTGCCTGAAGAGCGCACGGAGGCCGTCCTCGTCCTCACCGATGTGCGGATAGATCTCGGAGTAGGTGCCGTCGAGCCAGCCGGCCGCCACGAGCGCGGGTCCGCCGTGCCCCGGACCGGTGATGTAGAGCCAGTCACTGTCGGTCTCGCGGATCACCCTGTTCACCAGGGTGTAGACCATGGAGAGGCCGGGGCTGGTGCCCCAGTGGCCCAGCAGGCGCGGTTTGACGTGTTCGAGGCGTAACGGCTCACGCAGCAACGGGTTCTCTCGCAGGTAGATCTGTCCCACGGTGAGGTAGTTGGCGGCCGCCCACCAGCGAAGGTCCAGCTCGAGTGCTTCCGTGTCGTACGACACCGCCGCGGTCTGCGTCATGCGCCCCATCCCAACAGATGCAACGGAGGCTGACCAGGGCCTGAGGTCCCGCCATGACGAGGCGCTCGCGGCGGGGACGGTGCTGGTGGCGGGCACGGTTGGAGACGCTGGGGCGACGCGAGATCGACGGGCGGGATCGACGGGCGGGATCGGGACAAGCAAGGGTCCGTCCCGGCCGCTGTTGTCGCGCTGCTCAAGGACGGCCCAGTCCCAGGATGCCGGCCTCCTCCCACAGCTCGTCGCGCACCCGGGGGTGCGCGGCCCTGTCGATGAGGGCGCGGGCCTGGGCCTCCTGGTCGTTGCCGAACAACGGCGCGATGCCGTGTTCCGTGACGACGGCGCTGGGTTGGAAGGAGGTGACCGGCTCGTCGAGCAGCGGCACGATCGTGGACACGTCGGCTTTGGGGTGCCAGCTGCGCAGTGCCAGCAGAGCCTGGCCGCCGCCGGCGTGGAGGGCGCCGACGATGAAGTCCGTCTGCCCGCCGTAGCCCGAGTGGATCCGGCCATTGACACGAGAGGCGTTGGCCTGGCCGTAGAGGTCCACCTCGAGGGCTGTGTTGATGCTCGTCATCGCAGGGTTGGCGGCGATCAGCGCGGGGCTGTTCGTCTTCTCGGTGCGCAACATACGGATCCGGGGGTTGCGGTCCACATGGTCGTAGAGCTCCGCGGAACCGAAGCAGAACGATGCCGTGACCGGATGGTCGGCGTCGAGCGAGCCGGCGCGCTCCAGGGTGAGCAACCCGTCCGAGAACATCTCCGTCCAGATCCGCAGCCCGCGACGGGACGTGAGCCGTCCGATGGCCGCGTCCGGCACCGCGCCGATGCCCATCTGGAGCGTGGCGCCGTCCTGGACCAGACCTGCGACCTGCTCCCCCACCACGTGGCTGGCGTCGTCCGCGACTGACGCCGCTGGAGGGGACGGCAGCGCCTCATCGACCTCGACAGCCACGTCGACGAGGGACGGGTCCAGCAGGGCGTCACCGAAGGTGTACGGCATGCGCTCGTTCACCACCGCCACGACGAGCCCGCCGCGGGTGCGACACGCCTCGATCGCTGCAGGCAGCACGTTGACCTCGATGCCGAGACTGAGCATCCCGTCCCGCGCCGGAGCACACTGCACCATCACGACATCCGGAGGTCGCAGGGCCGTGAAGAGCAACGGCACCATCGACAGGCGGCAGGGCAGGTACTCCAGCCCGCTGTGCCGGCGCATTCCCACACCGACGAAGGGAGTCTCGGCGACCACGCCTGGGCGGTCCGGGACACCTGGGCCGGCGTTCAGCATCCAGACCCGGTAGGCCGGGAGCGCGCGGTCCAGCGCGGCGACCGCCTCCCAGGGTGTCGCGGCGTTTCCGGCGACCACGACACGAGGAGCGTCGGGAAGGCTGGAGAGCAGCCGCTGCAGCTGGTCGAGGGTGGCTCGCCTCACGCGTCAGCCGCGCGTTCGAGAGGGGCACCGGCCACCGCGTCCTCGATGACGACTCCACGGGCTCCCGGAGCGGTAGCCGCGATCGCGGCGGCCAGTCGCGCCTCCCGTCCGGCCTCCACGCCGCGAACCGTGATCACGCCCCTCACCACGCTGGCTGACCAGCGGGTGCGCTCGAGGTCGGCGAAGTCGCGCACGACGTGCAACCAGATCTGGGCGTCGTTGGTGGACAAGGCTCGGATGACGTCACTGCGACTCACCATCCCTACGAGCACGCCGTGGTCGTCGACGACGGGCACGCTCTTCCAGCCGGTGTCAGCGAGAAGCTGAGCCACGTCCGAGGCGTCGGTGCCCTCCTGGGCCGTGACAGGGTCCGGCGTCATGACGTCGGACACCAGAGCCGGCCAGGGCGCCTCGGCGAGCTCCTGGCCGACAGTCGTACGCAGGTGTGCTCGCGGGTCCGCGGACAGGTACAGGCGCAGGACGTCTGCCTCGGAGAGGATTCCGACGACATGGCCGGCTGCGTCCACGACCGGCAGTGCGGAAACTCCTCGCTCCGCGAGTATCCGGACGGCGGCGTCGAGAGCGGAGCCTTCGCGGACGACGGCCACCTCCCGGGTCAACAGCTCACGAACCAGCATGGCAGCCCTCCTCCTTACCGCTTGGGTGCTTACCGTGCCAGGTTCTCGCCAGACGTCCGCTGGCGGCAGGGTCGAAGGTCCCACCGCTGCACCGTGCGGGCCGGGACTTTCTCCTCTGACGCGCAAAGGCCCCAGCGAGGAGGGTGAAGGCGATGGAGAGAGGTGGTCGCGATGATGGGCTGGGGATACATGGGTCCGGCCGGGTGGTTCGTCATGGTGCTGGGGTGGTTGTTCGTGCTCGCGGGCCTGCTCCTCGGTGCCTGGGCGCTCGTCACGGTGCTCGACCGGGGCGCCGGCTGCGTGCGGTCGGGAGCCAGTCCGCAGGAACCTTCGCCGCACACATTGCCACGGACAGTGCCACAGTCAGTGCCACAGTCAGTGCCGCAGTCACCGCTCCAGACGCCGGCGGAGGTGGAGGTACAGCTGCGGTACGCGCGTGGGCAGATCGATGCGGAGACACTCGCTCGGCAGCTCGCCGTACTCCGAGGCCGCTGACACCCGGTGGCAAAGGCGACCCTCCCCCTAGTGACAGGCCAGAATGGTTGCCATGTACGTCCCCCACTTCAACGCCCTAGAGGACGAGCCGGAGATCCGGCGCATGGTCAGGGAGATCGGCTCTGCCCAGCTGGTGAGCGTCGGAGCCGACGGCTACCCGCTCGCGACGCTGCTGCCGGTGCTGTGGGAGGGCGACACCGTCATCACGCACATGGCCCGGGCCAACGAGCACTGGACGCACATCGCAGACGGCGAACCATGCCTTCTCGTCATCACGGGGCCCCAGTCGTACGTCTCGCCCACCTGGTACCCCAGCAAGGCCGAGCACGGTCGGGTCGTACCGACCTGGAACTACTCCGTGGTCCAGCTCACCGGACGGGCCAGGGTCCATGAGGACACAGGCTGGCTCCGGCACGCGGTCGACGACCTCGTGGCACGACATGAGGCCCATCGCCCCGATCCCTGGAGCACCCTTCAGGCGCCGGCGAAGTACATCGACGGGCAGCTTCGGGCGATCGTCGGCGTCGAGGTCACCGTGGAGCAGGTGCAGGCCAAGGCCAAGCTCAGCCAGAACCGGTCGCCTGCCGACCGTCACGGAGTCGTCGACGGTCTTCGCGAGGAGCCGTACGTCGGCGCTTCCGAGGTCGCCGAGCAGATGGCTCGCCAGCTCCCTGACGCCGACGCCTTCGACTCCAAGGCCGCCGACGCGTGGCCTGTCGCCGAGGCGTGAGCCGCTGGCCCCGGCCGCTGGGCGCCTACCAGCCGGGGTGCTGCCGGCACGCCGATGCGAGCGGCTCGTCGATCGTCGCGAGGACCTCCGGCGTCGGGCGGCGCCCAGACACCACTGACGCGGCGCAGGCCATGGCCAGCGCGCCGGAACGTCGTGGCGAGAGTCCGGCGAGCAGGCCGCGGAGCAGTCCGGCGGTGGCCGCATCCCCGGCTCCGGTGGTCGTCGCCACGCGAGTCACCGGGTAGGGCGCCACCCACTCCCGCACATCGGCCCAGGCGTCCGGCGCGACGAACCCCCGTCCGGCCGTTCGCAGGCGGGTGCGGCCGGCCGTGCGCAGGAACGCTCCGCGTGGCCCCGCTGACAGCAGGACCACGCCGGCGCCCCAGTCGAGCAGCATCTCGGCCGCTCGCTCCACGCTGGCGTCGTCCTGACGCGCTGGCCCAGTGTGGCCGGGCAGCGCAGAGATCAGGTCGTCGACGCTCGGAGTGATGACGTCCACCTCGCTCAGGGTGGCGCGGAGGATGCTTGCCCAGTCGAGCTGGCCCGCCAGCGACCCTGGGTCGAGGACCGCCAGGTCGACCGACGTCGTCACCCCGGCCGTGCGCAGCCGGCCGAGCATCCCTCGCCACGGCGCGGCGTCGTCCGCCACGAGCGCCGGAAGCAGGTTGGGGTAGCCGACGTGGACCAGGGCCAGGTCCGGCGTGGGCTCCACTTCGCTGCCGTCGAAGTGGGCATTGCTTCCGACGTGATGCCAGAACGTGCGGTCCGAGTGCGGGGTCTCGAAGACGAGGCTGTACGAGGTGGCGCTTCCCCCGACCCGCCTGAGCCGGGGTGTCATCCCGGTGCGCGTGGCGATCAGCCGCTGAAGCAGGATTCCGAGGTCGTCGTCCCCCACCGTAGCGACGACGTCCACGGGGACACCCAGCTCGACGAGGTCACCCCCGGTGTTGCCTGCGCTGCCTCCGAGACGGACCGAGAGGGGACCGACCTCGAAGAGCTGTCCGGGGTCGATCCGCTCGTGGCCACTGAGCCCGGCAATGAGGTCGACACACAGATGTCCGGTGACGGCGACCCGGGCCAATGCACCTCCCCGACGACGACGACCGACCAGAGTGCCTCATCGTCCCCGAAGGATGCTCGGTTGTCGACGTTCGTTGTCCTACGCTGCCTGTCATGAGTGACTGGCTGAGCGGTCCCCGGAGCCTGGGGAAGCTGCGGTCGCTGACAAGGATCGCCACACAGGACGGGTTCATCGCGACGCTTGCCATCGACCATCCCGAGAACTACCTCGCGATGATCGACCCCGACTGGCGGCGGGTCACCTCGGCCGAGGTGACCCGGAGCAAGCTCGAGCTGGTCGCCGCCCTTGCCCCCCATGCGAGCGCGTTTCTCGTCGACCCGTTGTGGTCGCTGGCGCAGGGCATCGTGACGGGCGTGATCCCCAGGGACACCGGGATCATCACGGGCATCGAGGCGCTGAGCTACCAGGCCGGCGGCGGCTTCGGGACCACGACGCAGCTTCGGGATCGATGGACCGTCGAGAAGATCAAGACGCTCGGGGCCGATGCCGTGAAGCTGGTCGTCTGGTGGCGTCCGGACGCGGACGATGCGGACGAGATCCGGCGGATGGTCTCCAGCGTTGTCGGCGACTGCGAGCACCACCAGATCCCGTTGGTCGTCGAACCCCTGTGGTACCCCCGCGACGGCCAGGACCCGACCGGTCAGGGTGCGCGCGAGGAACGGGTCGACGTGGTCGTCGGTGCCGCGAAGGAGTTCGTCGAGCTGGGCATCGACGTCCTGAAGTCCGAGTTCCCCGGCGACCTCGTGGACGCTCCCGGCGACACGACCGGCGAGGAGGCGTCCGCCCAGGCGGCGCGCGCCATCGACGCGGCGTGCGCAGGAAGGCCGTGGGTCATGCTGTCGGGTTCCGGCACGTACGAGGTGTTCCGGCGCCAGCTGGCCATCGTGGCGGAGGCCGGAGCCTGCGGGTTCATGGCGGGCCGGGCCATCTGGACGGGCGCCGTCGGCGGCCCCGAGGAGCGGCGCCGCGAGGCGGTCCTGCGCTGCCAGGTCCGCCTGGACGAGTGTCAGTCCATCCTGCGTGCCCACGGCCGCCCCTGGCGGCAGGCTCCGGCGATGGAGGAGGTCGCGGAGACCCTCACGGCTGGCTGGCACGAGCGCTACCTGGAGCCCTGACCCACCCCACCCAGGGGCGCTGCTCGAGCTCGCCGCCCCTGTCGCGCTCCTCCTGCTCATCGTCGCGATCAGCGTCGTGATGCTTGGCCGGGCGGAGGACCCTGCCACACTCGAGCCATGGCGGCATCTGACGTTGACGGTTACCTCGCCACTGTCGAGGAGCCCAGCCGCGACGCGCTCGGCAGACTCCGCCACAGGATCCTGGCCCTGGTGCCCGACGCCGAACAGTGCCTCTCCTACGGTCTGCCGGCGTTCAAGGTCCAGGGCAGGACAGTGGCCGGGTTCGCTGCCTTCAGGAACCACCTCAGCTATCTGCCCCACAGCGGCACTGTCCTTCACACCCTTGCCGAGGACCTCAGGCAGTATGTGGTCACCAAGGGCTCGTTGCACTTCACCGCCGACGCGCCACTTACGGACGATCTGGTCCACAGGTTGGTCACCACGCGGATGCGTGAGCTGGGCTTGTCACTCCGCACCGGGGCTGACTGATCTCGTCCGTGGTCCCGCTCCCCCACCTGCCCCACAGCGGCTCCTGGGGTGGGGGACCCAGGAGCCGCTGTGGACGCTGCTCAGCCGACCGCAGTCACGACGAAGCTGACGAAGTGGTTGTCGCTTCCATCTGCGCTGCGAACGGTCAGCTGGACGCTTCCGTCACCGGTCAGCGGCCCACAGCGGTTCTCGTCGATGATCATCGCGCCGCCCGGGACGAGCGCCTGGACCATCGGGATGGGGCACCGGTTGCCGACCCCCGCGCCTGATGGGAAGGTCCCGGCAGGGATGTGGATCTGCCACTGCCCGGTGGCCACATGAGTCACCGTGAAGGCAGCCGTTCCGGACCAGATGGCGAGGGTCGAACCTTGGAACTCCCCGGCGAAGGTCTTGGGAGCATTCACACCCGCCGGGCCCTGAGGTCCGGCCGGACCCGTCGCACCCTGTGGGCCTTGGGGTCCCTGAGCCCCAGCCGGACCAGGCTCGCCCTGCGCACCTTGGGGGCCCTGAGGGCCCTGAGGGCCCTGAGGGCCCTGCGGTCCGGTCTGGCTCCATACGAGGGTCTTCTCGTGGACGCGGCAGGCCTGACCCGCCGCTACAACGCGGACGTTCCCGTTCGTGGTGTTGTAACAGGCGTGGATGGTGCCGTCCGACCCCGGGATCAGGCCCGCGGCGTACGCCGTCCCGCCGGAGATGCCGAGGGCGACGACCCCGGCCGCGGCAAGCGTGGCTGTCTTCTTCGTGATGCGCATAGCGGTCCTCTCAGAGGGGGTGCATGAAAGACGCAGGAGTGCGAGCTCGAGCCTGGAATGCTCTGCTCAGAAGGGGATCGCGGGTGGTAGTCGCGCGATCTGTCGACAAGGCCTTCAGAATGTCTCGCTGGGCACGGATGCGTGCGTTATTTGTCATTCCTTGACGTTTGGGCGTGGCTGATGGTGCGAGAGTCGGTTTTCGGCGTATTCCGCGCTGTGATGCCGCCGCCGACCTGCGGCTCCGATGACTTCCGGCCCGCTCGCAGGTCTGTTGTGGTGACCGTCGCAGGGATCCGGGCGACGGCGCGGACACGAGACACTCGGAGGACAGCATGAGCACCACCTCGGACGACCCGACCACCTCGGACCACCGGAGCAGCGTGCTCCCCGGCCGACCGCCGATCGTCGACCGCGCAACGTGGCAGACGGCCAGAGACGAGCTTCTGGTCCGCGAGAAGGCCCACACTCGCGCGGGCGACGCGCTCGCCGCAGCCCGCCGACGGCTGCCAATGGTGGAGCTCGACGGGACCGTCGAGGTGACCGGACCCGACGGCCCTGTCCCGTTCCTCGACCTGTTCCAGGGCCGCGACGAGCTCATCGTCTACAAGCACATGTGGTACGACGGCGCGCCGCACCAGGGGCAGTGTGAGGGCTGCACCACGACGGCCTGGCACCTGAAGGACGCCGTCTATCTCAACGCTCGCGGCGTCTCCTTCGCCGTCCTGACTTCAGGCTCCTGGGACGAGGTGGCTGCCTACGTCGAGTTCATGGGCTACACCCAGCCCTGGTACTCGGTGCGCGACGTGGAAGCGCCCGTCGGCGAAGAGATGGGCTGCATCGTCAGCTTCCTGCGCGACGGCGAGCGCGTGTTCCTCACCTACTCCACGACGGGCCGAGGCAACGAGGTGGTCAACGGCTCCCTCGCCCTGCTCGACATGACGCCCTACGGTCGCGGCGAGGCGTGGGAGGACAACCCGGAGGGCTGGCCCGTGATCGGCAGTGTGCGGGAGGGACATCCCGCCGACGGGGGCCAGGCCTGCTGGTACTGGCGCTCGGACGCCGACGGGGTGGCCACCTGGGGCCCGACAAGCCGCCCCGTCCCCCAGTGGACCCGCCCCGGGGCGGCCCCCGTCGAGACGCTCGGCCGCCAAGGTCACGACCACTGAGGCGCTCGCCTGGCCGGCGCAGGGCTGGGAGGGCGCTCCCCGGTCAACCGCGTCGACGCAGGTAGCGGTGTTCGGGGCGACCGGTGGCACCGTACGCGAGGTCCAGGTCGAGCAGCTGCTTCTTCACCAGCGTCGCGAGGTACCGCTGCGCGGTCGGCCTGCTGGCACCCAGGATCTCGGCCACCTCCGCAGCACCGACCGACCCGTCCGCCGTCGTCACGATCTCCAGCACCCGAGCCATGGTGGGCTGCAGCGACTGCGTTGCGGAGGCGCGCCGGGAGGGCGTCCCGCGAAGGCTGAACAGCGTGTCGATGGTGGGCTGGTCCGCCTCCGGTGCCCGGTCCACGCGCTCGGCCCACGTGCGGTACGACTCGAGCTGCTCCCGGAGGGCGGCGAAGCTGAACGGCTTCACCAGGTAGTAGAACGCCCCGAGCTGCATCGCCGTCCGGACCGAGTCGATGTCGCGGGCCGCGGTCACGGGGAGGAAGTCGGGCACCGGCTCGCCGGACGCGGCGATCCCGCGCATGAGGTCGAGCCCCGAGAAGTCAGGCAGGTACATGTCGAGCAGCAGCAGCTGCGGGCGAGTCGACGCCACGAGCTCCCTGGCCTCGCCACCGGAGTGCGCCTCACCGACAACCTCGAACCCTGGGAGGCGCCGCACGCTCAGGGCGTGGGCATGTGCGACGTGGTAGTCGTCGTCCACCACCAGGACCCGGATCATGACGCCGCCATCATGACGCGACCTCCCGCACCCGCATCGGCAGCACGACGTCGAACCGGGCGCCCCCCGGCGAGCTGGCGGTGATCGTCCCGCCGGCGCGAGAGACGAGGCGGTGGACCAGGGCAAGGCCCAGCCCACGCCGCATGGCGCCACGCGGCTCCTTGGTGGAGTAGCCGTCGACGAACACGTCCTGGAGACGGTCCGCGGGTATGCCGGGACCGCTGTCCATGACAGACAGCCGAACCGTTGAGCCGCTGACGCCGAGGCAGACCGTGACGGTCCCCCGCGGGCTCCGTCCGCTGGTCGCGGGGTCGTCTGCCACCGCATCCACCGCGTTGTCCACGAGGTTGCCGAGGACTGTCACGATCGGCAGGTCCCCGACCTGGTCTGCGGCAAGGCGGCTGCTGGGGTCGAGCGAGAGCACGACGTCCCGCTCGGCAGCCACGGTCGTCTTGGCCACCAGTAGCGCTGCCACCACAGGGGATCCGACCCGCGCCCGGATCTCCTCGCTCGCCATCGCGGTCTCGGACTGAAGCTGGGTGCTGTAGCGCGTGGCCTCCTCCACCTCGCCGAGCTCGAGCAGAACCGCAAGGACGTGAAGACGGTTGGAGAACTCGTGCTCCTGGGCGCGCAGGGCGGTCGACAGCCCCTCCATCGAGTCCAGCTGGCGCAGCAGCGCCTCCAGCTCCGTCCGGTCGCGGATCGTCACGACCCAGCCCGTGCTCCTGCCTCCGACCGCGACAGGCATGCGGTTCAGGACGAGCAGATGCTCGTCCGTGACGGCGACGAGGTCCGACCCGGTGACCTCTCCGGTGACGATGCGCTGCAGGCGACCAGGCGCCAGGACCTCCTCGACGCGCTGACCCAGCGCAGCGGACTCAAGCCCTAGGAGCCGTCGGGCCTCGTCGTTGAGCACGTTGATCGCGCCCTTGGCATCGACCCCGAGTACGCCCTCGCGGACGCCGTGCAGCATGGCTTCGCGCTCCTGCATGAGCGCGGCGATCTCCGCCGGCTCCACCCCGAACGTCACCCGCTTGATGGCTCTCGCGAGGAGCAACGAGGCCGCCACCCCGAAGGCGAGCGCGATGGAGCTGTACGCGACGATGTCGAGGACCTCCGCCTTGAGCCGCACGCTGACCTCGGACTCCAGCAGGCCCACGGAGACCTCCCCCACTGCGCGGCCCGAGCCGTCGAGGACCGGCGCTCGTGCGTTGGCCGACCTGCCGAGGCTGCCCTCGTCGATGCCGGTGTGGACCTTGCCGTCGAGCGCCGCAACCGGCTCCTCGATGCGACGGCCGACGAGCGCCGGGTTCGGGTGCGAGTGGCGGATCCCGGCGCGGTCGATGATCACGACGTATGACGCACCGGTGCCGGCCCGGACGCTCTCGGCCAGCCGGTTGAGCGTCTTGCCTGGGTCGCCGTCGGTGAGCGCGCGGGCGACTGCCGGGTCACGGCCCAGCGTGGTGGCGATCGAGGCCGCCTGCTCGGTGGCATGGACGTCCGCCATCCGGGTGGTCAGGCGCGTGAAGAGTGCGAACCCGACCGCCAGGGTAACCACGACGATTCCGAGTACTGCCACCAGGATGCGCGACGCGAGCGTCCTGGCGAGCCGCGGCATACCTCTCCTTCGACCACACCCCAGGCCGGGGCACCGGCCGGCGACCACGGTGGCGCCGCTCCCAGCATGACTGAGCAGATCGCACAAAACCATCTCTATCGCGGCTATCTCTCCGAACGAGCACAACGGTTCCGGGCGTGGCCCGCCGCTCCTTACGGTGACGCAACTCAACGAGGAGAGAGGTCGGGCCAATGGCGGCCATCGAGCTGAGAAACGTGACCAAGAAGTTCGCCACAGCGGACGGCGGGACCTACACCGCGATCAAGGACCTGTCGCTGACGGTCGAGGAGGGCCAGTTCTGCGCCGTCGTCGGTCCCACCGGCTGCGGCAAGTCCACCACCCTGACGCTGGTCTCCGGTCTGGAGCGCCCGTCGCGTGGAGAGGCGCTCGTCCACGGTGAGCCCGTGCGGGGCATCGACATCGAGACCGGCTTCGTGTTCCAGCAGGATGCCGTCTTCCCGTGGCGCTCGGTGCTGGACAACGTCGCCGCCGGGCCTGTCTACCGCGGTGCCGGCCGCTCCGAGGCGACCCGGCTCGCACGGGACTGGCTGCGCCGGGTGGGGCTCTCGGGCTTCGAGGACCGCTACCCGCACCAGCTGTCGGGCGGCATGCGCAAGCGGGTCGCCCTGGCGCAGTCGCTCATCAACCAGCCCCGCGTGCTGCTCATGGACGAGCCGTTCAGCGCCCTCGACGTCCAGACCCGCGCGATCATGTCGACCGAGCTGTTGCAGCTGTGGGACCAGACGAAGCCCGCGGTGGTGTTCGTCACCCACGACCTCGAGGAGGCCATCGCCCTCGCCGACAAGGTGGTCGTGATCACTGCCGGGCCTGGGACGGTGAAGGCCGAGTTCGAGATCGACCTGCCGAGACCGCGAGTGGTCCAGGAGATCCGTTTCCAGCCGGCGTTCACGCGCATCTACGAACAGGTGTGGGAGGCCCTTCGGGCCGAGGTTGCCGAGGCGTACGCCCGCACGACCCGCGTGGCGGAGCTGGCGTCATGACGGACCTGCACACGCCCGTGACGCCGAGTGCCCACCCCGCACCTCTCGGCACTCCGCCCGACGAGGTACAGCCCGCAGAAGCCAAGTCCGGTATGGCCGCCGCCCGGCGGCGGCGGGTCGTGATGGCCGGCCTGCGCGTGGGCATCGTCGCCGTACTGCTGGTGACCTGGCAGCTGTGCGTCAACGCCAAGCTGGTGGACCCCTTCTTCTGGGGCGAGCCCTCCGGCGTCTGGGCGTCGCTGCGGGACTGGGTGACCATCGGCACCCCGCAGGGGTCGCTCGGGGACCAGATCCTCGTCACCCTCGAGGAGGCGGTGCTCGGGTTCGCCGTGGGCTCGGTCCTGGGTGTCGTCTGCGGCATCGCGTTGGGGCGCGTCCGCCTGTTGGCAGAGCTGTTCGGCCCGTTCCTCAAGGCGGCCAACTCGATCCCGCGCATCATCCTGGGCTCGATCTTCACCGTGGCGTTCGGCTTCGGCATCCAGTCCAAGGTGATCCTCGCAGTCGTCCTGGTGTTCTTCGGCGTCTTCTTCAACGCCTTCCAGGGCGCTCGTGAGGTCGACCGGAACCTCATCGCCAACGCCAGGCTCCTCGGCGCCTCCCGCTGGCGCGTCACGCGGGACGTCGTCCTCCCCTCCGCGTTCACCTGGATCCTGGCGAGTCTGCACATCAGCTTCGGCTTCGCGCTCATCGGTGCGCTGGTCGGCGAGATCCTCGGAGCCAACCGTGGCTTGGGGCTGCTGATCCGCTCGTCGCAGAACAACTTCGACATGAACGGGGTCCTGGCCGGGATGGTGCTCGTCGCCGTCATCGCCCTGACCGCCGAAGCCCTCATCACCCTCCTGGAGCGCCGCCTCCTGCGCTGGCGGCCTCCCCAGACCCACGGAGGGGCAGCCGTCGAGTGAGCCACGGCCGCCAGGACGGCATACCCGCATTTCCCCGGCACACAGCCAAACCCGTACTCAGTAGGAGAGCTCAATGAACATCACACGTCTCTGCGCCGCCGGCGCCGCATTGCTTGCATCCACCACCATGGCGGCCTGCGCCAACAACGCCGCAGGCGTCCAGTCGTCCTCGTCGAAACCCGCCGCCAACGCACCCACCGTCACCATCATGGTGGGCGGCATGAGCAAGCAGATCTACCTGCCGTTCATGCTCGCCAAGGAGCTGGGGTACTACGAGAAGGCCGGAGTGAACGTCAACCTCATCGATGAGCCGGCCGGTGGGGACGCCACCCAGAACATGCTGGCGGGCCAGGTCCAGGGAGTCGGCGGCTTCTACGACCACAACATCGCCCTGCAGGCACAGGGGAAGTCGTCCGAAGCGGTGGTGTCGATGCTTCAGATCCCCGGTGAGGTGGAGCTCTGCCGCAGCGACCTCAAGGGAAAGGTCACCAGCCCCGCCGACTTCAAGGGACTCTCCCTCGGGATCACGGACACTGGTTCCTCCACCGACTTCCTCACGCAGTACCTCACCAAGAAGGCGGGCGTCGACCCGGCCGCCACGACGCGCAGAGGCGTCGGCGCCGGCCAGACCTTCATCGCCGCCATGAAGCAGAAGGCCATCGCGTGCGGCATGACGACGGAGCCCACGGTGTCGCAGGCCCTCTCGGACAAGACCGCCTTCATCCTTCTCGACATGCGCACCGCAGCCGGCTCGAAGGCGGCGCTCGGCGGCACCTACCCCGCCACGTCGCTGTACATGCAGACCGAGTGGGTCAACAGCCACAAGGACACCGTGCAGAAGCTGGTCAACGCGTACGTCTCCACGCTGACCTGGATCCAGGGCCACACCCCCGCGGAGATCGCCGACAAGATGCCGGCCGACTACTACAAGGGCGTCGGGAAGCCGGCCTACATCCATGCGCTGACCAGTGAGAAGGGCATCTTCAACCCGACCGGCCTCATGCCGGAGGACGGCCCCAAGACGTGCCTGGCCGTGCTGGGCGAGTTCAACCCCAAGGTGCAGGGGAAGTCGATCGACCTCACCAAGACCTACACCAACGAGTTCGTGAGCGCGGCGACGCCCGTCAGCTGACCCCACCGGTCCTGCCTCCTGCCAGGCCTCGCAGGCCTCGCCAAGGCCATCCTCACGACCGACGATGTCCCGAGACACCCGCCAACGGTGTCTCGGGACGTCGCAGCTCAGGGGCATCGCCCTTGAGGCGCAGCGTGTGTCGCAGGATGCCCATGACAAGAATGACGATGAGAAGCTGCGTCGACAGGGCGCCGAGGGCGGTGTCCAGCTCTTTCACCGGCTCGGTGGACACCGCGCTCGGCACGCCTGGCAGCAGGGCCGCCGCGAGGGCCAGCCACGTCACGGCATGGACGCAGCCCGCGACCTTGCGTACGGCGGTCGACCCTGCCGCCGTCGGTCGTCCGTCGAACTTTCCCGGCGGCCGGTCCCCGGTGAAGAAGGTCTTGTAGGTCTCGATCGTGGCGATCGCCGCACCGGCGGATGCCAGGCTCAGGAGGAGCCAGTCCTCGGTGCGCATGGACAGCGGCACCGCCCACGCCGTCGCCACCGCCGGGCTTCGGAGGAACTTCCAGCTGCTGAAGCCCTCGATGGGTGCATCCTTCCAGGCGCCACCGACCGCCGTGGCCCATCCCGACCCTCCCCCCACCACGACGACGACGAGCCAGCTCGACAGGGACGACGAGACGTCGGCCCAGCGCAACGCCAATGCTGCGCCGCCGAGAGCGGCAAGCAGAAGGAGACCCGCCGCATACCGGATGGTGCGGTGGTCGACCGGGCGACCGCGGAACGCCAGACGCATGGGGATGGTGAAGGAGCTCTGGTCGTTCTCCCGCAGGATGGACTTCCAGCCCTCCGTCGCCAGGCGCTCCAGTGCATAGACCGTGAACGCCACGACGACGACATCCCGGCCGGTGGGGAACGGCCATACCCGGACCAGGGCGACGGCGAGCGCCACCGCCAGGACGATGCTGCGCAGGCACCTCGCCCAGTGGAACCCTTCGAACGGCGAGTCCTTGTACGCGCCCCAGGTCGCGGCGTGCATGCCCGCGAAGCATCCCATGACCACCCAGCCGAAGGTCGACATCGAAGGCCACTCCTCTCAGTTGCGGGGCCCTCTGGCACCGCTCCCCGGCGAGAGGAGGGCGCCCATGTAGCGTCGGCCGGTGCGCGAGTGACTCGCGTCAGCGCTGCAGCCGGTGTGTGTCGTCCCGGGGGTGAGCGGCGCGTGGACCTGAAGACGACGGGGCTCGTCCGATCGATGTCGTAGGCCTGTCATCCGCGTGCTGGAGACCGCCCTCGGGCACAGGGGTGATCTTTGGTCCGGCCGTCGCTAGAGCTGCGGGTTCATCTGCTGGACAAGCGATTCGGCCCCTAGCGTGGAGCGGGTAGCTGCACCGAGTCCCCTTGCTGAGAGGCCTGCCATGCGCACCCGTGACCTACACCGGCGAGGCTCTCGGTTCGCCCGCGGCGCACTGGTCGCCCTTGTGGCGGCCTCGGCCGCCCTGGCACACAGCGGTACCGGTATGGCCTCCGTCGAGGACGTCGACCCAGCGCGCGGTCTCGCCACGCAGACGGACGAGGAGCACGCCCACACCGACCTGGTCGGCGTCTCCATGGAGCAGCTGGAGCGGACTGCCAACCCGGCCGTGGGACGGCGGCCCACGACCGGTGCCGCCGCGAGGCAGGCAGCCGCCGCCGTCGCGGCCGGCCCGGAGGTGTCGGGCTCGTGGGGCCCCGTCGTGCCCGCCGCCGTGGTGCCGGCCTTCACGGCGCTCCTTCCCAACGGCAAGGTCCTCATGTGGGACTCCGTCGGGGACAACGCCACGGAGTCCTACCCCGACCAGACGTTCACCCGGGCGGCCGTCTGGGACCCGGCCACGGGGGTCTCCACCAGGATCGACGTGGTCGGGGCCAACATATTCTGCGCCGGTTTCGTCCAGCTCTCGGACGGCCGCGTCTTCGTCGCGGGCGGGAACAAGGACCAGGCGCTCAACGGCATACGGCTGACGCACATCTTCGACTGGGAGACCCTGACCTGGACACGAGGCCCCGACATGGCCGGCGAACGCTGGTACCCGTCTGTGGCGGCCCTCATGGACGGGCAGGCGCTGATCGTCGCCGGCGGCCCCACCATCGCCGAGATCAGGGGCGTCGACGGCTCCGTGCGACAGCTGCCCGGGATCACCGCACCGTCTGGCCGGGCCTACCCGTTCCTCCAGAGCGCACCGGACGGCCGGGTCCTCAACTCAGGCTCCGACAACGCGGTGCGCCGGCTGAACTGGTGGGGCACCGGCTCCCTCGAGGCCAGCATCGGCCGGGACGGCGTGGACCGCAGCTACGGCAGCTATGCCACGTACGCGCCGGGACTCACCCTCGTCACAGGGGGCGGCTCGTCGACCGTCAACGGCGTCGCAGTCCCCTACAGCTCCACCTCGATCATCGACACCCGCTCGGGAACCCTCGCGACCAGGGCCGCCGCACCGATGGCGAACCGGCGACGCCAGCACAACCTCACGCTGCTGCCGGACGGCACGCTTCTGGCGACCGGCGGCATGTCGGTCACCGGTGACGGCCTCATCAGCCTGGCGAACGCCGTCTACGCCGCGGAGCGCTGGGACCCGGCAGCTGACTCGTGGAGCACCCTGGCCAGCGCCTCCGTGGTGCGCCAGTACCACTCGACCGCCATGCTCCTGCCGGACGGCCGCGTGCTCACCGGTGGCGGCGGCATCTGTGGCTCCTGCCAACAGCAGGGCTACCTCCGCAAGGACATCGAGGTCTACTCGCCCCCGTACCTGTTCGCGCGCGACGGCAGCGGCAGCCTGGCGCCTCGACCGACGGTCGCGCAGGCTCCCTCGCAGGTCACCCTGGACCGGCCCTTCACGGTGAGCTCGCCGGAGGCCGCCCGGATCGCCAAGGCTGCCCTGATCCGGCTTGGGGCACCGACGCACTCCCAGGACCAGGGCCAGCGCTACCTACCCCTCAGCTTCACGACCTCCGGTCAGCAGGTGACCATCACTGCACCTCCGAACGCCGCCGAGGCGCCTCCCGGCTACTACATGCTCTTCGTCGTGGACGTCGACGGGGTCCCCTCCGTGGCGCCCATCGTCCAGGTGAGGTCCGCCGCACCAGGCACCTTCCAAGGCGGTGCCACACGCTCGGGAGGTCCCGCCGCCATCGCCTACGCGGGCACGGGGGCGACCGGCGTCGCGCAGCCGCTCGAACCAGGGACGTGGCGGGCCTCGCGCGGCAACCTCGCCACCGTGGGGAACGACCAGACGAGCTCGCTTGACCTTGCCGCCGGGTGGGCAGCGACCATCTGCGTCGACGACGCCATGACGACCTGCACCACGATGCTGCCGGGTCCGGCGACGTCGCTGCCGACCGGCTTCGACAACGCCATCAGCGCCATCCGCGTCCAGCCGTACGACGGTGACACCCAGGCCCCGACCGCGCCGACGGGACTCACCGCGACAGGCGGCCTGAGCCGCACGGAACTCTCCTGGAGTGCATCCTCGGACGATGTGGGAGTCACCGGGTATGCCGTACACCGCGGCACAGCCTCCGGGTTCACCCCCACTTCCCAGACTCTGGTGGCAACGGTGACCGGGACGTCGTACACCGACAGCCCTCTTGCGGCCGGCCGGTACTACTACCAGGTCACCGCCCACGACCTGGCGGGCAACACGAGCGCACCCTCACAGGAGGCAACGGCTCTCGTGACGGCTGACACGACGGCGCCCACGGTCTCCGTCACCTCCCCAACGGCCGGCTCCTCCGTCTCCGGCACCGTTTCGGTCACGGCAACGGCGGGTGACGACACGGGGGTCTCCTCGGTGCAGCTGCGCCTGGACGGGACCCCACTGGGAGGCCCGGACACGTCGCCTCCCTACCAGGCCATCTGGAACACCACCTCGAGCACCAACGGCTTCCACACGGTCAGCGCCACGGCGACGGACGCCGCGGGCAATGTGGGCTCCTCCACGGCCGTCACGGTGACAGTGTCGAATGCGACACCACCGCCGCCCGGCCTGGTGGGGGCCTGGTCCTTCGACGCGGGCTCCGGCACCACGGCTACTGACTCTTCCGGCCAGGGCAACACCGGCACTCTGAACGGGCCGTCGTGGACCTCCAGCGGCCGCCTGGGTGGCGCACTGGTCTTCGACGGAGTCAACGACCGGGTCGATATCGCCGACAGCACGAGCCTGGGGCTGACCTCGGGGATGACCCTGGAGGCTTGGGTGCGCCCCACCACCACCAGCGGCTGGCGCTCCGTGCTCGTCAAGGAGCGCCCCGGCGGCAGGGCCTACTCGTTGTACTCGAGTGACGCCAGCAGCCACCCGTCGTCCGTCCTACGGCTCAAGTCCGACGTGGCCGTCGCGGGTCCGGCGGTGTTGCCCGTCGGCACCTGGTCCCATGTTGCCAGCACGTATGACGGTGTGACGCACCGGTTGTACGTCAACGGGCTGCAGGTCGCGGCGGTTCCCCGCAGCGGCAAGATCGGCACGTCGGCCAAGCCTTTGCGCATCGGCGGCAACACCATCGCCGGCGAGTGGTTCAGCGGAGCCATCGACGAGGTCCGGGTCTACAACCGTGCGCTGAGCGCCGCCGAGGTCGCGGCCGACCAGAGCCGCCCCCTTCCCTGACTCGTTCCCGGCAGCGTGGTACCTCTCGAACACCGCCGAGCCGCACCGTCACTCAGTGATCGTGTCGGCATGGCGATGGGCCACGCGCCATTCACCACCCTCGCGGCGGTACACCTGAGTGGCCCGCAACGTGTAGGAGCGCGGCTGACCGTCCACGGACGCCGAGGTGTGCTCGAGGCCCGCGGTGTACGCCAGGTCGCCCACGACGTCGTACGCCAGGACCTCACAGCGGTACGAGATGCAGTCGGAGAAGCTGTGCCCCAGAGCGCCGAACAGCTCGTCGAGCTCGCGCTGGCCTTGGGCGTTGCGCCAGGCCCCCAGGACACTGACTGGTTCATGGCGGGACCACAGGGCCCGTCGGGGTGCCGGGTCGCCGTTATGGAGGGCGAGCTCTGCCTGGTACAGCGTGGTCCTGACCCACGCCAGGAACTCTTCACGGTCACTCATGCACCCAGAATGCCGCCTCGGAGCCCAGGTCGGGCGCTCGCCGGCGCACGGCGCGTGCTTCGTCGGTCAGGTCGCCTGGGATGCCGTGTCCAGGTACTCCGGCTGCAGCGACTTGACGGCTTCCTCCAAAGTCTCGAACCGGCCCTGCAGCCGCCCTGCGAGGTCACGCGCCTCGAAACCCACGCCGAAGTCACCGTCGACGTTGCCCAGCGCCGCGCCAAGCTCGTCGAAGATGCGGAAGTGCCCGCGGGACAACCGGGTGGTCACTGTCATCGGCCTTCACTCTCAAGACGGACGTGCGCTGTGAGCCGATAGTAAAGGGGAGGTAAAGATCCCTTCAAGGATTGGTCAAGGCCGTGGGCGATACTCGGAGAATGTTGGGCCGAACAGGCTAGGTACGACCACAGCCCGCGCCCAGTGCGAACGGTTGGCGTGCCAGCGGTCAGGACCGGCGGTCAGGAGCCATCCGGCAGTCAGGAGCCATCCGCCTGCGGTACCGACGCGGCGACCTGGGCTGCGAAGTGCCCTGCGCCGTACCCGTTGTCGATGTTGACCACCGCCACCCCGGGCGCACAGCTGTTGAGCATCGTCAGGAGGGGAGCCAGCCCCTCGAAGGCAGCCCCGTACCCCACGGACGTCGGCACTGCCACGACCGGAGCCGAGACCAACCCCGCCACGACGGTCGGCAGGGCACCGTCCATCCCTGCCACCACGACGATGCAGCGCGCGGACCGGAGCTGCTCGAGCCGCCCCAGCACCCGATGCAGGCCTGCCACACCCACGTCCACCACGAGCTCGGCGGACCTGCCCAGGTGTCGAGCTGTGAGCAGCGCCTCGGCGGCCACCGGGAGATCCGACGTTCCAGCGGCGACCACGAGCACGGGTCCACCGGTCGGGACAGGAGGCTCCGCCGGCCAGGCGAGCAGCCTCGCCGTCTCGTCGTACGCGGCATCCGGCAGCCGCGCCAGCACCGCCGCGGCATGCTGCGGCTGTGCCCGCGTGAACAGCGTGCGGGCCCCGCGGCGCCCGACCTCCGCAGCGATCGCACCCACGTGCACGGCCGTCTTGCCTTCGCAGTAGACGGCTTCGGGATAACCCCGTCGAGCGGCGCGGTCGAGGTCCAGCTCGGCAATGCCCCGCAGCTGGTCCCCCGGCTGCCACGCCGGGTCAGCCACGTCCGACCGCCACCAGCGGAAGGGTGAACGCGCCTGACTGGAGACCCGCGAGATCCACTGTGACGAAACGGAAGCCGGCCGTTCTGACGGCCGCTCTCACCCGGTCACGCATCGCAGGCTCTAGGGCCCTCGTCAGGTCCTCAGTCGGCAGCTCGACGCGGGCGACCTCTCCGTGGTGCCGCACGCGGCAGTCGACGAACCCCAGGGAGCGCAGGCCCGCCTCCGCAGCCTCCACCTGGGCGAGCTTCTCGGGCGACACCTCCTCGAAGTGTGGGATCCGTGAGGCGAGGCAGGGGGCGGCCGGCTTGTCGGCACAGGGCAGCTCCAGCGCCCGGGCGATGCGGCGTACGGCCGCCTTGTCCAGACCGGCGTCGGCCAGCGGCCGCAGCACGTGGTGGTCGGTCGCGGCGCGTGATCCCGGGCGGTCGAGGCGGCGGGCGTCGTCGGCGTTCTCGCCGTAGGCGACGGCATCGAGCCCGTACTGCTCGACGACGGAGTCGGCGATGCGGGTGAACAGCTCGTCCTTGCAGTGGAAGCACCGGTCGGGACCATTGCGCTGGTATGCCGGGTTGTCAGCTTCATGGGTGGGGACCTCGACGACGGGGGCGCCGATGAAGGAGGCCACCTCGTGGGCGCCCGAGCGCTCGTCACGGGCGAGGCTCGCAGACACCCCCAGGACCGCGACGACCCGCTGGGGCCCGAGCGCGCGAACGGCGAGGGCGAGCAGCGTGGCGGAGTCGACCCCGCCCGAGTACGCGACGCCGACGCGTCGATAGCCGGAGAGGCTTTCGAGGACGTGGTCGACAGCCTGCTGGTCCGAGCCGAACGTGACGTCGTGGTGCATGCTCCTCACCTTCTCACCTGTGTCCTCTGCATGCGCAGCGCGCCATGTTGGGCACCCGCGGGCACCGGCGTCCACAGGTTGCCACCAGCTGTCCGGGCGTCTTGCCAGACCCCGGACCCGAGGCAAGAGTGAGGCCATGACGACGACCACCGAGGAGAGCCCCGCGCAGGCGGCCGGGCGCGCCGCACGCCTTGGCGACGAGCACGGCGTACTCACCGCCGAGCAGGTGAAGGGCTTCATCGCCGAACAGCTCGCGGCGACCGACGTCGACGGCAAGAGCGTCTGCATCGTCGTCCCCGACGGGACCCGCACCTGTCCCCTACCCCTGCTGGTCGGGGCGGTCCACGCTGCGCTGCACGGTCGCGCGACGCGGATGACCACCCTGATCGCGCTCGGCACGCACCAGCCGATGAGTGAGCAGGCGCTGGCGCGGCACCTGGGGTACGAGCCCGGCCGGCTCGAGGAGACGTATCCGGGGATGACGGTCGTCAACCACGAGTGGTGGGACCCGGACACGTTCGCTGACCTCGGCACCATCCCCGCGTCACGCCTCGCAGAGCTCTCGGAGGGTCGGCTCACGATGGACGTCCCGGTGCTGCTCAACAAGGCGGTGGTGGAGCACGACATCGCCCTCGTGGTGGGGCCGGTGCTGCCGCATGAGGTCGTCGGCATCTCCGGCGGCAACAAGTACTTCTTCCCCGGTGTCGCGGGCCAGGACATCATCGACGTCTCGCACTGGATCGGGGCGCTGATCACGTCCGCCGAGATCATCGGCACGACGTCCGTCACTCCGGTCCGGGCCCTCATCAACGAGGGCGCCGCCCTCGTCCCCGCCGAGAAGCTGGCCTTCTGCGTCGTCGGCGAGGCCGGGACCACCGACCTGCACTCCATCTCGTTCGGCGACACCATCGCGTCCTGGGCGAGCGCGGCAGAGGTCTGCGCAGCCACTCACGTCCACTACCTCGACGCCCCCGTCGCGCGGGTCATCTCGGTGATCCCACCGATGTACGAGGACATCTGGACCGGCGCCAAGGGCTTCTACAAGCTCGAGCCCGTGGTCGCCGACGGAGGTGAGGTGATCCTCTACGCGCCCCACATCACCTCGATCTCCACGAGCCACCCGGAGATCCTCGAGATCGGCTACCACTGCCGCGACTACTTCGTGAAGCAGTGGGACCGCTTCAAGCACATCCACTGGGGCACCCTGGCTCACTCCACCCACCTGCGGGGGGCCGGCACGTACGACCCGGAGACCGGGCAGGAGCGGCTTCGGGTCAAGGTCACCCTTGCCACCCGCATCCCAGAGGAGCAGTGCCGGCAGGCGAACCTGGGCTACGTCGACCTCGCCTCGATCGATCTTGCGGCAGCCGAGGCCGACGGCGAGACCTTCGTGGTGCCCAATGCGGGCGAGGTCCTCTTCCGGCTGCGTTGAGCCGTCGTCGTACGCGATCACGGCGGTGGCTGCACCGTGATCTCCCGGGCGTCCGTGGCAATTGCCGGCAACCGCTTGGACCTCCTGCCCAACTCCTGGGTCAATGGTGACAACCACCCCGACCTGGCAACCACCCGATAGACACTGCGAATGCGAGAGGCCCATCATGCTGCGCCCCCAGGACACCTCCACCCGCGAGCGGAAGACGCTGGACGGCATCTGGGCGTTCCGGCTGGATGCCGACGCGGTGGGCGTGCAGAACCGCTGGTATGCCGGCTCGCTCACCGAGGCGCGCGACATGGCGGTGCCGGCAAGCTTCAACGACCTCACGGCTGACGCGGCGGTTCGCGACCACGTCGGCGACGCCTGGTACCAGCGGACCGTGCGGGTGCCCCGGGGCTGGGACGGACACAGGGTGGTCCTGCACTTCGAGTCGGCCACGCACCGCGCCACCGTCTGGGTCGACGACCTCGAGGTCGTCCGCCATGAGGGTGGCTACACCCCGTTCGAGGCCGACATCACCGACCTCGTCACGCCGGGCGAAGTGATCCGGGTCACCGCCCTGGTGAACACCTCGCTGAGCTTCCAGTCCATCCCTCCCGGAGTCGTGGAGCAGACTGCGGCCGGCCCCCGTCAGAGGTACTGGCACGACTTCTTCAACTACGCAGGACTGCACCGCTCGGTGTGGCTGTCCGCCACGCCAGGGGCTCGCATCGAGGACCTCACCGTCACGACAGGTTTCCTCGGGAGCACCGGCTCGGTGGGCTGGACCGTCCAGGCCGTCGACCGCGAGGAGCTCGAGGTACACGTGGTGCTCAGGAACGCACAGGGCGACGAGGTCGCCACCGGCATCGGCGAGTACGGCTCACTCGAGGTGCCCGACGTCAGGCTGTGGGCTCCGGGGAGCCCCTACCTGTACGACCTCGAGGTCCAGCTCGTCGACCACGGTGGGACGGTCCGCGACTCCATCCACCAGCACGTCGGCGTCCGCACCGTCGAGGTCCGCGGCACTGAGTTCCTCGTCAACGGAGAGCCCTTCTACTTCAGGGGGTTCGGCATGCATGAGGACCACGCGGTGCTCGGCAAGGGACACAACAACGCGCACCTCGTCCACGACTTCGAGCTGCTGCACTGGATCGGCGCGAACTCGTTCCGCACGTCGCACTACCCGTACAGCGAGGACGTGCTCGACTACGCGGACAGGCATGGGATCGTCGTGATCGACGAGACCGCGGCGGTCGGGCTCAACATGGGCCTCGGCGGCGGGATCCTCGGCGGCCAGGGCTACACCACCTTCTCCCCCGAGACCATCAACGACACCACGCGAGAGGTCCATGCGCAGGCGATCCGCGAGCTCGTCGCCCGCGACAAGAACCATCCCAGCGTGGTGCTCTGGTCGGTCGCCAACGAGCCGGAGTCACAGACGGAGGCCGCCGAGAGCTACTTCCGGCCGCTGTTCGACGTGGCGCGACAGGCGGACCCCACCCGGCCCGTGGGCTTCGTCAACGTCATGCTGGCCCCGCACGGTGAGTGCCGCGTGTCGCAGTTCGCCGACGTGCTCATGCTCAACCGCTACTACGGCTGGTACGTGCACACCGGTGACCTGGCTGCCGCGGAGGACGCGTGGCGCCGCGAGCTGCAGAGCTGGGCATCGGACGGCAAGCCGATCGTCATCACCGAGTACGGCGCCGACACGCTCAGCGGCAACCACTCCCTCATCCCGCAGCCCTGGAGCGAGGAGTACCAGGTCGAGTACCTGGAGATGAACCATCGGGTGTTCGACTCCGTCGAGGCCGTCGTCGGAGAGCAGGTCTGGAACTTCGCCGACTTCGCGACGACGTCCGGCATCGTGCGGGTCGACGGCAACAAGAAGGGCGTGTTCACGCGCGACCGCCGCCCGAAGTCCGCCGCGTTCGCGCTGCGCCGTCGCTGGACCGAGGCGAGGTGACGTGGGCGTCGGTTGAGGCCGGACACGCCCCGGAGCACCTGCGTCGCCGGTTCCCTGCCAACGGAACGGGGCTGCCCGGCTACCGTGCTTCTCCATGAGCTCCATGACCACGTCACCGGACCCCGGTCCGGCTCACCACCTGTGGGTCGACGCCAGTGCCGGCGTCGCCGGAGACATGCTGCTCGGCGCACTCGTCGACGCGGGCGCCGACCTGGCCGGGGTCCAAGCTGCCGTCGACACGGTCCTGCCCGGCACTGTTCTGCTCGAGACGGCCACCGTCACCCGCGCGGGGCTGCGGGCCCTCAAGGTCGACGTGCGGCTGCTGGTCGAGGACCAGCCTCATCGGACGTGGCGCGAGATCAGGTCGCTGCTGACCGAGGCAGCCCTGCCGGAGCAGGTACGGCAGGCCTCCCTCACAGTCTTCGGTCTACTCGCCGAGGCGGAGGCGCGCGTGCACGGGGTGCAGGTCGACGAGGTCCACTTCCACGAGGTCGGGGCGTGGGACTCGATCGCGGACGTCCTGGGCGTCGTCGCCGCCGTGGACCTGCTCGGCGTCACGGATGTCACGGCGAGCGCGGTGGCCCTGGGATCCGGCCGGACGCGTACAGCGCACGGTGACGTACCGGTCCCGGCACCCGCGACGCTTCAGCTGAGCACAGGGTGGCCGGTGCTCTCCGGTGGCGAGGGCGAGCTGGCGACACCCACGGGCATGGCCCTCGTTCGCGGCCTGGCGTCAGCCAGCGGCGACCTACCGCCTCTGCAGGTCGACGCCGTCGGGGTCGGTGCCGGCAGCAAGGACACCCCCGGGCGGCCCAACGTCGTGCGGGTGGTGCGCGGCCCGCTGGCCGTGGCGGAGCCGGCTGGTGCGCGGACCGGTGCACCAGCCGGTGTCGCGGCCGCGGGGCACGGCTCCGGGCTGGACCAGGAGCGGCTGTTGGTGCTGGAGGCCAACGTCGACGACCTCGACCCGCGTGTGTGGCCGGAGGTCCTGGCGCTGCTCCTGGACGCCGGTGCCGCCGACGCGTGGTTGACGCCCATCCTGATGAAGAAGGGTCGCCCCGCGCACACCTTGTCGGTGCTGTGCCACGCCGGGAGCCGAGAAGGTCTGCGGGAGCTGGTGTTCAGGCAGACGACGACGTTCGGCATCCGTGAGCATCCGGTCGCACGGACCACGCTGCGCAGGGACTGGCGCCCGGTGTCCGTTCGGGGGCACACCGTGCGGGTCAAGATCTCGACGGATGTCCAGGGCGAGGTCCTGCACGCCACCCCGGAGTTCGAGGACGCGCTGAGTGCGGCGCGTGCCTGCGCGCTTCCCGTACGGCAGGTACTGGACGAGGCCGCTGTGGCGGCCGCAGCGGCGGGCATCGTGCCGGGCGTTGTTCCACCCGGGAGCCCAACCCCAGCCTGACAGCCCTCGGCACCGTCCCGACCGGGTGACGGGTGGGCAGGGCCATGGTCACTCGTCGTGGGAGAACGTCACGATCGACGCAGTGCCGGCCGGGACCGTGACCGTCGCGGACTTCTGCTGCACGTCGGCCGGGACCGAGGTCGGCACACCGTCGGCCGCACCGTTGGCCAGCACCTGCCGTCCTCCCAGGCTGATGGCCGAGGCGTCGGTCGAGCTCAGCCCGCCCGGAGCGTCGCTCTTCAAGGTGACCTGCTCGGCCTTCTGGAAGGTCGAGGGCAGGGTGAGGGTGACGGCGTCAGCGGTGCTCGTGAGTGAAGTGGGGTCTTGGACGTTGACCAGCACCGCGGTCACTGTGCCTTGCGGACCCTCCACCGCGTACGCGCGCAGCTGGGGCAGGGCGCTCGTAGGAAGGTCGAGGTCGAGGAACCGGCCGCCTTCCGGAACCTGACGGAAGGCCCAGAGGCCGTAGTACAGCGGTGTCGGGGACACCTTGTCCTGGTCAAGCTCAGCCTGGTCCTTGGCGCAGAAGGCGCCGTAGTACCGGTAGGAGACCGGGTAGTCGGCCGAGCTCCGCTCCTTGAAGTCGCCGCAGATCGCCTTGGTGTTCGTATGCAGGGCAACCCGGCCGATGCCCGCCTTGGCCGCCTGGAGCAGGTAGTCGAGCGACCACAGGGAGGTGGCATAGCTGTCACTGACCCCCGGCTGGCCGCTGCACGAGGCGCTGTTCGACTCGTTCACGACCATCGGGACCGGGTGGGACAGCCGGTCCTGGAGCGCCATGACGCCGTCCAGCTTCGTCTGGGTCTTGGTCCACGTGCTGGCCGACATGAGCGTCGGGATGCTGACGTTCGAGGAGCCGCAGTGGCTTCCGGGGTACCAGTGGGACGTGATCTCGGACAGCAGCCGTCGGGGGTCGCTGGAGGTGTCGGCCGCCACCGCGGTGACGAACTGGTCGAGTCTGGTGTTGGCTGTCGAGGTGTTGGCGGAGGGGCCCGTCAGCTTCAGGTCGACTCCGGGGACCCCGGCGCGGAGCTCCGCAGCGACCTCCTTGAGCTTGGTGTAGTACTCGGCACCGGTGAGGGTGCTGACGTTGTCGAACTCGTTGCCCAGCTCGACGGACAGCAGGTCGTCGCCGAGCGTGTCGTGTGCGGCCTTGACCTCCGCGACGACCTGGTCGATCGTCACGGCCGGCGACGGGTCCTTGGTGGGGCTCTTCACCTGTGAGGGGTCGAGGAGCTTCTTCAGCGGGACGCCGAGCGTGACCTTCCACCCGGAGTCGTCCAGAAGTGCCTTCAGGCCGTCCAGGTCGGCCTGGTCGACGGTGCCTCCGATTGCCTCCGGCGGAGCGGCTGTGCTGCTGTACCGTCCGAACGCCGGCCACACCAGGTCCATCGAGTACCCACCCAGCCGAACCACGCCGTGGCGTCCCAAGGTCTTCAACCGCTGGGACAGCAGGGCCTTGGTGAGAAAGCCGTGGGCGAAGTCGGCGGACTCGACGGAGAAGCCCTGGTTGTCCCCGGTGATCCGGGGGTTCTGGTCGTTCTTGGTCGCGGTCAGCGTGAAGGCCGTGCTCGCGCCTGCGCCAGTGGTTGTGCTACCGACGGCACCGGTCCCTGCGGCGAGGGCGATCCCGGCGACCGCTGCTGTTGCCAGCACCGACCGTCGGAGGCCTCGCCGGCTTCTCCCTCGACGGGTCACCGTCGTGGACGTGTCGCTCATCTGACTGACTCCTTTGTCATGGTGGTTGTCGCGCCCCGGCGGGCGGCTGCACAGCTCGTCAGTCGTCGTGCTGGTGGATCGCGATGACCGACGCCTCCCCTGCTCCCAGGGTCATCGTCAGCCGGTCGCCCTTGATCTGCTCCTGGGTTGCGTCGAAGCCCGGCCACGTGCCGTCGGCCGCCACCTGGCGGCCGTCGATGCGCACCTGCGCGGCGTCCAGGGTCTTGCCGGCGCCGGTGGGGTCGTAGGGCGTCATGCGGTCCACGAGAGCGGACGAGCCGGGCGCGTCGACGGTCAGGGTCACCGGGCGGTCGGACTTGTTGATCAGGAACAGCCGGCGCTCCGCGGCGCTGCCCTCCACCCGCCAGGCCTTGACCTGGTTGCCGGCGGTGGGGTCGTCGGTCGAGACAGCCACCGGCCGCAGGCCCGACGTGCCCTGCGCGAACTTGGAGAACAGCAACAGGGCGTAGTACTCCGGGGCCGCTGTCGGGGCTCCCATCGCCGGCGACGGGTCATAGTCGACGGCGTTGTAGTAGCCGTTCCCCTCCTCAGGGGAGAAGAACGCGCGGACCTCGGCGTTGTGCAGGTTGACGCCGATCGCGCCGGTGCCGCACGCGGTGTTCGCCGACGGGGCCTGTGGTGGCTGCGGGCAGGCTGCGTTGAACATCATGTCGAGGGCGTACGTCGCGCTCGCGGCGACGTTGCTCACGCCGTCCGCGCCGCGTCCCGCCGCGGTGTTCGTCTCCTCGAGGCGGTAGCCGAGGCCGTGGCGGGCAGCCTCCTCAGCGTGCTCGTAGACCTGGTAGTCGAGGCTCTGCATATGCTCGTCGGAGAGCAGGGCGGGAATCGTCGCGCAGCGGTATGGCTTCCCGTTGCAGGTCCGGGCGAGCGGGTAGAAGTGGTCGCTGGCGTAGGCGCCGAACGCTCCCGCCCGAGTCTTGGCCCCAGGCGCGAAGACGTCGAGGATCTGCGGCCAGTTCCAGAAGTACCGGGTCGGCCCTGCGGCGATGGTCTGCCACGGCAGGATGTCCTCGCTGGTGTTCGGTGCGATGACCGGGAAGGGGCCCGTTACTCCGCGCGCGGAGTACGTACGCAGGTCGTCCAGGTAGGCGCCATACCGGCTCGCTCCGTAGGACAGGTCCGTCTCGTTGCCCAGCTCGATGCCGGCGACGTACCGGGCGGCCTTGCCCGAGAAGGCAGGGGCCACTCCCTGGGTCACGAAGGTGTGGGCGTGGTCCGGGCTGACGAACGGTCTGCGGTCACTGGGCGGTGACATCGCCGTCCCCAGGACGACCCCCCACGCGGGGCGCGCGGTGTCGGCGTCCCCGGCGTTGGTCGCGTCCAGGGTGGAGCGGATGAGGGCGAGGTCGTCCGGGGTGACGACCTCGTTCGTGTTCGTCGCGTCGGGCACGAACGGCATGAGGTCCTGCGACGAGCCGCCGATGCGAAGCACGCCTGTGCCGAGGTTCTTCAGCAGGTTGGCGAAAGCAGGACGGGCGTTCGGTCCCATGTAGCGCTCGACCAGCGACCACTCGAGGCTCAGGCCCACGAAGTTCTGCGGGACTGCGCCACCCTCCTCGTGGCGGGGGTCGAGCCGCACGGAGGCACCCGCGCCAGTGCCATCGGCGCCAGTGCCATCGGCGCCGGTGGCTCCGGCGACGGGCTGGGAGCCGTCGCTGGCGAAGCTGGGCGCGGCGTAGGCCGACAGGGCCAGCGCCGAGACGGCGCCGGCGGCCAGCAGGCTGCGGACGGCCCGACGGCGATCTCGGCTTCGGGCGCTGCGGACGGGATGAGGTGAGGAGAACGGTGTGAACACGAGCAACGCCCCAATGGTTGTAGTCTGGATTTCCGCTCAGAAAACGTTATCTGACAGCCTGAACCGAGCGGTGGGCCGCTGTCAAGACTTTCCGAGGGTCCAAGGTCGAGCCATGCGAGGCAGGTCCCGGGGCGCCTGTAGCCTCGGGGTGGACCGACGTCGTGGGGAGGAATGTGAGCGGGGCAGCAAAGCGAGCCACCATCATCGACGTGGCTCGTCAGGCGCGAGTGTCGATCTCGACCGTGTCGCGAGTGCTCAACGAGCGGCCCGTGGCCGACCAGGAGCTGGTGGTGCGCGTCCGCGCGGCGGCCGACGAGCTGGGGTACCGGCCGAACGCGGTGGCGCGGGACTTCCGGCGCGGACGCACGACCAGCATCGGCGTGGTCGTCCCGGACCTTGCAAACCCGTTCTTCACCCATGTGCTCAAGGGCCTGGCCAACGACGTGCGCGCCGGTGAGCACCGGCTGCTGGTGGTCGACTCCGGGGAGGACCCGGAGGAGGAGATCCAGCTCGTGGAGCAGCTGGCCGAACGCTGTGACGGCATGGTGCTGTGCTCGCCGCGCATGTCCCGCGCGCACCTTCAGGCGGTCGCCGGACTCGACATCCCCGTGATCTGCACCAACCGTTCCGTCGCAGGCCTTCCCCTCGGCACGATCGGTGTCGACTCGGCCGTCGGTATGGCGCAGGCGGTGACCCACCTCTACGAGCTGGGCCACCGTCACGTCGGCTATCTCGCCGGCCCGCAGTCGTCGTGGTCGGACGCGCGCCGCCGGGAGGGCCTCACCTCCGCCGCAGCGGCCTGCGGCATGGAGGTCTCCGTCACCGTGGCGGGTTCGGCGAGCGACGCCGGGTTCACCCGTCTGCCCGACCTGCTGCGCGAAGGCGTGACGGGGGTGCTCGCGTTCAACGACCTCGTCGCCGTGGGAGCGCTTGCCCGGCTGCGAGAGCTCGAGGTGGCTGTCCCGGGCGACCTGTCGGTGGTCGGCTTCGACGACATCCCGGTCGCCGCGTTCCTCGGCCCGCCGCTCACGACGGTCAGCGTGCCGAAGGAGGACCTGGGCCGCGCAGCGTGGGCCATGCTGCGACAGCAGATGCAGGACGGTGAGGTGGCGTCGGAGCAGTGGCTCCCCTCGGCACTGGTGGTCCGCCAGTCGACAGCTCCGCACCCGAAGCGCCTGCAGTCCGGGGCTGGCCGACGGGACGGCCGCCGGGCCGCTCGCTGACTGCGCGGGCCGGCGCCCACTCCTGCGGCGCGAGCCGCACACCGGTGCCGGGCCAGGTGCCGGAACGCTCGTGGAGCTGTTCGTCGCACCGGACCCGGCACCGCCGTGACCAGGTCGTCAGGCCGCGGTGGCCCCGGCCACGACCAGCGGCTTGCCGTTCTCGGTGACGTTGCTCAGCACCAGGTTGTCGACGTACTCCACGGTCGGGGCCTTGGACGTGGTGCCGAAGTCGACATCGGTGAGGCGCACCCCGCGGATGTGGTCGTCGCTGTAGCCGCGCAGGTTCAGCGACTGCTTGGCGGACTGGACCGTCATCCTCTCGACGTTGATGTCGGACACCAGGGGGTTGAAGCCCTGGCCAGGCCCGTCCTCGTAGTAGAAGTTGATGTCGATGACGGCCTGACCGACCTGCCCGACGGTGATGTCGCGGGCGTGGAAGCCCGTGATGAACCCACCACGCAGGGAGTTGGTCTTGAACCGCAGGGCGATGTCGAGGTTCGGGCTCGACATCTGGCAGTCACGCACGAAGACGTTCCGCACTCCCCCGGACATCTCGCTGCCGATCGTCACGCCGCCGTGCCCGTCGCGCATCTGGCATCCCTCGACGAGGATGTCCTGGCTGGGGACGTCGACCCGCCGCCCGTCGGTGTTCTTCCCCGACTTGATGGCGATGCAGTCGTCACCGGTGTCGAAGAGGCAGTCGCTGATGACGACCATCCGGCTCGACTCGGGGTCGCAGCCGTCGTTGTTCGGTCCGTGCGAGCTGACAGTGACGTTCTGCACGAGCACGTGGTCCGAGAGGGTCGGGTGGATCTCCCACATCGGCGAGTTCACGATCGTGACGCCCCCGATGAGGACGTTGCTGCAGCGGTACGGCTCGATGAACGCCGAGCGCAGGTAGTCGCCCTCGCCGAACTGCCGCTGCTCTACGGGCACACCGGCATCCGCCATGGCGCTCAGCCGGTCGCGCGCCGGGCCCTGCCACGGGTCGCCCTTCTTCCAGCCGAAGTCGGTCTTCCCCTTCCAAGGCCACCAGTGCGCGTTGTCCGCCTGGCCGTCGAGCGTGCCCGAGCCCGTGACCGCGATGTTCTCCTGCTCGAACGCGTAGATCAGCGGGGAGTAGTTGTAGAGCTCGATGCCCTCGAACCGCGTCAGCACCGCGGGCAGGTAGTCGGCGGGGTTCTGGCTGAACCGGATGCGCGCGTTCTCGGTGACGTGGAGGTCCACGTTGCTCTTCAGGTGGATCGGTCCAGTCAGGTAGTCGCCCGCCGGGACGACGACGTGTCCACCTCCTGCGGCGTGGCAGGTCGCGATCGCGTCCCTGAAGGCCTCCGTGCAGTCGACGGTGCCCCCGGCGACTGCCCCGTGGTCGGTGATGTCGAAGTACCGGTCGGGGAAGTGCGGTGCGCGCACCGTCGCCTTGATGTACTCGGCCCGCCCCCATGGGTTCCCCGGCGGGAACGGGCCCGGGCCTTCACCGTTCCCAGCCGCAAGGGCCGTCCCCTGCGCGCCGAGGGCGAACCCGACGGTGCCGGCGCCGATGGCCGTGAACCTCAGGAAGTCCCGTCGTGTATGCCGCTGAACCACTGCAATCTCCTTTGATGGCAACAACTTCTTGTCATGGAAGCGGCGGCGCTCAGCCGCAGCCTCTGCCCACGGGTCGGGGCCCGTGAGCGCTCACCAGTCGTGGACCGTGCCGTCCTTGAGCCGGTTGAAGGGCAGGTATGCCGGCTGGTACGGGAACCGGCCGGCCGCCTCCTCGTCGAGCTCGACCCCGAGACCGGGTGCGGTCCCCGGGTGTAGGTAGCCGTCCCCGAACGTGAACGTCTGTCGGAACACCTCGTTGGTGAGTGCTCCGTGCGGCATGTACTCCTGGATGCCGAAGTTGTGGATCGCCAGGTCGAGGTGGAGCCCCGCGGCGAAGCCGACGGGCGAGATGTCCGTGGGTCCGTGGATCCCCGACTTGACCTGGTACTGGGCGGCGAAGTCGAGCAGCCTGCGCAGCGCCGTGACGCCGCCGGTGTGCGTGACGGAGGAGCGCACGTAGTCGATGAGCTGCTCGCGGACCAGCGTCTGGTAGTCCCACACCGTGTTCAGCACCTCGCCGATGGCCAGCGGGGTGGTCGTGTGCTGGCGGACCAGCCGCAGGGCGTCCTGGTTCTCCGCCGGCGTGCAGTCCTCGAGCCAGAACAGGTCGTAGGGCTCGAGATCCCGGCCGAGCCGCGCGGCCTGGATGGGGGTCAGCCGGTGGTGCGCGTCGTGTAGCAGGGGCAGGTCGGCGCCGAACTCGCCGCGTACCGCCTCGAACACGGTCGGGACGTGCCTGAGGTAGGCCCCGGTGTCCCAGTCCTCCTCAGCCGGCAGGGGGGCGCGCTGCGCGGGCTCGTAGTGGTGCGCCCGTCCGGCGGACCGGGTGGCCGGCACGCCGTACACCGCGTCGATGCCGGGCACCGAGGTCTGCACGCGGATGGAGCGGAACCCCTCCTCGAGGTGGTGGCGGACGGAGTCGAAGAGCTCCTCGGTGTCGCGGCCGGAGGCGTGCCCGTACGCCATCACGCCGGTGCGGGAAGCGCCGCCGAGCAGCTGGTAGAGCGGCATACCGGCGGCTTTGGCCTTGATATCCCACAGGGCCACGTCCACTGCCGCGATCGCCGTCATCGTGACCGGACCGCGGCGCCAGTAGGCGGAGCGGTAGAGGAACTGCCAGGTGTCCTCGATCTGGTGCGCGTCGCGGCCGAGGAGGAGCGGGACGACGTGGTCGGCCAGGTACGACGCCACGGAGAGCTCGCGCCCGTTGAGTGTGCCGTCCCCGAGGCCGACGATGCCGTCCTCGGTCGTGATCTTCAGGGTGACGAAGTTGCGGTCGGGGCTCGTGACGATGACCTCGGCGGCGACGATCTTCACAGCAGCCCCTTCAGGTGGCCGGTCAGGCAGTCCTTGAAGGCCGCCGACTCAGGCAGGTCCTCTCCGAACACCTCCCGCACGCAGAGGAGGCCGTTCACGACCGCTGTGGCGTCACCGCCCGTGCCGGCGGCCTGGCGCAGTCGCTGGGCCAGCGGGTCGTCCAGCGGGAGCTCCTGGCCACGCCGATCCCGCGCGGTGGCGACATACGCCATCCAGGCCGCCACGGCGAGCGCGGCCCACTCAGGCGTCTCCCCCGCGGCCAGCCGGTCGCGGACCGTGCCGAGCAGCCGGAGGGGCAGCTTCTGTGAACCGTCCATCGCCACCTGGGTGGTGCGGTGCCGCAGAGCGGGGTTCGCGAACCGCTCGAGCACCTGCTCCCCGTAGGCCGCGACGTCCAGCCCCTGAGGCTGCACGAGGGTCGGGATGACGTCCTGGCGCATGAGGTTCCGTGCTGCGTCTGCCAGCTCGTCGTCCGAGACGGCCTGCGCGATGGTGTCGTAGCCGCGCAGGGCTCCGAGGTAGGCGAGCAGGGAGTGCGTGCCGTTGAGCATGCGCAGCTTCAGCTGCTCGAAGGGCGCCACGTCCGCGACGAGGTCGGCGCCAGCGCGCTCCCACGCGGGACGACCGGCGGAGAACGCGTCCTCGATCACCCACTGGCGGAACGGCTCTGCGACGACGAGCGCCTCGTCGATGCACCCGAGCAGGGCGGCGGCGTCCGCCCGGTCGGCCTCCGTCGTGGCGGGCACGATCCGGTCCACCATGGAGCTCGGAAAGGAAACGTGCTGCTCGACCCACGCGCCGATGGCGCCGCCCTCCGCTGAGGGCAGGGCGGCACAGAAGTCCATGACGAGACGGTGCAGCACGCGACCGTTGTCGATGAGGTTGTCGCACGAGAGGACCGAGATGCCGCCCGCGTCGGCCTCGGCCCGCGCCTGAAGGCCACGGACGATCTGGCCCACCGTGCTGCGGGCACCACCGGCGAGATCGGACTGCACGACCGGGTCGTCGAGGTCGAGCCGTCCGGTGGCCGCGCGCCGGTAGCCCTTCTCGGTGACCGTCAACGTCACGACGCGGACCGCGGGGTCGGTGAACCGCTGGGTGAGCCGGTCCCCCTCCTCGGCCGCGAAGAGCACGTCGGACACCTGCCCCACGATGCGCGCGGTCGGCTCCCCACTCCCCCGCTCCAGCACGGCATACAGACAGTCCTGCGGCCGAAGCTGCTCGACGACCGACGCGGAACGCTGCGTGACGCCGCAGATGCCCCAGCCCGGCTCGTCGGCGGCCAGGGCAGCGTCCTCGGTGAACACCGCCTGGTGCGCCCGGTGGAAGGCGCCGATCCCCAGGTGCAGGATGCCGACGCGTTCTGCGAGGCCGGAGGGCGGCGGCCCCGCCACCCGGGGGCCGGAGGGCACCTGTGGCAGCGAGGCCCGCGACAGGCGGCTCACAACACCGCCCCGAGCTGCCACGGCACGAACTCCTCGCCGCCCAGCGCCAGCTCCTCGCTGAAGGAGCGCCGCCCGGAGGCGGTGTCGAGGAGCAGGTCGTAGACCTGCCGGCCCATCTGCTCGAGGGAGACGCCCTGCTCGACCACGGCAGAGCAGTCCAGGTCGATGTCGCCGGCCATCCGCATCGCCAGGCTGGAGTTGGTGGCGAGCTTGACGGTGGGCACCGGCCTGCTGCCGAACACGGAGCCACGCCCGGTGGTGAAGCAGATGAGGTTGGCGCCGCCGGCGACCATGCCGGTCACCGAGACGGGGTCGTAGCCGGGGGTGTCCATGAACACGAACCCGGGGGTGGGGATCGGCTCGGCGTACCCGCACACCGCGTGGAGCGGGCTGTGGCCGCCCTTGGCCACCGCACCGAGCGACTTCTCGAGGATGGTGGTGATGCCGCCCTCCTTGTTGCCAGGCGAGGGGTTGCCGTCGAGCGTCGTGCCCTGCGACGCGGTGTAGTCCTCCCACCACGCGATCCGGTCGAGGAGCGCCTGGCCCACCTCGGGCCGGACGGCACGCTCGGCCAGCATCTGCTCGGCCCCGTAGACCTCCGGGGTCTCCCCCAGCACGCTCGTCCCGCCGGCCGCGACGATCAGGTCGCTGGCGACGCCGAGCGCCGGGTTCGCGGTCAGCCCCGACCAGGCGTCGGAGCCGCCGCACTGGAGGCCGAGGACGAGGTGCTCGACGCCCACCTCCTCACGCCGGGTCCCGCGCAGGTCAGCGGCCATCCCACGGACCAGCTTCTCCCCCTGGGCGATCGCGGCAGCGGTGCCACCCGCGTCCTGGATGGTGAACGACTCGTGCGGCAGCGCCTCGTCCAGGCCCAGGTCGCGCATCAGCCCGCTCACCGCGTTGACCTCGCACCCCAGCCCCAGCACCACGAGGGCCCCGATGTTGGGGTGGTGGGCGTAGCCACTGAGGGTTCGCTGGAGCACATCCCAGCCCTGCCCTCGGCTCGCCATGCCGCATCCCGTCCCGTGGGTCAGGGCGACCACGCCGTCGACCCCCTCGGGGTGCAGGGCCGCAACCTCGTCCTCCATGCGACGCACCACCTGGCGCGCCACCGTGGCCGAGCAGTTCACCGTGGTGAGCACCCCGATGTAGTTACGCGTGGCGACGGCGCCGCTGGTGCGCCGGATGCCCTGGAAGGTGCGGCGCAGGTCGGCGGGCAGGCTGGGCAGACCCGCGGTCGACGCGCCGCCCGAGGCGAGGGCGGACGCGCCCTCCGGCAGGGCCAGGTTGTGGACGTGGATGTGCTCGCCGCGGCGGATGGGCGCAGTGGCGACGCCGATGACGTGGCCGTACTTGCGGACGAGGTCGCCGGCGGCGATGTCGTGCAGGGCCACCTTGTGACCGCGCGGGATGTCACTGGCGATGGTGACCTGGTGAGCATCACCGGGAAGCGAGACGGTGGCTCCGGCCAGGATCGGGTCGTGGGCGATGGCGACGTCGTCGCCCTCGGACAGGCGCAGCAGCTGCTCGCTCATCGGTTGGTCAGCTCCTCAGCAGGCCGCGCGGCGACCAGGGCTCGGCGGGTCTCGGAAAGGGTTGGTACGTAGCCCGTGCCGCCCTGGCCCTGGACCGACAGCGCGGCGGCGCTGGTGGCCAGTCGGACGGCGTCGACGAGCGAGTCGCCGAGTGCCAGTCGGGCGGCCAGCGTCCCGGTGAGGCAGTCACCGGCACCGGTCTGGTCGACGACCCGGGGCGCGGGCAGCCCGGGGACGTGCTCGACTCCGGCCGGGGAGGACACCCAGGCTCCGGCCGGCCCACAGGTCATGACGACTGCGCCGGCCCCCAGCGCCGTGAGGGAGGTCAGGGCGGCCTGGGGGACGGTGTCGGCCGGTAGGCCGAGGAGCTGTCCGGTCTCGCCGGGCCACGACGGCGTGATGACCTCGGCGTGAGGGGCGATGCGGCGCAGTGCCGCCGACGCCTCGGCTGACGTGGTCAGCCGTGTGCGGAAGTTGGGGTCGTAGACGAAGCGGCCGCTCACCTGCGCGGCGTGCAGCACGGCCGCCGCCGCGGACGAGGAGATGGCGCAAGCGATCCCGCTCGCCACGACAACCCCCGCCGTGCTGAGCAGGGAGTCGTCGAGGTCCTCCGTGCCTAGCTGCGACCCGGCGCTTCCCCGGCGCACATAGGTGAACGCGCGCTCACCGTCGGGGTCGGCATGGGTCAGGTACAGGCCATGCTGGCCAGGCGCCCGGATGACCCGCGACGTGTCGACGTCGAGCTGCCGCACGCGGGCGAGCAGCTCGTCGCCGAGCTCGTCGTCGGGAACCCGTGCCACCAGGGCGACGTGGGCACCGGCCGCGGACGCCGCGGCCGCTGTGTTGAGCGCGTCCCCGGAGAACCCGAGGCGGAAGGCGGCTCCGTCATGGAGCCCCTCCAGCGACGACAGCTCCACGAGGACCTCACCGAGCACGACGACATCCGGGGCGCCGCCCGGCATACGGCCGGTTGTCGGGGCGCTCACGGCTCCGGCTCCTCCTTGACCTGGGCCACCAGCTGGGTGGGGTTCACGAACCGCAGGGCCACCACGAGCAGAACCATCATCACGCTCATGTAGATCACGGCCATCGCGTCCACCGACTGCTGCGCCCGGATGCCTGCGGCGTTCATGGAGTTGAACAGCGCCACCACGAGGGTGGTGGAGTCGGGGCCGGCGGTGAGGAAGGTGAGCTCGAACATGCCGACCGTGCGGACCAGGACGAGGATCGACGAGGCGAGGATGCCGGGCACCAGCAGCGGCGCGAGGATCCGCGTGAAGATCGAGAGCGTGCGGGCCCCTGACATGCGGGCGGCCCGCTCGATCGCAGGGTCGATCTGCTCGATGAAGGGCGTCATCGTGAGGATGACGAACGGTACGCAGGGCACCAGGTTCGCGAGGATGACGCCGGAGAGGTTGCCCGCGAGGTTGAACTTGTAGAGCACCGTCGCGAGCGGGATGCCGTAGGTGATCGGCGGCATCATGATCGGCAGCAGGAACGCGAGGTAGACGACCTTCTTGCCGGGGAAGTTGCGCCGCGCCAGGACATAGGACGCGGGAACCCCGACCAGCACCGAGAGGACGACCACGGCGGCGGCGACCTCGAGAGTGGTGATGATGACCTGCAGGAGGGCGAAGTCGGTCCAGGCCTGGCTGTACCAGCCGGCGGTGACGCCCTGCGGCAGCCAGGTGCCGAACCACCTCGTACCGAACGAGTTCACGAGGACGGAGCCGACGATGCCGACGAGGAAGATCATGAAGAGCACGACCGCTCCCCACACCGTCCAGGCGGCCGGGCTGGCGGCGATTCGCCGGCGTCTGTCGGCGGCGTGTGTGCCGCCCGCTGTTGGTGCGTTGACGGCGGTCATCAGCCCTTGCCTCCTGTGGACCCGACGTAGAACCTGCTTCGCCACAGCAGCACCACGGCGATGACGAGCAGCTCGACAGCGCCCATCACCATCGCGATCGCCGAGGCGAACGGGTAGTCGTACTGCTCGTAGGCCGCCTGGTAGGCAGCGATGGAGATCACCCGCGTGGCGCCCGTGGGGTCACCGACGAGGATCGCCGAAGGGAAGACGCTGAAGGCCAGCACGAAGGTGAGGCAGAACGTCGTAGCGAGTCCGGGAGCCAGCAGGGGCAACGTGATTCGCTGGAACCTGGCTCGCCAGTCGGCGCCCAGCGTCGCCGCCGCCCGCTCCAGGCTGGGGTCGATCCCCGAGATGTAGGACAGGATCAGCAGGAAGGCGAAGGGAAAGCCGGTGATCACCAGGGAGAAGAAGACGCCCCAGTAGTTGTTGATCAGCCGCACCGGGTGGTCGACCAGCCCGATGCTCATGAGGGTGCGGTTGAACCATCCCGCCGGGCCCAGGAAGTTGAGCAGGCCCTCGGCCGTCAGCACCGTCCCCAGCGTGATGGGGATGACGAGCAAGGTGGTGATCAGGCGCTTCCCGCGGAACTTGCCCCGCATCCGGTAGGCGATCGGCACGGAGGCCAGCACGTTGAACAGCGCCGCAGGGACCGAGAGGCGCAATGTCTTCCAGATCGTGTCGCGCTGGAACGAGTCGGAGAAGAACCGCTGGTAGTCCGCGAACGCGCCACCACCCTTCGCCGGCTGGAACGACAGGCCCAGGCCGTAGAGGAAGGGGTAGACGAACAGGCCGATGACGAAGACGACGGCCGGCAGCAGGAGCAGCAGCTGGCTGTCGACACCGCGCTCGGCGAGCCGGTGCCGCACGCTCAGACCTGGGTGCTGGGTGGCCGCCTCGGTGCTCACGGCGCCTCCCCGCCAGCCCGGCTGAGCACTGGCGCGCCGACGCTGCTCGATGCACCATCGCCCAGAACCGGGACACCGGCGGGCGGCGCCTCGTCGCCGAGCGGGAAGACGAGCAGCCGCTCTGGCGCCACGGAGACCGAGATCGCCTCGCCTGCGGTCACGCGCTCGGGAGTGCGTAGGTGGAGCCGGTGGCCCTCTGGGGTGCGCGCCTCCACCGCGAGCTCGCGGCCCTGGTACTCGACGACCTCCACCATGGCCCGTATGACGTTCCCCCCGCCGTTGGCGGCTGCCGCCGGCTGCACGACCAGGTCCTCGGGACGCACGCCGGCCACGACGCGCTCCCCGGAGGACACCTGGGCCATGGCAGTGGCGGCCAGCCGGATCCCCGGGCCCTCCACGACGACCTGGCGCCCGCCGGCCTCCTGGACCTTCACGGTGAGGAGGTTGCGGAAGCCCATGAAGTCGGCCACGTGCCAGTTGGTCGGCTTGGTGTGCAGCTCCTCGGGGGTGCCGATCTGCTGCACCCTGCCCTTGCGCAGGACGACGAGGCGGTCTGCCATCGACAGCGCCTCCTCCTGGTCGTGGGTGACGTACACCGTGGTGAGGCCGAGGCTCTGGTGCAGCCGCCGGATCTCGGTGCGCATCTCGAGGCGCAGCTTGGCGTCGAGGTTGCTCAGCGGCTCGTCCATGAGGACGAGCGACGGCTCGAGTACCACCGCGCGGGCGATGGCGACACGCTGCTGCTGTCCACCGGAGAGCTGGCCCGGCAGCTTGCCGGCGTGCTCCTCGAGCTGCACGAGGCGGATGGCCTCCTCGGTGCGACGGGTGACGTCCGCCTTGGGAAGGCGGCGCATCTGCAGACCGAAGGCGATGTTGCTGCGTACCGTCATGTGCGGGAACAGTGCGTAGTTCTGGAACACCATCCCGAACCCACGGCGCTCCGGCGGCAGGGTGTCTATGCGCTTGCTGTCCTGCCAGATGCTGCCCGCCGTGAGCGGAAGCAGCCCGGCGAGGCAGTTGAGCGCGGTCGACTTCCCGCAGCCTGACGGCCCGAGCAGAGCGATGAACTCGCCCGCCCGGATCGTCAGGTCGAGGTCCTGCAGAGCGTCCTGGCCGCCGAACCTGCGGCCGACCCCGTCGAGGCGGAGCTGCTCGAACTCGGTCTTCTCAGTCACTGCTTCTTCACCTTCGAGCCACCGATCTCGCGATCCCACTTGTCGAAGGCGGCGACCATCGACTTGTTGTCCAGCGGAACCTCCTTGGGGGTGTCCTTGATCAGCGCGTCGTACTCCGGGCGACCGAACTTGGCGATGGCGTCCTGGCTCTTCTTGGGGGCCATGGAGATGTCGACACCGTCGACGGCCGGGCCGGGGTAGAAGTAGCCGTCGTCATACGCCTTGGCCTGCTGCTCCTTGGTGAGCATGAACTGCACGAGCTGCAGCACGGCCGCCTGCTGGTCGGCCGAGGCGCCCTTGGGGATAACCGCGTAGTGCGCGTCGGTGACGAAGTGGAAGCCCTTGAGGGTGCTGATCTTCGCGGACTCGGGCACCGTGCCCAGGACGCGCGGGTTGATGTCCCAGCCGGTAGTGGTCGCCAGGATGTTGACCGTGCCGTTGGCCAGGTCCTTCATCGTCGCGGTGGTTCCGGTCTGGTAGGTGTTGATGTACTTGCCCAGCTCAGCCAGGTACGCCCAGGTCTTGTCCCAGCCGTGGATCGGGTCCTTGGGGTCCTTGTCCCCGAGGATGTACGGCAGGCCCATGAGGAACGTGCGGCCCGGGCCGGAGTTGGCCGGTCGGGCGTACTCCACCTTGCCGGGGTTCGCCTTGGCGTAGGCGAGCAGCTCCTCAGCGCTCTTCGGGGGGTTCGGGACCTTGTCGGGCATGTACTCGAGGAGCGGCCCGGAAGGGTAGTAGGTCACGACGACGCCGTTGTTGCCACCGAGCTCCTGCATCTTCGCAGCGGGCTCCTGGTAGGTGCTCATGTTGCTCAGGCGATCCTTGTACTTGGGCAGGACCTCCTGCCACAGCCCCTGCTCACTGCCGGCCGACAGGCCGTCGGTGCCGGTGAGGACCAGGCCGATGTCGACACGGCCGGCGCCCTGCTGCGCCTTGATCTTGCCGACGAGGTCGGGCGCGGGCGCCTTGGAGTAGGTGACGCGCGAGATGACGTCGGGGTGCTGCTTGACGAAGTCGTCGATCATGCCTTGGGTCAGCTGCAGGTTGCCGGCGACGTCGAGGATGTTCAGCGTCACAGCCTTGGACGGCTTGGTGGGGACCTCCCCGTTCCCCGAGCCGCCACCCTGGGCGGACGTGTTGGGGGCGCCGCAGGCGGCGACGAGCCCCGCGAGGACGGCGCTCGAGGCGAGCAGAGTGGTGCGCTGGGTGATACGCATGGTGTTCCCTTCTTCAGAGCCGCGAAGCGCGGCGCCGGCCCGACGGCTCGGACGTGGTCGTGGGGGCCGGTGCGGTGGTATGCCGTACCAGCAGTTCGGTGGGCAGCTCCCGCGCCGGACCCGTGCCGGCGGCCGGGTCGCCGAGCAGGTGCAGCAGGAGGTCGATGGAGGTGCGGCCGGCCTTCTCCTTGGGGATGTCGAGGGTCGTCAGCGCGGGGTGGACCATGGCCGACAGCTGGATGTTGTCGATCCCTACGACGCTGACCTGGCTGGGCACGTCGATGCCCCGGTCGCGCAGCGCGCTCAGCAGCCCCAGGGCGACGAGGTCGTTGTAGGCGATCACCGCGGTGACACCGCCGATGAGCGTGCCCTCGACGGACTCCATGCCGCCGTCGAAGGTCGGCGCGAAGTGGCCCAGCTCGACCAGCTCGACCGCCGCGGCGGCCGCCGCGGCGCGGAGCCCTCGCAGCCGCTCCTTGGTGGACCAGCTGGAGCGCGGGCCGGCGACGAAGCCGATCCGGCGGTGCCCCAGACCGGCGAGGTGGTCGATGACCTGGCGCATGCCGTCGGCGTTGTCCATGGCCACGGCCGGGATCGAGCCGGCCTTGCGGTTGACGAGGACCACCGGGCAGTAGGTCGCGGCCTCCCGCAGCTCGGACGGCTTCATGCGGGGAGAACACAGAATGATCCCGTCGACCTGCTTGGCCAGAGACCGGACCAGACCGAGCTCGGCCGTCGGGTCCTCGTCGGTGTCGGCGACGAAGACCTGGTAGTCCGCGATGTGGGCCTGCTGCTGGATCCCCTTGACGATGGAAGGGAAGAACGGGTTCGCGAGGTCGGGGAGGATCAGCCCGATGTTGCCGGTGCGTCCGGTGATCAGGCCCCGGGCCGCCCGGTTGGGGCGGTAGCCCAGGTGGTCGGCCACCTTCATGACCCGCTCGCGGGTGGTCGGGTCGACGATGTCCGGGAGCGAGAGGGCCCGGGAGACGGTGGAGGGAGAGACGCCCGCGGCCTTGGCCACGTCCCGGATGGTGACAGCCATCAGGGCCTCCCTCGTCGTTGAGTCGGTGTTCGTTGAGTCCGGTGTTCCGGAAGAGTCTGAAACCGTTTGCAGGGCGATGTCAATGCCTTGCCGGAACTTTTTCTGCCGGGCCTCGGCCGCTCGGCTCCTTGCCGGATTCCTTTCAATGGCGCGAACTACGACTTTACGCGCCAGGGTTGCAACTGCCCTGGACGGCGTGCAACGCTTTGCATCGCGTGCTCCGTCGCCGCTGTCGGCCGGCCGAGCCGACCGACGTCACCAGGAGCTCTCATGTCCTCGCCCTTGACCCTGCACCCGGACCGCGCCCTGCCCGCAGAGCCCTCGATCCGCTCGATCGCACGGACGCTGTACAGCCAGACGGCCGGCCTTCCGCTGGTCTGCATGCACGGGCACGTGGAGGCCTCGGTGTTCTCCGACAACCCGGCGTTCCCCGACCCGGCCGGCCTGCTCATCACGCCGGACCACTACGTCACGCGCATGCTGGTCTCACAGGGGATGTCCCCCGAGGACCTGGGCGTCCAGCGCATCGACGGAGCACCGGTGGAGACCGACGCCCGAGCCATCTGGCGCCGCCTCTGCGAGAACTGGCGTCTGTTCCGAGGCACCCCGTCGCGCTACTGGCTGGAGCATGAGCTCGTGGAGGTCTTCGGTGTCGACCTGCAGCCTTCTTCTGAGACCTCCGACGCCATATTCGACGCCATCGCTGCCCGGCTGGCGCAGGACGACTTCCGGCCCGTGCAGCTGCTCGACCAGTTCCGCATCGAGCTCATCTCGACGACGGACCCGGCGACCTCCACCCTGCACGAGCACAGCCGGCTCGGGGAGCAGGGGCTCGGAGAGCGCGTGGTGCCGACGTTCCGGCCGGACGCGGTCGTGCACGTCGACAGCCCCGACTGGCAGCGCGACGTCAAGACTCTGGGCGAGCTGGCAGAGGCGGACACCTCGTCGTACGCGGGTTTCCTCGAGGCGCTGCGGTCACGGCGTCAGTGCTTCATCGCGGCGGGTGGGCTGGCCACCGACCACGGGCACCTGTCGGCGGACACGACGCCGCTGGCCGAGTCGGAGGCGACCGACGTCTTCCGGCGCGCGTGGAACGGCGAGGTGACCGCTGAGGAGGCCAGCGCCTTCGCGGGGCACATGCTGCACGTCATGGCTGGGATGTCGCGGGACGACGGTCTGGTGATGCAGATCCACCCCGGTGTGGCGCGCAACCACCACAGCGCAACGTTCGCCGCTTTCGGCGCCGACAAGGGCTTCGACATCCCGGTCGCCACTGAGTACACCCGGTCACTGCGGCCGATGCTGGAGAGCTACGGGCGAGACCCCGGCTTCCGCGTCATCCTCTTCACCGTCGACGAGACCGTCTACAGCCGCGAGCTCGCGCCCATCGCGGGGGTCTACCCGTCGGTCCGCCTCGGCGCGCCGTGGTGGTTCCTCGACAGCCCTGACGGTATGCGGCGCTTCCGGGAGCTGGCTACCGAGACGGCCGGCTTCTACAACACCTCCGGGTTCGTCGACGACACGCGGGCCTTCGCGTCCATCCCGGCCCGCCACGACCTGTCGCGCCGCATCGACGCCGGCTACCTCGCCCGGCTGGTCGCGGAGCACCGGCTGAGCGAGGACGAGGCCGCGGAGACGGCCGTGGACCTGGCGTACAACATCCCGAAGGCGGCCTACGCCCGCCGAGGCTGAGTCATAGGGCACGTGCTCAGCCGGGCCGTCGACAGGACGTCCGTCAGCTCAATCCCCCTCGACGAGCGCTGCGAGTCGATCGACTGACGCTTCCAGCCTTTCAGGAGTAGTAGCCCTGGCCCGTGGGATGCGTTTGTCATGATCGGGCAGCTGCGTCCAGTCATAGGTGTGGGTCACCCGGGTGCGCGACGAGTCGATCGGCTCGAGCTCCCACCGCCATAGATGACCGGGCGGTGCCTGACCCGGCTCGGCGGGTCTCCAAGCAATGCGGCGGCCCTCGACGAACTCGACCACGTGGTTCTCCCGAACATTCCCCTTTGTGGTCGTCATGGTGAACACCTCACCGACGGAATGCACTCGCTGCCCGACGGGTGCCTCTGCGAGGTTGTCATTGCCATCCCACCGCGGTTGCTGGGCCGGGTCGGCGATGAGCTCGAAGATGCGTGCAGCGCCGGACGCGATCTCGCGGCTCGCGCTCACGACCTGTTGGACGTCGTCATCACTCGTCATGGGTCCATCCAAGCACTGGAAGCATCCGCGAGCCGGCGCCAGGAGCGCACCCGCCGACTGGAGTAGCGGGGATACTCCGGCAGTCGAGCTGACTCGGTAGCGTGCCACCCATGTCCATCAAACTGGAGAACGTCGGCATCGCCGTCCGCGACCTCGAAGCGACGATCGCCTTCTTCACCGATCTCGGCCTTGTCGTCGTCGGTCGTGACACGGTCAGCGGAGAGTGGACCGACACCGCGGTCGGCCTTGACGGCAACCACGCCAACATCGCCATGCTCCAGACGCCAGACGGCAACGGTCGCCTCGAGCTCTTCGAGTACATCCACCCGGACGCGATCGAGACGGAACCCACCCGGCCGAACGAGATCGGCATGCACCGCGTGGCGTTCTCGGTCGACGACATCGACGAGGCTCTCGAGATCGCCGCGAGGCACGGCTGCCGCCCGCTGCGCGCCGTGGCCACCTACGAGGACGTGTACAAGCTCACCTATGTCCGCGGCCCCAGCGGCATCCTCGTGATGCTCGCCGAGGCACTGAAGAAGAGCTGACCTCGGGATCCCGGGCTGTCTCCTCCGGAGCCGGACGCGGGGGCACTGCGGCCACGGCAGGGGGAGGTGACAGTGCGCCGTTCCGCCGCGATCTGCCTTCCCGGTCAGTCGTCCTTCTTCAGGCTCGGATACTTCTTCTCGACCGCCGCCCGCACCTTCTTCTTCTCCGCCTCCGAGCCATTTTGAGCCACCCTGGCCAAGGCGTTCCGAGCGTGCTCGATATCAGGAATCGGGTACTTCCCCTGCTCCGGCAACGCGAACGACGACTTCTTCAGCTTCCTGCGGTTCTTGCTGCTACTCAGATCCTTCGACACTCCGGTCTCCCTTCCTGAGGGTCCCCCTCGGTGCTACCCGGTTGGCGCATCGCGCAATCCGAGGTATGGAGCCCGTTCTGACCGGCGTACCTCCTGATCGGTAACGGTCTCGGACGCCTCCGGTTGCTTGGGCCTGACCCGCTTGCAGCGGGAATCCGCCGCATCGCCATCGCAGGGCTGCGGGTTCGCGCGGGCTCGGTCGGGATCGGTCAGGAATCGAGAAGCCCGGGACAGGAACGGGCCCATAGCGTGGGTGCCAAGACGAACCGGCGGTCGAAGCTGTGGCCGCATTACTGATGAGGAGACGCAGATGAGTCCGACGATCCAAAGTCTGGTGATCCCGGTGTCCGATGTGGAGGCCGCCAAGGCGGTGTACACCGCCCTTCTGGGCTCCCCCCACACCGACGAGTCGTACTACGTCGGGTACAACGTCAACGGGTTCGAGGTCGCTCTGAACCCGGCCGGGGAGGGCGGGGGCCCGGTGGCGTTCGTCGACGTCGAGGATCTGGACGCGGCTCGCGAGGCTCTGGTTGCGGCCGGTGCCACCGAGCGCGATGCGCCGCGTCAGGTCGCACCAGAGGCGAGGGTCTGCGTGCTGGCAGACAAGGACGGCAACCCGATCGGCCTGCGGGGAAAGTAGTCGAGATGTGCCGCATGGGCGCGAGTGGCCACCTAGGCGTTCCATGGCTTGCCGGCATCGACCGCCAGACCCTGCCGGACGGGCTGGGCAAGCCGGGTGGAGCGCACAACCGGTGATCCTCCCGAAGGTTCGGGACCCTCGCTTGGTGACGATCCGTCGCGGCGGGACTCTCTCTGACTCGGACCACCGTCTCCTCGCTCTGTGGGCCGCCTCGTGCGCGGAGCACGTCGTGGACCTTTTCGAGTCGGATCACCCTGACGATCCACGACCACGTGAAGCAATCGCCCACGTCCGGGCCTGGGCCCGTGGCGAGGTCACGATGATGCAGTCCCGGGCGGCCGGCGGACACGCGATGGGCGCGGCCAGGTCCCTCAGTGGGGCAGCACGGTATGCCGCGTTCGCTGCTGGCCAGGCAGGGGCCGTCGCCCACGTCGCCGCGCATGACCTCGGCGCAGCCGCCTATGCGATCAAGGCGGCACGAGCCTCGGCGCCGAAGGCAGAGAGCGAGGCGGCGGGGCGACTCGAATGCCACTGGCAGCGTCATCAGCTCCCGCAGGAGATCCGCGAGCTTGTGCTGGACGACCAGAGGGTGCGGAACGACCTCTGCTGGTCGGTCTTCGACTGCTGAGCAGGGCCGCGCGTCGTGCCGACCCATGCAGGTCGGCGACCCATGCAGGTCGGCGACCCATGCAGGTCGGCGGCCCTCCCGCGCCGGCTACGCACACCCCCGGGTCAGCTTCGACGACTCATTCGGCAAGCATGATCCCGACAAACAGCGTGGCCAGCGCGGTGAGTCCGGTGAGCGCGCCGAGGACCGCCATGGCCTTGCGCGAAGCCACTCGAGCGTGCAGATAGGCCGTAACGCCGGAGCCGACCACCAGTGTGTACTTCACCATCAGGGTGTGCTGGTAGGCCGGTCCCTTGTCGCCTTCGGCGACCACGTTCCAGATACCGGTCAGCACCAAGATCCCGAACGCGGGCCACGCGACTCGGTTGAAGGCATGGGCGGCGGCCTTCGGCACGTCGGTTCCGGCCGCGCGAAGTGCCGGCACCAGGGCCGCGAGGGTGATCTGGCCTCCAACCCACACCGTGGCGGCCAGGACGTGCAGGAAGAGGCGCAACGTCTCCAGGTTGACAGGACTCATGACGCAAAGGGTGCCAATTCCCGCCCGCACAAGCGAGGACCTGCCGCAGTCGGAACGCCCGACCACGGCCAGGGCCGCGTCGCCTCGAGTCGCTCCAGGCAAGCGGCCGGCCCGGTCCCCCTCTGGCCCGAGGAAGGCAGCGGTGCCGTCCACTCCGTATGGCAGCGGGCCCTGGTACGGGCACTTCTCATCGAGGTCGCGCGGTGGCTCGCTTGGCGGGAGGGCGGCGTCATGCCGCAGGATCGCGGCGTCGAGTTCCGTCAGCCCGGCGCCGGCGTCGAGCCGCTGGGCCCGTCTCGCGCCCCGAGGTCAGACGCGCCCCTCACGCTGTGGCCGCCATGGCTCGTGCTCGTGGGAGAGCCAGACCTCCTCCGGGTCGAGCGCGCGGATCAACCGCTGGCCCTCGGTGCGCGGCTCGTCGAGCTCGGCGAAGAAGACCGCCGTGTCGCCGGCGATCACGACAGGGCCCCCGCTCGCCTGGACGACGAGCACCTGCGAGCCTGGCGTGTGGCCTGCCGCTGGCACGAGTCGGAGCCCAGGCAGCAGCTCGAGCGGGCCGTCAACGGGTACGTACTGCACGCCGGGCGCCTCGACCCACTCGCGGATCGTGTAGTCGTCCTTGCCGCGCGCGTCGTCCAGCTCCCGGCGCTGGACGTAGATCGGCTTGCCGGTGAAGAGCCGGTTGCCGCCGCAGTGGTCGAAGTGCAGGTGCGTGTTGATGACAAGGTCGATGCTGGCCAGGTCGAAGTCCACCTGCTCGCTGAGTGGATCCAGGCGGGGATCCATGTCGGCCACCGCCGGGTGCAGCTGCGTCATGCCGGTGTCGACCAGCACGCGAGCGTCGGGATGGTCGATCACGTGTACGTAGACCGGCATCCGCTCGCCCTCGGCAAGCAGCTCGGCCACGAGAACCGGGGTGACGGTCGGCGACGAGACGGCACTTCCCCGTGCCTTACCGACCTGGGCACCGAGATCACTCATCGCGGACCGCCTGCGTCGTTGTCTTGTGTGCGGCCCGGTCGCCCGAACCGATGGTCCCGAACGCATCCATGCGTGCTCGCTTTCCTGATGTCGACGCGCCGCTACGGGCGGCTGCTAGCACCATGACTTCGCAACTGCCCGAAAGTCATCAGCGCCAATGAAGGGCAATGTGGAACTCGACCTCGCTACGGGCTCCGGCGTGCTGTGCCCCGGTTGAGGGCCAGGTGACCGCCCAGGAATCCGGCGCCCATCATGGCGAGGTTCGCCTCTCGCCCCGACCGGGTGGCGGCACCATACCGACCGCGCAGCCTGGCGACAAGTGACCCCAGGGAAAGGAGGGTCGCGATGTCGGTGCCCAGGGCGTGCACAGCTCCGACCCAGCGCTGGCTGCCGCTCGTCTCCGCCCAGGCGGCGGCGCCCGCGACGGCGGTCGGGCACGCAGATCCGGCTCCGACGTGCGACGTCCTGTCTCGCGCCTGCCGTTCCGCTAACAGGCGACCCGCGCCCAACCCGGCGCGCGGCCTCCTGCAGTGCGACATCCGGGAGGTAGCCCCCTGGCCAGCACCGCATCTCATACCGGAAGGCGCGGAACCTGCCGAGCCACCTCAATCCAACCGGCCCCTCAGCGACGACACCGCGGTCAGCGTCGGTGACGTTCCACACCGATCCCATCTCGATTGCGTGCGTCGTCCCTCGCGCCAAGGGGAAGGCAGAACAGGTCGACCGAGGGGTGTACAGCTTCGTTGCCCATACCCTCATCGTCGCCAGGTCCCTGGTGCGCGGTCAGGGGCGAAAGTCGCTGCTTGTCCGATGGTCCGCAGGCGTCGACGCCTTCACGTCGACTTCGACACGCGCGTCTGGTTCAGTTCCGCTCGACGACGCAGGACGGCCCGCTCGCTCTCGTTTCTCGTGCGCGCTGCCGCCTCGGTGAACGCCTCGCTCGCCTGCCCGTGTAGGTGGGCCCGCTCGAGCAGGTCCCCGCGCACGCTCGGGACAAGGGGTGAGTCGCCGAGCACCTCTGCGTCCAGATCCTCCAGCACTGCAAGACCCGCGTCGGGGCCGAAGGCGCGCCCGTGCGCCACGGCGCGGTTCACCTCGACCACCGGTCCTGGTGCGGCCTGGGCCAAGATGTCGTAGAGAGCCGCGATCCGGCCCCAGTTCGTGTCCTCGGCACGCTCGGCGCTGGCGTGCTGGGCGGCGACGGAGGCCTGCAGGAAGTACTTCCCGACCGGCTTCCCGCGAGCGGCGAGCCGCTCCGCCTGGTGCAGGGCGGCCACCCCACGCCGGATCAGCAGCTGGTCCCAGCGTTGGCGGTCTTGCGTTTCCAGCAGGACCGGCTCGCCGAGCTCATCGAGCCGGGCGGGCATCCGGGAAGCCTGGATCTCCAGCAGCGCCTGCAGCGCGAGGACCTCGGGCTCATGAGGAGCGAGGGCGGCCAGCATGCGCGCGAGCCGCATCGCCTCGTTCGCCAGATCGGGGCGCATCCAGTCCTCGCCGGCGGTGGCGGTGTAGCCCTCGTTGAAGATCAGGTAGATCACGGACATGACGTCGTCGAGGCGCCTGGTCCGCTCCGCGCCCGTGGGAAGCTCGAACTCGGCCTGAGCCTGGGACAGGGTCTTCTTCGCACGCGAGATGCGCTGACCCATGGTGGCCTCGGTGGACAGGAACCCGCGGGCGATCTCGGCAGTCGTCAGTCCTCCGACCAGGCGCAGCGTGAGCGCCGCCCGTGACTCGGGGCTCAAGGAGGGGTGGCAGGAGAGGAAGATGAGCCGCAGGACGTCGTCCTCGATGTAGTCGACCTGGGCGTCGAGATCTGGCATTGCCTTCTCCTCACCCGCACTGGCCTGGTCGAGCTCCGCGGTCTTGCGGCGAAGGCTGTCGGCGCGTCGGAAGTGGTCGATTCCGCGCCGCTTCGCTGTCGTCATCAACCACGCGATCGGGTTCTCCGGTATGCCGGCTGTGGGCCACTGCTCAAGCGCCGCGACCAGTGCGTCCTGCGCCAGGTCCTCGGCGAGCTCCACATCACGGGTCATCCGCGTGAGAGCGCCGACGAGGCGGGCCGACTCGGCCCGCCAAGCGGCGATGATGGCCTCGGCCGGGCCATCCGTGTTGCTCTCTGCCGGCACGACGGCAGCGTACTGAGTCTCGCTCAGTCGCCGGGCGCCTCCGGGCCCGTGGAGATCTGGCGCAGCGTCGAGATCACGGTGACCTCCGGCCAGTACTTCGCATGCAGCTTGGCGAACTCCTCCTGGTCCGCAATGGCTTCCTCGAGGGTGTCGTACTGCATGATTGCCCACCCCCCGACGACCTCCTTGGCCTCGGCGTAGGGTCCGTCGACCCGCGTGACGTCGCCCTGGCGGACCACGAAGTTCACGGCGTCCTCAGTGCCGTAGAGGCCGCCGCCGTCCAGGAACACACCCTTGGCGGCCCGTTCGCCGACGTGGGCGTCCATTGCGTCGAAGAGCGCCTGCGGTGGCGTGCCGACGCCCTCTTCCATCCTTACGAATCCCATGAAACGTGGCATCTCAATCACTCCTGCGGGTTGTCGGGGAGTTGCTTCTTGCACATACGTCGAACGGCCGCCAGGCCTTTCGACATCAGGTGTGAAGCTTCTTCGAGCTTCGGGCATGAGGCGGTCGCTAGGGTCGAGACTATGGCTCGGTTGATCCTGGTCAATGGTGCCCCCGGCTCCGGCAAGTCGACGATCGCCCACGCCCTCGCCCAGGAGACGCCAATGAGCTTGGCCCTCGAGATCGACACCATCAAGCACTCCCTGGGACGATGGGACGACGATTCGCAGGCTTCGGGCCTGCACGCCAGACGGCTCGGCTTGGTGTTGGCAGGCGAACATCTGGCCGCCGGACTGGACGTCGTCATTGGCCAGTACGTTGCTAGGGCGGCGTTCATCGAGCAGCTCGAGGAGCTGGCCGATCTCCACGTCGCAGAGTTCCACGAGCTCGTACTCGACCTCGACGCTGTTGCCCTCGCCCGCCGCCTGGCTCGACGCGCCGGCGACCCCACCCGGCGTGAGCACGGTGTCAACAATCAGCTGGTAGGCCCAGAAGACGCCCCCGCCCTGGTGCAGTCCATCGGGAAACTGCTGCTGAGCCGCCCGCTGGCACACCGTGTCGATGCGCGAGGGTCGCTGTCCGCCACTCTCACCAGGGTGCGCGCGGCGCTCGAAAAAGCGCCAAAATGACCATACCGCCCGGCTGCTCAGCGGGAATGCTGAGTGCGCGAGGTGGCGTCACTGACCCGCAAGGACTGCGGCGGCATCGCCTCGGTCAGCACACTCGGTGCGCTGACACCCCGAAGACACAGTCCACGGGCACAGTCTCTCCGGCATGGGAGCTGGGCATCGGATCGGGACCGGCGCGTCACCCGCGACCGGTCCCGATCTCGTTGGCTTGGTCAGCCGTTCGCCCTGTCGTTCGTCACCGCCGCCAGCGCATCCGTCTCACCGTTGCCGTACCACGAGGTGTGACCGGTGCCTGATCCTGTGCACTGCTGCACGGCGCCGCTCTGCGAACCGACGAACTGCGAGTAGGGCCGACCGGCGAGCGAGCCGGAGGTGGCGTTCGGCAGAGTCTGCGGGCACGCCTGCGGGTCGGCGGTCTGGGTGACGATCTGCTCCACCTGGGTCGGGCGCATCTTGCCGTTCTGCGGGGTCCTCAGGTCGCCATACCGGCTGATCACGAGGGCGGCGACACCGGCGACATGCGGAGAGGCCATCGACGTCCCCTGCAGGTAGCAGTAGACCGCGGTCGGGTACGTGACCTCGCCGGTCGGCTCCTTCACGCTGCGGCTGCAGGGCCGGGTTGCGGGCCAGGTCGACAGGATCAACCCGTTGATCGCTGCGGCGGGGTCCGCCACGTTGCGGAAGTAGAAGTCACCACCGGGCGCCGCCACGTCGGCGGTGCTGACGCCGTAGGAGGAGTAGTACGACTTCAGATGGTCGGGGTAGTCGCCGGCCGTGGTGCCCTGCTGGAAGCTGCCCGTCGCGGTCACCCCGATCACTCCGGGGATCTCGGTCGGGATCACGACGCAGGCGTTGGTGACCTCGCGCGACTGCTCGCTTCCCGGCGGGAAGTCCGGACTGGTCGTGTCCATCGTCGGGTGGGAGAGGTCCTCGCTCTCGTTGCCCTCGGCCGCGACCACCGTCACGCCCTGGTTCATGGCGTACCGGATGGCGCGCTGCACGGCCTTCCAGATGACCCGCTGGGCGGCGTCATTGCGGCAGTTGAACAGGAACGGGTCGACGAAGTAGCTGTTGTTGGTGACGTCGAGGTGCCGGTCACCGGCCCACACGAAGGCGCACACGACCGCCTCGGGGAAGAAGAAGCCGTCAGCGTTGCCGGCCTTGATGCCTGCCACCCGCACGTGGGGCGCAACCCCGACGATGCCGACCCCGTTGGCCGCTGCGGCGATCGTGCCGGCAGTGTGCGTCCCGTGGCCGTTGTCGTCATCAGCGGCAGCTGCACCAGGCACCGGCGCTCCGCTGAGGCAGTTGGCGCTGTCGGCGTCCGAGACGTTCTGCCGCAGGTCAGGGTGCCGGTAGTCCAGGCCAGTGTCGATGTCCCCCACCACGACTGCGGGGCTGCCACCGGTGATCGCATGGGCCTCGGGTGTATGGATCTGCCGCATGTCCCACTGCAAGGCGGACAGCGAGTCCGTGTCTGTCGCTGACGGGTTCGGCAGGTCGCCCGGCTGGGCGGCCGCCTCGCCGGCAAGGCCCAGGCCGCCGTCAACGCGGGTGGCGTACCCACTGGTGGCCTCCGCGCCCTCGACTGCAGCGTTGCCACTGATCACGGCGTCGAACGCAGCGTTGCTGCTCCGGGCGACCAGGACCCCGATCTTGGAGTAGTTGGCGACAACAGCCCCGCCGGCTGCGGTCACCAGGTCTGCGGCGTTTGACGGGCTCGACGACCCCTTGAACAGAACGAGATAACTCTGGGCCTCTCCAGTGGCGGACGCCGTGGCGGACAGACCCGGTGTGGTCACTGCCATCCCGAACCCGGCCAACGCCACTGTCAGCGCGACTCGCAGGTTCCGTCCTCGCGAGCACGATCGGCGCATCGCGGTTCTCCCTTCACTCAGCGTTCCGAACCCCGCGACGAGCCGCGGACCCGAGGCGTGCGGCTACACCCCTAACGCGGTGGTCTACTCCTCTGAGATCGCGCGGTCAACGGGGACGGACCACTGATGCACCGCGAGGATCCTGCTCATCGCGGTGCACAGCCGGTGCTAGCCACAAACGGTGCTGGAGGCGCAGGATGGCCCGGTGGAGACTTGGGACGCCCTGCGGGCGCGACGAAACGTTCGGCAGTTCACCGAGCAGCCAGTCCCGCAAGAGGCGCTCGACCGCATTCTCGAGGCTGGGCGTCGTGCCCCGTCCGCGAGCAACTGGCAGCCGTGGGACTTCGTGCTCGTCACGGACCGGGCGCAGCTCGTCGAGCTGGCGAAGGTGTGGCAGGGCGCCAGGCATGTCGCCGGAGCGGCGGCCGCGATCGCGATCGTGGCGCCGGAGCCGGAGGACGATCGGCAGTCGGCTCTTCTCCAGTACGATCTCGGCCAGGCCACGTTCGCCATGACGGTCGCCGCCGCCGACCTCGGCATCGGCACGGGCCATGCGGCGGCCGCCGACCAGAACCAGGCCAGAGCCGTTCTAGGCTTCCCCGAGGGACGATTCCTGGCCTACGTACTCTCCGTGGGATATCCGTCGGACAAGCCGCTGACCGTCATCGAGCGGCTGAACCGACGGCCCTTCGACGAGGTCGTGCATCGCGGAGGGTGGTGACCACCCGTACGGGCACGCCGACCGTTGCCTGATGGGTAGGCGCTTGCTACGTTGAGGCGCGGGCCCAGAGTCGCCCGCCGGCCCCCTCCGAGCGGTCAGCACGAGGGCCTTCACGAACATCGGAGCTCATGATGCGTCGCACCGCCAGCGTGTTCGCAGTGGCCGTTCTCGCCGCCGCCATGGGCAGCGGTCTCGCCGGTCCCGCCGTGGCGAAGGTGACCCCGCCGACGGCGAATCCGCACGCCATCAAGACCTCTCCCTATGTGGCGCTGGGCGACAGCTACTCCTCTGCGGCCGGGGTTGCCCCGTTCGTCGCAGACGCTCCGCCCACGTGCAGCCGCTCGATGCTCAACTACGCCCATGACCTGGCGGCCCAGACCAGGCCGTCCTCGTTCACCGACGCCACGTGCAGCGGCGCCAAGACGTCCGACTTCTTCTCACCGCAGGCACCCGGCGTCCCGCCGCAGCTGGATGCGGTCACCAAGACCACGCGCCTGATCACGATGACCATCGGCGGTAACGACGAGAACGTCTTCGTCGACTCGTTCTCCGGCTGTGCCGCGATCTCGGGGACGGACATCCTGGGTAGCCCCTGCAAGCAGAAGTACGGCTCGGCCTTCACCGACGAGATCGTCAACCAGACCTACCCCCATGTGGTCTCTGCGCTGATGGCGGTGCGGAGGAAGGCCCCGGATGCGACCGTCGTCATCCTGGGGTACCCCCGGATCCTGCCCGAGGCGGGGCAGCTGTCCTGCTATCGCTCGATGCCGATCGCCATGGGCGATGTCCCATGGCTGAACCACGAAGAGGACGTGCTGAACAGCGTCGTCAGCCGGGCGGCGGAGCAGACCGGAGCGAGGTTCGTCGACATGAGCTCGAGCTCCGCCGGCCACGACGCCTGCAAGCCCATCGGCCAACGGTGGATCGAGCCGGCCGTCGGACCCGTGAACGCCGCTCCGGTGCATCCGAACGCCACCGGCGAGGCGGCCATGGCAACGCAGACGCTGCTTCAGCTCGGGCACTGAGCGCCGACGCCAGAGGGGAGACGGGCGGCATGGCGCAAGGAGGCACGCCACCTCATTCGATGACTCCGAGGACGTCGGGGAGTCTGTCTTGCTATGGCAACCGTGATCATGCATGCAGTCGTATCGGTGGACGGTTTCATCGCCGACGAGAACGATGAGGTCGGGCCACTCTTCGAGTGGTACTTCAACGGTGACCTGCCCATCGCCGACGAGGCCGCGGAGCAACGTCATGCTCCGTTCCGGGTCAGCAGGCGGTCCCATGAGTACGTGAGCTCCTTCTGGGGCAGCATCGGCGCCACGATCCAAGGACGGCACCTGTTCGACCTGACCAACGGCTGGGAGGCCGAGCCGCCGGCCGGGGAGCATCTGATCGTGGTGTCCCACAGACCGAAGCCGGAGGGTTGGCACCCGCAAGCTGATGTCCCGTTCTTCGAAGACGTCGCCGCCGCCGTCGAGGAGGCGAAGCACCGGGCCGGTGATCGCGTGGTTGCGGTCTGCGCCGGGAACGTTGGAGGCCAGGCACTTCGGCTCGGCCTCGTGGACGAGGTCGCGATGGACGTCGTGCCTGTGGTGTTCGGCAAGGGCAAGAGGTACTTCGGCCCGATAGGTTCGCAGCACCTGCTGGAAGATCCGAGCGTCGTCATCCAGGGCGAACGGGTCCTGCACCTGCGCTACCCGATCCGCCGCTGAGCGCGCCTAGCGACGCTTGCGTCCTGCCGCGAGCGGATTCCCGTGTCGCACTGCCCCCCGGGCCGGTGTGCGACCCGGCTCTCATCGCGCCGGTACACGGTCTTGAGCGTTGAATGGGACTCGACCGAGGCGAGCAACGGCACCGGCGGAGAGCGCGACGTGAGGAGTGGCATGAAGCTAGGACTGCACATCTCGGACTTCACCTGGGACGGCGGGCCGAGCGCCCTGGCGGACACGCTCGGTGACGTCGCTGCGCGCGCCGAGAACGCGGGGTACGACCGAGTCAGTGTGATGGACCATCTTTGGCAGATCGCGCACTTGGGACCGCCGGAGCACGAGATGCTCGAGGCATACACCACGCTCGGCTTCCTGGCAGCGAAGACGGAACGGGTCAAGCTGCTCACCGTGGTCACGGCCGTGGTGTACCGCGACCCCGGGCTGCTGGCCAAGGCCGTCACCACGCTGGACGTCCTCTCCGGTGGTCGAGCCATGCTCGGCATCGGGGCTGCCTGGAACGAGGAGGAGTCCCGCGGGCTCGGCCTGTTCTTCCCTTCCACGGCAGAGCGGTTCGAGCGGCTCGAGGAGGCGCTCCAGATCTGCCAGCGGATGTGGAGCGACGACGAGGGACCGTACGAGGGCAAGCACTACCACCTCGCCCGGACGCTGAACTCGCCCCAGTCCCTCAGCCGTCCCCACCCGCCGATCCTCGTCGGCGGCGCTGGTGAGCGTAAGACGCTGCGCCTGGTGGCCCAGTACGCCGACGCATGCAACATCTTCGACACGCCGGAGCTGGCCCACAAGCTGGGCGTGCTGCGCGAGCACTGCGAGCGGCTCGGACGCGACTACGACGAGATCGAGAAGACGGCCCAGCTCCGGTTCGACCTCGGCCGGAACGGCGAACGGGTCGAGCAGACGATCGAGCACCTGCACGAGCTCGCCGGCTTGGGGATCGAGGTGGCGCATGGGGCCCTGGCCAACGTCAGCAAGCCCGGCACGCTCGAGCTGATGGCCGAGCGGGTGATCCCTGCAGTGGCGCAGATCTAGCAGCGACAGGGCTTAGTCGAGGTGCCGGAAGCGCGGCCACAACAGGGACCACGGCCCGCGCGGATTGCGACAGACGGCCACAGGCGCGCCTTGCTCCTCGTTGTCGACGCCCAGACCGTTGTCGAGTCGGGCCACCACCTCACAGGAGCCGAACAGGCGGTTCACGTGACGCAGCTGGTATCCGACCATCAGCACGGCCTGCGTTCCCTCAGGTGGTGGTCCCAGCTCGTAGAGTGCGTTGTGCCCGCTGACCGGGTGCGGCAGCCCGTGCGCCGGCCCGAACCTGGCCACGGCCCCCGCTTCCCCATAGTTGGACGTGATCACTGCCCCCGGCGCCGGCCGAGTCGGTGTGCGGTAGGCCTGCGCGATCTGGTCCACGTAACGAGGCCAGCCGACCTGGTCGCCGACCAGCGGCGAGACGTCGGCCACTGGCGTCGACCCGACCGACGACACCGGCACCACGGGGAGCCCCAGAACAACCGACACGCCGGCATTGACGACCACCAGCACGAACGCGCCGACCCGCCACGCCGGCCGGGGAAGGAGCCAGACGGCAACGGGGACAGAGCCGGCAGCGAAGGCCACGCTGAGCAGGTGGATCGGGTAGTGCGGCTGCGCGCCGGACACGAAGGTGAAGGTGACCAGCGCGGCAAGTGCCACCACGAGGAACCCGAGGGATCCCCGGCGCTCAGGTCGCAGCAGCCAGCCGATCCCGACCACCCACACCGCTACGAGCGGAGGCCCCAGCATCACCACGAGCAGGAAGGGCAGCTGTGTGCGGACGTCTGCGGCGTTGTTCTCGGCCAGGGCCTGTCCCATGGCCAGCTGCGGCCAGTCATGGGCCGCCTGGTACAGGACGTTCGGGAGCCCCACGAGCAGCGCCACGACTGCGCCGACCCACGGCCATCGCGAGCAGAGCGACTGCCGCGGCCCCAGCAGAAGCACCCCGAGGACGAGGCCGACCAGGACCACGACCACCAGCAGACGGTTGTACGTCGTGACGCCGACGACAAGCCCTCCCCATATCCATGACACGGGATCGCCGCGGACGCCGCGCAGCACTGCCAGGACGACGAGCAGCAGCAGCGGCAGGTCGACGGTCGAGGTGAGCAGCAGGTGCCCCAGCATGAGGGGTAGGGCGGCGAAAGCGTAGCCCCAGGCCGTGAGCGACTGAGCCGCGCGCCTCCCACCCAGCTCGCGCGTGATGACTGCGAGCACCACCACGGAAGCAGCCGCTGCCAGGGTCGCCGGCACGCGCATGGCCCACGGCTGGTCGGCGAGGTGGGTGCTGAGCCGGGCCAGAAGCGGGGTGAGCGGGGGCTGGTCGACGTAGCCCCACGCCGATGGCAGCATCCGGTAGTAGAGCTCGTCGCGGTGGTAGCCGTAGCCGCCAGACCACACTGTGAGCGCCGCGGCCTGCGCGAGCACAGCGCTGAGCACCACTCGCCACTCGAATGGTGGTGGTCTCACTGAAGTCACTGTAGGCGTCCAGGCATTGCCGCGGCGTCGTGCTCACCGCCGCGGGCCTGCATCACGATCTCGAACATCCGAAAGACCGAACGCTGGGTCGGGCTAACGACGGCTGTAGGGGTCCTGTCATTGCCCGAGGCGCTGTTCGAGTCGCTCCACAGCGCCGTCCACGTCAGTGAGCTTGTCGAGGCCGAAGAGTCCCACCCGGAAGGTGGAGAAGTCGTCTCCTTCGCCGCACATCAGCGGTACCCCCGCGGCGACCTGGATGCCGCGCTGCTTGAGCTTCACGCCGCTGCGGAGCTCCGGATCGTCCGTGAAAGCGACCACGACGCTGGGTGCAGCGAACCCTTCGGCCGCGACGGAGGGGAAGCCGAAGCTCGCGAGCATGGTTCTGACCCGGGTGCCGAGGGAGATCTGGGCCAGACGCAGCTCACGGAGCCCAGCGTCGCGAGTTTCGAGCATCAGGGCGGCGTCGTGCGCGAGCGTGTCCGTAGGCATCGTGGCGTGGTAGGGCGTCTGTCCCTGCGTGTAGGCCTCGGTGATCGTCAACCACTTCTGAAGGTCGACCGCGAAGCTCGTCGACGTCGTCGACATGACCTGGGCCCGCCCTGCCGCACCAAGCATCACGTAGCCCGCGCACGGTGAGCCGCTCCATCCCTTCTGCGGGGCGCTGAGCAGGACATCGACGCCCACGTCGGTCATGTCCACCCACAGCGCCCCGGAAGCGATGCAGTCGAGGACGAAGAGGCCGCCGACTGCATGCGTCGCCGCGGCGACGGCGCGCACATAGTCATCGGGCAGCACCATGCCTGCCGCCGTCTCCACATGGGCCGCGAAGACCACCTCAGGGCGGATCCGCTCGATGGCCTCGACCACCTCAGCGGCCGGGGCGGGCACCCAGGGAGCGTGCTGCTCGTCCGACAGCGGCCGGGCCTTGCAGACTGTGGTCTCACTCGTCACCGACCCGGCGTCGAAGATCTGCGACCAACGGTAGGAGAACAGACCGTTACGCACCACAAGGCATCGCCGTCCCGTCGCCAGCTGACGGGCGACCGCTTCCATCGCGTAGGTGCCGCCGCCCGGCACCACCGCGACCGTCTCGGCGCTGTAGGTGGTGCACAGGACGTCGGTGATGTCCTGCATCACTGCGACGAAGCGTGTCGACATGTGGTTCAAGGACCGGTCGGTGAACACCACCGAGTACTCGAGCAGGCCATCGGGATCGACGTCGCGGCGAGGAAGACTCACCTGCGTAGGTTCCCACAGGTCCCCCTGCTGCGCCCTCGAGGACCGTGCGGCTATGCCGGCGCGGACTCGGTCGTCGAGGCCAGAAGCCGGCGCGCTCGCCGACCAAGGTCGCCGAGGTCGACCCGGCCGGCATCGGCGGCGGCCGCCAGACGCGCCGCCAGGTCCAGCGCCTCGTCGAGCTCCGGCCCGGGGATGGCCGCCTCCTGGCCCATGTCACGAAGGATCGTGCCTTCCGTCCTTGAGGCGATCAGGGGGTCGGAGACTCCATCGACCCAGACCCGCGTGCGACGGCCGTCGCCGCGTTCCTCACCAGTGATCCGCTCGAGCGCGAAGATCCGATCCGCACGCGCGAACTTGCCGAAGCCCAAAGCCACCATGCGAGTGTCCGATGCCACTCAGCCATCCTGACACCATCGATCCCCGTTCGGCCTGCGTGCCGCACCGACCTTCAGTGAGCTCGCGGCGTACTCCGCGACGACCATGGAGCAATGTCCGCTGGACGCGCGGACGCGTCCGATGCACGGATGCGGGGCGTGGGTGCTTCGAGCGAGGCTGGACGAGCCATCCATTGACGACTGACTCCAGGAGACACTGTGTTCATCGCAATTCTTGACTTCTCGACCGCCGCGGGGGACCGCGTCCGTGCACTGGCCCAGCTTGAGAGCGAGCGCCCCTTGGTGCGTTCGATGTCGGGCAACCTCGCGTTCCGTGTCTATGCGTCGCGCGAGGACGACCGCACCGTGACGGTGGTCCACGAGTGGCGGGACCAGTCATCATTCTCCGCCTACCTCGCCTCCGATGCCTTCGCCCGCTCCAACGCCGTGCTGCGACCCTTGGTGACCGAAGGGCCGGTGAGCCGTCGCTTCCGGGCGGAGCTCGTCGAGTCCGTCGCCTGACTGGGTCAGCGTCACTACGATCGGCGTGTGGGAGACCTGCGGTGACCCGCGAGGCGTTCGCGTTCGCACGGTCCTTCGCGCCGACCGGGCCTACGAAGCTGCTCGTCGACCGTCATTACCTCTTGTGCGCCTCGAAAGGCTCACTGCGGCTGGAGGCTGGGGGTCAATACTGGTTGCTCCCGCCGGCCCGGGCCGCCCTTCTGCGCGCGGGGCGGCCCGCCACGGTCACCATCGGGCAACCGGCGACGACCGCCTCCGTCCTCTTCCACGTCGACTTCGTATCGCCGCCGTCGCAGGACCTCACCGTCTTCGACCTCGTCCCGTTGGCGCGCGCGCTCCTGGCCGAGTGCGGGAAGTGGCAGGAGGCGCCGGAGCCGCTGCCCGCCTACGCTCGGGCGATCTTCACTGCGCTGGCGGCGGTGGCCTGGCGCTCGGCCGAGCGCCCGAGTCCCATCGTCATGCCGGTGGGGCGCTCAGCCGAGGTGCAGACCGCCCTACGACTCACCGAGGAACGGCTCGGCGACGAAGTCCGGTTCGAGGAGGTGGCGGCCGCGGTCGGACTGGTGCCCCGCTCGCTGGCGCGGCGGTTCGAAGCAGAGGTCGGGATGACGTGGCGCGCCACCCTCCGTCGGATGAGGGTGTTGCGAGCAGTCGAGCGGCTTGCGGCGGACGACACCCCAGTGACGACAATCGCGCACGATGTGGGCTACGGCTCACTGTCCGCGTTCAACGCCGCCTTCCACGACCTGACCGGCGCGACGCCATCGGGCTACCGCGCCACGTTCACCGCCTAGACCGAGCTGCCATCCCGGCGGGTCGGCCCACAGCACCCTCTCCGACAGTTCCTCCCGCCCTACGGTTGCGTGATGAGCGAGCTTGACGGCTTTGTTTCGCAGGCCGTCCAACGTCAGCGCCACGCGACGACGGGTGTGCGCAACGGAGATCCAACGACCTTCCTCGAGCAGCTGTCGACGCATGACCCCGTATCGCCTTTTCCGGCATCGCAACCAAGTCAGGAGGGCTGGCGCAACGTCAGGCAAGCGATCCGAAGGGTCGCGTCGGTGCATCGGCGTGAGGGGGCCGAGTGGAAGCTGGTGCATCGCCATGCTGATGATGCACGTGGGGCGGGGGGACGGCGAGGAGGGGCTGAGCTGGCCCGACGAGGCCAGGATCGTCCGCTACGACGAGGGCGCGCCGGCCGTCAGCGACGGCCCGTTCCCCGAGGGGAAAGAGTTCCTCATCGGCTTCTGGATCGTCGACTGCGAGAGCGAGGAGCGGGCGTACGCCCTCGCCGCAAAGGCGTCGTCGTCCCCGGGCCCCGGCGGTTCGCCGATGTGCATCCCGATCGAGGTGCGCCCGGTCGCGGGCCCGCCGCAGGTGGACGCCCGACCGGCGCCTCAGGCCAGCCGGCGCCCTGTCGTCGATGTCCACGCTGCGCCCCAAACTGCCCTCCGGCGGCACGGACCCTCGCGACATCCGGTCGGCTGGGCGAGGAGCGGTTCCTCCACGAGCGGTTCGGCGCGCCCTACGAGGAGTACAGGCAGCGCGTACGTCGGTGGGTCTCACTCGACCCGCTCTCGCGCTTCTTGGCCCTAGAGTCGGTGGCAGTGCACGGAGGAGCGGCGAGGAGCAGCGGAGAGGAAAGCAGTGAAGCTATACATCTGCTGGAGCACCAACGGAAGCGCTCATCACGACTGCCACAAGGCGCACCAGGCGTTGGCCGACGCTGGCTACAGCCCAGACATAGTGAAGGCCAGAGGGCAGGAGCATCTGCCGAAGTTCCTTCAGTTCAAGGTCCGCCGCGAAGTGCACGCCCTGACCGGCTCGTTCTTCGTCCCGGTACTGGTGCTCGAAGAGGGCACAGCCATCAACAAGCCCGACGAGATCGTGGCATGGGCAAAAGCCCATCCCGCCGACCGGTAGAGGCTCATCCTGACGAGTGTCGGGCCACGTCTGATGCGCGGGGCCTCCTGGCGTCAGCGCCACATTTCGCCTAGAGGCGCCGCGAGGCGTCGGCCTTGGTCGTAGCCTCCTCGTGCCGCCTGCAGCCGCGTGGATGGATCCAGCGCATTGGCGTCGAACACGTCACCCGCCCCGCCATCCGGGAACACCGTTTCCACCCAGCTGCCGCCTGCGCGCAGCTCGGCGACCTGCGTTGCAAGGTCCATGCCCCACTCGAGCGGCATACGAGACCTGCCACCGAACGGTGACAGTACGAGCACCCGCGCGAAGCCCGCCGCCAGGTCGGCGTTCTCGCTGCGTCGATAGCCGCCGTTCAGGTACCGGTCCTCGCCGATGCGGTAGGGCGTCATGGCGGACGTGCTGGCGGCCACAGCGTCCACCAGGTCCACTCCGCTGTGACGGTCGAACACCACCGGCTGCCCTGTCCGGGCGTCGACAGCCGTGATGAGGACGGGCTGTTGCGGCCAGTCATGGCTGGGAAGGCGAGTCGCGACGATGTCGCGCCACCGCGTCGGACCAGAGGCCTCCGACACGTCCATCTCGAGCGCCGCGGCGCCCATCCGGCGGCGCATGTCGGACGCGTCCAGCGAAGAGCCGATGATTCCGTTCGACCACTCCAAGTAGGTCGGGCCCGAGATGCCGGCCCCGCGTCCCTTGCCCGATCTGTCGTGGCCAGCCTGTGGCCGAGGGAGCTCGGCGAGGACGGCGGCGTACAGTTGGGCCGGTCGTGTCCCGCTGGTGATCTGGGCAGCTACCGTCGCCCCTGCAGACGTCCCGATGATGAGATCGGCCTCGGTCACGTCGACCCCCGCACCGGTCAGGCCAGCGATGAGCCCGAGCTCCCAGGCATTCCCTGCCGCTCCGCCACCAGCGAGAACCAAGGCTCGTTCGTTCGAGGTGGCCGCCGGGCCGACCCCAGGGGAGGTGGTCGTCGTGCTGATGCGCCGAGTCGACGACGGCGTGGAGCTCATGGAAGTCCATTCTCGCGGCTTGCTTCGCAGGTCAGCACGAGTGCTCGTACCAGTCGAGCACGCGCAGTGCCCGCAAGGTGTTCCACCGGCTGGGTTGCCCGTCGCCGTCCTCGAACTGGAACTGTGCCTCTCCCGGGTGCGTGTTCTCCAGCATCCAGGTGCCGTCGGGTCGACGCTTGTCGCGGACGAGCTGCACCGCCTCGGCGATCCGACCATCCGGGGCTTCCCCAGTGAGCCGGAAGTAGTCGACCGCGCGCAGGACGTCGTAGTGCCAGCGGGGCGGCCAGGAGAACTGGAGCCATCGCTCGGACGGCACCTCGCCTGTGCTCTTGCGTCTGAACAGCTGCCGCTGCAGCAGGTAGTCCTCACCACGGCGGCGAGACTCGGCGACTGGGACCTGCCCACAGGACAGCTCGTACTCCAGCAGACCCTCGAGCACACAGATGGTCGAGTCGAAGGACGAGACGGTTGCCCCGTTCTCGCTGTCGCAGTTCCAGCCGCCCTCGGCGAGCTGGTCGTCGAGGAGGCGCGACACCAGCCCGTCGACCTCTGCTCCGAAGTAGGCCCCGATGGCGACGGTCCGGCCGTTGATGCAGGGCTCCACCTCGCCGTCGAAGAACGCCTGGCCGTCGTGCTCCCAACGGCAGTTCGCCGCGACGAGCTCGATGGTGGTGCGCGCGGCCCGGCTCTGCGGATCCAGGCCGAGGTCGCGCAGTACCATCAGCGTGGGCAGTGTCGAGGTCCAGGGCTGACCGTGTGAGAAGTCGGGCTCGATGCCGGCCCGCCAGTCATCGGCGATGCGCCGCGGGAAGCACGCGCCCCCGTCCCACTGCCCGTCGCCATCCCGCAGGGCCAGCAGGCGAGCTCCCCAGCCCTCAGTCTCGACGCGGGCGCGCTCGACGGCCACCCGGTCGGCGGGGGCATTGAGCAGGTCTCGCAGCACCTGCCACCGAATCGCCGGATCACTGTCGAGGAGCCAGTCGATGACGTCCATGGGAACCGATCCTAAAACCTGGGATCGCCACGCCTGCGCCTTTATTGGCGCCCGCCGGCGAGGGGCGCTGAGGTCACCCGCCAGGGCTACTGAAGTGGGATGTCGTAGTCCCCACTGCGTTCTTCGTCGTTGCGCGGCCCGAAGAAGCGGCGTTCGTCCTCGCTGATTGCGAGGTCGTTGATGGAAGCCTCCCGACGCCGCATCAGGCCGTTGTCGTCGAACTCCCACAGCTCGTTGCCGTAGCTCCGGAACCACTGGCCCGCGCGGTCATGACACTCGTACTGGAAGCGCACGGCGATGCGGTTGTCAGTGAAGCTCCACAGGCTCTTGCGCAGGACATAGTCCAGCTCGCGCTCCCACTTGGCGGTCAGGAACTGGACGATCTGCTCGCGGCCTGTGATGAACGTGTCGCGGTTCCGCCATACGGAGTCGGTGGTGTACGCGAGGCTGACGCGTTGGGGGTCGCGGGTGTTCCAGGCATCCTCGGCGGCCTGGACCTTCTGCCTCGCGGTGGCCTCGTCAAAGGGCGGGAATGGCGGACGGCCTTGCGTCATGGGGCAACCTTTCACTGTGGCGCGTGCCCGCCATCATCCCCCTCGAAGGTGCGGACAGGCGACATGCCGATTGCACGAGCGCGCTGGCACGCCAATTGCACGAGCGCGCCTGGCACGCTGCCGCGGCCAGGCCGACGCCAGCGATTGAGACGTCCTTGTCGGTCGCCGCCAGCGGCGCGGCCACCTCCTGGGCCAGCGGTCCCCCCGCGAGCTCCCGTGTCTGCGCGAGGTGGAGACGAAACTGCTCCTCGGTAGGGACGGTGCAGCCGAAGTCGCCCCACTCCACCGCCAGTTCCACCCCTCTCGAGGGACACCTAGGAGGTGAGTTCCAGGTGCAGGTCCAAGCCTAGGATGCGGGCCAGTCGCCCGGCCTCCTGTTCGATGGCGGCCCTCGGCTGCTGCCGCTCGTCCAGCCAGGTGACGGTAAGGTCCTCACCTCTTCGCACCCACGTCCCGCAGACCACCCCGCCGACGATGACGGGGTTGGCCTTGCGCGTGACGAGGTCGCGACGGGAAGTCGGCGTGACATGGGTGTCCTTGGTGCCCGGACCGATCACCCATTGGTCGTGGCCCGGGAGAAACCGCACGGCCTCCGACGGTACCGCCGTCTGCAGCGCATTGACGTCCTCGCGCAACACGTACGCCGTCGTGCCCTCGACGTCGACTTGGACGAGCTGCTCGCCTAGCGTGGAGATCCAGCCGCCGAGCCGTTTCCGGCCCGCGCTCAGGCCCTCTCCGAGCCAGTACTGGACGTGGTCGACGGTCGTCGGCCCGTACGTGCGTACGTAGGCCGCGATGGCACGCGGGCCCGCCTCGTCGAGGTCCGGAAGGCCGCGCCAGCGTGGGTTCTGGTCGAGCCGCTGAAAAGTGGCCTGCCCGTCGCGGGGCGGACCGAAGCTCACGTCGCCTTGCCAGGTGAGCGGCTTGATGAGCGTGCCGGCGCCCTCGTCGAAGACCGGCTTCAGGTGCCGGTACGCAGGGCGTCTGGTGAGCGCCTCCCCCAGCTCGAGGACAGTCAGGGGTCCGTCGCTGAGCGCGTCCCGTACCGCGGCCCGGAAGTCTGGCCAGTCAGCTGGAGCCAGCCGGTAGTACTCCACCCAGCTCGGCAGCTCCCACTGGCGTCCGGCCGATCGGAGGGCGAGATAGACGCCGCCGTCCTCGGGTGAGAGATAGTGCATCGCACCGCGGAAGGCGAAGGCCTTGATCACCGTGCCGTCTGCGAGAGCCTTCGCGAGCTCACCGCGACGCGACGTCGTACGGCGGGTGCGAACAGCAAGCTCGGCGAGCGACTCGTCCATCGACAGCACCGCCCCGAGGCGGCGTACGACGCCGGGCACCGACTCAGACCCCACTGGATCGAGGAGGTGTCGCTCCATCCGCCAGGCCAGCGCCTGCGCCCAGGTCACTGAGACCTCGGTCGACGTAGTCATGTCCGCACCCTCGCACGTGTCCAGCAACGGGGTGTCGTATTCGGCGACGGCTCCTCCGAGAGCACTCAGCACGACGGCGCAACGACCCCGTCACTCGCTCAGACTGAGAAGCTCGCCCGGGGTACAGCCAAGGGCGTCGCAGATTGCGGTGAGTGTGCTGAAACGGATCGCCTTGGCGTGGTTGTTCTTGAGAACGGAGAGGTTGGCGACGGTCACGCCGACGCGGGACGACAGCTCGACCAGAGTCATCCCTCTCGTTTCGAGAAATGCGTCGAGATGGACCGTGATCCGATGGTCAGGCGGCTCGCGCATCAGATGAGGGTGTCGAGCTCTGCCCGCATGGCCACGCCCCGGCCGAGGATCCGTCCGAAGGCCGCGAAGATCAGCCCCACCGCCAGCCATGCCAGGGGCGTGGCTTGGGGCCTGAAGGTGAACGAGGAGCTCAGCATCGTCGTGCACAGCAGCCCTTGTCCCACCTGGCTCAACATCCACGTGCCGAGACCCGCGAAGGCCGTGAGCTTGCCAAGGGTCGCCAGCGCCTCCGCGCTCTCCGTGGTGAACGGGTCCCCGTCCTGGGCACCCCTCACGAGCCTGGCCATGCGACGGCCGATCTCCGCGACGAGAACGAGCCCGGGCACCTCGGTCAGCATGTGGAGCAGCCGTTGTGCGGGGGACGGGTCCTCGATCTGGAACGGTGACCAGCCGGACGGGTCAGGGACAACGCCGGCAACGACGCCGCCGGCCCGATGTAGCCCGGACAGCGCAGCCTCGGGGAGGTCCTGACTGACCGGTGACCCCGGGATGAAGGCGATGGCCAGGACCGCGACCGCGAGGCACAGCGCGGCAACGAAGACGAACAGGGCGGCAGCGTGCAGCCAACGGAGCCCGCTGGTGAGACTCATCGACATGGGAGCTCCGAGGGATATTGAGAAACGATATGGATATCGAGAAACGATATGCCTGGCATTGGCCGCCGTCAAGGTTCCACGTGAGAGGTTGTCGGCATGGCGGTGATCGCGGACGTCCGACCGCTCGGCGACGGCTTGGAGCGCTCCTACCAGGTCTACGTTCGCGGCAGGCTGAAGTTCCGAGTCAAGCAGATCGTCTACGTGGCGTTCTCCGTGGACGAGACCGTGATGGGCTTCGCATTCCCGAAGGTCGAGCGCGCGGCGCTCGTCGCGAGCGAGCCGCGCAAGTTCCAGATGCCCTCAGCGTCGGATCTGCGGTTCAACTGGCTCAACGCCGATCTCGCGTCACTGCAGCCGACGGAGGCCCGCGAGCTCGTCGTCGACGCGTGGCGCCTGGTCGTCCCCAAGAAGCTCTCCCGAGCCTACGACCTCACCCATCCCCATGGTCCTGGTCGACGCGAAGTGCCCGTAGGCTCGGTTCGTCCCAATGGCCGCAGCGCAGGGGAGAGCTAGATGATCAGCAGGCTGAGTGTCGCTTCCCTCTATGTCCTGGACAAGGACGAGGCCCTCGACTTCTATGTCGGCAAGCTCGGTCTCGAGAAGAGCAACGACGTGCGACAGGGGGACTACCGCTGGCTGACGGTCCGTGTCCCGGGCAGCCGGGAGACCGAGATCTCGCTTGAGCTGCCCGGTCCGCCGCTCCACGACGAGGCGACGGCCGAGCGACTGCGCGAGCTGGTCACGAAGGGCGCTCTCGGTGGCCTCGTCTTCGTCACCGAGGACGCGCGTGCCCTGTACGACTCGCTCCGCGAACGCGGCGTCACGGAGTTCACCCAGAAGCCCACCGAGCACTTCTACGGCACCGACATGGCGCTCCGGGACCCGTTCGGCAACCCCATCCGGATTCTGCAGCAGGGATAGGTCGCGGAGCCCCGCCGCGGCTCAGACCCTTCCGTACCACTTTCCCTTCCGTACCTCGTGTCCTCAAGGCCCCTGACATGCGGCTGTTGACAGTGGCCCGGCCGCTGCCATACTCGGGAAGTCGGCGTGACATATGTCATGCCGCTTCGGTTGGGCTCGATGAGAGCGGGGCCGGGAGGTCCACATGGTCGACGGCGTGGTCGCGGGCATCTCTGTGGCAACCTCCGCCGTGCTGTTCCTCGCCGGACCCGGCAAGCTCACCGCGCCCACCGCCCTCGCCTCGGCGCTGACCACCACAGTCCCGTACCTGCGGCCCGGGCAGGCGCGAACGGCTGCGAGGCTGGTCGGCGTTGTCGAGTCCTGTGTCGCGGTTCTGCTCGCGACCGGCAGCCGACCGCACCTTACGGGGACCGCCCTGGCTGCCCTCGGACTGGCGGTACTGGTCCTGTCCGTAGTGGCCGGCGCTCGGGGCCTCACCGTCCCGTGCGGCTGCTTCTCCGCAGTCGACGCGACGGACCACCGCACCCTCGGCCCGCGCACCGCGGCCTACGGTGCCGGGTTCGTCGCAGTCGGCGCCCTCCACGGTCTGGCCACCTCCACCGGGCCTGCGGACCTCCGACTCACGGCGGCTCTCACTCTCGCCCTCGCCTGCCTGCTCGCAACCCACGCAGCGCAGCTTCGCCCCCTGCTTCTCCAAGGACTGGGGAGAGGCCAATGATCGTCGACGTCCTCATGTTCTGCCTTCTCGTGCTGCTGGTCATTGCGGTGGTGGGGCTGTTCGCCATGATGGGCGAGCTCAGCTCGAAGGTGTCCGCCTCGGTGGGCACCGAGTCGGATGAGGTGCTCTGGCCGGCTGAGAACGCGCGCATCGGCAGGCTCACGGACTGGCCGGCCGAGATCGACGGCGTGGTGCGCGAGGGTGGCGTGGTCGTGGTCCTCAGTCCCACGTGCGGCGCCTGCCACCAGATCCTCAGCGAGACGCCCAACCACCTCTCCGACCCACTCCCGCTCGCAGTCGTGGTCGTGGCCGGTGACGAGGAGGCGGGCCGGTCCTTCGTCGAGGAGTACCCGCTGCTTGCCCGCCTGCCGGTCCACGTGGACGTGGCGGGGGGATGGCTGCGTCAGGCGGTCGGGCTCGACTCCTCCCCCGCGGTCCTGCGCGTCGAGGACGGCCATGTCCTCGAGGTCTTCAACTTCAACCGGTCCAGCGCTGTGGTCGCTTTGGCCTCGGCGTCATCCAAGGAATCGAGGAAGGCATGAAGGAGACAGCGGTCAATGCGCGGAGCCCGAGCGGGTGGGCCAGCAGACTGGCTCGTAGGACGGTCCTCGGTGGGTTCGGGGCCACAGCCCTGACCGCCGCGAGCGCCGTCTTCGGTCGACAGGTCGCGCAGGCAAGTCCAGCGTGCTGCAACCTGGCCTACGCGCCGTCGGGCTACCAGGCGTGCATGGACGGGCGCCACTACGCCTGGACCTGCCAGTGGACCAGCGGCAGGCACTGTGTGTGCTGCGAGCGGATGCGCACCAATGGCACGTACTGGGCCTCCGCGTACAAGTGCTCGTAATCATGAGTATGGAGGTGGAAGCTCATGGCTGTCCTGCCCACTGACCGCGGGTTCGTCGAGTTCCGGCAGTCCGCCCGTCGGCCTGGCGAGCTCGAGGTACGCGTCTACGCCGACCTGGTCGACGGTGTGCCCGGCGAGCTCTTCGCCGTCTACGACTCCCTGCCGCGCGCGGCGATCCGCATGCGCGGCAAGTCGGCTCACCGCGACGGACGTTCGCTGTCCGCCTCGGTCTGCTCGGTGTTCTGGAACGAGGCGGAACGAGTTCTGGAGGTCACGCCGGTGACGGCCACGAGAGCCGGCCAGGCGCTGCTCGGTGTCACCAAGTAGCCCCCGGGGACGTCGCCGTGGCTCTCTGGATCTTTGTGGCCGGCCTCGGCGGCGTTCTCCAGCTGCTCAGCCCCTGAGGCCGCGCCATGGTCGGAGTCTCCGGTCCCCTGAACACCTACGACCGTGGCGCCGCCACGCGTTTCCTTGCGGGGCTGGCCACGGGGGTGGCCGCGACGACCGTGGCGCTCGCCCTCATGGTGTCCCTGCTGGCCACCCTCTGGGCGAGAACGCCGACCGTCCCCCGGGTGGGCCTGGCCGTGTCGCTGCTCCTGCTCCTGGGCGCCCTCGACCTGTCGGACCGGACGCCTGAGCTGGCACGCCAGGTGCCGCAGCGGTTCGCCAGGGTCCTCGACCCCGGCGCGCGCGGCCTGTTCTGGGGTGCCGACCTGGCGACCCTCGTCTCCACCCGCAAGGCGTCCTCCCTGCTCTGGGTGGCGCTCGTTGTGGCACCGCTGGCCGGACGGCCCACGGTGGCCGTCGCGGGGATCGTCGCGGCGAACGCAGCGTTTGTGGTCGGCGTGACGCTGCAGACGAAAGTGCCTGCCGCGAGCGTGTTTCGGGGAAGGCTGGGAGCGGTCAACATCAGCGGCGACATCCGCGCCCTGCGACGTGCCACGGGCCTGCTCATCCTGCTCGGCGCCGGACTGCTGCTCGCGGGAGGGCTGCCGTGACTTTGCTCCGACTCGACCCACGCCTCGGTGACCACGTCGGCGGCGTCGTCGTGGTGACGCGGTTCGACTGCCCTCACGCGTGGATGCTGCTGTGGCTCCGCTGGTACCACCGACGTGTGGCTGCGTCCGTCGCCCGGGAGAGCGAGGGGTTCATACGCGCCCTGCTGACCACCGACCGACGAACCGGTACGGCGTACAGCGTCACCCTCTGGCGCAGCCCCACGTCGCTGTACGACATGGGCCGCGTGCCCGCACACATCGATGGGGTCCGGCGCGCCGCCCGGCTCGGCATCCGCGCGAATGCCGCCGTCTTCCCGTACGTCGACCACTGGTCGAACGTGATGTTCGGGTCGCACCTCGACGTGCCATCTCCCTTGGCCGCGCAGACGCGGTCGGCCACTGACGCCCGCCGTCCCGGCGGCGACGAGGACGCCGAACAGAGGACGGAGGGGGCGCACGGTGGCACGCCGGATGTCCACGCAGTGCGAGGAAGTGCCGGGGGTCGCTGGGATCCGCCGGAAGCGAGAGGAGAAGCACATGAGCAGAAAGAGGATTCGCCGGACCATCGGTGCCATGACGGTGGCCGGAGTGCTGTTACTGGCGTGGGCCCCGCCGGCGCTGGCGAGTGACCAGAGCTGGACGGCGATCAACAGCGCGGGCCAGACGGTGGCGACGGCGCACTTCGACGACGCGGCCAACCGGGTCTACATCACGGACACGCGGTCCGACGGCAGCAGGGGTGGTGTGGCGGCCCGAATCGACATCTGGCGGGTGGGCAACATCGGCGGAACCCACGTGAAGTGCTCGGTCGGCAGTCTCGGATCCACCAACTGCCCGCTGATCTGGGTCGAGGACACCCACCTCAAGGGCCAGCTCTGCCAGTACCCGTCGTCGAGCGAGGAGTACTGCAGCCCGATCAAGGAGTTCTACAGCTGAGCCGCGCGGGCCCCTGACACTGGGCCGCCGAGGGACCGTCGGCCGGAGGCGGAAGGAGCCAGACGCGACCGCCCGCCGAGAGCGCTAGTGTTCCGTCGACAAGCGCTCATTCGGAGGTGGTCATGCCGTACGTCGTCGACTTCACGAACGTGTCCACGGTCGGGTTGCAGTCCTCACCGGTCGCGCAAGCGCTGGCAGGTCTCCGAGCGAACGAGGCTCGGTACTTCAAGAACAAGTACGACCACACCTTCACCGTCGAACCTGCCGGCGATGCGGCCGAAGTCGTCGACTGGGTGCATCGCATCCTCAAGGAAGAGCGCGACATCGTGATCGGGGCAGCACCTCTGGAGGCGACGGCCTTCGAGGTCGACGGGATCCGGATGGCGTACGTCTTCTACGAGTCCGGCTTGTCGATCAACGTCATGTACACCCTCGCGGAGGGCGGAAAGCGGGCCGTCGGGTTCAAGCTCTCTGACGGGATGGAGATCCCGGACGAGCTCGCCACGCGCTTCAAGTTCGCGAGGCAGAAGTCCAAGCTGGCCGGCACGATCCGAGGCTCCTTCTTTGTCATCAAGGGCGAGTACTGACGGCGGCGTACGCGGATGCCGCGGCCGCCTTCGGGACGCTGGCGGAGAAGCTCTCGAGCCGGTTGTCGTATCGGCGGGAAGTCGTTCGTGGTGTGGGTGGAAGCGGTCACAGGGACCGCTCGGGTACTGAGGAGACTGAGATGACGCACTACCTGCTGGCCGTGCACGGCCCCGCCGAGATGGACGAGTTCGGCAGCTACGGATCGAAGGAGGAGATGGAGGAGGCGTTCGCCGCGACCGGTGCCTTCAACGACACGCTCCGTGCTGACGGCTACTGGGTCTTCGCCGGTGGACTCCAGCCGGTCTCGACGGCGACCGTCGTGGACGGCCAGGGCGACACGCCCGTGTTGACGGACGGCCCCTACCTCGAGACCAAGGAGGCTCTCGGGGGCTTCTGGGTCATCGACGCGCCGGACCTCGATGTGGCGCTGAGGCTCGCGGCCGAGGGGTCCAAGGCGTGCCGCGGCAAGGTCGAGGTCCGTCCGTTCGACGGCATCGCCTGAGCCGACGCACTGCGACTCGTCCATGCAGAGCGGGACGGCGGCCGTCGAGCGGGTCTTCCGCGAGGAGTACGGCCGCCTCATCGCCTCGCTCGTCCGCCGCTTCGGTGACATCGACCTTGCCGAGGAGGCGGCGAGCGAGGCCCTCGTCGTCGCACTGGAGAAGTGGCCGGACTCCGGCGTACCTCCCAACCCGGGCGGCTGGCTCACCACCACCGCGGGGAATCGCGCTATCGACCGGATTCGCCGCGAGAAGCAGCGCGACGCCAAGTACAAGGCGGCCCTCATGGACTACGACGACACGGCGCATGCGCCGGAAGGACCGATCGAGGACGACCGGTTGCGACTGCTCTTCACCTGTTGTCACCCCGCGCTCGCCGCCGAGGCGCGCATCGCGCTGACGCTACGCCTCCTCGGCGGGCTGACCGTGGCCGAGGTCGCACGGGCGTTCCTCGTGCCCGAGACCACCATGGCGCAGCGCATCACGCGCGCGAAGAAGAAGATCGCGGTGGCCAAGGTGCCGTACCGGGTTCCCGAAGCCGTCGACCTGCCCGAGCGGCTCAGCGGCGTTCTGACGGTGCTGTTCCTCATCTTCAACGAGGGCTACCTCGCCACCGGCGACGGTGACCCCGTCCGCGATGAGCTCACGGGCGAGGCCATCCGGCTCGCCCGGATCCTGCGCCAGCTGCTGCCCGAAGAGCAGGAGGTGGCCGGGCTGCTCGCGCTCCTGCTGCTCACCGAGGCCCGGCGTCAGGCGCGCCTCCGGAACGGAACGCTGGTCGCGCTCGACGAACAGGACCGCACCGGCTGGGATCACACGCTGATCGCCGAGGGCCACCTCCTCGTCCGCGAGTGCCTCGCAGTCAACCGGCCCGGCCGCTACCAGATCCTCGCCGCGATCAACGCCGTTCACACTGACGCTCGGAGCGCCGCGGACACCGACTGGTCGCAGGTTGTCACTCTGTACGACCAGCTCACCCGGCTCGACCCCTCTCCGATCGTCGCGCTCAACCGGGCGATCGCCGTTGCAGAGCTCGACGGGCCTTGCGTTGCACTGGCGCTGGTGGAGGAGCTGCCACTCACCGGCTACCACGCCTGGCACGCTGCACGCGCCGAGCTGCTGCGCAGGCTGGGCCGGAGCGCCGAGTCCAAGGCTGCGTACGACGCAGCGATCGCCACCACCCAGAACTCCGCCGAGCGCGCTTACCTCAGCCGGAAACGCGGCGAGCTGGTCTGAGCAGAGGCGCACCCTATGCAGGTGCGTGCGGCGGGTCTAGCCTCGAGCCGGGGTTCCAGGATCGGCTCTCCACACCCTTCGCAGATCCCATAGGTGCCCGATGCCAGCCGCTCGATCGCCGCCTCCACCTCTGCCAGGTGGCGGCGGACCTGCTGGACCAGCGAGGCGACCTGCGCCCGCTCGAACGCGATGGTGGCACCCTCCGGATCATGCTCGTCATCCCCGTTCGCATCACGGGAGGCCTCGACGACATCGTCGAAGTCACCGGTCAGATGGGCGAGGCGCCCGAGCGCCTCTTGTCGCTCCGCCTGGAGCAGCTCCCTGGCCCTGTCGCTCCTCAATGCTGACACCTGCAGCGCCCCGGCATCAGGCTCCCCCGACGGGTGCCTCCGCAGCCAAGGCCTCGGTCAGCATCGAGACGAGAGCTTCCAGCTGCACGTCGGCCGAGGAGCCAACCTCCTCGTCGGAGCCGTCCAGCGCCCGCGCCGCGAGGCCGGCCTTGTCGTCAATGAGCTGAGCGATCCTCGAGTCGATGGTCTGCGCGGCGATGATCCGCCATGCCGTGACCGGTTCCGTCTGGCCGATCCGGTGCACCCTGTCGATGGCCTGCGTCTGTTCCGCGGAGGTCCAGGACAGCTCGGCGAGCACCACGTTCGAGGCGACCTGGAGGTTGAGCCCCACGCCGGCCGCCGTGAGCGAGCACACCACGACAGCGACGTCCGGGTCGGTGAGGAACGCCTCGATGCTCGCCTTACGCACCTTCGGGCTCTGGTCGCCGCGGATCGAGGAGTACCGGACCCCCCGCTTGGCGAAGGTCTGCTCGGCCGCGTCCATGACGTCGATGTGCTTGGCGAAGAACACCACCTTGCCGACGTTGCGAGCCAGCTGGGCGGCATAGTCGGCGGCAAGCCCTGCCTTGGCCTGACCGATCCTGCGCATGACCGTGAACACGTTGTCGCCGGTCTTTGCCAAGCCCGCGTCCTCGCGCTCCCACACAGCCACCCGGCGGACGAGCTCGTGGTCGATGCCCTCCACCATCCTGCCCACCCTGCGGTTGGCCAGCGCGGCCTCATATCGGGCGACCAGACGGCGGGCCAGCTCCTTCTCTGCCGCGCGGATCGAACGACCGGCCTCGTCGTCGAGCTCCACGGGGAGGTCCGCGACGCGGCGGGCCGGGATGTCGGAGGCGACGTCGACCTTGCGCCGTCGGACGATGCCGAGGTCGATGACACTGCTGCGCGCTGCCGCGTAGAACCCTTGGTCGGCGGGCGTCAGCCCGGTCTCCTCGAGGGCCGCCATGAGAGTCGGTCGGGGCTTCGTATCGTCGATCCAGCCGAGGAACTGCCAGATGGCCCTGAAGTCCTCGATGTCGTTGATGAGCGGCGTGCCGGTCAGTGCCATGAGCAGGGGGTTGACGCGTCGGGCCCGGATGCGTTCCGACAGCTCGAGGACGTGCCTCGAGCGCTGGGAGGACTTGTTCTTGATGAAATGCGCCTCGTCGACGACCATGCCGCGGAAGCCGTGGTTGCCCAGCCAGCCGACGTGGCGGTCGAGGATCTCGTAGTTCACGATGACGATGTCGGCGAAGCCGTCGATCGTCTCGCCGTCACCGTGGATGACCGTCGGGGTGCGGCGAGGCGTCCAGAGCTCGGCCTCGCGGGCCCAGTTGGCCTTGACGACGTTGGGCACGGCCACCAGGAGGGGGAAGGCGTCGGCAGCCTCGGCGGCGAGCAGCGCCTGAGCCGTCTTTCCCAGCCCCGGCTCGTCCGCGAGCAGGAACGTCCGGTGACCGGCCGCTGCCGCCGCCACGACCTGCGCCTGGTGGTGCATGAGCTCCAGTCCCCGGATGCCATGGGGCAGCTCAGTTGGTTCGGGCAGGGGCATGCAGGTGGCGTCGCCGCCATACTCGAACGCACGGAACAAAGGGGTCAGGAGCTCCCAGCCACCGAGCCGGTTGGTGGTCGGACGACGTGCAGGCACGGCCGAGAAGTCCGGCGCGAGGAAGGGGTTCGCCAGCTGGTGCGCGATGACGGTCTGCGGCACCACCCGACGCGCTGACGACCCTGGCTCGGCCAACGCCTCTGGATGGCGCTCGGGCTCCGGCTCGGGCTCGCGCCCGGCCGCCCGCAGCATGTCGTTCTTGAGGCTCACGGCCGCTGACGACACCACAGCGTCATCGGCGAGCAACGCGAGCAGAGACGTGTCACGGGCTGCCGTCTTGGCGAGGATCGTGGCGATGCCGTCGAGCCGCGTCAGGACGCCGACCCGCTCGGGCTCTGGGATCGACGTGTCCCCCTTGACCCGGGCGCGTTCCTCGCGCACGAGGAGGGCGACCACCTGGTACGTCGTGCGCCCGCTCGATCGCACAGCGCCTCGCTGCGCGGCGGCCTCGACCTGTCGGACGGCCTTGGCGAGGACCGGGATGATGCCTTCGTTGTCCTGGGCGCGCAGCGGACGCCGGTCGCCCGTCGTCGTGCGCGGCGTGCTGCGCGGGCCGCCGGAGCGGCGCGGAGCTCGAGATGCCAAGCGGTTCCTTCTCCTGAGTCGGACCCGGCGTGGAGCCGAGTCGGTGCGGGTGCGTCGAGCCTTGGCGACGCGGCGACCGCGCCGGCAGCGCGGCATACCGGAGCGATGCGACCGCGTGCCAGGGGCTGAGCCCGGCCCCGTGTCGCTGAAGCGTCGGCACCGTATGGCGCGACGCAGGACAAGCGTACGTGGTCCACGAGCAGAACGCGGTACCGCGTGGGTGGTTGTCGCCCGGCCGACGACCTCGGCGACGACGGCCTGCCATCGAGGTGGGGTCGAGCGGCGACTTCAGGCGACCGCTCCCCCACCGGGCTATGCCGCCGACTCGACCGTCAGCTCAGTGATGTACGCCCAGCATGCTGCGCCGGTCAGGAGCGAGCGCACCCGATAGATCCGGCTCTGGTCTTGGTGAAGGCACCGGTCATGCGAGTCCTCGACGAGCTCGACGGGACCGGCGCAGGCGCTCACCTGGCCGCACACCGGCGTGCCTGGGGTGAACCTGAGAGACTGCATACCTCCAGTTTCGGTCCCGAGGGACCGCTCGCCAATGGCTACTCCGGATCCTCTGGCGAGGCCCGCGGGCTAGCCCGTTTGGGCCCACCCGTCACGAGCTGGTCCGCCTCGACACCGTCTCGCAAGCCCGTGTCCCGACTCCATAACCTCCCGCGGTGTGCCGTCGTTGAACGTGGTAGGCGCCCGGAAGAGCCGCAGGGCTCTACGCAGGAAGGAGGGACCGGCCATGTGGCAGAGACTGCTCGACCGGCTGGTGCCGCTGTCCGAAGACCTGCCGTCGCGCCTTGACCGCCTCGACGGCGTCGGAGCGGACCGTGCTCCCGTCGCGGGGAGCCGCATCCACTCGTCCTTCGGCAGCGGGTCGCGCCATGGGACCTCCGGCTCGGCCGACACGACGCGGCCCAGGGGCGCTTAGACCTGCGCCGAGGTCGCGGACGCTGCTGCAGGGTTTGCGCCCCCAGCACAACCGGGTACCTACGCTTCGGGCCGTTTCCTACGGTCCAGCAGCGCGGCCCAAGGAGCCGGTACACCAGGACAGCACCCCGACCGGCAGCGCGCTGACGGGGTGCTGTCTTGACCTCCCCCCCGCGACCTCCCGAGTGTCCGCACTTGCATCTACGCCTTCTACCGCGTCCTGCACCAACTGACACCCGGCACGCACCAGCTCATCCTGCGGTCGTCAACGCGCCCTGGTCATGGTTCCACTCGCAGCGCTGGCCGGGGTCCTGCTCGCGACAGCCGTGCCGATGGTCGAGGGCACGTCGGCCCGGGCGCTGCTGCGATCAAGCCGCAGCGACGCTCCGGTGCTCGGCGTGAGGGCCATAGCGACCGTCACGCTCGACCTCGTCACCGCCCTGGTCCTCGGCATCATCGCGGCGGGGGGGCCTGGCCCTGCGCACCATCGCCCGCGCCACGACGCTCCACGGATAGCGGCACTCGGGTCCGGGGGGACCGTTCTGATCGATCCTTCACTGGTCAGCCGGTCAGGCCACCGCTCGGCGATGCCTCGTTGGGCTAAGGTGTCTACCGGTGTGCCGGGAAGTCGGGTCGGCGGTTACCCGCGTCCGTGCTCTCGCCATCACCTCGCAGGAGTCCAGTGTCCGACACCGAGCGCTACGCACTGGCGGTGCTGCTCTGCAGCGCAGCTGCACTGGTCGCCGTGCTGTCGAACCGGCTAACCGAACGGATCAGGGTCCCCGCTGCGTTGCTCATGTTCGTCGGCGCAGCGGTCGTGGCTGGCCTCGTACCGACGCTAAAGATCTCCGACCTGGTCGGTGTGCAGCACGTCGTGACAATTGCCCTGGTGCTGATCCTGTTCGACGGCGGCATGCACATCGGGTGGCGACGGTTCCGGGCGGCCGCGGCGCCGATCGCTTCGGTGGGGGTGCTTGGCACGTTCCTGACTGCGGCGGCCTGCGCGGTCCTGTTGCACGTCGCGTTCGGTGTGGACTGGTATCTGGCCCTGCTCGTCGCGACAGCAGTGGCTCCCACGGACCCTGCCGTGGTCTTCTCCGTCCTGGGCCAGCGCGAGATCCGGGGGCGCAGTGGCACGATCCTGGAGGGTGAGTCCGGCGGCAACGACCCCGTCGGCATCGCATTGATGGCAGGCCTGCTCGCAGCCGCCGGCCTCAGCTGGATGGCGGTACGTCAGGTGGCAGCAGAGTTCTTGCTGCAGATGACGGTCGGGCTTGCCGTGGGCATCGTGGGGGGTTGGGCCCTGCTGTGGTTCATGCGCCGGTTCCCGTTGCCCAGCGAGGCGCTCTACCCGCTGCGTACGGTGTTCTGCGCACTGGCGTTGTACGGGGTGGGAACGCTGGCGCAGGGATCAGGCTTTCTCGCCGTCTTCGTGGCAGGCATAGCCATCGGTGACCCAGGCGCGCCATACAAGCGGGAGATCGAGAGGTTCCATTCTGCGCTGGCCAGTATGGGCGAGATCGTCGCCTTCCTGGTGCTCGGTCTCACGGTCGACCTACCGGTCCTTGCCCGCGCCGACGTATGGGTGCCTGGGCTCGTCCTAGCCATCGCCCTTGCGCTGGTGATCCGCCCGGTTCTGGTGGGTGCCTGCCTGCTGCCCGCGCGTCTGCGGTCCAACGAGCTCGCCTTCGTGCTGTTCGCCGGGCTCAAGGGGGCAGTCCCGATCCTCTTGGGGGAGCTGCTCCGCACGGCTCACGTCCCGCAGGCAGAACGGCTCTTCGGCATCATCGTCGTGGTGGTCGTCTTCTCAGTGCTGGTCCAGGGTGGGCTGGTCCCTGCGGCCGTGTCGCTGCTGCGACTGCCCACCCGGCTCGTTCACCCCGAGCCGTGGGCGGTCGGCGTCCGGCTCAGGGCGCAACCGGAGGGAGTGCATCGCCTGCTGGTCGAGCCTGGGGCGCCGGCGGATGGCGCGACCGTGGCCGACGTCGCGGGCCAGGTCGGCGACGGGTGGATCAGCATCGTCGTGCGCGACCGCGTCCTGGTCGTCGTCCGCGATGACACCCGGCTCCAGGCGGGCGACGAGGTGGTCGTGCTCGCCGACCGCACACAACAGGACTCCCTCGCGAGCATCTTCGCCTCGCCACGCTGACCGACCCGCGCACCCTCGCCGCGAACGTGTGGACGAGTCCTGTCTGGCACTCGCTGCAGGGAGCGGCGTGGAAGTCGGGGACAACGAGGCACCATCGTCGAGCGCCGGTGACCGACTCCGGCGACATCTGCGTGCCCGGACCGGGGCAGGCACCGTCGCCCACGTCGAGTCGACCAGGGCTATCTTGAGCAGATGGCGGACACCGCTTCACACGGAGCCGTGCCACCGCGCGTGTCTCCGTCATGACGTACCGACCAAGGAGTGACCATGACCGTTGAGTCGCCGCCAGCAGGTTCTGCTCGTGTTGCCGGAGTCGAGGTCAGATCCATTGACTACGTGCCGCTGAACGAACGGCACGGGAAGGTCTGGAGCCAGGGCCCCCTGTGGTTCATGAGCAACGCGCAGATCGCCACCTTGGCAGTGGGGACGTTCTCGATCGTCGGCGGCGGCAACCTCCTGTGGTCGCTGATCGCCATCGTGGCGGGGGCGCTCTTCGGCACCTTCTTCATGGCTTTCCACTCCGCACAGGGACCCCAGCTCGGGCTCCCGCAGATGATCCAGTCACGTCCCCAGTTCGGCTACATGGGCGCGCTGCTGGTCTGGGCCTTCGCCTACCTGCAGTATGCGGGTTTCAACATCTTCAACACGATCCTGGCGGGCGACGCCCTGCACACGACGATCCATGGCTCGAACAAGATCTGGATCGTCGCAGCCACCGTGCTCGCGGCGGTGGTGGCGCTCATCGGCTATGACCTCATCCATGGCGTCGAGCGCTGGCTGACCCTGGGCTTCCTCATCATCTTCGGGGTCCTCACGATCGCCGTGTTCACGCTGCCCTACCCCGCGGCGTCGTTTGACCCCAGCGGGTTCAAGTGGACCCCCTTCCTGATCCAGTTCGGCGCGGTGGCCGGCTACCAGATCAGCTGGGCGATCTATGTCTCGGACTACTCCCGCTACCTGCCTCCGGACGTCACGGTGCGCAAGACGTTCCTGTGGACGTACTGGGGATCCGCGCTGGGCGCGATCTGGCTGATGTGTCTGGGTGCCGCGCTGGCCGCGTGGGCGGGCGCGAAGTTCGACACGATCGCCTCGCTCAAGGCCGCGGGAGACCACGTGTTCACCGGCTTCGGCGGCATCGCGCTCGTCTTCTCCACGCTTGGCCTGATCTCAGTGACAGCACTGAACATGTACGGCGGGTCACTCACCTTGATCAGCGCCATCGACTCGTTCTCCAAGGTCCGCCCAACGGCGACGGTCCGCATCGTCACCATCGTTGCGACAGCTGCCCTCTCCCTCGTGCCCGCGTTGCTCATCGGCGCGAACTTCCTCACCAACTTCGAGGACTTCCTGCTGCTCGTCCTCTACCTCTTCATCCCGTGGACCGCCGTGAACCTGGTCGACTACTACATCGTGCGTCGTGGCCACTACGCCATCGCGGAGATCTTCAACCCGCATGGCCTCTACGGCAGGTGGGGATGGCGCGGGATCGCGGCCTACCTCTTGGGGTTCGCAGCGATGTTGCCGTTCCTCAGCACCAGCAAGTACACGGGTTTCGTCGCGCGTGCCCTCAAGGGCGCCGATATCTCGATGTTCGTTGGCCTTCCCGTGGCAGGGCTCCTGTACTTCGTGTTCGCCAAGTCGATCAACGTCGACGCCGAGACGGAGATCGCCAAGGCCGAGGCCGTCGAGCTGGAGAAGCTGGCGATGCAGCACCAGCGCCCCGAGTGACACCCCTGAGACCTTCTCCGAGCGGCGGACCGGTGGACGCATGGCAGACCGCCGAGGACATCCGTGCTGGGCGGGTCAGCTCGGTGACGGTGGTCTCGCGGGCACTCGCCCGCATCCATGACCTGCAGCCTGACCTCAACGCCTTCACCGCGATCCTCGACGAGGCGGCGCTGGCTTCGGCGCGGGACGCCGACGCTGCCGTACGCCGCGGCGAGCCGTTGCCGCCCTTGCACGGCGTTCCGGTCTCGGTGAAGGACCACATCTGGATGACCGGTACGCCGGCGACGAACGGGTCTCTGGTCCTGCGCGACTTCACCCCGACGGAGGACGCGGTCCCGGTGGCGCGGCTGCGCGCCGCCGGCGCAGTCATCGTCGGCAAGACCAACAACCCGGAGTTCTGCTATCGCGGGTTCACCGACAACCTGCTGTTCGGCCTGACTCGCAACCCCTGGGATCCTCAGCGGACACCCGGGGGCTCGAGCGGGGGCGCGGGCGCATCGGTCGCGGCGGGGATGACGGCGATCGCTCTCGGCACGGACGGTGGGGGGTCGATCCGGATTCCGGCATCCTTCTGCGGCGTGGTGGGTCACAAGCCGACCTTCGGGCTGGTGCCTAAGGAGCCTGGCTTCAAGGGGTGGAAGACCCTGTCCGTCGACGGGCCGTTGTCTCGATCTGTCCGCGACGCGGCCTTGATGCTGTCGGTGATGACCGGCCCCTCAGCGGCAGATGACCTCAGCTATCCGGGCCCGCCGGTCAGCGACTACGTCGATGCCGTCGCGCGCGAGCCGGACCTGCGCGGCCTTCGCGTGGCGTGGTCTGCGGACCTCGGCATGCTGCCCGTCGATCCCGATGTGCGCTCGGCCTTCGCGCAGGCGGTGCAGGTGTTGGATGGCCTTGGCTGTGAGCTGGTCAAGGCTGCCCCAGCGACCGCTCACCCCACCGAGCTGTGGAACACGATCGCGCTCGCGGAGGGTTACTCGTCCGAGGGACCGCTCCTCTCATCCAGGGAGCTTATGTCACCGGGGACCGCCGAGATCGTCGAGGCGGGGCGGTCCATCACGGGCGGCCAGTACGTCGATGCGCTCCATGAGCGAGCGGCATACACCAGGGTGTGGGCCGAGTTCTTCGAGCAGTACCACGTCCTGGTGACCCCGGCGATGCAGCTGACAGCGTTCCCCGTCGGCTTGCAGACGCCGGAGCAGATCGAGGGTCGGCCCGTCGATCCGTTCTTCGACGACTGGTGCACGATCTGCCTGCCGGCAAACCTCACGGGGATGCCTGCGACCGTGGTTCCCGCCGGATTCGGCGCCGGCGGACGGCCAGTCGGACTGCAGGTCATCGGGCCGCGGTGGGCCGATGCACAGACGCTCCGGGTTGCCAGCGCCTTCGAGCGAGCCACGCTGTGGAGCGCCTACGAGCCGACACTACGGGACAGGACCCGCGCCAGCTAGGCAGACGAACGAGCCCTTCGACACCACCGCCCCGGACGGGACGTCCGGAGCATGGGCTCCGTCGACCCGCGGCCGGGCCCGAGCCCCGAGCCTGCTACACCGTGCGGTGCACCTGCCTCATGGACGCGAGCGGAGCCTGCGCGCGGAGCAGCCCTGCGCCTACGAGTATGCAGACCACTTCCGCCCCTGCGGCCGCGAAGACGGCGAAGCCCTCCCAGTGCTCGTGCACGCCCATGAGCCCGACCGTCGTGGCGAGGACGAAGGCGCCGAGCGTCGCCACGCCGAACCCCAAGGTCAGGAAGGCCGGAAGCCAGTGGTGCCATCGAACCAGCAGGACAGCGATGACGACACCCGCCACCACGTTGACGAGGAAGGCCGGACCCACCGACTGGTCGCGCACTCCCCCGAACCACAGCTTGAGGTGCACCGCCGCCGACACCAGCAGCGCCACCGCCCCGAGCACTCGCCATCTCATCTCGCTAGTCCCCTCTCCGGCACCACCGGCCGTGGTCCTCTCCCGTAAGGACGGAGCTGTGCGCTCCCGGGTTCAGTGCGCTGCAGCAGCCGTGGCGGCGGCCGGCATCGTGTAGGTCGTCAGGAACCGGTCTCGGAAGGCATCCATGCGCCACACCGGTGCGTCGTGCGAGGGCCGCATTCCCGGCCGCCAGCTCCACGCGGCCGCACGGGAGACCACCTCTGGGTCCCGCGCGATGATGCTGGCCGGGACGTCGTGGTCGGCCCGTCGTCCGGAGACGACCGCGGACGGCTGGTGGTCCCCGAGGACGACCAGCACCAGGTCGTCGTCGTGGACCGCCTCCACGAACGACACGAGGCTCTCCAGCGAGTACGCCACTGATCGGCCGTATGCCGCCCGGACGCCAGCGGGCGTGGACCAGACCTGGCTGCGTGAGCCCGCCGCCTCGCCGGACGCTGAGACGTAGGCGGAGTCACTCCCCACGTCCCTCCAGTCCATCAGACGCGGCAGCGGCGCCCACGGGAGGTGGCTGGACACGAGGTCGATCTCGGCCATGACCGGTGCATGCCCGGGGCGGAGCTCTCGCTCGGCGAAGGTCTTGAGGGTGAACTGGTCGGGCACGCGCGCGTACCCGAGCCGCGGCCCGGCATACCCCACGTCGAACGCGTCGTACACCCGGTCGTAGGAGTAGAACCGTGATCCCTCAGGCCACGCCCCGGTGTCCGAGGGGATGTCCGCCACCGTGCGCCATCCGGCCTCGTGGAAAGCCTTGCTCAGGCTCGTCCGGTTGCTGGCCAGCAGCCGGTCGTAGCGCCCCTGCCCGTCCACCCACAGACCGGTCTGCAGCGTCGAGTGCGCGAGCCAGCTGATACCGCCGAACGTGGGGGAGGTCAGCCAGGCGCTCCGGCTGGACCAGCCCACGTGGGACAGGCGACGGTCGGCGTCCGCCAGCGCCGTGGTGACCGGCGCGATGACCTCCGGAGGTCCCTCCAGCGCCACCCGCCCGTAGCTCTCGACGAATACGAGGAGGACGTCCTTGCCGCGAAGTCCTTCCGGCAACAGCTCAGGCGGCACCCCTCCCGGCGGATCGGCCGCCAGCCCCCGGTCGAAGGCCGCCTCGTCACCGAGCGAGGACCCGACCTCGTCGAGGTGGCGCGCCGCCATCCCTACAGCGCCCGCCCTGGCGACGGGTGCCCCGCCCGGTCCGGTCACGCCGGTGAGGGCACAGGCCAACCACACCGGAAGCAGAATGGCGGCGACGCAAAGGGCCCGGCGCCGATGCCGCCCCAACCGTTCGGCTGCCCAGGTCAGGCTCCATGGCAGGGCGACGAGCAGGCCGACCGTCACTACGGCCAGCCCCGTGCACACGAGGACGGCCAGGGCGACACTCGTCGCATCGGCGAGCAGGCCGGTCGCCGAGCTGAGGTAGGACCAGTCCTGCACCGGGTCGAACGGGCGGCCAAGAGCCCAGTCGACCCCGAGGTCGAGGATCCGGACGACGAGCACGAGTCCCAGCAGCGGACCGAGCGTGAGCACGAGCCACCGTCGGGGCCGGCCCCTCAGCACGGCGAGCACAGCGAGCAGGACGATGCCGTCCAGCGGCAGCGCGAGCAGCACCCCGGGGTGGAGGTCCCGCACCCGGTCGGGGCCGCTGAAGGCCAGCCACAGCAGGGCCGCCGTCAGCACGCCTCCGACCACCCTCCTCCGGCGCCGCACCGGACCGGACGGCTTGCTCCCCCTCCTCGAGCGGCCGGCTGCGACCGGTGCGGGGGACCAGTGACGCCACCGCTCGACGACCTCTGTACCGAAGGAGAGGGCGAGAGCCGTGGCTGCGACGGCGAGCACGACGTCGTCCCACCGCGGCGTCACCAGGCCGCTGGCGGCGACGACGAGAGCGACCCCCTGGGCGGCGGCGACCACCTTCCGCCAGTAGCGGGCGGGGATGTCCGCCCGCAGCCAGGGAACCGCCTGCGCGCCCAGCCACACGGCATACCTCGCCAGTCCGAGGCCGACGACCCACCAGCCGACGCCCACGGCTACATGGGCCGACAGCACCAAGATGAGCAGCGCGTCGACCTCCATGTCGAACCGCGCACCGAAGGTGGAGACCGTGCCGGTACGCCGGGCGACCCTGCCGTCGACCCCGTCGAGAACCAGGGCCACCGTCGCGACCAGCACCACAGGCCACGTGGTCGGCGCCCCCGTCAGGGTCGCCGGCAGCAGCCCCGCCACAAGGCACGTGAGCCATGCGCGCAGTAGGGTCACGCGGTCCGCTGGACCCATGCCCCGGGTCCCGCGGCGAGCCGACGCCCGTCGCAGGAGGGCATGCGTGACGCCCGCTAGGCCAAGGGCCAGGAAGGCGCCGACGGCGACGGCGGTCAGGTGCACGGTTCCCCTCTCCCTGGCTTGTCTGCCCGTAGGACGATGCGTGGCCGGGCCGGGTTCAAAGACCGCTCGTAGGGCGACGCAGGTGACCGTCGGCGGATCCCTCCGCTACCCGCAACAGGAAGGACCTGGGATCGGGCTCGCGGCCGGTGCCTTGACGAGACGCCCGGCTAGGTCGGCCTGCGACCGACGACGTACAAGCGCTCGGTCGTCTCGCCTCTGGCGGTGATCGGTCCGCGAAGATACCACTCCAGGTCGACGAGGCCGGCCGCCTCGACGGCTCCGACGACGAACGCAGGCTCGTGCAGCACAACGTCAAGATCGACCTCCTGGTCGAACCACTGGTCGAGATGGCGGACGGCGGCACCAGCGTGCATACCGAGAACCAGCCATCCGCCCGGCGCGAGCGGGCGGACCAGGGCTGCGATCGCCTCGGCTAGCTCGGATGCCGCCAGGTGGATGAGCGAGTACCACCCCACAACGGCGGCCCAGCCCGCACTTGCGGGGGGACGGGTCAGCCGCCGTAGGTCGCCCACCTCGAAGCCTCGACCAGGGAAGCGTCGACGGGCCTCGTTCACCATTGCGGGCGCGAGGTCGATCCCCGTTGCGTCGGCGCCGCCATCGGCCAGGTACGCCGTGACGTGTCCGGGGCCCGAGCCGACCTCCACGACGGGGCGACCGACCGCGTGGGCGACCACCCTGTCGAGCAGCCAGGTCTCGAACGGCAGCCGTCCCAGCTCATCGACCAGCTGGTCGGCGTAGGCAGTGGCGACGGCGTCGTACGACATCCTCACCTTCGCGTCCCGCGCATCCGCACCGTCCGCGATCACCGCGTCCCGGTCCACAGCTGACGACGCCGCCGACGAAGGCGCTGACGAAGTCGTCGTGGGCTGCTGCGGCGCCGGCCCCAGGAGGTGCTTCCAGCGCCGATCCTGTTGCCCGGGCCGCCGCTCGAGCTCGAGCACCAGAGGCTGGGGACGCGCCGCCATCCGCCGCAGACACGCTTCCACCTCACCTCGGTGCCCAAAGGGGTACAAGCGTTCGGTGCGGGCGCGCAGCTCCCCCGGTGTCTGGGCGCCGCGAAGCAACAAGACAGTGAGGACCGCTCGCTCGTCGGCTTCCAGCCCTAGCAGCTCATCCAGGATCTGGTGGTACTTCCGCGTTCGCCTCCCGGTGTCGGACCAGACGATCCGCAGCAGTCCACGCTCCTTGAGCGCCCGAGCAGTGCGCTCGACGGTTTCCTGGTCGAGCTCCACCACGGGATCCCGGTTGCTCGTCTGGTTACAGGCAGCGCGCAGGGCGTTGGCGGTGAGGGGATAGGAAGCCGGCACTGTTGTCTGCTTCTCCAGCAAGCTCCCGAGGACGCGCTGATCCATCGGTTCGAGGACTGGAAGGTCGGTCACGCACACGACCTTAGAGGCTGCGACGGAACAGCGTTCGCGTTCTACGCTCGGCGCTGCCGACAGCCTGCACCGGTCGTCTTCCTGGGCGCCAGTTCTCCGCTGCGGCTCACTCCCCCGTTCCCCACTCGTGACTGGGCCGCTCCCCAGTTCCGCGCAGGCACCATCACGGCGACGTCAAAGGATGGCGTGCTACACGACGTGGAACTCGACGCGGTAGACGAGGGTTTCGTCTGTGATCGGGCCGGTGTGCGCCGCGCGTTGACGAAGCGTCTCCCGATCGCGCTCACCCGCGCGTCGGATGTCGTCTGGCGTCACGGCGCAGAACGGCAGCAACTCGACGGAGTCGATCTCGATCATGACGCCAGCGGTTGCGTAGCGCCCCCCGACCTTGACCTTCGGGCGGCTCCAGAGCCGAATCGACACCGTGATCTCGCCGTTCGCCACGGCCTCGCGAAGTTCGCGGCTGAACATCACAGTCGCACACTAGAGCGACACACCCTCAGTCGCGCTTCTGCGCTCCAACGCAGTCGTCTGACCCACGTGTACAACCTGCCTCGTTCGACCGGGTCGGCTCGGCCCGACTCGGCGCAAGCGCGGTCCGGCGGCAGGGCCTCGTATCGCTGCCCTTCGGCCGGGTGTCCGGTCACCGAGCAGCGGCAGCTGTGGTTGTAGAACCTCGGCGGCGGAGCGCGAGCCGTTACAACGAGCGTCAGACGTCTGCAGCAGACGCCGGCCTCAGACGCCTCCGCTCCACGACACTCGTCCCCGTCACCACGCTCAGAGGCGGTACGTCCTTCGCGACAACAGCACCCGCACCGACCACAGAGCCACGTCCGACGGTCACTCCAGGTGTGACCGTGGCAGCGGCCCCGATCCACACATCATCCTCGATCACTATGGGCGCATGGGTGATGAAGTCGTAGCGCTCAGCGGGTTCAACGGGATGGCCGGCCGTGGTCAAGGTCACGCGCGGGCCGATCAAGACACCGTCACCGATGCTGATGCCCCCGAAGTCCAGGAAGAAGCACCCCTGATTGATGAACACCCGTTCGCCGAACGACGCCCCGAGGCCGTAGTCGCAGTAGAAGGGCGGCAAGATGGACAGGGAGTCAGGAACGGACCCGCCGAAGATCTCATCGAGAATCGCGCTCCGCGCCTCGAGATCATCGAACGGCAGCATGTTCAGCCGCGAGGTCAGGTTCATGACGATCTGCACCCGATCCGCGAAGGCCCGTGACTCAGCCGTTCGGGTCCGAAGGCGTTGCTGCTTGCGCACGAGGTCGATGCTGGCACAGCCTGTCTCACAGCCGGAGCACGGCCCCGCAGCGAGGCGGCCCCTAGCCGGTCAATCGCCGCCAGCGCCTAGTACCGGGCACCGTCTCGGTTCGACCCGGACGCTCAGCGCTCCCTGCTGGCAGCCCGGGGCTAGGGTCGAGACGTGCACGAACACCAGCGATTCGACGACCAGGCAGCGACGTGGGACGACGACCCCGGCCATGAGGAGCGGCAGGTCGCGGTGGCCAAAGCCATCCACGAGGCGGTGAACCTCACCCCACGGATGAGCGCCGTCGACGTCGGCGGCGGCACGGGCCGGCTGAGCATCTTGCTCGCCGATCGGGTCGGCTCCGTTGTAGTGACCGACCCCTCCGCCGGGATGGTGCAGGTGGCACGGGAGCGGATTGAGGCGGCCGGGCTCAGTGACCGACTGCACGCTGTCCAGACAGACCTGGCGATGGACCGGCTCGAGGGCGCCTACGACGTGGTGTGGAGCTCCATGGCGCTACACCACGTTCGGGACCTCGATGCGCTGTTGCGGTCCGTCGCAGGGCTCCTGGTCGACGGTGGTCGGCTGGCCGTCGCCGACCTCGACGAGGATCCCGACGGCGCCTTCCACGCCGACAAGGTCGACTTCGACGGACATCACGGATTCGACAGGCGACGCCTTGCCGAGCAGCTGGCCCGCGCCGGCTTCGCCGACGTCAGCTTCATGGACGCCACGACCATCCTCAAGGGCGGCCGCGAGTTCGGCGTGTTTCTGTGCACGGCGACCAAGAGTGCATGAGCCCAGACAGCGCTTGGCACCATGGCGTGCTCTCGCGCCGAAGGCGCTAGACGACGAGAAGGCACCAAGCCGCTCGCCCCCGGCCGGCCGCGGAGCTACTTCGAGGGTTGAGGGGTCACGCACCTGATCTTTGGGTTGACGCCGGCATAGTTCAGCGGTCCGACCACCATGGTGGCCACGATGGTTCCGGCCTTGGCGCAGTTGGACGGATCTGACTTGAGGTAGCCGCGCTGGTACGCCGCCAAGACGCCGACCAGCAACCAGACGAGCACGACGAGGCTGATGAGTCGGGAGAGCATGAGGGGCCTCCAATCGTAGGCCGGGCAGGGTGCCGGGCCTTCTCCTTCAGATACCCTCTGAGGTCGCCGATCCACACCTGGCAAGGCTCCCGGCATCCGACGGTGGGCGAGTCACATCGCCAGTCGACCGACGGTCGACTTCGCCGGCTCGAGCACGAACCATACGGTCATCCCGCCGGCGTCCAGCTCCGAGCCCCATCTCGTCGAGAACGCGTCCACGAGCTGAAGCCCACGACCGTGCACGGCCAGCGGATCCCTCGTGACGTTTCTGGGATCGACGACGACGATCGAGCCACCGTCGCGAACGGTCGTAGTGAGCACGCCGCGGTCGAGCACGACGCGAATCTCGCAGCCGGCATCGGTGTGGATTATCGCGTTGGTGACCAGCTCGTTCAGGCACAGGATCGCGTTGTCAACCGTGACCTCCTCGACGCCCCATGAGCCGAGGGTTCTCAGCACGAAGTGGCGTGCCTCAGGGACCGCCCCAAGGTCCGCAGCGACGGAGTACGTGGCCGCGCGTGCGCCGGGCGGCACCGGCCCGGCCTCGAGAGATCTACTCTCGTGCGAGGTGGCGCGCTGGACCCGGCGCAGATCAGCGCCCAGCCGCGCCCCGAGCTCCTCGAGCTCGGTCAGCTGTGAGTGGTCGAAGCTCTGCGGTGTGTCAAAGAAGAGCGCGTATGCGCCTTGGACTTGGCCAGCTGCAGAGATCGGCAGCGACGCCAGCGCGCACGTCTTCGGGGCCTGGCGGTCAGCGAACGCGCTATAGCGACACGCGAGATCCTCCAGCGAACCCACGACCGCCTCACCAGTGCGCACCGTGTGGTTCAGCGGGACGTCCTCGTAGGCGTCGACCTCACACCATTCGACGCTGCCCTCGTTGTCGCGGTCACTCGCCGTAAAGAGCAGCCGCCGACCACCTCCTTCCGCCAGTGCCAGCCCGGCCCGATGGACACCTGGCACGTGGCCGAGCTGCGAGAGCGCGGACCGCGCCCACGTCTCCCCGTCGGGGAGCGGTCTGCTCGCGACCGTGTGCGCCATCTCGTCAGCATATGTCAGGGCTCGAACAGCCCAAGGCGCATCGCGACGAAGAGAAGCCGCGTACCTCATCCTCTCCTTCTTCCTTCCTCCTTCCTCCCTGCGGACTGCGAGAGTGCCGGCTGCCACGGGGAGGCTGCCCATGCCGCATCACTGTGGCGCGTCTCACCATCCCCTGGTGGGCGTAGGCGGCAGGGCCTGAGGGGGCGGCGGTGAATGTGCCGCGGGGTGGGTCTGAGCGTTCAGGGCGAGTCGGGCCGGACCTCGAGGGCCTTGGTGACCAGGTCGACCGTGTCATCCGTCCAGCTCGTGCGAGGCTCTCCGCGACGCAGAACCTCAGCGAGGTAGGCACCAACGAGCAGCCCGACCACGGCGTCCGGCTCGACGTGCCGGGCGACCTGTCCGGAGTCGATGTCGGCCGAAATCTGCGCCTGAAGTGCCGCTAGGCGACGTTCCAAAGCGTGGCGCAGCGCACCGGTGAAGTCGGGGTCCTCGTCACTGACGATGGCGGCGATAGCGCCTCTGCCGAGCCCGGTCTCGAACAGCTCCGCGACCTGCTCAAGCACCCAACGCACCTTCTCCCGAAGAGGTAGCTCGAGGGGAGGCAGCGGCCGCCGATCCACAACGGGGTCGATGACGGCTGCTATCAGCTGCCGACGACTGTCGAAGCGTCGGTAGATCGTCGTGCGGGCCACACCTGAGCGAGATGCGACCGCCTCGATACTCACCCCCGCCGGGCCCTTCTCGCGCAGCAGTTCAGTTGCGGCACGTGTCAGCCGCTCGTCCGTCTCCGCACGTCGTGGCCGACCGCGGGCCGCTGGCTCCGACACTTCCACCACCCTTCGGGGAACAAAACCTCGCCTATTTACGCTACAGCCAATGTAGCGTAAATCAAGGAGGCGACACGACGTGGAATCCACTCTGGACCCGATGGTCCTGGGACCCCTGATGATCATCATCACCGTGCTGTGGTTCGGCGGCTTCTCCTGGGCCGGGATGCGCGAGGACCAGACGCCGAAGGGACCGACCCGGCCCCTATCCCCCGGTGAACCTGGTCCCTGGTGGACCAATGACGGTTTCGACAGCTCACCGAAACCCATCCCCGTCCGGGTCCAGCGGGGCAACCCGAGCCACTGAGCCGGCCAGAGGCCCTCGACAGGAGGGCCGCGAGAGAAGAGAGGTAGGACGACATGGTCGTCTACAACGAGTTGGTGGCCATCACGGCCGGAGCGGGCCTGTTGGGGTTCGGGTGGTTCCTCACCCACCTCGTACGAGGCCGAAGGATCGACAGCGAGGGGTGGGCCGGGTTCTTTGGCGTGACCGGACTGCTGCTGCTGGTCTTGGGACTGCACACCACGGTGACATGGCCGTTCGGCGGGCACGGCTTCGAGTACGCGAACATCGCCTTCGGACAACCCGCGGCAGGGTTCGGCGCCCTGCTGCTTTTCGCCGCGGTGTACCTGTGGCGCCACCGGACCCTGTTCGCTGGCGAGGTGGCGGAGGCCAACGCCACCGCGCTGGCCGCGTTGAAGCCGGTCGGTGTCTTCGTCGGAGCGCTAGGTCTCGGTATGGCCGTGCTCGCCATCGCGTTCGTCCGCTTCCAGCTCGGCGCCGCGCCCCCACAAGAGCCGATCAGCGGCCGGTTCGGCCATCTGCCCATCCTCGAGGCGCTCTTCCTCGGCGGGCTTTGGGGCGTCATCGCGCTCGGCGCGCTGCTGTTCGCCACCGCGCTGCTGACCGAACGACCCCGGTTGCTGCGCTCGGCCGTGGGGGCCTTCGCCATCGGCGGCCTGGTGCTGCTGCTGTTCGGTGCGATGAACTTCTACACCCACATCGGCATGTACGTGAACATCGCCCACGGCACCAACTACCGCTGGTGACACCCGCAGGCGACACACCACGGCTCAGAAGGGGGCTCCGGCGCAACGGAGCTCCCTTCCGCGCCACCCCGCGTAGCGGTACCCGGAAGGCCTCAGCTCGTCGGGGCGGCCGCTGCCTTCCGCGCTTGGTACGTTGCCATCTGGGTCGCGGAGATAGCGTGGTCTGATGGATCGTTCCGAGCCGGTGCGCGTCGTCCGTGAGGTCGAGCTCCTCGAGGCCGATCCGACGTCGGGGATGCTGCGTCGGCGGGCCTTCGAGGCGCCGGGCCTGTGGGCGGGGCAGGTCATGACCGAGCCCGGCGCCGTCTCGGGATGGCACCACCATGACTCCAACACCTCGATGCTCTACGTCGTCCGCGGGGTGCTCCGGCTTGAGTCCGAGGGGGTCGAGGGCTGGGTCGACGCCCTCGCGGGCGACTACATCCACGTGCCCGCCTTCACCGTGCACCGAGAGTCGAATCCGGGGCGTGTGCGGTCGGTGGCCATCATCGCGCGCTCCGGCGTCGGTATCCCGACGGTCAACGTCTCGCACCCCCCGCCCCCACACACCTGACTCGCCGCTCCGGGTGACGCTGCAACGGTCAGTCGGCGCTGGCCAGCTGTGGTCCTAGCGGGCCAGCGGCTTGACGAAGATCGTCGTGACGTTCGTGGACCGGCAGCCCGTCGTGTGGAACGGGACGAACTTCGCGAGTCTCGAGCCGGGCACGTAGACACGCAGCCCGTCCACTGGCGTGGGGCGGCATACCGAGCCCGGGTAGTTGTGCACGTTCACCATCCGGATCGGCGCGTCCGCGTGCTGCCTGGGGGCCAAGGTGATCGTCCTCACCACACCGGCGTCCCATGTGGCGGCACGGCCGATCTGGGTGCCGTTGCCGAAGCCGACATAGGAGACGCCCGGGTAGCCCCGCGTCCAGCAGGAGCCCCGGCTGACATTCGTCAGGCGCAGGTCGCCGATCCGGCTGCCGGCGGTGCCCTGGAGGTTGACCAGGCTGGCGGCAAGGTTGGAGTTGGTGCAATGCGGCACGGCGGCCTGTGCCGACGCCGGTGCTGCCATCAGCGTGGCGACCGCCAGTCCCGCAGCAGACGTCATGGTGACGATCGATCTCTTACTCATGTGGATGACATCCTCCTCGGTTGAGGTGGGCGGCAGCCCGCCACCCTTTGTGACGCTCCAGCCGAAGATGGGGTTGTGCCGGTGCTCCCGGGATCATGCGCCTTGGCGAAGGGCCTCCCGGGCCGATGGCCCGATGTGCGTCGGTCCGCCGCTTGCCGGACGCTGGTACCCGCCTCTCATGGTGAGGGTCCGGCACTGCCCAGAGTCGGCCCCGGGCAGGCGACTCCTCGATATCCCAGGCCCGAGCCAGACGTCCGGTGGAAGCCTGCCGCCGGCGCAGCGCGTAAGCCCCGCAGTTTCCGCTCTCCAGGGCCTCAGCTTCCTGCGCTCCCTTCGGCGTACCAAGCCTCCAGGCGAACTGCCTCGGCAGCCTGACGCAGTGACTGGATGGTCTTCATCGCCGGGGCCACGTCAGTGTCGGTCACGACGTAGCCGTGCTCGCCACGTGTCGCCAGCGACTGGCCCACGACGTTCGCTCCGGCCTGAGCCAGCGTGTTGTTGATCGATGCGAGCACTCCGGGGACGTTCCGGTGCAGGACCGCGACCCGGAAGGCGTAGTCGCGGGGCGCGGGGGCCACCTCGGGAAGGTTCACCGACAAGGAGGTGGCGCCGGTCGCGATGTACCCAGTCAGCTTGGTCGCCACGAAGGTGCCGATCTCCTCCTGCGCCTCCGCGGTGGAGCCTCCCACGTGCGGAGTGAGGATCACGTTGTCGAGACCACGAAGCGGGGACTCGAAGAGGTCGCCTTGGGCCTTCGGCTCGACCGGGAACACGTCGATCGCCGCACCGGACAAGTGACCGCTCAGGATGTGCTCGCGAAGGGCCTGGTCGTCGACCACCATTCCACGCGAGGCGTTGATGAACACGGCTCCAGGCTTCATCTTCGCGAACTGTTCCGGCCCGAACAGGCCCGCGTTCCCGGGCCGGCCGTCCACGTGGATGCTGACGACGTCCGCTACCTCGAGCAGCTCGTCCAGCGAGCCCATGCGTCGCGCGTTGCCGTGCGCGAGCCGGTCGGCCGTGTCGAAGAAGGCGACGCGCATGCCGATGGCCTCGGCCACGTTGGACAGCTGCGTCCCGATGTTTCCGTAGCCCACGATTCCCAGCGTGCGACCGCGGGTCTCGTAGCTGCCCTTGGCTGACTTGTCCCAGATCCCGTCATGCATCCGCTGCGTCTTCTCGGGGAGACGGCGCGCCAGGGCGAGCACCTCGGCGAGAACCAGCTCGACGACGCTGCGCGTGTTCGAGAAGGGGGCGTTGAAGACACCCACGCCGAGCTCGGTTGCGTGGGTGAGGTCGACTTGGTTCGTGCCGATGCAGAAACAGCCGATGGCGCGCAGCTCCGCGGCCGCGTCAAGGACGGCGCGGGTGACCTTCGTGTTGGAACGTATGCCGAGCACGCAGACACCGGACAAGGCCTCGATGAGCTCCGCCTCGTTCAACGACCCCGGGCGAACCTCGACCTCGAAACCGTTTCGAGCGAACGCCTCTCGAGCGACGGGGTGGACGTTCTCGAGCAGTAGTGCCTTCACGCTTGTCTCCCTTGAGGCCTCCCGTCCGGCGGGTGGCCGACTGATAGTTCTCTTGCTGGCCTCAGGTTGCCCTAGCCGGCCGGGCTGGTGCCATTGCGTGCGCTGCTTGAGACGAAGGTCTGACCGCGATGGCCGCGGCGTCCTCACAGGGAGCCGGCTGGAGGGTTCGGACCAACAGCTGGCCCGTGTGCTCCAAGTGGTGCCGCATCGCCCGCTCGGCGGCGGCGCCCCTACGGGAGAGAATCGCGGTGACGATCGGTGCATGCTCGTCGCAGATCTCGGGCAGGGTCCGCCCTGCGGTCGTGGTGCGCGGGCCCAGCAGCGCGGTCGTGGCGCGCAGTCGTTCGATGATCGCCGCCGCACGCTGGTTGCCGCCGGCTCGCATCAGTCGGTCATGCAGTGCGTGGTCCGCCACCCAGAACCTTTCCTCGTCTCCCGTCGCGCCCTCCATGGCCTCGAAGCTCACCCGGATGCCAGCCCGCTCGGCGTCAGTCGCATGTTCCGCAGCGCGGCGCGCCGCAGCCGGCTCCAGGGCGAGGCGGATGTCGATGATCTCTTCGACGTCATGCGCCTGAGGCGTCAGGACCTGGAAGCCCCGGTTGCGGTCGATCCGGACCAGGCCCGCCTCGGCCAGCCGGAGCAGCGCCTCCCTCACGGGGCTGCGTGAGACGCCGAGCAGGTCCGCCAGCTGGTACACGGAGTAGGTGTCGTCCGGGCGCAGCTCCCCGGCGGTGATCCCCGACCGCACCGCCTCGACGACTCCGTCCGCAAGGGAGGGGGCGCCAGGGGGAAGCGACAGTTGGACCATGGGTAACATGTTACCCATGGGTGAGGTCTCCATCGAAGTGGTGCGGGCGCTGGACAGGGCCGGACTTGAGGTTCGGGCGGACGCCGGCACCCGCAGCATGTACGCGTCCGATGCGTCGCTGTACCGGATCCCGCCGCTTGCTGTCGTCCGGCCGAGGGGCAGCGAGGACGTCTTCGCCGCCATGCAGGTCGCGCGGGAGACCGAGGTCCCGATCACCTGTCGTGGTGCGGGCACGTCGGTTGCGGGCAACGCCGTCGGGCGAGGCGTGGTGCTGGACTTCTCCCGTCACATGAACCGGGTGCTGGCGGTGGACCCAGAGACGCGCACCGCGGTCGTGGAGCCTGGGACGGTACACGCCGTCCTGCAGAAGGCCGTCGCACCGCACGGCATCCGCTTCGGGCCCGACCCGTCGACGCACCCGCGGTGCACGGTCGGCGGCATGATCGGCAACAACGCGTGCGGCTCCCGGTCGCTGGCCTACGGGCGCACGTCTGACAACGTCGCGGGTCTAGAGCTTGTCACCGCTGCCGGTCATACCCTGGTCACGGGCTACGACGACCTCGGGACGCCGCTCGCCCGAGGCGCCGAGGACGTGGTCTCCCAGGTTCAGGCGGTGATGTCGCGTCACCTTTCCACGGCGCGCACCGAGTTCGACCGGTTCGGCAGGCAGGTCTCCGGCTATGCGGCGCACCACCTGCTGCCCGAGCGGTTCGACCTCACCCAGGCCCTCGTGGGCTCCGAGGGAACCCTCGGGGTCATCACCCGGGCGAGCGTGAAGCTCGTCGTCGACTCGCCGGTGCGGGTGGTCGTCGCCCTCGGATTCCCCGACATCGTCACGGCTGGTCAGGCCGCCCCGGCGGTCGTGGCGCACGGTCCGACGTCCTGCGAGGGCTTGGACTCGCGGCTCATCGACGTGCTCCGCGCCCGCCGCGGCCGCGACGCGATTCCGCCGCTGCCGAAAGGACGGGCGTGGCTGTTCGTCGAGTTCGCCGGCGAAGAGCTCGGTGAGGTGAGCGCCAGGGCACAACGCCTGGTGGGTGACGGGGTCGCTGACGACGCGGTCATCGTCGATGACCCTGTCGTGCAGGGGCGCCTGTGGCGCATCCGCGAGGACGGCGCCGGTCTCGCCGGTCGGGCCCCGTCGGGCAAGCCGGCATGGCCGGGATGGGAGGACGCGGCAGTGCCGCCCCCTCGCCTCGGCGACTACCTGGCAGCCTTCGACGAGCTCGTCAGCTCCTACGGCATGACGTCCGCCCCGTTCGGGCACTTCGGAGACGGGTGCATGCACGTGCGGCTCGACCTGCCGCTGGACCAGCCCGACGGCACGCACATCATGCGCGAGTTCCTCACCGAGTCGGCGCGGCTGGTCGGTGGATTCGGCGGGTCGCTGTCCGGCGAGCACGGCGACGGGCGTGCCCGTTCCGAGCTGCTGCCCCACATGTACTCGCCCGACGCGATCGCGCTGTTCGGCGGGATCAAGCACGCCTTCGACCCGGAGAACCTGCTCAACCCCGGGGTACTCGTGGACCCCGATCCTGTGGACCAGGACGTGCGACCTGCCGGCCCGTTCCCGTTCGCGGTCCGGGGCCTGGCGATGGCGTACCCGCACGACGACGGAAGCCTCGGGCAGGCCGTGCACCGCTGCACCGGGGTGGGCAAGTGCCGGGCGGACAACTCCGCTGCCGGCGGCACCATGTGTCCCTCCTACCTCGCGACCCGTGAGGAGAAGGACTCCACCCGAGGCCGCGCCCGGATCCTGCAAGACGTCGTCCGCGGCGAGCTGCCCTGGTCGCACCCGTCGGTCCACGACGCCTTGGACCTCTGCCTTTCATGCAAGGGATGCGCGTCGGACTGCCCCACCGGCATCGACATGGCGACCTACAAGTCCGAGGTGCTGCACCAGACCTACCGGCGCAGGATCCGCCCCCGCAGCCACTACACGCTCGGCAAGCTGCCGATGTGGGCACGGCTGGCGGGCCGCGTGCCGAAAGTGGCCAACCGGGCCCTCACGCTGCCGGTGGTCGGACCAGCGGCGCTGTGGCTGGCCGGTGTCGACCCTCGCCGCTCCATCCCTCCGTTCCCGAGACGACCGTTCCGCCGCACCTTCACGCCGCGCCCGTCGAACCTGAAACCCGTGGTGCTGTTCGCGGACTCCTTCACCAACGCGTTCTCTCCCGAGGTCGCCGAAGCCACAGTGCGCGTGCTCCGCCACGCGGGGTACGAACCACGGCTACCCAACGGCTCCGTGTGTTGCGGCCTGACCTGGATAACGACCGGGCAGCTCGACTCGGCCAAGACCATCCTGCGCCGTACCGTCGCCGCCCTCGCCGCCGACGCACGTGCCGGTGTGCCCATCGTTGGCATGGAGCCTTCGTGCACCGCGGTGCTGCGCTCGGACGTCCATGAGCTGCTCCCCCACGACCAGGACGCGGCCCTCGTCGCATCCCGGGTCCGCACCCTCGCCGAGCTCCTCGCCCAGACTCCCGGTTGGACAGGTCCCGACCTCACCGGGACCCAGGTGATCGCCCAACCGCACTGTCACCACCACGCCGTCCTCGGCTGGAAGACTGACGCCGACCTGCTCGCCGACACCGGCGCGAACGTTCGGACCCTGGCCGGCTGCTGTGGCCTCGCCGGCAACTTCGGCGTCGAGATCGGCCACTACGAGACCTCCTTGGCCGTCGCAGACCAGAACCTGTTGCCCGCCATCGACGCGGATCTGGACGCGGTCGTGCTGGCTGACGGGTTCTCGTGCCGTACGCAGATCGCTGACCTGCGACACCGGCGCAGCGTGCACCTCGCCCAGCTGCTCGACCCCGAGGCCACCACAACAGGGCCATCTCCGATCGGATGACCCCGCCCCGGGCAACCTGGAAGAGACGGGCCACTGCCTGACCTTCTTCGTCGCCGGGACGACGACGCCCGCTCCACGCACGTCCCACCCTGGGAGTCTGCGACGGCCGGGGACACCGGCTCTGGAGCGGCACGCTGTGTAGCTGGTCCGACTATGTTCCCGGTTTGGCCAAGGCCCATGGTGTGGTTCGCCTCGGCCTTCGCCACACCCAGCCTGCTCACGTTCCGCTCTCCCCCGGCGCCACGGAGATCTGTTCCGTGTTGAGTCCGGGACGAGTGGTTCTCCATCCATCCATTTGGTGGAGGCGCCCCTGGTCCACAGGCGACATCGTGAGTTTGTCAGCCACGGCCCCTGGTGCACGGGCACCATCATGAGTTTGTCAGCAAGGGAACCCATGTCCGGACATGAGCTTGAGATTGTCCACGTCGAGGCCGTGCAGCGTGCCGTTGACCGGCGTCGGCGCGTGCGGTTCCCCTTCGAGCCTCGGCGCGAAACCCCAGTGCAGGGTGAAGATCGCGTGCCTGTTCCGTACGAGGAATACCTGGGCCGCCGCTACTTCACTCCACTCGACGGGCTCAGGGCGTTGTCGATCCTTCTTGTGGTCACCGATCACACGACCGATCCGCTGTTCGGCGCGCTCCACGGCGCGGTCGGAGTGACCATCTTCTTCGTCATCTCCGGCTATCTGATCAGCACTCTGCTGCTACGCGATGAGGAGCGGCGCGGAGCGGCACGCATCCCAGCCTTCTACATACGTCGCGCCTACCGGATTTTGCCGCTGTACTACCTGACGCTGGGGGCGTACATCATCCTCGTCGGTGTCCTACATCTCCAGGCGGGCGCGTCGTCGCTTTGGCGGTCCATGCCGTGGTTCCTGACTTATCAGAACGACCTGGCGCCAGTGCCGCCCGTCTTCGTCTTCGGACATTCGTGGTCTCTGGCGATCGAAGAGAAGTACTACCTTCTGTGGCCGTTGATGTTCGCGATCCCCCTGCTCCGGCGCCACCGGTTGAGAGTAACCGGCAGCCTGGTTGTCCTGACGGCTGTCGGGAGCTTGTGGTCGGCAACCTTCTACTTCGCGACCTACACACCGATCCTGCTCGGCTGCGTGATGGCCTTGGTCCTGCACAACCCATCGCTCTACACGTGGGCCGCCCGACTCGCGAGAACCGACGTGGCTCTGCTCTTGATCGGCGCGCTCATCGCGTGGGAGCTGGAGTTCGAGAACGGCTCGCAGGTCCACATCGTGTTCGCCGTCCTCACTGCGCTGCTATTGCCTTCGGTCCTCCTCGGGCCGCGTTGGCTCTCCACCGTGTTGAGCCACCCAGTGGCCGCGTACATCGGTACCCGGTCCTACGCGGTGTATCTGATCCATCGCATCGCCAAGGGGACGGTCGACCGAGTGGTGGGGCCCGGATCTACGTCGATCCCGCACCAGCTCACACATTTCCTCCTGATAGTGGTGATCTCGCTGCTCGCAGCCGAGATCATGCACCGGCTCATCGAGCAGCCGATGATTCAACGCGGGCGTCGTCTCGCCTCGACCGGCCGGAAGGCGCGGACGGTTCCAGTCGCGGCTCCCGGAGAGGGGCTGGACCCGGCTGCGCCAGCACAGGAGTCCGCTTGAGCCAGTCCTGGACCTCGTCCGCCAGAAGGACAGCCAGGTCACCGGCTTCATGCGCTGCTCCCCTCCCCTGCGAAACGGCCTCTCGTATCCGCCGTGGTTACGGCGACCAGTGCACCACCCAATATCTCCGCTGTCGGTCGGCACGGCCTCAGCCCAGGCGACCGAACCCGTCCGCCGCACCCGAACTCTCGGCAGCTGGGTAGAGACCGAGCATGAAGCTGGCTTCGCTGGACTGGCAACGCCGTATACCGACTAGAAGCGCCGTAGCCGAACCAGAGCGTGCCGTCCACGCTGGGAGCGGGGAGTTCGCGCACCTCCTGCGCCTGCGACGTGAGGAGCAGGGGTTCCGTGGCCGCGATGTAATGCTGTTGGACCAGCCCCAAGCCACGTGTTCGCACGGTCACCGTGGCACGGTTTTCGCGCGGTCGGCGGCTCTGTGTCAGCTCAGATAGGCGGAAGCGGGAGAGCTCGTGAAGCGGGTGCCGCTCGTCCAGGAGGCCGGCAGTCCGCGCGACGACGTCAGATTCGTCTGCCTGCTGATGATGGCCGGTCCACCGGTGCCCGACGGGAGATCCCGGAACCGGATGAGCCCCGTGTCCTTGGGACCGAGCAGAGCCAGCCAGTAGCGCTGTCCGGCCTCGATCTGGGTGGTGCTGATCGGGATGGCGTTCCATTGGCCGGCCACCGGATCTCGCGACGTGCCGGTGCTCAGCAGGGTGCCTGGTCTGCCGTGGTCATCGCGGTACACGCCCACCACAAGGGTTCTCGCGGCGTTCGATGCATCGAGGTGGAGATGCAGAGTGCTCACTGAGGCGTCCCGCGACGCGGTGTACTGGAACGCCTCGGCCGTGCCGGCCGGGTTGGAGTCCACCCACGGCTGGACCTCGGCCGAGCCGAGCGGTGGGATCCATGGCAGCGGTTCCTGCACTGCATGGATGGCCAGGCTGTAGCCCTCGCCCGCGGAGACTGCCAGGTAGCCGGCGTCTGCGGGCCTGTCGCCAGTCTGGGTCGGGTAGGACGAGATGGTCGTGTCCCGGCCGAGGAAGAGGTCGACGGTGGACGCCGAGACCGATGCGGCGTTCTGGAGGCGCGGCGGCCCTGCCTCGCCCCAGATCCCGTAGGCGAGCACCGTGCCGTCGGCGCGCAGTCCCAGGCTGTTGCCCGTTCCGGCGGAGATCGCCACGACGTCCGACCAAAGCTCTGGTCGAATGCCGTCGCCGAACGTCACGCCCTGTCCCCAGCCCACCACGGTGCCGTCGGAGCGCAGCGCCAGCGCCTGCACCGACCCAGCGGAGACCGCGACCACGTCGGTCAACCCGACCGGGGGGTCCATTCGGGAGTCGATCAGGTCGCAGCCCAGGCCTTCCCGGTTACGGCCCCAGCGCACGACCGTGCCATCGGGGCGAAGCGCCAGCGCATAGCCGCAGACGGCCTGCGGGACGCCGATGCCTCCGTAGCCGAAGTAGCCGCCGGCCGAGATGGCTGTCACCGGGCCCAGATCGGCCGGGACGTCGAGCTGCCCCGTGTCGTCGGCGCCCCACGTGGCAACAGACCCATCGGCGTGGAGCGCCAACGAGAATCCGGCGCCGGAGTCGATCGCCACGACTGAGTGCAGGCCCTCGGGGGGGTCGGCCTCCCCGTAGCGGTTGAGCCCCCATCCGACCACCGTGCCGTCGGACCGCAGCGCCAGGCTGCTGTAGCTGCCCGGCGCGTCGCTCGCGGCCACCATCACGACGTCGTCCAGTCCGGCCGGCGGCCGGATGGTGTCCTGCAGTTCGCCCGCAGCCCCCCAGGCGACCACCTGACCGCTGAAGGCCGGTGCCAGCGGGACGGTGGCCATCGCAGAGGCAGCAGGCACCGGGGCTCCCAGCGAGAGGAGAGCAGCGCCGAGGACTACTGCCCCGCGGCCGCGCGCCGCTACTGCCCAGCGGCCGCGGGCGGCAAGGACGGAGATCGGCATCAGGGTCCCCTCTCGTCGTCGAGTGCCCATGGCCCCCGGTCGGATGCCGTGCACGCGCACGGCCGATACGTGACGACGCCGTGACGTGCACGCCCTGCATGGTTCTAGGCCCGGGGTCGTGCGCCCCCGCAACCCTTGGCAACCTACGGGGTGGACAGTGCCTGGCGCTTGATACAGACGGCCGGTGACGGCTCATGCAGAAGGAGTAGGCGACCAGGACAAGACAGCGCCGGTGGGCGGCCCCGCCCATGGCCATGGCCACGCCCTGCCCTTGGGCTCACGCAGCACCACACCGCCGCGTGGAGCGCGGGACCGTGGCGTAGCACCAGCAGTGCCTCCATGTCCCTCCCGGGCCACGCGGCACTCGCTACCCCGGAGCACCATGGCCGGAAGGTCACCCTTGGTGATCCACTCCAGAAGTGTCTCCCGGTGCACCTCTAGGTTCCTCGGGGACCGAGGCCACCCTGAGTCACCGGCGTTCGCCCGCTTCCGTGCCATCGCCCATACCTCCCATGCTGGCCAACTGCGAAGAGGCTGCGCGGCGTTTTCCCGGGCGATCACCCGCCACACCCTCGCCGCCTCCTCACCCCCAAAGAAGACATCACGGCCATGCCCCAAAGGCCCATCGGAGGATGGGGGGATCGGGGTAATGCGATCCACAGATGCGCTGTTTGCGCAGGTCAACACCCAAGCCGTCCGGCTGACGGGCAGCAAGGGGGCTGCCCCCTCCGCTGGTCAGCCTGTCAGGGCCACGTGCCGCTGCGGTGCCCACGGCTGCTCATCGTCATGTCCTCCCGTCAGGAGGAAGCTTGCTGCCGGACCTCCAGCTCGTCGGTGAACGACCAGCCGGCGCCGGTCGGGTTGACGGTGAGCCGCACGAACCGCGCGACCGCTGACACGTTGATGAGGCGGAAGGTTGCCACCGCCTTCTGGTCACCCAACGACGGCGCCGCCATTGAGCCGAGCGGGGTGTAGTTCTGCCCGTCGGTGGACACCTCGACGACGACACTGGACGGAAGCACGATCCCGGTCCCCGGGTCCTGCAGCCAGCGGGTGCTCACCTCGTTCACGGTGCTCACCGCTCCGAGGTCCACGGCGCAACTGAACGGCGAACCGGTCAGTCGGCCGGTCCAAGCCGGGTCGGTGAACGTCGTCGTCCCGAGCCGACCGTCGGTGAGCTTCGTCCCGTCGTCCGGGTAGCTCGAGCTGCCGGGTAGCGAGCAGGCGTAGCCCCGGCCTTGCGAGAGGTTGACCGGGGTGGACGGAGCGTCGCCCAGGGTCGCGGTGGCGGGCTCGCTCGACGCGGAACTGTTCCCCGCGGCGTCCTCTGCAACGACCGTGTACATGTAGCTCTTCCCCGGGTCGAGCTGGGCGTCGCTGTAGGACACGCTCGCACCAGCCTTCTGCTGGTCAGCGACAGGGAGCTGGCGCATCAAGGTGCCGTCCCGGTAGATGCGGTATCGCGTCACCCCGATGTTGTCGGATGCGCCTTGCCACTGCAGGCGCACCGTCTGTGGGTCGCTGGCGGTGGCGGTCAGGGCGCTCGGGGCGCTTGGCGCCTGCGAGTCGACATGGCCGGACTTCAGGTAGGCGCGGTAGGTCTTGTCGTAGGCCGGGTTGACGACCACCGGGCTGTAGTAGTGGTCATAAGAGAAGCTCCAGTACCGGTCTACGTACGGCCGCTCGGCGCGCATGTCAGCGACGACCTGCGCGGTCGGCATCGAGAGGAAGCCGGTGCTGGCCGGGATGAACGTCTCGGTGTCAGCCCACAGCTGCGTCGTCGGGCTGGCCTTCTCGATCGCCATCCGCGTCGCGCCGAACCACGCGGGCAGCTGGTCGGTGGTGGCGTGGCCGGCACCGACGCCGTCCTGCAGGGCGACCACGTCGACGTGGGATCCGAGCAGGATGTCGCGCCACATGGTCGACCACTGCGAGGCCGTGAGGCCGCCGCTGGTGTTGTAGAACGGCGAGATCACAACCGGCTTGCCCGGCGTGAGGTGGTCGAGATGCGCACCGACAGTGCGGTAGAACGAGCGCATCCGGTCCCACGTCGTCGACGACGGGAAGTTGAAGTTGTCCACCTCGAACGACAGGTACCAGCCGGCGAGCGTGCCTTTGTAAGAGCCGTACCGCTTCCACAGGTCGTTGGCCAGCTCATTGGCGTAGGCGGCCTGCTCGTCCAGCCAGGCTTGGTCGTTGGCGTAGTTCGTCCACCAATCGTTGTTCGTCTGCAGGCCTAGGTAGACCTTGATCCCCTGACGGTGGGCCGCAGCAAGGATCCGTCCGACGACATCGGTCTTGGTGCTCTGCGGGGCCTGGGAGGACGGGTAGATGCGCGTCGCCGGCGAGGCACCGGTGTCGGCGGTCCACTGGATGACCTCCTCGGTGATGCAGGCCTTCTTGAGCACCCGCATCTCGGCGCTCAACTGCGCGTCGGTCCAGCGGTCGACGAGGTCCGGCTGGATGAAGGAGCCGCTGAAGGACGGGCTGGATGAGCTGCACCGCCCGTTGCCGGCGGCGGCCTGAGCCGCTGGCGCCACAGGCACCGCGCCCAGGGCCAGGCAAGCACTGAACGCCGTTGCTGCTGTGGCGGCTGTCCATCGGTTCACGAGCTGCTCCTCATCGTCGAGCGGTTGGTCGAGCGTGGTGCTGGGTCCGGGATGGTCGCTGCACTCTGGGCCAGGGCCGGGAAGAGCTCTGGGACGCCGGACCGCGCCAAGGCCACGGCGCCGGCCAGGCCGTCGGCTACAGGTGGCTGAGCCGGCGGCAGTCCGTGCCGGGCGAGCCCCCGCTGGAACGGTTGCACCAGCAGGTCACCGGCGCGGAAGAGTGCGCCTGCCCATGAGATGGCGCTGCCGCGCGCGGCGCTGATCCCGCCGAAGACCCGGACTGCCGCTGCGGCTACGGAATCGGCGAGGTCCTCCCCCGCCCGGTCCCAGATGTCGGCGGCAGTCGGGTCGGCCTCGAGCGCGAGTTGCGCCACGTCTTCGGCGAACTGCGCGACCAGCGGGACGGCGTCCGACGCTCCTGCCACACGCGCCGGCAAGAGGTTGAGCGATCCGTAGCGGCGCTCCGCCGCCGCGCGAAGTGCCTCGGAGCCGCTCCTGCCGTCGAGACTGCGGAAGGCGGCCCGCAGGCCAGCCCGCGCGACGGCGTAGCCGCTGCCGTCGTCGCCTAACGTGGATCCCCACCCGTCGACGCGCTCGCACCGGCCCTTGCCATCGCTGGCCAGCACGATGGTGCCGGTGCCCGCCGCGACCACGGCACCCGGCACCACGCCCACAGCGCCCAGGAGTGACGTCACGGCGTCAGTGGCCAGCACCACGCGCACGACTCCAAGGGCGCCGTACGACGCCAGGACACGATCGGCGCCGGTCACTGCGCCGTGGAAGCCCGTCATGCCTGCCGAGAGCACCATCGGCGCAGGCAACCCACCCTGCTGGAGGGCGGTCGCGACGTCCTCCGACATGGCCACCAGCACCGCATCTGGCTGGTCACCAGGACGCCCCGGGGCGACGCGCCACTCGTGCACGGCGGCGCCGTCGACGACGAGCCTCATCCGCGTGGCTCCCTGGCCGCCGTCCACGGCGAGGAGGACGCTCATCGGGCCGAGGTGCCTTCCTGGCGGCTCATCGGGGTGGCGGCCACCAGCCGCCTCGCGATCGCCACGGGGTCGGTGATGGCACCACCGACCACGACGAACGACGCGCCGGCGTCGAAGGCTTCCGCGACTTGGTAGGCGGTGCGGTACCGACCCTCTGCCGCGACGGTGAGGTCTTGCTTGTGCAGCGAGGTGACGAGGTCGACATCCGGCTCGTCCGGCATCGGGCCGGTGTCGAGTGTGTAGCCGGAGAGCGTCGTGCCGATGACCGCAGCACCCGCCTGCCACGCCAGCAAGCCCTCCTCGACGGTGGAGACGTCGGCCATCACAGGTACGCCCAGGCGCTCAGCGACCCGCTGCACGAGGGCGGCGCCGTCGCCCGACGTCTCGCTCGTCACCTCCAGGGCCACCACGTCCGCGCCCGCCTCGACCAGCCGAGCCGCAGCGTCGTACGTCGGCGTGATCAGCAGCCGATGACCCCCATCCACCTTCTCAAGGCCGATGACTGGCAACGACGTGGCCTTCTTCACGGCCCGGATGTCGTCCTCCCCACAGATGCGCAGACCTACAGCGCCAGCCGCTTCCGCGCACCGGGCCATAACGGCGATCAGGTCCGGGCGATGGAGCGGATGCCCGTCGCGCGCCTGGCACGAGACGACGAGCCCACCCTTGAAACCTGGCAGCGGCCCCTCTGCGACCGGGTCGGTCCTCGTCCCTCTGCTCGTCTCGGTCACTTCAAAGCCCCCGCCGTCATCTGGTTCATGAAGAAGCGCTGGCCGAGCAGGAAGATGCCGAGGGCGGGAAGCGTAAAGATCACGCAGGCCGACATCAGCGGCCCCCAGGCCACGTCGTGCTCGGAGAAGAACGCGTAGAGGCCGACGGACAGCGTGTACTTCTTGGGATCGTTCAGATACAGCAGCGGCCCGAGGAAGTCGCTCCAGGTCCAGACCAGCTGGAAGACACCGGCCGTGACCAGCGCTGGACGGCACAGCGGCAGCATCACCGAGCGGTAGATGCGGAACTGCGACGCTCCGTCGACGCGGGCGGCCTCGAGCAACTCGTCGGGGATACCCATCATGAACTGGCGGATCATGAAGATGAGGTACGGCGTGCCGAGGAAGGCCGGCACCACGAGCGGCCAGTAGCTGTTGGTCGCGCCGAGCCTGCTCCACATGATGTAGACCGGGATCATCGTCACCTGAGGCGGCAGCATCATCGTCGCCAAGACGATGAGCAGCAACGGTTTCTGGCCTGGCCAATGCACCTTCGACAACGAGTACGCCACCAAGGGGCAGCTGATCAGCGTTCCTAGCACCGACAGGCCGGTGACCAGGCAGGTGTTGAGCAGGTAGCGCCCGATAGGGAGCGAGTCGCTTGCCGCTGCATAGTTCTGGAGCGTCCACTGCGTGGGCCAGAACTTCGGCGGCGCGTGGAAGATGTCGGCCGGCGTCTTGAAGCCAGTGACCACCATGATCAGGAACGGGAAGACGAAGAAGGCCAGCATCACCAGCAGCGGCACAACGCCGACGAAGGTGGACGGGATGCGCCGGGGCGGCCGCGACACCTGCGGCGCGTCGGCCCGGCGACGGTCCACGACCTCAGCCGTTGACATAGTGCACCCACTTTCGAGCAGAGCCGAGCAGCGCGAAGGTCAGCAGCATGGTGAACAGGAACAGCACCCAGGCCATTGCCGAGGCGTAGCCCATCTTCAGGTTCACGAAGGCGCTCTGGAACAGGTACATCGAGTAGCTGAGCATCGAGTCACCTGGGCCTGCCGTCGACTCGTTCAGCCGGCTCTGCGCCAGCAGGTACGGCTGGGCGAAGAGCTGCAGGTAGGCGATCGTCAGCACGATGGACTGGAAGAGCGTTATCGGCGTGAGGGACGGCCACGTGATGTGGCGGAACTTCCCGATGATCCCCGCGCCGTCCAGGCTCGCGGCCTCGTACAGGTCCTTCGGCACCTCACGCAGACCCGCGAGATAGACGATCATCGTCCCGCCCACCGTCCACACCGACAGGATGATCACCGCGGCACGTGCCCAGCCCGGCTCGAGCAGCCAGTTCGGGTCGGGCAGGTGCGCCATCCGGAGAAGGTGGTCGACGAACCCGTACTGCGGGTTCAGCAACCACCTCCACAGGTAGGCCCCCACGACAACCGGGACGATCGTCGGCAGGTACGCCATCGCACGGTACAGCGGCTGACCCCGCACCGGCAGGTTGAGCAGGTGCGCCCCGACCAGCGCGATGCCGATGTTGAGTGGCACCCCGACGCCCGCGAACAGCAGGGTGTTCTTGATGCTCGTGATCAGCCGGTCGTCGTGCAGCATCGCCTGGTAGTTCGCCAGGCCGATGTTGGTCGGCGTCTGGAACAGATTGAAGTCGGTGAAGCTGTAGCCGACCGAGGCCACCAACGGATAAGCGATGAAGACGGCGAAGCCGACGATGAAGGGAGCGGCGAAGCCCAGGCCCACCAGGCTGTTGCGGAGCCTGGCCTTCGCCACCGGACGCTTACTGGCCATAGCGCTTACTGGCCGTACTTCGCGGTCTTGGTCGCCAGGTTGCTGAGCGCCTGCTGCGCCGACGCCTTGCCGCGGTTCACCGAGTCGATGGCCGAGGCCAGGTCGGTGGCGTACTGCGATCCGCCCGGCGCGCTGGACAGCGCGTGTACCTTGTCGCTCTTCAGCGAGTCCAGGAATGGCTTGAAGTTCTGCAGGTCGTTGTAGATCGGGTTGTCGAGCATCGAGGTGCGGGCCGGCAGGTTGCCGAGCGCGCGGGTGAACGGCAGCATGCCGTCCTTGCCGACCATGTAGGCAAGGAACTTGGCGGCCGCGGCCTTGTGCTGGGAGTTGGCCGGGATGAACAGCGTGCTGGTGGTCAGCTGCGTGCTGCCCGCCAGCGAGGGGTCGGCCACCGGGATCTGCGTCACTCCCCACTTCATCGTGGGCGCGGTCGAGGTGATGCTCGCAGAGCGCCACTCGCCGTCGATCTCCATCGCCACCTTGCCAGTCTGGAACGGGTCCTGGGCCGACATGTACGGGCCGAACCCGCCGACGAAGCGGTTCACCTTGTCCGCCCCGAACGCCTGCACGACATTCTTCGCGTAGAAGTCCAATGCCTGCACGTTGCCCGGCTTGTCGGGAGTCGGCTTGCCCGTCGAGGGGTCGTTCCAGTCGCCGCCGAACGCGTAACCCAACGTCGTGATGGACGTCGGAAGGTCCGGATTCCCGAGGCCGAGCTGGGTGATGTTCCCGCCAGCGCCTACCTTGGTCAGCTTCTTGATCGCCGAGGCGAGCTCGTCCATCGTCTTCGGGGGCGTCACGCCGGCGTCGGCGAGAAGCTTCTTGTTGTAGAGCAGCTCGAAGCTGTGCACAGCGATCGGCAGCGCGTAGGTCTTGTTGTGGTACTTCATCTGGCCCATGGCCGCCGGCACGAAGTCCGCGGTGTCGACATGGTCGTCCGAGATGTACTGGTCGAGCGGCTCGAGGACGCCCTTGCTCGCCCAGCTGCCCACCTGGTTGCCGAACCCGTCGCTGATGTCGAACGAGCCCTTGGCGCTCGACATCGACGCCAACTGCTTCTGCATGTCGGGGTTGGAGACCCCCTTGACCTCGACCTGGCTCTGGCTGGCGTTGAAGCTGGCGATGACCTTCTCCAAGGCCTGAGCCTCCGGGCCCGTCCACAGGTAGGAGAACGTCACCTCGGTCTTGCCGTTCGGCCCCTGGCCGGCCGACTCGCCGCCGGAGGAGCAGCCTGCCGTGGTGACGACCAGTGCGGCGGACGCGGCGACCACCGCGTACTTCGCAGCGGTGCTCGGGCGGAAAAGCGTGAACCTCATAGAAGACTCCAACGGTTCGGAAGGGGATGTGTAATTGGTATATCCCAATCTTGCCGGCGGGGTCAAGAGGCACCGAAGCCGCTTCCCCATCTCGCGACGATGTGACACCCACCCCGGAGCGCTCGCCTCCCCCGACAACAGTGGGGTATACCATTGCGGAACCCGCCATCCGAAGAGGTGCCATGTCTTCCCTCGTCCAGCCCGCGCGTCCTGAGCCGTCGGCCCGCGCGAAGTCCAACGGCGGCAAGTCGGAGCGGGTGCGTCGGCACGTGCTGCAGACCATCGACGCGGGTCTCGGCCCCCACGACCGCCTGCCCACCGAGCGTGAGCTCGCGGAGCAGCTCGGCGTCAGCAGGTTGACCGTGCAGCGGGTGCTGGACGACCTCACCACGGAGAACCGGATCTACCGGATCCAGGGCTCAGGGACCTTTGTGCGCCCCACCCGGATCGCCAAGTCCATGGAGCTCACGTCTTTCTCCGAGGACATGCGCTCGCGCCGCATGGCGCCGGGCTCCCTCGAGATCTCTGTCACGCAGGAACCGGCAGGCGCGAACCTAGCCGCATTGCTCGAGCTGAGCCCGGGATCGCCCGTGGTCTCCATCCGCCGGGTCAGGACGGCCGACGGCGCCCCGATCTGCTTGGAGCGCAGCCAGCTGCCCGCTGAGCTGGTCCCCGGGCTGAGCGCGGAGGACGTGAGCGGCTCGCTGTATGAGCTGCTCGCCGAGCGCTACGGGATCCAGATCGACCGGGCCGACCAGACCATCCGGGCCACGGTGCTCGATCCTGACGACGCGAGCGACCTTGAGGTGCCCGCCTACTCGGCAGCGTTCGAGGTGGACCGGTTGGCCGTGGACCACCGGGGGCGGCCCGTCGAGCACGCCGTCTCGCTCTACCGTGCCGATCGGTACTCCTACCAGCTCACGGTCGCAGTGGCCAAGCGGCACGGCACCGGCTGACCTACTGCCACTAGCCTTGCGCGCCGTCCGCCACGAAGAACTCCGGAGCCGCGCGCAGCACCTCCAACGCGAAGGACACCAGCGCTCCGGCGGGCACCAGCCTTGCCGTCGCCTGCCCCACGACGTCCGTGCGCTGCAGGCCCCGCTGGAGCAGCAGCGGCTCGATGGCCGAGAACCTGCGCGGCGTGCCGTACCGGTGCACCCAGTACTCGCGGTTCAGCGTGCCCTGCTCCGTCTCGATGACGGCGGGTACCGGTGACGGTTGCAGGTGGTACGGAACCCCAGCGAGCTCCTCGACGTGGTGCAGTGTCGTGTTGGACTCGTGGTCGCATCCCAGCAGCAGAATGACGCCGTCGGGGTCCGCGGCCAGGCGGGCATACGGCGAGCCAGCACCGCAGGGGGTGACGCAGTCCTCGTGCCCTGCGGTGAGTCGCTCGGCGGCACCGCCGACCGCGGCAACCGAGTGGGTGGGATGCACCGAGCGGACGGCGGCCGGCCACGAACGCACCGTCTCGGCGATCCTCCCGGTCCACGCCGCCGATCGGGCTACGTCGAAGCGGACCGTCGTATCGGGACCGATGTGCTCGTTCCCCGTGAGGGTGGGCGCCAGCACGGTGCCGTCGTCCCCGACGACGTCGAGCAATGCCTGGACGACCGCAGCCGAGCCGCGCTCGACGTGGCCCAAGGACGACAACGACGAGTGCAACAGCACGTGATGCCGCCGGCGCAGACCCAGCCTCTCGAGGGCCGCCCCGATCTCGCGCTCGTTCAGAGATCCCACCTGTGCACTCCTCTCCCGGCCATTGGTACGCCCCAATCCTAGACAGACGGCAGACTGGCACCCGGGTGCGCTGGCACCGGCCTCAGTCGGGCCAGCCCCCTCTAGTTCGTGACGCGGCCGCCGAAAGTGGTGTATACCATTTGGAGACCCCGCACGAAGGAGACTCATGGACCTCGCCTTGCTACCTCTCGACGACCGACCAGTGAACACGGTGATGGTCCGCGACATCGCGGCCATCGGTGGGGCGGCCGTCGTCCTCCCGCCGCAGGAGCTGCTACCCCGCTTCCGCCAGGGAGGTGACCCGCGAGGCCTCGGCGCGTGGCTCACCGAGGCGTGCTCCGCAGGAGCTCACGGTGCCGTGGTGTCGCTCGACATGTTGGGCTACGGCGGGCTGATCCCGTCGCGCATCAGTGACGACTCACTGCCGGAGGTGCTCGGCCGCCTCTCAGTGCTCGACGACCTGCACCGCCGTCACCCCGACCTGCCCATCGGTGCGCTGAACGTGTTCTTGCGCGCCAGCAACTCCAACAACGCCTCGGAGGAGCCGGACTACTGGACGCAGCACGGGGTGCAACTCCACGCGCTGGGGGCCCGAGCCCACCGTGCGTGGCTGGGTCAGCTGCAGCCCGGCGGCCAGAACGACACGGTCGCCGACGCCGGCATCCCAGACGGTCTGCGCCGCGACTTCGCCCTGCGCCGGCTGCGCAACCACGCGGTCAACCTAGCCGGCATCGGGATGCTCCACTCGGGCGTGGTGCAGACGTTGCTGCTGACTGCGGACGACACGGCGCAGTTCTCCGCCGGCTCGGCAGAGCAGGCGATCGTCGAGTACTGGCGGACACTGCTCGGCCCCACCGACAGCCTGCTGGTCTACCCGGGAGCTGACGAGGTGGCTTCGGTGATGGTGGCCCGGCTGCTGAGCCTGCACCACGGGCACACGGTCTGCTTCGCGGTCGAGTGCGTGGAGCCGGGTGGCCTCGACAGAGTGGCGCCGTTCGAGAACGTGCCGCTCGCCACGACTGTGACGCGGCAGATCAGCGCTGCCGGGGCACGCGTCGACGTCGAGCACGCCGACGTGCGTCTCGTCGTCCACGCGCCTTCGCCCGACGGTGGCGACTACTACGGACCCCGCCCCGCGCGGCCCACGGACGAGCAGCTCGTGGCTGCCACGGTGGCCGCCGTCCGGGCCGCTCTGGACCGCGGTGAGCGGGTCGCGGTCGCGGACTGCCGCTACCCCAACGGGGCCGACCCCCAGCTGGTAGAGGGTCTCCGGGACGCACAACTGCTCTTCGCGCTGGTGGCGTACGGCGGCTGGAACACCGCGGGCAACGCGATCGGCTCCACGGTGGCCGCGGCGGTGACCGGGGTCCTCGGCGAGGTCACCGGGACGGTGGACGTGAACGCCCGGCAGCGGTTCCTGGTGACCCGGCTTGTGGAGGACTACGGATACCAGTCCGTCGTGCGACGTGAGCTCATGGCACGCGGGAACGGCTACGACGAGGTCGACCTCTACGGTGAGCGCGGCGAGCAGGCCGCCACGTGGGTGCAGCAGCGGCTCGCCGAGGTCCTCGCCGACCTGTCAGGCGGAGACCCGCGCTGGCGGGTCGCCGAGGTGGACTTCCCATGGGGACGACCGTTCGAGATCGATCTGCGCCTCTCGGCTGCCGACGCCCCGGCCGGACGCGCCGCCTCATGAGCACGCAGGACGCCGCCCACCCCGCGCCGGGATCCCTGATGGGGGCCGAGATCGCCGCCCAGCCGCAGGTGCTGGCCGGCCAGCTCGACCGGCAACTCAGGGCCATCCGCGTCGTCGCCGAGCGGGTACGCGACGCGGATCCGCGGTTCGTGCTGCTGGCAGCCCGTGGTACCAGCGACCACGCCGCGCTCTACGCGAAGTACCTCCTCGAGACCGAGCTGGGACTCCCATGCGGCCTGGCCTCGATGTCGACGTTGACCGCCTACGGGACGACCCCACGGCTCGCCGACACGCTATGGGTGGCTGTGAGCCAGTCCGGCGGCTCGCCGGATCTCGCCGAGTCGACCCGCGTCGCGGCGGCCAACGGGGCGTTGACCCTGGCGGTCACCAACGCACCGGACTCGAAGGTAGCGGCTGCGGCCCACCTGCAGGTCGACATCGACGCCGGGCCGGAGCTGTCCGTGGCGGCCACCAAGACCTACACGGCCCAGCTGCAGGCGCTCTGGCTGCTGATCGATGCCTGGCGCGGCGGCGACGGCCGCCAGGCTCGGCAGGTGCCGGCGGCGATCCAGCAGGTCCTCGACGAGTCGGTCGCCCTTGTTGCGACGCGGTACCGCTTCGCCGACCGGGTGCTCACCGTAGGGCGCGGCTTCTCCTATCCCACGGCGCGAGAGGGCGCTCTCAAGCTCATGGAGACCTCCTACGTGGCGGCACAGGCTTTCTCCGGGGCGGACCTGCTGCACGGACCGGTCGCCATGGTCGACGTCCACCACCCAGTGATCGTGTGCGCTCCCAACGGGGTCGGCGCCGAGCTCCTGCGGCCGGTGTTGAACCGGCTCGGGGAGGTTGGCGCAGAGGTGTGCCTGCTCGGCCCGTCGTCCTTGGCCGACGACTTCGGCATCACCACGAGACTCGGCGACCCGGTGGTGGACGAGCAGCTCTCGCCGCTCGTGCAGGTCGTCCCCTTCCAAGCCCTGGCGCGGGAGATGGCCTTGGCACGGGGCTTCGACCCTGACCATCCGCGTGGGCTCAGGAAGGTCACAGAGACCCGATGACGAGCGTCCCGAGCGCTGCGTCGGCGCTCGTCAGCGCAGCGCACGTCGTCACCCCGGAGGTCGTTCTGTCGCCGGGCTGGGTGGAGGTCGTCGGCGACCGGATCGTCGACGTCCGAGAGGGCCTGCCGCCCGGCCGCGTCGTGCCGGAGGCCGGATCCGTCCTGATGCCCGGCGTCGCCGACGTGCACGTGCATGATGCCGGGGGCGCATCCTTCGCCACCGACGAACAGCTCGCTGTGACGAGTTGACCTGTCAGGTCCTCGTCCTGGAAGCAAGGGCTGATTGGCATGTTGAAGGTAACGAAGTCTCGCCAGCTCGATTCGCAAAGGGAACCACGGTCAGCAGGGCTCACGACGCACAATGCGCGTACGCCGCATACGAGGTCCGCGATCCGGAGCGGTCCAACCGCCGCAACGGCTACCGGCCCGGTGAGCTGGACACCCGGGTCGGCACCCTCGACATGGCCGTACCCAAGCTGCGGGAGGGCTCGTACTTCCTGAGTGGCAGCTGCAGCGGCGCCGGCGGGCGGAGGCGGCGTGACCATCGTGCTGGAGACGTGTTGCCTGTTGGGGGTCTCCGGCACAGCTTCGTGTCGATTCTCTCGGGCTCCGGAATGCCGATCGAGGACATCGCCCGCCTCGTTGGGAACCGCAGCACGGTCGTGACGGAGGCCGTGTATCGCAGGCAGCTGCGGGCCCGTCCTGATCGGCGGAGCAGAGGCCTGGGATGCCGTGATCGAAAGCCGCACGGGGCATTTCGACGAGCTTCCACAGCCCAACAAAGTAGTCCCTGACCGAGCGTTTGCGCTGGTCACGGACTGTCTTGTGCTGGTGGGCGATAGCCCCCAGCGGCTCCACCGCCGATGATGAGGACGTCGTATCGGTTCGTGGGACGACAGTGACCTCATGCCGCCCGCAAGGCAACAAACGTTGCTGATCTGGGAACGGTGGGTGGTTGCGACCAGAATGGCCGGATGGACAACAGCGCCACCATCATCGCCACGGCCCTCGACCAGGTCGGTCCGAGGCTGAAGCAACTGCCGCTGCACCGAGGGGTCACCCTGACCGCCTTGTCGGAGGCGACCGGAATCTCCAAGAGCACCCTGTCCCGGCTCGAGACCGGTCAGCGACGCGCCAGCCTCGAGCTGCTGCTGCCGTTAGCACAGGCATGCCGGGTGCCGCTGGATGACCTCGTCGGCGCTCCGGAGGTCGGCGACCCGCGGGTACGCCTGAAAGCCAGCAAGCGCAACGGACACACGGTCCTGCCCTTGACCCGGCAACCGGGAGGGGTGCAGGCGTGGAAGATCGTGGTCCCCGCCAGCAACTCCGCTCCGCAACCCAAAACGCACGAGGGGTACGAGTGGCTGTACGTGCTGTCCGGGCGGATGCGCCTTGTCCTGGGTGAGCATGACCTGGTGCTGGGACCCGGCGAGGTCGTCGAGTTCGACAGGGTGCCGCACTGGTTCGGTAGTGACGGCACGCACGCCGCGGAGGTCCTCAGCCTCTTCGGTCCCCAAGGTGAACGCGTGCACGTCAGGGCGCGAACAGCCAAGGACCGCGGATAGGCGCTCCACCCTCCGTTCTAGGGTCGGACAACGGTCGCAGTGCGCGTTACCGCCATGCCTCCACCCGGGCACGTCCGAAGGTGCGCCATACGTAGTCCCAAGGTGTGACGGCAAGGATGACGACCTCGGGGGCAAAGCTCACAAGGATCTTGGTCGTCTCGGTGTCCATGTCGCCGGTCAGCAGGTGCGGTACGGCGACCAAGCCGAGCCACAACGCCTTCCATGTCGTCTCGAAGATCAGTACCGGCAGCATCTTGACCGGGCGCAGGACCCCCACGATGGCCAAGAAGGACATGGCCGACCAGGCTGAGGGTGACGCCTTCAAACACGGGAAGGGACGCGGCGTGGCCGAGCAGAGGCCACTTGACCAAGGCCAGCCCGACGGCCATGAGCAGGTAGCCGCCGCGCATCAGGTCGACGCGCCACAGGGCAAGCCCTTCGTGGGTATCGGTGGTCGAGCGTGCAACGGTTGTCGATGTCATGGCATCCTCCGAATCTGGTGCAGGAGCGGAAGCGTGTGCGCCGGTGTTCCGTTAGGTGGCGAGCTGATGGGTCGCGTCAGACCTCGGGGTGGTCGCTGCGGGGCGACCAGTCCCTGGGCAGAGCGGCGTAGATGAACGTGTCCATCCATCGACCCGTGCGGTGTAGTGCGTCCTGGACGGCGTGGCTTTCACGGCGCATCCCGATGCGTTCCATCAGGCGCCAGGAGGGGACGTTGTCGGCGAAGCAGGTCGCGGTCACTCGTCGCAGACCGAGGTCGTCGAAGCAGATTGTGAGCAGCTCTCGGGCGGCTTCGGTGGCGTACCCCTGACCGGTGACGTCGGGGTCCAGCACCCACGCAATCTCCGCCTGGGTCCGGTGGGCCACGTGGGCGACTTCGGTCTGCGCCCAAGCGTCCTCAACCCGCAGCATGAGGTCTGCGACGATGCGCCCGTCGAGCGTTGCCACGATGGTGGTGGCCAGCCGGTCGGGTTGCTCGAAGGTGAGCCGGTACGCCTCGAGGCTGGCGGGGACCTCGGTCAGCCAGCGGCTGACCGTCTCCAGGCGGCGGTACCGCCACGTGCCTTCCGCGTCGTCGGACGTAGCCGGTCGCAGGACGAGCCGGTCCGTGGGCCGCGGCCACGTCAGCGACGCCAAGGGCTGTTTCAGCTGGGCCGGTGGTTCGGGCGCGGGGGCTGCCTGCATGGACAGCAGCGGCACACTGAGGTCGCGCAGTCGGGCCAGGAGCCCGTGCAGGTGGGCTTGGTCAACCACCAGACCGGTCAGGGTCGTGGTCCCGTCGGCGTCGTGCCGGAGGTCGAACCCATCGAGAACCGCGGCCCAGCGCTCGTCGAGGTGGCCGTCGACCCTGACCTCGCAACGGCTGCTCATCGGGGTCCTCCCACGGCGACCGCGACGCGGCGGCGGTTCGGCGTGGCGGCGGGGCGACGGATGGCCCACTCGGCGATGGTCAGGTTGATCACCCAGGCCGCGCCGCGCGAGATGTCAAGGGCCAGGCCGCTGTGTCCCAACAGGGCGCCGCCGACACCTTCGGTGTACGCCTGGGTACCGGCCGCGACGGCGATGGCGTACGCGCGCGTCATCCATGCGCGGTGAGCGTTGATGTCGCGACGTCGGATGGCGGCCACTCCCATCATGAGCGCGGCGACCATGGCGGGGCCGAACACCAGCCGCAGGACGTACAACAGCGGGCCGGAGCCGGGTTGCGGGGGGAAGAACAGCGTCAGCCACAGCGCTGAGCCGGCTACCCCCAACCCGGCGACCACCAGCACCCGCCCGGCTGTGCGGTGCCAGCCGGGCCGGCGGTTGCGGAACCTGGTGAGGAACTGGAAAGCGCCGAGCAGGGAGTAGGTGGCGGCGCAGGCGATGTGCACGGCGACCGGCAGCGGGGAGGCGGTGAACCGGGCGTCGGGGTTGATGAGGACCGGTCCTCCCGAGAGCTCGACCAGTCGCGCGGTGCCGGCCAGGACCGGGACGGCGCTCAGGGCGATGAGTGCCACCGGCAGGCGCCACCCCCGCTGCCGCGTCGTCATCGGACCGCTGCCGCAGGCTGCGGCATGGCGGCGGTCGTGGTGACGGCCGCGGTCTGCTGGCGAGCCTGGTCGCGCCACAGGGACACTCCGAGACCAATCAGGGCGATTCCGGTGGGCACGGCCATCGGGCGGTTGAACGACGACGGCAGGACGGCCAGCGACAGCGTGGCGACATTGCCGACAGCGAGCAAGGCGGCTGCGGACTTGGACAGGATGCCGGCGCGGAAGGTGGCGATGCCGAACAGCAGACCTCCGCCGGCGTAGCCGACTGCGGTGAGCGCGAACACCGTCATGAACGGTCCGATGTCGCCGACGGGTTTGCCACCGAAGGCTGCGGCGATGACGTCGCCGATGTAGCCGGGGGCGGACGGGGCTGCTGTCGGCACCACGATGGTCGCGACGAACTCTGTCCCGAACAACATGAAGTAGCCCATGCCGAGCAGCAGGTACCCGGCCAGCCCGAGGACACCCACCTTCGCCCGCTGACGCAGGTAGATGCCGGTGAACCCGACCAGGGCCAGGACGGCCATGACGGTCTTGGCGGCGTTGCGCACGAACCAGTCGGTGGTGGTCGCGGACGCCAGGACGGTGGGCGGGTGGTTGATCTGCACAAGGACGAAGATGGTCCCAGCAACGGCGGTCGCGACGGCGGCCGCCTGCGTGAGGCGGGTGGTGGTGACGGTCATGGCGTGCTCCTTCGCTGGTGGTGCCCCCGGGGCTTTCGGGGACAGCACCAACGTAGAAATCGCGGCGTGTGACCGAATCACCATGTGATGTGACCGCGGTGGTGATCCTTCGCCGGGGCAGGCCTCAGAGCAGGCCGAGCTCGGTGGCCCGTTCGACGGCGGCGCGTCGGGTGTTGACGTCGAGCTTGGTGAAGATGTGCTTGGTGTGGGTGCGCAGGGTGTTGATGGACACGAACAGGTCGTCGGCGATGCCGGGCCCGGTCCGAGCGGTTGCCAGCAGACGCAGCACTTCCAGCTCGCGGTCGCTGAGCAACTCAGCCTGACCAGGGGGTGGGAGCGAGGTGGTTGGCGCAGGGGGTCGCAGAGTGTGGGCGTATTCGGCGACCTCGGGCGGCTCCGTGATCTGGTCGAGCAGGTCAAGCATCGGTTTTCCCTCGTCGAGGAAGAGGCGGACATACCCGCCTTGACGTGCTGACCGCAGGGCGCTGCACAGCTCCTTGGTGGCGGCGGCCACGTCGTGTCCGGCGTGGTGTGCCATGGCTCGCAGGATGCTGATTTCCAGCAGGCTGCCGTCACGGCCTGAGGTGGTGGCGCTGGGAGTGAGATGGTCGAGCCGTCGGAACGCGTCTTTAAGGGCGGCGTCGTCGCCGTCCGCGCGGTGTCGGGCGATCTGCAGCCGGACCATGGTGAGCTGCGCGAACTCGTCCAGGTATGAGGTGGTTGGTGTTTGTTCGGCTCGGGTGTCCGCCCAGCGTTGCGCGTCCTCCAGCGCCCCTTGGGCGATGCGCAGCCGGGCCAGCTGCGCCGCGATGGGGCGCACGTCAGGGAAGAACCCGGGCAGGTGCAGGGGCTCGGCCTGCCGCAGGAGCTCCGCAGCTCCCTCGAGGTCGCCTTGGGCGCGGCGCAGGCGGGCCATGGTGACGTACCAGCGGTACCGGTTCTCCAGCAGTGACGCCGCGTCCCCCAAGGATGAGGCCGCCTCGAGATGAGCGGTGGCCGCGTCGAGGTCGCCCTGCTCGACGAGGACGTCAGCCAGGGCCACGTGCAGGTCGCCGAGCGTGGCCAACGCCGCCCCGGGGTGCTGCTGCGCGGTGGCGAGGGCTTGCTCCAGGAGGCGTCGCGCTTCGCCGGGTCGGCCTCGGCCGGTCCACATCTGCGCTAGGACGACCGTGCTGCCGAGCAGGTCGCTGACGTCGCCGGCTGCTCCCATGTGGTGCACGGCCTCGGTGAACGTGGTGACCGCATCGGCGAGGTCTCCGTTGCCCCAGGCGGCAAGGCCGAGGAAGCCGAGGGCACCCCCTCGAGCCATGTGGTCGTCGGGTCCGGTGAGCTGCAACGCTGCTCTTGCGTGCCGGCGGGTGGCGGCGGTGTCGCCGCGTGCTTGAGCTGCGGAGGCGCGGAAGACGTTCATGGTCGCCGGCAGCGTCCGCAGCTCCTCGCGAACGGCGGCCGATGCGTCCGCGTCAGCGACTGGGGGGTTTTCCGCCAAGGCTGCCTCGGCGTCACCCAACGCCACGGACACTCCATCCAGGTCGCCGGCCACCAGACGCACCCAGGCCAGGTAGGTGCCCAACAGCGGACGGCGCTGCACCACGTCCTGGGGCAGGGCCGTCAACCAGTCACGCATCATCACGTCGCGGCGTTCACGGCGCAGGTCCGGCAGCACGGCCTCGACAAGGTCCGCCGCGTACTCCGGGTCGCCGCTGGCGAGGGCATGGGCGACGGCGTCCTCAGCGAGGCCGTGGCTTGCGAACCACTCGCTCGCGGCCCGGTGCAAGATGGGCACCCGGTCAGGGAACTCCGCCGTCAGGCGTGAGCGCAACGCGTCGCCGAACAGGTGGTGGTACCGGTACCACTCACGACGGTCGTCGAGGGCGACGATGAACACGTTGGCCCGGTCCAGCGCTTCCAGCTGTTCGTTGCTGCCACCGTGGCCGGTGAGCTGGTCGCACAGGGGCCCTGTCATGTGACGCAGCACCGAGGTCTCCAGGAGGAACTGCCGGACGTGCTCGGGTTGGTGGCGCAGCACCTCGTCGACGAGGTAGTCCAGGACGAAGCGGTGGGTCCCGGTGAACTGGGCCACGAACCGGGCAGGGTCGTCGACCCCGCGCAGGGACAGGCCGGCGAGCTGAAGCCCCGCTACCCATCCCTCGGTCTGTGCCTCGAGCGCGGCGACGGCACCCTCGGCCAGGTGCAGGCCCATGACGTCGGTGAGGAAGGTGGCGGCTTCGCCCTCGGTGAAGCGCAGGTCATCGGCTCGCAGCTCGAGCAGCTCACCTCGGGCTCGCAGCCGCGCAAGTGGCACGGCTGGGTCTGCTCGGGTCGCGATGGCCAGGGACGCCTGAGGTGGCAGGTGCTCGAGAAGGAACGTCACCGCTTGCTGCACCTGCGCCGACTCGATGACGTGGTAGTCGTCCAGCGCCAGCACGATGCGCCCTGGCAGCAGGTCGAGCTCGTTGACCACAGTGGTCAGGACCGCCTCAGCTGCCACAGGCGCTGCAGGCCCCACCAGGGACGCCGCCTCCGGGAACGGTCCGACGGTCGCCAGCGCGGCGACGACGTGCTCAAGGAAACGACGGGGGTCGTTGTCCCTGGCGTCCAGAGACAGCCACGCGACCGCACGTCCGGTCCCGCCGCTACCGGTCATGGCTTGGCTCAGCAGGGTTGTCTTGCCGAAACCTGCTGGTGCGGACAGCAGCACCAGGCGCGGCTGCCAGGTGGCGTTGAGCTGTGCGACAAGTCGGGCGCGAGCCACGAGCTCGCGGCGCAGAACAGGGACGTGCACCTTCGTCCCCAGGACCGCCATCTGCTGAGCATAGGAGCACGACGAGCCTGTTCCGCCTCAGGTCGCCAACACCCGTGCCTGCGGTCGGCATTGCGCAAACCCGCAGGAGTCCGCGTTCGGTCATGGTGAGGTCACCACGCGCATCATCACGTGTGGTGATGACGTGGCGATGCCCGTGCCTAGCGTTCCGGGCACACACTCGGGCAGCGGCCCGGGGACCATCGGGCGCAGGAGTCGCAGCGTCACCGTCCAAGGAACGCCATGAGCCAGCCGACGACCCCGCCCGTGACCCAACCCCTGAGACGTCGCCCTGGCTTGCCGACCGTGGCCATGGAACTCGGCCGAGTCCGGGTCCTGCGACCCGGACGGTGGCTCTGGCTGCGTGCCCTGGGATGGTTCGTGCTCCTGTTCTTCGCCACCGCCGCAGCGTTCGGCGTGCCGTTGCAATGGGTCGTTGACCATGTTCCCGCCGACGACGCCGCCCTGCAGCTGGCCGGCAAGGCGGTCGCCTGTCTGGCCGCCGTGGTCGTCTACGCCGGAGCCGTGCGGGTGGGCGAAGCACGAAGACCTCGCGAGCTGGGACTGCGGGCCGCCGGCCGCGAACTGGCCGTTGGGGCTGGGTTGGGGCTGGTCATGATGAGCGGCCTGATGGGGCTGCTGGCCATCACCAACGTTTACGACATCACCCTGGTCGGGGCGGCGCCTGCGTCGACAGCCGCAGGGCCTGCTCTGCAAGCAGCAGTAACCGAAGAGCTGTGGGTGCGGGCTCTGCTGCTGCGGCTGCTGTGGCGAGTCGTCGGGCCGGTCCCGGCGTTCGCAGTCGTCGCCGTCGCGTTCGCTTGCGCTGCACCTGTCCAACCCGGGCGCGACCCCTCTCGCCGCCGGCACCGTGGCCATGGCAGGGCTCATGTTCAGCGCCCTGTACGCCCTCACCGGTCGCCTGTGGGTTCCCATCGCGGCGCACTTCGCCTGGAACTTCGCGCAGGGGTACCTGTTCGGTGCCGCGGTCTCTGGCGGCGACCTGGGCTCGTCGGTCGCCGTGAGCACTCCCAACCCACGCGTGGGAAGCTGGCTCAGCGGCGGGGACTTCGGCCCTGAAGCCTCAGTGTTCGCCTTGGTCGTCCTCACCGCCGTCACGGTGGCTGCCTTCGTGGCGATGGCCTCCGTGTGGGCCCGTCGGGTGGCGCCGTTGCTGCACCGCCAAACGCGTTGAGGGCGGCTCAGTCCCAACCGCGGAACTGCGACCCGTCAGCCATGCGCGGCAACGCCACACGGCGACCGGGGCAACCTCACCGAGCGGCTGCCCCGGCCCCTACTGAGCGGCCGCTCCGGGGTCGCCGATACGCCGCCGCATGTCAGGTGGGTCTATGTCGTTACCGCAGCCCGCTCGGTCGGCGCTCACGCGCCATCGCCGAGCCGCTACGGTCTCGTCGTAGCTGCTGTGGGACGACCGCCTGGGCCGCCTACCCGCGAACAACTGACCGCTCACCTGCGCCAGACCCGGTGCGGAGGCGAGCTGAATAGCGGTCACCGCGCCCTGCGCCGGCGACTTCATGAACGGCCTGATGACCGGCACGGGCACCCGCTGCAGTGCGCCCGGTCAGAGGCGCCGAAGCCCGTCCTGACGAAGCCGGGATGTAGGGCGTTGGCCGTGACTGACGTTCCGCGCAGCCGCCGCGCCAGCTCGTAGGTCAACAGCAGGTTGGCCAGCTTCGATTGGCTGTAGGCCCGCGAGCCCAAGTTAGACCGCTCACCTTGCAGGTCGTCGAAGTCGATGGTGCCGCCGCTGTGTGCGTTCGACGAAACCGTCACCACCCGGGAGGAGCCACCTTCGTTCAGCCGGTCGAGGAGGAGGTCGGTGAGCAGGAAGGGTGCGACGTGGTTCAACGCGAAGGTGCGCTCAAGCCCGTCGGCGGTGACGTGGCGTGTGTTCCAGTAGCCGCCGACGTTGTTCACGAGGACGTCGATGCGCGGGAAGGCGACAAGCGCCTCGGCGGCCAGGCGCCGCACCTGCGACTGGGTGGAGAGATCTGCGACAAAGGCGTGAACCACTCCACCGCTGACCGCCGCAATCTCCTGGGAAGCGCCGTCGGTGCGGGCGCGGTCCCGGCCGGTGATGGCAACGTGCGCGCCCATCGCGGCCAGGCCGAGGGCTGTGGCTTTCCTGATGCCGCCGGTCGCGCCGGTGACCAGCACCGTCCGACCGGCCATCGGGAGGCGGCCGGTGCCGAGGCGGCCGGTGGCCGTCCCTGCCGCGCCGGGTTCCTCAGTCATGCGCTGACCGCGACCCGACGTGGGTCCTTGCGGTAGACAGTGGCGTTGAAGCCCTTGACGAGCAGCCAGGCTCCGAGCGTCACTTCGAAGATGCCGCCGGGGATCAGGAGCCACATGCTGATGTGGACGCCGAAGAGCTCGAAGATGGCTCCCGCCACGTGGGTCGCGTAGCCGACGACGCCCAGGCCGGCCAGGGCACGCGGGATGAGTCCTGTGCGGAACAGCAGGTAGGCCAGGAACATCGCGCCGAAACCGAGCGACAGCTGGCCGACCTGGTAGGCCAGCTCGTTGCCGTCGACTGCGAGCGAGCCCAACGACTGGGCCGTGCCCTGGTTCAGGTGACCCGACGCGGCCTGGTCGGCCAGGGGCGGGAGCACCAGCAGGGCCAACACCCCGACCGCCATCAGCGCGACCTCGAAGATCATCGTGGCCAGGTAGGCCAATGCGGTCCGCCTGCCGTGCGGTTCGATCACCGGGAAGAACAGGACCGCCTTGCCGATGTCCACCGCGGTGTTCGCCAGCATCAGGAGAGCGCCGAGCACCAAGATGCCGCGGTGGGAGGGCACCGTGGCAAGGAAGCTTTCGTTCCCAGTCACCGAGGTCGTCATCAGGGCGCCGATTCCATAGGTCAGGAAGCCGGCGATGAACAGCCCTCCGATGCTTCGCGAGTACCGCATCCGGGTGTCCCGGCGGCGCGAAGGTGCCAGGTGAAACGGCGTCGGGCACGCGCCGGGCGGGAACAGGGGTGGGTGTTTGAGTGGTCATGGCGTCCTTCTTCGTAGCGGTGGTGTGCGTTCAGTGCGGGTGTGCCAGGTGGCTGGATCAGATGGTGATGGCGACCTTGCCGCGGACCTGACCGGCGGTGAGCTGACGCATCGCGTCCGGCACCTGCGCCAGCGGGTAGCTCCGGTCGATGCTGGGGACGACGTCGCCAGCATCGATGAGCTGGGTGAGCCGCTCGAGATCGCTCGCGCGCTCCTTGTTGGCGAGCGTGGCCAAACGCTGCTTGACGAACAGCGACACCAGGGGCGCGCGCAGGCTTCGACCGAAACCCCCAGTCACCTTGCCGCCCTCTTCGCCGCCGACGATGACCGCGGTGCCGGTGGGTGTCAGTGCTCGACGCAACCGGGAAAGGGGCGGGTTGCCACCGATGTGGAGGACCAGGTCGTAGTGCCGGGTGCCGTCGGCGAAGTCCTCGCGTGTGTAGTCGATGACGTGGTCACCACCAAGGGACCGGGTGAGGTCGAGCTTCGCCGTGCTGGGCCACGCCCGTGACGTGCGCACCGAACGCTTCGGCGAGCTGCACGGCGTACGAGCCGACTCCGCCCGAGGCTCCGATGACCAGGACCCGCTGGCCCGCCTGGACCCTGCCGACGTCGGTTAGCCCCTGCAGCGCCGTCATCGCGGACACCGGAACCACGGCCGCCTGTTCGAAGGTGAGATTCGCCGGCTTGGGCGCCACCTTGTCCTCGCGCGCCGCGGCGTACTCGGCGAACGAGCCCTTGGCGATACCGAGGACTTCGTCTCCCGGCGAGAACTTCGTCGCTGCCGAACCCACCTCGACGACCGTGCCGGCGAAATCGAGACCGGGCACCGGGTTCTTGGGCCGGCGAAGGCCGAAGCCCATCACTCGCATCAGGTAGGGGCGGCCCGACATCAGGTGCCACGTGCCGCGGTCCAGGCCCGCGGCCCGCACCTGGACAAGGACCTCATTCTCCGCGATCTCGGGGCGGGCACGCGGTCGAGCTGCAGGACATCCGCCTCGCCGTAGCCGGCCTGCACGATCGCCGACATCGTGGCGTCATCGACGCCCGTACCCACGGCCGGTCCGACCGCCTTTTCGGCCTGCACCTGGGGCTGCTCTTGGATGTTCATGTCGTGACGTCCTTCGGTTTTCCCAGATGGACTATTCATCCGTACTTAGTACGCCTATGCGGACGTACTAAGTACGGTAAGTACATGGCTCAATGTGACTAGGCGACCGAGGAGCAGAATGTCCGCACAGACCCGGCCCGAGAACGCGCGCCCGAGGCTGAGCAGAGAACGGGTGCTGCAGGGCGCCATGGCCGTCGCCGACGCGGGCGGGCTCGCCGCCCTGACCATCCGCTCGATCGCCCAGGAGCTGGACGTCAAGCCGATGTCGGTCTACCACCACGTCGCCAACAAGGACGCCATCGTCGACGGCATTGTCGACCTCGTGTTCAGCGAGATCGAGCTGCCCACGCCCGGCAAGGACTGGCAGGCGGAGATCCGGCGACGGTCTGTGTCTGCGCGCGAGGCGTTACGCCGGCACCCGTGGGCGATCCAGCTGCTCCAGTCTCGGACCCACCCCGGCCCTGCGACCATGCGGCACCACAACGCGGTGATTGGCACCCTGCGCCAAGGGGGCTTCTCGGTGGCCAAGACCGCCCACGCCTTCGCCCTGATCGACAGCTACGTCTTCGGGTTCGCCCTGTCGGAGGCGGCGTTGCCCATTCATGGCCCGGAGACCGTGCCAGGGGTGGCGGCGCAGATGTTGGAGGGTTTCGATCCGAACGAGTTCCCGCATCTCGTCGAGTTCTCGGTGGCGCACATCCTTCAGCCGGGCTACGACTTTGGTGCCGAGTTCGGGTACGGGCTCACGCTGGTCCTCGACGCGTTGGCCTGATGTTCTCGCCAGGTACGCCGCTAGGTGTACTGTCCTGACAGGTTGGTCAAGCGGGTGATGGGGTGGTTGGTTCCAGCAGGCGGTGTGGGGTCGGTGGTGGTTGTACTCGTGCAGCCATGCTGGCAGCGCAGCTCGGCGTTCGCTCTCGGAGG
>NZ_JAPYZV010000006.1 GCF_027812955.1 Pedococcus sp. 5OH_020
CGCTAAGGCCGCCAAGTCAGCCAGCCTCGACCCGGCCAAGGGCGCGAGGGGGGACGAGGGTCGCGTAGGGGAGGCGCGTCGGCCCAGGGGGTCAGCGGCCAACGGGTGAGAGGCCCAGCGAGCGGCCGGCCAGGCCGCGGGACCGGGTCGCCAGCCCGCGGGCGATGCCGCGCAGCGCGACAGCGGCTGCCGAGTCCGGGTTCCGCAGCACGACCGGCGTGCCTTCGTCGGCGCCCTCGCGCAGGTTCGTGTCCAGGGGGATCTGTCCGAGCAGGGGGACGTCGGCGCCCACGGAACGGGTCAGCGACTCCGACACCGCCCTGCCACCGCCGGAGCCGAAGATCTCCTGGCGTGAACCGTCAGGCAGCTCCAGCCAGGACATGTTCTCGATGACACCCACGATGCGCTGGTGCGTCTGCAGGGCGATGGACCCGGCCCTCTCGGCCACCTCGGCCGCTGCCTGCTGGGGTGTCGTCACGACGAGGATCTCCGCACCGGGGATCAGCTGCGCCACCGAGATGGCGATGTCTCCCGTGCCGGGCGGCAGGTCGAGCAGCAGCACGTCGAGGTCGCCCCAGAACACGTCGCCGAGGAACTGGTGCAGCGCCCGGTGCAGCATCGGTCCCCGCCACACCACGGGCTGGTTGCCCGGGACGAACATGCCGATCGAGATGACCTTCACGTCGTGGCTCACGGGCGGGAGGATCATGTCGTCGACCTGGGTGGGCCGGTGCTCCACGCCCAGCATGCGGGGCACGGAGAAGCCGTACACGTCCGCATCGACGACACCCACCCGCAGACCGCTCTGGGCCAGCGAGGCGGCGAGGTTGACCGTCACCGAGGACTTCCCGACACCTCCCTTGCCCGAGGCCACTGCGTACACCCGGGTCAGCGACCCCGGTCGCGCGAAGGGGATCTCGCGCTCCGCCACGCCGCCGCGAAGCTGCTGGCGCAGGCCCGCCCGCTGCTCGTCGCTCATCACCCCGAGGTCGACCTTCACGCCGTTGACGCCGGGCACCTTGGCCAGGGCCACGGTCGTGTCCCTGGTCAGCGTCTCCTTCATCGGGCACCCCGCCACGGTGAGCAGGATCGTCACGCGCACCATCCCGGCGGCGTCCACCGAGACCTCTTGCACCATCCCGAGCTCGGTGACGGGTTTGCGGATCTCGGGGTCGATGACCGTGGACAGCGCCTGCAGCAGGGCGTCCTGGGTCACCGGGGGAGCGGGGTCGGCCATGACCCCATGCTAGGTCGCGGGGAGGTCCTTCGAAGAACCGGCCGTAGCGTCCTGGCTGTCGCCTGCATCACGGCGGTGGATCTCGAGCCCGCGCTCCTCCAGCTCGTCGAGCAGGCTCCGGAGCTCCGAGCGGACGAAGTCCCGAGTGGCCGCGTCGCCCATCGAATGGCGCAGGGAGGCGACCTCACGGGTCAGGTACTCGGTGTCGGCCAGGTTCCGCTCGTCACGTGCGCGGTCCTGCTCGAGCATGACGCGGTCCCGGTCGGCCTGGCGGTTCTGAGCGAGCAGGATCAACGGGGCGGCATACGACGCCTGGAGGCTGAGCATCAGCGTGAGGAAGATGAACGGGTAGGCGTCGAACCGCAGGTTCTTGCTCGACAGCACGTTCCACGCCACCCAGAACACGACGAACACCGTCATGGCGATGAGGAACATGGCCGTCCCCATGAACCGGGCGAAGCGCTCGCTCCACACGCCGAACGTCTCCTGCGACAAGGTGGGTCGCGGCAGCAGGGCTCGCCGGGTCTCCCGTGGCTGGTCGAGGCGGCTCAGGGCCGCCCGCCGGTCCCGCTCAGCCATGCGTCACCTCGCGCCGCTCCTCACGCCAGTCGTCCGGGAGGATGTGGTCGAGCACGTCGTCCACGGTCACGGCGCCCAGCAGCCGTCCGTCGGCGTCGACGACGGGCACGCCGACGAGGTTGTACGTCGCGAGCATGCGAGTCACCTGACCCAGCGGAGCGTCCGCCGTCAGGGGTTCGATCTCCTTGTCCAGGATGCCGCCGACAGCACCGTGTGGCGGCTCCCGGAGCAGCCGCTGGATGTGGACCATGCCGAGGTACTTGCCGGTTGGCGTCTCGTGTGGCGCGCGGCAGACATAGATGGTCGAGGCCAGGGCCGGGGACAGCTCCGCGCGTCGCACCACTGCCAGCGCCTCGGCGATGGAGGCCTCCGGTCCCAGGATGACCGGCTCCGTCGTCATCATGCCGCCGGCCGACTCCTCGTCGTACGTCAGCAGCCGGCGCAGGTCCGCGGCCTCGTCCGGCTCCATGAGCTGGAGCAGTTCCTCCTGCTTCTCCGCGGTGAGGTTGTGCAGGAGGTCGGTCGCGTCGTCCGGTTCCATCGCCTCGAGGACGTCGGCCGCCCTCTCGACCGGCAGCGTCTCGAGGATCTCCACCTGGTCGTCCTCCGGCAGCTCCTCCAGGACGTCGGCGAGCTTGTCGTCGTCCATGGCCTCGGCCACCTCGGCCCTACGCTTGGGCGGCAGGTCGTGGATGACCTCGGCGAGGTCGGCCGACTTCAGGTCGTCGTAGGTCTCCAGGAGCATGGCTGCCGACTGTCCGGCGGCAGACTGGTGGATGCCCGTGACGTCCTCCACCGGAACGAGGACGGTGGTGCCACGGCGCCGCCGGAACGGCCCCAGCGAGCCACGGGTGCTGCCGCGACGGACGAACACCTTCGAGATGGACCAGTCCCGGCTCCGCTCGCGCTCGATCGCGACGTCCTCCACGGTGGCCGGGTACGGGCCTTCGGGGTCCTGCACCGTGACCGTGCGCTCGAGGATCTCGGCCATGACGAGCACCTCGTTCGTGCGCTGCTCGAACCGGCGCATGTTGACCAGCCCCGTGGTGATGACCTGCCCACCGTCCACGGACGTCACCCGGGTCATGGGCACGAACACCCGACGTCTGCCCGGCACCTCCACGACGAGGCCGATCACGCGTGGGCGGCGCCGCGAGGCGCTGAACGTGACGACGACATCACGCACCCGGCCGACCTGGTCGCCGAGCGGGTCGAAGACGCTCAAGCTGGTCAGGCGGCCGACGAAGACGCGCGACGGGGTGCTCACGTCGCAAGGTTATCCGTCCCCTGGGCCCTGCTCGGGGAGGCGGTTGCCGCGCCGACGGCGGGGTCGGCCGCGCCAGTGCCAAGGTCGTCTGCCGGTGGTCGTGGCGTCGCTGGGCGGGACTGCCGCGGCCCCCGACGTGGTGCTGTATGCGCCGGGTGCCTCCAGAGGTGCACCGTACGGTCGAAGGGCGCGTACGGTGCACTCTCGCGACCACCTCTGCACCATGTCGTCAGTGGCGTTGAGCCGACCGGCCTTGAGCGCCTCGGTCGCCGTTTCCCACAGCTCGTCGCCGGCCCGGATCTCCTGGACCCGGGCGTGCACGGTGAGCAGCCGGCCACCGGTGTCCTTGCTGCGGACCAGCACCAGCACGTCCTCCGGCAGGAAGGGGAGCATCTGCTCCCCCGGCCCGGAGACGACGAAGACGGTGTCCTGCGCCCAGGCGTGCCAGAACGGCCAGGCACGCTCGTGGGGCGGCTGCACCCACATGAGCCCCGACTTGCTCGCGGCCTCGGCGAAGAGCGCGGTGATGTTCAGCGGGGCGGCATCGGTCACACCGTGAACTGTGTCATAACGTCGTCCTCACCGGCGCTGCTAGCGTCTGCGCGTGCGCAGCCCCAAGGACTTCTTCGCCCCGTTGGCCGTGGGTGCTCCGGCCCCTGTCATGCAGGTGCCGGCGCGGCCCTCGCGGGTCATCCACTTCTTCGACCCCGGCAACGAGAAGATGGCCGCCAAGGTCCCCTCCCTCGTCGGCAGCGTGGACGTGCTCCTCGGCAACCTCGAGGACGCCATCAAGGCCGATCACAAGGAGGCGGCCCGGTCGGGGTTGGTGCAGATCGCCAAGGCCACCGACTTCGGTGAGAACACCCAGCTCTGGACGAGGGTCAACGCGCTCGACAGTCCTTGGGTCCTGGACGACCTCACCACGCTGGTGACCGAGGTGGGTGCCAAGCTCGACGTCGTCATGGTGCCCAAGGTCCAGGGGCCGGAGGACATCCACTACGTCGACCGGCTGCTCGCCCAGCTGGAGGCCAAGGCTGGACTCACCCGCCCCATCCTGGTCCACGCCATCCTCGAGACGGCGCGGGGAGTCGCGAACGTCGAGGAGATCGCCGGGGCAAGCCCCCGTATGCAGGGGATGTCGCTGGGGCCCGCAGACCTTGCGGCAGACCGTCGGATGAAGACGACGCGCGTGGGCGGGGGCCACCCCGGCTACCTGGTGCGACAGGACCCGGACGGCCCCGACGGCATCTTCTCGACCCGGCAGACCTACCAGCAGGACCTGTGGCACTACACCATCGCGCGCATGGTGGACGCCTGCGCGATGCATGGCATCTTTGCCTACTACGGGCCGTTCGGGGACATCAAGGATGTGGTCGCCTGCGAGGACCAGTTCCGCAACGCGTTCCTCTTGGGCTGTGTGGGGACGTGGTCGCTGCACCCGGTCCAGATCGACATCGCCAAGCGCGTCTTCAGCCCCTCGACCGAGGACGTGGCCCACGCCCGCCGGGTGGTGCAGGCGATGGGCGACGGTACGGGCGCGGTGATGCTCGACGGCAAGATGGAGGACGACGCGAGCCTGAAGCAGTGCAGGGTCATGCTTCAGCTCGCCGAGCGTCTGGCGGCGACTGATCCGGAGCTCGCAGAGCGGTATGCGGCGGTCGCTTCCGACGCACAGGGGGTCGCCGGGTGAGCAGCGAGGCGACGAGTACCGGCTACCGCCCGCGCCGCTCGGTCCTGTACATGCCGAGCTCCAACGAGCGCGCTCTGGAGAAGGCCAGGACCCTGCCGGTGGACGGGCTCATCCTCGACCTCGAGGACGCGGTGGCCCCGGCTGCCAAGGAGCAGGCACGCGACAACGCCTGTGCCGCAGCGCGGTCCGCTGCATACGGTCGGCGTGAGGTCACCATTCGGGTCAACGGGATCGGCACGCCCTGGCACGACGAGGACCTGCGTGCGGCCAGTGCCGCCGGACCCGATGCCATCGTGGTCCCCAAGGTCGGCTCAGCGGACGACGTCCGCACCCTGGTCGCCGCGATGGAGGCCGCTGGGGCACCAGAGCGCACGAGGTTGTGGGCCATGGTGGAGACCCCGCAGGCGATGCTGCACTGCGAGGAGATCGCCGGCGCCTCGCAGCGACTGACGGTGCTGGTGATGGGAACCAACGACCTGGCCAAGGAGCTGCACGCCGAGCACGTGCCGGGACGAGGACCGCTCGTGACCGGGCTCTCACTGTGCCTTCTGGCGGCACGCGCGACGGGCACGCTGATCCTGGACGGTGTCTACAACGACGTCACGGACGCCGCGGGCTTTGCGGCCGAGTGCAGGCAGGCCCGGGAACTGGGGTTCGACGGCAAGACGCTCATCCACCCTGGCCAGGTCGAGCTCTGCAACGAGGCCTTCGCCCCCAGTGCCGAGGCGGTCGAGGAGGCCCAAGGTCTGCTCGAGGTCTGGCGGGAGAGCGCCGGCTCAGGCGTGGTCACCTTCCGTGGACGGATGGTCGAGAACCTTCACGTCGAGACGGCCCAGCGCATCCTGGCCGTCCACGAGGCGGTCACCAGGCTGGCGGTCGACGCCCAGGGGTGAGCTGTCACTGGCCCACGCGGCCGTCGACACACTCCCGCAACAAGTCGGCATGCCCGCAGTGTCGGGCGTACTCCTCGACCCGGTGCACCAGCAGCTCCCGAACCGCTATGGAGTCCTTTCCCAGGCGCTCCGCCGGATCCGGGTGCTCGGCCAGCAGAGCGTCGGTGGCAGCCTGCTCACGTGCCAGATCGGCGTACGCCGCGTCGACCACCGCCGGGTCGGCGACCGCGCCGTCGAAGTCGGCGTCGCGGGAGCCGTACAGCTTGGGCGGCGGCTCTCCAGGCAGGATCCACCCTCGCCAGTCCCGTTCGACCTCGGCGAGGTGACGGAGTAGGCCGAGCAGCGACAGGTTCGACGGGGGCACGGAGCGACGGGCCAGCTGCTCCGCGCTGAGCCCGTCGCACTTCATCAACAGGGTGAGTCGGTAGCTCCTGAGATAGTCCTGCAGCGTCGCGAGCTCACCATCGGGACTGGCTTCGGTGTTGTCGCGAGGGTCCTCGTCCGGGTCGACCCACATGTCCGGGTGGACGGTTGCCTGGCTCCATCGTCGCTGCTGGGTGCCCATGACCCCATGGTGGTGCCCGCGTCCCCGGCCCGCCATCGACTTTCGGAGTCTCAGGGGCCGCCCAGAGCGCGACGTGCGCAGGCAACCGTCACGAGACGGCTGCCCTCACCAGCTCGGCGACCTTCTTCTCGACCGCGGCGCTCCAGTCCCGGAGTGCGTAGGACACAGGCCAGAGGTCGCCGTCGTCGAGGTTCGCGGTGTCCTGGAAGCCCAACGTCGAGTAGCGATAGCCGAACTTGCCCGAGTCCTGGAAGAAGAGGACGACCTTGCCGTCAGCGTTGGCGTAGGACGGCATCCCATACCAGGTCTTGGGCATCAGCTCCGGTGCGTTGGCCGTCACCGTCACGTGCACGCGCTCGGCAAGCGCACGGTCCTGCGGCGCCATCTCGGCGATCTTGTCGAGCACCGCCTGCAGCCCATCGGCGTTCTTGGCACCCTTCTTGCCCTCGGCGCGCAGCTCGGCGGCGCGCTGCTTCATCGCCGCACGTTCCGCGGCGGTGAATCCTTCTGACGCGGTCTCAGCGATCTTCGCGGCCATCTGCGTGTTCCTCTCCTGACTTCGACGGGCTCGGCCTCATGCCGGCCTCCGCCTTGAACGCTAGAGCGCGGCACTGCAACGGTGCTTCTCGATTCCTGACGGGACCAGGCCCACCCGACCTACCATGGCCGCCTACGGACCGGAGGCATCGATGAGCCGACACCGCGGATGAGCCGACACCGCGGATGAGCCGACGGGTACTGCACATCGGCGAGGGCGACGACGCCCTCGCCGGCTGGGTGGAGGGCGCGGGCGCGCCGTTGCTCCTTCTGCACGGTGGGCCGGGCCTGAATGCCGAGTACCTCGAGCCGCTGGTCGACGAGCTGCTCCCCGGCCACCAGGTGGCGTGGTTCCAGCAGCGAGGGCTTGCGCCCTCGTCGACCACTGGTCCGTTCACCGTTGCGGACCACGTCGCTGATGCCGCTCGGGCACTGGACGCCCTCGGCTGGGAGGCGGCCGTCGTGGTCGGTCACTCCTGGGGAGGCCACCTCGGACTGCACGTCGCTGCTGCCCTCCCCGGGCGCGTTGGGGCCCTGCTCGCAGTGGACCCCCTGGGCGGCGTCGGTGACGGCGGGCGGGCGCAGTTCGAGGCCACCCTCCTGGGGCGGGTGCCGCCCGAGATCGCCCGGCGAGCGGAGGAGCTGGACGCAGCGGGGTCCTCCCAGGGCTGGACCGCGGAAGCCGCCTCAGAGTCGGTGCGCCTGGTGTGGCCGGCCTACTTCCCGTCGTGGGACGCGGCACCGGCGGCGCCGGAGCTGCGCATGTCCATCGACTGCTACGAGGACACGATGGCGTCGGTCGCGGAGCAGCTCCCCGCGTTGGAGTCGGCGCTCGTGAGTCTGGCCATGCCTGTGGCCTTCGTGACCGGTCAGGACAGCCCCATGCCGCAGTCGGCCGCGACGGAGACTGCAGCCCGTATTCCCACGTCCTGGGTTCGCAGCGTCCGCGGAGCGGGGCACTTCATCTGGCTCGATGTGCCAGGAGCCGTCCGAGCCGCACTGGACGAGCTTGAAAGCGGCATCCGCACAGTCTGAGGCGCAACCTTTCCGCCTCCCCGAACGTCTTGGTGGGTGCGGTCGTCCTCGGCAGAGGACGACCGCACCACGTTCGGCACGACCGTGCGATGTCGGGCACGACCGTGTGATGCAAGGCACGGCCGCGCCATCGCGCTGCGCCAAACGGCATACGGCGGCGATCCGCACAGGCCCACGTCGGTCAAGGGTTGGTCTCGGTCCGCACACGTCGGCGTGGCGGGCGCAACCGAATTGGCCGCTCGTGCGTCACCATGACTGACAGTTCGTGCCGCGGAGACGAAGGCACCAGTGACGGACTGCCGGCGTCAGTCGGGCAGCGAGGAAGGGGAACGATGGCACAGCACCGGCTCGGCAAGAGGTCGGCAGTCGCAACCGCACTGCTCACCGGAGCAGTCACGCTGACCGGATGTGGCGGTGTCTCGTTCGGCGGCACGGCCGCACCGACCAGCGTCAGGGCTGACGCGCCGTCGACCTCTGGAAGCGCCTCTGCGTCGGCCACCGAGCCGGCGACCACGAGCTCGGCGACGTCCGCCACGACGCCGTCGGCATCGACCACGTCGCCACGCCCCTCCCCGGCCAGCCCGGCCACCAGGACACCCGCCAAGCCGAGCCGCACGACAGCGGCCAGCCCGAGGCATACGACCCCGGCTACGCCGAAGCCGTCGGTGTCCCCGGCGACCCGCAAGCCTGTACCGGTCCCGCCCACCACCCAGCCCCCGGCTGCCCCGCAGGACGGCCAGACCCTTCACGTCGGTGACAGTGGCGCGTACGTGCACCGCGTGCAGGAGCGCTTGGCAGCACTCGGCTACTGGAACGGCACGCCCGACGGTACGTACGGCGGCCTGACGGCGCAGGCAGTGATGGCGCTGCAGAAGGCGACCGGCCTTGGCCGCGACGGGGTGTTCGGACCCGCCACGCGTCGCGCGCTGGAGGCCGGTGTCCGTCCCGGGTCGAGGATCGGCGGCAGCGGCATCGAGATCGACAAGGCCCGTCAGCTGCTGCTCGTCGTGCGTGGCGGCGCGGTCACCACGATCCTCAACACGAGCACCGGGAGCGGCCAGCACTACGACTACCAGGGGGTGGACCGAGTGGCGAACACCCCGGCAGGCACGTACAGCACCTTCCGGTCGGTGGACCACCTCGACAAGGGGCCACTCGGCGACCTGTGGCGCCCGCGCTACTTCAACGGCGGCATCGCGGTCCATGGCGCCGGGAACGTGCCCGGCTACCCCGCGTCGCACGGCTGCGCCCGGGTGAGCAACCCGGCGATGGACATGATCTGGGCGACCGGGCTCATGCCGATCGGTGGACGGGTCGTCGTCTACTGACCACCGTCCCCGGCCACCCCACCAACCCCCCTCCGACCGAACTACCGACACGCCGTGGTTTGCGGACTCAGAACGTCCGACACGCACAAAATCGGGAGTTCGGTCGTGAGGAGGGGCCCGGAGGAGGGCCGGAGGAGGGCCCGAGGAGGAGCGTCTCGGGGGAGTGGAAGCGGGCGGCCGAGCCTCACCAGCGTGAAGTCGCCTCCGCGACCAGGTCGCCCAGCAGCTGGCCCTCGTCTACGGCGTAACCGCGCGCGGTGAACCAGCGGCACATGTTCGTCACGTCCCGCTCGAGGAACTCGAAGCCCCGGGGGTTGCCGATGATGTCGACGATCTGCGGCCAGTCGATGAGAACGAGACTGTCGCGGTGCAGGAGCACGTTGTAGGCAGAGAGGTCTCCATGCGTCCAGCCGCGCTTGGCCAGGACGACCATGGCGGACCGCAGCTGTTCGAACAGCTCCGGGAGCAGCTCGACCGAAGGTCTCGTCTGGGCGAGTCGCGGTGCCGCCATGCCCTCGTCCCCGACAAGCTCCATGAGCATCTCGCGGTCGCTCAGCTGCACGGGATAGGGGACCGGCAGCCCCAGCTCCCAGAGGGCGCCGAGGGCCTCGAACTCCGCGACCGCCCACTGCCCCGAGAGCAGCTCGCGACCGAACTCGGTGCGGCGTGCCATCGCCCGCATCTCTCGGCTGCGCCGGACCCGGCGACCCTCCTGGTAGCCGGCGTCCCTGTGGAACATCCGGTGTTCGCCGGTGCGGTAGCGCTTCGCCGCGAGGTAGCTGTCCACGGCAGGCGCCGCGGTCCCATCGGGGACCCAGCGACGCACGATGTGGACGTCGGCCTCCTTGCCGGTCTTGAGGATGCCGAGGTCGGCCTCGACGGCACCCAGAGCGGTGATGACCCAGTCGGGTCGGGGTTGGGGACCGTGTGTGGCACCGTCCCAGCTCGACCAGCGCTCGCCCTCGGGTGGCGAGTCGGGAAGGCTGTCAAAAGAGAAGCTGGTGTGCTCCTGGAACTGCATGGGTGGACTCCAAGGAAATGGGGAGGGTGGCATGGGTCTGGACGGTCATGCCAAGGACAGTCGTAGACATCTCGGGCCTCCTCGGAGTCGGGGGTGGAGCCAGCCCACCGGATATGTCGCGTGGGTCGCCCCCCAAGGGTGCCAGCGCTCCGACCCACGGCGCCACCGAGTTTCCTGACGCCGCTGGTGGTGGGACTCACACGCCGCGAGCCTGTGCCGCGCCGAGGGTACTCGGCATACTCGCCGCAGGACCTTTCCACGATCGCAAGGTGGCGAACACGTATGTCCCGACTGCAGCAGACCGACGGCCTGACCGAGGATCAGCGGGACCTGCTGGGCCTCGTCCGGGAGTTCGTGGACGAGCAGATCATCCCCGTGGCCCAGGAGCTGGAGCACGCCGACGAGTACCCGACGAAGATCGTCGAGGGGATGCAGGAGATGGGCATCTTCGGGCTGATGATCCCCGAGGAGTACGGCGGTCTGGGGGAGTCTCTGCTGACGTACGCGTTGTGCGTGGAGGAGATCGCGCGGGGCTGGATGAGCGTGAGCGGCATCATCAACACGCACTTCATCGTGGCCTACATGCTGCTGCAGCACGGCACGCAGGAGCAGAAGCAGCGCTACCTGCCGCGGATGGCGACCGGGGAGGTCCGCGGCGCCTTCTCGATGTCGGAGCCGGGGCTGGGTTCCGACGTGTCAGCGATCAAGACGAAAGCCGTGCGTGACAGCGAGGACTCCGACGACTGGAGCATCACAGGTCAGAAGATGTGGCTCACCAACGGTGGCAGCGCGAACCTGGTGGCGGTGCTGGTCAAGACAGACCTTGGAGCCGACTCGGTGTACCGGAACCTGACGACGTTCCTGGTGGAGAAGGAGCCCGGGTTCGGCCAGACGGCCCAAGGGGTCACGGTGCCGGGCAAGATCGACAAGATGGGCTACAAGGGTGTCGACACCACCGAGCTCGTGCTGGAGGGGCACCGCAGCACCACGGCGCAGATCCTCGGCGGAGAGCCCGGACGGGGTTTCTACCAGATGATGGACGGCGTCGAGGTCGGCCGGGTCAACGTCGCCGCGCGGGCCTGTGGGGTGTCCATGCGAGCCTTCGAGCTGGGCATCTCCTACGCCCAGCAGCGGGAGACGTTCGGCAAGAAGATCGCCGAGCACCAGGGGATCCTGTTCCGGCTGGCCGATATGGCGACCAAGGTGGAGGCCAGCCACCAGCTGATGGTGAAGGCTGCCCGGCTCAAGGACGCCGGGGCCCGTAACGACCTGGAGGCTGGGATGGCCAAGTACCTGGCCGCGGAGAACTGTGCCGACGTGGTCGAGCAGTCGTTCCGGATCCACGGCGGGTATGGCTACTCCAAGGAGTACGAGATCGAGCGGCTCTACCGGGAGGCGCCCATGCTGCTGATCGGCGAGGGCACCGCGGAGATCCAGAAGATGATCATCGGCCGCCGCCTGCTCGAGGACTTCGCCCTCAAGGGCTGAGCGGGAGCTCCGCTCGATGGCAATGGGGCGGTCGCCCGCGCGGTTTGAGACACTGGGCCCCATGAGCACTCAGCCGAACGCCATGGCCAGGTCGCGCGCAGTCCTGACCCTTGAGTACCCGATGTCGTTGGGGCGGTACGACACCTACGACAAGGCGCAGAAGGCGGTCGACTACCTCTCGGACCATGAGTTCCCGGTGCAGAACGTGCTGATCGTCGGCACGGACCTCAAGCAGCTCGAGCGCGTGACGGGCCGGCTCACCCGCGGACGTGTGGCCGTGGGCGGTCTGGTCTCCGGGGCCTGGCTGGGGCTGTTCGTGGGTTTGATCTTCTCGCTGCTCGACACGAGCAACAGCGCAGGGTTCGCGGGAGTGCTCATCACTGTGGCGTTCGGCGCCGTGTTCGGCCTGGTGTGGGCGCTCATCGGCTACGCGCTGACCGGCGGCAACCGGGACTTCACGTCCGTCATGCAGGTGGTGGCAACGCAGTACGAGGTGCTCGTCGAGCACAAGTTCGCTGCCCACGCTCGCGAGCTCCTCGCACAGATGGACCCGATGGCCGCGGCGCAGGCCCAGGTGGACGCCGCACGTCAGGCCCAGCTCGACGCCGCGACGCGGGCCCAGGCCCAGGATCCCACCAGGCAGCAGCCTCCCGTCTGAGCCGGGCCCGGGCACCTGGCCTCCGTCGAGTGCGGCACCGCCGACCGCCGTGTCCGCCGACCGCCGTGTCCGCCGACCGCTGTGTCCGCCGACCGCCGGGCCCGCCAACCGCCTCACCGCAACCGCCCGCCCGCCAACCGCCGTATCCACCAAATGGCTGTACCTGCCCCTTCGGCTCCGGCATACCCTCGGCGCATGACTGAGCCAGCGTCCGCATCCCTGCAGGAGTTCGGCGACGACTTCTCTTCGGCCCTGTGCGTCGTGGCGCACCCCGACGACATCGAGTACGGCACCGCTGCGGCCGTCGCGAGCTGGACCGCGGCGGGCAAGACCGTGACGTACTTCCTGCTGACTCGCGGGGAGGCGGGCATCGACACCATGCATCCGGACCAGGCCGCCAAGGTCCGCGAGCAGGAGGAGCGCGACGGTGCAGCCATCGTCGGGGTCACCGAGGTCGAGTTCGGCAGCCACCGGGACGGCGTCGTGGAGTACGGGCTGGCCCTTCGCCGGGACATCGCCCGCGAGATCCGGCGCAGGCGCCCTGACGTCGTGGTGACCGGTGACTACCACGACCGGTTCGTCGCCGGGATGCTCAACCAGGCGGACCATCGCGCAGTCGGGCTGGCGACGGTGGACGCGGTCGCCGACGCCGGGAACCGCTGGATCTTTCCGGAGCTGTTGGAGGAGGAGGGCCTCGAGCCCTGGACGGTCCGGCGGCTCTGCTTCGCCGGCTCGACGACACCCACTCACTTCATCGGGGTCGGGGACCACGTCGAGCAGGCCGTCGCCTCCTTGGAGGCGCACCGCACGTACAACGAGGCGCTTCCGGAGACCTTCCCGAAGCCTCGGGACATCGTGTCCATGGTGCTCGGCTGGGGTGGCCAGGCCGCCGGGGTACCGAGTGCGATGACGCTCGACGTCGTCGAGCGCCGTTAGGAGCTCCGTCGTCGTCGAGCGCCGTTAGGAGCTCCGTCGTCGTCGAGCGCCGCTAGGAGCCCCATCGTCCAGCGCCGCTAGGACGCAGGTGCCACCCGCTCCTCAGCCGCGCCGGTCCTGAACCTCCCGGATCCAGCCCTCTACCTCGGCGCTGGTGCGCGGCATGGCCGCGGAGAGGTTCTCGTACCCGTCCTCGGTGACCAGCACGTCGTCCTCGATCCGCACGCCGATGCCGCGGAACCGCTCGGGCGCCTTGAGGTCATCGGCCTTGAAGTACAGCCCAGGCTCGACGGTGAGGACCATCCCGGGTCGCAGCTCGGCATCCAGGTACTCCTCCCGCGTGGCGAGGGCGCAGTCGTGCACGTCGATCCCGAGATGGTGGCTGGTGCCGTGCACCATCCAGCGTCGGTGGTACTGGCCGTGGTCCTTGTCCAGGGTGGCCTCCACGTCGACGCCCTCGGGCAGCAGCCCCCAGGCGTGCAGGTGCTCCGCGATGACCCGGATCGCCGCCGCGTGCACGTCCGAGAAGCGGTTGCCGGGCCTGACGGCGGCGAGACCGGCCTCCTGCGCGGCATACACCGCGTCGTAGACCTCGCGCTGCGCGTCCGTGAAGGTCCCGTTGGCGGGCAGGGTTCTCGTGATGTCGGCTGTGAAGAGCGACTCCCGCTCGACCCCGGCGTCCAGCAGGATGAGGTCCCCTTCGCGGAGGTCACCGGTGTTCTTGATCCAGTGGAGGGTCGTGGCGTGGTCGCCGGCCGCGCAGATGGAGTCGTACCCGACGCCGTTGCCCTCGTGCCGTGCGACCAGGCCGAACACGCCCTCGACCCAGCGCTCGCCGCGGCCTTTACCTACGGCCTCGGGAAGGGCCGCGATGACAGCCTCGAACCCGTGGCGGGTCGCCTCCACCGCCCTGCGCATCTCCTCGACCTCCCACTCGTCCTTCGTCAGACGGAGCGTGGAGAGGAAGTGGGCGAGCTCCTCGTCGGCTTCCGTGAGGTCGTCCTGGTCGGTCGTCTCCGAGCTGCGCTGGTCGTCCAGCTGACGGGTGAGGTCCCGGTCCGCGTCCCGCACGAGCCGGACGGTGACCTCCCCGGCGTCCTTGACCGCTGCGTCCGCGAACTCGTCGATGTGTCGTGCGGTCAGCCCCAGCTCGGTCTCGAGGTCCTCGATCGTCGGGCGCGCACCCACCCAGAACTCGCCGTACCGGGCGTCCGCGAAGAACTCGTCGGTGTCCCGGCCGGCCAGCGGGCGGAAGTAGAGCACGGCCTCATGGGTACCGTCGTCACGTGGCTCGAGTATGAGGACGGCGTCCGGCTCGCGGTCGCCACCCAGTCCCGTGAGGTGTGCGAAGGCGCTGTGCGGCCGGAAGACGTAGTCCGTGTCGTTGCTGCGGACCTTCAGACCGCCCGCCGGGATGACGAGCCGTTCACCCGGGAACGCGGCGCTCACTGCGTCCCGACGGGCGGCGGCATACCGCGCCGCCTCACTGAGCCCGGTGGCGCCCGGGTGACGAGGCGCCCAGTCCTCGGCGATGAACTTCCGCAGCTCGTCCGTGGTGGGGCGCGCGCGGTTCTCCGGCTTCTTCTGCTCTTCGCTCACCGGGCAATCGTCGCACGACGTCCACGCCGAGCGGTGGTCACCACGGCCTCCTCCGGTTCCTCGGCCGGGGCGAGGAGGGCTAGCAGCGCCCGCTCGGCCGCAGCCTGTCGGCGCTCGGGGTTGCGGTACCGGCGGGGGTCCACCTCTATGGTGCTGCCGGACTCGTAGCGGTCCAGCACCCGCGGGTCGATATAGGAGCTCTTCGCGATGGTCGGCGTGTTGCCGAGGTACTCGGAGACCTCCTGCACGGCTGCCTTGATGGCCCTCTTGCGGGAGGCCGGCGTGTCACCCGGCTCGTCGCTCGTGGCGAGTGCGACGGCCGCCAGCACCGTTGCGTGCCAGGTGCGGAAGTCCTTGGCTGTCATCTCGCCGCCGAGCAGGTCGCGGAGATAGCCGTTCACCGTCGCGGCGTCGAGGTCGGCCCAGCGACGGCCCTGCTGGTAGGCGAGCAACCTGCGGCTGGCGGAGCGGCGCCTTCGCATCCGCTCCAGCACTTGGATCGCCACGGCGTCGTCGATCTCCACGGTGTGCTCGATCCCGGACTTGCCGACGAAATGGAACACGATCACGTCCCCCCGGCGGCGGACGTGGTGTCGCTCGAGCGTCGTGAGGCCGAACGAGCCGTTGTCCTCGGTGTAGGCGTCGTTGCCGATGCGGAAGTACCCAAGGTCCAGAAGGCGCACCGCGGCAGCCGCAGCCCGTTCCCTGGTCATCCCCTGCCCTGCGAGGTCACGAAGGACCCGCCTCCGCGCCTGCGGCAGGCGCCTGGCGGCCGCCAGGACCCGGTCGAACTTCTCCTGGTCGCGCTTGACCCGCCACTGCGGGTGGTACAGGTACTGCCGCCGCCCGGCGGCGTCCGTTCCGACCGCCTGCAGATGGCCGTTCTGAAAGGGACAGATCCAGACGTCCTTCCACGCCGGCGGGATCGCCAGCGCTCGGATCCGCTCGACCTCGTGCGGTGGGAGGCGCTCGCCGTTCTCGTCGAGGTAGACGAAGCCGCGGCCGACCTTGCGCCGCGTCCAACCGCGCGACGAGGCGTTGACGGTCCGCAAACGAGGCATGGCGCACTGTAGGCACAGGGTGTTCCGCCTCGCACGCTCGACGGCCGGTCGCGCCGACGACTGTGTGCGCCGCCCGGGAGGACCAGTCGCGGGCCCAGTCTCGGCATCACGGCGGAGGGCAGTGGCGTTAGCGCGCTGACAAAAGGGACGAAGCGGCCATACAGTCAGCCCCTGTGGGGAACATTCAGTCGATCGAGCGCGCCGTCTCGGTGCTGCAGCTGCTGGCGGACGACCCGTCGCCGGTGGCCTTGGGGGAGATCGCGGCGCTGCTCGGCCTGGCCAAGCCGACGGCCCACGGCATCCTGGGCACCCTGGTGTCCTTGGGCTACGTCCGCAAGGTAGGCACGACCGGTGCCTACCTGCTCGATGGGCAGGCGAGGTCCTTGGCGCACCAGGAGCCTGACCGCAGCGACGTGCGCTCGAGATGCGAACCGTGGCTCGACGCCCTGGCGGCTCACACGCGGCTGAGCGCGCGGCTCGTGACCTTCGCGCGCCCCACCGGAGGCGGCCCGCCGACCGCCCTGGTGGTCCACCACGTCTTCCGCCCGGACAGCAGCAGCCAGGTCATGGAGGTGGGGGACCGGCTGCCGCTGCACGCCACCGCCCTGGGGAAGGTGCTCCTCGCTCTGTCGCCTCGTGGCCACCGGTGCGCGCCCTCGCTGGCCCTGGAGCCGTGCTCGTTCCGCACCATCACGACCGCCCGTCAGCTAGCGCAAGAGCTGCACCTGACGAGGAGCAGAGGGTATGCCGTGGAGCACGACGAGCACCTCGTGGGCCGGGCGGCGATCGCGGCGCCGGTCCACGGGCCGGGCGGCGTGGTGGTCGCTGCGATGGGTGCGCAAGGGGGTACTGACGAGCTCCTGCGTCCGGACGGACGTCCAAGGCCCGAGCTCGTCGCTCGCATGCGCGACGCGGCGGGATCGGCCTCTCGCGCGGTCGTGGCGCAGCGGTCCTAGCCGGTGGCGGAGCAGTTCGTCCTGAGCATCGACCAGGGCACTACCTCGACGCGCGCCATCCTCTTCGACCGGCAGGGGCGGGTTGCCGGGCTGGCCCAGCGGGAGCATCGGCAGTTCTACCCCAGGCCCGGCTGGGTGGAGCACGACGCTGAGGCGATCTGGCGCAACACGGTGCGGGTCGTCGGTGAGGCGTTGCAGGACAACGGCATCGGCATCCGCCAGGTCGTGGCGCTCGGCGTGGCCAACCAGCGGGAGACCTGCCTGCTGTGGGAACGCGCGAGCGGGAAGCCGGTGACCCGCGCCATCGTCTGGCAGGACGTGCGCACGGCCGACTCCGTCCGCCGGCTCCTCCAGGAACCGGGTGCGGAGTGGTTCCTCGAGCGATGCGGGATTCCGCCGGCCACCTACTTCACGGCGCCTCGGCTGGCCTGGCTGCTGCGCACGTACCCGGACCTGCGGCGCAGGGCCGAGGCTGGGGAGCTCCTCTTCGGCACCATGGAGACCTGGCTCGTCTGGAACCTCACCGGGGGCCCCGCGTCCGGGGTCCACGTCTCCGACGTCACGAACGCGAGCCGCACCATGCTCATGTCCCTGACGACTTTCTCCTGGGACGCCGAGCTGCTCGACTTCTTCGCCATCCCCGCGGCCATCCTCCCGACGATCGTGCCCAGCTCGGGAGTCGTGGGTACGGCGACCACCGTGCTCCCCGGGGTGCCGGTCGCGGGCCTGGTCGGCGACCAGCAGGGGGCGCTGTTCGGCCAGACCTGCTTCGGTCCCGGCGAGGCGAAGTGCACCTACGGCACCGGTGCCTTCCTCCTGCTCAACACCGGCACCCAGCTCGTCAGGTCCACGCACGGGCTGCTCAGCACCATCGCGTACCAGCTGTCGGACGGCACCGTGGCGTACGCGCTCGAGGGCTCGATCGCCACCGCCGGGTCGCTGGTCCAGTGGCTGCGCGACTCGCTGGGGCTGATCTCCTCGGCGCCTCAGGTGGAGACCCTGGCGATGACGGTGCGGGACAACGGTGGGTGCTACATCGTTCCCGCCTTCGCGGGGTTGCTGGCCCCGCACTGGAGCCCCGAAGCGCGCGGCGTCATCACCGGCCTGACCTCGTACGTGCGCAGCGGGCACCTGGCTCGCGCCGTGCTGGAGTCGACCGCCTGGCAGACCGCCGACGTCCTCAAGGCCATGGACCAGGACTCAGGGATCCCGTTGGAGACCCTGCGCGCGGACGGCGGCATGACGTCGAACCAGATGCTCATGCAGACCCTGGCCGACGTCCTCGACCTCACCGTGGTTCGGCCGATGGTGTCGGAGACAGTCAGCCTGGGTGCGGCCTACCTCGCTGGGCTTGCCGTGCGGTTCTGGCCCGACCTCGAGGGACTGCGGCGGAACTGGCATAGAGCCGGCCAGTGGGAGCCCGTCATGGATGCGGCGACCCGCGCACAGGGCGCCACGATGTGGCAGGCGGCCCTTCGTCGCGCGCTCGACCAACCGTGAGCCCCGAAGCTCCTGCGACCTTCTCGTGTCCCCGCGACCTGCTCAGATCGTCGAGTCCGGACCGCCGCGGCGTGCCTCGTCCGCAGTGAGGTCGTCCTGCATCGTCTGGCTGGTGCGCTCGGCCTCGACCCGGCCGAGGTAGACGTCGACCTCGTGGCGGGCGCGCTCCTCGTCCCAGCCGAGGACACCGGCCATGAGCGCCGCCGCCTCCGGAGCAGCTGACACGCCCCGGTCCCACGCCTCGATGGAGATCCGGGTCCGCCGGGTCAGCGCGTCGGTGAGGTGGTTGGCGCCCTCGTGCGACGCGGCGTACACGATCTCCGCCTTGAGATAGTCCTCGGCCCCGCTGAGCGGCTCTCCCAGCTCCGGCCGCTCGCGCACGAGGTCGAGCAGCTCGTGGGTGAGTGCACCGTAGCGAAGAAGGAGATGCTCGACCCGGGCCACGTGCAGACCGGCCCGCGCGGCGACGGCATGCCGCTGGTTCCAGACGGCGTGGTAGCCGACCGCCCCGAGCAGCGGGACGCTGTCGGTCGTCGACGGCGGCACCATGCGCGCCAGGGCCTGCGCGGCCTCGTCGACGGCATCCTTCGCCATGACGCGGTACGTGGTGTACTTGCCGCCTGCCACGACCACCAGGCCGGGCGCGCTGTGAGCGACGACGTGCTCGCGCGACAGCCGCGAGGTGGACTCCGACTCCCCGGCGAGAAGGGGGCGCAGACCGGCGTAGACCCCCTCGACGTCCTCGTGCGTGAGCGGAGTCGTGAGGACCCGGTTGACGTGGTCGAGGAGATAGTCGATGTCGGCGCGGGAGGCGGCAGGATGCGCCTTGTCCAGTGCCCAGTCGGTGTCCGTGGTGCCGATGATCCAGTGCCGGCCCCAGGGGATGACGAACAGGACCGAGGTCTCGGTGCGCAGGATGACACCCGTCTTCGCATGGATGCGGTCTCGGGGCACCACCACATGGATGCCCTTGGAGGCCCGGACGTGGAACTGCCCCCGCTCGCCCACCATCGCCTGCGTGTCGTCGGTCCAGACGCCCGTCGCGTTGACGATCTGGCGCGCGTTGATCACGAGCTCGCGGCCGCTCCTGCGGTCCAGGGCCCGCACGCCGGTCACCCGCTCGCCCTGTCGCAGGAAGCCGACGGCCTCCACCCGGTTGGCCACCAGCGCCCCGTAGCTGGCGGCGGTCCGAGCCACCTCCATGGTGTGCCGGGCGTCGTCGACCTGCGCGTCGTAGTACTGGATGGCTCCGGTCAACGCGCTGGGACGCAGGCTGGGGGCGAGCCGGAGGGCGCCACGCCTGGTGAGGTGCCGGTGGCGCGGCAGCCCGCCCGACTGGCCGGTGCCTTTGCTGAGAGCGTCATAGAGGGCGATACCGGAGCCGACGTAGAGGCGTTCCCAGCCCCGGTGGGTGAGCGGGTAGAGGAACGGGACGGGCCGTACGAGGTGAGGCGCGAGCCGGGTCAACAGCAGCTCGCGTTCCTTGAGCGCCTCATGCACGAGCCGGAAGTCGAGCATCTCGAGGTATCGCAGCCCGCCATGGATGAGCTTGCTCGACCGTGACGAGGTGCCGCTGGCGAAGTCGCGAGCCTCGATGAGCCCCGTCCGCAGTCCCCTCGTCACGGCGTCCAGGGCCGAGCCGGCGCCGACCACGCCGCCGCCGACCACGAGGATGTCGAGCTCCTCTCCCGAGGCGAGCGCCTCGATGGCGGTCTGGCGTCCCTGCGGTGACAGTGGCGTCCCCATGCTCTCCCTCACTCCTCGACGTCGACCCAGTCCAAGGTGCGCCGGACCGCCTTCTGCCACCCGGCATAGCCGTCGCGGCGTTGCTCCTCACTCCACTGCGGCTCCCACCGCCGGTCCTCGTTCCAGTTCTGTCGCAGCTCCTCGGTGCTCTTCCAGAACCCGGTGGCAAGACCAGCAGCGTAGGCCGCTCCGAGCGCCGTGGTCTCCGCCACGACCGGCTTCGAGACCGGCACGCCGAGGATGTCGGCCTGGAGCTGCATGGCGAGCCCGTTCGCCGTCACCCCCCCGTCCACCTTCAGGGTCTCCAGGACGACACCGCTGTCCTTCTCCATGGCGTCCGAGACGTCCCTGGTCTGGTAGCAGATCGCCTCGAGGGTCGCGCGCGCCAGGTGCGCGTTGGTGTTGTAGCGGGACAGGCCGACGATGGCTCCTCGCGCGTCGGCGCGCCAGTACGGTGCGAACAGGCCGGAGAAGGCAGGGACGAAGTACATGCCGCCGGTGTCCTGCACAGAGCCGGCGAGCCGCTCGATCTCGCCGGCCCCCGAGATGATGCCGAGCTGGTCGCGCAGCCACTGCACCGCCGACCCGGTCACGGCGATGGAGCCCTCGAGGGCGTAGACCGGCTTGTCCTCGCCCAGCTGGTAGCACACCGTCGTGAGCAGGCCCGAGCTGGAGCGGACGATGTCCTCGCCCGTGTTGAGGAGCATGAAGTTTCCCGTGCCGTAGGTGTTCTTGCCTTCGCCGGCGCCGAAGCACACCTGGCCCACCGTGGCCGCCTGCTGGTCGCCGAGGTCACCGGCGAGCGGGATCTCACCGCCGACCGGTCCACCCGCGAGGGTGTGGCCGTAGAACCGGGGGTCGGAGCTGGGCCGGATCTGCGGCAGCATCTCGCGCGGGATGTCGAAGAACCCCAACAGCTCGGCGTCCCAGTCCAGCGTCTCGAGGTCCATGAGCATGGTCCGGCTGGCGTTCGTCACGTCGGTCACGTGCACGCCGCCCCGCACGCCCCCGGTGAGGTTCCACAACAGCCACGTGTCCGTGTTGCCGAAGATGGCGTCACCGGCCTCGGCGGCCTGCCGTGCGCCGTCGACGTTCTCGAGGATCCACTGGATCTTTCCGGCCGAGAAGTAGGCGGCCGGAGGGATTCCGGCCTTGCGGCGGATCACCTCACCACGGCCGGAGGACTCCAGGGCCTGGGCGATGCGGTCGGTCCGGGTGTCCTGCCAGACGATCGCGTTGTAGAGCGGGCGACCGGTCCTGCGGTTCCAGACCACGGTCGTCTCGCGCTGGTTCGTGATGCCCAGCGCTTCGAGGTCCTCGGCCTGTAGCCGCAGCGTGGCCATGGTGGAGGCGATCACCGTCTGGGTGCGCTCCCAGATCTCCAGCGGGTTGTGCTCCACCCATCCAGCGCGCGGCAGGATCTGCTCGTGCTCGAGCTGGTGCTTGCCCACCTCGTTGCCCGAGTGGTCGAAGACCATGAACCGTGTGCTGGTCGTCCCCTGGTCGACCGCACCGACGAAGTCAGGCATGCTGCGCCCCTTCCCTGAGGATGTCGTTGCTGAGAGTGTCCTCCAACGGTGGGACGTGATCGTCGACCGCTTCCGCGTCGGCGTCAGCCACGGGCAGGAAGCGCCCCATGAGGCCGTCGTAGAAGGCCGCGCCGACCAGCGCGCCGACGAGCGGCCCGACGATGGGCACCCAGAAGTAGAGGTGGCCGTGCTGGTCGCTCATCGCGCTGCCGTACCCGGTCACGAGGCTGGCCAGGCGTGGACCGACGTCGCGGGCGGGGTTGATCGCGTAACCTGCGTCCGTGCCCCAGGCCATGCCGATGGCGACGACGGCCAGCCCGACGAGCAGCGGGGCGAGGTTCGCCCCTGGCGAGGTGTTGCGTAGGTCGGTGATGGCCAGCACGCAGACGAGCAGGATGGCGGTGCCTATGACCTGGTCGCGCAGGGCACCCAGTGTCCCGACGGGAAGGGCCCCGTTCCCCGGCAGGGTGGAGAAGATGCCCTGGGTGGCGATCGTCGTGCCGGGGTCGATGGAGTGGATGACCTCGCTGTAGTTCCAGCGGACCACCAGGGCGGCAAGGAAGGCCCCGACGGTCTGCGCGAGGGCGTAGGGCCCGACCTTCGCCCAGCTGAACCCACGGAACACCGCCAGCGCAACGGTGACGGCGGGGTTGAGGTGGGCGCCCGTCATGCGTCCCGCGACGTAGACGCCCAGCGTCACCCCCAGACCCCACCCCCAGGCGATGGTGTTGTGGTCGCCGAGGGTTCCCTTGCTGGTGACCACCTGGGCGACGACGCCGCAGCCGAAGAGGATGAGGAGGAAGGTGCCGGCGAACTCGGCCGCCATCTCTGCCACCAGGGTTCGCCGCTTGAGTACTTCTGCCATGGCCCGTGCCCTTTCACTGCCTGTGAGGAGGGCCCGACCGTATGAGCGCGGAGCGGCTCAGCGGTGACCGGCTGTTCGGCATTGTCGAACAGCCGGTCGACTCAGGCGCGTGACGGTGCCTCCCGCAGGTCGGGACGACCGGGCTGCTCCCCGCCGCGCGCCTGCAGGTACGACTGCTTGGGAACCATGACCTTCCGACGGAACACGCACACGAGCGTGCCGTCCTGGTTGTACCCCTTGGTCTCGACATGGACCACACCGCGGTCGTCCTTCGACCTGGACTCCCACTTCTCCAGCACCTCGGTCTGGCCGTAGATCGTGTCGCCGTGGAAGGTCGGCGCCACGTGACGCAGTGACTCGACCTCGAGGTTGGCGATCGCCTTTCCCGAGACGTCGGGCACCGACATGCCGAGGAGCAGCGAGTAGACGTAGTTCCCCACGACGACGTTCCTGCCGAACTGCGTCGTCTCCTCGGCGTAGTTCGCGTCGAGGTGGAGCGGATGGTGGTTCATGGTGAGCAGACAGAACAGGTGGTCGTCGTACTCGGTCACCGTCTTGCCGGGCCAGTGCTTGTAGACAGCGCCGACCTCGAACTCCTCATAGCTGCGTCCGAATTGCATGGCCCCCATCCTGCCGAGGTGGCGAAGCCCTGGACACGGGGGAGGCGCGTGCGTTCCCTCACAGGCCCTCAGCCCTCTCCCAGCGGGATCACCGGCGCACCATCGTCCCGGGGGCCGCGTAGCTCCAGTCGGAGCCCGCGGCAGAGCCCGAGCAGGGCCAGGTTGACGAACACGAGGAGGTACCCGGCGAACTCCTCGTCCAGCAGCCGGAAGAACTGGACGATGAAGAGCCCGGCAAGCAGCACGACCTCGAACAGCCGCAGCGACGCCGCGCGCTCCTCGCGAGCCCACAGGACAGCAGCGACGACCGCGAAGACGGCGGCGAGCACGCTGAAGGCGGCGTACACGATGTCCGTCGCCGCCGGATGACGGGTGAGGTGCAGCACGGGCCGCACCATCGAGGACAGGGTGAAGGCGACGAAGACCACGACCGCCGTCCGCTTGACCAGCTCCAGCCTCGGGAGCCGCGTGATGGCGCGACGGGTGACGGCGTAACCCCTGGCCACGAAGGACGGCGTGCCGGGCTGCACCGGCAGGCCTGCGATCGCCCGGCGGAGCGGCGCGGCCAGGGGCTCACCGGGTCCCACCTCGTCCAGGAGCCGGAGAGCACTGCGGCGCTCACCCTCGTCCAGGTCGTGTGCCGCAGACTCCTTCAGCAGCTCCACTGCGTTCACCACGCGCTCGCGGTCGGTCAGGGGATGGCGCTGGACCACGAAGTCGACCACCAGGTACATGCCGACGAACGTGCCGTAGATGATTGCCGCGACGGGCTCGTAGAAGTAGTTGTTGTCGCCGGTGACGAACTTGCCGACCTCGTCGATGAACAGCCCGAAGCCGACGCCCGCGAAGACGGTGGCCACGGTGCGCGCGGTACGGCTCAGGAACAGCATGAACATCAGCAGCGCGACAAGCATCCCGAGGCCGCCCCACAGCAGGTGGGCCAGGTGCAGCGTCCCCTGTCCCAGCTGCGGAAACCCGGTGGCTGCCAACAGCATCCGCGTTACTGCGATGGCGCCGACGGCGCACACCAGGAAGATCTCGAACCGGTCGGCCCCTTCGGCGTCCCGGATCGGCACGCGCGAGCGACCGGTCACCAGCCGATGATGACATGGCCCTGGGCCTACCCTTGGGTCGTGCCGATCGATCTCCATGCCCACTCCTCGGCGAGCGACGGCACGGAGCCCGCCGCGCAGGTCGTGGCCTCGGCGGCGCGGGCCGGTCTGGATGTCGTCGCGCTGACCGACCATGACACGTACGCCGGGTGGACCAGCGCCGTGCGAGCCGCCCGCGAGGTGGGCGTGGGCCTCGTGCGGGGGGTGGAGATCTCATGCTCATACCACGGAGTCAGCGTGCACCTGCTCGCCTACCTCGTCGACCCCGAGTCGCCCGGCCTGGCAGCCGAGCTGCACAAGGCGCGGCGGAGCAGGGTGAGCCGGGTCGACCGGATGGTGGAGAGGATGGCGGCCGACGGCATCCCGGTCACGGTGGAGCAGGTCCGCCGCCTCGCGGGCGAGGGCACCACGATGGGCCGCCCGCACATCGCCGACGCGCTCGTGGCCAGCGGGTACGTGGCCACCAGGGACGAGGCCTTCGCGGACGTGCTTCGCAACGGGAGCCGGTACTACGTCTCGCACTACGCGCCGGACCCGGTGACGGCCGTGCGGCTGGTGCGGGCTGCGGGCGGCGTCCCCGTGATGGCGCACCCGTTCGCGAACGGGCGGGGGTGGACCGTGGAGGACCGGGTGGTCGAGGAGATGGCGCTGGCCGGCCTCGCCGGGCTGGAGGCCCGTCACCGCGACCACACCCAGCTCGAGCGGTTGCACGCCGAGGAGCTGGCCGCCCGGCTGGGGCTCTTCACCACCGGCTCCAGCGACTACCACGGCGCGGGCAAGCAGAACCGGCTCGGCGAGAACACGACCACGAGGGACGTCCTCGAGCAGATCGAGGCGGAGGCTACGAGCGGGGTGGACGTGGTCCGCGCGTGAGCCGCATCGTGGACCTGCAGACTTTCGGGTCGGTCTTCGTCACCCTGCTGGTGATCATGGACCCGCCTGGCGCACTGCCGATCTTCCTGGCCCTGACCGGAGCGCTGACCCAGCGGCAGAAGGTCGCGGCAGCCCGCCGAGCGTCGCTGGTGGCGCTCGGTGTCATCGTCCTCTTCGCGGTCTTCGGCCAGCAGATCCTGACGTACCTCCACATCTCCCTGCCCGCCCTTCAGGGGGCCGGCGGCCTCCTGCTGCTGCTTGTGGCGCTCCAGCTGCTGACCGGGTCGGAGCAGGAGCAGCATGCGGACGCAGGCGTCAACGTCGCCCTGGTACCGCTCGGTACCCCGCTGCTCGCCGGACCTGGGGCCATCGTCGCCACCATGCTCGCCGTCCGGCGCTCGCACGCAGTGGACGAGTACCTCGCGGTAGGGCTGGGCCTGGTCGCGACGATGGCCGTCGTATGGCTCTTCTTCCGGTTCGCCGGCCAGGTCCACCGGGTCCTGCGCGACAGCGGCACGGTGCTCATCACCCGGATCGCTGGCCTGCTGCTGTCCGCGATCGCCGTGCAGATGGTCGCGGACAGCATCCGCGCCTTTGTCGGCACCACGACCTAGCCTGGGCGCTGTGCACGAGGGGAAGTTCATCCAGCAGGAGCTCGGCGGGATGCCGAGACGGCTCTTCCGCGCGAGCCCGAGCAAGCTGCTGGCGTGGGTCGACTGTCCGCGTCGCTACCGGATGCAGTATCTCGACCGGCCCGCGCCCGCAGCGCGGGTCCAGCGCGCCCACACCTCCGTCGGCGTTGCGGTGCACAACGCCCTGCGCGACTGGTGGGACCTGCCGGCCGGCCGGCGCACCGCCGCCGCGGGCGCCGAGCTGGTGCGCCGGTCCTGGATCGACGTGGGGTTCCGCGATCCCGAGCAGTCCGCGTGGTGGCTGGCCCTGGCGCAGGCGCAGGTGGCGGCATACCTGTCAGGGGTCGACCCCGTCCGGCAGCCCCTGGGCGTCGAGCGCACGGTGTCGCTCAAGACCGAGGCCCTGGCGCTGCACGGCAGGGTAGACCGTCTAGACGACCGGGGGGACCATCTCGCAGTGGTGGACTACAAGACGAGCCGGCAGCCACCCACGGCAGACGATGCCCGCACCTCACTGCCGCTCGCGCTGTATGCCGCGGCTGCCTGGAAGATGTTCCGCCGACGGTGTGTCCGCGTCGAGCTGCATCACCTGCCCACCGGCACCGTGGCCGCCCACGACCACACCGGCGACTCCCTGCGACGCAAGATCGCCGAGGCGGAGTCGATCGCCAAGGAGGCCCGCGCGGCGGAGGCGGACTACGCCGAGCTCGGTGTCGACGCGCCCAGCTTTCCGGCCAGGGTCGGACCGCTGTGCCAGTGGTGCGACTTCCGGACGCACTGCCCGGCCGGTCAGGCGTACGGAGAGGAGAAGTCGGGCTGGGCGGCTCTCGAGGGTCCCGCGGCGCTGGGCGTCACCAGGCCCAGCTGATGCCGACCGTACCGGGCCCCGCCCTGTGGAGGACCTGCTGGACGCTGGTCGCCGCGTCGAGGGTCATGGCGGAGCCGGCCCTGGTGCCCTCGACGACGCTGTAGCCCTGCACCGAGCGCGGCAGCCTGTCCGGGTGGAACCGCACCCACAGCATGATCTCGCTGACCCGGTGCCAGAGGTGGTGCTCGATGGAATGGCCGGCCGACAGGTTCTTGGGCAGCCGCACCTCGTACTCCACGGCGGCCGTCTCCCCGCCACGAAGCGTCCGGTCCAGCATCAGCTCGCCGACGAACCCTCCGTCCCGTGGCAGGGACACGACCCGCCCCAGCCGGCCACCACTGATCGCCGAGACCTCGATCTGGTCGTCGCTCCGCCTCGGCGCGGTGAGCAGAACGGGCAGGCGGCGGGCCCCGTCCCGAGTGGCCCTGACCACGTTGCGCACCGTGCGGAGGCGTTCAGACCCTTGTGCGTCGACCTCCAGGGTGGCGTGGACGGTCACATCCACGACCTCGAGGAACGGCGTGAAGCCGAGACTCTCCAGAGCCTCGCAAGCCCCCACCAGCTCCACGGGAAGCCGCGCGGCCTGGCGTGCGGCGCGCGGGGGACCGGGCCGTCGGGGCGGACCCAGGGTCGCGCTGAGCTGCTCCGGCGCGAGCCCCAGGATGGCCTCGAGGTTCGCGAGCGCCTCCAGGGAGCTGGCGCGCTGGGGTGCCCTGCGGCCGGACTGCCAGTAGCTCAGCGTCGCGATGCTGAGGGGGGTGCCTCGCTCCTGAAGCCGTCGACGCAATGACTCCAGGCTGCGGCCGCTGCCTGAGATGGCGGCGCGCAGAGCGGTGGGGAACGCCACATCGGCGTCCCCTCCCGGACCCTGGCCCGAAACGGACGTGGACATGGCTACGGTCCCCCCTGTGCCGATGCGGCCCCGATTGGGCGGTCCGCAGCTCCCCTGGACGTCACTCTTTCGTCACCCTAGGCGTTGACAGGATTGGGCGTCCGCAAGTTAAGAAGCGGCCCACCGAGGCCGCCCGAGCTCACGCCCCAGCACCTCCTTCGCGACATCGCACCTACTCCGCGCCACGTGGACACTTGCGATTACGCTGGCGCAAGGCCGAGGACCCGTGGTCCGGAACTCTTGGAGGGTGACACCGTGGCGACGCCTGAGACCTCCCGTCCGGCGAACCTTCGCGACGTCGCCAAGGCCGCTGGCGTGTCGCTCACTCTCGCGAGCTTCGCACTTAACGGCCGCGAGGGCGTCGCCGAGAAGACCCGTAAGCGGATCCTCCAGGCGGCGGATCAGCTTGGCTACCGGGCCAACCCGTATGCGAGGGCTCTGCGTCGGGGTCGGAGCGCCACATTCGGTCTTGTGGTGCGCAACTTGTCAAACCCGTACTTCCTCGACGTCATAGCGGGGGCGGAGGAGGTTGCCCACGAGGCGGGCGTCGCTCTGCTGGTCCTGGACTCCGACTACTCGCTGGAGCGGGAGTCGGCCCACGTGGAGCGGCTTGCCGACTATCGCGTTGAGGGCCTGGCCATCGCGCCGGTCGGCACCGGGGATGCCATCCGCTTATGGCGTGACCTCTCACCCGGCCGGCCTACCGTGGCACTCAACGCTGTCGCGGCAGGAATTGCCGGGATCTCACGTGTCGCCCCGGACAACCGGCGGGCCGTGGAGCTACCGGTGCGCCGGCTGGCGGAGCTCGGCCACCAGGAGGTGAGCTTCGTGGCGGCACCCCAAGCCCTGATGGCAGACGGCGACCGTCTCAGGTACTTCCGGCGCGTCGCTCGCGAGGCGGGAGTTGCGGCACGCGTGATACGGACGCCTTTGAGCGTGACAGGGGTCGAGCAGGCGATCGGCAGCGCCATCACGCGCGGTCCCGCTCCCACAGCCGTCATCTGCAACTCCGACTACACGGCACTCGGGGTCTACCGTGCGGCGCGGACGCATCGCGTGGGCATTGGAGCTCGGTTGTCAGTCGTCGGTCATGACGACCTACCCACGTCCGCGTTCCTTGACCCTCCCCTGGCCACGCTCGCCCTTGATCGCCGAAGACTCGGCCGCGTACTCATGTCACGGCTACTCGATGACGGTCCTGCGGCGGACCACCGGGAGCCGGTGGAGTTCCTCGAGCGGAAGTCTTTGGTCCGGGCCCCGCGCCCCGGGTGACCGCTTGACAGAGGGCCTGGAAGCTCTGATCATGTCTCCCGCGCCTAAATCGTTTTATAGAGATGCGTCGTTCGACGCAGAAGCAGGGGGACCTCATGGCACGTACTTTCCCGCGCACGGCCCTGGGCTTGTCGCTGGTCGCGCTCTCCCTCGCCGCCTGCGGCGCACCGCCCACGCACTCCGAGGCCGGTCGGTCGCCGGCTGCGTCGGCAACTTCGGCAGTCGCCGCAGGCGGCATGGAGGCACTGCTGAAGGCGGCCAAGAAGGAGGGTGCGCTCAACGTCATTGCACTGCCTCCGGACTGGGCCAACTACGGCGAGATGATCGAGCAGTTCTCGGCTGAGTACGGGATCAGGGTCAACTCCGCACAACCCGATGCTTCGAGCCAGGACGAGGTCAACGCGGCGCGCCAGCTCGCGGCCAGCGATCGGGCACCAGACGTGTTCGACCTCGGCGCAAGTGTCGCGCTCGCGAACACCGCGCTCTTTGCCCCGTATCGGGTGGCGAGCTGGGAAGACGTCGCCGACGACCACAAGGACCCGGATGCGAAGTGGTTGGACGACTACGGCGGCTTCATGACGATCGGCTACGACGCCAACCAGGTTGCGGCGCCCACGACGATCAAGGACCTCCGCAAGCCCGAGTACAAGGGCAAGGTCGCCCTCAACGGTGACCCCACCCAGGCGTCTGCAGCGTTGAACGGTGTGGTCGCCGCGGCCCTCGGCAACGGTGGCTCGGCCGATGACGTTGCTCCAGGGGTGGAGTTCTTCGCTGACCTGAAGAAGCGCGGCAACTTCCTGCCCCTTGACCCGACGCCGGCGACCGTGGAAAGCGGACAGACCGCTGTCGTACTGGACTGGGACTACCAGAACGCCGGTATGGCGAAGCAGTTCAAGGGTTCCAAGGTCGACTGGCGGATGGTGGTGCCCGCTGGCGCCGTGATCGGTTCCTACTACATGCAAGCCATCAACAAGGACGCACCACATCCCGCAGCGGCTCGCCTGTGGGAGGAGTTCCTGTTCTCCGACAAGGGCCAGAACATCTGGCTCAACGGCCTGGCCCGCCCCGTCCGGGCAGACGCCATGACCAAGAGCGGGACCATCGACGCCAAGGCGTACGCGTTGCTGCCAGCACTGTCGGGCACCCCCGTCCAGCTGACCACCGCGCAGTCCGACAAGGCGAAGGCGTACGTCGCCGAACACTGGGCGCAAGCGGTGAACTGAGGTGGCGGCTTCCAACCCGGTGAAGGGCGGCCGGGGCGGGCGCAGGGACCGGCGTGCTCGGCTGGGACCGGCGGGACACTACCTGGCACTCGCCCCCTTCCTGGTCTTCGTATCAGTGTTCCTGCTCTATCCGACGGTGGTCGTGGTGATGGGCGCGTTCCAGGACAACGGGGGGCATCCGACGTTGTCCAACCTTCGCGCAGTCACGGGCAGCGTCTATGCCGACGCGTTCGTCCGCTCCATCGAGCTCTCGGCAGTGACCGCTCTCGTCGGGGCGGTTCTGGGCGCGCTGCTCAGCTGGGCGATCGCGGCGGCGAAGCCAGAGGGCCTGGTGCGGCGTCTGGTCTTGGCCGGGTGCGGCGTCCTGGCTCAGTTCGGTGGTGTCACGCTGGCATTCGCCTTCATCGCCACCGTCGGCGTGACCGGCCTGGCGACCAACCTCCTGCGCGAGCTCTTCGCCATCGAGCCACCCCGGGGCGGCGCCTGGCTTTTCGACATGCCGGGACTGATGGTCGTCTACACCTACTTCCAGATCCCGCTCATGGTGCTGGTCTTCCTGCCCGCCGTCGAAGGACTCCGGCCTCAGTGGCACGAGGCGGTCCAGAGTCTGGGCGGGTCGACGTGGCGTTACTGGCGTCATGTCGGGGGACCCGTGCTGAGCCCTGCCTTTCTCGGAGCGACGCTGCTGCTTTTTGCCAACGCGTTCTCAGCCTACGGAACGGCCGCAGCCCTGGTTTCGCAAGGCAGCCCGATCGTTCCTCTTCAGATCCGCGCCTTCATGACCAGCGAGGTGATCACCGGGCAGCAGAACCTCGGCAAGGCCTTGGGCCTCGGCATGATCGTCGTCGTCGCACTGTTCATGGGACTGTACGCGCTGTTGCAGCGCCGGACCGCCCGGTGGTTGCGATGAGGCGGACGGCGGCACCTCGCCGTTGGACCGGGCACAGTGCTCTGCGTGCGCTCGTGCTGGCGGCGAGTGCCCTGTACTTCCTGTTGCCGCTCATGGCGATGCTGGAGTTCAGCACGCGCGGTACGACGGGCCGCAGTCTGGAGTCGTGGCGGGCGATCGGGTCCACGCCGGCCATGCTGGCCGGAATCCGGATCTCGCTCACACAGGCCGTCCTCACGACTGCTCTTGTCCTGGGCCTTCTCGTCCCCACCACGGCGTGGGTCCACCTGCGTGTTCCGCAGCTGCGGCGCGCGATGGAGCTGGTCTGTCTGCTGCCGCTGACCATCCCCGCCATCGTCGTGGTGGTCGGTATAGCGGACCTCTACGCCTGGGTGACCTACCTCCTCGGCGACTCACCGCTCACCCTGACGTTCGCATACGGAGTCCTGGCACTTCCATACGCCTTCCGAGCCATCGACAACGGCCTCTCTGCGATGGACCTGCGAACCCTTGCGGAGGCCGCCCGAAGTCTCGGCGCCTCGTGGACCACCGTGCTCCTTCGCGTGATGGTCCCTAACCTTCGGGTCGCGCTCGTGTCGGCTGCGTCGCTCACGATGGCGCTTGTGCTGGGCGAGTTCACCCTGGCGTCGTTGCTGAACTTCGACAACCTTCAGGTCGAGATCAACGTCATCGGCAAGCGGGACGCCGGCCTGTCGGTGGCTGTCGCGCTGGCGTCCATGATCTTCGCCTTCGTCGTTCTGTTCGTCCTCGGTTTCATCGGGAGGCGACTGCCCTCCACCACCAGCGACGACGACGTGCCTGCCGCCGTCCGAGAGGAGATCACGTCGTGACGCATCTACAGATGAGTGGCCTCGGGAAGGCCTTCGGCGGCGTGCGCGCCCTGGACTCCTTCGACCTGGACATCGCAGCCGGGGAGTTCGTCAGTCTGCTGGGGCCCAGCGGCTGCGGCAAGACCACCGCCCTGCGTATCGTTGCGGGCTTCGAGAGCGCGGATCGGGGACGTGTCGTCATCGACGGTCAGGACGTCACCCGTCTGACCCCCGACCGGCGCGACATCGGAATGGTCTTCCAGGCCTACAGCCTGTTTCCCAACATGTCCGCTGCCGGGAACGTCGAGTTCGGGATGCGACTGCGCGGTGTCGCGCCCCGGCGCCGCCGGGACCGTGCCGGGGAGCTCCTCGACCTGGTCGGTCTTGCGGCTCACGGTGGCAAGTACCCTCATCAGCTCTCCGGAGGACAGCAGCAGCGCGTCGCCCTCGCTCGAGCCCTCGCGATCGAGCCCAAGATCCTGCTGCTCGACGAGCCGCTGTCGGCGCTGGACGCCAAGGTGCGGGTCAACCTCCGTGGAGAGATCCGGCGGATCCAGAAGGACCTGGGGATCACGACCCTGTTCGTGACTCACGACCAGGAGGAGGCGTTGGCGATCTCCGATCGCGTCGGGGTGATGTCCGAGGGCCGCATGGAGCAGCTCGACGTCCCTGCCACGGTGTACCGCGAACCGGCAACGCCGTTCGTCGCGCAGTTCGTCGGGGTGACCAACGCACTTCTGGGATCGATCGAGGGAAGCCACGTCGTGGTCGACGGGAGTCGAGTGCCCATCCAGGAGGCCCGAAGCTATCGGCAGGGCGCCAAGGTACGGCTCCTGGTGCGGCCGGAGGAGGTTCATCTGGCCGAGGCCGACGGCAACGAGATGTCGGCCCACTCCGCCAAGATTCTCGCGACGGTTCTCACCAACAGCTTTCTCGGGCCCGTGTCTCGCGTGACGGTCCGTCTCGATACCGGGGAAGGCCAGCTCGTGCTTGCCGACATGCCCTCGCCTGAGGGAGGCGGCTTCGCGCCCGGTCAACAGGTGCTCGTTGAGCTGCGCCTGCGGCGTCCCATGCTGGTGGAGCGGTGAGCGCTCGGCGCCCGCGGACCACCCTGGAACGGACTCTGCGGGCTGGTGGCTCCATCTCGTCCGGAACCCACGCGGCGTACCGGTCAGTGAGCTTGGGTCCGGGAGAGAGGCACCTTCGGCGCGACGACCTGGCGCCTCTTGGCCCGGAGGCCGTTGGAGGACTGTCCACCCGACGCCCCTTGGCCTGCCTCGCGCACGTGACAGACCTGCAGATCGCCGACGTGCAGTCGCCGGCTCGCTTCGAGTTCTTCAACGAGCTGATGGACGTGCCTGCCTTCAAGGCGCTGGCTCCCACGCAGCGGCCGCAGGAGGCGCTCACGGCGCACGCGGTCGACTCGATGGTCCGCACCCTCAACCGGCTCTCCGGCGGCCCCGTCACCGGCGCGCCGATCGATGCTGTGGTCACCACGGGTGACGCCATCGACAACGCCCAGTGGAACGAGACCGAGATGTTTCTCGCGCTGCTCGAGGGTGGTCGGGTTCGCCCGCGGTCCGGTGGTCCGATCTATCAAGGGGTACAGAGTCAGGTCTGGCCAGGGACGGCCTTCTGGCGCCCCGACGGGGGCCGCGACATGTGGCGTGAGCGATACGGCTTTCCGACACATCCTGGTCTTCTCGATCGCGCGCTCGAGGAGTTCGAGGCGGCTGGTCTGCGCTATCCCTGGCTGGCGTGCTACGGCAACCACGAGGCGCTGGCGCAGGGAATGGGTGGCATCACTGAGGCTCTCGGACGTCTGCTCGTCGGAGACCGCAAGCCCGTTGCCCTGCCTGCGCAGCTCCTGAGAGAACGATCGTTCGATCCGGTCGCTCATTTCATCTCCTCCCCCGATCACTTCGCGACGGGACTCCACCGTCCGCTGACCGCGGACCCGGCCCGTCGTCCGATCACCCGGTGCGAGTTCATCGACGCTCATTTTCGCGACGGCGGCCAGCCGTCCGGACATGGTTTCACCGCTGCGAACCGGCGTGACGGAACCGCCTACTACAGCTATGACCTGCCCCACGTGCGTCTCATCTCCCTGGACACCAACTATGTCGCAGGTGGCGCCCAAGGATCGGTCAACGGCGAGCAGATGCGTTGGCTGGAGGAACAGCTGGTGGACGTGCACTCCCAGTACGACGCTGCCGACGGACGTGTCGTCCAGACCGGCAGCGATGACCGGCTTGTGGTCGTCTTCTCCCACCACGGCTCGGACACCCTGGGTTCCGGTCGGGCCACAGACCCCGAAGGCGGACACGGGACGGTGAGCCTGTTGCGGTTGCTCCACCGCTTCCAGAACGTCGTCCTGTGGCTGAACGGCCACACGCACACCAACACGATCCGCCCCCAACGGCATCCGCACCGGACCAGTGCCGGATTCTGGGAGGTCACGACCTGTGCGATCGTGGACTGGCCATGCCAGGCGCGTCTGGTGGAGATCGTCGACAACGGCGACGAGACGCTCTCTGTTGTCTGCACCATGCTCGACCACGACTCATCCCCGGGATCAACTGCAGGATCGTCCGCCCAGCTGGCGGCTCTGCACCGCGAGCTGGCCGGGAACGTCCCTTGGGCAGGGTTCGACTCACCCAACCGTGGGGCTGTCAGCGACCGTAACGTGGAGCTGCGGCTGAGGTCGCCCTTCACGCTGAACGGACGGGCGTCTGGGCAGCGGGCACGACCTTGAGCACCCTGAGCACGGTCGAGCTGGCCCTTCGGCTGTTGGCCGCCGTCGGCGCCGGTGCTGTCCTCGGCCTGGAGCGTCAGGTCCGCGACAAGGTGGCCGGCGTGCGCACGCACGCCTTGGTGGCGGTCGGTGCTGCGTTGTTCACCATCGCCGGTGCCCATGGTTTCGGCGAGATCCCACGCGGACCCAACGTCGACCCGCTTCGCGTGGCCGCACAGGTCGTATCAGGCATCGGGTTCATCGGTGCAGGGGCCATCATGCGGGACGGCACATCCGTGCGCGGCGTCACCACCGCGGCGACGCTCTGGTTGTCCGCTGCACTCGGAGTCTCGGCAGGCGCCGGCGCGTGGGGCCCGCTCTTCGTCGGTTCGGCGGTTGTCGCCTTCGCCCTGGTCGGCTTGCGGGCCCTGGTCATCCGCGTCGATCGGCTCCGCAGCCAAAGCCTGCGGCTCTCGGTGTCGTATCCGCAAGGAAGCGGCACGTTGGCCGACGTTCTCGACGCCATGGAGCGGCTCAACCTCGGTCTCAGCGATCTCAGCATCGACGACTCGGGCACGAGCGGCTGGCGGCGAGTGACGATGCAGACCCGGGCCCGCACAGAACAGGCCGCGCAGCTCGTCGCCGACCTCGAGAGCAACCCGGACATCGTCGACGTGACGCTGGGCGCGGCTTGAGCCGGCAAGAGCGCCGAATGGGCTCCAGTACGGCATCGGCGCCCTTCCCGGAGGGCTGGGCTGACCACTGGTTCCGTCCTGGTCCAAGCCGCCGGTCCCGCCGGTGTGGCGGCCTGAGACACTGTGCGCGTCGCATCCGGACCCATGGAAAGGCGCAGAGTTGGCCAGGTCGCGCCCCCGCCCCGCCACGATCGTCTCCGTCGCCAACCAGAAGGGCGGCGTGGCCAAGACCACGTCCGTCGCCTCCCTCGGCGCGGCCTTCGCCGAGCTCGGCAAGAGGGTCCTGCTCGTCGATCTGGACGCCCAGGCCTGTCTCACGTTCAGCCTCGGCGTCGACCCGGACGCCGTCGAGGGGTCCATCAACGAGGTCCTGCTGGGTCGCGCCTCGGTGGCGGACGTGCGGGTGGAGTGCGAGGACGGCGTGGACCTGGTCCCCAGCGTGATCGACCTCGCCGGTGCCGAAGCGCAGCTGTTGCCGCGTCCCGGCCGGGAGTACATCCTCCGTGGGGTGCTCGAGGAGGTTCGCGCGGACTACGACGTGATCCTGCTCGACTGCTCACCCAGCCTCGGGGTCCTGACGCTCAACGCGCTCACCGCCAGCCAGGGGCTGGTCATCCCGATGCCCTGCGAGATGCTCAGCCACCGGGGCGTCGGCCAGCTGCTCGACACCGTGGCCGACGTGAAGAAGATCCTCAACAAGGACCTGGCCGTGTGGGGCATCCTGCCCACGCTCTTCGACGGCAGGAGCAACCACGCCCAGGAGGTGCTTGCCGACGTGGGTGACCGGTACGGTCTCCCGGTCCTGGAGCCGCCCATCCCGAAGACGGTCCGGTTCGCCGAGGCGCCCGCAGTCGGGCGGTCCATCCTGGCGACGTCGCGCACCTCCAAGGGCGCCAAGGCCTACCGCGACGTCGCCACCGCGCTGGTCAGGAAGCTCTGAGACACCCGCGCACAAAGCCCGCCCGGGTGCCAATTTGAATAGCCGCCACCCTGGCGGACTTGTCGCCTGACGGAACGAGAAAGGCCGCGACGACCCCAGGAGACCGCATGTCCCAGACCGCAGCCCTGTCCGCAGCCACCCCAGGTGCCCCGCTCGAGCCGACGGTGGTCGAACGCCGTGAGCTGCCCGACGACGACGTCCTCATCGACATCGCCTTCGCAGGAATCTGCCACAGCGACATCCACCAGGTCCGGGAGGAGTGGGGCAGCGCCAGCTTCCCGATGGTCCCGGGGCACGAGATCCCCGGCGTCGTCTCCGCGGTCGGCGACGGCGTGACGCGGTACGCGGTCGGCGACCGAGTGGGCGTCGGGTGCATGGTCGACTCGTGTGCCAGTGCGAGCACTGCAAGGACGGACAGGAGCAGTTCTGCGTCAAGGGGGCGGTGATGACGTACAACGGCGAGGGCTACGACGGGGAGAGGACCATGGGTGGCTACAGCCAACAGGTGGTCGTCAGCGAGCGGTTCGCGGTGCGCATCCCGGACGAGCTGGAGCTGGACGTCGCCGCACCACTGCTGTGCGCCGGCATCACGACGTACAACCCGCTCAAGCGCTGGGGTGCGGGCCCCGGAACGAAGGTCGCCGTGGTGGGGCTAGGGGGCCTTGGGCACCTAGGGGTCAAGTTCGCCGCGGCACTGGGCGCGGAGGTGACCGTGCTGAGCCAGTCCACGGCCAAGGAGGCCGACAGCAGGCGCTTCGATGCCGTAGACCACCGCGCGACCAGAGACCAGGAGACCTTCGGGGAGCTCCAAGGCCGGTTCGACCTCATCCTCAACACAGTCAGCGCCAACCTGCCGTTCGATGACTACCTGGGTCTGCTCAAGCCGAACGGCGTCATGGTGACGTCGGCGCCCCGAGTGACCCCAGCTCGTTCCGCGCCTTCTCCCTGATCGGCGGAAGCAAGGCGCTGGCCGGCTTGAACATCGGTGGTATCCCGCAGACCCAGGAGATGCTGGACTTCGCTGCCCAGCACGGGTTCGCCGCGCAGATCGAGACGATCGGTGCGGACGAGCTGAACGAGGCCTATGACCGCGTGGTCGCCTCGGACGTGCGGTACCGGTTCGTCATCGACACGGCGACCATCGGCGCCTGACCCGCGCCACGCCGTCAGCTCTGGGTCGGCTCGCCGGCCCCGGTGCTGCCACCGCGGGTGCGGCGGCGGTTACGGTTACGCGGGGCCTTCGTCCCGCCGTCACCGTCGCCGCGGTCGGGAGCCGGAGCCTGCGACCGGCCCTCAGACCGGCCCTCCGCCCGACCCTCGGGCCGCCGGTCGCCGCCGTCGCGACGACGGCTCTCCCTGGTGCCTGGACCGCGTCCGGTCTCCCGTCCGGTCTCCCGTCCAGTGCGGCCACCGGCAGCCGCGCGACGTCCACTGCTCTTCCCTGTCTCCCCGAGGTCCTCGAGCACCTCGGCGCCCAGGCCGGCCAGCTTCTGGGCCGCCCGGGGGAGCCGGCCCTTGGACTCGCGGGGGATGTCCAGCTGCTCGTACAGGTGGTCCGAGGAGGAGTAGGTCTCCTCCGGCTCCGGTATGCCGAGGTCGAGGGTCTTGTTGATGAGGCCCCAGCGAGGCATGTCGTCCCAGTCGACGAAGGTGACGGCTATGCCGGTGTTGCCGGCGCGGGCCGTGCGCCCGATCCGGTGCAGGTAGGTCTTCTCGTCCTCTGGGCACTGGTAGTTGATCACGTGGGTCACGTTCTCCACGTCGATGCCCCGGGCCGCCACGTCCGTGGCCACGAGGATGTCGACCTTGCCGTTGCGGAACGCCCGGAGGGCCTGCTCACGGGCACCCTGGCCGAGGTCCCCGTGGATGGCGGCCGCAGCGAACCCGCGGTCGACCAGCTCGTCGGCGACCTTGGCCGCCGTCCGCTTGGTGCGGCTGAAGATGATGGTGAGCCCACGGTCCCTGGCCTGCAGCATCCGGGCGAGCATCTCGACCTTGTCCATGGCATGGGCCCGGTAGACGAACTGCTCCACGGCCTTCACGGTGTGCGCGTTCTCCTGGTCGTCGCCCATGGCCCGGATGTGGGTGGGCTGGCTCATGTACCGACGGGCGAGCGCCACGACGGCCCCCGGCATGGTGGCCGAGAACAGCATCGTCTGTCGCGAGCCGGGCGTCATCGCCAGCAGCTTCTCCACGTCCGGCAGGAACCCGAGGTCCAGCATCTCGTCGGCCTCGTCGAGCACGACGGTCTTCGTGTGGGACAGGTCGAGGTGTCCCTGCTGGGCCAGGTCGATCAGCCGGCCGGGGGTTCCGACGACGATCTCCACACCGGTGCGCAACGCCTCGATCTGCGGCTCGTAGGCCCGGCCGCCGTAGACGGTCAGGACCCGGATGCCACGGCGCCTGCCGGCTCGCTCGATGTCGCCGGCCACCTGGACCGCCAGCTCACGGGTGGGTGCCACGGCGAGGGCCTGCGGCTTACCGGCATACGGCAGGGTCTCCCACCCGCTGTCGTCACGCGCGACGGTCCTGTTCAGCATCGGTACGCCGAAACCGAGGGTCTTACCGGTGCCGGTCTTGGCCTGGCCGATGATGTCGTGGCCCGACAGGGCTACAGGAAGGGTCATCGCCTGGATCGGGAAGGGCGTCACGATGCCGGCATCGCTCAGGGAGGCGACGATGTCCGGGTGGACGTCGAAGTCGGCGAACGTCGGCGTGGGCGGTGCCGTGGCCAACGGGGCAGCCTCTTCAGGGGCGGACTCGGGGGTGGGCGCGCTCGCGCCCAGGTCGTGCTCAGTCATGGAGTTCTCTCGATCGGGGCCGTCCCGCAAGGGAGGCGCTCGCACAGCGGGCCGATCGGAGGTCTTCGTCATGAGGGGAGCGGACCGAGGGTCCGCGGCTGATTCGTGCCGACCGGGCACCTTTGACGTCCCCAGCCTACCGGGACACCGCCAGATCACCCGCATCGACGGCACCTGCCGGGACCCGCTTATAGGGTGACCGGCATGACGCAGGACGACTGGCTGGCCGACCAGCAGTACCGCGACGCCGTCGCGGACCTGCTCGGAGTGCTGGCCTATGGGGAGCTGACCGCCTTCACGAGGCTGGCCGGTGACTCCGAGCTGGCGCCCACCCAGCCGCTGAAGGCAGCGGTCGCAGCCCTCGCCGTAGCGGAGTTCCGGCACTACGAGATCCTCGTGGCCCGGCTGGACGAGATGGGCATCGCCTCCGAGGAGGCCATGGCGCCATTCATCGGGCCGATCGACTCGTTCCACGAGCGGACACGCCCGAGCACCTGGCTCGAGGGACTGGTGAAGGCCTACGTCGGCGACGGGATCGCGACGGACTTCTACCGGGAGATCGCGGCGTACGTCGACCCGTCCACCCGCGACCTCGTGCACTCCGCGATGCAGGACGTCGGTCAGGCCGAGTTCGTGGTCAAGGTCGTGCGGGAGTCGATCAAGGAGGATCCGCGGGTCGCCGGCCGGCTTGCGCTCTGGGGTCGCCGTCTTGTCGGGGAGGCGCTCTCCCAGGCGCAGCAGGTCGCTGTGGAGCGCGATGCTCTGGCGTCGTTGTTGGTCGGGGGAGTGGGGGCGCCGGGCAGGCCCAGCGCTGACCTTGCCGAGCTCGGCAGGATGTTCGCCCGGCTCACCGACGAGCACACCCGCAGGATGGGCCGCCTCGGCCTTGCCGCATGAGGAGGGGCCCGGTCCAGCGATGGACCGGGCCCCTCCGTGACGGTTGGGGTCAGATGCGCGTGTTGCTGGTGCCCCTGCGTCCTGTCACCGCGATGTAGATGGCGATGAGGACGACCGCGACGATGATGCTGATGATCCATCGCAGCCAGTCGATGCCGTTGGTGGCTGCCACGCCCAGGGCCGCTGCCAGGTAGTACCCGATCAGCACCCCGAGGATGCCCAAGATGACGGTGACAAGGGCGCTGATCCCTTGACGGCCGGGCATCACCAAGCGCGCGAGGGCGCCGATGATGGCGCCGGCGATAATGACACCGATGATCTCCATGGAGAGTTCCTCTCATTCGTGGGGCCACACAGGCCCGGACAAGAACAACTCAACACCTTCTCGCCCGGTTCCGCACGTTCAGATGGTCACGGTGAGGACACAACGTGCTCGGAAAACCGCAGGTCAGAGGTGGTTCGGCGTCAGATGTTGCCGAAGCCGACCCCCCGCTTCTCGGTCTCGCCGATCTGGACGTAGCCCAGGACGCCGGCGGGCACGAGGACCTGTCGGCCCTTCTCGCCGGTGAGCCGCAGGGCGCTGCCGTTCTCGACGGCGTCGGTGACGGCCTTGACGACCTCGTCGGCGCTCGCGTCGGTCTCGAACGTGATCTCGCGGGCGACGTTCTGCACGCCGATCTTGACCTCCACGGTGGTTCCCTTCTGTTCAGGTGCGTCTGCTCAGTCGGCACGCGGGCCGGTGGCTCCGGTGCGGTGTCTCGCCTGAAGGCTAACCAGGCAGGTCGTCCGAACCTTCCCCGCCCACCTTGGGGAAGGAACCGAGCCCGCGCCAGGCCAGGGCCCCGACCAGCCTGGCGGCCTCGTCCTTGGGCACGTCGGAACCCTGGGCCAGCCAATGGCGGGCGCTGACCTGCGCCAGGCCCGTGAGCGCCATACCGAGCAGGGAGGCGTCCTCCTCGGTGAGCCCGGTGTCCTCGGCGATGACCTCGGCCACCGCTTCGGCGCAGACCAGCCCCACGGCGTCGAGCCGGTTCCGCACCGCCGACTCGTTGGTCAGGTCGGACTCGAAGATGAGCCGGAAGGCCGCCCCGTCCCGGGAGACGAAGTCGAAGTAGGCGTTGATCGCGGCGTAGACGCGTTCCTTGTTCTCATGCGTGGAGTCGAGGGCGTCCCGGACAAGCTGCTCCAGAGCCTCGCTGTGCTTGTCCAACAGCGCCAGGTAGAGCTCGAGCTTGCCCGGGAAGTGCTGGTAGAGCACGGGTTTCGACACCCCAGCCCGGTCCGCGATGTCGTCCATCGCGGCAGCGTGGTAGCCGGACTCGACGAAAGCGGCCTGGGCAGCCTCGAGAAGCTGCGCCCGGCGGGCCGAGCGCGGCAGGCGTTGCCCGCGGGCCGTCTCGGTGCCGGGATCTGCGCGTAGGGACATCGGTGGCGGCCTCTCTCGGTACTGCGCTGTCCGGGCCATGGTACGCACGGGTAACGTGCGTCACATGGCGATCCCACCGCTGGTGGCTCCGGGGCCCGAGCTGAGCAGTGAGCAGAAGGCCCGGTACGCCCGCCACATCCTGCTTCCTGACGTCGGGGTCGAAGGTCAGCGTCGGCTCTCCAACGCCCGCGTGCTGGTCGTGGGGGCCGGTGGGCTCGGATCGCCCGCCTTGATGTACCTGGCTGCGGCAGGCGTCGGGACCATCGGCGTCGTCGACGACGACGTGGTGGACGCCTCGAACCTTCAGCGGCAGGTCGTCCACGGGGTGGCGGACGTCGGCCGTCCCAAGACGGAGTCGGCCGCCGAGACGGTGGCGGCCATCAACCCTCTCGTCACCGTCGTGCGTCACGACGTGAGACTGACCTCGGACAACGCGATGGAGATCCTGGCCGACTACGACGTCGTCCTCGACGGGGCGGACAACTTCCCGACCCGGTACCTCGTGAACGACGCCTGCGTGATGCTCGGGCTGCCGCACGTATGGGGCTCGATCTACCGGTTCGACGGCCAGGTCTCCGTGTGGTTCGCCGGGTACGGCCCGTGCTACCGCTGCGTCTTTCCGGACCCCCCGCCCCCCGACGCCGTTCCCTCGTGCGCGACCGGCGGTGTGCTGGGTGTGCTCTGCGCGGCGGTGGGGTCGGTCCAGGTGGCCGAGGCCGTCAAGCTGGTGGTGGGGCGCGGCGAGCCGCTGGTCGGACGCCTGCTGGTCCACGACGCGCTGCGCCAGACCTGGGACGCCCTCACCGTCCGGGCCGACCCGGACTGTCCGGTCTGCGGGCAGTCGCCGACCGTCACCTCGCTGGTGGACTACGAGCAGCTGTGTGGCCTGCGTGGTCCGGCGACGGTCGGCACCGCCGACGACGCGGTCGGCGGACCGGCGGACCCGACCGCCCCGGTGGGGGAGGTATCGGCGACCGAGCTCGCGGACCTGCTGGCACGGCGGGAGCGCGGGGAGGTCCACTTCGAGCTCGTCGACGTCAGGGAGCCCGGGGAGAGGGACATCGTGTCGATCCCCGGTGCGCGGGCCGTCCACCTGGACCGGTTCCGCAGCGGCGAGGCCGACTCCGAGCTCGTACCCGGCATACCGGTGATCGTTCACTGCAAGTCCGGTGCGCGCTCGGCCGAGGCTGCCCGCCTGCTCGCCCGGGGTGGTCGGGCCGGCGTCGCGAACCTCAGCGGCGGCGTCCTCGCGTGGGTCCGTGACGTCGACCCCACGCAACCGACCTACTAGGGGCCGTCCCGACATGGTGACCCCAGGACCTGGTGACTCGAAAGACGTTGACCCGAAAGACGTGGTGACCGGAACGCCGCGCCGTGGTCCGGACGGCCCCAGCGGACTGCCGACTGAGTTCGCCGACGACGTCCTCGAGGTGGTCGACACCATCCCGGAGGGGATGGTGCTCACGTACGGCGACATCGCCGAGCTCCTCGGGCGGGGCGGGCCCCGGGCCGTCGGCACGGTGATGGCGCGGTACGGCTCGGATGTGCCGTGGTGGCGCGTGGTGCGGGCAGGCGGCTACTTCCCGCAGGGCCACGAGGAGCAGGCCCTCGCCCACTACCGCGAGGAGGGCACCGCGCTGGTGCGCGGGCAGATCGACGGGCGGAGGGTGGACCTCGCGAGCGCTCGGTGGTCGGAGCCACGACTGCCCACAGCCGTCGAAGGCCACCGTGGAGGGTGAGCCGGCGACGTCCGGTGTCGGTGCAAGGTGATGGAATCAGTCGCGTGCTCACCCTGCGTCGCGCCCCCGGCCTCGTCGCCGACCCGCCCTCGCTCGACGACGTGCAGGCCGCTGCCGTCGCGCATCGAGGAGGGGCGCTGCGAGTGCTCGGCGGTCCAGGCACCGGGAAGACGGTCACGGCGATCGAGACGGTGGTGGCCAGGGTGGAGTCGGGGGAGGCGACTCCCGACCAGTGCCTCCTGCTGACCTCGTCGCGAGTGGCTGCCGGTGCCCTGCGCGAGCGGGTGACCGCAAGGCTGGGCCGGACCTCGACCGAGCCCCTCGCGCGGACGCAGCAGGCGTTCGCGTTCGGCATCCTGCGGCAGGCCGCCGCCCTGCGGGGGGACCCGACGCCCCGGCTGCTCAGCGGGCCGGAGCAGGACGTCATCCTGCGTGACCTGCTGGCCGGGCATGCGGCCGACCGGACCATGGCGCCGGCCTGGCCCGAGAGGGTCCAGGCTGCTCTGGGCACGCGAGGCTTCCGTGCTGAGCTGCGCGACCTGTTGATGCGCGCCGTCGAGCATGGTCTGGAGCCTGGCGACCTGGCGCGGCTGGGGCGGGACCACGGGCGTCCGGAGTGGGCTGCCGCGGCCGACGTACTCGCGGAGTACGACGAGGTGACGGCCCTGTCGGCGCCCGGAGCATACGACCCGGCCTGGATCCTCGGTGCAGCCGCGGACCTGCTGGAGGAGGACCCCGCCTGGCTGGCACGCCTGCATGACTCGCTGCGGCTGGTCGTCGTGGACGACGCGCAGGAGCTCACCTGGTCTGCTGCCCGTCTGCTGCGGACGGTCGCCGCCCCTGGCCTCGACGTGGTCCTGCTCGGCGATCCCGACTCAGCCGTCCAGACCTTCCGCGGCGCAGACCCCCGCTACCTGGCCGACCGCTGGACCGAGCTGGGCGCCGGGCCGTCGCTGGTCCTGCCCAGTGCGTACCGGCTGCCGCGCGCCGTGCACCGGGCCGCCGCACGCGTCGCCCCCAAGATCGGTGCGCTGGGAGGCGGCGCGCAGCGCGCGACCGTGCCGGGTCGGCCCGGTGGCGAGGTCGAGGTTCACCTGCTGCGGGCCGTGACCCAGGAGGCCAGCTTCGTGGCGGGCCGGCTCAGGGAGGCGCACCTGCGTGACGGGGTGCCGTGGTCACAGATGGCGGTCATCGTCCGCGGTCAAGGTCGCACATCCACCCTGCGCCGGACCCTCATCGCCGCCGGCGTCCCCGTGGCGGCGAGCGCGACGGACCTTCCCGTGCGGGAAGAGGTTGCGGTGCGGCCGCTCCTGGCCCTGCTCTCCGTCGTACTGGACCTCGCCCGGGGCGGCGCCGACGCGCTCAGTCCGCAGGTGGCCGTCGATACCCTCGTCTCGCCCCTCGGCGGCGCAGACGCAGTGGCTCTGCGCCGGCTGAGGCGGGCCTTGCGGCGACAGGAGCTCGCCAACGGCGGAGGCCGGACCAGCGACGAGCTTCTGGCGCGGGCCTTGACGGAGCCGGGGGCCCTCGTGGAGCTGGGCCCGGAGGCTCACTCGGCTCGGCGGGTCGCCCGCACCATCGAGGCCGGTGTCGCCGCAGCTCCGGGCCACCGGGACGGGTCGCTCTGGCGCTGGGAGCCGGGCGTCAGCGCCGAGTCCGTGCTGTGGGCCATGTGGAGTGCCTCCCAGCTCGCGCCGCAGTGGCAGGCGGCTGCCCTTGCCGGCGGGCCCAGCGGAGGCCGGGCCGACCGCGACCTGGACGCGGTCGTCGGCCTGTTCGACGCCGCCGCGAAGTTCGCGGACCGGCTGCCGCAGGCGGGACCCGAGGAGTTTCTCACCCACATCGGCAGCCAGGACATCCCGGGAGACACCCTCGTGGCGCGGTCGCCGGTAGGGGAGTCCGTGACGATCACCACTCCTCAGTCCGCTGCCGGTCGCGAGTGGGACCTCGTCGTCGTCGCCGGCGTGCAGGAGGGCGTGTGGCCCGACCTGCGGCTGCGCGGGTCCCTGCTGGGCTCGGAGCACCTGGTGGACGTCGTCACCGGTAGACCGACGACGTTCCGTGCCGCGCAGGCAGCCGTGCGGTACGACGAGACCCGGCTGTTCCTCGTGGCTGTGACCCGAGCGCGCGGGCGAGTGCTTGTCACGGCGGTGCGCAGCGACGACGAGCAGCCGTCCGTGTACCTCGACGTCGTGGACCCGGAGACGATCTCCGCGAGGGGGGACCGGCCGTTCACCGAGGTCTCGCGGACGATGACGCTGCCTGCGCTCGTCGGCCAGCTGCGCCGGGAGCTGGCCGACCGGGACCCGGCGGTGCGGCGCCTTGCCGTGTCGGCGCTCGCGCGTCTGACCCACGAGGGGGTCCCTGGAGCGGACCCAAGGCAGTGGTGGGTCATGCGGTCGCTCTCCGACGACCGGCCGCTGCGGGCCGACGACGAGCCCGTCCGTGTCTCGCCGAGCAAGGTGGAGGCGTTCGGCCGCTGCGGCCTGCGGTGGTTGTTCGGGTCCGTCGGCGGTGACGGGCCGTCCGTCGGGGCCGCCGACCTGGGCACCCTCGTGCACGACATCGCCGCCGAGCTCGGTGACGTCGATGCGGACACCATGGTCGCCGAGGTCGATGCCCGCTGGGGCAGGCTCGGTCTGCCGCCCGGATGGGTCTCCGACCGCAAGCGCCATGAGGCTCACCAGATGGTCCGCAGGCTGGCGAGGTACTTCGAGGAGGCTGCGGCGAGCGGATGGACGCGGCTCGGGGCCGAGCTGGAGATGAAGGTCACCGTCGGCCGGGCGGTGCTGTCGGGGAAGGTTGACCGGCTGGAGCGGACACCGGACGGGTCGGGTCTTCGCGTCGTCGACTACAAGACCGGGACCAGCAAGCCCCGGGCCGAGGAGATCGCCCGTCACCCGCAGCTGGGCGTCTACCAGCTGGGTGTGGAGCACGGGGCGTTCGAGGAGCTCGGGACGAGCTCGGCCGGTGCGGCGCTCCTCCAGGTCGGCAAGGGGGCTCTGGTCAAGACGACTCTGCAGCTGCAACCGGCGCTGCGCGACGACGACGAGCCCGGGTGGGCGCAGGACCTGGTGAGCAGCACCGCCGAGGGGATGGCGGCAGGGACGTTCGTCGCCACGGTCGGCGAGTGGTGCAAGCAGTGCCAGCTCCGGCAGTCCTGTCCCGTGCAGCCGGAGGGGCGAGTGCTGTGACGACGCAGGAAAGCATCCTGACCGTGCGGCGGGGGACCCTGTCGGCCAAGGAGATCGCGCGGGCCATCGGGCTGCCCGAGCCCACGCCGCAACAGGAGGCGGTCATCGAGGCTCCTCTGTCACCTCTGCTCGTGGTGGCCGGCGCGGGGTCCGGAAAGACGGAGACGATGACGAGCCGCGTCGTATGGCTCGTGGCCAACGGACTGGTGGCACCCGACCAGGTGCTCGGCCTGACCTTCACGCGCAAAGCCGCAACGGAGCTTGCAGAGAGGATCGGCAACCGGCTGCGGCTCCTGCAGCAGCACGACGTCTGGGTGCCGCCGCCCGACGACGGGCAGTCCGGCGCGGAGGTTCTCGGTGGTACGCCCACCGTGTCGACATACCACTCGTACGCGGGCCGTCTGGTCCGCGAGCACGCCCTGCGACTCGGGTTCGAGTCGGAGTCGCGGCTGCTCTCCGAGGCTGCCGCCTGGCAGTACGCCTCCGAGGTCGTGGCCGCCTACGACGGGCCGATGAACGATGTCCAGTTCGCGGAGTCCACAGTGACCGCTGCGGTCGTCGACCTGGCGGGCGAGATGTCGGAGCACCTCGTGTCGCCCGGCGAGGTGGCCGGCTACCTGACAGAGGTGCTCGAAACGCTTGCGGCGCTGCCCAAAGGAGACAGCCGGGCCAAGGACCTGCCCACCGAGGCACGGAAGATGCGGGAGAATCTCCGTGCCAGGGCCGCGGTGCTCCCCCTCGTCCAGCGATACCTCGACCTCAAGCAGTCCAGGGACGCCATGGACTTCGCCGACCAGATGGCCCTGGCTGCGCGACTCGCGATGACCTTCCCGGACATCGGAGCGATCGAGCGCGAGCGGTTCGGCGCGGTGTTGCTCGACGAGTTCCAGGACACGTCTGCCGCACAGCTGGAGCTGCTGAGGGCGCTCTTCGCCTCTTCCGAGGAGCCCGCCAGGGTGACCGCGGTGGGTGACCCCCACCAGTCCATCTATGGCTGGCGTGGTGCCAGCGCCACGACCTTGACTGCCTTCCGCGACGTCTTCCGACGCAATGACCGTCCTGCTGCCCTCCGTCCGTTGTCCACGAGCTGGCGCAACGACCGGCAGGTCCTGCGTGTGGCCAACCTGGTCGCCGCGCCCCTGCGACGGGACTCCTCCGTCCCGGTGGAGCAGCTCTCGCCACGTGCCGACGCCGGTGACGGCCAGGTCGTGGTGGCCCGCACCGTCACGGCCGCCGACGAGGCGGCGCTCCTGGCGAGCTGGGTGGCGGACCGGCGCGCCGAGGGGGCACGGTCGGCTGCCGTGCTGTGTCGCAAGCGCTCGCAGTTCGCATCGGTCATCGAGGCGATGGAGGCCCGCGGAGTCCCGTACGAGGTGGTCGGGCTAGGGGGGCTGCTGCTCACACCTGAGGTCGAGGACGTCACGGCTCTCCTGCACGTGGTGCAGGACCCGACGCGCGGTGACCAGCTGATGCGGCTGCTCACAGGTCCCCTGTGCCGGCTCGGCGCAGCGGACCTCGACGGTCTCATGGCGTGGGCGCGTCACCAGCAGGACGCTCGCCTCGGCGTGGCGGACGAGGTCGCCCCCGACGACGAGGACGACGTTCAAGGCGCGGTTGTCGATGTGCCGGGCCCTGGGGCCGCCCGCGGATCCGGGTCCACCGCTCGCGACCAGTCGCCGGACAGCTCGGACCGCGTGAGCATCGTCGAGGCCGTTGACGACCTTCCTCGGCCGGGCTGGCGAAGCTGGGACGGCAAGTCCATCAGTGACGTCGCGCTGGACCGCCTGCGTGGGCTGCAGCAGGCCATCCGCAGGCTGCGGTCGCTGACCGGCCTTCCGCTGGCCGACCTCCTCGGCGAGGCCGAGCGAGCCCTGGGCCTGGACATCGAGGTGCTGGCTCGTCCCGGCTACACCCCGGCCGCCGCGCGCGCCCACCTCGATGCCTTCGCTGACGTGGCCGCCACCTTCACGGTCACTGCTGACCGCCCCAACCTCGGTGGCTTCCTCGCCTGGCTCACAGCGGCCCTCAAGGAGGAGCGAGGGCTGGACAAGGGGTACATCGAGGCGTCCACCGACGCGGTACAGATCCTCACAGTCCATGCTGCCAAGGGACTCGAGTGGGACGTGGTGGCCGTACCCGGGCTCGTGGAGGGGTCGTTTCCCGCACTCTCCTCGGCTGTCAGCCGGCCACTGGCGGGCGAGTGGGTCGTCCCCGCGCCGAAGTCGCGGGGATGGGTCGCTGGTCCTAAGGACGGCGGGATCCCGTTCGAGCTCCGTGGCGACAGCAAGGGGTTGCCACGGCTGGACTGGAGGGGTGCCGCCGACTGGAAGGCTCTGGAGAGCCGCATCGAGGAGTTCCTGCGGGAAGGGGGCGAGCATGGTGTCGCCGAGGAGCGCCGGCTCGCCTACGTGGCTTTCACCCGCGCCAGGAAGGCGATGCTCCTCAGCGCGCCGGTGTGGACGGATGGAAAGACTCCCAAGGTGACCTCACGGTTCCTCACCGAGCTGCTGGACCCTGAAGGCGGTGTCCCGATGACCGTGCTGGAATGGGCGGAGCTGCCCGACCCGACGGCTCCGGAGGCGCCGGAGAACCCGGCGAACGCCGAGGCGATCTCCGCTCTGTGGCCGGCCGACCCGATGGAACACCGCAGGGCCGCCCTCTCCGACGGTGCGGAAGCGGTCAGGCACGCGGTCAAGGAGCTCACCTCTGCTTCGGGGACCAAGCCCCCGACGGCGAGCGGGCACCAGGGCGTGCTGCCCCTGCCGGGTGAAGCGCTGCCCGTGATGGAGGAGCTCGACCTGCTGCTGGAGGAGCGGCGTCGCAGTGCTCACCGTGGCGAGCTCACGGTCCTGCTGCCTCGTCACCTGTCAGCCTCCGCCGTGGTGGCACTGGCTCAGGACCCCGCACGGTTCGCCTCGGGGCTGCGCCGCCCCATGCCCGAGCCCCCCGCCCTGGCCGCACGCCGTGGTACGGCCTTCCATGCCTGGGTCGAGCAGCACTACGCCCGGGCCGCCATGGTGGACATCCTCGACCTGCCCGGCAGCGCCGACCAGGATCCGGGAGACGATGCGGAGCTGCCCGCCATGAAGGAGCGCTTCCTCGCCAGCCAGTGGGCCCACCGAACTCCGGCCGAGATCGAGATCGCTGTCGAGACCGTTATCGACGGCATCGCCGTCCGAGGACGGGTCGATGCCGTGTTCCCCCGCGACGGCGGTGGTTTCACCATTGTGGACTGGAAGACGGGAGCCAAGCCGACCGCTGAGGTGGCCGGCACCAGGTCCCTTCAGCTGGCCGCCTACAGGGTGGCGTTCGCCAGGTTGAGAGGGCTGTCCCTCGACGAGGTCGACGCGGCGTTCTACTACGCCGGGACCGGGGAAACCGTCTGGCCGCAGCTTCCTGACGACCAGGATCTGGCACGGTTGCTCAGCGCCGTGGCGCAGGAGTAGGAGTGGGCGGCTAGGCCGAAGGGCGTGGCGGAGCAGGGTCCTGCGGTGCGGCATTGCCGGGCTCGAACTCCGGTCCGGCGTCGTCGGAGCCCATGGGATCGAGCGATGACCGCAAGGTGCTCACGTCGAGCTCGCTGGTCACCTCGTCCCCGGTCGCCTGGCCTGGCGCGGTCAGGTGCCCCGCATCACGACCTGGCTCTGCCTGCTCGGCCGCGGGCTGCGAGTCGGGCTGCGCATCAGGCTGCGAGTCGGGCTGCGCATCAGGCTGCGATTGGGACTGCGAGTCGGGCTCGGAGTCCCGGGAACCGAACATCACCGCCACGTCGTCGTCCTCCACGTCGTCCTCCACGACAGGAGGGACGACGACCGGCGCCACCGGACGCGCGGGAGCCAGGCCGGAGCGACGGTAGTCGTGCGACGCCTCTGCCTCTGCGTGGACCTTGTCGTCGAGCCGCCTGAGCGCAGCGGCATACCGTTCGACCTGGAGACTCTGTCCGGAGGCCACCGCCCCCATGAGCTCACTCAGCTGCTGCATCTCCGCCGCGAGCCGTGCCCGAGTCAGCAGGTGTGGATCGGGTCGCTCGGACCGGGCATGCGCGTAGGCCTCCATCAAGGTCTCAAGGGCGGCTGGCGGTGCCTGGGTCACCAGGGCCGCGAAGTCGTCGGCCGGGTCGGCCACCTTGGCGTCCTCCCAGCCCGTGAAGGCCTTGACCTTGCCGGTCGCTGCATCCTCCTCGTCGTCGAAGAGCACGAGGACCTGGTCTCCGGTGAGGTCGCCGTGGGTCGGTGTGGGTGCGAAGCGCCAGAGGGCGACGTCTTCCAGGAACCTCTCCCAGCGCGCGAGAAGCCCGGTCGGTACGTGTCCCGTCGCTGCGGCACGGTCGAGCTCGCTGAGGTGGCGGGTGCGGTAGGTGTCGGCGTCATACGCCGGTAGCCCTGCCTCGTCGAACAGCCCGTGGTCGGCGTTGTGCAAGGCGGCGATGGACCTGCCGAGCTCCGCCGCGAGCCCAGGCCCGGCCGGGAGGTGCTCGAAGTCCACCTGATGCCCCGGAAGGTAAGGGTAGATGGCCGCACGACCGCCTTCCTTGAGCGCGGCGAAGCCCTTCGGCGTCGGGACACTGAACGGAAGCCGTCGAGCCAGCAGGCCGAGCAGGGCGAACGTCGCCTCCATCTGGGCGGCGGCTGCCTGGCTGCGCGGCACCCGGATGACCCAGCGCCGGTGCTGCGTGTCCTGGACGAACGCGACGTCGTACTGCTGGTCCGGGACGCTGGGCAGGGGCTCGACGCTGGCGGGGTCGAGCCCAGGGACGGCGGCGCTGGCCAGGGCCGCGAGGAAGAGGGGGCTTCGGTCCACGCTGCCACCGTATGCCGATCGGTCCCGCCTAGGGTGGAGGCGTGGGCCGACCCGTCGAAACTCTCCCGAATCTCTCGCTCGCTCGGCCGGGCCTCGACCGCCAGGCGGACCGCCGGCTGGACCACCGGCTGGTCGAGGAGCTGCTGGAGAGCGACGACACCCGGGTCCTGGAGCTGCGGGACGGCAAGGTCGCCGTGACCGACGGGCAGCTCGGTGCCGAGCTGGTCCTGAGAAGGCCGGTGCCCGAGGACCTGGCTCGTCTGGGCCTCTTCCTCGGCGCTGATGGCGATCACGACGCCTACGTCGCGGTCGTCGTCGAACCAGGCCCCGACCAGACGGCCGCTGACGAGCTGCGGCATGACGGACCACGGCATGACGGCCCACGGCACGACGACGATCCCGCTCTGCGAACCATGCGCCAGGTCGGCGCTGACCTCGGTGACCGCGATGCAAGCCTGTTCACGACCGCGCTGGCGTTGGCCAACTGGCATGCGGCCCACCCCTTCTGCGCCCGCTGCGGAGCGCCTACCGAGCCGGCTCAGGCCGGCTGGCTGCGCCGCTGCACCAAGGAGGGCAGCGAGCACTACCCGCGGACCGACGTCGCGGTGATCATGTCCGTCATCGACGACCAGGACCGCCTGCTGATGGCTCGCGGCGCAGGGTGGGCTCCCGGCAGGTTCTCCGTGCTGGCCGGCTTCCTGGAACCGGGGGAGAGCCTCAGCGCTGCGGTGGCCCGCGAGGTACGGGAAGAGGTGGGCCTTGACGTGGAGGACATCACGTACCTCGGGGACCAGCCGTGGCCGTTTCCCACCTCCCTCATGGTCGGGTTCACGGCGCGCGCGCACACCTCTGAGCTGAAGCTCCAGGAGTCGGAGATCGCCGAGGCACGGTGGTTCACCCGCCAGGAGCTGCGAGACCTGGTGGCCGACGGCTCGCTCGGAGTGTCGCCGCGTCTGTCCATCGCCCGTCGGATCGTCGAGCACTGGCTCGGCCACGAGATCACGGGCGTCGGCTGAGCGACCGCGCCGATGGCGAACCACTCTGCGCCGATGCCGGCCACCGCGAGGGCGGGGCGGCCACCCGGCATGATGGCGCCCATGGCGACTCCTTCCGCGCGTCGTGCGGTGGCAGGTTTCGCCGCCGGGCGGCTGGTGCTCATGGCCGCCGTCCTCCTGGTCGCAGGTTGGGCCGGCCTCGGGCAGGAACGCCACCCGCTGGCGCAGGGGACCTGGTGGCTGGACCGGTTCGCCTTCTGGGACAGCTACCACTTCGTGCGCATCGCCGAACAGGGCTACCTTCCGCCGGGGCTGCCGTGCTGCGACCAGGCCTTCTTCCCTGGCTACCCGTTGCTCATGGTGGCGGTCCGCCCGTTGGTGGGAGGGAGCGCCATCGCCGCAGGGCTGCTCGTCTCCGTGCTGGCGTCGCTCGCGGCGGCGGCGCTGCTGTGGGCACTGGCTCGTCAGGAGGGGGGCTCCGCCGCGCTGGCTGGGCGCGCCGTCCTGCTGCTCGCTGTAGCTCCGTGCGCCGTCTTCCTAGGGGCGGTGTACACCGAGGCGGTCTTTCTGGCCCTCACCCTGGGAGCGTGGCTCGCGGCGTCCCGCCACCGGTGGTGGTTCGCGGGCCTCCTGGCCGCCGGGGCGTGCGCGGTGCGCGTCAACGGGGTGTTCCTCGTCGTGGCCCTTGCCGTGCTCTACGCCCAGCAGCTCAGGACCCCTGAGGGGTGGCGCCGACCACGCACGGACCTGCTTGCGATGAGCCTGCCGGCGGTCTCCGTCGGCGGCTACCTGGCCTACCTCCACCACCTCACCGGTTCCTGGGACGCGTGGCGGGAGGCGGAGGACCAGGGCTGGCGCCGTTCCACGGCGTGGCCGTGGGAGGGCCTTGCCGCCGCGGTGCGTTCGGTCGCAGCGGCTCCGGACTGGGCCCTGGCCTTCTCTCGCAGCCTGGACGTGGCCGCCGTGGTGCTCACCACTTTCGCCGTCCTGGCGCTGGCGCGGCAGCGGCGATGGGCGGAGACGGCATACCTCGCGCTCTCCGTGGGGGTGGTCGCGTGCTCGACCGTCTGGGTGTCGGCACCGCGGTACGCGCTGGCGTGGTTTCCGGTCTACCTGCTGCTTGCCCGCTGGGGCGAGCGCAGCCCGGGCCGGTTCTGGGTGCGTACCTACGCCGTGGTGTCCGCGGTCGCCATGGCGCTGGCCACCGTGTCGTTCGCCACCCGGACCTGGGTGGCCTGACAGTGGACCAGAGTGGCCTCAGCAGCGTCCCGCGGTCCCGCTGCGGGGTCAGGGCGTGGCGGCCAGGCGCTTCTTGACCTCGCCGAGCGAAGGGTTGGTGGCGGCCGAGCCGTCGGGGAAGAGCAGGGTCGGGACGGTCTGGTTGCCACCGTTCACGTCCATGACGAAGGCCACCGCCTCCGGCGCCTCCTCGATGTTGACCTCGGTGAACGGGATCCCCTCGCGGCCGAGCTGAGCCTTGAGCCGGTTGCAGTACCCGCACCACGACGTGCTGAACATGGTCACGGAGCCGGGGGCTGGAGCCTTGGTGGTCGTCATGGGGGTCGTATCCGCCTTCTTCCTCGAGGGCCGGGCAGCATCGAGGCAGCCGCGGCGGGTCGTCCTCTACAACACCCGACCGCTCCCTGATCTTCCCCGCCACCAGGTATGAGATCTGTGGCCATGATGGTGCATGGCCATCGACCCAGACCTCCTCGCGCTCGCCGGCAGCCGGAACCTTGCCGCTCTCGCCGCCCTCAAACGCGATGGCAGGCCGCAGCTGTCCATGGTGAACTTCCACCTCGACCCTGCCGGTCCCATCGCCCGGGTCTCGGTGGTCGACGGTCGGGCGAAGGTCGCAAACCTGCGTCGGGACCCTCGTGCCTCGCTGCTGGTGACCTCGAAGGACGGCTGGTCGTATGCCGTTCTCGAGGGCGACGCGCACCTCTCCGAGGTGGCCCGCGAGGAGGACGACGCGACCGTGGAGGAGCTCGTGGAGCTCTACCGGGCGATCCGGGGCGAGGATCACCCGGACTGGGACGACTACCGGCGCGCCATGGTGGCGGACGGACGGCTCGTGCTGCGCCTGGAGGTGACGAAGGTCTACGGGCTCGTCCAGTGACGCGGGGGCCCACCGCAGGCGTCAGAGGCGTCTGAGAGGATCGCTGCGATGTCAAGCCAGCCAGGCGCACGGCCGCCCTCACCGGACGAGGTGCTGGCGGCCCTGGACCCGGAGCAGCGAGAGGTCGCGGCGCACCCGCTGGGCCCGATGTGCGTGCTGGCCGGCGCCGGCACGGGGAAGACCCGGGCGATCACGCACCGGATCGCCTTCGGCGTCCACTCCGGCGCCTACCAGCCGCAGCGGGTCCTCGCGGTCACGTTCACCGCACGGGCTGCGGGGGAGATGCGGACGCGGCTGCGCGCCCTGGGCGTGGGTGGTGTCCAGGCGCGCACCTTCCACGCGGCGGCACTGCGGCAGCTGCACTACTTCTGGCCGCAGGCGGTCGGGGGGGCCGCCCCGGAGGTGATGAGCCAGAAGGCGGCGGCCGTCGCACAGGCTGCGGCCTCACTGCGCCTGGACCTGGCCCGGGACCGGACGGCGATCCGCGACCTGGCCGCAGAGATCGAGTGGGCGAAGGTCTCCATGCTCACCCCCGAGACGTACGCTGCCGGCGCCCGTGCCGCCCGCCGCGACCCGCCGGGGCTCGACCCCACCGCCATGGCGAGAGTTCTCGAGGCCTACGAGCAGGTCAAGAGCCAACGCGGCGTCATCGACTTCGAGGACGTGCTGCTCGTCACGGTGGGCATCCTCGCCGAGCGGGACGACATCGCCCGGGCGGTGCGCGCCCAGTACCGGCACTTCGTCGTCGACGAGTACCAGGACGTCAACGCCCTGCAGCAGCGTCTGCTCGACCTCTGGGTCGGCGAGCGGAAGGACCTGTGCGTGGTGGGCGACCCCGCGCAGACGATCTACTCGTTCACGGGGGCGAGCCCGCAGCACCTGCTGGACTTCCCGGTGCGACACCCCGACGCCCAGGTGGTGCGTCTGGTGAGGAACTACCGCTCCACAGCACAGATCGTGCGCCTCGCGAACCTCGTCGTCCGTGGACCGTCCGGAGCGATGCGCAGCAACGCCGTGACGCTCCAGGCCCAGGGGGAGCAGGGCGTCGTGCCCACTCTGACGGCACATGCGGACGACCCCGCCGAGGCCGCCGCGGTGGCCGACGAGATCTCCGCTCGGGTGGCGCGGGGCGTGTCTCCGGGCGACATCGCCGTGCTGTTCCGGACCAACGGGCAGTCGGAGGCTTTCGAGGCGGCTCTGGCGGACCGTGACATCCCCTACCTGGTGCGAGGGGGGGAGCGGTTCTTCGCGCGCAAGGAGGTGCGGGACGCCGTGCTGCTGATGCGTGGGGCTGCGCGGTCCGACGAGGGCTCCATCGCCCTGCCGGACCTGGTCCGCGACCTGCTGCTCGGCGCCGGGTGGACCAGACAGGCGCCCGCCTCGGGCGGAGCAGCCCGCGAGCGGTGGGAGTCCTTGGCGGCCCTGGCGGCCCTGGCCGACGATCTTGCAGCCACCAGCGCGCAGGCGCGGCTCCCGGACTTCGTCCGCGAGCTGGACGAGCGTGCTGCCGCTCAGCACGCGCCGGCCGTGCAGGGGGTCACCCTGGCGTCCCTGCATGCAGCCAAGGGCCTGGAGTGGGACGTCGTGTTCCTTGCCGGCTGCTCCGACGGCTACCTTCCCATCGCGATGGCCGACACCCAGGCGGCGATCGAGGAGGAGCGGCGGCTGACGTATGTGGGCGTGACGCGTGCTCGGCGCGAGCTGCGACTGTCGTGGGCCGGCGCTCGCACCCCGGGCTCTCGCGCCAGCCGCAGGCCGTCGCGGTTCCTCGACGCGGCCGCGGCCGTCCTCGGCGAAGGCGCCCGGTCGACGCCGAAGTCGGGGCCCAAGGGCACGCGATCCGGCACGAGGTCCGGCGCGACGCCGAAGCCGGCGCTCCCCGCACACTGCCGATCCTGCGGTGAGCAGCTCACCACGGCGGCCCAGCGCAAGACAGGCCGCTGCGACGACTGTCCACCGACCTATGACGAGGCCACGTTCGAGCGGCTGCGGGAGTGGCGCCTTGCTGTCGCTCGGGGTGCCAGCGTCCCCGCCTTCGTCGTGTTCACCGACGCGACCCTCACCGCGATCGCGGAGCGGGAGCCGTCCTCCGAGGCGCAGCTGGCTTCCATCTCCGGGGTCGGGGCCCGGAAGCTGAGCCTGTACGGCGAGCAGGTGCTCTCCGTACTCGCCGGAGTGGACCCGTCGGCGGTCGTCGAAAGCCCTTCTGCCACAAGGGATTCCGACGGCTAGACGTGGATCGAAGCAGCTTGTTCCCGCTTTCTTGTTAAATGCGTTGCCCGGCCGGCCGAGGCTCCCGTACTCTGAACGAACACATCCCGGCGGGTCTGACCTGTCGGCCCTACTCAGCGCCTGAAGGAGGTTGGCCCCATGGAGAGCTCCACGATGACGATCGACGCGAAGCACGGCATCCGCGTCCGTTCTGCGTGCCCCGAGGCCGGCCGTGTCCTCCTCGCCGGTGCCCGCGGCTCGGTCCAGGGGACCACTGTGTCCGCGCCCGTCGCCACCGGTGTGAACACCACTGTGTCCGCCCCGACGTACGTCGGTGGCTTCGGCGCCCCCATCCAGGACCTCGCGTTCCGTACCTACGGAGAACCACCTGTCTAGGCACCAGCCAGCAGGCCCTCTCCGAGGCCGCGGAACCCGATATCCGGGATCCGCGGCCTTTCTGTTTGTCCAGAGCTGCCGTCCCGACCACCAAGACCTCTTCCGCACCAGCAGGAAGCAGCACCAGATGCACCAGCAGGACCGCACCCAGCAGAACGGGCCGGCCCCCGACCGGGGGAGCACCGGCCGGAACAGCACCGAGACAGCCGTCACGACCGTGACGCGGACGACAGAGGGAGGTGACACCCGATGCAGCTGAGCGCACTTCACGACCTGAACCAGCAGGCCGCCGTCGCAGGCGCAGGCATCCCGTGTCGAGAGAACGACGCCGAGCTGTGGTTCGCCGAGAGCCCCGCCGACGTCGAGTTCGCAAAGGCCTTGTGCCGCACGTGCCCGGCCCGCGTCGCCTGCCTCGCAGGCGCGCTCGAGCGCTCCGAGCCGTGGGGCGTCTGGGGCGGTGAGCTGTTCGTCCAAGGAGCAGTCGTCGCCCGCAAGCGTCCTCGTGGCCGGCCGCGCAAGAACCAGGTCGCCGCATGAGCACCCCCGCACCGTCCGTTCTTCGTCCATGAGGAGCTTCACCATGTTCCAGGCCTTGTACGCCGACCTGGCGCGCGCCCACCGAAAGCGCCGCCAACGGGAGTACCAGCGCCAGCTCGAGGTCCGGGCCCAGCACGAGATGCTGGTCGCCTTCCCTCGCATGCTGGCCCGGTGACCCGCTGCCCGAACCCGCCGGGACCCCCGCTCTGGAGTGGTCCCGGCGGGTTCCTCTTTGCCCACCCATCTCTCGGACGTGTCTGGCTAGGCTGAGGAACATGGCCAGACAGCTCCGGATCGCCCAGGACCCTGCCGCCGACGAGGTCCTGAGCCGGGACCCCTTCGCTCTGCTCGTCGGGATGCTGCTGGACCAGCAGTACCCGATGGAGCACGCCTTCCGCGGACCGTGGAAGATCCTTCAGCGGTTCGGCAGCCTCGACTCTCAGGCGATCGCGGAGGCCCAGCCTGAGGCTTTCGCCGACCTCTGTGCGACTCCTCCGGCGATCCACCGGTATGGCCGCTCTATGGCGGGCCGCGTCCAGCAGCTGGCCGCAGTCGTCAGGGACGAGTACGGCGGTCGTGCCGAGAGCATCTGGGAGGACGCCCCGGACGCCCGCGAGCTGCTCGAGCGACTGCGGGCGCTGCCTGGCTTCGGCGACCAGAAGGCCCGGATCTTCGCCGCCCTGGTCGGCAAGCAGCTCGGGCTGCGACCCCCCGGGTGGCAGGAGGCCGTGGGCCCGTATGCCGAGGAGGGCTCCTTCCGCTCCGTGGCCGATGTCGTGGACGCCGCCTCCCTCGCCAAGGTTCGCGAGTTCAAGCAGGCGGCGAAGGCGGAGGCGAAGGCGAAGGCAGCTGGTGCCACCACGGCCTCCGCCCCCGCCTCGGCGCCGGCGCAGGCCTCGGGGCGCGGGCGCACCGCCGGCACGAGGCGCCCAGCCGCGAAGGGCTGACCGATGCGGCGCCGGAAGGACGCACCTGACCCCTACGTCTGCGGGACGTGCGGCCGGACTGCGCAAGACGCTGCCTCAGTGGCGCTCCTGTGGACCCGCGGACTCGAGAGCGGGCGACAGGTGTGGACCTGCGAGCGCTGCAGCCGTCAGCATCTGCGCAGCATCGAGGGCAAGCTCGACTCTGCTTGGTGGTGACCTGGGTGGTCTAGCGGCCTGCGTGCTCAGACCGGTGGCGGAAGGTGGCGCATGCGCATACCGGGCATGTGCTCCACGACGATGCCGCGAGCCGGCACGGTGCCTCCCAGCTGGCACAGCACACCGATCCCGCCGAGCCACACGCGATGGATCAGCAGGTACGCCGGTGGCAGGTTGAGCTTCATCCCGACGAGGAACTCGGGCCTGCGCACGTCGTTGATGTGCGCAGCGACACTGCGCAGCCAACCCCGGCTGAAGGTGAACTCGTCATGGGTCAGCGGCTCGATGAACGGCTGAAGGTACTCCAGCAGCGCCTCCGCGTCGAGGTTCATCGACGGCTTGATGAACCCCTCCGAACGCAGCCCAGCCTCGAGCTCGGCAGCCTCCGCACACAGGGCGGCTGCGACGAGCGCCCCCATCGCAGGGGGCAGACCTTGGGGCAGGCGGTTCACCGCGCCGTAGTCGATGACCCCGAGGCGGCCGTCCGGCAGCAGGCGGAAGTTTCCCGGATGCGGGTCCGCGTGCAGGAGTCCCGCGCGGGCGGGGCCCACGAGCAGGAACTCCATGTAGCGACGGGAGGCGGCGTCGCGCTCAGCCCTGCTGCCCGACGCCACGATCGTCGACAGCGGTGTGCCGTCCATCCACTCCGAGACGATGACGTGCTCGCTGTGGACGAGCACATCGGGCACCGCGAAATGGGCATCGCCCCGGAACACCTTGGCGAAGCGCCGCTGGCTTGCCGCCTCCAGGTTGTAGTCGAGCTCCTCGGCCATCCGGGACTTGAGCTCGTCGGTGATCGGCTTGATGTCCATGCCGGGAATCCAGCCACCCGCGATGCGGGCCACCCGCGCGAGCTGGTTGAGGTCGGAGAGCAGTGCCTGCCCGGCTCCGGGGTACTGGATCTTGACGGCCACCTCGCGACCGTCGCGCCACACGCCTCTGTGCACCTGCCCGATGGACGCCGCGGCGGCGGGAGTGTCGGAGAACGACTCGAACTTGGCAGTCCGCCAGCGAGGGCCGAGCTCCTTCGCGAGCACCTTGTGCACGGTTGCCGGGGGCAGGGGTGGTGCCGCCTCCTGAAGCTTCGTCAGGGTCGCCCGGTACGGCGCCGCCATCTCCTCGGGCAGTGCCGCCTCCATGACGGACATGGCCTGCCCGAACTTCATCGCCCCGCCCTTGAGCTCCCCGAGCACCTTGAAGAGCTGCTCGGCCGTCCGCGCCTGCAGCTCGGCCGCCACCGCTTCGGCGGGCTTGCCCCCCACCCGCTTACCGAGCCCCACCGCCGTGCGGCCCGCGAAGCCCAGCGGCAGGCTGGCCAGCCTGGCCGTGCGGGAGACGGCGCGGCGCGGAAGTTCGCTCATCCGGCCATTCTCGCCTGTGGGTGGGCCGCTCCGCCGACCGGGCGGATGGATGCGCGTGGCGCGACGCAGGAGCAGCGTGGGTGCACGGGCCACTGGCGCTGGCTGACCCTCGGCCACGGCAGGCTCACCTCGAGCGAGCGACCCACCGGGACGGTCTGACCGTCGATGACGCAGAGCGAGACCATGGCGGTCATCGCGGCGGCCAGCGCGACCAGCGAGGTCTCCCCGGTGGCCTCGGCATGCTCGCCCACCGCAGGCCGCGTCAGCTGGCCCAGCACCGTCGGCCAGGCCGGGTCGAGATCGGTCCGCGTCAGGTCCAGGCATCGCAGGCACGGTCCGCCCGGCACGACCAGCGGCCCGACCAGCGCCTCGGCGCCGTGCAGGACCACCGGTAGAACCGGTGTGCCGGCCGCCGACCAGGGGTGTGCGACCGCCGTGTCGAGCGCGTGGACGCCGACGAGGACCACCAGAGCGGGAGCCTGCGTCGAACCGGTGTCCGCTTGCGCCGCCTCCCAGTCATCCGCGGCCTGGGAGCCGCTGGCCACGCGTCGGACTCCGGCGCGGCGCAGCTCGTCGGCCACGGCGGCCGGTAGCGTGCCGCGTCCGACGACCAGCACGGGAGACGACTGCCTGCGCGCGAGCGCAGCGTGTGCTCTGGTGGTCGACGAGGTCGTGCGGAGCAGGGCCTGCGCGTCCGCCGCATACAGCGCCCGTGTGGCCGCCGGCAACGGCGGTCGGTCTGCCGTGTCGACGAGCAGGCCGTGCCCAGCAAGCAGCTCCACCAGGCGAGCGCCGCTCTCGGTCGTGAGAGCCGGCGGCACTGCTCGAGTCCCGTCCAGCACCTGGAGCGCCGCGACCTCCGCCTCGTGGAGCCCCTGGACGACGACCGCCCGGCCCGGGTCGGTCCCCACCTGCACCTGACCCTCACCTCGTCGCAGGACCGGGCCGAGGACCTTCAGGAGGGTCGGTGCTTGACGGCGGGTCACCTGGACAATGTGACACAAGGCGTCGCCTGGTCCGCCCTCGTCCACAGAGCGTCGCACGCGCGAGGGGCGGGGCCGACCGCTGGTCGGACCCGCCCCTCGCGGAGGTCGCCTGGTGTCAGGCCTTGCCCAGGATGCGGTTGAGGTTGGTACCACACACCGGGCACACACCCTTGGCCATGCGGCGGCCGTTCGTCTCCACGACCTTGCCCTCGGCCTCGCGCTTCTCCTTGCACTTCACGCAGTAGAAGTCGCCCTTGTAGGTCTCGTCAGCCATCGCCATGTCTCCTTGTCGATCACACCGCACGGTGCGGTGTCGGACTGCGGCCAACCTAGACCATCCTGAGCACGAAACGCCGCAAGGGGGGCGTGTCAGCCGTGCTCCGCTGGGCCGGTCCCGGCGAGCCGGAGGGGCCCCCGGAACCGGCCTGTCGGCCGTCTCCGTCGCCATACTGGCGCCGGCTGCAGCCCTGCGCCGCGACGACCAGGAGGCGGTGACAAGGGATTGTCGGTGTGCTCGCCTATCGTGGTCAGTATGGGGAGCACCGACGTGGAAGTCCGTCGCAGCCACCGCCGGCGCCGGACGGTCAGCGCCTACCGCGACAACGGACGCACCATCGTGCTCATCCCGGCCCGGTTCACCAAGGCCGAGGAACAGCAGTGGGTCGCCACGATGGTCGCCAAGCTCGCAAAGGGGGACAAGCGTCGGCGTCCGAGCGACACCGAGCTGCGGGCCCGCGCCGCCGAGCTGTCGCAGCGCTACCTCGGAGGCATGGCGAAGCCCAGCAGCATCAGGTGGGTGACCAACCAGAACTCTCGCTGGGGCTCGTGTACGCCGGCCGAGGGCACCATCCGGATCTCGGCGAGGCTCAAGGGCATGCCGGGGTATGTGCTGGACTACGTCATCCTGCACGAGCTGGCACACCTTCTGGCTCCGGGCCACGGCCGCCAGTTCTGGTCCTTGCTCACGAGCTACCCCCGGACGGAGAGGGCGCGGGGGTACCTGGAGGGCGTCGCCTCCGCGGCAGGCCTCGACCTGACCGACGCCGACCAGGACGAGGAGGCACTGGCACCCGGGCAGGCCGCGTTGGACGTCGCGGCCGTCGACTAGGAGAAGACGGCTACCGGTCCGCCAGGAGGCGCTGTGCGGCCCGCACGAGGGGGCCGAGCTCTGCCTCCGTTGCCTCAGGCATCCCGTCGGCCGGCCACCAGGCGACGTCGAGGGACTCGTCGCTGACGGCGAAGGCCCCCTCGTCCGCCGCGACACCCGCGAAGCGGATGTCCAGGTGTTCGGCGCACCTGCCGAATGCCGGCGCCAGCAGCTCATGACGATGCAGCTCCACGACCCGCGGGTCCAGGACGAGGTCGGCGATCCCGCTCTCCTCCCTGGACTCCCGGGTGGCGGCGGCATGCACCGAGCGGTCCTCGGGCTCGAAGTGCCCGCCGAACTGCAACCACATCCCCGCTTTCGCGTGGAGCGTGAGAAGGACCTTGTCCAAGGTGCGGTTGAGGACCACGGCGCCTGTGGTCAGATGCTGGGGCGGGCCCTGCTTCCACAGCGCGTCCGGGTTGGCGCGACAGTGTGCCAGCAGGTCAGCCCGCCACTGCTCCTGCTGAGGGTCGGGCGCGTGCCAGCTCTCCAGGAGGCGCATCGCGTCGTCGCGCAGGGTGAGGAACCCGTCAGGCACGGCCGGCAGGGTGCCCCTCATCTGTCGCTCTCGCCGTAGCCGCCCTCGCCGTCGCTGCGCCCGCCCTCGCCGTCGCTCCCTCCGCTCTCGTTGAGCAGCTCGTCCAAGGCTGCGTCCAGATCCGAGTCGGTGCTGGTCCCCACCCTGTCGACGTACGCCAAAGGGTCGTCGAGGTCCGCCGCGGTGGGAGCGACGTCAGGGTGGCCCCAGGCGGCGTCCCGGGCGTCCTGGCCGTGTCTGGCCTCGAGAGCGGCCCAGAGGTTCGCAGCGTCGCGCAGCCGTCGCGGGCGCAGCTCGAGACCGACCAGTCCGGCGAAGACCTTCTCGGCGGGGCCGCCGGTCGCGCGCCGCCGCCGGACAGCCTCGCCGAGGGCGGCGGACTGCGGCAGGTGGTTCCGGGTGGCGCGGTCAGCCACGACGTCCACCCAGCCCTCCACCAGCGCGAGGTAGGTCTCGAGCCGCACCAGGGCAGCGCGCTGTGTCGCGCTGGGGTCGGGCCGGAAGAGCTGGTCCTGCAGGGCAGACTGCAGCGCGTTCACGTCGCTGGGGTCCACCGACTGCAGGGCGCTCTCGATGCGGTCGGTGTCGATGCTGATGTCCCGGGCGTAGTCCCGCACGGCGGCCATCAGCTGCGGCCCCAGCCACGGCACCTCCGAGAAGAGCCGCACTCGGGCGGCCTCACGGGCGCAGAGGTACAGGCGCACCTGTTCGAGGTCCACGGCCAGGCCGTCCGCGAAAGCCTCGACGTTCGCAGGCAGCAGGGCCACCGACCGGTCGGCGACGAGAGGTAGTCCCACCTCCGTGCCGCTCACCGTCTCCGACGCCAGCGCCCCCACCGCCTGTCCGACCTGGAGTCCGAACATCGAGCCGCTCATCCGTTCGAGCATCGGCTCCATCTGCCCCAGCAGCTGGGCAGGGTCCATGCCGGCGGGGAGCAGTCCTTCCGGCAGCGCGCCCTCCCCGAGCTGCTGTAGCTGCGTACGCATGGCGTCACCGATGGCTCGGCCCACTCCCTCGGCGACCGGCTCGACCAGGGTGCGCCACGCAGGCATGGTGGCCTCGACCCACTCCGCGCGGCTCCAGGCATGGGTCGTGATCCCGGGGGCCTCGAAAGCAGTCACCTCGTCGAGCCACAGCTCCGCCACCTGCGCAGCCTGGGCGAGCTGGCGGCGCGCCGCGTCGCCGACCGACGGGTCGCCGCTCTCCCCGACCGTCCGCCGGGCGGTGTCCGTCGCCAGCGACACGTTGATCGGCTCCGCGTCGGTGCTGGTTGCGAACATGGCCTGCATCTGACCGGTCATCAGCTCCAGCATCGCGGGGTCCACCTTGTCGATCCCCATGCCCTGCAGCGCCTTGGCCATCTCGGGGTCGACCGGGCCCCCCGTCAGCCGGGCGAGCATCTGCTCGATCTCCGGTGGCAGTCCCGAGCTGCCCGCGCCTGTGGAGCGGTCGTCCGGGTCGCCCTCGGCGGAGGGGTTGTCGGCGGAGGGCGGCAGGTCGGGCACAACGGCTCCTGGGTGGTCCTGAGAGGATGAGTCCTCCTAGACAACCACGCGGAGGCCACAGTGAGTTCCCCCCGGGGCGCCGTTCGCTCGCGGCGTAGCGTCATCGACGTCGCCGTCATCGGCGACGGCGACGCGGTGAGCTCGGCCATGCTCCGGGCCCTTGTGACGGCTGCTGCCCGCGGCGTCGCCTCGGTCGGGGGTCAGCAGGAGGCACGCGTGGGCTCCGTGGTCGCCGTGGGCGGCGAGCCGGCGGTGGTCGGGGGAGTCGAGCACCGGCTCGCCGACCCGGCAGACCCGAGCCTCGTGCAGGCGTTGCGCGGCCTGCACGCCGCGGCCTACGTCGCGGCGAGCACCGACCTGGCGGGTGACCTGCAGCTCGGGCCCAAGGTGCGCAGGGACCGAAGCCTGCGCCGCGCCCAGACTGTCATCACCGCGTGCGCGGCCGCCGGGGTGCGTCACCTGGTGGTGGTCACGGGGGCACAGGTCTACGGCGCGTACGCCGACAACCCGCTACCGCTTGCGGACGCTGCGCCACTTCGCGCGCCCTCCGATGGTGGCCAGGTTGCCGAGCTCATGGACGTCGAGCAGCTCCTCTCGATCGCCCGGGAGGTGCATCCGGGACTCATGCTCACCTCGCTGCGACCGGCCGCGCTGGTGGGCCCGGGGGTCGACACGGTCATCACCCGCCACTTCGAGGCGCCAAGGCTGCTCACCCTTCGGGGAGCGGAGTCGGCCTGGCAGTTCTGCCATGTCGACGACGTGGGCTCGGCTGTGGCAGTGGTGCTCGCGCAGTCCCTCCAGGGCGCCGTCTCGGCCGGCGCGCCGGGATGGCTCACCCAGGGCGACCTCGAGCGGCTCACGGGCATGCGTCACGTGGAGCTGAGCATCTCCGCGGCGATGGCCACGGCTGACCGCCTCCACCGCCTCGGGGTGTTGCCCACACCGGCCAGCGACCTCGCGTTCGTCGCCTTTCCCTGGGCGGTGTCCTCAGGGTTACTCCTCGACCGGGGATGGGTACCGGTGTACGACAACGAGACCTGCGTGGGCGTCCTGCTGGACACCATCCGGGGCTCGCACGCGGTCGCAGCCCGCCGGCTGGACCGGAAGGACGCCGCCCTCGGGGCGGCCAGTGCGGCGGTCGCCCTCGTCGGCACCGCAGCCATCATGCGGCGCCGCCGCAGGAAGGGTTCGCCCGCATGACCGAGCAGGTACCGCAGGGTCTGGTCGCCGCCGAGGTCGTGCTGAGCGAGGTGCGCGAGCAGCCCCTCAGCGTCGACGAGGTGCTGGACGCGGTCCGACACCCGCAGGCGGGGGGCATCGCGCTCTTCGTCGGCGTCGTCCGCGACCACGACCACGGCACGGCTGTGGCGTCGCTGGACTACTCCGCGCACCCGAGCGTCGTCGAGGCGCTGTCCCAGGTATGCCTCGCGGTCGCCGCCCGTCACCCCGTGGCGCGGGTGGGCGCCATCCACCGCGTGGGCCATCTGGAGATCGGCGACCTGGCGGTCGTCGCCGCGGTGTCTTCCGCCCACCGGGGCGAGGCGTTCGACGCCTGTCGGGACCTCGTGGACACCCTGAAGACGACCGTGCCGATCTGGAAGCACCAGCAGTTCGCTGACGGTACCGACGAGTGGGTGGGGCTGCCGTGAGCGAGCCGTTCGGGCCCGTGGTCACCGGCGACCCCTACCGGCTGAGCCGCCGCTCCACCGTCACCCTTGTCGTGGTCTTCGTCCTGATCGCTCTGGCGGCGGTGTCCACGATGGTGGGCCTGCCGTACGTCGTCATGAAGCCCGGACCCGTCACGAACACCCTCGGGAAGCTGTCCGGCAGACAGCTCATCACCGTAAGCGGCGCGGCGACGTACCCGACCAAGGGTGCCCTCGACTTCACCACCGTACGCGTCGCCGGCGGACCCGGGTTCCGGGTCACCGTCTGGGACGTCCTCGAAGCCGCCGTGAACCCGAGTGAGGACATCGTCCGGGAGGAGGCGTACTTCCCGAAGGGGGTCACGGACAAGCAGGTCGAGCAGGAGAGCGCCGCCGAGATGATCGACTCCCAGCAGGAGGCGATCGCCGTGGCCCTCAGGTCGACCGGGGCGAAGGTCACCCAGCATGTCGTGATCGCGGAGGTCGCCAAGGACGCTCCCTCCGCCGCCCTCCTGAAGGCCGGCGACGAACTCCTGTCGGTGGACGGCACCTCCATCGACAGCAGCGAGGCGGTACGGACCGCGGTCTCGAAGCGCAAGCCGGGGGAGAAGGTGTCGCTCGTCCTGCTGCGGCAGGGCAAGCGCGTCGAGGTCCAGGCCAGTACCCGGGACTCCGGTGGTCGGACCACCGTGGGGGTCTTCCTTAACCTGCGCTTCAGCTCCCCCGTCAGCGTCAAGATCAACGCCGGCAACGTGGGCGGTCCCTCGGCCGGAACCATGTTCGCGCTCGGGGTCTACGACCTGCTCACTCCCGGTGCCCTCACCGGTGGGAAGCAGATCGCGGGGACCGGCACCATCGACTCCAGCGGCGCAGTCGGGCCCATCGGCGGCATCCGGCAGAAGCTCGTGGGAGCCCACGATGGCGGAGCACGCTGGTTCCTCGCCCCGTCGGCGAACTGCGACGAGGTAGCCGGCCACGTGCCGGACGGTCTGCGGGTCGTGCGCATCGCGACGTTCGCCGAGGCACGCACCTCCGTGGAGAGGATCGCGGCCGGTCAGGGCGGCGCCCTACCGACGTGCACGGCCGGCTGAGAGGCGTCACCTCGGGCGTGAGCTCGGCTTCGCCGCTCAGTCCTGAAGAGTCGCCCGCAACGCGTGCACGAGCCCGGGCGCGATGTCGTCGCCGAGGGCCACCTGGTCGTCGCTGTCGTGGGCTCGCTGCCGAAGCAGGCAGCGGCTTGCGCCGTCCCGAGTCACGGCCACGAGCAGCCGCACGTCCTGCCGGGCCGGATGCGCCGCCAGGGCATCGACGGCGGAGTCCACGTCGGCAGGCAGGTCACGTTCCGCCTCCGGCGGCACGACGACCCGCTCGATGGCCAGAGCGGCGCCCACCACCGCGTCCGGCCAGGCGATGCCGCCCAGCAGGCTCTCCACATTGGAGGTCGGCGGCAGTCCCTCCTGCTCGATCGCGCTGAGGGCGCCCTCCGTCAGGTCGGCACCGCCCATCCGTGACCTCAGGTGCGGCTCTCGTTCCAGCAGGTCCCGCGTCGGCACCAGGGCGAAGAGCCTGGGGTTCTGGTCCCATCCCGACGCGGCGACGTGGCGCTCGGTGTCGAGTGCGGCGATGGACAGGGGGTCGGCCACCGGCCGAGGGGTCTGGCTCACCGCCCCAATGCTGCCGTATGGGTCACTCGGACGGTGCTCGAGGCGCTCGCGCCGGGAGCTGTCGCCTCGCGCCGTCGGGCCGGAGCCGTCACGCGAGTTCACCGCAGGCGGCGGGAACCCCAGGCAGGGTCGGTAAGTTGGTCTAGTACCAGCAGGCGGCCACGGCGGGTGGCCGCGCGGCAGATCGGGCGTGGTGTGAGTTCTTCTGAGTGGTTCGGCCAGGGCGAACCAGGTGACCAGGGCAGGCCTCGCGCCGGTGGAGCCGGAGCGGGAGGACGGCGGCCGCCGACCTTCACCCTGCGTCGCAGGCGGGGGCCGCTGGCCCCGACCATCGCCATCCTCGTGGCGCTGGGGTTCGTGGTGTCCATCACTGCCTCGTTGTGGACGGAGGTGCTGTGGTTCCACTCCGTCGGCTACGAGGGGGTCTTCGTCACCGAGCTGACGACCAAAATCCTGCTCTTCACGATCGCCTTCATCCTGACCGCCGGTCTCGTCGCGTCCAGCCTGGTCCTCGGGTACCGAACCAGGCCGGTGTACGCGCCGGTCACGCCCCAGCAGCAGAGTCTCGACCAGTACCGCGAGGCGATCGAGCCACTGCGGCGCGTCGCCATGGTCGCCATCCCCGGGATCCTCGGTCTGCTCGCGGCGACCGGGGCTGCGGGGCAGTGGAAGACGTTCCTGCTCTGGCGCAACTCCGAGCGCTTCGGGACGAAGGACCCGCAGTTCCACCTCGACCTGTCGTTCTTCGTCTTCACCCTTCCCTGGATCCGCTTCGTGCTGGGGTTCCTCACGATGGCGCTGATCATGACGCTGCTCGCCGCGGCGTTCACGCACTACGTGTACGGCGGGCTTCAGATCCAGGCAAGGGCGGAGCGCACCACGCGCGCCGCTCGGACCCACCTGGCCGTCATCCTCGCGGTGCTCGTGCTCGTGCGGGCTGCGAGCTACTGGTTCGACCGGTACTCCCTGGCCACCAAGGACTCCGCGCTGCTCACCGGGATCCGGTACACCGACGCGCACGCCGTGATGCCGACCAAGGCCATCCTCGCCGTGGCGGCGGTCATGACGGCGGCCCTGTTCATCGCCTCGATCTGGACGCACTCGTGGCGCCTGCCGGGAGTCGGCGTGGCCCTGCTCGTCATCACCTCGGTCGTCGTCGGCAGCATCTACCCGGCGCTCGTCCAGCGCTTCCAGGTGAAGCCGTCGGAGAAGTCGCTGGAACAGCCGTACATCGAGCGCGGGATCAAGGCGACGCGCGCCGCGTACGGGATCGACGGCATCCAGACCAAGCCCTACCAGGCGACGACCAAGGCCACGTCGGGCCAGCTGCGTGACGACGCCGAGACCATCCCGGGCATCCGGCTCGTCGACCCGATCGTGGTGTCCCCCACGTTCAAGCAGCTCCAGTCTGTGAAGTCCTACTACGCGTTCCCTGATGCGCTCGACGTCGACCGGTACAACATCAACGGCAAGCTGAGCGACACGGTGATCGCCGTGCGCGAGCTGGACCTCGACGGCGTGCCGGAGAACCAGCGGAACTGGCTGAACGACCACACCGTGTACACCCACGGCTTCGGCGTCGTTGCGGCCTACGGCAACCAGCGCGGCGCGGACGGCCAGCCGGTCTTCTACGAGCAGAACATCCCTCCTGTGGGCCCCTTGCGGGACTTCGAGCCGCGCGTGTACTTCGGCGAGCAGTCGCCGACGTACTCCATCGTCGGGGCCCCGAGCGGCGCCTCGCCGCGCGAGTTCGACTACCCCGACAGCGGCGCGGCCGGGCAGAAGAACAACACCTACGCCGGTTCCGGCGGTGTGCAGCTGAGCTCGTTCATGCGCAAGGTGGCCTATGCGCTGAAGTACCGGGAGCTGAACTTCCTGCTCTCGGACACGGTGAACGACAAGAGCCGGCTCATGGACCACCGCAAGCCCATGGAGCGCGTCCAGCGGGTCGCGCCGTGGCTGACCCTGGACGGCAACCCGTACCCGGCAGTGGTGGGCGGGCGCATCCAGTGGATCATCGACGGCTACACGACCTCGGCGGACTACCCCTACTCGAAGCTCCAGGAGATCGACAACATCACCTCCGACTCCGTCACGGAGAGCTCGTCGGCCGTTCGTCCGATCAGCAGTGGTCGGGTCAACTACATCCGGAACTCCGTCAAGGCCACGGTCGACGCGTTCGACGGCTCGGTCAAGCTCTATGCCTGGGACCAGACGGACCCGTTGCTCAAGGCCTGGAGCAGCGCCTTCCACAACACGGTCCTGCCGATGGGCGACATCAGCGGCGACCTCATGTCGCACCTGCGCTACCCGGAGGACCTGTTCAAGGTGCAGCGCTCGACGCTGGCGAAGTACCACGTGACCGACCCGAACTCGTTCTACGGCGGCAACGACTTCTGGAAGGTGCCCAACGACCCGGCGCAGGAGGACAGGGTCGTGCCGCAGCCGCCGTTCTACCTCACCCTCGCCATGCCGGACCAGCCCAAACCGTCGTTCTCCCTGACGTCGACGTTCATGCCCGCCGGTGACCGCGAGGTCCTCTCGGGCTTTCTCGCGGTGGACTCCGACGCCGGCTCGGCGGACGGCCAGCGCCGTGTCGGGTACGGAAAGCTACGCATGCTGGAGCTGCCCCGGGACACCACGGTGAAGGGTCCCGGGCAGGTCGAGAACGAGATCAACTCCTCCAACGACAACACTCCCGACTCCACGCTGACGCTGTCGCAGTTCCTCAACAACAACCGGCAGCGCGGTTCCAGCGTCACCATGGGCAACCTGCTCACGCTGCCTGTCGGCGGAGGTCTGCTGTACGTGCAACCTGTCTACGTCCGTGGCACCGGCGCGGCGTCGTACCCGCTGTCTCGCGCAACCGTGGTGGCGTTCGGCGACAAGCTGGCCTGGGCCTACACCCTGGACGGTGCCCTCGACGGTCTCTTCGGTGGCAACTCCGGCGCGACTGCAGGCGACTCCGGTACCACCGCGAACCCGCCGCCTACCACCGGTGGCGGTACCGGGCCGACCGCGCCGACCACGGACTCCAAGGCGCTCACGCAGGCGCTCGCGGACATACAGACCGCGTACGCCGACGGCCAGAAGGCCCTGAAGGATGGTGACTTCGCGGCGTACGGAGCTGCGCAGAAGCGGCTCGACGACGCGATCCAGCGGGCTGTCGCGGCGGCGCCCAAGGGTGGCAGCGCTACGGTGACGCCGACGCCGTCGGGGAGCGCCAGCCCCACCTCGTCGGCCTCTGCGACGTCGCGCTAGTCGAGCCGGATTTGGTCTGCGACAGAGGTGTCCCGTAAGGTGGTGTCACCGACGCGGGGTGGAGCAGCTCGGTAGCTCGCCGGGCTCATAACCCGGAGGTCGCAGGTTCAAATCCTGCCCCCGCTACTCACGTGGTAGCACCGTCAGAGGCCCTTTCCCGGTATGGGAGAGGGCCTCTGACATCTCCGGGCGCCCGGCGCGGCAGGTCGTGACGGGGGAAGATGGGGCCCACGGAGAGACCGCCAGCACACCGGTGGCGCGGGACGGAGGGTTCGCATGAGTGAGGATGCGGCGAAGCGCCGCGCTGAGCGTGCCGAGCGGGCGGACTACCACGTCGAGGCGCAACGGCGGCGTAGCGAGCAGGAGTCGGCGAAGGCTCAGGTCCTCGTCGACCGGTTCGTGGAGAAGGCCAAGGAGGCGGGGCTCCCCACCGAGGAGCTGACCGCCCGGCCATGGTCCGGACGTGGCCGCTACCGGACCGGCGTCGTCGGCTGGTACCTGCGCCGCGACCGCTCGATCGGCGTCGGCGTGGACGGCGGCTACTACGTACTCGTCGTACCGCCGGAGCGGTTCGGCCGCTGGCGTACGGTCCGCGTGGAGCCCACCGCTCCGCCGCTCCAGGTGGGCCAGGGAGCTCGCGACGGCGAGTCTGTGGCCCTCCACGTCCTCCTGGAGCTGCGGCTGCAGTGGTCCGGCGCGTCCGACGCCTGAGCGTTCGGGTCTCGGGGGGAACGCCAACCAGGGAGACCGGATCTGTCAGCACAGGGGGCGGCGGGCATGAGGACGAAAAGCCAGGGTATGTAGCGCGGGGACGGCTCAGTGCGGCCGCCCTGGGACCGATGGCCCCCATCGGAACGGACACCATCGCAGCGAGCCCGGAGGCAGGCGTGGGACTGACAGCGCGACAGGTCTCGCTGGGCCAGGGAACGTTCAACGTGCTCGGCGGTGCCTGGCCGCTGGTCAGCATGCGGAGCTTCGAGGCGGTGTACGGCCCGAAGGCGGACGACTGGCTCGAGCGGACGGTGGCTGGGCTGCTGATGACCGTCGGCGTCGGCCAGCTGCTCAGTGTCTCCGACGATGAGCTCAGGGTGTCTCGCCGCATCGGCCTCGGCACTGCGGCCACGCTGCTGCTCGTCGACCTGGTGTACGTGCCCAAGGGCCGGATCAGCCGGATGTACCTGCAGGACCTGGTGTGCGAGGCGGCCTGGATCGCGGCCTGGGGCGCGGTGACCACACGGGGATCTCACGGGCCGGCCGGCCGGAGACGCGCCGGCCGGCAGCGCTCTTGAGCCTTCCCGGCGTCACTCCACGTGAGCTCCCGCGGCGTCACTGCACACCGGGGCGTCACCGCACACCGGGCGGTGTGCAGGGTCCAGCCCGGCACTTGACCGGGGCACCCGTCGACCTACCATGGAAGCGACCCCCGCTGCGACGGCACAGAGGCGCAGGCCAGCACAGGGGCCGGCCACCGGGAGACGCCCGGCGGCGCGTCCACACCGGTGTGGGCAGCAGGAGCAGCGATGAGCGACGTGACCACGGACAAGCCGAAGCTCCACTCCTCTCGGGTCGATCGAGATGACATCGACGGGGGCCTTGACACGATGTCGGTCCGAGACCTCCTCGCCGCTTTGGCGCATGTCGAGGCCGAGCTGCGCCGGACCCCCTTCCTGACCACTCGCAACGGGTCTACGGCGATCAACCCCGATGTGGCGCCCCTGCTCTCACGCCAGCGGCAGCTGGTCTACCGGCTTCAGGAGCACCGGACATCCCAGAGCCGGGGGGAGGCGGACCGCAGGAGGTCCGCCGCCTGGCCGCCGCCACCCTGGTCGTAAACCCGCAACAGGTTCAGCCGCCCGCCACCTGCGGACGCTGCAGTCTGCTGTGGCTGCAGGGTGCGGTCACTGCAGGGGCAGCGGCACCTGGACCCACCACGGTTCGCTGTCGTGCTGGACCCGGACCACCCACTTGACCCAGTGGTAGCCGCGTCGTCCGGGGACAACCAGACGGACCGGCGCTCCATGCCCGGCACTGAGCTCTGTGCCGTCGATCCGGGTGGCCAGCAGGAGCTGGTCGGTGAGCGGCAGCCGGCGCGCGTAGCCGGTAGCACTGGTCACCTCGACGGTGCCGGTGGCCGTAGGGGGAAGCAGTCGCGCCAGCCGTACGCCCGACCACTCGTGCCTGGTCCACCAGCCGCCCGTGCAGTCCAGTACGGCGACCTGCCGGTCGTCCCAGTCGGCGAGGTCCTGCAGGGACCAGTCACGCGAGTCATCACCGGTTGCCACGGTCAGCCGCCAGGTGTCTGGGTCCACGGCGGGCACCCGGTCGAAGAGCCAGGACGTCTCCGGGACTGCGGCGACCGAGGAGGACGCCAGCTGGAACGAGCCGGTCGACCGACGGGCACCGGGTGACGTGGTGAGGGCGCTGGCCACCCGAGCCGACACCTCGAGGAGTCCCGCGGCGGAGGCCACCACAGCGCACCGCAGGAGCCAGCGACGGGACAGGTCGGTACGGCGTGGGTTGATGCGCCGACGGCGCGCGTGCCACAGCGTGAGAGCAGCCGCGCCGACCCCCGTGCCGACGTGCGCCTGCAGGGTCGTCATGCGCGAGTCGGCGAGGAGGATGCCGACGCGGTGCGCCATACCGGTGAGCAGAGCCAGCACCACCGCAACCGTCAGGAGCAGCGACGTCGCCCTACCGGACCGGCGCGCCCGGCGAAGCCCACGACGCACGACCACCGACTTCCACGGCACCAGTACGACGACGGCCAGTCCGACGACGCCGTGCAGCGCGGCGATCGCCCAGACCGGACCACTGCCGAGGAGGAACATGACGAAACCCGACGCGGCGGCGAGTGGAACCAGCGCCAGGAGAACGAGGTTCGCGAACCGACCGTTCATCCACCCACGGTAGTGCCGACGGCTCCCACGCGTGTGAGCTGTGGTTCACTCCCGCCCGGTCCGTCGACGTGGCCTCGCCGGCTCACGGCGTACGGTGGCGCAGCCGGCCCATGAGTCGGGCGCGACGCGCCGACATGCGTGCCCACACCCTCTGCTGGAGGGCCAGCGTCAACCAGCCGGCGATGGCCATCCCGGAGAGGTTGACAACCAGCTGGAGGGTGCTGCCGCGCACCTCGGCCCACGCGCCGAACGCCAGTCCCAACGCGACGTTCCCGGCTGCCGGAACGGTGGTGACCGAGATGAAGACGCCCGAGAGCCCACCCGTGCGCGCCGACGTCAGCGACAGGACCCCCGCGGCGCCCGCGATCACCGCGACGACGAAGGACCACTTGTCCGGCGAGTAGATGAAGTTGGTCCCCGGACGCCGTCCCGCCACCTCTGCCAGCGTCACCCAGCCCAGCGACCTGACGACGACCGCGAACAGGGTCGTCACGACGATCCCGCCGGCGAACCCCGCCACCAGGGTCCGGGCGGCGAGGCGCAGCAGCGTCCAGCGCCGCCTCACCAGCGCCACTCCCAGGGCGGCGACCGCCCCGAACTCCGGGCCGAGGACCATCGCGCCGATGACGAGGATCTGTGAGTCGAGGACGATGGCGATGGTGGCGATCATCGTCGCCAGCGTCATGAAGGAGGCGTAGGTCCAGTTGAGCTCGGAGTCCTCGTAGGCCCGTTGCGTCACGTCCGCCCAGACCACCGCGTCGGCCCCGCTTCCGGGCGTACGTCGCTCGGCCTCGAAGCCGTCGCGGGACAGCCAGGCCGTGACGGGCTCGAGCTGCACGGTCCCGTTCTCGTGGACCCCCATGGTGACCAGCGCCTGGACCAGGTCGCTGGCCGCCTCGCGTGCCACGTCGGCCAGGACGAGGTCTCCCGCAGGGTGCAGGCAGGCGCCGCGTACGAGGGACAGGCTGCTCACGCTCGGGTCCTCACCCAGGACGCGCACGACGTCCTCGGTGAGTTCGGCCGGGCAGGAGACGCGAAGGGTGAGCATGGTGGGTAGTGTCTCCCAGCTGGCGACCACGATGGACGCGCCGGCGTCGACCACGGGCGACCGGCTCCGGTCATGGCTCGAAGCGGTAGCCGAGTCCCGGCTCGGTGATGAGATGACGTGGGTGTGAGGGGTCAACCTCGAGCTTGCGACGAAGCTGCGCCATGTACACGCGAAGGTAGTTCGTCTCGTCCTCGTACGCCGGTCCCCAGATGTCGTGCAACAGCCGGCGACCGGGCACGAGCTTGCCCGGCTGGCGGACCAGCGCCTCGAGGAAGTGCCACTCGGTGGGGGTCAGCCGGACGTCGTGCGAGTCGCGCTGGACGCGCTTGGCGCCGAGGTCGATCCGCAGCGTCGCGGTCTCCACGACGGGCACTGCGGCCGTGGCCTCTGCGCTTCGACGCAACGCCGCACGCACACGCGCCAGGAGCTCGTCCATGCCGAAGGGCTTCGTGAGGTAGTCGTCGGCGCCCGCGTCGAGACCGTCCACCTTGTCCCACTGCGAGTCCCTGGCCGAGAGGATGATGATCGGCACGTTCGTCCAGCCGCGAAGGCCCTGCACGACCTCCACACCGTCTACGTCTGGCAGGCCGAGGTCGACGACCACGAGGTCGGGCACGGTGGACGCGGCCGCCCGGAGGGCCGACCGGCCGTCACCGACCGCCTCGACGTCGTACCCCCGCGCCTTGAGGTTGATGGCCAGAGCGCGCCGCAGCCGGTCCTCGTCCTCCACCACCAGGACTCTTGTCATCGCGCCACCGGCACCGTCACGCTCATCGTCAGCCCGCCCCCTTCAGTCTGTCCTGGGGCGAGCCGGCCACCGAGCGCCTCGGTCAGTCCGCGGGCGATCGCCAGTCCGAGCCCGACGCCGTCGCGGGAGGTGTCTCCCAGTCGCTGGAAGGGCTGGAACATCTCCTCCCAGCGACCCGGCGACACTCCGGGGCCTCGGTCGACGACCTGAACCACCAGCGTTTCACCCAGCTCGCTGGCGCTCACCCGAACCGGATGGTCGGCCGGGCTCCACCGCACGGCGTTCGCGACCAGGTTCGCGAGCACCCGCTCGAGCAGTCCCGGATCCACCCACGCGGCGGGGAGGTCCTCGGGAACGGCGACCTCGACGCCTCGCGAACCCGTCGAGAGAAGGGCGCGGCCCACCACCTCGTCCAGCGCGACACGGCGTGGGTGCACCGACAGGGCGCCGGCCTGGACCCGGCTCATGGCAAGGAGGTTGTCCACCAGGTCGGCCAGCCGGTCCGCGCCCTCCTCGATGGAGGCCAACAGCTCGTCCTCCTCACCCTCCTCCCAGTCCATCTGCGGCTGGCGCAGGCCTGAGGCCGCGGCCTTGATCCCGGCGATGGGCGTGCGCAGGTCATGGCTGACGGCGGCCAGCAGGGCAGCTCGGACGCGGTCCGTCTGGGCCAGCTGCTCCGCTTGCGCCGCCTGTGCGGCGAGTCCCTGACGCTCCCACGCCCTGGCCGCGCTCCCGGCGAGCACCTCCAGGAGGCGCCGGTCCTCGGCGAAGACGTCAGCGCCGTATGCCGCCAGCACGAGCCCCTGGCCCGCCGGGACCGAGAGGGAGGCCGGGCCGACGCCCTCTGGGCCCACGGACGCCAGCACCGTGCCGTCCTCCTCCAGCAGCGCCACCGTCGCCATCGAGAACAGCGTCCGTACCTGCCCCAGCACGTCCTCCACCCCTGCCGCAGAGGCCTCGGCGGCGCTGAACCGGGCGACGAGCCTGGACTCGAGTCGGTCGCGCTCGGCGACGGCACGACGCCTGGCACCGACCTCCACCACCACGCTGACGACCAGGGCCCCCAACAGGAAGACGACGAGGTCCACCACCGAGCTCCGGTCGTGGACGGCGAAGGTGCCGTAGGGCGGGGTGAAGAACCAGTTGACCAGGAGAAAGGAGCACGCGCCGGCGAGGAGCCCCGGCACCGCACCACCGAGCACCGCGACGACGACGACCCCGAGCATGTACACCAGCAGCGTGCTCTCACGGGCCAGGTCGCCCCGGAGGTGGACGAGCACCGCGGTCTCCAGCGGAAGCCCGACGGTCGCGAGCAGCAGACCGGCCACCACCCTGCGACGCGGCAGCCCCCCGGCCCCGGACGGCAGGACGCCCAGCTCTCCCCGCGCGATGCCGGCCAGGGGCCGCGGCGGGTCCGCTCCATCCATGCGGTCAGCGTCCCACAGGGGCGTGCGAGGTTCGGCGGTCCTGCGTCGCCTCGCTCAGCTGCCACGGGACGTTCGTCACCGTCACGCCCGGCTCGAAGAGCAGACGCGCCTTCAGTCTCAGCGCACTCTGGTTGTGCAGCAGGTTCTCCCACCAGTGGCCGACGACGTACTCCGGGATGTAGACGGACACGAGGTCTCGGGGATGGGCCCGGCGAAGCTCGCAGATGTGCTCCAGGACGGGTCCGGTGATGTCGCGGAAGGGAGAGTCGAGCACTGTCAGAGGCACGGGAACGTCGCGCTCGACCCAGTCACGCATGAGCTGCTCCGTCTCCGCGGCACGGGTCCGCACGGTCAGCGCTGTGAGCGTCGCCGGCCGGGTGGCTCGAGCGAACGCCAGGGCACGAAGGGCCGGTGTGTGCAGCGCCGACACGAGCACCAGGACATGGATCCGGCTGGGCAGCAGCACCCCTCCGGGTGCCGGACGCAGGCGACGTCCGAGGCTCTCGTAGTACCGGTGCACGAGCGTCATGAGCGCGTAGACGACCGGCATGGCGATCACCACGATCCACGCGCCGTGGGTGAGCTTGCTGACCAGCACGATGACCAGGACGAGGCCGGTGGTCACCGCGCCGATGGCGTTGACGGCCAGCTTGCGGCGAACCAGCCTCCGGTCGGCGCGAAGCCGTAGGCGCCGCAGGTCGGACGTCCAGTGCCGGACCATCCCCGCCTGGCTGAGGGTGAACGAGACGAACACGCCGATGATGTAGAGCTGGATGAGGCGGGTGGTGCTCGCGTCGAACACCAGGATCAGAAGCCCTGCCAGCGCCGCGAGGATCAGGATGCCGTTGGAGAAGACGAGCCGGTCTCCGCGGCGGGACAGCTGGCGCGGCAGGTAGCCGTCGTCCCCCAGGATCGACGCGAGGATCGGGAACCCGTTGAAGGCGGTGTTCGCCGCCAGGACGAGGATCGCGGCGGTGAAGGCCTGGACCGCGAAGAACCCCGCTGACCCCTTGCCGAAGACCGCCGAGGCGAGCTGTGCGATGACGGTCCTCTGCTCGTAGCCGGCAGGGGCCCCGACCAGGTTCGCCGGGTCGGGCGACACATGGACGTGGGCGAGAACGGCCAGAGCGGTGATCCCTACGAACATCACGACCGTCAGGGCACCCATGACGAGCAGCGTCGCGGCCGCGTTGGCACTCTTCGGCGGGCGGAAGCTCGGCACCCCGTTGCTCACGGCCTCCACGCCGGTCAAGGCCGTGCAGCCCGACGCGAAGGCGCGAAGCAACAGGGCCACCAGGAGCAGGCCGCTGGCATGGCTGGTCGTGTGCAGGCCGATGCTCGCCGACTCGGCCACCGGGGTGCTGCCCCGCAGGACGGACCAGAAGCCGAGGACCAGCATGGCGAGGACGCACACCACGAAGCCATAGGTTGGCACCGCGAAGGCGCTGCCGGACTCCTTCACGCCACGCAGGTTCACTACAGCCAGTAGGCCCACGCCCAACAGCGACAGCGACACCGCGTGCGGCGCCAGGACGGGCAGGGCCGACACGATGTTCGCCACCCCGGCGGCGACGGACACGGCAACCGTCAGGACGTAGTCGACAAGGAGGGCGCTCGCTGCCACGAGGGCCGCGCCTCGTCCCAGGTTCGCTCGGCTGACGGCGTAGGCCCCGCCACCGTCGGGGTAGGCATGGCAGGTCTGACGGTACGAGGCGACCACCACGACCAGCAGGAGGACAACGCCCAGGCCTACCCAGGGAGTCAGGTGCAGCAGCGAGACGCCCCCGAGGCTCAGCACCAGGAGGATCTCTTCCGTCGCGTAGGCGTTGGAGGACAGCGGGTCGCTGCAGAAGACGGGCAGCGCCAGCCGCTTCGGCAGCAGGGTCTCTCCCATCCGTGAGCTCTGCAGCGGCCGGCCCACCAGGAGACGCTTCGGGAGGGAGACGATGCTCATGTCTGCAGGCAAGCACGCCACCGGGCCCCTTCGGTCGGTCCTGATGCCTCCTTGACGGTGCCCCGGGCGATCTTGACGGCTTCTTGACGGCGCACGTCGGGAGGGCGGTCGGCGGGGCCTCGGACTGGGCCCAATCCATCCGTACGAGGGCGCCGAATGACGGGGGCATCCGCTCCCGCACCGATTGGACCCTCATGCCAGCACCACGCCGCGCCGTCATCGGGAGCGGGATCGCCGGGCTTGCCGCCGCTCATGTGCTCAGCACGCGAGGGCCGGTGACCCTGTACGAGGCCGACAACAGGCTGGGAGGGCACGCCGACACCCACCGGGTCCACGTCGCCGGCCGCACCGTCCAGGTCGACACCGGGTTCATCGTGCACAACGACCGGACCTACCCGACGCTGCTTCGGCTCTTCGGCGAGCTGGGCATTGCGACCCAGGAGTCGGACATGTCCATGTCGGTGCGCTGCGACGAGGCAGGGCTCGAGTACGCCGGCGGCAAGGGCGCCCGAGGTCTCTTCCCCAGGCCGGTAAACCTGACCACACCCGCCTACCTGCGACTGCTGGGCGAGGTCCGGCGGTTCCACCACGAGGCTCGGGCGGTGTTGCTGCTCGGTGACAGCGACACCGAACGCGACCAGACGCTGGCGGAGCTGGCGGAACGATGCGGTCTCAGCGGCTACTTCCGGCGGTACTTCCTGGAGCCGGTGGTGGCGGCGGTCTGGTCGTGCGACCCCGCAGTGGCGCTCGAGTACCCGGCTCGGTACCTCTTCGAGTTCCTGCACCACCATGGGATGCTCACCGTCTTCGGCTCGCCCACCTGGCGCACGGTCGTAGGCGGTTCCGCACGGTACGTGGAGCGGTTGGCCGCCGGGCTGGACGACATCCGGCTCAGTGCCGGCGTCACGTCGGTGCGCGAGACCGACGGTCGTGTTGTCGTGCGGGACGCGACCGGCGGACAGGAGAGCTTTGCCGACGTCGTCGTCGCCACGCACCCCCACCAAGCGCTGGCGATGCTCGCGGAACCCACCCAGGCACAGAGCGAGGTTCTGGCGGCGATCCCCTACTCGCACAACGTGGCACAGCTCCACACGGACGAGTCGGTCCTGCCCCGGAGCTCCGGCGCCCGGGCGTCCTGGAACTACCTGCGGCGCCCCGCGGGCGACGGGGCGGGCGTCCTCGTCACGTACGACCTGACCCGGCTGCAGCGGCTCCACCTGAGCGGCACTCGACTCCTGCTGACCCTGAACGGCACCGACGTGGTGGACCCCAGCCTGGTCATCGACACCATGCACTACGAGCACCCGTTGTACACGCCCCGTTCCGTGGCGGCCCAGCGCCGGCTACCGGAGATCGACACCCCGCACGTGGCCTTCGCCGGCGCTTACCACGGCTGGGGCTTCCACGAGGACGGCGCGAGGTCGGGGGTCCGGGCCGCGGCGGCCCTCGGCGTCGGCTGGGACGCGGCGGTACGCGCGTCGCAGGAGCAGGTACTCGCCTGATGAAGGCGTCCCTGACCACCCGCATCTACGCGACGTCGGTTGCCCATGCTCGCTCCGAGCCCGTGCGGCACTCCTTCCGGCACCGCAGCCACACCTGGCTCGTCGACCTCGACGACCTCCCGAGGCTGGGGATCCTCGGCCCCCTGGGCCGGTTCCTGCCCCGGGACCACCTCGGTTCTGGGGCGGGGACCCTGCGGGGGAACCTCGAGGCCTACCTGGACACGCAGGGGGTGACCCTTCAAGGCGGCCAGGTGCGGATGCTCGCCATGCCGCGTGTCCTCGGAGCCGTCTTCAACCCCATCTCGGTGTACTGGTGCCACGGTCCGCAGGGAGAGCTGCGCTGCACTGTGGTCGAGGTCCACAACACCTACGGTGACCGGCACGCCTATCTTGTCCACCCGGACGAGCGCGGGCGCGCCGAGGTCGACAAGACGCTCTACGTCAGTCCCTTCAACGACGTCTCGGGGTACTACCGACTGACCGTGCCGGAGCCTGACGACCGTCTGCGCCTTCAGGTCGTCCTGGAGCGGCCTGGACGGGACCCCTTCGTCGCGACGGTCAGCGGGCGGTCCCTGCCAGTCACCGCCGGGACCGTCCTGCGTCTGGCCGTCAGGCAGCCGCTGGAGCCGCTCGCCGTGTCCGCACGGATCCGGGTGCACGGCGTCCGCCTGTGGCTGCGGCGCCTACCGGTCCACCCCCGCCCGACCCATCACCAGGAGGCAGTCCAGTGACCACCGCCACCGCACGCCTTGCCGGCCGGCCAGCAGTCGACCCCAGGCACTGGCCGCACCTCGCAGTCCCCAGTCATAGCGTTCGTCGCGCGCTGCAGGCCCAGCTGGCGCAGACGTTGTTCCGGTCGATCGTCCGCAGGCTCCCGATGCGCGCCGAGCTCGCCGAGCGGGAGCTGATCGGGGGTGGCGCGCACGACTCCAGCGCTCCGGTGATGCGCCTGCGCCGCCCGGAGGCCTTCTTCGGAGCCGTCGGCGCGGACGGGCTGATCGGGTTCGGAGAGTCCTACATGGCCGGAGACTGGGACTCGCCGGACCTCGGGCGCCTCCTGGGGGTCTTCGCGGCACAGCTCCCCACGCTCGTGCCGGCACCCTTGCAGCGCCTGCGCTCCCTCTACGTGGCGCGTCACCCCCGCTCCGAGCGGAACACGAGCACGAACACCCGCAGCAACATCGCCCGCCACTACGACCTGTCGAACGACCTGTTCGCCACGTTCCTCGACTCGACGCTGAGCTACTCCGCGGCGCTGTTCGACGGTCTGAGCACCATCGGCGAACCGCTGGCCGGGGAGTCCGTGACGGTCAGCCGGCCGGCCCAGCCGCAGAGCTGGGACGTCCTGTCCCGGGCGCAGGAGCACAAGATCGAGCGGATCCTCGACGCCGCGCGGGTGGGCGAAGGGACCCGTCTGCTCGAGATCGGCACGGGCTGGGGGGCGCTGGCGGTGAGCGCCGCCCGCCGCGGTGCGTCCGTCCTGACCGTCACGCTCTCCAGCGAGCAGCAGGCTCTCGCCAGGGAGCGGGTGTCCGCCGCCGGGCTGAGCGACCGGGTCAGCGTGGAGCTGCTCGACTACCGCGCCGTAGAAGGCCGGTTCGACTCCATCGTCTCGGTCGAGATGGTCGAGGCGGTCGGGCACGACTACTGGCCCGAGTACTTCCGCACCCTGGAGCGTGCGCTGGCGCCCGGCGGGACGGTCGCCCTCCAGGCGATCACCATGCCCCACGAGCGGATGGTGGCGACTCGCGAGACCTATACCTGGATCAACAAGTACATCTTTCCCGGTGGCTTCCTGCCCTCGACCCAGGCCATCATCGACGTCACCCGCGACCACACCACGTTGCGCCTGGTGGACCGGCTCTCCTTCGGCCAGCACTACGCCGAGACGCTGCGACTGTGGGACGAACGGTTCGTGGCCTCGCTCGACAGGGTGCACGCGCTCGGCTTCGACGAGGTCTTCGCGCGCATGTGGCACTTCTACCTGGAGTACTCGCGGGCCGGCTTCACCTCCGGGTACCTCGACGTGCAACAGCTCGTGCTTCGGCGGGCAGAGGGCGCGACATGACGGTCGACGGCTCGAACCTCCTCGTGGTGAGCGGTCTCTCGCTGCTGGCGGTCGTCGTCCTCATGACGCTCACCGCTCTGGTGGGCAGGCGCCAGGGCAGGGTCAGCGTCGTGGACACGGCGTGGGGGCTGGGCTTCGTGCTCGTCGCAGGCGTGGCCGCTGTGGCCGGCCACGGCTCCGGTCCGCGCCGTCTACTGCTGCTCGTCCTCGTCGCGCTCTGGGGCCTCAGGCTCGCGTGGCACATGCACCGGCGGAACTCCGGCAAGGGGGAGGACCCGCGGTACGCCGAGATGCTCGCGGAGCAGGCGGGCAACCCCACCCTCGTGGCAGTCCGCAAGGTGTACGGCGTCCAAGGTGTCTCTGTCTGGTTCGTGTCCCTGCCGATCCAGGTGAGCGCCGCCGCGGGCGGGGGACTCTGGCCCGTCGCTGCGCTCGGCGTGCTTCTGTGGGCGACCGGTCTGACGTTCGAGGCGGTCGGGGACCACCAGCTCGCACGGTTCAAGGCGGACCCGGTCACGCGGGGCACGGTCATGGACCGCGGACTGTGGGCGTGGACTCGGCATCCGAACTACTTCGGCGACGCCTGCGTCTGGTGGGGGATCTACCTCGTCTCGGCGAGCGCCTGGCCCGGCGTACTGACGGTCCTGTCGCCCGTGGCGATGACCTACTTCCTCGTCTTCGCGACCGGCGCCCGGCTCCTGGAGAGGCATCTGGCCCAGCGACCCGGCTACGCCACGTACCGTCAGCGCACCAGCTACTTCCTGCCGCGGCCGCCGAGAGGGCCGTGGCGGGCGCACTAGAGTCCCGGCGTGGACTGCCTCTTCTGCCGGATCGTCGACAGCGCGGTACCGGCCACCGTCGTAGTGGACGAGCCCTTCGTGCTCGGCTTCCTGGACACCCGTCCCGTCTTCAAGGGACACGTGCTCCTGGTGCCCAAGATCCACGTCGACACGTTCCTCGACCTGCCGGCTGAGCTGCTGCCCGTACTGATGGGCGCCGCCCAGCGCCTGGCGACCGCCGTCGTGGCCGGCCTGGGGGCCCAGGGGTCCTTCGTCGCGATGAACAACGTCGTCTCCCAGTCCGTCCCGCACCTGCACGTCCATGTGGTGCCGCGGACCAAGGGCGACGGGCTGCGCGGGTTCTTCTGGCCACGCACGAGGTATGCCTCGGACGAGGAGGCCGCGACGTACGCGGCTCGCGTCGCCGCCGCGCTCCCCGTCCCGCCCGGCTGAGGGCACTGTCGGCATCGGCTGGGACGATGACGCGGTGAGGACCCACACCACGCTGCCGTCGCCGGTCGGTGACCTGACAGTCGTGGCCGAGTCGGGCAGCCTGGTCCGCCTCTCCATGGGCGGACCGAAGGGTGGTGTGGACGCGGGCGGCCTGGGCCGCCGGGACGACCGGGGTCTGGCCGCCGCGGTGAAGCAGCTGGAGGAGTACTTTCGCGGCTCGCGAACCACCTTCGAGCTCTCCTTGGCGCCCGAGGGGAACTCCTTCCAGCACAGAGTGTGGGAGCTGCTCATGCAGATCCCGTACGGCCAGACCCGCAGCTACGGCGACCTGGCGCGCGCCTTGGGCGACGTGACGCTCAGCCAGGCCGTGGGCGCGGCGAACGGCCGTAACCCCATCGCCATCGTCGTTCCCTGCCACCGGGTGATCGGTACGGACGGAAGCCTGGTCGGCTACGCAGGAGGTCTGGAGCGTAAACGCTTCCTCCTGGCGCTGGAGGAGTCGGCCGAGACCCGCGCAGGCAGGCTGTTCTGACCAGGGACGGGTGATGCCGGCGTGACGCCAGTCCGCTTTGCTCCTCGTCCGTTAGTGCCATCTTCGCGCGGCGCGGGTTCCGCAGCGGTGCCCGTGGGTCAAGGTCGTCCTGCGGAAGGGAGAGAAGTGTGAGGCTGCTCAGAGCCGGCGTTCTTGCGGCCACGGTCGCCGCGCTCGCTGTGCAGGGCGGGTCGGTGCTCCAGGCACGGTCCGCGGCAGAGCAGCTGCGGCCCCCGGTCCAGGCGCGGGCTGCGTCCCGTAGTCACCCCGCGGTGGCGCCCGACCACGCCGTGGCTCCGGTCCCGCCTCAGTGGTCCTTCGACGACGCCCGTGGCTCTCTCGCCTTGGGCCGAGTGCGACCGGTCGCCGCGGTGAGCCGCCCCGCGACAGCCACGACCGCCGGTGGACGGCCGCTGAGGCGCCCCCCGAAGAAGGCGGCGACCGGGACCGCTCCGCGAACCGGCAGTCCGCAGGCGGTGCTGGCGGCGGCCTACCGAGCGGCCCAGCGACGCTCCGACGCTGGTTGTCACCTGCCGGTGGACCTGCTGGCCGCCATCGGCCAGGTCGAGTCCGGCTCCGTCGGTGGACGGTCGGTGGACCGCGGGCATCGCGTCACGCCCGCGATCTACGGCCCACTCCTGGACGGCGGGCCCTTCGCGGTCGTCCGCGACACCGACGGCGGCCGCTACGACGGCGCGAGCGACTACGACCGCGCAGTGGGGCCGCTGCAGTTCCTGCCGGGGACCTGGGGCTGGGCAGGTCGGGACGGGGACGGCGACGGGCGCCGGGACCCGCAGAACGTCTATGACGCGGCTCTCGCCACTGCGGGGTACCTCTGCCAGGGCCGGAACCTCGCGCGGACTGGCGACCTGCGGTCGGCGGTCCTGTCCTACAACAACTCCGCGGCGTACCTGTCCACCGTCCTGGAATGGGTGACGTTCTTCGACCGGCACGGGCTGGCCGCTCTGGACGACGTGGCGTTCCGCGTGGGCTCCGGCGGTCGCGCCAGCGCCCTGGGCCCTGCTCCGACCTCGGGAACGAGCTCGACGGCCTCTGTCGGCGCTGTCTCCAAGGACCACCCGGCGGCTGCTGTCCCGGCGGCGACCTCGCGGCCTGCCTCGACGCCCCAGCCAGCACCATCGCCGACCAGCACGCCCACCACCCCGCCGAAGCGGTCACCGGCCCCGGCTCCCTCACCCTCTCCCAGCAGCCCGTCTGACCCAGCGCCCACCACGCCTGCGCCGGACCCCACGACCACCCCGCCACCGGCCCCCACGACCCCGGTGCCGGACCCCACCACGCCGGTTCCAGACCCCACGACCACGGTGCCGGACCCGGTCTCGAGCTCCACGGTGCCCAACCCCACAGTGCCGACAACGGCGGTGACGACAACCGCGGTGACGACAACGGCGGTGACGACAACCGCGGTGACCCAGACGAGCACGCCGGGCTGACCACCCGCTGGGACGCGGACGTGATCCCGGTCGCACCGGGTGCACGCTGTCGAGGCAGCCGGCATACGTACGCAGCTATGGTGGTTGCAGTGAGAGCAACGCGTCACCGAGGACGGCGGACCCCAGCTGGGGTGGCCGTCCTTCGTCTTTCACAGGAGAGTGTTGGTATGTCGTCGCACCAGGTCCCCGGCCCGCCCCGTCACCGTGTCGTCGTCATCGGCTCCGGCTTCGGCGGCCTGTTCGGCACCCAGGCCCTGAAACGGGCCGACGTGGATGTGACCCTGATCGCCAAGACCACGCACCACCTGTTCCAGCCGCTGCTCTACCAGGTGGCGACCGGCATCCTGTCCGAGGGGGAGATCGCTCCCGCCACCCGTGAGGTGTTGGCGCACCAGCAGAATGCCACCGTCCTGCTCGGCGCCGTCACCCACATCGACCTCGCCGCCCGGACGGTCACTTCCCGGGTGCTGGACCGCGAGACCGTCACGCCGTACGACTCGCTGATCGTCGCCGCCGGCGCAGGACAGTCGTACTTCGGCAACGACGAGTTCGCCCGTTACGCCCCGGGGATGAAGTCGATCGACGACGCCCTGGAGCTGCGTGGCCGGATCTTCGGCGCGTTCGAGTGGGCGGAGCTCGCCAGCACCCCCAAGGAGGTCCAGCGTCTGATGACCTTCGTGGTCGTGGGCGCCGGGCCCACCGGCGTCGAGATGGCGGGACAGATCGCCGAGCTCTCTCGGCGGACGCTGCGTCGGGACTTCCGCAAGATCGACACGAGCCGCGCCCGGATCGTCCTGCTCGACGCGGCGCCCAGCGTGCTCTCCGCCTTCGGTGACCGGCTCGGCGCGAAGGCCGCAGAACGGCTCGAACAGATCGGCGTGGAGGTACAGCTCGGCGCCAAGGTGACCGGGGTCGACGCCACGGGGATCGACGTGCAGGACGCGGACGGCACGACCCGGCGCATCGAGTCCGTCTGCAAGGTGTGGGCGGCCGGCGTCCAGGCCTCCGAGCTGGGTGCCCAGCTCGCCGAGCAGTCCGGCGCGCCCCTCGACCGAGCGGGTCGGGTGTCGGTGAACGACGACCTCACGCTGCCGGGTCATCCCGAGGTCTTCGTCGTCGGCGACATGGCGTCGCTCAAGGGCTACCCCGGCGTGGCCCAGGTGGCGATCCAGGGCGCGAGGTACGCCGCGGACACCATCAGGCGGCGGCTGGACGGCAGGCCTGAGAAGGGGCCCTTCGAGTACCACGACAAAGGCTCCATGGCGACGATCTCACGCTTCAGCGCGGTGGCGTCCGTCGGCAGGCTGCGGTTCACCGGGTTCGTCGCCTGGGTGCTCTGGCTGGCGGTGCACCTCGTCTACATCATCGGCTTCAAGAACCGGCTGACCACCCTTCTGCACTGGGCCGTGAGCTTCCTCGGCCGGGGGCGCTCGGAGCGAACGGTGACCGAGCAGCAGGTGTTCGCACGTCTGGCCATCGAGCAGCTGGGGGAGGGGTATGCCCCCTCCCTGCCACGGGTGCCCAGCGACAGGAAGCCGCCGGCGCAGTCCGTCGCGCAGGCCCGCGAAGAGGGAAGCCGGGCGCTGTAGGCGCGTCGGCTTTGCGGCACCTGGTTCAGGACCCCTCGCGGCCGACCCCTCGCGGCCGCCGCGGGTCGCCTAGGGTGACGCACATGCGACTGGACTACCCGATCCACGAGACCACCCTTGGCAACGGGCTGCGCGTCGTCGTCTCGCCCGACACCAGCGTGCCCACCGTGACCGTCAACCTCTGGGTGAACGTGGGGTCACGGCATGAGGTGGCTGGCCGGACGGGGTTCGCCCACCTCTTCGAGCACCTGATGTTCCAGGGGTCGCGGAACGTCGCTAGCGGGGAGCACTTCACCCGCCTGATGGCCGAGGGCGGCCGGCTCAACGCCACGACGTGGTTCGACCGCACGAACTACTTCGAGACGGTCCCCAAGGGTGCCTACGAGCTGGCTCTGTGGATGGAGGCCGACCGGCACGGCCATCTCCTGGACGCGGTCACCCAGGAGAACCTGGACAACCAGCGGGACGTCGTCAAGGAGGAGAAGCGGCAGCGGTACGACAACGTGCCCTACGGCAAGGCCCTCATGGAGGTCTACGCCGCGGTGTTCCCCGCCGGACACCCGTACCACCACCCGACCATCGGGTCGATGGAGGACCTCGACGCGGCCAGCCTGGAGGACGTGCGCGCCTTCTTCCGCCGCTACTACGGGCCGAACAACACCGTGCTGACCCTGGTCGGCGACCTCACCGCCGACGAGGGGTTCGCCGCGGCTGAGCGGTACTTCGGCTGGCTGCCGGCCTCGGCGGAGCCGTCGCGCCCCAACCTCTCGCAGCTGCCCCCGCTGTCGCACCCCGTGCTGGTCGACCGGCCGGGCAACGTCCCCAACGACCGGCTGCACATCGCCTTCCGGTTGCCCGTGGACAACACGCCGGACTTCTTCGCCGCCGCTCTGGCGGTGGACGCGCTCGGAGGCCTGTCCACCTCCAGGCTCGTCCAGCGGCTGGTCCGACGCGAGCAGGTGGCCAACGCGGTCCAGGCGAACGCCATGGGCTTCGTCGACGGAGTGTCCCTGGGCTTCTTCGTCGTCGACGTGGCCGACGGACAGGACCCCGCGCGGCTCGAGGCGGCTGTGGTGGAGGAGCTCCACCGGTTCATTTCCGAGGGCCCGACGGACGTCGAGCTGGAGTCCGCCCTCGCTCAGTCCGAGCGGTCCTGGCTGTCCGCGCTGGCCGGGCAGGAGGAGCGGGCAGACCTCATCAGCCAGCACGTCCTCCTGCACTCCGACCCTCAGTTCGTCAACACCTTCCTGGACCGCATCGGTGCGGTGAGCGCAGAGGCCGTGAAGGCGGCCGCCGCCAGGTGGCTGCACCCCGACACCCGCGCGGTGGTCCGTCACCTCGTGGCAGAGCAGGAGAACGCGGCATGAGCGCGTCGCCGTCCACCGCCCCCGCTCGGCCAGCGGTACAGCCTCCGGGTCCGTGGAGCTTCCCGACCCCGACCCGTCACACACTGTCCAACGGCGTGGAGCTGGTGCTCTACGACATCCCAGGACAGTACGTCGTGTCCGTGCGCACGACGCTGCCCTTCCCGCTGACGGTGGAGCCGCGACGGGTGGAAGGCGTTGCCACGATCATGGCGCGCATGCTCGACGAGGGGACGGCCGAGCACAGCCCGGAGGAGTTCGCGGAGCTGCTGGAGCGCAAGGGGATCGCCTTCGGTGCATCGGTGACGGACGCCGGCCTCGCGGTGGACCTCGACGTCCCGAAGCGCCGGCTGCCCGAGGCGCTGGACCTGCTGAGGCAGACCCTCTCGGCTCCCGTGTTCCCCCAGCCGGAGGTGGACCGTCACCTGAAGACGCGGCTTGCAGAGATCGAGCAGGAGCGCGCCCTGGCCCCCCAACGAGCGGCCCGTGAGTTCATCGCGACGTTGTACGACGGCGAGGACCGGGCGTCGAGGCCCACCGGTGGGGCGGCCGGCACGGTCAGTGCCATCTCGCGCCAGGACATCGTGGACTTCCATGCCGCCCGGGTGGGACCCCGGGACATGACCGCGGTCGTGGCGGGCGACCTGGCCGGACTCGACGTCGTCGACCTGGCAGACCGGGCGCTGGGGACGTGGGAGTCGTCGTCGCAGCGACCGGCGCCAGAGTCACAGGCGGGACGGGTCGCCGCCGATGCCGCGAGGGTCGTCCTGGTCGACAGGCCTGGCTCGGTGCAGACGGAGGTGCTGGTGGGCTGTGTAGGGCCCGACCGGCGTGTGCAGGCTACCTGGGCCGCCTTCCCCGTGCTGGGGTTCATGGTCGGTGGCTCGCCGAACGCTCGCATCGACGCCGTCCTTCGGGAGGAGAAGGGCTACACCTACGGCATCCGCTCGGCGTTCCGTCCCCGGCGGGTCGGAGGGCTCTTCCTGACCTCTGGTTCCGTCCGCGCCGAGTCGACCGTCGAGTCCGTGCAGCTACTCCTGCAGATCCTGGAGTCGGGGAGAGAGGGGTTCGCCGAGGAGGAGGTCCGGGCCGGGGTCGACTTCATCAGCAAGACGGCGCCGGGCCGCTTCGCCACCGCGGACGCCGTGGCTGACGAAGCCGCCAGCCTCGCCCTGGAGGGGCTGACCACGGAGTTCACGACCGCCACTCTCGAGGCCATGCGGGGCCTCGACCCGCAGGCCCTGGTCGACGCGTACCGCCAGTGGGTGACAGGGCAGTGGACGGTCGTGGTCGTCGGCGACACCGGCCTGTACGCCGGGGGCTTGCAGGAGCTGGGGATCGGCCCGGCCACCGTGGTACCGGCCTGAGCCCCCGAGGTGCAGCGTCGTCCCCGTGAGCAGCAGCGGTCGGCGACCTCGGCCCCTCGAGAACGTGCTCGGCTGCTCGAGAACGTTCTCGGCGTGGGCTAGGTGCCGATCCGGCCGAGCACCTCGTCGTGCAGGAGTCCGTTGGTCGCGAGTGCGTTGCCGCCCCATGGTCCGTTCTTCCCGGCCAGTGAGGTGAAGCGGCCCCCGGCCTCCGTGACGATGGGCACGAGCGCCGCCATGTCATAGACCGCCAGCTCCGGCTCCGCGGCGATGTCCACCGCTCCCTCGGCGACGAGCATGTACGACCAGAAGTCCCCGAAGGCACGGGTGCGCCAGCAGTCGTCTGCCAGTGCCAGGAACTGCGCGTGGCGCTCGACCGCCCGCCAGGACGAGATGCTGGAGTAGGACAGGGACGCGTCCTCGACCCGCGAGACCTGGGAGACGTGGATGCGCTTGGCGGCGGCCAGGCTGCGTCCGGACCAGGCTCCCGAGCCGTTCGCCGCCCACCATCGCCGGCCGAGCGCGGGGGCGGCCACCAGGCCGAGAACGGGCATGCCGTCGTCCACCAGGGAGATCAGAGTGGCCCAGGCGGGGACCCCGCGGACGAAGTTGTGCGTGCCGTCGATCGGGTCGATGACCCACCGTCGAGGTCCGTGTCCCGTGGTCTCGAACTCCTCGCCCTCGACGGCGTCCCGGGGTCGCGTCCGCTTGAGCTGGGCGCGGACCAGCTCCTCCGCCGACTTGTCGGCGTCGCTGACCAGCGTCAGGTCGGGCTTGGACTCCACGACGAGGTCCTCCGCGCGGAACCGGGCCATCGTGATCCGCTCGACGGCATCCGCCAGGACATGGGCGAGACGAAGGTCGTCGTCATAGGGCACCCGCACCACGCTAGCCCGTCGGCACCGCCACGACGCGGACCGCCACGGCAACGCCGGCTCCGCTGGCTGCAGCGGCGGCTCCGCTAGCGTCAGCACAGCCGACCACCGGCCGCGGTGGTCTCGGCACCCCGACGAGCAGGAGACCACGTGTTCGACACCGTCCTCGGCCTTCCCGTCCACGCCCTGGTGGTCCATGCCGTGGTCGTGCTGCTCCCGCTCGCCGCGCTCGCCACGGCGGTCTGGGCGTGGCAACGTCGGCCCGAGCGACGCACCCCCAGGACGGGCTGGCTGGTGGTCGCGCTCGACGCGGGGGTGACCGTGCTGGCGCTGGTGGCGAAGCAGTCCGGAGAGGCGCTGCAGCGGCGGCTGGGCGGGCAGGTGGCACTGGAGCACGGCAGCCAGGGCCGGTGGCTGCCGTGGCTGGCGCTGGCGCTGACGGCCGTCACCCTGCTCGTCCAGCTGTCCCGGCGGTCCGGGGACCGGTGGCCAGTGCCCGAGGTGGTCTCCGGGTCGGTGCTCACGGTGGTGGTGCTGGTGGTGCTGGTGTGGACCGTCCGAGTCGGTCATTCCGGCGCCACGGCGGTCTGGGGGCCGATTGTGGAGCACACCGGCAAATAGGGACGAACCGGCCTGGACCGGGCGGGCGCCGAAGATCTGCTCTCAACTCGGCTGCAAGACGATCACGTTTTTGTCTCGGGTTGGCTCAGACCGTCGCCTTTACCCTTTCCTTGCTCTTTCATGGGTGCCACAACACGACGCACTGTGCGTTTCAGGGCTGCGCTCCACCCGGTTCGCGGCCCGGACCGACCGTTCACTCGAACGGCTGACCCCTATGTAGGAGGACATCAATGCGAGGAACTACTCGCACGGTGGCCATGGTTGCCGGTGTCTCCGCCGTCACGCTGCTTGCTGCAGCGTGTGGTGGTGGCGACAAGGGCAGTAGTGGCTCCAGCTCCAGCGCGGCTGGCAAGACCGGCGGCGCCGTCACGGTCCGTGGGTGCAACCCGCAGAACCCCCTGATCCCGGGTAACACGAACGAGACGTGTGGTGGGAACGTGCTGGACGCCATCACGGCGAAGCTCATCCACTACAACCCCACGAACGCGGCCCCTGAGAACGACATCGCGGACAAGATCGAGTCCAGCGACAACCAGAACTTCACGGTCACCCTGCAGAAGGGCTACAAGTTCCACGACGGCACCGAGGTCAAGGCCAAGAACTTCGTCGACGCGTGGAACTGGGTGGCCAACGGCAAGAACGCCCAGCTGAACAGCTACTTCTTCGAGCCGATCGAGGGCTTCTCGGACGTGCAGTGCGGCGACGCCGACTGCAAGGTCAAGCCTAAGGCGGACAAGATGACCGGGCTCGCGGTCAAGGACGACTACACCTTCACCATCAAGACGACGGAGAAGGTCTCGAACCTTCCGGTCCGTCTGGGCTACACCGCCTTCGCGCCGCTGCCCGACTCGTTCTTCAGCGACCCCAAGGCCTTCGGTGAGCACCCGGTCGGCGCCGGCCCGTTCAAGTTCGACTCGTGGACCAAGAACACTGAGATCAAGCTCAGCAAGTTCGCCGACTACAAGGGCAAGTTCCCGGCCAAGCTCGACAACCTGACCTTCAAGATCTACCAGGACGATGACGCGGCGTACAACGACGTCATCGCCAACCAGCTCGACGTGATCGACACCATCCCGTCCTCGGCTCTGATCGACGACAAGTACAAGACGGACCTGCCGGATCGCAACCTCTCCAAGCCCGTCGGGGTGTTCCAGGACATCAACTTCCCGCCGTCCAAGGTCGACCCGGCCTACGCCGACCCGAAGGTTCGCCAGGCCATCTCCATGGCCATCGACCGGCAGACGATCGTCAAGCAGATCTTCAACAACACGCGCCAGCCTGCGACGGGCTGGGTCGCCCCGGTCGTGGACGGCTACAAGGCCAATGCATGTGGTGAGTACTGCACCTTCGACGCGGCCAAGGCCAAGGCGAAGCTCGACGAAGCCGGTGGCTTCAAGGGTGGCAAGATGACCATCGCCTACAACGCCGACGCATCCCACAAGGCCTGGGTCGAAGCTGCCTGCAACTCGATCAAGACCGCCCTCGGGGTGGACTGCGTGGCCACGCCGGTGGTGGACTTCGCCACGTTCCGCAGCAAGATCACGGAGCGCAAGATGAAGGGCATGTTCCGTAGCGGCTGGCAGATGGACTACCCGTCGATCGAAGACTTCCTGGCTCCGATCTACAAGACGAAGGCATCGTCGAACGACAACGACTACAGCAACCCCGCCTTCGACAAGCTCCTCGACGAGGCGGCAGCGCAGACGGACGCGGCGCAGGCCAATGCCAAGTACCAGCAGGCGGAGGCGCTGCTGGCCAACGACATGCCGGTCGCCCCGCTCTGGTACGGCACCGCGCAGTTCGGGTGGTCGGACAAGGTCACCAACGTCAAGGTGACCCCGTTCGGCACGGTCGACCTCACCAGCCTGCAGCTCAAGTAGGTCGCCGACCGCTCCCGCGCGAGGGACGTCGACAGCTCATCGGCCTGCCGGCCCCAGCCGGCAGGCCGATGGCCTGCCAGGGGCGCGGGGTGATGACCTCACCCTGTGCGCCCTTCCTTGTACGGTCGATACGACTATGTTGTGAAGACCGGGGCGATGCACATCGCCCGGCTTGGATCACCGCCTCCGGCGTCACCCCGCCGAGGCTCCAACCTTTCAGGAGGTGACGTGTACAAGTACATCCTGCGGCGACTGATCCAGATGGTCCCCGTGCTGCTTGGGGCCACGTTCATAATCTTTGCCATGGTGTTCGCGCTACCTGGTGACCCCACGGCGGGCATGTGTGGCGACCGACCCTGCTCCCCGGCCTTCGTCGCCCAGTTCCGCACCGAGCACAACCTGAACGACCCACTTCCCACGCGGTATGCCAAGTACATGGTGAACCTCAGCCATGGTGACCTAGGCACGAACTTCCGTGGGGTCAAAGTCGCCGAGGACCTCAAGCAGCGCTACCCCACGACAGCCAAGCTTGCTGCTATGGCCATCGTCTTCGAGACGGTCATCGGCCTCATAGCCGGCGTCCTCGCCGGGATCCGCAAGGGCAAGTTCATCGACAACCTTGTGCTGGTGAGCACACTGCTTGTGATCGCCATCCCGGTGTTCGTCATCGGCGCGACGATGCAGTACTACCTCGGCGTGAAGTGGAAGCTCTTCCCGGTCACCGTCTCGTCCGGGGCGACGTTCTACGAGCTGCTCATGCCGGCCTTCGTCCTGGGCAGCGCCTCGATCGCCTACGCGGCACGCCTGACCCGCACGAACCTGGTGGAGAACCTGCGCGCGGACTACCTGCGGACGGCCGTGGCCAAGGGCCTGACTCGTCGACGGGCGATCGGCGTGCACGCGCTGCGCAACTCGCTCATCCCGGTGGTCACCTACGTCGGGGCCGACTTCGGCGGTCTCCTCGGCGGTGCGATCGTCACCGAGCGCATCTTCAACATCCAAGGGGTAGGCGGTTACACCTTCACCAGCCTGCACAACCGCGACGGTGTGGCCGTCGTCGGCACGGTGACGATCCTCGTGCTCGTCTTCCTGCTTGCCAACCTGCTCGTCGACCTGTTGTACGGCGTGCTCGACCCGAGGATCAGCCATGACTGAGGCAACCATCGTCGTTGGCGCTGAGACAACGGCCCCGCCCGGAGCCGGTCCCGAGGGAGCCCGGTCACTGGCATCCGACGCGTGGCGCTCCCTCAAGAAGAACCCCATCTTCTGGGTGTCTACCGCCCTCATCGTCCTCTTCGTCCTGATGGCGATCTGGCCATCGCTGTTCACGAACGTGGACCCGAACGCGGCGGTCCTGAAGGAGGCGCGGGCGCGGCCCAGTTCGAGCGCCTGGTTCGGCCGAGACATCCAGGGCTACGACATCTACTCGCGCACCATCTACGGTGCCCGCGCCTCGATCCTCGTGGGTGTCTTCACCTCCGTCGCCACCGTCATCATCGGCGGTGTCATGGGCGTGCTCGCCGGCTACTACGGGGGGTGGATCGACTCCCTGGTCTCCCGCGTGACGGATATCTTCTTCGCGATCCCGCTCCTGCTCGGCGGCATCCTGTTCATGGCAACGTTCCCCAACGACGTCAACTCCCCGTACCTGCTGGTCGTGGGCAAGGTGGTACTCGTTCTGGCGATCTTCGGGTGGCCGAGCCTGGCCCGTCTGATGCGTTCCTCCGTGCTGCAGGTGAAGCCGAACGACTACGTGCAGGCGGCCCGCGCGCTGGGGGCCAGCCCGTGGCGCATCATCCGCGCCCACGTCCTGCCCAACGCCGTGGCTCCCATGATCGTCGTCGCGACGATCAACCTCGGCGTCTTCATCGCTGTCGAGGCCACGCTCAGCTTCCTGGGTATCGGCCTGACGCCGCCGGCGGTGTCCTGGGGGGTGGCGATCTCGGACGCCATCGTGGCGCTGCGGACGACCCCGCACATCCTGCTGTTCCCCAGCCTGTTCCTGAGCCTGACCGTGCTGGCCTTCATCATGCTCGGAGACGCCGTGCGAGACGCCTTCGACCCGAAGTCGCGTTGAGGCAGGAGAGACGACGACCCATGACAACGACGACTGACTCCAGGGCCGCCGAGCGCGCACAGCGCACCGCTGACTCGCGGTACATCCCGCAGGCCGGCCTCCTGCTCGAGGTGGACGACCTCCACGTCGAGTTCCGCACCGCCGACGGCGTGGCCAAGGCGATCAACGGGGTGAGCTTCAACCTGAACCAGGGCGAGACGCTCGCGATCCTCGGCGAGTCCGGCTCCGGCAAGTCGGTGACTGCCCAGGCCATCATGGGCATCCTCGACATGCCTCCCGCGGTGATCCCCAAGGGCCAGATCCGGTACTGCGGCCAGGACCTCCTCACCATGCCCGACGACCAGCGGCGGCGGACCCGCGGGCCGGAGGTCTCCATGGTGTTCCAGGACGCCCTCTCCTCGCTCAACCCGGTCTTCCCGGTCGGGTGGCAGATCGCCGAGATGTTCCGCGTGCACCGGCGCATGAACAAGTCGGACGCCATGGAGCGCGCTGTCAGGCTGATGCAGCGCGTCCAGATCCCGGCTGCGAAGGAGCGGGTGAAGGCCTACCCGCATCAGTTCTCCGGCGGGATGCGCCAGCGCATCATGATCGCGATGGCGATCGCGCTCGACCCCGCGGTCCTGATCGCCGACGAGCCGACCACCGCCCTGGACGTCACGGTGCAGGCGCAGATCATGGCGCTGCTCCAGGAACTGCAGGAGGAGCGCCAGATGGGGCTCATCCTCATCACGCACGACCTCGGCGTGGTGGCGGACGTCGCCGACAAGATCGCCGTCATGTACGCCGGCCGGATCGTCGAGCGGGCCGACGTGTACGAGCTGTACCGCCAGCCGGCGCACCCGTACACCAAGGGCCTGCTCGAGTCGATTCCCCGCCTGGACCAGAAGGGGCAGCAGCTGGCGGCGATCGGCGGCCTGCCCCCGAACCTCATGCGAATCCCTCCGGGCTGCGCGTTCCACCCCCGCTGCAAGTACGCCCAGGACGTCTGCCGAGAGGACCGGCCTCCGCTGCGCGAGGTGGTTCCCGGTCGGGAGTCGGCGTGTCACTTCGCAGAGGAGGTGCTCCATGGCTGAGGCGATCCTCACCGCGAAGGACCTGGTCAAGCACTACCCGATCAAGGGCGGCGTCCTGCGTCGCACCGTGGGCCACGTCAAGGCCGTCGATGGCGTCAGCTTCGAGCTGCTCAAGGGTGAGACGCTCGGCATCGTGGGGGAGTCAGGCTGTGGCAAGTCCACCCTGGGCCGGCTGCTGATGCGGCTGGAGGAGCCCACGTCGGGCTCCGTCGTCTTCGACGGGGTGGACATGTACGCCCAGCGGGGCCGCGCGATGCGCAAGCTGCGTCGTGACATCCAGATCGTCTTCCAGGACCCGTACACGTCCCTGAACCCACGCAAGACGGTGGGCGACATCGTCGGCGAGCCCTTCGACATCCACCCCGACGTGGTGCCGAGGAAGGGCCGCCGCAAGGCGGTGCAGGACCTGCTGGACCTGGTCGGGCTGAACCCCGAGCACATCAACCGGTACCCGCACCAGTTCTCCGGTGGCCAGCGGCAGCGCATCGGCATCGCCCGGGGGATCGCGCTGAACCCCAAGGTGCTGATCTGCGACGAGCCGGTGTCCGCCCTGGACGTCTCGGTACAGGCGCAGGTCGTGAACCTCATGGAGAAGCTGCAGGACGAGCTCGGCCTGTCGTACGTCTTCATCGCTCACGACCTGTCGGTGGTGCGGCACATCTCCGACCGCGTCGGCGTGATGTACCTCGGCAAGATGGCGGAGCTGGGGGAGGAGGACGACATCTATGGCCGTCCGACGCACCCCTACACCCAGGCGCTGTTGTCGGCCGTCCCCGTGCCTGACCCGACCCTGCGGGACAAGCGCGAGCAGATCGTCCTCAAGGGCGACGTGCCGTCCCCCGCCAACCCGCCGTCAGGCTGCCGGTTCCACACCCGCTGCTTCAAGGCGCAGGAGAAGTGCTCCGTGGAGATCCCCCTGCTGGAGATCCGGCCGGACGGTGCGGGCGGACACCTGTCGGCCTGCCACTTCGCAGCTCCACGCGAGATCATCGAGACAGTGGACCTCACGGACACGCCCCAGGCGACCACGTTCGACAGCGGGCTCCGCGACGACTCCTCGCTCGAGCCGGTGGGCGACGGGACCCAGGACTCCTGAGCCAGCCTCGCTCCGGCCACTCTGACGACGGCGCCGTTCCCCGGTCGGGGAACGGCGCCGTCGTCGGTCCTCAGCGCCCCGGGAGGCGCCGGTTGAGCGAGAACACCCGGCCCAGCAGCGGCATGAGCACGATGTTCAACCCATGCAGGACGCCGATGATCAGCAGGATGCCGCCAAGGCGGCCCAGCTCGAAGGTGACCTGTCCCGCGCTGACCTCCTGCGTGAGGCCGTTCTCCCAGCTGTCCTTGGGCGCCACGTGGAGGGTGAAGAGGATGTACGCCGCGAAGATCAGGTAGTAGACGATGTCGGTCAGGACGATGTAGCTCTTCCCCGTGAGCGGGTTGTCGTGGAACACATCGGCGGCATACGCCCGTCCGAACCGCTTGATGAACGGGCCGAGCCAGAGCGCGAGCCCGACCAGCGCGAGGTTGGTCGCGACCTCGAGAATCCACCAGGGCATGTGTAGTCCTCTCTCGTCCCTCGGTGTCAGGGCTAGAACGGCTGCTGCGGCGACGGCGAGCCCGACGGCCCACGACACCGCGGTCCGGACGGCGCGGTGCCGCCGCGCCCGGTCCTGGTCGATCCCGACGACGACCCGGGCGAAGAGGTCGGGCGAAGGCTCGCGGGCCGCGCCCTCGGCGCTGAGCGCGTCACGCAGGCGATCCTCCAGGGCGCTCACTGCTTCACCTCCAAGCCGGCCGCGAGCGACCTGAGCCCGCGTTGCAGGTGGGTCTTGACCGAGTTCGCGGAGACTCCCAGGGTCTGGGCGATCTCCTCGACGGGCAGGTCCAGGTAGTACCGGAGCACGACGCAGTCGCGTTGACGGCGCGGCAGCAGGCGCAGTGCGGCCACCACCTCCTGGCGCGACTCCCGCGCCGCGGCGGTGTGCTCTGCGGACGGCTCGTCGAGGACAGCGGGTGGGCGGTGCCTGAGCGACACCAGCCCCCGCCTGTTGTGGTCACGAGCCAGGTTGATGACGATCGACCGCAGGTACGCCGCGGCGCGGTCACGTTCGCGGATCCGATGGCTGCTCCGGGCGAGCCTGATGAAGGCCTCCTGCACGAGGTCCTCAGCTGCCGTGCGGTCCTCGACGAAGAACCGCGCGAGCGAGACGAGGCGGCGCGCCTCCGTGGCGAACAGGTCGGCCACCACCGCGTCGACGTCGCTCGGCGACGCCGATCTCTCAGCCTCCTCGGCCCGGCTGGGGAGTATGCCCACGGACTCCATCACCTCGACAGACGAGTAGCCGAACCCGTTGGGTGACAGCGGAAGTCGAGATTTATCCGCCGGATCTGCCTGTCACCCGCCGTGCGGGAGTGGCGCGTCGGTAGGGGTGTCAGCACAGTTCCGCATACGCAAGGAGACATCATGAACAGGTCCGGAGCATCACTCGTTTGGCGGAGGACCGGCCTTGCACTGGCCTGCACCGCCGCCGTGGCCGCTGCTGCCGCGGTCACTCCGGCGGTCGCCGGCGTCGCGAACCTCTTCCGTGGCGACCTGGCGGACCTCGCGCCCGCTGCCGCGGGACCGTTCGACCACGCGAGCGCGCAGCTGGTCCTGGTGGGCCACGGCAGTGCGTCCACGGTCGTCCTCCTCGTCAAGGGAGTCGACACGGCTGTCGCGACCCGGACGTTCGGTGCGCACCTGCACTCGGGGCCCTGTGTCGCCGGCAACGGGCCCGCAGCAGGTCCGCACTACAACCACAGCGGCGTGGTCCCCCCGGTCGTCAGCGACGCCACGGAGATCTGGCTGGACTTCACGGTCGACGACGACGGGAACGCTCAGTCGGTCTCCCACGTCGACTGGGTTCCCACGGCCGGCCAGCGCTCGGTCGTGATCCACCAGGACCGGACCGCCGCGAACGGTACCGCCGGTCCGAGGCTCGCCTGCCTGCCGGTCGAGTGGTGACCATGGACCCCAGCAGGCACGGCTTCCTTCACGCCGCCCTCGCCGGCCTCGGACTGGGGGCGGCGTGGGGAGCCCTGGCCCGGATCTGGATGCGGCTCGTGTCCACCGACCCGCAGTTCTCGTGGCCCGGAACGCTCCTGATCGTGCTGCTCGGCGCCGTCTTCGGGCTGCTCGTCGGGATCGCCTGGCGGGCCCGGACCTCGACCGGCTGGCGCAGGTGGCTACGACTGCTCGCGGTGCCCGGGCTGGTGCTCTTCGCCGGTCAGGGGCTGCCGCTGGCGCCGGGGTTCCTGGTGGCGGGTCCGCTGGTCCGCCGTCGTGGCCTCCTGCCGCGGGGCGTGGCCGCTGCCGCACTGGTCGGACCCGCCCTGACCTTCTGGTGGTTCGAGAGGTTCGACGACGAGACGATGACCGCCGCGCCGGCGCGGGTGCAGCTGAGCTTCCTGCTCGGGATGCCCGTGCTGGCAACGGCTCTCGCCTGGGCGGGCCATCTGGTGATGGGTCCGCTGCCTGCGTCGCCTCAGTCGGACTCCCCGGACCGCGCCCTGAGCAGCCGCCGCAGCGACTCCAGCCTCGAGGCGCCGGCCGGACCGGCCTGACCCGACGTCACCCAGTCGTCGAGGGCGCACTCCGGCTCGTCGTGGCTGCACCCTCGCGGGCAGAGCGCCGTGCCGGGCTCGAGGTCGGGGAAGTGGTCGATGATCCGTCGGGGGTCCACGTGGGCAAGACCGAACGACCGCACGCCCGGTGTGTCGATGACCCAGCCCTTCTCGCCGGGCAGGCGCAGCGCCACTGCCGAGCTGGACGTGTGTCGGCCACGTCCGGTGATGTCGTTGACCACGCCCGTGGCGCGTCGAGCACCGGGCACCAGTCCGTTGACGAGGGTGGACTTGCCGACCCCGGAGTGCCCGACGAAGACGCTGACCCGACCTTCGAGGGCCTGCTGGAGGGCGTTCAGCCCTTGGAACCTCGAGGCGCCGGTCGCCGTGACGATGTGGCGCACGTCCAGCGGCGCGTAGTGCTCGAGGAACGCGGCCGGGTCCGTGAGGTCCGCCTTGGTGAGGACGAGGAGGGGCTCAAGCCCCGCGTCGTACGCCGCCACGAGGCACCGGTCGATCAGCCGGGGCCGCGGCTCGGGGTTGGCGAGCGCCGAGACGATGACGAGCTGGTCGGCGTTGGCGACGATGACCCGCTCGACCGGGTCCGTGTCGTCCGCGGTCCTGCGCAGCACGGATCGGCGCGGCGTCAGCCGTACGATCCGGGCGAGGGCGTCCGGACCCCCCGAGAGGTCGCCGACAAGGTCGACGTGGTCCCCGACGACGATGCCCTTGCGCCCCAGCTCCCTGGCCTTCATGGCCGTGACCACTCGCTCGGGCAGGCGCCTGCCGCCGACGCCCGCCGCGACGAGGATCGTGTACCTGCCACGGTCGACGGCCGTCACGAACCCGGGAAGCGCTTCCTCGTGCGCGGGGCGGTCCTTGGACCGAGGTCGCGACCCCCGCCGGCTGGGCCGGATCCGGACGTCACTCTCGTCGTAGTCGGACGTGCGCCGGCTCATCAGCCTGCTACGCCGACCTGAGGCTCGACGAGGTGCTCCCACAACGTGGTGAACTCCGGCAGCGTCTTGGCAACCGTCCCAGCATCCTGCACCACCACGCCCGGCACGCGAAGCCCGAGGAGCGCTCCGGCCATCACCATCCGGTGGTCGGCGTAGGTGTGGAACAGTGCGCCGAGCAGCGGGCGCGGCACGATCCGAAGGCCGTCCTCGGTCTGCTTGACGTCGGCACCCAGGGCGGACAGCTCGGTGGCGAGGGCGGCCAGCCGGTCGGTCTCGTGCCCCCGGATATGGGCTACGCCACGGATGACGGACGGGGAGTCCGCGAAGGCCGCCAGAGCGGCGACGACGGGTGTGAGCTCGGCCGCGTCATGCAGGTCGAGGTCGAGGCCGGAGATCTCTCCCGTGCCGGACACGGTCAGACCGTCGCGCGTCACGCGCACGTCAGCGCCCATCGTGTCCAGGATGTCTCGGATGGCATCCCCCGCCTGCGTCGTGTGATGGGGCCAGCCCGGAACGGTCACCCGCCCTCCGGCGACCACGGCGGCGGCCAGGAACGGAGCTGCGTTCGAGAGGTCCGGCTCCACCTGGACGTCCAGACCGTTGATCTCCGAGGGCTCCACCCGCCAGGTGTTCGCCTCGCTGTCGTCGACGAGCGCGCCTGCGTCCCGCAGCGTCTCCACGGTCATCTCGAGGTGCGGCTCCGAGGGCACGGGCTCGCCCACGTGACGCACGGTGACTCCCTGCTCGTAGCGCGGGCCGGCAAGCAGTAAGGCCGAGATGAACTGCGAGGACGCGGAGGCATCGAGGACCACCGAGCCACCTGGGAGCTTTCCGTGGCCGCGAACGGTGAAGGGCAGGACCCCACGACCACCGTCGTCGAGGTCGCCGCCGAGCCGCCGCAGGGCGTCCAGCACCGGGCCCATGGGCCGGACCCGGGCCCCCGGGTCGCCGTCGAAGGTCACCGGGCCCTGGGCCAGTGCCGCGACGGGCGGGAGGAACCGCATGACGGTGCCGGCCAGGCCGCAGTCGACATGCCCGCCGCCCTGCAGAGCTGCAGGCGTCACGAGCCAGTCCGTCGTCTGCGAGGGCTGGGACGGAGGCGAGGCGACATCCTCGACGCCTGCCCCCAGCTGCCGCAGACCCTGGGCCATGAGCAGAGTGTCTCGCGAGCGCAGCGGACCCCTCAGGAGGGACGGCGCGTTCGCGAGAGCGGCCAGGACGAGGAACCGGTTCGTCAGCGACTTGCTTCCCGGCAGGACGACGTCTGCGTCGAGCGCGGCGGCCGCGGTCGGCGCGGACCAGTCGCCGGTCACCGGTGGAGCGGGGTCAGGTGAGGGCATCGTGTGCCTGGGTCGCGGCGAGCTTGGCCTCACGCCTGGCGGACCGCGCGGCATACCTCGCTTCGCGCCTGGCGCGCTGAGCAGCCCGCTTTGCGGAGTCGCCCGCCATCCCGGCCCGGTACGCAAGCCCGGGCCTGCCCTCGGTGTCGACCGCGGCCAGGAGCAGCCCGCCGAGAAGCCCGACGTTCTTGAGGAAGCCGATCCGCTGGACGCGCTTCATCGTGGGGTCGGTCTCCGCCCAGAACGGGTGGCCGACGTACGTGGTGGGGATGATCGACCCGGCGAGGGCCAGCGAGGCGAGCCGGGGCAGGTGTCCGGTGGCCAGGAGCGCTCCGCCGCCCACCATGGTCGCGCCGTTGGCCCGGACGAGGAGCTCCGGGTCGTCCGGGAGGCCCAGCGGCGCCACCTTGCGCGCGAGGGGCTCCACCTTGTCGGCCAGCGCGCCGGGGTGCCGTAGCTGCTCCAAGCCCTGGACGACGAAGATGGCGGCCAGCATGGGTCGGGCCACACGGCGGACGAGGGTCATGGTCGCTCCTGGACGGCTCGGGTCGCGGAAAGGGTCGAAAGGGTCTCGGTCGCCTCCCTTCCTACCGTATTGGCCGGGTGGCGTCGCTGCGTACCCTGTCCACCATGTGCGGCCGATACGCAGCCACTGCTCACCCGGACGAGCTCATCGAGGAGTTCGAGGTGGAGCTCGACCGGACCGGCGAGCCCTCGCGCAGCATCCTGAAGAGCCCTCAGTCCCCGCCGCCGGGAACGCCGGACTTCAACCTGGCCCCGAGCAAGCAGGCACCGGTGGTGCTGAGCCGCGCGCCCCGGCCGTCAGCCGGCGCCGCCGCGAACGACGCAGGAAGCACTGGAGGCTCGGCGCCGGTGCGCCAGCTGAGGTTGCTGACCTGGGGGCTGGTTCCGAGCTGGGCCAAGGACGCCAAGATGGGGCTCCGGATGATCAACGCTCGAGCGGAGTCGGTCCTGGAGAAGGGCGCGTTCGCCAAGGCGGCCGCCTCACGCCGTTGCCTCGTGCCGGCCCAGGGCTGGTACGAGTGGCAGAAGTCGCCCGTCGCCACCGACCCGAAGGGCAACCCGCGCAAACAGCCGTTCTTCGCCCACCGGGCCGACGGGCGGACCCTGGCCTTCGCCGGGCTCTACGAGTTCTGGCGCGACCGGAAGATCGCCGACCCGGACGACCCCGAGGCGTGGCTGACCACCTTCACGATCATCACGACCCAGGCCGAGCCGGGGCTGGACCGGATCCACGACCGGCAGCCGCTCGTCCTCGAGCCGGAGGACTGGGCCACCTGGCTGGACCCCACCATGGAGGACCCCGACGAGGTCGCTCGGCTCCTGGCCTTCTCGGCGCCTGGCCGGTTCGAGGCGTACCCGGTCGGGACAGCGGTTTCCTCCAACCGCAGCAACGGTCCTCAGCTGCTGGAGCCCGCAGGCGAGGACGACCTCGTGGGAGTGGTCGACCCGATGACCGGCGAGATCGTCGGCGCCCCGGACCAACTGGCGGCCCGACAGGAGACCCACAGTGGTCCCAACCCCGCGTGAGGCGGTCCCTCCCGACCGGGGTAGGAGGCCCACGCTGAAGCCGACCAGGGTCGTGGAGATCGCCACGCCTCACGGTCCGGGGCGCGCCACCGTCTACCGCCCTCGCGGGGCGCACGCGACCCTGGTACTGGGACACGGCGCTGGGGGACAGGGGTGGGCCGGCGACCTTGTCGCGGTGACCGAGGCGATGACCCGTGCCGGCTGGGCGGTCGCCCTCGTCGACCAGCCCTGGCGCCTCAAGGGGCTGAAGGTCGCTAGCCGCCCCCCGACGCTGGACGAGGCCTGGATACCGATCGTGCGCCGGCTCCGGACGGGTCGCGGTGGGCTGCCCGGGCCGCTGGTGGTGGGCGGGCGCAGTGCAGGCGCCCGAGTCGCCTGTCGCACCGCAGACGAGCTGGCGGCGGCCGCCGTGCTGTGCCTGGCCTTCCCGCTGCATCCGCCCGGCAGACCAGCGGTCTCCAGGGCCGACGAGCTTCTGCGACCAGTCGAGGCACGGATTCCTCTGCATGTCGTGCAGGGCGAGCGTGACCCGTTCGGCTCCCCCGCGCAGGTCCGCGAGCACCTGCCGAACCCGGCCATGGTGTCGGCCGTGCAGGGCGCCCACAGCTTCGGGCCCGGCCCCCTCGACGTCGTCAGGGCCGCCAGCAGCTTCCTGTTGTCCCTGACCTAGCCGCCCAGACCCTCACCTGTCGCTGGTCGCCGAGGGCGAGGGAATGAGGGCCACGGAAGTCCCGTTGTGACTGGTGACCCCCTCGTCACTGTCCCAGGAGCAAGCCGTGCCCGTGCTGACCGACCCGCCGCCGGCGCGGACCATCGACCTGACGGGCCCGCCGGTCGGCGCACGCGCCCTCGGTCTCGCGGCAGGAAGCCAGAAGGCGGCCCCGCTACGCGCCGGGCTAGGCTGGCGGGTGATGACTGAGACTCCCGCCCCCGACGCCACGGTCGACGTGGACACCGAAGGCCGGCAGGCACGCCAGGCGCGCTTCGAGCGCGAGGCCATGCCGCTGCTGGACCAGCTCTACTCCGCTGCCCTGCGCACCACGAGGAACCCTGCGGATGCCGAGGACCTCGTCCAGGAGACCTACACCAAGGCGTTCGCGGCCTTCCACCAGTACCGCCCGGGCACGAACTTCAAGGCGTGGATGTACCGGATCCTCACGAACACGTACATCAACAGCTACCGCAAGAAGCAGCGGGAGCCCCTGCAGTCGGATGCCTCCGAGGTGGAGGACTACCAGCTGGCGCGCGCCGAGTCGCACAGCTCGAGCGGCCTCAGATCGGCGGAGACGGAGGCGCTGGACCACCTGCCCGACACGGAGGTGAAGCGCGCCCTGCAGGAGCTTCCGGAGGACTTCCGGATGGCGGTCTACCTCGCCGACGTGGAGGGCTTCGCCTACAAGGAGATCGCGGAGATCATGGAGACGCCGATCGGGACGGTCATGTCGCGGCTGCACCGTGGCCGGCGTCAGCTCCGTGAGCTCTTGACCGAGTACGCCGCAGAACGCGGCTTTGCGACCCAGGGAGCGGACTCATGAAGTGCGGACCTGACTCTGGCATGGACGAGGCGGCCGGCGCCGACTGCTCGGAGGTGCTGCACCGCGTCTACGAGTACCTCGACGGTGAGATGACCAGGGACGACACGGTCAAGATCCAGCACCACCTCGACGCGTGCGCGCCCTGCCTTCAGCAGTACGACCTCGACCAGGCCCTCAAGGCCCTGGTGAAGCGGTCGTGCGCCTGCGAGGAGGCGCCGGTCGAGCTGCGTACGCAGATCATGGCCCGGATCACCACCATCCGGTTCGAGATCGCGGAGTAGCTCGCCCTCGCCGGGGAGCTCGGCCTTTCGGGCACCGCATCCCTCGTAGACGACGAAGCGGGGCGGTCGGACCTGAGAGTCCGATCACCCCGCCTCGTCGTCTGCTGCGTCTGTGGCGCGGGCTCAGGCGTTGGGCTTGCGGCCGTGGTTGGCCGCGTTGCCCTTGCGCGAGCGGCGCTTGCGGGCGCGCTTGCTCATGGGGGTCACTCCGTCGGATTTCGGTCTGGCGCGGGGTGCGCCCGGTCTGGCGCGCTATTGTCTCACAGTTCCCGCGAATAAGCGCCTGCCACCGGACAAGAGCGTCCGAATGTGTGCGTTTCCGGTGCAATCGGTGGATATGGATCTTCAAGACTTGGTCAAGAACAAGTCAGTAAACAATCAACACCGCAGGTTGGAGGGCATCATAGTCCTGCCAGCCAACCGCACCCCTGACGGTTCGCGGCATTGACCGCCCGATTGGTCCGAACGGACGATACAGGCATCGGGCATAAGGAGACCATCAGCCATGAAGGCCATCACCACCATCTTCGAGTCCATCCTCCGCGACAACAAGGACCTGGTCTGGGCCCCCGAGGACTCTCGCGACGGTGCTGCGACCCAGTTCGCGTCCAACACCTGGAGCTGGGGCGGCTGATTCACGGCTGCTGAACCTCACTGCCGGACTAGAGTGAGGTCGTGACGGCCGGGCGTACGAACGAGTCCGGGACCCACCGGAAGGCGCTGTGGACCAACCTCTTCGTGAGTGTGGTCGTGTGCGCGGCGGTGTGTCTGCTCTGGCTCGGGTACGTCGTAGCGGGAAGGCCGTACGCGACAGGCGCCCTTGGTGTGCTGGCAGTACTGGCCGTGACCGGCTGGGTGCTCCGTGAGGGCGACGTCGGTCACCGCGTGCAGTTCTCCTCCACGAGCATCGTCCTACTGGCCTCAGCCGTGATCATCGGCCCGGTCGGCTCCGGGCTCGTGGGACTGGTTTCCAACCTCACCGAGTGGCGACGGGGACGACCCGTCGTCTGCGCCTTCAACGCGGCGATGCACTCGGTCGTGGGAAGCGTCGGCGGGCTCGTGTTCTTCGCCCTGACCGGCCCCCACGCCATCGAACAGGTCCACGGGGCCCTCGACATCATCGGCCGGATCGGCGCACCACTGCTCGTCGCCGACATCGCGCAGTGCGGGACGAACGCCGTCCTCCTCGCAGGTGTCATGCGCGTCTCCGCCGGGGTCCCTGCGCGGACCCAGATCATCAAGCTTCTGAGCACCACGGGCGTCGCCTACGTCGGCTACGGCGTCATCGGCTTCCTCTTCGTCGTCCTCTGGGTCCCCGCCGAGGTCGGCTGGTTCAGCGCCGTGCTCGTGCTGGCCCCCCTCTTCGTGGCCCGCTGGGCCTTCGTGCAGTACGGCGACGAGCTGCGAGCCCAGGACCGCACGCTGCGAGCCCTCGTGACGGCTGGCGAGATCAAGGACCCCTCCAGCGCCGGCCACAGCGACCGCACCGCACAGCTCGCCGAATGGCTTGCCGAGACGCTCGGGCTGGGGCACAAGGAGATCCAGGAGGTCCGGACCGCCGCCATGCTGCACGACATCGGGAAGGTCTGCGTGCCGACGCGGCTCCTTCGCTCGCGGCAGGTGCTGTCCGACGACCAGCTCGTCGTCATGGCGGAGCACGCGCTCAGCGGGGTGGACCTCGTGCAGGGCATCGACTTCCTCTTCGGGTCCGTCCATGGCATCGCGCATCACCACGAGCGGTATGACGGCCGCGGCTATCCCGCGGGCCTGTCGGGCGACCGCATCCCCTTGGTCGCGCGGATCGTCGCGGTGGCTGACGCCTTCGACAGTCTGACGACCTCGCGGCCGTACCGGCGTGCCGCCACGGTGGAGGGGGCTCTGGCCGTGATGGCCGCCCGTGCCGGCTCGCAGTTCGACCCGCAGATCGTCGAAGCGCTGCGGCGGGCTCTGGCGCGCCACGACTGGACGCCGACCGAGCGGACGCCGGACCAGCTCGCCGCGGCCGGGGTAGCGCTGGACCACGACGAGCCGGAGATCTCGGACCTCTTCGCCACCCGGCGGGACCTGCGTGACCGGGTCCAGGGCGCGACGACGTCCGTCGCCCTGCCCACGGGGAGCCATCGGTGAACCGGCTGCGCCGCCTCACCGTCGATGCCAGGTGGCCTGTCGCGGTGGCCGCAGGCGCGACCGTGGTGGTCTCGGGATGGGTGGGCCGGGCGGACCTTCGGGAGCTGCACGGCGGGCTTCTGCTCTCGGTCACTCTGTTCCTGCTGGCGATCGCCGTCGGGGAGACTGCCCGGCTCACGATCCTCACCGGACGCGAGACCTCGCCCATGTCGACGGCTGCCGCTCTGGGGCTCGCCTTGTCGCTGCTGAAGTTCCAGGGGTCCGCTGGCCACGTCGGCGCGGCCCTGGTCACGGCTGTCGTGGCCTGTGGCATCATCGTCGGCTCCCTGCTGCTGAGGGCCACCGGCGCCCGTGTCTCCTGGGTGGACATGTCCGCCCGGGTCGCCGGCGCCTGGGTGGCCCCCGTGCTCTACCGGTACGTCCGCTTCGACGGCCAGACCCTGGTGCAGTGGCAGGAGGCGTGGGCGCACCACCGTTGGCTGGTCGGGCTCGTCATGCTGCTCGTCGGTGGGGTGGCGATGCTGGTCGACCTCGTCCTGGAGGCAGCGGTCCGCGCCGGACGCGACCAGGCTCCGCTCCTACCGGCCGTCATCGACGAGGTCCGCTCCACGGTCGCCCTCGCCACCGCCCTGGTGACCTCCGGCGCCCTCATCGCGCTCGCGGCACACGCGATCGGCATCGCGGCCCTCCCGCTGTTCCTCTTCCCGCTGGTCCTGACGTCGTTCGCCGTCCAGCGCTATGCCAGCATCCGGCTCACCTACCGCCAGACCATCGGCGCCCTGTCCGGTCTCACGGAGCGCGCGGGGTACACGGTCACCGACCACGGCCAGCGGGTGGCGCAGCTGTCGCTGGCGGTGGGGCGTGACCTCGGTATGGGGCAGCGGGAACTGACGGACCTGGAGTATGCCGCGTTGCTGCACGACCTGGGGCAGGTGGCGTTGCGGGAGCCGATCCCCATGGGTGCCACGGTGCTCGTGGCGCCCGCGGACCAGCAGCGGATCGCCCACGACGGCGCGGAGATCGTGCGCACCACCGGCGTACTCGACAACGTCGCGGCCATCCTGGAGGCGCAGACGACGCCGTACCGACAGGTGCGGGAGTTCGGCCAGGACCTGCCTCTCGCCAGCAGGATCATCAAGGTCGCCAACGCCTACGACGACCTCAGCGCTCCCGGCGGCGAGAACGACGAGCGCGCCATCGAGCGCATCCACCTCGGCCTCGGCTACGAGTACGACCCGCGCGTCGTGGACTCGCTGACCCGCGTCCTGGACCGCCGCCGCCGGCTGACCACCGCGCACGGGTGACGCGCCGTCGGTGTCGCACGGGTGACGTGCGGCGGCCCCGGGCGGCACAACGAAGCGAGAAGCGGTGCCGGGACCGAGGCCCCGACACCGCTTCTCCGGTACTGCTGCGACGCGCCGTCAGGGCGCGCCGGTGGTGAGCCGGACGTCCATCTCGAGGTTCTTCTCCACCCGCGGGTCTCCCGCGTCGGCGAAGTAGTCACCCTTGATCGTCTCGTCCCGGCCCGGGTCGACCTTCATCGCGTTGAGGACCAGCGTCACGATGGCGGCCACCACCAGGTTGATGACGAACGCCGTCATGGCGATGTAGCCCAGCTTCCCGATGACGGGCATCTGGGCGAGCGACCCACCGAAGTGTCCCTTCGTCGTGGGGTTGATGACGTTGTAGGCGACCAAGGTTCCGTAGACCATGCCGACGGCCCAGCCGGCCAGGAGCCCCCACCGGTGGAACCAGCGGGTGTAGAGGCCGAAGACGATCGCCGGGAAGGTCTGCAGGATCCAGATACCGCCGAGCAGCTGGAAGTTGATCGCGTTCTGCTTGTCCAGCGTCAGCACGAACACCAGGGCGAAACCCTTGACGAGCAGCGAGACCAGCTTGGAGACCTTGGCCTCCTGGGCGTGCGTGGCGTCGGGCTTGATCCAGTCGCGGTAGATGTTCCTGGTGAACGTGTTCGCCGCCGCGATCGACATGATGGCCGCCGGAACCAGCGCTCCGATCGCCACCGCGGCGAACGCCACGCCGGCGAACCAGCTCGGGAACATGTCCTCGAACAGCTGCGGGATGACCAGCTGCGCGTTCGGCTTCCCGTCGAGCCCGATCGGCTTGGTGCCCGCCGCGATCGCCACCCACCCCAGAAGAGCCAGCAGTCCGAGGACGAACGAGTACGCCGGCAGGATGGAGGCGTTGCGGCGGATGGTGTTGCGGTTCGAGCTGGACAGCGTCGCCGTGATCGAGTGCGGGTACATGAACAGGGCGAGGGCCGAGCCCAGCGCCAGCGTGGCGTAGGCCCAGTACTGCTGGGCGCCCGGGATGAACGAGCCGGTTGGCTTCGCCGGGTTGGCGACGCTGGGCTTGGCCATCTTGGCCTCGGCGGCGCTGAAGACATGGGCCCAGCCGCCCACCTTGGACGGCAGGTAGATGACGGCCACGATGATCACCAGGTAGATCAGCGCGTCCTTGACGAACGCGATGACGGCGGGCGCCCGGAGCCCGCTCGAGTACGTGTAGGCGGCGAGGAGGGCGAAGGCGATGAAGAGCGGCAGGTCCTTGGCGAGGGCGTTGCTCCCGCCGAGCCCGGCCACCTCCAGCACGGCCTGGATGCCGACGAGCTGAAGAGCGATGTACGGCATCGTCGCGAGGATGCCGGTGATCGAGACGGCCAGGGCGAGGCCCCTCGACCCGTAGCGGCCCTTGACGAAGTCGGCCGGCGTCACGTACCCGTGACGGTGGCTGACCGACCACAGCCTCGCCATGAAGACGAAGATGATGGGGTAGAGCACGATGGTGTACGGCACGGCGAAGAAGCCGTTCACTGCTCCGAGCGCGAACATGGCGGCCGGGACGGCCACGAAGGTGTACGCCGTGTACAGGTCGCCGCCGAGCAGGAACCAGGTGACCCAGGTGCCGAAGCGTCGACCGCCCAGGCCCCACTCGTCGAGCGACTCCATCGAGTCGGCCCTACGCCAGCGGGTCGCCCAGAAGCCCATTCCGGTGACGAGCGCGAAGAGCACGATCAGGACCACGAGCGCCACGCCGTTGACGCCGGTGTTCGCGGCCGCGGGCACGAGACTGCTCATCGGCCATCCTCCTCACGGTAGCCGCCGGTCATCGGTCGGTGCGGGCGAGCCTTGAGCACCAGGCGGTACGCGGTGTACGTCATGGCGGAGCAGAGGAACACCCACAGGAACTGGTACCAGATGAAGAACGGGAAGCCCCACAGCTGTGGGTCCTTCTTCGCATAGCTGCTCACCCACAGCAGAGCGATCAGCGGGATCGCCAGCAGAACGCCGGCGATGGCCAGCAGCCCCTTGTTGGCGGGCGGGACGGTGTCGTGATCGACGTCGGTGTCGGTGCTCACCTTGACCTCCAGATGACAGGCGACGACTGCGGATGCGCAGCCGGGTGCACGATATGCCCGACTCCCGGGTAACGGGGGGATGTCACGGGTCACATCGGTAACAGCCCGTGGCGTCGGCTCGAGCACACGTACCCCAACCGACCGGTACCCGATCCGCGGCCCGGAGAAACGACGGCGCCCGCCCCCGAGGGGGCGGGCGCCGGTCCGAGCGACAGAGGTCAGGCCGCCTTCGTCTCCTTGAAGATGGCGTCGATCTCGTCGATCTTGGCGAGAAGCTCGTCGGCCTTGCCGGCGTCGAACTCGCCCTTGGTGCCCGAGGCACCCGCGAGCTTGGTGGCCTCGTTGAAGAGCGTGTGCAGCTGGGGGTACTTCTCGAAGTGCGGGGCCTTGAAGTAGTCGGTCCACAGCACCCAGAGGTGATGCTTGACCAGTTCGGAGCGCTGCTCCTTGATGAGGACCGCGCGGGTCCTGAAGTCAGGGTCGCTGTTGTCGGCGACCTTGGCGATGATCGCCTTGATGGACTGCGCCTCGATGCGGGCCTGGGCAGGGTCGTAGACGCCACAGGGGAGGTCGCAGTGGGCGCTGACCTCGGTCGGGGTGAAGAAACGGGAGAGCATGCGAATCCCTTCTGCGAGATGGACGATCACGTGCTGGTTCAACCTACCCCGGCCCCTCCCGGCCCGCACAGGCCCCCTCGGCACGCTGCGAGAGCGACTCCCCCCGGGCCTGGTGTCACTGGAGGGGTCGGCGGCCTCCGGGGAGCCGCAGGCGCTGCGGGATGCGGAAGAGGACGACCGCTCTGATCTGTTCGCGGGCGAGGGATCCGATGCCATGCGTCCAGGAGTCGGCCACGCCTGACACGGTCTGGTTGTCGCTCTCCACCCAGTACCGCCGCGGGTCGCTGGGGTCACGGCCGGTGACCCGCTTGATCGCCAGCGGACGCGGCATACCGCTCTCGTCGGGGGGAAGGCGGACGATGGCGAGCCGACCCATCCGGGGCGGGGCACCGCGCAGTACGACCATCCGGTCACCGGTGTGCAGAGTGGGCTCCATCGACCGCCCCCGGACCACCACGACGCCTAGCCCGACCGCCATCAGGCGTGCCCGTCCCGGCGCATCAGGCGTGCTCCTCCTGGCGCATGCGCCGCAGGAAGGTCCTGGTGCGCTCGTGTTGCGGGTTGGTGATGACCTCCGACGGTGGTCCCTGTTCCACGACGACGCCCCCGTCCATGAAGACGACCCGGTCGGCCACCTCGCGGGCGAAGCTCATCTCGTGGGTCACCACGATCATCGTCATGCCGTCCTGGGCGAGCTGGCGCATCACCTTCAGTACCTCGCCGACGAGCTCCGGGTCCAGGGCGGAGGTCGGCTCGTCGAAGAGCATGAGCTTGGGCTTCATGGCCAGTGCGCGCGCGATCGCCACGCGCTGCTGCTGGCCGCCGGAGAGCTGGGCGGGGTAGGCCGAGGGCTTGTCCTTGAGTCCCACCTGTTCGAGGAGCTCCAGAGCGCGGGCCTTGACCTCGGACTTCTTCTCGCCGTTGACCTGAATGGGCGCTTCCATGATGTTCTCGAGGGCCGTCATGTGCGGGAAGAGGTTCCAGCGCTGGAAGACCATGCCGATCTCACGTCGCTGTGCGGCGATCTGCTTGTCGGTGAGGTGGTGCAGGTGGCCATCACGGTCGGAGTAGCCCATGAGCTCTCCGTCCACCCAGATCCGGCCGCCGTCGATGGACTCGAGCTGGTTGATGCACCGCAGGAACGTGGTCTTGCCGGAGCCGGACGGACCGAGGAGGCAGACGACCTCGCTCTTGTCCACGTCCATATCGATGCCTTTGAGGACCTCGTTGCCGTGGAAGGCCTTGGTCACGTTGACTGCGTGGACGAGCGCAGGATGCCGGTCACTCACTTGCCACCACCTCCGAGTCCTTGGAACGACAGGAGCCTGGCCCGCAGGGCACCCTGCTTCGCCGTCGACCCGGTGCCGAAGCCGCGTCCGAAACGCCGCTCCAGGTAGTACTGCCCGACCATGAGCACGCTGCACACGATGAGGTACCACGCCGTCGCCGCGACGTAGGTCGGCATGATCTTCAACGTGCGGGAGCCGATCGTCGAGGCCTGGTAGAAGAGCTCGGCGTTCACCGGGATGGCGATGAGGAGCGAGGTGTCCTTCACCATGGCGATCGTCTCGTTGCCGGTGGGCGGGACGATGACACGCATGGCCTGCGGCAGCACGACGCGGCGCATCGTCTTGGCCGACGACATGCCCAGGGCCTGGGCTGCCTCCACCTGTCCCTGGTCCACGGACAGGATGCCGGCCCGCGCGATCTCGGCCATGTAGGCGGCCTCGGACAGCCCGAGGCCGATGATGCCCATGAGCAGCGTGCTGCTGAACTGGTTGACGTCGAGGGAGAAGAAGGTGAGGTCGCTGCTCAGGCCGAAGAGGTGGCTGAGCTGCTGGCCGAAGGGCACCCCGATGTCGAACTTGCTGTAGAGGTAGCCGAGGCCGGTCCCGAGGATGACGAGCAGCACGTAGCGGGGGATGGCACGGAAGAACCAGGTGTAGACGAACGCCACGCCGCGCAGGACGGGGTTGGTCGACAGGCGCATGATGCCCACGACGACGCCAAGGCCCACCCCGAGGACCATCGCGCCCAGCGTGCCCAGGATGGTGCCGCGGACCAGTCCGTTGAGGACCGGGTTGAAGTTCATCACCTGAAGGGCGAAGGGGAAGTCCCAGCGCGGGTTGGTGACGAACGAGCTGACGACCATCGCGACGATGACTGCGATGAGCGCCAGTGCGACCCAGCGCCACGGGTGGGGGACCGGCCGAGCGTGGATCGCGCCCGGCCGGTCCTGGCTTGCGTCAGTCATCTGATCCTCGGATCACGGGTTGACGGCGAAGTCGGAGATCGCCCCGGAGTCGTTGCCCCACTTTGTGAGGGTCGCCTTGTACGTGCCGTCGGCGGCGATGGCCTTGAACGCGTCGGCGATCGCCTGGGCGAAGTCCGTCTCGGCCTTGGGGACCACGATGCCGTAGGGGGCGGAGTCATAGATGTCGCCCAGGGCTTCGAGCTGGCCGCCGGTCTGCTTCACGGCGTACAGGCCCACCGGGGAGTCGGCGAGCATCGCGTCCGACTTACCGGAGATGACACTGGCCGTGACCTTGCTCTGGTCGGCGTCGATGATCTGCTTGATGGCCGGCTTCCCGGCGTCGGTGCACTTCTTGGAGCGTGCGGTCAGGTCGTCGATCTGCGTGGTGCCCTTCTGGACGCCGATCGGCAGCCCGCAGGCGTTGTTGGGGTCGACCTTCTTGGGGTTGCCCTTCTTCACGGCCCACTGGGTGCCGGCGTTGAAGTAACTCACCATGTTGACCTGCTTCTTGCGGTCCGGGTTGATGGTGAAGGAGGAGACACCGACGTCGTACTTGCCCGAGGTCACGCCGAGGATGATCGTGTCGAAGCCGGCGTTCTGGAAGTCCGCCTTGAGCCCCAGCTTGGCCGCCACGGCCTTGAACAGGTCGACGTCCATCCCGACGACCGTCTTGCCGTCAGGGTCGATGAACTCGTTGGGGGCGTAGGAGGCGTCGGAGCCCACGACGATGGTGCCCTTGTCCTTGATCTTCTGGGGCACCTTGGCCGCCAGCGCGCTGTCCACCGAGGTGGTGGTCGAGCTGCTGCTGCCCGACGAGGAGGAGGAGCTGGAGCTCGAGCCTGTGTCGAGGGAGTTCGAGCCGCAGGCGGACAGGGCCAGACCGGCGGTGGTGAGCCCCGCGAGGAGGAGGGTGGTGGGGCGAAGGCGCTGGATCATGTGCTGGGGCGTTCCTTTGCTCGTATGCCGTGGCCGAGGTACCGGGCTGTGGGCCGGGACCCGCCGAATGGCGGTTAGAGCGCATCCTGCCAGCATTGACCCAGCGTGCGGAAAGAACCCGGCAACCTAAACAGTCTCGGGTGCGAGATTCGCCGATCGGACAGCGTCGATGGGCGCGAGACGCGTCACAGTCGGAGGACGACGCTGGCGACGGCGTCCTCGGTGTGTCAGCATGAACCCGCGGGTAACCCCCGCCCCCGCGTCTGAGCGGCCACACCCGGCCCGTCTGATCGACTGGCCCTACGTCGGTGTCGAGCCCCCGCCGCACTCCTCGAGCGACCTGAGGTGAGCTTTCGATGTCTGTCCCCGCCCCTCCGTCGGTGTACCCACTGTTCGACGCGACCGCCCCCGTCTTCAGGGCCCACGAGGGGGGCAAGCTGGGCGTACACGCCACTCAGCCGCTGCGGGACCGGGCCGACCTCTCGTTGCTCTACACCCCCGGGGTCGCCGACGTGTCACGGGCCATCGCAACGGACCCATCGCTGGCGTCCCGTTACACCTCTCGCGGGAACACCGTCGCGGTCGTCACGGACGGCACGGCGGTCCTGGGCCTTGGAGACATCGGCCCGCTCGCCGCGATGCCGGTGATGGAGGGCAAAGCCCTGCTGTTCAAGCACTTCGCCGATGTCGACGCCGTGCCCGTCTGCATGGAGACGGGCACCGTGGATGAGCTTGTCGAGGCCATCGCCCGCATCGCCCCGACCTACGGTGGCATCAACCTCGAGGACATCTCCGCGCCGCGTTGTTTCGAGATCGAGCAGCGGCTTCAGGAGCGGCTCGACATCCCGGTGTTCCACGACGACCAGCACGGGACGGCCGTCGTCGTACTGGCCGGTCTGATGAACGCGGCCCGTGTCGTGGAGCGGTCGCTGTCGTCCCTGCGAGTCGTCGTCGCGGGTGCGGGAGCGGCTGGGGTCGCGGTGACCCGGCTCCTCGCCACAGCGGGCGTGACCGACCTGGTGGTCTGCGACTCGCGGGGCATCATCGCGCCGTCGCGGCCGGACCTCGCGGACCACAAGCGCCGCCTGGCTGCGTTGACCAACTCTCGTGGGCTGTCGGGCTCCCTCGCTGATGCGCTGCTGGGTGCTGACGTGTTCGTCGGCGTCTCGGGCGGCACGGTGGCGGAGTGCGACATCGCCGGGATGGCCCCGAGGTCGATCATCTTCGCGCTGGCCAACCCTGACCCTGAGGTCCATCCGGACATCGCGTCGAGGTATGCCGCGGTCGTCGCCACCGGGAGGTCGGACTTCCCGAACCAGATCAACAACGTGCTTGCCTTCCCGGGCATCTTCCGTGGCGCGCTGGACTCCGGGGCGGCGCAGGTCACCGAGGCGATGAAGCTCGCCGCCGCCTCGGCGATCGCTAGCCTTGTGCCTGTCCCGACCGCTGAGGAGATCGTCCCGAGCGTCTTCCACGAAGGTGTCGCAGAGGCGGTGGCCCGGGCGGTCGCCCGGTTGGCATGACCGGTGTGGTCCCGCCTGCGCGGTCGTGCCACGCCGAGCAGTCCGGCCTCAACGCCCTCCCTTCATCGCGTCGATAGCCTTGAGCCGTGCGCATCTTTCTGGACATCGGTGCCCATACCGGTGAGACGTTGGACGTGGTCCTGGACGCGCGGTGGAAGTTCGACCGGATCTTCAGCTTCGAGCCCGCTCCCTCCTGCTGGCCCGCCCTCGAGTCCCGACGGGACCCACGTCTCACGCTGTGCCGGTTCGGGTTGTGGACGCAGGACACATCCATCCGGCTGCACAACCCTGGGGACGTCGGCGCCTCTGTCGCGGAGGACAAGGACGACGTCGAGAGCTCGGCGCTCTGCGACTTCCGGGACGCCGGGGAGTGGTTCGAGCAGAACGTCTCCAGCGACGACGAGGTGTTCGCCAAGATCAACATCGAGGGCGCCGAGTACGAGGTGGTAGAGCGGCTCGCCGCCAGCGGGCAGCTGGCCAAGATCGACCACCTGCTGCTTCATCTCGATGTGCGCAAGTCACCGAGCCGGGCGCATCTGGAGCCGCTGATCCGGGCTGACCTGGAACGAGCGGGCGTGGAGTACCAGACCGCGGACCAGATCCAGTTCGGTGGGGTGCTTCGCGGCACGAGGAACTGGCTCCTCTGGTGCGCGGCCGACCCACGCTGGCGGGACCTGCGGTACAAGCGGCTGCGCAGCATAGAGAGCCGGGCCAGGGTCGCGCTGTACCCCCTCAAGGTCAGGGTCGCGGGGCGGCGGGGCGAAGGGTCAGCCACCCGCAACTAGGATGGCGGCAGTGTCCTGTCCTGACCAACCACGTCGTGGAGATCTGTCTTGCGGTTGCTCATCACCGGCGGTGCCGGGTTCATCGGGTCCAACTTGGCACGCCTGGCACTGGCCCAGGGACACGAGGTGACGGTCATCGACGACCTGTCGACCGGGTTCGAGGAGAACCTCACCGGTCTGGACGTCACCTTCGTCCGTGGTTCCATTCTGGACGAGGTGGCGATGGCCTCGTCGGTCCGAGGCGCCGACTCCGTCGTGCACCTCGCGGCGCTCGGCAGCGTGCCGCGCAGCATCAAGGACCCGGTGGCGACCCATGCCGCCAATGCCACAGGGACCCTCGCCGTGCTCGAGGCCGCGAGGGCCGCGGACGTGAGCCATGTCGTCGTGGCGTCGTCTTCCTCGGTCTACGGCCTCAACCCGGCCCTGCCCAAGAGTGAACGGGAGTGGGTCCGCCCCATGAGCCCGTACGCGGTGACGAAGCTCGCGACCGAGCAGTACCCGCTGGCTTACCAGCAGTCCTACGGCATGAGCACGCTCGCATTCCGGTTCTTCAACGTCTACGGCCCGTACCAGATGGCCGGCCACGTGTACGCCGCAGTCATCCCCACCTTCGTCGACGCGCTGCTGCGCGCAGACGTGCTCGCCATCAACGGCGACGGGACGACGTCCCGCGACTTCACGTACGTGGGGACGGTCTGCGCCGTACTGCTGGACGCGTGCGTGCGTCGCCTGTCCCACCCAGAGCCGGTGAACCTCGCGTTCGGCACGAATACGACGCTCCTCGACCTCGTGCGCCGGATCGAGGTCGCAGCAGGGCTGGAGGCCAAGGTCATCCACCGGGAGCCCCGGCCGGGGGACGTGAAGCACTCGCAGGCCGACAACACCGTCCTTCGGTCCCTCTTCCCGCAGGTCCGGCCCGTGCCGCTGGACCAGGGGCTGGCCGAGACCGTCGCATGGTTCAAGGAGACCCAGTGAAGAAGAGCCTCGTCGTCATCGGCCAGGGGTATGTCGGGCTCCCCATGGCCCTGCGGGCGGCCGAGAAGGGCTTCGACGTCGTGGGACTCGACACCAACGGCGCCGTCGTGGAGGCCCTCAACAGCGGGGTGTCGCACATCGACGACGTCTCGGACGAGCAGCTGAACCGCGGCTTAGCCGGTGGGTACCGCGCCGCCACCGACGCCGCCACGATCGGCGATGCAGACGTCGTCGTCGTGTGCGTGCCCACGCCGCTCAGTGCGGACGGCGGGCCGGACCTGCGTCCCGTCGAAGCGGCCGCCCGAGCCATCGGTGAGCACGTCCGGCCTGGCACGTTGGTGGTTCTCGAGTCCACTACGTATCCGGGAACCACGGAGGAGGTTTTCACACCCTTGGTGGTGGGGGACATCCTCATACCAGGGGTGGATGTCTTCATCGCCTTCTCCCCGGAGCGGATCGACCCCGGCAACGAGCGGTTCGGCGTCCAGAACACCCCCAAGGTCGTCGGTGGGCTGACCCCTGAGTGTGGCCACCGGGCGCGTGAGTTCTACGCGGAGTTCGTCGACACGGTGGTCGAGGCCAAAGGCGCCAAGGAGGCCGAGATGGCCAAGCTGCTCGAGAACACCTTCCGCCACGTCAACATCGCTCTCGTCAACGAGATGGTCCGCTTCTCCCATGAGCTCGACATCGACCTGTGGGACGCGATCGAGTGTGCTGCGACGAAACCCTTCGGCTACATGGCCTTTCGTCCCGGTCCGGGGGTGGGCGGGCACTGCATCCCGGTCGACCCTTCGTACCTGAGCCACCGGGTCAAGGCGCAGCTCGGCTATGCCTTCCGCATGGTCGAGCTCGCGGAGGAGATCAACACCGCCGCCCCCCTCTACGTGGCCACCCGTATCTGGCAGGCGCTCAACGAACGGAGGATCGCCGTCAACGGTGCCAAGGTGCTTCTCGTCGGCGTGACCTACAAGGCCAACATCTCAGACCGGCGCGAAAGTCCGGCCGACCCTCTCGCCAAGAGGCTCGTGGAGCTCGGCGCGGAGCTGAGCTACTACGACCCCTACATCGCTGAGTGGCAGGTCGAGGGGGCCAGCGGACTGCATCTGCGCAGTGCTGAGGATCTGTCGGCGGCCGCCCGAGACGCCGACCTGGTCGTGTTGCTGCAGGCCCATCGAGACATCGACCTGAAGACGCTGGCTCACGAGAGTACGACTGTGCTGGACACTCGGGGAGTCATGCCTCCCGGGAAGAGTGTGTCCCGGCTCTGACAAGGGACCCCTCTTGAGCCCTTCTCGCCACGATGGCCCATACCTCAGCCGTCGCGCCGTCCTGCTGGGAGCGGGCGTGCTCGTCGCCTCGTCCTGCACGGCCGAGCCGAAGACCCGAAGCTCGGCCAGCGGCCCCGCATCGCCGTCCACGTCTGCTCCTGCCAGCCCAGCACGTCCCGAGATCCACGTGGCCCGCTTCGGGGCGGTGGGGGACGGACGGACCGATGACCGCGCCGCGATTCAGGCCGCCCTCGACGCCGTTCCCGTGGGTGGTGCTGTTGTTCGCTTCCCGGCCGGCGTCTTCCAGGTGGCGGGCACGCAGGGGGACACGATCCTCACCCTTCGGCCCGGCACGAGCCTGCGGGGCGAGTCGCGTAGCGCCTCGACGCTGAGGGTGGCCCCGGGGACCGGCAGCTGGGGCGCCTTCCTCGAGTACGAGAACCCGAGCATAGATCCCGGGTCGCTTGCCGTCTCGGACCTCACCTTCGACATGAACTCCCGGGCGAACCCGGTGGTGGACAACCCCCAGGCGACCAACCGTCCCCGGATGGTCATCCGCAGCGCTGGTGGTGCGGGGCCAAGCCTTTCCATAGTGGGATGCAGGTTCCACGACTGCTCCAACGTGAACACCCTGTACCTCGCGGGTCGGCGGGTCGTCGTGCGTGACTGCCTCTTCACTGGAACGGGCGCTGGGGCGGTGGGTGGTTGGGACCACTCGTCGATCTATGCCGTCGCTCGAAGTGGCGGCTCCATCTCGATCACGGGTAACCGCTTCGTCGGCACGCTCGGTTCGGGCGCGAGCCGCACGGCGATCGAGACCCATGGCGGATCCCAGATCGTGCAGCAGAACACCATCGACGCGTACCTGAAAGGCATGAACCTCACTGGCGTGGCGCAGGAGCGGACCGACACGGTGGTGGTCGCCTCCAACACCATCAGCAACGCCCTCATACCGTTCCATCTGTGGGCCGCCCCGTACGCGAACCAGCCATCGGGGACAACGCTGAGCAATGTCCTGCTTCGGGCCAACCACGCACTCATCGATCCGGCCGCATGGCGCGACGTGCCGGGCGCGACCGGCGTCTACGCGTGCGGGGTACTGCTCGACCCGCAGGCCGGGTGCACCATGCTCGACATCACGGTGCGCGGCAACACCTTCCGGTGGACTGGCGAGCTGCCGCCGCCCTTCCGGCCACTCGACGAGCGCGCGTGCGGAGTCACGTTCAAGAGCGCTGGGGTACTGAGCGGCCTTCAGATACTCGGAAACACCTTCGAAACGCCGCCCTCGGCCGGTGTCCTCCTCGACGGAAGTGTCGTGACTGCAACCGTGTCGGGCAACGTCTTCCTGGACCCTGGCCGCCTGGCAGCCTCCCTGGAGGACGCCACGCTGGCCTCGGGCGTGGTGCTGGGCGGTCGCATCGACGGCGCGGTGGTGACGGGCAACAGGACGACGGACCGCCGGCGTCCCCACGTCGTGGCGCAGGGTGTCGCCTCGAGAAGTGGCCTGCTCGTGACCCGGTCCCGCGTGTCGGGGAACCAGATGCAGTGCTCGGACGGGACCGTGCCACCGGAGATGAGCGAACTGATGTCCCAGCTCGTGTGACCAGGGAGGTACCCCGGGGGAAGGGCTGCTGCTGCGTCGTTCAGCGGCTCGGCGGTCCAGCGTAGTCGGTCCGGTTGACCCACGCCGAGGAACCGGACCTCGAGACGACGCGAGCCGGTGCACCCGCCACGGTCACGCCGTCCGGAACGTCGTCCACGACTACGGAGTTGGCGCCGACCGAGACGCCGTCGCCGATGTGGATTGCTCCCACCAGAACCGCACCGGGGCCCAGGTAGACGTTGTCCCCGATCGAGGGCACCCCCGTCCTGTCGCCCTTCGTACTACCGATGGTCACATTGTGGCTCAGGTTGCAGTTTCTCCCGATGACCGCAGCGGCGTTGACCACGATGCCGCCGGCATGCCCGACGAGAAGACCAGGCCCTACGGCCGTCACGTAGGGCAGGTTGATGCCCATACGGTATCGCAGCCGACGCAGTACCAGTCGCGCCGGGAGGAGGAGGGGTCGGGGGACCCCAGCGGTCTGAAGGTGGGCGCAGATGCGCATCCAGAACACGTACGCGTAGGTCTCGCCCGCGACGAGCTGGCGCAGCACGGAGGACCAGCTCATCGTTCCCGTGATGCGGTAGGCGTCGGCGCGAAGGGTCCAGCCGAGCGGGTCAGGCATCGCGCACCTGCCTGACCCGAAGGACGCGGGCCGGAGAACCGGCCGCGACGGCGCCGGCTGGGATGTCTTTGGTGACCACCGAGGCAGCTCCGACTGTCGCACCGGTTCCGATTGTCACACCGGGCAGGACCACCGTGCGCGCCCCGAGGAAGACGTCGTCCTCCACGGTGATGGGCCGTGACGTCCCCTGTACGTCATCGAAGGTCTGCCCGTGGCCCGGGACCGGGTGGTCGTTGGTAATGAACAGGCACTGCGGGCCCATGCGCAGGTTCCGTCCGAGGTGAATGCTTCCGCCGCCGATGAACCACGACGACGCGCCGATGCCTGCCCTGTCCTCAACGACCAGGTAACGGCTTAGGCGTGCTCCTGGCTCGATGGACGCGGTGGACGCGACCCGCTCGCAGATGCGGTTGGCCAGCCAGGCCCGAAGGCGGTGCCCTCCCGGCAGAAGCGTGTGCAGATGACGTGCGAAGGAGTCGTAGGCGACCGCCGCCAGTCGTCGGCCCAGCTCAGACATTCAGGGGCTTCCTCTCCGCTGTTCGCGCCGCTCGCGTGCGCTGCCACAGCAGCAGGGTGGCATAGACCGCGTAGGTCGCGACCGAGGCCTGCACCGCTCCGGCTGCTCCACCGGCATGGATCAGCACGGCATACACAGCGACGGCGAGCGAGGTGGATGCCAGTGTGACGGCTCCCACCTCGCGCAGTCGGCCCAGCCCCATGACGATGCGCGAGTCCATCAGCGCCAGTCCCATGAAGAGCTCCGCGACCAACAGACCTCGCAGCAGTGGGACGGCGGGGAGGTAGTCCGCGCCGAAAACCTGCCCCACGACCCAGGGCGCCAGCAGCTCGAGCACACCGATGATGAGGAGCTGAAGGACCACCGCGAGCTGGTAGAGGTGCCGGACCTCGCGGGTGACCCCCCGCGAGCCGGCCGTGCGCACGAAGAGCAGCTGGCCGACGGCAGAGGACGTGATGCGAGCCGCCTCGGCCACCGTGGCGGCCACAGCGTAGACACCGCCAGCGCGTGGTCCGGCCAGAGGCACCAGCAGGAGGCGGTCCAGGCGCTGCATCGCGAGCAGGCCCAGGCCATACCCCACTGTCGGCGCGCCCTGGCGGATGAGGGCGAGCCACCGCTCGAGTCGCCAGGTCGCCAGGAGCGCCGGCCGGAAGGCTCGGATGCAGGCCCACGAGAAGAGACACTGCGCCACGGCACCCAGCACCCCGCAGGCGAGTGCGCCTGCCACGCTCCGATGACCCAGCCCGGCAAGCGCACCGAAGGCGACTGCCTGCACCAGGAACCCGACCCCGATCGAGAGGATCGAGGCGCTCGTGCGTCCGTAGGCCTGGACGAGGTCGGAGGCCTGACGCGACAGGAGGGCGGCGGCCCCATACGCGAAGATCGCCACCAAGGCGCCAAGGCCCACCACCCGTGCGGCGAGGAGCCACGCAGCAGCCATGGTGACCAGGCCGGACAGGGGCATGAGCCCCAGCGAGAGGCCCAGGAACGCGCGCACGTCCGTGGGGTCGGGAACGGGCGCGGACCGGACCCGCAGGCTGATTCCGGTGCCCGCCGAGAGCGCGAGCACCGTCATCGCCGAGGTGGTCGTCACCAGCGTCAGGGTGCCCTGGCCGACAGGCCCCAGGAGCCGGGCCGTTACGACGCCGAGCAGCATGGCGCTCGCGGCGTTCCCGATGGCCGAACCGGTCACTCCCGAGAGCGCTCTGATCCTGTTACCGCGCAAGGCCGCGGGTCTTCGTCTGTGCGTCTGGCTCGGTGGAGCTGCGATGACGCTGGTTCAGCACCCAGATCGCCAAGAGGACGGGGATGGTGGACGCGCACTCGGCCGGGACGGGGGTGAAGTCGTTACGGACCCACAGGAGCAGGGCGAAGGCAAGCATCCCGATGGTGGCATTCGAGTACTGCGTCACCCGGACGGAGTCCAGTGTGGCCACGAGGATGCCGATGAGTGCAAGCACGATGACGAGCCCCAACAGGCCGTGCGAACGGTAGGCCTCTGCCGCCGGTGAGCCGCCGATCGGCCCTACCCGACGGGCGATCATGGCGCCGAAGACGGTGGGGTCGTCGGCGACTGGAGTCACCTCCCCGCCCAGGAGGCGGCCCACGACAAAACGCCGGAACGGCGCGAGGTAGGTCGCTATGCCGACGAACGGCTCGTCCAGACGGTCGTGGTAGTTCGAGACCACGGCGAGCGGCCTGATGGAGTACCCGAGCTCGGCGATGCCCTCGAACGGGTTGAAGGCCGTGAGGCTGGTCCCGCCACCGCCGAGACCGAACTGTCGCAGGACGCGCACGGCTGAGCCGGCCGCGAGCGCCGCCACCCCGGCGAAGGCCATCCAGGCACGAAGCCGGATCTCCCTGCGGCGGGCGGCGACGACGATGTAACAGGCGGCCGGGATGATGACCTCACCGCGCAGGCCGAGCAGGAAGGCCGGAACGGCCCAGAGGCCGAACGCGACGAGGGCTACGCGACGCACGCCCTGACGGTCACTGGCTGCCACGGCGCCCATGCCGAAACCCATCAGGAGGTACGCGGTGGGGAGCTGCGTGCCGGACGTGGCCTCGAGGAACCCTGCATAGGAGGACCCGATGATGGGGACACCCGAGCGGAGCACGATGAACAGCCACAGCAGGACGCCCGCGAGCAGCAGGGTGGCGCCGACGATGCCGGCACCGTCGTTGCCCTTCGCCGCCGTGGGCGGCGGCGCCTCGGGTGGCTTGTCGATGAACCGGTAGCGAAGGAGGTAGCCGAGGGTGAAGGCGGTGATGGCGATCGCCGCCAACACCGCAGCCGACACGAAACCGGGGCTTTCCACCCACTTCAGGTCGGCGGGATTGAACAGGCTGACCGGCGCGCCCAGAGAGATCGGGAGCAGCAGCCCCACGTGGAAGACCGTCAGCAGGGCAGCGTAGATGCTCCCTAGGAGCAGCGGCCGGGCGGGGTTCAGCCGCAGGATGACGAGCACCGAGGCGGTGCCGACCAGACAGGCGACCAGTGCAGCGCCCTGCCGCGAGCCCTCGAGCGGCACGCGGAAGGCGAGAAGCACGAGCAGCACCAGAGCGAAGAGGACGATCCACCAGAAGCGCAGCGGCGGGCTGTCCCGGGCGTCGCTACTCATGCCCTGTACCCGAGTAGAGCCGAAGGTGCTCCCGCGTGGCGGTGCCATGCGCGAAGAGGCTCGAGTCGAAGTCACTCTCCAAGCTCCTTCGCCACTCGAGACTGCGGCCGGCCTCCGCCGCCATCTCCACTGCCACTGCCCAGGCGTCCACCGGGGACTCCAGGGAGACAGGGTAGACCCCAGGTACGTGAGACGCGATGAACTGGACTCCGGGCAGGGCGGAGGCGACGACCGGCGTACCCGTGGACAGGGACTCGATCACCACACCCGGCAAGCCCTCACGCAGACTCGTCAGTAGTACGACATCGGCCCCGCTCATGAGCTGACGAGCATCGAGGCGGGACCCGAGGTCATGCACGCGCCCGGTGACCATCAGCCTGCTCGCCTCGGCCATCACCTGCTCGGAGTCGGCGCCCTGACCTCCCACCAGGGCCAGGTGCCAGTCTCCGCCTCGGTCGCACAGCGCCCGAAGGACCCGGACGGTGTGCACGCGGTTCTTCTCCGGGGACGGGCGACCGACGTGCAGGAGGAGCTGGCCCGGCGCTGCGACGAGCTCCCGCAGGGAGGCGCCCTCCGGGTCGGGGACGAACCGGGGTATGCCGTTGACGAGGACGCGCGCTCGTGCGTCCGTTGCCCAGTCCTTCCGGTAGCCATCCGACAGCGAGGAAGGACTCACGCCGACGATGTCGGTCGCGAAGCCGCGGATCAGCGCGCGCATCAGCGACCGCTGGGACCGCCTCCGCAGGCTGTCCACATGCCCGTCTCCGTCGCTGCGGAAATGCGCCACCCGGCGGGGCACGTGGCACAGCCACGCGCCCAGCAGCAGCGCCCCGGAGAACGTGGCGACATGGCTGTCCACCACCTGCGGACGCAGGGTTCGCAACAACGCCACGTAGCGGGCCGGGAAGCCGGGGCTGAGCGCCACAGGATGAACCTGGCCCCCCAGATCCCGGATCTGCTGAGCAAGGACACCCTCTCGGCCCGAGAGCGTGAGGAAGTGGAACTCGACACCTCGGGGGGCGAGCTCTCGCATGAGCTCGAGCGTCCGCATCTCCGCTCCGCCGATGTCCATCGAGCCGAAGACATGCAGAACCTTCATCGCGAGGAGCCTACGGCTCGTGCTGCGGCGGCCACGAACTGGTCCTCCGCGTCGGCCGCCGCCTCCGTCAACGCGACGGCCACCTTGATGTTCCTGGCGGCCGAGGTCGTCCAGGCAGCGGGGTCCTCCACGAGACGTGCGATCGCGGCGGCGAGTGCTTCCGGCTCCCGTGGCGGTACAAGGCGATGTGGTTCCAGCAGCTCCGGGACCCCCCCGACGCGGGTGGCGACCGCCGGAAGCCCGGAAGCCATGGCCTCCACCAGCGCGCGAGGCAAGCCCTCGCTCCAGGAGGCGAGAACGAAGCAGTCCGCCTCCTGATAGGCGGCGTCCAGCTGCCCGTCATCCAGGTGGCCGAGGAACCGGACGGCATCGCCGAGCCGCTTCCGACCGTACCGCTCGAGCTCCGACCTCAGCCGTCCGGTTCCAGCGATGCTCAGTCTGACGTCGCGCCCGCGGGAACGCAGCGCGATTACCGCTTCCATCAGCTCGGCGACTCCCTTGTAGGGCTGGTCCAGGCTGGCCACCGTCAATACGCGCACGGCGCGGTCTCCCGGCGCGGGACGGGGCTGTCCCGCGTTGACGTGACCGGTGTCGGTCGCGGCGAAGGCGGCTGACTTCGGTCCAGGCGGAAACTCCTCCTGGAGCGCTGCCGCGGTGACGTACCGGATCACGCGCGCCCGCCGACAGGCTAATGTCATGGCGCGCGCGAGCACAGTTCGGATGACGGCTCCCGCAAGGCCGGGGAACATTTCGGGGGCCAGGGCCTCTCGGGGGTTTCCGACCGCGACGACCACCAAGGGCTTGCGTCGCAGGATCGCAACCGCAGTCGCCACCGCACCGACCACACCAGGTGCATAGGCCAGCACACCCTCGGCGCGGCCCACAACCGACCAGGCCCGAAGTAGGAAGCGGAGAAGGTCCGCGATGTCGCGGCGTGACTGTGGCCACGGCAGAACGGCATGTCCCACCTGCCGGGGTAGGAGGGGCGTGGCGCCCTCCGCGTGAGCAGCGCCACGGCTGACCACCGTGCAGGGAACCCGCGCCGACAGTGCCGCGACCGCGCTCAGCTGCTTCAGCCCACGTGCGTGACCGTGCTCGTCGGTCCAGGACCGCTGCTCTGTGAAGACAGCCACGCTGATCACGGTGCGGCCCGTCGGAGGACGACATCAGCGACCTGGGCGACACACTTCTCCAAGTCGAAATGCTGCCCCATGAGCTGCCGCGCGGCGCGACCACGGGCGGCCAGGGATCCGTCCGAGACCTGAGAGTGCGCAATGAGAAGGGCGGCCAGGAGGGCGTCACGGTCCCCGGCCGGGACCACCCAGCCCGACTCGTCGGTGACAGCCTCCGGCAGTCCGCCGGCGTCGCTGACGATCGAGGGAAGGCCCATGGCCGACGCCTCCAGGGCAGCGCCGTGGTTCTCGGACAGTGACGGCGAGACCGAGAGGTCGGCGCTGGCGTAGAGCGGGCGCACATCGTCGACCGTCTCGAACCAGCGGATGGTCGTGCTGCGCCCGACGTCGTACGACCTCAGGAGCTGCTGCCGATGTGCCTCACCGTCCGAGTCGAAGCCGCTCCCCACGAGCACGAGCAAGGAGTCCGGGTGGCGCTGGGTGAACTCCGTCCACGCCTGGAGCACCAGGTCGTGCCCCTTGATCCCGACGCCGGGGAAGACCGTGCCCTTGGGAGCGTAGACGTAGGCCACCATGATGACGACGAAGGTGCTGTCGCCCACCCCGTACAGCTCCCTTCGCTGGTTGCTCCCGGGGCGGAACCGCTCGGTGTCCACCCCGTAGGGGATCGTGCGCAGACGCCCGGCAGGGAGACCGATGCGCCGGTATGCCCGGGCGGTGTACTCCGAGCCGGCGATGAGCATGCTGTCGAACCGGCAGAGGAAGCGCTCGACGGCACGGATGATGCCGTTCTCCAGGTACAGCGGCCCCGCCACCATGTGCACGCGTCGTGCGCCGAGCGCGATGCCGGCGATACGGCAGGCAAGGGCGGACGCGTAGAGGTGGTAGAAGATCACGTCTGGAGCGGTGGAACGCAGGAGTCGACGCAGCCGAAGCAGGCCGCTGGCCAGGCTGAGTGACGGACGGAAGCGGAAGTCGAAGGGCGAGTCCAGCACGGGGAAGCCTTGAGCCGTCAAGGCTCGGCGGAGGCGGCCAGGCCCTGCGGGGAGTACCACCGTCACGTCCGCGCCGCGAGCCCTCAGCGCCACGAGCTGCGGGACAGCCCACAGGCCGCCCTCGTTCGTCTTCAGGACCAGCGTGACCCGCGTCGCCTGGGTCACCGTGCCGGCACCCCCTTGACGACCGAGCCGTCCCGGACGTCGCGCGTGACGACGGCGCCGGCCCCCACGGTGCAGCTGCTCCCGACGGCGAGCCCTTGCAGGACCGTGGCGTTCGCACCCACAGTCGAGCCTGGCCCAACGGTGACCGAGCCCGAGATGCAGGCCTGGGGGTTGAGCCTGGTGAAGTCGTGCAGGACGGAGTCGTGACCGACGGTGACGTTCTGGTCGACGTGCACATGCCTCCCCAGGGTGATGTTCGTGCTGAGCCGGGCACCTGCCGCGATGACCACTCCGGGCGATGCCCTGATCTCCAGACCAAGTGTGGCGTCCGGATGAACCAGCGAGGGAAAGCTCACGGGCGAGGAGGCCAGCGCAGCGTCGATGGCTCGCCTCGCTGCCGCCGAGCCGACCGCGATGACCGCGTCGAACGTTGAGCGGCGAGACGCGAGGGTCGCGACCGACCCAACGACCCGTGTCCCGAGCGAGGCGACGCGCTCGAGGTCCTCGGCGCGGGGATGGTCGTCGACGAAGCCCTCCACGACCCAGTCGCCGCCGCTTGCCCGAAGCGCCTCGATGATCGCGAAGACCTCCCTGCCGAAGCCGCCCGTACCGACGATCACCACCGGGTTCATCGAGGGTCCTCGTCGGAGAGCGAGCCCAGGAACTCAGGCGCGGTGACGTGACCTTCCATGCTGATGCCGGCCCGTGTCAGGACTTGGAGGACAGTCCGCGCCAAGATGCGTAGATCGAGCAACGTCGACCGAGTGTCGACGTACTGGACGTCCAGACGGAACTTCTCCTCCCACGAGAGACTGTTGCGGCCCGACACCTGCGCCAGACCGGTCAGCCCCGGTCGCACCTCATGGCGCCTGGCCTGCTCGGGGGAGTACCGGTCGAGGTACTGCATCAGCAGGGGTCTCGGCCCCACCAGCGACATCTCCCCCCTCACGACGTTCCACAGCGAAGGCAGTTCGTCCAGGCTGGAGGAGCGCAGGAGGCGACCGAACTCCGTCAGCCGGGCTGCGTCGGTCGCCGCGGACCCCTGAGGGTCGAGAGGGCGCATCGTCCGGAACTTGAGTAGCTGGAAGGGCTCGCCATGCAGGCCGGGCCGGGTCTGGCGGAAGAGCACCGGGCGCCCCAGTCTCCATCGGACGAGGACGGCCAGGAGCGCCTGCACGGGCAGGCTCAGCACGGCGGCGGGCAGAGCGATCGCGAGGTCGAGAACGCGCTGGGAGCGGTCAGGCGTCATCCGTCAGCTGTGGTCGAGAGCCGCTCGCGCGACATGCACGACCCGCTCCACGTCCGCGTCGCTGAGGACCGACCCGCTAGGCAGCGTGACGCCGGTCCGGAAGAGCCGGTCGGACGACCCGTTGAGGAAGGCACGAGCACCGGCGAAGACCGGCTGCGCGTGCATCGGCTTCCACAGGTGCCGAGCCTCGATGTCGTCCTCGGCGAGCGCCTTGATCAGGGCATCGGCCGTCACCGAGGTCTGGTCGGGGTCGAGCGTGATCGTCGTGAGCCAGCAGTTGTCCTCAGCATCCGGCCGGGAGCCGTCGCCGGGGAGGAAGCGGACTCCCGGCAGGTCGGCCAGCGCTTCGACGTACGCCCGGCGGACCGCCCTGCGGCGGCTGATCATCGTGTCGAGACGGGTCAGCTGGGCCCGTCCGAGAGCAGCGAGGACGTTGGACAGCCGGTAGTTGTACCCGATGTCCGTGTGCTCGTACCAGGGAACCGGCTGACGTGCCTGGGTGGACAGGTAGCGGGCCTTCTCGATGAGTTCCAGGTCGTCGCTCAGCAGCATGCCGCCGCCAGAGGTGGTCATGATCTTGTTGCCGTTGAACGACAGAGCGGCAGCCCGGCCGAACGATCCCGCGCACCGCCCCTCGAACGAAGCGCCCAGCGCCTCGGCGGCGTCCTCGACGAGTGGAATGCCACGCTGCAGCAGGGGGTCGGCGATGGCGGCGTAGTCGACGGTGCGACCGAAAAGGTCCACCACCATCACGGCGGCCACGTGCGTGCCTTCTGCCACCAGGGTGTCGACTGCCTCGAGGAGGAGCTGAGGGTCGACGTTGGCGTCGCTCACATCCGCGTCGACGAACACCGGCTCGGCGCCCGTGTAGGCCACGGCGTTGGCGCTCGCGGCAAAGGTCATGGACGGCAGGACCACGACGGAGCCCGGTCCCACGCCGAGGTGGAGCAGGGCGAGGTGCAGAGCAGCAGTGCCGGAGGAGAGCGCCAGCGCACCGGCAACGCCGATGCGAGCCGCGATCTCCCCCTCGAAGGCATCCACGTGGGGGCCGAGGGGTGCCACCCAGCCCGAGCGCACCGCGTCGAGGACGAACTCCTCCTCGACCTGCGTGACGTCTGCCTTGCTGAGGAAGATCCGACTCATCTGGCGTCGACCCGCAGCGCGTCCGACGACATCGTGACCGACTCCTCACGCATCCAGGCTGCCGCGTCCTGGTGGCTTGACGGCCGTAGCCGGCCGACGGTGCTCGCCTCGATCTCGGGAACGCCCACGCTCGATACCAGCCGGTGCGCCGTCTCGCGACGGTCCTCATGGGTCGAGAAGAGCTCCTCACCGAGCTTCTCGCCTGGTCGCAGACCGGTGTAGACGATGTCGATGTCCCGCCGGCCCGACATCCGGACCAGCGTGTTGGCCACATCGACGATCTTCACCTGCTCGCCCATGTCGAGGACCATCACCTCACCGTCGCGACCGATGGAGGCGGCCTCGAGGACGAGCTGGCAGGCTTCAGGGATGAGCATGAAGAACCGCTCGACGTCGGGGTGGGTCACCGTGATGGGCCCACCACGCTCGATCTGGGCCGTGAAGGCGTGCACCACCGACCCGCGCGAGCCGAGCACGTTGCCGAAGCGCACAGAGACGTAGCGTCCCGGCTCGCGGCGAGCGAAGTCCGCGGTCAGCCGCTCTGCGACGCGCTTGCTGTAGCCGAGGACGCACGTCGGGTTGGCGGCCTTGTCCGTCGAGATGTTGACGAACGTCCCGACGCCGACCTGTGCCGCCGCCGTGAGCACGTTGAGGGTGCCCAGCACGTTGCTCTTCCACGCCTCCAGCGGGTACGACTCGAGCAGCGGCAGGTGCTTCAGCGCCGCGGCATGGAACACGATGTCGGGGCGGGTGGTGCTGAAGACCTCGGCCATCGTCGCGACATCGCGGATGTCCGCCAGCACGACTTCGTCGGAGCTGAGCAGGCCGTTGCCCTGGAGCGTCATCTGAGTGCCCTGCAAACCGGACTCGTCGCGGTCGAGCATGTAGAGCTTTGCCGGGCCGAACCTCATGATCTGGCGGCAGAGCTCGGACCCGATCGACCCGCCGGCGCCGGTCACGAGGACCCGCTTCCCGGCGATCTGGTCGGCGATCACGGCCATGTCGAGCTCGACCGGGCGACGGCCGAGGAGGTCGGCGACGTCGACGTTGCGCAGGTCTCCCGCGGTGGGACGCCCACCGATGATGTCCCTGACCGGTGGGAGGGTCAGCACGGTCAGGCCGGCTTCCTCGGCGAGCTCCGTCAGCTCGCGGATGGTGCTCGCCTGCGCGAGCGGCAGGGCGATGATGAGCGTGTCGGCGCCGTGCTTCTCGGCCACCCGCGCGAGGTCGGCCCGGGTGCCGCGGACTTTGACGCCCTCTATGCGCAGGCGCGCTTTACTCCTGTCGTCGTCGAGCAGGGCGACAGGCTGGAATCCGCTGTCGCTGTCCCGGATGAGGCTTCGGGTCAGGCGACGGCCCGCCTCGCCGGCGCCGAAGATGATGGCGTGGCGCTCCTCGGGCAGGGCCGCTGCTCGGCGTACCCGGGCCGTCCGGATGATGAACCGTGCCGAGAACATGCCGACCAGCGCGAAGGCCCCGGCGATGAAGGGTAGGGAGCGGGGCACCATGAGCCCCTGTGCGACCAGCAGTGTGGCCATGAGAGCGGTCATCGTGATGAGCACGGTCTTGCCGATGTCGGCGGTCTCCTCGAACGAGCCCCGCTCGTGCCCCACTGCATACGGACCGATGAGGGCCCCCACGATCAGGTGCAGTACCACGCCGATGCCGAGGAACCACGCCATCCCCGGTGTGGCCACGGGGTCGGTCCGGAAGTCGAAACGGAGCCAGGCCGCGCCCACGATCGCAAGAACCCAGATGGCTGCGTCGAGAAACGCCCACATCCACCGGCCGAACCGGATGCGACGTTGTTCGCGCGTGGTGAGCACCTCGGTCCCCCTTCTGGAACTTGCCGGGCCACGCGGAAGTTTACATGCGGTTGACATTCACACCAGCCCGTCCCCCCACGTACCCGCACGTTGAGGCCGAACGGCCCACCTCGCGCCGTACGTTCAGACGCTGCCCTATGTCAGGGTCGAGTAGAACTCTCTACACGCCGCGTACGTCGGGAGGGTGCCCGTACCGGCGAGCTCGGAGAGCAGCGGTGCGGCTGCGTCCTTCTCGGACACGACCGGCTCGATGCCCGGGGGGAGCTGGAGGTTGATATCCGGATCCTGCGGACTGATCCCGTGCTCCCGCCGTGGGGCGAAGGCCTCACTGCACAGGTACAGCGCCGTGGAGTCGTCCTCCAGGGCGAACAGCGCATGCCCCAGGCCCTCCGGCAGGTACACGGCACGGCGGTCGACGGTGTCGAGCAGGACGCAGTCCCACTTTCCGAAAGTCGGCGACCCTTCCCGAAGGTCGACCACGAAGTCCAGGAGGGAGCCGCTGACCGCGGTGACGTACTTCGCCTGCGACGGCGGCACGTCCGCATAGTGGATGCCACGGAAGGCGCCCTTGCGAGACATCGACACGTTGGTCTGCTTCACGGTCAGCCCGTGTCCGACGGCCTCCGTGAACGGCTCCAGCTGGAAGGGAGCCGTGAAGACGCCCCGCGCGTCGGGGAACGTGGCGGGTGTGAACTCGAAGGCGTCGGGCACCGAGAGCTCGCGGAACTCCATCAGCGCTCTCCCGCCTCGTCCGCCAGGAGCCCGCCGAGGTAGGTGCCGTAGCCACTCTTGAGCAGTGCGGTGGCAAGGTCGGCGAGCTGCTCGTCGGTGATCCAGCCGTTGCGCCAGGCGACCTCCTCGACGCAGCCCACCTTCTGCCCCTGACGGCTCTCCACGACGTGCACGAACTGCGAGGCGTCCATCAGCCCCGTGAAGGTCCCTGTGTCGAGCCAGGCGGTACCGCGGGGAAGGACCGTCACCGTGAGAGACCCGCGCTCCAGGTACTCGGCATGGACCGCGGTGATCTCGAGCTCGCCGCGCTCGCTGGGCCGCAGGTTCCGCGCTATGTCGACGACCTCGTTGTCGTAGAAGTACAGGCCGGGAACGGCGTAGCTGGACTTGGGCTTCGCAGGCTTCTCCTCGATGGACAGGACGGTGCCGTCGGGGGCGAACTCGACGACACCGTAGGCCTGCGGCTCCGCGACGTGGTACGCGAAGATGTGACCGCCCACCACACCAGCGCGACCGCTGAGGGCCGTTCCCAGGCCGCTGCCGTAGAAGATGTTGTCGCCGAGGACGAGGGCGACCGGGTCGCTGCCGATGAAGTCCGCTCCGATGAGGAAGGCCTGAGCCAGACCGTCGGGACTGGGCTGCACGGCGTAGGAGATCGACATGCCCCAGGCCGACCCGTCGCCGAGCAGCGCCTCGAACTGTGAGCGGTCGTGGGGCGTGGTGATCACCAGGACCTCACGGATCCCGGCCATCATCAGCGTGGACAGCGGGTAGTAGATCATCGGCTTGTCGTAGATCGGCATGAGCTGCTTGCTGATCCCCAGGGTGATCGGATGCAGCCGCGTTCCCGAACCGCCTGCCAGGATGATGCCCTTCATGCGGCAAGACCATAGTGCCCTTCACGGTAGCCTCGCCTGCGTGAAGGTCCTCGTCACCGGCGGTGCTGGTTTCATCGGCTCGAACTTCGTCATCCGCGCACGGGAGCAACGCCCGGACTGGCAGCTCACGGTTCTCGACCTCATGACGTATGCCGCCAACCTGAGCTCGCTCGACCGGGTGGTCGCCGACATCGACATCGTCAAGGGCTCCGTCACCGACGCCGACCTGGTCGACGAGCTCGTGGCAGCTCACGACGTCGTGGTCCACTTCGCCGCGGACTCCCACAACGACAACTCGCTGGACGACCCCTGGCCGTTCATCGACACCAACATCGTGGGCACGTACCAGCTCCTCCAGGCGGTACGCCGCCACGACAAGCGCATCCACCACATCTCCACGGACGAGGTCTACGGGGACCTCGAGCTGGACGACCCGGCGAAGTTCACGGAGACGACGCCGGTCAACCCCTCGAGCCCCTACTCCGCCTCCAAGGCCAGCGCCGACCTGCTGGTACGGGCGTGGGTCCGCTCGTTCGGGCTGAGAGCGACCGTGTCGAACTGCTCCAACAACTATGGGCCTCGCCAGCATGTCGAGAAGTTCATCCCTCGCCAGATCACAGGCATCCTGGAGGGTGTGAGACCGAAGCTCTACGGCGCCGGGGCCAACGTCCGCGACTGGATCCACGTCGACGACCACAACGACGCCGTGATCACGATTCTTGAGCAGGGCCGCCTCGGCGAGACCTACCTCATCGGGGCTGACGGAGAGATGAGCAACAGGGATGTCGTGCTTCTTCTTCTCGAGCTGATGGGCAAGCCCGCAGACTGGTTCGACCTCGTGCCCGACCGACCGGGCCACGACCTGCGCTACGCCATCGACGCCACCAAGCTGCGCACGGAGACGGACTGGCGTCCGGCTCATCCTGACGTCCGGTCGGGGCTCGCCGACACGATCGACTGGTACCAGACCAACCAGGACTGGTGGCGGACCGCGAAGGTCGTGGCCGAGACGCGCTACGACCGGCTGGGCCGCTGATGACGCGCTGGCTCGTCACGGGGGCCGGGGGAATGTTGGGGCTCGACCTGCAGGTGGCCCTGGCCTTGGCGGGGGTCGAGCCACGCGAGGTCACCGCTCTGACCCGGAAGGACCTCGACATCACCGTGGCCGACGCGGCGATGCAGGCGGTGAGGGGTCACGACGTCGTCGTGAACTGTGCCGCGTACACCGCGGTGGACGACGCCGAGACGCACGAGGCGCAGGCGTTCGCCGTGAACGCGGTCGGCGCCGCCAACGTCGCTCGAGCGTGCCGGGCCTCGGGCGCCCGGCTGGTCCACCTGAGCACCGACTACGTGTTCTCCGGAGACGCCACGGAGCCATACGCGGAGGACGCGCCGCTCGCTCCCCGTTCGGCCTATGGCCGGACCAAGGCGGCGGGGGAGTGGGCCGTCCAGGCGCACTGTCCCCAGGCGTGGGTGGTGCGCACCGCGTGGCTGTACGGCGCCGGCGGACCGAACTTCGTCAGGACGATGGCCGCGCTGTCGCGGACCCGCGAGACGGTGGATGTCGTCGATGACCAGCGAGGCCAGCCGACCTGGACGATGGACGTCGCCCAAGGCATCGTGCGCCTCGTGGCGGAGTCCGCGCCGTTCGGCGTCTGGCACGCCACCACCAGTGGGGAGACCACCTGGTACGGGCTCGCCCGCGAGGTGTTCGCCGGACTGGGCCTCGACCCCGAGCGGGTCAGGCCGACGACCACCAGTGCCTTTCCTCGCCCTGCTCCACGGCCCGGCTACAGCGTCCTCGGGCACGATGCCTGGCGCATGTCCCGCCTAGCCGCCTTGCCGCACTGGCGCGAGAGCCTGGCCGCTTCCTTGGCCGACGTCGCCCACGACAGGTCTGCCAGCTGAGCCGGCCCTCACCTTCTGCGTCGGTCCAAGCGGGACGAGCGAAGCGCCTGAGGAAGGGCTCGCAACCCGCGCCGCCAGCGGGTCAGGTGCAGACCGAGCACCTGCCGGCGGGTCGCGCCGGTCGCCAGGTGAGAGCTCAGCATCAGCTCCCGAGGGGGTAGCACCGCCTGGCGCAGCAGCGAGCCACGCCCCCGCCAGCCGGCTCGACGCAGCTCTCCCAGCCAGAGAGAGCCGGGGACACCCATCGTCCGCTGTCGGAACTCCCAGTCCGACAGCCCGGTCGAGCGGTGGGGCGCCGGCAGCTCGCAGGTCAGCGTCGTCAGCAGCGGTCGGGCGGTGTCCACGGCCCCCGTGGCGTCCGCAAGGGCCACCAGCTCCCGTACGCGTTCGCCACCGGCCCCCTGCAGGACGCCTGTGAGGTGCTCCAGATCGTGTCGGCCGTGTGCACTGGCCAGGTCGCGCAGAGCATGAAGGGCCACCACGAGACTCTGTCCCAGGACGTCGGGTGAGGAGACCTCGCGTCCCGCCAGAGTGACGGTGATCCGTCGCTCCCACAGCCTGTCGAAGACCTGCGCGGGCGGGGCGAGGAACCCCGGGAACAGGTAGTGCACGTCGATGTCACAGGGCCAGTCCGGGTGCAGGTAGTGGGCGGAGTGCTCGAGGGCCAGCCCGGACCCGTTGCGGACCGGCTCGAGCGGGGTCCTCAGCGACCAGCCACACCTCTCCAGAGCCTGGCAGACCTTCCGAAAAGCCGTGGGTTCGACGAGCGCGTCCACGTCGCTGGAGCCGCGGACGGGTCTGGCGCCCACCGCTACGGCAGTGGGGCCCTTGATGAAGAGCACCCGCGCCTGGACGTCCTCGGCCAGCCGACTCAGCAAGGCGTGCGCGAGCAGCACCGCCTCCTGCGTCTCCAGCCGTGCTGCCTCCACGCTGCGGAGTATGACACCGGCGACAGTTCGAGCGGCGACCCTCCGGCTAGGGTCGGGGTCATGCTCGCCGCCTACGCCGCCCGCCAGTCTGCAGACGACCCGCTGTCGGGCCTCGAGGTGGGGGAGCGGCCGGACCCGCAGGCGCCGGACGGCTGGACCACCGTCACCCTCAAGGCCGCCGGTCTCAACCACCACGACGTCTGGTCGCTTCGGGGAGTGGGTCTGTCGCCCGACCGGCTGCCCATGATCCTGGGCTGCGACGGTGCCGGGGTCGACCCCGACGGCAACGAGGTCATCGTCCACGCTGTCATCCCGAGCGACGGCTGGCGGGGCGACGAGACCCTCGACCCTCGCCGCACCCTGCTGTCCGAGCTGCACGACGGGACGCTGGCCGAGCAGGTCTGCGTGCCCAAGGCCAACCTGGTGCCGAAACCGGCCGGTCTGTCCTGGGAGCACGCCGCGTGCCTGTCGACGGCCTGGCTCACTGCCTACCGGATGCTCTTCACCGGCGCCGGGCTGACGCCAGGCGCCACGGTTCTCGTCCAGGGAGCCGGTGGCGGCGTGGCCACCGCGCTGGTGCAGCTCGGCAGCGCCGCGGGGTACCGGATGTGGGTGACCAGCCGCGACGACGCCAAGGGCCAACGGGCGGTGCAGATCGGCGCAGACCGGGCCTTCGGCAACGGCGAGCGGCTGCCGGAGCGCGTGGACGCGGTCATGGAGACGGTCGGAGCGGCCACCTGGTCCCACTCGGTGAACTCGCTGAACCCCGGTGGCGCCGTCGTCATCTCCGGGGCGACGTCGGGGGACGCCCCGGCCAAGGCCGAGCTGACCAAGATCTTCTTCAAGCAGCTGCGTGTCATCGGATCGACCATGGGCACCCGAACCGAGCTCGAGCGCCTGGCCAGGTTCGTCGCCCAGCACGGGATCGAACCAGTCCTCGACACCGTGCTGCCGCTGGAACGTGCCCGGGAAGGCTTCGCGAAGATGGCCGAGGGCGACGTCTTCGGCAAGGTGGTGTTCACCGTCTGACCGAGATGTCGCCTTCGTCCCCGACCTTGGTGAGATCCTTACCACAGCACACCATTTCCGTGCCCGATCTTCAGGCTTCGCACAGGGTGTAGGCGTATGACGGAGGTATGTCGAGCGCTGCGCAGAACCCGGACCACCTCATCGACCCGCGATGGAGCCAGCACCTGCACGCGCAGACCGCCGGGGGACCCGCGCAGACCAGCCGCCCGGCCCGGGGCACGGACGTGGAAGCCCGGCTTCGGGCGGTGATCGACCCGTGGGAACGCGGGGTCCAGGACGCTCGGTCCACCCTGGTCGCCCTGCGCAAGCTGGCTGACGAGGTGCTGTGAGCGGACCGGCCGACTAGCTCGGCGAGATCTGCAGCCAGTCGTACCAGCCGTTGTGCAGGACCAGCCAAGCGATCAGGCCGTACCCGGCCTGCCCCGGGTGGTGCCGCACCCGGCTCGCAGCAAGGTCTGTCTGCCACTGCTCGTGACCCAGGAGCGGGCGGAAGCAGTCCACGAACGGCACCCCGCGTCGTGAGCAGACATCGGCCTGCGCCTCCACGAGCACCTCGAGCTTGGCGTTGAGGTCCGTCTCGTCGGTGGGGGGCGGGCTCACCACGAAGGTGCCGATGCCGGCGCTCGCGGCGTCGTCGAGGATGTTGGCCAGGTTGAGGCGGTGCCGGGCGAGGCTGACTCCCGAGGCGGCGTCGCTGGTGCCGACCGAGACCACCAGGCGCTTCTCGGCGCGGCCGTGCCAGCGCGGACCGCACTCCGGCTTCCATCGCGCCAGGACGTCGCCGGAGGTGTTCCCGCGGACGCCGAGGTTGTACGCGGTCAGCTCCAGGTCGGGGTGGTGGGTGCGGCCCACGACCCGCGACACCCAGCCCTGCCCTTTGGGATCTCCGACGCCGGCGACCAGGGAGGCGCCGATGAAGACGACGCCGAGGTCCCGAGGACCCTGCGCCGCGACCTGGAACTCCGCACTGGGGGTGAAGGTGGGCTCGCTCACGCGTCAGTCCTCGTCGTCGTCGAGCCGCGCCAGCCAGGTGGCCAGCCTCTCGACGGGGGTCTCGAAGTCGGGGTTGAGGTCCACGAAGGCACGCAGCTGCTCGGCCAGCCACTCGAACGAGACTTCCTCGTCCCCTCGCCTGGCCGCGAGCTCCTCGATGCCGCGGTCCGTGAAGTACACGCGCGTAAGGCTATCTGGACGTATGCCGCGTGGCCGACTCGGCCACGCGGCATACCCTACGTGCGGCCTAACGCGCGAACGCGCTGCGGATGAGCTCCGCCTGCTGCTCCGCGTGTCGCTTGCTCGAGCCGGTCGCCGGTGAGGCGGATGGCTTGCGAGACACCACCCGCAGCGGACGGGTCTCCCCGAGCTCCGCGAGGCCTTGCGGCAGGTTGAGCGCCATGAAGGGCCACGCGCCCTGGTTGCGTGGCTCGTCCTGCACCCACACGACCTCGGCGTCCGGGTACTTCGCAAGCTCCTCCGCGATGCCCTTGGCCGGGAGTGGCGCCAGCTGCTCCACCCGCACGACGGCCGTGTCGGTGTGGCCCTCCTTCTCCCGGGCGGCCTCGAGGTCGTAGACGACCTTGCCGCTGGCCAGGAGCACCCGCGTGACCCTGCCCGCCTCCGGCGCGGCCCGGTCGGGCAGCACCGGACGGAACGTCCCGCTGGTGAAGTCCTCGGGCATGCTGCTGGCCGCCTTCAGCCGCAGCATCGACTTCGGGGTGAAGACGACCAGCGGGCGGCGTGGGCGGGCGTACGCCTGACGCCGCAGCAGGTGGAAGTAGCTCGCGGGCGTCGACGGGTACGCCACCGTCATGTTGTCCTCGGCACACTGCTGCAGGAAGCGCTCGATGCGGGCGGAGGAGTGGTCGGGCCCCTGTCCCTCGTAGCCGTGCGGCAGCAGCAGCACGACGGACGAGCGCTGGCCCCACTTCTGCTCCGAGGAGGAGATGAACTCGTCCACGATCGTCTGCGCGCCGTTGAAGAAGTCGCCGAACTGCGCCTCCCACAGCACGAGGGCGTCGGGCCGCTCGACCGAGTACCCGTACTCGAACCCCATCGCCGCGAACTCCGAGAGCAGCGAGTCGTAGACCCAGAACCGGGCCTGGCCCTCCGCCAGGTACAGCAGCGGCGTCCACTCCTCGGCCGTCGTCTTGTCGATCAGCACGGCATGGCGCTGGACGAACGTGCCGCGACGGCTGTCCTGGCCCGCCAGGCGCACCGGAGTGCCCTCCATGAGCAGCGACCCGAAGGCCAGCAGCTCACCGGTCGCCCAGTCGATGCCGCCCTCCCGGGTGGACTGGGCACGCTTCTCCATGGCCTGCTGCAGCTTCGGGTGCACGGTGAACCCGGCGGGCGGGTTCACGAAGGCGTCACCGATGTGCTGTAGCTGGTCCGCGGGGATCGCCGTGTCCTGCGGAGAGCGGGTCGTCTGGTCGCTGGCCTGCGCAGTCGGTGGCTCCAGGCCCGAGTGGCCCTCGGCGTCCGTGCCGGCGAGCGTGCGGTCGCTCTGGGCCGTGCTCGCCTCCCTCAGCGCCGCCTTGGTCTCCACGAACACGCGCTCCAGCTGTTGCTGGTAGTCGCGCAGCGCCCCCTCCGCCTCCTCCTGGCTGATGTCGCCGCGCCCGATGAGGGACTCGGTGTAGAGCTTGCGGACCGACCGCTTCGCCTCGATGAGGTTGTACATCAGCGGCTGGGTCATCGACGGGTCGTCGCCCTCGTTGTGGCCGCGGCGCCGGTAGCAGACGAGGTCGATGACGACGTCCTTGTTGAACGTCTGCCGGAACTCGTAGGCCAGCTCCGCCACCCGGACGCAGGCCTCAGGGTCGTCGCCGTTCACGTGGAAGATCGGGGCCTGGATCATCCTGGCGACGTCGGTCGAGTACGTCGAGGAGCGGCTCGCGCTCGGCGAGGTGGTGAACCCGACCTGGTTGTTGATGACGACGTGGATCGTCCCGCCGGTGCGGTAGCCGCGCAGCTGCGACAGGTTCAGGGTCTCCGCCACGACGCCCTGGCCCGCGAAGGCCGCGTCGCCGTGGAGCAGCAGCGGCAGCACGGTGAAGTCCTCGCCCGCCAGGTCGAGGCGGTCCTGCTTGGCCCGGGTGATGCCTTCGAGCACCGGGTTGACCGCCTCCAGGTGGGAGGGGTTGGCGGCCAGGTACACCTTGGTCTTGCTGCCGTCCTCCGCGACGAACTTGCCCTCGGTGCCCAGGTGGTACTTCACGTCACCCGAGCCCTGGACCGACTTGGGGTCCTGACGTCCCTCGAACTCGCGGAAGATCTGGCCGTACGACTTGCCCGCGATGTTGGCCAGCACGTTGAGCCGGCCCCGGTGCGGCATACCGATGCAGACCTCGTCCATGGAGTCGGCGGCGGCCCGGCACAGGATGCGGTCGAGCAGCGCGATGACCGACTCGCCACCTTCGAGGCTGAACCGCTTCTGGCCGACGAACTTGGTCTGCAGGAAGGTCTCGAACGCCTCGGCTGCGTTGAGCCGGCGCAGGATGCGCAGCTGCTCGTCCGGACCGGGCTTGGCGTAGCCGACCTCGATCTTGGACTGCAGCCAGCGACGCTGCTCGGGGTCCTGGATGTGCATGTACTCCGTACCGATGGTGCGGCAGTAGGAGTCCCGCAGGATGCCGAGGATCTTGCGCAGCCTCAGCATGGGCGCCCCACCGAAGCCACCGGTGGCGAAGTCGCGCTCGAGGTCCCACAGCGTCAGGCCGTGGCTGGTCACGTCGAGGTCGGGGTGACGGCGCTGGCGGTACTCCAGCGGGTCGGTGTCAGCCATGAGGTGGCCGCGCACCCGGTAGGCGTGGATCAGCTCCTGCACACGGGCGGTCTTGTTGACGTCGTCGTCGTGGTGCGCCGAGATGTCCTGCACCCAGCGCACCGGCTCGTACGGCAGCCGCAGCGACTCGAAGATCTCGTCGTAGAAGCCGTTGTCACCGAGCAGGAGCTGGTGGACGATCCGCAGGAAGTCCCCGGACTGCGCGCCCTGGATGATGCGGTGGTCGTAGGTGCTGGTCAGGGTGAGGATCTTGCTGACCGCGTTGCGGTTCAGCGTCTCCTGGCTGGCACCCTGCCACTCGGCGGGGTACTCCAGCGCGCCGACCCCGATGATGGCGCCCTGTCCGGACATGAGCCGGGGCACCGAGTGGTTGGTGCCGATCGTCCCGGGGTTCGTGAGCGAGATCGTCGTGCCCTGGAAGTCCTCCACGGTGAGCTTGCCACCACGGGCCTTGCGGACGATGTCCTCGTACGCCGTCCAGAAGTGGGCGAAGTCCATGGTCTCGGCCGACTTGATGCTGGGGACGAGGAGCTGACGGGTGCCGTCGGGCTTGGCGAGGTCGATGGCGAGGCCGAGGTTGACGTGGCCGGGGACGACCAGCGCCGGCTTGCCGCCCTCCTCCGTGTAGCCGTTGTTCATCTCCGGCATGTGCCCGAGCGCCTTGACGAGCGCGTAGCCGATGAGGTGGGTGAAGGAGACCTTGCCTCCACGGGAGCGCTGGAGGTGGTTGTTCATCACGACGCGGTTGTCGATGAGGAGCTTCGCCGGAACCGCCCGGACGCTGGTGGCCGTGGGGACGCTGAGGGACGCCTCCATGTTGGTGACCACCCGGGCGCTCGCGCCCCGCAGCGGCTTGATCTCGTCCTGGTTGACCGGTCCGGTCGGCTTGGGCGTCGCCGGGTCGCGTGGCTTCGGCTTCTCCTTGGCTGGTGCCGCGGCCTCCTTGTCGTCCGGCTTGTCGGCCACCGCCTGGTCGGTCCTGGCATCAGACTTGTCGGTCGTCGTCGCCTGGCTCGTCTGCGAGCCGGTGGCGGGTGCCTGGCGCCGCGCCGCCGTCTCGGGGGAGTGGCGAGGGGCAGCGGGCCGCAGGGCGTCGGACGCCTGGCCGGACGGCTCCTGGGCCTTCTGCTGGGGCTTCTGCTGAGGCTGAGCCGGCGCCGCGGGGGCGGTGCCCGAGCTGCCGTTGGCCGACGAGCCGTTCCCGCTGCGACCGTCCGAGGGCTGGTAGTCCTCGAAGAACGACCACCATGCCTTGTCGACGGAGTTCTTGTCGTTCTTGTACTGCTCATACAGCTCGTCCACGAGCCACTCGTTCGGCCCGAAGGCCGCCATGGGGTCGTTGGTCGGGGACTGGTCGGGCACGGCGAATACGCCTCTTTCGTAGCGTCGACAATGACGGGCAATGGGTATGCCCAGCCTATCCCCCGCGCCTACGGCGCCGCTGCGTCGGGGGAAGGCCGCGTCGGCGGTCTCCCGAGGGTCAGCTGATGTCGGCCCGGACGGTCCGCCACGACCCGAAACCGGCCAGCACCGCGGCATACGCCGCAAGCACCAGGGCTCCGGCCCACCACTCGAGCCGCGGAGCGGCGTCGGACCCACCCTGGGTGACCTGGTTGACCACGGCCTGAGTGGCCGCTGTGGGCAGGTACTCCACGATGTGCTCGCGGCCCCAGCTCCACAGGCCCAGCAGCACGCCGGCGATCGGCTCCACGATCCAGGCGACGCCGATGGAGATCAGGAGGGCGGCCACCTGGTTCGGGATGAGGATGCCGGCGCCCAGTCCGATCAGCGCCCACAGCCCGAGCACGAGGAGGGACAGGGCGAGGCTGCGGAACACTCCCGACGTGGGGAAGGGCTCGTGCCCCCGCGCCTGCAGCGTGATGGCCCCGGCCGCTACCGAGCCGACGAGGAAGACCAAGCCGTAGACCGCCCCGATCCCCAGCAGGGCGACCACCTTCGCCCACATGACCGACGCTCGCTTGGGCGTGGCCAGGAAGGTGCTGGTGATCGTCTTGTGTCTGTACTCGGAGCCGATCTGCATGACGCCGATCGTGAGCGTGAGCAGGTAGGCGAACTGGAGCCCGCCGGTGTACGCGGTGTTGGCCACCTGTTCGGCGGTGCCGCTGAGCTGCCGCTGCCCGTTCTGACCGACCTGCGGCTGGGTGACGAAGAAGGCGAACAGGACGCCCATGGCGATCCCGAGCAGCAGCTGGGCGATGCCGATACCCCACCACAGGCGTGTCGTGAAGAACTTGCGCAGCTCGGCGCGGGTGACGGCGGTCATCGGACCGCTCCTTCCTGGGCAGCGTGGGCAGCCCCCGGCGACGACGCGTCCTGACCCAGGTTGCGGTTGGTTCCCTCGGTCAGCTCGAAGAACAGTGCCTCCAGGTCCGTGGTGGCGCCCCGCAGCTCGTGGACGGGAAGCCCGGCCCGCAGGGCGACGTCACCGATGAGCCGCAGGTCCGAGGTGTCCGCGTACAACGCCCCGTCCCGCACCGAGCTGGTCACGTCGGCGACGCGAAGCGCTCCGGCGAGGGCGTCCAGGTCGGTGGTCCGAACAATGCTCTGCGCGGTCTCCCCGTGCAGGTCCCCCATCGCCCCCTGCTTGACCAGCCGCCCGTTCGCGATGATCACGACGTCGTCGACGGTCTGCTCGACCTCCTGCAGCATGTGGCTGGAGATGAGCACCGTCTTCCCCTCCGTGCTGAGGTGGCGCAGGAAGCCGCGGAGCCATCGGATGCCCTCGGGGTCGAGGCCGTTGGCGGGCTCGTCGAGGATGAGGACCTGAGGGTCCCCGAGCATGGCCGCGGCCAGCCCGAGCCGCTGGCGCATGCCCATCGAGTAGCCGCCCGCCCTCTTGCGCGCCGCCGCCGGGATCCCGACCAGCTCGAGCATCTCGTCCACCCGGCTGGCGCTGACCCCTGCGGTGTCCGCCAGGACCCGGAGGTGGTCGCGGCCCGTGCGGCCGGGGTGGAAGTTCGTCGCCTCCAGAGCCGACCCGACGACCGACATCGGGCGGGCGATGTCGTGGTACCGCTGACCCATGATGGTGGCGCTGCCGCTGGACGGCCGCACCAGCCCCAGGAGCATCCGAAGCGTGGTGGTCTTACCGGCACCGTTGGGCCCCAGGAAGCCGGTGATCCGGCCGGGGTCCACGGTGAAGCTGAGGTCGTCCACGGCCGTGAAGCCGCCGAACCGTTTGGTCAGGTCGCGGACCTCGATGCGGGCGCCGTCGGGCACCCTGGTCGCTGTTGTCATCATTCCCCCCTGGTCACAGACATGGTGTCATCCTGCCAACCTGCGCGGGGGCGGGGTCAAGCGGGTTGCGACGCCGTGAGCCGACTGCTCGGCTCGAGCAGGCTCTGCCCGACGGCTCCCGCCACCTTAGGATGGCTAGCACTATGACCGAATGGTTGCTGGTCCTCGCCGGCGTGGGTCTGACGATCGGCACGGCCATCTTCGTGGCCACGGAGTTCTCCCTGGTGGCGCTCGACCGGCCCACGGTGCAGAAGGCGGTCGACGCCGGCGACGCCCGGGCGGAGGTCGTCCTCGGGTCGCTGCGAGGGCTGTCGACGCAGCTCTCCGCGGCACAGGTCGGCATCACCCTGACCACCCTGGTCCTCGGGTTCATCGCGACACCGTCTCTCGGTCGCCTCCTGGAGACACCCCTGGGGGCGGCAGGACTCCAGGGAGAGACGAGGACGTCGGTCGCCGCAGTCATCGCGCTCGTCGTGGCGACGGTCTTCTCCATGGTCTTCGGGGAGCTGCTCCCGCAGTTCCTCGGGATCTCCGCCCCCTTGGAGACGGCCAAAGTCGTAGCCGTGCCGGTGCGCCTGTTCGCGGTCGTCACCAGGCCGCTCATCGCGGTGCTCAACGGGTCCGCCAACCTCGCTCTGCGAGCGTTGGGCATCACGCCCCAGGAGGAGCTGTCCGGGGCACGCACGCCGCAGGAGCTGGCGTCGCTGGTGCGACGCTCAGCGGAGGCCGGCACGCTCGACGAGGGCACGGCGCGCCTCGTCACGAAGTCTCTCGGTTTCGGGGAGCAGACGGCCGCTGACGTGATGAGCCCGCGGGCCCGTGCGTCGTCGATCGAGCGGACGGCGACCGCCGAGGACGTTGTGCGGCTGGCGCGGCGCACCGGCCACTCACGGTTCCCGGTGACGGGCGAGGACTGGGACGACATCGACGGGGTCGTGCACGTCAAGCGCGCCATCGCCGTACCGCACGAACGCCGTCACGACGTGCCGGTGTCGGCGCTCATGGTCCCGCCGCTGCTCGTGCCGGAGACCATCCGGCTCGACCCGCTTCTGCTGATGCTGCGCGAGCGCGGGCTCCAGCTCGCGATCGTCGTCGACGAGTATGGCGGCACGGCCGGGATCGTGACCCTTGAGGACGTGGTCGAGGAGATCGTCGGAGAGGTCTCCGACGAGCACGACGTGTTCCGGACGACCGGCCGCGAGCTCACCGACGGGTCGTGGACGGTCCCCGGCCTGTGGCGGCCGGACGAGGTCCGGGAGCGGCTGGGTGCGCAGGTGCCCGAAGGCCCGGCGTACGAGACCTGCGGCGGCTTCGTGATGGCGCAGCTCGGCCGGATCCCCGTCGTCGGGGACCGGGTCACCATCCCCGGATGGGAGATCACCGTCCTGGCCATGGACGGCATGCGGGCCGACCGCCTGCGGTTCCGGCCGCTGGAGGACGACGGCGGCGGCACCGAGGCCGGAAGCCATTCTGAGGTCGGCTCGCCCGCGCGGCCGGCACCGCCTGGACCACCCGACCCGTCGAACGGCCACCCGCGTGCCTCCGCCGCGGCGGGCAGGCGGTCGGACGCAGGCTCCCGGGACGACTCAGGCTCCCGGCGCGACTCAGGCTCTCGGCGCGACTCAGGCTCTCGCGAGGACTCAGCCTCCCGGCGCGACTCAGGCAGGGCGGTCCGATGAGTGCAGGTGCTCTGTGGGTCACCGTTCTCCTGCTGCTGCTCAACGCGTTCTTCGTGGGCGCGGAGTTCGCCGCGATGGCGGCCCGCCGCTCCACCCTCGAGCCGCTGGCGGCGCACGGTTCCCGCCGCGCGCAGACGGCCCTGGACGGTATGGAGCAGATGGGCTCGCTCCTGGCCTGCGCCCAGCTGGGGATCACCGTGTGCTCGGTGCTGCTCGGTGCCATCTCGGAGGCCGCGCTGCACCACGCTCTGGAGCCGGTGGTGCATCACCTCGGGCTGCCGACTGGCGTCACCGACGGGCTGGCGCTGGCCGTGGCCCTGCTGGTCGTCGTCTACCTGCATGTCGTCGTCGGGGAGATGATCCCCAAGAACCTCGCGCTCGCCGGCCCTGAACGGTCGGCCCTGGTCCTCGTGCCGGTGCTGCTGGTCATCACCCGCGCGCTGCGCCCCGTGATCCGGGTGATGGAGGCGGCCGCGAAGGGCTTGGTGCGGCTGTTCCGTGTGGAGCCGAAGGACGAGATCACGTCCGCCTTCACCGTCGAGGAGGTCGAGCACATCCTGGCCGAGAGCCACCACGAGGGGCTCATCGAGGAGGGGCAGCACGGGCTCGTCGGCGCCGCCCTCGAGTTCAGCGACAAGGCCGCCGTCGACGTCGCGGTGCCCCTGTCCGACCTGGTCACCCTGCCGCTGACCGCCACTCCGGACGACGTGGAGCGGCTCGTGGCGAAGCGGGGGTTCTCCCGCTACCCCCTGCTCGACCGCGCGGGCAGCCTGCGGGGCTACCTGCACCTCAAGGACGTGCTCTACGCCGACGACACGGAGCGTGACATCGCCGTGCCGGTGAAGAGGGTGCGCAAGCTCGCTACGGTCCAGGCCGGTGACGAGGTGGAGGAGGTCCTGCGGACGATGCAGCGCACGGGTGCCCACCTGGCCCGCGTCGTGAACGCCGACGGAGCCGACATCGGGGTGGTGTTCCTGGAGGACGTCATCGAGGAGCTCGTCGGCGAGGTGGCCGACGCGTCCCAGCGCTGAGGCAGCAGAAAGGCCAGGCGCCCTGCGCCTGGCCTTCAGTGCCCCCGGCAGGATTCGAACCTGCGCTCCCGCCTCCGGAGGGCGGTGCTCTATCCCCTGAGCTACGGGGGCCCACTCGCCCTGGTGAAGGGGCGCTCGGTGAGGGTAGCAGCCTAGTCTTGGGCCCATGGAACGCGGGGGAGTCGTCATGGTCTGTGACGACACGGAGCAGATCAGACGGCTCATCCGGCTGAACCTCGAGCTGGAGGGCTACGACGTCCTCGAGGCCGCCGACGGCCAGGAGCTCCTGGACAGCCTCGCCGGCTCCGCTGAGCTGCCGGGCGTCATCACGCTCGACGCGCAGATGGCTCCGCGCGACGGCTGGTGGGCCATCGCCCAGATCCGTGCCGACGAGCGGCTACGCCACATTCCGGTGGTGATGGTGACGGCCTCCGTCCAGCAGCACGACCGGGTCCAGGCGCAGAGCTCAGGGCTCGACGCGTTCGTGCCCAAGCCGTTCGACCCCGACAAGCTCGTGGAGGTCGTCGGGGGCCTCATGGCCAGGGGCAGGGGGCAGGCGCCGTCCGCCTAGACTTGCCCGGGTGACCCCGGAAGAGCTCTCCGCAGCCATACGCGCCGCTCTCGACGATGCTGTCGCCGCCGGCGAACTCACCGTCGAGGTGCCGGCGGAGGTCCGCGTGGAGCGACCCAGGAACCGCGACCACGGGGACTGGTCCACCAACGTGGCGCTCCAGATCGCCAAGGCCGCCGCCAAACCCCCTCGCGAGGTTGCCGCGGTGCTCGCCGAGCGGCTGGGAAAGGCGCGGGGGGTCAAGGCCGTCGACATCGCCGGACCGGGCTTCCTCAACGTCACCCTCGACATCGCCTCGGCCGGTGAGCTGGCCCGCTCGGTCGTGGAGCTGGGGACCGCCTTCGGTCGGAACGAGTCGGAGGCCGGTCACACGATCAACCTGGAGTTCGTCTCCGGCAACCCCACCGGTCCGCTGCACATCGGCCACACGCGCTGGGCGGCGCTCGGCGACGCTCTGGCCCGGCTGCTGCGGGCCTCCGGTGCCGCGGTGACGACGGAGTACTACGTCAACGACGCCGGCGCCCAGATGGACAAGTTCGGCGCGTCGATCGTCGCCCGGGCCAGAGGCGAGGAGGTGCCCGAGGACGGGTATCCCGGGGAGTACGTCACGGCACTGGCGCAGGAGGTCCTCGCGCAGCGTCCGGACCTCACGTCCCTTCCGCCCGAGGAGGCGACCGCTGTCGCCAGAGACCTCGGGTATGCCGCGCAGCTGCGCGCCATCAGGGCGACCCTGGACGCCTTCGGGGTGCATTTCGACGTCTGGTTCTCCGAGCAGGCCCTGCACGACGACGACGCCGTCTCGAAGGCGGTCGAGCGGCTGCGGCAGCAGGGCCACGTCGAGGACCGTGACGGGGCGGTATGGCTGCGCACCACGGACTTCGGGGACGACAAGGACCGGGTGCTCGTCCGCGCCAACGGCACCCCGACCTACTTCGCGGCCGACGCGGCGTACTACCTGTCGAAGAAGGACCGAGGCTTCACCGAGAAGGTCTACATGCTCGGGGCGGACCACCACGGCTACGTCAACCGGCTCAAGGCCATTGCGGCGTGCGCCGGGGACGACCCGGAGGCCAGCATCGAGGTGCTCATCGGCCAGCTCATCAACATCGCGGGTGAGCGGATGGGCAAGAGACGCGGCAACGCCATCTACCTCGACGACCTCATCGAGTGGATCGGCACCGACGCGATCCGTTACTCGCTGGCGCGCTACCCCGCGGACAGCCCGCTCTCGCTGAATGGTGAGGACCTGCGCAAGCAGACGAACGACAACCCCGTGTTCTACGTGCAGTACGCCCACGCCCGCACCTCCAACGTCGCTCGGCTGGCGGGGGAGGACGGCGTCCGCCGGGAGGACGGCTTCGACCCGTCGTTGCTCGCCGACCCGACGGAGGCGGCGCTGCTGGCGGTCCTCGGGGACTTCCCCCGTGTCGTCGCCCAGGCGGCCCACCTCCGCGAGCCGCACCGCGTCGCGCGCTACCTCGAGGACCTGGCCGGCAGGTTCCACAAGTGGTACGACACGTGCCGGGTGCGACCGATGAGCGTCGACGAGCAGGTCACGGACCTGCATCGCACGCGGTTGTGGCTCAACGACGCCACCCGCCAGGTCCTGGCCAACGGGCTGGACCTGCTGGGGGTCTCGGCACCCGAGCGCATGTGACGGCGCTGCACCGGCACGTGTGACAGTGGCCCGGGTCAGGACCGGGCCGGGAAAGGCAGGACGACGATGCGCGCTCACGAGGCGGGAGCCCTCCACGCCGAGGGGTACGGCGGCCCCCCGCACTGGCTACCGTGGCCGCGCGACGTCATGGAGCTCCTTCCGCAGCTGTGGCCGCGGACGATCGGACGCGACGAGGCCGGACGGCTCACGGTCGGGGGGCTCGACGTGGTGACGATCGCGCGCGACTTCGGCACGGCGGCGTACGTGGTGGACGAGGAGGACTTCCGGGCGCGCGCCCGTGCCTTCCGGGACGAGTTCGGCGAGCCGTTCGCCGAGCTCGGTGGCGTGGACGTCTACTACGCCGGCAAGGCGTTCCTGTGCACCGAGGTCGCCCGCTGGGTCGCCCAGGAGGGGCTCTTCCTGGACGTCTGCTCCGGTGGTGAGCTGGCGGTGGCTCAGCGGGCCGAGTTCCCGGCTGAGCGGATCGGCCTGCACGGCAACAACAAGTCCGTGGCCGAGCTCCGGCAGGCCCTGCGTTACGGGGTCGGGCGCATCGTCGTCGACTCGTTCGAGGAGATCGACCGGCTCGCGGCCCTCGCCGGGGAGCTCGGGGTCCAGGCACCGGTCATGGTGCGGGTCACGGTGGGGGTCGAGGCGCATACGCACGAGTTCATCGCCACGGCGCACGAGGACCAGAAGTTCGGCTTCTCCCTCGCCGGTGGCCAGGCGGCCGAGGCGGTCGCGCGAGTCGTGGGGCACGGGGACGCGCTCCGGCTGCTGGGGCTGCACTCGCACATCGGAAGCCAGATCTTCGACACCTCCGGTTTCGAGGTGTCGGCCCGGCGCCTCATCGGCCTGCACGCGGACGTGGCGCGCGTGCACGGCATCCATCTGCCGGAGCTGGACCTCGGCGGGGGTTTCGGCATCGCGTACACCTCGGAGCACACCCCGTTGCACCCCAAGGCACTGGGTGAGCAGCTGGCCGACCTCGTCGTGCGTGAGCTGAAGTCGGTGGGCGACGGGAGCCCCGACACCCCCACGCCGCGAATCTCGATCGAGCCGGGGCGGGCCATCGTCGGGCCGAGCACCTTCACCCTCTACGAGGTCGGCACCGTCAAGGACGTCGAGGTGGGTGCCGGCACGGTCCGCACCTACGTGTCGGTCGACGGCGGGATGAGCGACAACATCCGCACCGCCCTCTACGACGCCGACTACTCCTGCACGCTTGCCAGCCGCCGGTCCGACGCACCACCCCGGCTCGCGCGCGTGGTCGGTCGGCACTGCGAGAGCGGGGACATCGTCGTCATGGACGAGTACCTCCCCGACGACATCGCCCCCGGTGACCTGGTCGCCGTACCGGGGACGGGAGCCTACTGCCGCAGCATGGCGAGCCAGTACAACCACACGCCACGCCCGCCCGTGCTGGCCGTCCGGGAGGGCCGGGCCCGGGTCTTGGTGCGCCGGGAGACGGTGGAAGATCTGTTGGCGCTCGATGTCGGCTGAGAAGGTTTCGTGCGGGACGGCCCCCGGCGCGAAAGGAGGTCCGGATGTCGGAACGTCCGGCGTCCACGGTGTGGACACGGCACGATGGTGGCAGTCCCGACCGAGGGCCGAGGGGGCACAAGGAGCAGGGAGTGGATGGGTGGCATCGTGAGTGAGAGCCAGAACGTGGAGCAGCAGCCGCTACGAGTGGCTCTGCTCGGCTGTGGCGTCGTCGGTTCCTCCGTGGCGACGATGCTCACCCAGCACGCCGACGACCTTGCGGCCCGCGTGGGCCGGCCGCTGGAGCTCGTCGGCATCGCCGTGCGCCGTCCCGGACGCGACCGGTCGGAACTGCCCGTCGACCCGGGCCTCTTCACCACGGACGCCGACTCCCTGGTCGCGCGCGCGGACATCGTCATCGAGGTCATCGGCGGGATCGAACCGGCTCGCAGCCTCATCGAGAGCGCCATGAAGCACGGCGCCTCCGTGGTGTCGGCGAACAAGGCGCTGCTCGCGGAGGCTGGTCCGAGCCTGTACGCCGCGGCCGCCGCGCATGGCGTGGACCTGTACTACGAGGCTGCGGTGGCCGGCGCGATCCCCATCCTGCGGCCGATCCGCGAGTCGCTGGCCGGCGACGACGTACGCAAGGTCCTGGGCATCGTCAACGGCACGACCAACTACGTGCTGGACAAGATGGACACGACCGGCCAGGGCTTCGCGGAGGCGGTCGAGCAGGCCCAGGCGCTGGGGTACGCGGAGGCGGACCCGACAGCGGACGTCGAGGGCTTCGACGCTGCGGCCAAGGCGGCGATCCTCGCGTCTCTCGCCTTCCACACGCGGGTCTCCAGCGACCAGGTCTACCGCGAGGGCATCACCGAGGTCACCGCGGCGGACGTGCAGGCGGCCCGAGAGATGGACTGTGTGGTCAAGCTGCTCGCGATCTGCGAGCGGACCGAGACGGTGGACGAGGCGGGAGTGGCGAGCCCCGGCGTCAGCGTGCGGGTGCACCCGGCGATGATCCCGCGGTCGCATCCGCTGGGCAGCGTGCGGGAGGCTTTCAACGCCGTCTTCGTCGAGGCCGACGCCGCCGGCCAGCTCATGTTCTACGGCAAGGGCGCCGGTGGTGACCCCACCGCCAGCGCGGTGCTCGGCGACGTGGTGGCCGTGGCTCGCCACCGGGTCGGCGGCGGGCGCGGTCCTGGCGAGTCCGCGTACGCCGACCTGCCTGTGCTCGACATGGGCAAGGCGCTGACGCGGTACCACATCAGCCTCGACGTGGAGGACCGTCCCGGCGTGCTGGCCCAGGTAGCCACATCGTTCGCCGAGCATGGCGTCTCCATCGAGACGGTGCGCCAGCAGATCGTCGGCTCGGTCGACGAGGCCGAGAGCAGGGCCAACCTCATCGTCGTGACGCACACGGCACCGGATGCGGCGCTCGCGGCGACCGTGGAGGCGCTGTCCGCCCTCGACACCGTTCGAGAGGTGACGTCGGTGATGAGGGTGGAAGGAGCCTGATGGCGTCGCTGTGGCAGGGAGTCATCCGCGAGTACGCCGCCCGGCTTCCGGGCCTGCAGGGCGCGCCGGTGGTGACCCTGCAGGAGGGGGGCACGCCGCTGCTGCCCGCCGAGCATCTGTCGTCGCTGACGGGGGCCCGCGTCTTCGTCAAGTACGAGGGGCTCAACCCCACCGGCTCCTTCAAGGACCGGGGGATGACGGCGGCGATCTCCATGGCGGCCAAGCATGGGGCCAAGGCGGTGATCTGCGCGTCGACCGGCAACACCAGCGCCAGTGCCGCCGCGTATGCCACGAAGGCCGGCATGGCCTGCGCCGTCCTCGTGCCTGAGGGCAAGATCGCGATGGGGAAGCTGAGCCAGGCCATCGCGCACGGCGCCACCCTGCTCCAGGTGGACGGCAACTTCGACGACTGCCTCACCCTGGCTCGCAAGCTGGCCGAGGCCTACCCGGTCGAGCTCGTGAACTCGGTGAACCCGGCGCGCATCGAGGGTCAGAAGACCGCCTCGTTCGAGGTCGTGGACGCCCTCGGCGACGCGCCGGACATCCACTGCCTACCGGTCGGGAACGCCGGCAACATCACGGCGTACTGGCAGGGGTACCGCGAGTACCACCGCGACTCGGGAACCCCTGGGCCGGCCACCAGGCTGCCGCAGATGTGGGGCTTCCAAGCGGCCGGAGCCGCCCCCATCGTGCTCGGCCATCCGGTGGACCATCCCGACACGATCGCCACCGCCATCCGGATCGGCAACCCCGCGTCGTGGAAGCAGGCCGAACAGGCGCGCGACGACTCCGGCGGGCGCATCGAGTCGGTGACCGACGAGCAGATCCTGACCGCTCACCGTGTGCTCTCGGCGCGGGAGGGGATCTTCGTGGAACCCGGTTCGGCCGCGTCCGTCGCCGGGCTGCTCCAGGCCCATGAGTCCGGTCTGGTGCCGCCCGGCGCCACGGTGGTGTGCACCGTGACCGGTCACGGGCTCAAGGACCCGCAATGGGCCCTGAAGAATGCCGACGGCTCGGAGGTCACCCCGACGCGCGTCCCGGTCGACGCCTTCTCCGCGGCCCAGGCACTGGGGCTGGACGGCTGATGGGCGGACGCCTCGGGCCGGGTACGTCGGTCGAGGTGCGGGTCCCCGCCAGCAGCGCGAACCTCGGTCCGGGCTTCGACTCGGTGGGACTTGCCCTGGGACTGTGGGACACCTGTGTCGCCACGGTGACCGACGAGCCAGGGCTGCACATCGAGGTGGAGGGCGAGGGCGCCGACGAGGTGCCCCGCGACTCTACGCATTTCGTCTACCGGACCATGCGCAGGACCTGGGAGGAGCTGGGGGTGCGGCCCCCTTCCGGGCTGCACCTCGAGTGCCGCAATGCGGTCCCGCACGGGCGTGGGCTCGGCTCCTCTGCCACTGCCATAGTCACCGGAGTCGTTGCGGCACAAGCACTTTCGGCCTGTCCTGAGCGAGGAAGCCCGCGTGGCGCACGGCTCGCGGCCGCCGGCGAAGGGACAGCCGCCCCGCTGGCGCTGGCGGAGCCGGAGTTCTGCATCGCCCCCGACCTGGGCTTCGTGAACGACCTGGCGGCCAGGCTCGAGGGCCACCCGGACAACTCGTCGGCAAGCGTGTACGGCGGGCTGACCCTGTCCTGGTCCGACGACGGGGAAGGACGCACCCGCACGCTGCGGCTGGTCCTGCACCCCGACGTGCGGGTCCGCGTGCTGGTCCCCGGCGCCCAGCTGTCCACGGCCAAGGCGCGATCGGTTCTGCCCAGCCACGTACGACATGCGGATGCGGCTCTCAACTCCGCGCGAGCAGCCCTGCTCGTGCAGGCGCTGACCACGCAGCCGGAATACCTCCTGGACGGCACGCGGGAGTGGCTGCACCAGGAGGCTCGCCGTGAGAGCTTCCCGGAGTCGATGGCGAGCGTGGACCGGCTCCGGGCCGCCGGGCATGCGGCGGTGATCTCCGGCGCGGGGCCCTCCGTCCTGGTGCTCAGCACGCGTGACCGGGTCTCCGCGGTCGCCGACCTGGTGGACCGGCAGTGGCGGCTGCTCGACCCCGGCGTCCCTACGAAGGGGGCCCAGGTCAGACGCCTGACACGCTGAAGGCAATCTCGCGACCGAGGAGTATGCGTCCGGGTAACGGTGTTACATTGATGGCGTACTCGCAGCCGATGCCACCTCTCGTGCATCCAGCAGCGAGCTGCACCCACCACATGTCGGCAGCCTCGACGCTGCCTAGGCCCTCCTTGTGCCGCATGTGGCTCCAATGGCCAGCGCCCCTGGCCCAAGCACCGGCTCGTCATCTGACGGCGAACCGCATACGAGGGGGAAGGATCCTTCGTGACAGACACCACCACTCTCGACGCTGCGACGCCGCAGGACGAGAAGCCGCGCCGCTCCGGCGCGCTGAGCACCATGAAGGTGGCTGAGCTCCAGGGCCTGGCCGCGAGCATGGGCATCACCGGCACCGCCAAGATGCGCAAGGGTGACCTCGTCACCGCGATCAGGGACCGGCAGTCGGGTGGATCCGCGCCCAGGCAAGCCCCGCAGGCGGAGGGCGCTCAGGCAGCCGGCGCCCAGGCGGCCGGCGCCGCCGCGACTCACGGAGCAGCAGCGGTCGACGGGACACCAGCGGTCGACGGAACGGCAGCGCAGACCACGCGCAGCGCCCGTGGCCACTCACAGGTGGAGACCGGCGTCGACGGCGCCCCCGCCCGCAGCCGGCGTGCGAGCCGCGCAACGCAGCGGGCCCCCAAGGGTGACGTGGCCCGGCAGGAAGGCCAGGCCCGAGCGGCCGAGGACGACGGCGCCGGCCAGCGGCCGGACGCCCGCCAGCAGGTACCCGGCCCAGAGCACGACCGCATCGGCGTCGACGAACCCCGGCCGGGCGACCGGCACCATGACGACCGGCTCCACGACGACCGCCAGCGGGACGACCGCCAGCGGGACGACCGCCAGCAGGACGACCGCCAGCAGGACGACCGCCAGCGGGACGACCGCCAGCGGGACGACCGCCAGCAGGACGACCGCCAGCAGGGCGAGGGCCGGTCCAGCCGGGAGGATCGGCAGGGCGACCGTCAGCGGAACGCTGACGACCGCCGCGACCGTTCGGACCGGGGCGAGCGGAGCTACCGTGGCGACCGCTCTGACCGGAGCGAGCGCGCGGACCGTCAGCAGGACGACCGTCAGCAGAACCGGGGCCAGCAGAACGACCGCTTCGACCGTCAGCAGGGCGACCGCGCGGACCGTCAGCAGGACGACCGTCAGCAGAACCGGGGCCAGCAGAACGACCGCTTCGACCGTCAGCAGGACGACCGTCAGGACCGCCAGCAGGGCGGGAGTCCGAACCAGGGTCAGGCCGGCTACGGCGCGGACGACGACGAGCGCGGCGGGCGCCGCCGGAACCGCAACCGGAACCGCAACCGCGACAGGGACCGCGACAAGCGGGGTCCCGCTCGCGGGGGTCGGGACTTCGCCGGCGAGTACGACGACGTACCGGCGGTGGCCGAGGACGACGTGCTCGTCCCCGTCGCCGGCATTCTCGACGTACTGGAGAACTACGCCTTCGTACGGACGTCCGGTTACCTTGCGGGTCCAGGAGACGTCTACGTGCCGCTGGGCATGGTGAAGAAGAACGGCATGCGCAAGGGCGACGCCGTCACCGGAGCGGTCAGGGCCGTCCGCGAGGACCAGCAGCAGAACCAGCGTCAGAAGTTCAACGCGCTGGTCCGTCTCGACACCGTCAACGGTATGACCCCCGACGACGCCAGGAAGCGCGTCGAGTTCGGCAAGCTCACGCCGCTGTACCCGCAGCAGCGACTGCGCCTCGAGACCGAGCCGCAGCAGCTCACGACCCGGGTCATCGACCTCGTGGCGCCGATCGGCAAGGGACAGCGCGGCCTCATCGTCGCCCCTGCGAAGGCCGGTAAGACGATGGTCATGCAGGCCATCGCCAACGCCATCACGACGAACAACCCCGAGTGCCACCTGATGGTCGTGCTCGTGGACGAGCGTCCTGAAGAGGTCACCGACATGCAGCGTGCCGTGAAGGGCGAGGTCATCGCCTCGACGTTCGACCGGCCCGCCGACGACCACACCACCGTCGCGGAGCTCGCCATCGAGCGCGCCAAGCGGCTGGTCGAGATGGGCCACGACGTGGTGGTCCTGCTCGACTCGATCACGAAGCTGGCTCGCGCCTTCAACCTCGCCGCGCCGGCGAGTGGGCGGATCCTGTCCGGTGGCGTGGACGCCGCCGCGCTGTACCCGCCGAAGAAGTTCTTCGGCGCAGCCCGCAACATCGAGCACGGTGGCTCGCTCACCATCCTGGCGACCGCACTCGTCGAGACGGGCTCGCGGATGGACGAGTACATCTTCGAGGAGTTCAAGGGCACCGGGAACATGGAGCTGAAGCTCGATCGCGGCTTGGCGAACCGAAGGATCTTCCCGGCCGTCGACATCAACGCCTCGGGTACGCGCAAGGAGGAGATCCTCCTCTCCAGTGAAGAGCTGAAGATCATGTGGAAGCTGCGTCGCGTGCTCGCCGCGCTCGACCAGCAGCAGGGCATCGAGCTGCTCATCGACCGCATCAGGAAGACCAAGAGCAACGTGGAGTTCCTCATGCAGGTCCAGCAGACGTCGAACATACGCCTCGACGACGAGGACCGCGACTGAGGCGCACCGCATCCACGAGGGAGGCCCATCGCAGCCGCGACTGAGGCGCGTGGGGTCCACCGCTGAGGCCTGGCACCTGAGGGTGCCGGGCCTCAGCCGTATGGCTCTTCTTGCGCGGCTGATGCGGTTTGTCGCTGTGCTGGCGGATAGGCTTGCTGTTGCTTGAGTCGGGGGGCCGATGAGAGGAAAGACTGGCTGTGACCGCTGAGGGCGTTCGGGTGCTTGTCGCAGACGACGACGAGGACATCAGGGACCTCGTGGAGTTCAAGCTCTCCCAGTCGGGCTACTCGGTGCAGGCGGTCCCCGACGGCCTTGCGGCGTGGGAGGCCTTCCAGGAGGACGCCCCGAGCCTGGCCATCCTCGACGTGATGATGCCGGGGTTGTCCGGCATCGACGTCCTGCGCAAGATCCGGGAGAGCGAGCACCCTCGGGTGCCGGTGCTCCTGTTGAGCGCCAAGTCCCGCGACAGCGACGTCGACACCGGGTTCGCCGTGGGGGCCGACGACTACGTCATCAAGCCGTTCAGCCCGCGCGAGCTGCTGCACCGCGTCAACGGGATGCTGGCGCGCGCCCGGTGACCGGTCCCGCGCTGCTGTGGGTCACGAGCGGCGGGGTCCTCGTGGCGTGTCTCGGCCTGGTGCTGCTGATCGTCGCCACGAAGCTCATGCGGACCAGCCGAGGACGCACGGCTGAAGCACTGGTGGCCCCCTTCCGAGCAGATCTGCTGGCCGTCTCCGTCGGCGAGGACCCGGACGGAGCCCATCTGGCGCGCCTCTCGGCGGCCGGCGGCCCGTCCCGCCTCGCGGTCGACGAGGCGATGGTCCGGTTCCTCGGCAAGGTGCGCGGGACGCCCGCGGAACAGCTCCAGGAGGTCCTGCAGAAACACGGCGCCACGAAACGGGCTCTGCGTCAGCTCCACAACCGGTCGCCCGTTCATCGTGCCCTGGCGGCCCAGCTCCTCGGACTCTGTCACGAACAGGCTGCCGTCCCACGACTGGTCGAGTGCCTGGCGGACCCGGCACGGGAGGTCCGGGCGAGCGCCGTCGACGCCCTGGGCCGGATAGGGAACCCTACGGCGGCGCCATCGGTCCTTGCCGCCGTGGGGGCGGGACGAGCCGTCCCGGCAGGTGCGGCGGCGGACGCGCTCGAGGACATGGGGGTCGGGATCTCGGAGGCCCTGCGGACCGCCCTGGCCGACGGCGACCCGACGACGCGCGCCGTGGCCGCCTACCTCAGTGGTGCGGGCAGCTTCACCCGCTCGATCCCCGGACTTCGCCGGCTCACCGCCGAGGACCCTGATGTCACGGTGCGGATCACTGCTGCCCGGGCCTTGGGACGCATCGGACGCTCGGAGGACGTGGAGGTGCTGATGAGGCAGACCTCCGCCGACCGACCCAGGGAGCTGCGCAGGGCCGGTGCGGCTGCACTCGGTGACCTGGGTGAGCCCTCTGCCACCCGGGGGCTCCGCGCCCTCGTCCACGACGACGACCCACGGCTTGCCGAGCTGGCGGCAAGCGCGCTGCTTCGGCTGGGGGAGGAGGGCCGCGCCGCGCTGACGACTGCCTCGGGCGCCCCCGTGGAGTCGGCCCTGGCGCTCGAGCGGCTCAGGAGCCAGGTCGCATGACGACGCGGGGCCTCGTGGATCCTCTCCGCTCGGCGGTCCTCTCCCTGATGGAGCTCACGTCCGTCCCGATCCTCGTGTACTTCGTCGTCATCAACCTGTCGTACCTGCTGCTCATCGTGCTCGCCGCCCTCGACTTCCGCGTCCAGCTGCGCAGGCGGCAGGCCTCGGTGGAGTCGTTCGGTGGGGCGATGACCCCCGGCGTGTCCCTGCTCGTGCCGGCCTACAACGAGGAGATGGGGATCGTCACCTCGGTCCAGGCACTGCTCTCGCTGCGCTACCCCCGCCACGAGGTCGTGGTCGTCGACGACGGCAGTACCGACGGGACCTTCGAGCGGCTGCGCGCGGCCTTCGACCTCGTTCCCATCCCTCGACAGATCCCTGCGGAGGTCCCCGTCCGTGCACGCGTCCTCGGCGTGCACGTGCCACGGGACGGTCGGACCCGGCTCATCGTCGTCCGGAAGGAGAACTCCGGCAAGCACGAAGCCGTCAACCTGGCGATCAGCGCGGCCACCGAGCCGCTCGTCGCCATGATCGACGCCGACTCCGTCCTGGAGCCGGACGCGCTGCTGCGGGTGACCCGTCCCTTCGTCGACGACCCCACCCGGATGATCGCCACCGGCGGTGCCATCCGCCCGGTCAACGGCAGCCGCGTCGTCGCGGGTCGCGTGGTCCACGTGCGGCTGCCCTCTGCGTGGCTTGCTCGCATCCAGGTCGTGGAGTACCTCCGCGCGTTCCTCCTCGGGCGGACCGGCTGGTCGCGGTTCGGCGCCCTCATCCTCATCAGCGGCGCGTTCGGGGTCTTCCGCCGTGACGTGCTGGTGGAGGTCGGCGGCCTGAACCCGGACAGCATCGGGGAGGACTTCGAGCTCGTCCTGCGGATCCACCGCAGGCTGCGCGACGAGGGGCGTGACTACCGAGTGGGCTTCGTGCCCGAGCCGGTCCTGTGGACCGAGGTGCCCTCCACCCTCAGCGTGCTGCGCAACCAGCGCAGGCGGTGGCACCGCGGGCTCTGGGAGACGTTGTGGGCCTACCGCGCGATGGTCCTGCGACCGCGCTACGGAAAGGTGGGGATGGTGGCGCTGCCGTACTACTGGGCGTTCGAGCTGTTCGCCCCGCTGCTGGAGCTCTTCGGCATCGTCATCGTGCCGCTCGCCCTGCTGCTGGGTGTCGTCGACATCCCGTACGCGCTCCTCTTCCTCTCGGTGGCGTACGGCCTGGCGATCTTCGTGAACCTCGCCGCTATGGCTGCCGAGGAGTGGTCCTTCCACCGGCACGAGCGGTGGCGCGACCTCGGCCTGACGCTGGTGGCGGCGGTCTTCGAGAACGTCGGCTACCGGCAGCTCACGCTCTGGTGGCGACTCGAGGGCTGGTGGGCCAGTCTGCGTCGAAAGCAGCAGGTCTGGGGCGTCATGACGCGGGCCGGCTTCGAGGAGGCGTCGTAGTGAGGGGACTGTCGGGACGGTCCGTCAAGACGCAGCTGCGGGTCTTCGGCATCGCGCTCCTCCTGCTGTTCCCGGTCGTCGCGGCGTCGACCGCGTGGAACATCCGGTCACAGGGTCGGGACATCGAGGCGTTGACCCTTGCGCTGGGGCCGGCCTTCGACGCCAACAACGCCGCGCTCATCGACATGACCGAGGCCAACACGACCTGGAGCCAGGTCATGGGAGCGGCCGCCCCGCGCTCGCAGGCGCTGAACCAGAACGAGGTCCTCGGCGACCTCGACGCCGTCCATAGCGCGATCAGCTCCCCTGCGCTGGACAACCGGCACCACCGTCAGTACGACGTCCTGCTGACGAGGCAGCGCACGGCGGCCCAGGCCTGGTACCGGGCCGCAGTCGCCGCCGAGGCGGGCATCGACGGCGCGGCGCCGGGCGACAGCGCCGGGGAAGTGGCGGCCAACCGGGAGTTCCAGCACTTCCGTGACAGCAACCGCGCCCTGCGTCAGGAGATCGGCCGGCAGCGCGACCGCGCGCGCGAGGGCGCGAGCGACTCGGCCCAGGTCCTCTTCGGCGTGGAGCTGCTGACGCTCATCGTCGCGATGCTCATCGTCCTGGTCGGCTGGCGGATGGGACAGAGGTCGATCAGTGGCCCACTGGACCGGCTGCGCCGAGTCGTCTCCACCCAGCGGGACGGCCAGCGGGACCTCCAGGCGGACACCCAGCGGGGTTCCGAGGAGGTCCGTGAGCTGGCCCGTGACTTCAACGGCCTCACCCGGGCCAACACCGTGCTTCGCGAGCAGCACGCCATGGTGCTGCTCGCACACCAGCTGGCGCTCGACGTCGCGCGGGGCGTCCACGGTGCTCCCGACACCGAGCAGGCCATGCGGTTGGTCTGCGCCATGCTCGGAGAAGGACTGGCGGCCGACCGCGTGCTGCTCTACACGCACGACGAGGCCGGACAGGTCGACGAGCGCACGCAGTGGCATCGGTACGACCTGCCGGACGTCCCCCCGCTTCCGCCTTCGCTGGCAGGTGAGGTCCAGAAGGTCAACGACGACCTGCGACGCGATGCGAGGGTGTTCGCGCCCGCTGACTTCATGGCCCCGGAGATCCAGGCAGACCCGCGCGCGGCTCGGTTCGCCAGGGCGACCGGTGCGCACGGCCTGCTCTTGGCACCGGTCGGGGTGGGGGAGCAGGGGCTGGGCGTGCTGTGCGTCCTCATGGTGGACAGCCCACGCAGGTGGCGAAGCTATGAGATCCAGACGGTCCAGCAGTGTGCCGGCTACCTGGCGCAGGCCGTCGTGTCTCTGCGCCTGTCCCAGATGCAGGAGGTGCAGGTCCGGCGGCTCACCGAGATCGACCGGCAGAAGACGGACTTCATGGCCACCGTCTCGCACGAGCTGCGTACACCGCTGACGTCGATCCAGGGGTACCTCGAGCTGCTGGAGGACGGTGACTACGGGGTCCTGACGCAGGAGCAGCTCCATGCCGTGGACATCATCGACCGCAACACCGCCCGGCTGCGCGGTCTGATCGAGGACCTGCTGGTGCTGAACAAGATCGAGGCGACAGGCCTGGAGTCGTCCCTGCAGGAGCTGCCGGTGGACGACCTGCTCGCCGGGGTGGTGGAGATGCTGCGGCCCGTGGCCGAGCGCGGTCGGGTCAAGCTGCTCCGGGAGCCGGTGGAGCCCGACCTCACGGTGAAGGTCGACCGAGGGCAGCTCGAGCGGGCCCTCATCAACCTGGGGTCGAACGCCGTGAAGTTCACCCCCGCAGGCGGCCGTGCCACGGTCAGGGCCGCCCGTCGCGACGGCGCCGTCGTCATCGAGGTCCAGGACACGGGGATCGGCATCCCGGCCGGCGACCGCAAGCAGCTCTTCACCCGGTTCTTCCGGGCGAGCAACGCCACCGCTGCGGCCATCCCCGGCTCGGGACTCGGGCTGGCCATCGTGCAGGCGATCCTCGACGGGCACGGCGGCCGGCTGGACGTGGACTCGGCCGAGGGCGTCGGAACGACCATGAGTGTCGTTCTGCCGCTGGCCGGCGACCGCGTCGGGAATGACCCCGAGCCTGTCGCCGTTTAGGAGATGTGCGCCGCTCTCTGGCACACTAGACCGCTGACCGGTTCACGGCCCACGGGCAGATCGCGGACCTTGCCGACCCGGCCACATGGCACTCGAGGAGCACGCTTTGAAGAAGGACATCCACCCCGCATACGTGGAGACCACGGTGACCTGTACCTGTGGTTCGACGTTCACCACCCGCAGCACCGCGACCTCCGGAGAGATCCGCGCCGAGGTGTGCTCGCAGTGCCACCCGTTCTACACGGGCAAGCAGAAGATCCTCGACACCGGTGGCCGGGTGGCGCGCTTCCAGGCCCGCTACGGCAAGAAGGCCGAGAAGAGCAGCTAGCTGTTCCGATGCGCCGGTCCCGACCCCTCGTGGGCGGGGCCGGCGCATTCGTCTACCTGCCCGCAGAACCTGCAAGCCCCGACCGTCCGCGACCGTCCCGCAGAGCGAGGAGCCCCCGTGCTGGAGTCCGCCGCCGCCCTCGTCCAGGAGCATGCCGACCTGGAGGCGCAGCTGGCCGACCCTGCCGTGCTGGCCGACCAGGACGAGGTCCGCAGGGTGAACAAGCGGTATGCCGCACTCGGGCCGACCGTCGCGGCCTACCACGCGTGGCACGCGGCGAAGGACGACGTGGCGACCGCACGTGAGCTGGCCGTCGAGGACGCCGGCTTCGCCGCGGAGCTGCCCGCCTTGGAGGAGACGCTGCGAGCCGCTGAGGACAAGCTCCGACGCCTGCTGGTGCCGCGCGACCCGGACGACGACCGCGACGTGATCCTCGAGGTCAAGGCGGGAGAGGGCGGCGAGGAGTCCGCCCTGTTCGCCGGCGACCTGCTGCGGATGTACCTGCGCTACGCCGAGCGCCGTGGCTGGAAGACCGAGGTCATCGACGCGACAGAGTCCGACCTCGGTGGGTACAAGGACGTCCAGGTGGCAGTGAAGGCCAGGGGGGCGGCCCAGCCCGGCGACGCTCCCTGGGCTCGGCTGAAGTACGAGGGTGGCGTCCACCGGGTCCAGCGGGTGCCGGTCACGGAGAGCCAGGGCCGCATCCACACGTCGGCCGCCGGCGTGCTGGTCATGCCCGAGGCGGAGGAGGTCGAGGTGACCATCGACCCGAACGACCTCAAGATCGACGTCTATCGCAGCTCCGGCCCGGGTGGACAGTCCGTCAACACCACCGACTCGGCCGTGCGGATCACTCACCTGCCGACGGGAACGGTCGTCTCCTGCCAGAACGAGAAGAGCCAGCTGCAGAACAAGGAGTCCGCGCTGCGGGTCCTGCGCGCCAGGCTGCACCAGCTCGCGAAGGACGCGGCCGACGCCGAGGCGAGTGCGGCCCGCCGGAGCCAGATCCGCACCGTGGACCGCAGCGAGCGGATCCGCACGTACAACTACCCGGAGAACCGCCTCTCCGACCACCGCACCGGGTTCAAGAGCTACAACCTCGACTCGGTGCTCGACGGCGAGCTCGACGCGGTCGTGCAGTCCGCGGTCGACGCCGACGAGGCGGCGCGGATGGCCGCGGTGGCGGAGGCCTCTGCCGGCTCCCATCCGTGAGCCGCGAGCACGTCGTCCGGGGCTCGGCCCCCACCATGCGTGAGGCGGTCCGGCGCGCCACGGCGGCGTTGGGGGCCGCGGGAGTGGCCTCCGCGGAGAGCGATGCGGTCGCCCTCGCTGCCCACGCCCTGCGGACGTCCGGGTCCGAGGTTCGCAAGGCCATGGTCCTGGGCGGTCCGGGGCCGGAGCCGACGGCGTACGAGGCGTTGGTCGCACAGCGTGCGGACCGGGTGCCGCTGCAGCACCTGACCGGGCGAGCGGCCTTCCGCAGGCTGGAGCTCTCGGTCGGGCCAGGCGTCTTCGTGCCCCGCCCGGAGACCGAGCTTGTCGCCGGACTGGCCATCGAGGCCGCACGCGAGGTAGACCAGCCGGCCGTGGTGGACCTGTGCACGGGGTCGGGAGCGATCGCGCTGGCTGTCGCTGACGAGGTCGCCGGGGCCACCGTCTACGCCGTCGAGCTCGACGAGCACGCGTACGCATGGGCTGCGCGAAACCTCCACCAGCTGGCGCTCCCGGTCGAGCTGCGCCTGGGCGACGCGACGACCGCCTTCCCCGAGCTCGACGGCGCGGTGCATGTCGTCGTATCGAACCCGCCGTACATCCCTGTCGACATGGTGCCCGTCGACCCGGAGGTCCGCGACCACGACCCGGAGCTGGCCCTCTACGGCGGCAGCGACGACGGCCTCGCCGTCCCCTTGGCTGTGGCGCGGCGTGCGGCCGCGCTCCTTCGCCCGGGAGGCGTCCTGGTCATGGAGCACGCCGACACCCAGGGCCAGACCCTCCCGCAGGCCCTTGCCCGGACGGGGCACTGGGACGAGGTCGAGGACCACCTCGACCTCGCGGGACGTCCGCGGGCCACGACGGCCCGGCGGCGCGGCGGCGCTTCCTGATCCGGGCGCCGCGGCCCGCCACGGGGCACCCGCCGGCCGAGCCCTAGGCTGGACCGCATGAGTCCGGTGTATGACTGCACGACCGAGGATGGCCGGGCGGAGGGCATCGCCAAGGCGGTGGAGGCCGTCCGAGAGGGCAGCGTCGTGGTGCTCCCCACCGACACGGTCTACGGCATCGGCGCCGACGCGTTCTCGCCGGAGGCCGTGGCGTCCGTACTGGCCGCCAAGGGTCGTGGGCGCGAGATGCCGCCCCCCGTGCTGGTGCCCAGCGTCCGTACCGTCGACGGCCTGGCGACCGAGGTCCCGTCCTGGGCGCGCGACCTCATCCGGGAGTTCTGGCCGGGACCTCTGACGCTCATCTTCAAGGCGCAGTCGTCCCTGATGTGGGACCTCGGCGACACCAACGGCACGGTCGCGGTCAGGATGCCGCAGGACGACATCGCGCTCGCACTGCTGAGCGAGGTGGGTCCGATGGCGGTGACCAGCGCGAACCTGACCGGTCAGCCGCCGGCGACCACGGTCACCGACGCCGCCGCGCAGCTGGGCGCCGCTGTCACCGTCTACCTCGACGGTGGCCCCGCTCGGGGGACCGACGTCTCCACCATCGTGGACTGCACGGGGACGAGCGCCACCATCCTGCGGCACGGGGCGATCAGCCAGGAACAGATCGACGCGGTGCTCGTTCCCGCGGTGGACGTCTCCGGCGCAGAGGCGGACGCAGGGGCGGACGCAGAGGCGGACGCAGAGCTGGACCCAGAGGCCGACACGGACACCGACACGGAGACCGACACGGAGACCGACACGGAGACCGACACGGAGAGCGACGCAGCAGGCGCCCCGGACGACGCTGCGCATGAGCCCATAGAGTTGGTGGGCGAACCCAACGCCGACAGCACGTCACCAGGAGAGACCCATGAGCGCTGACACTTTCTACGGCTCGGACTTCGGCGCCCTGGAGTCGTTCGACCCGGAGGTGGCGGGGGTCCTCGTCTCGGAGCTCGACCGCATCCGTAGCGGACTCCAGCTCATCGCGTCCGAGAACATGTCCAGCCCCGAGGTGCTCACCGCGCTCGGCTCCACCCTGTCCAACAAGTACGCCGAGGGATACCCCGGTCGCCGCTACTACGGCGGGTGCTCCGAGGTCGACAAGGCGGAGAACCTGGCCATCGAGCGGTGCAAGGCGCTCTTCGACGCCGACCACGCCAACGTCCAGCCGCACTCGGGCGCAAGCGCGAACCAGGCCGTGTACGGCGCCTTCATGCAGCCGGGTGACACCATCCTCGCGATGGCCCTGCCGATGGGTGGGCACCTCACCCACGGCACCAAGGTCTCCTTCTCCGGCAAGTGGTTCAACGCCGTGCACTACGGAGTGGACCGCCAGACGGAGGACATCGACTACGCGGAGGTCGAGCGGCTGGCGAAGGAGCATCACCCCAAGGTCATCCTCGCCGGCGGGTCGGCGATCCCGCGCCTCATCGACTTCGAGTTCTTCCGCCGGCTCGCCGACGAGATCGGTGCCATCTTCTGGGTCGACGCCGCCCACTTCATCGGACTGGTGGCGGGGAAGGCGATCCCGAGCCCCGTGCCCTATGCCGACGTGGTGACGTTCACGACCCACAAGGTCCTGCGCGGCCCGCGCTCTGGCGCGCTGGTCTGCAAGGAGGAGCACGCCGCCAAGCTGGACAAGGCGGTCTTCCCGATGATGCAGGGTGGTCCGCAGATGCACACCATCGCCGCCAAGGCCGTGAACTTCAAGGAGTGCGCGACGCCGGAGTACGCCCAGTACGCCAGGCAGGTCATCGAGAACGCCTCTGTGCTGGCGACCTCGCTGGGGGAGAAGGGGATCCGCCCCACGACCGGTGGCACGGACACCCACCTGTCGCTCCACGACCTGCAGGGGGTCGAGGTGACCGGCGCCGAGGCGGAGGCCAGGGCCGACGCCGCCGGGATCGTGTTGAACAAGAACGCCATCCCGTTCGACCCCCAGCGTCCCAACATCGCCAGCGGGATCCGTGTCGGGACTCCGTGCGTCACCACCCAGGGCATGGGCACGGACGAGATGCGCCAGATCGCCGAGCTGATCTCCACTGCCGTCACGAAGGGTGACGCGGACCCCGACCACCCCGTGTCCAAGGAGGTGCGGGCCGGCGTGACCGACCTCGTCACCCGCTTCCCGGCATACGCTCGGGGCTAAGCCCACCACTCACCGAGAGGTGCCTGAGTGCGCGAGTACCTCCTCGTCCTGATGGTCGCCGCGGTCATCACGTACGCCACGACGCCCCTCATGCGAGCGGTCGCGGTGCGTACCGGCGCCTTCACCCCGGTTCGTGACCGTGACGTCCACTCCACCCCCATCCCGAGGCTGGGGGGCGTGGCGATCTTCTTCGGCTTCGCGGCCTCCATGGTGGCGGCCAGCCACCTCCCCTTCCTCGGGCAGGTCTTCAGGCTGGGCACCGAGCTTCAGGGCGTGTTGTGGGGCGCGGGGATCGTCTGCCTGCTCGGCGCGATCGACGACATCCACGAGCTCGACTGGCTCACCAAGATGGGCGGCCAGATGATCGCCGCCGGGATCATGGCGTTCAGCGGGGTCCAGCTCTTCCAGCTGCCCATCGGTGGGGTCACCGTGCTGCCTGCGCCCATCATGGTCGGGCTCACGGTGCTCACCGTCGTGGTCAGCACCAACGCGGTGAACTTCATCGACGGGCTCGACGGTCTGGCGGCCGGCGTGGTCTGTATCGCGGCGACGTCCTTCTTCGTCTACAGCTACTTCATCTCGCGCACCTACGACCCGCCGAACGTGTTCTCCTCCGCGACCTTCATCTCCGCGGCGCTGATCGGGTGCTGCCTTGGCTTCCTGCCGCACAACTACTACCCCGCTCGGTTGTTCATGGGGGACTCCGGCGCCCTCCTGCTCGGGCTGCTGCTGGCCGCCGCCACGATCTCGACGACGGGGAACGTGTCGCCGTCGCAGGTCAGCACCAACCCGCTCGCCGCCACCCTGCTGCCCCTCGTGGTGCCGGCCGCCATCATCCTGCTGCCACTGCTCGACGTGCTGCTGGCGGTGGTCCGGCGCACCCGCCACGGGCAACGGCCGTGGCAGCCGGACGCGCAGCACCTGCACCACCGGATGCTGAGGATCGGCCACGGGCATCGCCGTGCCGTGCTGCTGCTGTGGATGTGGGCGGCGGTCGCAGCCCTGGGGTCGGTCAGCTTCGTGTTCGTCGACGGCTGGGGTGCGCTGGCAGCTGTCACCGCCGCGATCGCGGTCGTGGCGGTCCTGACCATCTGGCTGCCTCGCTGGGCGCCGGCGCGCGCCCCGCTGCCACCGTTGCGGAAGACCGGCTGAGCTGCTCAGGGTGCCAGCGGCGACAGTCGGCGCTCCAGGCCGACGCGGACCGGCGGCCACTCCTGCCGCAGGACGCTGAAGACCACGGTGTCGCGGAAGGTGCCGTCCGCCCGGCGTGTATGGCGACGAAGGACCCCTTCCTCGGTGGCGCCCAGCTTCGCGATGGCGGCCCTCGACCGCGCGTTCACCGCGTCCGTCTGGATCTTCACCCGTCCGAACCCACAGTCGAAGGCATGCCCGAGCAGGAGCAGCTTGCACTCAGGGTTCACGACGGTGCCCCACCACCGTGAGCCGTACAGCGTCCAGCCGAGGTGGATCCGCTCGTTGGTCACGTCGACATCGCCCAAGGACGTGGTTCCCACGATCGTCCCGACAGGGCCGAGGCCGCCCTCTCCGGTGAGCCGAACGGTGTAGGCCAGGCGTCCGGACGCGCGGTCGGCGACGTCGCGGAGGACGAGGTCCCGGGTACCCGCGAGATCGGCCGGCGGGGGCCGCATGACGAACCCTTGGCTGTAGACCTGCGGGTCGCTGTAGACGGAGTGCAGCCCCTCCGCGTCCTCGGAAGTCACCGGGTCCAGCCGGACATACGTGCCAACCAGAGGCTCGCCGGTCGGAGGAGTCGCCACCATATCGGCACCCTAGCCAGCCGACCATCCGGCGGACCACGACCTCCGGCCGGCGGGCGACGGTGCTGGGCGATCCGCGCTCAGCGACGGTGCGCACCTCGGCTGACGTCACGCGGGGCGCTTGTGATACCTTTCACAAGCGCCCGTATGGGGCGCAGACCACCCGTTCGCCAGGCATCCGCAGCCCCGACGAAACAGGCAGGCCAGAAGCGATGGACGCAACGCCGTACCGCGAACGCGACCCGTTCGCGGTCATGCTGCGCGGCGCGTTCCTGCCGACCTTGGCGGTCGGCCCCGTCGCGGTCGTGGTCGGCGCGCTCCTGCGCGGTGGCCGGGGTGCCCTCGGCGCCCTGCTGGGGTTCGCGGTCGCCGTGCTGTTCTTCGCCCTCGGACTCTGGGTCATGCGCCGCCTCAAGAGCGCCGAGGACCCGCTGCGGTTCCTCGCGAGCGCCTTGGCGGTGTTCATGGGACAGCTACTGTTCCTCCTCGTTGTGATCATCGCGCTGCAGCGCGCGCAGTGGCTCGATGGCACGGCGTTCGGCGTATCGGTGCTCGCAGTGGCGCTGGTGTGGCAGGTGTTCCAGGTGGTCGCCTTCGTCCGTTCCCGTCGACTTGCTTTCGACGCGCCCGCGGAAAGCGGGCAGGATGGGGGATCGCCCGCATGACCACAGGAGCTCAGCGTGACGACACTGCCCCCGCCCTCCTCCCCGGAGCGCCGACAGACGCCCTTGGAGCAGTCCGACGCAGGCCATCAGCGCCTCGACGAGGCGCGCATGTGGAACGTCGTGTCGTACCTCATCACCGGGCCCGCGTTCTTCGGTGGGATCGGGTGGGCGCTGGACCACTGGCTGGGCACATCGTGGCTGGTCGTGGTGGGAATCCTCGGCGGGATGGCCCTGTCGCTGTACCTCGTGTGGTTCCGGTACGGTACGCAGTGACTTCGGCAGACCTGTTGCCTGCTGGGTATGCCGCGTGCGGGCAGGGCCACGAGGCCCCCCGCTTCCTGTGCGAAGTGCTGAACGCGAAGCTCGAGGAGAACCTGTGAGTCTGAACATGCTGGGTGTGACCAACCTGGCGGCCGCTGGTGGCGATGGCGAGGGCTTCAAGGCGCCCGAGCCCGGCGAGTTCTACCAGCCGCTGGTCGGACATGGCGACTGGGCCATCACCCGGCCGATGGTCGTTCTCGCCATCTCGGTCGCACTCATCGCCTGGTTCCTCGTGGCGACCACGAGGAGGGCCGCGGTGGTCCCTGGCAAGGGCCAGTGGGTCACCGAGGGCGCCTACAACTTCGTCCGCAACGGCGTCGCCCGCGACATCATCGGCAGCCACGACTTCCTCAAGTTCGTCCCGCTGCTGTTCAGCATGTTCATGCTCATCCTCGTCAACAACCTGTTCGGCATCATCCCCCCGGTCCAGTACCCCACGATGAGCCGCATCGGGTTCCCGATCGCGTTGACCCTGCTCGTCTTCCTGATCTACCACGCGGTCGGCATCCGCAAGAACGGGCTCGGGGGCCACCTCAAGCACATGATCCCGCCGGGCCTGCCCAAGGGGATCTACGTCCTCATCATCCCGCTGGAGCTGTTGACCTACTTCGTCACCCGCCCGCTCACCCTCGCGCTGCGACTCTTCGGCAACATGTTCGCGGGCCACATGCTGCTGCTCCTCTTCATCACCGGTGGCGAGTACATGGTCATCCACGGCGGCCTCGGGCTGAAGCTCGCCGGCGTCGGCTCCTTCGGCATGGCCCTCATCCTCACCGCGTTCGAGGGGCTGATCGAGTTCCTGCAGGCCTACATCTTCACGCTGCTCGCCGCGACGTACATCGCCGGCTCGCTGGCCGACGAGCACTGACAACGTCCGGGCCCGCCCGTCGGGAGCCGGTGCACGACCGCTGGACCACAACTGAATACGACCACTCGCACTCACCGGCGGCGACGGGCCGTACGGATCACGAAGAAACGAAAGAGGACCACCCATGCAAGGCAACATCGCCATCCTCGGCTACGGCCTGTCTGCGATCGGCCCCGGTGTCGGCATCGGCCTGATCTTCGCCGCGTACATCAACGGTGTGGCCCGTCAACCGGAAGCGCGCGGCGTCCTGCAGGGCATCGCCATCCTCGGGTTCGCCCTCGCCGAGGCGCTTGCCATCTTCGGTCTGGTGCTCGCGTTCGTCTTCCGGTAAACCGGCGGACCATCAGCCCAACCCCAGGCACCAGAGCAGCACCACAGCACTAGGAGAACCCCGTGCAGCACTACACCGGCATCGCGCACGTGGTGACCGCCGCAGCCGCGGACACCACCGGCGAACGCCTGCCGATCCTGCCCCTCTGGGGTGAGCTGATCTTCGGCATCATCGCGTTCGGCGTCCTCTACTGGGTCGTGGCCACGAAGGTCGTGCCGAACCTCGAGAAGGCGTATGCGGAGCGGACCGCCGCGATCGAGGGTGGTATGCAGCAGGCCGAAGAGGCCCAGCAGCAGGCGCAGGCCGCGCTCGAGCAGTACCAGGCACAGCTCACCGAGGCTCGGGCCGAGGCTGCGCGGATCCGCGAGGAGGCGCGTGAGCAGGGCGCCGCGATCGTGGCCGAGATGCGTGGTCTCGCCCAGGCCGAGGCGGCACGCATCACGGAGGCCGCCCACAAGCAGATCGAGGCCGAGCGCCAGCAGGCCGTCGTCTCGCTGCGCTCGGAGGTCGGGCGCCTGTCCACGGACCTCGCGAGCCGGATCGTGGGTGAGTCGCTGCACGAGGAGACCCGCCAGAACGGCATCGTCGACCGGTTCCTCGCCGAGCTCGAGGCCGGCGAGATCCAGCCGGAGAAGGTCGGGGAGGACGTCTGATGCGTGGTTCGTCGCGGGCGGCCGCAGCAGTGGGGAGCAAGGCCCTCGAGGCCGCCCTCGCCGGCGGTGCGGACCGTTCCGGCCTCGGCGAGGAGCTCCTCGCCGTGGCGGCCCTGGTCGACGGCAACGCCACGCTCCGGCGGGCGCTCGCGGACCCCTCACGGGAGGGCGAAACCAAGCGCCAGCTGGTGAGCCGGCTCCTGGGTGGCAAGGTGTCGGCCGGTGCGGTGGAGCTGCTGCGCGAGCTCGTCGGACAGCGCTGGGCGAGCGAGCGCGACCTGTCGGACACGGTCGAGGTGCTGGGCGTCGACTCGATCCTCGCGGCGGCGGAGCAGGCGGGCCAGCTCGACCGGGTCGAGGACGAGCTCTTCCGGTTCGAACGGATCGTGGCCGGCAACCCGGCCCTGCGGGACGCCTTGACCAACCGGCAGGGTGACGCAGGGGCCAAGGCGGACCTGGTGCGCCGGCTGTTGGAGGGAAAGACGACCGCGGAGACCCTGCGGCTGGCCCGCCAGGCCGTGCTCGCCCCGCGCGGACGGAAGCTCGACCGCACGCTGGAGCTGTACCTCTCGCTGGCGGCGAAGCGTCGCGAGCAGGTCACCGCCGTCGTCACGGCGGCCCACGACCTGGACGACACCCAGCGACAGCGCCTCGCCGCGGTGCTGCGCACGATCTACGGTCGGCCGGTCCTGCTCCAGGTCGTCATCGACGAGCACGTGATCGGCGGCGTCCGGGTGCAGGTGGGCGACGAGGTCGTCGACGGCACCGTGCTGCGCCGGCTCGACGAGGCCCGCAGGCACATCGCCGGCTGAGAACCCGCCGACGTCCGCGGCGGCATACGGTGAACAACTGAAGAGCTTTGCACCACTGAGACTTTCGCCCCACCAGGGACGACAACCGAGGAGAAGATGACATGACGGAGCTTTCGATCCGTCCGGAGGAGATCCGGGACGCACTGGACGACTTCGTGCAGTCCTACGAGCCCGGGGCGGCCGCCCGCGAAGAGGTCGGCCGCGTCACCGACGCCGGCGACGGCATCGCCCACGTCGAGGGCCTCCCGTCAGCCATGACGAACGAGCTGCTCCAGTTCGAGGACGGCACCCTGGGCCTCGCCCTCAACCTCGACGTGCACGAGATCGGTGTCGTCATCCTCGGTGACTTCGCGGGGATCGAGGAGGGCCAGGAGGTGAAGCGCACCGGCGAGGTGCTCTCCGTCCCGGTGGGCGACGAGTTCCTGGGCCGCGTGGTCAACCCGCTGGGCCAGGCGATCGACGGGCTCGGCGAGATCCGGACCTCGCAGCGCCGTGCCCTCGAGCTGCAGGCGCCGACCGTCGTCCAGCGCAAGTCGGTCCACGAGCCGCTGCAGACCGGCCTGAAGGCGGTCGACGCCATGACGCCGATCGGCCGCGGCCAGCGCCAGCTGATCATCGGCGACCGCCAGACCGGCAAGTCCGCCGTGGCCGTGGACACGATCATCAACCAGAAGCAGAACTGGGCGACCGGCGACCCGACCCAGCAGGTGCGCTGCATCTACGTGGCCATCGGACAGAAGGGCTCCACCATCGCGGCCATCCGCGGCACGCTGGAGGAGGCCGGGGCGCTCGAGTACACCACGATCGTCGCCGCTCCCGCGTCGGACTCCGCGGGCTTCAAGTACCTGGCGCCGTACACCGGCTCGGCCATCGGCCAGCACTGGATGTACGACGGCAAGCACGTCCTCATCGTGTTCGACGACCTGTCCAAGCAGGCCGAGGCCTACCGCGCCGTGTCGCTGCTGCTGCGCCGCCCGCCGGGTCGTGAGGCCTACCCGGGCGACGTCTTCTACCTGCACAGCCGCCTCCTCGAGCGCTGCGCCAAGCTGTCCGACGACCTCGGCGCGGGCTCGATGACCGGGCTGCCCCTGATCGAGACGAAGGCCGGCGACGTCTCGGCGTACATCCCGACGAACGTCATCTCCATCACGGACGGCCAGATCTACCTCCAGGCCGACCTGTTCAACGCCAACGTCCGCCCGGCGATCGACGTGGGTGTCTCCGTGTCCCGCGTCGGTGGCGCGGCGCAGATCAAGGCCATGAAGGACGTCTCAGGACGCCTCAAGCTCGACCTGGCCCAGTTCCGTGCGATGGAGGCGTTCGCCATGTTCGCCTCCGACCTCGACCCGGCCTCACGGGCGCAGCTCGCCAAGGGCGCCCGGCTCGTCGAGCTGCTCAAGCAGCGGCAGGCCAACCCGTACCCGGTCGAGGAGCAGGTCGTCTCCATCTGGGCGGGCACCACCGGCCAGCTGGACTCGGTCGCCGTCGAGGACGTCTCCCGGTTCGAGACCGAGTTCCTGGACTACCTGCGCCGCGAGAAGTCGGGCCTGCTGGCCGCCATCCGCGAGTCGAAGAAGTTCGAGGACGAGACGCGCGCCGGGCTCGAGGAGGCCGTCACGGCGTTCAAGCAGCAGTTCCAGGCGTCCGGCTCCGAGTCGATCCCGGTCGGGCACGAGGCCGATCCCGAGGCGCTGGGCCACGACGTCGAGCAGGAGAAGATCGTCAAGCAGAAGCACTGAGCACGCGCCGGGCGCTCACGGAAGGAGCGCCCGGCGGCTCCGTCGCCCGGCGGCTCCACCGCCCACGGCACACCGATCCCGCGGCCCGGCCGCGACGCAACGAGACGAGAGAGGCGGAAACATATGGGAGCGCAGATGCGGGTCTACCGTCAGCGCATCCGGTCCGTCCAGGCGACCAAGAAGATCACGCGCGCCATGGAGCTGATCGCGGCTTCGCGTGTGGTCAAGGCCCAGCAGCGGGTGAAGGAGTCCTCGCCGTACGCCCGTGCGCTCACCCGTGCCGTGTCGGCGGTGGCGACGTACTCCAACGTCGAGCACCCCCTGACCACCGAGCACGACGACGTGCGACGGGCCGCGGTCCTGGTCATCACCTCCGACCGTGGCCTCGCAGGCGCCTACAGCTCGTCGGTGATCAAGGAGTCCGAGCGGCTGGTGGGCGAGCTTCGAGCCGCGGGCAAGGAGGTCGTGCCCTACCTGGTGGGACGCAAGGCAGTGGGGTTCTACCGCTTCCGGAAGCGCGAGTTCGCCGCGGAGTGGAGCGGCTTCACCGACCAGCCGAACTTCGAGGCGGCCCGCGAGATCGGCAGCAGGCTCGTCGAGGACTTCACGCGTGACCAGTCCGAGGGCGGCGTCGACGAGGTGCACATCGTGTTCACGCGCTTCGTCAACATGGTGACCCAGGAGCCGGACGTCGTCCGCATGCTTCCCCTCGAGGTCGTCGAGGGCGAGGAGGCGCCGGCGGAGGACGACGTCCTGCCGCTCTACGAGTTCGAGCCCAGCGCCGAGCAGGTTCTGGACGCACTGCTGCCGAAGTACGTCACCGCCCGCATCTACAACTGTCTCCTGCAGGCCGCGGCCTCCGAGCTCGCCTCGCGCCAGCGGGCGATGAAGTCGGCCACGGACAACGCCGAAGAGCTCATCAAGAAGTACACCCGGTTGGCCAACCAGGCCCGCCAGGCCGAGATCACCCAAGAGATCAGCGAGATCGTGGGCGGCGCAAGCGCCCTCGCCGACGCCAGCTGAGAAGGTAGAGAGAGACCAATGACTGCCACTGTGACCGAAGAGAACAGGACCATCACGCCTGGTGGCGTGGGCCGCGTCTCACGCATCATCGGCCCGGTCGTCGACGTGGAGTTCCCCGCCGACGCCATGCCGGAGCAGTACAACCTGCTCACCACGACTGTCGAGCTCTCCGGCGAGACCAAGAACCTCAACCTCGAGGTCGCCCAGCACATCGGCGACAACATGGTCCGCGCCATCTCGCTGCAGCCGACCGACGGGCTTGTCCGTGGCACGCAGGTACAGGACAGCGGCGGCCCGATCACCGTCCCGGTCGGCGACCAGACGCTCGGAAAGGTGTTCAACACCACCGGCGACGTCATGAACCTAGCGGAGGGCGAGCGGTTCGAGGCCAAGGAGCGCTGGGGGATCCACCGCAAGGCCCCGGCCTTCGACCAGCTCGAGTCCAAGACGCAGATGTTCGAGACGGGCATCAAGGTCATCGACCTGCTGACCCCGTACGTGCAGGGTGGCAAGATCGGCCTCTTCGGTGGTGCGGGCGTCGGCAAGACGGTGCTCATCCAGGAGATGATCGCCCGGGTCGCCCGTGACCACGGTGGTGTGTCGGTGTTCGCCGGAGTGGGCGAGCGGACCCGTGAGGGCAACGACCTCATGGTGGAGATGGAGGAGGCCGGCGTGCTGGGCCAGACGGCCCTCGTCTTCGGCCAGATGGACGAGCCGCCGGGCACGCGCCTGCGCGTCGCGCTCTCGGCGCTCACCATGGCGGAGTACTTCCGCGACGTGCAGAAGCAGGACGTGCTGCTGTTCATCGACAACATCTTCCGCTTCACCCAGGCCGGCTCCGAGGTGTCCACGCTGCTCGGCCGTATGCCGTCCGCGGTGGGCTACCAGCCGACCCTGGCTGACGAGATGGGCGTCCTGCAGGAGCGCATCACCTCCACGCGCGGTCACTCCATCACCTCGATGCAGGCGATCTACGTCCCGGCCGACGACTACACCGACCCCGCGCCGGCCACCACGTTCGCCCACCTCGACGCGACGACGGAGCTCTCCCGTGAGATCGCCTCGCTGGGTATCTACCCGGCCGTCGACCCGCTCGCGTCGACGTCACGCATCCTGGACCGCCGCTACATCTCGGAGGAGCACTACTCCACCGCGGTGCGCGTCAAGCAGATCCTGCAGCGCAACAAGGAGCTCCAGGACATCATCGCCATCCTCGGTATCGACGAGCTCTCGGAGGAGGACAAGATCCTCGTCAACCGCGCCCGTCGTATTCAGCGGTTCCTATCGCAGAACACCTATGTCGCCAAGCAGTTCACCGGCATCGAGGGCTCGACGGTCGCGCTGGTGGACACGATCGAGGCGTTCACGAAGATCGCGGACGGCGAGTACGACCACGTTCCCGAGCAGGCCTTCTACATGTGCGGTGGGCTCGACGACGTGGAGCGCCAGGCCGCCGAGATCGAGAAGAACCTCTGACGGTCTGCACCGACGACGTATGTCCGTGGGGCCGGCCAGCTGGCTGGCCCCACGGCGCACCGCGAGCCTGATGGCCGGCGACCGGTGACTAGACTCCGAACGAACGCATGACAGGTGGAGGACACCGTGAGCAGCTTGGCAGTCGAACTCGTCGCCGCCGACCGCAAGGTCTGGGAGGGCGAGGCCGACATGGTGGTGGCACGGACCGTGGACGGCGAGCTCGGCATCCTGCCCGGCCACACCCCACTGCTCGGCGTCCTGGTCGAGGGCCAGATCCGGATCAAGGCCGGTGACGGGACCCACACCGCCACGGTCGACGGGGGTTTCCTGTCCGTCGACCGGGACAAGGTCATCATCGTCGCCGAGGCGGTAGACGCCTCGCAGATCCCGGCCTAGCCCGGTAGGGGGGAGCATGTCGCTCGTCGTCTCCGCGGAGGTGGTCGCCGGCGCGCTCGTCCTGCTCGCAGTCGCAACGCTGGCATACATCTTCGTCCGTCGACGGCTGCTGTCCTCGGGCGCGCCCCTGATGCTGTGCGCGCTCCAGGCCCACGGACGGTCCCAGTACCGCCTGGGCCTGCTGCGCTTCAGCGGGAGCACCCTGGAGTGGTTCACCCTGGTGGGGCCGTCGCCCCGTGCGGCTCGGACCTGGGAGCGTCCACGCCTGGAGCTGGGGCCGCCCGAGACGCCGCCGGCACCCATCTCAGGGCTGCCCGAGGCCGTCACGGTCGAGTGCCGGTACGACCCGGACACGTTCGCCCTCGCCCTGGCCCCCGCCGCGTACACGGCCATGCGGAGCTGGCTGGAGAGCTCGCCGCCGGGGTTCAACGTCAACGTCGCCTGACCTCCGCCACCTGGGCGGCTCCGCGAACCTCCGCCGCTTCCGTGCCCGGCTGACCCGCGCTACCTCGGTGGCTCGGCCCGGCCGCCGCCCGGCTGCCAGAGGACGTCACCTCCGATCGGCAGGTTCGCGACCCGAGCCAGCACGAAGAGCAGGTCCGAGAGGCGGTTGAGGTACTTCGCGGTCAGGACGTTCACTCCGCCCTCGCCCCTGGTACCGGTGCCCGGAGTGTCGCCGTAGGCCGCGATGGCGGCCCACGCCTGGCGCTCGGCCCTGCGAACCACCGTCGTGGCCACATGGAGGTACGCGGAGCCCACGGTCCCGCCGGGGAGGATGAAGGACCGCAGCTTCTCCACCCGCTCCAGGTACCGGTCGCAGTCGGCCTCCAGCTCCTCGATCCAGGCCCCCTCGACGCGGAGCGGGGGATACTCGTAGGACGGTTGTAGCGGCGTGCACAGGTCCGCGCCGACGTCGAACAGGTCGTTCTGGACACGCAGCAGGGTCGCCCGCACGTCGTCAGCGAGCTCCCCGGCAGCGAGGGCGACGCCGATGGCGGCGTTGGCCTCGTTGACGTCGGCATACGCCAGCAGTCGCACGTCGGTCTTGCTGGTCCGGCTCAGGTCTCCCAGATGGGTGCTGCCGTCGTCGCCCGTGCGGGTGTAGATGCGCGTGAGGTTGACCATGGCGCCAGCCTGACAGACGCGCGGCACCCGCCGGCAGTCCGGGCTCGCACAAGGCTCCTAGGAGGCTCCCATAGGGTGGGTCGGTGGCAGAACGGTTCCGGATCGTCGGAGGCACCCCGCTGCGCGGCGAGGTGCTCATCTGGGGCGCGAAGAACAGCGCGCTGAAGCTGATGGCCGCGGCCCTGCTCGCGGTCGGCCGGACGCGGCTGAGCAACGTGCCGGCCATCCTGGACGTGACCATCATGGCGGAGCTGCTCCGCCGGCTCGGCTGCGTGGTCGAGTACGACGCCGCGGCGGGTGTCGTCGAGATCGACGTCCCGGACCAGATCGGGCACCGGGCGGACTACGACCTCGTCCGAGCACTGCGGGCCTCCACCGCCGTACTGGGGCCGCTCGTGGCGCGATGTGGTGCCGCCGACGTCGCTGTCCCGGGAGGCGACGCGATCGGCTCGCGTGGCCTTGACCTGCACGCGGCCGGGCTGGAGGCGCTGGGGGCGAGCGTGCGGGTCACCCACGGCTTCCTCGTCGCCGAAGCGCCCCGCGGTCTGGACGGCGCCGAGATCCGGCTGGAGTTCCCGAGCGTAGGAGCCACGGAGAACGTCCTCACTGCCGCGGTGCTGGCGCGGGGCACCACCCGTCTGGAGAATGCCGCCCGCGAGCCCGAGATCGTCGACCTTGCCGCGATGCTCGTCTCGATGGGCGCAGGGATCGACGGTGCGGGCACCTCCACGGTGGAGATCCACGGGGTCGGCGCGCTGTCGCCCACGGAGCACGCCGTGGTTCCCGACCGCATCGCCGCGGGAACCTGGGCGTTCGCAGCAGCGGCGACGCGCGGCGACGTGGAGGTCGTCGGCGCCCGGAGCGGGCACCTGACGGCCGCCCTGGAGCTCGTGGAAGCCAGCGGCGCCGTGGTGCGCGGGACCGAGCGGGGCTTCCGCGTCGACTCCGGGGGCCGGCGGCCGCGGTCCTTCGACGTGGCGACGCTGCCCTACCCCGGGTTCCCCACGGACCTGCAGCCCTTCGCGCTGGCCTGCAACGCCGTGGCGGAGGGCTCGGCGATGATCACCGAGAACCTGTTCGAGGCGCGGTTCCGCACCGTCCAGGAGCTGAACCGCCTGGGGGCCGAGACCCGGATCGACGGGCATCACGTGATGGTCCACGGCGTGGAGCGGCTCTCCGGCGCGCCGGTCGAGGCAAGCGACATCCGAGCAGGAGCAGCGCTCGTCATCGCGGGTCTGGTGGCCGCCGGCGTGACGACGGTCAGCGGCGCCCACCACGTCGACCGTGGGTACGCCGGCTTCGCGGAGGCCCTGCAGGCTCTCGGCGCCGACGTGACACGAGAGGCCGACGACGATCCCTTTGGCGTGGCCTTTACCAGATCTTGATCTGACCATCGACAACCCAACCCCCCAGCAGGCGCGTCACTGTGAGTGAATGTGACCACAGGCACCTAGGGGTTGGTATGTCGGTCAGCACCATCGGGGGGCTCCCCGTCGAGGTCCGCGCCCATGACACGGGTCAGGAAGTCGCCATCACCGGTCGCATCGACGTGCACTCCGTCGCAGACGTCCGGCTGCTGCTGCACGAGATCATCGACAGTGGCTGCGGCGATGTCCGGGTCCGCCTTGCCGCCGCCGAGATCGGTGACGCCACCGGGCTGGGGGTGCTGGTGGAGGCCTACAACCGCGCCCGTCGGGCTGGACGCCGCCTCGCAGTCGTCGACATGACGGAGCGCACCGGTCGCCTGTTGCGTGCATCACGCCTCGACCGTGCGCTGGTGCTGCGCGAGAGCGCCGAACCAGGCACTGTGGCGGCTGTCACCGCCTGAGCGCCTCCCGCCCCGGCAGGCGCCGAAGGTACCTTCGGCCCATGGCCGAACCCCCCGACGCGCTTTCGCCTGCCCCCGCGTCCGCCGCGCCGGCCCGTCCCGAGCGGGACGGCCCCTGGGTCATGCGCACGTACGCCGGGCACTCCAGCGCCGCAGCGAGCAACTCCCTGTACCGGCGCAACCTGGACAAGGGGCAGACCGGGCTGTCCGTCGCCTTCGACCTGCCCACCCAGACCGGCTACGACCCCGACCACCCGCTGGCCCGCGGGGAGGTGGGCAAGGTCGGGGTGCCCGTCTCGCATATCGGCGACATGCGCGCCCTCTTCGACCAGATCCCGCTGGACCGGATGAACACCTCCATGACGATCAACGCCACCGCCATGTGGCTGCTCGCGCTGTACCAGGTCGTCGCCGAGGAGCAGGCGGAGGCCGACGGCCAGGACGTGCGGGCAGCCGTGCGGGCCCTGGCCGGCACCACTCAGAACGACATCATCAAGGAGTACCTGTCACGGGGGACCTACGTCTTCGCCCCCGGCCCGTCGCTGCGGCTGGTCACGGACATGGTGGCCTACACCGTGGCGGAGATCCCGAAGTGGAACCCGACGAACATCTGCAGCTACCACCTGCAGGAGGCGGGCGCGACCCCGGTCCAGGAGATCGCGTACGCGCTCTGCACCGCGATCGCGGTGCTCGACGCTGTCCGGGAGTCGGGGCAGGTGCCACCCGAGCGCTTCGGCGAGGTCGTGGCTCGCATCTCCTTCTTCGTCAACGCCGGTGTGCGGTTCGTCGAGGAGATGTGCAAGATGCGGGCGTTCGTCCAGCTGTGGGACGAGCTGACCCGGGAGCGGTATGGCGTGCAGGACCCGCGGCAGCGGCGCTTCCGGTACGGCGTCCAGGTCAACTCGCTCGGCCTGACGGAGGCCCAGCCTGAGAACAACGTCCAGCGGATCGTCCTTGAGATGCTCGCGGTGACGCTCAGCAAGGACGCGCGGGCGCGGGCGGTGCAGCTGCCGGCGTGGAACGAGGCGCTCGGCCTTCCCAGGCCCTGGGACCAGCAGTGGTCCCTGCGGATGCAGCAGGTGCTGGCGTTCGAGTCGGACCTGCTGGAGTACGACGACCTGTTCACCGGCTCGAAGGTCGTGGAGGCCAAGGTCGCCGAGCTTGTGGCGCAGGCGCGCGCCGAGATCGACCGCGTCCAGGAGCTCGGCGGTGCGGTCCCGGCAGTGGAGAGCGGGTACATGAAGTCCGCGCTGGTGGCGTCGCACTCGCTGCGACGCCAGCGGATCGAGAGCGGCGAGGCCGTCGTCGTGGGAGTCAACCGCTTCCGGACGACGGAGCCGAACCCCCTGACGGCAGACCTGGACGCCGCGATCCAGAGCGTCGACCACGACGTCGAGTCCAGGGCCGCCGCAGCGGTCCGCCTCTGGCGCAGGCGCCGCGACGCCGACGAGGCAGGTCGGCGGCGTGTTGAGCACGCGATAGCGGCGCTGAAGGCCGACGCGCGGAACGGCACGAACCTCATGGCGGCCTCACTCGAGGCGGCCCGTGCCGGGGTCACCACGGGGGAGTGGGCCCAAGCGCTGCGTGAGGAGTTCGGGGAGTTCCGGGCGCCCACGGGAGTGTCGGGCTCGGTGGGGGTCTCGGGCAGCGGCAGCGACGAGCTGCTGAGGGTGCGCGAGGACGTACGCCGCACCGGTGAGGAGCTGGGAGAACGGCTGCGGGTCCTGGTGGCCAAGCCCGGCCTCGACGGCCACAGCAACGGGGCCGAGCAGATCTCGGTCCGGGCGCGGGACGCGGGGTTCGAGGTGGTCTACCAGGGCATCCGCCTCACTCCGGACCAGATCGTGGCCGCGGCGGTGGCCGAGGACGTCCACCTCGTCGGCATCTCGATCCTGTCGGGCTCGCACATGGAGCTCGTGCCCGACATCCTGGCCGGGTTGGGGGAGGCCGGGGCGGGTGACGTGCCGGTCATCGTCGGCGGCATCATCCCGGACTCGGACGCCCAGGCCCTCAAGGCGCTCGGCGTCGCCGAGGTGTTCACCCCCAAGGACTTCGGCCTCAACGACATCATGGCGAGCTTCGTGTCTGTGATCCGTGCCGCCCGCGGGCTCCAGACGACACACCCGACCGCCGTCTGAAACCGGTCCGAGCCGCAGCAGGTAATTTCTTGGTGCGCGTTGTAGGTCATTTCGGCACATCTGCGCCGAAGTTGGCCTAGGTTCTGCTCGGCGCGGTTGACCAGTGGGGGCGGGTGTCCTCCACGTCCCGGGGGACTCTGCGGGAGATGGTTGCGCATCCGCGCTCGAGGAGATCCTGTGTCGATGCTTCCCCCCGCACGACACCGTCGCGGCTACGTGGCCGCCGTCGGTGTCAGTGCCCTGTCCGTGCTGGCGGCAGCCGCCCTCGGCGCGGCGCCAGCCACCGCGGTCCCGAGTGACGGCAGCTCCGGTCATCGCGGCGCGGCGAACCTCCCCAAGGGGCTTACCAGCGCCGGGTCCTACCGCCTCGGTACCCAGCGGACGTCGGCCGAGAAGGTCGACCGGTCGCTCGCCGGAGCCAAGGGCCAGGTCGACGTGATGATCGAGCTCGAGGAGGCGCCCGCCTCCTCCGCGTTCACCACCGCCCGGTCCCGTGGACCGGTCGCCTCGAAGACCGCTGGCCGCGCCCAGACCGCGGTGGTCAAGCGCGCGCAGGCGACGGTGGAGTCCCACTTCGGTGAGGGTGCGACCAGGGCACGGACCCTGTACCGCGCGCACGCGCTCTACTCGGGGGTCGCCGTGCGCACCGACGCCAGCCGCGTCCAGGCACTGGCGGCGCTGCCCGGGGTGAAGGCCGTGCACCGCATCACCCCGAAGCGGGTCTCCAACAGCTCCTCCGTACCCCTGATCGGGGCTCCCGAGGTGTGGAAGGGTCGCGGCGAGACCGGCCAGGGCGTCCGGGTCGGCGTCATCGACACGGGCATCGACTACACCCATGCCGACTTCGGCGGTCCAGGGACCAAGGCGGCGTTCGAGGCCGCCTCCGCCTCCAACACCTTTCACCCGACGGCCAAGGTCGTCGGCGGCTACGACTTCGCCGGTGACGCGTACAACCCGAGCGAGGGCAACGCCGTCCCGGTCCCCGACGCGAACCCCATCGACTGCGAGGGCCACGGCTCCCACGTCTCCGGCACCGCGGCCGGCCTGGGTGTCAACGCCGGCGGCACGACGTACACCGGGGGCTACTCCTCCGACATCGACCCTGCGTCACTGAGCATCGGGCCCGGTGTCGCGCCCGGGGCGTCGCTCTACGCCCTCAAGGTCTTCGGCTGTGAGGGCGACACGAGCATCCTCGGCCAGGCCCTGGACTGGGCCGCGGACCCCAACGGTGACGGGGACCTGTCCGACCGCCTCGACGTGGTCAACATGTCCTTGGGCTCCAGCTACGGCTCGCCCGACGACCCGGACGCCGTGGCCTCCAACAACCTCGCCGCGCTGGGTACCGTCGTCGTCGCCTCGATCGGCAACAGCGGCGACGTCTACGACGTGGGCGGTTCGCCCGGCAACGCCACGCGTGTGCTGGCCGTCGCCGCCTCCGACGACGGCAACGACGTCGTCGACGGCCTGAAGGTCGACAGCCCGGCCGGCATCGAGCCGGCGAACACCGTCGACGCGAAGCAGGACAACGTCTTCGCCGCGCTCAGGTCTGCGGCCTACGACTGGGAGAACGGTCCCGGCCTCACGAACACCGAGGTCGTCACCCTGGGCGACTGGAGCGTCGACGCCTCCACAGCGAACAACACCGACGGCTGTTCCGCGTTCTCGACCGCAGACGCCGCCAAGGTCGCCGGCAAGATCGTCATGACGAAGTGGTTCGACGGCGTGGGCCGTCGCTGCGGCTCCGTGGGCCGGTCCGGCAACGCGCGGGCGGCGGGTGCGGCCGGGGTCATCTTCGGCAGCGACGTCAACTCCTTCTCGGCCGGGGTGACCGGAGACACGGTCATCCCCGCCATGCTGACGGTCAACCAGGCGACGCTCGCCATCAAGAGCAAGCTGGACGCGGGCACGCCGGTCCGGGTCACCATGACGAACGCCCTGCGCAACAGCGGCACGATCGTCAACCACCGTGCCGTCGACCAGGTGGCAGGGTTCTCCTCGCGAGGCGTGGGCATCGCCGGCAACGTCAAGCCGGACGTCGCCGCTCCCGGCGTGACGACCTTCTCGGCGGCCGTCGGCTCCGGGAACGAGGGTGTGGCCGAGAGTGGCACCTCGATGGCCGCTCCCCACGTCGCCGGTGAGGCTGCCCTCGTCCGGGGCGTGCACAGCACGTGGAGCGTCGAGGAGGTCAAGGCCGCGATCATGAACACGGCCACCCAGGACGTGTACGTCGGACCCAACCACACCGGTGACGTCTACGGTCCCGAGCGCGTCGGCTCCGGCCGCGTCAAGGTGGCGCAGGCGGTGGGCACGAGCACTCTGGCCTACGTCAAGGACACCCCCGGCGCCGTGAGCGTCTCCTTCGGCCCGGTGGCTGTCACGGCCGCCACGACGACGCTCACGAAGACCGTGCGCGTGGTGAACAAGCGGCCGACGGGTACCTCCGCCTACACGATCGGCTACCAGGCCGCACACCCCACTCCGGGGGTGACGTACTCCTTCAGCCCCAACCAGGTCAGCCTGCCCGCCGGCGGTTCTGTCGATGTCAAGGTCACGGCGACGATCACCCGGTCCGCGCTCCGCGCGGTGCAGGACCCCACCACGGAGTCCGACCCGCTCGGGATCGGGATTCGGCGCAGCTACCGCGCGGACGCCAGTGGCCGCATGGTGCTGACGCCGACGCCCACGACGCCGGGTTCCGCGCTGCGCGTGCCGGTGTGGTCGGCACCGCGTCCGGCATCCGTCATGAAGGCTGCCGCGAGCAGCACCGTGACCGGGGCGGGTGCGGTGAAGACCGGCACGCTGGCGCTCGGTGGCACCGGCGTGTCGCAGGGCACGGGCAGCACGGGGTACGAGTCGATGGTCTCCACCTTTGAGCTCCAGGGCACCAGCCCCAGGATCCCGAGCTGCTCGAGCACCCTCATCGCCCGGTGCATCGCCATCGGTGACGACCGCTCGGCCGACCTCCGGTACGTCGGAGCGGCCTCGGACGCGCCGATCTCGCCCAGCCTCGACGACGCCACGCTGACGTTCGGTATCAGCAGCTACGGTCGCTGGCGCACGCCGGCCTCGTACACCGAGTTCGACGTCGTGCTGGACACCAACGGTGACGGGACGGAGGACGCCCTCGTCTACAACACCCGTGTCGTGACCACGGACGACTACGACTACTTCCTGTCCGAGCTTGTGGACCTGCGCGACCCGGCCAACCCCGCGGTGCTCGACGACCAGCTCGTCAACGGCGCCGACGGCTCGCTCGACACCAACCTGTTCAACAGCGACTCGCTGGTGCTGCCGGTGTCGGTCGGTGTCCTCAAGGCCGCGGGCCTCGTCGCAGGCACCTCGCCGAAGGTCAAGTACTGGGTGGAGTCCTACACCGGCGAGGCCGGCAGGGTCGACACGCAGGGCTCCGCGGCGGCGCCCATGACCATCAGCCTGGCGTCGCCGGCGCTGTCGGCCTACGGCGACTTCGGGACCCTGCTGAGCACGGACCTGCCGGGCGAGCTGCTCGACGTCCGTCGTGACGACGCGTCGTATGCCTCGGACAAGCCGCAGGGCCTGCTGCTGGTGCACCACCTGAACACCGACGGCCAGCGTGCGCAGGTCGTCGGTGTGAAGGCGCCGTCCTCCACCAGGCTGACGTCCAGCGCGACGTCCTACACCTACGGCGGCAGGCCGGTCCTCACTGCCACCGTGACGCCGGCGAACGCCACCGGAACCGTGTCGTTCAAGGACAACGGCACAGTGGTGCGGACCGTCGCGGTGAGCGGTGGCAAGGCGGTGTGGACGGTAACGGGGCAGACCCGCGGCACGCACACCATGACGGCGACGTACAACGGTGACGCCAGCACGCTGACCAGCACCTCGCCGGGCGTCAGGGTGACGGTGGCGGGCCTGGCCAGCAAGAGCACGCTGGCAGTCAACGACCGGGACTACGGCTACGGGTACCGCCCCACGCTGACGGCCACGGTGACCCCCTCGGGGGCTACCGGCACCGCCACGTTCCGCGACGGCGCACGGGTCCTGGGAACGGTCCCGCTGAGCAGCGGGAAGGCCGTCTACCGGGCACCGGTGCTCGCGCGAGGCACCCACTACCTGACGGCGACGTACAACGGGTCCAGCAAGTACAACCCCGCTGGGTCGGCCAAGGTCTCCGTGGTCGTGCGCTGACCCCCCTCGACCGACTGGACGGTCGAGGCTCGGGCCCCCCACCGCACGGTGGGGGGCCCGACGCCGTGGTGTCGCCGGCTCAGAGCCAGGCGCCCCGGCGCATGACCGCCTGAAGCGCGAGCTGCTCGTCCACGACGAGGACGTCTGCCTGCATTCCGAGCGCGAGCTCGCCGACACCCTCCAGCGCCAGCGCGCGGGCCGGCGTCCGGGTGGCAGCCGTGACGACCTCGCGGAGGTCCAGGCCGAGCTCCTGCACGCACCACCGGACCTGGTCCAGCAGGGTGGAGACCCCGCCTGCCAGAGAGCCGCCGTCGAGCAGCCGAGCCTCGCGACCCCGGACCTGGACGGCACGGCCGCCCAGGGTGTAGTCCCCGGACGGCAGGCCGCTGGCCGCCATGGCGTCGCTGACGAGGGCCACCTGCCCACCGCCCACCGCGTCGAAGACCATGCGCACGGTCCCGCCATCGAGGTGCACGCCGTCGGCGATGACCTCGACCACGGCGTCCCCCCGGGCTGCCGCCGCGAGCGCCGCTGCGACCGGACCCGGAGCGCGATGGTGCATCGGCGGCATACCGTTGAAGAGGTGCGTCGCCAACGGCCGGGCTCCGCGCGCCCCGGCGCCGGCGATGGCCTCCAGGGCGGCTGCGACGGTGGCGTATTCGGCGTCGGTATGACCGATCGCACCCAGGGCGCCTCCCGTCGCGAGCAGCGCGGGGACCTCCGCGCCACCGCCACGCTCGGGCGCGAACGTCATCTGCGCGAACGCCTGCGGGGCGGCCTCGAACACGCGGTCGAGCAGGTCGCGGTCGAGGTCTGTGAGGGTCGCGGGGTCCTGGGCACCGCAGCGCGCCGTGGACAGGAAGGGGCCCTCGAGATGGATGCCCGCGAGCTCGCCGCAAGCCACCGCCGTGGCCAGCACGCGGGTCGAAGCGACGAGCTCGGATGGCGGTGCCGAGACCAGCGACGCCACCACAGACGTGCTCCCGGCGCGGTGGTGGTGGCCGGCCGCGACGAAGGCTGCGCCAGGGTCCGCCCCGAACTCGGCGCCTCCGCCGCCGTGGCAGTGGACGTCGACGAGTCCTGGGAGCAGAGTGAGACCGCTGCGCCAGTCCGGCGGAGCCGGCGCCTGCGCCCACTGTGCGGGGATCGACCGGAGCTCGCCGACCCAGGCGATCCGGCCGCCCGCGACCGCGACGGCTCCGTCCGGCACGAGCCGCCCGGGCGTGAGCACCCGACCCGTCAGGAGCTGGCCATGGTCGGGCGCCGGGTCCGTGGTCACGACAAGATGATGGACCGGGACAGGTGGCGGGGTCGATCGGGGTCCACACCGGCCTGGTCGGCCTTGTGCAGGCAGAGGCGGTGGACGCGGACCAGCTCTGCCAGGGGGTCGAGGTCCCGGTGCTCGAAGTGCGCCCCCGTCGCGCGGACGTCGTCGGCCAGACCTTCAGGGACCTCGCCGAACGCCCAGGTGGCCCGACCGTGCGTGGCGATGCTGATCGGTCCATGGCGGTACTCCATGGCGGGGTAGGCCTCCGTCCAGAACTGGGCGGACTCGCGCAGCTTGAGGGCGGCCTCGTAGGCCAGGCCGACGGTCCAGCCGCGACCCACGAAGGTGAGCTGGCCGGCGTCCCCGACCGCGGCGAGGGCGGTCGCGGGCTCCTCCGTCAGGACGGCCTCGGCGTCCTGGATGGCAGCGCTCAGGTCCTCGCCCAGGGTGGCTCGCAGCAGCGCCAGGGTCGTGGTCGCGAAGCGGGTCTGCACCACCGACCGCTCGTCCACCTCGCTGAGCATGAGCTGCTTCGTCGCCAGGTCCGGGATGCGCGTACCTTCGGTGGCGACGACCGCGGTGGTCACCCGGTCACGGGAGGCGAGCGCCTCGAGCAGCTCGATCACCTCCGTCGTCGTGCCGGACCGGGAGATCGCCACCACGTGGTCGTAGTCCCGGTCCACCGGGAACTCGCTGGACGCGAAGGCGTCGGTCAGGCCCTCGCCGGCCGACTCGCGCAGCGCGGCATACGCCTGCGCCATGTAGAACGACGTCCCGCAGCCGGTCACGGCCACGCGCTGCCCCGGGCGAGGTAGGACGTCCTTCGCCTCGGCGACGCGGCGCAGCACCGCCCGCCAGTCGTCCGGCTGGGTGGCGATCTCGGCGGAAAGGTACCTCGCGGCCACGGCTGGCCCTCCTAACGTGAGTGAACGAGACTGAACTGATTGTGGAACCATCACGATCGGTCAGTCAAGCCGTCAAGAAAATGGCGTGTCATCCCTTGACGACAGGTGTTCTGCGGAGTCATGGTGTCTGTCACACATCGTGAATGTGAGCGATGAGCGTCCTTATCGCTACGAAACGATCAACGGGTGAGCCGTGATCGCAGCGACGTCGAACACGAGAGATTGAGGTATCAGGTGAGCAGCAAGCGACATCTGCCCGCGACGGGGCTCCTCGCGGGAACCACGGCCGTCGTGCTGGGTCTGGCCGCGTGCTCCGGTGGCACGGGTGCCGGCTCGGCCGGTGGAGGCGGCGGGGGCGGCTCCTCCGCGACCAAGGGAGCCACCACGATCAAGCTGGTGGCGGCGGAGTACTCCAAGAACCACACCAAGGCGTTCTGGGACCAGTTCGCCCAAGCGTACAAGTCGAAGACGGGCAACACCCTGCAGGTCCAGATCGTCAGCTGGGACGACATCGACCAGCAGAGCTCGACGATGGTGCAGAACAACAACCCGCCGGACATCCTCAACCTCAACGCCTACGCGAGCTACGCCAAGGACGGCCTGCTCTACAGCGCCGACGAGGTCCTGTCGGACACGGTGAAGTCCGACCTGCTCGACGCCTTCGTCAAGTCCGGCAGCTACCAGGGCAAGATGTACGGGATGCCGGACCTCAGCTCCGCCCGGGCGATGTTCTACAACAAGACGCTCTTCCAGAAGGCCGGCATCTCCGCCCCGCCCAAGACCTGGGCCGAGTTCCAGGCCGACGCGACGAAGATCGCTGGCCTCGGGAACGGCGCCATCGGCTACGGCCTCCCGCTCGGTCCGGAGGAGTCCCAGGGCGAGTTCTCGATCTGGATGTTCAACAACGGAGGGGACTGGAAGAAGGACGGCAAGTGGACCATCAACAGCCCTGAGAACGTCGAGACCCTGACCTTCCTGAAGTCCCTCGCCACCAAGAAGCTGACCCAGAACAACCCGGGCAAGACCAACCGGCAGGACGCCTTCGACCTCTTCGCGTCCGGCAAGGTCGGGATGGTCGTCGGGTTCTCACCGTTGGCGGGCAAGCTCGACGCGGACAAGAAGGTGCAGTACGGCGTGGCACCGATGCCGACGAAGGCGGACGGCGGAACCCCGCAGACCTTCGGCGTCACGGACTACCTCATGGCCTTCAAGAAGAAGGGGAACCAGGATGCCGTCAAGGCGTTCTACGACCTCTACTACCAGAAGGACCAGGTCAACAGCTTCATCAAGGCCGAGGGCTTCCTGCCGGTGACGAAGTCCGGCATCCAGGAGTTCTCCGGCGACCCCAAGCTGAAGACCTACCTCGAGACCCTGCCGAACGCGCACCTGACGCCCACCGACGACCCCACCTGGGACAAGGTGAAGCTCGCCGTGCAGCAGAACCTCGGCACAGCCATCACCGGTGACCCCAAGGCGGTCCTGGACAAGCTGCAGAAGTCCGCCGAGGCGGGCGGCTGAGCGTGGTCCAGCCAGCTGGCCCTGGAGTGGGTGCGGTCGGGGCACCGGCCGCACCCGCTCCTCCCCTCGGCCGCAGACGCAGAGGCCGTCGGCCCCGGACGGCCGGCGGAGGCCGCGCCTCGGGCTGGGTGGCGCTGCTGTGGCTCGCCCCGGCCCTGCTGCTCATCCTCGGCGTGGTCGTCTGGCCGGCGGTCGAGCTCGTCCGGGCGTCGCTCGCTCGGTTCTCCATCACCGGCCTCAACAAGGGCAGCGCGGGACTGGACAACTACCGCAACGTGCTGGCGAACGAGAGCCTCGGCACCGTCCTGGCGAACACCGTGGTTTGGGTGGTGGCGGTGGTCGCCCTGACCATCCTCATCAGCCTCGGGTTGGCGCAGTTCCTGACCAAGGACTTCTGGGGCCGCCGGTTCGTCCGGTGGGCGGTCATCGTGCCGTGGGCGGCGTCGCTGGTCATCACCGCCCGGCTGTTCAGCCTCATCTACAGCTACTACTACGGCACGCTCAACGCCGTGCTGCTCAAGCTCCATCTCGTGCACACACCGGTGGACTTCCTGGGCAACGACCGGTGGATCATGCCCTCGATGGTCGCCGTGGGGGTCTTCGTCTCGATCCCCTTCACGGCGTACGTGTTCGTGGCCGGCCTCAACGCCATCCCCACCGACGTGTACGAGGCGGCCCGGATCGACGGGGCCTCCCCGTGGAAGATCTGGCGGCTCATCACGCTGCCCCTGCTCCGCCCCGCGATCCTCGTGGCGACGGTCCTGAACATGATCTACGTGTTCAACAGCTTTCCCATCATCTACACGCTCAACGAGTCGAACCCCGGGTTCGCCCACGACACGACGATCACGTTCATGTACAAGCTCGCCTTCAAGAGCGCGGAGAAGGACGTGGGCCAGTCCGCCGCCGCGGGCCTGTTCAACGTCTGCCTGATCCTCGTCGCGGTGCTGGTGTACCTGCGGGTGTCGCGTTGGCGCGAGGAGGAGTCCTGATGGCCACGGCAACGCCGGCGTTGACCGGCACCTCAGCGAGCGCCGATACGGCAACGACCTCCGCGACGCCGGGTGGGTGGCGACGGGCGCGGCCCTGGGCCATGCCGCTGATCGGACTGGGGGTCTCGCTCGCCTTCCTCTGGCCGTACCTCGTCATGCTCCTGGGCGCCTTCCGGCCGAGCAGCGACGTCGTGCAGACCCCCGCCTCGGTCCTGCCCCGGGTCTGGAAGTGGACGACCTTCCCGGAGGTCCTCGGCGACGAGCGGTTCCTGGCCTGGCTGAGGACGTCGGTCGTCGTGGCGCTCGCCTCCACTGCCATCGTCGTGGTGGTCGCCATTCCGGCGGCGTACTTCACCGCCCGGTTCCGCTTTCGCGGCAGGATGGCGTTCCTGTTCCTCGTGCTGGTGACGCAGATGTTCTCCCCGACGTCGCTGGTCGTCGGGATCTACCGCGAGTTCTTCACGGTGAACCTCGTCAACACCTACCTCGCCCTGATCCTCACCAACGCCGCCTTCAACCTGGCGTTCGCGATCTGGATCCTGCACGGCTTCTTCGCCTCGATCCCGCGTGAGCTGGAGGAGGCCTCTGAGCTGGACGGATGCGGCAGGGTCGGGACGCTGTGGCGGGTGATGCTCCCCCTGACCCTGCCGGGGCTGGTCACGGCGACGATCTTCACGTTCATCGCCGCGTGGAACGAGTACGTCGTCGCCCTGACGCTCATGCTGGACGACAGCCGCAAGCCGCTGACGGTGGGCATCAACTCCTACGTCACCGGCTATGAGCAGAACTGGGACCAGCTGTTCGGGGCGTCGCTGATCGCCATCGTGCCTGTGGTGATCCTCTTCGCCCTCATCGAGAAGCACCTGGTCGGCGGGCTGACCTCCGGTGCGGTCAAGTGACCCAGGTCGAGAGCCGTGCGATGGACCGGGGCGCCCGATGGAGCGCCCTGCTCTCGCTGCTCGCCGAGCACGGCAGGCTGACGGTCGCAGAGACCGTGGAGGCCCTCGGCGTCTCCGAGGCCACCGTCCGGCGCGACTTCGGCGAGCTGGCCGCACAGCAGCTGGTGACGCGGACGCACGGTGGCATCGTGTCGGCGGCCGTGGCGTACGACCTGCCCGCCCGCTACCGGCAGGCCGGGAGCGACTCCGCCAAGGAGCGCATCGCAGCTCGGGCTGCGGAGCTCGTCCGGGAGGGGTCGGTGGTGGGCTTCAACGGCGGGACGACCACCAGCGCCACGGCGCGACGACTGGCGGCTCGGGCGGACCTCGCCGCCTCCTCGCGTCGCCCGTCCGTGACCGTGGTGACGAACGCCCTGAACATCGCCACGGAGATGGTCCTGCGTCCTTTCGTGCGCTGCGTCTCCCTCGGAGGGGTGGCGCGCCCGGAGTCCTATGAGCTGTCCGGCCCGCTGGCCTCCATGGTGCTCGGCGAGCTCTGGCTCGACACGGTCGTTCTCGGGGTCGATGCCGTCTCCGCCGCTGGTGGCGCAGCCTGCGAGCACGAGGGGGAGGCAGGCATCAACTCGCTGATGGTCGAGCGTGCGGAGCGGGTCGTCGTCGTGGCGACCGGTCCCAAGGTCGGGCGTCGCGCCTTCGCGCGGATCTGCCCCGCGCCGACGGTCGACCTCCTGGTCACCGACGGCTCCGCAGACCCCGACGCTCTGGCGGAGCTTGGCGCAGCCGGCGTGACGGTCGAGGTGGTCTAAGGGTGGAGCACCCGGTCGTCGCGGCCGTCGACGTGGGCGGCACGCGGGTCAAGGCTGCCCTCGTGGACCGGGCCGGCGAGGAGGTCGTCTCCCTGACGCGTCCCACCCCGCCCCGCCTAGACGCGCCGGGCGCGTTGGTGGCACTCCTGCGTACGACGGTGGAGGACCTGCGGGCAGCGGCCGCCAGCCAGGGCCGGGGCGACACGATCGCCGCGTGCGGCGTCGTGGTCCCTGGCCTGGTCGACGACCTCTCCGGGGTGGCGGTGTGGTCGGCGAACCTACACTGGCGCGACGTACCGGTGGCGACGCCACTGAGCGAGGCGCTCGAGGTGCCGGTGGCGCTCGGCCACGACGTCCGGGCCGGGCTCCTCGCCGAGGCGCGCTTCGGTGCGGCTCGCGGGCACCGACACGTGCTCTTCATGCCGGTGGGTACGGGTATCGCGGGTGCGATGATGCTCGACGGGCATGTGGTCGTCGCGGACGGGCGAGCCGGTGAGCTGGGGCACGTCGTCGTCGAGCCGGGCGGTCCGCTCTGCGGCTGTGGAGCCCGTGGCTGCCTGGAGGCAGTCGCCTCCGCGGCCGCGGTGGAGCGCCGGTATGCGGCGCGCGCCGCGGTGGCGACGCTGCCGGCAGCAGGTCCGTCGAGGCTGGGGGCCGACCGCATCGCCGACCTCGTCCGCAGCGAAGACCCTGTGGCGACGCAGGTCTGGGACGACACGGTCACCGCGCTCGCGCGGGCCGTCGTCATGGTGGTCACGCTGACGGGGGTGGAGCTCGTGCTCGTAGGGGGCGGGCTGGCCCAGTGCGGTGAGCTGCTCCTGCAACCGTTGCGGCGCAAGGTGGAGCAGGACCTCACCTTCCAGCGCCGGCCCGAGGTGGAGCGCCCGCTGCTCGGGGACCGGGCCGGGTGTCTCGGGGCGGCGTGCCTGGCGTGGGACCTCACGTGATCCTCACTGTCACGCCGAACCCCGCGCTGGACGTGACGTACGAGGTGCAGCGGCTGGTGCCCCACACCAGCCATCGCGTCCTGTCCGTGCGTGAGCTCGCTGGAGGCAAAGGCGTCAACGTGGCGGCGGTCGCCAGCCTCCGGGGCCAGTCCGTCGTGGCGACCGGGCTCCTCGGTGGTGCCACCGGCGGACGGCTGCGGCGCGACCTGGACGAGCGCCGGATCCGGCACGACTTCGCGGAGTGCTCACACGAGACCCGGCGAACCGTCACGGTCGTCAGCCGGAGTGACGGTGACGCGACCGCCTTCAACGAGCCGGGTGAGGACTGGCGGGACGAGGACTGGCGGCTGCTGGTCCAGCACCTGCAGGGGCTGCTGCGACGTTACGCGCCACGCGTGCTGGTCGCGTCCGGGAGCGTCCCCGCCGGCTTCCCCGCCGACGGGTATGCCCGCCTTGTGCGGCTCGGCCACGACGCCGGGTGCCGAGTCGTCGTGGACGCGTCGCGTGACGCGCTGCTCGAGGCAGTGGCCGCCGGGCCCGACGTGGTCAAGCCCAACCGGGAGGAGCTGCTGGGGGTGACCGGCGCGACGGACCCCGTGGTGGGCGCCAAGCTGCTGCAGGACAAGGGCGCCCGCGAGGTTGTGGTGTCCCTGGGACCGGACGGGATAGTCTCCGTCGCCCCCGACGGACGGGTCTGCAGAGCCATACCTCCTGGGGCCCTGAAGGGGAACCCCACGGGCGCCGGGGACAGCGCCGTGGCGGCGATCGCCTCGGGGCTGTGCTCCGGTCAGCCGTGGCCGGAGGTGCTCGCCGACGCGGTCGCCTGGTCGGGGGCTGCCGTCCTGCAGCCCACAGCGGGGACGGTCGACCCCCACGACATCCACCGACTGCGTGCGGCCGTGCGCGTGGAGAGGGAGTAGGAGCGAGATGCTGGTTGCCCTGACGTCGGCGCTGCGGGAGGCCGAGGCCGTACGAGGCGGCCTTGCCGCTTTCAACGTGGTCCACCTGGAGCACGCGGAGGCGCTGGTCGGGGCGGGGGAGGACGCCGGCCTTCCGGTCGTTCTCCAGATCAGCGAGAACACCGTCGCCTTCCATCGCGGGCTGGCCGCGCTCGCCACCGCCACCAGGGTGCTCGCGGAGCGTGCGACCGTACCGGTGGTGCTCCACCTGGACCACGCGGTGTCGGTCGCGCTGGTGCACGAGGCGCTCGAGCTGGGGTTCACCTCGGTGATGTTCGACGGGTCCACCCTGGATGACGCCGAGAACCGCCGGACCACGCGAGACGTGGTGCGCCGGTGCCACGACGCGGGCGTCAGCGTGGAGGCGGAGCTCGGCGAGATCGGCGGCAAGGACGGCGTCCATGCTCCCGGCGTCCGCACCCGCCCCGAGGAGGCCGCGGCCTTCGCGGCCGACACGGGAGTGGACGCCCTGGCCGTAGCGGTGGGGTCCTCGCATGCCATGACGCAACGGACCGCTGCGCTCGACCTCGAGCTCATCGCCCGGATCCACGAAGTCGTCCGCGTGCCTCTGGTACTGCACGGCTCCTCCGGGGTCCCGGACGAGGGGATCGCCGCTGCCGTCCGGGCCGGGATGACGAAGATCAACATCGCGACCCACCTCGCCGGTGTCTTCACCGCCACCGTGCGCGAGCGCCTGGGCGACGACCCTGGGCTGGTGGACAGCCGGAAGTACCTCGGCCCGGCTCGGGACTCCATGCGCGCTGAGGCCGCGCGGCTGATTCGCCTCGTGGCTCTTCGGCAGGAGCGGTAGGCCGCCCGGTCCTCCTGACGCCTTCGGCGTCCAGGGCGGGAAGCATTGACGACGGTCGGTGCCGGAGTAGGGGCGCGCGGCATACGCTCAATGCCATGAGCGACCTGCACTGCCCGGCGACGCTGTTGCTCGCGCGCCATGGTGACGCGGAGTACGGGCACGTGTCGGAGCTCTCCGACGAGGGTGGGTGGCTGACCGACCAGGGTGTCGCGCAGGTACGCGAGCTCGCTGAGTCGCTGCGCACGCGAAACGTCGCAGCGGTGTACTCGAGCACGATGCAGCGCGCCATCGCCTCGGCCGCCCTCGCGGCCGAGGTGCTGGGCCTGGACCCCCGAGCCGTGGGCGGCCTGGAGGAGCTCTCCGTCGGCGCTCTCGCCGGCCGTCCGCACGACGACCCCGAGCTGGCCTCGGTGTTCCGGGCGTGGGAGCACGGCGACCTGGCGCGCCGGGTCCCCGGCGGCGAGACCGGGCAGCAGCTGCTGGATCGCTTCCGGGAGGGGCTGCAGTCGATCGCCGACCTGCACCGTGGCGAGTCGGTGCTCGTCTTCTCGCACGGCGGGGTGATGTCCTTCGCCGTGCCCCGCCTGGCCGGGGTGGCACGCCAGGACCTCGTCAAAGCGCGGTTCCTGCCGAACTGCGCGATCGCGCAGGTGGAGGTCGACGGCGACGGCTTCCGGGTGACCAGCTGGCCGGGGACGCAGGACCGGGCGGTCGTCTGAGGGCTGCTTCGAGTGGGCTGGAGGCCGGTTCTGCGACCGATGAGCCTCAGAAGAGGCGGTGCTCGCTGTTGTCGATGCCCTTGAGCTCGTCGTAGTCGAGGGTCACGCACCGGATCCCACGGTCGAGAGCCAGCGTTCGGGCCTGCGGCTTGATCTCCTGAGCCGCGAAGACCCCCGTCACCGGGGCGAGGTGCGGGTCGCGGTTCATCAGCTCCAGGTAGCGCGTGAGCTGCTCGACCCCGTCGATGTCGCCGCGACGCTTGATCTCGACCGCCACCGACGCACCGCCCGGGTCCTTGCACAGGATGTCGACGGGCCCGATCGCCGTCATGTACTCGCGGCGCACGAGGGTGTACCCGGACCCGAGCGTATGGATGTGCTCGGCCAGCAGCTTCTGCAGGTGGGCCTCCACGCCGTCCTTGACCAGCCCAGGATCCACCCCGAGGGCGTGGCTCGAGTCATGGAGGACGTCGTGGATGAGGACCCTGAGCCGGTCCTCCGACCTGGTGTGCTGCACCTGCCACACGGCCGTCACCCCCAGCTCGACCTCATGCTCCCGCGGGGCCAGCTCGGCCATCGCGCAGGGAGGGGACATCCAGTTGAGCGGCTTGTAGGAGCCGCCGTCGCTGTGGACGAGGACGGAGCCGTCCGCCTTGACCATCAGGAGCCGCGTGGCTAGCGGCAGGTGGGCCGAGAGGCGCCCGTCGTAGTCCACCGAGCACGTCGCAATGACCAGTCGCACGAGGCGTCACTCTACGTGGCGCGTCGAGGCGCAGGACACGGTCGGGTGACAGCGACGAGGCTCACGTTGCGCTGGTCGCCCCGCCCGGCGCACACTCGAAGCCTGAGGTGAGGTGAGCACGCATGCCGCTCCTGCTGGGCAATGTCGCCGGGTTCGCAGTCTTCGTCGCAACCGGTGTCAGCGTGCTGCGCTGGATCAACTCCGGGCAGCCGCCCCGCGTGGTGCGCCCGGCGCTGGGGTGGGCACGGGTCAGGCTGGAGGCACGCCGTCCCCGTCCTGAGCCGCTGCCCCCGGTCCTTCTGGCGCTGGAGCTGAGCCGCCTGGCCGACCACATCCGGCGGGTCGAGGAGTCGAACCTTCCTCGCAAGGCCGAGCGCCTCATGGCCGCGCGGCTGGCCTACGACCACGCCCTGCGGGACTACTGCCGAGCCGTGGACATTCCCGTGCCGACGGCCATCCGGGGTCTGTCCCGGGAGCAGCGCTTCCACATGGAGTCGGCGCTCATCGGGGCGGGCCACGAGTGGTGACCTGCCCAGGCTGAGCCGCTGAGCGCAGCGGCGCCGACGGCAACGGCGTCCGTGGCGACCGTCACGCCGGCAGGGGGTCCACCGGGCGTGACGGCTCTGGAAGACTCCGGGCATGGCTCGTGAGTTCAGCAAGGTCGCAGTGGTCGGTCTCGGCACCATGGGCGCGGGCATCGTGGAGGTCTTCGCCCGTAACGGGATCGACGTGGTCGCCGTCGAGGTCGACGAGGCTGCGGTGGATAGGGGTCGTGGCGTGCTCCAGCACTCGACCGCGCGGGCCGTGGCCCGCGGCAAGCTGTCCGAGCAGGACCAGCAGGCGCTCCACGCCCGGGTCCGCTTCACCTCCAGCCTGGACGAGCTCGCCGACTGTCAGCTGGTGGTCGAGGCGGTGCCGGAGCACCTGGACCTGAAGAGGGAGATCTTCGGCAAGCTGGACGCCATCGTGGGTCCGGAGGCGATCCTGGCCACCAACACCTCGTCGCTGTCCGTCACCGAGATCGCGGTCGCAACGAGCAACCCCAAGCGCGTCGTGGGCATGCACTTCTTCAACCCCGCGCCCGTCCTTCAGTTCGTGGAGGTCATCCGCACCGTCCTCACCGAGGACGAGGTGTTCGAGGACGTCAAGGCGCTGGCGCTGCGCCTGGGCAAGCAGCCCGTCATCGTGGGCGACAAGGCGGGGTTCATCGCCAACGCCCTCCTCTTCGGCTACCTCAACCACGCCGTCTCGATGTTCGAGAGCCGGTATGCCAGCCGCGAGGACATCGACGCGGCGATGAGGCTGGGCTGCGGCTACCCGATGGGCCCGCTGGCGCTGATGGACCTCATCGGCCTGGACACGGCGTACGAGATCCTCGACACGATGTACAAGCAGGGCCGCAACCGCCTGCACGCGCCGAGCCCGGTCATCAAGCAGCTGGTCAGTGCCGGTCTCAAGGGACGCAAGAGCGGTCGAGGCTTCTATACCTATGCGGAGCCGGGCTCGTCCCAGGTCGTCGAGGACGCGCTCACGCCGCGGCCGGCCGCAGACAGTGACCGGTCCCTGCCTGAGGTTCGCAGGGTGGGGGTCGTCGGCTCCGGCACCATGGCCACGGGCATCATCGAGGTCTTCGCCAAGGCTGGACTGGACGTCGTCTACGTCACCCGCGGCCAGCCGAAGGTGGACGCCGTGACGGCGGCGGTCGGCACCTCCCTGGAGAAGGCGGTCCAGCGGGGCAGGCTGGACCAGGTGGCCCGTGACCAGGCCCTTGCCCACCTCGCGGGCACCACGGCGCTGGATGCCCTGTCGGACGTCGACCTGGTCGTCGAGGCGGTGGTCGAGGACCTGGCCGTCAAGCGTGCGCTCTTCGAGAACCTCGACGAGATCTGCCGGCCGGGCGCGATCCTCGCGACGACGACGTCCTCCCTGCCGGTGGTGGAGTGCGCCGCCGCCACGTCCCGTCCGCAGGACGTCGTCGGCATGCACTTCTTCAACCCCGCCCAGGTCATGAGGCTCGTGGAGGTCGTTCACACCGTCTCCACCAGCGCCGACGTCGTGGCCACAATTCAGGACCTCTGCACGGCCGTGGGCAAGCACCCGGTGACCTGTGGCGACCGTTCGGGCTTCATCGTGAACGCCCTGCTCTTTCCCTATCTCAACGACGCGGTCAAGATGCTGGAGGCGAACTACGCCACAGCGGACGCCATCGACACCGCCATGAAGACGGGCTGTGGACTGCCGATGGGACCGTTCGAGCTGCTGGACGTGGTGGGGCTCGATGTGGCGCTGGCCATCCAGCGGGAGCTGTACCTGGAGTTCCGGGAGCCCGGCTTCGCACCGGCGCCCCTGCTGGAGCACCTCGTCACCGCCGGTTACCTCGGCCGCAAGACAGGTCGCGGCTTCCGCACGTACGCGTAGTCGCCTCGGCCGGGCGCCGCCTCCGCGCTCTGCGAGAATGGCGCCATGCCCCGCGCCAACCGTCGCCGGCGCGACGACGCGCCGCTGAACCTCGACCGCACGGCCGGCGGGCTGGTGACGAGGCAGCGGTATGGCGCGGAAGAGTGGTTCGTGCGGAGGGTCACCGGTGCCGGAGCGGGCCGCGACTACCTGTGCCCGGGATGTCAGCAGTCGATCCCACCCGGCATGCCGCACGTCGTGGTGTGGCCGGCCGAAGGCATCGGCGGGATCGACGACCGCAGGCACTGGCACACGCCATGCTGGGACGCTCGCGAGCGCCGCCACACCACCGGCGCCATCCGCTGAGCGCGGGCGGCCCGGCGCCCCGCGCCATACCGCTAGGGACGTCCCCGACCGGACTCACGTTGTCGTGAGTGTTGGCGCCGCCCAGCCCGCGACACGCACAAAACTGTGAGTCCGGTCGGGGAAAGGCCGGGCCGACGCGGGGAGGGGGTCAGTGGCGGCGCTGACGCGGTAGCAGGACCTCTTCGTAGAGGAGCAGCAGCCCCGCCGCCACCGGGATGGCCAGCAGCGCTCCGATCACCCCGAGGAGGGTGCCGCCGGCCAGCGCCGCCACCACCGTCACGGCGCCGGGCACGGACACGGTGCGCTGCATGATCCGCGGGGCGACGACGTAGTTCTCCAGCTGCTGGTAGACCACGTAGTAGACCGCCGCGATCACCGCTTTGCGCGGCTCGTCGAACACTGCCACCAGGCACACCACCGACGCCCCGACGGAGGCGCCCACCATCGGGATGAGCCCCAGGAACCCCACCGCCACGGCCAGGACCGCGGCGTACGGGATGCCGACGACCAGCATCATGATCCACGAGCAGAACGCGTTGATCGTCGCGATGGCGACCTGACCGATGGCGTAGGAGCCGGTCCGCCGCATGATCTCCTCGGACAGCGAGATCACTCTGGCGCGCCGCGAGACCGGGACGATGGCGTATGCCGCCTGCTTGACCCGGGGCAGGGAGGCAAGGAGGAAGAGCGTGAGCACCAGCACGGTGAAGCCCTGGAAGACCCCGCCGATGACGGCCGCGCCGACACCCAGGACACCACCGAAGACCTGCCCGACGAAGGTGCCGTCGGACATGCGCTTTGTCACCTCCGCCTGGATCCGGTCGACGACGTTGTAGTGCCGGTCAAGGTCGGTCACCAGGCGGCTCTTGAGGATCCCGTCCAGGTACTCGGGGGCCTTCTGGGCGAGGTCGGTGCCCTGCGCGATGACGGGTGGCACCACGAGCAGCCCGAGCAGGGTGAAGACGGTGACGACCCCGGCGAAGACGAGCGCGACGCCGAAGGGCCTCCTCACGCCGTGGTTGGTGAGGGCCTCGACGATCGGGTTCAGCGCGAGGGTGAGGAAGAATGCGACGACGACCAGGGTCATCACGGTGGTGAGCCGTCCGATCGTCTGCCAGAGCAGGACCGCCGTGAGGACGCCGATCGCCCCGGTGAACCCCATGTAGAACGGGGACTGCCGGTTGATGGGGCGACCGGCGCGGCCGTAGGGGTTGGGCCCCTCCTTCGCCCGGGCGTTGGCGCGCTCCATCACTGCCTCGATGTCGTCCGGCTTCGCCGTCTCCTCGTCGGCGAGCTCCCTCTGGAGCCGGCCGGCCTCGGCCTCCTCCCGCGGGGTCGCCCCGTCCGGTGCTCCCCAGCCGTCCTCTGGGAACAGCACGCCGACCGGACCCTCGGAAGGACCGTCACCCTCGGTGTGGACCGGGTGGTTGCTGGCACGCAGGTACTCGCGTTGGGTCCGGCGGTACTGCTTCCAGCGGTCGAGCAGCGACATGGCGGCGAGCCTATCCACTGACGTGCGGCACCCAGCCTGTGACCGGGGGCCGTTTTCCCCTCAGGCGTTGCGGAAGCGGTTGATCGCCTCGAGGTGCCGTGTCCGCTTCTCCTCGTCGCGCACGCCGAGACCCTCCTGCGGCGACAGCGTGAGAACCCCGACCTTGCCCTGGTGCAGGTTCTTGTGGACGTCGTAGGCCGCCTGGCCGACCTCCTCCATGGCGTACGTCCTGCTGAGCGTCGGATGGATCAGGCCGCGGTTGATGAGGTCGTTCGCCTCCCAGGCCTCGCGGTAGTTGGCGAAGTGCGACCCGATGACCCGCTTGAGGTTCATCCACAGGTAACGGTTGTCGTACTCGTGCAGGTAGCCGCTCGTCGACGCGCACGTGACGATGGTGCCGCCCTTGCGAGCCACGAAGGTGGACGCGCCGAAGGTCTCGCGACCGGGGTGTTCGAACACGATGTCCGGGTCCTTCCCGCCCGTCAGCTCGCGGATCCTGGCTCCGAGCCGCTTCCACTCCCGGGGGTCCTGGGTGCTCTCGTCCTTCCAGAACCGGTACCCCTCGGCGTTGCGGTCGATCACCAGGTCCGCGCCCATCGAACGGCAGATGTGCGCCTTGTCGGCGGAGGAGACGACGCAGACCGGAGTGGCACCGCCCGCGAGAGCCATCTGCGTGGCGTAGGAGCCGAGGCCGCCGCTGGCCCCCCACACGAGCACGACGTCGCCGAGCTTCATCCCGGCACCGTTGCGTGACACGAGCTGTCGGTATGCCGTGGAGTTCACCAGGCCCGGGGAGGCGGCCTCCTCCCACGTGAGATGGCCGGGCTTGGGCATGAGCTGGTTGGTCTTGACGACCGCCAGCTCCGCGAGGCCACCGAAGTTGGTCTCGAAACCCCAGATCCGCTGCTCCGGGTCGAGCATCGTGTCGTTGTGGCCGTCGGCGCTCTCGAGCTCGACGGAGAGGCAGTGCGCGACGACCTCCTCGCCGGGCTTCCACTTCTGCACACCTGGGCCGACCCTCAGGACGACCCCGGCCAGGTCCGAGCCGACCACGTGGTACGGCAGGTCGTGGCGCCTGGCGTACTCCGACGTGCGGCCGTAGCGCTCCAGGAAGCCGAACGTCGACATGGGCTCGAAGATCGACGTCCACACCGTGTTGTAGTTGATGGCGCTCGCCATCACCGCCACGAGGGCCTCGCCGGGAGCCAGCTCCGGCACCGCCACGTCGTCCACATGCAGCGACTTGCGGGGGTCCTTGTCACGGCTGGCCAGCCCATCGAACAGGTCGACCTCGTCCTTGTGCACCGTCACGGCACGGTACGACTCGGGGACGGTCAGTCCGGCATACGTCTCCACAGAGCGGTCTCCGGCGAGGATGGCGTCGCGGATGTCCTGCATGGGAGTGGCTCCTCGGCGTCGGGGGAGGGCGGGGCAAGGCTGTGGCCGAAACTAGTGCGGCCCAAGGCGCCCCGGAGCACCGGTGAGACTCCGGTCACGCGGTGACCTGGCTCACGGCAACCGGGGACTTTCAGTGCGTCTCGTACGCGGGCTCGACGAGCTCGACCAACACGCCGCCAGCGTCCTTCGGGTGGATGAAGTTGACCCTCGAGTTCGACGTGCCGCGGCGCGGCTCGTCGTAGAGCAGCCGCAGCCCGCGCTCGCGAAGCACCTGGCTCACGGCCTCGACGTCCTCGACCCGGTAGGCCACCTGCTGCACTCCCGGCCCCGACTTGTCGAGGAACCTGGCGATCGTGGACTCGGGAGTCAGCGGAGCGAGCAGCTGGATGTGCGAACCACTGCCCCCCACGTCCATCATCGCCTCGCGGACGCCCTGCTCCTCGTTGACCTCCTCGTGGGCCAGAGTCATGCCATAGGTGTCGCGGTAGAAGGCGACCGCCTCGTCGAGGTCGCGCACCGCCACCCCGACGTGGTCGATGGCCGTGAAGAGCTCGTGCGGAAGGGCGTTCATGTCGTTCACCTTAGGACCCGTCCGGGTGCTTCCACCTGAGTCCTGCGTCACGGGCGCCGGTCCTCGGCAGGGTTGTCCGCCCCTAGACTGACGCGCATGTCCGCCCTGTCCAGGGACGACGTCGCGCACCTCGCCGGCCTCGCCCGCATCGACCTGTCCGACGCCGAGCTCGACCGAATGGTCGGAGAGCTCGGTGTCATCCTCGAGTCCGTCGCGAAGGTCCAGGAGGTGGCGGCCCAGGACATCGAGCCGATGTCCCACCCGCTGCCGCTGACCAACGTGACACGCCCGGACGAGGTGCGGCCGTCTCTGGGCGCAGAGGCGGCACTGGCCGGTGCGCCTGCGCAGGAGCAGCAGCGGTTCTCGGTGCCGCGGATCCTCGCCGAAGACTGACCCGCGGCAGCCGTTGAGCCGGTAGAGAGCCCGGTAGAGAGCCCGTAGAGAACCAGCAGAGAACCAGGACCACTCGTGAACTCCGACATCACCCGCTCCAGCGCAGCCGAGCTCGCTCACGCGCTCGACTCGCGCGAGGTCAGCTCCGTCGAGGTCGTGCAGGCCCACCTGGACCGCATCGCGGCCGTCGACGCCGACGTGCACGCCTACCTCCATGTCGACGCCCAGGGTGCGCTGGAGGCGGCGCGCGAGGTCGACCAGCGGCGTGCCGCGGGGGAGGAGCTCCACGTCCTCGCGGGGGTCCCCATCGCGGTGAAGGACGTCATGGTGACCAAGGGCATGCCGACGACGTGCGGCTCGAAGATCCTGCAGGGCTGGATGCCGCCCTACGACTCCACCGTGGTGGCCCGGCTGCGGGCCACCGGCATGCCGATGCTCGGCAAGACCAACATGGACGAGTTCGCCATGGGCTCGTCCACCGAGCACTCCGCATACGGCCCGACGCACAACCCGTGGGACCTTTCCCGGATCCCCGGTGGCTCGGGCGGTGGTTCGTCAGCGGTCGTGGCGGCGTACGAGGCACCCCTGGCGATCGGTACGGACACCGGTGGCTCGATCCGCCAGCCGGCGGCCGTCACGGGCACCGTCGGAGTGAAGCCCACGTATGGCGGCGTCTCCCGGTACGGCCTGGTCGCGCTGGCCTCCAGCCTGGACCAGGCAGGCCCGGTGACGCGCACCGTCCTGGACGCTGCGCTGCTGCACTCGGTCATCGGCGGCCACGACCCGATGGACTCCACCTCCATCGACGCCCCCGTGCCGGCTGTCGTCGAGGCGGCCCGGCGAGCGGAGGTGCGGGGCCTGCGGGTCGGGATCATCAAGGAGCTGGGCGGGCAGGGGTACCAGGCGGGGGTGCAGGCGCGCTTCGAGGAGTCGGTGCAGCTCCTGCAGGACGCGGGCGCGGAGGTCGTGGAGGTCTCCTGTCCGAGCTTCGACTACGCCCTGGCCGCCTACTACCTGATCCTGCCCAGCGAGGCGTCGTCCAACCTGGCCAAGTTCGACGCCATGCGCTACGGCCTGCGCGTGCTCCCCGAAGGCGTGCGGGACCCAAGTGCCGAGGAGGTCATGGCAGCCACCCGCGACGCGGGCTTCGGCGACGAGGTCAAGCGCCGCATCATCCTGGGCACCTACGCGCTGTCCAGCGGGTACTACGACGCGTACTACGGCCAGGCGCAGAAGGTCCGGCGCCTCATCGCCGACGACTTCGTCACAGCGTTCGGCCAGGCCGACGTGCTCCTGAGCCCCACCTCTCCGACGACGGCCTTCAAGCTCGGCGACAAGCTGGACGACCCGATGTCCATGTACCTGCAGGATGTCGCCACCATCCCGGCCAACCTCGCCGGCGTACCGGGAATGTCGCTGCCCAGTGGGCTGGCCGACGAGGACGGTCTGCCGACCGGCATCCAGATCCTTGCTCCGGCGACCCAGGACCAGCGGCTGTACGGCGTGGGCGCGGCGCTGGAGAAGATGCTCACCGAACGCTGGGGTGGCCCGCTGCTGAGCAGGGCCCCCGAGCTGACCGCGAAGGGAGCGTGACCCGCATGGCGACCGCTGTCACCGAGGACGTCGTCGACTACGACGAGGCCCTGGAACGGTACGACCCCGTCATGGGCCTGGAGGTCCATGTCGAGCTCAACACCGCCACGAAGATGTTCTGCGGCTGCGCGACCGAGTTCGGGGCAGAGCCCAACAGCCAGGTGTGTCCGGTCTGCCTCGGGCTGCCCGGCGCGCTGCCTGTGGTCAACGCCAAGGCGGTGGAGTCAGCCATCAGGATCGGACTGGCCCTCAGCTGCCAGATCGCCCCGTGGTGCCGCTTCGCGCGGAAGAACTACTTCTACCCGGACATGCCGAAGAACTTCCAGACCAGCCAGTACGACGAGCCCATCGCCTTCGAGGGGCATCTCGACGTGGAGGTCCCGGCGGCCATCGGAGACGGCACCGAGATCTTCCGGGTGGAGATCGAGCGGGCCCACATGGAGGAGGACACCGGCAAGTCGCTCCACGTGGGAGGCGCGACGGGTCGCATCCACGGCGCCGAGTACTCGCTCGTCGACTACAACCGGGCCGGCATCCCCCTCATCGAGATCGTCACCAAGCCCTTGACCGGTGCAGGCAAGCGCGCTCCCGAAGTGGCCAAGGCGTACGTCGCGGCGCTGCGCGACCTGCTGCGGGCCCTCGGGGTGTCGGACGTGAAGATGGAGCAGGGGTCGCTGCGCTGCGACGCCAACGTGTCCCTGCGTCCCAGAGCCGCGGCGGGCAGCGAACAGGAGACGGTCCCGCTGGGTACCCGCACGGAGACCAAGAACGTCAACTCCCTGCGTAGCGTCGAACGTGCCGTCCGCTACGAGATCAGCCGGCAGGCGGCGGTCCTGGACCGGGGCGACAGGGTCACGCAGGAGACGCGGCACTGGCACGAGGACACGGGCGTCACGACGTCCGGCCGTGAGAAGTCCGACGCGGAGGACTACCGCTACTTCCCCGAGCCGGACCTCGTCCCCGTGGCGCCGACCCCAGAGACGGTGGAACGGCTTCGGGCCACCCTGCCGGAGCCACCGTCGCAGCGTCGCAGGCGGCTGCAGCAGGACTGGGGCTACAGCGACCTGGAGATGCGCGACGTGATGAACGCCGGGGCGGTCGAGCTCATCGAGGAGACCGTGGCTGCCGGTGCGACACCCGCAGCGGCCCGCAAGTGGTGGACCGGCGAGCTGGCCAGACGTGCGAACGCCGAGGGTCGGGCAGTCGAGGACTTCGGGGTCACCCCTGCCCACATCGCGGAGCTGGACGGGCTCGTGCGGTCCGGACGGCTGAACGACTCGATGGCGCGTCAGGTCCTCGACGGGGTGGTGGCCGGGGAGGGCGGCCCCACGGAGGTGGCGGACGCTCGTGGGCTGGAGCTCGTCCAGGACGACGGAGCCCTGGAGGCCGCCGTGGACAAGGTGATCGCCGCCAACGCGGACGTCGCCCAGAAGGTTCGGGACGGCAAGGTGCAGGCTGCCGGTGCCCTCATCGGACAGGTCATGAAGGAGCTGAGGGGCCAGGCCGACGCAGGCAGGGCGCGCGAGCTCATCCTGGCCAAGCTGGGCTGAGCCGGGCCGCCGCCGACAGGCTGGCGTGGACGGGGTCAGGTCCCTTCTCGGCCCGGCGGGAGTCGTTCAACGCACGGCCGACAGGGGCAGCGCCAGGACGTGGTCGTCCCCCGGTCGCGGGTCGCCGCGGAACGTGTTGCTCGTCAGGAGCCACAGCCGGTGGTCCGGCCCCAGCACGACGTCCCGCAGCCGGCCGTACCTGCCGTGGAGAAGGCGTTCGGGTCTACCTACGCCGTTGCCCTGCAAGGGCACTCGCCACAGCGACTCACCTCGAAGTGCCGCGAGGTAGACCGCCCCGCCGGCCACCGCGACTCCGCTCGGTGACGCCTCCGACGTGGGCCACTGGACCAGAGGGTCGACCAGACCCACTCTCCCAGCCCGGCCCTCCACGGTCGGCCAGCCGTAGTTGCGACCCGGCTGGATGAGGTTCAGCTCGTCCCAGGTGTCCTGTCCGAACTCGCTGGCGTACATCCTGCCGTCCGGAGCCCAGGCGATGCCTTGGACGTTGCGGTGACCGTACGTCCAGACCGGCGAGTCACCGAACGGGTTGCCCGGCGCCGGTCTGCCTTCTTGCGTGACTCGGAGGATCTTTCCTCCGAGCGAACCGCGGTCCTGCGCGTGTGCCGTCTCACCGGCGTCTCCGGTGGTGACGTAGAGGTAGCCGTCCGGGCCGAACGCCAGCCGCCCGCCGTTGTGGCGGCCCGCCTTCGGAATCCCCGTGAGGATGGCCCGGGAGTCGGTCAGCCGGTCGCCGTCCAGGGTGACGCGCAGCACCCGGTTGTCCCCGGCGGCGGTGAGGTAGACGAACAGGTGATGGTCTCGCGCGAAGGTGGGGGAGACTGCAAGCCCCAGCAGCCCGCCCTCGCCTCCGGGCGTGACGCCCGGCACCCTGCCCAGTGAACGCCCAGCCTGCCCACCGGTGAGCCGGACCACCTCGCCGCGGTCCCGAAGGGTCGCCAGGGCAGTGCCGTCGGGGAGGAACGCGATCGCCCACGGCACCTCCAGCCCCGTCGCCACAGTGGAGGACGTGGTGACCGACGTCGTCCCGGGTGTTGAGGGAAGGGAGGTCGTGGACGCCCGCTCCGACGTGGCCGTCCCGGTGGAGGGCTGTTCAGAGGTGGCCGTCGCTGCGTCGGACGGCCCTCCCGACGTGGCCGTCGCAGCGTCGGACGCCGGTCCGCCGGAGGTCGTGCAGGCGGCGACCATCAGCAGCGGCGCGACGAGGAAGGCCCAACATGTTCTGACGGGGCGTCGGCCTGCGCTCGTCGGCTGCGTCATACCCCATTGTGCTTCAGCGGTGGGTCACCAGCAGGTGGGCCGGAGTCTCGGCGCTGCCACCTCGCGGCTACCTTGGGGTCCATGACTCTCGTGACGCTTCCGGGGCAGGAGTGGGTGGATGCCGTCGGTCCGGTGTCGGGCCTGGAGCTTGCCGTCTGGGAGCTCGACGGCCCGCCCGACCGAGCGGAGGAGGTCAAGGTCGTCGTGCCGCCCTACATCGGGGGCGGCGGCCGGATCCCGGCTCTGCGCCACACGCCGGGCGTCGACCTGGTGCAGCTGCTGACGGCCGGCTACGAGGACGTCCTGGCCGCGCTCCCGGACGGCCTGCGGCTGGCCAACGCCGCCGGCGTGCACGACGCGTCGACCGCCGAGCTCGCGGTCGGGCTCACGCTGGCGTCCCTGCGCGGGTTCCCCGAGCTGGTCACGGCTCAGAGCGAGCGGACCTGGTTGCCCACGACCATCCGGCCGGCGCTGGCGGACCGCCGAGTGCTGGTCCTCGGCTACGGGTCCATCGGGCGTGCGGTCGCCGCCAGGCTCGCGCCCTTCGAGGTGACCCTGACCGCGGTGGCCAGCCGTGCCAGAGCCGGCGACGACCTCGTGCCTTCCGTGCACGGTGTCAACGAGCTGCGGGAGCTCCTGCCGGACCACGACGTCGTTGTCGTCATCGTGCCCCTCGGTCCCGCCACCGCCAGGCTGGTCGACGACGCGTTCCTGCGCTCCATGCCCGACGGGTCCCTCCTGGTGAACGTCGCTCGGGGTGGGGTGGTGGACACCGACGCCCTCGTCGAGCACACCCGGTTCGGGCGGATCCGCGCCGCCCTCGACGTGACCGACCCTGAGCCGCTGCCGCCGGAACACCCGCTGTGGGCGTCGCCCGCCGTGATGATCACCCCGCACGTGGGCGGCGCCTCGACCGCGTTCATGCCAAGGGCCGTACGACTCCTGCAGGAGCAGCTCAGCGCGTATGCCGCCGGGCGGCCCCTGCGAAATCTCGTCACCTGAGCGGACCCCACTGTCGGCGGGCGGTGCCACTATGGCCCTATGAGGCAGACCATCGTGGGTATCGGGACGCGCAAGGGGCTCTGGCTGGCGCGCAGCGAGGACCGGCAGTCATGGCAGCTGGACGGGCCGCACTTCCTCATGAGCGAGGTGCTCTCCCTGCTCTTCGACACCCGAAGCGACCCACCGCGGCTGCTCGTCGGTTTCCGCTCCTCGCACTGGGGCCCGTCGCTCCAGCACTCCGACGACCTGGGCGCGAGCTGGGTCGAGCACCCCGAGGGCTCCATCCGGTTCCCGCCGGACACCGATACGGCGCTGAAGGCGACCTGGCAGCTGGTGGCGGACCCGCACGACCCCGACGTCGTGTGGGCCGGCACGGAGCCGCAAGGCCTGTGGCGCAGTGAGGACAGGGGCGAGACCTTCGAGCTGAACCGGGGGCTGTGGGAGCATCCTCACCGGCCGCAGTGGGGCGAGGGCTACGGCGGCGGGGCCATCCACACCGTCCTACCGAACCCCCAGGATCCCGAGTCGATGCTGGTCGCGATGAGCACCGGCGGCGTCTACAACACCCGCGACGGCGGGTCCTCGTGGGCACCTGGCAACACCGGGATCCACGCCTACTTCATGCCTCACGACGAGTGGCCCGAGTTCGGCCAGTGCGTCCACAAGGTGGCTCGCGACGCCGTGGTAGCGACGCGGCTGTACGCCCAGAACCACCGAGGCGTCTACCGGTCGGACGACGACGGGGTGACGTGGGTGTCGATCGAGGAGGGCCTGCCGACGAACTTCGGCATGACGGCCGTAGCGCACCCACGCGAGGGAGACACGCTCTGGCTGGTCCCGATCGCCTCTGACGGCGAGCGCATCCCACCTGGGGCCCAGCTGCAGGTGCAGAGAACCGACGACGCAGGCAAGAGCTGGCGGACCCAGCAGCAGGGACTGCCGTCTCCGAGCTACACCAACGTCCTTCGCGACGCTGCGGGCACCGACACCCATCAGGACACCGGGCTCTACGTCGGCACGCGCAACGGCGAGGTCTACGCCTCCACGGACGGCGGCGAGTCGTTCTCCCTCGTGGCGCAGCAGCTGCCCGACGTCCTGTGCGTCCGGGCCGTCACCCTGTCATGACGGCCAAGGTGGTCCTGCCGGGACTGCTGCGGGACCTGGCCGACGGGGCCGCCGAGCTGCCGGTGGAGCTGCAGTCGCAGGCGTCCCTGGGTGAGCTCCTCGATGCCGCCTTCGCGCCCTGGCCCATCCTGGCGACCAGGGTCAGGGACGAGCGCGGTGAGATCCGGCGTCACGTCAACGTGTTCGTCGACGGAGAGGACGCCAAGAGGGCTCAGGGGGTGCTCACGCCGGTCACTCCCAGCTCGACCGTGCACGTCGTCAACGCTGTGTCGGGCGGCTGAGGTCCAAAGGGACGACGGTCGCCGGGGCCCGCCTGGGTCCTTGGGACGGCGCTGTGCGTGGGGTCAGCCGGCCCAGACCCCGCTGTCCCACGCCCGCGCCAGAGTGTCCAGGTGCGGCCCGAGGTCCCAGCCGCGCTCGGCGAGCCAGCCGTCGTCCCGGTAGCTCGCGGCATACCGCTCCGCACCGTCGCACAACAAGGAGACGACGCTGCCGCCCTCGCCGGCCTGCGCCAGCTCGCAGGCCAGCCGAAGCGCGCCGTAGAGGTTCGTACCGGTGGACGCCCCGGCGCGCAGACCGGTCCGGTCCGACAGGAAACGCATCGCAGCGACCGAGGCGGCGTCCGGGACGAGCATCATGCGGTCCACGACCGACGGCACGAAGCTGGGCTCCACCCGGGGCCGCCCGATCCCCTCGATCCGCGACCCGCAGGCTGCCCGCACTCCCTGATCGTCCTCGAGGAAGGCCGGCAGGAAGGCGGAGTTCTCCGGGTCCACGACGCACAGCCGGCTGGCCAGCCCCCGGTACCGCACGTACCGGCCGATGGTCGCGCTGGTGCCACCGGTCCCGGCGCCCACCACCACCCAGGACGGCACGGGGTGACGTTCGCGGCCCATCTGGTCGAAGATCGACTCTGCGATGTTGTTGTTGCCTCGCCAGTCGGTGGCCCGTTCGGCGTAGGTGAACTGGTCCAGGTAGTGACCGCCCAGCTCCTGCTCGAGCTGACGGGCGACCTCGTAGACCTCACCCGCGTCCTGGACCAGATGACAGCGCCCACCCTCGCGCTCGATCAGCGCGATCTTCTCGGCGCTGGTGGACCTCGCCATGACGGCGATGAACGGCAGCTCGAGCATGCGCGCGAAGTACGCCTCGCTCACCGCAGTGGAGCCGCTGGAAGCCTCGATCACGGTCGTGCCCTGGCGGAGCTGGCCGTTGCAGAGGGCGTAGAGGAAGAGCGACCGGGCCAGCCGGTGTTTCAGGCTGCCCGTCGGGTGAGTGGACTCGTCCTTGAGATAGAGGTCGACGCCGGGAATGCCGGGGACCGGTACGTGCACCAGGTGTGTGTCGGCGCTGCGGTTGGCGTCCGCCTGGATCCGGCGCACGGCCTCGTCCAGCCAGGCGCGGTCGGTGGGTACGCCCGCGAGCACGTCGACGAAGCCTGGAGCCTGTTCCATGGGTCCTTCCTGGGTGAGTGAGGGCGCCTGTAGCTGTCAGTACCTGTAGCCGGCTTGGGGCTGTCGAGGCTATCGCCCGGTATCGAGCGCCGTGAGGGCAGTGATGCCGAGCAGCGGGGCGGTGGCTCGGGACGTCGCGCCGGCGACGCATCCCGGGCCCGATGGCAGCCGGTCCAAGACTGGTCTGCATCCGTGAACGGGTCCATGCTCGATGTATGACGCACGCGGGCGACGACAAGGTGCTGATCCTTCTGCGCCACGCCAAGGCGGAGCAGGCTCCGGGTAAGCCGGACCACGAGCGGGAGCTGACGGGGCGTGGTCGGCGCGATGCCGAGGCGGCGGGGTCGTGGCTGCACGAGCACGGCCTCGGTCCCGAGCTTGTGCTGTGCTCCACAGCGATCCGCACCCGTCAGACCTGGGCGGCCGCGGTGGACGGTGGCGCCTGTGGCGAGAGCGTCGAGTATGACGACGGCCTCTACTCCGGCGGTGCCGAGCGGGTGCTGCGGACCGTCCGGGAGTCGGCCGCGCAGGCGCAGGTGGTCCTCGTGGTCGGCCACAACCCCACCATGGCAGCTCTGGCGAGCAGGCTCTCCGACGGTGACGGCTCGCGGGCGGCGCACGACTGCCTGGCTGCCGGCTTCCCCACCTGCTCCCTCGCGGTGCTCCGGTATGCAGGGCCGTGGCGGGACCTCGACTTCGGCACCGCGCTGCTGGAGCGCTGCCACGTGGCCCGCGACTGAGCTCGGCGGGTGAGACCCGCGTCCCACCTCGTGGACCACCGGCCTAGACTCTCGCACCATGACGACCACCGAGCCAGGTACCCGCGACGGCGTCGACATCAAGCCCCGCTCCCGTGACGTCACGGATGGTCTGGAGAGGGCGGCCGCGCGCGGCATGCTGCGCGCCGTCGGTCTCGGCGACGACGACTTCGCCAAGCCGCAGATCGGCGTCGCGAGCTCCTGGAACGAGATCACGCCCTGCAACCTCTCGCTCGACCGCCTTGCCAAGGCGGTGAAGGACGGAGTCCATGCCGCCGGCGGCTTCCCGCTCGAGTTCGGCACGATCTCGGTCAGCGACGGCATCTCCATGGGCCACGAGGGGATGCACTTCTCCCTCGTCAGCCGGGAGATCATCGCCGACTCCGTGGAGACCGTGATGAACGCCGAACGGCTCGACGGGTCGGTCCTGCTCGCCGGCTGTGACAAGTCCCTTCCGGGGATGCTCATGGCCGCGGCGCGTCTGGACCTCTCCTCCGTGTTCCTGTATGGCGGGTCCATCCTGCCGGGCGTCGCCAAGCTGTCGGACGGGTCGGAGAGGACCGTGACCATCATCGACGCCTTCGAGGCGGTGGGCGCCTGCGCTCGCGGCCTGATGTCACGGGAGGACGTCGACGCCATCGAGCGGGCGATCTGCCCTGGGGAGGGCGCGTGCGGCGGCATGTACACCGCGAACACCATGGCGTCGGTCGCCGAGGCGATCGGGATGTCCCTGCCCGGGTCGGCCGCGCCCCCCGCGACGGACCGGCGGCGCGACGGCTTCGCTCGGAAGTCCGGCGAGGCGGTCGTGGAGCTCTTGCGTCGCGGCATCACCGCACGCGACATCATGACCAAAGAGGCGTTCGAGAACGCCATCGCCGTGGTGATGGCCTTCGGAGGCTCCACGAACGCCGTCCTGCATCTTCTCGCGATCGCGCACGAGGCGGAGGTCGACCTGACGCTCGACGACTTCGTCCGGGTCGGCGCGAAGGTGCCGCACCTGGCTGACGTGAAGCCGTTCGGCCAGTACGTCATGACCGACGTCGACCGGGTCGGCGGCGTACCGGTGGTCATGCGCGCCCTGCTCGACGCCGGCCTCATGCACGGTGACTGTCTGACCGTCACCGGCCGCACCATGGCGGAGAACCTCGCGCACATCTCCCCGCCGGACGTCGACGGCAAGGTGGTCCGCGCCATGCAGGAGCCGATCCACCAGACGGGTGGCATCACCATCCTCAAGGGCACGCTGGCGCCGGAGGGTGCCGTGGTGAAGTCGGCCGGCTTCGACTCCGACGTCTTCGAGGGGACCGCTCGGGTGTTCGACGGCGAGCGCGCCGCGATGGACGCGGTCGAGGAGGGCACCCTCACGGCCGGTGACGTGGTCGTCATCCGGTACGAGGGCCCCAAGGGCGGCCCCGGCATGCGCGAGATGCTCGCCGTCACGGGTGCCATCAAGGGCGCCGGCCTCGGCAAAGAGGTGCTGCTGCTCACCGACGGGCGCTTCTCCGGGGGCACCACGGGGCTGTGTGTCGGGCACGTCGCTCCGGAGGCCGTGGATGCCGGGCCCATCGCGTTCGTGCGCGACGGTGACCGGATCACCCTCGACGTGGCCAACGGCGTGCTCGACCTGCACGTCGACCCGCAGGAGCTGGCGCGTCGGGCGGAAGGGTTCGAGCCGCCGCAGCCGAAGTACCCCAAGGGCGTGCTCGCCAAGTACCGCAAGCTCGTGGGCAGCGCCAGCGGCGGGGCCGTGTGTGGCTGACCCCACTCGGGCCGACGACGTTTGCCAACCGACTCGACCGGACTCGTGATCTTGTGCGTGTCGCCCCCTCGAGGGCGTGGACACTCACAACTTCGTGAGTCTGGTCGAGGAACGGTTGGGGCATCGAGTGCTGAGACGCGGGTCCGGATCGTGGGACCGACTGTCTGGCGCGTTGACACCTCGGCGGCGGCGGCGGGAGAGTGCAGGGGTGGCACGAATTCTCGTACTTCCCTAGCGCGCAGGCTCTCCCCAGAGCCAGCGCGCTGCCCTCCGTCGTCCCGGCCCGGGACTGGAGGGTTTTTTTGTGGCCAGACACCAGCGAGAACCGAAAGCGGTAGACGACAGTGAGCGACGCGAAACCGGGACCGACGCCGGCGCCCAGTCCCAGCCAGATGGCCCAGCAGGCCCGAGCCAAGGCTCCGGCGGGGGTCACGGGCGCCCAGAGCCTCGTGCTGGCCCTCGAGGCCATGGACGTCGACACCGTCTTCGGCATCCCCGGTGGCGCGATCCTGCCCGCGTACGACCCGTTGCTCGACTCCGTGAAGGTGCGCCACATCCTCGTACGCCACGAGCAGGGTGCCGGCCACGCGGCCGAGGGCTACGCCAGCGCCACCGGCAAGGTGGGCGTCTGTATGGCGACGTCCGGGCCGGGGGCGACCAACCTCGTCACGGCGATCGCCGACGCCTACATGGACTCCGTGCCGATCGTCGCCATCACGGGCCAGGTCAGCTCCGCCGCCATCGGCACGGACGCCTTCCAGGAGGCGGACATCCGCGGCATCACCATGCCGATCACCAAGCACAACTACCTCGTCACCGACGCCTCCCAGATCCCGCGCGTCGTGGCGGAGGCCTTCCACATCGCCTCCACGGGACGGCCGGGGCCGGTCCTGGTGGACATCTCCAAGGACGCACTGCAGGCCCGGACCACCTTCTCCTGGCCACCGAAGTTCGACCTGCCGGGCTACCGCCCGGTCGCGCGCCCCCACAACAAGCAGATCCGCGAGGCGGCGCGGCTCATCGCGCAGGCCCGCCGACCGGTGTTCTACGTCGGCGGGGGAGTCATCCGTGCCGGCGCGTCACAGGCCCTGCGCGAGTTCGTGGACCTCACCCAGATCCCCGTCGTCACGACCCTGATGGCCCGGGGCGCGGTGCCGGACAGCCATCCGCTGCACCTCGGCATGCCCGGGATGCACGGCTCGGTCGCGGCCGTGACGGCCCTGCAGAAGGCCGACCTGCTGATCACCCTGGGCGCTCGCTTCGACGACCGGGTGACCGGTCAGCTGTCGACCTTCGCCCCGGAGGCGAAGGTCATCCACGCCGACGTCGACCCCGCTGAGATCTCCAAGAACCGCACGGCCGACGTTCCGATCGTCGGCGACGTCCTGGACGTCATCCAGGAGCTGAAGGGCGCGGTGGCTGCGGACCAGGCAGCCGGTCATTCGGGGGACTACGGGGCCTGGCAGGACCTGACGGCAGGATGGAAGTCGACGTTCCCCCTCGGGTACTCCACGCCCGAGGGTGGGGACACGGTCGCGCCGCAGCACGTCATCGAGCGCATCGGCGCCATCAGCGGTCCGGAGTCGGTGTACGTGGCAGGGGTGGGGCAGCACCAGATGTGGGCGGCGCAGTTCGTCCAGTACGAGCGTCCCAACGCCTGGCTTAACTCGGGGGGTCTGGGCACCATGGGGTATGCCGTGCCCGCCGCCATGGGCGCCAAGGTCGCCCAACCCGACCGCACGGTGTGGGCCATCGACGGGGACGGCTGCTTCCAGATGACCAACCAGGAGCTGGCGACCTGTGTCATCAACAACATCCCGATCAAGGTCGCGATCATCAACAACAGCAGTCTCGGCATGGTGAGGCAGTGGCAGTCGCTCTTCTACAACGAGCGCTACTCGAACACCGACCTGCACACCTCGGTAGGCTCCCGGATCCCTGACTTCGTCAAGCTGGCAGAGGCGTACGGCTGCGTGGGGCTGCGGTGTGAACGACCGGAGGACGTCGACGCCACGATCAAGAAGGCCATGGAGATCAACGACGTCCCGGTGGTCGTCGACTTCGTCGTCCATCGGGACGCCATGGTGTGGCCGATGGTCCCCGCGGGCGTGAGCAACGACGCGATCCAGGTGGCCAAGGACACCGCGCCACAGTGGGACCGCGAGGACGACGAGGCGGACGAGCAGGGTGTGGTCGACCAGCTCGAGGCCGGCCGGGAGGGGAGGTAGCAGCCATGAGCAAGCACACGCTCTCCGTCCTGGTGGAGAACAAGCCCGGCGTCCTGGCCCGCATCGCGGCGCTGTTCTCGCGCCGGGGCTTCAACATCGACTCGCTGGCCGTGGGACCGACGGAACATCCGGAGATCTCTCGCATGACCGTGGTCGTGGATGTCGAGGCGCTCCCGCTGGAACAGGTGACCAAGCAGCTCAACAAGCTCGTCGAGGTCCTGAAGGTCGTCGAGCTCGAGCCCACGGCATCAGTGCAGCGGGAGATCCTGCTGGTCAAGGTGCGCACCGACCTGCACAGCCGTAGCCATGTCCTGGAGACGGTCCAGCTCTTCCGGGCCAAGGTCGTCGACGTGGCCAGCGACACCCTCACCATCGAGGTCACCGGGAACCGCGACAAGCTGTCGGCGTTCCTGGAGGTGCTCGAGCCCTTCGGGGTCAAGGAGCTGGTCCAGTCCGGGATGGTGGCGATCGGGCGTGGCAGCCGCTCCATCACGGACAGGGCCCTGCGCTCGGCCTAGCGGCCACCCTGGACGCAACACGGCTTCATACCGCCTGCACGAAGAGTTTCCGAACCCACGCAAGACACGACAGAAGGAGTTGGCCACCGTGGCCGAGATGTTCTACGACGACGACGCAGACCTGAGCGCGATCCAGGGCAAGAAGGTGGCCGTCATCGGCTACGGCAGCCAGGGGCACGCCCACGCGCTCAACCTGCGCGACTCGGGGGTCGACGTCCGCGTCGGTCTGGCCGAGGGCAGCAAGAGCCGCCCCAAGGCGGAGGCAGAAGGGCTCACGGTGAGGTCGGTCGCCGACGCCGTCAAGGAGGCCGACCTCGTCGTGATCCTCACCCCTGACCAGGTGCAGCGGACCGTGTACGCCAACGACATCCAGCCCAACCTGCGCGAGGGGGCCGCCCTGCTGTTCGGCCACGGCTTCAACATCCGGTTCGGGTACATCAAGCCCGAAGCCGGCTCGGACGTCCTCATGGTGGCTCCCAAGGGCCCCGGTCACCTGGTGCGCCGCGAGTACGTCGACGGGCGCGGCGTACCGGTCCTGCTCGCCGTCGAGCAGGACCCCTCGGGAACGGCGTGGGACCTCGCCAAGTCCTACGCCCGGGCCATCGGCGGCCTTCGGGCCGGCGGGATCAGGACCACGTTCACCGAGGAGACGGAGACGGACCTCTTCGGCGAGCAGGCAGTGCTCTGCGGTGGTGCTAGCCAGCTCATCCAGTACGGCTTCGAGACTCTGGTGGAGGCGGGCTACCAGCCCGAGGTCGCCTACTTCGAGTGCCTGCACGAGCTGAAGCTGATCGTCGACCTGATGGTCGAGGGCGGCATCGCCAAGCAGCGGTGGTCGGTGTCCGACACGGCCGAGTACGGCGACTACGTGTCGGGGCCGCGGGTCATCGACGCCCACGTCAAGGAGAACATGCAGGCGGTGCTGGCCGACATCAAGAACGGGGCCTTCGCACAGCGGTTCATCGACGACCAGGATGCAGGCGGGCCCGAGTTCCAGGCGCTGCGTGAGAAGGGTGCCCAGCACCCCATCGAGGCCACCGGCAAGGAGCTTCGCAAGCTGATGAGCTGGATCAAGGAGACGGACAGCGACTACGTCGAGGGCTCCGCGGCGCGCTGACGGGGCGCCGCGACGACCCCGTCCTCGGGCGCCGAAGTCTGGGACTTCGGCGCCCGACGCGGCGTGTCCCTCCGAAGTCCCAGACTTCGCAACAGGAGTCACCCGGGTCCTTGCCGAAGTCCGGGACCTCGGCGCCCGGCCCGGCGTGTCGCTCCGAAGTCCCGGACTTCGGAAGCGCGGGGGAGGGGGACGAGCGGGGTGGGTGGGATGTGTGCGGGCGTGTCACATAGCGAGCAGACCATCCACATACTGGGCGTCGCCTTATGCTTGCCCCGGACACTCCGTCGTGCCGACCCTCATTCTCGTGACCTACCGAAGGACTGACACGTGAGCAAGCCGATCGTCCTCCTTGCTGAAGAGCTGTCGCCGGCGACCATCGACGCCCTCGGGCCGGACTTCGAGACCAGGACGGTGGACGGGGCGTCCCGCGAGGCACTGCTCCCAGCCCTCGCGGACGTCGACGCCGTGCTGATCCGGTCAGCGACCAAGATGGACGCCGAGGCCATCGCCGCGGCGAAGAACCTCAAGGTCATCGCCCGCGCCGGCGTCGGTCTGGACAACGTCGACGTGCCGGCCGCGACCCGGGCAGGGGTCATGGTGGTCAACGCCCCGACGTCCAACATCACCTCGGCCGCGGAGCTGGCCGTCGGACTGCTGCTCGCCACGGCCCGCAACATCGCCCCGGCGAACCAGGCTCTCAAGGCCGGCGCCTGGAAGCGAAGCAAGTATGGCGGCGTGGAGCTGCTCGACAAGAAGGTCGGCGTGGTCGGCTTCGGTCGGATCGGGCAGCTGGTGGCCGAGCGGCTCAAGGGCTTCGGTATGGAGATCCTCGCGTACGACCCCTACGTGTCGGCCCAGCGCGCGGGGCAGCTCGGCGCCCGGCTGGTCAGCCTCGACGAGCTGCTGGAGCAGAGCGACTTCATCACCGTCCACCTTCCCAAGAGCCCGGAGACGCTCGGGCTCATCGGCAAGGAGGCGCTGACCAAGGTCAAGCCCAGCGTGCGCATCATCAACGCGGCGCGGGGCGGCATCGTGGACGAGGCGGCGCTCGCCGAGGCCCTGCGGGAAGGACGCGTCGCCGGGGCCGGCATCGACGTGTTCGCGACCGAGCCCACCACCGAGAGCCCCCTGTTCGAGCACGAGTCCGTCGTCGTCACGCCTCACCTCGGTGCATCCACCGAGGAGGCGCAGGAGAAGGCCGGCGTCGCGGTCGCGCGGTCCGTGCGGCTGGCCCTCGGCGGCGACCTCGTCCCAGACGCGGTCAACGTCTCCGGGGGTGCCGTCCCGGAGGAGGTCCGCCCCGGAATCGCGCTGGTGGAGAAGCTGGGCAGGATCTTCACCGCTCTTGCGGGGTCCGTCCCCGTGCAGCTCGACGTCGACGTCAAGGGCGAGATCACCGAGCACGACGTCTCGATCTGGAAGCTCGCCGCCCTCAAGGGCCTGTTCACGGACGTCACCGAGGACCCGGTCACCTACGTCAACGCGCCCCTGATCGCCGAGCAGCGTGGTTGCGAGGTGCGGCTGCTGACGGACCCCGCGACGCCGGACTTCCGCAACGTGACGACGCTCCGCGGCACGCTGGCCGACGGCAGCACCGTGTCGGTCGCCGGCACCCTGACCGGGCCCCGCCTGGTCGAGAAGGTGGTAGGGGTCAACGGGTTCGATCTCGAGGTCCCACTGTCGGAGCACCTCGCGTTCTTCACCTACGTCGACCGTCCGGGCGTGATCGGCACCGTGGGGCGCCTGCTCGGCGACGCGCAGGTCAACATCGACAGCATGCAGGTGGCCCGCAACGAGAAGGGCGGCCAGGCCCTCGTCGCCCTGACGGTCGACAGCGTCATCCCGGCGGACGTGCTGAGCGCCATCGTGAACGAGGTGGGCGCGCAGGTCACCGTGGTGGACCTCGCCGACTGACGCCGTACCCGTCCAGCGCCACCCGCCTGCCGGTGGGTCCCCCCGGGGGCCAACCGGCAGTGTCGTTGATCGGCCCGCGCTGCCCCGGGCAGCGTCGTAGGCCCATGCCCGGTGCCTGGGCCGCCGTCCAGAGGCGTCTCACGACGTGGGAAACGGCTGTCGGATAGTTGGACGTCCACGTAATCTCGAAGCATGGCGCGGCAGCTGGTGATTCTTAGCCGCCGCGGCGAGTTCCGGTAGTCAGCCCACTCGCCGCGGAGATCCCGCGTGCGTGGCTGGCTGGGCGCCCCGCATCCGGCGAGTGCCCCGAGAACCTTTCCGAACGTCAGATTTCCTGTTGCGGCAGGCAGTTTCCAAGGACTGAGCATCATGAGCGAAGAAGCACAGAAGGCCCGTCAGGCCCTGCAGGAGTCGATGGACCTGCGCGAGCAGGGTCACTCCGACGACTGACCCACGGCTTTTCCATGGCCTCCAGCACGGCCAGCGCGACGACCTCATCGGCCAAGGCCGTTGAGGTCGTTCGTCATGTGAGACGCAGATATCAGAGTGCAAGACGGTCCGTAGGGTGAGGACCATGGCTGCCCAGACCCTCAGCACCGAGACCGTGAGCCTCGCCGTGATCGGGGGAGACGGCATCGGCCCGGAGGTGGTGGCGGAGGGGCTCAAGGTCCTCGAGGCCGTTACGCAGGGCAGCGGCACCAAGTTCCACGCCACCGAGTACGACCTCGGTGCCCGGCGGTGGCATGCGACGGGGGAGACCCTCCCGGAGTCGGTCCTGGAGGAGCTTCGGGGCCACGACGCCATCCTGCTGGGCGCGATCGGCGACCCGACCGTCCCCAGTGGCGTCCTGGAACGAGGGGTGCTCCTACCCCTGCGCTTCGCCCTCGAGCACTACGTCAACCTGCGCCCGGCCAAGCTCTACCCCGGCGTCCAGAGCCCGTTGGCAGTCGAGCGGGTCGCTCCCGACGGCATCGACTTCGTCGTGGTCCGAGAGGGCACCGAGGGACCGTACGTCGGCAACGGCGGCTCCCTGCGTACCGGCACGCCGCACGAGATCGCCACCGAGGTCAGCGTCAACACCCGCTTCGGTGTGGAGCGGGTGGTGCGGGACGCGTTCGCGCGTGCGCAGGCACGGCCGCGTCGTCACCTCACGCTCGTGCACAAGCACAACGTCCTGACCCATGCCGGTCACCTCTGGCGTCGTACGGTCGAGGCGGTAGGGCAGGAGTTCCCCGACGTGACGACGGCCTACCAGCACGTCGACGCCGCCACGATCTTCCTGGCGACCGACCCAAGCCGCTTCGACGTCATCGTCACGGACAACCTCTTCGGCGACATCATCACCGACATCGCTGCGGCCATCGCCGGCGGCATCGGCCTGGCTGCCAGCGGCAACATCAACCCCCAACGCACCACCCCGAGCATGTTCGAGCCGGTGCACGGCTCAGCCCCGGACATCGCCGGTCAGGCGAAGGCCGACCCGACCGCGACCATCCTCTCGGTCGCCATGCTGCTGGAGCACCTCGGACGCCATGACGAGGCCCGTCAGGTGGAGGCGGCTGTCGCCGCCGACCTCGCGGAGCGAGGAACCGCCGTACGGTCCACCCCGCAGGTCGGCGACGCCATCGCCGGTCGGCTCTAGACCCCCCGCGGCGCTCCCGACTCCTGCCCGACGGCAGGATGGGGCAGGTAACCTCGGCAGGAGACCCGCATCGACGCAGGAGGACTCCATGAGCCAGACCGCCGCACCGCTGACCTTCGAGGTCACCCGCCGCACCGACCCCCGGTCGCACGCGGAACGCGAGGCGGTACTGGCGGACCCCGGCTTCGGCATGACCTTCACCGACCACATGCTCACCGCGACCTGGACCAAGGGCCAGGGCTGGCACTCCGGGAGGATCGCTGCCTACGGGCCCATCTCGCTGATGCCCTCGGCGGCGGTCCTGCACTACGCGCAGGAGATCTTCGAAGGGATGAAGGCATACCGGCACGAGGACAGCTCCGTCTGGACCTTCCGTCCGGAGGCCAACGCCCAGCGGATGATCCGCAGCGCCCGACGGATGGCGCTCCCAGAGCTGCCCGAGGAGGACTTCCTCGCCTCCCTGCGCGCCTTCGTCGAGGTCGACCAGGCCTGGGTCCCCGCCTACGGGACCGGTGAGACGAGCCTCTACCTGCGCCCGTTCATGTACGCCTCGGAAGCGTTCCTGGGGGTCCGTCCTGCCGCGGAGGTGACCTACTCGGTTATCGCCTCGCCCGCCGGCGCCTACTTCAGCGGGGGCATCAGGCCGGTGACGATCTGGCTCTCGCAGCACTATGCCCGTGCCGGCGAGGGCGGCACCGGGGCAGCCAAGACAGGTGGCAACTACGCCTCGAGCCTGGCCGGGCAGCTCGAGGGCATCGAGAACGGCTGCGACCAGGCCGTCTTCCTCGACTCCTCTACGCACACCAACGTCGAGGAGCTCGGCGGCATGAACCTGTTCTTCGTCACCAAGGACAACCGGCTCGTCACTCCGGAGCTGACCGGCTCGATCCTGGAGGGGGTCACGCGTTCCTCGGTGCTCCAGCTGGCCAAGGAGATGGGGCTGCAGCCGGAGGAGCGCAAGGTCCCGATCCAGGAGTGGAAGGACGGTGCGGCCAGCGGCGACATCGTCGAGGTCTTCGCGTGTGGCACGGCGGCGGTGATCACCCCGGTCGGCGAGCTGCGCTGGGAAGGCGGCTCCTGCGACCACCGACGCGGCGTCGACTACGGCGAGGTGACCAGGAGCATCCGCGAGCGGCTGCTGGACATCCAGTACGGACGCGCCGAGGACCCCTTCGGGTGGATGACGAGGCTCGTGTAAGGGACCCCTGGCCTGGCGTCAATGGTCTATGCGCAGACCATTGACGCCACGCTGCTGATGGGTGAATGATCCGGTCACGCCTTTGTCCGCCGGACAATGGTCCGCTGCCAGACGTATTCGAGGTGACCCATGAGCGTTCCTCCAGACACGTCCACCATCGACGACGACGCCGCACGACTGGCGGAGCTCGGCTACAAGCAGGAGCTCCACCGTGGGATGAGCGGCTTCTCCAACTTCGCCGTCTCGTTCTCGATCATCTCCATCCTGGCCGGCTGCATCACGACGTACTACCTGGCCATGGATGCCGGAGGACCCGTGGCCATCACCATCGGGTGGCCGCTGGTCGGCGTCTTCGTCCTGTGCGTGGCGCTGGCCATGGCGGAGATCTGCTCGGCGTACCCGACCGCCGGTGGGCTGTACTTCTGGGCCGGCCGGCTGGCCCGCACCAACAAGCGGGCCTGGGCCTGGTATGTCGGGTGGTTCAACTTCCTCGGCGAGGTGGCCGTCACCGCGGCGATCGACTACGGCGCCGCCATCACCTGGACGGCCCTGCTCAACCTCGTCTTCGGGGCGCCCGTCTCCGCCACCTCGACCTTCGTCGCGTTCCTGGTGATCATCGTGCTGCACGGGCTGCTGAACACCTTCGGCGTCAACCTGGTCAGGCTGCTCTCCAACGTGAGCGCGTGGTGGCACCTGGCCGGCGTCGCCATCATCGTGGCGGTGCTGGCCTTCGTCCCGGACCGCCACCAGTCCCTGTCCTGGACGTTCACCGAGTTCCGCAACCAGACGGGGTTCAGCAACGGGCTCTACGCCTTCCTGATCGGCCTGCTCATGGCGCAGTACACCTACACCGGGTACGACGCCTCGGCCCACGTCGCCGAGGAGACCAAGAGTGCGGCCACCGAGGCGCCGAAGGGCATCGTCCGCAGCGTCTGGGTCTCGATCGTGGCGGGCTGGGTCCTGCTCATCGCGGTGACAGCGTCGATCCAGAACTATGCCGCCGAACGCACCTCCGAGACCGGCCTGCCGCCGGCGCAGATCTTCATCGACGCGGCGGGCGCCACCCTCGGCAAGCTGCTGCTGTTCATCTGCGCCGTGGCCCAGTTCTTCTGCGGGATGGCGTCCGTGACGGCGAACTCCCGGATGTCGTACGCCTTCTCCCGTGACAACGCGCTGCCGGGCTCCCAGCTGTGGTCGAAGGTGAACCCGCGCAGCGGCACGCCGACAAACTCGATCTGGCTGTGTGTGGCGGGGTCCATCGTCCTGACCCTTCCGGCGCTCAAGAGCCTGACCGCCTACTTCGCCGTCACCTCCATCGCCGTGATCGGCCTCTACATCGCGTACGCCGCCCCGGTGCTCCTACGGCGGGTCAACCCGGACTTCCGGGAGGGCCCCTGGTCGCTGGGCCGGTGGAGCCCGGTGATCGGGTGGGTCGCCGTGGTGTGGGTGGGCTTCATCGTCATCCTCTTCATGCTTCCGCAGTACGCACCCGGGACGTTGGGCGACAGCACCTTCAACTACGCCCCCGTCGCGGTGGTCGTGGTGTTCGCCTTCGCCACCGTGTCGTGGCTGGTGGGGGGCCGCCACCACTTCATGCGCGACGTGCCAGAGGGCCACGACACCAAGCCGGCCCGTGAGCTGCTGCGTGACTGAGGCCATGTCGCCCCTGCATGAGCGGCGGCTCCCGGACGCGGTGCTGCGACCTGCCGCCGTGAACGCGTTCGAGTCGACGGTGGAGCAGCTCGCCACCGCGGTCCGGCTGGGGGTCTTCGCCCACGGCGAGCAGCTGCCGCCGGAGCGCGAGCTCGCCGAGCGGCTGGGCGTCAGCCGGGTGACGCTGCGAGAGGCCATCGCGGCCCTGCGCGACAGCGGGCTGGTGACGACGACGCGCGGGCGCGGCGGGGGCACGGTCGTCGTCTACCGCGGGCCTGACCTGCCCCGGGACTCCGAGCCCGTTGCCGGACGCCGCGGTGCCGACCTGTCCGACGCGCTGGAGTTCCGGCGCGTGGTCGAGCCGGGCGCGGCCGCCCTGGCGGCGCGCCGGTCGCTGTCGGCAGACCAGCGGTCCTGGCTGGCGCAGGCCTGCCAGGAGGTCCGCGACGCGCCGGACTCCAAGGGCCACCGCGTCGCGGACTCCCGGCTGCACCTGGCCGTCGCCACGCTGTCGGGGTCACCGATGCTCATCGAGGCGGTCACGCGGGCGCAGGCCGCCCTGCACGAGCTGCTCACTGCCATCCCGGTGCTGCCGACCAACATCGCCCACTCCAGCGCCCAGCACGACTGCATCGTCACCGCCATCCTCGCCGGGGACGCCGACGCCGCCCGGACCGCGATGGAGGAACACTGCGACGCCACGGCCGCCCTGCTGCGAGGACTGCTCGGATGACCAACCAGGAGAACACATGACGACCCCACCTCGGCTCACGGTGGAGCAGCTGCGCGCGGACATCTCCTCGGGTGCCGTGGACACCGTCGTCGTGGCCTTCACCGACATGCAGGGCCGGCTCCAAGGCAAGCGGATCCACGGCCAGTTCTTCCTCGACAGCGTGCTCCGCCATGGGACCGAGGGCTGCAACTACCTGCTCGCTGTCGATGTCGACATGAACACGGTCGACGGGTACGCGATCAGCTCGTGGGAGCGCGGCTACGGGGACATGATGTTCGACCTCGACCTCACCACCCTGCGTCGTACGCCGGGCCAGCCGTACTCCGCCACCGTGCAGTGCGACCTGTCGTGGCTCGACGGCAGCGGCCCCGTGCGGCCGTCACCCCGCTCCGTCCTCAAGGCGCAGGTCGACGCCGCCGCTGAGCTCGGCTTCGTGGCGCTGGCCGGGACGGAGCTGGAGTTCATCGTGTTCGAGGAGTCCTACGAGCAGGCCTGGGACCGCCGGTACCACGGACTGGTCGGTGCGAACCGGTACAACGTCGACTACTCGATCCTGGGCGGCACGAAGGTGGAGCCGCTGCTGCGCGACATCCGCAACCAGATGTATGCCGGCGGCGTCACGGTGGAGTCGGCGAAGGGGGAGTGCAACCTCGGCCAGCATGAGATCGCCTTCCTGTACGACACCGTCGTGCGGACCTGCGACAACCACGTCGTGTACAAGAACGCCGCCAAGGAGATCGCCGCCACCCACGGGCAGTCGCTGACGTTCATGGCGAAGTTCGACGAGCGTGAGGGCAACTCGTGCCACATCCACCTGTCGCTGCGGGGAGGCGACGGTGAGGCGGTCTTCGCGGACGACTCGCGGGAGGGCGGTCGCAGTGCGCTGTTCGAGCACTTCGTGGCAGGCGTCCAGGCAACCCTGCGCGAGTTCACCCTCCTCTACGCGCCGAACGTCAACTCCTACAAGCGGTTCCAGCCCGGCTCCTTCGCCCCCACCGCCGTCGCGTGGGGTACCGACAACCGCACCTGCGCCTTGCGGGTGGTCGGCCACGGCGCCGGGCTCAGGGTCGAGAACCGGGTCCCGGGAGGCGACGTGAACCCCTACCTCGCGGTCGCGGGGATGCTCGCCGGTGGGCTGCACGGCATCAGGCAGGAGCTGCCGCTGGAGCCCGCGTTCACCGGTAACGCCTACGCCTCGGACAAGGCGCGCGTCCCGGCGCTCCTGAGCCAAGGGCGTGACCTCTTCGCAGGCTCGGCCATCGCCCGCCACTGCTTCGGGGACGACGTCGTCGACCACTACGTCCACGCCGCCCAGGTCGAGCTCGACGCGTTCAGCTCGGCGGTCACCGACTGGGAGCGGATCAGGGGGTTCGAGAGGCTATGACCGTCCACGACGTTCTGAACCCGGCGACCGAGCAGGTCGTCACCACGGTGCCGCTCGCCGGCCTCGACCAGGCCGACGCAGCCATCGCGGCCGCGGAGTCGGCCGGTCCCGCCTGGCGCGCGGTCACACCGGCCGACCGAGGGCTGCTGCTGCGACGGTTCGCCGAACAGGTCGACTCACATTCCGAGGAGCTGGCCCAGCTCGAGGTGGCGAACGCCGGACACACCATCGGCAACGCCCGCTGGGAGGCGGGGAACGTCCGGGACGTGCTGACGTACTACTCGGCCGCCCCTGAGCGGCTGTTCGGCCGGCAGATCCCGGTCGCCGGAGGAATCGACGTGACGTTCAAGGAGCCCTTGGGGACGGTCGGCGTCATCGTCCCCTGGAACTTCCCGATGCCCATCGCGGCATGGGGCTTCGCGCCCGCCCTGGCGGCCGGGAACACGGTCGTGCTCAAGCCCGCCGAGCTCACGCCGCTCACGGCGATCCGGCTGGGGGAGCTGGCCCTTGACGCCGGCCTGCCCGAGGGCGTCTTCACCGTGGTGCCGGGGCGGGGCTCCGTGGTGGGCGAGCGGTTCGTCACCCATCCGGCGGTGCGGAAGGTGTGCTTCACGGGGTCGACCGCGGTCGGCCAGCGCATCATGCGGGGAGCGGCCGACCAGGTGAAGCGCGTGACCCTCGAGCTCGGTGGCAAGAGTGCCAACCTCGTGTTCGAGGACAGTGACCTCGAGCGTGCCGCCGCGACCGCGCCGTACGGCGTGTTCGACAACGCCGGTCAGGACTGCTGCGCGCGAAGCCGGATCCTGGTGCAGCGCAGCGTCTTCGACCGCTTCATGGAGCTCTTCGAGCCGGCCGTCAAGAACGTCGTCGTGGCGGACCCGGCAGCCGAGTCGACGGAGATGGGGCCGCTCATCAGCGATGCCCAGCGGCAGGCGGTGCGCTCGTACGTCGAGGACGCGCAGGAGCCTGTCGAGGTCGCCTTCCGAGGCCAGGCACCCCAGGGAGACGGGTACTGGTACCCCGCGACCGTCGTCCTTCCCGGCTCGACCAGCGACCGCGTCTGGCAGGAGGAGGTGTTCGGGCCCGTCGTGGCCGTCATGCCGTTCGAGGACGAGGCCGACGCAGTGGCCAAGGCCAACGACACGGCGTACGGGCTGTCAGGCTCCATCTGGACCCGCGACGTCGGCCGTGCGATGCGGGTGGCCCGCGCTGTGGAGGCCGGCAACCTCTCGGTCAACTCGCACAGCAGCGTCCGCTACTCCACTCCCTTCGGCGGCTTCAAGCACTCCGGTCTCGGCCGGGAGCTCGGGCCTGACGCGCTCGACGCCTTCAGCGAGCTCAAGAACGTCTTCATCTCCACGGACTCCTGAGAGGACCACACCATGGCAGGCAGGCTCGACGGCAGGGTTGCCGTCGTCACGGGCGGCTGCAGCGGCATCGGTCTGGCGACCGTGCGCCGGTTCGCCGAGGAAGGCGCGAGCGTCGTCGTCGGCGATCTCGACGACGAGTCCGGCGAGACTGTGGCGAAGGAGGTCGACGGTGCGTACGTGCACTGTGACGTTACCGACGCCGGACAGGTGGAGGCGCTCTTCGCCGCGGCGAAGGAACGGTTCGGCTCGGTGGACGTGGCGTTCAACAATGCCGGGATCTCACCGCCGGAGGACGACTCCATCCTGACAACGGACCTCGGCGCCTGGCGCCGGGTCCAGGAGGTCAACCTCACCAGCGTGTACCTCTGCTGCAAGGCTGCGCTGCCCTACATGCTGGAGCAGAAGCGCGGGTCGATCATCAACACGGCCTCGTTCGTGGCCGTCATGGGCGCGGCCACGAGCCAGATCTCGTACACCGCCAGCAAGGGTGGGGTGCTGTCGATGTCGCGCGAGCTGGGAGTGCAGTTCGCGCGTGAGGGCATACGCGTCAACGCGCTCTGTCCGGGTCCGGTCAACACGCCGCTGCTGCGGGAGCTGTTCGCCAAGGACCCGGAGCGGGCGGCCCGGCGGCTCGTGCACATCCCGCTCGGGAGGTTCGCCGAGCCGGAGGAGATCGCCAACGCGGTGCTCTTCCTGGCCAGCGACGAGTCCAGCTTCATCACCGCCTCGCAGTTCCTCGTCGACGGGGGAATCGCGGGCGCCTACGTCACGCCCCTCTGATGGCGACGGCTCGGATGGACTCCGCTGCGATGGACTCCGCTGCGATGGACTCCGCTCGCATGGTCAGGGCCCGGCCTGTCATCGGGATCACCTGCTACGTCGAGCCGGCGTCGCGAGGCGACTGGACCGACGTGCCGAGCTCCGTGCTGCCGCAGGCCTACGTCACCAAGGTCGAGGAGGCCGGCGGCCTCGCCGTGATCATCCCGCCGAGGGCCGACGCCGACGAGGAGCTCGCGACGCAGGTCCTGTCCCGTCTCGACGGGCTCGTCATCGCTGGAGGCCCCGACATCGACCCCGACCGGTACTCGCAGGCACGCCACCCACACGCGCAGGACCACCGAGCGGACCGCGACGACATGGAGCTCGCCCTGGCGACCGCCGCGGCGGCCACGGACACGCCGCTGCTCGGCATCTGCCGTGGCATGCAGGTCATGGCGGTCGCCGCCGGGGGCACCCTGGAGCAGCACGTGCCTGACCGCGTCGGCCATGTCGACCACTCTCCGGCCCTGGCGGTCTACGGTCGGCACCCGGTCCGGACGGTCCCCGGAACCAGCCTCGGCCGGCTGCTGGGTCGGCAGACCGCGGTGCCGTCGTACCACCACCAGTCCGTCCTGACCCACCCTGGCTTCGTGCCGGCGGCCTGGGCCGAAGACGGGACGCTCGAGGCGATGGAGGATCCGAACGCAAGGTTCAGGGTCGGGGTGCAGTGGCATCCGGAGGAGGGCGACGACCCGCGCCTCTTCGAGGCGCTCGTGAGCGCTGCTGCGTCCTGACCACCATGCGGACCGTGGCTTGGGTGGCGACGTGAGCCGTGGGACAGTGAGCCCGTGACATCCTGGCACATGGCTACCACCATGGTGATTATCGACTAGCGCGACGAGACCTCCTCGTCGCGCAGACCTCCCGCACCCGGGGGGTCTTTTGCTTTGTACGGCAACGGTGCCGGCCACACCCCGGCAGGTACCGAGCGACAGGGAGACCGCACCACCAGGACCGGCAAGACGACGCTGAGCTGACGGGAAGACCGCGATGAGCGACCTGCAGGTATACGACACGACCCTGCGCGACGGCGCGCAGCAGGAGGGCCTGAACCTCTCGGTGTCCGACAAGCTCGCCATTGCCTCACACCTGGACGAGCTCGGCGTCGGCTTCATCGAGGGCGGCTGGCCGGGCGCGAACCCCAAGGACACCGAGTTCTTCGCCCGTGCCCGGACCGAGCTGCGGCTGCATAACGCGACCCTGGCCGCGTTCGGCGCCACGAGGCGGGTCGGCGGCCGCGCAGCCGACGACCCGCTCGTGCGCGCGCTGGTGGACTCCGGCGCCTCGGTGGTGACCCTCGTGGCGAAGTCCCACGTCCGCCACGTCGAGTCGGCGCTGCGGACCACGCTCGAGGAGAACCTCGAGATGGTCCGGGACACGGTGTCGTTCCTGCGGGGTGAGGGCCGGCGGGTCTTCCTCGACGCCGAGCACTTCTTCGACGGGTATGCCGCGGACCGCGGCTACGCGCTGGAGGTCGTGCGCGTCGCGATGGAGTCGGGGGCCGAAGTGGTGGCCCTGTGCGACACCAACGGAGGAATGCTGCCGAACCAGGTCGCGGACGTCGTCGCCGACGCCGTGGCCGCGACCTCCGCCCGACTCGGCATCCACTGCCACAACGACACGGGGTGCGCCGTGGCCAACTCCATGGCAGCGGTCGACGCCGGGGCCACGCACGTCCAGGGGACCATCAACGGGTACGGCGAGCGGACCGGCAACGCGGACCTCCTCACGGTGGTGAGCAACCTGCAGATCAAGCGCGGGCTTCCCCTCCTGGAGACCGACCGGCTGCGTGAGGCGACGAGGATCGCGCACTCGATCAGCGAGATCACCAACGTGCCGCCCTACTCCCGCCAGCCGTACGTGGGTGCCAGCGCGTTCGCGCACAAGGCCGGCCTGCATGCCAGCGCCATCCGCGTCGACCCGGACCTGTACCAGCACACCGACCCCCAGCACGTCGGCAACGACATGCGCATGCTCGTCTCGGACATGGCGGGGCGAGCCAGCATCGAGCTGAAGGGGCGCGAGCTCGGGTACGACCTGTCGGGCAACGACGTGCTGCTGAGCCGGGTGCTCGCCAAGGTCAAGGAGCTGGAGCTGCGCGGCTACACGTTCGACGCGGCCGACGCCTCCTTCGAGCTCCTGCTGCGCCGTGAGGTGGAGGACGACAGCTACACGTTCTTCGAGGTGGAGTCCTGGCGCGTCATCACCGATGCCCGCGGCGACGAGAGTGCGCTGTCCGAGGCGACGGTCAAGGTGGTCGCCGGGGGCGAGAGGGTCGTGGCGACCGGGGAGGGCAACGGCCCGGTCAACGCGCTCGACCACGCGCTGCGGCGCGCCCTGGCACCTGCCTACCCCGAGCTGGACAAGCTCGAGCTCATCGACTTCCGCGTGCGCATCCTGGACGCGGCGCACGGCACCGACGCAGTCACCCGGGTTCTCATCGAGACCTCCGACGGCGAGACGTCCTGGGAGACCATCGGCGTCGCCGGCAATATCGTCGAGGCCTCCTGGCACGCCCTCGTGGAGGGCGTGACCTACGGCCTGGTCCGGGCCGGCGTACCCGTCCGCTGAGGAGAGCTCAGTCGGTTGCCGGGCTCAGTCGGTACCCGACTCGATCGCCGCTCGGTCGAGGGCGTCGTCCTCGCTGTCCGCCCGGGCCGCCCGCGGGTTCGACGAGATCGCATTGGCCCCACCCGGTTCGAGGTCCCCGACGAGGTCCTGGTGCCGTGCCACCAGCTGGCCCTGGGCGGCATACAGCTCCAGCTTGGCCCGCGAGTCAGCGATGTCGAGGTTGCGCATGGTGAGCTGTCCGATCCGGTCCACGGGCCCGAAGGCGGCGTCCTCGGTACGCTCCATCGAGAGCTTCTCGGGGTGGTAGCTGAAGGCGGGGCCGGCGGTGTCCACGATCGTGTAGTCGTCCCCACGGCGTAGCCGCACGGTCACCTCGCCGGTGACCGCCGAGGCGACCCAGCGCTGCAGGGACTCGCGGATCATCAGCGACTGGGGGTCGAGCCAACGCCCCTCGTAGAGGAGCCGGCCCAGGCGTCGGCCCTGCTCGTGGTAGCCGGCGATCGTGTCCTCGTTGTGGATGGCGTTGAGGAGGCGCTCGTACGTGAGGTGCAGCAACGCCAGGCCGGGGGCCTCGTAGATGCCGCGCGACTTCGCCTCGATGATGCGGTTCTCGATCTGGTCCGACATGCCCAGCCCGTGGCGACCGCCGATGCGGTTCGCCTCGTCCACGAGGGCGATGTCGTCGGCGAACACCTGCCCGTTGAGCGCCACCGGTCGCCCCTGCTCGAACCGGACGCTGACGTCCTCCGCCGCGATGGCGACGGACTCGTCCCAGAACCGCACGCCCATGATGGGTTCGACGACCTCCATGCTCTCGCTGAGGAACTCCAACGTCTTGGCCTCGTGCGTGGCCCCCCAGATGTTGGCGTCGGTCGAGTACGCCTTCTCCGCGCTGGCCCGGTAGGGCAGGTCACGGGCGGTGAGCCACTGCGACATCTCGTGCCGGCCACCGAGCTCGTCGACGAAGTGGGCGTCGAGCCACGGCTTGTAGATCCGCAGTGCCGGGTTCGCCAGCAGCCCGTACCGGTAGAACCGCTCGATGTCGTTGCCCTTGAAGGTGGAGCCGTCGCCCCAGATGTCGACGCCGTCCTCCTTCATCGCGCGGACCAGCAGGGTGCCCGTCACGGCGCGGCCCAGCGGGGTCGTGTTGAAGTAGGTCCTGCCGCCGCTACGGATGTGGAAGGCGCCACAGGCCACGGCCGACAGCCCCTCCTCGACCAGGGCCGCCCGGCAGTCGACCAGCCGGGCCAGCTCGGCGCCGTACTGGCCTGCGCGGTCGGGCACGGTCTCGATCTCCGGTTCGTCGTACTGACCGAGGTTGGCCGTGTAGGTGCAGGGGATGGCCCCCTTCTCGCGCATCCAGGCGACGGCGACAGAGGTGTCGAGACCACCGGAGAAGGCGATCCCGACGCGCTCACCAGCAGGCAGGGACGTGAGAACTTTGGACACGGTAGGTCAGCCTACGGGCCGGCCTGGGGCGCCGCGCACGGGTCCGGGCGCCGGGTCGGCGACCGTTGGGCGGCAGTGCCTCCGGCGTGGAGCTCCAGCGCCTCGATCGCCCTCAGCAGCCGAAGGCGCAGCGCCTGTCCGCGCGCCGCGAAGCCGCGCTGGGCGGCGGCATACTCCGCACGTCCGCTCGGCCTCTCGATGCAGACCGGGGAGTAGCCCAGCTCGCTGAGGTCGTACGGAGAGGCGCGCATGTCGAGCTCGCGGATCTCGCGTGCCAGGTCGAAGCAGTCCAGCAGCAGCTCGCCCGGTATGGCCGGGCCCAGCTTGAAAGCCCACTTGTACAGGTCCATCCCGGCATGCAGGCACCCCGGCTGTTCCAGCGACACCTGGGAGTCCCGGCTCGGCTGCACGAGGTTGAGCGAGCGCGCCGGCGGCGTGTAGAAGCGGAAGGCGTCGTAGTGGGTGCAACGGAGGGGCAGGCCTTCCACGACGGCGTCGGTGCCCGCCCGACCCAGCCGCAGCGGCCAGCCGCGGTGTCTGGTCCGGTCCTCGTCCAGGCGGTAGACCATGGCCCACTCGTGGAGCCCGAAGCAGCCCAGCTGAGGAGCCCGGCCCTGCGTTGCTGACACGAGCCGACGGACGAGCTCGACGGTGTCTGCCCGCTCCGCGAGGTATGCCGTCACGTCGAGCTCCACGGTGTCACCCACGGTGCGGTAGTACCGCCACCGCGCTCTAGCGAGCGGCGCGGCGCCCTCGAGCGGGACCCCTGGACCCGGGTGCCAGCGGCGCAGCTGCGCCGGCCGGAACGGGTAGTAGGTGAAGAGGAAGTCCTCAACGGGGTGCGGCCGACCGGACTGGCGGCGCTCGCGGTGGGCCCGGGTGGCGCGGTCGGCGCGGGCGACGTGGTCCGCCTCGAGTGCCTGCCATCGCTCCACGGCTGGAGGGTACCCAGGTTGGGGCAGTACCCGCCCGGGATCGCGTTCCAGGCGGACGCGCGGCGGCTCTCCGGCGTGTTCACCTCGAACCAGGTGGACGAGTGGAGGGAGGCGGGGCTGTACGTCAGCGCCGAGCGTCGGCGTCGTGAAGGACGCGGTCCCAGTCGTGGTCGAGGTCGGTGAAGGCGATGGTGGAGTCGGCGCCGTGCGGGGCGTGCGGCAGGTTCCACGTGTGCCGGTGGTGCCGCTCGAGCGCGGCGACGAGAGCGGTGACGAACGCCAGGAGCAGGATGATGGTCATGACTGAAATCATGCGCTGGCATATATTCCGCCACCAGTGGCAGAAGTGACGCCAAAGGCAAGTTTTCTGCCATACTGCCGGTATGGCGCTCTCCAAGGTCGCTGCCCTGGTGACCAACCCGATGGCGATGTTCGAGATGTCGGTCGCCTGCGAGGTCTTCGGGATCGACCGCACCGATGACGGCGTGCCGCCGTTCACCTTCCTCACCTGCGGGGAGAGCCCCGGTGTCCCCGTCCCGACGACCAGCGGCGGGCAGTACGTCGCTTCGCACCCGTGGTCCGACGCCGTGGGTGCCGACCTCGTCGTCATCCCGGCCGGAGGTGTCCGCGAGGAGTACCCGCCCGAGCTGCTGCAGACCATCCGGGACGCGCACGCGCAGGGCGCCACGATCCTGTCCATCTGCACCGGCTCCTTCCTGCTCGGCGCTACCGGCCTGCTCGACGGCCGCTCTGCGGTCACCCACTGGCGGTATGCCGAGGAGCTGGCTCGGCGGTTCCCGAGGACGAGGGTGTCCATGGACGTGCTCTACATCGACGAGGGGTCGATCATCACCGGAGCGGGTACCGCGGCAGGGATCGACGCGTGCCTTCACCTGGTACGTCGTGAGCTGGGATCGGCGGTTGCGACCCGCATCGCCCGGCGGATGGTCGTCCCGCCGCAGCGCGACGGGGGTCAGCGCCAGTACGTCGAGGCCCCGCTGCCGCAGACGGACTGCGAGAGCATCCAACCGGTGCTGGACCACATCGCGGAGAACCTCGACGCCCCGCATACCGTCCCCGACCTCGCCCGGCTGGCGATGATGTCGGAGCGCACGTTCGCCCGCCGCTTCGTCGCCGAGACCGGGACGACGCCGCACAAGTGGCTGGTCCAGCAGCGGGTGCTGCGCGCCAGGGAGCTTCTGGAGCAGACCGACCTGCCGGTCGAGTCGGTGGCCTCCCACAGCGGCTTCGGCTCGGCTGCCCTCCTGCGCAGCCATTTCCAGAGCGTGGTCGGGACCTCGCCGCAGCGCTACCGCCGGGAGTTCTCCGCCCGCTGACGTCCCGGGCGGCCGCACGAGAGCCCCGATAGGCTCGGGGGCGTGCGCATCGCGAGATACACCACCGGTGAGGACCCGTCCTACGGCGTCGTCGAGGGCGACCCGGGGCAGGAGGTCGTGGCGCAGGTCCAGGGCGACCCGCTCTACCAGCCGATCGTCTTCACCGGAGAGCGCGTGCCGTTGGAGCAGGTCCGCCTGCTGGCGCCAGTGATCCCGCGCAGCAAGGTGATCGGCATCGGCCGCAACTATGCGGACCACGCCCGAGAGATGGGCGGCGAGCCGCCGGCCCGGCCGATGATGTTCCTGGTCCCTAACACCGCCGTCGTCGGCCCTGGGGACCCCATCGTCCTGCCGGCCGGGTCGAGCGAGGTGTCGTACGAGGCCGAGCTCGCCGTGGTGATCGGCCGGATCGCCAAGGACGTGCCGCCCGAGCGGGTGCCCGAGGTCGTCTACGGCTATACCTGCGCGAACGACGTCACCGCTCGGGACTGGCAGCGCGACGACGGGCAGTGGGCGCGGGCGAAGGGCTTCGACACGTCCAAGCCCCTCGGCCCGTGGATCGTCACCGACCTCGACGTGGCCGACCTGGCGGTCCGCAGCACGCTCGACGGCGAGACCCGCCAGGACGGCACGACGGCCGACATGGTCTTCGACGTCCCGACCCTGGTCTCGTACGCCAGCGCCGCGTTCACCCTCCTGCCGGGCGACGTCATCCTCACCGGGACGCCCGCCGGCGTGGGTCTCGTCGAGGCCGGCCAGCGCGTCGAGGTCGAGGTCGAGGGGATCGGCACGCTGACCAACACCTTCGTGCGCCGCTGAGGACGACGGCGGCCGAGGGTCGGTCTGGGACGGTCTGGGAGCGGTCTGGGCGCCCCTGTGGGTGAGGCATGGGGTCACTAGGATCGGGGAACCATGAGCGACCACGCCCCCACCGCCCCACGGCTGCGCGTTGCGCCGTCACCCACCGGTGACCCGCACGTCGGCACCGCCTACATGTCCCTGTTCAACCTCGCCTTCGCGCGCCAGCAGGGTGGCAGGTTCGTGCTTCGGATCGAGGACACCGACCGGGCGCGCTTCCGCGAGGACAGCGAGCAGCAGGTCTTCGACACGCTGCACTGGCTGGGGCTGCAGTGGGACGAGGGGCCTGACGTCGGCGGCCCGTACGCCCCCTACCGGCAGTCCGAGCGGCTGGAGACCTACCGGCCGTACGTCGAGCGACTGCTGGCCGACGGGAAGGCGTACCACTGCTGGTGCTCCACCGAGCGGCTGGCGCAGATGCGCGAGGTCCAGCAGAAGTCGAAGCAGCCCACCGGCTACGACCGTCTGTGCCACGGCAGGACGCAGGCTGAGCGGGCCGAGCTGCCCGGCTACACCCCGACCCCGGTGGTACGGATGCTCGTCCCCGACGACGTCGAGCTCTCCTTCGACGACCTGATCAGGGGGCGCGTGTCGGCGCCGAGGCCTGACGACCAGGTCATCCTCAAGGCGGACGGCTTCCCGACCTACCACCTGGCTGTCGTGGTCGACGACCACGAGATGGGCATCACCCATGTGGTCCGTGGTGAGGAGTGGATCTCCAGCACCCCCAAGCACATCCTGCTCTACCGCTGGCTCCGCCTGGAGCCGCCGCAGTGGGCGCACATGCCGTTGCTGCGCAACCCGGACAAGTCCAAGATCTCCAAGCGCAAGAATCCCGCAGCCCGGCTGACCTGGTTCCAGGAGCAGGGATACCTGCCCGAGGCTCTGGTGAACTTCCTCGCCCTGCTGGCCTACCCGCCGAAGGCCGGAGAGGACGGCGAGGACGTCGAGGTGTTCAGCTTCGAGGAGTTCAGCAAGGACTTCGACTGGCGCAAGGTCAACCCCGTCGGTCCGATCTTCGACCTCAAGAAGCTCGACTGGCTCAACGGCGTCTACCTTCGCCGGCTCGAGGTCGGACAGCTCGCGTCGCGGCTGCTTCCCTACCTGCAGCGGGACGGCGTACTGCCCGCGCAGCCGAGCCTGGGCCAGCTCGCGCGGCTGGGCAGGGTGGCCGAGCTGATCCAGACGAGGATGGTGCTCCTGTCCGAGGCGACGGCCCTGGTCGCGCCCTTCTACTCCGCTGACGACGAGATCGAGGTCGCCGACGACGCCCGGGCCCAGCTCAAGGAGGACTCCGGTGCGGTCCTGGGCGCCGCGCTCGAGGCCTTGTCGGACCTGGACGACTCGCGGGAGGGGCTGCTCGCATCGGGCTCCCGCTGGAACGCGGAGGCGATCGAGGCATCCTTGAGGTCTGCCATCGTCGAAGGGATGGGCATCAAGCCCAAGCTCGCGTTCGGGCCGCTGCGCACGGCCGTCTCCGGGCAGCGCATCAGCCCGCCGTTGTTCGAGTCGATGGAGATCCTGGGGAAGACGTCCACCCTCGCCCGGTTGAGCAGGTTGCGGGACGCGCTGGCCGAGAGGTAGTCCTTCCAGCCGTTGCCATGGCCCCTGCGTTGCCGCCATCGTGGTCTCCTACGCATGGAAGGGGGGCCTCATGGCCCAACGGACGCTCTCGGACGTGCTGGCGGACATCGACCTCTTCTCGGGGCTGCCCGAGACGCTCATCTCCGACCTCATCCAGGCCGGAGCGACGATCCATACCCCCGGCGGTCACCGGGCGGTGTGCCAGGGCAGCGACGACGCCGGGCTCCAGGTGATACTCAGAGGCTCCGCCACCGTGACGGTCAACGGGGTGGAGCGCGGTCCCGAGCTGGGGCAGGGGGACTACTTCGGTGAGATCTCCGTGATCGACGGCCTCGGCCGCAGTGCCACGCTGACGGCCGGGGAGCAGGGGCTGGACACCTTCACGATCTCGCCACTCAACTTCTGGTCACTGGTGGACCGGCACCCCAGCATGGCGCACTCGCTCTTGCGGGCGCTCTGCGCCAGGATCCGCACGCTGGACGCGGGGGAGGCAGCGGTCGCCCGCTGAAGCGCCGATTTGGGAACGTGCTCGCGCGACCGGTAGTATCGGCTCTCGGTTCACGTCCTCAAGGCCTCCGGGCGCGGGAAGTGATACCCCCTTGGGGTATGGTGTAATTGGCAACACTACGGTTTCTGGTACCGTCATTCTAGGTTCGAGTCCTGGTACCCCAGCTCAGGCGCACGTCCTTGTGACAGACGCCGATTCGGAGATCCAGTCACCTTTCGGTATGGTTTCCTCCGCTGCCCGGGAGCCGTACGGCACCGAGTGGACCAGCTAGGGCCCCGTTGTGTAGCGGCCTAGCACGCCGCCCTCTCAAGGCGGTAGCGCGGGTTCGAATCCCGTCGGGGCTACGTTGTGGAAAGGTCCCCGTCCGATCCGGACGGGGACCTTTGCGCGTTCGCGACCTCTTCGCCGTGTCCGGCCGCGCCTCCGTCAGCCGGTGCCGCTGAAGTGCTCCTGCGCCAGCCGTCGCAGAGAGGCGAGCACCGGGTCGACGAGGACCGTCCCGGCGACGACCCGGTGCAGCGCGGAGGCCAGGTCGTCGGTGGGGACGCTCGCCAGGTCCACGCGGGCGATCTCCTCGGTGGCCCGCGCATACGAGCGCAGGGTCGTGGGGGACACGGGCACCCCGGCCGCCCGGGCCGCCTCGACGGCCCCGGTCAAGGAGTGCAGAGCGGGGGCGTCAGGGGAGACGCTCCAGCCCAGGTCCACCAGCAGACTGCGGACCTCCGGGCTGACCTCCACGTCGGCATGGGGGGCGGGAAGGGCGTACTGGGCCTTGCCGAGGAGGTCGTGGCGAGAGGTCGGCGGCGAGTCCAGTGCCTCCATGACGCGCCTGGCCTGCGCCACCGAGACGCCCGCCTCGACGAGCGCCCGGACGAGGCGCAGGCGCGCCAGATGGGTCTCGTCGTACTCCGCCCGCGTGGCTCCGACGCTGCGTCCCGCGGGGAGGAGCCCCTCGCGCAGGTAGTACTTGACGGTGGCCACCGCGACGCCGCTGCGTTCGGACAGCTCGGAGATCCGCATGGGTAGTGACACTATCCACGGGCCGACCCGCGGTCGGCCAGGGTGGGGTCAGGCGTGGTTCTGCTGCTGCTGCTGGGCGTGGTGTCGCGCCAGCACCTCGGTGAGCTTGTTGGCGCCTGCGATGACGGTCGCGGCGTGCAGTCGCCCCGGCTGGCGGGAGAGCCGCTCGATCGGGCCGGAGATCGAGACAGCGGCCACCACGCGCCCTGAGGGCCCCCGCACGGGGGCGGAGACGGAGGCCACCCCGGCCTCGCGCTCACCGACGCTCTGGGCCCATCCGCGCCGGCGGACGCCGGACAGCGTCGTCGCGGTGAACTTGGCACCGTGCAGCCCGCGGTGCAGGCGGTCCGGCTCCTCCCAGGCGAGCAGCACCTGGGCGGCCGACCCGGCCAGCATGGACAGGGTGGCGCCGATCGGGATGGAGTCGCGAAGGCCCACCGGACGCTCGGCGGCCGACACGCAGATGCGATGGTCCCCCTGGCGCCGGAACAGCTGGGCGCTCTCGTTCGTGTGGTCGCGCAGCGCCCCGAGCACCGGACCCGCCGCGGCGAGCAGCCGGTCCTCGCCCGCTGCCGCCGCGAGCTCCGCCAGACGAGGCCCGAGCACGAAGCGGCCCTGCAGGTCTCGGGTGACGAGGCGGTGGTGCTCCAGGGCGACCGCGAGGCGATGCGCCGTCGGACGGGCCAGTCCGGTGGCGGAGACGAGCTGCGCCAGCGTCGAGGGGCCGGCCTCGAGCGCGCCGAGCACGATGGCCGCCTTGTCGAGAACTCCGACCCCACTCGTGATGTCCATGCACTGATATTGACGTCTCATTGCCTGAGACGCAAATCCGTGGGCGTGTCCCGCGTGCGAACCTCGGGGGACGGCGCAGTGTCGCGCGCGCCCGAGTCGAATGCGGAGGAAGTGGGAGACGTGTCCGGAACGTTGGCGGAGAAGGTCTGGGAGTCGCATGTCGTGCGACGCGCCGAGGGCGAGCCGGACCTGCTCTACATCGACCTCCACCTCATCCACGAAGTGACCTCCCCTCAGGCTTTCGACGGTCTGCGGCTGGCGGGACGGAAGGTGCGCCGGCCTGACCTGACCCTCGCCACGGAGGACCACAACGTCCCCACCACGCCGGGACCCATCACCGACCTCGTCAGCCGGACCCAGGTGGAGACCCTGCGCCGCAACTGCGAGGAGTTCGGCGTGCGGCTGTTCCCGATGGGCGACGCAGAGCAGGGCATCGTGCACGTCGTCGGACCCCAGCGGGGCCTGACGCAGCCTGGGATGACCATCGTCTGTGGTGACTCGCACACCTCCACGCACGGCGCGTTCGGCGCGCTCGCCTTCGGCATCGGGACCTCCGAGGTCGAGCACGTCCTGGCCACCCAGACCCTGCCGCTCAAGCCCTTCAAGACCATGGCGATCAACGTCGACGGCACCCTGCAGCCGGGGGTGACCGCCAAGGACATCGTGCTGGCCGTCATCGCCAGGATCGGCACAGGCGGCGGCCAGGGCTACGTCCTGGAGTATCGCGGCAGCGCCATCCGGGCCCTGTCCATGGAAGCTCGCATGACCGTCTGCAACATGTCGATCGAGGCGGGTGCGCGGGCCGGCATGATCGCCCCCGACGAGACGACGTTCGACTACCTGCGCGGTCGCGAGCACGCGCCCGAGGGTGAGCAGTGGGACGGCGCCGTGCAGGACTGGAAGCTGCTGCGCACGGACGAGGACGCGGTGTTCGACGAGGAGATCCACCTCGACGCAGACACGTTGACGCCGTTCGTCACCTGGGGCACGAACCCGGCTCAGGGCCTGCCCCTCGGTGACTCCGTCCCGGACCCCGAGGCCCTCGGCGACGACAACGAGAAGGCCGCGGCGCGTCACGCCCTCGAGTACATGGGCCTCACCGCGGGCACACCGCTGCGCGACATCAGGGTCGACACGGTGTTCGTCGGCTCCTGCACCAACGGGCGCATCGAGGACCTTCGCGCCGCAGCCGGGGTCGTGAAGGGCCGCCAGGTCGCCCAGGGCGTGAGGATGCTCGTGGTGCCCGGCTCGGCGCGCGTCCGGCTCCAGGCGGAGGAGGAGGGGCTCGACGAGATCTTCACCGCCGCGGGGGCGGAGTGGCGCCTGCCCGGGTGCTCCATGTGCCTGGGCATGAACCCGGACCAGCTCGCCCCGGGTGAGCGCAGCGCCTCGACGTCCAACCGCAACTTCGAGGGCAGGCAGGGAAAGGGCGGCCGCACCCACCTCGTCAGCCCGCTCGTCGCGGCGGCCACTGCACTGCGCGGAACCCTGTCCAGCCCGGCAGACCTGGCCGACGAGGGTGTCGACGCGGACGTCGACGCCGGCGTCGGCGCGAGCAAGGAGCGCAGCTGATGGAGGCCTTCACCACCCACACGGGCATCGGTGTTCCGCTGCGCCGCAGCAACGTCGACACCGACCAGATCATCCCGGCGGTCTACCTGAAGCGGGTGACCCGCACGGGCTTCGAGGACGGGCTCTTCGCCGCCTGGCGCAAGGACGAGACGTTCATCCTGAACCACCCCGCGTATGCCGCCGGCTCGGTCCTCGTGGCCGGCGCGGACTTCGGGACCGGCTCCTCCCGCGAGCACGCCGTGTGGGCCCTGATGAACTACGGCTTCCGCGTCGTGCTGTCGTCCCGGTTCGCGGACATCTTCCGCGGCAACAGTGGCAAGCAGGGGCTGCTCACAGCGCAGGTGGCCCAGGACGACATCGAGCTCATCTGGAAGTACCTGGAGAACGAGCCCGGTTCGTCGGTCACCGTGGACCTGGTGTCCCGAACCGTCACGGCCGGCGACATCGTGGCGCCGTTCGAGGTCGACGACTACACCCGTTGGCGGCTCCTCGAGGGCCTGGACGACATCAGCCTGACCCTGCGCCACGAGCAGGACGTGACGGACTTCGAGGGCCGCCGCCCGGCGTACAAGCCCTCCACCACCGTCGGCTGACGCGCCGCTCGCCGTCTCGGGTGGCCGCGACACGCACGAAATGCCCCTGACGGCACGGGAAGTCGCGTTCTGGTCGCCTGGGGACCCGTGACGGGTCGGACGTCCGCCTCGTTGGCGGACGTAGCGCATCGAGATCCGTTGTCCTGCAAGGGATTCCAATCCCAAGCGGATCGTCTCGCGGCGGCCGATGGTCGCGCTCGACAGTGTGGCGGGCTGCCCATCGCGCTGCGCGGAGGCCTGAATCCGTTGCGACACAATGGATCAAGGTGCCCGGATGGTGGACTCGCACGCTCTTGCGCCCTAACGTCGGTCTCAAGTCGGGCATCGGCTCGGCCGCTCACCTCGTCGGGCTCAGGGGCCCGGCGTCACCAGACCCTTCGGAGGGGTAGACGTGAACAAGGCAGAACTCATCAAGGAGCTCGAGTCGCGGCTCGGCAGCCGCAAGGCCGCCAGCGACGCTCTCACCGCGGTCGTCGACGTGGTCATCCGCGAGGTCGCCAAGGGCGGCAGTGTGGCCATCACCGGTTTCGGCACCTTCGAGCAGGCCGCTCGTGCAGCCCGCACCGGGCGCAACCCTCGCACCGGCGCCTCCGTCAAGATCAAGAAGACCGTCGTCCCCAAGTTCAGGGCAGGGTCGGCCTTCAAGGAGGTCGTGAAGAACCCGCGGTCGCTGCCCAAGGCTGCCGTCGCGGGGGCACGCGCGGCCGCCGGGTCGGCGAGCAAGACCGCCTCGGCCGGCACGAGGAAGACCGCCACCGCGTCCAAGGCCACGACGGCCAGCACCGCCACCAAGGCCGCGCCGGCGAAGAAGTCCGCTGCCACGACGGCGAAGACCGCCACCAAGTCGGCGCCGGCGAAGGCGACGACGGCGAAGGCGACGACGGCGAAGGCGACGACGGCCAAGTCGGCTCCCGCGAAGAAGACGACGGCCAAGTCGGCCGCCCAGGCGACGCCCGCCACGAAGACGGCAGCCAGGACGACGACGGCCAAGACGACCGCCACGAAGTCCACGGCGAAGTCGGCAACCGCGAAGACCGCCTCGAAGGCAGCGCCGGCGAAGAGGACGGCAGCCAGGACGACCCCCGCCAAGTCGGCCACCGGCAGGACCGCCAGCAAGCGCACGGCCAAGAAGGCCTGACTCCGCAGCGCCTCGGAGGCCGGCACCCCTCGGGGTGTCGGCCTCTGACGTCGTTTGGGATGCTTGCGCCATGACGAACATCCTCACCGTGAACGGCGGCGCCCCTCTGGTCGGAGACCTCGAGGTCCGCGGGGCGAAGAACCTGGTCTCCAAGGCCATGGTCGCGGCGCTGCTGGCTGAGGGTCCGTGCAGGCTGCGCGGGGTGCCGGAGATCTCGGACGTCAAGATCGTGTCCGGGCTCCTCGAGCTGCACGGCGTCCGCATCGACTCCACCGAGCGGGACGGAGAGCTGGTCCTCGACCCGACCAACGTCGAGCAGGCGCACGTCGCCGACATCGACGCGCACGCCGGGTCCTCGAGGGTGCCGGTGCTGCTCTGTGGGCCGTTGCTGCACCGGCTCGGCGAGGCGTTCATCCCCGACCTCGGCGGCTGCCGCATCGGCGAGCGCCCGATCAACTACCACCTCGACGTGCTGCGCCAGTTCGGTGCCGACGTCCAGAAGCGTCCTGAGGGCCTGCGGCTCACCGCCCCTGAGGGCCTCAAGGGGACGCGCATCCAGCTCCCGTACCCCAGCGTCGGCGCCACCGAACAGGTGCTGCTGACCTCCGTGCGCGCCCAGGGCGTCACCGAGCTGCGCAACGCCGCCGTCGAGCCCGAGATCCTCGACCTGATCGCGGTCCTCCAGAAGATGGGGGCGGTCATCAGTGTGGAGACCGACCGCGTCATCAAGATCGAGGGCGTCGACCGGCTCGGCGGCTACGACCACCTCGCCATCCCGGACCGCATCGAGGCCGGCTCATGGGCGTGTGCCGCCCTGGCCACCAAGGGCGACATCTACGTCCGGGGCGCTCAGCAGCAGGCCATGATGCCGTTCCTCAACGTGTTCCGGAAGATCGGGGGGGACTTCGACATCGACGACGAGGGGATCCGGTTCTGGCACGGCGGTCGCCCGCTGAGCTCGCTCGTCCTGGAGACCGACGTCCACCCCGGGTTCATGACCGACTGGCAGCAGCCGCTCATCGTGGCCCTCACCCAGACCAGCGGCCTGTCGATCGTCCACGAGACGGTGTACGAGAACCGGCTCGGCTTCACCGACGCGCTCGAGGAGATGGGCGCCGTGATCCAGCTCTACCGCGAGTGCCTCGGCGGGTCGCCGTGCCGCTTCGGCAGGGCCAACTTCCGGCACAGCGCGGTCGTGTCCGGACCGACGCCCCTCAAAGGCGCCGAGATCACCGTGCCGGACCTGCGCGGGGGTTTCAGCTACCTCATCGCCGCGCTCGCGGCGGAAGGGCAGTCGAAGGTCCACGGCATCGAGCTGATCTACCGCGGCTACGAGCGCTTCTCGGAGAAGCTCGACGCCCTGGGGGCGGACTACCAGGTCGGCTGAGCCGCGGCGGCCCGGCGGGGCTACGCGATGACCTGGTCGTCCCCGATGCCCACGATCCACAGCGCTGACACGGAGTCGTCGCCTGCCGTGGTCGTGATGCTCAACCGCTGTCCTGGACGCACGCCACGCAGGGCGCTGGTCGCGAAGACCTCTGCACTGAACGGGACCTCGCGCCCGTCGTCGAGCAGCACCGAGCCCGCCCCGGTGGTGCTGTCGAAGCGGTGGACGGTGCCTTGCATGGCGGCCAGCGTAGCTGGACCCGACTGCAGCACTGCTCGGGTCGCCGCCCCGACCCCGAGCCGGATCGCGGCGGCCAGCGCCACGTCGTCGTCCACGTCGGTGCGCAGCCGCGGCAGGTCCAGCTCGAGGCGCACGTGCCCGTATGCCGCGTGACGTGCCGCCGACCCGGGGCCGAAGCGGGGGACGAGGCGTCTGCCGTCCTTGGCGCTGAGCACCACCGTGCCCTCACCCGAGGCGTCGGGGACGACCGCACGATCGTGGGCCGCGGCCGCCGTCAGCGCCTGCACGACGTCGTCCGGGCGAACCGAGGGGAGATCTGCCAGCAGGACGGCGACGGGTGTCGGCTCACCGAGGCCGGCGACCGCCGCGAGCCCCGCTGGTGCGGCGGCCGCCCCACGGGTCGCCCCCGCAGTGCCCGCAGCGGCCACGCCTGCCGTCACCGCGGCGTTGAGGCCTGCACCGGGATCCGCCACGAGGACGGCACCATACTTTCCCGCCAGTGCCCGGACTTGCCGGTCCGAGCTGACGACGAAGACGTGACCTGGAGGAAGGGCGGCGGTGCACGCAGCCAGGCAGTCGGCGGCGATGGCGAGGGCCAGGTCCACGCGCGCGACTCCCGACGGTGGGTGAAGGCGGGACTTCGCCGCCCTTCCCCCTTTCACCGGCAGGACCAGCCGCCATGACGTGGACACGACCCGATCGTGCCAGCGATGGCGAGGTGCCTCGACACCGCCCCCAGGAGCCGGGAAGATGCTCATTCACATGGCCAGACCGACCCGTTTCGCCGTCCTCGCCGCATTGGAGCCCTCGTGACCGCCCGTGGCACCCGCCGCAGCCTGCCGTTCGCCTACCGGTTCGTCGTGGCGATCGTCCGGCCGTTGCTCATGGTCCTGACCAAGCGCGACTGGCGCGGGGCGGAGAACCTGCCGGCGACGGGCGGGTTCGTCGTCGCGCCGAACCACCTGTCCCACGTCGACCCGCTGGCGTTCGGGCACTTCCTCGTGGACAACGGACGCCCTCCGTTCTTCCTCGGCAAGGAGGGAGTGTTCCGTGTGCCGGTGGTCGGAGCGATCCTGCGCGGTGCCCAGCAGATTCCCGTGTACCGCAACACCGGCCAGGCGGCGGATGCCTTCCGGGCAGCCGTCGCGGCGGTCAACGAGGGCAAGTGCGTGGGGGTGTACCCGGAGGGCACCCTGACGCGTGACCCGGCGATGTGGCCGATGGTGGGCAAGACCGGCGCCGCACGCATCGCCCTCGCGACCCGCTGCCCGGTGGTCCCGGTGGCCCAGTGGGGCCCGCAGGAGCTCCTCGAGCCGTATGCGAAGAGTCCGCGGCTGTTCCCCCGCAAGACGATGCAGGTCAGTGCTGGACCGCCGGTGGATCTGAGCGACCTGTACGACCGCCCGCTGACGGGCGCCGTGCTGCGCGAGGCCACCGACCGGATCATGGCTGCGATCACCACCGAGCTGGAGAAGCTCCGTGGCGAGAAGGCGCCGCTCGAACGGTTCGACTCCCGCCGTCACGGGTTGCCCGAGACGGGGAAGTTCCGACGACAGCAGGGAGAGAGCGCATGACGACCGCGGCGGTCTTCGGCACCGGCAGCTGGGGCACGGCGTACGCCGCGGTGCTGGCCGACGGGGGGACCTCCGTGCGGATGTGGGGACGGCGTCAGGAGGTCGTGGACCAGGTCAACGCTGGGAGCAACGACGACTACCTGCCCGGCATCGAGCTCCCGCGCACCATCTCGGCGACCACCGACCCACAGGAAGCCTGCGCCGGCGCCGACATCGTCGTGCTGGCCGTGCCCTCGCAGACGCTGCGGGAGAACTTGGCGACGTGGCGTGAGGTGCTGCCCAGGCGGGCCGCAGTCGTCTCGCTCATGAAGGGCGTGGAGCTGGGGACCACCAAGCGGATGAGCGAGGTGATCGCCGAGGTCGGCGACGTCGAGTACGAGCGGATAGTGGTCGTGTCAGGCCCCAACCTGGCCAAGGAGATCGCGATGAGGCAGCCCGCGGCGAGCGTCGTCGCGTGCATCGACGAGGACGTGGCGGAGATGGTCGCGCAGGCCTCCAACCCCCCGTACTTCCGTCCTTACACCAACACCGACGTCGTCGGTACCGAGCTGAGCGGTGCCGTCAAGAACGTCATCGCACTGGCGGTGGGCATGGCGGAGGGCTTGGGGATGGGCGACAACTCCAAGGCCTCGATCATCACCCGAGGCCTGGCCGAGACCACACGGCTGGGCCTGGCCCTGGGCGCCGACCCGATGACCTTCGCCGGGCTTGCCGGGGTGGGCGACCTGATCGCGACGTGCATGTCGCCGCTGTCGCGGAACCGCACCTTCGGGCTGAACCTCGGCCGCGGGATGACCGTCCAGGAGGTCGTGGCGGTGACGCGCCAGACGGCGGAGGGCGTGAAGTCGTGCGAGTCGATCCTCCAGCTGGCCGACAAGAACGGCGTCCAGGTGCCGATCATCGAGCAGGTGGCAGCCGTGGTGCACGACGGGCGGCCACCGTCGGAGGTCGTCGGCGCGCTGATGCTGCGGGCGCTGAAGAACGAGACGGACTAGCCGACCAAGGCCTGGTCGAGGTCCGCCCAGAGGTCCTCGACGTCCTCGATCCCTACCGAGAGCCGCAGCAGCTCCTGCGGTACGGCGACCGGCTCCGCGGGATGGCGGCGTCGGCGCTCGATCTGCGACTCCACGCCACCGAGGCTGGTGGAGTGCGTCCACAGCTGCGTCGCGCCGGCCACGCGCTCGGCTCCGTCGGCTCCTCCCGGGACCTCGATCGAGACGATGGCGCCGAAGCCGGGGTAGCGCACCCGCTGGACGTGTGGGTGTCGCGCCAGCCGGTCGGCGAGCTCGCGCGCGTTGGCCGTGGCCCGCTCCAGCCGGACGTGCAGCGTGCGCAGGCCGCGCAGCGCCAGCCAGGTCTCCATCGGGCCCGCGATCGCACCGCCCAGAAGCCGGTGATGGGACAGGCGGTCGTGCAGGTTGCGACCGCGGTCGCCGGCCCCCGTGACCGTGGCGCCGAGGATCAGGTCACTGTGGCCGCTGAGGTACTTGGTCACGGAGTGCACCACGACGTCCACGCCGAGGGCGAGGGGGCGCTGGACCAGCGGCGTGGCGAAGGTGTTGTCGCACACCGAGATCGCGCCCGCGCGGGACGCAGCACTGGCCAGCGCTGTCAGGTCGGCCACCTCCAGCAGCGGGTTGCTGGGCGACTCCAGCCAGACCAGGTCCGACCCCTCGACGGCGTCGACTGTCGCCGAGGTGTCCGCCGGGTCGACCCAGCGGACCTCGAAGCGTCCGTCGCGTTCCGCGTCGAGCAGCGTGGCAACCGTGCCGTTGTACGCAGACCGGGGCGCGACTACGACGCCGCCGTGGTCGACGAGCGAGAGCGCTGCGGCCACCGCCGCCATCCCCGAGGCGAAGACCAGCGCGTCCCCGCCTTCCAAAGAGCCGAGCGCCTCCTCGAAGGCCGACCACGTCGGGTTCCCAGCCCGGGCATAGTTCACCGGTCCATCCGCCACATACGTCGACGAGAGCTCCAGGCGGGCGTTGACCCCCGCGCCGGGAATGCGCTCCTGGCGTCCGAGGGAGACCAGGCGGGTGGCGGGGGAGAGGTCTTGATGCGTCACGCGGTCAGCGTAGGCGGGTGGTGCAGCGTGCCGCGCGCCCTGCCCGCCGAGCGGTCGGGATACGCTCGGCCGCGATGACTACGGACCAGCCCGCACCTCGCAGACCGCGCGTCGCCATCGTCTTCGGCGGCCGCTCCTCGGAGCACGCGGTCTCCTGTGCCACCGCGGCGGGCGTGATGGGCGCCATCGACCGTGAGGCGTACGACGTCATCCCGGTCGGGATCTCGCGGGACGGCCACTGGGTGCTGGCAGACGCGGACCCCGAGCTGCTGAGCCTGACGCCCGAACGCAGTCCCGAGGTGGCCGGGCACGGTGCCGGCGTCGTGGTGCCGCTGGCGACAACGGACCGGACGCTGACCGCCCTCGAGCCGCAGCAGGTGCCCCGGAGCCTCGGCGAGGTCGACGTGGTGTTCCCCTTGCTGCACGGCCCGTTCGGGGAGGATGGCACCATCCAGGGAATGCTCGAGCTGGCCGACATCCGGTATGTCGGGTCCGGCGTGTTCGCGTCAGCGGCGGGCATGGACAAGCACTTCATGAAGGTGCTGTTCGCAGGCGCCGGGCTGCCCGTCGGACCGTACGCCGTCATCACGGACGCCCAGTGGACGCGGGACAGAGCAGCGGCCCTGGACGCCGTCTCCGCGCTGTCGTTCCCGGTGTTCGTCAAGCCTGCGCGCGCCGGCTCCAGCATGGGGATCTCGAAGGTCTCGACGCCGCAGGCGCTCGAGGCAGCCGTCGAGCTCGCCCGCGAGCACGACCCGAAGGTCATCGTGGAGCAGGGGATCGTCGGGCGCGAGATCGAGTGCGCGGTCCTGCAGGGGCGCGGCACGGACGGCCCTCGGGTGTCGCTCGTCGGGGAGATCGAGGTGACGGCCGCCGGTGGGCACGAGTTCTACGACTTCGAGGCGAAGTACCTCGACGACGGTGCCGTACTCTCCTGCCCCGCCAAGGTGCCGGACGCCGTGGCGGCGGAGGTACAGCGACTCGCCGGTGCGGCCTTCGATGCGCTCGGGTGCGAGGGGCTGGCACGGGTGGACTGCTTCTACACCGACGACGGCCGGGTGCTGATCAACGAGATCAACACCATGCCGGGGTTCACCCCACACTCGATGTACCCACAGATGTGGGAGGCGACCGGGTTGTCGTACCGCGACCTCATCGACGAGCTGATCCAGCTGGCGCTGACCCGGCCTGTCGGGCTGCGCTAGGCCCACTCGTCCACAGCGGCAGCGTCAACCTCAGCGGCGAGGTCAGTGGCAAGATCAGTGGCACGATCAGTGGCACGATCAGTGGCACGGTCAGCTGCAACGACGTCCGTTCCCGGGCAGCGCCTCCGCGACGGCTCGGAACGCCGGCAGCAGCAACGGCTCCGGTTTGTAGGCATCGGGCACGAGCACCTCGAGGGCGGGGGTGCGGCCGAAGGTCGTGAACCTCACCCCGTCGCTCAGCGGCTCGGCGACCCAGTCGACGCCGTCTACCGCCAGGCACTCCTGCTCGGTGGGCCCCAGGGCCGGCCAGCCGCAGGTCGCGATGATCGCCGGGTCGCCCCAGGCGGCGGCGTCGGTCCGCACCGCGGGAGCCTTGACGGTGACCGGGCGAGCAGCACGGCCCCCGACCGTGGCAGGCCACTTCGCCGTGGCGGGCTCGCACTCCTTGGCATGGGGTGGAGGGCTGACCCTCACCGAGCTGGAACAGGCGGACAGAACACCACCGGCGACCCCGAGGACGAGGAGGCCGGTGGTCAGGCGCCCTGCCCGGGGGCGGGCGCCGGGCAGCACGAGGTCAGACGTGGACGACGGTGCAGGTCAAGGTACGGGTGATGCCGGGGACGTCCTGGATCTTGGCGATGACGAGCTTGCCGAGCTCGTCGACGGTGTTGGCCTCGACGCGCGCGATCACGTCGTAGGGGCCGGTGACGTCCTCCGCCAGGACCACCCCGGCAATGCCGGCGATGGCCTCGGCCACGGTCGCCGCCCTGCCGACTTCGGTCTGGATCAGGATGTAGGCCTGCACCACCACGAGCTACCTCAGCTTTCCGGTTGGCCGGGACATCGGCGTCCCGAGAGAACCCGACCGCGGCGGAGCCCGCGGCCAGGGCAGACGCTACCGTGCCCGTGTCCCACCCGTCTCCCCCGGGGAGCCTCGAGGAGGTCAAGTGATGGTCACGGCCCGGCGCACGTTGGCGCAGGTCTCCGAGTCGGCTCTGCTGGCCCAGATCCTGCCGTTCTTCGTTGGGCATGACGCGGTCCTCGTGGGGCCCGGCGACGACGCCGCGGTGCTCGCGTCCGACGGGGCGGTGGTCGCCACCACCGACTCCATGGTTCGGGGCCGGGACTGGCTGGACGAGTGGTCCTCCGCGCCGGACGTGGCAGCCAAGGCGCTCACGCAGAACCTCGCGGACGTGGCCGCCATGGGCGCCGTGCCCACCTCCATCCTGGTGAGCCTCATCGCCGACCCGCAGACCCCGGCGGACTGGGCGGTCGACTTCGCGCGAGCGCTGGGCGAGGGTGCCCGCGGGGCCATGGTCGCCGTGGCCGGGGGCGACCTGTCGTCGGCCGGACCGGGAACCGTGGTCGTGTCGCTGACGGCTCTCGGTGACCTTCAGGGCCGCCCGCCGGTCCTACGCAGCGGTGCGCGCGCGGGTGATGTGCTGGCCGTCTGCGGGACGCTCGGCCGCTCCGCCGCGGGTCTGTCGCTGCTGCGCGCCGGCGTGGACCCCCACGAGCGGCACGGCGGGACGAGGCAGCAGTGTCTCGAGCATCATCTGCGACCGCGGGCCCCTCTGGCAGCGGGGCCCCAGGCGGCGGTCGCCGGGGCCACGGCGATGCTCGACGTGTCGGACGGCCTACTGAGGGACGGCGCTCGGCTCGCCGATGCCAGCGGGGTGCGGTTGGCCCTGGAACGCTCGTTGCTGGCGCCATACGCCGCTGCCCTTGAGCCGGCCGTCGGCGACGCGGCGTGGGACTGTGTGCTGGCCGGGGGAGAGGAGCACAGCCTGCTGGCGACGTTCCCCGGGGGAGTGCCCGAGGGCTGGCGCCGGCTGGGCCGCGTCGAGGCCGGTTCCGGCATCACCCTCGACGGCCGAGCCCAGGAGCCCCGCGGCTGGGACCACTTCGACCCTTCCGGTTCGAGGTAGAACGCCGGTGACCACCGTCGTGCTTCCCTCGAACCGGAGGGTGGGGCGGGGTTGGGGCGGCAGGAGGGCGAGAACAGCGAAGCCGACCTCCCGGGTGGGAGGCCGGCTTCGGTATGCCGGGGGCTGAGTCAGGTCAGCGCTTGACCTTGCCCGCCTTGAGGCACGAGGTGCAGACGTTGAGCCGCTTCGGAGTCACGCCCGCGTCGCCCACCAGCGCCTTGACGCGCTGGATGTTGGGGTTCCAGCGACGCTTGGTGCGGCGGTGCGAGTGCGAGATGTTGTGACCGAAGCCCGGTCCCTTGCCGCAGACGTCGCAGTTGGCAGCCACGGGTGTTCTCCTGAACTAGATGCGTACGAAACCTGAGATCCCCCTCTTCCTCGGTGCAGGCACGGGCCAGCCACGCAGAGGTCCACGGGAACCGGTCAAGCGTAGCCGAGGTGTGGCGCAACGGCCAAAACGAGGCTGGTGACGGCACCGGGGACTAGCCTGCCACCGTGCTCGATGCCCTCTCCGCCGTGGATGCGCGGCGGTGGGCCGTGCTCACCCGGGCGGCCTTCGCCGCGCGCCGCGCGGAGATCGACGCGCTCAACGTCTACCCGGTGCCGGACGGCGACACCGGCACCAACCTCTACCTGACGCTCGACGCCGCCCTCGACGCGGTCCGCACCGAGCACGAGCGTGCCGGCGTCCTGGGGACCGCCACCCTCGGGCAGGAGTGCTCGGCCCTGTCTCGCTCCATGCTCCTGACCGCTCGGGGGAACTCGGGGGTGATCCTGAGCCAGCTCGTCCGCGGGTTTGCGGAGGCCGTCGCGCACAGCGGTGTAGTGGCGGCCGACGCCGCCGTCATCGCCGACGGTCTGCGCAGAGCCAGCGAGCGTGCCCACGCGAGTGTGACGCGGCCCACCGAAGGCACGATCCTCACCGTGGCGAGAGCGGCCGCAGAGGCCGGGACGGCCGCCGAGGGCGACGGCCTCGTCGCCGTGACGGAGCGTGCACTCGACGCGGCGACCCGGGCGTTGAAGGCGACCACCGCGCAGCTGCCCGCGCTCGAGCAGGCAGGCGTCGTGGATGCCGGCGCCGCCGGCTACGTCCTACTGCTCGAGGCCCTGGCTCGGGTGGTCCATCAGGACGGCGCCCACCTGGGGGAGCGGATAGAGCCCTTTGCGGACGACCCCTCCCTTCGTCGTCGCAAGGAGTGGGGCCAGGTCGGCGCAGTGGTGCACCCGTTCGGGAGCACCGACGCCGCCGCGGGCGTCCCGGACGGCGTCCCCGGCGGTCCGGCATACGAGGTGATGTACCTGCTGCGGGACAGTGACGAGGCGCGGGTGGCGGTGCTTCGCCAGACCCTCGACGACCTGGGCGACTCGCTCCTCGTGGTGGGCGGCCCGGACCTGTGGAACGTCCATGTCCACGTGGAGGATGTGGGGGCCGCCATCGAGGCCGGGCTGGATGCCGGGCGCCCGTACCGGGTGCGGGTGACCCACTTCGCCGACCAGCTGGCGCACCGCAGACCCGCCACGGGCGTCGCGGTGGTGGCCTGCGCGGCTGGTCCCGGGCTGCGCGACGTCTTCACCCAGGCCGGCGCAGTCGTCGTGTCCAGCGGGCCCGGGCGGCGGGCCTCGGCCGGTCAGCTCCTGGACGCCGTCCGCGCCTGCCATGCCCTGGCCGTCATCATGCTGCCCAACGACCGGGACACCGAGATGGCGGCGCAGGCTGCGGCGAGCGCCGCGGAGCAGGACGGCCTCGACGTGCACCTCGTGCGGTCGCACACGGCGGTGCAGGGGCTGGCGGCCCTCGCGGTGTTCGACCCGACCCTCAGCGCGGCCCGCAACGCGGCGCAGATGAGCCATGCCGCGGCGGCGACCCGGCACGGCGCGGTGGCGGTGGCCGACAAGCAGGCGCTGACGAGCGCCGGTCCCTGCCAACCGGGTGACGTGCTCGGCGCGGTCGCCGGCGACGTCGTCATCGTCGGCCACGACCTCGCAGAGGTCGGCTCCGACGTCGTGGCACGGCTCCTCGCCGGCGGGGGCGAGCTCGTCACGGTGGTCGGCGGGGCGCAGGCACCGGAGGGTCTCGCCGGCGAGGTCGGCCGCCGCATCCAGCTGGCCCATCGGGACGTGGACGTGACCGTGATCGACGGCGGGCAGCCGCACTACCCCCTGCTCGTGGGAGTCGAGTAGGCGTGGTGGACGAGAGCACCCGCCTGTCCGCGGTGGTCTCCACGGCGGCTCCGCGCCTGGCCAAGGAACGCGACCTCCACACCGTCGGCGACCTGCTGCGCTACTGGCCCCGGCGTTACAGGAGCAGGGACGCCGACCTGTCGGCCCTTCACGTCGGCGAGTACGTCGTCGTGGTGGCGGACGTGAAGCAGGCGGTCACGCGCCCGATGAGGAACCGCCGGGGCCGCATCCTGACGGTCACCATCACCGACGGCTCCTTCGACATGGAGGTGACCTTCTTCAAGCCCTACGGGCACGAGGAGCGGCTGGTGCCCGGGGCGCGGGCCGTCTTCGCCGGCGAGGTGAGCCGGTACGGGCAGAAGTGGCAGCTGGCGCACCCCGACTACCAGATCCTTGCTCCGGAGTCTGAGGGGCTGGACAAGGACCGCGGCCTGATCCCCATCTACCGGCGCGTCCCCAAGCTGCAGAACTGGACCATCGTGGACAGCCTCAACCTGGTCTTCGACCAGCTCGGGGACGTGCCCGACGTCATCCCGGCGGACGTGCGCCGCCGTCGACGGCTGCCCGACCGGCTGGAAGCGTTGCGGGGGATCCACCAGCCACGGGACTGGCCACACGTCCAGGCGTCCCGGCGGCGGCTGCGCTACGAGGAGGCCTTCGTCCTGCAGACGGTGCTGGCAAAGCGCCGGCGGGAGCAGGCACTGGAGAAGACCGTCGCGCGGCGTCCCCGGGAGGGGGGGCTGCTGGCCGCCTTCGACGAGCGTCTGCCGTTCGACCTGACCCAGGGGCAGCGCGAGGTGGGCGACGTGCTGGCCAGCGAGATGGCCCGCGACACACCGATGCACCGGCTGCTCCAGGGCGAGGTCGGCTCGGGGAAGACCGTGATCGCGCTGCGGGCGATGCTGGCCGTGGTCGACGCCGGAGGTCAGGCCGCGCTCCTGGCGCCGACCGAGGTTCTCGCAGCCCAGCACCACCGGTCCGTCACGCAGATGCTGGGAGACCTCGCCGAGGGCGGGATGCTGGGCGGCAGCGAGATCGGCACCCGGGTCGCCTTGCTGACCGGCTCACAACCCACGTCAGCGCGCCGCCAGGCGCTGCTCGACGTCGCCTCGGGTGACGCGGGCGTCGTCATCGGCACGCACGCGCTGATCCAGCAGGACGTCTCCTTCTTCGACCTCGCGCTGGTCGTCGTGGACGAGCAGCACAGGTTCGGCGTGGAGCAGCGAGATGCCTTGCGGGAGAAGGGAAAGCAGCCGCCGCATGTGCTGGTCATGACGGCCACGCCGATCCCCAGGACTGTGGCTATGACCGTCTTCGGTGACATGGAGACCTCCACGCTGCGCGAGCTGCCGGCCGGTCGCTCCCCGATCGCGACGCACCTGGTGCAGGGGGGCAACTCGCGATGGGTGGAGCGGACCTGGGAACGGGTGGGCGAGGAGGCGCGGCAGGGCCGCCAGGCGTACGTGGTGTGCCCTCGGATCGGCGGTCCGGTGGACATCGGCCCGAGTGGGGCCGCTCCGCAGGAGGAGGAGATCGTTGACACGCCACCCGAGCCCGAGGACGTCCTGGACCGGACGGAGGACCTGCGGGACAGGTCGGAGGACACGCAGGACAGGGCCGAGCCGCGCGAGTGGGCCAGCGTCTACGCCGTGGAGGCGGCGCTGCGGCGGCTGCCGGCGCTGGCGGGCCTCGACATCGGGGTGCTGCACGGCCGGCTGTCTCCGGAGGAGAAGGACCTGGTGATGGGACGCTTCGGCGGCGGTGAGATCGACGTGCTCGTGTCGACCACCGTGATCGAGGTCGGCGTCGACGTGCCGAACGCGACCGTGATGGTCGTCATGGACGCGGACCGTTTCGGGGTGTCCCAGCTGCATCAGCTGCGTGGCCGGGTGGGCCGAGGACGGCATCCGGGTCTGTGCCTCCTGATGACCGACACGGAGGCCCAGACCGCGCTGGAGCGGCTCGCCGCGGTGGCGGGAACCACGGACGGTTTCGAGCTGGCCCGGCTCGACCTCGAGCAGCGCCGGGAAGGCGACGTCCTGGGCTCCCGGCAGTCCGGCGGGCGCAACCAGCTCGAGTTCCTGTCCATCCTGCGCGACGAGGAGCTGGTGGAGCAGGCGCGCGAGGACGCCGTGGCGGTCGTCGAGGCCGACCCGCTCCTGGCACGTCATCCGGAGCTGGCCGCGGCCGTCGCGGACCGCATCGACGAGGAGCAGGCGGCCTTCCTCGAGCGCGGGTGAGCGGCACACGGCCTTCTTCGAGCGCGGGTGGCCTTCACTGACCGCGCATCCCGCGGGCGGCCACAGCATGACCCCGTCTGGCTCGGTGCTCAGTCCTCGTGACGCGCCCGCCGCACCCCTGGGCGGCAGGCTCACCGCGCCATACGCTGGGGCCGTGCTGCTGGCCTATGACGACGACGGTTCCGGTCGCGCCGTCCTGCTGCTTCACGCCGGTGTGGCTGACCGCCGTATGTGGGACCCGGTCGTGCCGTCTCTGAGCCACAGCTTCCGAGTGGTCCGACCGGACCTGCGCGGGTTCGGTGAGACCCCGTTGCCGCCCGAGGAGTATGCGGACGCAGACGACCTCGACGCGCTGCTGGACAGCCTGGGGATCACCGATGCGGCTGTCGTGGGTTCGAGCTTCGGTGGCCGCGTGGCGCTGGAGCTTGCCACGCTGCATTCGGCACGGGTGTCGTCCCTCGTGCTGCTGTGTACCGCGTTGCGTGGCGTCGAGCCGACCCCCGATGTCCTGGCCTTCGGCCAGGAGGAAGGGCGCCTGCTGGAGGCGGGCGACGTGGACGGCGCGGTCGAGCTCAACGTCCGGACCTGGCTGGGCCCCGAGGGCGACGACTCGGCACGCCAGCTCGTGGCCTCCATGCAGCGGCGCGCTTTCGAGGTACAGCTGGCGGCCGACGTGCTGGTCCCGCGTCCGGTGCAGCGCACGGTCGAGGTGCGCCCCGAGGACATCTCGGTCCCGACGACCGTCGTGTCCGGCGGCCACGACCTCCAGCTCTTCCGCGACGTCGCTGCCCGGCTGGCACGGGAGGTGCAGGGTGCCGACGCCGTGGAGCTGGCGTGGGCCGGGCATCTGCCATCCCTGGAGCGCCCCGACGCCGTCCTGGCCCTCCTGCTCGACGTGCTGCGCGACGACCCGACCGTCCACGCGCCCTGACCATCGGCGCCGCACAGGAGCATCAGCCGCGGCGCTGTACGGTGCCGCAGTGACCCGGATCATCAGCGGTCGGGCTGGAGGGCTCCGGCTGGACACTCCGGCTGGTCCGAACACCCGGCCGACCAGTGACCGTGTGCGAGAGGCGCTGTTCTCGCGTCTGGAGCATCTGGAGGTGCTCAGGGGCGCCCACGTTCTGGACCTGTACGCGGGGTCGGGAGCCCTGGGCCTCGAGGCGGCGAGCCGCGGGGCGGCGAGCGTGCTACTCGTCGAGGCGGACCGGGGCGCCGCAAAGGTCACCCAGGCGAACGCAAGGGCCCTGGGACTGCCCGGGATCTCGGTACGACATTCCTCGGTGTCCCGCGTCCTGGCGGGCCGACCGGGCACTCCCTGCACGCTCGTGTTCAGCGACCCGCCGTACGACCTCAGCGAGGACGCGCTCGCCGACGACTTCACCGCGCTGGTGGAGAACGGGTGGCTCGTGCCCGAAGCCCTCGTCGTGGTGGAGCGGTCGTCACGCTCGCCGGAGCCCCGGTGGCCCGGCACGTGGGAGCGCGAGGCCGAGCGCCGCTACGGCGAGACCAAGATCTGGTTCGCGGGTCGGCGGCATCCCGGCGAGGTGGCCTGACGACCTGACCGTTCAGCCGCGTCGCCATGGGCCGGACGGGTGGCACCGCCGCAGGTGAGAGGCTGGGGCCATGACGCACCACGACATCCCCCGACCCACCCAGGGTGATGTGGTCGACCTCATCCTGGACGACCACCGCCTGTTCGAGAGCCTGCTGCGCGACCTGCGTGACGCCACGGCGGACCGCGAGGCCGCCCGCGCGGTGCTCGCCGACATCCTCATCGCCCACGGGGAGGCGGAGGAGGAGAAGGTCTACAACCAGCTGAACAGCAAGCGCGCGATCACCAAGGAGGAGGCCGACCACGGTGAGGAGGAGCACGCTGAGGGGAACGAGAAGCTGCTCGCCCTCCTGGAGTGCAAGGGCACCGACACCCAGAAGTTCGACGACGCCGTCGAGGCGCTCGCCACCGCTCTGAACCACCACATCGGCGAGGAGGAGCAGACCATCCTCAACCCGGCCCGGACCGAGGTGTCCGAGCAGGTGCGGCGCGACCTCGGGACGGCGTGGGTGACCCTGCGCAACCGGCTGCTGGACGACGGTGCGGGCGCCGTGGAGAACGTGCGGAGGATCGTGGCTCGTGCCCATCGCGAGGGGCTGCTCCCTGCGGACGACGACGAGGAGTGAGAGCGGTGTGGCGGCACCTGCGCTGCTAGGTTGCCGCCTGTGAGCACTCCGGCGGCCAGGCGATGCGTGTGCCCAGGCTCCTACGACCCCGTGACGCTGGGCCATGTGGACGTCATCCGGCGAGCGGCAGCGCTGTACGACGAGGTCGTCGTGGCCGTCCTGCACAACCCGGCCAAGCGAGGCACGTTCAGCCCACAGGAGCGTCGGGAGCTGGTCATGGCCTCCTGCGGCGACCTTGCGCAGGTGCGCGTCGAGATCTTCGCCGACCGGCTCCTTGTGGACGTCTGCCGGGAGCTGGGCGCCGCCGCCATCGTCAAGGGGGTGCGCGGTGGCAGCGACTTCGCCTACGAGCTCCCGATGGCGCTGATGAACCGCCACCTCAGTGGTGTGGAGACGGTGTTCCTGCCCGGGGACCCACGGTTCGAGCACATCTCCAGCTCGTTGGTGAAGGAGGTCGCACGCTATGGCGGCGATGTCGGCGGCCTGGTCGCCGACGAGGTGCGTGACGCCTTGTCGGCAAGGCTCCACGGGCACTGAGTCGGCGCCATACCGGAGGTCGGTGACAGGCACGGGCACACGATGCAGGACGGCCCAGGGGACGGGTGCAGGAGGCAGTCCAGGCCCGGACGGACCGGACGCCCCGGCTCGCATTTGGGCGAGGGGGTCGTGCTCGGGTAACCTCGTGCGTCGGTCTACGTCCTTCGTCTGGCGCAGGCCGATCCTTCGACGTCTTCTGGAGCCATGGACCACCTCAACCCCCGATCGCCGCTGGTCTTCGACACCACGGCACTAGGTCGGCGACCCGGTTCGATGGAGCGCCTCCGGCGTACGGTCGATGCCCCTGTCGACTTCGGCACGGACGTCATCGCCGTCCCGCAAGGGGCGCCGGTCGAGCTGGAGCTGAGGCTCGAGTCCGTCGTCGAGGGCGTCCTGGTCACCGGCTCCGTCACCGCCCGCGCCACCGGGGCCTGCGTGCGGTGCCTGGACCCGGCCACCCACGAGGTCGTTGCGGAGTTCCAGGAGCTGTTCGCCTACGCCGACCGCGTGGCACACCACCGTGAGGTGGGTGACGACGACAGCGAGACCCAGGAGCACAAGCTCGACGGCGTTCTGTTCGACCTCGAGCCGGTGCTCGTGGACGCCGTGGTGCCGGCACTGCCGTTCCAGCCGGTGTGCCGGGACGACTGTCCCGGGCTGTGCTCCGAGTGCGGAGCGCGGCTGGCCGACGACCCCGGCCACCGGCACGACGTGATCGACCCACGCTGGTCAGCGCTCACCGCGCTGACCGCCGACTCCCGCACCACCACCCTGAGCAACACCGAAGAGAAGAGGAACTGACGTGGCTGTCCCGAAGCGGAAGATGTCGCGCTCCAACACCCGTTCGCGCCGCGCGAACTGGAAGACGACCGCGACCACGCTCACCACGTGCCCCCAGTGCAAGGCTCCGACGCAGCCGCACGTGGCCTGCCCGTCGTGCGGCACCTACAAGGGCCGTCACTACACGCCGGCCGAGCGCACCGAGCACCAGGGCTGAGCGAACCCGAACCGCGCGTGACCTCTCCTGCGTCCCCCGCCGGGGACAGCGCGACGCAGCGGCCCGTCGAGGGGTTCGCCCACCACCTCACCGAGGTGGTGGGAAGCCCGATCGACGAGTCGCTGCTTCTGCGCGCCCTGACGCACCGCTCCTACGCCTACGAGAACGGCGGTCTCCCGAACAACGAGCGGCTGGAGTTCCTGGGCGACTCCGTCCTGGGTCTCGTGGTGACGGACACCCTGTACGCCGCGCATCCGGACCTGCCGGAGGGGCAGCTGGCCAAGCTCAGGGCTGCGGTCGTCAACATGCGGGCCCTCGCCGACGTGGCGCGCACCCTGGGTGTCGGCGACCAGGTGCTCCTCGGTCGTGGCGAGGAGAGCACGGGGGGCCGCGACAAGGCCTCGATCCTCGCCGACACGATGGAGGCGGTCATCGGGACGGTCTACCTCTCGGCGGGCATGTCGGCGGCGGCCACGCTGGTCCATCATCTCCTCGACCCGTTGATGGCCCAGAGCGCGACGCTCGGCGCCGGGCTCGACTGGAAGACCAGCCTCCAGGAGCTGTCTGCCGCCACCTCCCAGGGCGTGCCCGAGTACCGGGTCGAGGAGGAGGGGCCCGATCACGCGAAGACGTTCCACGCCCAGGCGCTCGTGGGCGCGGAGGTCCTCGGGTCCGGCACCGGGCGCTCCAAGAAGGAGGCCGAGCAGAAGGCTGCCGAGCTGGCCTGGCGCGCGCTCAGCGACCTAGCCGCGGGCGACGCCGGTGGGGACTCAGACGTGACGGTCAGCCCGGAGGACGCCGCAGCGGGCTCGCCCTCCTAGGTGAGTCGCGACATACGCCATGCCTGAGCTGCCCGAGGTCGAGGTCGTCCGGCGCGGTCTGGCCGCCCATGTCGTGGGCCGGACCTTCGCACGCGCCGAGCTCCGCGGCGCGCGGGTCGCCCGCCGACACACGCCCGGGCCACTGGATCTGGCGCTGCGCCTCGAGGGGAACCACGTAGAAGCGGCCCGGCGCCGTGGCAAGTACCTCTGGCTGGTGCTGCGTACGCCCGACGGCTCCCGTCAAGGTCTCGTGACGCACCTCGGCATGAGTGGGCAGCTGCTCGTGGAGCCCGCGGACGCTCCTGAAGAGAAGCACCTGCACGCCCGGTTCTCCTTCACCGACGGCGACCCCGAGCTCCGGTTCGTCGACCAACGCACCTTCGGCGGGATGGCGCTCGCCGAGCTCACGGACGCGCGGGTCCCGGAGTCCATCGCCCATATCGCCCCCGACCCGCTGGAGGAGGCGTACGACCAGGCGAGCGTCGTCCGGCGGATGAAGTCGCGTGACTCCGCAGTGAAGCGGGCGCTGCTCGACCAGTCGCTGGTGTCCGGTGTCGGCAACATCTACGCGGACGAGGCGCTGTGGAGGGCGCAGGTGCACGGCGAACGGGTGTGCTCGGCGCTGACCGGGGCCACGCTGAACCGCATCCTGGACCACGCGCGTGAGGTCATGGTGGCAGCGCTCGGCCAAGGAGGGACGAGCTTCGACGCGCTCTACGTCAACGTCAACGGCGCCTCGGGGTACTTCGACCGTTCCCTGCACGCGTACGGGCAGGAGGGTCGGCCCTGTGACCGGTGCGGCGCCCTCATCCGTCGGGAGCCGTTCATGAACCGCTCCTCGTTCTCCTGCCCACGCTGCCAGCCGCGTCCCCGGCGGCGCCCTGCCGCGATGCGGCCGCCGGCTGTTGGCGGTAGGACAGGAGAGAGGTGATGGGGTATGCGCGAGGACGAGCCGGCGCGGGCCGCGATCTGGGTGCACGGGCGGGTGCAGGGCGTGGGGTTCCGGTGGTGGGCGCGGGCGCGCGCCCTCGAGCTGGGCCTCGTCGGCTACGCCCGTAACACTCCCGACGGGCGGGTGGAGATCGTGGCGCAGGGGCCACCCGACAAGGTCCGTGAGCTCGTGCGGCTGCTCGAGGAGAAGCCGACGTCGCAGCGGCGTCCGGGGGACGTGACCACCTGCGTGACCAGCTGGGGGCCGGCGCGTGAGGGTCTGGTGGACTTCCTGGAGAAGTAGCTCCATTGACCCCGGGTTGACCGCCTGTCACCCTGAGAGACGGCCCCCAACAGCGGATACCCCAGGACGGTACGTGCACCGCCTGTGGAAGGAGTCAACATGGCCAAGGCCCTGGTCGGCTACCGCGTCGCCTACGACCAGAGACTGATGCTCGAAGCGCTCGAGCTTCGCCGTCGCGTGGCGGACCTGGAGCATCTGGTGGACCGCCTCCAACGGGACAACGACCAGCTCCGTGAGGATCTGAGACAGCCGGACGTCGTCGGCGCCGGCGCGCCTACGATTGCCGGGTGACGCAGCCCGCCTCGACGCCCTCGGAGCTCGTGCGGCTGCGCGCCAGCATCGACAACATCGACGCCGCGCTGATCCATCTGCTCGCCGAGCGGTTCAAGTGCACCCAGCAGGTGGGTGAGCTCAAGGCCCGAGAGGGTATGCCGCCTGCTGATCCGGCGCGTGAGGAGGCCCAGATCGCGCGCCTGCGTGGGCTGGCCGACGAGGCGGGCCTCGACCCGACCTTCGCCGAGAAGTTCCTCAACTTCGTGATTGCCGAGGTCATCCACCATCACGAGGCCATCGCCCACGGCTGAGCCCCGCCCTTGTGCCCGAAGTCTGGGACTTCGGGGTGACACGCCGGTATGGAGCCCGAAGTCCCAGACTTCGGCACGGCAGGGCTGCAGTCCGAAGTCCCAGACTTCGGGGTGACACGCCGGTATGGAGTCCGAAGTCCCAGACTTCGGCGGGGCAGGGGTCGCGGCGCGCCGTGGCTGGTCGTCGAGGTCCCTGGGCGTGATCTTCCCCGCCGGTACAGTGAGCGCGGTCCGCACCGCCGACGAGAGACGACTGACAGCGCATGTATGTCAAGAGCCTGACCCTGAAGGGCTTCAAGTCCTTCGCCTCGGCCACCACCATGCGACTCGAGCCCGGCATCACCTGCATCGTCGGCCCCAACGGCTCCGGCAAGTCCAACGTCGTCGACGCGCTCGCCTGGGTGATGGGCGAGCAGGGTGCCAAGAGCCTGCGCGGCGGCAAGATGGAGGACGTCATCTTCGCCGGGACTGCCGGGCGCGCTCCGCTGGGCCGGGCAGAGGTGACCCTGACGATCGACAACACCGACGGCGCCCTCCCGATCGACTACACCGAGGTGACCATCGCCCGGACGATGTTCCGCAACGGGGGCTCCGAGTACGCCATCAACGGCACGGCCTGCCGGCTGCTGGACGTCCAGGAGCTGCTCTCGGACTCGGGCATCGGCCGGGAGATGCACGTCATCGTGGGCCAAGGTCAGCTCGACGCCGTGCTCCGGGCCACGCCGGAGGAGCGCCGGGGGTTCATCGAGGAGGCCGCCGGGGTCCTCAAGCACCGCAAGCGCAAGGAGAAGGCGCTTCGCAAGCTGGAGTCGATGGAGGCGAACCTCACACGGGTCAACGACCTGACGGGGGAGATCCGCCGACAGCTGGGTCCGCTCGGCCGGCAGGCAGAGGCGGCCCGCAAGGCCGCGGTCGTCCAGGCCGACGCACGCGACGCCCGGCTGCGTCTGCTCGCGGACGACCTTGTCCAGCTCACCTCCACGCTGGAGCAGGAGGTGGCCGACGAGTCCGCCCTCATCGCGAGGAGGAGCGAGCTCGAGGAGAGCCTGCTGGCGCTGCGGAGCCGGCTGGCCACGCTCGAGCAGGAGGCCCACGACGCGGCGCCGGAGCTGGCGCGCGCGCAGGACCGCTGGTTCGCCCTTCAGCAGCTGCGCGACAAGCTCGGCTCGACCGAGGCGCTCGCGGGGGAGCGTGTCCGTCTGCTCCGGCAGGACACCCAGGACGAGCAGACCTCCGGACGCGACCCCGAGGAGCTGCGGGCGCAGGCGGCCGAGGCGCGACGCCAGGAGGAGTCCCTCCTGGCCGAGGTCCGCGAGGCGGGTACCGCACTGGCTGCCGCGGTAGCGGCGCGCGAGGCGGCCGAGCAGGCGTACGCCGCCGAGCAGCAGCGCCTTCAGCGGCTCGCCCGTGCGGCGGCCGACCGTCGGGAAGGTCTCGCCAAGCTGGCCGGTCAGGTGGCGGCACGCCGCAGTCGGATCGAGGCCGGGGAGGCCGAGATCGGCCGTCTGCGCGAGGTCGTGGCCGCGTCCCTCGAGCGGGCTGCGGCAGCGGAGAACGAGTTCACGACCCTGGAGACCTCGGTCGCCGTCGACGAGGAGGGCGAGGAAGGCCTGGACAGCGCCTACGAGAGGGCGGCGGCGCGACTGGCCTCGGTCGAGGCCGAGGTGGAGCAGCACCGAGACGCCGAGCGTGCCGCAGAGCGCGACCGCACCACTGCGGTCGCCCGCCTGGAGGCGCTCGAGCTGAGCCTGTCCCGCAAGGACGCCGCCGCCACGCTGCTGGCCGCTGCGGACGCCAGCCACGGCATCCTCGGCTCGGTGGCCTCCCTCGTGCAGGTCAAGGGCGGTTACGAGGCCGCGGTCGCTGCGGCGCTGGGCTGGGCCGGTGACGCCCTCGCCGTGCAGAGCACCGACCATGCCGCGCGCGCCCTCGCGAGCCTGCGCGCCGACGAGGCGGGGCGTGCGGCGTTCCTCGTCGGCCAGACCGCGCGCTCGAGCGACCCCTCGTCGTGGCCGGCCCTCGACGGCTCTGCCGTCTGGGCGCGAGATGTCGTCGAGGCCCCCGCCACCGTGCGTCCCGCCGTCGAGCAGTTGCTGGAGCGGGTCGCCCTCGTGCCGGACCCGACTCTCGCCGCGTCCCTGGCCGCGAGCGCAGACGTCACTGCCGTCACGGCTGATGGCGACGTGTTCGCCCCAGGATTCGTCCGGGGCGGCAGCAGCAACGCGCCGAGCCTCATCGAGATCCAGTCAGCCGTCGACGAGACTCGCGACCGCCTGACGGAGGCCACCCGACGCGGGGAGCAGGCGCGCTTCGCACTCGCGACGGCGGTCGAGCGTCAGCGGGTGGCCGCGGACGAGGTCGAGGCTGCTCTGGAGCGCCTGCACGAGTCCGACGCCAAGATGGCCGCGGTGGCCGAGCGCCTCGGGCACCTCGGGGGCACCGTCCGGTCGGCCCGGGCCGAAGCGGAGCGGACCGAGCGCGCCATCGCGGACGCCGGCGCAGCCCTGGAGGCCGACCGAGCGGAGCTCGCCGGACTAGTGGAGCGGCTCGACGAAGCCGGCGTCGAGCCGGGGGAGGCTCAGGATCCCTCCACCGACGAGCGCGACCGGCTCGAGGTCGAGGCGAGACGGGGACGCACGGTGGAGACCGAGCTGCGGCTGACGCTGCGTACCAAGGAGGAGCGCGCTCGGGCGCTCAAGGGGCGGGCCGACTCTCTCGAGGGCGCGGCGCGTAACGAGCTCGCGGCGAGGGAGCGGCTCGCGGCCCGGCAGGAGCGCCGCCGCCGCGAGGCGACGGTGGCGGAGGGGGTCCGCCGGGGTGCCGCGTACGCCGCCACCATCGTCGCCTCGGCCCTGGACCGGGCTGCGGCGCAGCGGGCCCAGAGCGAGCGGTCCCGGACGGAACGGGACGAGCTGCTCAGCCGAGTGCGTCGTGAGGCGACCGTGCTCCAGGACGAGCTGCGCGACCTGACCGACACCGTGCATCGCGACGAGGTCGCTCGGACCCAGCAGCGGCTGCGGATCGAGGCGCTGCAGGCGAAGGCCCTGGACGAGCTCGGGATCGACCCGGCCGTTCTGGTGGAGGACTTCGGACCGCACCAGCTCGTCCCGTCCGTCGGCGGACCCGAGGACGACCCCGGCGCGCTGCCCGAGCCGGCGCCGTTCGTGCGCGAGGTGCAGGAGAAGCGGCTTCGCAAGGCTGAACGGGCGCTCAGCGCCTTGGGGAGGGTCAACCCGCTGGCCCTGGAGGAGTTCGCCGCCCTCGAAGAGCGGCACAAGTTCCTCACCGACCAGCTGGAGGACCTCAAGAGGTCCAAGCGCGACCTCCTCGACATCGTCCGCGAGGTCGACGAGCGGGTCGAGCGAGTCTTCACCGAGGCGTTCCACGACACTGCGGCGCAGTTCGAACAGGTCTTCGGTCGCCTGTTCCCGGGGGGCGAGGGCCGGCTGACGCTCACCGACCCGGCCAACATGCTGACCACCGGCATCGAGGTCGAGGCGCGGCCGCCCGGCAAGAAGATCAAGCGGCTCTCGCTGCTCTCCGGTGGCGAGCGCTCCCTGGTCGCGGTAGCGCTGCTCGTGTCCATCTTCAAGGCCCGCCCGAGCCCGTTCTACATCATGGACGAGGTCGAGGCCGCGCTCGACGACGCGAACCTCGGCCGGCTCATCACCCTCTTCGAAGAGCTGCGTGACTCGAGCCAGCTCATCGTCATCACGCACCAGAAGCGGACCATGGAGGTCGCCGACGCCCTGTATGGCGTGTCGATGCGTGGCGATGGCGTCACCACCGTCGTGTCGCAGCGGATCCGGGACGTGGCGGCCAAGACCGCCTGAGCCGTGGTGGTCACCGCGGCGGGTCGATTTGAGCCTGGCTCCCGCGCAAGGCACCCTTGGGCCATGGTTCCTCTCATCATCGCGATGCTGCTGTGCGTCGGTCTCGCCGTGGCCGTCGTGGCGCTCGTCGCCGTGCCGGCCCGCCGCGAGGGCCGTGACCTCCTCACGCCGCAGGGCGAGGAGATCGTCGCCCTCGTGCGGGAGAAGACCGAGACGACCATCGACAAGACGGGCGACGTGCTGACAGCCACGCGCGACAAGGTCGCCGAGACGGTGACCTCCGTGGCGTCCAACGGTGACGAGGCTGAGCGCCGCCAGGTCAGCTGAGCCGCCCGTCGGCCCAGGTCAGTGCCACTTTGCCGCCAGCGCCCATGACATTTGTCATGGGCGCTGGCGGTGTTCCCCGGGGATGCTTGCCCGGGCCCGACCGGGCCGTGCAGCACCTCTCGGAGGAGAACGCGGATGGCATCACTCAGTGTCCGCACCCGTCGGCTGATCGCCGGTGGATGCGGAATGGCCCTCGTCGCTGGGGCCGCAGCCGGCTTCGCAGGGCGCCATGAGCTCAACGAAGCATGGCTGAAGTACCAGTGGCGGGACCGTCACTACAACGCGGCAGTCATGGAGAAGGCCCTCATGATCGCCGGCGGCAACCCGGCCGAGGCTCAGAACGAGTCCAAGGAAGCCGCCACCATCGCAGAGCAGTTCGCGCAGGCGCGGACCGCGCCGGGCATCGTCGCTCCCGGGGCCTACGGCAGTGCCTACACCCAGCTCCAGTCGCTGCCCCGTACGGCGGGCTCCTGGCGTGAGGTCACCAAGGTGCCCTACAACGCCGACGACCCCCGCTACCGGGACTGGAACTCGAACTCCTCCGGTGGCGCCGGGTATGTCACCGGTCGGGTGACCGGGCTCGCCGCTGACTCCAGCGACCACGTGTATGCAGCGGGCGCGAACGGCGGCGTATGGCGCTCCTCCCAGGGCGGCGGCGCCTGGACGCCGATCGCGGACTCGCTGCCCTCCCTCAGTGGAGGAGACCTGCGGCTCGCCGGCGACAGCTCGCTCTGGTACGCCACCGGCGAGGCAAACACGGGTGGCACCTCGTACGTCGGTGCGGGGGTCTTCCGGCTGGACAACCCCGCCACGGGCACCTTCGCCCCGACCGACCGGGTCGGCGGCAAGGAGCTGGAGTCCACCACCATCGGTCGCATCAGGTTCGGCGGTAGCACCGTCTTCGCCGCCACGAACCGCGGCATCTGGTATCACGCCCAGGGCACGAAGGCCGGCGCCTGGACCTTCGCGTTCGCGCCGAACATGTCGTGGATGCCGCAGATCAAGGACGATGCCGGCACGACGCTGGTACCCGCAGGGTCCAACTGGTCCGGCGACACCGCGTCCGGAGCGACCAACGCGGCATACAAGAACATCGTGAACGACATCGCTGTCGACCCGGCCAACCCGAAGCACGTCATCGCCGCCATCGGGTGGCGCTCGGGCGACACCTACAACGGCTTCTACGAGACGTCGGACTTCACCCAAGGCCCCTCAAGCTGGCACAAGCTGCCGGTGACGCTGGGCGGCATCACGAACACCTCGGACGTGGGCTACACGACGTTCGCCTTCAGCAAGAGCGGTGACCGGCTCTACGCCCTGGTACAGCAGCCGAGCAAGATCAACGCCTCGTCCTCGCTGGCCGGGATCTTCGTCTCCAAGACGGGTTCGCCGAGCGGTCCGTGGAACAAGATCGCCGACACCCAGCAGCTGCACAACAGCGGGTCCGCGCTGGACCGCAAGGGGTATGGCGTCGGTGTGCAGGCCTGGTACAACCAGTTCCTGCAGGTCGACCCCACCAACCGCGACCATGTCTGGGCCGGGCTGGAGGAGGTCTTCGAGACCAAGGACGCCGGGTCCCACTGGTCGGCCGTGTCGCCGTACTGGAACTTCGGCTTCCCGTGCTGGAGCCTCGACGACGCCAAGAACACCTGCCCGCTCGCGGGCCACTCCGACCAGCACTCGGTCGCCATCGGCACCAAGGCAGGCAAGCAGTTCGTCTTCTTCGGCAACGACGGAGGCGTCTACCGGCGCCCGGTCAACGGGCAGGTCAACGCCAACGGCAACGCGACCGACCTCGAGTCGGTGACCACGGACGGCACCATGGACGCGCTGCAGTACTACTCGGCGTCGGTCGGCAAGGACACCAGGAACGGCACGGGGGTCGTCCTGTCGGGTGGCCTCCAGGACAACGGGGTCTCGAACCTCTTCAGGGTCCAGCCGGACGGGTCCAACGGCGACACCGAGATGGGGTCGAGCTTCGGCGGGGACGGCGGTGACGGGGCCGCCGATCCGCGCAACGGCTGCAACCAGCTGCAGGAGTACGTCAACCTGGCGGTGAAGATCACCAACACCTGCGCGCTGAACAAGGGTGCCCTCAGCGTGGACCAGGCGACCTCCTGGTCGCTGGACCCCGGTGACCCCTCGCCGAGGTTCATCGCTCCGATCGCGCTGGACTCCGGCAACCCGGACCACTTCGTCTTCGGTGGCCGGTACGTCTACACGGGGACGAAGGGCTGGACGGCCACGCGCAGCGCCTCGGACCTCGACAAGGCCTTCGACCTCGGCACCGGGCACTCGGCCACCGCCGTGTCGATGCACAACGGCGTGTCGTACGTGTCCTGGTGTGGTCCCTGCAACAACGCCGGGTTCACCCGGGGGATCGCGACGAACGCGGGCGGCCAGTGGCACCAGCTCACGCTGGGCACCTCCTTCCCGAACCGGTTCGTCCAGGGGCTGGCCATCGACGCCACGAACACCGACCACGCGTATGCCGCGGTCAACGGCTTCTCCCGTCGGTTCACCGAAGGCCCGGGGGCCGGCGTCGGACACCTGTACGAGACGACGGACGGCGGTGCCCACTGGAACGACATCAGTGCCAACCTGCCCGACGTGCCGGCGAGCAGCGTCAAGCGGCTGTCCACCGGCGCGCTCGTCCTGGGCACCGACCTGGCGGCGTTCTACCGGGCACCGGGCGCCACCACCTGGCAGGTGCTCGGGACCGGGCTGCCCCTCACGGTGGTCATGAAGGTCGAGGCAGCACCTGACGGCAACCTGTACGCGGCGACCCACGGGCGCGGGATCTGGAGCATCCCCGCTCCGCGCTGACCGCTCGCTGTGCACCCACCGGAGGCCCCGGCCGCGTGAGGCGGCCGGGGCCTTCCGCGTCGTGATGAGAGGATGGCGCGCGTGATCGATCAGCTGTGGGAATGGGTTGTCATCGCCATCGGCATCCTCGTGGTGCTCGGTGGCCTGCTCGTCGGGCTCATGCGTGGCCGGGGAGGCCGCAGCCGGTCCGCACCGGCGCCGGGACGCGGGACCGACGTACTGCCCGGCGTGGGAGACGACGCCGAGCCACCGCGGGACGCGCCGAAGAGGTCGGTGCAGGACGCGGGATCGGTCGACACGCTGCCGGCCCCGGAGGAGTCGCTCGCGACCCCCGCCCCGGCGCCGACCATCGAACGTCCGGAGTCCGCCCGAGGACGCCTGACCCGGTTGCGGGCGCGGCTCGCCCGGTCGAACTCGGCGCTCGGGCAGGGCCTGCTGGCCCTGCTGTCCCGGGGGGGGTTGGACGAGGAGGCATGGGAAGAGGTCGAGGACACCCTGATCCGCTCGGACCTCGGCGTGGAGGCCACCACGGAGCTGGTGGACAGCCTGCGCGCCAAGGTCAAGGTCGAGGGCACCACGGATGAGGCCACCGTCCGGGGGTGGCTGCGCGAGGACCTGCTCCGCCTCGTCGACCCGTCACTGGACCGCACCGTGGCCAGCAGCCGGGCGCAGGGACGGCCCGCGGTGGTCCTCGTCGTGGGGGTCAACGGGACCGGCAAGACGACGACCGTGGGAAAGCTCGCCAGGGTGCTCGTGGCGGAGGACAAGGACGTCGTTCTCGGCGCCGCCGACACCTTCCGCGCTGCCGCGGCGGACCAGCTGGAGACCTGGGGCACCCGGGTAGGGGTGCCGACGGTGCGCTCGGACCGCGACGGGGCGGACCCGGCGGCCGTAGCGTTCGACGCGGTGAAGGCAGGCGCCGAGATGGAGGCTGACGTCGTCCTGGTCGACACTGCCGGGCGGCTGCACAACAAGGTCGGACTGATGGACGAGCTGGCCAAGGTCAAGCGGGTCATCGAGAAGCAGAGCCCGATCGACGAGGTCCTGCTCGTCCTCGACGCCACGACCGGACAGAACGGGCTGCGCCAGGCGGAGGTCTTCGCCCAGGTGGTGGACGTCACCGGGATCGTGCTCACCAAGCTGGACGGGACGGCCAAGGGGGGCATCGTCGTCTCGGTCCAGCGCAAGCTGGGGGTGCCCGTCAAGCTCGTGGGGCTGGGCGAGGGGCCGGACGACCTTGCCCCGTTCGACCCGGAGGCGTTCGTCGACGCTCTGCTTGACTGAGCGACACCGGTCCACTGAGCGAAACCGGATCCAGGAACTCCCCGGCGAGCTCCCGGTGCCACCACGCGCCGGTTCCTCGCCGCTCGCGCCACGTCGTGAACCGGTACCGGTAGAGCCGCGCACGCACGACCTCGGGTGGGCTGTCGGGGAAGGGGTTGTACCTCAGCAGCCGTAGCGTGGTGCGGTCGTTGTGCAGCAGCTTGAGCGCGAGGCGGGAGAACCAGGGACGCGCGTACGCGGGTGACAGCGCGGCGAACCACATCAGCCAGTCCAGGCGCAGGTGGTAAGGCGCGTACTGGCGCGGCCTGCGACGGGGGTCTCCCGGCTTTCCCTTGAACTCGTACTCCCGCCACCCCAGCAGGCCCTCCAGCGACCGTCGCGCGCCTTCGACCACGATCTCGTACCGCACCTTCGTGACACTTCCGAACGCGCCATACGTGTTCACCAGGTGCAGGGGGTCGAACGACGCGTTCATGGCCTGGCGGCCCGAGAGCAGGTTCCGCGCCGGCCGGTAGCTGAGCACGACCACGAGAACGAGCACCGCGCAGACGAGCACCACCCACCACAGCGGCATCCGTCCTCCATCCGCGGGCGGTCGGGCTGCCAACACCAGGCTCCAGAACCGGTCCGGTACGGCAGGGAGCGCCAGCACGATCGCCGTCCAGTTGAGCCAGGAGAAGTTGCCGCTCAGGACGAGCCAGAGCTGGGTCAGCACCATGACGCCGGCGCACGCGCCTGCCACCGGCTGGGGGAGGAAGAGCCCGAAGGGAAGCACGAGCTGTGTCAGGTGGTTGGCAGCCACCTCCACCCGGTGTAGGGGCTTGGGAAGGTGGTGGAACCACCAGCTGAGCGGTCCCGGCATGGGCTGCGTCTCGTGGTGGAAGTCCAGGCACGTCAGGTCGCGCCAGCAGCGGTCGCCCCGGAGCTTGATCAGCCCCGCCCCGAACTCCAGGCGGAAGAGCAGCCACCGGACCGCGACGAGCACTGGGAAGGGTGGCGTGGTCTGGGCGTTGCCGAGGAAGACGGCCAGGAACCCCGCCTCGAGCAGCAGCGACTCCCAGCCGAAGCCATACCAGATCTGCCCCACGTTGACGATGGACAGGTACGCAGCCCACAGCAGCAGCCACGCCAGCATCGTCAGCGGTAGGGGCAGTCGCTCCGTCACGCCGAGGAGGGTGGCCGCCGCCACGACTGCCCCGGTCCCTGCCACGACAGCGAGGAGGCGGTCCGAGTAGCGCCAGTGGAACAGGCTGGGCGACCGCCGGAACGGAACCCTGCGGACGAAGTCCGGGATAGGGGTGAGCCCTTCCGTCCCCAGCAGCGCGCGCGACTGGGTCAGGGCCACGACGAACGCGACGAGGTAGACCGCCGCCAGCCCTCGCTGGAAGGCCAGGCGGGCCAGCCAGTACCCGTCGCCCGCGAACCACTCCACCGAGGTCAACGCTACGACGGCAGGCTCCTCGTCGCCTGGCGCAGCTGGCCGACGCTGCCCCTCGGCCGCGCACCGATGGCCTAGCCTGGGCCGGTGGACACGGGGGTCATCCGGCTCGGAGCAGCGTCGAAGGCGTGGCGGGCTGCGGTGGTGGCCATGCTCGCCGGCCTGTTCTGCGCCGGCTCCCTCGTGGGGGACGACCCGTGGTGGCCATTCGGTCCGTGGCGGATGTTCTCGACCTCACAGGCCTCGACCGGCTCGGTGGTGTCGACGGGGATCGAGGTGCAGACCGCACAGGCGCCGCGGGACTGGGTCCCGGCGCCACTGACGCCGGACACCGTCGGTCTCAACCGAGCCGAGATCGAGGGCCGGATCCCGCAGATCGTGGCCCACCCCTCACGGCTCGGGACGCTCGCCGCCAGCCATGCCGCGCTGCGTCCCGGCGCACCGGCGTGGACCGCGCTTCGCGTCGTCCGGCGACAGATCGTGGTCGTGGACCGCAAGCCGACCGGTGAGGTGCGGCAGCAGACCCTTGCCCAGTGGTCGGCAGGCCCGTGACTGCCGACGGCCGCGTCGCCATCGACCCTCCAAGCGGCGTGGACACTTCCGGTGCCGCCGACCCTCCCGGTGCCGCCGACACGCCCGCCGGCCGCGACACCGGAGTGCGGACCCCGCGTCTGGGGCGTTGGCTGTTCGACCCGGCTCCGATGTCCCGCTTGGCAGCGCTGCGGCTGCTCGTCTTCGGCTTCGTGGTCGTGGACGTGCTCGGGCTGCACACGTCCGGCTGGTACCACGGCTGGGCCGACCCGGTCTGGTACGAGCCACTCCTGCTCGGCGACGCGCTCCACCTCCCGGCTGCATCCGTCGCGCTGGTCGAGCTGCTGAGGTGGGGCTCCGTCGCGGCCGCCCTGGCCGCGATGACCGGCCGGGCCCCACGGCTGCTCGGCTGGACGGTGGCCGTGGGGTGGACCTGGTACCAGTACGTCGCCTTCAGCTACGGCAAGGTCGACCACGACCGGGCCGACTTCGTGGTCGCCCTGGCGCTGCTGCCGACCGTGGGGCTGGCGCACCTGTCCGACCGACGCCGCAGCGAGGCGGCGGGCTTCGCCCTGAGGGCGGTGCAGCTCGCGGCTGTGGCGACGTACTTCCTGTCGGCCTGGGCCAAGGTGCGCTTCGGCGGCTGGGAGTGGGTGAACTCCGCCACCATGGTCCGCGCCGTGGTGCGCCGCGGCACGCCGTGGGCCCGGTGGCTGCTCGACGTACCGTGGACGTTGCACTGGTTCCAGTGGGTCCTCTTCACGGCGGAGCTCACGGCGCCCGTCATCTTCCTCCTCTCCGAGCGCTGGCGCCGCAGGGCGGTCGCCGGCTGGTTCGTGTTCCACGCCATGACGTATGCCGCCATCACGATCGCCTTCTGGCCGCACCTGGTCATGATGCTCGCCTTCCTGCCGCTGGAGCGAGGGGCCGAGTGGCTGCGCGAGCGACTGCCGCGACGCGTGGCAGCCACCCTCCGGTCGGTGTCAGGGTGGTCCTCGTGAGTCCCGGAACCACCAGAGCCGAGCACGCTGCCGCCTTCCTCTCCGCCGTGGAGGTGACCTGGGACCTCGCCTGTGCCGAGCAGGTGAGGGACGCGTGGGCGCAGGAGAGCTCGTGCGCCGGGATGACCGTCGGCGGCCTGGCGAACCATCTGATCAACCAAGCCGTGAACACGGCCCTGCTCCTCGGCCGGCCGCCGCAACCGGAGCCGCCGATCGCCCTGCTGGACCACTACCACCGCGCCGCCTGGGTCTCCGCCTCGCCCGACGACGACGTCAACGTCGCCATCCGCGACGGGGACAACGCCCGGGCCGAGGCAGGACGGGACGTGGTGCTGGCACGGGCGCGCGAGGCGATCGACCGGTTGCCCGCTGCGCTGGGGGCGCAGCGCGAGCCCGACACGGTGCTCATCCCCTGGCAGGGGTGGGCGCTGTCCACGCAGGACTTCCTCACGACCCGGATGATGGAGATGGTCGTCCACGGGGACGATCTCGCGTCCAGTGTCGGGCTCGAGACGCCCCAGTACGGTGAAGCAGTGCTCGGGCCCGTGCTCGGCCTGCTCACCGGCGTGGCGGTGCGGCGACACGGAGAGGCGGCAGTGGTGCGTGCCCTCAGCCGCCCACAGCGCGCACCCGCGACCGTGTCGGCCTTCTGAGAGGCGGCCGGTCCAGGATGCGAGACGGTGGCCGCGCCTTTACCTGATGCTTACGGTCGTGGGACCGCGCTAACACGGCTGTAACACAGGAAGGCGCTGCCGGAAACCGCCGCCCTGCACAGTTCTGGCCATGACAACAGCACTGCTGCCCGCTGCGGCAGCGACTCCGACGATCAACGAAGCGGCGACGGCGTTCATGCTGATCGCCGCCTCGATGGTCCTGCTCATGACGCCAGGCCTCGCGCTGTTCTACGGCGGCATGACGCGAGCCAAGTCCGTCCTCAACATGATGATGATGTCGTTCGGGGCCCTCGGCGTCGTCGGCGTCATCTACGTGTTGTGGGGCTACTCCATGTCCTTCGGCAACCTCCAGGACGGGACCTCCGACGTCGCCGGAATCTTCACCAACCCCTTCCACCTCTTCGGCCTGGGCGGTGTCATCGGGCCCGAGGGCTCCCGACTGGTCGACGTCTTCGGCGTCAACGTCTTCATCCCCGAGACCGTCTTCGTCGGTTTCCAGCTCACCTTCGCCGTCATCACCGTGGCGCTGATCAGCGGCGCCGTCGCCGACCGCGTCAAGTTCTCGACGTGGCTGGTGTTCTCCGGCATCTGGGCCACGGTGGTGTACTTCCCGATCAGCCACATGGTCTGGGGCGGCGGCGTCCTGTCCGGCGCCGAGAACGGCCTGTCGGCCAAGATCTTCGGCGCGGCGGACGGCGTGGCGAAGGTCCTCCCGATCGACTTCGCCGGTGGCACCGTGGTCCACATCAACGCCGGTATCGCGGGCCTGGTGCTCGCGCTGGTGGTCGGCAAGCGGCTCGGCTTCGCCAAGACACCGATGCGCCCGCACAACGTCCCGGTCGTCATGCTGGGTGCCGGCCTGCTGTGGTTCGGCTGGTTCGGCTTCAACGCCGGCTCCGAGCTCGCCGCGGACGGGCTTGCGTCCACCGTATGGCTCAACACGACCGCGGCGACCTGTGCGGCCATGCTGGGGTGGCTGCTCGTGGAGAAGCTGCGTGACGGGCACGCCACCTCCATCGGTGGGGCCTCCGGCGCGGTGGCCGGGCTCGTCGCCATCACGCCGGCCTGCGGTGCCCTGTCACCAGTCGGTTCGCTCATCCTCGGTGCGGTGGCCGGTGGCCTGTCCGCACTGGCGGTGGGGCTCAAGTACCGCTTCGGCTACGACGACTCCCTCGACGTGGTCGGGGTCCACCTGGTCGCCGGGCTCTGGGGCACCATCGGTGCCGGGCTCCTGTCCGTGTCCTCGGGACTGTTCTACGGTAAGGGAGTCGACCAGACCGTCATCCAGGTCATCATCGCGCTGACGTCGCTCGTCGTCTCCGGGGTGCTCACGCTGCTCATCGCCCTGGCACTCAAGGCAGTGATGGGCTGGCGCGTCGACACTGACGTGGAGTCCGACGGTATCGACCAGACGGAGCACGGCGAGTCGGCCTACGAGCTCAGCGGGTTCGGTGGCCGGTTCGGCGCCGGCTCCGCAGTGACCACCGGCTCGCACGCCAAGACCCCCGAGGGAGCATCCGCATGAAGCTCGTCACCGCCATCATCAAGCCGCACCAGCTGGACGAGGTCAAGGAGGCATTGGAGGCCTACGGGATCTCCGGCATGACCGTGAGCGAGGCGTCCGGGTACGGGCGCCAGCGTGGCCACAGCGAGGTGTACCGCGGCGCGGAGTACACCGTCGACTTCGTGCCGAAGGTCCGGGTCGAGGTCCTCGTCGACGACATCGACGCCGCGTCGGTTGCGGACGTCATCCTGAAGTCGGCACAGACCGGCCGCATCGGCGACGGGAAGATCTGGACGGTTCCGGTGGATGACGTGGTGCGGGTCCGCACCGGGGAGCGGGGCGTCGACGCTCTGTGACCGGCCTGCCCCAGACAGCGGTGGCGCCCAGAGTCAGAAGGCTCTGGGCGCCACTGCCTGCCGTCCGGGACGGCTAACACACACGTAACACACGCGCGCACTCTCCGAAACCGCGGGGAGCGACAGTGGGAGGCATGACGATCGACACCACCGACCTGGCGGCCCGCCGCCTGGACCTGGCGGGGGCCCGGGGGTTCCACGTCCCGGGCGCCGGGCCTGCCCGACGCTCGGCGATCTCGGCGCTCACCAGGCAGTGGCTGACGCAGGTATGGCAGGACGCCACGGACTCCCGCGCGACCGAGGGGATCGCGCTCGCCGCCGTCGGCAGCCTCGCCCGAGGTGACGCCGGACCGCTCAGCGACGTAGACCTGGTCCTGCTCCACTACGGGCGCTCGCTCAGCGGTGAGGACCTGCGCGGGCTGGCAGACCGGATCTGGTACCCGGTGTGGGATGCCGGGGTGCGGCTCGACCATGCCGTCCGCACGGTGAACCAGTGCCGCACCGTGGCGTCGGGGGACCTCGCCGCAGCCGTCGGGCTGCTGGACCTCGAGTGCATCGCCGGTGACGCCGAGGTCGTGACCGCCGCCAGGTCCACGGTGGCCCACGACTGGCGCGCCAACGCCCGTCGACGGCTTCCCCAGCTCGTCGAAGGGCTCAAGGCCCGGCACGCACGACATGGCGACCTGGCGCAGAGCCTCGAGGCCGACCTGAAGGAGGCCCACGGCGGGCTCCGCGACATGACCGTCCTCAACGCCCTGGCGGCGGCCTGGCTCACCGACCGACCCCACGGGGGCGTCGACGAGGCGCACCAGGTGCTGCTCGACGTCCGCGACGCCGTCCACGTCGTGACCGGCAAGGGCCGAGACAGGCTGACGCGCGAGGACCACGACGCCGTGGCAGCCCTGCTCGGCCAGCCCGACGCCGACGACATGCTGACCACCGTGGCGACTGCGGGGCGGACCGTCGCCTTCGCCCTCGACGGCACGGTGCGCCGGGCGGGCCAGTCGCAGCGGGCTCGCGCGCTTCGGGTGGGCCCACGCCGACCGCAGCTCAACCCCCTGGGCTTCGGGATGTTCGAGCACGACGGCGAGGTGGTGCTCGGACCCCGCAGCACGCTGTCCACCGACCCGCTGCTACCGCTGCGGGCGGCGGTCGTGGCCGCGCGGAACAACCTCCCGATCGCCCCCACCACGCTGGCGAACCTTGCCGGGCAGACGCCAAGGCTCGAGGAGCCGTGGCCCGAGATCGCCCGGGACCTGTTCGCTGACCTGCTGGCCACCGGCCCAGGCCTGGTGAGCGTGTGGGAGGGGCTGGACCAGGCCGGCCTCGTCGACCGTTGGCTGCCGGAGTGGGCGGCAGTCCGCTCCCGTCCCCAGCGCAGCGCCGTCCACCGTCACACGGTCGACCGGCACCTCATCGAGACGGTCGTCATCGCCGGTGGGCTCGTCCGCGCTGTGAGCCGAGCCGACCTGCTGCTGCTGGCGGCCCTGCTGCACGACATCGGCAAGGTGCCTGGGGCGCACGACCACGCCGCCACGGGCGCGCCGCTGGCCCGTGCCATCGTCACCCGCCTCGGATACTCGGCTGAGGATGTGGAGGTCGTGACCACGCTCGTGCGCGAGCACCTGACGCTCATCGACCTGGCGACCAGGCGCGACCACCAGGACCCCGGGACGGTCGGCGCCGCGCGCGACGCGGTGGGTGGCTCCCGTGAGGTGTTCGACCTGCTCGTCGCCCTGACGGAGGCCGACGCGTCCGCCGCCGGGCCGCAGGCCTGGACCGACTGGCGGGCCACCCTGCTGCGCCAGCTCGCCGAAGCGGCGCGTACAGGCTGGGAGGAGGGCAGCGTGCCGCAGCCCGGCAAGGCTGTGACCGTCGGTGCGCAGGAGCTGCAGTCGGTGGCCGCGGGTGAGCCCCGCGTCGTGGTGCGCCCACAGGGCGGCTCCTACCGGATCGACGTCTTCGACCGCGACCGGCTGGGACTGTTCGCCGACACCGCCGGGCTGCTCGCGGCATACGGCCTGGTCGTCAGGACCGCGATCCTGCGGACCATCGAAGGCGTCGCCGCCAACGAGTGGCACGTCGAGAGCCCGAGCAACGAGCCACCGGACGAGCAGCGCATCGTGCGCGGGCTGCAGCGGCTGGCCCAGGGTGACCGAGCGCCACTGGGGCTCCTGGACCGGCGCCGACAGTTCGCCGCCCGCCCCAGTGCCAGCGCGGGCACCGGCTCGCCGGGTCAGGCTCGGGCCCTCGTCGTCCCGCACGCGTCCCAGGACGCGACGGTCATCGAGGTGAGGGCGCAGGACCGCCCGGGCCTCCTCCACGAGCTCGGGATCGGCTTCGCGAAGGCAGGGCTGTCCGTGCGGTCGGCGCACATCGCCACGTATGCCGGGCAGACGCTGGACACCTTCTACGTCACCGAGTTCGGTGGGCGCCTGCTCTCGCCCGCCAAGGTGGCGCAGACCGTCGCCATGGTCATCGACACCTGCGACGGCACGCTTCCCTCCGCCTGAAGACGGCCCACTCCTGCCGACCGGACGCCACCAAGGCTGCCCCTCCGGACCGGACTCAGGAAGTTGTGCGTGTCGGCCCGCTCGCCGTGCCGACACGCACAACTTCTGGAGTTCTGTGGGGTGGGCGCCGGTCGTCTGTGCTGGATGCGGTCCGCTGGGCTGGATGCTCGTCGTGGGGCAGCGCCGGGGCGGTTAACCTTGGGCGCGTGTTCACCAGCCTTTCCGACCGCCTGACCGCCACCTTCAAGAACCTCCGGGGGAAGGGGCGGCTCTCCGAGTCCGACGTCAACGCGACGATCCGCGACATCCGTCTCGCGCTGCTCGACGCGGACGTGTCGCTGCCCGTGGTGAAGAAGTTCACCCACGCAGTGCGCGAGCGCGCCCTCGGGGCCGAGGTCTCCGGCGCGCTGAACCCGGGCCAGCAGGTCGTCAAGATCGTCAACGAAGAGCTGGTCGACATCCTGGGGGGCCAGACCCGCACGATCCGGTTCGCCAAGAACCCGCCGACCGTCATCATGCTGGCCGGTCTGCAGGGTGCGGGAAAGACCACGCTTGCGGGCAAGCTGGCTCGGTGGCTCAAGGAGCAGGGCCATACGCCGATCCTGGTTGCCGCCGACCTCCAGCGGCCCAACGCCGTCACCCAGCTCCAGGTGGTCGGGGAGCGTGCCGGCGTGCCGGTCTTCGCGCCCGAGCGCGGCAACGTCGGCGGTCACGACGCCGTGGGCCCCACCGGCGAAGGGACCCGGTCGTTCGGCGACCCGGTCGCCGTCTCGAGAGCGGGTATCGACCACGCGCGGCGCAGCCAGTACGACGTCGTCATCGTCGACACCGCGGGTCGCCTCGCGGTCGACACGGAGCTCATGCAGCAGGCCGCCGACATCCGGTCGGCGATCCAGCCCGACGAGGTGCTCTTCGTCATCGACGCGATGATCGGGCAGGCCGCGGTCGACACCGCGCTGGCCTTCCAGGAGGGGGTGGACTTCACCGGCGTCGTGCTGTCCAAGCTCGACGGCGACGCTCGGGGTGGCGCCGCGCTCTCGGTCGCCTCGGTCACCGGACGGCCGATCATGTTCGCCTCGACCGGCGAGGCGGTCAAGGACTTCGAGGTCTTCCATCCCGACCGGATGGCCTCCCGCATCCTCGACATGGGCGACGTGCTCACCCTCATCGAGCAGGCGGAGAAGGCGTTCGACGCCCGCCGGGCCCAGGAGATGCAGCGCAAGTTCCTGGCCGAGGAGGACTTCACCTTCGATGACTTCCTCGACCAGATGGCGGCCCTGAAGAAGATGGGCGGGCTGAAGTCCATGCTCGGCATGATGCCCGGCATGGGCCAGATGAAGGCGCAGCTCGACAACCTGGACCCCAAGGAGTTCGACCGCGTCGAGGCCATGGTGCGTTCGATGACGCCTTTCGAGCGCAACCACTCCAAGCAGATCAACGGCTCTCGTCGGGCGCGGATCGCCAAGGGCTCGGGAGTCGAGGTGTCGGAGGTCAACGCGCTGCTCGAGCGGTTCACCGAGGCCCAGAAGATGATGAAGCAGCTCGCCCGTGGCGGCGGCATCCCGGGGATGCCCGGCATGCCTGGGATGGGCGGTGGCCGGAAGCGCCAGCAGCAGCCGCAGCGCAAGAAGTCGAAGTCGGGGAACCCCGCCAAGCGTGCGGCGCAGGAGCGCGCGGCCGCCGAGCGGCCATCGGCGCCGAAGGCGTCTGGGGGAGCGGCCTTCGGAGCCGGCTCGCAGCCCGATGCTCGGCCGGACCTCGATCCCACCCAGCTCCCGGCCGGGTTCGAGAAGTTCCTCGGGCGGTGACGGGCGCTCCGCGGCTGCATACGCTCTCCGTGGGTCGGTCGGGCCCGCGGGTCGCGTTCCTCCACGGGCTCTTCGGACAGGGGCGCAACTGGACCCAGATCGCCAAGGCGCTCGCCGGACCGGACGGTAACGACGCGCGCTGCGCCCTGGTCGACCTGCCCGACCACGGTCGCTCACCCTGGTCGAAGGAGTTCTCGCTCGAGGCGTACGCCGAGGCGGTCGCCGGCACGTTGCGTGCGGTCGACCCGGCCGAACCGTGGGTTGTCGTGGGGCACTCGCTGGGCGGGAAGACCGCCATGATGTTGGCGCTGGAGCACCCGGAGCTCGTCAGCCGGCTCTGCGTCGTCGATGTGGCGCCCAAGAGCTATGGGACACTCGAGCGCTTCAGCGGCTATATCCAAGAGATGCAGGACCTACCGCTCGACCAGCTGAGCAGCAGGGCGGACGCCGAGGCCCGGTTCGACGAGCCGAACGCGGGCGTCAAGGCGTTCCTGCTCCAGAACCTGCGTCGTCACGGCGACGGCTGGCGTTGGCAGGCCAACCTCGACCTCTTCGCCGCCGATGCCGCCTCCGGTTCAGACTCGCGGATCGCCGACTGGCCGCTGGACCCCGAGGACGTGACGCCGTACGGGGGCCCGGTCCTCTGGGTGGCCGGCTCGGACTCGGCGTACATCGGCGACGAGGACCTACCGACGATGCGAAGGTTCTTTCCGAAGGTGCGGCTGCTGACCGTGAAGGGTGCCACGCACTGGGTGCACACCGACGCCCCGGAGGTCATGGCGCAGGCCCTGCGCCGGTTCGTCGCGCCGCTGGCCTCGGAGGCTCGCTAGGGTCGGATGCCATGACGGGACCGGTGCTGCACCTGAAGGGCGAGATCCTCGTCGGTCCGCACGAGGTGCGGCCGGAAGCCTGGGTGGTCGGCGGCCGGCTCACGTTCGAACGACCGACCACCGCCGGCCCGCAGGTCCAGACCCTGCACGGCTTCGTGCTCCCTGGGCTGGTCGACGCGCACTGCCACGTCGGGCTGGACGCGCATGGTGCCGTGGACGACGAGACCGCGCAGGCGCAGGCCGTGGCCGACCGCGACGCCGGCGCGCTGCTCATCCGGGACGCCGGCTCACCCGCCGACACGCGGTGGATGGACGACCGCGAGGACCTGCCCAAGATCATCCGAGCCGGGCGGCACATCGCTCGGACCCGGCGCTACATCCGGAACTACGCGTGGGAGCTCGAGCCCGATGAGCTGGTCGACCGGGTGCGGCTTGAAGCGAAGGCCGGGGACGGCTGGGTGAAGCTCGTCGGGGACTGGATCGACCGGGACACCGGGGACCTCTCACCCTGCTGGCCGGTCGACGTCCTCACCGACGCTGTCGCCGCAGCGCACGAGGAGGGCGCGAGGGTCACGGCGCACTGTTTCGGCGAGGCCTCGCTCTACGACTTCGCGGCTGCGGGCACGGACTGCGTCGAGCACGCGACGGGGCTCGAGACGGAGACCATCGCGCAGTTCGCCGAGCAGGGCATCGCCATCGTCCCGACCCTGGTCAACATCGCCACGTTCCCCGCCATCGCTGAGCCCGCCAAGGAGAAGTATCCCGCCTACCACCAGCGGATGATCGCCCTCCACGACCGGCGTTACCAGACCATCGGCGCGGCGCGCGACGCGGGCATCGCGGTGTACGTCGGCACCGACGCGGGCGGCTCCCTGCGGCACGGCCTGGTGGCGGACGAGGTCGTCGAGCTCACCCGCGCGGGGTTCGGTGCCGCGGAGGCGCTGTCCGCGGCCACCTGGGGAGCCAGGGCCTGGCTCGGCAGGCCGGGGCTCGAGGAAGGTGCCGACGCCGACCTGGTGGTGTACGACGTCGACCCGCGACGGGAGATCCGTGCGCTCCAGGCGCCGTCTCACGTGGTTCTTCGGGGCGCGGACCTCTCCTGACCGGAGGATGTCCCGCCCCGGCGCCTGAGGGCTGACCGACGTACGCGCTGCGGCGCTCGACGTGCGCCCGTGAGCCGGTACGGCCCTCCATCCACGATGCGAGACATAAGCCGACGTTATTTGACCGATAACGCGATGCTATCCAAACTCCTAGTTGTCACATAGGAAATGTGCCGACCTTCCGGGCCGGCCTCCCCCGGCCGGTCCGGGACACCAAAGGAGCACCCATGAGCCGTCATCCTCGCCTCGCCCTGGCCGCCACCGCGACCGTCGCCGCGATGGTGATGACGGCCTGTGCCGGCGGTGGGGCCAGTGACGCGACGGGGGCGGGGGCCGACGCCGAGAACGCGGCCGCCAGGACGAGCACCATCGACCTCTACGCGTACGCCGTCCCGAAGGTCGGCTACGACAAGATCATCCCCGCCTTCAACCGGACGGCAGCAGGCAAGGGCGTCCAGTTGCAGCAGTCGTACGGTCCGTCCGGGGACCAGTCCCGCAAGGTCGCCGCCGGAGCGCAGGCCGACTTCGTGAACTTCTCGGTCGAGCCCGACATCACCCGCCTGGTCGACGCCGGCCTGGTGGCCAAGGACTGGAACGCCAACCAGTACAAGGGGATCCCGTTCGGCTCGGTCGTCACCATCGTCGTGCGCAAGGGCAACCCCAAGGGCATCAAGGACTGGGACGACCTGCTCAAGCCGGGCGTCGAGGTCGTCACGCCGAACCCCTTCAGCTCCGGCAGCGCGAAGTGGAACCTGCTGGCGCCGTATGCGGCAAAGAGCAACGGCGGCAAGAACCCCAAGGCCGGTCTGGCGTTCATCGAGAAGCTCGTGACGGGTCACGTGAAGGTGCAGCCCAAGTCGGGGCGGGAGGCGACCGAGACGTTCCTCCAGGGCACCGGCGACGTCCTGCTGAGCTACGAGAACGAGGCGTTGTTCGCCGAACGCAGCGGCGACCCGGTCCAGCACGTCACCCCACCCTCGACGTTCAAGATCGAGAATCCCACGGCGGTGCTCAGCACCAGCAAGAACCTCGCGACGGCCAAGGCGTTCAACGACTACCTGTTCACGCCGGAGGCGCAGAAGCTCTGGGCCCAGGCCGGCTTCCGCCCGGTGGACCCAACTGTCGCCCGCGAGTTCGCCGCCGACTTCCCGCAGCCTGCGAAGCTGTGGACCATCGAAGACCTCGGCGGGTGGAAGACCGTGGACGGCACGCTCTTCAAGAAGGAGACCGGCTCGATCGCGGTCATCTACGACAAGGCCACGAAGTAGGCATGACGGCGACGACCGCCACCGCGCGCAGGGACGACACGATGGTGTCGTCCCTGCCGCCGCGCCCGACGCCGCAACGCCAGTTCTCCGCGCGGCCGCTCGGAGTCGGCCTCGTGGGCCTGTGGCTGAGCGTCATCGTGCTGCTGCCCCTCGCGGCGCTGACCGTCACGTCGTTCGGGGACGGTGTATCCGGGTTCTGGGACGCGGTCACGGCCCCGGTGGCCCTGGCCTCCCTCGCGGTGACGGTCGGCCTGGCCGCCGTCGTCGCGCTGCTCAACGCAGCGATGGGCACGCTCATCGCGTGGGTGCTCGTCCGCGACGACTTCCCGGGCAAGCGGGTCGTCAACGCGCTGATCGACCTGCCGTTCGCACTGCCGACGATCGTGGCCAGCATCGTCCTGCTCTCGCTCTACGGGCCGAACAGCCCCGTGCACGTCCACCTCAACGCCACGCGCCCCGGCCTCGTCGTGGCTCTGGCCTTCGTGACCCTGCCATTCGTCGTGCGGTCCGTCCAGCCGGTGCTCATCGAGGTGGACCGGGAGGTGGAGGAGGCCTCGGCCTCGCTGGGGGCGTCGAACTGGACGACCTTCCGGCGCGTCGTCCTGCCGACCCTGGCGCCGGCGATCATCAGTGGCACTGGCCTGGCGTTCGCCCGGGCGATCGGCGAGTACGGGTCGGTGGTGCTCATCGGCGGCAACATCCCGCGCAGGACGCAGGTGGCGTCGCAGTACATCCAGCAGCAGATCGAGATCGACCGGCCGGTCAACGCGGCGGCGGTGTCCGTCGCGCTGCTCGTCATCGCGTTCCTCACCCTGTTCGTGCTGCGCGTCGCCGCCGGACGCAGCCGGCGCCGCGAGGAGGAGTCCTCGTGAAGACCTCGACCGCGACGCGGCTGGGCCTGCGCACCGTCGCCCTGGGCTATCTCGTCGTGCTGCTCGCGGTGCCTATCGTCCTCATCCTCTGGCGCACCCTCGGTGAAGGCGTCGGCGCGTTCCTGGAGTCGGTGCGCACCCCGGCCGCCATCTCGGCCCTCAACCTGTCGCTGCTCATCGTGGCGATCGTGGTGCCGCTCAACGTGGTCTTCGGGGTCGCGACAGCGCTCGCGTTGGTCCGGGGGCGGTTCCGAGGGCGCGGACTCGTCCAGGCGGTGGTCGACCTCCCGTTCGCCGTGTCGCCCATCGTCGTGGGCGTGTCGCTCATCCTGCTGTGGGGTGCGGGCGGGTGGCTGGGCGGCGTGGAGAAGCTCGGGTTCAAGGTGATCTTCGGACTGCCCGGCATGGTGATCGCGACGCTGTTCGTCACACTGCCCTTCGTCGTGCGCGAGGTCGAGCCGGTGCTCCACGAGATCGGCACCGACCAGGAGCAGGCCGCAGCCACGCTGGGAGCCAGCTCGGCGCAGACCTTCTGGCGGATCACGCTTCCGGCGATCCGGTGGGGCCTCACGTATGGCGTGGTGCTGACGGTCGCCCGGGCGCTCGGGGAGTTCGGCGCCGTGATCATGGTGAGCTCGGGGTTCCCCGGCGTGTCGCAGACGCTGACTCTGCTGGTCCATTCCCGCTACATCGACGACCACAACACCTACGGCGCGTATGCCGCCGCCACCCTGCTGATGGGTCTGGCCGTGGTGACGCTGCTGCTGATGACCCTGCTCGACCGCAAGAGGAGTACCTGATGATCAGCGTGACAGGAGCCCGGAAGAGCTACGGGAACTTCGCGGCCCTCGACGACGTGACCCTCGACATCCCGGCGGGCACCCTCACCGCGCTGCTCGGCCCCAGTGGGTCCGGCAAGTCCACCCTGCTGCGTTCGATCGCCGGCCTCGAGCGGCTCGACGCCGGCAGCATCGTCATCGGCGGCCAGGACGTCACCCAGGTGGCGCCGCAGAAGCGAGGCATCGGTTTCGTCTTCCAGCACTACGCGGCGTTCAAGCACATGACGGTCCGGGACAACGTCGGCTTCGGCCTGAGCATCCGCAAGCGCCCGAAGGCGGAGATCGCCCGCAAGGTGGACGACCTGCTCGAGATCGTCGGCCTGGACGGGTTCCAGCACCGTTACCCGGCCCAGCTCTCGGGAGGTCAGCGCCAGCGAATGGCCCTGGCCCGGGCGCTCGCGGTCGACCCGGAGGTGCTCCTGCTCGACGAGCCCTTCGGCGCCCTCGATGCCAAGGTCCGCGCCGACCTGCGTCAGTGGCTGCGCCGGCTGCACGACGAGGTGCACGTGACCACCGTGCTGGTGACCCATGACCAGGAGGAGGCACTCGACGTCGCGGACCGGATCGCGGTGCTCAACAAGGGCAGGATCGAGCAGGTGGGAGACCCCGTCGCCCTGTACGACCGCCCCGCCAACGACTTCGTGATGTCGTTCCTCGGGTCGGTGGCCAGGCTCGGCGGACAGCTCGTCCGCCCGCACGACATCGCCCTGCACCGCAGCCGCGAGCGGGCCCAGTCCCTCGACGCCCGCGTCGGTGGTTCGCCAGGGGTCATCGAAGCGGTCGTCGAGCGCGTGGTCCGCCTGGGCTTCGAGGTGCGCGTCGACCTGCGCGCGGACTCGGGGGAGCGGTTCGCCGCGCAGGTCACGCGCGCCGAGGCCGACGCCCTGGACCTGCGCGTGGGCGAGACGGTGTACGCCCGGGCCACCCAGGGCCCCGACGTGACGGAGACCGAGCCGGCCCTCGCCATCTGAGTCCTGGGCGGCCGCACACCGCTGACGTGCCGCGTGCCCGGCATGCGGTGGGGTGGGCATGCGGTGTGCTCGGCATGCGGTGGAGGCCTGGTGCGGGACAATGCCCCCGTGGACATCTCGGCGCGCACGGAGTATGCAGTCAGGGCGATGCTCATCCTTGCCGAAGCCGCCACGACCGGTGCAGGTCCGGTGAGCGTGGAGACGCTCGCCTTCCGCCAGACGCTGCCGCGAAAGTTCCTCGAGGCGATCGCCGCGGACCTGAAGACGGCAGGACTCGTCAAGAGCACCCGCGGCGCCCGGGGTGGGTACTCGCTGACCCGCGAGGCGCGCGACATCTCGCTCGGCGACGTGTTCCGCGCCGTCGACGGTCCGCTCGCCGAGGTTCGGGGGCTGCGCCCGCACGAGACCCAGTACGAGGGCGTGGCGGAACATCTGCCGACGGTCTGGGTCGCCGTGCGCGCCAGCCTGAGGGCCGTTCTCGACGAGACCAGCCTGGCCGACGTGCTGGGTGGACAGCTGCCGCGCCGCGTGGCCGAGATGGCAGCGGATCCGGACGCCTGGGTCAGCAGATGACCTCGGCGCCTGGGTCAGCAGACCACCTTCGCGCCCCGACGGACCCCAGCGCCCCGGCCCGTATGATCACGCGGTGACAGACCCGACCACCGAGCCCTTCGGCGATGGCCCCCCGGACCGTCCGGGGATCGACCCGCGCGACCTCGCGACCGCGCTGCGGGTCCTGGAGCTGCTACCCACGCTCGAGGCCGACCACCCCGACATCCAGACGGTCAAGCGCGCCATCGGGCGCATGTACAAGCAGGTGCGCAAGGCCCGCCGCCGCGAGGCCAAGCAGCCTCAGGTCGACCACGACGAGGCCGTGCTGGCGCTCACGGCGACGGGCTCGCCACTACGCATCGACGACGAGACCCTAGGCATCCAGCTCGTGTCCTCGGCGTCCGGTGCCCACGCCGGCGAGCTGATGAAGGCGCGTGGCTGCTACATCTGCAAGACGGAGTACACCCTCGTCGACGCCTTCTACCACTGGCTCTGTCCGCGGTGCGCAGCTGTGAGCCATGCCAAGCGCGAGCAGCGCACGGACCTCACCGGCCGGCGTGCCCTGCTGACCGGTGGTCGGGCCAAGATCGGCATGTACATCGCACTGCTGCTGCTGCGGGACGGTGCGCACCTCACCATCACGACGCGCTTCCCGCGCGACGCGGCGAGGCGCTTCGCGGCCCAACCGGACTCCGCCGAGTGGCTCCACCGGCTCAAGGTGGTGGGGATCGACCTGCGGGATCCCACCCAGGTCGTCGCGCTGGCTGACGAGGTGGCCGCCGCCGGCCCGCTCGACATCCTCGTGAACAACGCCGCGCAGACGGTTCGACGCTCGCCCGGGGCGTACGGACAGCTGGTCGACGGTGAGGCTGCGCCGCTGCCCGACGGGGTGGAGCTTCCTGAGCTCCTCACCTTCGACCGCATCAGCGAGGCACATCCCGCGGCCCTGATCGGTACGCTGCGCGGGCAGCAGGTCGCGCATCACGAGGGGGAGAGTGCCGGGCAGGCCACGCAGTCGCGCGCGGCGCGATCCGCGGCGTCGATGACCGCGCTGGCTCTTTCGGCCGGACACGCCAGCCTGGAGGCACACCTCGCAGGGACGGCGGTGGACGCCGGCGGGCTGCTTCCGGACAGCCAGGTCAACAACTCGTGGACCCAGAAGGTGGACGAGGTCGACCCGCTGGAGCTCCTCGAGGTCCAGCTGTGCAACGCCACGGCACCGTTCATCCTCATCTCAAGGCTGCGACCCGCCATGCGGGCGGCAGTGGCGACCGGTGCGCGACGGGCCTACGTGGTGAACGTCTCGGCGATGGAAGGCCAGTTCTCGCGACGCTACAAGGGGCCCGGCCACCCGCATACGAACATGGCCAAGGCCGCGCTCAACATGTTGACCCGCACGAGCGCAGGGGAGATGTTCGAGACTGACGGCATCCTGATGACCGCCGTCGACACGGGGTGGATCACGGACGAGCGGCCGCACCACGAGAAGCTGCGCATGGCAGCGGAAGGTTGGCACGCGCCGCTGGACCTCGTGGACGGGGCCGCGCGCGTGTACGACCCGATCGTCCGCGGCGAGGCCGGCGAGGACCTGTACGGGTGCTTCGTCAAGGACTACGCCCCGAGCCCCTGGTAACCCCCACGCCTCTCCCGACCGGACTCACGAACTTGTGAGTGTCCGCCCGCGCGCGAGGCCGACACTCACAAATTGCTGAGTTCGGTCGAAGGAAGGGGAGGGGGAACCGGGGAGGGGAGGGTGGTCGGGGCACCTCGCCGGGTCTGGCACAATGGTGCGCTGTACCCGTCCAGGCACGGATGAGAGCTCCTCCTGGCTGGAACGCCTACACCGAGCCCCGGCACCCCGCGCGATCCCGTGTGCGGTCTCGCCGCGCTCACAAGAGAAACAGGAGACCGCCACTGTGGCTGTCAAGATTCGTCTGAAGCGGATGGGCAAGATCCGCACCCCGTTCTACCGGGTGGTCGTCATGGACTCGCGCACCAAGCGCGACGGCCGGGCCATCGAGGAGATCGGCAAGTACCACCCCACCGAGGACCCCTCGGTCATCGACATCGACTCCGACCGTGCGCAGTACTGGCTGACCCAGGGGGCACAGCCCACCGAGGCTGTGGCCGCGCTGCTCAAGGTCACCGGTGACTGGCAGAAGTTCAAGGGCGAGCCCGGCGCGGAAGGCACCCTGAAGGTGAAGGAGGCCAAGCCGAGCAAGCGAGAGCTCTACGAGGCCGCCATCGCCGCCGCTGGGAAGGATGCCGCGGGCACCGACGGTGCCACGACCCCGCGCAAGCGTGCGGCCAAGAAGGCAGACGAGGCCCCTGCTGCCCCCCAGCCCGACCAGGCCCAGGCCGAGAACCCCGAGAACGTCGCGGCCATCGAGGACGCGGTCGAGGCTGAGGTTGTTCGTGAGGCTGAGGCCGAGCGTTCCGCCACCTCCGAGAGGGGCGACGAGCCGGTCCCGGGCCAGGGGTCCTGACCGTGCTGGAGGAGGCGCTCGAGCACCTCGTCAAGGGCATCGTCGACCACAAGGACGACGTCGCCGTACGACGCAAGGAGCTGCGCCGCGGTGAGGTGCTGGAGGTGCGGGTCCATCCCGACGACCTCGGCCGCGTCATCGGCCGGTCGGGGCGGACCGCCAGCGCACTGCGCACCGTGTTGGGCGCCCTCGCCGGTGGCCACACCGTCCGCGTCGACATCGTCGACACGGACAAGCTGCGCTGACCGTCGAGGCCACTCCACCGCTCGCACTACGGGCAGACCACACGACGAAGGGGCCGCCAGGATGTCCTGGCGGCCCCTTCGTCGCGTCGGGACCACCTGAGAGGATCTTGCGTATGTCCGACGCTCCCCAGCTTCTCGTCGCCCGCATCGGCAAGCCCCACGGGCTGCGCGGGGAGGTCACGGTGCAGACGCACACGGATGACCCCGAGCGGAGGTTCGTCGCGGGCACCGTCTTCGCCACCCAGGCCGTAGCAGGCTCAGGCGTCCCACGGGCGCTGACCCTCCGCACGGCGCGGCAGCACCGCGCGATCTGGCTGCTGGGTTTCGACGAGGTTCCCGACCGCACCGGCGCGGAGTCGCTGCGCGGCACGAGACTTCTCGTGGACGTCGCCGAAGTGACGGAGCCCGCCGACGACGACGGCTACTACGAGGACGAGCTCGTGGGTCTGTCGGTGGTCACCGTCGACGGCGACGCCGTCGGCGAGGTGACCGGGCTGGAGACCGGGACGGCCCAGGACCTACTGGTCGTACGGCTCAGCTCGGGAGCGGAGGCCCTCGTGCCGTTCGTCACGGCGATCGTTCCCGAGGTCGACGTCGAGGGCGGGCGAGTGGTCATCGACCCGCCCACCGGGCTGCTCGAGCTCAACGAAGGCGGTTGACCGTGCGCCTGGACGTCATCTCGATCTTTCCCCAGTACCTCGCACCCCTCGAGCTCTCCCTCATCGGGCGGGCCCGTCGGGAGGGGCTGCTCGACCTGCGGGTCCACGACCTGCGGGACTTCACGCAGGACCGCCATCGCACGGTGGACGACACGCCGTACGGTGGCGGCGCTGGGATGGTGATGACGCCGGAGCCATGGGGACTGGCCCTGCGGCAGGTGGTCCGCTCAGGCAAGGGCGAGCCGCCCCCCCGACTCGTGGTGCCTGGTCCAGGGGGCGCACCGTTCACCCAGGCGATGGCTCGGGCACTGGCTGCGGAGCCGTGGCTGGCGTTCGCGTGCGGGCGCTACGAAGGGATCGACGAGAGGGTCTACGAGCATGCGGCGCAGGACCTGGGCCTCGAGGTCTCCGTCGTGTCGCTGGGCGACTACGTCCTCAACGGCGGTGAGGTGGCGGTGCTCGCGATCGTGGAGGCCGTCGCCAGACTCCTGCCCGGGGTGGTGGGCAACGCCGACTCTCTGGTCGAGGAGTCGCACGAGGACGGGCTGCTCGAGTACCCGGTCTATACCAAGCCCGCGTCCTGGCAGGCGGCCCCTGGCGTCCGTCGCGACGTACCACCCGTCCTGCTGTCCGGGGACCACGCTGCCATCGCGTCCTGGCGGCAACAGCAGCGCCTCGAGCGCACCGCGGCCCGGCGCCCCGACCTGCTGCACCCTTCGCAGGCCGTCGCGGTCGCGCCCGGGGCCGATGCGCTGGCCGGCCTGGACCTGGCTGTGGCCACGCCTGCAGACGCCGCCGAGCTCATGACCCTGACCCGAGCCTGCTGGGCCCCTGAGATGGCGCAGCAGGGGACCTGCGGCGCAGCGCAGGAGACCTTGCAGGACGTCATCGCCGGACTGGCGGTATGGCGCACCTGGACCGTTCGCAGCCAAGGGCGCCTGGTCGCCTCGGTGCGGACGCGCCCCTCGCCGGACGACCCGAGCCGCTGGCAGATCGGGCGTCTCATGGTGGCGCCGGACCTGCAGGGCCGCGGGCTCGGGAGGGCGCTGCTTGCGTTCGCTGAGGCGGACGCGCCGTCAGGCACGACGACGTACTGCCTCGACACCAGCACCCGCTCCCAGACGAACCTCCGGATGTTCCGTAAGGCCGGGTACCGGGTCGCCACGCCTCAGGGGGCCCAGCACGGGACCGTCGTCGTCAGCAAGGCTCGTCGGTGAGCAGTGCCGTGAGGGTATGGTGCGCCAGCCGCGACAACACGGGGTTCGTCACCCGGTAGTAGTCGAGGCAGCCGACCGCTCGCGCGAAGGCCCACGCCTTGCCGCGCTCCCATCGGGCGTCGTCGACGTCGAGCGACTGTCGGAAGACGCGTCGTGCTGGCGGTTCCAGCAGGTTCCAGGCCGGCATGAGGTCGATCGCTGGATCCGCGGGCGCCAGGCCGCCCACGTCGATGACGGCAGCGAGGCGGCCACCTCGCATGAGGAGGTTCCCGGGCATGAGGTCCCGGTGGGCCCACGTGTCCGCCTCGGTCCGGGCGGCTGTGCGAAGCCTCTGCCACAACCGTTCCAAGGCCCGCACGTCGATGAGATCGCGGCTCCGGCGAAGCGCGGTGTCGACGTAGTCGTCCTGCAGTGGAAGCGGTCCGCCGCGGCCCTGCCCCGCGAAGCTGCACCCTTCGACGTCCATGGACCAGAGAGCTGACACGACCGCTGCCAGGTCCTCGGCGAACGCTCTGGAGGCTGCCACGCCGGCGTGCGACGCGGTCGCTCCCGGGAGCCAGCCATACACGGCCCATGGCAACGGGCAGGTGGCGGTGGGCCCGCCGAGCATCAGCGGTTCGGGGGTCGGCACGGGAAGGCGGCCGAGCAGGCGTCGAGCCGCAACGGCCTCCTCGGCGAGCAGGAGCCGACCGGCCTCGACGTCGTCTCCTTGGAGAGGGAACCGCAGCACCAGGTCGGGACCGAGCCGGAACAGCTGCGTCACCGTGCCGTGCGAGGGAACCCGGCGCAGCGGCAGACCCTCGCACTGGGGGAGCCGCTCGGCGACCAGCCCGGCCACAGATTCCAGACCCAGGTCGAGCTGGTCGGCATGCATCGGCACCCGGGCAGCATGCGCGGGGCGACCCGCCCGTCGCAACCGGTTTGGCTGCTTTCGCCCAGCCTGCCGAGGCAGCCCATCTCGACGCACTCAGTCCGCGAACGCACTCGGTCCGGTAACGTCCTCAGTCCGGTAACGTCCTCAGTCCGGTAACGGTCTGGTCCGGCGTCGTCGGGCCAGCGCCCTCAGTCCCGCAAGGCGGCCCGCAGGTCCCGGGGGACGAGGCGCCGGGCCGCGATGAGCCGTTCCGCGACCGCCACGGTGACCGTCTGCGCCGCCATGATGCCGAACAGCACCAGCACCTGAGCCGTAGCTGCCTGCACGGGGGAGCCACCCCCGAGCATGACGCCGATGAAGGCCCCGGGAAGCGTGACGACACCGGTGGTCCGCACCTGGTCCAGGCCGGGGAGCAACGCCTCGGGGGCTCGACGGTGGACGATCTCGTGGATCGCCTGGCTCGGCAGCAGCCCGAGCGAGAGGCACGCCTCGTACTGGCCGTGCTCCTCGCGAAGGGCGGCGAACGCCCGCCGCCCGACCAGCGTGTGGGCGGTCATGGCGTTGCCGACGATGATGCCTGCCACGGGGATGACGGCGATGCCCTGGAGGGGGATCGTCCGGGTGGCCAGCACGACCGCCACGACAGGTAGCACCCCAGCCGCCATGGCGACCGCGGCAGCAGCCCACGCGGTCTGTGCCTCGACCCGGCGGGTCGTGGTGAGAACGCCCATCGCGAACATGACGCAGACCAGCGCGATCGACAGTGCGAGGCTCCGTACGACGGCGGCGATGAGCAGCGCGGCGACGCCGAGCTGAGCGATGGCGCGCACTGCGGCCACCAGCACTGGTCGCTCGAGCCCGTAGCCGCTGCCGCGATGCGCTGCGAGAGCGATGCCCAGCAGGACGGCAAGCGCGAGGGCGACGGGCCAGCCCGGGTCGATGGTCACCGGACAACGCTAGCGACGCAGGAGGTGTGCCCGGCGATGGGCCCGTGGGAAGTACACCGCAGGGCCTTGACGCGCCTCAGAGAGGTTCTGTATCGTTCTACTAGAACGTTCGAGTAGAACGATACAGACAGGAGGACACGATGGGACGGGTCACGTTGAAGTCCGTCGCAGAGGCGGCCGGAGTGTCCGTCTCCACCGTGTCCAACGCCTACAACAGGCCGGGGCAGCTGTCGGCCGAGGTACGGCAACGCGTGCTGGAGACGGCGAGGTCACTGGGGTATGCCGGGCCGGACCCGGCCGCTCGCAGCCTCCGGTCCCAGCGCGCGGGCGCCATCGGCCTGCTTTTCACCGAACGGCTGAGCTATGCGTTCTCGGACCCGTACTCCGTCGGGATGCTGGCGGGGCTGTCGGAGGTCGCCGAGGCCCATCGCACGGGTCTCCTGCTGATCCCGCTCGCCTCCCCGGACTCCAGTACGCCGCAGGACGTGGAGCTCGATGCGGACACCATGCGTCAGGCCGTCGTCGACGGCGTCGTCGCCTACTGCGTCGACGCCGACCACCCGGCCCGGCAGGTGGCTCTCGACCGAGGTCTGCCGATGGCCTCGACCATCGAGCTCGACGACGACCGGCAGCGGTACGTCCTCATCGACGAGGACGGAGCGGCCAAGGCCTTGGGTCGGCATCTGCGAGAGCTGGGTCATCGGAACGTCGGCGTCGTGGTCAACAGTCGTGAGCCTGCTGGTGCTGCCACCCTGCTGAGTGCCGACGACGAGGAGGACCTGTACTACGACTCCCGGCTGCGTCTGCGAGGCCTGCGCCAGGCACTGGGCCCGCAGGCGCAGGTGACGGCGGTGTCGGCAGGTCACAACTCGCAGGAGGCGGGCCGGACGGCCGCCCGGTTCCTGCTGGACCGGCCCGACCGGCCGACGGCCATCGCCTGCACCAGTGACGTGCTCGCCCTCGGCGTCCTGGACGCGGTCAAGGCCCGCGGGCTGGCCCCGGGTCGCGACGTGTCCGTCAGTGGGTTCGACGACATCCCCGCGGCCCGGGCGGCGGACCTCACCTCGGTCCGCCAGCCCATCGCCGAGAAGGGCCGGCTGCTCGGGCGGATGCTCCTCGACCCGCAGTTCACCCAACGCAAGGTCGTCCTCGACACCGAGCTGGTCGTCCGGTCCAGCACCGGCCCGGCACCGCACTGAGTCGTCGACTACGGCGTCACCAGAACATCCACATCACTCAGACACCACTGGAAAGGACAAGCACGATGAACGACCTCATCGCCCTCAGCATCATCCGCAGCACCTCCGCCTCCGGCCTGGCCCAGTCGGCCCTGCCCCAGGCGGCCGTCACCGACGACGGCTACGCCCCCGCCCCCAACGGCGCGACCGTCCGGCGCTCGCTCGCGACGACGCTTCGGTCCGTAGCCTCGCTGGAGCGCCGCTGGGCCGACCGGCTCGACCCGGTTGCCGGCTGACGCGGCGCAGCCACGCGACATACCCACGGGGGTGATCGCCGATTTCGGCAGCGACCCCGGCCGTGGCAGAATGGCTCCTCGCGCCTGCTTGACCAGCGCCCCTGCCACAGGGGGAGTGACCGGGCACCGTCCCAGCCACGCGGCGAGTCCTGCACCCGGCGTACTCGAGACCAGCACCACCCAACCACCCTGGGCGACCTGTGGCGCCGAGAAGAAAGCGAACCCCCCATGCAGCGTTTCGACGAGATCGACAAGCCGTCCCTGCGCGACGACATCCCGGCCTTCCGCGCCGGTGACACCGTGAACGTCCACGTCAAGGTCGTGGAGGGCACCCGCTCGCGCGTCCAGGTCTTCAAGGGTGTCGTGATCCGTCGGCACGGCGGAGGTGTGGGCGAGACCTTCACCGTCCGGAAGGTCTCCTTCGGCGTCGGCGTGGAGCGGACCTTTCCGCTGCACACGCCCATCATCGACAAGATCGAGGTCGTGACCCGCGGGGACGTGCGTCGCGCGAAGCTGTACTACCTGCGCGACCTGCGTGGCAAGGCCGCCAAGATCAAGGAGAAGCGAGAGACGACCCCGGCGAAGTAAGGGCCGTCGTCTCTCCCCTCGGGCCTGCCGTCACGCCCGACACAGACCCGAGGGTTAGGCTCCGGATGCGATGAACCACCGACCGGAACCACCCCAGCAGGACCCGGCCGCCGCGTCAGCAGTGCCTGACGCGGCGCCCGCATCTCGGCGTCCGCGACAAGGCCCTTCGTGGCTCGTGCTCGCCGGTGTCGCGCTGGTCGCCATGATGCTCGTCCGAGGGTTCCTCGTGCAGTCCTTCTACGTCCCTTCGGGGTCGATGGAGCACACCATCGAGCCGGGTGACCGGATCCTGGTGAACAAGCTCATCGGTGGGAGCAGCCTGCGCCGTGGAGACGTCGTCGTGTTCGACGGCACGACCACGTTCGCCGCTGCGGACCTCACTCCCCCGCAGGACCACGGGCTGGCGGGAAGGGTGCTCGGCCGCGCCGCCTCCCTGGTGGGCGTCGAGCTGGGTGAGCAGGACTTCGTCAAGCGGGTGGTCGGGCTCCCGGGCGACCACGTCGTCTGCTGCGACCCCGACGGCCGCCTGACCATCAACGACACCGCTGTCACAGAGCCGTACATCCACCCTGGGGACAAGCCCAGCGACCTGACGTTCGACATCACCGTGCCGCAGGGCAGGCTGTGGGTCATGGGGGACCATCGCAGTGACAGTGCCGACTCCCGGGCGCACCTCGGCGACCCAGGCGGTGGCACGGTGGGGGTCGGCGACGTGATCGGTCGCGCGAGCCTGACGTACTGGCCGTTGTCCAGGGCAGGCGGGTTCGACACCCCGAAGGTCCTGGCCGACATCCCGAGAGCAGGAGCACGGTGAGCCCCACGCCCGGTCCGGAGTCGCAGGACCGTTCGCGGGCATCCCAGGAGGCGCGGCATGCGCCCGCCGCTTCGAGCGGTCACGACCGCGCGGCCGCCGCTGAGAACGCCCGCTCCGACACCACCGCGTCTGACACCACCGCGTCTGACACCACCGCGTCTGACACCACCGCGTCTGACACCACCCCCACCCCCGCCAGTGGCCTGGCGGTGCTCGGTGCGGCCGTCAAGGAGTTCGCCATCGTCGTGGGGATGGCTCTGGTCCTCTCCTTCATCGTGAAGACGTGGCTGCTGCAGGCGTTCTACATCCCCTCCGGCTCCATGGAGGACACGCTGGTCCTGAACGACCGGGTGATCGTCAGCAAGCTCACTCCCGGCCCGCTGCAACTCAGGCGTGGGGACATCATCGTCTTCGCCGACCCGGGGGACTGGCTCGACCCGGTGCCGCAGGCGCCGCATGGCCAGGTGGCCACCATCCTCCGCGAGGCGATGACGTTCGTCGGGCTCCTGCCGGACAACTCCGAGAACCACCTCATCAAGCGGGTCATCGGGCTGCCAGGCGACCACGTGGTGTGCTGTGACGAGGGTGGCCGGATCACGATCAACGGTGCGCCCATCAGGGAGCCGTACCTGAAACCTGGCGACGCGGCCAGCGAGCAGGACTTCGACATCACGGTGCCACGGGGCCGGGTCTGGGTCATGGGCGACCACCGCTCCAACTCCGCCGACTCACGGGCGCACGACGGCCCGGACGAGAACGGCACCCAGGGTTCCGTCGACGAAAGGCTGATCGTGGGTCGCGCGGTGGCGCTGGTCTGGCCGCTGGACCACCTCGCGTGGCTCTCGAACCCGACGTCGACCTTCGCCAGCGTCCCTCGCCCGACGGGCACCGACACCCGGCCGGGCGGACAGCCTTCGCACACGACGCCCGGACAGTCGGGAACCAGCACCCCGGTCGAACCCACCCGCTTCGGAAGCGCAGGCTGGGGCCGCACAGGGTCCGGAAACGCAGGGTCCGGAAACGCAGGGTCCGGAAACGCAGGGTCCGGAAACGCAGGTTTCGGAAGCGCAGCATGGAAGAGCACCGGGTTCAGAACGACCGGCGACGGCATCGTGGGGGCGTTCGCGAACGCCGTAGCGGCAGGGTCGCGGCCTCCTCAGCTCTTGCCTGGGGAAGACTGAGGGCATGCCGGGGCCAGCACCACCGCAGCGAAGCCGCAAGCCGAGCCTGCGCGTCGAACGGGCGTTGCAGCGGGACGGGCACCGGATCCTGGCCGGGATGGACGAGGTCGGTCGCGGGGCACTGGCCGGTCCGGTCACCGTGGGGGTCGTGCTCATCGACGAGACGTGTCGCAGCGCGCCGACCGGCGTCAAGGACTCCAAACTGCTCACGCCTGCCGCCCGGACGGCGATGGTGCCCAAGATCAGGCGATGGGCCCTGTCGTACGCAGTCGGGCATGCCTCGCCGGCCGAGATCGACGAGGTCGGCATCATCGCGGCCCTTCGGCTCGCCGGCTGTCGCGCCCTGGCCGCCGTGGACGTCGAACCCGACCTGGTGATCCTGGACGGCAACCACGACTGGCTCACGGCTCCGGGCTCCGTCGGTCTGCTGGCGTTCGCGGACGGCTCCGAGTCCCGTACCCCACCGGTGACCACGATGATCAAGGCGGACCTCAAGTGCTCCTCGGTGGCGGCGGCCTCCGTGCTGGCCAAGGTCGAACGGGACACGCTGATGGTGGGACTGGCTCCGTCGCATCCGGTGTACGGCTGGCACGAGAACAAGGGGTATGCCGCGCCGGAACATCTCGCGGCCCTGGAGGCGTACGGCGCCACCGAGCTCCACCGTCGCTCGTGGCGGCTCCCCGGAGTGGCGGGAGATGATGGGTATGCGGTGCTGGAACAGACACTGCAGCAGGTGGATCGACCGGAGATGAGTGCGCGATGAGCTCTGAGGATCTCGAGAAGTACGAGTCGGAGATGGAGCTGCAGCTCTATCGCGAGTACCGGGACGTCGTAGGGCTGTTCTCCCATGTCGTGGAGACGGAGCGGCGGTTCTACCTGTGCAACTCCGTCGACGTGAAGGTGCGCTCGGACGGCGGTGAGGTGTACTTCGACGTGACGATGCAGGACGCCTGGGTGTGGGACATCTACCGTCCGGCTCGGTTCGCCAAGCAGGTGCGCGTGGTGACGTTCAAGGACGTCAACGTCGAGGAGCTGGCGAAGTCCGAGCTCGAGCTGCCGAAGGGCCCCGGCTTCTAGAGGTCCGAAGGACCCGGCTTCCAGATCTGGACGTGCGTGAGAACCTGGCTTCTCGACGTCCGGAGGACCTGATCTCTGGACCTGAGCTCGGCCCCTTCTTCGAGCCCGATACGGCCGGCGCCTGTCCCCACGCGCCCGCCCACGGCCGGGCCCTCCACAGGTCAGCTCCGACCCGCCTCGCACGCAGACGTCCGGCTGTTGGATCGGGGGATGGCAACCGACACCGCACAGCTCAACGGTGACCCTCGACGCGCCTTGGGACAGTACGGCGAACGGCTTGCGGCCAGGTACCTGCGGGACTGCGGCCTGAGCATCCTGGACCGCAACTGGCGGTGCGCCCACGGCGAGATCGACCTCGTCGCCCGCGACGCTGACTGCCTGGTCTTCTGCGAGGTGAAGACCCGTCGCAGCGAGCGGTTCGGCGCGCCGGTGGAGGCGGTCGACCGACGCAAGGCGGCGCGACTTCGGCGGCTGGCCGCTGCCTGGCTGCAGGAGCACGAGGTGCGCCCTGGCCGGATCAGGATCGACGTGATCGGCATTCTTCGGCCGCCCCAAGGCCCGGCGGTCGTGCGTCATCTGGTCGGAGTGGGGCCATGAGCTTCGGGCAGACCAGGTCGGTCACTCTCGAAGGGCTGTCCGGCTCGGTCGTCGACGTCCAGGCACATCTGTCCGGGGGTCTTCCTGCCTTCATGCTCGGAGGGCTGCCCGACGCTGCGTGTGCCCAGTCACCGAACCGCGTCAAAGCAGCCGCCGCCAGTATCGGACGTTCCCTGGCGCAGGACCGGATCACCGTCAACCTCTCCCCGGCCTCCATCCCGAAGAACGGCAGCGGCTTCGACCTGCCCATCGCTCTGGCGGTGGTCGCCGCACTCGGCATGGTCCCGCCTCGACGGCTCCGCGACGTGGTTCATCTCGGCGAGCTCGGGCTGGACGGCAGCGTGCGTCCGGTTCGTGGAGTTCTGCCCGCAGTCCTCTGTGCCGCCAGGGCGGGCGTCCGCGACGTCGTCGTCCCGGCCGGCAACGCGGCGGAGGCGCTGCTCGTACCCGACGTACGGATCCACGCCGTGTCGCATCTGGCCGAGCTCGTCAAGGCCTACACAGGGACCGGTGAGACGCTCTCGATCGGAGCAGGTGACGTGAAGGGCGAGCTGCCTCGGCACAGAACCGTCCCGGATCTGGCCGACGTGGTCGGGCAAGAAGAGGCAAGGACGGCTCTCGAGCTCGCCGCGGCGGGAGGCCACCACCTGTTCCTCCTAGGGCCCCCGGGATCGGGCAAGACCATGCTGGCGGAGCGGCTCGTGTCCATACTGCCCAGGCTCACGCGGGACCAGTCGATCGACGTGCTGGCCGTGCGCTCGCTGTTGGGGGTCACCGCCGCCGAGCTGGAGGTGGAGGGTGTCGCGCCGTTCGTCGCCCCGCACCACAGTGCGACGCAGGCCGCCATCATCGGTGGGGGAAGTGGTGCGGTGCGTCCGGGCGCCATCTCGCAGGCGCACCATGGCGTCCTCTTCCTGGACGAGGCCCCGGAGTTCCGCACCGGAGCTCTCCAGGCGCTGCGTCAGCCGTTGGAGTCAGGAGCCGTCGTGGTGGCCCGGGCCCGGACGACAGTGCGGTTCCCGGCACGGTTCCAGCTGGTGATGGCGGCCAACCCGTGCCCGTGCGGGTTGGGGTTCGGCAAAGGCATCGGGTGCAGCTGCACACCGCTGGCCAAACGGAGCTACCTGGGCAGGCTCAGCGGCCCGCTCCTGGACCGGGTCGACCTTCAGGTGCAGGTCCCGGCGGTCACCCGGTCCGCGCTGGCCGGGGAGGCCGGTGAGTCGAGTGCTGTCGTGGCGGCCAGAGTCGCGGAGGCCCGCCGCGTCCAGGGAGACCGCTGGGGGGCTGCGCCATGGGCTCTCAACAGCCAGGTGCCGGGCGGGCACCTGCGCCGCGGACGGTGGCGCCTGCCGAGCAGGGTCACCAGGGACATCGATGGTTCCCTGGACCGCGGCCAGCTCACCCTGCGTGGTTATGACCGAGTCCTGCGGCTGGGGAGGACTATAGACTTGCACTTGTGCGAGCCATTGTCTACCTCAGAATCTCGAAGGACGCGACCGGCCTTCAGGCTGGTGTGTCCCGTCAGCGCGAGGACTGCGAGAAGCGATGTCGTGATCGCGGCTGGCCCATCGTGTCGGAACAGGCTGACAACGACATGTCTGCCAGCAGTGGCCGTCGTCGCCCCGGCTTCGAGGCCATGCTCGAAAGCCTCGAGCGCGGGGAGGCGGACGTCATCGTGGCATGGTCCCTGGACCGTCTGCAGCGGAACCGACGCGACGAGCTCAGGCTCTACGAGCTGTGCAAGTCCCGGGGAGCGGTCCTCTCGCTGATCAACGGACCTGAGCTGGACTTCACGACGGCAACGGGGGAGATGGTGGCCGACCAGCTCGGCATGGTGGCCCGATTCGAGGTGCGGATGAAGTCAGACCGGCAGGTTCGCCAGCAGGAGCAGGCCGCGGCCAACGGCCAGCGGGTAGGTGGCCGGCGCCCATTCGGTTACGAGCAAGACGGCACAACCGTCCGGCCGAGGGAGGCCGTGGCAGTCGTGGCGGGCTATGACGCACTTCTAGCAGGCGTGCCGCTCGCCCAGATCGCCCGCGACTGGAACGCCGCGGGGCACGTCACTGGGCAGTCACGCTGGAAGGGCGAGCACAAGGGCCAGCCGTCGCCCTGGCGCGCAGACTCAGTTCGTGCGGTTCTGCGCAACCCTCGGTACGCAGGCAAGCGCGCCCACAAGGGGCAGGTCGTCGCCAACGCCATGTGGCCGGCGCTCGTGACTGAGGAAACGTGGCGGGCCGCCGTGGCGCTCCTGTCAGATCCGACGCGGAGGGCTGGACCGAGAGGCAACGCCCGCTCGCTGCTGTCGTCGCTGGCCCTCTGTGGCGTCTGCGGGTCGGCGGTTCAGTCGGGCGGCGCGGCGCGGCCGGGCGTCCGTGGGTATCGCTGTGGTGGGTCCACCGGACACTTCGCCCGGATGGCGCAGCCGGTCGATCGGTTCGTATCTGCGGTCATGGTTGAACGACTCTCGCGCCCGGACGCGGCAGACCTTCTTGTCGACGAGAACAAGGTGGACATCGACGCGCTGCGAACTGAGGCCGTGGCCCTCCGACAGCGGCTCGACGCGCTCGCGACTGACTTCGCGGACGGCTCCCTCACCGCCTCCCAGCTCAGGACCGCTACGGCACGCGTCAGGGCGCGCCTGGGCGACGTAGAAGGCCGGATGGCAGACGCGGGCAGGGTCGACGTCCTGGGGCCGCTTGTGGCCGCTGACGATGTGCGCGCAGTCTGGGATGGGCTGAGCATGGCACGGCGGCGCGCTGTCATTGACGCGCTCGCGACGATCCGGCTGCACCCGGTAGGACGGGGGACCAGGACGTTCAGACCGGAGACGGTGGGCATCGATTGGAAGGGGTCAGGATGAGTCGCCCTGACCCTTCAGCAGCGCTTTGGGAGATGCTGAGCACTGCTGCCGGTGTGGAGCCAGAGCCGCTGCTGAAGGTGATCTGTCGGCCGTGTGGCCGGTCAATCGCGGTCGTCCATCGCACGCCACACGGGCCGCTGTGGGTCGGCTACCTCCGCAACCCGGCTGCGCAACAGTTGCACAGCGAGGATTCCCGCATAGCCCAGTGGCTCGACCACCGCCTTATGGGCGAGTGCCGGTGTCGCGTGCCCTATCCGGCGCCCCAGCCCGGGTGGCCGGACTCGATACCCCGGCTGCACTACGTCGACACAGACGAAGTGAAACGGGCGCTGACGAGCGGCAAGCGCCGAGTCCTGATCGGCTGAGCGCCACGGTGACCGCTTACGCGGACAACCGAGCGACCGCTGCTATCATCTAAATCACAACTTCACCGCACTAACCGTCGCCGGGACTGCAAGCCGAACCGAGCCGCCTAGGGCAGGGTGGCCGATTCGAGGCACTCATGGGCAATTCGGCCCCCCAGTCCCGAGAGCACATGCGCGAGCTGGGTCTCGTCGGTGCTAGGAGCAGGAAGATCGCCGCGGTTGAGCGGAGGATCAAGGATCTCGTCGACTCAGCGCCACCGCTGAGCGCTGAGCAGCGAGATCGCCTCGCCCTACTTCTCCAGGGTGGCGGCGCGAATGACGCCGCCTGACAAGAGAATCCGCCCCGCGGGCAACGGGACGGACTCAGAGATCACGGGCGGGCGATCTGCTCACAGTGTAGCCGAGACGTCCGACTCTCTCGTGACGGCTGACGGTCGTGTCTGGACGCATCGCGAGTGGGTCGCCTACTTGGATGGCTGGCTGTCGGGCTACGTCAACGGCGAGGCGGTGGGATACGACCGGGGATACGTCGCGTGCGACGGCGAGATCGCCACTATTCAGCGAGAGGCAGCGCGCATTGTCCACGCGATGGCGAACATTCCCGAGCGCGACCGTGCGGCTGATGAGGCCGCGGCTGAACGCCGCTCCGCGAGGTGGGCCCAGTGAATCGGCTCTATGTCTGGGGGTTGGCGGAGAACGTCAAGTACAGCCTGCTCCGTGGTCACCTGGGTGACTGGCTGAAGGCCGAGGCCATCCCCGCTCAATGGACGCCCAGGCTGCACGGATGGTGCGTGCGCACCGAGAGGGTGGGCGACCTGATCGCCAGGGCCGAGCATGCCGGCTATCAGGTGAGGATGAGGGGGGTGCTTCCCCGGTGAGCTGGCTCCGCTTCGACGACGACTTCACCGAATGGCAGGAGTGGGACCGTGCCCACGTCGAGGCCCGGTGGGCGTACATCTGCCTCGTGCAGGCGTGCTCCCGCGGGAAGTACTGGGACGGGCGCCTGCCCAAGGCCCGGGCCATCGCAGCGCTCGCCGCCCAGGTCGACGACCCACAGCAGTGCATCGAGCGGCTGGCGATCCTGTCACTCGTCCACGAGGTGCGCTCCGAGCGTGTGGTGGAGCTGCCGCGCATCCACGAGCACGTCCCTGCTCCACACATCCGTAACGCCAAGGAGCAGACCAAGATGCGCATGCGTCGCAAGCGTGCCCACGACACGGGCGACCACTCCCTGTGCACGTCTGGCCGGTGCTCGGAGGTGGGCTCTGTTACGCCACTTGTGACGCGTCACATCGGGACGGGACGGGACGGGACGGGAAAAGCACTCCCGCCGAACGCAGAAGGTGCGTCATGACGACCTCGGGGGCGGTATCGAGCCGCAACGATCTCGCCTCGCTGCACCCGCGCGTCGCACTCTCGGTCTCCCCAAGGCCGAAACCAACGGCCCTTGAAACCATCGCTAGGAGGCCCTGATGGCCGAGAAGATCCCCCGACCTCCCGCCGGCTTGCGGGGCTCCGGTCGTGCCCTGTGGCGCGCTGTGCTGAACCACTACGAGCTCGATGAGCATGAGACGACCATCTTGCGGGAGGCGTGCCGCACCGCCGACAGCCTCGACGGTTTGCAGACGCTGCTGGAGAACGAGGGGCTGATTTCGGAGTCGTCGCAGGGTTCGCGTGTGCATCCGGCGCTGGTGGAGCTGCGTCAGCAACGCATCACGTTCGCTCGGCTCTTGACGGCGCTTCGCATCCCGGCCGGGGAGACGCCCGTCATCGGTCGCACGCAACACCGCGGCGGCCCTCGTGGCGTCTATGGCATCACTGGCGGTGCGTCGTGAGGCGCCGAGTGAAGCCTGTCGACCGGGTGCCCGTCAATCTGGCGCGGTTCGATGAGGCCGAGTGGTCCGGGGAGGTTCCCGCGGGGGCTCCGGGGTCGCCTACACAGTGGGCGCGGCTGCGGTGGAACCGGGCGCGGTCCCGGGCTATGCGGGGGCTGTCATGAGGCGTCGTGCGCCGAAGCCGGACCCGCAGAGGGACCCACCGGAGAAGCTGCTGCGCTACGACGCACGCGACTGGCCCGAGGCCGCCTGCCATCCGGAGTGCGCGTTCTGGGAGGCAGCGACCGAGTGGGCTCGGCAGCACCCCGACGACGCGGACTACGACATCGTCGGTGGCGGCCCGGACACCCCGTGGCACCCGGAGCTGGTATGAGACGCCGACCGCCGCCGATGCGCGCCGCAGACATGCCACCGGACCGGCTGCTGGCCTATCTGGAGGCCGACTGGCTGCCGCTGGTCGACCCGAGCGAGTACGACCCGGACCGACACCGGAACATCACCGATGGCCGTCACGTCGGCGCCCCCAGCCTCTCGCAGAGGCAGTGGTGCAGAAGCCAGGCGCAACGGCTGTGGGCCCGTGCCCGCTTGGACTGGCTGGACCAGCACGGCTGGCCAGGCGGCCTCGACGCCATCGACCTGCTGCGCCAGAGCTTGGAGACCAGGCGGGCGCTGCGCTTTCCACACAACTTCCCGGGCCAGCCGGGACGAGGGGCCATCTGGCCCAGCAACCATGAAGGGGAAACACCATGACTGAGATGAGAGTTCGAGCCGGTGGCGGCTGGAACACGGACTACACCCGTATGTCGTACTCGCTGCGATCCCAGGTCGAGAGCGCGGACAGGGCATTCGCGCGGGAGACCGCGAACGCCGAGCGCGAGCGCGCCGCCCGGGCAGCCGCATTCCGCGACGGCGCCGTGCGCGCCTCCATCGCGGCCGCACTCGACCGTGGCGAGCACGTCGACCTGCGTCAGGCGTGGGCAGATGGTGGCGTGGGTCGCACCCACGCCGAAGTGCTGGCCGAGGCCTCCGCCCGCATGGATCTCGACGACCGCCGCCAAGCATGGCGCCGCGCCAAGGAGGGCGCCGCGCTGTCGGACGCTGAGTGGTCCGAGCAGAACAGCGCCGACAACAGCGCACCGGACACGATCAGTGACGAGGCCAGGGAGCGCGCCGAGAAGCGGGCGGCACGGGCTGCCAATCGCGAGTTCGTCACCAGGGCGTGGAACGTCACAGAGTCGGTCCTCGGCGTTGAGCGTGCGAACGGCAGGCTGCCCGGTGGCACGAGGCGGACGCGATGACCGGGGCAGAGGACCGCGACGAGACCGGGGCACGTCCCGCCGAGGTGGTCCACGCCGAGCAGGTCGCAGGGTTCGCCGAAGCAATCAAGGCCGCGACGGGCGCCGTTCAGGCGCAGCAGTCGCAGGCGCATGGGTTCCTGTCTGGACCGGGGCAAGGGTGACGGTCGACGGACAGGACCGGCCTTCGGGCCGGCGCGAGGCCGTGGCGGGCGCCTCACTCCCGCCCGCCGCGGCCTCAGCGCGTCCCATGACCGACGACGCCAACCCGTACGACTTCGCCGAGGCGACCCGCGCCGGCATCGCCATCCTCACGGCTGCCTTCGTCGCCACCGAGCACCCAGGGTTCCGAGATGACCCGCCCGCCGAGTCCGCGATGGAGGCGCTGAACGGGTACCTGCTCGAGGACGCGGAGCAGCCGGACGCGCACGCGTTCGCAACGGCCTACGTGGGCATGCTGGCCGTCGCTGGGGAGCTGCTGGTGCTCCTGCATGAGGTCACGGGTGAGGAGCCGGCGCACCTCTTGCAGGCGCTCGCCAAAGCGCTAGAGAACCAGGAGAACTAGGCATGTTGTTCGCAATGATCGGGCGATTCATCATCCAGAAGCTGGTCAAAGACCTGATCCAGCACATCGTCAAAGACATCGTGATCAACGGCATCGCCAAGGAGATGAAGGCCCTGGCCGGCCGGTACGCCGGGGTCCACGTTGAGGTCAAGGGCTCGGAGGACTTCTACAAGGCCAGCCGGGCGCTGAAAGGTGCCGGGCCGGAGCTGCGTAAGCGGGTGAACGCCGAGATTCGCACCGTCGCCCGGCCGATGATCAACCAGGCCCGCGCCGCAGCCCGCGCCCAGCTGCCGCACCATGGCGGCCTCGCCGCCCAGGTCGCCAGCGAACCGATGCGGGTGCAGATCCGCACGGGCGCCGACACGGCCGGCGTGCGCATCGTCGTCGGCCGACGCCGCGGGGGGGCCCAGTCCACGAACCGTGGCGTGATTCGTCACCCGGTGTACGGGAACCGGAACGCGTGGGTGACGCAGAGGGTCCAGCCCGGCTGGTTCGACGACTCCATGAAGTCGCAGGCGCCAGCGGTGCGCCGGGCCATTGAGAGGGCGATGGAGCAGACCCTCGCCGAGATCGTGCGAAAGGCCCGCTGATGGCCCCGCGCCCTGAGCCCGGCTGGCACTACGACGCCGACGCGCTACGCCGACCCGTGCAGCCGGACAACCCGCTACAGGTGAGCGCTCCGGCGCTCGATGAGGCCATGGGCCGCGGGCTGTGATGGGCACCGTCCCGAGGGGTGCCGCGGTCGAGGTGGTCTGACGTGCTACCGGGGAATCCCGCAAGGAATGGGTCACAAATCTCACGTTTCATAGACAGGGCCTTGGGCATGAGGGCACAATCCACTAACCGGCATCGAGAGGGGGCTGAGCACGTGAGCACGCACTCGCACCCGCTTGCGCATGCAATCAAGGAAGGCGCTGCTCGTCAGGCGTCGGCTCAGATCAGGGATGCCTCCCGGGCGCTCAAGGGCATGGCGTCGGACCTGTCTTACGCCAGGGCGCAGCGCCGCGGTGAACGGCTCGCCAAGCAGATGCGGCGTGAGGGCTCGCTTCAGGCCAAGTCGCCCCGCAAGGTGATCCACCTGCCCAAGTGACTACAAGGCTGACTTGGGCAGATGCCACGCCCGAGGATGCTCCCGACCTGGACAACTTCTGCTGCACGCCGCCAAAGGAGAAGTCATCCACCGCCGTGGGACGGATGGAGTACCCCAAGCTGCCTGAGGCCAGGGCACAGAGCATTGTGCGCAGCCTGAAACTCTCCAAAGCGGCGCGCACAGGCCAGCGAATTTGGGTGGGGCGGGACTCGCTGGGCGTGGCTGCAGTGGCGTCATGGAAGTGGATTGAGCGTGACCTGGCAATAGTGTGCGTCGTCGCGCTTTCACGGCGCCTTCGCGGGCATGGTCTGACGTACACCAGAGAAATGGTGGATACCGCCACGGCGCAGATCAGTGGAGACGCCGCGGACCGCGGGCTGAGAGAGTTCCAACTGATTGCCTATATCCACAAGGACAACCGACCCAGCCGGGCCTTCGCCAACCGTTTCGAGATGGACCAGCTCACTGACCCAGACAAGGACGGTTACGCCCTTCATAGCGTCACCTTGCCTGCAGGTGAGACGGATCGGATGCCATCCCCGAGTGGATGAATGGGCTGCGGCTGACCGGGTACGCGCATTCGGAGACCGCCCCCGTGGGTCCAGCAGCGAGGACACGGTGGCGGTCGCCTCGGATGCAGCGTAAGTCGGCCCGCCACAAGCGGCAAGCACCGCCAGAAGTTGGCGCTACCGCGCTGCGAGTCCGGCGCACGCGCCCCCATCAGCCTGGCAGGGGGTCCCGTGATGGGGACGCGCAGGACCAACCATCCTCGCACCCATCCCGGGCCGATATGGCCCGTCTGAGCCATTGCTTTTGGCGCGGCACAGCGCGCATGCTCACGGGTGGGAGTTAAGCGCCCACGCCTGAGGGGGTTCGAGGCGTGGGCGCTTCGCTGTCCGCTGGACCGTGGCCGCAAGACTCGCACGTAGTCATCATCAGGGGACACCGTTGAGCCATCGACTTGACTACTTGGGACGGCAAGGCTTCACCTGTGACACGTCGCTCTGAGGTCGTGACGGACAATCTGTGTCCGGCATGCGGCAAGGCCGTGGAAACCACGACGGTGACCGGTCGGAGGGCCGACCATCGCCTCACCATCCATGTCCACCCGGAGCCGAATGCGGCCGAGCGCTGCCGCTACGACGCAGGGCCCGAGGTCGGCGCTCTGGCCATCGACAAGTTCCCGGGTGACACGTAAGCCAGAAATGTGGCGCACCCCCTCAGAGCCGGGGAAGGCGAGTCGAGGGGGTGCGCCCAGCAGCACGAATGCTGCTCTTTGTGAGATTTTACTCCTGCTGCCCGTCAAGGGCCTCGCGGGCGGCCCCGCGGCGCTGGTACTCCCGGCCCGCGTCGAATGCCGCGGTCACGTCTGAGGCCGCACCGTGCTCTGCTCGGTGGATGCCCCGGGCCGCGACCTGCAAGTGCTCCGCTGCGAACTTGAGCACGTCGTCGACCTCGAGCCCTGCCGGGATGCTGGTGACGACCTCGGCAAGACCTTCCTCGTCCAGTACGACGAGGACGAGCCCGCCCGGGCCGTGCGCTGGCAGGTCCGCGCTGATCTTGTCGCCCCGACGCAGGACGTAGTTGAGGTCTTTGTTCTCCCACCAGTCGACCGCGTAGACGCCCTCGGTTATCGCTAGACGCTGCGCCCGGATCTTGAGCTCCGGCGTCTCGCTGGGGGTCTTCTGAGTATTCGAGCTCACGTGCTTGTTGTTGTCGTGCGTCATGCTTGTTCCCACGATGGTTCATCTCCTGTGTAGGTGAATCGTCCAGGCCCTTGCCGGTGGTCACGCGCCGGCTTGGGCCGGTCTAACCTCTGCTGGTTAGTTGCCCTCCCGCTGGGTTGGACCGTGGCCGACCTCGAGGGACGTTCCAGCCCGACGCGCGACGATCTCGGCACTGCCCTGACCCTGCGGAACCACGGACCCGTCGCGGCATGAACGGTGCCACCGGTTGGACGCGGCGGGTGCCGCCGGGGGAGCGCACCGCCCGCATCGCGTGGGCACGGCTGGTTGAGCCCGCCGACGCCGGCGCCGTGAGGCTGGTCGAGACGCTGGGACCCGAGGAGGCGCTGCGCGGGCTGGATCCGGCGTCGCCTCTGGGCACCCGCATCGCTCCCCGGCTGGCGACGCTGGACGTGGAGCGGGACCTCGAGATCGCCGGGCGGCTCGGCGCACGGGTCATCATCCCGGACGACCCGGAGTGGCCCCAGGGGCTGAGATCCCTGACCGCCCCTCCGTGGTGTCTGTGGGTTCGGGGCCCAGTGCAGCTGGCCGACGTCTGCGAACGCAGCGTGTCGATCGTCGGCGCGCGAGCGGCCACTGGGTACGGCGTGCACCAGGCCAGGGAGCTGGCCGCCGGCCTCGTCGATCGGGACTTCATGGTGGTTTCCGGAGCCGCGTACGGCATCGACGGGGCAGCCCACCAAGGCGCTTTGGCCGGCGATGGCCTGACCGTCGCCGTGGTCGCGGGCGGCATCGACCGGCCGTATCCCGCCGGTCACGCGTCCCTCCTGGCGCGGATCGCGGAGTCCGGGGCCGTCCTGACCGAGGTGCCGCCTGGATCCGCGCCCACGCGATGGCGCTTCCTGAGCCGCAACCGGGTCATCGCGACCCTGAGCCAGGGCACCGTCGTAGTCGAGGCTGGCCTGCGCTCGGGGTCTCGCAACACCGCGAACCAGGCTCGCGAGCATCAAAGGGTGGTGTGCGCGGTGCCCGGTCCGGTCACCTCCGCCGCCTCGGCCGGCTGCCACGAGCTACTGCGTGAGGAGGGAGTCATCCTCGTGACCGATGCCGACGAGATCGTCGAGGCCGTGGGTCAGATCGGCGAGCTTGCATCGCCCAAGCGCGGGCGCAGCAGCCCGCAGGACGCTCTGAGCGAGCTTCAGCAGGTGGTGTACGCGGCCCTACCGGTCAGTGCCACGGCGTCTGTGGACCAGCTCGCCCAGCGTTCCGGCCGCTCGACGGGAGAGGTTCGTTCCTCACTGGGCATCCTGTCGGCGGGTGGCTTGTGCGAGCGCCGGGACGATGGCTGGCGGAAGCGACGGACATCGTGACGTTGGCGCCGGACGGGCCGCTTCGACCGCCGGCAGTGACAGCATCGGCCCACGTCAGCCTCATCCGACCCCCATCCGGACGGGGTGGCGGCTTGTGTACCGCCGGGCGGTTTGCGACCGTGACAGTGTGGCCGCGGAGGGGGAGTCGATGGCCGAGGCGCTCGTTGCCTTCGAGCGACACCTGCGCAGTGAGCGCGGCCGGTCGGAGCATACGATCCGCGCCTACGCGGGGGACGTCCGAAGCCTCGTGGCCTTCCTCGAGGAGCACTGCGGAGCGGACGGCCTGGCTGCCGTGACGCTTCGTGACCTGCGGGCATGGCTGGCCGCACTGGCCCAGTCGGGCGCGGCCCGGGCAACCATCGCTCGTCGCTCCGCAGCAGCGCGAAGCTTCCTGGGCTGGGCGACCAGGACGGGCCGAATCTCAGCCGATCCCTCCCTTCGACTCGTTGCGCCAAAGCGCGTGGCGCACCTACCCGAGGTCCTCAAGCAGTCCGAGGCGACGGCGCTCCTCGACGTGGCGGCGGTGGCCAGCGATGACCACGACCCGCTGCATCTGCGGGACCGCGCAGCTCTGGAGCTGCTCTACGCCACCGGCATCCGCGTGGGGGAGCTGACGTCGCTCGACGTCGACGACGTGGACCGGGACGGAAGAGTCGTGCGGGTCATGGGAAAGGGCGGCAAGGAGAGGACCGTGCCCTTCGGCGTGCCGGCCGCCGAGGCTCTCGGCGCCTGGCTCTCGGCGGGCCGCCCTGAGCTCCTGGGACCCGAGAGCGGTGTTGCGCTGTTCCTCGGACGCCGTGGCCGCCGCGCCGACCCACGCCAGATCAGAGCGGCACTGCATGCGCTGTTGGCCTACGTCCCACAAGCCCCCGACCTGGGGCCCCACGGTCTTCGTCACAGTGCCGCGACGCATCTGCTGGAAGGGGGCGCAGACCTCAGGCTCGTCCAGGAGCTCCTGGGTCACGCATCCTTGGCGACCACCCAGATCTACACCCACGTGTCGGTCGACCGCCTCAGGCACTCCTACCGTCAGGCCCATCCCCGCGCCTGAGACCGGCCCAGCGGCCGGGCGCGCCGCGGGACGTACAAGGGCCGGACAGGAGAAGATGAACGGGTCATCGACGCGGGCGCCGCGGGCGAGCCATCCGGAGAGGAACGAGAGCGCGGAGTGAGCACCACCGTCCCGAACCGACCACCGCGTCACCCGCGACGCCGGCTGAACCGGCAGGTCAGGCTACGTCGTACGGTGGCGTCAACCGTCGTCCTGCTTCTGCTCCTCGGCGGCGGCCTCACGTGGAGGAGCCGACACGGACACGTTCCGACAGCAGGCCATCCCGTCGCGACGACGACCAGTGCCGCAGGCAGCGGCCGGACCCCCGCGTCGAACACCGAGGACGGCTCCACCAGCTCCGAGACGACGACGTCGGGGACGCCGAAGGTGCCCCAGCACGGCAACGGGAAGGTGCACGTCGTCTCTGTACCTGATGCCCCCGTGTCGGCGTCCGGCCGAACGGTCCGGTACACCGTCGAGGTCGAGGGTGGTCTCGGGGTGGACGAGGGCGACGTGGCGGCGGCCATCCAGGCAGTGTTGCTGGACCCGCGAGGCTGGCAGAAGGTCGACGGCGTCCGGTTCGTCAACGTCCCTCCCGCAGAAGCGTCGTCCGGGGCGCAGGTGGACATCAGGGTGACGTTGGCCAGCCCCGGCCTGACCGACCAGCTGTGCGCCCCCATGCGCACGCTGTCCCAGGTCTCGTGCTGGAACGGAGGCAGGTCGGTCCTCAACTTCCGGCGGTGGGCGCTGGGCGACGACAGCTACGGGGGGGACGTGGCTCGCTACCGGACCTACCAGGTCAACCACGAGGTCGGCCATGGTCTGGGGCACCAGCACCGCAGCTGTCCGGGCAAGGGCAGGCGCGCTCCGGTGATGCTGCAGCAGACGCTGGACCTCGCGGGGTGCACACCCTGGCCGTTCCCCTCAGGCGCCTAGAGTCCGGCCGAAGCTCGGCCGTGAGCAGGCGTTGTGCGGTCGGCTCCCTGCCGCGCCACCGCCCCGATGCGGTCGGGGCGGGAACGGGACTCGCCCTGGGGTCCCGGCTGCTGGGCCCCGCCCGTCATTGGACGGGTACCGGCCGTCAGGGCATGGGTAGGAGCCGGACCGAAACAGGCCCTAGGAGCGTCAGCGGGTTGAGGTAGGTGGCGTCGCGCAGTGCTCCCAGATGCAGGCACGTCACGGGCGCGCAGTGACTGCCGACGTCGCGCAGCGTGCCGAGCTGCATCCCGCGGGCGACCGTCGCACCCGTGCTTACGGTGGCGGCGACGGGTTCGTAGGTCGACCGCACTCCTGAGGGGTGCAGCACCGTGACCGTGCCTCTCCCCGCGACGACTCCGACGTGAGCCACGGTGCCGGCGTCCACAGCCAGCACCGCCTGGCCGCTGTGACTCGCGAGGTCGACCCCGCGGTGGCCCTCACCCCACCGGCTGGCCGGTGGCAGGAACGGTCGGAGCACCTTCGGCCGCGGCGCCAGCGGCCAGGACCAGCGTGTCGGCCGTTGCGCCGTGAGCGCGCTCGATGGCCCCGCCGGCTCCGGCTGGTCCAGGTGGGGAGGGGCGCCCGTCGAGAAGGCCAGCAGCATGGCGGCGATGGGTCCTATGGCGATGCCGAGGGGGGTCATGGGAGGACTCTGGCTGGTCGGAGCGAGCCGCGGTGAAGGGTCGCCCCCGCGATGTTGACGCCGGCCAGAGTCCTCGACCCCTGTGGAACCGCGGCTGAGGACCTCGTGCGTGGGCCGAATGCGCGGTGGCCGGCCCGGCGCGAGCCGCGCCCGCCCCTTGCTACCCGGGACCGGTCAGAGGCGGCTCAGCCGGTCGACTGCCTCATGCAGGACCTCGTCCCTCTTGCAGAACGCGAACCGCACGAGCGTCCGGGCAGCGTCCCGATCGTCGTGGAACACCGACACAGGGATCCCCACGACCCCGGCTCGCCCGGGCAGCTCACGACAGAACTCCAACGCGTCCTTCGCCCCCAGCGGCGCGGCGTCCGCGATGACGAAGTACGTGCCGGAAGGAACGGAGACCTCGAGGCCCGCGGAGCCGAGGCCCTTCACGAGCAGGTCCCGCTTGGCCTGCAACATCGTCGACAACGAGGCGTACACGGTGTCCGGCAGGCCCAGGGCCACGGCGACTGCGGGCTGGAAGGGCCCGGACCCGACGAAGGTCAGGAACTGCTTCACGGCCCGGACCGCAGCGACGGCCTCCGCGGGTCCGCTGACCCAGCCGACCTTCCACCCGGTCGCCGAGAAGGTCTTGCCCGCGGACGAGATCGTCAGGGTCCGTCCGGCCATGCCAGGCAGCGTGGCGACGGGGACGTGCTGGAGCCCCTCGAAGACCAGGTGCTCGTAGACCTCGTCCGTGACGATCCACGCGTCGTACTCCCTGGCCAGCGCGCACACCAGCTCGAGCTCTGCGGTCGTGAACACCTTGCCCGTCGGGTTGTGGGGGCTGTTGAGCAGCACCATCCGGGTCCGTGGGGAGAAGGCCGCGCGCAGGGACTCCTCGTCGACGGCGAAGTCCGGGAACCTGAGCACCGAGGTCCGGCGAACGGCCCCCGCCAACGCGATGGAGGCCGCATACGAGTCGTAGTACGGCTCGAAGGTCACCACCTCGTCGCCCGGTTCGCAGAGGGCGAGGATCGTCGCCGCGATGGCCTCTGTCGCTCCGACGGTGACCAGCACCTCGGAACTCGGGTCCGGGGACAGGCCGTAGAAGCGCGACTGGTGCGCGGCCACGGCGTCGAGCAGCTCGGGAACGCCCGGGCCAGGGGGGTACTGGTTGCGCCCGCCGTCGATCGCCGCCTTCGCGGCCTCCAGCATCTCCGGGGGGCCGTCCGAGTCCGGGAACCCCTGGCCCAGGTTCACGGCGCCGTGCTGGGCGGCGAGGGCCGTCATCTCGGCGAAGATCGTGGAGCCGAAGCCCTGCATGCGTCGTACCAGGGGTGAGCCCATGGGGGCAGGCTATCCGCCGCCGAGGCCGACAGCCGCGGGCCGGGGATTTCTCGATCAGCACCCCGGGCCGTACGATGGTCGACGGTCACCGTGTGCTCGCACCCGGGACCTAATTCGCGCGTCTTCTCGCCGGGTGACGAGGTTTCCTCCGAACCCGGGGCGCACCCAGGCAGTCCGTATCCCGCGCGGTCCACAGGCCGCGTGACGCGGCGGGTGCGTTGCAGGCGCCAGGCAGGACACCGCCGCCCATGGCGGAGTCCGACGAAACTGACAAACACACAAGGGAGACCACGGCATGGCCGTCGTTACCATGCGCCAGCTCCTCGAGAGCGGCGTCCACTTCGGGCACCAGACCCGTCGCTGGAACCCGAAGATGAAGCGCTTCATCATGACCGAGCGCAACGGTATCTACATCATCGACCTCCAGCAGTCGCTGACCTACATCAACAACGCCTACGAGTTCGTCAAGGAGACCGTCGCGCACGGTGGTTCCGTGCTGTTCGTCGGTACGAAGAAGCAGGCTCAGGAGCCCATCGCGGAGCAGGCGACGCGGGTCGGGATGCCTTACGTCAACCACCGCTGGCTCGGTGGCATGCTCACCAACTTCAACACGATCTCCAAGCGTCTGACGCGCCTGAAGGAGCTCGAGGAGATCGACTTCGACGACGTGGCGGGTTCCGGCCGCACGAAGAAGGAGCTCCTCATCCTCAAGCGCGAGAAGGACAAGCTGGAGAAGACCCTCGGCGGCATCCGCGACATGGCGAAGGTCCCCTCCGCCGTGTGGATCGTCGACACCAAGAAGGAGCACCTGGCCGTCGACGAGGCCCGCAAGCTCGGACTGCCGGTCATCGCCATCCTCGACACGAACTGCGACCCGGACGAGGTCGACTACAAGATCCCGGGCAACGACGACGCCATCCGCTCGGTCACCCTGCTGACCCGGGTGATCGCCGACGCCGTGGCCGACGGCCTCATCTCCCGCTCCTCCGGCAAGTCCGGCGAGCAGGCCGAGGGCGTTGTCGCCGGTGACGAGCCGCTGGCCGAGTGGGAGCGCGAGCTCCTCGGTGGGGACGCCCCGCAGACCGCGGCCGTCGCTGCCCCCGAGGCCGGCCAGACGGCCGCCGCGGACGCGGCCGACGTGACAGGCGACGCGACCGCTGCACCCGGCTCGCCGGAGGCTGCCGACCCGACTGACGCCGACGCCACAGCGGTCACCGAGAGCATCGGCACCACGCAGACTGCGACTGCCATCCCGGGCAACGAGGCGGCCCCCGCCGTCGACGCGGCGGTCAACGCCGACGCCGACAGCGCCAACGCCTGAGCCACAGACCACGTAGACAGAAAGAGCTGACAGATTCTCATGGCGAACTACACCGCCGCTGACATCAAGGCCCTGCGGGAGTCCACCGGCGCCGGCATGCTCGACGTCAAGAAGGCGCTCGACGAAGCCGACGGCGACCGCAGCAAGGCCACCGAGATCCTGCGTGTCAAGGGACTCAAGGGTGTGACGAAGCGCGAGGGTCGCACCACCTCCAACGGCCTGGTCGCCGCTCAGGCCGAGGGCGGCGTGGGCACCCTGGTCGAAGTCCTCTGCGAGACCGACTTCGTGGCGAAGGGCGACAAGTTCATCGCCCTGGCCGACCAGGTGCTGGCCCAGGCCGCCAGCTCTGGCGCGGCCGACGCCGACTCCCTGCTCAAGAGCACGCTCGAGGACGGTCGCACCGTCCAGGAGCTCCTCGACGAGGCCAACGCCACCATCGGAGAGAAGATCGAGGTCAAGCGGGTCGCCCGCGTCGAGGCCCCCGTCGTCTCCTCGTACCTGCACAAGACCAGCCCTGACCTGCCGGCGCAGATCGGTGTGCTCGTCGGAGCCGAGACGGGGGACGAGTCCGTGGTCCGCGACGTCGCCATGCACATCGCGGCGTTCGCGCCAACCGTGCTGAGCCGGGACGAGGTGGACGCGGACATCGTCGAGAACGAGCGCCGCGTCGCCGAGGCCACCGCCAAGGAGGAGGGCAAGCCGGAGGCGGCCCTGCCGAGGATCGTCGAGGGGCGCGTCAACGGCTTCTTCAAGGAGAACGTCCTGCTCGAGCAGCCCTTCGCCAAGGACGCCAAGAAGACGGTCACCAAGGTGCTCGAGGAGGCCGGTGCGAAGGTCACGTCCTTCGCCCGCTTCCGGGTGGGCAGCTGATCAGCCCCCGCTAGACCGCAGGACCCGGTATGCCGCCCGCTCACCAGAGCGGGCGGCATACCTGCGCCGGGGGCCCGGTGTTTCAGGTGCCAGATGATCAGAACGAGTCATGCCGGCGACCGGTGGACGGGCGTAGTTTCGGGCGCAGGAGGTCCCAGATGCCCATCTTCATGATCGAACGGCGGTTCGCCGACCAGCTGGACCCGACGGCGGAGGACGCCAAGAGGATCAACCTCATCAACGACGAGGAGGAGGTGAGCTGGGTGCTGTCCTTCCTCTCTGCAGACAAGCGGAAGTCGTACTGCCTCTATGAGGCCGAGTCCGCAGATGCCATCCGTCGGGCGGCCCAGCGGGCTGGTCTTCCGGCAGACGTCGTCACCGAGCTCGGTCACCGGGTGCTGCCGACCGGCTCACTGGTCGCCCCGGTCTGAGGCTGCCCCGAGTAGCCCGTGCCGCATGGCGTAGTGAGCCGCCGCAGTCCGGTTGGGTGACTGCGTCTTCATGAGGATGCTGCGCACGTGGTTGGCCGCGGTGTGTTCGCTGATCACGAGCTCGAGGGCGATGTCACGGTTGGTGCAGCCTCGGCCGATGAGGTGCAGCACATCGACCTCGCGCTCGGTGAGCCCGTCCGGTCGCTGTGACGGGACCCCGTTCGCGAGTGGACCGAGCAGACGCCGCACGCGGGCCAGGCCGTGACGGACTGCCAGCTCGCGAGCCACGCGCGCGTGCTCCTCGACCCGGGCGGACGGCGCGCGCACTCGAAGCAGGTAGGCCGCCCACTCGGCCCTCGTGGTGGCGACGTGCAGCGTCGACCCCATCCGCAGGTCCATCTCCAGAGCGAGTGAGAAGTGGTCCTCGACACCAGGGCGATGCAACGTGGCACGCAGCATGGCGACGAGCCGCTCGATGCTGCCCATCGGCGCCAGGAACTCCCCGCCGAGGAGGTTGTACCCGGCGTAGCCCTCCGTCTCGGCCAGCAGCACCTCGGCGAGACCGGGCTGGTCGAGCCAAGCGGCGGCTTCGCCCAGGAATGACAGGACTGCCGGCCAGGAGGACGACACCCGCAGCTGTTCCAGGTCGTGTGTGAGGGCCTCACGCAGCGTGGCGAGGGCGATGTCCGCCGCGCCCAGCTCGGTGGCGAGGGCCAGAAGCCCGGGTCGCCAGGCGTCGTTCAGCGGCGAGGCAGCGCCCCCCAGCAGCGCGCGGGCCGGCTCCAGACCACCTGTCTCGCGTCTGAGGATGAAGGTCTGCAGGCTGGCCGGCCCCTCGTCCTGGCGTCCCTGCCCGCCGTCGAGGGACCGAGCAAGTGCCCGGTTGCTCCGCATCGACTCCTCGGCTCCGGTGAAGTCGCAACGCATGATCCGGGCAGAGATCGCGGCGAAGTTGGCGGTCCACAACCAGTACGTGTGCTGCGTCGCTCGCACCATGTGCGCCATGTCCTCCAGCGCGCTGCGGAGGTCGTCGGGGTCCCCCAGGATGTAGGCGCACTGGGATCGGGTGGCGGCGCCCGGGCCCAGAGGCGCGACGTCGTCCCGGCGTCTGGCAATCTCGCAGAGCTCCCGCGCGAGGTCCCAACGGTCACGGGCGCGGTAGAGCCCGGTCGTGGCGTGGATCGCCGTGGACAGCACGTCAACGAGGGTGTCCTCGTCACCCGAAGCGCGTGCTCGCGCCACCGCATCCTCGCTCCGGCTGACCGCCTCGGGAAGGCGGCCGATCCATGCGAGTGCGCGCGCCAGATGGGCTTCGCCACGGATCCTGGCCAGTGCGTGCGTGGCGGGTTCGGCAGCCAACGTTTCGCTGAGCAGCTGCACCGCGCGCGGGAAGTCCACGCTGGCCTCCCAGCAGGACCTCTCGTAGGCGATCGCAGCGGTGAGTCGGATGCCGGGCTGGCCCTCGGTCGCGACCTGCTCCCCGAGAGAGCGGGCCCGGGTCATGTTGCCAGCGCCGTGGTAGCAGTGTGCAGCCGCCAGGAGCAGCCGGTCCCGGTCCTCCGGACCGGTTGCGAACGACGCGGACCGCTCGAACAGCACGGCGGCGTCGGCGTGGGCCAGTCGTGACCGCGCAGCCACTGCGGCCCCTTCGAGGTAGTGCGCGGCTTGGTCCTCGAGGCCGAGCCCTACGGCATTCGCGAAGTGGTGGGCCAGCCGTTGAACGTGCGAGCCCTCCCCGTCCGGTGCACGCTCGAGCGCGAAACCTACGCTGGCGTGCCCCGACGCCAGCTCGTAGTGGTTCATCTCGTCGAGTACCGCCTGGCGTGCCAGGGAGTGCGGGAAGCGGTGTCGGCCGGCCATACTGCGGACCGGCTCGACCAGCCCGGCTGCGGCCGCCGCTTCCAGGGCCTCGTAGACCTGGCCCACCCCGGGCCCCTGCCCGTCCGGCGTGCGGACGGCGAGGAGGGTGGTTAGCGAGAAGGTCTCGCCCACGATGGCTGCGAGGTTCACCAGCCGCCGATGGTGCGCCGGAAGAGTCGCGAGACGCCCGGCGACGAGACTGCGCAGCGACTCCGGCACCGGCAGCGGTTCTCCCGAGACGGTCGGGGACCGGTCACGGCGGCGAAGCTCGCGGCACACCTCCCCGAGCATGAAGGGGTTGCCTCCCGTGTGCGCGCGCAGGGCTGCCGCGTCCTCCACGCCGGCGTGCGGTGCGAAGCCGTCGAGGGCGGCGAGGTAGTCGGCGATCTCGGCCGTCTCGAGTCCCTGGAGCTCGAGACGCTGCACGCCGGGTACGCGGGAGAGCTCGCTGAGGTGCTGACCTAGGACCTCCGAGCGGTCAGGAGGGCTCGTCCGGTAGGTCGCCAGCAGCAGGAGCGGAAGCCGGTTGGTCTGCTCGACCACGAAGCGCAAGGCACGCAGCCCGGACTCACCGGCCCAGTGAAGGTCCTCCAGCACCAACGCGACCGGGCGACCGCGGCACGCGGCGGTGAGGGCTGAGACGACACCGCCCAACGAGGGCCGAGCTACGGCGACAGTGGTCTGCAGCGTCCCGTCGACGAGGGTGCGCAACAGCGCGGGATCGAGCGGGTCGGACGCCTGCTGCTCGAGGCTGAGCTCGCCCGACTCCACGGCGTGCAGCAGCACTCGAACCGGACCGGCGAGGGGGTCGAACGGCAGACCGAGGTCCGGCGAGCATGCGCCGGTGAGGACTCGCACACCCTGGGAGTGCAGCGCTAGGGCGGTCTCCTGCACGAGTCGGGACTTTCCCGCACCGGCCTCGCCCCCGACGAGGACGAGCTGACGGGCTCCTGCCTCGACAGCCCGCCAGGCGGCTTCGAGGGCCTCGAGCTCGGCCCGCCGTCCAACGAGGGGCGGCGTCCTCGCCGACCCGGACCACTGCGGCGGAAGCTCCGGGCCGGCCCACCCGATCACGTGTCCACGGTACCGGTGCCGATCGGCACGCCCCATGGGCATTTCTGGTCATCCGCCGCTGCGGGCAAGATGCCCGGTTCCGGTCAGGTGGTGAGGTCCTCAGCCGCGGACTCTGGTTGCAGGCCCACAACTGGTGGGCCGCCAGGACAAGGAGCCAGACCATGAACGTGCACCGCATCGCTCGCCTCACGCTGACGATCGCCACCGCGACCGTCCTCACCCTTCTCGCTGTCGGGCCTGCAGACGCGCGGCAGGACGCCGGGCCACCCACGGTCCAGATCACGTCGCCCTTCAAGAACCCCGTCCAGCGGGTCGGCACCCAGATCGTCCGTGGGGACGAGCTGTCCGGCGCCGGGGTGTCCGCACCGCTCCACCTGCCCGAGCGCTGAGGCGCTCCCGCTCCGTGCGCGGTGCACGAGTGGGAGTGCCGCGTGGCTCCTGCCACGCGGCACTCCTGCGCTCCCGTCAGCCACCTGCGGCATGATCTGCCGACGCGCACCACAGCACCAGTGGCAGGGGGCGCCCCACCCGCGAGGGTTGGTCAGAAGATGTGCACCCGGTGCTCGGGCGCCAGCCACATCCCGTCGCCCTCGCGGACCGCGAAGGCCTCGTGGAACTCGTCACAGTTGCGCACCGCGTTGGCGCGGATCTCCGTCGGTGCGTGTGGGTCTATGGCGAGCAGCCGTCTCGCCTCCTCGGGTCTGGCCTTGCCACACCAGACCTGGGCCCAGCCCAAGAAGAAGCGCTGCACCCCGCTCAGCCCGTCGAGCTCGGGGGCCTCCTGGCCCTGCGTGGCGATGCAGTAGGCGGCATACCCGATGGCCAGGCCGCCGAGGTCACCGATGTTCTCCCCGACCGTGAGGGCACCGTTCACCTTGTCCTCGGGCGCCGCCAACGGCGACAGCTCACTGAACTGCGCGATGAGAGCCCGGGTGCGCTCGTCGAACCGGGCCCGGTCGTCCTCGGTCCACCAGTCCCGCAGCGCGCCCTTGGCGTCGTAGCGGGACCCCTGGTCGTCGAAGCCGTGCCCGATCTCGTGGCCGATGACGGCGCCGATCCCTCCGTAGTTGACCGCGTCGTCGGCCTCCAGGTCGAAGAACGGCGGCTGGAGGATCCCGGCTGGGAAGACGATCTCGTTGAGCAGCGGATGGTAGTAGGCGTTCACCATCTGCGGGAGCATCATCCACTCGTCGCGGTCGATCGGACCGCCGAGCTTGGCCAGCTGTCGGTCGTGCTCGAACACGGCCGCCCGACGCACGTTCCCCACAAGGTCGTCGTCGATGGTCAGGGTGGAGTAGTCCCTCCACCGGTCCGGGTAGCCGATCTTGGGGGTGAACGACTCGAGCTTGGCCAAGGCCTGCTCGCGGGTCTGCGGACCCATCCAGTCCAGGCTCTGGAACGACCTGCGGAACGCCTCCACGAGGTTGTCGACGAGCTGCAGCATCCGCTCCTTCGCCTCCGGCGGGAAGTACTGTGCCGCGTACAGCTGCCCCACGGCCTCCCCGACGGCACCCTCGACGAGCGACACGCCGCGCTTCCAGCGATCGCGGTTCTCCGGCAGCCCCGACACGACGCGGCCCGAGAAGTCGAACTCAGCGGCCACAAGGTCGCTGCTCAGCAGAGGGGCCGAGCACTCGACGAGGTGGAACGCCAGCCACGTCCGCCAGTCGGCCAGCGGCACCTCCGCGACGAGCTGGGACAGGCCCTCGAGGAAGTCCGGCTGCCCCACGACGACCTGCTCGAACGCCTCTCGCGCACGCAGACCCTCGACATACGGCTCCCAAGGGACCTGCGGTGCAAGGGTGCAGAGCTGCTCCCAGGTGAACCGGTTGTAGCTCTTGACCGCGTCTCGAGTCGCGACGTTGTCCCAGTGGTGGGCGGCGATCCGAGTCTCCAGCGCCACGACGCGGGCGGCGGCCGAGCCCTCCTCGGTCGATCCGTCGGCAAGGCCGGTGAGGTGCAACATCTTCGAGACGTGAGGCAGGTACGCCGAACGGACGTCTTGATGGCGCTCCTCGCGGTAGTACGACTCGTCCGGCATCCCCAGGCCGGCCTGAGCCACGTACACGATGTACTCCTCGGGGGAGCGGGCGTCCGGGGCCACGCCCATGGCCAGCGGCCCGGGCACTCCCTGGCGCTGTAGCCTGCCGGCCACGCGGAACAGGTCCTCCACGGTCTCTGTGGCCGCGATGGCGCCCAGGTCGTCCTGGATCGGGCGGAGGCCGAGGGACTCGACGCGTGACTCGTCCATGAAGGAGCGGTAGAGGTCCCCGACCTGGCGGTTCGGCGACCCCTTCGGCGCGTCGGTCTCCGCGGCGGCCTGCTCCACGAGCCCGCGGACCCGCTCGTCCGACTGCTCGCGCAGGATGTCGAACGTGCCGTATCGACCACGGTCGGCCGGGATCTCGGTGTCACGCACCCAGGCGCCGTTCGCGTATCCGAAGAGGTCGTCCTGCGGGCGGACCGACTCGTCGCGGTGACCTGGGAGGATGCCGGACCTCACACGCGTCTCCTTCATGGGGGTTGATGCGGCTGGATGCGCCAACCCTGCCACGGGCGACTGACGGCCCCAACCGGCGGCGAGCAACGACGGTCACGGGCCGGACAGGAGCCACGCCATGACCGACACGCGCCCCGCCATGACGGACAGGCGCCGCGCCATCACGGACAGGAGCATGACCGAGACGGGGGGTGGGCACCGAGTGTGGAAGTATTCGGTGACCGCCCGTAGCACCAGGAGGACCTGTCGTGACATCTGCCCCCGAGCAGACCGCCCGAGCCGGCTCCCCTGCTCACCACCGGCGGGTCCTGCTCAAGCTCTCCGGCGAGGTCTTCGGTGGCGGCAAGGTCGGCCTGGCACCGGACGTCGTGCGAGGCGTGGCGCGCCAGATCGCCCGCGGGGTGGGGGAGGGCATCCAGGTCGCCGTGGTCATCGGCGGCGGCAACTTCTTCCGCGGCACCGAGCTGCAGCAGCAGGGCATGGACCGTACGCGGGCCGACTACATGGGCATGCTGGGCACTGTCATGAACTGTCTCGCGCTGCAGGACTTCCTCGAGAAGGAGGGAGTGGAGACGCGCGTCCAGACGGCGATCGCCATGGGGCAGGTGGCCGAGCCATACATCCCCCGGCGCGCGATCCGCCACCTGGAGAAGGGCAGGGTCGTGATCTTCGGTGCCGGCGCCGGGATGCCGTTCTTCTCCACGGACACCGTCTCGGCGCAGCGGGCCCTGGAGATCAAGTGCGACGCCGTGCTGATGAGCAAGAACGGGGTCGACGGCGTCTACGACTCGGACCCGCGGACGAACCCCGCCGCCAGGAAGTACGACGAGATCACCTATACGGAGGCGATGCAGAGGGGGCTGCGCGTGGTGGACACCGCGGCGTTCAGCCTGTGCATGGACAACAAGCTGCCCATGGTGGTCTTCGGCATGGAGGGGGAGGGCAACGTGGTCAAGGCACTGCGCGGTGAGAGGATCGGGACGCTGGTCACCCCCGGGTGAGGCGGCGCCTGCTCGGCGCCTCCCTCAGACTGGCCACATGACGACCGGCGTCCCCCTGTCAGGGAGCGCCCGACAAGGAGCTGGACATGATTGAAGAGACTCTTCTCGAAGCCGAGGAGAAGATGGAGAAGGCCGTCGAGGTCGCCAAGGAGGACTTCGCGGGAATCCGGACCGGCCGCGCCACCCCGGGCATGTTCAACAAGCTGCTGGTCGACTACTACGGCGCGCCCACTCCCTTGCAGCAGCTGGCGTCCTTCCAGACGCCCGAGGCCCGCACCATCCTCATCAGCCCCTTCGACAAGTCGGCGATGCACGCGATCGAGAAGACCCTGCGTGACTCCAACCTCGGAGTGAACCCCAGCAACGACGGCAACGTCATCCGCTGCGTGCTTCCCCAGCTCACCGAGGAGCGGCGCAGGGACTACATCAAGCTGGCCCGGCACAAAGGCGAGGACGCGAAGGTGTCCATCCGCAACATCCGGCGGAAGGCCAAGGACGAGCTGGACAAGCTGGTCAAGGACGGCGAGGTCGGCGAGGACGACGGCTCGCGCGGCGAGAAGGAGCTGGACGCCACCACCAAGCGGTACGTCGACACGGTCGACGAGCTGCTCAAGGGCAAGGAGGCAGAGCTCCTGGAGGTCTGAGCTCCGCCAGCACCCCTCCTCCACGAGCGACCTCCATGTCCGCCCCCCAGTCCGGCAACACCCGTCGCGAGGCCAGGCAGGCCTCGGGAAGCGCCGTCGGCCCGACGGCGGCCGAGCCGCCGGTCCGCAGTCCGTCGCGGGCAGGTCGCAACCTCCCCGCAGCGATCGGGGTCGGTCTGGGCCTAGGTGTCCTGATCGTCGCCTCGCTGGTGCTGCGCAAGGAGCTCATGCTCGGCATCGTCGTCGTGGCGATCGGCGTCGGGGTATGGGAGCTGCGGCGAGCCCTCGCCCAGGTCTCCATCCACGTGCCGCTTCTCCCCAGCCTTGTCGGCAGCGTCAGCATGATCCTGTCGGCGTATGTCGGCGGTGGAGAGGCGCTGATCGTGACGCTGGGCCTGACGTGTGTGGGGATCCTGCTGTGGCGGGTGGCCGACGGGGTGCTCGACGCGGTGCGCGACGTGGCGGGCGGCTTCTTCGTCGCGGTGTACCCCTCGTTCCTTGCGGGCTTCGCGGCCCTGATGCTGGCGGCTCCGGACGGCGCCCGCAGGGTGTTCGTGTTCATCCTCGTCGTCGTGCTCAGCGACGTGGGGGGGTATGCGGCAGGCGTGTCGTTCGGGAGGCACCCCATGGCGCCGTCGGTCAGTCCCAAGAAGTCCTGGGAGGGCTTCGCCGGCTCCGTCCTGGCCTGCGTGGTGGGTGGTGCGGTGGCCGTCGCGCTGATTCTGGACGGCCCCTGGTGGGGTGGTGCCCTGCTGGGCGCCTGTTGCGCCGTCGCCGCCACGGTGGGTGACCTCACCGAGTCGACCGTGAAGCGGGATCTCGGCATCAAGGACATGAGCACGATCCTGCCCGGCCACGGCGGGGTCATGGACCGGCTCGACTCGTTGGTCGTGGTGGCTCCGATCGCCTGGGCGCTGCTCGCTGCCGTGGTGCCCTCCGCGACGTAGGCCGTGGGCAGCCGGCCTGGTGAGCCTGGTGGACCCGGTGGACCTGAGAGAATGGGCCCATCATGAGCACCGACCTGCCCGAACCCACCACCGCCCGGCCCGTGCCGGGCCAGCTCACGTTCAGTGCCCCTCGCCGCGGGAAGCCACCGCGGCACCTCGCCGACCTCACGCCCGCAGAGCGTGCGGAAGCGGTCGAGGCGTTGGGTCACAAGCGGTTCCGCGCCAAGCAGCTCTCGACGCACTACTTCGAGCGGCTCGTGGAGGCGCCGGAGCAGATGACCGACCTGCCGAAGGCCATCCGCGACGACCTGGTCGCCGACCTCCTTCCGACTCTCCTCACCCCCCTGGTCCAGCGGACCGCTGACGACGGTGCCACGGTGAAGTCGGCCTGGAAGCTCCATGACGGCGCGATCGTCGAGTCCGTGCTGATGCGCTATCCCAAGCGGGTGACCATCTGCATCTCCAGCCAGGCTGGATGCGGCATGAACTGCCCGTTCTGCGCCACGGGCCAGGCAGGGCTCACCCGGAACATGTCTACCGCCGAGATCGTGGAGCAGGTGGTGTCGGCCGCGCGGCTGCTACGCAACGGAGGGCTCGCGAGCGCGATGGGAACCGGTGTGGGAGCCGGTGGGACAGCGGGTGCAGAAGCAGGGCTCGGTGACGAGGACGACGTCAACGCTCCGGAGGCCACCGGACCGACGCGGATCTCCAACGTCGTCTTCATGGGCATGGGGGAGGCGCTGGCCAACTACAAGGCCGCCATCGGCGCCATCCGGAGGCTGACCGACCCGGCACCGGAAGGTCTGGGGATCTCCGCCCGAGGCGTCACCATGTCCACCGTGGGGCTCGTGCCGGCCATCGACAAGCTCGCGGGGGAAGGCATCCCGGTCACCCTGGCGCTGTCGCTGCACGCACCCGACGACGAGCTGCGTGACGAACTCGTCCCCATCAACACGCGCTGGAAGGTCGACGAGGCGCTCGACAGTGCACACCGCTACTACCTCACCACGGGGCGCCGCGTGAGTATCGAATACGCCCTCATCAAGGACATCAACGACCAAGCCTGGAGGGCCGACCTGCTGGGGGAGAAGCTGGCCGCACGGGGGAGGGGCTGGGTACACGTGAACCCCATTCCGCTCAACCCGACGCCCGGCTCGAAGTGGACGGCGTCGCGACCCGGCGTCGAGCAGCAGTTCGTCGAGCGGCTGCGCGCACACGGTATTCCGACGACCATCCGGGATACCCGGGGCCAGGACATCGACGGCGCCTGCGGGCAGCTGGCCGCGGCCACCGCGTGAGCGCCGCCAACAAACTGAGCGCCGCCACAGCCTGCGCCGCCACAGCCTGGGCACGGCCACCGGTCGAGGCGCAGCCGACCGAGCCGGGTGCGACGGATGGGCGGCCGCGGTACCTCCATCCGCCTACACTCGGCAGGTGACCGCTCGCCTCCGTCTCGTGGTCGCCGCGGTAGCGCTGGCGCTCACCACGGCGTCCTGCGCCGCGACGGGCCAGGCCTCGTCCTCGTCCTCGTCACGATCTGCCGCCGGTCAGCTACCGACGGCGTCCCCCACGCGGTCGTCGGCCACGGGCAGCGCAGCTCCCGGGCACGACCACGCAGCCGCGGCGCAGGCCCCGCGGCCCATAGCTCCGCTGCGGAACGGGGAACGGCTCGTCACCGTGGCCATGCCGGCGGCATACACGCCCAAGGCCCCCACGACGCCCGGCACCGATGACTACCGTTGCTTCCTGCTCGACCCCAAGGTGACACGCGACGCGGTCATCACCGGAATGGACGTGGTACCAGGGAACCCCCACATCGTGCACCACGTCATCCTGTTCAGGGTTCCTCCGGACAAGGTGGCCCGCGCGCAGCAGGAGGACCAGCGCGTGCCCGGCCAGGGCTGGACGTGCTTCGGCGGCAGCGGTGTCGAGGGCCAGGGAGCAAGCCTGGACCAGGCGCCGTGGCTGGGTGCCTGGGCGCCCGGGGGCGGTGAGAGCCTGCTCGCGCCCGACCTGGGCATGCCCATGGCGGCGGGCTCACGGATCATCATGCAGGTCCACTACAACCTTCTCGCCGGCCATGCCCCCGACCGGAGCGCTGCCAGGATCCGGCTCGCCGCGGACAACGGCACCCGCAAGACCTTGGACACGGTCCTGCTCCCGGGCCCCGTCGAGCTGCCCTGCCGCCCGGGAAAGTCGGGGCCGCTGTGCGACCGGGACGTGGCGGTGCTCGACGTCGCGCACCGGTTCGGAGGGGAGGCCGGCGCCGTAGCGAACGCGCTGCACCTGCTCTGCGGGCCGATCCACGCCTCTGCGACGCAGACCTGCACCCGACCGGTGCTCGAGGCGGGCACCATCCGGGCGGTCGCCGGACACATGCACCTCCTCGGTCGCTCGATCAAGGTCACCGTCAACAAGGGCCGCGCCGACGAGCGGACCATTCTGAGCCTCCCGGTGTGGGACTTCGACAACCAGAGCAGCCGGCCGGTCAAGCCCGAGGTGAGGGTCAGGCCAGGAGACACGCTGTCGGTCACCTGCACGCACGACCAGAGTCTGCGTGACAGGCTGCCGGCGTTCAGCGGCCTCCCGGAGCGGTACGTCGTGTGGGGGGAGGGCACGACCGACGAGATGTGCCTGGGCATCGTGCTGCTGACCCGGCCGTAGCCGCCGCCTCGAGACTCTGCCAGAGGTGACGTCCATCCCAGAGGTGTGGTGCGTCGGAAGGAGCGTGTTGTGCGTAGCGGAAGCCCGCGGACGCCCGAGCAGGGTCGCGAGTTCGTCCTCACCGTGTCGTGTCCGGACCGACGTGGCATCGTGCACGCCGTCTCAGGCGTGATGCTCGAGCTGTGCATGACCATCTTGGACAGCCAACAGTTCGCGGACGCCACGTCGGGCGAGTTCCACCTGAGGATGCACCTCGCACGGGAGGGATCGCCGCTAGGTCTCGCGGACCTCGATGCGGCGATGGCAGATGTAGTGGGCCGGTTCGGGATGGAGTATGCGGCGCATGACCTGTCCCAGCGTCGCCGGGTCGTGGTCATGGTGAGCCGGCAGGGCCACTGCCTCAACGACCTTCTGTTCAGGGCCGAGAGCGGCACCCTGCCCGTGGAGGTGGTGGCCATCATCTCCAACCACGACGACTTCCGGCAGCTCGCCGAGTGGCATGGCGTGCCGTTCCACCACCTCCCGGTTGGCCGCGACACCAAGCCGGCCGCTGAAGCCGCTCTGCGCCGGCTGATCGCCGAGCACGCAGCGGACACGGTGGTGCTGGCCCGGTACATGCAGGTGCTGTCGGCGGACCTGTGTGCCGACTTCCCCGGCCAGATCATCAACATCCACCACTCGCTGCTTCCGAGCTTCAAGGGGGCCAAGCCGTACACGCAGGCCCATGACCGCGGTGTCAAGGTCATCGGTGCCACGGCTCACTACGTCACCGCGGACCTCGACGAGGGGCCGATCATCGAGCAGGACTTCCGGCGGGTCGACCACAGGATGAGCCCTGCCGAGCTCGCCTCCGCGGGTCAGGAGCTCGAGGCCATGGCGCTCGCCCGAGCCGTACGCTGGCACGCGGAACGCCGGGTGGTGCTGCGAGGCCGCCGCACGATCGTGTTCGACTGACGCCGCAGTGAGCGGCTTGGCGGATGAGCGCGACTGGCGCGGGGCAGCTCGGCTGACGCAGATCACCGTGGTCATCCCTTCCGACGTCCCCGGTCCCGGTCGACCGCTCGCTGCACTGCCCACAAGTAGCCCAGGGCCACCCATCGCTGTCCGCGCCACGTGAGCGGACCGCCAAGCCGCGTCCACCACGCGACCGGCCGGGAGTAGGCCCGCACCGCGGCATACACCTCCTCACCATGGCGCTCGACCAGAAATCCCTCTTCGCCACTCTCCGGATGTCCTTGCAGCGTGCCGTAGCCGAAGCCGGCCCGCGTCGGCGAGTCGAGCATCCAGACGACGCGGCACGGGACCGGCACAGGCCCCAGCCGGTTCAGCACGTCGACGCCCTCCACCGCCCGCGATCCGCTGGTCAGCGGGCGCAGGCCGGTGGCCCGCTGCGGTTCGAACGTCAGAACGGCCTCCGAGGCTCTACGGAACGCCTGGTCTCCCGATCCGAGCCGGCGACGTACCTCCAGGTGCTGGAAACCCTCGGGCAGTATCGACTCGAGCGTGAGCCCCTGAGGGGTGTAGGTGAGGTCCAAGTGGCTCAGGTCGGACAGGCGCATGGTCATCGGCCCACGTGCGCAGGGTTGCTGGGCAACGCCGAGGTGACGACCTCCGCTGCCTCTGCGACAGAGTCCACCAGGTGCACTGCCGGTCCGAGGAGCCGGTCGCGGCCCAGTGCCTGGACCACGTCCCAGACCGGGACCGCGGTCGTCCAGTACTGCCGGCCCACCAGGACCAGGGGGGAGAGGGTGGCGTCGGCCTCGGCATAGAAGAGCGGGGTGACCGCCTGGAAGATCTCCTGGACCGTGCCGGCCGCGCCTTCGAGGACCACCACGCCCGCGTTCGACCGCGAAAGGAGGCCGTCTTCCCTCACTGCGTTGGAGAAGTACTTCCCGATGCCGTCGGTGAACACGTTCGGTGGTTCGTGGCCGTAGAACCAGGTCGGGATGCCGACGCTCGTGACCTCGCTGCAGCGACGGGCTCTTCCCACCTCCTGGCGGACCTGGAGGGCCACCAAGGCCCATGCGCGCACGTCCGGCCGGAAGGAGGGAACGTCCGCGAGCCGCTCCAGGGCGGTGTCCAGCTGTCCTTCACCGGTCGCGAACGCCCCGAGGTTGGCAGCCTCCATGGCACCCGGGCCGCCGCCGGTGGCAACCACGAGGCCGGCTGCGGCGAGGGTCCGTCCCAGCCGAGCGGCGTCGGCATATGGCGCGGAGCCGCGCACGAGCGCGTGGCCGCCCATGACGCCCACGACCATCCGGTCTCCGAGGAGCTCGGTCAGGGCGTCGGTGACCGAGTCGTCGTGGATGGCCCGGAGCAGGGTTGCCAGGGCATCCCGATGGAACGTCGTGTCGCGGGACCACTCGTACGCGCGGTAGTCCGGGGTCGCTTCGTAGCCCTGGTCCGCCAGCCCGGCGTAGAGCTCATGCGGCTCGTACAGGCTGGCGCGGTACGGGTTGACTGGACAGCTGGGGTCAGTCGGGAACACCAAGGCATGGTGCATACGCAGGTGGGTATCCAGCGCCGGCGGGAGCCGGCCGCCGAGGACGACGAGCCCTTCGAGGTCGGTGCGCCCCAGGAACACGTCCTCGTATGCCGTGAGGTCGAGGTCCTGGAGCCGAAGGCCGGTGAGTGGTCGGCCGGAGGCGATCACGGCGTCCAGGTCACGCAGGCTCTCAACCTCCGGAGAGTCCTTGCCGCTCGTGGCCGCCATGCTCAGACCCTAGCCGC
>NZ_JAPYZV010000007.1 GCF_027812955.1 Pedococcus sp. 5OH_020
GGCGCCCGCCGGCCCAGGGCGGTCAGGAACCGGGAGGCGATGCCGTCGAGCTGGCGCACGTGCCCGAACGTGAACGCCCGCAGGAACGAGCCCAGCGTCGAGGGGGCGTACGCGTGGTCGAAGACCCGGCCCATCCCGCCGTGCCGCAACAGGCCCATGTCCTCGATGCTGTCCGCGCCGGCGAGCATCCCGGCGACCAGCGAGACGACCTTCAACCCGGCGTTGGCGCCCTTGTCCGTCGGCACGCTCAACCGCTCCCGCGCCAGCTCAGCCAGCCCGGCCAAGTCCGCCAGGGCGAGCATCGGGACCAGCCCGGCCGAGGCGACCAGGTTCGGGTCGTCGAAGACCGCCGTGGTCCCGCTGTGCGTGTGAGAGAGTTGCACCTCAGAGATGCCCTTCCGGGTGGGTCGATTGGGACTGTCGCAAGAACCAATCTCCCAGCACGGCGGGGCATCTCGTTGTTACGGCGCGCTCAACACCTCAGGCCCATCGGTGGATCGAGGCTTAGCGAGCGCGAACTAGTCGCTGTTCCCGTGCGCCAACGAGTTGAGTCCATGGGCGCGCGTTCGCCTTCGGAAGTACTGCACCGAAGTACTGCAACGGGTGGTCGAACGGGCATCTGCAACTGCCGGTTCACGCCTCGCGCCACGCACGGACGGCCCGTTTCGACGACCTCGCGCCGAGTTTGCAAGCAGGGGGTTAGGGGTTCGAGTCCCCTTGGCTCCACCGCAGGTCAGAGGCCCTTCCGCTGGCGGGGAGGGCTACTGTCGGCTTCGGACCCAGGAAGCACCGCAGCGCGTGTCCTGGATTTAGCCCGCTCAGGGCAGCGAATCCTCTCCTCGCCAACCCGGGGGCTGTTCGTGCAGCAAGGGCCCTTCGCCCGCAGCAGCACGGTGCGACGAACTCGCGATCTGGCTGCTAGAGCACAACGCTTGCCATGGCGAAAGTCCGCCGCCGGCATAGGACTCCGTAGGTGCCAGGTGATGGCGATCGGCCGCTCTCCACGGTGCTGGACGTAGTCCGCCTCGCCGAGGAACAGGTAGGGCGCCCCAGTGCCGAGCGCGGAGACCTTGTTCGGCCGAGTGAAGAGGAGGATGTGGCTGCCGTTGGCACGGTGCTTGAGGTAGCGCTGACCGGTTTTTGAGGCGACCGTCGTTCCTGACTGGGACTCCCAATGAAACAGATCGGGACTTATCGCGTAGTCCTGGTACATGGTGGTCGGCGAGTAGTCGGCCTCGGACTTGTGCAGAGTCACGAGGAAGGCATCGGCGTTGGCCGCGGCTGAGAAGAGAACCCCTTCGCGGAAGCTGTTGGGCTTGCGTCCGTCGATGGAGACGTAGTCCAGTGCAGCGACGATCTCTTCCCGTGTGTACCGGGCGTGGACCCTCAGTGGCCGCATGCCCAGCTGACCAGGCAGCGGGGTGGCGACCCGCTCGGCCTCCCGCAGACCGAGCCCCACCACAGCTCTCAGGTCCTGCCGCAGAGCGGGCTCATCGCGCAGCGCGCCGAGCGCCGCGCCGTACGACTCGAACCCACCCCCATCCGGCCACAGCGAAAAGAACAACATCCGTGCGTACGCCTGAAGGACAGGGTTGGCTTTGCCATAGCTCGGTGCGTCATCGTGGAGCCAGGTCAGGTACGCGTCCGCGCGCTCGCGGTCGTCGACGTGGCACAGCGCGCGGACACGTTTCAGAAGCCGCGCCTCGAGGGGGCCCTCTTCAGCCACCTCGAGACCGGCCTCACGGCGAAGACGAGCCCAGGAGCGATCGCCGCGGATTACGTCGGCCAGCTCCACGCCGGAGTCGCCGAGGAAGGTGCCGAGGTCATCGGTCGGGTGGGCTCTCAGCTCCGACGTGATGTTGGGCCAGCGCTTGGTGATCTGACTCTTGATGTTCTCCAGGACCAGCTTCTGGCTCTGGCGGTCGAGAACAATCTGGCTACCAGCGGGAAGGAACGGGAAGCCCTGCTCGATGTCGCGCTCGAGCGCTGCACGGGTGCTGCCTGTCATCGCACGGAACCGTTGGTCGAAGCGGAACTCCTTGCGATGGTGGCCGACGAAGTCAAGCGCGGTGAGGACCGCCTTGTCCTTCGCACGACGAAGCCCTCGTCCAAGTTGCTGCAGGAACACGGTGGAGCTCTCCGTGGGCCGGAGGAAAAGCACGGTGTTGATGGCCGGTACGTCGACACCTTCGTTGAACACGTCGACCGTGAACACCACCTGTACGGCGCCATCTCGGAGGTCCTGCACCGCGGCGTCGCGGTCGCTCGACGCAGTGTTGCCGAGCACTGTCGCCGCTTTGATCCCGGCCTCGTTGAAGACCTTGGTCATGTACCGCGCATGGTCGCGGGAGACACAGAACCCCAACGCCTTCATGGCCGTGAGATCGGCGACCTTGTCACGAACAGCCTTGAGGACGATCCGCGCTCGAGCGTCATTCCCAGTGAATAGATTCGACAGCTCGCCCGTGTCGTAGGCGCCGGCTTTCCAGTCGAGGCGTGTCAGGTCCATACCGTCCGCCACGGCGAAGTAATGGAACGGTATGAGCAGGTCCGCCTTGAGGGCATCCCAGAGGCGCAGCTCGGCCGCAGTGCGGCCATCAAAGAAGGACCGCACGTCCAGGCCGTCACCGCGTTCGGGAGTGGCCGTAAGACCAAGGAGTTCCCTCGGGTTGAGGTGACCGAGGATGCGTCGGTAAGTCTTCGCCTCTGCGTGGTGGAACTCGTCGATGACGACGACTCGGTAGGCCCCGGCGGGGATGTTGGTGATGCCATAGCTGGACAGTGACTGGACCGAAGCGAAGACATGCGCCCAGCGCTCGGGGCGACGACCGTCCACGTAGAGCTCGCCGAAGCTGGCGTCACCAAGGACCTCGCGATAAGTGCGCATGGACTGCTGGAGGATCTCGCGCCGGCGTGCGATGAAGAGCAGCCCCGGGAGCGTTGGGGCCTCGGCAGCCAGGCGCCGGTAGTCGAGGGCAGCGACGACCGTCTTTCCCGTGCCAGTCGCGGCGACCAAGAGGTTTCGGTGACGGCCGTGAACGACGCGCTCGACCTCGAGCTGGTCGAGCATCTCCTGTTGGTACGGGTAGGCGCGGACTTCGAGGCCCGAGAGTGTGAGGGTCGCCCTGTCATGAAGGCGCTTGCCGGCTGCTTCGGCCAGCGCATCATCCAACTTGTCGCGATCGGCGTTGGGGTCGTAGCACTCGAACGTGGCGTCGTTCCAGTAACTGTCGAACGTGGCGAGGAACTTCTGCAGCAAGGGCGGCGTGGACACGGACGACAAGCGCACGTTCCACTCGACGCCATCCAGCATCGCGGCACGCGAGAGGTTGCTGGAGCCCACGTACGCCGTGTCGAAGCCGGTGTTGCGTCGGAAGAGCCAGGCTTTGGCGTGCAGTCTCGTTCGTTGGGCGTCGTACTGCACCTTAACTTGAGCTCCGAAGTCCCTCACCAGTCGATCGAGGGCGGCCCGCTCAGTCGCCCCCATGTAGGTCGTGGTGATCACACGGAGAGGGACGCCACGCTCTCGTAGCGCCTTCAGCCGGTCGTCAAAGAGGCGCAGGCCGTACCACTTGACGAACGCCATGATGACATCGACCTGGTCAGCACTCGTCAGCTCAGCGCGAATCTCGTGGCCAATTCCTGGCTCACCCGGGGCATTGGTAAGCAGAGCGGCCTCCGAGAGCGGTGTAGACGGACGCTCGTCAAGCACACGGACCAGGGTGCCCGGGGCGGACGGCATCGCAAGGGCGAGGAGTTGGCGTGCGGCCGACAGGGAATCCTCAGAAGCCCCCAGCGTCTCAACGATCCGGTTGACCAGGGCCAACCGTCGCTCAGCGTCCCTCTCCTGGCGTAGGGCCCGCAGGGTGACATCACGGACATGCCTTGCGAGGACATCCGGCTCGTCGGCCTCGTCGATCGCTCCCCTGTGGACGACCAAGGTCGAGATATCCGCCAGACGCTTCTCCAGGGCACGCGTAATCAGGCTTTCGTATATCCCCTCAAGCAGGGTTCCGTCCCCGTTTGTCACGCTGGCAGCCTGCCAGGTGCGCCTGACACATGCGCCGCTTTCGAGCGTTGCGCACTCTCGGTGTGGCGAGGCCTAGGGTGGCGATCGTGTCCGGCATGCACTTCGAGCGGATGGCGCGTGAGTATGCCGGATCGCGTCCGCCATACCCCGATGCCCTCTTCGCCGCCCTGCGAGCAGCGGGCGTGGCCGGCCCAGGGCTCCGGGTCCTCGAGGTCGGCGCTGGCGATGGGCTCGCCACGAGAGAGCTGCTCCGCCTAGGCAGCGGCGTGGTCGCTCTCGAGCCCGGCCAGCAGCTCGCAGACCTGCTGGCAGCTGCCAACCCGGGTGCGGAAGTCGTCCACGCGCGACTCGAAGACGCGATCCTGCCGGACACCACCTTCGACTCGGTCGTCGCGGCCACCTCGCTCCACTGGGTCGACCTCTCCGTCGGCCTGCCCAAGCTTCACGCCGCGCTGCGACCTCACGGGTGGCTCGCCGTCTGGCGGACGATCTTCGGCGACGACTCTGTCGAGACGAAGTTCCGCCGAAGGGTCACGGAGATCGTCGCGGCGCGGCAACAACAGGACCAAGAGCCCAAGAGGGAAGAGCGTCCCACGATGGAGGAGCTCGCCGCCGGGGGCTGGTTCGATCCGGTGGGCACCCAGCACTGGCGGTGGTCGATATACCTGAGCACAGACCAGGTCCGCCGGCTCTTTCGGACCTTTCAGTAACTGGGACAGCACCGAGGTCGAGGCCGCAGCAGCCGCAGTCGACGACGTCGGTGGCCAGGTCACCGAGCACTACCAGACCGTCCTGCACCTCCTTCGCCGCATCGCCCGGTAGCCAACCGCCTCCCGCCGACCGCTGGCTACCGTGCGTCCAGAGCGGGCGGCGGGAGGGTCACCCCGAACCCTGCAACGGCCAGGCGCAGCAACACTTGCCCCGGGGCCAGGAGGTCGGCGATGCGGGCGGCACTCAGCACCTCGAGCTCCGCCAGCCGCGCGGCATACGGCTCTGGGCCGGCAAGCCGAGCCCCCTGCAGCTCCATGGTGTTGTGCCACACCTTCTGTCTCGCCTCCCGCAGGAACCGTCTGGACGACAGCCGGTTCAATGGTTGCAGCACGCGGTCGAGCAGGGTGCGTCCGGCAACGGCCCCCAGCTCCTCGTCCTCGGCGGCCACGCGGCCGGACAGGATCCCGTCGATCCGTTCGTGGTCGCGACGCCGGCGACCGACGACCACCGGGTTGTCGAAGTCGACGTCCCTGATCACCGCCAGTAACGCCTGCGGCAGGTCGTAGTTGATGTGCGCGTTGATCCCGAGCAGCACGTGTCGCAGAGCCGGTAGCTCCAGAGGCGCGTCGAAGGCCAGCCGCCACGGCCGGGGCACCGACGGGCTGCCGGCGAGGTCGAGGTCGAGCGCGGCGAGGTAGAGGTCGGCGAAGACGACGTCCCACTGCTCCACCCAGTGGGGGTCCTCGAACTGCGCGTCGGAGATGGCCTTGCCCACGGCCGCCGTGGTCCGGCGGTACGTCTCGAGGAAGAGCCGCTGTGAGGTCCGTTCGGGTGGCATCCGGTCGAGCCGGTCCGCCATGGCGCCGAGCACCGTGTCGAGGCCGCGGTCCGAGGGCGTCGGCGCAGACCCAGGCGAGCTGGTGGACATCCGGAACTCCTCACGAGCGCGGTCCCTGCGGGACTATTCTCGGACTCGGCCGGGCGGTTGTCAGGCAGTTGCCGGGCGCGTCCACCGGCCGGGAAGCCAGGTACGCCGTGCTGACCCGCCACAGTCCTCGCGAGTTCGACGCCGTTGCGCTGGGCCGGCTCGAGACCGACGCGTGGGCCGGGTACTACCGTCGTGAGTGGCTTCGCGCGCTCCGGGCGTTCGTGGGGATGGTGCGGGAGGGCTTCGGGCTGGGACCGTGGTTCACCCTCGTCGGCGCCTGGCACGTGCTCCGCGCGAACCAGGCGTGGGCGCCGTTCCCGCGGAACGACCCGGATGCGGCCCGGGCCTCGATGCGCCGGTTCTATGCCTTGGTCGTCGCGCACTCGGACCTGCGCCTTGACCCGACCCGCGCTGCGGAGCTCGAGGTCGAGTGGTGGCGGCTTCACCGGGCACGCCAACACGACTCCTCCGTCTCCCGCGCAGACCTCGAGCAGGCCCTCGTCGACCTCTACGCCTATGTCTACGGCACGGCACCGAGCCTCATGGCCGAGGCCGCCCGCTGCCGCGCCGAAGCCATGGACCTCTCCGACGCCTGGGTCGCCGCCGGCTGCGACCCCGCCGACCCCCTCCTCGCAGCGGAGCGGCGGGCGCTCGTCGCCTCGTACGCCGCTCTGCTCGACGCGGTGTCCAGGAGCCCGGTATGACCCCCGCTGTCTCCGCCAACGACTCCACCCCCGAAGGCACCGCCCCGGAAGGCATCAGCCACGACGACCGGCTGCTCGGGACGACGAGGCTCCTGTCCGCGTTCATCGCCCCGTTCCTGCTCGTGGCCTTCGTGATCCTCTACGGGTTCCCCGGCGAGACGAAGCGCTTGTGGTCGTGGACCATCCAGTCTCACCTGACCTCCATGCTGCTGGCCTCCGCGTACCTCGGCGGGTGCTACTTCTTCGTCCGGGTCGTCTTCGTGGAGCGGCACTGGGCCGCCGTCCGCGCAGGGTTCGTGGCGGTCACCATCTTCGCGAGCCTGCTCGGGGTCGCGACGATCGTGCACTGGGACCGCTTCAGCCACGGCAACGTCGCCTTCTGGATCTGGACGGCCCTCTACTTCACGGCCCCGTTCCTCGTCGCTGCGTCCTGGGTCACGAACCAGCGGTATGCGGCGCCACCGGGCGCAGCGCAGGCGCGGGTCCCGGCCGGTGCTCGCTGGGCGGTGGCCGGGGTGAGTGGGCTGGCTCTCGTGACCGGCGTCGTGCTCTTCCTGACCCCGGTGTGGGCCGCACGACTGTGGCCCTGGACGCTGACGCCGCTCACGGCGCGAGTGGTGGGCGCGACGTTCTGCCTCGGCAGTGCGGGGCTCGTGGTGCTGGTCGACGACCGCCTCGAAGCGGTACGGCTGATGAACGAGGTCCAGCTCGTCGTGTTCGCGCTGATCCTTCTCGGGGCCGTGCGGTCGCGACACGAGCTCATCGGCGACCGCCCGCTCACCTGGGTCATGGGGGTCGCCTTCGTCGCCCTGTTCGTCGTCTCGGCCGCGGTCCCGTTCGCGACGGCCCGGTCGCGCGGACCCGGACGGCCCCTTGCTCCCCTGCCGAGCAAGGAGTAGGTCAGCGACAGCCGTTCGTCAGTCTGTCCGCCGTGGTCGGCTGCCGCGCGAGTAGGTCAGCTGCAGGAAGGCCGGGAACCTTCCGCTGCCCACAAGTCGCCTGACTGGACCTTTGGCCTGCGCCGCAGCCACCTCGGCACCCACCAGGCGAGGCTCCGTCGCGGCGTACTCCCGCCCCTTCCAGGTCACCGTCGCGCCGCCTGCAGCGAGGACGTTGCGCGCCCAGTTGGTCGTGGTCCCCCACGGCAGACCGATGAGCATGGTGTCCGAGGAGCCGGTAGGGATGATGGCTACGGGGACGGCGTACTCCTTTCCCGACCTGCGCCCGCGGTGATGCACCACGGCCCAGATCGGGAACCAGCGCCGCCCGGCCAGCAGCCTGGCCACCGGCTCACTGGCGCGGACCGCCCACGCAGGGGGACCCGTGGCCGCGCTCTTCTTGGTGTCATTCACCCACCAAGGATGCGCCAATTCACCACGTAATGAAAGGGTGGAGGGGTGTCTTACGGAGCCAGCAGGGCGAACGGGACCCGGCAGCTCACCCCCACTGTGTTGAGCCGCTCCACCAGGGGCCGGCCGTCGACCACCGGCAGGTGCATCGGCCTCGGCCTGCCTGCCGCGAGGGACTGTGCGTACCCGTCGCGGGCCGCGACCAGCCGCTGCCAGTCGGCGAGCCACCGCTCTACCGGACGGTCCGAGGCGAGCCGCTCGGCCCCCAGCTGCTCCATCGTCGCGACCAGCTCGGTCACGGCGTCGTTCTGGGCGTTGATCGCCCCGACCCGCTGCGAGATCGGAGCAGTGGTGCCCACGGCGGCCTCGGACGCGGTGTCACGCATCCGGGCGCAGGCGGCTGCCGCCGTGCGGGTGATGACCGACTGCTCGAGGACGTCCGGGTCGTCGGTGTGCGCGAAGCTCCACAGCTTGGTCAGAGCCACGGACACGAGCACGATTGCGAGGACCACCGAGAGGCGGGCGAGCCAGCCTCTGACCCTCTCCCCGGTCACGGCCGACCTCCGCGCGTGTTACGGGCTCAGCGCGGCATGCCGCTCTCCGCCATGGCCTTCAGTTTGGTCATGGCGTCCAGCGTCTGGTTCGGCAGCTGGCGTTTGATCAGGGGCGAGAACACCTTGCCGACCCCCTTGGTGGCGATGTCGATCGTGTGCGTCAGGGTCGTCCCGACCCCGTCGGACGCCGCCACGAAGTCGACCGTCACGTCCATCATCTTGTCCGAGAACTTCATCGCGAAGTGCCGGGCCGGTTCCCGGGCCACGATCTCGCCGTCCATCGTCCCGGTGCGGCGGCTGTCGTGGTAGTGGTACGTGAGCTTCGTCCCCACCTCGTTGGGCCCCGAGTCGAGCTTGTCGATGCCCGTGCAGCGCGAGAGCCACTGAGGCGTCTTGGTGAAGTCGTCCATGATGGCGAAGACCTCCTGCGGAGGCGCGCTGACCGAGAGCGTGTGCGAGAAGTGCGGCATGGCGTGCTCCGAACGGCAGAGGTATGAGGTGGACTCACGCTACTGCGTCTGCGCGCCCCCGAGATCGGCCGCGAACAACCGCATGACCTCAGCAATGACCTCAGCCATGACCCCGGCTGTGACCCTGCTGCTACGGCGACGGCGGTAGCTCGGCCTCGGCGTGCAGGCTCGGCGGGCTCGGAAGGGGCCGTCGTGGCTCGCGGACCCCGGCAGTGCCGCCGCCGTCGCTGCCACCCTCGCTGGGAAACACCCACACCAGCTTGCGGCGCCGGGCGCGACCGTGCCGGTACACCGCGTAGAGCGTGAGGTCCTGACCGTGCCCCGAGCCGTGCACCTCGCGCCGCAAGGTCGGCAGAGCGAGGACGACCGCATCGCCGGGCGTGGAGGCGCGGACGTGGACTGCCCGCCCTCGCGCGTGGCCGGTCCGGTCCTGGGCGACGAGCTCGAAGCGTGGCATGTGCCAAGAGTGCGTCTCAGACACCGTGCTGCACAAGCACTCTCGGCAGTCCGGTGGTCGAGGTCGAGAGCCGGTGCGGGACGGCCGAACGGCTCGGTCAGTCGACCCGGATCCGTGCGGGGCCGGCGACCGTGCGACCGATGACCGGATAGCCAGGTAGCTCGCCCACTACGAGGAGGCCGCCGCTGGTCTGCGCGTCGGCCAGCATGAGCAGCGTGTCCTCGGTGGCCGAACCGTCGAGGTGCGGCCGCACCCAGTCCAGGTTCCGCCGGGTGCCACCACTGACATACCCAGCCCGCTGCGCCTCCCGCGCCCCCTCCAACAGCGGCACCGAGGCCGCGTCGAGCTCGGCCCCGACGCCGGAGGCCCGGAGCAGCTTGTAGAGGTGCCCCAGCAGCCCGAAGCCCGTGACGTCCGTGGCCGCCCGTGCCCCTGCCGCCAGCGCGGCATCGCGAGCGCGGTCGTTGAGCGTCGTCATGGACGCGATCGCCTGCGGGGACACCTCGCCGGTCGCCTTGTGCCGGTTGTTCAGCATGCCGACGCCGATCGGCTTGGTGAGGGTGATCGGCGCCCCAGCCTCGGCGGAGTCGTTCCGCAGGAGCTGGTTCGGGTCCGCGAGGCCGGTGACCGCCATCCCGTACTTGGGCTCCGGGTCGTCGATGCTGTGACCACCGGCCACCGCACACCCGGCCTGGGTGGCGACGTCCAGGCCGCCGCGCAGCACCTCACGCAGGAGCTCCAAGGGCAGCACCGAGCGGGGCCAGCCGACCAGGTTCAGGGCCAGCACCGGCCGACCGCCCATGGCATAGACGTCGGACAGCGCGTTGGCGGCCACGATGCGACCGAAGTCGTAGGCGTCGTCGACCACCGGGGTGAAGAAGTCGGCCGTGCTCACCACCGCGGTCCGGTCGTCGAGGCGCAGCACGGCGGCGTCGTCCCCGTCGTCGAGGCCCACGAGCAGCCCCTCGTGGCTGTCGCCCACGAGGCCTCGAACCACCTCCTCGAGTTCCCCGGGCGGGATCTTGCAGGCACACCCGCCGCCGGCGGCATACTGCGTCAGCCTCACGGCCAGGCTCTGAGCGGTCACGGTGCCTACGCTAACCTCACCACCGCACGAGCACCCCTGGAGGACGTATGCCGCAGCCGCCGCCCACGGAGGCGCGCCGGCTGGTGCCCCGGACAGACGTCGTGCTGGCGGATCCTGCTGTGGTGGCTGCCATCTCACGGTGGGGTCGCGACACGGTGCGCACCGCCGTGGTGACGGCCCAGGACCGCGTCCGGCGCGGCGAGCTCGCTCCGGACGCGGTGGTCGAGGCCACGCTCGCGGCCCTACCGGTCCGCCCCACCTCGCTCACTCCCGTGCTGAACGCCACGGGCGTCGTCATCCACACGAACCTCGGCCGCGCGCCCCTGTCGCCGGCCGCAGTGGAGGCCATGACGCTGGCCGCCGGGACCGTCGACGTCGAGTTCGACCTCGCCACCGGCCAGCGGTCGCGGCGCGGTCGTGGCACCCTCGCCGCCCTCCTCGCTGCGGTGCCGCAGGCCGAGGCCGCCCTGGTCGTCAACAACGGTGCCGCCGCGCTGGTGCTGGCAACCACCGCGCTGGCCGCAGGACGGGACGTCGTCGTCAGCCGCGGCGAGATGGTGGAGATCGGCGACGGCTTCCGCCTGCCAGAGCTCATCCAGAGCGCCGGCGCCAGGCTGCGCGAGGTCGGCACGACGAACCGCACGACGCTCGCCGACTACGAAGCGGCCATCGGCCCCGAGACGGGATGCGTCCTCAAGGTCCACCCCAGCAACTTCCGGGTCGAGGGGTTCACGTCGTCGGTGGGCGTCGCGGCGCTCGCAACGCTCGGCACGCCCCTGGTCCACGACATCGGCAGTGGCCTCCTCCAGCCGCATCCGCTCCTGCCCGAGGAGCCGGACGCCGCCCGCTCCCTGGCCGAAGGGGCCTCGGTCGTCACCGCCAGCGGCGACAAGCTCCTGGGCGGGCCGCAGGCTGGGCTGGTCCTCGGGCGGGCCGACATCGTGGAGACGTTGCGCCGCCACCCGCTGGCCCGGGCCCTGCGCGTCGACAAGACGACCCTTGCCGCCCTCGAGGCCACCCTGCGAGGTCCCGCCCCGCCGGTGCGGCAGGCGCTCGAAGCCGACCCGCAGGTCCTACGGTCGCGCTGCGAGGCCCTGGTGGCGGCCCTTCCGGCGGACCTGCGCGCCGAGACCGTTCCAGCGGAGGGAGTGGTCGGTGGCGGTGGCGCGCCCGGGCTGGCCCTGCCCGGGTGGGCGGTCGCCCTTCCCGAGCCGTACGCCGCGCGCCTCCGGTCGCTGGACCACCCCGTCGTCGCGCGCCTCGAGCGGGGACACTGCCTGGTGGACCTACGGTGCATCGCGGCGGAGGCGGACGGCGCGGTGCTGGACGCCATCCTCTCCGCCAGGGGGTGATCGTCAGGCTCCGATGGGTTGGGCCGTGATCGTCAGGCCGGCCTCAGGCTGTGATCGTGCCGCCCTCGAAGGTGCAGGTGAGCTGCCCGTCCGCGGTCGCCACGGTGTCCGTGAGCGGGAACCCGTACTGGCCGGTGGAGCCTCCGGCGAGCTTCCACTGGGTCAGCACCGCACCGTAGACCCGCTTCGGCGCAGGCGTCGTCGAGGTCAGGGCCCACAGCTCCCCACGCTGGAAGAACTGCGCCGTCCCCCGCGTGACGCTGTGGCTGGCACCCGTGGGATACCCGAGTACGCCACCTTCGCGGCCGGCTGCCACCCACCGTGCGTACATGGGTGCGAAGACGGCCTGCGTGGGGACGGGTCCCCCACAGATCGCTCCGTTCTGGAAAGGCTGGATCCAGCCGCTGTTCACGGCCGCCTTCTGCGGTCCGGTGGGGTAGCCGAGAGGCCCGCGCTCGCGGGACAGCTGTTTCCACGTGGCGTAGCTCTGGCCCACCACGAGCTGTGTCGACGTGACGCTGCTGTCTGCAATGGCACCCTTCTGGAACAGCTGGTACCAGCCGCCCTGGGTGCTCGTCGCGTACGCGCCGACGGGATAGCCGAGGACCCCGCGCTCGCGCCCGTTGGCCTTCCACAGCGTCCAGCGATAGCCCCACACCACCTGCGTGGTCGTGCTGGCGGAGTCGGTGATGGCGCCCTTCTCGAAGATCTGCATCCAGCCGGAGTCGGTGAGACCGCGCACGGTGGCCGCGGTCGGGTAGCCGAGACGCCCGGTCGGGCCGCCGTTCGCGGCGTAGATCGTGCGCATCCACTCGGTGACGGGGACAGCGCCATACGTGGACGTGTAGTAGATGACCCCACCCTGGTAGGCGACGTAGCGTCCCCGCCCGTCACCGATGGCCCGCACCGGCCCGCGAGAGGCCTTGAGGTACGACCCCTGCTCGCCCATCGCGTGGTACTTCCGGGTGATCGGCTCCCACTTCGGCAGGCACGGCGCGCTGTGCTCGCTGGTGCGGTTGTCCGACAGGGAGGTCGTCGTGCAGTTGGCCCAGTGGTACGGCGCGACGCAACTGACGACCCGGCAGTGGACCCCTCCGCTGCACTTGACCTGAGTGTTGCACTGGCCGTAACGGAAGGCGTTGCAGCAGACCCGCCGCTGGTCGCACGTGGCGGTGGAGCCGGAACCGCACGAGCAGCTCCAGCACCTGCTGTCACAGATGCCGTCACTGCAGCCCGAGGTGCACTTCGAGCAGGAGGCGTTGCAGTCGACGATGTAGCGGTACCCGCTGCCGCACCAGGAGGAGTCGGCCGCCTTCCACCACCCTGCCGAGAAGCTGCCTGGCGGGCAGGCGTTGACACCGTTGTTGATCGTGCAGCAGAAGACGGTCCAGCCGCTGCTCGCCGTGTTGCCCGGTCCGCAGATCGTCGCGTACGCCGGCACTGGCCGCAGCACGTACTCCTTGGGTTTGGTGACGAGCGCGGCCGCCGCCACGGTGGTCCCGACGAGCAGGTCGCGCCGTCTCACCGGACGCAGACGGCGTGACAGCGACCCGATGAGCCCGGCGACCCCGCCGGGCCCCTCGATGACGTCGTCCAGCGTGCTCATGGCCGTCCTCCCTGGCGGACGAGGGTGTCTCGGTCGGTGATGTGCACGGTCTTGATCAGCTGAGCCGCCCGTGGCACCGAGGCCATCCGGCGGGCATGGCTGCCCAGCACCGTGAACAGACAGAAGGCACGCCCGCCGGAGGAGAAGAAGTGCTGGGCGGCACTCATGCCCGGCAGCGGCCGCTGCAGCCGGTTCGGGGCGAACTGGGAGGGCGCAAGCCGCGGCATGCCCTGCCGTTCGAAGAGCCCCTGGTCGGCGACCTCCGGGCCGTAGTCCACCAGCGCGACGAAGATGTCGTCGGGCCCGAGGAGGTCCACGACTCCCGTGCCGAAGTCGCCCCGCGCGGCGGGCATCGTCCGGGTGCAGGCGTGCAGCACCGGACGGGTGACGTCCTGAAGGGTCATCGAGCGTGCGGAAGGCTCGAGCGGTTCGGCTCCCGGACGTCGCGTGACGGCGACCTGCCAGCCACGCGGCGGAGCAGCCTTGATTCCGTAGTCGTCTGCCATGCCTAGCTCCCCGTCGCCGCGGCCAGGAGGGCTACGGCAGCGCCTCCGAGCGCCACCCTAGCCACGACCTGCGCCGGAACTGCCCATCGATCGACCGTGCCGAAGACCGCGTGGAGCGCCTCTCGGGACCGCACACGCGCCATGAGCAACGACGGTACGGCACGCACCACCCCGAACACCGCACCGATCGCGAACCCGACCTCCACGCGTCCGCTCAGCGTCGCGAGCAACACCACCGCGTACGTCGTCGCGCTCGTGACGATCGTGACCAGCCCGAACCCGAGCTGGGCACCGAAGCCGACGCCGTAGACCCAGCCGCGGTACCGGGTGAGCCACTGCTCGTCCACCTGTCGGCGCCACGACGGCACGCCAGCGCCACCGGGGCGCAGGTCGAGCGCCAGTCCCAGCAGGAGGAGGCCGCCTGCCGCGAGCAGCGCCCAGCGTGAGCCGCGGACTGCGTCCGGGAGAAGGCCGCCGAGTAGCGCGGCGAGGCCACCGAGAGCCAGACCGCCGGCCAGCGAGCCGACCAGGTATGCCGCGGTGGTCAGCCACCACCGGGAGCCGCGGGCCCGCTCACCGAGCGGGCTGATGCTGGAGAGCATCGACTCGCCTCAAGGCGACCACGTGGCGCGCACCGCCGCGACCACGGCCATGGGCAGCCCCAGGCCGAGCGCGAGAGTCGTCACCGACATGGTTCAGCGTCCGTGGTCCGCGTGGTCCGCGTGGTCCGCGTGGTCCGCGTGGTCCGCGTGGTCATGGTGGTCATGGTGGTCATGGTGGTCATGGTGGGCATGGCTGGCGTGGTCGTGATGGTGGCCGTGGTTGTGGTCGTGGTGGTGACCCTCGGTGTCCGGATGCTCGCCGTCCAGAACTCCGCCATCCAGAACTCCGCGATCCAGAGCCTCGACATCCGGCGACTGGAAGAGGCTGGGGTCGCCAGGTCGCAGGCCGGCGGCCAGCAGCTCCTCGTCCATCCGCGGGACGTTGTCGCGCTCGCCGCGGCCGAGGTCCTCGCCGACCAGCAGGCCGGGGCCGCTGCGGCCCGCGGCGGCACGGGCGTCCGCGCTGTCGGAGACGCCTTGCGCCATCAGGTCCCGCACCTGCGGCCAGGTCGTCGCCGAGCCCTCCCCGGTGATCCGACCGCCCTCCACGTAGACGAAGTAGGGGGAGCCCGGGATGTCGTAGTCGGTCCAGGCCCCCGAGGACTGCACGACCGGCAGGTCTCCGGCGAGCTTGCGAAGGCTCGGCACCGACTCCTCCTCCGGCCCCTTGGCTACCACGCGCAGGTCTCCGTTGCCCGGCACGTCGACCTCCTGCCTGAACTCCTGCCAGAACGTCTCGCAGACGCTGCATCCGCTCGTGAGAAACGCCAGCAGCGTCCGCGACCCGGGCGTCGTCACGGTCACGGTCGTCTCGGCACGGTCGAGGTCGGTGCCGACGATGTCGCGTGCCCGGGTCGACTCCTTCCTGCTGGCCGGGACGACGCCCGGCTCCAGCTCCACCGGGACCGGCCCCGGACCGCCTCCGGTCGTGGCTCGAGTCACCCCGGTGCCCGCTTCCTTCTCGAGCTCCAGGCCCGCACCCAGCTCGTGAAGCGCCTTGAGGATCAGGGCGTGGCTTCGCAGGAGCCCCAGGACCAGGACGCCGAGCAGGGCGATGGCGACGCCCTCGGCGACGACTGCAGCAAGCATGTTCAGCCCTTCGTGGTGCCGCGGATGGCGGCAGGGGAGACGGTGGGCAGGACGGCCATGACCTGCCAGGCCAGGAAGCCGACCAGCAGGGCGAGTGCCACGGTCGTCACGGTGGCGGCGTCGACGGCCGACCAGGCGCCCTGCGGTGGCTCCAGTGCGACGGCGACGCCCGTCAGCGCCGCAAGCCCGGTGAGCGCCGCATGCGTCCGCGTGGCCGGCGTGTCCGGCTTGCCGAAGCAGCCGCACGACCCGAGGATGCCGCCGCGCGTGAGGACCCGCACCACGAACGCCGTGAAGACCAGGTACGCCGTCGCGACCAGCGCCGCGCCGATCCGCCCGGGCGCCAGCACCGCCCAGCCACCCACCAGGACCTCGGCAGCGGCGAAGCCGCGCACGACCAGGCGGTTGGCCGGCAGCCCGGCGGCGCGCAGGGCCCGGACGAGGGGCATGGGGTCGGCGACCTTGGGCACTCCGGCCACGACGAGCAGCCCCGCCGCGGCGAGGAACGGTCCGGCAGCTACGTCCCACATACGAGGTCACCGTACCGGGCCACCGCCGACATCCCCATGCGAAACGGGGGCCGCGTCTCGACCGCCGGCTCACAGTGCCGTGTCGTCACGCGACCCCCGTTTCGGCAGACCTGGTGGTCGGTCCAGCAGACCTTGTGGTCGTCCAGGAGACCGTTGGTCAGTCGAGCCGGTCCTTCACCTCTTGCGGCTCGTTCCCGAAGCTGCCCGCGGTGCCGCCGAGCTCGTCGGTCGCGTCGCCGGTGCCGAGTGCCGGGCCCGATCCCGTGTCAGAGGCGGTGTCGAAGCTCGTGTCGCCGCTCTGTCCGCCGCCCAGGGAGTCCTTGGCGTCGCTCGCCTTCTCCTTCGCGGCCTCGGCGAGACCGCCGATCTTCTCGGTGGCCGAGTCGGTGCTCGAGCCCTGGCCGGTCGAGGGAGCGGTGTAGGGGTCGTCCAGCGGCGTGGCCCAGGGGTCCTCCCGGGGGGTCGTCTTCCTGAACGCGGCTACGGCAGCCGCAGCGGCGGCGACCAGGCCGAGGAAGATGAGCAGCCGACCCTTCTTGCGGCGGCGCGGCCGCGAGGCCACCGCCTCGCCCTTCAGGACGGCCAGCGCGTCGGGGGCTCGTTCGGCCGTCTCACCGGCGGTCGCCTTGGCAGCCGCGGAGGCGGCGGCCACGGCCGCGATGGCCTCGGCCACCTTGGGCAGCAGGCTGTCCACGATCGTGTCGCGGGCGGTGTCGACCTTGGGCGCCAGACTCTCCACGGCCCCCTGCAGCTTCGGCGCCGCCAGCTCGATGCCGTGGTCCACGTGGGGCTTCACCCAGTCCCGGGCGGCCTCCACGTGCGGCTTGCCCCAGTCCTTGGCGTGGCTCGCGCGGTCCTTGGCTATCTCAGCCGCGGGGGCGACCCGGTCCCGGAGCGCCGCGGCATACTCTGCGGCGGCCTGGACCGACGAGCTCGCCGCCTCGGTGGCCTGTTCGGTCTTGGTCTTGGTGCGGAACACCCGTGCCTCCCTCGTGATGCAGACATGACGTGCGTACGTGCTTCCGCGTCCATCCTGCCCTGTTTCGGCCACCGGGCAAGCCCGTGGGGGGTGCCCCGGGCCCGCGGACGTCCGCCAGCCGGCCCCCGCGACGGGCATGGAAGGATGAGGCCATGGACGTCACCCTGAAGACCAACCACGGCGACATCAACATCACGCTGTTCCCCGACCACGCGCCGAAGACCGTCAAGAACTTCGTCGGACTGGCCAAGGGGGAGCAGGAGTACCGCGACGACGCCGGTCGCACCAACCCGACGCCGTTCTTCGACGGCCTGATCTTCCACCGCATCATTCCCGGCTTCATGATCCAGGGCGGCTGCCCCCTCGGCCAGGGCATGGGCGGGCCCGGCTACACCTTCGACGACGAGATCAGTCCCGACAAGAACTTCACCAAGCCCTACATGCTGGCGATGGCGAACGCCGGCAAGCGGATGGGCAAGGGGACCAACGGCTCCCAGTTCTTCATCACCGTGGGCGACACCACCTGGCTGCAGGGCAAGCACACGATCTTCGGTGAGGTGTCCGACGGCCCCAGCCGAGAGGTCGTCGACAAGATCGCCGCGGTGCCCACGGGTGCGAACGACAAGCCCGTCGAGGACGTTGTCATCGAGTCGGTCGTGGTCCACGACTGAGCCGCCCTTCCGCAGCCAGGACGAGGTACCCGCATGAGTGAGCCCACGGCCTACCCGCAGCAGCAGACGACCCCCGTCTGCCCGCGGCATCCCGAACGGGTCTCCTACGTGCGGTGCCAGCGCTGCGGCCGGCCCGTCTGTCCGGAGTGCCAGCGGCCCGCGGCCGTGGGTGTGCAGTGCGTGGACTGCGTCCGCGAGCAGGCGCGGACCATGCGGTCGGCGACGACCGTCTTCGGCGGGCGGGTGAGTGACACCCCCAGGGTCTCCTACGGGATCATCGCCCTCTGCGTGCTCGTGTACCTGCTGCAGACGGCCCGGCCTGGGCTCACTCGCGACATCGCGTTCGTCCCGGTCCTCGGCCAGCACGAGCCGTGGCGGTTCCTCACCGCGGCCTTCGCCCACGCGACGGTCACCCACATCCTCTTCAACATGCTGGCGCTGTGGATGGTGGGTGCCCAGTACCTCGAGCGCCTCCTGGGTGGCGCGAGGTATGCGGCGGTCTACCTGGTCAGTGCGCTGGGTGGGTCGGTGGTCTACCTGCTCATGGCCTCGCCGCCGACCGCGGACTTCGCCACGGGCAGCGCCTGGCTGACCCCGACCGTAGGGGCGTCCGGCGCCGTCTTCGGGCTGTTCGGGGCGCTCCTGGTGCTGAACCGTCATCTCGGACGGTCCTCCGCCGGGATGTACGCGACGATCGGCATCAACGCGGTGATCGGCTTCATCGTGCCCGGGATCGCCTGGCAGGCCCACCTCGGCGGCCTGCTGACCGGGGCCGCGGTCGCGGCCGTCGTGGCGTGGACGACCCCGCCCGCACGCCGACGGCTGCAGTGGCCGGGCATCGGCCTGGTGCTGGTCATCCTGGTGTTGGCCGCCGTGGTGAAGTACGCGCTCACTCCGAGCGTCGTCCTGGTGGGCTGAGCAGGGGCAAAGCTGCCACCCCGGCAATGTCCCCTTTGTCCGTTCCTCTACGTCATTTGACGTATTACACGACTGTCATTCTGTCCCCAGGTGTGAACAACCCTGTGGAAAACAGTGCTGACGGGGGGAAGCCGACGGAAGGGGCCGTCAGCGCCACCGAGTGGTCATGGCGAAGCCGGCAAGCATGAGACCGAACCCGATCCCGAGGTTCCACCGGCCAAGGGACTCGAGCGGGAAGCGCTGGCTGGTGATGTAGAAGACCACGATCCACAGCAGGCCGACAACCATCAGGGCCAGCATCACCGGGACGAACCACGTCGGATTGCCTACCTTGGCCTTCGCGGGCTTGCTGGGCGGGGTGTAGGCGCGCTTCGCGCGGCCCTTGGACTCGGGCACGGAACACTCCTTGCAGGTCGAACGGCAGGTCGGACAGCAGTCGGAAAGGCGGTCGGACAGCAGCGGGGCCACCTCGACGTTTGGCATAGCGTAGTGCCATGGCACCACAGCGGCTGACGTGGCTGACACGCCGGCCGACGGCCTGGTCGGCGGTCGTGCCGCTCGTCGCCCTCGGCGCCGGGATCATGTTCGCCACCAGTGCCACCACGGCCAACGGCACCGACCTGCGCTCGTCCGGCGGCGACCTTCCGGGGCTGATCCGCGAGCAGACCCGCCGTAACGCGATCGCCGCCGAGCAGGTCCGCCGGCTGCGTGCCGACGTCGACGCGCTGTCTGCCGAGCAGGCGCCGGGCGACCTCAGGGTCACCCAGCTCACCAGGCAGGCCGACCGGCTCATGCTCGCAGCGGGCACCGAGGCCGTGACGGGGCCGACCGTGAAGGTCACGCTCACGGACGCCAAGTCGGTACCCGGCGTCCTACCGGACGACTTCACCGTCGACGACTATGTCGTCCACCAGCAGGACGTCCAGGCGGTGGTGAACGCACTGTGGCAGGGAGGCGCCGAGGCCCTGATGCTCATGGACCAGCGCGTCATCTCCACGAGCGCCGTACGGTGCGTGGGCAACACGCTGATCCTTCAGGGCAGGGTGTACTCCCCGCCCTACGTCATCACCGCGATCGGTAACCAGAGCGACCTCAAGGCTGCCCTGGACGCCAGCCCCACCGTCGGCATCTACAAGCAGTGGGTGCAGGCTGTCGGGCTGGGCTACGACGTCACGACGAGCCCTGAGCAGACTCTTCCGGCGTATGCCGGCTCGATCAACCTCAACAAGGCAAGGGCAGGTAGATGAAGCTGATGCGGTGGGGCCTCGGCCTCACGGGGGACCTGTTGGTCACGGCGGGCCTGCTTCTTCTGCTCTTCGTCGGCTGGCAGCTGTGGTGGACCGATGTCACCGCGAACCGGGCGCAGCACGGCACGGTCTCCACCCTGACCCGCGACTTCGCCGCAGCGCCGAAGGGCTCCACGACGCCTGCCTCCCAGACGCCGAAGCCGGTCGTCTTCGGGAAGGCGTTCGCCATCGTACGGATCCCCAGGTTCGGGGCCGACTACGCCCGTCCGGTGCTGGAGGGCACCAGTCGCGACATCCTCCAGGAGGGAGTCGGGCACTACGACGGCACGGCGCTGCCTGGGGACGTGGGCAACTTCGCGGTGGCCGGCCATCGCACGACGTACGGCCGGCCGTTCCACGACATCGACAGGCTCCGTGAGGGCGACGTGGTGGTCGTCGAGACGAGGACGGCATACAGCGTGTATGCCGTGAAGCGCCACGTCATCGTGGCGCCGACCGCGGTGGACGTGATCGCGCCGGTGCCCCAGAGGCCCGGCGCCAAGCCCACCCAGCGATGGATGACGATGACCGCCTGCCATCCCAAGTACTCTGCCGCCCAGCGGTATGTCGTCTTCGCCGAGCTGGTGAGGACGTACCCCCACGCCGAGGGCCTGCCCGCGGGCACTCTGGCGGCCCCGAAGGGAGACTGACCCATGCTGTACGCCGCGATCTGGCGCGCCCTGCCTGGGCCGCTCGTCGTCAGGCTGCTCCTGGCTGTGGCGCTCGCGTTCGCCGTGGTCGCCTTCTGCTTCCTGTGGCTCTTCCCCCGGATCGCGCCCCTCATGCCGTTCAACGACAACACCGTTGACCCGTCGGCCACCGGCGTGCACCTGATGGACGTGAGGGCAGCCCGATGAGCCGGATCCTGGTCGTCGACAACTACGACAGCTTCGTCTTCACCATCGTGGGGTACCTGCAGCAGCTCGGCGCCGAGTGCGAGGTACGGCGCAACGACGAGGTGGCGCCCTCCGACGGCGCCGACTTCGACGGCGTCCTCATCTCGCCGGGGCCCGGTACCCCAGAGGAGGCCGGTGTGTCGCTGGCCATGATCGAGGCGTGCGCTGAGCGGCGCCAACCGATGTTGGGTGTGTGCCTCGGTCACCAGGCGCTCGGGGTGGCGATGGGTGCCACGGTCGGTCGCGCGCCCGAGCTCCTGCACGGCAAGACCTCACGGGTCAGACATGACGACACGGGTGTGCTGTCGGGTCTCTCCAGTCCGTTCACGGCGACGCGGTACCACTCCCTGACGATTGACCCCCAGACGGTTCCCGAGACGCTGGTGGCCAACGGGCACACCGAGTCGGGCATCATCATGGCGGTCCGCCACCGTGACCTGCCCCTGCACGGGGTCCAGTTCCATCCCGAGAGCGTGCTCACCGAAGGTGGTCATCGGATCCTGGCGAACTGGCTGCAGCTTTCCGGGCAGGAGGACGCGGTGAGCCGCTCGGAGGGCTTGAGCCCACTGGTGCGCGACGCCAAGGGCGTGGCCCGCGCGGTCGCCGCCGACTGAGTCGCTACTTCTCCCCAGCGTCCTCCAGGAACGCCAGGACCCGCTGGCTCAGCAGCGCCGTCGCGTCTGCGTCGTACGCCGCAAGAGAGCTGTCGGCGAAGAGGTGCTGGTCACCCGGGTAGAGGAACAGCTCGGCGCTGGTGCTCTGGTCGACGAGCGCGCGGGCGGCGTCGATGTCGCCGTCGTCCACGAAGAACGGGTCGGCCTCCATGGCGTGGATCTGCACGGGCACGTCCTGCGGCCAGGAGTCACCGAACTCCGACACGGCCACACACGCGTGGAAGAGCAGCGCACCGCGCGCGCCCAGCCGGGTCTGGGCCAGCTTCTGCGCCGGCAGGACGCCGAGCGAGAACCCGCCGTAGACCACCTCCGGCGGCAGGCCCTCGACGGCGGCGACGGCCCGCTCGAGCACCGTGTCGAACCCCAGCTGACGGACGTGGGCCATCCCGTCGTCTATGGACTCGAACGTGCTGCCCTCGAAGAGGTCGGGCACATGCACCATGTGGCCGGCCTGGCGCAGCCCCTCGGCGAACGCGACCACCCCGGGGGTCAGGCCTTGCACGTGGTGGAAAAGGACTACCTCAGCCATCTGCTGCCCCTCTGCTCCTGAACCGAGACCGACCTACCGAGCCCTCCCGGGACGAGGACTGTAGAACGAGAACGAGCACTGTAGAACCAGGACTGTAGAAGGAGCCGCCGACAGCGCGCAGCCTCAGGGCTTGGCGGTCGTGGTGGCGGTGGCCGTAGGCGTCCCCGGTGGAGTAGCGGTGGTCGTCGTGGGCGAAGGGCTGCGGGTGGCCGTGGTCGGCGGCGCGGCGGTCGTCGTCACCGTGGTCGGGGTGGGGAGTGCCGGCTGGGCGACGGTGAGGGAGACCGTCGTGCCGTCGGCCACCTTGCTGCCGGCCTTGACGCTCTGCTTCAGCACGGTGTTCTCCGGTTGCGTGCTGGGCACGTACGTCGTCTTGGCGCGCAGGCCGGCGTTGCCGAGGGCGTCGACCGCGTCGTTGCGGGCCTTACCGACCACGTCGGGAACCGTCACGAGCCCGGACGACACGTTCAGGGCGACCTTGCTGCCGACGGCCACGCTGGAGCCCGGGTCCGGACTGGTCGAGACCACCTTGCCCTCGTCTATGCCGCTGTCGTCGACCTTCGTGACGGCGCCTACCCCGAGCCCCAGGTTCCCGAGGAACGTCTTGGCCTCGTCGAGGCTGTACCCCTTGAGGTCAGGGACCTCGGCGGTGTCGGGACCGGCGGACACGCTCAGGTCTACCTTGGAGCCGCGGTCGACCCGCTCGTCGGCGCCTGGGCTCTGCTCGACGACGTGGCCGACCTCCTTGGAGCTGGCCACCTGGGTCGCTTCCGGCACGAGCCCCGCGGCGCGGACGGCAGCCTCGGCCGTCTCGACCGGCAGGTCGACGACCGACGGCACGGCGACCTGCGCAGAGCCCTGCGGGGGGCGGTCCAGCAGCCCCTTGCCGGCCAGCACGAGCAGCACCAGAGCACCGACGACGGCCATCACGAGCAGCACGTAGGCCAGGCCCCGGCGTCGTCGCGGCTCGTCGTCGGGATCGTGGCCGATGGCGGGCAGGGACGCGGTGTTGCTGCGATCGCCGACGGGGGCAGGAGTCTCGTACGCGCCGTCCGAAGGGATCACCGTGGTGGCGCCTGCGGACCCGGCCGACCCGATCGCGCCTCCCGCTCCCCGAGCCGCCGCGGCGGCGGCGGCAGCCACGCCCGCACCGAGAGCCACGGTGGCGTCGGCGCCCTGCACCGCAGTGCCCCGCGCTCCGTCACTGATGGGCCGCCCGAGGCGCGCCGCCTGCAGGTCGGCCCGGAAGGCGGTGGCGTCCTGGTAGCGCGCTTCACGGTCCTTGTTGAGGGCGTGCAGCACCACGGCGTCGAGCGCATGCCCGACCTCGGGGTTGAACGAGGAGGGGCGGGGCGGGGGCTGACCGACGTGCTGGTACGCGATGGCGACCGGCGAGTCGGCCTGGAACGGGGGACGCCCGGTGAGCAGCTCGAAGAGCAGGCACCCGGTGGAGTACAGGTCCGAGCGGTTGTCGACGTGGTGCCCCTGCGCCTGCTCCGGTGAGAGGTACTGGGCAGTGCCGATAACTGCCTGGGTCTGAGTCATCGTGGCGTTGGCGTCGGCCACGGCGCGGGCGATGCCGAAGTCCATGACCTTGATGCCACCGTGGGGGGTCACCATGACGTTGGCCGGCTTGATGTCCCGATGGACGATCCCCATCCGGTGGCTGTACGCCAGGGCGTCGAGGATGCCCTCGGTGATGCGGGCAGCCTCCGCGGGGTCCAGTGGGGACCGCTCGTTGAGCACCTCGCGGAGGGTTCGCCCCTCGACGTACTCCATGACGATGTACGGCACGGGCACGCTGGCGCCGCCCGCCTCGACCAGCTTGTCCTCGCCCGAGTCGTAGACGGCGACGATGGACGCGTGGTTGAGGCCCGCGGCGGACTGTGCCTCACGGCGGAAGCGGTTGAGGAACGAGGTGTCCCGGGCCAGGTCGGACCGGAGCATCTTGATGGCGACGGGCCGCGAGAGCCTCGTGTCGTAGCCGAGATGGACCTCTGCCATCCCGCCGCGGCCGATGAGCTCGCCGACCTCGTAGCGGCCTCCGAGGAGGCGCGGTGCGGTCACTTCTTCTTTCCCCCTTTGCCGGCGCCGTTGCCCGGGTGTGGTGCGGGCGTCGACGACGGCGACGTACGGACAGCACCCGGGGCCGGGGCTGCCGTGGCTGTGCTGATGGTCTTCCGGAAGGCGGTCTGGCGCAGCCGCGAACCTGCCTGACGCGCGCTCACCGGCCCAGCACCGCTTCCATGACTGCCTTGGCGATGGGCGCGGCCACGCGGCCACCGACCGCCTCGTTGCCGGCGTTGCCGCCGTCCTCCACGACGACCGCGACGGCGACCTTGGCGTCCACGGCCGGCGCGAACCCGGTGAACCACGCGTGCGGAGCCTGGCCGACGGCGTGCTGCGCCGTGCCCGTCTTGCCTGCGACGTCGATGCCCGGGATCTGGGCCGCCGTGCCGGTCCCGCTCTCCACGACCTTCTGCATCATCCGCGTCAGAGCCGTGGCCGTGTCGGTGGAGACGGCGTGGGACAGCTCCCGTGGTTCGGGCTCGTCCAGCACCTCCAGCTCCGAGGAGGTCACCTTCTTCACCAGGTGCGGCATCATGACGACCCCGCGGTTGGCCACCGCGGCGGAGATCATGGCGACCTGCAGGGGGGTGACCCGGACGTCGCGCTGCCCGATGGCGGACTGGGCCAAGGACGGCGGGTCGAGGTTGCTGGGAATCGTGCTGGGCGTCACGGTCATCGGGATGGCGAGCCGGTCTCCGATGCCGAACTTCGACGCCTGGTCGACCAGGTCCTTCGCTCCGAGCTGCAGCCCCAGCCAGCCGAACGCGGTGTTGCACGAGATCTCCAACGCGTGCGTCAGCGACGTCTTGCCGTCGGGGCCACAGGGCTGTCGGTCGTCGTTCGGCAGGGGGGTGGAGGTCTGCGGCAGCTTGAGGGTCGCCGGGCCGGGGATCCGGCTCTCCTCGGTGAACTTCCCGGACTCGAGGGCCGCGGCGGACGTCACGATCTTGAAGGTCGAGCCCGGCGGGTACAGGTTCCCGGCGATGGCCCGGTCCACCATCGGTCTCGCCTGGTCGGCGTTGAGCTTCTTCCAGGCGGTCGTCACCTTGGTCGTGTTGTGGCTGCTCAGTACGGAGGGGTCGTACGTCGGGTGGCTGACCAGGGCGAGGATCTCGCCGGTCGAGGGGTCCAGGGCCACCACGGCGCCGCGCTGGTTTCCCAGCGCCTTGTCGGCGGCCGCCTGCGCCTTGGGGTTGAGGGTGAGCTCCAGGCTCGCGCCCGTCTGGTCCTTGCCGGTCAGGATGTCGGAGACCCGGCGGTAGAACAGCTTGTCGGAGGCGCCGGACAGGAGGCTGTCCTCGGCGCCCTCGATCCCTCCACCGGCGCCGTAGGTGAAGGAGTAGAAGCCCGTGACGTGGGCGTAGAGCTCGCCCTGCGGGTACGTGCGGAGCCACTTGAGCTCGTCCTTGGTGGCGGTCGACTTGGCGACCGGGCGGCCGTCGACGAGGATCTGGCCGCGCTCGCGGGCGTAGTTGGCGAGCAGCGTGCGTCGGTTTCCGGGGCGTTCCTGCAGGGACTTGGCCTGGACCACCTGGATGAACGTCGAGGAGATGAGCAGCGCGGTGAAGAGCAGGGCCACCACGACCGACATACGCCGGATCGGTGCGTTCATCGCATACTCACCAGCTCGGTCTTGGCCTCGCCCGGCGACCGTGCGCCCTGGACCGGGTCGATCACGGGGCGCCGTGCCTGGTCGCTGATCCTCAGGAGGATCGCCACGAGAGACCAGTTGGCCAGCAGGCTGGACCCCCCGTAGGACAGGAACGGCATGGTGAGACCAGTGAGCGGGATGACCCGTGTCACGCCTCCGACGACGACGAAGCACTGCAGGGCCACCGAGAACGCCAGCCCGGTGGCGAGCAGCTTTCCGAAGCCGTCGCGGACGCCCAGCGCCGTCCGCAGGCCACGCTCGACGAGCAGGACGTACAGCATGAGCAGGGCGAAGAGCCCGACGAGCCCGATCTCCTCGCCGAAGCTCGGCACGATGAAGTCGGACTCGGCGAAGTAGGTCAGGTCAGGACGCCCCCGGCCGAGGCCGGTGCCGAGCAGGCCACCGGCCGCCATACCCATGAGGCCCTTGGCGATCTGGTCGGACTGGCCGGGCGCGAACGGGTCGAGCCACAGGTGGACGCGGGCCTGGACGTGGCCGAAGACCAGGAACGCCAGGTAGGCGCCCGCGCTGAAGAGGGCAAGGCCGATGGCGATCCAGGAGATCCGCTCGGTGGCGACGTAGAGCATGCACACGAACAGGCCGAAGAGCAGCAGGGAGGACCCGAGGTCCGTCTCGAAGACCAGCACGAGCAGGGACAGCACCCACGCGACCAGGATCGGGCCGAGGTCACGCGCCCGGGGCAGCGTCAGGCCGACGATCTTGCGTCCCGCCAGCGAGAGCGCGTCCCGGGTCTGCACGAGATATCCGGCGAAGAACACCGCCAGGGCGATCTTGGCCACCTCGCCGGGCTGGAACGTGAAAGGTCCCAGGCCGATCCAGATGCGGGAGCCGTAGACGCTGCGCCCGATCCCGGGCACCAGGGGCAGGACCAGGAGCAGGAAGGCCACGACCGCCGCCGTGAAGGTGTACCGCCGAAGGGTGCGGTGGTCGCGAACGAGGAACAGCACTGCGGCGGCGATGGCGACCGCCAGGGCGCTCCAGGTCAGCTGCTTGAGAGCCAGCCCTTCGGCCAGCGTCCTGCCGTGGGCCAGGTCGAGGCGGTGGATCATGACGAGCCCCAGCCCGTTCAGCAGGGTGACGATGGGCAGCAGGAGCGGGTCGGCGTACGCGGCCCTCCAGCGCAGCAGCAGGTGGAACGCCAGCGAGATGGCGAGCAGGCCGGCACCGTGCGTGGCCAGGTCCGGAGGGAACGTCCCCGAGACCGAGAGGCTGACGTCGACGTAGGCGAGGACGACGATCCCGACAGCGAGCAGCAGGAGGGCAAGCTCGACGTTGCGGCGGGTCTTGGGGGCGAAGCTGGAGATCGTCGTCATGGTGTCGTGCCGGTGGTGGGGGTGCGGACCGGTGGCGTGTTCGTCGGGTTGCTGTGCGCCGTAGTGCTCTCCGTGGTGCTGGGTGTCGTGGTCGTCGTGGAGCTCGTGGCGCTCTCGGTGCAGGGGTCCCCGGTGGCCCTGCTCGCGGCGCACCTGTCGGCCTCCACGCGAAGCTCCTCGACGAGCGCCTGGGCGTCGCGCTTGGTTGCCTTGGAGATGGTGTCCTGCACCTTGCCGCGGTAGAAGTCGGGCAGGTCTGCCACGGCCACGTCGGACTGGGACGCGACGTGCGACAGCTTGAGTGGCCCCACGTCCTGGGAGACACCCTGGAACACGGCCACTCTGCCGTCGTTGCTGCCGACGAACCACTGGTGCTGCGACCAGTCGTATGCCGCGTAGGCGCCGCCGGACACGACGACGAGGGCAAGCATCACCAGTGCGGCCGCGCGCAGCCATCTACCGGTGCGGGACCGGGGTGCCTCCTCGGCCAGCGTGAAGGAGTCGTCGTTCTCGCCGGCGGCCTGCCGGGACAGGGCGGCGGCCTTGGCGGCTGGCGTGACCGGGACGGGCCGGGTGCCCTTGTGACGGCTCGAGGCGGCACCCACGATCTGGGGCTGCGTCGAGAGCGAGGCCGGCTTGGTGGCGTCCGTGACGTCACCCACCACGACGGTGACGTTGTCCGGTGCGCCGGCCTTCAAGGCCAGGTCGACGAGACGGTCGGCGGTCGGTCCGGGCGGGTCGCCGGCAGTGGCGATGTCGGCGATGGTGTCCGTCGCGACGTAGTCGGTCAGGCCGTCCGAGGCGATGAGGTAGCGGTCGCCGATCCGAGCCTCTCGCACCGTGATGTCCGGCTCGTCGTCCTCGTGACCTGTGAGCACGCGCGTCACGAGCGAGCGTTGCGGATGGCCGATCGCCTCGTCCTCGCTGATCCGGCCCTCGTCGACGAGGCTCTGCACGAAGGAGTGGTCCTTGGTGATCTGGGTCAGCTTGCCGTCGCGGGCGAGGTAGGCGCGCGAGTCGCCGATGTGCGCGAGCACCAGCTTGTTCTGGGAGCGCAGGATCGCGATCAGCGTCGTTCCCATACCGCGCAGGCTGGGGTCGTGCTGCACCATCTCCGCCAGCTGCTCGTTCGCGGAGGTGATGCGGTGCTGCAGGGCACGGGTGGCCTCACTGCTGCCGAGCGCCTCCCCGTCGAGGTCGGCCAGGGCCCCGATGACGACCGAGGAGGCGATGTCACCGCCGGCGTGCCCGCCCATGCCGTCCGCCATGGCAAGCAGGCGTGGACCGGCATACCCGGAGTCCTGGTTCTCGGATCGGACCATGCCCACGTCGGAACGCGCGGCATAGTCGAAAGCGAAGGGCATCGTCGTCGTGCCTTATCGCCGCAGCTCGATGACGGTCTTGCCGATGCGCAGCGCGGCGCCCGCCTCCACCGGGCGGGCGCTGGTGAGCCGCTCCTGCCCCAGGAAGGTTCCGTTGGTCGACCCCAGGTCCTCGACGAACCAGGAACCGTCCTGGTGGAACACGCGTGCGTGCCGGCCGCTGGCGAAGTCGTCGTCGAGCACCAGCGCGCACTCGGGGTTGCGGCCGATCACCGTTCCGGCCTCGCGCAACGGCAGGGTCGTCCCGGTCAGGGGTCCCTGCGTGACGACCAGCGTTCGCGGCGCCGTGGAGTGGGGCTGACGTCTGCCGGGCCGGCCGCCGTCCGCCGCCGTCCGCGCGGGCTGGCGCTTCGGTGGAGTGGACCTGCGGGGCGTACGGCTCACGACGCGGGTGCCGTAGATGTCGCCCCGGAGCACACCGACGACGCTGAAGACGAAGACCCAGAGGAGAACGAGCAGACCCAACCGGATGATCGTGAGGGTGAGTTCACTCATGCGTGGCGTTCACCGCCGCCCGCCGCGGTAGATGACGGAGGTGCGCCCCACCGTGATCCGGTCCCCGTCGGAGAGGCGCTGGCTGGTGACCCGCTCGCTGTTGACGAACGTGCCGTTGGTGGAGCCGAGGTCGCGGATGCTGGCGACCAGATGGGGGCCGTCGTTCGTGACCCGGACCTCGCTGTGCCGCCGGGAGATCCCGGGGTCGTCGAGGATGATGTCGGCGCTGTCGTCGCGCCCCAGGACGGTGAGGGCGCCCATCAGGGGATAGCGCTCGCCGTCGACGTCGAGCCATGGCCGGTCGGCGGGGTTGGTCCGGCGGGCGGGCGGCGGAGGCTGGGGAGCCTGGTGCCGCTGGGTCGGCTCGAGGCCGTCGTCGACCGGCTGCGGTCGAGGCGTATGCCGCTCGGCGGGCAGGGCGGCACCCGCCGCCTGCGCCACCCCGGGCATCGCACCGGGGGCTGGCCCCGCGCCATACCCGTCCTCCGGGTGCCCCGCAGGGGATCCTGCTGGCGGACCTGGTCGCCGAGCGGTGGAGGTGCGCAGGCGGAAGACACCGGTCTCCAGGTCGTTCGCGCTGGAGAAGGTCACCCGAAGCGGGCCCCCGGGCTGGTAGCGCTGCGACTCGGCGTGCTCCTGCGCTGCGGCGATGAGCTCCTCCTCGAGCTGCTCGTCGTAGCCCGCCAGGCGCTCGTAGTCGGTGTCGGACAGCTCGACGGTGAAGAGGTTCGGCACGATCGTGCGGCCCTGGCCCACGATGGCGGCGCGGTCGTCCATGGCCCGGCGGATCGCGCTGGCGATCTCCACGGGTTGGACCTCGGACTTGAAGGCGCGCGCGAAGGCACCGTTGACGGCACGCTCTAGGCGTTGCTCGACCCGGTCGAACAGTCCCACCGCTCGGCCTCCTTCTGTGACTGGTTCTTGATCGTAACCGGCTGGGCTGGGTGCACTCGGCACACGCGCCGCCCGGCATCTTGACGACGAGGTGCAGCGTCCTGGGCTCGCGCCGGCCCGTCGTCAGGGGGTCGGGCGTCCCCGCCGGGGCGGTTTGGAGTTCCAGCCCGCCATGCAGCACACTGTTCACCGCGCGCGAGTGGCGGAACGGCAGACGCGCTGGCTTCAGGTGCCAGTGTCCGAGAGGGCGTGGGGGTTCAAATCCCCCCTCGCGCACGCAGGAGTGGGGTTTCCCTACGACCCCGGCCGGGTGGCCCGACGAGAGTCGGACCGCCCGGCCGGGGTCAGGTCCGGACCCGGCCGGCAGTCCGACGCGGCGGTTCCCAGGCTCAGCCGGGACGAGGACCTCACCGAGGACGAGCGCGACTCAGGCCTGGACGGCGAACCCTGCTGTCCACGGGATCTTCTCTGCGGCCGCGAGGGTGATCTGCAGGAACCCGAGCGCCTCCAGCTCGCGGGCCCGGCTCAGGGAGCCGGCGTCGATGGCGCGCAGGCCCCCCGCCGTGACGATCTCAGCCAGCTGGGACTTCGCCTCGGCGTCGTCGCCGGCGATGAGCACCGCCGTCGGCTGGTCGCCGATAGAGCCGGAGGCCAGCGTGGCCGCGAAGTTGGTGTTGAAGGCCTTCACGACCCGGGAGCCGGACAGCGCCGCGGCGATCTCGGCAGCGGCCGAGGAGTCCGCTGGCACGGTGAGGGAGTCGAAGGTCTCGAAGTTCAGGGGGTTGGTGATGTCGACCACGACCTTGTCGGCCAGCTGGTCACCACGCTGCTTCAGTACCTCCCTCACGGCGGGGTACGGCACCGCCAGGACGACGATCTCGCCGCTGACAGGCTTGTCGGTGTCCTTGCTGCCGAGGAGCTCTACGGTGTTGCCACCCTTCTCGACGATGCCGGCGATTGCGGAGCCCATGTTGCCTTTGCCCAGGATGCTGACGGTCGTCATGACGCTCTCCCTTGGTCGCTCGACGACCACCGTGGTCGTCGCTACACCGAATCTACGACCGGCATGACGTGGAAGGGCACCTGTCGTTCGTCAGCTGCTCCGCAGGCGGTAGGTCAGTACGGCGTTGCCGGCAGAGGTGACGGCGCTGTCGACCAGCTCCAGGCGCGTCGTCGGCACCGTCTCGTCGAAGAGGCGTCGGCCCTCGCCGACCGCGGGGTGGACGGTCAGCGTCAGGGTATCCACGACCCCTGCCAGGAACAGGCTGCGGACAGTCTCGATCCCGCCCGCCACCAGGATGTTCCCGCCGTCGCCGTCCTTCAGCGACTGCAGGTACCGCACCGGCTCACCGCCGACCACGGTGCTGTTCCACCCCGGATCGCCCTCGAGCGTCGAGGAGATGACGTGCTTGCGCACCGGGTTGATGAAGGCGGCGAAGGGGTCGCCCTCGGCTGCGGACGGCCAGTACTCCGACCACTCCTGCCACAGCGTCCGGCCGAGGACGACGTCGGTCGCGCCGCTGATCGCCCTGCCCATGAGCTCCATCTCCTCGGGGCCGAAGGCGTCGAACTGGAAGGTGTTCGGGGCCTCGACGACCCCGTTCACGGCGCTGAAGAGATGGGCGCTGACGTTGCGTGACATGTGGTGCCTCCTTGGGTGCGGTGCGGTCAGCCAACAGACCGGGCGGATGGCCGGAACTCATCGCGCCGAGCGTCTGCCCCGTGCGTCTCGCCCGGAGGGCCTGTCGCTGCAAGGCAACCTACCTACGTCGGCGGCGACTTGGGCGCACCCTCTGGGGGCGCCACCTCGGCACCGCCTCCAGGCGTCGGGGGGCGCCGGAAGGGCGGGCGGGTTAGCGTCGGCGGATGACGCTGCTCAGTACGACGATCCGGGCTACCCACCTCGTGACGAATGCGGCCTGGTTCGGGGGCTCGCTCATGGCGGCGGTCGGTCTGCACCCCGCTGCCGAGAAGGCCGACCGGCCGGCGGACCGGACCCAGGTCGTCAGCACGGGCTGGGAACGCTGGGGTCCGGTGCAGGGGGCAGCCATGGGGCTTCACCTGCTCAGCGGGCTGGCGATCCTCGCCGACAACCGGAACCGCGTCCGGCGCCACCGCTCCACGCAGGCCACGACGGTGGTCAAGACGGTGCTCACCGCCGGGGCCGTGGGTGCGACCGCGTGGGCGTACCTGGACGGTCACCTCAGTGGAGAGCTGGCCGGTGACGACGGTGCCGAGCGGTGGCGGAGCCCGCGCGAGCAACTGGAGCTGCGCAAGCTCAGAGACCGCCTGCGTTGGCTGCAGTGGGTCACTCCCGCACTCACCGGCGCGATGCTGGTCGCGGACTCCGCGCTCGGCGAGGAGCAGCGCGGTACGGCCGGCCTGTTGGACCGCCCCTTCGGCCGCTGAGGCAGCGGGAGGGGCTCAGAGCCGTCCGGTGGTGATCCACTCACAGGCGGTGTGGAGGGCCTCCCACCCGTCCGTACCCAGCACCGTGCTGAAGGTGTCGCGGTACGCGGCCTGCGGGTCGTGGAACGTGGCGCACCACGTCTGGCCCTTGCCCTCCACCGAGAGGACTGCGCGGCGCAGCAGGGTGCAGGAGGAGACCTCCACCCGCATCGACCCGCCGCCCCCGGTCTCCCGGCGGACGCAGAAGGCATGTCCCGCCACGATGTCGGTGCACCGTGCCGCCTCGGCGGCCCGGGCCTTGGCGCGGTCATGCTGGGCCTGCGAGGCGTTGCCCATGGACAGCGCCAGGGCCGATCTCGCGGGCGACACGTTGGCGACGGTGCGGGCGCGCGCCGCGTCCTCCAGGGCGGCCTCCCGGTCCATCCAGGTGCGCGTGACGTCTGCTGCCAGCTCTGCCCGCGCCTGTGGCGAGGCGTGGGCGACGTACCAGCTGTTGTCGTAGAGACGCTCGATGACCGTCATGGCGAAACCCCCTGCAAGGTGACGTTGATGCGGTCCGGGCCCGTAGGACGGTTTCCCGGTCCTCCCAATGCTGCTGGCAGGTGACGCACGGGGCATCACCCAGGCGCGGGCGCGCGTGCTCCACCAGCCGGACGAGGGCGCATTTGCGACTACGGTCGTTTGGCGGTGTTTCTCGGATTTCGGCCCTGGTTGGCCGTGCGGTGGCGCTCCGGGTCACCTCGGCGCATAGTGGAGAAAGGGCCGCGGCGAGTGCCCGCGGCAGGTCAAGTGGGGTTGCCATGAGGGCTGTGAGTGATTCGTTCGGAACGTTGCCGGACCTGGTTCCCGTGCTGTCCGCGGGTCGGCACCGGAACGCGCGCAAGGGCGCGTGCTTCATGGAGATGGCGTCGTTCCTCGCAGGTGAGCGATGGAGCGACCATCCCACCTGTACCCATCCGTTGCTCGCGTCCTTGGCCCGCCTGGTCAACGACTCGCTGAGCGACGACGACCGTCCCCGCATCGCCGGGTTCATCCCCGATGTGGTGGGCCTGACGAGCGCGGACGTGGAGATCGACGTGGCGATCGCGACCCGGGCCGCCGCAGCGGCGCTGCCAGTCGCCCCGGCCACGCGCCAGAACGTCCTGGCGGTGGGCCTGCTCACCTCCCAACGGATGGTGGCGACCCTGCCCTCGCCGGAGCCGGCTCTGGAGGAGCTCTGCCGCACGGCGTTCGCCTGCGCTCCGCAGGCACGCGCCTGGGCCGAGCGCTATGCCCGTGACGCCAGGGTCAGCGAACGTACCTTCCGTCGGCAGACTGCGCCGCACATCGTGTCGTATGCCGTCGAAGGCATCGCGGTGGCGTGTGTCGCAGACCCGGCCGACCGCCTCGTCACCTTGCTGGAGGACACCATCCGCGACACCGCCACGCGTATCAGGGCCCGCGGCGAGCGCCGGGCCGACATGCCGCTGGAGGCGCCGGTGCGGCAGTAGCTCGAGAGGGGCCGGCTCAACCCCAAGTCGGCCCCAAGTGACTCACAAGCGCTCCGGCGCAGCCTGTTCCGCATACCCACCACTGCGGAACAAGGAGTCACACCATGACCATCGAGCTCACCACCCCCACCTCCCGCGCCGCCTCGCTGCGCGGTCTGTGCGCCGGTGCCGTGCACCTGCCCGGCGATCCGGGGTACGACGCGGCCCGGCTGCCCTGGAACGTCGCGCTCGACCAACGCCCGGCCGCCGTGGTCGGCGTGCTTCGAGAGCCTGTCGAAGCCCGCGCCGCACGCGGTGAGGATCGGGTCGATCTGCTCGTGCTCGGACCCCATGGCCTCCAGGACCCGGGGGCCGTCCTCGTCGGCACGCTGCAGGAGCGCCGGCCACAGTCCGGCGTCCTCTCCGCTGTGGTGGTGGTGCAGGACCTCGGAGAACAGGTCCCAACGGTCGGCGAGCGCCTTCCAGCTGTCCCGGTCGGTTGCCGGGGTGGCCTGAGCGGCTGCCGCGAAGGCTGTCAGGTCACGGCGGAAGCCGTGATGCATGACGTACATCATCATCATGTCCACCGGCCCTGGGTGGGCGGCGGTCTGGCCCGGGAAGGTGAGCTGTTCCGGCCAGCGGTGGGCGGTGGCGGTCGAGGCGGTGGTCGAAGGGGTTGTCATGGTGGTGGTCCTTTCCGGTTCTGGTCGGGACCAGAGTGCGGGCGCCCGGTTGCAGACCACTTGGGGCTGGCTTGGGGCCGGCCTGCCGGCGGACGTGGGGTCCTACCTGCCGCGCGCGGCCTGGCGTCGCAGGAGCGGAGGAAGGTACGCAGCCCCCGGGGCGCTTGCGGACCGCGCCGCGAGGTCGCTGGGGTTGGAGATCGCACACTGCTTGAGCGACAGGCAGCCGCAGCCTATGCAGGAGTCGAGCTTGTCCCGCAACGCCTCCAGGGCAGCCATCTGCTCGTCCAGCCGGGTCCGCCAGTGGGCCGAGATCCGGTGCCAGTCCGACTTGGTCGGGGTCCGGTTCTCAGGGAGCTGGACCAGCTCCTCCCGAATCTCGTCGAGGGTGAGGCCCACATTGCTCGCGGCGCGGATGAAGGCCAGCCGTCGCAGCACGCTCCGGCGATACCGGCGCTGTCCACCCGAGGTCCGAGCCGACTGGATCAGGCCCTGCTCCTCGTAGTAGCGCAGTGCGGAGGCGGCGAACCCGCTACGCCGAGCCACCTCGGAGACCGTCAGGACGTCGGTCGGCTCCATACTGCTCCTCCCCTGGGGGGTTGACTTCAAGTCCACTTTAACTCTGACCATGGGAAGGAGACAGACGACCAGCATCGGAGGACCACCATGCACACCGCACTTGTGACCGGCGGGTCGGCGGGGCTCGGCCTCGCGCTCACCCGTGGTCTGGCGCTGGAGGGCTGGCACGTCGTCTCGGATGGCCGTCACCACGACCGTCTGGCCGGGGCTGCCAGCACCGACCCCGGTGACGTTCGGGACCGCCTCATCCGCGTGGCCGGTGACGTCACCGACGCGGAGCATCGTCGTGAGCTGTCTCGGCTGGTGGCGCTGACCGGACGCCTGGACCTCCTGGTCCACAACGCCAGCACGCTCGGGCAGACCCCGCTCCCGGCCCTGGCGGAGGTCGACCTGCGTGCGCTGGCCCAGGTGTGGGAGACCAACGTCGCAGCTCCCCTGGCCCTCACCCAGGCCCTCCTTCCGCTGCTGCGGGGCTGCCGCGGCGTCCTGCTCAGCATCTCCTCGGACGCGGCGGTGGCGCACTACGAGGGTTGGGGGGCGTACGGGGCGTCGAAGGCAGCGCTCGACCACCTCACCCTGACCCTGGGAGTGGAGAACCCGGAGCTGGCCGTGTACGCCGTCGACCCGGGTGACATGCGTACCGCGATGCACCAGGCCGCCTTCCCGGGCGAGGACATCAGCGACCGCCCACCACCGGAGTCGGTCGTCCCCCAGCTGCTGGAGCTGCTTCGTCGTCGGCCCGCCAGCGGACGGTACAGAGCGGCGGATCTCCGCACTGGTCCTGCAGCCGCCGCGAGCGAGGTCCAGGGCCCTCCCTCAGCGGGGTGGTCGGTGTGAGCATCCTGTCCGTGGCTCCACTGACTCGGTCGGAGGGTCCCCTGGACATGACGGCCCCCGCGCCCCCCGAGGAGCGCGGGCTGGCGCGGGACGAGGTGAGGTTGCTCGTGGCAACGGAGGAGGGGCTGACCCACGCGACGTTCCGCGACCTTCCCGCCTTCCTCAAACCCGGTGATCTCGTCGTAGTGAACAACTCCGCCACGGTGGCCGCTCAGCTCGACGCGGTCCTCCTTGGCCGCGGCCCCGTGGTGGTGCATGCTGCCACCCACCTGGACGACGGAACGTGGCTGGTCGAGCTTCGTACCTCGCCCGCGGCCGACCGGCCCATCCTGGACGCCCTGCCGGGCGACCGGCTGGAGCTGCCTGCTACGGGGCAGCTGACGCTCCTCGGCCCTTATCGCCGGACCGGCGCCTCACCAACGGGTGAGGGCAACCGGCTCTGGCACGCGGCCCTGAGCGGACCCACGCCCTTGGAGCAGCAACTGGCTCGCCATGGACGCCCGATCGCCTACGGCTACCTCGACGGTGGCTACCCCCTGGCGTCGTACCAGACGGTCTTCGCAGCCTGTCCCGGAAGCGCCGAGATGCCCAGTGCGGGGCGGCCCTTCAGCCACGAGCTCGTCACGCGGCTGGTCGCCCGCGAGATCGGCGTCGCGACGGTGACCCTGCACGCCGGCGTGTCCTCGCAGGAGGCGGGCGAGACACCCCTGCCAGAGCGGTTCGCGGTGAGCGCACTGACCGCGCGCCTCGTCAACGCGACCCGCGCCGAGGGAGGACGGGTCATCGCAGTCGGGACGACCGTGACGCGTGCTCTGGAGTCCGCTGCGGGACCGGACGCCATGGTGGTGGGGCGCCGAGGCTGGACGGAGCGCGTGGTCACCCGCCACGACCCGCCGCGGGTTGTCGACGGCCTCGTGACCGGGTGGCACGACCCCAAGGCGTCACACCTGCTGCTCGTCGAGGCCGTGGCGGGACCTGCGCTGGCCCAGCGTGCCTACGACGAGGCTCGGATCGCGGGGTACCTCTGGCATGAGTTCGGTGACTCTGCGCTGTTCCTGCCTCCTCGGCAGTGACACGAGCGCACGACGAGCCGCCGGGCGAGCGGTGGAGGCCACCACTCGCCCGGTTGCACGCGGTCCTCGTTGTCAGTGCGCTTAGTGCGCCCGGCGTCGGGCGGACCGCGTCACGACCAGGCCGAGCACGGCCAGGGCAGTGCCCCCCAGCAGCAAGGGCCAGACCAGTGCGCCCGTGAAGGCGAGCCGGTCGCTGGTGGAGCCTGGTGTCGCCACTGCCGTGGTGCCGGTGACCACAGTGGTGCTCGCGCCGGTTACGTCCGTACCTGCGGAGGTGGAGGGGAGGGTCTCGGTCGTCGTGCTGGACGTCGAGGCAGTCACCTCCGGTGAGGTGGTGCTCGAGGTGGAGCTGGAGGGTGCGGTGGCTTTTGTCGTGCTGGTGACCGGAGCGGTCGTGGTGGGAGGCGGCGTCGCTGTGGTCGTGGTGACGGTCGGCCCCGGGGTGGTCGCCGTCGGCGTGGCGGTGGGGATGGCTCCGCTGCCTGTGCCGCTGGCGTCCGTCCGCACGACGGTGCCCTGCACGGGCGTCCCGGCGCCGTTCAGGGTGACAGTCCCGCGGTTGGTGTACGTCGAGAGCGTCGGGTCGACGACCTCCGCCTGCACCCAGAGCTCGGTGTACTCCCCGGCCGGCACGCCGGTCCATCGGGCCGTCGCTTGGAGCGGCGTGCAGTGCACCTCGGCGGGGTGGGCGGCGTCGTCCGTGGGGTCGACGATGGTGCTCACCGCGTCCAGCGTCCGTCCGATGCGCGCCCGTACAGAGCTGCAGTCCAAAGCCAGTCCAGGGTCGGGAGTGTCCGTGAGGACGACCGTCGTGGTGGCCGCCGTCGTGCCGGGGCCGGCCACCACCGTCTGGGTCCGGTCCTGGGCGCCGTCCGTCCACCACATCGCCTTGCTGGCCTGCGTACGGTCGGGACCGCAGCGCTCGCTGCACGGCGGCCCGGTCTGCAACGGCACGCGGATGATGTCCGCACCCACCTGGAACTCCAGGTCCTCCTGCCCGCCGGTGGTGGTCGCGACGAGCTGCGTCGTGAAGGCACAGGTTCCGTGGACGTCGGTGGGATGGGTGGTCACATAGTCCGAGAGCGTGAAGGTGACCAGCCCGCCGGTGGAGACCTGCGCCCGGGCCACGACCTGCCCGTCGGGCGCCTTCAGGGAGAACTGGGTTGCCCCAGACCAGCGCAGCTGGTCGGGCAGCCGCAGGGTGAAGGTGTCGCCTGGTGCAGACCCGTCCGGGACTGCCCACTGGCACGTGAAGTCGACCTGGTCGTACTGGGAGGTGTGGCTGGCCGTGGTCTGGATCCCGGTGATGCCGCCACTGATGACGGTGCCGAGCGCGGTGCCGCCGCCGAAGAGGATGGTCCCGAGGACGACGAGCACGGCGACCAGCGCGAGCCGGCCTGGTCCGCGGGGTGTGGTGCTGCGGGGTGTGGTGCCGCGCGGTGTGGTGCTGGCTGGTGTCGTGTTGGCTGGTGTGGTGCTGGCTCGAAGGACTTCCGACCGGCGTCGGCCGGGCGCGCGAAGTTGATGGGTCACTGCAGCTCCTTGGGCTTGATGGACAGACTTCACTGTGGGGTGAGACGCTCAAAGGCCGCAAAGGTGACGAAAGGTGATCATCCGGACGCAAAGGGCATCGTGTGGCGCAGGTCACCTATGCGGGGCGTCACGCCATCGCCGGTCAGGCGTCCTATCCATGGGCCCCGCTCGTCAGGGGGCCGTTCCCCCGCCTGTTCGTCGATTGGTCCCCATGCCCTCACCCATCCCCGTGACCCCTCTGCGCGGCTTCGGCGCAGGTCCGGTCGTCGGACGAGTCTCGACTCTCCTCCTCGCGCTCATGGTGGGGCTTGCCGTGGTCGGCTCCGCCGGCCGAGCGGCCGCCTCCGTCCCCACGGGCCCGGCACCCATCGCGTGCCGGACCCCCACGGTCTTCGTCGCTGCGGGCCAGCCCACGGTGCTGTACGCGCAGACCCGGTCGGCGTCCGCCTCGACGTTCACCCCGCTCGGAACTGCTGACGGCGTCTACAACGCCCTGGCCTACAACGCCGCTGACCGCATGCTGTACGCGGTCCAGACGCTGGCGGGCGTGTCGCACCTTGTGGTCGTGGACGGTCACGGCGCTCTCACCGACCTGGGCCCCTTGACCGGGATCTCGGTCGCGGACATGGGCTCGCGGATCATCGCGGGGGCCTTCGACACAGCCGGCCACTACTGGGTCGCCGCGGGCGCCACGACGGGTAGCGGCGACGTGTACCGGGTGGACGTCAGGGCGCGTACCGCAACGCGGCTGGACACCTCGGCGACCGTTCACTCCCTGGACCTCACCTACGCGCAGGGTTACCTGTGGGGCATCCGGAACGGCACCCGCGCGGTTCAGCGCATCGACGTCAGGACTGGCGCGGTCACGGACTTCGTCGTCCCCTCGGTTCCAGCCGGCCCGTATGGCGCCGCCTGGACCTACGGCAACGGCGACCTGGGCTTCGACATCAACACGGGCGGCGTCTTCGTGCTACACGTGACGCATCCGGCGAGCGCGAGCCCGGACTTCACCCTCGTCACGTCGTCGTCGGGGCCAAGCTCCAACAACAACGACGGCACGTCCTGCGTGCCCGGACCGGTGGACCTGCAGGTCGTGACGCGGGGTCCGGCGACTGTGGCTCCGGGCGGCCCGGTGAGGTGGACGGTCACCGTCCGCAACCTGGGACCGAACCCGGGCTCAGGCTTCCGCGTGATCGACGCCGTGCCGCCTGGGTACACGGGCATCGCCACGACGATCCCGGGGTGCACCGTCACGGCACGGAGCCTGTCGTGCGCCGGGGGCGAGCTCGCCGTGGGCGCGATCATGAGCATGGTCATCACCGCCCACGCGCCGCCGAGCGCCGGCTGTCTGACGAACCGCGCCTCCGTCCGGGGCAACGAGGTGGATCCGTTGTCCTCCAACGACACGGCGGCAGTGACCACCTGCGTGACGAGCAGTCCGGCGATCACGCTGACGAAGTCGGTGACGCTCACCCACGACGGGAACCACGACGGGCTTGCCGGAGTCGCTGACCGCCTGACCTACACGTTCACCGTGCGGAACACCGGGGACGTGAGCCTCGCGTCTGTCGCAGTCTCCGATCCTGCGCTCGCCGGAGCGACTCCAGCAGTACCGGTGAGCTGCCCGCACACGACCCTGACACCCGGAGGCCGCATGCTGTGCACCTCCGGGGCGTACCCCGTCACGCAGGCCGACGTCGATGCTCGCGCCGTCCGCAACAGCGCGAGGGCCATCGGTAGGCCGCCCACCGGTCGATGGGTGGTCAGCGCTCCGTCCAGGACCACGACCCATACGCCAGGGGCCGGCATCCGCGTGACCCAGAGTGCCGAGCTGCACGAGAGGGACGGTGACTCCGTGGCCGACCCGGGCGAGGGGATCTCGTACCGCTTCGTCGTCACCAACACGGGTGCGGTGACGTTGCGCGGCTCCCTCGTGGATGACGAGCGCCTCACCCGGCTCGGCCTGGTCGTCCTCTGTCCGACCGCGACGCTCGCTCCGGGAGCGAGCATGGTGTGCCGGACCGCGTCCTACCGGGTCAGGCAGGCCGACGTCGACCGGGGGCTCGTGCCGAACGTCGTCACCACCACCACCACGGCCATGCTCACGGCCACGGCCACTGGCGCCATGGACGCGGCCCCTGGCTCGCTCGGGATCTCGGCAGTGGGGTTCCCCGGAAGCCCGGCGCTCGGCTCTCGGCGCCAGCACTCCTCGTTCGCCGTGGACACCGGCGGTGAGGGTGCCCGCTCGCAGCGGGCCCTCGCCTTCACCGGGCCGACGAGCGACGGGCTGGCGCCGGTCGGCCTGGGTCTGCTCGTTCTCGGCCTCCTCCTGACGGCAGGGGCCCGCAGACGCCGACGGGAAGCGGACTAGCGGGAGGCGCCCGCCCTGGGGGCAGGCGCACGCTTGTGCTCGAGGGCAGGCAGCGAGAGGGGGCGGCGTCATGGGCGGAGCCCAGCGCTCTCTAAAGAATGCACGACTCAGGTGTCGTGTGCTGAGACGAGGGAGAAGCACGTGCAGGCACTGGCTCATCTGCTCCGGGACATCCATGAGGTCAAGTCGTCGACCGCCCAACCGGTGCCGTGCACCGCCGGCGAGTCCGAGCTGTGGTTCTCGGACCTCGCTACGGAGGTCGACCGTGCGAAGTCGCTCTGCCGCGGCTGCCCCCAGCGCGAGCCGTGTCTGGCTGGTGCGCTGGCACGCCGGGAGCCGCAGGGCGTGTGGGGCGGCGAGCAGTTCACCAGGGGCAGGGTCCGTGGACCACGCCGCCGCCGGACCACCAACAAGAGCCTTGGCGAGAAGAGCCCATGACGAGAAGAGCCGATGACGAGAAGAGCTCGCCACCAGATCTGGGCAGGTCGAGAACGCCTCGTGAGGAGATGCCGGGACGTCACAGTTCCGCTCGCCGTGCGTCTCCCTCTCCGAAGGGGACACCTAGGGAAAGGTGCTGGTACGGCGCATGAGTGAGTTTCGCTTCGGTGAGGGCGCCGAGGAGCTCATCGCTCTGACCAGGGCGATCTTCGACCTTGAGGTCGCGGAGATGGGGATGCCGCACATCGTGCTGACCCGCAGCCCGGACACGGGTGCGGTCTCCTACTCCGGCCCCTACGACTCCGGACTCGACGCCATGGAGGCGGCGGAGCGCGAACGACAGGCCGACCTCGAAGCCGGCGGTCAGGGCGAGGTGACCTTCGAAGTCGCCGCGCTGTACTCCCCGCTCCCCCCTGTTCATGCGCACCGCACGGCCCTCGAGCTGCCGCGAGGCAGCTGATGACCGACCAGCTGATGGCAGCCACCGACGACGAGCTCACCGCACTGGCCCGTCAGGGGGACCAGCACGCGATCGTCGAGCTGTGGACCGAACACTTCCCGGCCACGCTGTCGGCGGCTCGCCGGTACGCCCACCAACCGCGCGATGCCGAGGAGATCGCCTCCGACGCCTTCGCCGGGATGCTGGCGGCCCTGGCGTCCGGCAAGGGGCCCGGCACCTCTGTGCGCGGCTACCTCGTCACGTCGGTGCGCAACCTCGCGGCGTCACGCTCACGCCGCGGCTCCTCCAGTGACGTCCTCACGGACAACTCGGACACCTTCGACCGTGTCGGACAGGTCCCCAGCGACCCAGTGGCGCAGCTCGGGGAGCTCGGACTGGTCCGGGAGGCGTTCGCGATGCTTCCGCGGAGGTGGCAGACGGTCCTGTGGCGTACCGCGGTGGACGCCGACAGCAACGTGACGATTGGCGAGGACATGGGGATCTCGCCCAACGCCGTGGCGGCCCTGTCGAGACGTGCCCGCCGAGGGCTTCGCACGGCGTACCTCCAGGTCCACGTGTCGCGCAGCGGCGTCGCGCCGGAGTGTCAACCGTTCATCGACGGGCTCGCGGACTTCGTCGTGAACGAGGAGGGCGCGCCTGCCGCTCTGCGTGCACACGTGCGCACCTGCGCACGGTGCGGGGCCCGGGTGGCGGAGCTCCGCACGATGGAGCGTGGCATGGGCGGCCTGCTCGGACCGGCGATCCTCGCCTTGGCGCCTGCCCAGCTCGTGACGGCTGGGTCGACGACCGTCGGTGGTGCCGTCGCTGCCGGCGCGACCGCAGCCGACGGCGCAGCGGGGTCGCGTGGACGCCTCTCCAGCCGCTGGTTGCTGCTGGCCGCCGCTGCCCTCGTCGCGTTGGTCACTGTGGCGGTTCTCTGGTCGCCGACGAAGGGTGGCACTCAGGGCGCTGCACTTCGCCACACCTCAGCAACGACGAGCGCCGCCGTGACGGGCTCAGCCACGGGCTCCGCGACACCCGTGACGGCGGCCACGACGGCAGCGCCACGCGTGACCGCGCTGCCTGTCACGCCGCCGCCGGTGATCAGCCCCAGCGTGACGGTTCTGCCGGTACAGCCGCCGAGTCCCCGACCGACGAGACCGGCTCCAACCGTTGCGAACAGGCCGCCCAGCCGTCCGGCGGCCATCGACCTCGAGCTGTCCGGTGACGCCGCGGACACGGTCATGACGGTTCGCGGAGATGTGCCCGGCGTGCGTGGCGCGGTCACGCTCCTGGTCACGGTTCCCCGAGGGGTGAGCCTGGGCAGCACCGAGGGCGACTGGACGGCGTGCCGCCAGAACGGGGCGCAGATCGCCTGCACCGGAGGCAGCCGTGCCTCGGACCGGTGGTCCGGCAGCCTCCATACGACGTGGCCCGCCACACTGACCAGCGGCCCCGTAAAGGCGCAGGTCAGCGGTCGGTACGCGTCCGGGAAGGTGGCCAACGCGTCGGTGCAGACCACCTGGTTCCCCTGAGGCCAGGTTCATCCGGCGTCGCCACGACAACAGATGTACCCTCACGGCGGTTGACCCACGAGCGGAGGCACGGAAGATGAGCTCACGAATTGTCCGAGTGCCGGTGGAGGAGCTGGACCAGCTGCTCGTTGCGCTCGAGCGCATGGAGCAGCTCCAGAGCGAAGCGTGCCCCTCGGGCTTCGATCCCTGTGCCGCTCTCGAGGGGCTTGCCACCGTGTACGCCGCCTGCCGACGCTTCATCCAGCTCAGCGCGCTTTCCGCGGCGCAGGAAGCGGCACCCGCTCTCTAGCGGTCTGCGTTGCTGTGCCGGCTACTGGTACCGGCGAGCCAGCTGCACCGCGCGTCGCGGGTAGTCGGCGCCGAAGAGCAGGGCATGCACCAGCAGCGGATGCAGCTGGTGCAGGGCCACTCGTTCGGGCCACTGCGCGTCCAGACGGTGCTCGGCGAGATAGCCGCCGATCACGTAGTCCCAGTGCGGGCAGCCGAAGAGCGCCAGCATGGCCAGGTCGGTCTCTCGATGACCTCCATGAGCGGCAGGGTCGATGAGCACGCCTCCGTCCGCCGTCCACGCCACGTTGCCGGACCACAGGTCTCCGTGGATCCTGGCGGGCGGTGCGCCGTCGTCGAACTCGCCAGACATCAACCGCCGTGCGATCGTCTCGAATGGCGCTGTATCGGATCGATGGTAGAGACCCCTATCGACCGCCATCGACACCATGGGGAGCAACCTCTGCTCCGCGTAGAAGGGCCCCCAGCTCGCGGACGGCCGGAGTGCCAGGCGGAGTGGCTGCGCCGTTGGCCCCAGGAAGCCGTCCCCCTCCCACCCGTCCGGGGGGCTGCCGTACGCGGCGGCTCCCGCGTCATGCGTGCGGGCCAGCCCCGCCCCGAACGCCTCCGCCATGGCGGGATCGGGGTTGACGAACACCAGCCGACGCAGGTCCAGATGGTGCGCGGTGACCTCGAGCGGCTCCACCACTGCGGCGCCTCCTGACGCCGCAGCGAGCCATCTCAGCCCTGCTGCCTCCCAGCGGAAGTAGCCATCGGGGACCGTACCGCTGCCCTTCCGGAAGACGGGCCCACCCATGGCGGCAGGGTAGGCCCCCGCCGACGATCGTGGGAATCCGGCAGTGCCGCCGCTCAGGTCGGCGGTACGGTATGTCTGTTCAACAGGTCTTTGCCGAGGAGGTGCCCATGGCCGAGCTGGCCGCCGCCACCGACCCGTCTCAGAGCTCCCCCGATGCGGAGTCGAGTGCGCGCGGGGCCGAGGTGCAGAGCCTGGCCACCGCGCAACGGCTGATGAGCGAGCTCGCCGGCACGCTGCACACGCTCGACGACCTCACGCCATACCTCGAGCGCCTGGTCCACGCCGTCAACGCGAACATCGACGGCTGCGACGCTGTCGGGGTGACCGTGGTCATGGACGACCGTCCGCGTACCGCGGCGTACACGACGGTGGAGACGCTGGAGATCGACGCGGTGCAGTACTCCGTCGGTGACGGGCCTTGCCTGGACGCTTTCCGCAACGGCCGGGAGAACCGCGTGGACTTCGTCGGCGGTGAGCAGCGCTGGCCCGCGTTCATGCTGGGTTGCGAGCCGGGGCAGGTGCAGTCCATGTTCGCCCTGCCCCTGGAGTCGGACGGGCGCAGGTTCGGCTCGCTCAACCTCTACGGGTACCGGCGGGACGCCTTCCAGGGTCCCGAGGTCGCTGTGATCAGGATGGCGGCGCAGCGCGCTGCCGATGCCCTAGCGGCCGCGGTCCACATCGCGGGTGCCCGCGCCGTGGCGGCACAGATGGAGCAGGCCATGGCGAGCAGGGCCGTCATCGAGCAGGCCAAGGGGGTCCTCATGGCCAGGCACGCGATCGACGAGACGGTGGCGTTCGAGCTGCTTCGTCGCCAGTCCCAGGAGCAGAACCTCAAGCTTCGCGTCGTGGCCGCCCAGCTCGTCGCCGAGGCGCGATCTTCCCATTCGCGAACAATGTGAGTTAACCTTCAACGCACCTGAAGCAACCGGGTCGGCCAGCTGGCCCCCGGTTGTTTTTTTGTGTCTGGAGGATCGCACATGAGAGGTGCTCCCCGCGGCTGCGGTTACCACCGCGAGCACACGTCACGCCGCCCCCCTGTCAACCTCCTCTCCTGGTGCGAGCACGGGCGGTCGGCTCACCCCGTCGCCGGCCGTCTTGCCGGGGAGCCCCGCCTCGCGGGCCCCTCCACCATCGACGCGTCGACGCTCCTGGTCTATGTGATGGACATCTACGATCCGTGGTCCTACGCGTACCTGCCCTCGGTGAGTGCGGTGCTGAGCGCCGCCTGCAGCCTGGTGGACGTCGAGGTCGTGCACGCGGGCCGGTATGCCGCACAGCCGTTCTCGGCCCTCGCGGACAGCGTCGCCGACGCTGCGCTGCAGACCACCGCCCGCTTCGGTGACGACTTCCTGGAGGCGCTCCACTCGGGGCGGCTGACGGTCGACCCCACGGCCGCCGCGGCCGCCATGATCTCGCTGCTGGCGGCCGAGGAGCTGCCGGTGTCCACGGTTCTGGCGGCCGTGCAGCACGAGTTCTTCGTCCACGGAGCGCCGATCGAGGCCCCGGGCGTCCTGTCGCGCGTGGCGACCGACCTCGGGCTGGACGCGCCTGCGGTCGAGCTGTTCGCCGGCTCCACGCGGGCGCAGGAGCTGGCGGCGGAGGACTTCGAGATGGCCAAGGACCTGGACGCGCGAGGCGGGCCGCTGCTGCTGGCGAGCCGCGGCGAGCGGTTGTTCGAGTTCGACGGGCTGGGCGCGTCCGCTGAACGTCTGGTCGACCAGTTCAGGACCGTGCTCACCAGGCCGTAGGGTCTCAGCATGGCCCGCCCCCACGCCTCAGCCATCGTCGAGGACGCCTGGCATCGCCGGGTCGACGCCGTCCTCCGCGCTCGCGGGTGGAAGACGCGCATCGTGGCGCACACCGGGTACGGCTCCCAGGCGTTCGTCCGGGTGCTCGGCAGGGTGCTGCTGACCCGGCGGCCCGAGGCCGGCTCTCGCGAGGACGCGGGCGCTACCACGGCCGAGCTGCGGTCGGCTGAGGACGAGCGACGCGGCTGGCGCGCGTTCATCACCGCGCCCGCGATGAACGTCCCGGTGACGATCACGGTGGGCGAGCAGGTGATCCGGACGCGCACGGACCGCAGCGGCTACGTCGACGTACGGGTCAAGGAGCACGGGCTCGCCCCCGGCTGGCACGAGGCCCGGCTGACCTCCGTCGATGCCGAGGACGTCGTGGCCGCCGTGGTCGTCATCGACTCGGAGCAGACGTTCGGTCTCATCTCCGACATCGACGACACCGTCATCTCCACGTCCCTGCCCCGCCCGATGATCGCCGCCTGGAACACGTTCGTGAAGAACGAGAACGCCCGCCACGTGGTCGGCGGGATGGCGACGATGTACCGGTCCCTTCTCGAGGCGCATCCGGGCGCGCCGATGGTCTACGTCTCGACCGGCGCCTGGAACACCGCGCCGACCCTGACCCGCTTCCTGCGACGGCACGGCTACCCACCGGGCCCACTCCTGCTCACCGACTGGGGGCCCACCAACACTGGCTGGTTCCGCTCCGGTCAGGACCACAAGCGCGCCTGCCTGCACCGGCTCGCCAACGAGTTCCCGTCGATCCGGTGGGTGCTGGTGGGAGACGACGGTCAGCACGACCCCAAGATCTACGGTGACTTCGCGGAACAGCGCCCGGATGCGGTGGCCGCCATCGCGATCCGCGAGCTGACGCCCAGCGAGCAGGTGCTGTCCCACGGCATCCCGGTGTCGCTGGAGGAGTTCGTCCCTGCCCGCGAGCGGCACCGCAAGCACGTCCCGGTCTGCCGTGCCGGGGACGGCTACGGCCTCCTGCGGCTTCTGCAGGCGGCGCTGGAGATCGACGCGCGCCTCTAGCATCACAGCCACCTGTGCAACAGCTGGAACGCACCGCTAACGGGCCGTCACGTCGAGGTGCGGGGTGTCCGCACAGGCGGGGTTCTCCCGTCGCAGTCCGAGCTCCGTCAGGGCGGCGCCGGCGACCAGCAGAGCGGCGCAGACCAGCATTGCAAGGCGGTACGAGGGAGCCAGCGCCTGCGCGGACGCATAGTCCTCACCGCGGAGCCCGACCAGCGGCGGGAGCGCAGCCACCGCCAGCAGTCCAGCCGTGCGCGCGACGGCGTTGTTCACCCCGCTCGCCGTGCCGGCCAGCTCATCCGGCGCGGCTGCCAGCACCGTCCCGGTGAGGGGTGCCACGGTCAACGACAGCCCGAGGCCGACCAACGTGATGCCCGGGAAGATGTGGAGGGCGAACGACGGCTCGCGGGGCGACATCGCGAGCAGGACGAACCCGGCTGCGGCGCTGAGCGTCCCGCCCACCATGAACGGACGCGGGCTGGTCCTGGCCGCCAGCGACCCGAACCGCCGTGCCAGCACGAGCATCACCGCGCTCAGTGGGAGGGTGGCGGCGCCGGCCTGCAGCGCCGACCAGCCCGCCACCGTCTGGAGGAACAGCACGAGGAAGAGCAGTGCGGCCGACAGCCCGGCATACACCAGCAGCGTCACGAGGTTGACGGTCGTGAACACGCGGTTGGCGAACAGGCTGGGCGGCACCAGGGGGTGCGGGGAGCGGTCCTCCGTGACCGCGAAGGCAGCCAGCGCAGCGAGGCCTACGGCGCCGATCGTCAGCGATCGCGGGTCCAGACCGTTCGAGGCCTGGGTCAGGGTGAACGTGACACCCGCCAGCCCGAGCACGGCCAGCACCACACCGCCTACGTCGAAGTGCTTGTCCGCCAACGGGTTCCACGACTCCGGGACGACCCTGAGGCTGAGCAGCACCACGAGCGCCGAGAGCGGCACGTTGAGCCAGAAGGCCCATCGCCAGTCGTGCTCGACGAGCCAGCCGCCGATGATCGGCCCAGATGCGGAGGCGACCCCCAGCAGGCCGGTCCACGCCCCGATCGCCGCCATCCGGTCCTCCCGGTGGAAGGAGGCCTGAAGGATGGCCAGGCTCCCGGGCACCAGGAGAGCGGCGCAGACGCCCTGCAGGCCCCGTGCCGCCACCAGGGTGCCCACCGTCGGCGACACAGCGCACAGCACGGAGGCAGCACCGAACCCGGCGACCCCCACGGCATACACCCGACGACGACCGAACCGGTCCCCCAGGGACCCGCCCAGCAGGATCAGCGCCGCCAGCGTCAGAGCGTAGGCGTTGACGACCCACTGCAGTCCAGCCAGGTCGGCGCTCAGGTCCCGGCCGATGGTCGGCAGAGCGACGTTGACCACCGTCGAGTCGAGGAGTGCGATGCCGCTGCCGAGAACCGTCGTGGTCAGCACGAACCTGCCCCGGTGGGACCTGAGCCGGAGGAGCTCGTGCGGCGCGGCCTCGGTGGTCATGGGGCACATGGTCCCACCGGGGACGTCCCGAGCCGCCCGCACGCATCAGAAGCGGGTGACCAGAAAGCACTGCGCGGCAACTCCGAGCGGCGGTGCACCCAGCCGGCTGCAGGATGGCGGACCGGTGGGACAGAATGAGCCCGTGCCGGAGCTGCCGGAGGTTCAGGCGCTCGTCGACTTCCTCGCCGAGCGGGTCGTCGGGCTGGCCGTGACAGGGGTCGAGCTGGGGTCCTTCTCCGTCCTCAAGACGTTCGACCCGCCTCCGCAGGCGCTGGAAGGCGTGCCGGTCGACTCCGTGAGCAGGCACGGCAAGTTCGTCGACCTCGACTGCGACGGCGTGCACCTGGTCTTCCACCTCGCCCGAGCCGGGTGGCTCAGGTGGTCCGACGCGCTCCCCAACACCGTCCTGCGCCCTGGCAAGTCGCCCATCGCTCTGCGGGTCCGGTTCTCCGACGCCTCCGGCTTCGACCTCACCGAGGCAGGGACGAAGAAGCGGCTGGCGGCCTATCTCGTCCGGGACCCCAAGGAGGTCCCGGGCATCGCGACCCTCGGCCCCGACCCGCTGGCGGACGACTTCACCCGTGAGGACTTCGCGGCCCTTCTCGCGGGCAGACGGTCCCAGGTGAAGGGCCTGCTGCGCGACCAGGGCTGGATCGCAGGGGTGGGAAACGCGTACTCCGACGAGATCCTGCACGTGGCCAAGATGTCCCCGTTCGCCCTCGCATCGAGCGTGGACGACGAGGCGGTGGACCGGCTGTACGCGGCGTTGCGCGAGACGTTGACCAGCGCCGTGGCGGCCGCCTCAGGCAAACCCGCCAAGGAGCTCAAGGACGCCAAGCGTGCCGGGATGCGGGTCCACGGCCGCACCGGAGAGAAGTGTCCGGTCTGCGGCGACGTCGTACAGGAGGTCTCGTTCGCCGACTCCTCCCTCCAGTACTGCGCCACCTGTCAGACGGGCGGCAAGCCGCTGGCGGACCGCAGGATGTCCCGGCTGCTCAAGTGAAAGGATGGAGGGCATGAACATCCCGGCTGTCTCCGTCAACGACCTCCCCGACGACGCCGTCATCCTCGACGTCCGTGAGCAGGACGAGTGGGACGCCGGCCATGCCCCCGGTGCGGTCCATATCCCGCTCGCCGAGCTCCCGTCGCGACTTGACGAGCTGCCCGAGACGGACGAGGCGACCCTTGCGGTGGTATGCCGTGGCGGTGGTCGGTCTTCGCGCGCTGTCGCGTGGCTGTCCCAGCAGGGCTTCGACGTCGCCAACCTCGACGGGGGCATGAAGGCCTGGCAGGGCGCGGGCAAGCAGCTCGTCGCCGAGTCCGGCGCCGCAACGGTGAAGTAGCCCCGCCCGTGGCCTGGTTCGGACGGCGGCGGGACGACGCGCCACATGAGGAGCCTTTCGAGGCCGAGGAGGTGCGGCTGCCCGACGCCGGGGACACCCTCGACGACGGGGCGGCGCTCCGTCCGCTGGTCCAACCCCTCGGCGACCAGGAGCGGACCCGCATCGCCCAGGCCTTGACGGACCTCCAGGCGGAAGGGGTGGACGTCGACGACCTCGAGGCGCTGGGGTCGGCGCTGGACCGCGCGTACTCCGCGTGGCGGGACGCCCCGGACGGCACGCGGCCCGACCACGCCGCCATCGTGGAGCGGTACGCCGTGGGCATCGGTGAGTACCTGGAACGGCATACGGACCTGGACTGGCAGGTGGTGACCGATGTCTTCGGCACCGACCTGTCCCTCACCGAGGGGTTCAAGGGCTCCTTCGTCGTCGTGCCGCACAACCTCGTCGCGGGGCGCTGGATGCGAGGGGAGACCGGCTGGGTGCCCGCGGTGGTGGGGCACATCGTGCGCCGCCGCAACCGCTGATCCTTCTGGTCTGCCCCGGAGCCCGCGACACGCTCACGATGTATGGGGAAATCTCAGGTAGGTGCTAGAGAGACGCATACGCTGCGATCGTGGACCCCATTCGCAACCCGTATGCCCCTGGAGCCGGCCAGCGGCCGCCCGAGCTGGCGGGTCGGGACGAGCAGCTCCAGGCGTTCGACGTCGTCCTCGAGCGCATCGCCCGCGGCCGCCCGGAGCGCTCGATCGTCCTGACCGGGCTGCGCGGAGTCGGCAAGACGGTGCTGTTGAACGCCCTTCGCTCGGCCGCTGTCCGCGCCCACTGGGGGACCGGCAAGCTCGAGGCGCGCCCGGACCAGGGGCTGCGGCGTCCACTGTCCGCAGCCCTGCACGTCGCCGTCCGCGAGCTCGGCCATCCGCAGGGGGATGACGTCGACCACGTCCTGGGCGTCATCAAGGCCTTCGCCCAGCGGGACGCCGCACCCGGCGCCAGGCTGCGTGACCGCTGGAGCCCCGGCATCGAGGCACCGGCGGTCTCCGGGCGCGCCGACTCCGGCGACATCGAGATCGACCTGGTCGAGCTGCTCACCGACGTCGGCGGGCTTGCGGCGGACGTCGGCAAGGGCGTGGCCATCTTCGTGGACGAGATGCAGGACCTCTCCGCGGACGACGTGTCGGCGGTCTGTGCGGCGTGCCACGAGATCTCCCAGTCCGGCCTGCCGGTGATCGTCGTCGGTGCCGGCCTGCCGCACCTGCCGGCCGTCCTGTCCGCGTCGAAGTCCTACTCGGAGCGGCTGTTCCGCTACCAGCGGATCGACCGCCTGGACCGCACCGCGGCCGACCTGGCACTGGTCGCGCCGGCAGCGGACGAGGACGCTGCGTTCACGGCGGAGGCCCTCGACGCCATGTACGCGGCGACCGCCGGGTACCCGTACTTCGTCCAGGCCTACGGCAAGGTCGCCTGGGACGTGGCGCCGCGCTCACCCATCACCACCGAGGACGTCACGGTGGCGGCCCCCGAGGCTGAGGCGGAGCTCGCCGTAGGGTTCTTCGGGTCTCGGTTCGAGCGTGCCACCCCGGCCGAGCGCGAGTACCTGCGCGCCATGGCGGACGCCGCGGTGTCCATGGCCGATGCGGGCGAGGCGGTGGACGAGACCGAGTCGGTGCCGACCTCCGCGGTGGCGACGGTCCTGGACCGCAAGCCGCAGTCGCTCTCGCCCGCCCGGGACGCGCTGCTCAAGAAGGGCCTGATCTACTCCGGCGAGCGAGGACGTATCGCCTTCACGGTGCCCCACTTCGGCCGCTACCTGCGGACGACGGGCTGACCGGCCCCGTGAGCCCCCTAGTTCCCTAGCCCTGCGGCCGTGCCCGTAGCGTTGCGGCCCCCCGCATCTCGAGGTCCAGCAGGTAGCGCTTGGCAGCCAGCCCCCCGGCGTACCCGGTGAGGGCGCCGTCGGAGGCAACGACCCGGTGGCACGGCACGACGACGCACAACGGGTTGGCGCCCAGCGCCGCGCCGACCGCGCGGGCCGCTGTCGGGCGCTGGAGCAGGGTGGCGAGCTCACCGTAGGTCGCGCGACGTCCGTACTCGACGGAGGCGGCCAGTCCTGGCAGCACGACGCGCTGGAAGTCCGAGGCCAGCGCCAGGTCCGTCCGGACCGTGAAACGCCTGCTGCGGCCCGCCAGGAAGTCCTCCAGCTCGCGACGAGCCAGGTCGAGGGCCGCCGGGTGCCGCAGGATCCGGGGCGACACCCGGGTGCTCAGCCGCGCCAGCAGGCGGTCCTCGGCCGCGGTGTCGGGGACGTACGCCGAGGCGACCAGGGCTCCGTCTGACCGGCTGGCCAGCAGCATCCGTCCGACGACCGTGTCGTCGACGACGTAGGAGACGTCGGAGGTGGGCAGCAGGGGCGGGTGCACAGCTGGTGAGAAGGCCGCGAACGCGGCGGGCAGGTCTACGGGGTCGTTCATGGCAGCTCCTTGCGTAGCGTGGCGAGGGCGTCGCTGACGAGGCGCCGGCTCATCGCCGGTGAACAGCCGAGCGCGAGAGCGATGCGCGGGTGGTCGAGGTCGCCCACGTACTTGAGGACGACCGCGTGCCGCTGGCGTTCTGGGAGCCGTGCGACCAGGGCCCACAGCGGCTCGTGGGGGAGGGTGGCGTCGGGCCCGTCCGTGAGCGGGACCGACGCCAGGGACGCCGGGTCGTCGTGCGGCACCGGGCGACGGCCCCGGCTGCGGTGCACGTCCATCGCGCACCGATGCGTGATGGTGAGCAGCCAGGCCCGGAGGTTGCCGGCCGAGCGGAGCGAGGGGTACGCCGCGAGGGCCTGCGTCCAGGCCTGCTGCGCCACGTCGTCGCCGTCGACCGGCCCGGCGAGGGCATGGGCCAGCCGGGCGACGTCGCGCCAGTGAGCGTCGACGAGTGTCTGGAAGGCCGGCAGGTTCACACCCATCGAACGCCTCGCCTCCCTGTTCTGTGAGCCACCGCCGTACCGCGCACGCTTCGCGGTGCGTGGCGTCATCGTGCCGCACCCGCACCGGCCCGCAATGTGCAAGCATTGACTGGTGCTCGACGACGCCGTCCCTGCGCGACGCGGTTCCTTGACCGTCACGCAGCCGCCGCTGGTGATCGCCCACCGGGGTTCCAGCCTGGCCGAACCGGAGCACACGCTGAAGGCCTACCTCCGTGCCATCGACGACGGCGCCGACGCGGTCGAGTGCGACGTCCGGCTGACCGCGGACTCGCATCTCGTGTGCGTGCACGACCGGCGCGTCAACCGCACCTCGAACGGCAGCGGCAGCGTCTCCACCCTCGAGCTCGCCGAGCTCGAGGGCCTCGACTGGGGCTCGTGGAGGAAGCTCCACGGCAACGACGACGAGCTCCCGGACCGTGACCGGAACCGGCTGCTGACCCTGCGCTCCCTGCTGACCACGGTGACTGCGCACGAGCGGCCCATCGGCGTGACCATCGAGACGAAGCACCCGACCCGGTATGCCGGGCTGGTCGAGAGGCAGCTGGCCAAGGTGCTCGCCGAGTTCGGGCTCGACGGCCCGGCACGGCCGGGGCAGCACTGGGTGCGGGTCATGTCGTTCTCCCAGCTGGCCGTGCAGCGCATGCGACAGCTGTGCCCGGCGGTCCCGGCGGTCTACCTGGTCGAGGCGTCGATGCCGCTGCGGTTCCGCGACGGCTCCCTGCCCAAGGGCGTACACACGGTGGGCCTGGACATCGCCATCGTCCGCCGGTACCCGGAGACGGTCGTGCGGCAGCACCGGCACGGGCACGAGGTCTACGTCTGGACGGTGGACGACGCGCGCGACGTGGAGCTGTGCCTGGAGCTCGGTGTGGAAGGGATCATCAGCAACCACCCCAGCGCAGTTCTCGACGCTGTGCGCCTCGCTAGGTAGTCTCCCTGCGAAAGGGCGACGAACGGACGTAGACCTCGCATGACTGCCGCTTCACACCGAGACCGCTCCTCGCGGTCCGAGTCGCTGTCCGCCGCGCCCGGTGGCGACGCCCGCACGCTGCGGGTCCCCTGGCGGGCGACGTCCGTGGCGACGGTCCGTAAGACGCTGGTGGACGACCTCGAGGGAAGAGGCATCCCAGCGGCCGTCATCGACGAGGCGGAGATCGTGATCTCCGAGCTCGTCTCCAACGCCATCCGCCATGCCCGCCCTCTTGCCGACGGGACCTTGCGAGTGCACTGGAAGGTCAAGGGGGGCGTCGTGGAGGTCGAGGTCACCGACGGTGGCGGCGACAGCACCCCGCGACCGGCACCCCGGACGATCTGGGCGCCGTCAGGACGAGGGCTGCGGATCGTCCGCAGTCTCGCGCACGAGTGGGGTGTCACCGAGGACCGGAGCGGGTCCACCGTCTGGGCGTCCGTGGGTGGCCCCTCCCGGCGCCGCACGCAACTGAGCGCGCCGCCTGGTCGTCCTGACCGGCCCCACTAGGGTTTGCGCCATGGGTAAGGCATCGCGGCGCCGCAGACAGGGCGCAGACCACGCAGCGGCCGGGGTCGCACCGACCAAGGCACCACCGGCCCCGTTCGTGGCCCGGCCGTTCCAGGGGCTGCCCCAGGAGACCGAGTGGGTCGCCATGCGGGAGATCCTGCCCGCGGCCACGGCGGGCGTGCGCTTCGCCGACGGCCGAGCGCCCGATGGCGCACCGGCAGAGGTGACCGTCGCGACGGTCCTGCCCCTCGCGTGGCCGGCCCTGCACCGGGCTGACGGCACCGTCTTCGTCGGCACCCAGTCCGGCTCGGTCTCCGGCGACGCCTCCCGGGACCTGGCGATGTCGCTGCTGGCCGCGGTGGCAGCCGAGCAGGGCACCCCGGTGGTCAGCACGCCGGCCGCCACCGCGGACACTCCACGGCTGCAGGAGCTGCTCGACGCCTCGGCGCCCTTCGAGGTCACCGTCCACGACGGTTTCGACTTCTGGGTGGGTGACAGCGAGCTGGACGAGGAGGGCCAGGCGTCGCTGGAGCGGGCGAACGAGTCCGTCATCCCGACCGTCAGGCTCGAGGCCGCCGCCTCGGCGTACTGGTGCCGGATCGGGGAGCGGACGCATCTGCGCCTCGTACTCCCGGAGGACGAGGACGTGGCGACGAACGCCCTTGCCCGCCTGCACGCCGCCGGCGACAGCGGACTCGGGGACGCGACCCGGCTGCTCGGCGCGTTCCGGGCGTGCGGTCTCCTGGTGCCGGTCTGGGACCTGGACCCCAAGAAGTCCGCGGAGGAGTACGAGGGACCCTTGAGCACGTTCACCACCAGGTATGCCGAGGCTCTCGCGTCGCACGACCCGCTGACGCCTGACGAGCGGCGTGCGAGGTCGGGGCTTCTGAGCCGCCAGGTCACCCTGCGCTGAGCGGTAGGAGATGAGCCCTTCGCCGGCCGGTGGCGTGGCCGCCGTCATCCCCGCCAAGGACGAGGCCGACCGGATCGCAGCGACCGTGACAGCGGTACGAGCGATCCCCGCGGTGGACCTGGTGGTGGTCGTCGACGACGGCAGTACCGACAGTACGGCGGACCGTGCCAGGGCAGCGGGGGCGCACGTCGTCTCCCACGCGCGCAACCGCGGCAAGGCTGCCGCCATGACCACGGGCGCAGAGTTCGTGAGCCGCCACGAGGCCGCGGAGGATCGGGAGCACCGGCGGCCCCTGCTCTTCGTGGACGCTGACCTGGAGGGGTCGGCGGCGAACGTCGCCGTCCTCGTCCCGCCGGTCGCCGAGGGCCGGGCCGACATGTCCATCGCCACCCTGCCGCCGCAGAGGAGCTCCGGTGGCGGGCACGGTTTCGTGGTCCGCCTGGCGCGCGACGGCATCGAGCGCCTCACGGGGTTCCGCGCAGCCCAGCCGCTGTCCGGGATGCGGTGCCTGTCCCGTCAAGCCTTCGAGACCGCCACACCGCTCGCCCCCGGCTGGGGCGTCGAGGTGGGTCTGACCGTGGACGTCCTGCTCGCTGGCCTGGAGGTGGTGGAGGTGCCCTGCGACCTGCACCACCGGGTCAGTGGCGCCGACTGGCGGGGCCAGGTGCACCGGGCGACGCAGTACCGTGACGTTGCTCTGGCGCTGGCCCGCCGCAGGGTCCGCCGCGGGCTGCGCTGAGCCGGCCGGCCCTCGCGATGACCTCGACCCGGGACCGGGTGACCGCCTCGGCGCTCGCGTTGTCCTTCGGCCTCCTGCTGCTCGTAGGAGTGTCAGGGCCGAGCGCCGCCAAGCCGCCGCTGTCGGCACCTGGCTGGGCGCCTGGCACCCTCCCCTGGTCGCCGGAACCCGCCCTCGTCACCGGACTGCTGTGGTGTGCGTACGCCCTGGGGGCGGGTGGGGTGGCGCTTCGCCTCCGGTCCGACGGACGAATCGGCAGGGATCGCAGAGTCCCCGCCGGCTGGCGCGACTGGGCGCTGCCGGTCCTGCTCGCCGCGGCGGCGCTGCTCACCGGACCCTTCGGCTCCGCGGACCACACGAACTACGCCGCGTACGGTCGGATCGCCGCACTGGGTGGGGACCCGTACCTCACCCCTCCCAACGCGTGGCCTGCGTCCGACCCGGTCACCAGCCTCGTGGAACCGCCGTGGACCGGCACCGTGAGTGTGTACGGGCCCTTCGCCACGCTGCTCCAGGCTGTCGCCTCGCACCTCGGAGGCGACAGCCAGCGCCAGACCGTCTGGGCCTGGCAGGTCGTCGTGGTCCTCTCCTGGCTCGGTGTCCGGGCCGTGCTGCTGCGTGCCGGCGCCTCCCCGCGCCGGGTCGACACTCTCTGGACGCTCAACCCGCTGGTCTTCGGCATCGGAGTGCTGGGTGCCCACGTGGACGTCGTTGCCGGCGCGCTGGCGGTCGCCGCGCTCGTCGTGGCGACCCGCACCCCGCTGGCGGCCGGCCTGCTGGCAGGCCTTGCGACCTCCTGCAAGGTCACGTACGGCGTGGTGGGGCTTGCCATCCTCGCGGCGTGGTGGACGGAGCGGCGCGAGGCCATCGGGTGGCGTGATGCGGTGCGTGGCCGTGAGGCCGTGGGTGGCCGTGAAGCCGTGGGTGGCCGTGAAGGCGTGGGATGGCGGGCGGCGGGGCTCGCCCTGGGCGCCCTCGTCGTGGCGGTCCCGTTGCACCTGTGGGCCGGTCCGCATGTGTTCGACCAGCTGGACCGGGCACGACGGTCCATCTCGCTCGCCACCCCGTGGCGGCTGGTCTACCAGGGCCTCACCGGCCCGCTGCCCGAGGGCGCGGCGCGCACCGTGGTCTCCTGGTCGTCCGTCGTCCTCGCGCTCTGCCTCGTGGTGGTGCTTCGCCGGCTGACCCTTCCCCCCGACAGCGCCACCACCGACAGCGCCACCATCGACGGCGCCACCACCGACGGCGCCACCGTGGACCGGGTGACGGCAGCTGCCGCCCGGTGGGCGCTCGTCCTCACCACGGCGTACACGCTCGCGGCGCCATACAGCCTGCCCTGGTACGACGTGCTGACCTGGGCCACCCTGCCGCTGCTCGCTGCGGGCCGGCTCGACACCATTCTGCTGGTGCGTCTGGCGGCCCTGGCGGTGGCGTACGTGCCTGGCCGGGTCGTCGGGATGACGCCCGAGGTGCAGCGGGTCACTCTCGAGGTACGCCGCCGGGTCGTGCCCTACGTGGTGCTCGGCGTGTGGGCCTGGCTCAGCGTCGCCGCAGCGCGCGGGTGGAAGCGGACGAGCGCGCCTCGTCCTCCAGCACCCTGACACTGACGGCGATGATCAGCGGGACGGCGATGATGGCGCCGTTGGCAGGGATGGCCACGCCGGAGTCGTTGATGGCGAAGCCGATGGTCAGGGTGATGAGCAGTGCGACCAGGCCCGGCTGCAGCGTCGGGCACGCCTCGTACGACCGCTGAAGCGCCCGCGAGCCCCACGAGGTCGGCCGGGCCAGGATGTAGATGACGAAGACCAGCGCGATCGGGACCAGCAGGGCGAGACGGTAGTTCCCGAAGAGGATGGAGATGTTCTGGTCGAGCTTGCGACTGACGATGTCCCAGGCACCTCCTTCCACCAGGGACCGGAAGAACCTGCCGAGGTGCGAGCGGGACTCCGTCGGCCGGAGGGAGTCGAGGAAGGCCACTAGGAGGAACAGCCCGGCGGTGACCAGGCCGATCAGCGCCCCCCGCCGCCACGTCATCCGGATGCCGAGGATGGCCAGGACGAGGTAGGCCAGCCCTGGGAGCAGCGCGGGCGGACCACCGCCGTCGGCGCCCCAGCTCGGCAGGCCGTCGACGACGACGGCGGTGAGACCGACCGCCAGCGTGGCGAGCGCCGCCCATCGCCGCTGCCCCCTCTTCACGAAGTAGCCGGACACGGCGATGCACAGCAGCAGGGCGGACGTGCCGAACAGCGCGAACGTCACGTTGCCCATGCCGTAGAACCGCCCGCCCACCACCGGCTGCAGGCCCATGAGCGAGGAGATCTGGAGCCTCGAGCCGAGGATCACGTCACCCCCGAGCACGACCATCGTGGCGATCGAGACGGCTGCCAGTGGACCAGTGAGTCGCCGCCCCCACGGGCCCAGGAACGCGACGGCCGAGATGACGGCCACAAAGAGCGCGACCGATGCGATGACCGCCAGCATCGGGACGGGGAAGCGCCACCAGGGGATGAGGTTGGCCAGGAACGTGGAGGCGGGCACGGTCGCTGCGATGACGGCCACCCGGCGGACGATGCGCAGCAGCCGCAGCCGTAGCGTGGTCGAGCCGAAGTCCCGGCGCCACACCACTGCGGCGAAGAGGTAGATCGCGATCTGGGTGTAGACGACGCCGTTGAAGAACGGCGGCACGAGGCTGTGCACCTCGTGGCTCGCCTGGTCGAAGTCGACGAGCTGGCGCAGCCGGTCGCGCGCCGCCTCCTCGGAGTTGGCGCCGACGTCCCCGCGCCGCAGCGCCGCGCCGCCGAGCGCCCCCGGGACCGGCACGCCGGCCGACGTCAGGAGGGTCACCGTGAGGTCGCCCGCTTGGACCAGCCCTGCCTGGCGGGTGGAGGGGGACCCCAGCGTGCCTGGCCCATAGTGCGGCCCCTTGGCCGCGACGAGCCGCAGGCGCTCGCTGCGTCCCGCGTCGGACAGGCTCGCCACGAGGATGTCCGACCCGTTCGGTGCGGCGGCCAGGACCTTGGCCACCCGTTGGTCGATCGCCGCCGCCTGCTCACTGCGGCTGCCCAGCTCCGGCGTCCGCTCTGCCGCAGGTAGGTCGGTCGGGTCCCTGAGGGACCCGACGTCCACGAGGGTGACGCGGCACCCCGACAGCGAGCGCGTCAGGTCCGAGCCGTCCAGCTCGGTGAACCGAGGGACTGCCCCGGACAGGTAGGCGGCTGCCACGCCGGCCCCCGGCCCGACAGCCTGCACGCACTGCTGGTGGCTGGCGAGCTGCTCGCCCAGGGTGCCCAGCATCGAGTCGAACTTCAGGGCCTCGGCGGTGCGCACGTAGTCGCCCCAGCCAGGCACGACCCCACTCTCGACCGTCGGCACCGGAGGGCACGGGTCCCCGGGGCTGCGGCTGCCGTTCTTGCCCGGCCCTGCCGCGGCGGCGCGGTTCCCCGCTGACAGGCTCAGCCAGCCGTCGACAGGGCACGTGTTGGTGAAGACCGACCGCACGGACAGGGCGGCGCTGGACCCGTCGCGAAGGAAGGACCACAGCGCGGGGGTGCCCGTGGGGGACACGTCGCTCCAGGTGAGGCCGCCGGTGCCGAGGAGGATGACGGGCGCGGGACTGGCCGAGGACGAGGCCGTCGCGGCGGTCGGGACGAAGATGGCCACCGTGGTCGCGAGCAGGCCGGCAAGGCAGAGCAGGGCGCGGCGGGTCACCGGTACAGGCTACGGGCAGGCCACACGCCAGAATGGACGCGTGACCACCACGACGCCAACGGCCGCTGTGTCGGACGAGCAGCCGGGGGTCATGGTCCGCCTGGGTCGCCGAGTGGCTCGACGAAGCCGGACCGTCGCGCATCGGGTCGCAGGCTGGCCGCGCGCGGCCCGGGTCGCGCTGGCCGTCGTGGTCGTGCTGCTGGCCGCGGCTCTTCCGGTCCTTCGCTACCTCGTCTTCTGGCCGCTCGACCAGTGGCAGGTGGACGTGGAGGTCTACCGCGAGGCAGGGGTCTCGGTCCTCACCGGCCGCCCGGTCTACCAGGCGATGACCGAGGCGCCGCAGCTGCTGCCCTTCACCTACCCGCCGTTCGCGGCCGTGCTGGCGGTCCCGCTGGCCTTCCTGCCGTTCGGGCTGGTGGGCTGGCTCTGGACCGCTGCCCAGGTGCTCGCCACCACCGCGGTGGTCTGGTATGCCGGCTGGCGCCTGATCCACCGCACCGGGCCGCTGGTACCCGTCACGCTCGCCCTACTCACCGCTCCGATGCTGTGGCTGCACCCCGTCTCGGACGGCATCCGCTTCGGGCAGGTCAACGCCTTCATGGTGCTCGCCTGCCTGATGGACCTGCGCCGTCCGCGACCGCGCCTCCTGACGCGGGTCCCCCCGGGCGTCCTCGTCGGGCTGGCCATGTCCATCAAGCTCACGCCAGGGGTCTTCGTCGTGCACTACCTGCTCAACCGCCGGTGGAAGGAGGCGGCTACGGCGGTGCTGACCGCCGGGGCGGTCACCGTCGGCGCGTGGATGCTGTTGCCGGAGGCGTCGTTCGCGTTCTGGGGCGGCGCCCTCCAGGACCCGGCTCGGCTCGGACCCAATGCCGGCACGTCCAACCAGAGCATCCGGGGTTTCCTGCTCCGGGTGGGCCCGCCCGGTCTGGCCGGCACCGTGCTGTGGCTCGTCCTGGTCGCTGTGGTCGGCACCATCGGCTACGCCCTGGCCCGCCGGGCCTACCGCGCCGGCGACTCGGTGAGCGAGGTGGCCGCGGTCGGCCTCATGGCGGTCCTGCTGTCCCCCGTCGCGTGGATCCACCACCTGCACTGGATGGTCGTGGTCGTCTTCGCCATCCTCGGTGCGGACCCGTGGCGGGACCGGCGCCGGCTGGTGGCAGCAGGGGTGGTCACGGGCTTTTTCCTCTGCCGGCTTCCCTGGTGGGGCATCACCTGGCTCAGCCATCCCCAGTGGCCCCAGCTCCCAGGCCGGATGCTCCAGAACGCCGACACGGTGGGCTCCCTGATCGCCCTGGCGCTGCTCTGGTGGGCGCTGCACCGCCCGCCAGTGACCGACGTCAGCCGACCGCCCCGGCGATCTGCAGCACTGTCAGGAGGGCCAGGAGCAGGCACACACCGCCACCGACCCGACGGATCGTCGCCAGCCTGACCCGTCGGAGCAGGGCGCGGCCGATGAGGGCGCCGAGCGCCGACACCGCGGCCAGCGCGAGGAAGGCGCCGACGAAGACCGAGAGCGGCTGGTGGAACCGCAGGACCATGGAGGCGGTCAGCAGCTGGGAGAGGTCGCCCCACTCGGCGAGGAACAGCACCGAGAACGACACAGCCACGGCCTTCAGGCCGACCGCCGTCGCCGCGCCCTTGTGCGCGAACTGCTCCTCGGTCTCCTCCTCCTCCGCGTCCGCCCGGTCCGCACCGCGAAGCAGGACGATGCCGCCGACCAGGAACATCAGGGCGGCGAAGACCTCCACCGGTCGTTTCGGCAGCTGGGCGAGGAGTCCGCCCACCGAGACCGCGACGACGGTCTGGACCAGGAACGCCAGGCAGACGCCGACCCACACGAACAGGGGACGGAAGCGGGTGGCGAGCACCAGGGTGGCGATGAAGGTCTTGTCCGGGAGCTCCACGAGGAAGATGGCGCCGAAGACGATGGCCGCGGTGACGAGGTCGAGTTCCATATCGCCGTCGACTCTAGCCAGCGGGCCGAATACGCTGCGACGGTGTCCGATCCGTCCACCCTCACGCTGCTGACGCTCGGCGTGGCCTGTCTCGCCCTGGTGGGCGGGGCGGTGGCCGTCGGCCAGCTGGCGCGGGTGCGCTCCCAGCTTCGCGTGATGGAGGGCCATCGTCCGGTCGGCGCGGGAGACCTCGCTGCCCTGCGGGAAGACGTGGCACAGGCTCTTCGGCACGTGGCCGTCGTGCGGTACGACGCGTTCGGCGACATGGGTGGGCGGCTCTCGTTCAGCGCCGCCCTGGTCGACGACCGGGGCGACGGCCTGGTGCTCTCCGCCATCCACGCCCGCGGAGAGTCGCGGACGTACGCCAAGGGTGTGGTGCGCGGCCGGTCCGACACGACGTTGACCCCCGAGGAGCAACAGGCCCTGGCGGCCGCTCGCACCGGATCGCAGAGCGGCTGAGCATTGTGACGACCTACGCCTACCTCGGTCCCGCGGGAACCTTCACGCAGATGGCCCTCGACGCCTGGGGCCCGGCCGCCGGGGCCTCCCACCTACCCTGCGGATCCGTCGACGCCGCGCTCGGGCTGCTGCGCTCCGGCGAGGTCGACGGTGCCATGGTCCCGATCGAGAACTCGGTGGAGGGTGGCGTGAGCGCCACGCTCGACGCCCTGGCCAGTGGCGACCCTCTGGTCGTGGTGGCAGAGGTGCTCGTGCCGATCACGTTCGTGCTGGCGGCTGCTCCCGGGACGTCGTGGGACGACGTCGCCGCGGTGGGGACGCACAGCCATGCCTGGGCACAGGTGCGGGGCTGGATGCAGGAGAACCTTCCCCAGGCTGTCTACGTGCCCACCCTGTCGACCGCCGCCGCAGCGGCCGCCCTCGCTGCGGGCCAGCCGGAGCGCACGTCGTACCAGGCGGCGGTCTGCGCGCCGGCAGCGGTGAAGGACCACGGGCTCACCCAGCTCGCCGAGGACATCGGCGACAACCGGTCGGCCGTGACGCGGTTCGTGCTGGTGGCCCGGCCCGGCGCCCTGCCGGAGCCGACCGGCGCCGACAAGACGACGCTGGTGCTCTTCCAGCGCGACGACCACGCGGGAGGTCTGCTGGAGCTCCTCGAGCAGTTCGCCGTCCGGGGCATCAACATGTCACGGCTGGAGTCGCGCCCGACCAAGGACTCCATGGGCAGCTACTGCTTCTCCATCGACATCGAGGGCCATGTGCTGGACGAGCGGGTCGGAGAGGCGCTCCTGGGGCTGAAGCGGGTCTGTGCCGACGTACGGTTCCTCGGCAGCTACCCCGCCGCGCACGGCACCGCCGTGCGGGTCAGCCCGCATACGACGGACGAGGCCTTCGCGGAGGCACGGTCCTGGCTGCGGTCGCTGCGCGGCTGAGGTACGCCGGACTGCACTCCACGACCCTGCCGGGCGCGGCGCCCACGACCTCTCGGCGCTCCAGGCTCCTTGCTGGCGGGCTGGCCCTTACTTCTTCTCGCGCCAGGCCCTTTCGAACGGGAGGCGCCACGCGTGCGGCGCGATGAGCTGGTGGATGGCGTTCGGCCCCCAGGTGCCGGCCTGGTACGGCTTGACCTCGGGGGGGTTGTCGAGCAGTGGCTGGGACCGCTCCCACAGCGACTCGATGCCCTCTGCTGTGGTGAAGAGCGTGTGGTCGCCGCGCATGGCGTCGAGGATCAGACGCTCGTACGCCTCCAGCACGTCCCCGGCACGCTCCGTCTCGCGCGTGGAGAACTGCATCGACAGCTTCTCCAGCCGCATGCCCGGCCCAGGCCGCTTGCCGTAGAAGGACAGCGACACCTTGGACTCGTCGGCCAGGTCGAACGTGAGGTGGTCCGGGCCGGCCGACCCGACCCCGGAGTTCAGGGGGAACATGGAGCGCGGCGCCTCCTTGAACGCGATCGAGATGATCCGGGCGCCCTCCGCCATCCGCTTGCCGGTTCGCAGGTAGAACGGCACACCGGCCCACCGCCAGTTGTCCAGTCCGGCCTTGAGCGCGATGAACGTCTCCGTGTCCGAGTCCGGTGCCACGCCGTCGAGCCGGGTGTACCCCGCGAACTGCCCGCGGACGACCTGCGACGGGTCGACGGGCAGCAGCGAGCGGAACACCTTGTTCTTCTCCTCGGAGATGGCCCGCGGTTCCAGCGCCGTGGGCGGCTCCATCGCGACGAAGGCCAGGACCTGGAACAGGTGGGTGACGACCATGTCCTTGTAGGCGCCGGTCGCCTCGTAGAACCCGGCCCGCTCGTCCAGACCCAGGGTCTCGGGGATGTCGATCTGGACGTGGTCGATGAAGTTGCGGTTCCAGATGGGCTCGAAGAGCCCGTTGGCGAAGCGGAAGGCGAGGATGTTCTGGGCCGCCTCCTTGCCGAGGAAGTGGTCGATACGGAAGATCTGCTCCTCGGCGAAGGTCTGGTGGACCGTGTTGTTCAGCTCGATGGCGCTCGCGAGGTCCGTGCCGAACGGCTTCTCCATGACGACCCTCGAGCGCTCGACCAGCTGGGCGTTGCGCAGCATGGCGATCACCGCGACTGCGGCCTTGGGCGGCACCGACAGGTAGTGCAGCCGGAGGGCCTCGGGTCCGAGCTGGGCCTCGGCGTGGGCGACCGCGGCGGCAAGCGGCTCGGGGCCGGCGGTCTGGGGGACGTAGACGAGGTTGTCGTCGAACTTGTCCCACTGGTCCTGGGTCAGCGAGTGGCTGCCGAACTCCACGACGGCCTTGCGGGCGAACTCGCGGAACTCCTCATCCGACAGGTCCTCCAGCGAGGTACCGACCACGCGGATGTCGGGAGCCAGCTCCGACGCCGCGAGATGGGCGAGTCCCGGGAGGAGCTTCCGCCGTGCAAGGTCGCCGGTCGCGCCGAACAGGACGATGACATGGGGGTCGGCGGGTTCCAGGGCGCCGCGCGCCGACCGCACGTCGGACGCCGGGTAGGAGATCGTCTGGGGACGGCGCGTCGTCTGCTCTGGCACGTCTCGATCATGGCACCGCGCGCGGCGTATGCGCATGTGCGACGAAGGTGGCGTGCTGCCGTCGGCGGTACCACCCGTACGCGAGCAGGGCGCAGAGCACCCCGTTTGCCAGACCGACCACGACGTCCGTCAGGTGGTGCATGCCGCGGTACAGGCGGGCATAGGCGACGAGGAGCGGGACCATGAGGCACAGGACCGAGGTGAGGCGTCGTAGCGGCGTACGTTTCCTGGCCAGCAGCAGGAGGGCGAAGGAGAGGTAGAGCGCGAAGGCGGCTCCCACGTGGCCGCTCGGGTAGCTCGACGTCGGAGGAGCGGGGTCCAGCTTGGGCACCTGCGGTCGCCCACGGTCGACCAGGTTCGTCGCGATGACGAAGATCGTGGCCTGGAGCGCGATCGCGATGCCCGGCACGACCGAGAGCCGCCAGTCGTGAGTGCGCCACAGCAGCACCGCCATCACCACGACACAGACGCTGATGATGATCTCCGTGTTCCCCACATGCGACCAGACCAGCGTGATGCCGTTCCAGGTAGGGGTCCGTTCGCGGGCCAGGTCCTTGCTGAACGCCTCCTCGTCGCGCGACAGCCACAGCAGCGGGCCTCCGAGCATCACGCCGAGGGCGACGATGACGGTCCACAGCGCGGCACCTGGTGCGACGACCCGGACGAGGAGGTCCTGGGCGTCCTGCCGGACGACACGGCTCGGACGCCCGGACAGTGAGGCAGCGGCCCTGCTTGTCGTCCTGTCCCTCCCAGTGGTCCCCGCCGTCGGGACGGTCCCGCCCACGAAGCCGAGCCACGACGAGAAGGTGATGCCCACCCCGAGGACCCATCCGGCCACGACGTCGGAAGGGAAGTGGACGCCGAGGAACACCCGGTCGAGACCGACCGCCAACGACGCCAGTACGGCGAGCACCACCGCGACCCGGCGGCCGACGGACGACAGGAGCGGCCACAGCATGAAGACCATCACCGTGGCGATCACGGTGATGTTGAAGGCATGTCCGGAAGGGAACGAGTAGCCCGGAGCATGGGAGATGGGCTCATGGAGGACCGGCCGTGCGCGCTGCACGACCAGCTTCGCGTCGAGGCCGAGGTTCCAGGCGACCATCATCGTCACGATCGCCCACAGCGCTCGGGTGCGCAGGTTGCAGAACCGCCAGGCCCAGGCGGCGACGAGGACCGCGAGCACATAGATGCGGACAGGCTGGCTGACCTGCTGCAGGAGGATCAGGCCGGCCTTGGCGCCTGTCCGTCGCGTGGCGTCCGTCGCTGCGAGGGTCAGCCGGTCGTCGAGGCGGACCAGCGGCTCGAACTTCTGACGCGCGGCGAACGCGAGCAGCACGACTGGAACGGCGAAGAGCACCATGGCGAGCGCTCCGCGCAGGAGGCGCTCTGTCCGGCTGGGTGGGGCCGGTGTAGCAGGGTCAGTGGGGCCGACGTCCCCTTCGGCCATCAGGCCGGCGCCCCCACCCTCACCAGCAGGGCGCCGGGGAGCACCTCGGCCGTGATGGCACGGGCCTTCCCCACGGGGTCACCGTCGACCTGGACCTCCTGTGGCCGGTCCGCACGCACCTGTACCGAGGCGCTCGTATGGTGGTCCACCCGCTGGTGACCCTTGCGCTTCTTGGAGGCCAGGCGCGCCGCGACGGCGGCCCATCCGACGACGCCCTTGGGAGAGAGGATCACGGTGTCGAGCAGGCCGTCGTCGATCTCGGCCTCCGGCATGAGCACGAGGCCACCGAGCAGCTTGCCGCAGTTGCCGATCACGACGGTCCGGGCCCGTCGGATCAGCTCCTCCTGGTCGTCCACCTTGATGCGGACCCGGAACTGGGGCCCCCGCAGGTTCTTGGCCCCGGACACCACGTACGCGGCGGGGCCCACCCTCGCCTTGAGAGTCTCCGGAGCGTCGGCCATGATCGCCGCGTCGAACCCCAGGCCGGCCATCACGAGGAACACATGCTGGACCGGACGCTGGTCCTCGCCGCTGGTGTCCACCGTGAGCCGCCCGACGTCGACGCGCTTGTTCTGACCGGTGAGTGCCACCTCGAGCGCCACGCTGAGGTCGTCGACGCGCAGGTCCAGGTTGCGGGCCAACAGGTTTCCGGTGCCCATGGGCAGCAGACCCATGGGAGTGTCGCTGCCGACCAGTGCTCCGGCCACCGCGCGGACCGTTCCGTCGCCGCCCAGCGCGCACACCAGGTCGACCCCGTTGCTGAGGGCCTCCTTGGCCTGGCCGCTGCCCGTGTCGCGCTCCGTGGTGAGGATGAACAGCGGCTCGGCCCAGCCGAGCCTGGCGCACTCCTGCGCGATCTGTCCCTGCACGACCGAGACGTCGTCGAACTTCGTCGGGTTGACGATGACCGCCGCGCGTCGGGTGGGGTGCTCCGTGACGACTCCCTCGGGCCGGAACTCGTTGCGGTGGGGTCGACGTCGCCACGGCGCGCTGCGACGCGGGGCGCTCCGGCTGCGGCTGCGCATCCCGGCCCGCCCGGCGAGTCCCAGGCCGAAGAGGACGATGAGGGCGACCGCCGCGGCGACGACCCATCCGGAATGTTCCTGAAGCACGGGGTGACGCTACCCCAGGGTAGCGAGCCGCCCGACGACGTCGGCAGCGCCGGGTCACCTGCGCCTCTGGGTGTACGGAGATCTAGGGTGCAACCATGGCTGACCTTCAGGATGACCGGACGGCGGGCGGCGCCCAGGCCGACACGAACGTCCAGCCCGACACGAAGGACTGGACCTGGACGCTTCAGCGCCGGTGCCTCCAGTGTGGCTTCGACGCGCGGCTGGCGGAGGCCCAGACGATCTCCGGGCGGACTGTGGAGCTGACCGCTCCCTGGCAGGAGGTCCTGCGCCGACCGGACGTCGCCCGGCGTCCCTCCCCGGCGGTGTGGTCCCCGCTGGAGTACGGCTGCCACGTGCGGGACGTGTGCCGCGTGTTCGAAGGCAGGGTGCGGCTCATGCTCGACGTCGACGAGCCCCGGTTCCCGGACTGGGACCAGGACGAGACCGCGCTCGCGGAGCGGTACGGCGAGCAGGAGCCCTCCACCGTCGCCGGCGAGCTGGCCGAGTCGGCTCGACAGGCGTCTGCGGCGTTCGGGCGAGTGGGCGGTGACCAGTGGGGCCGCAAGGGCCTGCGGAGCAACGGCTCGCAGTTCACGGTGCTGACCCTCGGTCAGTACTTCCTGCACGACCTCGCTCACCACCTCATCGACGTGGGCGTGGACGAGCTACCGCAGGCCTGGGCGCCGGCCCTGCCCCCTCACGGAGAATCGCGTGGCCGGGGGCCCGACGCTGCTCGGTAGGCTGACCCGGTGATCGACATCAAGCTCCTGCGGGAGGACCCTGAGCGGGTCCGTGCCAGCCAGCGCGCTCGCGGTGAGGACGACGGGATCGTCGACGCGATCGTGGCCGCGGAGCAGGCGCACCGGTCGAGCCTCACCGAGTTCGAGCGGCTCCGGACTGAGCAGAAGTCGATCGGCAAGCAGGTCGCTCGGGCACAGGGGGAGGAAAAGCAGGCGCTCCTGGGGCAGACCAAGGAGCTCGCCGCCAGGGTGAGACAGCTCCAGGCCGACGCCGACGCGGCGCAGACCGAGCTCGGTGACCTGCTTCGGCAGGTGGGCAACCTCGTCGAGGACGGTGTGCCGGTCGGCGGTGAGGACGACTACACGGTGCTCGAGACCGTGGGGGAGCCGCCGCAGTTCGACTTCGATGCCAAGGACCATCTCGCGCTCGGGGAGTCGCTGGCCGCGATAGACATGGAGCGGGGCGCCAAGGTCGGTGGCTCGCGGTTCTACTTCCTCACTGGGGTGGGGGCCCGTCTGGAGCTCGCGCTGCTGAACATGGGCATGGCCCAGGCCGTGGAGCACGGGTTCACCCCGATGATCACGCCGACCCTGGTGAAGACCGAGGTGATGGCGGGGGCCGGGTTCATCGACAAGCACGCGGACGAGGTGTACCGCCTGGAGGCAGACGACCTCTTCCTCACGGGTACCTCCGAGGTCGCGCTCGCCGGCTACCACGCGGACGAGATCCTGGACCTGTCCGCCGGTCCCAGGCGGTATGCCGGGTGGTCGGCGTGCTACCGGCGTGAGGCGGGCTCCCACGGCAAGGACACCCGCGGCATCATCCGCGTACACCAGTTCCACAAGGTGGAGATGTTCACCTACTGCCGGGTGGAGGACGCGGCGGCAGAGCATCAGAGACTGCTGGCGTGGGAGAAGGAGATGCTGGCCAAGGTCGAGCTCCCCTACCGGGTCATCGACACGGCCGCCGGTGACCTCGGGGGCCCGGCGGCCCGGAAGTTCGACTGCGAGGCCTGGGTGCCGACGCAGGGCCGGTACCGCGAGCTCACGTCCACGTCGAACTGCACCACCTACCAGGCGCGGCGTCTGAACACCCGCGAGCGCGACCCCTACGGCTCGGGCACCCGTGCCGTCGCCACCCTCAACGGGACCCTCGCGACGACGCGGTGGATCGTGGCCATCCTGGAGAACCACCAGCAGGCAGACGGGTCGGTCCGCGTCCCGACGGCCCTGCAGCCGTTCCTCGGCCTGGATGTCCTCAAGCCGGTCTAGCCGACGCCCACGAGCCCGCTCTGCCCGCTCGTCCTCACGCCGGTCTGGCGAGGGTCAGGAGCTGTTCGCTCTCCACGGCCTCCCGTGACAGCACCCGGTAGCCCTCGCGCTCGAACAGGACCGTGAGGCGGTCGCTCTCCGTGCTGAGCACGATCCCGTCGCCCCACTGGCGGTGTGACACGCGGCTGTCCACGGGGAACGACTCACCCTCGGGGGCAGGAGCCGGAGCCTCGCTCAGGCCGGCCTCGCAGGTGTCGCAGTGGCCACAGGGGTCGTCGAGGGTCTCGCCGAGATAGCCGAGCAGGAACCGCCGCCGGCATCCGGTCGTCTCGGCGTACCCGCGCATCATCTCCGTCCTGCTGCGCTCCACACGCTCGGCGGACTCGCTGACCTCGACCGCCGCGTCGACCGCCTCCTGGTGCGTCATGGCGACGGCCGAGACCCTGGACCGCGCGACCCTCAGGGCACCGGCCTGCTCCAGGAGGTTCACCGCCCTGGTGACGCGCCGGGCCGGGAGGTCCAGCCGCCCCCGGAGCTCAGCCAGACGTACCCCCGGGTCGTCCTTCGAGACCTCGGCGAACACCCGGCGCAACACGTCGACGTCCGGTGTGGCCGCACCATGGAACCGATGGACACCGAAGTCCTCCGGCCGGTAGAAGAGGACCGCCGACGACGGTTCGCCGTCGCGACCGGCCCGGCCGATCTCCTGGTAGTAGCTGTCGGGTGAGGCCGGCACGCTCTCATGGACCACGAAGCGCACGTCGGCTCGGTCGATGCCCATCCCGAAGGCACTGGTGGCCACGACCACGTCGACCGACCCGGTGGTGAACTGCTCGTGCGCCGCCCGTCGTTCGTCAGCCTTGAGGCCGCCGTGGTATGCGGCCGCCCGCAGGCCGCGTTCGCGCAGCGCGTGCGCGTACGTCGTGGTGACCTTGCGGGTGCCGACGTAGAGGAGCCCGCGGCCCCCGAGCGCCGCCACGCACTCCACCACGTCGCGGCGCTTGTCGCCGTCGGTGACCTCACGGCGGACGTCCAGGTGGATGTTCGGCCGGTTGAAGCCGCGGACCACCACCACGGGTTCGCGCAGCCCGAGCCGCTCCACGATCTCCTCGCGCACCGGCGCCGAGGCGGTGGCCGTCAGTGCCACCACGCGGGGCCGGCCCAGGCGCTCCACTGCGGAGCCGAGCCGGAGGTAGTCCGGCCGGAAGTCGTGCCCCCAGGCGGAGATGCAGTGCGCCTCGTCGACGACGAACAGCCGCACCGCCAGGGTCGCCAGGCGCGCGAGCACGTCCTCACGAGCCAGCTGCTCGGGTGCCAGGAACACGAAGCCGGGGTCGCCGGCCTCCAGCGACGACCACATCCTCTCGAGGCGACGAGCCGAGCTCGTCGAGTTCAGGGCCCAGGGTCGAGGCACTCCGGGATGGGAGGCCAGGGCGCGGACCTGGTCGCGCTGCAGGGCGATCAGGGGCGAGACCACGACGGTCACCCCACCGAGGACCGCGGCCGGCACCTGGTACAGCGCGGACTTGCCATGGCCCGTGGGCATCACCGCGAGGACGTCCCGACCCTCGAGGGCGGCCGACATAGCCTCCTCCTGCCCGGGGCGTAGGGAGCTGAACCCGAGCGCCGCCCGGGCCGCCTCCCGCACGTCCACGTCGCGGCTCAGGTGGGGGAGCCCGCCGCCGCGGAGGCGTCGGACCCGTCGTCACCGGTGCCCTGCTCGTCGCTCGAGCTGTCCTGCTTGAGGGCGTCCAGACCGTCGGGTCGGCCTTCCTCGGGAGCGGTCATGGTGGGCTCGGAGTCCTGGTCCACGTACTCGGCCTCGGACGAGGTGTTCTCGGTCATGGCCCCGGACTACCCGCGCAGGCAGCGGGAAAACGTGCCCCATCTCAAGGCCTCCGCAGGTGCCGTGCGGATCGGAGGCGGCGTGCATGGCCGTCGCGCGGCGGGGTAGGACCGGTGGGTCGGATCCGCGCTCCCCAGGAGGTCTTCCATGCTCCCCGCCGAACTCGGCGCCCTGCTCGACGCCACGCCGCCCTTCATCTCCGTGTGCCTGGACGTGAGCCGGCTGAACCGTGCGGCCGGGGACGACGTGCAGCTCCACTGGGGCCAGCTCGCCCGACGGCTGGAGGAGCGCGACGCTCCGGCGGAGACCATCGAGGCGCTCGGGGAGGCGGTCACCAGCCCGACAGGGCTCGGCGGCGAGCATGCCCGGGTGGCGGTGGCCGCAGGGGGCAAGGTGGTCGTCGACCTCGTGCTGCCGGGCCGACCTCCCCGTGACGAGTGCCTTGTCGGTCCAGTCCCGCATCTGATGCCGGTGGCGCGGGCGCTGGCCGACGCCGTTCCGTACGCCCTCGTCCGCCTGGACCGCACCGGCGCCGACGTGCAGGTGTTCAGCGCTGCGGGCCAGATCGAGGACGAGCGGGTCTTCGAGGGCGACAACGACGTGCTGCACAAGGTGCCTGCAGGGGGATGGTCCCAGCGCCGCTACCAGCAGCGGGTGGAGGACTCGTGGGCCCGCAACGCCGCCCAGGTGGCCGACCGCCTTTCGCGGGTGGTCAAGCGGGCCGGGCTGGAGCTCGTGCTCGTCGCCGGTGACGTGCACGCCGTGGTCGAGCTGACCGGCAGAGCCGACGCCGAGCTGCAGCAGCGCCTGGTCGTGCTGGACTCCGGTGGCCGGGCGGCCGGGGTATCGCCCGAGGCCGAGCAGGAAGCGGTCGACGCGGCGCTCGCAGAGCACATCTCCCAGCGGCGACGAGCCGTCCTGGACGAGTACGTCGAGCAGCTCAGCCGCCAACAGCGCGCCGTCGAGGGCCTGGGCCCCGTCGTGGAGGTGCTGCGGCGCGGACAGGTGCAGCGGCTGGTCCTGCTCGACGACCCGACGTCGACAGCGAAGCTGTGGGTGGGCGAGGCCCCCCAACAGGTGGGCCTCACGGAGCAGGACGTCCTGGACGCAGGTGCGCAGGCCGCTCAGGAGGTGCGGGCCGACGCAGCCCTGCTCTGGGCAGTCCTGGGGACCGACGCCGACATCTCGCTCGTCGGCGACGAGACCGGGTCCATGCGAGACGGGATCGGGGCCCTGCTCCGGTGGTCCGACCCGGCCACGCCGCACGACGAGGTCCCCAGCATGCCGGGCCATGGTGAAGGTCCGGGAACGACGGGAAACGTCGAGTAGGCGGGACCGGGTAGCGTCACCCTGTGGCCGAACGCCAGCTGCCGGAGTGGTCGGAGCTCAGGACGCTGTTGCGTCCGAGACCCTTCGAGCTGAGTCCCAAGCGGCGCAGGCTCGCTTCGGCGCTCACGATCACGGACCTTCGCACGGTCGCGAGGCGGCGCACGCCCCGGTCGGTCTTCGACTACACGGACGGCGCGGCGGAGGAGGAGCTCAGCCTGCGTCGCGCCCGACAGACGTTCCGGGACCTGACGTTCGCGCCGTCCGTCCTGCGCGACGTCGGTGACGTGGACCCGACGACCATGGTGCTGGGCAAGCCGTCCCGCTACCCGTTCGGCTTCGGGCCCACCGGGTTCACCCGGATGATGCAGCACGAGGGAGAGTGCGCGGTCGTCCGCGTCGCCGAGCGGACCGGCATACCGTATGGCTTGTCGACGCTCGGGACGACGTCCATCGAGGCGGTGGCCGCGGCGTCGCCCGCGGCGCGGAAGTGGTTCCAGCTGTACGTCTGGCGGGACCACGCGGCCGCGGAGGACCTCATGCGGCGGGCGGCGGAGGCGGGGTACGAGGCCCTCATCCTCACGGTTGACGTGCCGGTCGCCGGAGCGCGCCTGCGCGACACCCGCAACGGGTTCTCGATCCCGCCCGCCCTGTCCTTGCGGACCATCCTGGACGGCGCACTGCATCCCAGCTGGTGGGTCAACTTCCTCACCACGGAACCGCTCCACTTCGCCAGCCTGGCCCGCTGGGACGGCACGGTGGCCGACATGATGAACGCCCTCTTCGACCCCACGATGACCATCGCGGACCTGGAGTGGGTGCGGTCGACCTGGCGGGGGCCGCTGGTGGTCAAGGGCATCCAGACCGTCGACGACGCACGGCGGGTGGTCGCAGCCGGAGCCGACGCGATCGTGCTGTCCAACCACGGTGGTCGCCAGCTCGACCGGGCCCCCGTGCCGGTACGGCTGCTCCCAGAGGTCCGCGAAGCCCTGGGTGACGAGGTGGAGATCATGGTGGACACCGGCGTCATGTCGGGTGCGGACATCGTGGCTGCGATGGCGCTGGGGGCGAGCAGTGTGCTCGTCGGGCGCGCCTACCTCTACGGGCTGATGGCCGGCGGGGAAGCGGGAGTGCAGCGGACGGCGGACATCCTCACCACGGAGGTCCGGCGCACCATGGCGCTGCTGGGCGCGCGTCGCATCGCCGACCTCGGTCCGCACCACGTCCGTCTGGCCTAGGTTCAGGTGCATGACGGAACCCCGGCTCCTGGCCCTGGACATCGACGGAACGACGATCAACCATGCCGGTGAGCTGTCCCCCGTCGTACGCGAGGCCGTCCAGGCGGTCGTCGCCGCGGGGCACCACGTCATCATCGCCACCGGCCGGTCGATCGTGGCGACGACGGACATCCTGGCCGAGCTCGGCATCGAGCGCGGCTTCGCCGTGTGCTCCAACGGTGCGGTGACCCTGGAGCTCGATCCCTTGGAGGACAGAGGCTTTCGCATCGCTGAGGCGGTCACCTTCGACCCCGCCCCCGCCCTGAACCTGCTGCGGCAGGAGTGGCCCGACGCGGTGGTGGCTGTCGAGGAGCTCGGCGTCGGGTTCAAGCTGAGTGGCCCGTTCCCGGACGGCGAGCTCCAGGGCGAGCTCCGCGTCGTGCCGTGGGAGGAGCTCGTCGCCGACCCCGTCACCAGGGTGACGTTCCGCGCACCGAACGGCACCGCGGAGGACTTCCTGGCGCTGACCGAGCGGATCGGCCTGCACGGCGTCAGCTACGCGGTCGGGTTCAGTGCGTGGCTCGACCTCAACCCGGAAGGGGTGTCGAAGGGGTCGGCACTGGAGATCCTGCGCCGGCGTCTCGAGGTCGACCCCCGGTACACGGTGGCGGTAGGGGACCAGCGCAACGACCTCGAGATGCTTCAGTGGGCCGCGCGTGGGGTGGCGATGGGCAACGCCCCACAAGAGGTGCAGGACGTCGCCGACGAGGTGACCGGGCACGTGGACGACGACGGCCTGGTACCAGTCCTGAGGTCCCTCCTCCCGTCAGCCGGCCAGTCGCCGGCCGGTCAGACGGCGACCCCCGCGCCGACGTGACGGGCCAGGTGCACGCGCTCCTGCGGCGTGGTGCCGCCCCAGACGCCGTACGGCTCCCGGACCGCCATCGCGTGGTCGAGGCAGGCCTGCAGGACGGGACAGACCGCGCACAGCGCCTTGGCCGCCCGCTCGCGGCTCGAGCGCGACCGGCCACGCTCGGCCTCCGCGGCGAAGAACTGCTCCGGATCGGTGCTGCGGCACGCGCCCCGCTCCTGCCACGCGTACGTCCCGAGGACCGGTGACGGTAGTCGCTTGATGTTCGCCATGGCGGACCTCGTTCTACGTGGGGAGGGCGTGCCCTCACAACCTAGGCAGAACCTGTTCACACTGCAACAGTTCTGAACCGGTTCTACAGTGGGGGCTCGTGGGAGGGCGGCACGCCGGAGAGCACGCCGAAGAACGAGGGACCATGGACAGCGACGCCCGCGATGCGGCGCTGGAGGGCGACGCCTCCGAGCGGCGTGCTGTGGGGCCGCCGGCCCAGGAACTGCGGGCCCAGGGTCTCCTCTCAGGGGTTGGCGCGGTCTCCCAGCGGGTGGGCATCGCGAGGGACACGCTGCGCACGTGGGACCGCCGCTACGGTGTCGGGCCGTCGCACCGAACGCAGGGCGGGCATCGCCGGTACACCGAGGAGGACATCCGCCGGGTCGGGGTCATGGCCGGGTTCGCCGCCCGCGGCGTCCCGGCGCAGGCGGCGGCGCGGGTGGCCCTGGCCATGGACTCCGACAGGTTGGCCGACGACCCGGGCCCCGGGGCGGCCGTCCCTGCGTGGAGCTTCGCCGACGACCCCTCCGCGGTGGTGCACGCCCTCTGCGCCGCCGCCGTCGCTCTGGACGCCGTGGCGCTGGCCGGGCTCTACCAGACAGCCCTGCGGGAACGGGGTGTCGTCAGCGCGTGGACGGAGGTGTTCGCCCCTGCACTCACCCTCATCGGTGACCAGTGGGGCGTCGGCGTGCTGGGGGTCGAGTCGGAGCATCTGGCCAGCGAGGTGCTCGTCACCGAGCTGCGCGCGCTGGTCCAGGCGAACAGGCCGCGGAGCACCGGGGTCGACGTCGTCCTCGCGACGCCGGACGAGGAACAGCACTACCTGCCCTTGCTGGCCCTCGAGGCCCAGCTCGCGCGACACGGGGTGGGCACCACCCTGCTCGGGCCGCGGGTCCCGACGACAGCCCTGCACGGCGTGCTCAGTCGTGGACGTCCTTCCCGGCTCTTCCTCTGGGCGTCCCTGGTGCGCCCCTCGGCGGAGCCCCTCTGGGAGGTGCTGCAGACCGTCGACTGGCCCATGACGCTGGTCCTCGGTGGCCCGGGCTGGCCTGCGGTGGTCCCGGCCGTCCGGCCGACCGTTCGGGTCCGCCGACCAGAGGCTCTCGCCGAGTCCGTGTCCATGCTGCTCGAGGGCCCGTCGCAGGGCTGACGCTGGACCGAACGGCGGCGGCCATGGTCAGCGGGACTGGAGGGCGTCCAGCGCCACTGCCATCGCCAGCCCGACCCGCCAGTCCAGCTGCCAGCCGTTGCTCGCCTGCGGCAGGTGGATGTCGTACCGGTCCCGGATGGACCGTCGGCGCTCCGACGTGAGGACCACGCTGCCGTCCGGGGCGGTGAAGTCGAAGTGGAACAGGAAGGGCACCGGCAGGTCACCCACCACCGGGAGCACGTCCCAGACCCGACGCAGGACGGCCACCCTCGGGTTGCGCTCCGTGCCGAACGCCTCCAGACCGTCCAGCGTTCCCAGGTGCCAGGACGAGCGCAGCAGCGACTTCCGGAAGTCCTTCCGGAACCAGCCGATGGGCGCGCCGGACGCGTCGAGGACGTCATACGTCGCACCGAGATCCAGCCGGGTCCGCGCCTTGAACGAGAACACCGGCCGGGTCCGCGCCTCGTCGGCGTAGAAGGTGACCTGCTCCTTGAAGGCCATCCGCTTCTGCTGGGCGACGGCGATGACCGGTCCCTCGGCGCCGGCGGCGTCCACCGCGCGGACCTCGTAGCGGTTCACCATGAGGGTGATCTTCTGGCGCAGGGAGTAGCGCTCGGTGACAGCGGGTTGGCTCATGGGCCGACAGTCTGCCTGACGGGCCGGACGGACCTGCCATGCTGGGGCGCGCCATGGCTGACCTGATGATCACCTCGCCCGCGAACCCTCGGCTCAAGTCCCTTGCCGCCCTGCGACGGAGGCGGACGCGGGAGGAGGCCGGCCGCACCCTGGTCGAGGGCTACGAGGAGCTCACCCTGGCGCTGGCGGCCGGGGTCCGTCCTCAGACGCTGTACTTCTGTCCCGAGCTCATGCTCGACCGCGGAACGCAGACCCGGCTCGTGGACCAGGTCCGGGCGGACGGCGCCGAGACCGTGCAGGTCTCCCGGACGGCCTTCGAGAAGGTCGCCTACCGCGAGGGCCCGGACGGCTTCCTGGCCGTCGTCCCAGCAGTCGTGCGACGGTGCGTGGACCTGGCGGTGAGCGGCAGTGCGCTGGTCGTGCTGTGCCAGGGAGTCGAGAAGCCGGGCAACCTCGGCGCCATGCTGCGGACCGCCGACGCCGCCGGCGCGGAGGCGGTCGTGGCCGCCGACCCGGTCACCGACTGGGGCAACCCCAACCTCGTCCGGGCGTCCAAGGGCACGGTGTTCTCGGTCCCGGTGGCCAGCGACTCGACGCAGGACGCGCTGGCGTGGCTGGACGCGGCAGGCATCCAGCTCGTGGCCGCCACGCCGGACACCGACGTCGACTACACGGAGGTCGACTACACCGGCCCCGTCGCCGTAGCGGTCGGCGCGGAGAAGCACGGGCTGACCGGCGAGGTGCTCGACCGGGCAGCGGTAAGAGTGCGGATCCCGATGGTCGGAAAGGCCAACTCGCTCAACGTCGCGACGTCCGCGGCCATCGTCATCTACGAGGCGGTTCGTCAGCGCAGAAGGGCCATCAGCCGTTCGTACCAGTGACCCGCACCCCTGTCAGGAGCGCTCCCTGACGTATGTCACGATGTCGGGTATGCGAGTTGACCACGTTTCGTACGCCGCGGAGCACGACGGTCTGCAGGCGACCGCAGACCGCCTGGCGAAGCTCATCGGGGTCGACCCTGTGGACGGCGGGATCCACCCGCGGTTCGGCACTCGCAACGTGATCCTGCCCCTCGCGCACGAGCGCTACGTCGAGGTCGTCGAGGTCCTGGACCACCCGGCATCGGACAAGGCGCCGTTCGGCCAGGCAGTCCGCGCCCGCTCGGAGAACGGTGGCGGCTGGCTCGGCTGGGTCGTGGCGGTCGACGACCTCGCCCCCTTCGAGGCGCGGATCGGGCGGCAGGCCGTCGACGGCAACCGCTACCGCCCCGACGGCACCGAGATCCGGTGGCGTCAGCTCGGGGTCAAGGGCCTCATCTCAGACCCGCAGCTGCCCTTCTTCGTGCAGTGGGCAGACCTGAGCCTGCACCCCTCCGTCGGCGCACGCACGCAGGTGACGATCGACAACCTCCAGATCGCCGGCGACCCGGACCGGGTCCGCGACTGGCTGGACCTGCCGGCGGACCACACGTCCTCGGTCATCGACTTCACCTTCGTCGCCCCGCACGGCACGCCCGGCCTGCTGGCTGTCACCTTCGACACCCCGACCGGCAAGGTCACCGTCTGACGGGCTCCCGCCAGCCCCGCAGTTTCGCCACCCGACCGGCAGGGTCACCGGCTGACCAGTGAGGCCGCCCGGCTACGTCAACGGGGTGATTCGCGCGCCCAGCCTCAGACCTAGCGTGAGAGGCCCGCAGGGTCCCCAGGCGCCGGAGGTGCGATGGCTCGTCCTCTCCTCCTTGCCGTCGACGCCGACCCGGATGCGCTGTCCCGCATCGAGACGCACCTCCAGCGCCGGTTCGGGGCGGACTACCGGGTCCGTGGTGAACAGTCCAGCGCCGCCGCGCTGGAGCTGCTCGAGGCGTGTGCACAACGCGGAGACCCGGTCGCAGTGGTCGTCGCGGACCTGTGGCTCGCGGGTCTCTCGGGATCGGAGCTGCTGCGCCATGTCCGCACCCTGCACCCCGACGCGCGGCGCGCGCTCCTCGTCCGGTGGGGGTCGTGGTCCGATCGGCCCACGGCGGAGGCGGTGCTGCGCGCCATGGCTGTGGGGGACATCAACTACTACCTCCTGAAGCCGTGGTCCGACGTCGACGAGCAGTTCAGCCGCAGCGTCGGGGAGTTCGTCCACGAGTGGTCGCGCACGGTCGTCTCCCCGACGCGGGAGGTGGTGGTGGTCGCCGAGCGCCGCGAGCCGCGCGGGCACGGCATCCGCAACCTCCTCACCCGCAACGGCATCCCGCACGCCTACCTCGAGCGAGGTACCCCGGCCGCCGTCACAGCCCTGACCGAGATGGGGGTGCGGACCCCCGAAGCGCTGACCGGCCCGGTGGTGGTCTGGATGCCGGCTATCGGCGGCTCTGTGCTGGTCGACCCGACGGACGCCGACCTGTGCGAGGCATGGGGCATCCGGACGACTCTGGACGACGAGCGTGACTTCGACGTGGTCGTCGTCGGCGCGGGTCCGGCCGGCCTGGCGACGTCGGTCTATGCCAGCTCGGAAGGCCTGCGGGTGCTGGTGGTCGAGCGGGAGACGTTGGGCGGCCAGGCCGGCTCGAGCTCCCTCATCCGGAACTATCTCGGGTTCTCCCGGGGGCTCAGCGGGTCCGAGCTGGCCCAGCGGGGGTACCAGCAGGCCTGGGTCTTCGGGGCGCACTTCCTGCTCACGCGCGAGGTGCAGGAGGTGCGTCAGGAAGCAGAGGGCTTCACGGTGCAGGTGGACACGGTGGGCCTGGTCCACGCGAGATGCCTGGTGCTCGCCGCGGGGGTCTCCTACCGGCGGCTGGGCATCGCCTCGCTCGAGGCGCTCAGCGGCGCTGGCGTGTACTACGGCGCGAGCGTCTCGGAAGCGCAGGGGCTGGCCGGTCTGGACGTCGTGGTGCTCGGCGGCGGCAACTCGGCCGGCCAGGCGGTCCTGCACCTGGCCAGGTACGCCTCGCAGGTGCGCCTTGTGGTGCGGGCTCAAGCGCTGTCAGAGGGCATGTCCCAGTACCTCGTCGACGAGATCCATGCCAACCCGGGCGTCGTGGTGCACACCTCCAGCGAGATCGTCGGCGGCGGTGGCGACGGATGGCTCGCCACGGTGGTGGTGCGCGACCGTGGAACCGGCGTGGAGCAGACCGTGCGGGCCGAGGGCCTCTTCGTCATGATCGGTGCGCACCCGCGTACGTCCTGGCTCCCCGAGCAGGTCGTCCGGGACGCCCAAGGGTTCGTCCTGTGTGGTACCGACGCCATGGACGAACCCCGGTGGCCGGGCGGCCGGCTGCCGTTGCCGTACGAGACGACGATGCCGGGCGTGTTCGCCGTCGGGGACGTGCGGCACGGCTCGGTGAAGCGGGTCGCCTCGGCCGTTGGCGAGGGTTCGGTGGTCGTCTCGCAGCTGCACCAGTACCTTGCGAACCTGCGGTCCGAACGCTCCGGCGTGCCGCGGTGAGCTCCGGTCCGCGAGCCGCGGCGCCACGCTCCCGCGATCGAAGCACGCTGGTCACCGGAGGCCTCGCCGCCGCCGTGCCGCTGGCCGGGCTCGCTCTGCTCCTGCGCCGGCCCGCGCTCGACCTGCGGTGGGAGCACCACCCGTCACACTTCTGGCTCGTACTGGGAGCCGCGGCTCTCAGTGCGGTGGTGGCGTACGGGACGGGGGTCGCCTCCATCCGACGGGCAGACGCGCGGGTGTTCCTCGTGTCGTTGACTTTCCTGTCTGCTGCCGGTTTCCTCGGGCTCCATGCGCTGGCCACTCCGGGAGTGCTGCTGGGGCACCCCAACGCGGGATTCGTCCTCGCGACGCCGGTTGGGGTGGCACTGGGAGCGGTGTTCGCGGCCTGGTCCGCGATCCCCCTGGAGGGCGAGCGCGGCGTACGCCTGATCGCTGTCGCCGGGTGGGTCCGCACCGCCCTCGTCGCTCTCATGGTGCTCTGGGCCGTCGCCTCGCTGGCCGAGCTACCCCCGCTGCACGGTGACCAGGCACCCGAGAAGGCGTCCGGGCCCCTCGTCGCGATGGCGCTCGTCGCGATCGCCCTCTACGGGTGGGCGGCCTACCGCTACCTGGCACTGTGGCGCACCCGGCGCGGGACCATGCCGCTGGCCGTCGCGGCGGCGGTCGTGCTGCTCGCCGAGGCCATGGTCGCTCTGCTCTTCGCCCCGAACTGGCACCTCAGCTGGTGGGAGTGGCACGTGCTGATGCTGGCCGCCTTCACCCTGGTGGCGTGGGGAGCGCAGCGCCAGTGGCACGAGGAGCGGTTCGTAGGCCTGTACCTCGAGCAGACGGTGTCCGGACGGCGCGAGATGAGCATCCTGTTCGCCGACCTCCAGGGGTTCACCACCTTCTCCGAGGCCCATGAGCCACAGGAGGTCACCGCCATGCTCAACGCCTACTTCCGGGTGGCCATCCCGCCGGTGGTCAGCGCGCACGGTGGCGACATCGACCGCCTCATCGGCGACGCGATCATGGCGACGTTCAACCGGCGCGGCGACCAGCCCGACCACGCGCGCCGGGCCGCCGCAGCGGCGCTGGCGATGCAGGAGGCGACTGCCGTGGTCGCCGCGCAGCATCCGGGCTGGCCGCGGTTCCGGGCCGCCGTCAACACGGGAGAGGTGTCGGTGAGCGTCCTCGGCGTCGGAGGCGGGCGCACCCATACCGTCATCGGGGACGCGGTGAACGTGGCGTCACGGCTCGAGGCCAAGGCGCCGGTGGGCGGCGTCGCGGTGAGTGCGGCCACGGCCCGACTCCTCCCGAACGCCCGGACCGAGCCACTCGGCACGTTCGAGCTGAAAGGCAAGGCCGAGCCCGTGGAGGCCTTCGTCCTCACGGCGCTCTGAGCGGCCGCTGTCGCTCAGGGCACTGCAGGCGGTCCAGCGGCGTGCGGTGAGCCATCGGGCTTGGGCGCGCCGTCAGGCCCCGGTCCGCCATCGGCGACGAGCCCGCGTACCGAGGGCAGCTGCGCCGCGGCGTTCACCGCCGCAGAGAACACCAGCAGGGCGACCCCCCAGCTGCGGTGACCGGCAGCCCACAGGCCGAGGGACGCGGCGCCGAAGACGAGCACCTTCGTCAGCGGTCGGACCCCGCGGCCCCGCACGGGAGCCTTCGGAGAGGCGAACGTCCACCACACCGCGATGACGACGACGAGCAGGAGACCCGCGAGCAGCGGGCCACCGGCGTGGTGTCCCCAGACCCCGGCGGACACCGCGGCGAGCACCTCGTCGAGGAAGACGAGGGCCAGCACCGTCCATCCCGCGGCAGGGGCCATGCGTCAGCCGAGGTAGTCGACGAGCCGTGGAGCGACTCCGACGTAGGTCTGCGGGGTGAGCTCGCAGAGCCGCTTCGCCACGTCGTCGGGGAGCCCGAGGCCGGCCACGAACCCGCGCAGGTCCTCACCGGTGATGCGCCGACCCCGGGTGAGCTCCTTGAGCCGTTCGTACGGGTTCTCCATCCCGGCGACCCCCTGGGCGCCGAGGGCGCGCATGGCCGACTGCACCGGTTCGCCGAGGACCTCCCAGTTGGCGTCGAGGTCGGCTGCCATCGCCTCCGGGACGGCGTCCAACCCGGCCAGACCCCGATCCGCGTTGTCGATGGCGAGCAGGGAGTGGCCGAACGCAGTGCCGATGTTGCGCTGCATCGAGGAGTCGGTCAGGTCACGCTGGAGGCGGCTGGTGACGAGCGTGGCGCCCAGGACGTCGAAGAGGGCGTTGCTCACCTCGAGGTTCGCCTCGGCATTCTCGAACCGGATCGGGTTGACCTTGTGCGGCATCGTCGAGGATCCGACGGTCCCCTGGCCCCTGACCTGCGCGAAGTACCCGAGTGAGATGTACGTCCACACGTCGGTGCAGAGGTTGTGCAGCACCCGGTTGAACCGGGCCACGTCGGCATACAGCTCGGCCTGCCAGTCGTGCGACTCGATCTGCGTGGTGAGCGGGTTCCACTGGAGGCCGAGCGACTCCACGAACTGACGGCTCAGGGTCGGCCAGTCGGCCTCGGGCACAGCCGCCAGATGGGCCCCGAAGGTCCCGGTCGCGCCGTTGAGCTTGCCGAGGTACTCGGCGCTGCCGATCCGGCGCAGCTGACGTCCGAGGCGATGGGCGAGCACCGCCAGCTCCTTGCCCATGGTCGTCGGCGTCGCGGGCTGGCCGTGGGTGTGCGCGAGGAGCGGTACGTCGCGAAGGTCCGAAGCCATCGTGGCGACCATGTCCCTGAGCGCGGAGGCCCGCGGGAGCCACACCTGGCTGACGGCGCCCTTGACCATGAGCGCGTAAGAGAGGTTGTTGACGTCCTCGCTGGTGCAGCAGAAGTGGATCAGCTCGGCCAGGCCGCGGTCGTGTTCGGCCGGCGCGATAGTGCCCAGCCGACGCTTCAGGAAGTACTCCACGGCCTTGACGTCGTGCTGGGTCTCGCGCTCGATCTCGGCCAGCTCGGCGATCTCCTGGGCGCCGAAGTCGTCCACCACCTGGCGCAGCCGACGCTGCTCCTCCTCGGTCAGCGTCCGGACCCCCGGCACGACGTGGCGTGAGGTCAGGAAGAGGAGCCACTCCACCTCGACCCGCAGCCGCTCGCGGTTGAGGGCCGGCTCGGAGAGGTGGTCCACCAGAGGAGCCACGGCGCCCCGGTAGCGACCGTCGAGTGCCCCCAGGGCGATGGGAGGGGTCGCGTCAGCAAGCGAGGCCATGTCGCACAGTCTCCCAGAGCGTCGATGCAGCTCTGGACGGCAGGTCGTCCCTCCGGTACGCGGCGACCAACAGGTGCGTGGCCGGTGAGCCGGCGGGACGTGGAGCGGTCGGTGAGGGAGCGTCGCGGTGGAGCACCGGTCGGTGAGCGAGCGGTGCGATGGGGCAGGACCTACGGTGGCAGTCATGCGATACACCACCCTCGGACCCAGCGGGACTGTCGTCTCCACGCAGTGTCTCGGAACCATGACTTTCGGTGCGGAGGCCGATGAGGAGACCTCCGGGCGGATCCTCGAGGAGTATGTCGCAGCGGGCGGCACGTTCGTGGACACGGCGGACGTCTACAGCAAGGGGACGTCGGAGGAGATCATCGGGCGGTGGCTGCGTTCCCATCCCGAGGATGCACGGCAGCTGGTCATCACGACCAAGGGAAGGTTCCCGATGGGCACGGGGCCCAACGACCTCGGGCTGTCCCGCCGGCATCTGCGGATGGCCCTCGAGGACTCGCTGCGACGCCTCGGAGTGGAGCACCTCGACCTCTACCAGATGCACGCCTGGGACGGGCTGACTCCGATCGAGGAGACGTTGCGGTTCCTCGATGACGCGGTGAGCTCGGGGAAGATCTCGTACTACGGCTTCTCCAACTATCTCGGCTGGCAGCTCGTCAAGGCGGCCGAGACCGCCAAGGCACATCACTGGAGCCGACCGGTCACCCTCCAGCCCCAGTACAACCTGCTCGTCCGCGACATCGAGCACGAGGTGGTCCCCGCCTGCCTCGATGCGGGAGTCGGCCTGCTTCCGTGGTCCCCGCTCGCCGGTGGCTGGCTCAGCGGGAAGTACCAGCGGGACCAGACGCCGAGCGGCGCCTCGCGCCTGGGAGAGGACCCCAACCGCGGTATGGAGGCGTGGGGCCCTCGGAACGCCGAGGAGCGCACGTGGCAGGTCATCGAGGAAGTCGCGGACGTCGCCCGAGACGAGGGAGTCACTTCCGCTCAGGTCGCTCTGGCGTGGGTCGCCGCTCAGCCTGCCGTGACGTCGGTGATCCTTGGCGCGCGAACTGTGGACCAGCTCCGGGACAACCTCGCGGCCGCCGACCTCGAGCTGGCGCCGGAACACCTGGACCGTCTCAGCGAGGTCAGCGCCCCGCCTGTGCCCGACTACCCGTACGGCCCGGCTGGCGTCAGGCAGCCCCACCGGGCCCTCATCCAGGAGGGCTGATCCTGGCGAACCGAACCGGGTCTGGCGCGGTGGGCCTTCGAGCGCCGGTCGCTCAGCCCGGGGTCGGAGCCGGGGTCGTGCTGGTCGGGTCGATCAGGCCGAACACCTCGCCCTGGGGCGCTCGCACGATCGTCATCCGGCCGAACGGGGTGTCGTCGGGGCCCATCATGACGCTCCCGCCCAGCTCGGTGGCCCGCGCCGTGGAGCTGTCCACGTCGTCCGCCTGGAACCACACCAGCCAGTAGGGCGGGTGCTCGCCCGGCATCTTGGTGTCGTCGTTGATGCCCCCGCAGCTCGCCTGCTGCCCCGGCGCGGTGAACGTCGAGTACGCGAAGCTCTCCCCATCCCCCATCTGGTCGTACCGGTAGCCGAACACGGCGGCGTAGAACTCCTTCGACCCTTCGTAGTCGCGCGTGTGCAGCTCGTTCCAGCAGTAGGCGCCGTCCTGGTTCGCCACCGCGGCGCCGGTCATCGTCTGGGACTGCCAGATGCCGAACACCGCGCCGGTCGGATCGGTGGCGACGGCCATCCGACCCAGGCCCATGACATCCATGACCGGGACGACGACCTGGCCGCCCGCGGCCGTGACCGCACTCGTGGTGGCCTCTGCGTCCTGCGACTCCAGGTAGGTCGTCCACATGGTCGGCACGTCGCCCTGCCCCTCAGGCTTCGCACCGAGGCCGGCGGCGGCACCGCCGTCCTTGGTGGCCGTGAGATAGCCGCCGCTCTCCGGTGCCCCCTGCTGGAACTCCCAGCCGAACAGCGCCTCGTAGAACTCCCGGGCCTGCTGAACGTCGTCGACCATCAGGTCGACCCAGCTCGGGGTCCCCGCCGGCCATGGCTCGTCACGCGTGGGCATCTGGTACCTCCTGGTCAGTACGTCTACGGGCCTGTGCCCGCTGACGACCAACCAACCACAGGGGTCTGACAGCCACCAAGGGGACGAGGTGGTGTCAAGGCGGTTCGACTGACCTCCTCCCTGTCCTGGGCCGGGACGAGCAGTCCGGCGAGCCGAACGCACGGGGGGGCGCGAGCGAACCGCCGGACTGCCTGCGTACAGCGTCTCCCATGGCGCGGGGGCCTGCCCAGCCCGCCATAGAAGACCTGAATGGCGTCCTGGCCCTCAGCCCAGGCCGTGACGGGCCAGCGGCTCGATCAGCTCGCGCTCCTCGTACGCCAGATGCGACAGCAGCGTGTCCGTGAGGAGGTCGACCGCCCGGTCCAGCGGTGTCGTGTCACCGCCTTCCGACACCATGCTGACGAGCGCGCGGTCGACCTGCTCGAGCACGTCGTGGATGATCTCGTGCTCGTGCTGCAGCCGGTCGAGGACTCTCGTGAGAGCCGGCTCCTTGCGGCGCAGGTGGGGAAAGACCGAACGGTCCTCCAAGGTGTGGTGGCCCGTGACGATGCGGCAGTACTGCGCGCAGTAGGCGCCCAAGGTCCAGTGGTTCTGCCGCATCGTGAGCTGGTTGATGAGGTTCCGCGCGCGGTTGGCCTCCACCGCGCCGTCATGCACCTGCTCCACGATGTCCCTCAGCCGGGCCAGCTCGCCGCGCAGACCGTCGTGGATGTCTACGAGATGCTGAGCAGAGGCCTGCTGCTCGGCTGTGTAGCGGGACTGCGGGTCGCGCGAGAGGGTGGGACGACTGTCCTCGTCCCAGCTGAGGGTTCCCGTAAACCGGTTGCCGTCGTCAGGGGTCGGCCGCACGACGAGGGGCCGGGCGCTGGAGCGCGGCTCCCACCCCGACGCTGTCTCCACCGCCACCTGCCGCCGGCCGGGGTCACTGCGCCCGCCGGCATCACGGAGGGGTTCGGCGCCGTCATCCGTGGAGGGCCGGCTGGCTCGGCGCTCCCGCTCGGCGTCGACCAGCTCGCGGGTGGCAGGAGCGACCTCGCCGGCGAAGCGCTCCACCTCCGCGACCGTCGAGACGCCGACGATGTAGGTGCTCATGCCTTCGTCGAGGGTCAGCTCGGCCAGCTGCTGCGCCCAGTCGCGCGGCCCTCCACGCAGGAAGCCGGGGCCGGAGCCGTACGTGCCGTTGATGTTGTAGAGGCGCCGTACCGCGGCAGGGGCGCGCCCCGCCGCCACGGCGGCTTGGTCGATGGTCGCGTTCAGCTTCCGCAGGGCGGGCGGGTCGGCGTACCCCTGGCTTGGGAGCCAGCCGTCCGCGAGCCGGCCGGTCACTCGCAGCATCCGCGGCTTGTAGGCGCCCAGCCAGAGCTCCACGTCGTGGGCGGGAGCCGGCCCTGGGTGCAGTCCCGTGACGCGGTAGTGCTCTCCGTCGACCCGCACGGAGCCCCTCCCGGACCACACCGCGCGGATCACCGCGATGGCCTCCTCGAGCGCGCCAACGGACTGCCCGGGCGTGCGACGTGGGCCGCCCGCGGCCACGATGGCATCCCAGAACGCGCCCGTGCCGAGGCCGAGCTCGGCGCGCCCGCCGCTGAGCAGGTCGAGGGTGGCCACGCTGCGAGCCAGCACCACGGGTGGCCGCAGGGGAAGGTTCGCGACATTGGGTGCCACGCTGATGGACGTGGTCCGGGCCGCGATGACGGACAGCAGCGTCCAGGCGTCCAGGTGTCTCGCCTGGTAGGGGTGGTCCTGGATCGTCACCAGGTCCAGCCCCGCGACGTCCGCCGCCTCGCTGAGCTCGAGCACGAGCTGCGCACCGGCGGCGTCCGGGCTGGGGAAGATCCCGAACCGGAGGTCGTGGCCGTAGTCGGGTATGGCAGCTCCTCAGCGGTCGTCGCTGGTCCGGGCCTCACCGTACGCCGCGGGCCGGGCGTAGTCGCCAAGCACCTCGGCGAGCGCGAGGTGACGCCGGGCATCGGCGTGCCTGCCCTGTCGCTGGAGGGTCCGGCCGAGCAGCAGGTGGAGGTAGCCGTCGTCCGGTGCAGCTTCCACGAGCTCACGCAGCACCACCTCGGCCCGCCCCAGCTGCGCCGAGCCGAAGTAGGCCCGGGCCAGCAGGACACGCAGGTCCGTCGTGCCGTGCAGGGGACCATCGGCGGTTCCCTGGGCCTGCGACTCCACCTCTGCGACGAGCTGCGCGAGCGCCGTTGCGGCGCCGGCGTACTCGCCGCGGTCGAAAAGGCTCCGGGCCCACGAGAGCCGCAGCGGGAAGGGGCTGGCCATCGTCGTCATGTCGCCTCAACCGCGGTCCCGACCCACCTATTCCTACCTATTCAGCTTCCTGTGCATGACGGGTCTTGAGCTCGCCGCGGACGAACTCGACCACGCCGTCGGCGGCGGCGAGGATCTCGGCATACGTCTGTTCGAAGGACGAGTCGTCGCCGTACCAGGGGTCGTCCATGTCGAGCGTTCCGGCGCGTTCGGCCTCTGGGTCGAAAGACCGGAACATCCGCAGCTTCGCACGGTGCCCGGCCGTGCGGCACAGGGGCAGGAGCTCGCTGAGGTGTCCCGAGTCGGCCACCAGCACGAGGTCCACGTCGTCGAGCCAGGCCCGCTCGAACTTGCGCGCCACGTGCTCTGCGCCACCCCAGTCGGTATGGCCGTTGCGGGCCAGGACCGCCAGGGTCCGGGGGTCCGCCGGGTTGCCGACCTCATACGAGTGCGTGCCGGCAGAGTCGATGGCGACCTCCTCGCCGAGCCCTGCCTCGTCGAACCGCTGCCGCAGCAGGAACTCAGCCATCGGCGAGCGACAGATGTTGCCGGTGCAGACGACGGTGACGCGGTAGGGGGAGGGTGCTGTCATGACCCCATTCAACCCAAGCGCTGCGTTCGCCGCTCGCACGGGTGCGGTCGCCTCAGGTGGTGGCAGGGCCGGCGGCCACGCCGGCCGCCCTGGGCGTCAGTCCGGATAGCCGAGCGGGTTCTCGCGCTGCCAGTGCCACTGGTCCGCGCACATGTCCTCGATCGTCCGGGTCGCCTTCCAGCCCAGCTCGGCCTCGGCGCGCGAGGGGTCGGCGTACGACGCGGCGATGTCGCCGGCCCGCCGTCCGACGATCTCGTACGGCAGGTCGTGGCCACAGGCCTTCTCGAAGGCCTTCAGCACCTCCAGCACGCTGGTGCCGTGCCCGGTCCCCAGGTTCCAGGTGGAGACCCGGTCCTCGCTCGTCCCCAGCTTGTTCAGCGCCGCCAGGTGACCCGCCGCGAGGTCCTCCACGTGGATGTAGTCCCGCAGCGCTGTGCCGTCGGGGGTGGGGTAGTCGTTGCCGAAGACGCGCAGCTTGTCCAGCTTGCCGACCGCCACCTGCGCGATGAAGGGCATGAGGTTGTTGGGGATTCCCTGCGGATCCTCCCCGATGGTGCCCGAGGCGTGGGCCCCCACCGGGTTGAAGTAGCGCAGCAGCGCGATCCTCCACCGCTCGTCGGTCGTAGCGACGTCGCGCAGCACCTGCTCGATCATCACCTTGGTCCAGCCGTACGGGTTCGTGGCGGAAGTGGGGAACTCCTCCTTCATGGGCACCGGCGCCTTGTCTCCGTAGACGGTGGCGGAGGAGGAGAACACGAGCTTGAAGCAGCCGTGCCGCTGCATGGCCCGCACGAGCGCGAACGTGGAGTCGAGGTTGTTCTGGTAGTACTCCAGCGGCACCGTCACGCTCTCGCCCACCGCCTTGAGACCGGCGAAGTGGATCACCGCGTCGAACTGCCGTTCGGCGAAGAGCGACTCCGTCTTGTCGCGGTCGGTGAGGTCGAACGCATGGACCTCCAGCGGCTTGCCGACCAGTGCCTCGAGCCGTGGCACGACCGTGGGCTTGGCGTTGGCGAAGCTGTCGACGACCACGACATCGTGCCCTGCGGCGGCAAGCTGGACGACGGTGTGGGACCCGATGTAGCCGGCACCGCCGGTGACCAAGACGCGCATGGGACAACCGTATGCTGGTCAGGCTCGCGCTGCCCCGGAGGACAGGCTTCGGGACCTGCCGCGGAACTCCGCGACGAGCGCCCCGTCGGACTCGCGGATGACCGTGACATCCGTGAGACCGCTGCGGCCGTAAGCCGCTCGCTGTATGCCCTCGGCGACCAGCACGTCGCCACGCCGGGCGGCGGCGACGAAGGTGATGTCCGCGCCTGCCGCCACCGTCAGCGCTCCCCGGCTGTTGCAGACGAGCGCGAAGGTGGAGTCGGCCAGGGTGAAGATGAAACCGCCGTGCGCGATGTCGTGGCCTTTGACCATGGAGTCGGTGACCCGCATCGTGACGACCGCGTGGTCGGTCTCGATGGTCACGGCCCGCATCCCCAGCTCGCGTGACGCTCGGTCGTCGGCCCACATCCTGCGCACATGGCTGAGGTCCTCGTCCATGCCGGCCAACGTAGTCCGAGCGGCGCCTACGATGGCTGGCATGACCACGGCAACGGCGCCCACCCAGTCCCAGCAGCCCCAGAGCCACCCTCTCGTCGACCGGCATGCCGGGGTGCTGCAGGAGGCCACCGCCGCCCTCGCGGGACGTTCCTACTTCTCGCGCTACCCCGAGTCGCCGTCACCTCGGGTGTACGGCGCGGGGGCCGCCGAACAGGGCCAGGCGGCATACGAGGCCTTGTTGGACAAGGCCTTCGGCGCACTGGGGGAGGTGGCGACCGACGGTGGCTGGGTCGGCGAGGAGGTCTCGCCGTACGGGCCGGCCCTGGGCGTCACCTACCCCCACCTGGAGGTCGACCGTGCGATCGAGGTGGCCCAGGCCGCCCTGCCGCGGTGGCGGGACGCCGGAGCACGGACGCGGGCGGCGGTCTGCGTCGAGATCATCGATGCCATCAACACGCGGTCGTTCGAGATCGGGCACTCCGTCATGCACACCACGGGCCAGCCGTTCGTCATGGCCTTCCAGGCCGCCGGACCACACGCCCAGGACCGGGCTCTGGAGGCCGTCGCCGCCGGGCTGGCCGAGCAGGAGCGCATCCCCGCCTCGGTGGTGTGGGAGAAGCCAGGCCGAGACAAGCAGGGCAACCCTGCCCCCATCCGCCTGCAGAAGGACTACCGCGTCGTGCCCCGTGGCGTCGCGCTGGTCATCGGCTGCAACACCTTCCCCACCTGGAACGGGTACCCCGGGCTCTTCGCCTCCCTCGTCACCGGGAACCCCGTCATCGTGAAGCCGCACCCCCGGGCGATCCTGCCCCTGGCGATCTCCGTGGCGGTGGGTCGCGAGGTGCTCGCCGGAGCGGGATTCAGCCCGGACCTGCTGCAGCTGGCGCCCGAGGCGGAAGGCGAAGGCCTGGCCAAGGTGCTCGCGCAGCGGGACGAGGTGCGCATCATCGACTACACCGGAGGTCCGGGGTTCGGGACCTGGCTCGAACAGACCGCCGCGGGAGCCGGCAAGCAGGTCTATACGGAGAAGGCGGGGGTGAACACCGTCGTGGTCGACTCGACGGACAACCTGCGGGGCGTGCTCGGGAACCTCGCGTTCTCCCTGGCGCTGTACTCGGGTCAGATGTGCACCACCCCGCAGAACATCTACGTGCCGCGCGAGGGCATCCGGACCGACGAGGGCATGCTGTCGTTCCAGGAGTTCGGAGCCAAGCTGGCGGCCGCGGTCGGGAAGCTCACCGGCGACGACGCCCGGGCTGTGGAGCTGCTCGGCGCCACGGTCAACGACGGGGTCCGGGCGAACGCCGAGGGGCTCGCCGCGCTGGCTCGGGAGGCCGGCGGCGAGGTGGTGCTCGACTCCCGCGCGGTCGTTCACCCGACCTTCCCCGAGGCGGTCGTCAGGGCGCCCGGGCTGGTCAGCCTCGACGTCAGCCGCGAGGACGTCTACACCCAGGAGTGCTTCGGGCCGGTCAGCTTCCTCATCGGGACCGCGGGCACGGAGCAGTCGCTGGCGCAGTTCCGAGACACCGTGCGGGAACACGGTGCCATGACGGCAGCGGTGTACTCCACCGACGAACAGGTCCTCGACGACGCCCGGGAGGCGGCTGCCGACGCCGGCGTCGCACTCTCGGAGAACCTCACCGGTGCCGTCTTCGTGAACCAGACCGCGGCCTTCTCGGACCTGCACGGCACGGGCGCGAACCCGGCCGCCAACGCGGCATACGTCGACACGGCCTTCGTGGCGAACCGGTTCCGGGTCGTCACCTCACGCCGCCACGTCTGACTTCCCCGCCGCCCTTCCCCCACCGGACTCACGAATTTGTGAGTGTCGAGGTCGCAAGCGGCTCGACACTCATAAAAAGGTGAGTCCGGTCGAGGGGGTGGAGCGCCAAAGGCCCGTGAACCGGGAAGCGTCGCCGGCTCTGCGCGCAGACCAGACGGCGTGCTGGACGGACCGCGGGCGCTCGAGCAAGTCCCGCAGCTCGAAGCGGACCACCGTCAGCCCCACGTTGGTCAGGTCGTTGTGACGCGACTTCTCTCTCCAGAAGGTCGAACCGATCCCTTCACCATCGTCGTCCTGGTACTTCGCGCGACCGTCGAGCTCGAGCACCGTGGCATCGTCCTTCCACCCTCCGTCGACGCGACCCAGGAACAGCCCGCCGAGATCCTCGATGACGACCTGTGGCTCCGGCAGGTTGACTCCCCACTCGTGGAAGCGGACGGACCCCCAGGACTCGAGCCAGGACTCCCGTCGGCCGTCGACCAGCATCAGCGACGCACGAGCCCGCGGCTTACCGCGCCAGCGACGCTGTGACTCCAAGACGGCCCGCACGTCCTGCGGAGCCGTGAGACCCCGGTGGAGCGCGGCATCCGCGATCGGTACGGAGACCCGAGGCCCGAAGCTGCGTAGGCAGTCGGCGACGGTCCACGCTGTGCTCGTGACGACAAGCCCGTCGGCGAGGTCCAGCTCGGGCTCGACGGAGTCGCAGTGGTGGAGCACCGCGCCGTGGGGAGTGCGCGAGCGCTGCGTGGAGTGGATCGTCGTCAGGTGGACGGGTCCCGCCGGCCCCATGGGCAGAGGCAGGCCGTATGCGGCGGCCGCGGTGAGGTGGCTCGCGGCATACCCCGTGGTGAACCGGTCGAGGGCTACGCGAGCCTCGCTGACGTGGCGTGCCGAGCGGGCCTCGGGCGCGACGGGCTCCGCCCTCTCATAGGTGCCGTGGCGCAGCCGGCGGACGAGGCCGCGACGCACCCACGTACGCAGCCGTACGTCGCTGACGCCCGCCTCGACCGCCTGGCGTCGGGTGAAGATGTCCGGCAGCAGGTCTGGATGCACCCGTCCGAGCATCAGGCTGATCTGGTCCCTGCAGGGCGCCGACGAGACGTCCTGTGGACTGGCGAGCCTCGTGCCAGGTCCTGTGCCCTCACTTCCTCGGTTCCCTCGCCCGACCAGACTCGGGATCTTGTGCGTGTCGGGCCTTCGGCGGACGAGACACGCACAACAACGTGAGTCTGGTCGAGGGACGGGGGCGGGAGGGGACGGAAGGGGACGGCCGCGCGAAGGTGAGTGCAGGCAGGTCAGTGAGCCGGAAGGTGAGTGCAGGAAAGTGAGTCCGGCCGGGTATGGCGCCGCGTCGTCTGGCACTATCGCGCCATGGGCTTCCTCATCAAGATCGCGGTCAATGCCGTGGCGTTGTGGGTGGCGGCGTGGCTGGTCCCGGGCATCACCTTCGGTGCGGGGAAGTTCGGCTCGAGGTTCGCCACGGTCATCCTGGTCGCCCTGGTCTTCGGCCTCGTGAACGCGGTCGTGAAACCGGTGGCGAAGTTCCTCAGCTTCCCGTTCATCATCCTCACGCTGGGCCTCTTCACCTTCATCGTGAACGCGTTCATGCTCCAGCTCACCGAGTGGCTCTCGAGCCCACTGGGGCTGTCGTTCGCCATCAGGCACTTCTTCTGGGACGCCGTGCTGGGCGCACTGGTCATCACCATCGTCTCGATGGTCCTGGGCTGGGTCATCCCGGACCGCGACGAGTAGACGGGCCCCCTTACCCACGCGAGGCAGCTGTCGCGCGGCACCGCCGCACTCCATCGCCGAACGCCGCGCACACGAGAGCCGAGTGGGGCCGGTTCGGCGCCGCCTACAGTGATGCCATGACTGACAGTGATGTCCGCCTGCGGGCAGCCCTCGACCAGGTGCCCTCCTACATCCCGGGAAAGCCCGCCGCTGCGCAGGACGGGGTTACGGCGTACAAGGTGTCCTCCAACGAGAACCCCTACCCCCCACTGCCGTCCGTCCTCAAGGTCGTCCAGGAGGCCGCGGCGACGATCAACCGGTACCCCGACATGGCAGTCACCGAGCTGACCCAGGCTCTGGCGGACTCGCTGGAGGTGCCGGTGGAGCACATCGCGACGGGAACCGGGTCCGTGGGCGTCCTCGGCCAGGTCATCACCGCGACCTGCGACCCGGGTGACGAGGTGGTCTACGCGTGGCGCTCCTTCGAGGCGTACCCCATCGTCACGGCGCTCGCCGGAGCCACCTCGGTGCAGGTCGGGCTCGACGAGCGGGCCCGGCACCGCCTGGACGCCATGCGCGCCGCGATCACCGACCGGACGAAGGTCGTCATCGTCTGCACGCCCAACAACCCCACCGGCCCCATGGTCACGCACACCGAGCTCGAGCGGTTCGTCGACGCGGTGCCGAGCCGCGTGCTCGTCGTGGTCGACGAGGCGTACGTCGAGTTCGTCACGGGTGACGACGCTCCTCGCAGCCTGGAGCTGTACCGGCAGCGACCCAACGTGATGGTGCTGCGCACGTTCTCCAAGGCCTACGGCCTGGCCGGCCTGCGGGTCGGGTACGCGGTGGCCCACCCGCCCGTGGCGTCGGCGCTGCGCAAGACGGCAACGCCGTTCGGCGTCAGCTCCATCGCCCAGGCCGCAGCGGTGGCGTCCCTGGCGGCCTTCGACGAGCTGAAGGAGCGGGTCGACGCACTCGTCGCGGAACGCACCAGGGTGGTCGGGGCCCTGCGGGGCCAGGGCTGGGCCGTCCCGGACAGCGAGGCGAACTTCGTGTGGTTCCCGCTCGGCCACCGGTCCGGCGACTTCGCCGCAGCAGCGCAACAGGCAGGGCTCACGTTGCGCCAGTACGGCAACGACGGCGTACGCGCCACGATCGGGGAGCGTGAGGCCAACGACGTCCTCGTCCGAGTCGCCGGGGAGTTCCTCCGGTCCTCCACGTAGGCGGCGTCCCAGCACGCGGCGCGTCCGCGACTGACTCCCCTTGCCATGCCCCCGCGGCCGTCCCCGGGCAGACTGGGGCCATGGTCGACACCTGGATGCCTCCGTACCTTGCCCACCCCGACCGCTACGGGCCGATGCCGTACCGCCAGGTCGGTCAGTCCGGGCTGCGCCTGCCCGCGGTCAGCCTGGGGCTGTGGCACAACTTCGGCGACGACAAGCCCTTCGACGTCCAGCGAGCGATCCTGCGCCGCGCGTTCGACATCGGCATCACGCACTTCGACCTGGCGAACAACTACGGGCCCCCGTACGGCGCGGCCGAGACGAACTTCGGGCGGCACCTCGCCGCTGACTTCAGGCCGTACCGCGACGAGCTCGTCATCAGCAGCAAGGCCGGCTGGGACATGTGGCCGGGGCCTTACGGTGACGGCGGCTCCCGCAAGTACCTGGTGGCGAGCCTGGACCAGACCCTGCGCCGCACCGGCTTGGACTATGTGGACATCTTCTACAGCCACCGCCCCGACCCGGACACCCCACTGGAGGAGACGATGGGTGCACTGGCCTCCATCGTCAAGCAGGGCAAGGCGCTGTATGCCGGGATCTCCAGCTATGGCCCAGAGCTCACCGCGCGTGCCGCGGACGTGCTCGACGACCTCGGGGTGCCGCTGCTGATCCACCAGCCGTCCTACTCGATGCTCAACCGCTGGGTGGAGGGTGGCCTCCTGGAGACCCTCGGCGAGCGCGGCGTCGGCTGCATCGCCTTCTCGCCGCTGGCTCAGGGCATGCTGACGAACAAGTACCTTGGAGGGATCCCCGAGGGCTCGCGGGCGTCCCAGGGCAAGTCCCTGTCGCCGGACCTGCTGACGCAGGAGTCGCTCACGCACGTCCGCAAGCTCAACGACCTCGCCTCCGAGCGCGGCCAGTCGCTCGCGCAGATGGCGCTGGCCTGGGTGCTGCGCGACGAGCGGGTCACCTCCGTGCTGATCGGGGCCTCCTCGGTCGGACAGCTGGAGGACTCCGCCGCGGCGGTGGCCAACCTCCGGTTCTCGGACGCCGAGCTCGAGGAGATCGACCGGGACGCGGTGGAGGCGGGGATCGACCTCTGGCGTACGCAGTCCCGGCTCACGTGACGCCCCGGTAGACCCCGCCGACGGGACACCTGCGTCCGCACGTGCTGCACGCCCGGTCGACGCGGGTTACCAACCGGCGAGGGTGGACAGGGAGCGGTCAACCGCATCGTCACCGGGAGACGACTGCCTCCACCCGGAAGGGGGTGCCCTGCTGACACGTGGTCATGACACCTGGAGCGAGTGCGCCCCTGATGGTCACCGTCATGCCGGCCTCCAGGCCGCCCGTCCTGCCGACGAGCACCCACGTCCCCTTCCCCGGGGCCGACTTCGGCTCGAACACCAGGCAGCCCGACTCGACGCCTGCGGAGACGGTGCCGGTGACCGTCATGCTGCGCCCGGCTGTCGTCGGTGCCTCGGTGGTCGACGGCGTTGGCGCGTCGGTGGTAGATGGCGTTGGCGCGTGGGTGGTCGTCTCCGGCCCGCTGGACGGGCCGGATCCCGCTCCGGAACCCGTGCTGCCACAGGCAGCGAGCAGGACGCAGAAGCCGAGGGTTCCTGCCAGGCGCGGCGACATACCTCATGGTGCCCTTCCGCGCACGCGGAAAACCAGAGGCAGGTCCACGAGGCCACAGGCGGCGCCACCAGGCGAGCTGCGTCCCGGGCGGGGTCCGGATTCTGAGATTTCGGGGGCGGCGGATATCTTTGGCCTCAGCAAGGCCACCATGTGAGCGCCGCCACACTCGGCGCAACCAGCCTGCCGCAGAACCAGCAGCGGAGACCCCGCACGGGGACCGCGGCCCGAGCCGGACGCCCCGCCACCCGTGGAGCGGTCGGAAGAAGGAGTGCCTGTGAGCGACAACGCTGTCGCCGGTGTCAGCACCGGTCCCGCCGAGGACGACGTGCTGGCGGAGCTGACCGCCCCGGTGCCGGAGGTGGGTGACGGCGGACCGGAGATGGTCCAGCTGCTCACGCCCGAGGGCCAGCGGGTGGAGAACACCGAGTACGACCATTACCTCGACGGGCTCACTGACGAGGACCTGCGCGGCTTCTACCGCGACCTGGTCCTCATCCGGAGGGTCGATGCAGAGGCCACCGCCCTGCAGCGCCAGGGTGAGCTCGGGATCTGGGCCTCGCTGCTCGGCCAGGAGGCCGCCCAGGTGGGTTCCGGCAGGGCTTTGCGCCCCCAGGACTACGCGTTCCCCACGTACCGGGAGCATGGCGTGGCGTGGTGCCGCGGGGTGAACCCTCTCAACCTTCTGGGCCTGTTCCGCGGGGTCAACCACGGCGGCTGGGACCCCAACGAGAAGAACTTCCACCTCTACACGATCGTCATCGGCGCGCAGACCCTGCACGCGACGGGGTACGCCATGGGGGTCCAGCGTGACGGCGCGGTGGGGACGGGCGACCCGGACCGCGACACCGCGGTGATCGCCTACTTCGGTGACGGGGCGAGCGCCCAGGGCGACGTCAACGAGGCCTTCGTCTACGCCGCCGTCAACAACGCACCCGTGGTCTTCTTCTGCCAGAACAACCAGTGGGCCATCTCCGAGCCGAACGAGCGCCAGACCCGGATCCCCCTGTACCAGCGGGCGCGCGGCTTCGGCTTCCCCGGAGTGCGGGTCGACGGCAACGACGTGCTGGCGGTGTACGCCGTCGCCACCCAGGCGCTCAACGCCGCCCGCTCGGGCCAGGGCCCGACCTTCATCGAGGCCTACACCTACCGGATGGGCGCGCACACGACGTCCGACGACCCGACCAAGTACCGCGTGTCGGCCGAGGTCGAGGTGTGGAAGCACCGGGACCCGATCGAGCGCCTCAAGTCCTGCCTCGTCCACCAGGCCAAGGCCGACCAGGGCTTCTTCGACGCGGTCGACGGCGAGGCCGACGAGCTGGCCGCGCAGGTGCGGGAAGGCTGCCTGACGATGCCCGACCCCACGGGCGACTCGATGTTCGACCATGTCTACGTCGAGCCGCACCCGGTCGTCGAGGCGGAGCGTCGCGAGTTCGCGGAGTACCATGCCGGATTCGCGACGGAAGGTGGTCACTGAGATGACCAGCATGACCATCGCCAAGGGGGTCAACAACGGTCTGCGCGCAGCCATGGAACGCGACCCCAAGGTCGTTCTCATGGGTGAGGACATCGGCAAGCTCGGCGGGGTCTTCCGGGTGACGGACGGCCTGCAGAAGGACTTCGGCGAGGACCGGGTCATCGACACCCCGCTCGCGGAGGCCGGCATCGTCGGCACGGCGATCGGTATGGCGCTGCGCGGCTACCGTCCCGTGGTCGAGATCCAGTTCGACGGCTTCATCTACCCGGCGTTCGACCACATCGTCAGCCAGGTGGCCAAGATGAGGGCACGCTCGCTCGGCAAGGTCAGGCTTCCCATGGTGATCCGCATCCCCGTCGGCGGAGGCATCGGCGCAGTCGAGCACCACTCGGAGTCCAACGAGGCGTACTTCGCGCACACCGCCGGCCTGAAGGTCGTCTGCTGCTCCAACGCGGAGGACGCCTACTGGATGATCCAGCAGGCGATCGAGAGCGACGACCCGGTCCTGTTCTACGAGCCGAAGCGCCGCTACTGGGACAAGAGCGAGGTCGACGTCAGCGCTGCGCCCCGTGAGCTGCTCAAGGCACAGGTGGTCCGTGAGGGTGCCGACGCGACGCTCGTCGCCTATGGCCCGATGGTCAAGACGTGCCTCCAGGCGGCCGAGGCGGCCGCCGGCGAGGGCAAGGACCTGGAGGTCATCGACCTCCGCTCGCTCAGCCCGCTGGACCTCGACACGGTGGCGTCGTCGGTGGAGAAGACGGGCAGAACCGTGGTCGTGCACGAGGCCTCCACCTTCCTCGGGATGGGCGCCGAGATCGCCGCCGCGCTGCAGCAGCGATGCTTCTACCACCTTGAGGCGCCGGTGCTCCGGGTCGGCGGGTACAACCTGCCGTATCCGCCGAGCAAGCTGGAAGAGGAGTTCCTGCCCGACCTGGACCGGGTGCTCGACGCCGTCGACCGCTCGCTCGCCTTCTGAGAGAGGACGCGAAACGCCTGTGTCTGCCGAAAAGTCTGCGTCTGTCAAGGAGTTCAAGCTTCCCGACCCCGGTGAGGGTCTCACGGAGGCCGAGATCGTCACCTGGAACGTCAAGGTCGGGGACACGGTGAAGGTCAACGACATCGTCGTGGAGATCGAGACCGCCAAGTCGCTGGTCGAGCTGCCCGTACCGTTCGCCGGGAGGGTGACGGCCCTCCTCGTGGAGGAGGGGCAGACCGTCGAGGTCGGGACGCCCATCATCGCCGTCGACACCGCCGGAGGCGCCGCGACAGGGGCCGCCGCCACCGTGCAGGACGCGCCCGCCGAGGGGCCGGTCGAACCTGGTATCGAGGGAAGCCCGGCCCCGAAGCTCGCCGCGGAGATCGCCGCCGCTCACGACGAGGAGATCGAAGAAGGCAAGATCGGCGGCACCACGTCCACCGGGCGCACGGCCGTCCTCGTGGGGTATGGCGTGAAGCAGACCGAAGCGGTCCGTCGCCCCCGCAGGGGCGGTGCGGCGCCCGTCACCACCCAGGAGGCGGCCGCCCCGCCCGTCACCACCCAGGAGGCGGCCGCCCAGCCCGTCGTTGGGGGCCAGGGCGGGGCACGTGCGCTGGCCAAGCCACCGGTGCGCAAGTACGCCAAGGACCTCGGCGTCGACCTCGAGGCGGTCACCGGCTCTGGCGAGGGTGGCGTCATCACCCGCGCCGATGTCGAGGCCCACGCCAGCGGCTCGGGTGCGCGCGGGTCGGAGGTGGCCGGGACGCAGCCGACTTCCGGCGCCGGCGCCGGCCGCGCGGCATACCAGGCTCCGGTGTTCACCCGCGGGGAACGTGAGACGCGCGTCCCCATCAAGGGCGTCCGGAAGATGACCGCGCAGGCGATGGTGGGAAGCGCCTTCACTGCGCCGCACGTCACCGAGTGGGTCACCATCGACGCGACCGCCACGATGGCGCTCGTCGAGCGGCTGAAGAAGGACCGCGAGTTCAAGGAAGTCAAGGTCACGCCGTTGCTGGTCCTCGCGAAGGCGATGACCGTGGCGATCCGTCGCAACCCGGAGATCAACGCGACCTGGGACGAGGCAGCCCAGGAGATTGTGGTCAAGCACTACGTCAACCTCGGCATCGCCGCGGCGACGCCCCGTGGCCTCATCGTCCCCAACATCAAGGACGCCGACCAGCTCTCGATGCTCCAGCTCGCGCAGGCGATCGGCGACCTGACGGCGACGGCGCGGGAGGGGCGCACCCAGCCTGCCGACATGTCGGGCGGCACCATCACGATCACCAACGTCGGCGTCTTCGGCGTCGACACCGGTACCCCGATCATCAACCCCGGAGAGTCGGCGATCCTCGCGTTCGGGGCGATCCGCCGCCAGCCGTGGGTCGTCACCGCTCCCGACGGCGCCGAGACGATCGAGCCCCGCTGGGTCACCCAGCTCGCCCTGAGCTTCGACCACCGGCTCGTGGACGGTGAGCTCGGGAGCAGGTTCATCGCCGACGTAGGAGCCATCCTGGCCGATCCCGCACGCGGTCTCGTCTGGGGCTGACCCCTCTTCCGTCTGGGACTCGCCGGAGGCCGCTAGGCGGAGGGCGCTAGGCGGAGGGCGCCGCGTGAGCTGCCGCTGCGTCGGCGTCGGCCTGGTCGGCCTTGCCGCGCTCGGAGTAGGCCGACCCGCCTCGCAGCTCGACGTGCGGCAGCAGCAGCATGACGAGGAAGCCGATGAGCATCACGCCCGACCCGACGAGGAACACCAGGTCCATCGAGTCCGAGAAGCCCTGGAGGAACGGCTTCGCCAGGCGGGCGTCGAGGTTCGTCAGGAAGGAGGAGTCCTTCAGGACGCCGCCTGCCGACCCGGCACCGGAGCCGCCGGACTGAGCGGCCTGCAGGCTCTTCGCGAACTGTGCGTTGGCGGGGTCGTGGAGCGCGGTCTGGAACTCCCTGGTCGGCGCGACGCGCTGCATGGCCGCGCTGATCTTGTCCGGCACGGTGGAGAAGAGGATCGACAGGAACACGGCCGTGCCGAGGGTGCCGCCGATCTGACGGGTGAACGTGGCGGACGACGTCGCGACGCCGATGAGCCGGGGCGACACGGCGTTCTGCACCGCCAGGGTCAGCGGCTGGAAGTTGAAGCCGAGGCCGAGCCCGAAGAACACCATGACGATCATCGTCTGCCACAGCGGAGTGTCGGCGTGCACGTAGTGGAAGGCGAACAACGCCAGGGCGAGCAGGGCCGAGCCGATGATCGGGAACCTGCGGTAGCGGCCCGTGCGGCTGATGATCTGGCCCGAGAGGATCGAGCCGCCCATGATGCCCAGCGTGAGTGGGAGCAGCAGCAGGCCGGCCTTGGTGGGGCTGGCTCCCTTCACGATCTGCAGGTAGAGCGGCAGCGACGCCAACCCACCGAACATCGCCATGCCGATGAGCACCGAGGCCCCGGAGGCGACGGCCACCGTCCGCTCCTGGAACAGGGTGAGGGGAAGCAGGGCCTCGTCCTTCATCGCCCGCTCCACGAGCAGGAACGCCACCACGCCGACGAGACCGACGCCGTAGCACAGGACCGACCGTCCGGAGCCCCAGCCCCAGTCGCGGCCCTGCTCGGCGACGAGCAGGAGCGGGACGAGCCCGACGGTCAGCATGGCCGCACCCCACCAGTCGATCCGGTGGTCCAGCCGCGTGTGGCGCAGGTGCAGGGTCCTGGAGACGACGAGCAGCGCGGCGATGCCGATGGGGACGTTCACGAGGAACACCCAGCGCCAGCCGTCGATCCCGAGCAGGGTGTTCTGCCCGGCGAAGAAGCCGCCGATGACCGGGCCCAGGACACTCGAGGTACCGAACACGGCCAGGAAGTAGCCCTGGTACTTGGCGCGCTCGCGAGGCGGCACGATGTCACCGATGATGGCCAGTGCCAAGGAGAACAGGCCGCCGGCGCCCAGACCTTGGATCGCTCGGTAGAACGCGAGCTGGAGCATCGACTGGGAGAGGGTGCAGAGCACGGAGCCGACGATGAAGATCGTGATCGCGGTGGAGAAGAACTTCTTCCGGCCGTAGATGTCGGAGAGCTTGCCGTAGAGCGGGGTGACGATGGTCGAGGTGATGAGGTACGCCGTCGTCGCCCAGGCCTGCTCGTCCAGCCCCTTCAGGTCGTCCGCGATGGTTCGGATCGCCGTGGCGACGATGGTCTGGTCGAGGGCGGCGAGGAACATCCCCATCATCAGACCCACCAGGATCGTGACGATCTGACGGTGGGTGAGGGGCCCGTCGGTCCGCGCGGGGGCGGTGGCTGCCATGGTCAGTGCTCCGATGGTGTCGGGTCGCCTGCGGCGACGGCGAGGGTGGGCTGTGCAGTGGTGGTGCCGGTGGTGCTCGCCTCTATGTTGCGTCCGCGACCGGTGGCCTGCTCGCGGGCGCCCTCCAGGGTCGCGGCGAAGCGCTCGAGCTGGGCGGCGAAGGCTGCGGCCTCGTCCACCGTCCAGTCCGAGAGAAGCTCGCCGAACCAGGCGTTGCGGTGCTGCTGGATCCGGCTGAGGAGCTCGTGTCCCTCGTCGCTGAGCCGGACGACCTGCGCCCGCCCGTCGTCAGGGTCGCTGAGCTTCTCCAGCAGGCCATGCCCGACGAGGGTGCTCACCTGCCGGCTCACCGTGGAGACGTCGGAATGGACGCAGTCGGCGAGCGCCGAGACCCGCCTCGGCTCCGCGGCCAGGTTGAACAACAGGGGGTACGCGGCAGCGTCGACCGCAGGGTGGATGCGCGGCGCGTGATGACGCATCACCTGCATGAGCTTCATGACCCGGATGAGGCCTCGGCTGACGCGGTCGGCACTCTGCGGGTCGAGGTGGGTGGACGGCATGACGTTCCTTGGACCGGGGAGGTTGCTTGCGCCATACAAATATCACGCGATGCTTGTATGGCGCAAACAACTGCGGCCAGGCAGGCTACGGGACGAAGACGAGGTTCTCCAGGACCCGCCGGGCGACCTCGTCGTCGCCGTGCACGGTGAAGTGGATGTCGTCCAGGCCACCGCGGCCGGCGGCCCGCCGGGTGATCGCATCGGTGGACAGCGTGATGGTGGTGAAGGTGTCGTGCGGGTCGCCGTCGTGCGCGATGCCCGAGAACAGCGGTATGCCGCGTGGCTTGCCGCCCTCCTCGGGATCCACCCAGACGCCGGCGCGGCCGAGGACCGGTCCGGTGACGTCGAAGATCACCACGTTCCCCGGCTCGATGGCGGCGTCCCGGGCGACGAGCCTGGGCAGCGCGTCGAAGAGCACGGACATGAACACGGCCGCCCCGCCGGAGTCGAGGTTCCCGGGCCGTCCCAGGGCCTGGCGGATGTCCTGCTCATGGGTCCAGATGTCGAGGATGCGGGTCTTGAGGCTCTCGCCCGCGGGCCCCGGACCCCACGCTCCGCGCACCGGGGTCTCCAGCGTCATCTCGGGAGCGCTGAACTGCTCCACCCGTCGCGCCACGACGGTCTCGAGCTCGTCGACGACCTTGGCGCCGAGCATCGTCCGACGTACCTCTACCGACCGCTCCACGAAGCGGCCCGCCTCGTTCCGCACGTGGGCGTAGTGGGGGACCGTGGCGCTGGGCGTCTCTCCGGTGTGGAGCCAGGACTCCAGCCCGACGACGTGCGAGATCTGGTCCTTGACCGACCAGCCGGGGCAGGCGGTGGGCAGGTCGAAGTCGGCGTCGCCACAGCTGCGTCCCAGGTCGATCACCGCCTGGGTCGTCTGCTGGTAGGCCGCGACGAGGCCGGGCAGGTCTTCGGGTGCTGCCGGGTGCAGGGGCATGGGCCCACCCTACTTAGGCTGTCCGCATGACTTCCTCCGCTGGGACGGCGGGCGTGACGGCCGCGGGGCCCCAGAGCGGGTCGGCCGCCACGGCTCACGCGACCCGCGCGCCGCTGGTGGTGGTCGCTGTGGCGGCGCTCGGGATGCTCCCGCTGGCTGCCGCGGTCGGCCTGGCAGCCGCCAAGCCGGACCTGGGGGACCCTGGCGCGGTGGTCCGCTGGGGCGTGCTCTACGCGCGGGTCCTCCACGACGTCAGCGCGGCGGCGACGGTGGGCCTCCTGGTGCACGCGGCCTTCCTCATGCCGGAGACGACGCGGACGCATCGGCGCCTCACGGCCACGAGGCTGGCCGCGGTGAGCGCATGGATGTGGGCGCTGACCGGCGCTGTCGGCACGGTGTTCGCGTTCGCGGACCTCAGCGGGACCCCGCTGTCCGACGCGACCTTCGTCCAGCAGCTCACGTCGTTCGCCTGGGGCCTGGAGACCATCCGCGTCGAACTCATCTCCACCGGCCTGGTCACCGTGGTGGCGCTGTGCGCCCTAGTGGCGACCAGCAGGGCTGCCATGGCGTGGCTCGCCACGGTTGCCCTGGTCGCTGTGCTGCCCCTGGCCCTGGGCGGCCACGCGGCCGGGGCGGCAGACCATGCGACGGCCGTGAACGCGCTCGCGGTCCACCTCGCCGGGGTGACGCTCTGGGTCGGGGGCCTACTGGGTCTTGCGGTGATGCGGCCGACGCTTGGCAGGGACCTTGCGGCGACCGCCCAGCGGTTCTCCGTGCTCGCCGGCTGGTGCTTCGCGGCCGTCGCGCTCTCCGGGGTGCAGAGCGGCTTCATCCGGGTGGGGGGCTGGAGCGACCTGGCCACCCGGTACGGCGCTCTGCTGGTGGTCAAGGCTGCCTCCCTGGTGCTCCTGGGGGCCGCTGGCTGGTGGCACCGGCGCTCGCTGCTGGCCCGGCTGGCGAGCGGGTCCACCGCCGCCTTCACCAGGCTGGTCCTGGCGGAGCTCGTGGTGATGGGGATCGCGACCGGCACTGCTGTCGCGCTTGCCCGCAGCGCACCCCCAGTCCCGGACACACCCGTCCAGGACGCCTCCGCCGCCTACGAGCTCACCGGCTACCCGGCGCCACGCGCACTGACCTCGGCGAGCTGGTTCAGCACATGGACGACCGACTGGCTCTGGGTGGCGCTGGCCGCCGTCGCCGTAGGGCTCTACGTCGCCGGCGTGCTACGACTGCGACGCCGCGGCGACGCCTGGCCCGTGCACCGCATACTCCTGTGGGTCCTCGGCTGGCTGGTCTTCGTCTATGCCGTCTGCGGCGCTCCGGGTGTCTACGGCCGGGTCCTCTTCTCCATGCACATGGTGATGCACATGGTGGTCGCGATGCTCGTGCCGTTGCTCCTGGTGCCGGGAGCCCCGATCCTGCTCGCGCTGCGCGCCATCCCGGCCCGCCCCGACCAGACGTGGGGCCCGAGGGAGGTGATCCTGCAGGTGGTGCACTCGCACGTCTTCCGGTGGCTCGCCAACCCGGTGGTCGCGGCGGCGCTGTTCTTCCTCAGCCTCGCCGTCTTCTACTACTCCCCGTTGTTCGAGCTGGCGCTGCGAACCCACACCGGGCACGTCCTCATGCTGGTGCACTTCCTGCTCAGCGGGTACCTGTTCGTCTGGGTCCTGGTAGGGGCCGACCCTGGACCGCGGAAGTGGCCGCCCCTGATGCTCCTCGTCGTGCTCTTCGCCACCATGAGCTTCCACGCCTTCTTCGGGGTCGTCATGACGGGGAGCACCACGGTCCTCGCGCCCGGCTTCTTCGAGGCGCTGCACCTGCCGTGGATGACCGACGTGCTGGGCGACCAGAAGCAGGCGGGAGCGGTCGCGTGGGGCATCGGAGAGGCGCCGACGCTGGCCCTGACCCTCATGGTCGCCATCGCCTGGGTGCGCTCCGACCGGGCCGAGACGACCCGCCGTGACCGCCAGGCAGACCGGGACGGCGATGCCGAGCTCGCCGCGTACAACGCACACTTGCAGGAGCTCAAGAAGCGAGCCGAGGAAAGAGGCTGACGATGCGGGTTGCTGTGCTCCAGGTCGCCTACGGTGACGGCGAGCCCATGGAGGAGCGGGTGTCACGGGTTGCCGACCTGGTGCGGGCCCAGGCCGGTCACGACCTCGTGGTGCTGCCGGAGCTGTGGGCGGCCGGCGGTTTCGCCTACCGAGAGTGGGAGGCTCGCGCGCAGCCTGTCGACGGTCCCGTCGGCCAGGCGATGGCGGCAGCAGCGCGCGAGGCCGGTGTCATGCTCCACGCGGGCTCGATCGTGGAGCGGCCGGCCTCCGGCGAGCTGGGACCGGACGGCCACGGGCTATGGAACACGTCGCTGGTCTACGGGAGGGACGGTGACCTCTTGGCGACCTACCGCAAGATCCACCGCTTCGGCTTCGGCTCGGGTGAACCCAGGCTGATGGACGCCGGTGAGGAGGTCGTCCTCGTCGACCTGCCCGGCGGTGGCCGGGCCGGCCTGTCCACCTGTTACGACCTGCGCTTTCCGGAGCTCTACCGGCTCCAGCTCGACGCGGGTGCCATCGCGTTCATCGTTCCGGCGGCCTGGCCGGCGGCGCGCGTGCGGCACTGGACCCTGCTCGCGCACGCGCGGGCGGTGGAGGACCAGTGCGTCGTGGTCGCCTGCAACACGGCCGGGACACACGCGGGGACCGAGATGGGCGGCCACTCGCAGGTGGTGAACGCCAAAGGGGAGGCGCTGGCGATGGCTGGGACCGACGAGCAGGTCCTCAGTGTCGAGCTGGACCTCGACGCGGTCTCCGCGTGGCGCGAGCAGTTCCCGGTCCTCCAGGACCGGCGACTGTGACGACGTCGGTGGCGAGGTCGGCGACCCGCTTGCGAGCGCCGGAGCTGGTCGGGCGTGGCTGGCTCAACACGGGCGGTGCCACGCTGTCGCTGGCTGACCTGCGGGGGCGGATCGTCGTCCTCGACTTCTGGACCTTCTGCTGCGTGAACTGCCTGCACGTGCTGGACGAGCTGCGGCCGCTGGAGGAGAAGTACGCCGACTCCCTGGTCCTCGTCGGAGTGCACTCGCCCAAGTTCGAGCACGAGGCGGACGCCGAGGCTCTGGCCGCGGCCGTGGAGCGGTATGCGGTCCACCACCCCGTGCTCGACGACCCATCCCTGGTGACGTGGCAGGCCTACACCGCGCGGGCGTGGCCGACTCTCGTGGTCATCGACCCCGAGGGCTACATCGTCGCCTCGATGTCGGGCGAGGGGCACGGGCACGGGCTCTCGACCCTCGTCGAGGAGCTCGTCGAGGAGCACCGCACCAAGGGCACGCTGCGCCGGGGTGACTCCCCGTACGTCGCACCCGAGCCCGCCGAGACCGCGCTGCGGTTTCCCGGGAAGGTGGCCGCGTTGGCGGACGGGTCCGTCCTCGTGTCGGACACCGCCCACCACGAGGTCGTATGGCTCGAGGCCGACCTGCAGACCGAGCGTCGACGGTTCGGTGGTCCGGGCGAGCTGAACGAGCCGCAAGGTGTGCTGGTGCTGCCCCGCGAGACGGCGGCCCGCGTGGGGTACGACGCCGTGGTGGCCGACTCGGTGCACCACCAGGTCAAGGGCCTACGTCTGTCCGACGGCTTGTGGACGACTCTGGCCGGGACGGGCACGCAGCTGCGTGAACGCTCCGGCAGCGGACCTGCCCTGCGACAGCAGCTGTCGACGCCGTGGGACCTGGCCTGGTTCATCGACCGCGTGGTCATCGCCATGGCAGGGGTTCACCAGCTCTGGGCCCTGCATCTCGCCGCCGACCCGGCGGAGAACACCGTGGCGGTCCTGGCCGGCACGTCGGCAGAAGGCGTCCGGGACGGTGCCGCGGACGAGGCCTGGTTCGCGCAGCCGTCGGGGCTCGCCACGTCCGCGGACGGCAGCAGGTTGTGGGTAGCGGACTCCGAGACATCGGCCCTGCGTTCCCTGGACCTGACGGACGACGGTTTCGTCGTCACGACGCATGTGGGGCAGGGCCTCTTCGACTTCGGGCACCGGGACGGTCCCTCGTCACAGGCCCTGCTCCAGCATCCACTCGGCGTGACCGCCCTGCCCGACGGTTCCGTGGTCCTGAGCGATACGTACAACGGTGCTATCCGCCGGTTCGACCCTGTCACCGACGAGGTCAGCACGCTCGCGACCGGGCTGCGGGAGCCTTCGGACGCTCTCGTGGAGGGCTCAGCCCCGGGCGCGACGGCGACCCTCCTCGTAGCGGAGTCGGCCTCGCACCAGCTGGTACGGGTGCCGCTGCCGGACCACGCCGTGCGTGTGGACGGCCTGGCGCACCACACGAAGCGGCCCCCCACGGAGCTGGCTCCGGGGAAGGTCACCCTGAACGTCGGGTTCACACCGCCGACCGGTCAGAAGCTGGACCATCGGTGGGGCGATCCCACGCGGCTCATGGTCTCCGCGACGCCGGAGTCCCTGCTGCGGTCGGGTGGCGGCAGCGCTCGCGGGCTGACCAGGGAGCTCGAGCTGGACCGATCCGTCACTGACGGGGTGCTCCACGTGTCCGTGCAGGCCGCCGCCTGCGACGGCGACCCCGTCACCGGCGAGGTGCCCGAGCACGCCGCGTGCCACCTCTTCCAACAGGACTGGGGGATCCCGGTGGTGCTCACCGCGGGTGCGGCGGACACGTTGACGCTGGACCTGCGCGGCGTCTGAGACGCGGCCCGGCGTGGGATGTGGTGCGCTATCTGTCGCGGCGTCCCATGCGCGCGGAAATGTCAGGATCCGCGTCGCGTTCCCGCAGGTCACGGACTTTGGGGCTACAGTCGAAGGGTCGGGTCACCCCAAGCCCGCGAAACACCAGGAGTGAGCATGTACATCGGAGTCGGCATCTTTCTCATCGTCGTCGGCGCGATCCTGACCTTCGCCCTCAACGCGTCCGTCGACGCGGTCAACCTCGCTGCCATCGGCTGGATCTGCATGGCCGCCGGGGTCCTCGCCATCCTTCTCTCCCTCGTCTTGGCGAACCGCCGCAACGTCGGTGGACCCGGCTACTCGTCGCGCCGCGTCAGCCACACCGACCCCTCGACCGGCACCCGCGTCGACGAGGTGGATGTGGACCCCCGCGCCTGACACTTCGACCACTTCGTCGGCGAGGGGGTGGCCCGTGGCTCAGAAGGCCGACTCGGGTACGTCCATGAGGGCATTGTCCGTGGCCTCGGCCACCTGACGCTCCGCGGCGATGCGCGGAAGCACCGTACGGGCGAAGAACGACGCGGCCGCCACCTTGCCCGTGTAGAAGTCGAGGTCCTTGCCGCTGGCGCCGCCGTCGATCGCCTTCTGCGCCACGTCGGCCTGGCGAAGCAGCAGCCAGCCGATGACGAGGTCCCCTGCGCTGAGCAGCAGCCTGGAGGTGTTCTGGCCCACCTTGTAGAGGTTGCGGAGATCGCCCCCCTCCTGGCGCGGGTCCGACTTCATCAGCTCGCCCACCATGAAGCCCAGGATCGCCTGGACGTCCTCGAGCCCCTTGCCCAGCAGCTCACGCTCGGTACGCAGGAACGCCGTGCCGTCGTCCGCCTTGGCGAACTCCTGGATCTGCAGCGCAAGGTGCGCGAGCGCCTGAGCCTTGTCGCGGATGATCTTGCGGAAGAAGAAGTCGAGGCCCTGGATGGCTGTCGTGCCCTCGTAGAGCGTGTCGATCTTCGCGTCGCGGATGTACTGCTCGACGGGGTAGTCCTGCAGGAACCCGGACCCGCCCAGGGTCTGCAGCGACTCCGTCCCCAGCAGGACCCAGGCGCGCTCCGACCCGACACCCTTGACGATCGGCAGGAGAAGGTCGTTGAGCCGGTTCGCCATCGCGGCCGCACTCTGCGGGTCCAGCTCCTCGGAGCCGTTCTCCAGGAAGGCCTGGTCGACGACGTCCTGCTGGGTCGCGGTGTAGATGACGAGGGCGCGCAGGCCTTCGGCGTACGCCTTCTGCGTCATGAGTGACCGGCGGACGTCAGGGTGGTGCGTGATGGTGACGCGCGGGGCGGACTTGTCGTTCTGCTGGGTCAGGTCCGCTCCCTGGACCCGCTCCTTGGCGTAGTCGCGGGCGTTCAGGTAGGCGGTGGAAAGCGTCGAGATGGCCTTGGTTCCCACGAGCATCCGCGCGTGCTCGATGACGCGAAACATCTGCGCGATCCCGTCGTGCCTGTCGCCGAGGAGGGTGCCGACCGCAGGCTCCCTGTCGCCGAACGTGACCTCACAGGTCGTGGAGACCTTCAACCCCATCTTGTGCTCGAGGTTGGTGACGTAGGCGCCGTTCCGCTCCCCCAGCTCGCCCGTCTCCACGTCCACCTGGAACTTGGGAACGATGTACAGGGACAGTCCCTTGGTGCCCGGACCAGCGCCCGCGGGCCGCGCAAGAACGAAGTGGACGACGTTGTCGGTGAGGTCGGACTCACCCGAGGTGATGAACCGCTTGACCCCCGTGATGTTCCACGTGCCGTCGGAGTTGGGAGTCGCCCTGGTGCGCCCGGCCCCGACGTCCGAGCCCGCGTCCGGCTCCGTGAGCACCATCGTGCAGTGCCAGCCCTTCTCGACGATCCAACGGGCCAGCTTCTTCTGCTCGTCGTTGCCCAGGATGTAGAGCAGCCGGCCGAACGAGTACGAGGCCGCGAACATGGCGATCGCCGGGTTCGCGCCGAGCACCATCTCGTTCATGGCCCACTTGAGGCTCGGCGGAGCAACCGTGCCGTCCAGCTCGCCGGGGACGTCCACGCCCCAGAAGCCTGAGTCGACATACGCCCGGTAGGACCTCTTGAAGCTCTCGGGCATGGCCACGGAGTGCGTCTGTGGGTCGTAGACCGGGGGGTTGCGGTCGGCGTCTGCGAACGACTCTGCCAGCTCGTTCTCCGAGAGCCGGGCGACCTCCTTCAACATCTCTCGCGCAGTGTCCTCGTCCACCTCCGCGTACGGCCCCTGGCCGAGGACGTCCTGCCGGCCGAAGACCTCGAAGAGGTTGAACTCCAGGTCACGAAGATTGCTCTTGTAGTGGCCCATGACGGGCACCTCCGCGTCGTCGTACGTCGCCCCTGGCCAGCGGGATACTGACCGGTAACTTCCATGGTGCTACCCGCCGGTAACGAACGCAAGTCCTCCGGGTTATCTCCCGGGCGCACCCGACTCTGCGCCACTGAGCGGAGCCGGGTCGCCGACGCGGCGACCGCCGACGACCGCCGTCGCGCGGACACGGCATACTGCCGTGGTGTGAGCCAGCACAGCGAGATGCCCGCCCCCCACGGCGCGCTGGCGCGTGCCCAAGCCGACCTCGCCGCCGGCCGCGAGTGGAAGGCCCGGGACCGCCTGCTCGGCTACCTGGCCGGCGAGTACGACCCCGAGGCGCTCGAGCTGCTCGGCGAGCTCCACCACAGGATGCGCGACCTACCCGCCGCCGGCGCGGCCTGGTTCGGCACCACGCGACGCGGCGCCGAGGTGGACGAGGCCATCGAGGCCTGGCGGGAGCGCCACTCGGACAACTTCGTGCAGATGTGGCACAGCCTTCCGCGCTCGGTCCGCGACCACGAGGGCAACAAGAGGGTCGACGCGCTACGTCGGCGAGCTGAGCGCGACCAGCCCGCGCCGGTGGTTCCGTCGGAGAAGCCGGGCGGCATCGACCCGGCCGTCATCATCGCGGTCGTCCTGGCAGTGCTTGTCGTGGTGTGTGCGGTGATCGGGTTCGTCCAGCTGCTCCGCTGGATCGTGCCGGGAGGATGACACAGCCGGCTGCCCTTGGGTCCGGCTGGTGGCCATGACGCCGTCGGCCCCGGGATCGCGCTGACCTGGTGATCGCCAACACCCGTCTCGCGGCACCTGGAGGGGTGCGGCCCTGGACGGCGTGGGACCCGGGCGCTGTCAGTGCCTCGTGTCACCCTCGTTCCCATGGAAAACATCGCGGATCTGCTTCTCCTGCAGGCGACCCAGGCGTGGTGTGACGACTGTGCCTCGGAGCAGCTCCTCCTGCCTGTGGACGACGACGGCGTCCCGGGCGGTCTGTGCTGCACCGCGTGTGACGCCGCCGTCTTTGTGATCCCCATGCCGGACGAGATGGTGGTGCTGCGCCGCACCGCGTGAGGCACCGCACGGTCCTCGACCCGTTCGCGGGACGAGGCGCACACTGAAGGGGTGCGCACGCGTCGCTGGCCTTGGGGCCTCCTGAGCGCCTTCGCTCTGGCAACAGGGCTCTCGGTGCTGCTCCTTCCCACGGGGAGCTCACAGGAGTGTCGCGATGCCGGTGCCGGAACGCTCTCGTGCATCGAGCAGGGCACCACGCTCCTCTCGGTCCAAGGCGCAGGGGTCGTGCCCGTCCTGCTGCTGCCCGCCGTGCTGTGCCTCGTGCCGGTCTTCGCGCCTCTGCGGCTCGTCGCCCAGGCGGCTGCCGTCACCGTTGTGGTCTTCTGTGTCGTCTCGGCGCTCTCTGTCGGCCTCTTCTACCTACCGGTCGGCATCGTGGGTCTCGTGCTGGCCGTGCGCCGCCCCGATAACGCGGACCCTCTCGACCAGCAGCCGGCACCCGTCGTACGGCCCCTCTCGTAGGCCGGTCCAACGTCTTTCACAGGTCCGCCACAGGCCTCGGACCCAGGCTCGATCTCGCGATCCAGCCAGCGGGCTGGGCGGACGAGGACGAGATGGGGAGAAGCATGTCGAAGAACACAGTGGTCACGGCCGTGTGCGGGGTGGTGGCGGCGGCGGGCCTCGTGGCGACCGGCGCGGCCCTCGCCAATGCGTCGTCACGGTCGGCGACCCCCGCCGTGGGAAGCTACTCGGCAGCTCCGGGGGCGGAGTCCAGCCCCCAGACGCGCGGCGGCCAGCACACGGCGGTGACTGGCACGGAGCTGGACAAGGTCAAGGCGGCCGTGAAGCGCAAAGACTCCTCCGTGACCGTGACCTCGGTGCGCAAGGACGCTGACGGCTCGTACGACGTCTTCGGCACCAAGGCCGGAGCGCCGGTCAGGCTCGAGGTGAGCAAGGACCTCGCGACCATCACCACCGAAGCTGGTCGTGGCGACCATGGGGGTCACGGTGGTCCGGGTGGCCCCGCCGGCAGCGCGGACACCCCGGTCACCGGGACAGAGCTCACCACCGTCACCGCCGCGGTGAAGGCAAAGGACTCGACGGTGACCGTGACGTCGGTGCGCAAGGATGCCGACGGTACCTATGACGTGTTCGGGACGAAGGCCGGCGCCCCGGTCAGGCTCGAGGTGAGCAAGGACCTGAGGACGTTCACCACCCGCCCGGGCGGTGGACCGGGCGGGCCCGGTGGAGCCGGTTGGCACGGTGGTCCGGACGGTCCCGATGGTCCGCAGAGTGCCGCGCCGCGCGCCTGACGCGCGCCCTTCCCACGGCGCCTCCACAACAGCGGTCACGCTGTCGGCGGTCTCACCTAGCATGGTGGGACCGCCGAACGCAGGGGAGGGCCCATGACCACGCTCCAGAACAGACCCAACACCGCACTGCTGGTCGTCGACGTGCAGAACGGCGTCGTCTCCGAGGCCTATGAGCGCGATGCTGTCGTCAAGAACATCAGAAGCCTCGTCGACAAGGCCCGCGCCGCCGAGGTCGACGTGGTGTGGGTCCAGCACAGCGGTGAGGGGCTCCCGAGGGACAGCGAGAGCTGGCAGTACGTGCCCGAGCTGGTGCGCCAGGGTTCAGAGCCGCTGGTGCACAAGTCGTATGGCGACTCCTTCGAGGAGACGGACCTGGAGACGGTGCTGGCCGAGCGCGGGATCGGGAGGCTTGTCGTTGCGGGCGCCCAGACGGACGAGTGCATCCGCTCGACGTTGCACGGTGCCATCGTCCGCGGCTATGACGCGACGCTCGTGGCTGACGCCCATACAACCGACGACTTCTCGTCGTTCGGGGCGCCTCCTCCCGACAAGGTCATCGCGCACACCAACCTCTACTGGAAGTTCCACACGGCTCCCGGTCGGACGGCCGGGACGGTGAACACCGCGGACGTGGACTTCACGGCCGTCGCGCACGCTGAGTCGGCTGAGGCGCAGTAGACCGGCCGGCGACGTGCGCCACGCGCTGCGCAGCCGAGTCGCGCCAAGCCGCCCCACACGACGGTGCTGTCGTCGTGGTGCGCCTTCAAGGGCCTGCGCGACAGCACTATGAGCGGCAGGACCTAGGACCTGACGAGGCCCCGCACGAATGCTGCCTGTCCGACGTGCTGGCTGTCGTCGTTGACGACGCTCACCAAACGCACGCCGAGGGTGACCGGCGGGTCCCAGCGCTCGTCCACAACCCGGCCGAGGTCGTCCGGGGTCAGCGCGCTCACGTAGCCGACCGTCTGGCGATGGACGGCATCCAGGTAGCCGATGAGCCGATCGGCGTCGAGCCCGCGTAGCTGTTCCACCTGCTCGCTGGTGTGCCCGTAGCCCGTGTCGTCCGGGCGGAAGGGCAGCCCCATCCGCTCGTGCCACCCCTGCGCCAGCCATACCTGCTCCGTGCCCGCCACGTCGGCGACATGGTCGTCCTGGATGCGCGTCAGGTGCCACACGAGCCAGGCGATCGAGTTGGCCCGTGGGCTGGGCCGTTGGGCGAGCTGCTCGGGGGTGAGGCCCCGGACAGCCTCCTCGGCGCCGGTACGGACTCGCTCGAAGGCGTCCACCAACAGCTCACCGAGGGTCATGGCCAGATGGTAGGCCGCGACCGGCGCCGGCGCCCGTCATTCGTTCTAGGCAGACTGCCCGTGGACCGCAGGGAGGCGGCGCAGGATCCTGGCGCAGGAAGCGAGGTGGCTCTCATGAACCTAGTCGCCAGAAGAACGCTGCTGGCATCTGTCCTAGCGGCGGTGACCGCTGCGACGGTTGCTGCACCTGGTGCCCAGGCGGTGCACACGGACTCGGTGATCGTCCTGCCGGGCGCCACGTCGGCGGAGGGTATCGCCCGCGGAGCCGGATCCACCTTCTATGCCGGTGACCTCTTCAGCGGCGACATCTACCGCGGTGACATCCAGCGAGGCACAGCGGCGAAGTTCATCGACAACGCGCCCGGTCGCTACGCGCTCGGCCTTCGGGTCGACGTCCCGGACAGTCTGCTTTTCGTCGCTGGCGGGTTCGACGGCCGGGCGTACGTCTACGACACCAGGAGCGGTGCGACCGTCGCGACCTACCAGCTGTCCACGGCGCCGTCGGTCATCAACGACGTCGCGGTGACTCCGGACGGCGCATGGTTCACCAACTCCTCCCAACCGGAGCTCTACTTCGTGCCGGTCGTGAACGGGCGCCCGGGCGCCGCTCGCGTCCTGCCGCTGACCGGGCCGGCGGGCGAGGTCACTGCCGGCTTCAACAACAACGGCATTCAGGCCACCGCCGACGGCCGCACCCTCGTCGTGGCGCACTCGAACCAGGGGGCCGTGAACGCCGTCAACCCGCGCACCGGCGCCAGCCGCGCGATCTCCGGAGTGAGCGTGCCCAATGTGGACGGCATCCTCCTCGAGGGTCGGACCCTTTTCGCCGTCCAGAACTTCAGCAACCAGATCTCTGAGGTGCGGCTCAGCGGTGACCTCACCTCAGGATCGGTGACCAAGGTGGTCACCAGCCGCAGGTTCGAGGTGCCGACGACCGTGGCTCGGTTCGGTGACCGGCTGGCCACCGTGAACGCCAAGTTCGACACGGGTTTCCCGCCGGCAGCAAGCACGTACGAGGTCGTCGTCGTCGACAGGTGACTGCCCAGCCTGGTCCTGCGGGAGTATTCGCAGGTCCAAAGCTCCTTGCTATGACTGGCCCAGCTGCGCTCATGCGGCAGTGGGTGATGCGAAATCCCGCGCGTCGACAATCGCTGGTGCGCTTCGTGTGCCGCAGCGGGCTGGGTCCGCTTGACCATGGCGGACGGCTGGATCAGCTACCTGGTCCAGCTGGTGCTCGGCGGCATCGTCTTCGTGGTCCCGTTCGCGGCAACCGCCTGGTGGAGCAGAGTCCCCGACCTGCGCCGCGTTCAGGCCTCAGCGTGATGCCGGTGACGAACCACCGCAGAGGCGAACACGGCACCTGCCAGGAACACCACGGCGTTCACCGCCAGGCCGGTGTGCAAGCCGGAGGTGAGCGCGTCGTCAACGGCCGCGCGGACCGGCGTAGCGAGGGCCGTCGGCTGGAGTGAGCCGTGGGCGGCTGCCAGGAGAACGGCACGCTGCCCGGGGCCATGGACCCCGTGCTGGGCGAGGGACTCCGGGAGGCTGGCCGCGGTCTGCGAGGCCAGGATGGTGCCCAGGACGGACGTCCCCAGCACGGCGCCGACCTGACGGAACGTGTTCACCAGCCCAGAGGCCATCGGCGCCTGAGCGGCGGCCACGCTGGTCATTGCGGCTGCCGTGGAGGATGCGACGACCAGCCCGAGGCCGATACCGAACACGGCCTGCCCGACCAGAACCTCCACCGTGCCGGCCTCCACCGCGTCCAGAGCAGCCGCGGCGACGACACCCGGGGCCAGCTTGGGGGCGTCGACGCCGGCGGCCAGGTCGGTGTCGACGTATCCCGGGTGCACGCCGACCACGGTCGTTCCTTGGCTGGCCAGCTCGATGCGCAGAGCATTCGTCAGCGACCACGCAGCCGCCTTGGACGCTGCATAGGTGGCCAGGTCCGGCACGGCAAGGAAGGACAGCACGGACAGGATGTTGACGATGGCTCCACCGCCGTTCGCGCGCAGGACCGGCGCGAACGCGCGGGACACTGCGAGCGGGCCGAGTGTGTTGACCTGGAACTCGGCAAGGGCCGCTCGTAGGGCGTCCTCACCCAGCGCGGGGGAGGCAAGGCCGATGCCGGCGTTGTTGACCACCAGGTCAACCTCCGTCAGCTCCTGGGCCAGCGCCGTTGCTCGGTCGTGGTCGGTGACGTCGAGCTGGACGGGGACGACACCGGGCATGGACGCCACGGCGTCAGGGACGCGAACCGCCGCATAGACAGTGGTGGCGCCTCTGGCTCGCAGCTCACGCACGAGCGCCAGGCCGATGCCGCGGTTGGCGCCGGTCACGAAGGCGGTGGATCCGTTGATGTTCATAACGACCTTTTCGGTGATGTGGGGCCCAGCGGTTGGGTGTCGAGCGGCTTCCGGCCAGCAAGGGCTGAGTTGGTATGGCGTACTCAGGCAACATTAGCAGCGTGAGTTCAGTTTTCCAACCCAGCCCTGTATGCTGGTCGCGTGGAATGGAAGGACTACGACTCAGCCACCTGCTCGATTGCTCGCACCCTCGAGGTCGTGGGGGACCGCTGGACAGTGCTGGTCCTGCGAGACCTGGCCAACGGGGTCAGGCGCTTCGACGACCTCGCCTCGCACCTCGGCGTGGCCCGCGATGTTCTGACGCGGCGCCTCAACGTGCTGGTCGACCATGACGTGGTGGAGAAGGTGCCCTACCGGGAACAGGGGTCGCGCACCCGCTACGAGTACCGCCTGACGGCCGCGGGCCAGGACCTGCGATCGGTGCTCCTCGCGTTCAGGGAGTGGGGCGACCAGCACCTGAGCGGACCTGAAGGCCCACCGATGGCCACCGTTCACGCCGACTGTGGCGGCAAGGTCCACGCGCAGCTGGTCTGCGAGCGGGGGCATACCGTCGAGAGGGGCGAGACCCGTCTGGTACCGCAACCTGGGGCCCGCCTCAGCGCCTGACCCGAAAGCATCTCCTCGCGACCCGTGCAGGCCACCGATGCCGCCAGCCTCGCGGCGGGCGGTGTCCGTGGTCAGCTGGCCGCGTACGTCGCCAAGGTGGCCGCCCCGGACACGTCGACCGAGACCAGCTCCAGGTCTACCGGCGTGGTGAGAAGCCGGGCGCCATCGCCCAGAATCGTGGGGAAGGTCAGCAGCCGGTACTCGTCGACGGCGCCGGCCGCCGCCAGCTGACGCACGACGCTGGTACTTCCGATGACCACGACGTCCCTGTCCTGCCTGAGCCTGAGGACGCCCTCAGCGAGCTCGCCCTCCAGCAGCGTGGAGTTGGACCACGCCGAGAGATCCGGAGCGCCGCGCGTGACGACGACCTTCGGGAGGGCGTTCATCGCGGTGGAGAACGGGTCCGTCCGGGCCGGCCACAACCGTGAGAAGTGCTCCCAGGTCTGTCGGCCGAAGAGCAGCACGCCGGACTGCAGGACCGGCCCCAGCCGGAACTTGTCGCCCGCGACGGCTTCGGGACCGAACCGGAACGCCCAGCCGCCGAACGGCGTGCCGCCCCGCCCGTCCGGGTCCTCCACCACGCCGTCGAGCGTGACGAACTGGATGACGATGACCTTGCCCATGGGGGCCTCCTTGACCTTGACGAGGGCTGACCTCGCGACCCGGCAGGCTGCCGGTCTCACAGGGACATACCGGCCACCGACCGAGAACTCATCGCAGCTGCGGCGGAAGATCGAAAAGGTCGAAGACGTCAGGGTGCTGGAAGACACTCGTACGCGCCACCAGGCCAGCGGAGACGGTCAACAGCTGGACCGTATGGAGCGTGCCGCCCGCGTACGCGGCGAAGCCGGCCTCGCCGTTGCCCCAGAGCGGGACAGTGCGCCAGTCACTGCCGCGCGTGCGGTAGACCCGGTCCATGAAGCCGGCATAGTTCGCCGGCCCGGCATACCAGTTCCACATCGGCGGCATCTCGAGGACGACGTCGTCGGCGAGGAGCGCGGTCAGGGCCGCCACGTCAGCGCGCTCGAACGCGGCGACGTAACGCTCGACGACTGCCCGCTGCTCCTCCGGTGGCGGGGCCTCGGCGTCGGGGTCCACGCCGACCTGGGCCAGCCTGGCGCGCGCCCGCTGCAGAGCGCTGTTGACGGCGGCGGTCGTCATCCCGAGGGCCTCAGCAGCTTCGGCGGCCGGGAGGTCCAGCGCCTCGCACAGGATCAGAGCTGCGCGCTGCCGTGCGGGCAGGAGCTGGAGAGCGGCGACCAGCGCGAGCCGGAGCTGGCTGCGCTCGACCGCCGCGGCTGCTGGGTCCGTGGGCAGCGGGACCAGCCACGGAACCTCGAAGCCGGGCGCGAATGCTGCGTCCGGGTCGTCGAAGCGCTCTCCGATCCCGGAGGGCAGCGGCCGGGAAGCTCTGCTCTCCAGCGCATTGAGGCAGGCGTTCGTGGCGATGCGGTAGAGCCAGGTGCGAAGCGACGCGCGGCTCGAGTCGTAGGAGTCAGCTGCGCGCCACGCCCGCAGCAGCGTCTCCTGGAGGAGGTCTTCCGCGTCGTGAGGCGAGCCCAGCATCCGGTAGCAGTGGACCAGCAGCTCGCGCCGGTAGGGCGCGACGGCGCTCTCGAACTCCGCTCTCACGCCCTCATCCTGACAGCACCGGGCACTGTCCCCACCCACGTCGGGACGAGCAGGCTGACCGAGCCAAGCCGCGCCCTGGCTGCAGGTGGTACGGGAACGCGCCGACGCGACTCATCGGGGTTGGTCCCCAAGCGCCTCGGTCAGAGGCCGAGAAGCCTGACCACCCGTTCGGTGGCCGCGCCGTCCTCGAGATGGCAGTAGGTGTCCCGGAAAGTGGCGTACCGCTCGGCATAGTCGCCCTCGATCGCGGGCAGGTCATGCAGCGTCTCGGTGAGCTCCTCCGGGGTGCTGACCAGCGGACCCGGTGCATCTGCGGTGAAGTCGAAGTAGAACCCTCGTACCGCGCTCGCGAAGCGGTCCAGGTCGTAGGTGAAGAAGACCATGGGTTTTCCCGTCACCGCGAAGTCGAACATGGTGGAGGAGTAGTCCGTCACGAGGACGTCCGCGGCCAGGTACAGCTCGCTGACGTCGGGGTAGTACGAGACGTCGAGCACCCCACGTACCGCGTCCAGGCGGCTGCGTCCCGTCACCATGTTGTGGCTCCGCACCAGCAGGACGTGGTCCGGCCCCATGGCCTCCACGAACTCGGCCGGGTCCAGGGCGAGCCGGATCTCGGAGCTGGCATCGACAAAACACTCGTCGTCACGCCACGTCGGCGTGTAGAGCACGACTGTCATGCCGGGCCCGATGCCGAGGCTCTCGCGGACCTCCTGCCGCACCCGGTCGGCGTCGGGAGCGAGCAGAGAGTCGTTGCGGGGGTACCCGGTCTCCGCGACGAGCCGGTCGTACGCGAAAGCCTTCGTGAGCCGTGGGCTGCTTACGGCGTTCGGGGAGAGAAGCAGGTCCCACCTGGCGATGTCGCCGTCAAGCCGGCGCAGGCGACCCTCCGGGGCCCACAGCACATCATTGTGGATGCGCTTGAGCGGCGTGCCGTGCCACGTCTGGAGGTACGTGGTCCCAGCAGCCTTCTCCCACTCCACCTCCGTATGCGTGTTGGAGATGAGCAGGTCGGCGCTCTCGAGGAGCCGCCGTGACTCTGGGCCGTTGATATCGACCGTGCGGACATCACTGGGGAACGCTGCCTGGTGCTCCGGGTCCGCGAGCCATACGTGCTCGGTACCTGGACGGCCGGCGAGCCGCTCGTACAGGGAACGGGTGTTGCAGGAGTACCTGCCATGGAAGCTGTTGTAGACGATCCTCATCACGCCACCGACTCTCCGGCCACCGGGCACTCCGCAAGGAGGTCCACGACCTCTGCCCAATCCTGCACCACCGCGCCGGCGCCGGCGGCGCGAAGCTCCTCGATCCGCTCGTCCCTCTCCTCCGGGGCGACGAAGAGCACGTTGCCGATGGCCTCGAAGCCGGCGGCCCGCGCGGACGCGACGCCCGAGGAGGCGTCCTCGATCGCCAGGCCCTCTCCACTGCCGATGCCCAACCGTGTGCCGGCGAACACGTACACCGCCGGGTCAGGTTTGCTGGTCGGAAAGGGAAGTGAGTCCTGGGCACTGAAGCGTCGCTCGTGCGGGAACAGCCGGTCCAGGCCGGTCGCCGTGAAGCAGACGGCAAGCCGGCGCAGTGCGCTCGAGCTCACAACGGCGAGCCGGAACGTCCGCTGCAACACGTCCAGAGCCTCGATCACGTGTGCGTCAGGGCGAAGGACGCCGCCGAGGTGCTCGGTGACGACCGCGACCTCCTCCTCGACCCAGGCGTCCAGCAAGGGTTCGTCGATGGCCACTCCGCGCTCGCGGGCGAGCTCTTCGACGATGCTCCGGAAGTTGCGTCCGGTGGCCGTCCGGCGAAGGGTCGGTCCGCAGTAGTGGGCGTCGACGCCGAGCGATTCGAGCATCCTGTTCATCACGGTGGCAGCGGCGTCGAAAGCCGGGTCCTCCGAGGGGAAGAGGTTGCCGTCCGCGTCGCAGAGCAGGGTGGTCACCCCTGCCAGGCTCAGCTCACGAAACTGCAGCATCGGATACTCCTTGGGTGTGTGAACCGCCATGCAGGCCGGTCCAGTGCGGGTGGGAAGCGGCGGCAAGGGCTGCCCGGACCCCGTAGGTCTCGAGATGCACGAGGGTGGCTTGGAGCTCGGCTGCCCAGGCCTCGCTCTGGCCGAGGCCCCCGAACAGAGCACCGTGGCGAAGTAGCGGTCGCACATCGTTCGGGTGGTGCCGGACCAGGGCCTGCAGCATGTCGGCACCCGGGTCCTGCCCGGCCCTGGCAGCGCCTTCCCTGCGCAGGGTGGCAATCCACGCAGCAACCACGAGGGTGAGCCGGCGCCGCGGTGCAGACGCCCGCACCGCGGCCTCGACGGACGGCAGGACGTATGCGGGGATCCGCACCGACCCCCGAGCGCAGAGTCGCGTCAGAGGGTCGGCGAGCGCGGTGCTCGCCAGCCGGCGGACGACCTGGTCCTGGTAGTGACACACGTTGAGGCCTGCAGGGGTCGACACTCGAGGTGCGACCTCCTCTCGCATCATCGTGCGGACGAAGCCGGCAAGTGCGGGGTCGCGCATGGCCTCTGCCGTCGTGCTGAGGCCGGCGGCCGTACCGAGGTAACCCAGGGCGCAGTGGCTGGCGTTGAGCAGCCGCGACTTGACCTCTCGGTAGGGGGCCGCGTCGGCGACGAACTGCACGCCGACTGCGTCGAGCGGGGGCCGCGTGTTGCAGAACCTGTCTTCGACGACCCACTGGCTGAAAGACTCCGTCACGACTGCGCACTCGTCTCGGAGGCCAAGCCGTGCCGCCACCTCGTCGCGAAGCTCCGCACCGAGGGGCGGAGTGATCCGGTCCACCATGCTGTTCGGAAAGGCGACGTGGGCGTCGATCCAGCGCGCCAGCCCGCGATCGACCAGCTCGGCCGCCGCGAGGACCTGCCGTCGCGCAGCGTTGCCGTTCTCGGGCACGTTGTCGCACGACATCACGGTGAACGGGGGCGTGCCATCTGCGTGCCGTCGTTGCAGCGCTGCCGCAAGGTAGCCGAAGACCCCGTCGCCGAGCTCTCGTGGGGACTGCGTCTGGTACGTCGGGGCCGTCACCGTGAGAGACACCAGCTTGGTTCCCGGATGCGTCAGCGCCTCCAGCAGCAGCCGCTCCTGCCGCGGGCCGAAGAGGCACCGCTTCAGGCTGCCGACCACCCGCAGGCGCGCGTCCGTGTCGCCGCGTTCGAATACCGTGTGAAGGCCGTCCTGGTTGCTCAGCGCCTGCTTCGTCCCTGCCGTCCGAAGGCTGGCGCCGACGGAGCCCCACGCCGAGGAGACGCCCTCCTCGGCCAGGCGGTCGAAGTAGGACGCCTGGTGTGACCGGTGGAACCGTCCCAGCCCGAAGTGGACCACCCCGGCGGTGAGATCGCGCGCGTCGTACGTCGGTACGGAGACTCCCCCTCGCACCATGGGCAGCGTCCGGCGCGTGAGCAGGCACAAGGGTTCGCGGGAAGCCGGCATGGGCGGCACCTCCAGGATCCGGTGCCACGGTGTGTGGCAGGGGGTGGGGGCTGCCGACGGTTTGACAACTGGTCCCGCAGGTACCCCGGCCCAAGTCGTGGCAAACGTGATGTTCAACCTCGGACAAGGGCGTGCGGAGGATCAGGCGCACGGCTGCCCCTCCTGCGCCGCGGCGCTAGGTTGGCACGTGTATGCCGCGCTGGGTGACTCGATCTCCATCGACGACTACGCCGGCGGTCCGGGCCGGGGAGGGGCCAGTCTGCTGGCTTCGAACCGTGATGGGGACTTTCCGGAGTGGTCCGGCAGAGACCTGCGTAGCACCTGGCCCGGGATGCCGCTGCACCTGCTTGCCACGGATGGCGCCACGTCCTGGACCGTGCTGCGTGATCAGATCCCGCGCCTTGAGTCCCTCCGGCGTGCCCCTTCTCTCGTTACCCTCACGGCAGGTGGCAACGACGTGCTGGCGTGCTTCGGCGACACCCGAGCCGCCCTCGATGCGGTGCGGACCGTGACGGCCCGGCTTGCCACGGTTCTGGTGGCGCTGGCCTCCATCGCCGCTGACGCGGTAGTGGTCGTGGGAACCGTCTACGACCCGAGCGATGGCACCGCAGACGCCGCACGCCTCGGCCTTCCGGCATGGCCGGACGCGGTGAAGGTGATCGCCGAGCTCAACGCGGAGCTGTGTCACCTCGCCGGTTCCCATGGCGCACGCATTGCCCACGTACACCGCCGGTTCCTGGGCCACGGCCTCTCAGCGGGGGACCCTGCGCGTCCCGACGCCCGACCTCGGAGCCGGGACCTGTGGTACTGCAACGTGATCGAGCCGAACGCCTGGGGAGCCAGCGCCGTGCGCGCCGCGTTCTGGGAGGCGCTCCACCCTGGCGCTTGAGAACCTGTCAGCTTGGCTGCCAAAGCTCGATCCGGTTGCCCTCGGGGTCGGTGACCCAGCCGAAACGACCGACGCCCTCCAGGTCCTCAGTCGCCTCGGCCACGTCCGCACCCTTGAGACGCAGCTGCGCCAGCATGGCATCCAGGTCGCGGACCCGGAAGTTGAGCATGGTCTGCTGGGCGCGTGAGCCGAAGTAGTCCGTCTCGGAGTCGAAGGTCGCAAAGACCGTCACCCCGGCTTCCTGGCGCCATACGCCCTGGTCGTCTGCGGTGAGACCGAGGCATTCGCGGTACCAGGCACCCAGTGCCACCGGATCGGCAGCGCGCAGGAAGTATCCGCCGAGTCCGAGCACATGTTCCATGCCACCATCCTGCCGGGCGTGGGCGTCAGAGGCGGCATTTCCGCGGGCCGAGACCATGCCGTTGGCGGCGCGGTAGCGTCAGCCGGGTGGCCGCGCTGGTTCCACCGCTGCTCCTCGGGGGTGGTCCGGCCGTCTCGGCAAGAGAACCTATGCGCCCAGGGCCAAGGTGGCGTGCTCGTAGCGGCGGAGCTCTTCCCCGCCTGCGGCGTCGGGGTGGGACTCGAGTCGTTGACTGGTCGTGAACAGCCGGAACAACAGCGCGCGGGCTGCCGCAGCGATGCTCACGCCGAGTCGGTCGAGCATCGAGGCGTCCGCAGCGTGCCAGCAGAGGGCATCCGCGACGACCACGCCCTCCGCATAGGCGACGGGTCGCCAGTAGGGAGAGACATCGATGATGGCCGGGGGCAGCCCAGGGTGGACCAGGACGTTGTGGGTCAGGTCTCCGTGCACGATCTGCGGCTCGCCCAACGGCCGCAACAGGGTCTCCAGCCGTCGCGCGATGCTCGCGATCTCTGGTGACAGCCTGAGCTCGCGCTCGCCCCACGCGGCTTGGTCGGCCACCGCCCACCAGTCGGTACGGGCTCGTAACAGCTCGGGACGCGGCAGGTGGGCGATGGCCTGATGAAAGGCCCGCCCGGCCGCGATGACCGTCCCCCAGGCCGCAGCGTCGGACAGGTCCGGTGCGCGGCCCTCGACCCACCTGGTTGCGGTCCACCCATCGACGCTCCAGGCGTTCGCGCCCGCGGCCACCGGCACGGCGAGGCGGAACCCGGACTGGGTGATGGAGGGAGCCACGGCCGCGAGCCACTCGTGAAGAGGGCCACCCCCCGGTTTGAGAACGAGATCGCCGGCGACCCACGAGGTGCCCTGGCCGCCTGCGAGGAGGCGCGGTGCGTCGTCGACGCCGAAGGCCAGCAGCACGGAGGTCGGCACAGCGGAAGGCGGCACCGTGGAAGGGGTCACGTGACCACTGTGCCGTAGAGCCGGGGACGGCACCTGAGCGCCGCTCGTGTGGCGCATGCGTCGGATGGAGGCGGCCTGGCATCCGCTCACCTGCTTGCGGCTAATGCGCGGTGGAGTCCTTCTTACGCGGTCTCCGTAGTGGCGGCATGCCAGGGATGTCGAACGCGGGACGGTGCTCGTGGCCCATGTGTGCGTGCAGGTCGCCCTGCTTCACCGGCCGCGCAGGTTTCGGCAGCTGCGTCAGGTGCACCCACAACGCGACTGAGGGGATGTTGCAGTCGTCCACCACGCTGAGCATGTACCACCCCGGTGGAGCGAGGTGGGGGTTGTCGGTGACCTCCACGGTGATGGTGCAGGCGTCTCGGCAGACGATCGGCAGGTCGACCAGTCGCTGGCTGGTGTCGTTGGAGTGAGTGGTGGCCATCGGGCGCATGAGCTGCGCCCAGCGCAGGGTCATCGCCGAGGGCGTGCTGACCTCCACGAGGCTGCCGTAGAGCCATTCGGTCGGCGCGGCCTCGAGGAGCGGCCGTGGACCTCGGAAAAGGTATGGCGGGTGGTACAGCTCGAGGCGAAGCTCGTCATCCCCGCGGTCGGGGTTGGAGCCCGCCGTGATCACGCGCCCGTCAGGCAGGAGCAGGGCGGTGGAGTGGTACAGCCGGGACACCGTCGCCTCCGCCACCGACCGTATGGAGTTCGTGGCCGGGTCGTAGATCTCGGCCAGGTGCACCGCGTCGGCACGGGTCTCGCCGTGCAGGCCTCCACCGGTGATGAGCACGGTGCGGTCGGGCAGGATGACGGAGTTGCACAGGCCGCGGCCTTCGGCGAGGTCTGGCCCGGAGGTGAAGGCCGCGCCGGCCCCTCCCGAGGACAGGTCGACCAGGTCGGTATGCCGGGTGGCGGCCGGACTCCCCCCACCGCCGACGACCAGGACGCGCTGGTCCTGTGCTGGAGGCAGGAGGACGCTGTTGCCCTGGTCGCGGATGCCCTTGTCCCGTAGGCCGGCCACCGTCTGTTCGGCGCCGGTGAACGGGTCGATGACACGCCCGTCCAGGGTCGCGTTGCCGAGCTGGCCCCCGGTGTAGAAGAGCGAGCCGTCCTTCAACAGGAGCAGATGCGGATAGAGAGGCAGGTCGGTGGTCTTGGGCAGAGGGCTCCAGCCGATCGCGGGGTCGAAGACCTCGTTCGCAGCCGCGATGCCGGAGGAGACCACGGCCCGACCGTCCCCGAGGGTCACCAGGGTGGGGTACCACCGCTGGGCGTCCATGTCGTCCACGCGGATCCACTGGCGCAGCTCGGGAACGAACAGGTAGCTGGCGCGGGACCCGACGAAGTTGTCGTACTTGTCGGTGCCACCCGCGACCAGGACCTTGCCATCGGCCAGCACCGTCTGGGAGGCACAGAACACGTCGAAGGGGCACCCGGGGTCGTAGAAGGTGCCCTCCTGGTAGTCCCACACGACGCTCTTGACCAGGTGCGCGTTGAAGTTCGGGACGTTGTTCCCCGAGCCGGCGAAGAACAACACCTGTCCCGTATGCATCAGCACCGCATGAACGGCGAGCACGTGGGAGTCCACAGGGAGCAGCTCCCAGTAACCGGTCTCGGCGACTTCGCACACGTCGACCGGCAGCGCCCCAGCCATCCCCGGCATCGTCGCCATCCCGCCCATCAGGGTCGTCCCGCCCATCAGCGTCGTCCCGCCGGTCGCGGCCATCCCAGGCATCGCCGGCATCGCCGGCATCGCCGGCATCCTCGGCGTTCCCCTCTGTGCCGAGGCAGCCCCCTGGCCAGGGCTGTGGGTGGGCATGCTCATCGCGGAGTCGACCGCGTCCGCAGGGACCGCAGGGGTGACCGGGTGATGGCTTGACCGCGCGGCTTTCGAGGGTTCGCCGTGGTGGCCGTGCGTCGCGCCGTCCTCGTGCTCGTGGTGTCCGGAGAGGTGCTCGCAGACCTCACATTCCTCCTCGGCGTCGTGGCCGCAGCACCTGGTGACGCCGTGGTCGTGGCCGCAGCAGCGACCCTGCCCGGAGGACGGCCGGTGGTAGTGGTCATGAGCACAGCGCTTCGGGTCGCAGTCGTGGTGGTGATGGCCCTCGCGCTCGGCGTCCATCTCGTGGTGGGCGGCGTGGTGGCCCTCGTGCTGGTCCTCGCCGTGGTGGTCCCCCGGTTCCTGCACGCCGCAGCAAGGGTTGTGCGGCTTGGTGTGCGTGTGCGGATGGTCGTGCTCGCCGGTAGCGCACTCGCCACAGCGAGTCAGGTCGACCCAGCTCACGTCGTTACGGCCGTCGTCCAAGGGGAGTCCGAGGTCCGAGCGCCAAGCCGTCGCCGGGTCCACCCACACCCAGTCGCGCGCCCGCACCAGCCCCGCCAGGCCGGCCATCATGTGCTCCTCGAGGTGGCAGTGGAACAGGAAGTCACCCTTGACGCGGACCCGGCACGCGTCCGGCGGCGGGTCGCACTGCAGGTCCTCGAGGTCACACGGGAGACGCAACGCGTTCGGCACGACGGTCTCCGCCGTGAAGCCCTCGGCCGGGCTGAGCGCGTGGACGTCGGCCGCGCCACCGGGCGGTGTGGGTAGCTGCCAGCGGGCGGAGTGGGGGTGGAAGTTGTGCCATACGCCGGACAGGTCGAGGTTCAGGACGTGCCAGCGCAGCAGCGACCCCGTGTCCGCTTCGATGGTCGGAGTGTTGCCGACGAAGGCCCGGCCGTTGAGGCAGTAGGTGAGAGTGCCGCCTCCGGGCGCCAGGACGATGTGGTCGAAGTTCTGCGCCAGGGTCCAGACGACCTTGTTGCCGGGGCGCACGGAGACCGACTGTGGGCTGAAGCTGTTGTCACGGATGTCGACGGCGCGGTCCCCGGCCGGAGCGGCCACGTCGACGACGACGGTCCCCGACATCGTGGGTCCATGGATCTTGCAGTGGTAGGCGACCACCCCTGCGGTGCTGAAGGTGTGCTCAAAGGTCTCCGGCGGGCTTGCCTTGTGAAGGACCGGGCTCTCGAAGGCGTCCGCCGTGGACGGTGCCTGCATGGCGTGCGCGAACATCGGGACCTCAGAGGCGCACGGCCAGCTCGGGTCGCGCACGATGAGGGCGCCGAACAGGCCTCGGTTCACGTTCCTCTGCACTTGGTGCGCGTGGTCGTGGAAGGCCCAAGGCCCGATCGTCTGCGGTGTGATGTCGAAGGTGTACGTCCAGCTCTCCCCCGGGCGGATCTCGTCGCTGCGGGCGCCGTGCCTCGTGCTGAGGCCGAACGGCCAGGCCCCGTCTGAGTCGATGCCGTACTCCACCCCATGGACGTGCAGGCTGTGGCAGTCGTGCGGGTCACCGTTCAACACATGGATGTGAAGGCGCTCCCCGGGTGAGGCGTAGAGGACCGCGCCGGGGACACGCCTGTACCAGGGCGGCTCGTTCACGTCCGCGTCGACGAGCTTGGCGGTGTTGGGAAGGGTGTAGTGGTCGTCGAAGTACTCCCGATACACCAGCGCGTCCACGGTGGTCGCCGCAATCTCGGTGGGCTGCACCCGCCCGATCTCGTGCCCCATGCCATACATGGCGTCACGGCCGTACCAGCGGCTGCCGGCAATCGGCGCCAGCGGGCTGTATCCGCCGAGAGGCTCGATCTTGAGGAAGACATCACGCCGACGCAGCTGTCCGGACATCGCAGGCTCCCGACCTCGGTGCTCAGGGGCCGCTCGCAGATGCTGCGGTTGAGCGTCCTTCACGCTATTCGGCGCGTGTTGGTCCGGTAATCCACCGTTTGCACGAGGACCCGAGGCGGTGGGCCGGGACTCCTCCCTGCTGGTTCGGTGCTTCGGCTTCCTAGGAGCCCTCGGCGACCCTGGCCGGGGCTGAGCGGCTGTGGTGGAACATCTTCTGGGCGACCTCGAAGCGGTGCTCCGTGTCATGGGCGCTGACAGCGGCTGCGCCCAGGGCACAGAGCATCAGAGCCGCCGTGGCGCCGGCGAGTATGCGGCGTGGCCGCGGAGCAGGGGCGAGCAGCGCGCGGGTGCGCGTCACGACTGCAGACTCGACGGAAGGCAGGGCCGCGCGGAGAGCCTCGGGCCGGCTTCGTGGTGACTGGTGCTTGGCGAGGCTCGCCCGAGCCAGGGTCCGCGCCACCAAGGGGCGGTCGCCAGTCTGAGCCGCAGCGTCCTCGTCGGCCCAACGCTCGGTGCCGACGCGTACCGCAGTGGCCACGGGCCGAAGGATCGGGTTGGCTGCCGCTGCAAGCTCGGCGAGCTGGATGTAGACGTGGTGGTGGTGTCGCAGGTGAGCCTGCTCGTGCGCCAGCAGAACGCGTCTTTCGTCGGCCGCGAGTGCGCGCAGCATCGCGGTCGACACCACCACGCGCCCGGCCAGGCCTGGGAGCGCGTAGGCGTCCGGGTGGCTGTCCTCGACCACTACCAGACCATGGGTGCCGGGACCCAGTCGCCGACACGCGGCCTCGGCCGCCACCAGGTCAGCCGCGCACCGCAACGCGCGGCGCACACCAGCGGCAAGCAGCGTCAGCATCGCAAGACCGCAGGCGAGGCCGACGAGGGCGGAGGTGGTCCCCCCGCCCGCAAATCGTTGTGCCGACCATCGGCCCAGCGACGCGACGAACGGTGCCTGGGCTGCCGCCACGAGCGCGACGATCCCCAGGACGAACCCCGTGGAGAGGGCCGCTGTCAGCGACGCCGCTGTGAGCATCCGGACGGCGGTCGCAGGAGGCAACACGCGCACGAGCCGGCTGGCCGCCAGCCCCAGTACGGCGCTGACGAGCACGGGCACCACCGTCACGACGCTCATTCGCCCTCGCCTGAGCCGCCGCGTCGGGACGACTGGCCGCGATCGAGCAGGGACAGCAGGACCTGCTCGTCCTCGGGGGACAGATCCGCCACGAACCTGGCCAGGACACTGGCGCGGTCCGGGCGCGACTCCAGCGCTCGGCGCATCCGGTGCGCGGCCAACGAGGACTCCAGCTCAGACGGGTCCCCGGCGAGCGCGTACACGTAGGCACGTCCCGAAAGCCGACGGCTCAGCACGCCCTTCGACTCCAGCCGAGCCAAGGTCGTCATCACGGTCGTGTACGCAAGCCCACCACCGAGCTGCGACAGCACGTCGTTCGCGGACACCGGGCCTGCTGCTGCCGCCACGGCGGCCAGCACTTCGCGCTCCAGCTCGCCGCGACCGCGGGCAGGTGTGACGGTCATGAACCCACCCTTCGCGGATATCTACTATCGTGATCGTAGTACGACCATCTCGGTCGCAGCCACCATGATGCCGCACCCGCAACACTCCACAGAACCCTCGCTCGAGAGAGACCCCGTGAACCAGCTCCGCCGCCTCGACGACAACGTGCTGCTGGCGGTCAACACGCTCGCCCGTCACACGCCCGGCCTGCATGGGCCGGTGCTGGCTTACGCCGAGTACGGCGTCGTCGTGTTCGCCGTTATACTGCTGGCCGCCCTGTTCAGCGCCCGGAGCCGCTCGTCGCGCGACCTCGCCGCAACCGGGTGGGCGGCCATGGCGCTGCTCGCCGCCTTGGCCCTGAACCAGCCGTTCGGGCACCTGTTCAACGAACGGCGGCCCTACGCCGCTCACCCCGGCATTCTCAGGTTGGCAGACGTCAGCTCCGACTTCTCCTTCCCTTCCGACCACGCCGTCATGGCGGGTGCGGTCGCCGTCGGCTTGCTCCTGGCGCACCGTCGCCTCGGCGCGCTGGCCGCGGTGGCGGCGCTGCTCATGGCGTTCGCCCGCGTGTACATCGCTGCGCACTATCCCTGGGACGTCCTCGGCGGTCTGCTGTTCGGTGCGCTGGTCGCGCTCCTGGGCTGGCTACTCCTCGAGCGCCCGCTGACCTGGGTGACGGAACGGCTGCGGGGGCTGCCAGTGCTGCGGTCTCTGTTCGCCCAGCGGGAAGGCGGTGCCACCGCCACGGGGCGGCACCACGCTCGCGCGGATGGGAGCCGTCGCGTGGGTGACCGCACCGCGTCATGAGCGGCATCGTCGACCACATCCTGAGTGCACCGGCGTGGCTGGTCCTGACCATTGTCGGGCTGGTGGTGTTCGCCGAGGACGCGCTGTTCATCGGGTTCGTCCTCCCGGGCGAGACCGCCGCCATCCTGGGCGGGGTGGCCGCCAACCGGGGACATGTCCCCCTTCCCGCCGTCATCGCTGTCGTCGTGGCAGCCGCCGTCGTGGGGGACAGCGTCGGCTATGAGGTCGGCAAGTACGTCGGCCCCAGGCTGCTGTCCTGGCACGTGCTGGACAAGCGGCGCAAGCGCCTTGACCAAGCCCGAGACTTCTTGGCTCGCCGCGGCGGCGTGGCCGTCCTGCTCGGGCGGTGGGTCGCGTTCTTCCGGGCGGTCATGCCCGCGCTGGCAGGTACGGCACGTATGCGGTATCTGAAGTTCCTCGCCTTCAACGCCACCGGCGGAGTCATGTGGGGTGCTGTGGTTGTCGTCGTCGGGTACGTCGCTGGCGCCTCCTACGCCCGGGTGGAGAGGGTGGTGGGACGCGATGGTGCCCTCGTCGTCCTGGCTGTCGCGCTCCTCGCTCTGCTCGTGTGGCGAGTCCGGGAGCATCGCAGGTCCCGAAGGGCCGCCCAGTAGGGCGACTGTTCCAGGCGCCTGGAGCTGCCGAAGTCCGGGACGAGCACCAGGTTCGGCCAGACCTCTCGCCAGTCGAGCGACCGCATTTTTCGAAGCCGCGCACGACCGGCGTGACGCCCCGCCCTGCGTTAGCGTTGCCGCGTGCAGACCCGACAGCTCGGCCGTATCGGTCACCAGAGTTCGGTGCTGATCTACGGGGCCGCGTCCCTCGCGCAGGTCGACCAGGACCGCGCGGACGCGTCGATCCAGGAGGCGTTGGACGCCGGCATCAACCATTTCGACGTGGCAGCCGACTATGGGGATGCCGAGCTTCGACTCGGTCCCTGGATGTCAGGGATCCGCTCGGACGTCTTCCTCGCGACGAAGACCGGTCGGCGGAACAAGGACGAGGCGTGGAGAGAGATCAACGCGTCCCTCGAGCGGCTCCAGACTGACCGGGTGGACCTGATCCAGCTGCACGCGGTGTGCGACCTCGAGACCCTCGACCAGATCACCGGGACAGGAGGGGCGCTCGAGGCTGCCGTAAGGGCCAAGGAGGAGGGGCTGGCGTCCTACGTCGGCATCACCGGGCACACTCACGAGGCGCCGCTGGTGCATACCGAGGCCTTGCGGCGGTTCGACTTCGACAGCGTCCTGACGCCGATGAACTACCGCCTCGCCAGCGACGACCGGTTCGCCGGGCATTTCCATGAGCTGCTGGATGAGGTCGCGAGGCGCAAGGCGGCGCTGATGGCGATCAAGGCGGTGGCTCGGAAGAACTGGCCGGAGGGCGAGCGGCACCACTACGACACGTGGTACCAGCCCTTCGACGAGCAGAAGCACGTGACGGCTGCCATTGCTTGGGTACTGCGGTCGTTTCCCCAGATCACCGGCATCGCGACCGCTGGGGAGACGCGCCTGCTTCGCCAGGCGATCCTCGCCGAGGCCCAGGGCACCGAGCTCAGCGCGCAGGACGCCGCCCTGGTCCTCGACGAGGTGGAGGACTACACCTCGCCCTTCATCGCGATGCCCTTCTGACCTTCGCTGCTCTGAGGCAGGCGTGCCTCGTCGTGCGGGACGACGACGGGGGCTGCGGGTGCGACGACCACTCCGCTGGAGGCGGCGAGCCGGCACCTGACTGCGGCGGTCCTGCGTCCTAGCCGAAGAACTCCGATACATCTCACACGGCGACACCCACGCGGAGCTTGACCGGCCCGCTCTCCACGCGGTGACAGGTCACCGTCCGGAGGTCCGGCACTGTCACCCACGTCCCACTGGTGCCGTGTCGGAGGTTGACCCCCACGACGATGCCGACCCCGGCGGCATGCGCGGCGAGGACTCCGGCCTGGCTGTCCTCGAAAACGACGCAGCGCGCGGTGTCCTGTCCGAGCCGGTCGGCGGCGGACTGGTAGCCCTCCGGCGACGGCTTGCCCTCGCGCAGGTCGTCGGCCGTGATGAGCACCTTCGGGCTCGGGAGCCCGGCAGCCCGCAGGCGAGCCGTCGCCAGCGCGCGGGTCGCCGAGGTCACCACGGCCCAAGGGATGCCGTCGAGCATGGTGAGGAGCTCGGAAGCTCCCGGCAGCGCGCGAACCGTGTCCGCGGCCGCCAGCTCCAGCTCGTTGATCCGTGCGAGGGCCGAGGAACGCTGTGCTGGCTCGATGAGCTCGGCGACGGTGTCAGCCGCCCGCCGCCCATGCACCCGGCCGGTGACGTCGTCGGGTTCGAGGCGGTGCTCTGTCGCCCATTGGGACCAGGCCGCCAACACGCTGGCATCGGAGTCGACGAGCACACCGTCACTGTCGAACAGCAGCGCATCGACCTGAGCCGTCGAGATGCTTCCCTGCTCGGGCATACCATCACCTTTCCCACCGTGCTGCATGACATCGCCTTTCTTCGGGAACCCGTGGGGATCCCGCTCTCGACATGGGGGTGAGACGACCGTGGATCCCGTTCCGCTGGACGAGGACGAGTTCGTCGGCGTGTTCCTGCGAGGGGAGCTCGAGTCATCGAGGTTCGGCGGCGCCGTTCGGGACGCGCTCAAGGCGCGGGGGCTGTCCGAGGCACTGGTCACCCAGGCCGACCTCCGCGACGTGCGACAGAACCGGTGGCGGCGGGAGCTGCTCGGAACCACGAGGGGATACACCGCGGGAACGGGACTCTTCGACGGCTTTCCGAGCGCCGTTGCGTGGAGCCGCGCCGTGCTGGCCCCGGCTGACCTCGCTGCGGTCAGGTACACCGACTACAGCTACTGGGTCGAGCTGTCGGCCGGTACCCGACTGCCGGTGAACGCGGCTGCCGCTGTCGACGCCGGAAGATCGGTGTTCGGGCAGAGCAACGAGCCGTTCCTCGCTGCGGCGTCTGCCGTAAGGAGCGGGTTGGTCCTGCCCGAGATCATCGTGGTCGGCCCGGACTCGCACGATCTCGTCGTCCTGGAGGGTCACCTCCGGCTGACGGCGTACGCTCTGTGCCGCTTCCCGACCGCGCTGACGGTGGTGATGGGGCTCAGTCCCGAGGTCCGTGGGTGGAGCCTGTTCGGGCACGGTGCAGCTGCTGGTCATGGGGAATCCTGACGCCGGCCTACAGCAGGGCTCTGATGCCTGTCGGAGACAGGACCAGCTCGACGCCGATCACCACTCCGCCGGCGATACCAGCGCGCGCCCCGAGCACGCTGTGCGCCAGGGTGAGGTTTCGGGTGGCCAGTGGAAGTGCCCGCTGGTAGACCACTCCCCGCACGCCCGCGAGTAGGTGGTCGCTGGCCGACGTGATCGCACCCCCGAGAACGACGCGCGAGGGGTTGTAGAAGTGGACCAGGGTCGCCACGACCTCGCCGAGCACGACTGCCGCCTCCCGCACGAGGCGGACCGTGTCCGCGTCCCCCTGCCTCAGCAGCTGCTCGACATGAGCGGTGGCAACGACCGGGTCGGCCTGGGGCAGCGAGAGCTGGCGGAGGATCGCGTCCGCCGAAGCCACGGCCTCGATGCAGCCGATGTTGCCGCACGCGCAGACGACCGGTTCAGCGCCGGGAACGCGGATGTGCCCGATGTCCCCGGCGGCGCCGTCAGCCCCCAGGTGCAGGTTCCCGTCGGCCGAGACGAGTCCACCACCGATCCCCGTGCCGACCTTGATGAACAGCAGCGGGCACTGCTCGGCAGGCAGCGCCCGTGCTTCGCCGACCGCCATGAGGTTGACGTCGTTCTGGACCACTGTGGTGCACCCGAAGCGCGCGCTCATCGTCTCAGCGACGGGGAACTCGTCCCATCCCGGCATGATCGGTGGGCGCACCGCCATACCGCGGCGCACGTCGACGGGCGCGGGCAGCCCTACGACGACCGCCCTCGCCTCATGAAGCGGGCGGTCGACCTTCGCCGCCATCCGCATGAGGACGTCGCCCAGCAGCGCGAGGGTGGGCACTGGGCCGCTCGTAGGGTCGATCTGGACCTGCTCGATCGAAAGGAGGCGCTGGCTGAGGTCGGCGACCGCCAGCCTGGCCCTGTGAATGCCCATGTCCACGACCATGACGAAGCCCGCGTGCGATGACAGGGCGAGGCTGTTCGCGGGCCGGCCCCGGTGCACGCCGCGGGCCTGCTCGGCCTCCTCCAGGACCACGGAGCTGTCGAGCAGCTGGTCCAGATGCGTCGTGACGGTGGACCGCGCCAGTCCGGTGGCGCGGACGAGGTCGGCACGGGTGGTTGCAGTGGCCGACGCGACCAGCCGGGTGATCGCACTCATCACCGCATCCCCGTCAACGCGAGGCGCCACTCGGGGAATGTCGAGCCGTAGCAGCTGCTGTGTCACTGGCCCGCCTCATTAGGACTCGAAAGAACATAATTCTGACCTCTTGAGTCACGGTATGTGCTGCGCCTATGGTCTGTCCACAGATCGCGAAAATCGATTTACGGTACACAGCACGGCCAGATCGGCAGACGGCCAGCGCATGCGCTGAGCCCGTGCAACGGACCTCGACGAGGAGGTGGATGGGTGGCACTGCGCACGGGTTCGTCTGTTGCCCTAAACCTCCTGCCGTGGGCCCTGCAGGCTGACGGCACATTCGCCTTCTCCCTGGCGGACCTCCCGGGAGCTCTCCGCCAGGCCCGCGCCGCCGGGTTCGAGGCCGTCATGGCGGACGTGCCCGAGCACCTGTCCTCGGCCGCCTACCTGCTCCTGCTGCACGACCATGGTGTGCGGCCCGCACCGGGCTACTTCTCGGTCGACTGTTCCCCCGATGCCTCCGTGGCGCCTCTGGTGGAGCGGGCCGCGCGTCACGCCGGCCAGCAGGCGGAGCTCGGGCTCTCCGAGAGCTTCGTGGCAGCCGCCATGTCGCCGGAGCGGCTACGCCGCCCCGCGGTGGGTGCCGCCTTCGACCTGGGACGGCTGGGTGCGGTGGTCGACCAGCTGGGGCGGGTCGCCGAGGTCATGGCCGGTGAGGGCGTGCGCGCATGCCTCCACCCGCACGTAGGGAGCTGGGTGGAGACCGAGCATGAGACGCGCGCCGTCCTCGACGGCATCGCGCCCGGGCTGCTTGCCTTCGGGCCCGACACCGGCCACCTGTTCTGGGCCGGCATGGACCCCGCGGCCATGGTCAGCGACTACGCCGAGCGGGTGGCCGCCGTACACCTCAAGGACGTGCACTCCGCTGCTGCCCGCCGCGCGCGCACGGCTGGTTCGGACTACGTGTCCGCAACCGTGCGCGACCGGCTGTGGACGGAACCTGGGCGCGGCGATGTCCCGATCGTGCGCTTCCTGGAGGCATTGCCGCCGGACTTCACAGGGTGGCACATCGTCGAGGTGGACGTTCCGGACGGTGGCACCCCACTGGAGAGCGCACGCCGCTCCGCCGCGTGGGTATGCGGTCAGGTGCTCGGGCAAGACCGCTTGGCGAGCCGCTCCCCCGGCCACACCTAGACCGAACCCCACCAGACCCGGATGTCTGGATCCGACGCAGACCGCCGTTCCACAGCCCAGCCCCAGGAGACCGAGCCGCTAGCTCGGGCTCTGCACACCAGACGAGGTGAACCAGTGACCGATACCCCGACAGCAGACACCAAGCGGCCCTTGGGCGTCGCCCTCATCGGCTACGCCTTCATGGGCGGGACCCACTCCCAAGCCTGGCGCACCGCACACCGCGTCTTCGACCTGCCCCTGGAACCGGAGATGCGCGTCATCTGCGGGCGGAGCCCGGAAGGGACCAGGGAGGCGGCCTCCCGCCTCGGCTGGCGGGAGTGGGCGACCGACTGGCGTGAGGTCATCGCTCGCGATGACGTGGACCTGGTCGACATCTGCACCCCGGGCGACTCCCACGCCGAGATTGCCCTGGCGGCCTTGGCCGCCGGCAAGCACGTGCTGTGCGAGAAGCCTCTGGCCAACACGCTGGACGAGGCCCGCGACATGGCCGCTGCCGCCGCGGAGGCCGCGACCCGCGGCGTCCTCGCCTCCGTGGGCTTCAACTACCGACGCGTGCCGGCACTGGCCTTGGCGCAGCGGCTTGTCGCGGACGGGACGCTGGGCGACGTCCGACACATCCGGGCGCAGTACCTGCAGGACTGGATCGTCGACCCCGACTTCCCGCTGGTCTGGCGTCTGCAGAAGGACAAGGCCGGCTCGGGTGCCCTCGGTGACCTGGGCGCGCACATCATCGACCTGGCCCAGTTCGTCTCCGGCCAGCGGCTGACCGGGGTCTCCGCGACGACGGAGACCTTCATCAAGGAGCGTCCGGTCGCCGCGCAGTCCTCGGGACTCGCTGCGTCCGGGGGAGAGGCGAGTGAGCGAGGCGAGGTGACGGTCGACGACGCCGCCGTCTTCTTCGGCCGGACGGACGGAGGGGCCCTCGCGACGTTCGAGGCGACGCGCTTCGCCACCGGCCGCAAGAACGCGATGCGGCTGGAGGTCAACGGGTCGGCAGGGAGCCTCTACTTCGACTTCGAGTCGATGAACGAGCTTCACGTCTACGACGGCACTGTCCCTGCCGCGCAGGCCGGCTTCCGCCGGATCTACGTCACGGAGCCCGACCATCCCTACCTCGACGGATGGTGGCCGCCGGGTCACGGCCTCGGCTACGAGCACACCTTCACGCACCAGGTGGCCGACCTCGTCCGGGACGTTGCGGCGCGCCGGCAGCCGACCCCCTCCTTCTCCGAAGGGCTGGCGGTCCAGCAGGTGCTCGACGCCGTCACCCGCTCGGCCGAGAAGTCCTCCTGCTGGACCGAGGTCGCGGGCTAGCCAGCGCCCGCGCCACCCGAACCCCCATCACAGCCACCTGGAGAAGCAATGCCTCGACCTGTCACTCTCTTCACCGGTCAGTTCGCGGACCTCCCCTTCGAGGACGTCTGCGCCATGGCCTCGGACTGGGGCTATGACGGCGTGGAGATCGCCTGCTGGGGCGACCACTTCGACGTCGACGCCGCCGTGACCGACCCCGCCTACGTCAAGGGGCGCAGGGAGATCCTCGACCGGCACGGCCTGGCCGTGTACGCGATCTCCTGCCACCTCACCGGTCAGGCGGTCTGCGACCACCCGATCGACGAGCGCCACGAAGCCATCCTCCCCAGCCGGATCTGGGGAGACGGAGAGGCTGAAGGCGTGCGGCGGCGGGCCGCTGACGAGATCAAGAACACCGCCCGCGCCGCGGCGGAGCTCGGGGTGGACACGGTCATCGGTTTCACCGGGTCCTCCATCTGGCATACCGTCGCGATGTTCCCGCCCGTGCCCCCGGCGATGATCGAGCGCGGCTACCAGGACTTCGCCGACCGCTGGAACCCCATCCTGGACGTCTTCGACGAGGTCGGCGTCCGTTTCGCCCATGAGGTGCACCCGAGCGAGATCGCGTACGACTACTGGACCACCGTGCGAGCGCTCGAAGCGGTCGCACACCGTCCCGCCTTCGGCCTGAACTTCGACCCCAGCCATTTCGTGTGGCAGGACCTGGATCCTGTCGGGTTCCTGTGGGACTTCCGTGACCGCATCTACCACGTGGACTGCAAGGAGTCGGTGCTCCGGCTGAACGGCCGCAACGGACGCCTCTCCTCGCACCTCCCGTGGGCCGACCCGCGTCGCGGCTGGGACTTCGTCTCCACCGGCCATGGTGACGTGCCGTGGGAACCGGTCTTCCGGATGCTCAACTCGATCGAGTACGCCGGCCCCATCAGCGTCGAGTGGGAGGACGCGGGGATGGACCGCTCGGTCGGTGCGCCCGACGCCCTGCAGTTCATCCGCAAGCTCGTCCGGATCGAGCCGCCTGCTGCCGCCTTCGACGCCGCCTTCTCCTCGAACGGCTAGCGGCGGAGCCGTGACCCACCCCCGTGCAGACGGGGCTGCAGGGCGGCAGCCAGCGCTGGCGCTCTGACCACCACCACCACCAGAACACCGGCCCGCGGAACCCAACGGCCGACAGAAACCCCAAAGGAGAGAAGAATGCGGACAACCTCGAAGCGGCGCCCCCGCCTCGTCCTGGCGGCCACCGCAGCTGCGGTGCTGCTTGCCAGCGCGTGCAGTGGCGGGTCGTCCGGTGACTCGGCGGCGTCGAAGGACACGGGCCCGGTCAAGCTGCGTTACTGGGATATGCAGTGGGGCTCGGACGCCTTCCAGAACCAGATCAAGGCAAACGTCGCTGAGTTCAACAAGACGCACCCCAACATCCAGGTGCAGTTCCAGCAGCTCAGCTGGGGCGACTACTCCCAGAAGCTCCTCTCTGCGGTCCAGGCCGGCAACCCGCCGGACATGAGCGGCGGCGACTCCGGCATCCCCTTCACGATGGCGGCGCAGGACCAGGCGCTTGATATCAGTGACCTTTTCAAGAAGTGGCAGTCCGACGGCACCTTCGCCGACATGCCCGAGTGGGCCTACAAGAAGTTCGAGTTCAACGGCAAGGACGTCGGCATCACCTGGCAGTTCGACCAGCGCGCCATCTACTACCGCAAGGACCTCTTCGCCAAGGCCGGCATCCCCCTGCCGAAGACGTGGGACGACCTGATGGCGGCCGCCAAGAAGCTGAACAACTCCAGCAAGGGGATGATCGGCATCGCGGTCCCTGGGAAGCAGGGCACCTACGACACCGACCAGTTCTACATGACACTGGTGTTCCAGGCGGGTGGCAGCTTGGCGGACGCCAACGGCAAGCCCGCGATCAACTCACCCCAGCAGCTCACCGCCCTCAAGTTCGAGAAGGATCTCGTGAGCTGCTGCGCGGCCAAGGGCACCGCGTCGTGGACCTTCACCGAGGTGCTCAAGCAGTTCGAGCAGGGCAAGGCGGCCATGGCGTTCGGCGCAGGGTTCTTCGCCAACGACATCACCAAGAACGCGAAGAAGCTTGCTCCCAACGTGGGCGTGCTGCCCGTCCTCGAAGGCCCGGGCGGACCGCAGGCGCGGCACTCCGTCTCCTTCGCGAACCCCTGGATGATCTACAAGCAGAGCAAGCACCCGGCGCAGGCGAAGGAGTTCCTGGCCTGGATGATGCAGAAGGAGAACCTGCGCAAGCTGTACGCCGCGGAGCCCGGAGGCAAGTGGCCGGTGTACAAGTCGCTGCTGAACGACCCGATCTACCAGAGCAACGACATGATCAAGGCCCTGGCTCGGCAGAGCGTGGAAACCGGCGTCGACTACTGGTACCCGAGCAACAAGGGCGGCGTGGGCATCGCCTCGTTGGGTACGGGGATGGCAGACACGGCGATCAACCCGGTGATCACCGGGCAGCGCACGCCTGAGGACGCTCTCAAGGACGCGGACAAGAAGCTCGCTCCGCTCTTCCAGACGAAGTGACACCCAGGTCGCGGCGGGTCGGCAGCCCAGAGCCGACCGGCCCGCCGCGGCGAGCACGAAACGAGGTCAGGATGCAGGACGTAGTCCGGGTGCGCAGGCACCCCACAGCCCGCCGGCAGGACACCGGCAAACCGAGCCACTGGCGCAAGAACGCAATGGCCTACAGCCTGATCCTGCCGTCGCTGGTCTTCCTCTTCGCCATCGTCTTCTACCCGTTGGCCACCGGCCTGGCCGAGGGGTTCCGGTACCACAGCCGAGTCCAGCCGTGGCTCACCCGGTTCAACGGACTGGACAACTACGTCCAGGCGCTGCACGACCATGATGTCTGGCTGGCCCTGCGTACATCGCTGATCATGACGGTCGGCATCGTCGGTCTGAGCTACCTCCTGGGCTTGGTGTCCGGCCTGCTGCTCAACCACAAGTTCCGGATGCGCGGCCTGTACCGCGCGTTGATCCTCGTTCCCTGGGTCGTCCCTCCGGTGGTGTCCTACATCAGCTGGCAGTGGATGCTCAACGACCAAAGCGGCCTCATCGACGTCCTCCTGGTGAAGCTTCACCTGGTCGACTCCCCGGTGCTGTTCCTCTCGAACCCCAGGCTCGCCATGGCCTCGATCATCGTCGTGGGTGTCTGGTCCCGGTTCCCGTTCATGATGATCACGGTCCTGGCCGCCCTCAGCAGCATCCCGGACGACCTCAACGAGTCGGCTGCGCTCGACGGGGCCAACCGGTGGCAGACCTTCCGCTACATCACCATGCCGCTCATCCTCCCCGTGACCGTCGTCGCGACGCTGCTCCAGGCGATCTGGACCTTCAACGACTTCGGCCTGCCGTTCGTGCTCACGGGGGGCGGCCCGGCCAACAGCACCACACCGCTGATCCTCCTGGCGTACAAGGAAGCCTTCCAGCGCTTCAACATCGGCTATGGGACGTCGCTGGCCATCATCTCGATGGTGCTGATGCTCCTCCTCGGAGCGATCTACCTCCGCCTGCAGAAGAAGCAAGGGGTCTACCAGTGAGCGACGACGTCATGACGCCGCAGGGCCATACCCTGCCTGAGGCGCCGATCGCCTCGCGACGGCTGGCGCGTGCCGGCAACCAGCTGCCGACGTCGGTGCGCGTCAAGCGCCTTGCCGAAGGAGCAGTGCGGCACCTCATCCTGCTGGTCATCGCCGTCTTCGCGATCGGTCCACTGCTCTGGGCCATCAGCAGTGCCTTCAAGTCCGACAGCGAGATCATGACCGGGCTGAACATCATCCCGGCGCACCCGACCCTCCAGCACTTCCGAGTCGTCCTCGAACAGTCGCAGTTCGTCACGTGGTTCAAGAACTCGCTCCTCGTCGCCGGCGGGACGACCCTGCTCGCCATCGCCATCGGGAGCCTCGGCGGCTACGCGATGTCGCGCTGGCGGTTCCGGGGCCATGCGCTCTACGGCAACTCACTATTGGTGGTCCAGATGTTCCCCGGCGTCATGCTGGCCATCCCGCTGTACCTGCTGCTGACGAAGTACCACCTCATCGACACTCTCTGGGCGCTGCTCGTCACCTACCTGACCTTCGCACTGGCCTTCTCGGTATGGATGCTCAAGGGCTACTTCGACGGCATACCGAAAGAGATGGAGGAGGCCGCGCTGATCGACGGCGCCGGCCGGCTGCGGATCCTGTGGAGCATCATCCTTCCGCTGGCCCGGCCCGGCATCGTCTCGGTGGCCGTCTTCGCCTTCCTCCTGGCGTGGAACGAGTTCTTCTTCGCCTACGTGTTCATCGCCTCCAACCACAACTTCACGCTGAGCCTCGGGATGTATAGCTTCATCGAGCAGTTCAGCACGCAGTGGGGCAACATCATGGCCGCCGGGACGCTGGCTACCCTGCCGGTCCTCGTCTTCTTCTTCCTCCTTCAGCGCGCCCTGACCCGCGGCATGATGGCCGGCGCCACGAAGGGCTGACCGCGTCTGTGCGACCTCACACCGTCGGCCGCAAACGCATCTCCCAGAGCCCATCCCCCTGAACTCATCTCGCCGAACCCGTTACCCCGGACCCCTCTCCCTCGACCCGTTCCCCTCGACCCAGAAGGCGCTATCACTATGTCCAGACTCCGTGTCGGAATCATCGGCCTCGGCGAGGTCGCCCAGGTGGTGCACCTGCCGGTGCTGACCTCGCTGCCGGATCTCTTCGAGGTCCGCTCCGCCTGTGACATCTCGGCCTCGCTCCTGAGCGCTGTCGGAGACCGCTTCGGCATCCCCGGGCGCTACCTCAGCACCTCGGAGATGCTGGCCCAGGAAGAGCTCGACTGCGTGCTGGTGCTGAACAGCGACGAGTTCCATGCGCAGTGCGTCGTGCAGGCTCTCGACGCCGGCGCGCATGTGCTCGTGGAGAAGCCGATGTGTCTGAGCCCCCGCGAGGCCGACGAGATCATCGCTGCCCGTGACCGCTCGGGCAGGACCCTGATGGTCGGTTACATGCGCCGGTTCGCGCCTGCCTTCCTCCAGGCCAAGGAGCGGTTGGAGTCCCTCGGGCGGGTCAACTACGTCCGGGTCCACGACGTCATCGGGCGAAACCAGCTCATCGTCGACCAGACTTCCCACGTCGACCGGCCCACCGACATCCCTGCGGAGCTGGCGGCCGAGCGGGGGGCCCGCGGCGCGGCGTTGGTCAAGGAGGCCGTCGGGGACGTCCCCGCGGAGCTGGCCGGCGCCTACCGGCTGCTGTGCGGACTGGGCAGCCACGACCTGTCAGCCATGCGCGAGCTGCTAGGCCGCCCCAACGCGGTCATCGCTGCTCACCGCAACCAGACGAACGGGTTCATCACCGCGCTCCTGGAGTACGACGGCTTCCTGGTGACGTACGAGACGGGCGTGGACGAGCAGCTGAGGTTCGACGCGCACATCGAGGTGTACGGGGAGACCGCCACCATGCGGGTCCAGTACGACACCCCCTACGTGAGGCACTTCCCCACCCGCCTGTTCCTGGAGGAGACGGCCGGCGACGAGCTGCGGACGACGGTCAGCCGGCCGCACCTCAAGGACCCGTACACGGCCGAGCTGGAGTACTTCCACCACGCGGTCGTCAGCGGGGAGCAGCCGAAGACGAGCGCCGAGGACTTCGTGGAGGACCTGGACCTGTTCGCCGAGATCATCCGCGTCCTGGACAAGTCCTGAGCCGAAGTTGTGTCGAGTCCTGCCGAAGATAAGCGGCGCGCTCCAGTAGCGCGAATCCCTAGCGTTGGCAAGGCACTTCACCCACCAACAGACGAAAGAGGCATCACTGTGACCACCCCCGAGAACGTCGAGTTCTTCCGCGAGAACGGCTACCTCCTCCCGCAGCAGCAGCTGTTCGCCCCCGACCAGCTGGCCAAGCTGCAGGGCATCTTCGAGGAGCACCTGGCAGAGAAGGGCGACAAGCTCTCCGACGAGCTGGACACCCCCCACTTCCGCGACCAGCGGCTCCTGGAGTTCCTCCTGTCCGACGAGGTCCTCGACGTCGTCGAGCCGCTCGTGGGCCCGGACATTGCGCTGTGGACCAGCCACTTCATCTCCAAGGAGCCCAAGGTCGGACGCGCCACTCCCTGGCACGAGGACTCCGCGTTCTGGAACGGCCGGCTCAGCGAGTACGACCGCATCGTGACCGTATGGCTGGCTCTCAGCCCGAGCACCCGGGAGAACGGGTGCATGCGCGTCATCCCGGGCACGCACCACAACGGCTTCTCGGAGTACCAGCCCACCGACATGACGACCCAGACGTTCCACGCCGAGATCGTGCATGTCGACGAGGACAAGGCGGTCGACTTCGAGCTGCAGCCCGGCGAGTTCTCGCTCCACGACGGTCGGATCGTCCACGGCGCACTGCCCAACACCAGCGAGATCCGCCGCACCGGCTACACCATGCGGTACTTCCCCGCCTCGGTGAAGGTCCTTCCGGTGGAGGCCAACGAGGGCTGGAAGCTGTGGCTCGCCCGGGGTCGTGACACTGCCGGCAACACGTACGAGAACGACTGACCCGAGCCAGCCGGCATCCCGTCCAGCCAGCGTTTGACCGCCCGCCCCTTGCGCCCCGACCTGTCGAACAGAGGAGACCCTCCGTGAAGCTCGGCTTCCTGACCGCCTGCCTGCCAGGCATGGACCTACCCGGCGTCGCCGCGTGGGCTGGGGCCCAGGGCTACCAGGGGCTGGAGGTCGCCGCCTGGCCGGCGGGCGCGGGACAGGAGGGCCCCTGCCATCTCGACGTGCGGAACCTGACGTCCGGCCAGGCGCAGGACGTGCGGGGAGTGCTCGACGGCGCGGGGCTGGAGATCTCGGCCATCGCTTACTACGACAACAACCTGCACGCGGACAGGCGTCGTCGTGAGGCGAACCACCGGCACCTGCGAGCCTGCGTCGACGCGGCCCAGCTGCTCGGGTGTCCCTACGTCGGCACGTTCGTCGGGCGGGACGTCGGCTCGACCGTTGCCGAGAACCTGCGCCTCGGCGAGAAGGAGCTACCACCTCTGGTGTCGTACGCCAGGGAGCGGGGGGTCACGCTGGTGGTGGAGAACTGCCCGATGGAGGGGTGGCACCCTGATGGCTACCCCGCCAACCTCGCGTACTCCCCAGAGCTGTGGGAGTGGATGTTCGGACTGGGCCTCGACCTGAACTTCGACCCCTCTCACCTGGTCTGGCTCGGCATCGACCCCGTGGCCGCGGTGTGGGCCGCGGAAGGCCACATCCGCCATGTGCAGGCCAAGGACGTCCAGATCGAGCCTCAGGGACGAAACCGGTTCGGACTCTTCGGGCAGATGGTCGAGCGGCCCACCGCTTGGAACAGCGGGTGGTGGCGCTACCGCGTGCCCGGTCTGGGCCAGGTGGACTGGGTGGCGCTGGTCGACGCGCTCTACGAGAGCGGGTTCGACGGCTTCATCTCGGTCGAGCACGAGGACCCGGTGTGGTCCGGCACCCCGGTGAAGGTGCGACAGGGGCTCACCGTGGCCCACCGCACTCTGAGCCCTCTGCTGGTGGGGTGAACGCGAGACCACGTCGTGCCGCACCAACCCTGACATCACCATCCCCCAGGACTCCAGGTCCGAACGAAAGGCGAAGAAGCACTGATGGAACGCGGAGTCTACTTCGATGCATGGTTCCCCCGGCAGCACTGCTACCACCCGAGCCTGCCGCCCCGCCGGCTGCGGATGGTCGACGACCTCGTCGACTACCGCGCGACCGTGCTGGTCTGGGCGTCGCTGGGTGGCGGCTCGCTGTCGCTGCCGTACCTGGAGCAGGAGGCCTTCGGCACGGTCGACGCCCGCAGCCGCTTCTACGGCTTCGTCAACGACAGCGAGTTCATCGACGAGTGCCACAAGCACGGCATCAAGGTCTTCGGGGTCGTCTTCGAGGCTCAGGGCTGGGAGTTCCCCGTCGAGCTGAACGACGAGGAGGACACGGTGCTGGCCCTCAACGAGCTGCGCGGCGTAGGTCGGCGTGACTGGCTGGGCCTGCGCGAGTTCTCCGGCAACCGCTACCCCAAGCTGTGGCCGGCCTTCGAGTCGTACTTCCCGGGCGGCCTGGTCAACAGCGACGGCGAGCAGGTCACCGACCTCATCGAGGAGTGCTGTTCCCGCGACATCCACCAGGTGCCCTGCCACGCCCACTGGGTCGAGTGCCCGGATCGGGACCACCAGTGCTTCTACATGGACCGCAACAACCCGGTCTGGCGCGAGTACCTCAAGGCGATCATCCGCATCCAGATCGACGCCGGCGTCGACGGCGTCCAGCTGGACGAGGCGGAGCTGCCGTTGGGTGCCATGCAGTACGGCGCGTGCTTCTGCAAGGACTGCATGAAGGGCTTCCGGGCCTATCTCCAGGAGCAGGACCCCGCCACCCGGGCAGCGGAGCTCACGGGCCTGGACCTCGAGGACTTCCACTACGGGCAGTGGCTTCTCGAGCAGGGCTACGACTTCAAGAGCAACCGGGAGACCACGCCGCTGTTCGGTGACTACTACGCCTTCCAGGCCCAGTCCATCAAGACGTACTTCCGGGAGCTGGCGGACTACATCCGTGAGTACGGCCGCCGGTGTGGCCGGGAGGTGCTGGTCTCAGGCAACTTCTTCAACCTCGACCCGCACTATCTGCCGCTGGCCGAGGACGTCGACCTGGTGATCACGGAGATGCGCAACACGACGTACCGCCAGCCGGAGTGGTACCGCTACGTCGCCGCTTTCGGTCACGAGCAGGACGTGGTCGTCGTGGAGAACCCTTACGGCGGCGTCGTTCCGGAGCTGGTCGAGGACCTCAAGCGAGGCCAGAGCGAGGACCGCTTCCGGGCCTCGCTCTACGAGGGGGCGGCGTTCGGTGCGAACATGACCGTTCCGTACGGCGCCTGGATGGGCAGCCGGATCGAGGACGCCTTCTACGCCCCGCACGACGTCGCAGCGCAGGTCCAGGCCTTCCTCGCGGACCATGAGGCGTTGTTCAGCAGGACGACGTACAACAGCGTCGCCGTGGTGTACAGCGTGGAGAGCAACCGGCCGCTCATCGCCCAGGCGGACAGCAGCGACAACGTCCACAACGCCCGCGACGAGAGCGTGACCGTCCCCTACCGAACGCTGACCGCCCAGCTCGCCGCCGCGGCGGTGCCGTTCGACGTCGTGATCTTCCCCGATGCCGCCACGGCCACCGACCGGGTCGGCGCCCACCAGATCCACGGCTATGCCACGGTCGTCCTGCCGCACTGCACGCACCTCACGCAGGCGCAGGCGGCTGAGCTGTTGCGCTACCTGGACGAGGGTGGGTGCCTCGTGGTCGTGGGCGACCTGGGCGTCAACCTGCCGGAGAGCACGAGCCGAGCCCTGGTGGGGCACCCCCACACGCGCCGCGTCAGCGCCCTGGACCAGGCGACGCTTGACAGCGTGCTGCCGCTGGGCCGCCAGGCCGTGGTGCACGGCGCGGACGACGTCTCCGCCAACATCCACCGGCTCGAGGACGGCTCGGCTGCGGTGCACCTGCTCAGCTACGCCTACGACGACGACCTCGACCGTGCGACGGTGAGGTATGACGTCACCGTCACCGTCCAGCTGCCCGTGCCCGACCCGGTCGTGACCCTCTTCACGAGCGACGGGAAGGTCGCGGAGGTAGAGGTCGAGAGCACCGAGTCGGGCCATCTCGTTCGGCTGGCCGAGCTCGGGCTGTACTCCGTGCTGAGGTTCACCCCGCGTGACGAGGCGCCCGGCACCGACCCCACGACAAGGAGCCAGGCATGAAGAAGGCCCTCCTCACCGGAGAACGCAGGTTCGAGATCGTCGACGCCCCGGTGCCCGACGTGGGCCCCGACGAGGTGCTCGTCCGAGTTGCTGCCTGCGGGGTCTGCGCGTCGGAGCTCGACATGTGGTCAGGGGTGGCCGGGGCGACCTTCCCGATGGCGCCCGGGCACGAGGCGACGGGCACCGTCGAGGCTCTGGGCTCCGAGGTGGTCGGGCTGCGCGTCGGGGAGGCCGTGGCCGTATGGGTGACAACCGGAGGTTTCGGCGAGTTCGTGGCGGTGAAGGAGGCCTACTGTCACCCCGTGGGGGACATCCCTCTGACACTTGCCCTCGGTGAGCCCGTCGCGTGCGCGGTCAACGCCGTGGACCTGGCCCGCGTGCGCCTCGGCGATGAGGTGCTCGTGGTCGGCGGTGGCTTCATGGGCAACCTCGTCCAGGAGCTGGTCGCCCTCAGCGGCGCCAGCCGGGTCATCGTCGCTGACACCCGCCAGGATGCCCTTGAGCGTGCTCGCACCCTCGGCGCGGACCGGGTGGTCGACGTGACGCGGGAGCCCATCGTCGACGTGGTCTCAGACCTGACGGGCGGCAAGGGCGTCGACATCTCGTTCGAGGTCACCGGGGTCCAGCAGCCCTTGAGCTGGCTGGGGGACGTCACGCGCATGAGCGGCAAGATCGCCATTGCGGGGTACCACCAGGGCCCGCCCCGGTCGCTGCCGTTGGCCCAGTGGAACTACATGGCTTTCGACATCGTGAACTGTCACTTCCGCGAGGTCAGCGTCATCAACGAGGGCATCGCCCGAGGCATGAGGCTGCTCTCGTCGGGGCGGTTGTCCATGGAGCCACTGGTGACGCACTTCTTCGACCTGGAGGACATCGACAAGGCGTTCCAGACGCTCGAGGACAAGCCGGAGGGGTTCGTCAAGGCCAACGTTCTCATCGGCGCAGCGGGCGAGCGGTAGCGGCCCGCGGTGCTGCCTCCGGTGGACCGGTACACCGCCGCGAGCTTGGACGCGCCTTCCGGCCGGCTCCTGGCCCTTCGCCAGGAGGTAGTCGATACGGGCGTCCACTGGCACGACTTCTACGAGCTTGTCTTCGTGGTCAGCGGCACGGCGACGCACACGGTCGGCGGCACGACGCGGTCACTGTCCCGCGGGAGCGCCTTCATGCTCACTCCCGCAGACTTCCACCGAGTCGTGGCCGACCCCCACGACCCGCTCGTCTGCCACAACATCGTCATCCAGCCGACGACACTGGAGGCCTGTCTGGCGGAGGCTCTGCCGGCGGGCCAGCCGTGGCCCTCGTGGGTAACGGACGACCTGGTGGTCGCGGAGGCGGACTTCGAGCGCCTCTGGCGGGAGACCAACCAACCCCGCTGGGGTTCCCCCGTGCTGGCCGGTTCGCTGCTGAGATGCATCCTCGTCGAGTTCGCCCGGCGGTGCCCGGACGCGACGCCGGGCACCATACCCAGGGTGAGCGCCACGGACACGGCGCTGGCCGCGGCCGTCACGTACCTCGAACACCACTTCAGGGAGCCGCTGACGCTGGCCGAGGTGGCAGCACGGGCGCACCTGTCGGCCAACTACTTCAGTGAGTGCTTCACGAGCCTGGTCGGCGTGTCCTTCCAGTCCTACCTGCAACGGTTGCGGCTCCGCTTTGCGGAGTCCCTGTTGACCTCCACCACCCTCAGTGTCACGGAGGTGGCGGCGGCAGCCGGGTTCAACACCCCGTCCCATTTCGGTCGTGCGTATCGCAAGTGGTACGGCGTGGCCCCGTCCCACACCCGGTCGCCGGTCCGCGCCTCGAGCGTGGTCGCCGCGCGCCCGCGCAGGGAAGGCACCCGGGGAGCGGCGTGACCGCCATACCCGCCGCGGGGTGGCTCGGTACCATGACTGGGACGTGCCGGGCGCGGACAAGGGAGGTTGCTCGGTGGCTGAGCCGACGACACCGGCCCGCACCGACCCCCGGGTCACCATTGCCGAGGTCGCTGCCGCTGCGGGGGTGAGCCCGTCCACCGTCTCCAACGTGCTCTCAGGGAACCGCGGTGTCGGTCTTGCGCTGCGTGCTCGGGTCGAACGGGCCGTGCAGGAGCTCGGGTACCGGCCCAACCACGTCGCCCAGAACCTTCGGACCCGTCGCTCGCTCATGGTGGCGGTGGTCGTGCCGGACCTGACCAACGAGTACTACAGCGTGCTGACCCGAGGGCTGGCCGACACGCTGGAGCACGCCGGTTACGGCACGTACGTCTGCAACACCGATGGGCTGTCGCACCGGGAGACCAAGTTCCTCCAGGACGCCCAGGACCGGGGGGCGGACGGCGTGGTGATGGCGCCGTTGTCAGGCACCTCGACGGCCTTGGCGCCGGTCCGGCACGACCGGCCGTTCGTCTGCGTCGGGGACTACCCGGAGCTGCATGACGTCGACCGTGTCGTCACTCTGGAGCAGGAGGGTTCGTATGCCGCGACCGCTCACCTCGTGTCCCGGGGCGCCGCGCTTGTGGCCATGATCCGGGGACCCGAGCGGTCGGCGCCCGGGCGGTTGGCCGGCTTCAGGCAGGCACTCGCCGACGCGGGCCGACCCTTCGACAACGCGCTGGTGGTCGACGGCGGCTGGAGCCGTGAGGGTGGAAGCCGCGCCATGCAGGAGCTTCTCGACCGCGACCCGCGCATCGACGGGGTCTTCTGCGCCAACGACCTCATGGCGTTGGGCGCCTTGGCTTCCCTACGGGCACGCGGCATCAGGGTGCCCGGCGACGCCCGGCTTGTCGGCTTCGACGACATCGACGCCGCAAGCCTGGTGTCCCCCGCCCTGACGACGGTGACCAACCCCGCCTACGAGACGGGACGGCAGGCGGCGCTCCTGCTGTTGAGCCGGATGTGGGGTGACTACGAGGGAGCCGCACGCACCGTCGTCCTTCCGTGCGAGCTGGTCCTGCGCGAGTCGTCCTGAGACGGGCGCTGCTCCTGCTGCTCTAGACCAGTGGCCCGGCGATGCGGTCCATGAACAGGCAGTGGAAGGCGTCCACATCGACGGTCGTGGCGATCTCGCAGTTCGCCGCAGGGGCAGGGTCGCCCGTCAGCAGGTCGGCCACCGCCACTCCTCGGGTGATGGCGCTGGCCGCCTCGACGCTGACGTGGGCCGGCTGCCAGCCGACGAGGTCGGGATGGGCCACCACCACCACGGCCAGGGGGTCGTGCAACGGGCAGCTGCCGCGGTCGGCGACCGCACCGGGCTGGGTGCGCTCGCAGTGGGTGATCCACGCGTCCGTGGCCTCGCCCGCATATCGGCGGAACGCGTCCTCGCCGCTGCCCATCTCGCGTGCGTCGTCCCGAGTCAGGCGCACCTGCATCGTCACGTCGAGGCCCACCAGACGCACAGGCGCCCCACTGGCCAGCACGATCTGAGCCGCGTGGGGGTCGACCCAGAAGTTGAACTCCCCTGGCATGGCGCCCACGTTGGTGTGCCGGAGGTAGGCACCGCCCATGACGACGATGCGCTTGACGGCGTGGACGAGCTCCGGCCGGAGCGTGAGGGCCAGCGCGACGTTCGTCAGGGGTCCGACGGCCACGATGGTCACCTCGCCGGGGCTGTGCATCACATGGTCGGCCAGCGCGATGGCGGCGTGCGGCTGTCCATCTTCCTCGGGCGCTGCGAGGACGGAGCGCCGCGGGCGCTGGGGGAAGGGCAGCAGGGGCGCCGCGGCCCCACGTGCCACGGCGAGGTCGGGGTGACCCAACAGGCGCAGCAGCCGGCGCGACAGCATCGTGGCCGTGTCGACATCGGTGTTCCCGTTGACCGTCGTGACCAGCTCGAGGCGCAGCTCGGGCTCGGCGACGGCCAACGCCAGGGCGAACCCGTCGTCGATGTCGCTGCCCGGGGCGCCCATGGCCAGGTCGGTGTCGAGAATGATGCGTTCCACTGGTGCTCCTCAGGCGCAGGGACGGTCTAGCGGCTCGCCCAGAGCAGACCGCGCTCAGTCAGGGTGCGAACCTGCGGCACGTCCAGGTCCGTGGGGGAGTGGCCGATCGTCGACACGAACACCCTGCCGAGACCCCACTGGCGGGTCCAGACGGTGGGGAACACCATGTCCTGGTTCCACTCAGCGCCGTCGCCACCGAGGATGCGCGTGGTGGCCAGCACGTCGTTCATGGCGTCGGTGAGGATCCAGTACTGCTCGGTCCTCTGCTGCCAGCAGTCGAGACCGGCCACGATGGGGTGCTCTGACCGCTCCGAGCGGACCGTCACCTCATGGTCGACGATGCCACCAGGGTGCGTCGCGAACTGGCCGCCGGTGAGCTGCAGGTACTCCGCCGAAGAGCGGAACGCGTCCACGATGCCCCCGTGCCACCCTGCCAGTCCGGTCCCGGCGGCGACCGCCTTCCGCAGCCCATCCACCTGTTCGTCGGTGATCTCGCCCATCGTCCAGCACTGGACGACGAGGTCCGTGGCGTCGAGCTGGTCGGCGTCGAGGTAGCTGTCGAGAGTCTCGCTCACCTCGACGGCGTACCCCTTGCTCTTCAGGAACGGGATGAACCGCTCGGTGCTCTCTGCGGGGTGGTGACCCTCCCAGCCGCCACGCACGACGAGGCAACGGCGTTCAGGGGCAAGGGACATCGGCGTCTCCACTTCCGGGTGCAATTTGTTTGACGGTAATACTAAGTGAGGTGCCGGTGGTGTCAAGGACAATGTGAGCGCAGGGACTGCCGGGCTAGGGGAGCCAGGCGGCAGGGTGAGCCAGCACGGCGGACAGCTCCCGGAGGGCGGCGCCGGTTGCACCCGGCGCGGGATCGTCGCTGGCAGTATGGATCGTCGGGCTGACCCAGCGGGCAGAGAGCGTCCTCGAGCGCAGCTGCACCTCTAGTCCGGGGGCCAGGACGTCGGCGATCTGTCCAAGGTCCCCACCGAGCACGATGTCCGGGATGTCGAGGACGTTCACCACGCCGGCGAGCGCGATGCCCAAGGCCTTCACCGCCCGCGAGACTGCTCGTTCAGCGCGCCGTCCGCCAGACCTCGCGGCGTCGCGCAGCTCTGCGGGCGTGCTGCCAGGCGGCAGGCCGGCGGCGGCCAGCAGGGCCCGGCGGCCGGCATACTGCTCCAGACAGCCGGTCGCGCCACAGGGGCAGACGGGCCCGTCCGGGTCGACGCAGACGTGCCCGATCTCTCCGGCCCACCCGTGCCTGCCCTGCATCACCTGGCCGTCCACGATCGCCGCCCCGCCGATCCCGATCTCCCCCGAGAGGTAGACGAAGTCCCGGAGCGAGCTCGGGCGCCCAGGCGCCATCTCGGCTACGGTCCGCGCCGCGAGGTCCGCCTCGTTCCCGACGTTCAGGGTCAGGCCGGCGATCGCCGCCCGGCGGACCAGGTCTGCTGGTCGCACGTCGGCCCAGCCGAGGTTGGGCGCCAGCAGCAGGCGACCTGTGTCGGCCGAGACGATGCCCGGGAGTGCGAGTCCGGCGCCGACCAGGCGGACGTCACCGGGCACCTCCTTGAGGGCCTGGGTGCTCAGCGCGGCCAAGCGGGTCAAGGTGGGCGCGGGCTCGCTCGACACGAGATCGGCGTACTCGACGCGCTCTGCGACCACTGTGCCTCGGAGGTCGACCACGCGTGCGGCGAGATAGGTCGCGTTGACCTGTAACCCCAGGGCAGCCAGCCCGGCACCCGGCACCAGAGGCGTGGCCGGTCGGCCCCGGCCGGTGGCCTCCGCCTGGCCGAGCTCGGCCAGTACTCCGCCCGCCACCAGGTCGTCGACCAGTCGCGAGACCGTCGACCGGGTCAGCGACGTGCGCCCGGCGACGCCCGCGCGCGAGAGCGCCGTCGGCGACGCGTACACCGTCCGGACAACCAGCCCGAGGTTGCTCTCTCGAAGACTGGACTGCCGGGCGCTGGTGGACTGCGGATCCGAGGGCGTGCGGCTTGGGGGCAGGTGGTTCGAGGCGGTGGTCGGCACGGGCGTCGGCACCTCTTGACTCTAGCGCAGCGAGGCCATTATGTTTTGTAGAACAACAAAATCTCGACAAGGAGTGACCGTGGTGCGCCAGCCGACCCCCGAAGACAAGTTCTCGTTCGGCCTCTGGACGGTGGGGTGGACCGGCATCGACCCGTTCGGATCCGCCAGCCGTCCCAGCCTTGACCCGTGGGAGTACGCCGAGCGGCTCGCCGACCTCGGCGCCTGGGGCGTCACCTTCCACGACAACGACGTCTTCCCGTTCGACGCGGACGCGGCGACGAAGGAGAAGATCGTCGACCGGTTCCAGGAGGCCACCGAACAGGCTGGTCTGGTCATCGAGATGGTCACGACGAACACGTTCAGCCACCCCGTGTTCAAGGACGGTGGGCTGACGTCCAACGACCGGAGCGTGCGCCGGTTCGGTCTGCGCAAGGTGCTTCGGGCGGTCGACCTGGCGGCAGACATGGGGGCGACCACCTTCGTCATGTGGGGTGGGCGAGAGGGGAGCGAGTATGACGGCTCCAAGGACGTCTTCGCCGCCATGGAGCGGTACAAGGAGGGCCTGGACACCGTCGCGGGGTACATCAAGTCCCATGGTTATGACCTTCGGATCGCGCTGGAGCCCAAGCCGAACGAGCCCCGCGGCGACATCTTCCTGCCTACCGCGGGACATGCTCTGGCGCTGATCGCCGAGCTCGAGCACGGGGACATCGTGGGGCTCAACCCGGAGACCGGCCACGAGCAGATGGCGAACCTCAACTACACCCACGGGCTGGGACAGGCGCTCTGGAGTGGGAAGCTGTTCCACATCGACCTCAACGGCCAGCGTGGGCTGAAGTACGACCAGGACCTGGTCTTCGGCCACGGCGACCTCATCTCGGCCTTCTTCACCGTCGACCTCCTCGAGAACGGGTTCCCGGGCTACCCGGACGGTCCTTCGTACACCGGTCCGAAGCACTTCGACTACAAGCCCTCGCGCACCGAGCATATGGACGGCGTGTGGGAGTCCGCGCGGGCCTGCATGTCGACCTACCTGATGCTCGCCGAGAAGGCCAAGGCCTTCCGTGCCGATCCGCGGGTCCAGGAGGCCATGACGTACTCGGGGGTCTTCGACCTCGCGCTGCCCACGCTCTCGGAGGGAGAGACCGTCGAGGACCTGCTTGCCACGGACGACGGCTTCGACCCGGACCGGGCGGCGGAGCGCGACTACGGCTTCGTCCGGCTCCAACAGCTCGCCCTCGAGCACCTGATCGGCTGAGCGGCAGCCATGGACCTCGTGGCGGGCATCGACTCCTCGACGCAGTCCTGCAAGGTTGTCATCCGGGAGGCCGCGTCCGGCCGGCTGGTCCGCCAAGGCAGGGCTCAGCATCCGGAGGGCACCGAGGTGGACCCGGAGCTCTGGTGGGACGCGTTGCGGGAGGCAGTGGCGCAGGCAGGGGGGCTGGACGACGTCGCGGCCGTGGCGGTCGCTGGACAGCAGCACGGGATGGTCTGTCTCGATGCGGGCGGCGCGGTCATCCGGCCTGCGCTGCTCTGGAACGACACTCGGTCGGCGCAGGCGGCCACCGACCTCGTCCTCGAGCTGGGGAGCGGTGACGCGCAGCAGGGCGCGAAACGCTGGGTGGACGCCGTGGGCTCCGTCCCGGTGGCGGCGCTGACCGTCGCGAAACTGCGTTGGCTCGTGGAGCACGAGCCCGACCACGCGGAAGCCGTTGCGGCCGTGGCACTGCCGCACGACTGGCTGACGTGGCGTCTCAGCGGCGCGACGTCACTGGACACCCTCGTGACGGACCGCTCCGACGCCTCGGGGACGGGTTACTTCGACGCGGTGGAGAACGAGTACCGGTATGACCTGCTCGGCCTGGCGCTGCGACGCGACCCGGACCGCGCACGGCAGGTGGTGCTTCCGCGGGTGGCCGCTCCGCACGAGGTGGCGGCCACCGGTGACCCGGCCCTCGGCTACGGGCATGTGCGGCTGGGGCCGGGATGTGGCGACAACGCCGGGGCCGCGCTCGGGCTCCTGCTGCGCCCTGGCGACACGTCCGTGTCCCTGGGCACCTCAGGCGTCGTGGCTTCCGTGTCGGAGAACGGAACTGCGGACCCGTCGGGCCTGGTAGCCGGGTTCGCGGATGCCACTGGTCATTACCTTCCACTGGCCTGCACGCTGAACGCGTCGCGGGTGCTCGACGCGACGGCAAGGGTACTGGGCGTCGACCACGAGGAGCTGAGCGAGCTCGCGCTGGCCGCCGAGCCGGGCGCGCACGGGCTCGTGCATGTTCCCTACCTCGAGGGGGAGCGCACGCCGAACCTGCCCACGGCCACTGGGTCCCTGCACGGAATGACGCTCGCGTCGATGACGAGGCAGAACGTCGCTCGCGCGGCGGTGGAGGGCATGCTGTGCCTGATGGCCGACGGCATCGAGGCGGTACGGCGACAGGGGGCCAGCGTCGACCGCGTGACCTTGGTGGGCGGGGCTGCCCGGTCCACCGCCGTGCGCGCAGTCGCCCCCGCGGTGCTCGGCGTCCCGGTCATGGTGCCGGCCCCTGGGGAGTACGTCGCGGACGGAGCCGCTCGTCAGGCAGCCTGGGTGTTGTGCCAGGGCGCAGAGCCGCCCCAGTGGTCCTCGGGTGAGAGCGAGCTCCATACCGCTGAGCCGACCCCGGAGGTCCTGGAGCGTTACCACGCGGCGGCTTCGTTGATCTCCTGAACGTTCCGCATGGCCGTTCGAGGCCCGCCGCAGAGCTGGCTCGCCGGTGGGCCACCTGTCCGTCGCCATCAAGCACTCGCTCGTTGACGTCCCTCTCGCATCGTGGGAGCGTCGGTCCATGATCCGGCAGGACCGGGCTTGCCCGGCGCCGCACCCCTCCCCCGCTGCGGACTGCTGCCCCACGTGACCGTGAGCAGCGCTCTGTCCCCCGACCCCGCGACGCAGGAACAGCTGCAGGCGGTGGAGGGGGCTGTCGCACCCATCGACTGGTACTTCCTGACCCTGTTCAACTTCCAACCCGACGTCGAGGTGCCCTGGGAGGGGTCGTCGCAGCCCTTCGTCTTCCATCTTGCCGACATCGCGCCCGCCTTGGCGTCGACCGTCGCGGTCGCGCAGCAGCACATCGTCGGCTGGCTGCAGTCTCCGGGCCCTGAGCACCCAGAGCCCGGTGTTCGCGACGCCCTGCAGTCGGGGCTGTTCAACAGCTACGTCAATACCGCCCACTCGTTCACCAGTACCGCCGACCTGGTCCAAGGGCTGCTCAGCGCGGTGTCCGCGTCCGGCGCCACCGAACAGCAGCTGGCGCAGGCCAGCTCGCAGTTCGCCACCCTGCAGAACCTGGTCGACGGTGCGGTGACGGAGGTCGGCGCTGCACAGGCGGCTTTCGCGGACTTCGCCCAGATCATCCTGGCGGACGTGGCTGCCCTCGATGCGGGAGCAGGCTCCGTGCAGGCGGCCACCGACGGTTTCAGTGAGTGGTTCCAGAACGAGCTCGCGCACCTGCAGTCCTCGCCGCTGACGATCGGCGCCGACCTCAAGCTGCTCCAGGACTACGCGGCCGCGTACCACCAGTCCCTCACCACACTGCAGGCCGAGCTGCAGCAGGGCATAGAGGCCGCTGGACCGGCAGCCGCCGCGATGCCGCAGGTGGCCGAGCAATGGGCGACCCTGCATCAGACCACAGCGCATGTCGCCCAGCAGATCGCCACTGCCTCCGCGCAGTCGTTGACCTCAGACCTCACGCAGCTGGACATCGCCGTGGCGGCCGACGAGTGGGCGAGCATCCAACAGCTGGCACAAGCGGTCCTCACGACCATGGGGGCCTTCCCCGTCCCGCGGCCAGGAGGGCAGTGATGCAGCTCAGCCCGGACGCCAGTGAGGCGTCGAACCTGCTCACGGGAGTCGCGAACACGTGGGCGCGGCTGTTCGCCTATGTGGGCTCGATCCAGTCGGCACAGTTCCAGGACCTTGACCCCGCGCCCGCCTGGCTGGAGCAGGCCCGGGCTGCGCTCGCGGCCAACGTGGCCGCCGGCGAGCAGTGGCTCGATCACGCACCGGCAGCCACTGCCGCCATCGTGTCGCCGTTCCTGAACTACGCGGCAACCTTTCGGGCGTTCCACGCGGGGACTCCCGTGGTGTCGCGGGCGATCGCCGAGCAGCTCGCCGAGGATCTCGGCGGCTTGGTCGACCAGCTTGACGGTGCGCTCGACGCCATCGCATCCGGGCAGGAGGTCATCGAGGGGCTGGCCGGCTCGTGGGCGGACGCGCACCAGCTGATGCTGGCAGCGGCGGCCGCTGCCGCGGCGGCGCACGAGCAGGAGCATGAGGCACTCGACGAGACCGCGGCCAAGATCGCCGAGCTCGAGGAGCGGCTCAGCGGACTGGGCGAGAACATGCGTTCCTCCGACCTGGCAGTCGGGCGCACCTTCACCGAGACCCAGGTCGAGCTCGTGGTCGCCATCGCGATTGGAGAGGTGGAGATCCCCTTCGTGGGCATCGGGCTGGCGGTGCTGTCCGTCCTGATCGACATGGGCGAGATGATCGCGAACAGTCGCGAGATCGACGAGGCCCTGACCGAGCTCTACGAGGCGCTGGTCGCCGAGTCCGCCGAGCTCCAGGCGGTCAGCGCACTGCACACAGTGCTCGCGGTACTCCAGCGGATCGATGACCAGTACCTGCTGGCCGGCCAGCCTGGTCGCGAGCTTCAGCTGCTGTGGGAGGCGGAGCGCGACAAGGTGCAGAGGGTGCAGGAGGGGCTGCGCGCCGGCGCCGACCCGGCACAGATGCCGGATCTGGTGAACCTGTCAGCGGCCGCGCAGGCCTGGGACGCTCTTGCGGCGCTGGCGCAGCGACTGCTGGACCTGCAGACCGTGAGCGGTACGACCATCCGCCTGACTCCGCACCCTGCCGGCGCCTGACCGGCGGTCAATCGAGCTTCCCGAGACCAGAAGAGGAGCAGGTCCATGACAACGACCCCCACCGGTTCGAGCCCGGCGAGCGGTGTCTCATCCGGCGACGCCAAGCAGGCGATCGCGTCGGGCATAGCGAACATGCATATCGTGACGGCGTACGCGCTGGCCGTGCAGCATACCGAGATTCACCCGGCCACCGATCCGGCCCCGGCGTGGTTCGACGCGCTGTCGGCGAACCTCGACGTCGCCAAGGGCCATGCACAGAGGTGGATCGACCTCGTCCCGGAGCTCACCGCGACGATCCCTTCGGCCGTCATCGACTACGGGAGTGAGTTCAAGGCCGCCGCAGACCTGATCCTGGAGCTTCTTCAGCAGGCGCAGGGACTGGCGCCCAACAGCGCTCAGTACAAGGCTTTGGTGACGAAGACCATCGACTACCTGACGGCCCTGCGCGGGGAGCTCACGACGATCGACGGGGCTCTGGACAGCGCTGGCAAGCAGCTCGACGCCTTCCAGGCCGCCGCGGAGGCCGACTTCACCAGTCTTACCGACGGCGTGGACTCCATCCAGACCGCGGAGGCCGGCCTGGCGGTGCAGATCGCCAAGGCGAAGGCCGACATCGAGGTGCTCAACGCGAAGATCGCCTCCGAGAACTCGCTCCTGACCGATTCCCTCATCGGCCTCGGTCTCGGGCTGCTTGTCCTGATCGCTGGGATCGCCCTGGCGGTCGTCACCTTCGGTCTCGGCGTGGTCGTCGCCGTCGGCGGCGGTCTGGTGACGCTGGCGGGAGCCGGCACCGCAACCGCCATGGGGGTGCTCATCAAGCAGCAGCACGAGCAGATCGCACGCGACCAGGTCGACCTGGACAACGAGGGCCGCCAGATCGTGGTCCTCAGTGCGCTGAACACCTCCGTCCAGAACCTGCGCGACCAGAACACCGCCGCGCAGCAGGCCTTGACGCACATCCGGGAAATGTGGACGACGTTCGACAAGACGCTGGAGCACATCGTCGACCTGGTGGGCAAGGCGGAAGACCCGCTCAACACGGTGCTCGACGAGCTGTGGGTCAGGTCTGCGGTCGAGGAATGGACCACCTTGGTGGAGTTCGCGACCGCACTGGAGGGTATGGCCGTGACGCAGCAGAACCAGGGGATGGTGCCGCTGCCGGCCGTCAGCTGAGCATCGGCGATCTCGTCGACAACACGCCCCTGGTGTCTGACGACCTCGTAGGTCGCCCACCATTGGGGCGCCCTGCTGCCACGGCGGGGGTGGCGATTCAAGGCGAGCACCGGGTTGCTGGGGTAACCGACCGTTGCAGGAGAGTGAGCAGGTCGCACCAGGGGGCGATGGGTGCCAGGGTGTGACGATGGCAGAGCGCAACGTCCTGGGCGGCGAGCTGGAACCTTGCGGCACCGAGCCGATGACAGGGTTCTTCCGAGACGGCTGCTGCCGGACCGGGCCTGAGGACCTTGGCAGCCATACCATCTGCGCGGTCGTGACGGCCGGCTTCCTGGAGCACCAGCTCGGCATCGGTAACGACCTGTCGACGCCGCGGCCGGAGTACGCCTTTCCCGGCCTGCAGCCGGGGGACCGCTGGTGCGTGACGGCACTCAACTGGGTGCGGGCCTATCGGGACGACGTGGCTGCACCGGTGGTACTGGCCGCGACGCATGAGGCGGTGCTGCAGATCGTGCCGCTGGCAGTGTTGCAGCAGCACGCGGTCGACGTCCCAGCCGATCCGCGTTCCCTGGAGTGACCCCGATGGACCCGGGCGCCGACGCCGGATTCGGCACGCTTGGCCCGTGACCCCTCACGTGGTCCCCGCGCGCGGACCACGTGCCACGTTGAGGTCACGAACCGAGCGGGCGGCTGCCGCCCCCAGCTCGTGCCCCAGTGGCATCGTCCCGTCGCTCACGTGCTCCTGGGCCGAGCCTCCTGCATCACCATCACCATCTACCGAGTGCAGGATCCCGCTCATCCGGTCTTCTCCACCGGTGGCCAAACGCTCAAGGGGGGCAACATCACCGTCCACTGAACGTGGACACCGGACCCGTGCCGTCGGCGTTGTCCTGCGGGCAGCCCTGACTGACCAGGGAGCTGCTGGTCCTACCGTGCGTCTACGGCATTCACCCCAGAGGGGCGTCCGGAGTGGCGCCTCCGCCTCGACGGTCTCAGCGCCGCGGGTCATACTCGAGGTGGCGGGCGAGGCGGTATAGATCCCAGCGGTGATGCTCTTGGGTGCACGGCGCCCAGGGCTGTTGGCGAGCTAAGTCGGTGGGGTGATGGTCCCCGGGCAGCACGACCGCTCCCGTCCAGCAGCCGTAAGCTGGCGCGGGCCGGACTCTGCTGTTGGTCACGCCCAGCATGGCCGGTTGGGCAGGCCCCCCGTGTGGTTGGGAGGCCGGCGCGGTCACGGCGAGTGCGAGAATCCCGACTACCGCGACCGCCGCAACAACGCTTGTCTTCGCTGCCACGCACAGGAGATGCACTGTCATGGCTTGTCCCTTCATGCGGATGCCCGACGGGGGACGTGAGGCGGCATGCCGGACGTGCGGGTCAGGCCCACCCATCATCGTGACACGGCCCGACCGCAAGGTCCTCGGTCCCATGACGTACGCCGGTCGCCGATGTGGGCGCGCAAAGGGTCCTGAGGCCGCACGAGCCGTTCGGCCAGTCTGAGCCGCCGGGCCGAGTCGGGTTGCGCCGATGGGAAACTACCGGGTGGATCCCTGACTTCGGGGGCGGCTTGGTGGGGCGCCGCCTCCCCACGTTTCGTACTGCCCTCCGAGTGCGCGGCCGCATTGTTGCTCATGAAGGCGGGTGGCTGCCTCGTCCACCTCGACCCATTTTCAGGCGTGCCCTACCCCCGGATACTTGCTGGGGCAACCGGTGTTCAACATGCCCATGCTGGTGAATGGTGGTCGCCAGCGCGCAGGTGTCCGGCGCGAAGGCCTCGGCGAGGCGCCGATACATGACGGGCGCCATGGTCCAACGTGATGATCGCGGCGGCGCGCCTGTGGTCATACGGCCCTTATCTCTCTCCGAGAACGTGCCGGGATGAGGTGCTTAGCCGCCAAGGGCCTGGCACAGGTCCTCCTCGGTCCCCTTCACGCTGGAGGACACGACGCGATCGTCCGCTGCGACGTCGTAGGTGAACTGGCCGTGGATCAGCCACAGACCCACCCGGCCGGTGGCCGGGCTGGGCACCGGCGCGGCGATGAGGTTGGGTCCGGTGCCGCGGGTGGTGTGCGTGCCGTTGGCGTAGTAGGTGATGTGCAGGCTGCCGGGGTAGTTCAGGGCCAGCTGGGTGCCGGTGTCCTCGTTGGTCAGGACGCCGCGGTACTGGGAGGCGATGTCGCTCTCCCGGGATACGCCGGCCGAGGTGGCGTCGAAGGTGAGCACCGTCACTTTGCCGCTTTCCTGCAGCCGCACCGGGAAGGCGCACCAGCCGGTGTACACGTCGTCGGAGCTCACGTCGAAGACGTCCCGACTTGGCTGGGCTGCTTGGGCGGCGGGGATCAGGCAGACCATGGCGGCGGCCGTTGCGGTCGCGGTGGTGGCAATGCGCAATGGGTGAAACATGGCGAGTCCTCATCGTCGGCTGTTCGGGCGGATTGTCGTTGGTGGGCAATTCCAAAGGGTGCGCTTGGGATGGTCGGCGGCGGGGTAGGTATCGGCCATGCGCCCGGCAAGCGGGCGGTGTGAAGCCGACCCCGCGATCAGCCCTGTAGCCCGGGCGTGACGGTGAGGGTTGTCGCGTTGGTCAGGTCGACTGCGGCGCCGAAGACGTCGGTGCCGACGATGCGGAGCATCACGTGGTGGGTGCCTGGGGTCAGCGGGTGCAGGAGTGCGACCCAACCATGAGCGACGGAGAACGCCGGCTGCGCTGGCACGCCGAGGATGTTGTCCGCGGGCAGGTCTAGGGCCAGCAGGCTGGTCTCCACCTGCGTCAGGGGTGTAGGCACACCGTCGAGGGTCAGGGCGATCATGGTGAACCCCTCGTCGGCTGCTCGGGCACACGCCCGTAGTGCAGCCTCGTTGGCTCCGTAGAACGGTGGCGGTTCCAGGGTGCTGCACTCGGAGCTCTCTGCGGTAATGAGGACCGGCGTTCCGGGGCTGACCGTGCAGGCCACCGTTGCCGCGCCCAGCGGCGTGAAGGGGGCCACGATTGCCCCCATGTGCACGCACGGGTCACCGCCTGCGAACGGGTTCTGCGGGGTTGGGGTGTCCAGGACCACCTGCCAGAGGGAGCCGAGGGCATCGCCGACCTTGTGCTCTGGTGCCGCGTCCGCGGGCAGGGCCGTGGATCCAAAGCCGACGGCCAATGTCGTCAGGACGGCGCCCAGCATTCGACGGGCGCGACGCCTGGCCGCATCGTTAGACCCCTGCGCTTTCACAGTGACTGTGATCATGGGTTGTGGTCCTATCGGTGGGACGTCGAAGGCGCAACGGAGTGCTGCGCACAGATCCGCTGCGGAATCGGCCCAGCGAAGGACCTGCCAGACACCGGTAGACCCCTCGTGCGGCCTACAGCGGTGCACCGTTCGCCGACCTTGCTGGTTCAGCTCCTTTGGGTGGCCTGGAGCGAATTTGGCGTCAGTACGCGACGGTCCTCCACGCCGACAGCCCGCACTTCCGCCAGAAGGCGTAGATGCCGCCACGGTGGCTGAAGTCTTCTGCCCTTGATGCCTTGCTGCCTTGGTGCCTTGTAACGGCAATCGGCACTCTTGGACCCCTTGTTGCTTCTCGATCATCGGAGGACAGTTCGATGGGTCGCGTGCGCGACGTGCAGACCGAGTGAACACGAGGTGACGGCCATGTCGTTGCACAGGATCTTGATGGCTGCGACATCCGCCGGGCTGCTTGCAGCCGTGACGATCGGGGCTGAGCCTGCATCGGCTGGGCTGGTCGGTGGCGGTGGGAAGCCGAGTCCACGCGTGTTTGTCGAGTCAGGGCTGCCGGTCACGTTCCCGGCGGGCGCCGCTTGCCCCTTCGCCGTCACGATCTCGGAGGTGCTGAACAACGAGTTCGCGCGTACGTTCCCCAACGGCAACATCCTGGTCACGGGCCAGTTCGTGGTCACCGTGACCAATGATGCGACGGCAAAGAGCGTGGTGCGGGACATTTCCGGTCCCGTGCTGTTCACCAGCGGACCCAGCGGTGAGCAGGTGGCGGTGTTCACCGGGACGTCCCTCTCGCCGGTCTTTGCTGGGCACGACGACACGGGCACGCTGGGTCAGGGTGTCTTCGTCTTCCATGGCCCCGCCGTGTTCACCGACAACCAGCTCACCCGCGTATCAGGGGCGGTCGAGAACCTCTGCGCGACGCTTGCCTGACGTGCCCCGGACACCCTTGCGCGAGGCGCCTCCGGCGCCCACCGGGATGAGGGTGCGGACGCTCGTGAATGGTCTGCCGGTCGGGGCCAGCGCCCCTCAAGTGAGCTCCTCACCGGAGAATGGAGAAGAAGAAATGGCCGTAGCAGAAACCGAACGCACCATTCGGGGATATCTCGATGCGTTGCTCAGTGGCGGTGACTTCGCCGACTTCTTTGCACAGGATGTCGTGTGGACCACGATGGAGACCGGCGAAGAACTCCAGGGTCGCGAGGCAGTGCGTGACTTCATCGTTGCCTTGCACCGAGAGCTTTTCGACGCATCACCCGAGCTGGGGACGTTGACCACGGCCGATGGGGCCGCAGCACTGGAGGCTGTCTTCGTCGGTAAGCACATTGCGGAGTTCGCAGGGATCCCGGCGACCGGCGCCGCCGTGCGACTGCCGTATTCCGTGTCCTACGACCTCTCCGACGACAAGATCACCGCGCTGGGTGCCTATTTCCCCATCTTGGCCCTGGCCCAACAGCTGAGGGATGCAACTGTCCCCGTATAGCGATCACCACGTCGGAATGCAGCGCCAAGACACGCGTCGCGCCTTGCCGCCATTGGTGTCTGGCCTCCACGCCTCGCGCCGGCACCAGGCCGCTCTCGTAGGCATTGCTCGCGTGAGCGGGAACTGGGCATGTGCGGCCCTCGCGCCGGGCTGGGCTCTCGACACAGGGAGGCCGGAGGTCGCCGATGAAGAGCCTCAAGATCACCGTGGTCGGCGCCTGGTGCGCCATCCTCATGTTCCCAACCTTTCTTGTCGGCGGGATCTTGCTGTCCTCTGGCGGCGCGAGTGACCTCCTTGCCCAGACCGGCAAGCCTGGACCGGCATGGCTGGCCGCCGTCGCTTCGGACAGTGGGTTCGCGGCCGGCGCCTGGCTTCTGATCCTGACGGGGTACCTCGTCATGGTCGCGTTCGCGCTGGAGAATCAGATCCGGCCGATCTACTCCGAGCAGTTCTTGGCGGTGGGCCGAACACCTTCGTCGTCGCCCACGAGCTGGCGCACCAGTAGTGCGGCGACAGCCTCGCGTTGTACCGCTGGCGCGACATCTGGCTGCTGGAACTTCACCATCGGCGACCCGGGCAGGACGGACCTGTTCGACGGACGGGTCTACGAGCGCGGCGCGCTGACCTTGCAGGCGCTGCCCATCACCGTCGGGGACCAGGCGTTCTTCAGCATCCTTCGCAACTGGGCCGCAGGGCAGCGCGGTGGCAACGTCACCACCGCGCAGTTCGTGGCGCTGGCGGAGCGGATCTCCGGACAGCAGCCTGATGCACTGTTCCAGGCGTGGCTGTACTCGCCGACCAAGCCGCCGATGCCCGGCGCCGCGGGGACCACCTCGGCGGCGACCGGTTCAGCCGGCGCTGGCTCCAGGCGCGCGCGAACCGCCTTCAGGAGCTCCCGGGCCACAGGGCCGAAACGCGGCGGCGGCTGTACGCCGAGCGCCCCTTGCGCTCGGCCACCTCTGCTTGTGGCCACCTCTGTCAAAGCACCTTTCCTCGAGCAACGTCGCAGCGCTACGGCAATGTGCGGCCCGAAGGGAGGGCCTCAGCCGGCACCGAGGGCATGCCCGAGGCGTCCCGTCATGGCAAGTGCGAACACGGTGTGGTCACCGCTCCAATGTTGATCTCCCTGAAGGTGTCATAAGAGCTGGCGCCATTACCAGGAGCCCCCAGAGAGCGCAGAGGATGGACCAGGTCCGACTGAAGCTTCCCTGGGTTGGGTGCCACGCCCAGGACACGATCCCCAGGTACACAGCGGCCAGGCCAGCGCATGAGCCCATGAGCAGCCGTCCCCGCGGCCACAGGGCTGCTGCCGCCACCAGTCCGAGGAGAGCCACACCGAACGCGCCCTGCACCGAGTAGTGATCGGTACCGACGGTGATGTCCCCGTCGATTAGGTTCTGACGGTTGAGGCTCCACATGGCTATCGCGTAGACCATCCATGGAATCGCCCCGAGCACGAGCGGCACGAGGAGCGGGCTGATCGGCCCGGCTTGCACTGCGGGCCGCCGCGGCAACGGCAGGCCAGCGATGACGACAAGCTCCAGTGCGATGACGAGCGCCCAAAATGCCAGTTGCCACTCCATGGCGACAACCGCCGAGAGAAGGAGAGCAACACCTGCTATAGACAGCTGCCCGACGACGGGAGCAAGGTAAGCCCGGCCTCGTATCGCCACCACCGCGAACGGAACGCCGACGAACAGCGTCATGTATAGGCCCCACCCGGCCTCGAGGACCTGCGGCCACTCAGGGTCCCAAGTGACAGACAGATCGACGACCCCGAACCCCGGGAAGGTCAACCAAGTCACAGCAAAGAATCCAGCGAGAACTCGACGTACGACATCCACAGAGCGCGTGACGGCCCAGGTTGTCACCGTCCCAGCATGCCAGGGCTCCCGCCAGAATGTCTCTCCTCCGTGGTGGTCGCCTCTGTCAGCCGGTGAGGGCCGTCGGCCACGAGTTCGTGGAACGGGTCCGCGACAGCCGCTCGGCGAAGTGGCCGAGGCGACTGCGGAGTGGCAGCGAGCGCTTTGTGGAGCACTTGTCGACGGCGCTCGAAGACAGCTCCACGCCCCCCCACCGCCGGCTACTCTGGCCGCTGCTGTCGACTACCACCCGCTCGGCCACGGTCCTCGTGCGCCCAGCCTCCACGCGCTGCGCGTACGTGGATGGGCTGGTCATACAGAAGTACTGGCGCCATGGTTGATATGGGCGCACAAGCGCGACGGGCCGCATAGCAAGACACCCCTGCCCGGCGGGCACGGAACGTCCGGCTCTGCTTACCGGATCTGCCCCGATGAGCCGGCGTCGCGAAGATGCCCCACCCGCCGACTAACTGGCCCGCGGCTATGGACTCAGCGCTCTGGGACTTTCGCCTCTTATCGGGCCTCCACTGGCTTGGTCAGGCTAGCTGCATGAAGATGATCAGCGAAACGAACGCCTCAACTGCTCCGAGGCGCGGCGGCCCCGCACTCCCGTCCCAGAGCCGCGCCTCCACGCTTGTCGTCGCGATGGGCATCGTCGCCTCCTCGCTGTACGCGCTCGTGGCCGACGACCCATACCGGGGCTTGGCGCACGAGACAGCGCTCGCCGCTGTCGCCCAGGATGTGTTCAGCGTCGTGGTCGCGGCCGTGCTCCTCATTCTGGCGCGCCGCACCTCCGCTCGGGCGCACCTAATCCGGTTGGGACTTCTTGCCTATGTCGCCTACAGCTACACCATCTACTTGATTGGTGTACCGATGAACCGGATCTTCCTCATCTACGTCGTCTTGGTCATCACCTCCGGAGCGTCCTTCCTCTACGGGTTGCTACGACTACGCCCAACAGCATGGCCCCGTGTGGCCAACCGGCGTCTTGAGCGCGGGACCGGATGGATGCTGCTGGTGGTGGCCGGGCTCTTTGCCGGACTGTGGCTCAGCGCGCTGTTGCCCTTCGCGCTGGGCGGTGTAGCACCCCGCCCCCCAGGGCCAGGTGGCGTTGCCTACCCCGTCTACATTCTGGACCTCGTGGTCGTGCTGCCCTGCATCGCCGCGGTTGGTCGACTGCTCCTGCTTCATCGGCCCATCGCCGGACCCCTCGCCACGGTGGCGCTGATCAAGATGGTCACCCTATTCGCAGCGCTCTGGACCGGGGTCGCAGTCACATTTATCGACCACGGTCAGGTGACGCTGAACGCTGACGCGGGACCCAGCCTCCTGCTCCTCCTGATCAGCGTCGTGGTGGCCGGCAAGTGGCTACGGTCCCTATCCCCCGACGAAGGCACCTACATTCGCCCCACTCTTTGGGGCTCGTGATGCCCAGCAGGCCCGAGAGCACTCACAGGCCACGCGATGCGGTCGCTGCGGGTCCTGAGCTTATGCCCCTGGGCCCACCGCTCCGGGACCTTCGCCCCTAGCCGCTGACGACGCTCGCGGGCAGGCTCAACGTAGGAGGTGATGGTGATGTTCACCATTCGAAATATGGGCGGGGTCGCCCTGTTCCTGGCCGGCAGCACTTGGCTGTGGCTCACTCCCATGTTCGCAACTAAGGGAGTGACCACGTCGGGATTCCTCTGGTCGGCCACCCGGGCGTTGAGCCTGCTGGCCATCGTCGGCTTCAGCGTGGCGACCGTAGGGCTATTCGCCCGCCAACCATGGTGGGAGACCACTGCTATCGGCTCCGCAGCGGTTGGCCTACTGGCGCTAGTTCCCTACTGGTTCGCTGGCACGCAAGGGGGTGAAACCACCGGGACCGTGGCCTGGAACGCCTTGGTTCACGTGCTCATGGTTGCAGGCATCACCACGTTGCTTCTCGTGCCGCAGCTGGAGCGCTGGGTCCAACACCAAGTCATGCCTGGATGACAAGCCCGCTCATGCCGCGATCCGCTGCGTTCCCGTCCATCCGCGCCGACCTTCTGGCCCCAATCCGAGATCGCGCACGACCCGGTAGTACCGGCGGCGTTGATGGACGTGGAAGCGTCGCCGGGCCTCGGCCGTGTAGGCGATCCCTCCCCGGCCGGCGAGCCACTCCGGGTCGAATCGGTAGCGCCACCAGCGCCGCTGGCCGTCGCGGAAGGCAACGCCAGGTTCCGGAGCTTGTTCAGGCGACCGCGCACCGTCGACTCGGGGACCCGCCTCTCGTTGGCTAGTTCGCCACGGTCTTTCCCTAGACCCCGGGGAGCCTTCGGTATGGCCTTCGGCCCCTTGACCTTCCCCGGGCGACCGAGCTGAAGAAGCCGGGGCCTGAGCGGCCTTACAGCGGTTGGGTCAAGGGCTCGCTGGGGCGGGTGAGCTTAGCTCCGTGGTCCTGGCCGCCAGCAAGAAACTGGCCGCGACGACGCCCAGCAGGGAGACCGGCAGCCCGGCGAAGACCGCGAGGGTGTCCTGCCAGCCCTCTTGAGCGAACCCCTTAGTGGCGACTGCGAGGATTGCCACAGCGAGTACGAAGAGGGAGAAGACTCCAAGCAGAAGGACCGCTCTTTGGCGAGGCATAAGAGCGATTCCGACGGCCGGCAGGAGAAGGATCACAAGGACGCCATTGGGTGCCTTCGCGAAGTCGAAGCCGGACTGTGCCAGGATCGCCACGTACTTCACGAGGCCGAGCGCAAGCATCGCGCCAGTGGCGAACACCAGCAGTCGACGCCAGCGCGGGGCTAGCGATCCTGTGGATCCCACCCGCTTGTTCGTTCGCGGCATGATGTCCGGTCCTTCCCTGAGCCCTAAATAAGGACAGCGCAACTGAGCAGCGGGGAGCAAGCGGCGAAAGTACTAGTCTCACCGAGATGGTGTCCTGAGTGGGCAACATCATGACGATCCACGCCTCGCAGCACGCGGCCGTTGATCGCCCCGGCGCTTTGGTGCGGGCGGCCTGGGTCGGATGCCTTGCCGAGTAGCCGGCTTCGTACCAGGCGGCGCGGTCCGCGTCCTTGACCAGAGGCCGCGCGCGACCTGCCGCAGCTCTTGGTCGCTCTCGGGGTTCAACACGGTCACGGGTACCCGCTGGCCGAGCGGTCGGACGCCGGGCAACGGCGCCATCTCCTCGAGCAGCGTGTCGACCTCCTTGGCCTGTTGCTCCCGGGCCTGGTGGCCCACTCGGCGCTCCAGGTCCTCGCGTCCAAGAGCCCTGACCACCTGGCCCCCGCCCATGCCGATCAACCGGCAGGCTCGCCGGGTACCCGTCCTCCCGGCCCACCAACGGCGCAGTCTTAGTCCGCGGCCGTCGCACCCGCGACTTCGGGTGAGGTCATCGGCTCGGCCCTGCACGGGCGACCTACGCCGGCCGACGGGAACCTCGCGGTCGAGAGGGCGTCCATCTGCGCCTAGGCTGGCGATGTGGCCGCCTTTGATCGTGTAGTGCTGATTTTCAACCCTAAGAGCACTGGTCAGGCGCGAGAACGAGCGGAGGGCCTGCGTGCGGAGTTGGCCCAGCGGATGCCGACACTGAGGGTGGACCTGCTTCCCACCGAACACGCGGGCCATGCGACCGACCTGTCTCGTGCGGCCGCGGAGGTGGGACGGCCGCTCGTGGTGTCGGTCAGTGGTGACGGCGGGTACAACGAAGTCGTCAACGGCGTGATGCAGGCCGGCAACGAACAGGCGGTGAGCGCTGTTCTGGCGGCGGGCAACGCCAACGATCACCGCCGCACGACCAAGGAGCGGCCGATCGCCGACGCCATTGCCCAGGGCACGGTCAGCCGCATCGACCTGCTTCGCCTCACCGTGGACGGCGCCGCGGGCGACATCGTGCGCTACGCCCACTCCTACATCGGGTTGGGGTTGACCCCCGTGGTGGCGGTCGATCTTGAGAAGGGGGACAAGGGCTCCCTGCGAGAGATGCTCACCGTGGTGCGCGCGTTCGCCCGGTTCCGCCCTTTCGAGATCGAGCTGGCCAACGGTGAACGGCAACGCTTCGACAGCCTGGTCTTCGCCAACATCGCGCAGATGGCTAAGGTCGCCACCTTGAGCGACGATCAAAGTCGGCCCGATGACGGAAGGTTCGAGGTCATCACGCTCAGGCACACCGCGAAGTGGCGAGTCCTCGCGACCGCGGTCAAGGCCAGCACAACCGGGCTCGGCAAACAGCCCAGCGTCCGCAGTTACGCTTTCACCACGGTGAAGCCCCTGCCGCTGCAGGTCGACGGCGAAGTGATGGACCTCCCGGCCGGCGCCACCGTGCGCGTCGACAGCGCACCAAGGGCGCTACAGACGGTGCTCTGACTGCCTGAAGTCGCCCACTGCTGTGACATGCCCACCGGGGAAGCGACAGGGCCGGTTTGAACCGCGCTCAAGCCATCACCGAACCCCTCACCGGCCGTGGCGCGGCCGGCAGTGCTGTGGGTGGGCTGCAGCGAGGGAGCGGACGCTCGAGGCCTTCTCCAGGATCTGTGTTCTGCCGAGATGCAGAAGCTGCTCCGTCACGGCACGACAGCGCCGAGCCGCTCGCTCCAGGGCAGCCGTGAGGCCGCAACTGCGCACAAGTGACCTTCGCACGGCTGGACAGGCAACGCGGTAGCCCATGGGCAGCGCATGCGCCGGGCTGGCAGACTGTCGGCATGCTGGACCCCGTGCGCGCGGTGAGGGCCGCCGAGCTGGTGAGCGCACTGGGCTCGTGCTCCGGCTGGCCCCACCACGACAGCAGCGCCTCCAGCCTGTACGTCGTCTCGGGTGTGCTGCCTTTCGAGTTCGAGGGGTGCGATGGATACCTCGACGCCGAGGCCGGAGACTTGCCGCGCGTGTCGCCCTGCACCTTGCATCGCGAGAGCAATCCGACCAGCGAGCCGTCGGTCGCGGTGATCGCCCGCTTCAGGGGTGGAGCCCCCACTATCAAGGGGGAGGCACGGTGACCGACCTCGCTCGTTACCTGGACAACACCGGCCGGGCGGACCGGATCTCCGGCGGCGAGCGGATGATCCCGGTCAGGACCCCGAAGGGCGACTTCCGGGTGTGGACCAAGCGGGTCGGCAACAACCCGCGGCTGAAGGTGCTCCTATTGCACGGCGGGCCCGGCGTGACCCACGAGTACCTCATCACCTTCGACGGCTTCCTGCCGCAGGAGGGCATCGAGTACTACTACTACGACCAGCTCGGCTCGCACTACAGTGACCAGCCGGAGGAGCCGGAGCTGTGGGAGGTCGACCGGTTCGTCGACGAGGTCGAGCAGGTGCGGGTGGCGCTCGGGCTCGACCGCCACGACTTCGTGCTCTACGGGCATTCATGGGGAGGCGTGCTGGCTTTGGAGTATGCCGTGGCCCATCAGGAGCACCTCAAGGGCCTGGTCGTCTCGAACATGATGGCCAGCACCCCGGCCTACAACGCTTACGCCCAGAACGTCCTGATGCCGCGGATGGACCAGGATGCGCTGGCCGAGATCAAGCGGATGGAGGTCGAGGGCCGCACCGACGACCCGCGCTACCAGACGCTGCTGCTGGAGCACCACTACGTGTTCCACGTGTGCCGGCTGCCGCTGGAGGAGTGGCCGGAGCCGGCGACCCGTAGCTTCGCCCACATCAACCCGGCGATCTATGTGCCGCTTCAGGGTCCCAGCGAGCTCGGCGCCAGCGGCAAGCTGCTGCATTGGGACCGGGGCCCCGCCCTGCCGGACATCGACGTGCCCACGCTGGTGATGGGCGCCGAGCACGACACGATGGACCCCACCCATCTGCGCTGGATGGCCGAACAGCTGCCGCGGGGTCGCTACCACCACTGCCCCGACGGCAGCCACCTCGCCCTGGTCGACGACGCTGAGACCTACTTCGCCGGGCTGGTCGGGTTCCTGCGGGAGCTCGAGGCGCGTTAGTAGCACATTTTTGCCCACCGCGACCTACCGCGTCCCGTCGGCGACCACGGTCACCACGGTCCCGGTGACCCTTCATGGTCGGCGTGATCCCGAACCGCATCCCGGTGTTCGACCGAGAAACATCGGCGTGGCGGCAGCGCGCGCACCACTCGGGCCGGAGGTCGCTTGCCGGGCAAAGTAACCTCCCCACGGCGATGCGACATGCCGCGACAACGGTCGCCGGCCTCTCTTCTTACACGACACCAGGTCTGGGCGCCTGAAGGAACTGTCCAAGGTCATTGACCGTGCAGCCGTCGAGCGCGAACCCGTTGCCGCCGCGGCCGTGCCAATCACTACGATGAGGTCACCCCGGCCTGGTCCAGAGTTGCGGCAAGAACGTGATCTCCGGAGCACGGCCGATCGCCAAGCAAGGTGCAGAGAGCTCCAGATCGCGGATGCGCGGCAGGACATCGACGCGTCAACCTCACTGGGCTGGACGCCAGGACGAACCGGCTCTTCGTTTGAGCCGGTGACGAGAATCGACCTCGCGTGTCCAGTTTGGGAATCTCATTCCCGTATGCGTAGCAGTCGATTTCATGCTGCCGGGTGAAGCGGACACTGCCCCCTATTGCCCCGTCGATGCCGGCGCTCGTGGTCCGCTAAAGGCCCGAATGTGCGGGCCCTTGGCGCATCCTGCCCCGCAGCAGCCAATGGGGCTCGACGGTCTTATCAAGCCGCCCGGCGGGCATCTATCCAACGGTTCCCTCGAGTGTCGACGACGCTCGAAAACGAGGCCATAGCGACGCTGTCGACGGCGCGCCGAAACCGACCAGGATTGGAGCGCCGCCGACACCCTGCTTGGCGGGGATCTGTCCCAACAACCCTAGATCGAGGAGACCGCCGTGGCGTGACTGAACCTCCGATCTTCAGACATACACATACGCGCAGGTCAAACAGCACGTTTCGGTGGTCCCAGCGGAAACGTCGGTCAGGGGCCCTCCGCCATCTCATTCTTCAGGTGCCCCAGACACTCCGAACGGCGCGCCATTGCGGGCGTCTGCGCGACCCATCTGAGTGAGGTTCGTCTGGTACACGCGGACTCCAGTCAGGTCACCGAGCCTGCGCGACAGCTCGAGCGCAGCAGCCGTCAGGTCCGTGGCCTGTGCGGGTTCGCCGCGAAGAAACCAGTTGAGGCCAAGCAGCCCGAGCACGCGTGGCAGGTAGCACACGCGCACGTCATCGGGCTCGGCCGACGATGAGGTACCGATTCCTCCAGTAAGAGGCGTGAGGCCGTCGCGGAGGGGCTCAAGCACATCGATGCTCCTGACGAACCGGAAGCGGTCGGTGAGCGACTGGGCACGAATGATGTCGCGGCGAATCGTGCGGTGGGACAGGGGCAGCGACGGATCGTCGAGGTCTTCAGGAGGCTCTCGCGCGGCAAGGACTGTCAGCAGGTTCTCGCGGTAGCCCTCGAGGAGTGGATACAGCGCGTCGTCGTTCAAGGCCTCGACCCGGTGAAGCGCCTCGCGGGTTGCAGCAAGCGCTTCGTCGGACAGCGAGAGCTGCAGTGCGCTCTTGCCGATGAGACCGAAGAGCTGTGCTCGCCAGGCTTCATAACGTATCACCTCGGCGGTGAGCTGGTCGAGAAGGGCATGCGCCGCCTCGTAACACGCCGCGAACTCGCCCTCCTCGAAGAGCTGGTTCGCCGTGACGATCCGCTCGCGGAGCTCCTCATCCGGGTCGGTCATTCGGCGGCCCTTCCGTGCAGTGGCAGCAGGAAGGGAAGCAGCGCGCCCCGGTAGATCCCGCCCGGATGCGTGCGGAGGACGCCTTCCACGATCGGATAGCGCGCCAGCTGACGGGGGCTTTCCTCGATGTCATGCGCCTCGAACCAGCGCAGATTCTGCCGCCCGCTGTCGATGGCGAGTTCACCATGCGGGCGACCGAGCGATCGCATCGTCTCGAGCAGGTGCCCGGTGACGTGGCAGTGGGCCAGCCGGTGTGCGGTGGAGATGATGATCCACTGTCGACTGAGCGATGGCCAGGGTTGAAGCCGGCCGAACGCCATCTTGCCCACCGGGAGGATGTCGGTGGCCAGCCACGAGATCGACACCGTCCGCCGTGCGGTCAGGGACTCGATCTGGTCCCGATGGTCGCGGGCCCACCGAGCCATCAGCATCGCCTCGCCCTCGCAGCTACCGACTATCGCGAGATGCACCCCTTCGTATCCTGGCGCGTCAAGGAGTGCGTCCTGGCTCTCGAGCAGGTTGAGCAGCGGCGGCACGCCAAGCGGGCGGCGTTCCTTCTCGGCCTCGCGGAGTTCGGGGAGCCGCAGCGCTGACGTCCAGTCGACGTCCACCGTTGTCGACGGCGACGGTTCGTCGGCCACGTAGCGGTCGCTCCCCGTTCGCCAGTACAGGGATGCGCCGTCGGCCGCAAGAGGCAGTGGGAAGAAGCCGGTCACGATCTCGGTGTCGTCTGTGGGTGGGTCCGGCGCTTGCATGCGGCGCAGGGCCTCGTAGACGAACGGCAGGTCGGCTGGATCCGTGACATCGAGGCGGAGGCGCTCCAAGCACCGGTCGGGCGGTTGATCCGCGGAGAGCTCCGTGTCCAGCAGCGCCCGCCATACCAGGTGCTGCGAGTCGCGGAGCAACAGCTTGTTGTACACCTCCGCCGTGCCCTTGCGGTTCGTCGAACGGCGCGAACCGGCCAGATGGACTGCCGGCATCGACGTCAGGGTCGTCAGGCTCTCAGCGGTGATGGCCTCCAACACGCACCACGCTCGGCCGAGGTAGTCATCGACCTCGTCGAGCAGAATCGCCGTCCCACCCACCAGCTGGACTGCGTTCAGGTGGGCGAGACCATCACGAAACAGCAGTTCGTCTGCCTCCGCCCTCGGCGGCTGTGGCAAGCAGGAGTAGTCGAACCAGACGAGCACGCGATCGAGGAGGCGGCGCACCTGCGGCATGACTTTCAGGCGTTCGCGGAGAACCTGAAGGCCGTGGTCTCGATCTGCCATCGCGGAGCCCCGGTCATCGAGGTCGGGGTCGCTGCTCGCCACCTCCGCCATGACAGCTGCGACCGCGGCTTCATCGAGGTTGGGCTGAAGAAGGTTGACGAACAGGCTCTCGGCGAGGTCCCCGCCGAACCTGCCGACTGGCGTTCCGAACAACCGGCTGACGCGTCGTGCCGTGGACAGGCCGCGATCGGCTGCGATCTCGACCGCCTCGCAGACCGCGGCGAAGAGCTGCCACGCGAAGAACCGCGCCTGGACCGCCTCGGGGTCAGGTTCCGCCCGCGCGAGCCAGCGGTGCGAGACGAAGAGGTGGACGCCGCTGATCTCGGTCGACGGGTGCAGGCGGTCGCGGGCATCCTGGAACTTCGGGAACGCGCCCTTCTCGAGCAGGACGGTGAACGGCAGCCAGAAGACGCCCGGGAGCGAGAGGCTCTGGGATGACGTGACCAGCGTCGCCGCTGGCGCCTCCACCGTGTCGCGCGCGATGAGCCCCGGAGGATGCGCCAGCGAGAACGTCCACGGCTGTGCCGGCCCTTCCTGCTGCCCGACGTACACCGTGATGGAGTCCTCGCTGCCGGCCCAGTCCAAGGACCCGCTCTCTGTCGGGAGGTCGAGCGCTCGATGGCGCAGCTCAGCGATCTGTTCGATCAGCGCGTCGACATCGGGATCGCGACGGTGGGCCGCGTCCCGCTCGCGCTCGCGACGCGCGGTCGCCCGCGTCTTGATGGACACGGCGGGAGGAATGGGGGAGGCGGCCAGGGTGCGCTCGGCGATCTCCTCATACGGCAGGCCTCCTCGTCCACGGCCGTAGCGCAACGCGCGATCCGCTGCGGGGTACCGCGGGTCGAGCCATGCCGGCGCAGCCTCACGCAACGCAGCGGCTGGGAGATCGATCGACGGTCCCAGGTCAAGGGCTTCGAGGACAGGCGTCAGGAAGAGCTGCCCGGCCATGGCTTCTCGACCTCAGCCGGCCGGGAGGACCGACCTGATCCACGCGAGATCGTCCGTCCTCTCGATCTGGTCGGAGCGCGTCACCGTCACTCTGCGGCGGAAGCGGTCACTGTCGAACCGGGTCTTGAGATTCGTGCGCAGCGCCAGCACGAAGCGGTCGACCTCCTGCTTCTCGACCGCGCGCCACTCCTCCGAGTCGTGGTCGGTTCCCCGGAAACGCATCCGGCGATCGACAGCGGGCTCCACCCCGCGCATCGTCGTGGGGATGTCGACCAGGCACAGCTGGCCGTCGCTTCGTGGGTACGCCCACAGGGTGAGGGCACGGCCGCTCGTCTCAACGCTCGCTGGCCGCGCCATCGCCCGCAGGTCGTCCGCGTAGTCATGCTTGGCAAGCTCGATGCGCGCCGGCACCACGATCTCCAGGTCGAGACCAGTGCGCTGGTGCGCGGACAGCGCCTCCAGTCTGTCCTCATCGCCCGGCTCGGCCGTTGCGAGGTCGGCGCCCACGCTGACGTCGAAGAAGTAGTCATTGCCCCTGCGTTGGGTGAGCGACGTGACGACGGGGCGAACGAAATTGCTGAAGTAGCCGTCCGCCAGTGCCGAAGCAGGACTCACGTAGGTCATGGGGGCGTGGTAGTAGTCGATCACCGGGTTCTCCAGCCTCGACCAGTCGTCCGTCGCCGAGTGCGCCGCCTTGAGCGCGGGAGTGAGCGCAGTCTGACCATGGGCATAGGCATCATCGGCAGATCCGGCGTCTGAGATATCGAGGTTGATCCTGAAGACGCGGTACGCATTGACATCGAACTGGATCGGTTGGCCCTCCTGCAGGACCGCGACGCAGGGACGTCCCAGGGCGTGCGTGATTCCAAGCTCGTAGAAGACGTTGGGATTCGCATTCGTGAGGTCGGCGACGACGATGTCCGCGCGGTCGATGTTGTAGATCACGTCCCGGATGATCGCGTTCCCACCCTCGAGTCCCAGGTCGAAGGGCGACTTCACCTCATAGGAGTCCGTCGTCCCGGCGGTGATCGTCTCCAACACGGGGCGCACGATGTTGTTCTTGAGCCTGGTCAGTCGAGCCCGCGATCCGATCCCCTCGGACTCTCCCATCGGGCCGATGATGAAGCACGTCAGCTGCCTCGCCACGAGACTCCCCCCTTCACTCCATGTGTTGGGCGTGCGCACCGTCGCCGAACGGCTGGTGCGAACCTGTGATGTCTGCCGGCACGCCACCGGTCATGAGTCCGACGACGAGCGGGACAGCCGCGGGCACGGCGTCCATCCCGGTAGTGGGCGCCCAGGTCATGACGACCGCGTTGGGCGTGGCCGCCTCGCGCAGCTGATACTCCTGCAACGTCGTCTCATCGCCTGGCGCGATAGCGAGGATGGCCGCCACGCGGTGGGGGTTGACGCCGAGCTCGCGCTCCACTCTCCCCAGGAGCTCGCCGACCGCCGCGGGTCGGCGCTGGACCATCACGCCGATACGCAGGAGGGCCACCTCGATGACGGCATCGAGGCTTCCACCGGTCGCCGGGTTCGTGCGAAGGATCGCGTAGCCAGCACCCATCGCTCCTGCCTCCAAGGCACCGAGTGCGCGCGCGGTGAAGGCGTCAGGGGGCGAGACGTCGAGGCGGGACCGGCCCGGCTCGACCGTCGGGACATCGCTGACGGGCCGGATCTGAACCCTGAGAAGGGTGCCAAGTACGGTCAGACCCTGCTCATATTGGGAGAAGTCGACCCACTGGAATCCGGAAAGGAGGGGAGGCAGGGCAACCGGCTGAAGGCGGGCCGGAATCAGGGTGGTCAGTCCCTGATGGGCGCGGTCCAACGCTGCGTACACCTCCGCTCGAACCCAGTCGGACGCCAGGGCGCTGGGCGACAGGAGGACGATGACGAACTCAGAGCCTTCGAGGCCGCGATCGATGGCCGCGGGGAACGACTCACCTGCGCGAATGCTCTCCGATGCCATCCAGACGTCCAGGTCGGCCGCACGAAGGTCCGCGGCAAGCCGGCGAGCGGCTGCCTCGTCGGCTTCAGCGTTGTAGCTGATGAAGACCGTTGCCATTCACCCTCCACCGCGCACGGTCGGCCCACCGATCCGGGGGGCCCGGGTTCGCGAATCGTCCGATGTTCGTCCTCTTCATGGTATTCACATGGTGATGCTGCACATAGGGCGACTTTGACTCTTCTCCGTTGAGTCGAGTGTAGGATCCCCCGTTTGACATATGGAGGATAAGGATCGACGACGTCGTTCATTGTCAGCCGAGTCTCGAGATAATGGCTCGGAGCCTGTCGGTCTCTTCGCCCCTGTCCCGGCGGATGCTCTCGATGATGCTGAGGTTGTTGGCCGTCGTTGTCGTCTGCCAGCCCTCGGAGTGGGCGGCCTGAACGTCGTCGGCCTTGGCGTCGGCGGCGTCATCCGCCCGCAGGAGCACAAGCAGCTCCAGCAGACTCGCATGGTCCCAGTAGCTCGGGTTCGCAGCGCGGAGCCGCTGTTCAGCCGCAAACCGGACGATCGGCAGGAGCCTCGCCTGTTCCTCGAGGGCCGCCTGCCCTCCCCGAGCCTCGAGGAGAGTCGCGGTGTTGACACCCGGGTAGACGTCGCTCCAGTCGGCGTAGAAGCCCCGTCGATAGGCATCCAAGGCCTTGTGGAGGAACTGGATCGCCTGGACATCATGGCCTTGGTCCCGCGCCCGCAACCACTGGCTCTTGTAGGTCCGGCCGAGGAGGCCGGACGTCTCTGACGTCGGTCCCTGTTCCGTTTCGAGCGACTCCAGGATCGCGACGGCACGACTCCTGTCCTGCGCCGCGGCAGCCGAATCGCCGGAGTCCAACGCCGCCTCAGAACGTCGGTTGTACGCAAACGCGCGCTGCTGACGGATGGGTACCTGCCGCTGGAGATCGTCGGGCATGAGTTCGCCGACCTCGAGCATGCCCGACCAGTCGCTGATCGACCGGTGCACCAGCATGACCTTGACGAAAAGGCCAGTATCGGGCGTGCCGTCAACCAACCCGGACCGGATCGCCAGCAGGCCGTCGCGGACGCTCGAGACCTGGCCCTCCTCGAGGCCCAACACCCGGAGACGGTCGAGCTCATCCTTGATCTTCTGGGTCTCGCGAGCCTCTGCCCGGCAGGACTCCGCCGCACTCCCCGACAGTTCCGGGGGATCCCAGCCGGGTAACAGCTGGTAGAGCGGGCTGTCGCGGATCGTGCTGTGCTGGTTGGCCGTGAGGAGGGTCGCCAGCTTGGCCTCCACTGTCGACCGTAGTGCCGCGGCCTCGGCATCGGTAAACGCGTTCCTCGGACCGAGCTCGTACGGGACTGCGCGAAGCAGCTTCACATCGAACGGGAGCGGCGTGGACGCGGCATACAGAGTCAGCGTTGTTCCCGGCCGGGCCGTGTGCCGCACGCCGAGTTCGTAGAGCACATTTGCGTTGCTGGTCGTGAGGTCCGCCAAGGCGTAGCTGCAGACGAGCAGCCGCTCGAACATCGCTCGGTGGATGATCCCCCCAAGCTCCTCTTCGTCGGCACGGATTGGCTGCATCCCCGCGCCCTCGATGCCGGGTCGGATAGCGGAGGTGTAGATGCGGTCGAAGTCGATGTCGGGCCCTCCGGATGGATCGGGCTTCGCTCCGAATGGCATGAGAACGAAGCACAGCGGACGTTGTGGCATCTCGCCTCCCTAGGAGCTTGACGTAGGTCAGGCCGACGCCGGTGCCAACGCCGTGGTCACGGCCCGGAGCAGCATCCAGGGGTCGTCGGCTGCGACGGTGGTGACGAGGTCTGACGCTGCGATGGCCTCGGCCCTCTGGTCAGCGGGCTCCCCTTGGATCGCTGCAGCTATCTCATCGGCGGCCCGGCCCGTGCCAGCCACGACCACAAGCGGACGGCCTGCCTGCACGCTGCGCAACGCATCTGCATAGGCGATGTCGCCACCGTTGACCAGGACCGTCATGGATGGCGAACCGTTGGCGAGGTGCGTAGCGGTCAGCGCGATCCACACCGACTCGTCCCCCCATTCAGCGCCGGGGACCAGGATGAAATGGCTGTGATGCGGCTCAAGGTCTGACGCATCACGCTTGGCCTGGGCGTCACCCGGTAGGCGGACGGTGCCTTCGGCCGTGACGCCCACCAAGGGGAACGATCGTGACTGGGCGAGTCGAGCCTCGCCGAGCAGGCGCATGACCCCCGCATTGGTGCCGCCGTCGACCGCGATGGCGCCGGCCCGCTCCAGCGCCGGCACGAGTCCGTCCGCGAAGAGCGGAGCAAGCCGCTCCAGGTTGGCGTCACCGAGCCCGCTGGCACCTCCCACCACGACCACCACGGGCCGGGGTGGGCCGAGACCAGCCAGGGCAAGTGCGGCCGGCAGGCTGTCGGGCTGCTGAACGCGCACACAGGTCGCGACTCCGCCGCCGACCTCGATCGGGAACGCCCTCATGTCTGCAGAGCCCCCCTGGCGCTCCCACAGCGTGGTTCGGACATGGAGCGATTCTTGCCGGTCGTGCGGTTGGCCGAAACCAACCGGTTCGCCGCCGGGCTCGCTGACCCGGGCACCTGAAGGGCGGCTGACACGTCAGAAACCGGCAAAGTGCTCGGGTTGGACTTGTCGGCCGACCGCGCGGCCGACCTCGGCCAGCTCGGCCATGTGGGATGTGGAGTCCAGCGCCTGCACATCCTGGGGGTTGATATGACCCAGTCCCTGAGCATCGAGCCAGTCACGAGTGAGCTCGGCGTTGTAGCGGACATACGTGAAGAGCTTCGGCTCCGCGGGACCCCGGGCCCCGACCATGGTTCCCACCTCGCGGTCGAGCATGTCGCCATGCCGGCATTCGCCAAAGACGCGGCAGAGCAGGTCCTGTTCGTTGAGTGCGGCGAACATCAGCGCAGAGGGGATCGAGCTGGCGTTGTAGAGGAGGTTCATGTCCTCGGGCGCCAGGTCCTGGTTGGCCTTCGGGCTGGTTCCGGTCCCGACCGAGACGAGCAGCAACCTTTCGGCGCCACTGGGCCACTGCAGGTTGTAGGGCTCGACCGTGGCCATCAGGAACAGGAGGAACGCCGGGTTGTTGTATGTCGTCACGCCACCGTCGACCATGAGGAAGGGCCCCGGTCCGCCGGCGTCGATGACCTCCGGGGGAAAGTACGTCGGAGCGGCGGTGCTCGCCCGGACCAGTTGCCACAAGGGCAGATCGAGGTTGTTCGCCCTTCCCTCGTCGCGCCGCGTGGCGAGGTTGTACTTGGCCTGCGGGTTGTTTGACAGCGGCCAGGGGGAGTCGGTGGTGGCATTGCGCATCACGATGAGGAGCAGGGTGCGAAGGCTCTCGCTCCCGAAAGTGGTGCCCCCGCCGATGACCTCCCGGAGCTTGGTGGCAAGACGATCGTCCTCGTACTTGTTGCGGAACCGCCTCAGCAGGCTCGCCTTGTCGAACATCTCGCGGCCGCTATCGAGGTAGAAGGTGCGGATCTGGTCGACGCTCATGCCGAGCGAGACGCAGGTGGCGATGACCGCACCCGTACTCGTTCCCGCCACGTAGTCGAACTCCTCGGCAAGTCTGAAGTCGCTTCCCCGCTCGCCTCGCAGCTGGTCCTCGATCGCCGCCAACACCTCGATTGTGATCAGCCCGCGAATTCCTCCGCCGTCGAGTGCCAAGAGCTTGCGCTTCTCTTTGGGCCGCAGAACCTCTGTGAGTGCCATGTTCCCTCCTTAGGCCGCACAGCCGCTCGGACATCAAGGCACATCAATCGGTTTCAAACGCGGTCTTCACAGGATGGCTGGGACAAGTGCAGCGAGGCTCACGCAAACAGCGTATTACCCGTGACTCTACGAGTGGCACACTCTGGCCGGGTCAGGCGCCTCGAGCGACACCGTCATCACCAAGTCAAAGGGTCAGTACCTCGCGTCGTCCGTGCCTTTCTGTCGCACCCGTCGGACGTCGAGGAGCGAACCCAGGTCGCGAACCTCATCCGTGACATCGATGAGACCGTGCAGTACCTGGCGCCGACGTAGGACATGCGGTTCGAGCTGGTGCAGCCCGAGACGCACGCCTTTCCCGACGTCGGCGGCGACGCCCCACAGCATGTGATCGACAAGCATCTCCCCGTCGACTACGACGTGTACCTCGGCATCACGTGGGCACGCACCGGCACACCAACATCGCGCGCCATCAGCGACGCGGTCGCTCCTGCGTCGCTCCCTGCCTCCTCCCGATTCTCGGCAGCGTTCAATAAACGGAGCAGACCCCCGAGGAAAAGCGTGTCGGGGGTCTGCTCCGTTTGAGCCGGTGACGAGAATCGAACTCGCGTGTCCAGCTTGGGAAGCTGGCGCTCTACCATTGAGCTACACCGGCAAAGACCGCCTGGGATGGCGATGCGGCAGGAAGTCTAACCGACCCGCGCCCCCACCGGACGCCACCCTGTCGCCACGCAGCCGTACGCTCCGTCCGTGAGCGCCATCAACCTCATCCCCCTGGCTGGCAGGATGGGCCCCCGGGACCCGACCGAGCCGCATCGCGTCGCCTCGCCGCTCGAGCTCTTCTTCGACCTCGTCTTCGTCGTCGCCATCTCGAGCGCGGCCGCGCAGCTGCACCACGGCCTGTCAACGGCCCACTACGAGGCCGTCGCCGGCTTCATCCTCGTGTTCTTCGCGATCTGGTGGGCGTGGATGAACTATGCGTGGTTCGCGTCAGCGTACGACTGCGACGACGTCCTCTACCGCCTGCTGACCTTCGCCATCATGGCCGGCTCGCTGCTCCTGGCCGCCGGCGTGCCTGACCTGTTCGACGACGGGCAGTCCGTCGCGGTCGTCGTGGGGTACGCCGTGATGCGGCTGGCCATGGTGGCGCTCTGGCTGCGTGTCGCGGCAGGCGACCCCGACCATCGGACCACCGCCCTGACGTACGCAGTCGGCATCACCGTCGTGCAGCTGCTCTGGATCGGCCGGCTGGCCCTGCACGGCAGCGGCACCCTGTACGCGACGTTCGCCCTCCTGGTCCTCGCGGAGCTGACGGTGCCCTGGATGGCCGAGCAGCGAGGCGGCCCGACTCCGTTCCACCCGCACCACATCGCCGAGCGGTACGGGCTGTTCACCATCATCGTTCTGGGTGAGGTCATTCTCGCCAGTGTCCAGGCCATCCAGGGCGTGCTTGCGAAACCGGCGGCGCAGGGCGGCAATCCGGCCGCGGAGGGGGCAGGTCAGGGATCGGGCCTGACGCCGGGCCTCCTGGGCCTGGCGGTCGGGGGTCTGCTCATCGTCTTCTCCCTGTGGTGGCTGTACTTCAAGCGCGACCACGTCGACCTCATCGGCCACGGACGCACGATGACCTGGGCCTTCTCCTACGCTCACATCACGATCTTCGCTTCGGTAGCCGCCGTCGGGGCGGCCCTAGCATCCGCTGTCGATGTCGTGGAGCACCAGGCCTCGGGCTCCTCACGGGCGATTGGGACTGCGCTGGCCGTCCCCATCGCTGTGTACGCCCTGACCCTGGCCGTCCTCCATTCCGCCGCGGACCACGACGTGCGCACTGCCGTGCCCGCGATCACCCTCGCCGTCGTCGTCCTCGGCATCGCCTCGCTCGGCCTGGACATGCCCTTGGCTGTCCTGTTGATCGGCCTCGCGGCGGCCGGCGCAGTCGCCCAGCACGTCATCGTGGCGCAGCGCCAGCTTGCCTCCATCTCCGCTGCGGTGCCGCACGTCTGACGACGACGGCAGCCGACCGCACGCCCGCAGGCGTGGGGGTCCTCGCGTTACTCTCTCCCCGTGCTGCTGAGCGACCGCGACATCAAGACAGAGATCGAGGCCGGACGGGTCATCCTCGACCCCTGGGATCCCGAGATGGTGCAGCCGTCGAGCATCGACGTGCGTCTCGACCGCTACTTCAGGCTGTTCGACAACCACAAGTACCCGTACATCGACCCTGCGGAGGAACAACCCGACCTCACCCGGCTGGTCGAGGTGGACCCAGGTGAGCCGTTCGTCCTGCACCCCGGGGAGTTCGTGCTGGGGTCCATCTACGAAACCGTGACGCTGCCCGACGACGTGGCCGCCCGGGTGGAGGGGAAGTCCAGCCTGGGCCGCCTGGGCCTGCTCACGCATGCCACGGCCGGCTTCGTGGATCCGGGCTTCACCGGGCACGTGACCCTGGAGCTGAGCAACGTCGCGACGCTGCCGATCAAGCTGTGGCCCGGGATGAAGATCGGCCAGCTCTGCTTCTTCCGACTGTCCAGCCCGGTCGAGAACCCGTACGGCTCGGCCAAGTACGGCTCGCACTACCAGGGACAACGCGGACCGACCGCGAGCCGGTCGTTCAAGAGCTTCCACACGACGCAGGTCTGACGTCCGAGGGCGAGCCGCTCGGCCCGCGGAGCCCTCGCCGGAGGGTCGGCAATCCGAAGGCGTCACGGTCTCGAACATCCGATGTCGCCACCCCTGAGGAGAAGCATGCCCGCGGCTCGTCTGCTCTGGCCCGTACCGGTGGAGCGCCCGCGCGCAGTCGTGCTCGTGCTCCACGGTGGCAAGGCGCGCAGCCAGCAGCCGGTGAGCCGATGGCAGCCGGCGGTATGGCGCATGCGTCCGTTCGAGCTCGCCGTCGCCGAAGCGGGCCGTCGAGAGGTCGCGGTCGCAGCCCTGCGGTATGCCGTGCGCGGCTGGAACGGCTCGGCCGCCAGTCCGCTCGCCGATGCCCGGCTGGCTCTCGACCAGCTCAGCTCGCGTCACCCGGGGGTGCCCATCGGCCTGCTGGGTCACTCCATGGGCGGTCGGGTCGCGCTGCATCTCGGGGACGACGCACGGGTCCGAGCCATCGCGGCGCTGGCCCCCTGGGTCGAGTCGGGGGACCGGCCGGTGTCCCATGACGGGCTGCACCTGCTGGTCATGCACGGCACCAGAGACCGCATGACCTCGCCGAGGAGCTCGCAGCGGTACGCAGCGGCGCTGGCCGCCAGGGGCGTCGACGTCACGTTCAAGCCCGTCGACGGCGAGGGGCACGCCATGCTGCGCGAGGCCGGCCGGTGGCACGAGGAGTCCGCCCGGTTCCTCGCTGGCCACCTGCTCCCCGAAGGGCCGGCCCGCGGCACAGGACGCGGGGCGACCTAGCGTTCCTCCGGGGTGGTCACGGCGAACCCCTCGACCATCCGCTCGGCCAGGACGAGCTCCGGCGACAGGTCCCGGTCCTCCATCCCGGCGGGAAGCGACGCACAACGCCGCAGCGCCTCACCGAGCTCGCCGACCGGACTGACGCCCCGCATCCGCAGCGCTCGCACCGCGCACACCAGCTCGACGGCCAGCATCCTGCGGTAGGCGGTGGTCGCGTCGCCCAGCCGCACCGTGGCCTGCCCGGCGAAGCTCGCGTCGTCCTCGATGCCGGCAGACACCCCGGCCGTCTGCACGCTCGACGGGGTGGAGGCCACTCCGCGGATCGTCGAGAGTGCGGACGCCGCGACGTACTCCGCGATCAGCACCCCGGAGGAGCCGGCTGTCGCATCGGACAGGAACAGCGGAAGCCCGCTGGCCGAGTCCGTGAGGATGTGGCTGATCCGCGACTGGACGGCTTGGGCCGACAGGGTGAGGGCGAGCAGCGTCGAGTCCACGGCCAGCACCAGGTACGCCGCGTGGAAGCCACCGTGGTGTGTCACCGCGCCGCCGCCCCGCGTCACCGTGAAGAGCGGGTTCTCGGAGGCGGTGTTGGCGGCGACCTCGACGACCGACTTGAGCTCGGTGACCGTGTCCAGCACCGGGCCGTGCACCTGGGGCCACGTCCGAAGCCCGAAGAAGTCCTGGATATGGGCCGGCTCCCCTGGCTGGCCATCCAGCAGCTCACGCAGGACCCGAGCCACCTCCTGCGCCCCGCGGAACGGCGTGGCGGCAGCGGCGGTCTCGCTCACCGCCTCCGGATTTCCCCGCAGCGCAACGAAGCTGAGCCCGCACACGGTGTCGGCCGCACGAGCCAGTGCATGCAGAGATGCCGCATGCAGGCCGGTCTCGGCGATAGCGAAAGCATTGGAGGACATCAGGGGCAGGGCGTCGGCGGAGGTCAGTTTGAGGTCGGTGAGCCGCCCTCCATCGGCCCGCTCCCGCTCACCGATCAGGGCCAGTCCGACCTCGGCGAGCGCCGTGAGGTCGCCGGTGCCCAGGGACCCGTACCGGTGCACGACCGGAAGGTTGTCCTCGTCCCCTCCGACGAGCTCGGCAAGAGCCTGCGCGAGCTGCGGGTTCGCGCCGGAGCCACCGGCAAGCAACTGGTTGGCCCGGACGGCAAGAGCCGCCCGCACGACCGGTCCGGGGATCACCTCACCCCAGCCGGCGGCGTGGGAGCGCAACAGCCGCAGCCCATGCTCGACGGACGAGCTGGTGCTCTCGTCCCGCGCTGCGCCCACTCCCGTGGTCCGCCCGTACACGGGCTGCCGGGCGCTGACCTCCGCGGCAAGACGGTGCGAGGACTCTGCGCGCGCCAGCGCGTCCGGGGACACGGTGGCCGCGACCCCACGAGCGGCGGCCAGGAGCCCGTCGAGGTCGAGTCCGTGGCCGTCCAGGTGCAGCGCCTGAGTCACAGCGCAAGTATCCACGCGACATACGGCTCCACCGTCGCCGCGGCACCCTCGACCCGGGGGCAAGGGGGCTGCCCGCTGTCAGGCCGCTGGGTTAGGTTGATCGCCATGATCGTCTTCGACGGTGTCACCAAGGAGTACCCCGATGGCACCGTAGCCGTCGACCATCTGAGCCTCGAGGCGCCGAGCGGAAAGATCACGGTGCTCGTGGGGCCCTCGGGCTGCGGCAAGACGACCTCCCTGCGCATGATCAACCGGATGATCCACCCGACCTCGGGGACCATCACGCTGGACGGCAAGGACACCGGTCGGATGAAGGAGTCCGAGCTGCGACGCGGCATGGGCTACGTGATCCAGCACGCGGGACTCTTCCCCCACCGCACGGTGCTGGACAACGTCGGCACCGTCCCCCGGCTGCTGGGTATGGACCGTCGGGAGACGGAGAGGCGGTCGCTGGAGCTGCTTGAGCGCGTCGGCCTGCCCACCGCGTTCGCCAAGCGGTACCCGGCCCAGCTCTCCGGTGGGCAGCAGCAGCGCGTCGGCGTGGCCAGGGCCCTTGCGGCGGACCCGCCGGTGATGCTGATGGACGAGCCGTTCAGCGCGGTGGACCCGGTCGTCCGAGAGCAGCTCCAGGACGAGTTCCTGCGCCTGCAGGGCGATCTCGGCAAGACGATCGTCTTCGTCACCCACGACATCGACGAGGCCATCAAGCTGGGTGACCAGGTGGCCGTGCTGCAGGTCGGGGGCCATCTCGCGCAGCTGGCCGACCCCGCCTACCTGCTCGCCCACCCTGTCAACGACTTCGTCGCCGACTTCGTCGGCCGGGACCGCGGCTACCGCGCGCTGTCGTTCCAGCCCACCCCGCACCTGCCGCTGGCCGCAGAGAGCACCGTGTCGCTGGGGGAACGCGTGAGCGACCGGGACGACGGCTGGGTCCTGGTGGTGGACGGGGACAACCACCCTCTGGGCTGGGTGCAGGCGGAGCGCGTGCGGGGGGAGGTCACCACCGAGATGCTGCATCGCGGCGGGACGGTGGCCCGGGCCAGCGGTCCCCTGCGCGGTGCTCTGGACGCTGCCCTGTCCAGCCCGAGCCGGCGAGGCGTCATCGTCGACGACTCGGGGGCCCTCGTCGGGACGGTCAAGGCGCACGAGGTGCTCACAGCCATCGAGGAGACCGCACGCCCGGAGCTGGTCGACGCGGACCACCCTGGTGCGTCGTCGTCATGACGTGGTTCCTGGACCATCTCGGTGACGTGCAGGACCGCACCCTGCAGCACGTCTACCTAGCGGGCCTGCCGCTGCTGCTCGGCCTGCTGCTCGCCCTGCCGCTGGGCTGGCTGGCTCGACGGTACAAGGCGCTCTACGCGCCCTTCACGGCGGGTTTCGGGCTGCTGTACACCATCCCAAGCCTGGCCCTCTTCGTGTTGCTGCCGGCGATCATCCACCGTCAGATCCTCGACCCCGTCAACGTCCTTGTCGCCATGACCCTCTACACCGTCGCACTGCTGGTCCGCACGGTCGCGGACGGGCTTGGTGCGGTCCCAGAGCACGTGCAGCAGGCCGCGACCGCCATGGGGTACACGCGGGTCAAGCGGTTCTTCGCCGTCGAGCTTCCACTCGCGGTGCCGGTCATCTCAGCCGGCCTGCGAGTTGCCGCAGTCAGCAACGTGTCGATCGTCAGCGTCGCTGCCATCATCGGCATCCCGCAGCTCGGCCTGTTCTTCACCGACGGCTTCAACCGCGACTTCTACGACCCCATCGTCGTGGGAATCGTGGCCTGCATCGTCCTCGCCCTGCTCTTCGACGTGGTGATCATCGGCGTGACCCGGGTGCTCACGCCCTGGATCAGGGCCACTGGAGGACGCGCATGATCCAGAACATCGTCCGGTGGCTCACCGACCCCGAGCACTGGTCCGGGTCGGAGGGCATCCCGGCCAGGCTGGGCGAGCACCTGTGGTACTCGGGGCTGGCGCTGGCCATCGCCGCAGTGCTCGCGATCCCCGCGGGCCTTGCCATCGGACATACCGGGCGGGGGCGGTTCCTCGTGGTCAACCTGGCAGGCGCCGCTCGAGCCATCCCGAGCCTGGGCCTGCTGTACCTCATGGTGCTCTGGCTGTTTCCCAAGCTCAGCGGCGACGTCGCGTTCCTCGTGCCCAGCCTCATCGTTCTGGTCGTGCTTGCCATCCCACCGATCATGGCGGGCGCCTACGCGGGGGTGGAGGGCGTGGACCCCGCGGCGCGCGACGCAGCCAAGGGTATGGGCATGACCGGCTCGCAGGTCCTGGGCAGGGTCGAGGTCCCGAACGCCCTGCCCCTGATCTTCTCCGGCTTCCGATCCGCGGCGCTGCAGGTCATCGGTACGACCACGATCGCGGCGGTGGCGGGCACCGGCGGACTGGGACGGTTCCTCATCGACGGTCAGAAGATCCGAGAGTTCCCCCAGATGGTCGCGGGCGCCCTGCTCGTGGCAGTGCTCGCCCTGCTCGTCGACCTCCTTCTCGCGGTGGCGCAGAGGTATGCCGTGTCGCCTGGACTGACAGGCAGGTCCAGGGGGCGGTCAAATACCCCTAAGGTTGTAGAGATTGGTGCGCTGCGGCGTACGGTGGACCCCCAGGCCAGTTGAACCTTCGGAGGAGCGGGACCGTGAAGCTGAGCAAGATCACCCTGAGCATTGCCACTGTGGCTGCCTTGATGGGCGCCGCGGCCTGCGGCAACTCCGGTAACGACCCCCTGTCGACGAGCAGCAGCAGCAGCTCGGGCGGCTCGTCCTCCGGCGGCCTCACCGTCGGGTCGGCTGACTTCCCCGAGAGCGCACTGCTGGCCGAGATCTACGCCGGAGCGCTCGAGGCAAAAGGCGTCAAGGTCGCCAAGAAGCTGAACATCGGTGCCCGTGAGGCGTACATCCCCGCACTGAAGGACGGCTCCATCGACCTGATCCCCGAGTACACCGGGGTGCTCACGCAGTACTTCAACAAGTCCGCCAAGGCGACTGACTCCGACGGCGTCTACGCCGAGCTGAAGGCCGCCCTACCGGCCACTCTCACGGTCCTCGACAAGTCGGCTGCCGAGGACAAGGACGCCCTGGTGATGAAGAAGTCCAAGGCGGACGAGCTCGGGGTCAAGTCCATCGCCGACCTCGCCTCCAAGTCGAAGAACCTCACGGCCGGCGGTCCCCCCGAGTGGAAGACGCGTCTGACGGGGCTGCCCGGCTTCAAGAAGATCTACGGCGTGGAGTTCAAGACGTTCCGGGCGCTCGACGCCGGTGGGCCCCTTACCGTTCAGGCCCTGAAGAACGGCCAGATCGACGCAGGTGACCTCTTCACCACCGACCCGAACATCCCGGCCAACGGCTTCGTGGCGCTCGAGGACCCGAAGAGCATGTTCGCGGCGCAGAACGTCGTACCGCTCATCACGAAGAGCAAGAGCAACCCAACTATCGAGGGTGCCTTGAACGCCGTGTCGGCCAAGCTGGACACCGCGACGCTGACCGCGCTGCTCACGCAGGTCGTCGTGGACAAGAAGGACGCCAGCGTCGTGGCCAAGGACTTCTTGTCGAAGAGCGGCCTCGCCTGAGCAAGAGCGGTCTCACCCAGGCGTCGCGGGTCAAGGCCTGAGCCGCCCCGCGGTCAGCCGACGGGCGCGGGTTCCGGGTCAGGACTGGGGTGCGTCGGCTCACCGGCCTCAGGCCCAGCCGCCTCGCCTCCGGGGCGCTTGACGGCCGCGAGGAGCATCTGGGCGACGTCCACCACCTCGACGTTGTCGCCGCGGCCTTCGGACTGCGCGGCGGTGAGGCCGTCGGAGATCATCACCCGGCAGAACGGGCAGCCGATGGCGATCCGTTCGGCGCCGGTGGAGATCGCTTCCTCAGTGCGGTTGGTGTTGATCCGGGTGCCGAGCTTCTCCTCCATCCACATCCGGGCACCGCCGGCGCCGCAGCAGAACGACTTCTCCTTGGTGCGCTCCATCTCGGTGAGCTGCACGCCGGGCAGGGCGCCGATGAGCTCCCGTGGCGGGGCGTAGACGCCGTTGTGGCGGCCGAGGTAGCACGGGTCGTGGTAGGTGACGGTGGGCGCGGTCGAGGCGACGTTCTTGGCGGTGGACTTCGGGGACGGCTGCCCGGGGGCATCGGCTGGGCGGGCCACGGGGACGAGCTTCTTCTCGCGGACCAGGCGGTTGAGCAGCTGGGTGTGGTGGACGACCTCGTACCTGCCGCCGAGCTGGGGGTACTCGTTCTTGATGGTGTTGAAGCAATGCGCGCAGGTGACCACGATCTTGGTGGCGCCGGCCTCGTTGAGGGTCTCGACGTTCTGCTGCGCGAGCATCTGGAAGAGGAACTCGTTGCCGGCCCGGCGGGCGGAGTCACCCGTGCAGGACTCGCCGTCACCCAGGATTGCGAAGCTCACCCCGGCGGCGTCGAGCAGCTCGGCCACGGCGCGGGTGGTCTTCTTGGCACGGTCCTCGTACGCGCCGGCGCAGCCGACCCAGAACAGGTAGTCGACCTCGTCGGCGGACTCGACGTCCTGACCGAGGATCTTGACCTCGAAGCGCAGGTCCTTCGCCCAGTCCAGCCGCGCCCGGGCCGCCATACCCCAGGGGTTGCCCTTGTTCTCCAGGTTCTTGAACAGCCCACCCAGCTCGGCCGGGAACGCGCTCTCGATGAGGTTCTGATAGCGCCGCAGGTCGACGATGGCGTCGACGTGCTCGATGTCGACAGGGCACTGCTCCACGCACGCCCCGCAGGTCGTACACGACCACAGCACGTCGGCGTCGATGACCGCCTCGGGTCCGTGCGGGTTGTACGCCGCCAGCAGGCCGGCGCGCTCCCCGGCCCCGTGGGTGCCCTGGGCGGCCTCGGTGTCGTGCTCGGTGCTCGTGCTGGCCAGCGCGGCGTAGCCGGTGTCGCCCACCAGCGGCGCACCGACCAGCGAGGCCAGCGCGGCGTTCGACTCCTCCAGCGCGGGCCGGTCCTCCTCGGCCGCCAGGAGCCACGGCGCCTTGGCATGCGCGTGGTCGCGCAACGCCATCACGAGCAGCTTCGGTGACAGTGGCTTGTCGGTGTTCCAGGCCGGGCACTGCGACTGGCAGCGGCCGCACTCGGTGCACGTGGTGAAGTCCAGCAACCCCTTCCAGGTGAAGTCCTCCACCTTCCCCACGCCCAGGGCCGCGTCCTCGTCGAGGTCCTCGATGTTCTCGAAGTCCACTGGCTTACCGCCGACCATCAGTGGCTGCAGCTCCCCCAGGGAGGTGCGCCCGTCGGCGTGCCGCTTGAGGAAGATGTTGAAGAACGCCAGGAACCGGTGCCACGCCACGCCCATCGTGGGCTGCAGGGAGATGGTGATCATCCAGGCGAACGAGATGAGGATCTTGACCGCGGCGACGACCACGACTGCGTTCTCCAGCGACGAGACGCTGGCCCCGCCGAACAGCCCGCCCAGCCACCCCGTCATCGGGAAGTGAAGGGCGGTCGCGTGCCCACCCCCGGCCGCCTTCTCCAGCGCATACTCCAGACCGCGCAGCGTCAGGATGCAGACCGTCACGCCCAGGATCGTCAGCTCGACGTAGTAGGCCTGCCAGAACGTCGACCCGAAGAACCTCGACCGCCGGCCGCCCCCACCGGCAGCCGACCGGGGGTGGTTGCGCTGGCGGATGACCATCAGCACGACGATGCCGGCCAGCCCCGCCCAGGCGAAGAGCTCCGTCACCCACTCGAACGGCGGGAAGTGCCCGACCAACGGCAACGTCCACTCCGGCGACACCAGCTGTCCGAAGGCGTTCACCAGCGTGAAGAACAGCACCGCGAAGCTGACCATCGTGAACCAGTGCGCCACCGCCACCACCGGCAGCCGCGACATGCGGGTATGCCCCAGGAACTCCCGCAGCAGCGTCACCGTCCGCGCGCCCCTGTCGCCGGTGCGGGTCGCGTCCGGCTGACCGAGCCGGAACACGGATACGAAGTGGTTCACGACCCGGGCGAACAGCGCTACTCCCGCCAACGCCACCGGGACACAGACGACGAGGGCAACGATCTGGAGCGCAGACATGCGCGTCACTCTACTTATCGGTGCACGAGGCCCCCAGGCTCTGTGACCAGCGCCGCACCGTACCGAGGCACCCGCAAGGGACAGCCAGGGCGCGGGGCGAGCGTGCGCTGGAGCCCCGTGTCGGTGACCGGACGTCCGTTGCCAGAAGGCATAACGATCTGTTGGAATATGCATAACGTCCAGTTCGCTGACCATGGCGAACGCCCGCGTCCTCGGGGAGCCAGCCCGGGAACCCTCAACGCAAGGAAGCGCGCATGCCCATCTATGACGACGTCACCAAGCTCATCGGCAACACGCCTCTGGTGCGGATCAACCGCCTCATCCAGAGCGAGGCGACGGTCGCGGCGAAGCTCGAGTTCTACAACCCCGCCTCCTCGGTGAAGGACCGCATCGGCGTCTCGATCATCGACGCCGCGGAGGCCTCCGGTGACCTGAAGCCCGGCGGCACCATCGTCGAGGCCACGTCCGGCAACACGGGGATCGCGCTGGCCATGGTGGGGGCAGCCCGTGGCTACAAGGTGGTGCTCACCATGCCGGAGACCATGTCCAAGGAGCGGCGGGCGCTCCTGCGGGCGTATGGGGCGGAGCTGGTGCTCACCGAGGGCGCCCTCGGCATGAAGGGCGCCGTGGCGAAGTCGGAGGAGATCGCAGCGGAGCGCGGCGGCATCCTCGCTCGGCAGTTCGCGAACGAGGCCAACCCGGAGATCCACCGCAAGACCACCGCGGAGGAGATCTGGAAGGACACCGACGGCCAGGTCGACATCGTGGTCTCGGGGATCGGCACGGGCGGGACGATCACCGGCGTGGGCCAGGTGCTCAAGTCGCGGAAGCCCGAGGTGCAGATGATCGCCGTGGAGCCGGCCGAGTCGCCCATCCTCAACGGTGGCGCGCCCGGCCCGCACAAGATCCAGGGCCTCGGCGCCAACTTCGTCCCGGAGATCCTCGACCGTGACATCTACGACGAGGTCATCGACGTCAACGCCGAGACCGCCGTGCAGTGGGCGCAGAGGGCCGCGAAGGAGGAGGGGCTGCTCGTGGGCATCTCCTCAGGTGCCGCCCTCGCGGCAGCGGACCAGGTCGCCCGCCGCCCCGAGAACGCCGGGAAGACGATCGTCGTGGTGATCCCCTCCTTCGGCGAGCGCTACCTGTCCACCATCCTCTTCTCCGACCTCCTCGACTGATCGGCGGCGGTTCCCCCGTGACCCTCGGCCTCTACACCCGGCGTAACCGCCACCGCATCGTCGACGACCTCGACGCGGCGATCGAGCGCGACCCGGCGGCCTCGTCACGGGTGGACGTGGCGCTGAACTCCCCGGGGCTGCACGCGATCTGGGCCTACCGCTTCGCGCACCGCCTCTGGCTGCGCGGCGGTCTCCTCAAGCTGGTGGCGCGCGTCACGATGACGCTGGTCCGCTCCGTGACTGGGGTGGAGATCCACCCCGCCGCGGTCATCGGCCAGCGGTTCTTCATCGACCATGGGATGGGCGTCGTGATCGGCGAGACCGCGGAGATAGGCGACGACGTGATGCTTTACCACGGGGTCACCTTGGGAGGACGGTCGCTCGAGCGCGTCAAGCGGCACCCCACGGTCGGAAGCCGGGTCACCATCGGGGCCGGGGCCCGGGTGCTTGGACCGGTCTACATCGGGGACGACGTCCAGATCGGCGCCAACTCGGTCGTGGTCAAGGACGTACCCGCAGGCGCCATCGCCACCGGGATCCCGGCCACGATCCGGTTCCCCCAGGGCCGCGAGGACCCGTACGAGGCGATGTTCAAGGACCCCGCCATCTGGATCTGACGTCGGGGCGGTGTTGGGTCGTGCCGCGGTGTTCGTCTGACGTGTCGCGGGGCCCGGCAGGCTAGGCGCTCCGGCGTCAGTGCGGTCGCGCTCCGGCGATCCGAACCGGTGACCCGACGACGGCGAAGGCCCGTCCCAGCGGGTGCCCGGACTCGGCGGCGGCGGCCAGCGCCTCCGCGGCATCCATGCCGGTGTGCAGGTGCCGGTGGTATGCCTGCATGGTCTCCGCCGCGACGGTGTCGGGCACTCGGCACACCGGTGCCACCACGGCAGCAGCGCCCAGGTAGAGCAGGCAGGCGCTGAGTCCCAGCGGCTCGTCGCCGGGCCGGACGGTCGACCTCCCGACGTCACAGGCGGAGAGGATCACGTGCCTCGCGCGGATGCCCGAGTTCGACAGCTCGTGAGCGAACAGCGGTCCGTCGCTCATCCGGAGCGAGGAGAAGAGCGGGCTCTCCGGTTCGTGCCGCCCATGCGCGGCGACATGGACCAGGTCGGCCGACGCAAGGGCTTCGCGGAGCTCCACCGCCGTCTGCGGCCCCTGTGGTGGCGACGATCCCCAGATGCTCGCTACGGCCCGACCCTCTGCCAGGGCCCCCGGCAGGTCCGGTCCGACGGCGATGCGCATCCGCGGCTGCTCGAGCGAGCACGCTCCCGCCAGCCACGCGCGGGCCGAGGTCGCGACTGTCGTCGGCACCCCGGCCCTGCTGGGCAGCAGACCCCAGGGCAGCAGGGCGAGCGCTGCGGTCGGAACGACGACCAGGGCGTTGCCGCGGTCGACCAGCCCGGTGGGCAGCAGCAGATCCTCCAGCGCGGCGGCGGACTCGTCGAGCGACGCCTTCACCGAGGCTCCCAGCGGCCCCTGCCCATGGACGGCCCAGGTCTGCAGCTGCCGGTGAGCCCGCTCCGCCAGCGCAACGACGACCGCCGCGTCCCCGAGCCTCTGCCTACGGGCGCGCCGGCCGACGAGGCAGACCGCATGCAGGGAACCGTCCTGCACGTAGTACGACACCAAGTCCGTATGCCGCGCGGCGAGCGCGGCGCGGAGCTCTCCCATCGGCAGGGCTCCCGAGGGCGTCCGGGGGCCTTCGGTCACGTCGTGCACCCGCAGCTGCCAGTCCCTGGTGCGGATGCGGTGCCGCACCCTCGCCTCCTCCGCGCGCAGCGGCACGGTCTCGTCGGGCTCGGCGGCGCGCAGCTGCTCCTCCAGGCCACGGAGCTCGGTGAGGAGGCGGGCGAGCTCGGGGTCGGCCGGGGGAGTGATCACCGGCATGCTGGCGGTCGCTGCCCGCCACCGCTCGGTGCGCGCCAGAACCTGTGCGGCACCGCGGCCGCTCGCCAGCCGGGTGTCCAGCTCTGCCAGGGCCTTGCCGTGCACGGACCGGGCCGTGCGGAGGTCCAGGCTGGCGGACATGCTCTGCGCCCGGTGGAGGTCGTGCGCCGCTCGCGCGAGGACCCGCCCTGCACGGCGGCTGTCGCCCAGCTCGGCCGCGAGACCGGCGTCGACGAGGTCCACCAGCAGGCGGGTGGACAGGGCGGCGGTCCGGCGCAGGGGCAGGGCGGCCTCGAGCCACTGCCGGGCGAAGCCTCTGCGCCCGGCCTGCAGGAACGCCTGTGCCGCGAGCAGCGAGGCATGTGCCGTCAGAGTGGCGTCGCGTTCCAACCGGCCGCGGTGGGCCAGACGCATCGCGGCGGCGCCCACGCGGGCCGGCGAGCTCGTCTGCTCCAACGAGACCTGCAGCGTGAGAACGCGGGCGCGATGGGCCCACAGGGGTGCGGACCGACGCACGAAGCGCCGCTCCGCCGAACGTACTCTCCGCAGCGCGTCGTCCGGGCGGCCGAGCGCCCACTGCGCCCGCGCGAGGTCCAGCTCGATCTCGCCGCGCACCTGTTCCTGCCTCCGGTCCGTGCAGAGCCGCAACGCCGTGGTGAGGACCGCCTCGGCCTCACTTTCGAGCCCGGCCTCGAGCAGGACCCGGCCACGGTCGAGGTACGGGACCGCTCGGGAGACCTCCGCGGCCAGCGTGTCTGCCTCGCCCATCAACCGCAGGGCGTCGGGCATGTCCCCGGCGAGATAGGCGGCGAACCCGAGATTGTGCGCGGCCATGTACTCCTGCGCCTCCAGTCCAGCCGCGTGAGCCACCTCCCTGGCTCGTGCGAAGTCGCGTCGGGCGCCCTCCACGTCGAGCAGGTGGCTGCGGACCATACCTCGGTTGATCTGCATGACCCACTGGTCGCGGGCACTGAGCCGGCTCAGCAGCCGCACCCCCCGTTCGAGCTCCTCCATCGCGCTGTGCATGTCGCCGGAGCGCCCGAGCGCCATCGCGCGCTGCGAGTGGGTCAGTGCCTCCAGCTCCTGGTCGCCGTTGTCCAGCGCGGTCTGGAGCGTCTGGTCGAGGAGAACCTGTGCGGCCGCGAGCCCGGACCGCTCGAACTCCGCCAGCGCCTGCGCCAGCAGGACCCGTCCCCGCAGCCGTTGCCACTCGTCGTCCTCCTCCAGTCCGAGCGGGCGGCCCGGGAGGTCCAGCGCCGCGATGGCACCCCGCAGCGCCCGGGCCGCCACGACCGGCTGTCCCGCGTCGTTGGCCCGGATGCCGCGCTCGTAGAGGACGCGGGCCCGAGCCAGGGTCTGGGTCATCTCGTCCTACGGCCTCCTCACACGTCGATGGACGGCGTGACCACCGGACGCTCAGCGGCGTCTCCCTGGGGCCACACGACGAACCTCACGCTCCCCCGGGCGACGCTCTCGAAGCAGAACCGGCCGTTGTCATCCGTGGTCTCGCTGAGCTCGCCCTCGGTCGTCTGCGCGCGGACGGTGGCCCCTCTGGTCGTCACCCACCCCTCCACCCTGGCGGTCGTGGCCGACAGCACCGACACGGTGACCAGGATGCTGACGCGAGAGCTCGTGAATGTCACCGACTCGGCGCGCGCGACGTCGTCGTCCAGGCGGGTCAGCACGAGCTCGTCCCGGGTCAGCTCGGCCAGCTCCGCCTCCAGGGAGTGCATGGTCAGCGCGAACTTCGCACGGTCGGCGAGCCCGGCGGGGGCCGGGTCCAGCCGTCCCCACAGGTGCCGCAGGTCGCGCAGGACGGCATCGTCCGCGTCGTCGAGCGGTCCCGGGTCCAGTGGCATCTGGCTCATCTCAGCCTCCCCATCCCGCATCGGCCAGCAGGGCCGTGCGCAGCTTCTGCAGGCAGCGGCCCCGGGTGGGCCCGATACTGCCGACAGGCATGTTCAGTGCGTCCGCGATGGCGGCGTAGTCGGGGCGGTCGGCGAACGCGATCACCCTCAGCAGCTCGCGACACCGCTCGGGCAGCTCGGTCACGTGGCACCACAGCACGCGCTGGCGCTCGCTGAGGATGCTCACCGCCTCGGGGTCCTCGGCGGCCAGCGGGTCCGCCAGCTCGCCGAGCTCGTCCTCGGGACGGTCCCGCGCGCTCCGACGGACCAGGCGCCAGGCCTCGCGCCGCACGGTCGTGATGAGCCACTGCATGACCGCCTGCGGGTCGTGGATGTTCTCGGCGCTGTCGACGAGCTTGAGCCAGGCCGTCTGGACGACGTCCTCCGCGGTCGCCGCGTCGGCCCGCTGAGCCCTCGCCGTGTGCCAGAGGATGGGGGTCATCAGGTCCACGAGCTCACCGATGCGCTCGGCGTCGCCTGAGCGGTACGCGGCGAACGCCTCCGCCGCGCGAGTCGCCAGCGATGCCGGAGCGGCGGGCGTCGGCGCGCTCACGGCTCGTCCTCCGCCAGGGTGCTGGCTAGCACGCCGCTGGCGCGAGCCGTCATCGTCCGACAGTCCACGTTCTTGAGGCCGTCCTCGCGGACCAGGGCGGCGGCCACCTCTGCCGCGAGGATGGGTGCGGCGAACGACGTCCCGCTCCAGACGCCGAAACCGGAGCTGAAGTCGTCGGGATCCATCGTCCCCCGGGTGCGGCCCGTAGCCGCCGGGATCTCCGTGCTAGCCCCTCCCGGACCCTGGAAGTTCGTCGGCATGGTACTGACCACGGCCGCCCCCTGGCGGTAGGCGTTGACCCACGTGCCACCGTTCGAGAACAGCGCGACGGTCCCGGGTGCGGCGTTCAGCGACCCGACGGCTGCCATGGGCAGGCCCGGCTGCCCCAGCAGGGGCGCGGTGAAGCCGGCCGGGTAGAGCGGCTGGTCCGTGCTGTCGTTTCCGGCGGCCGCCACGACGACGACCCCGCGCTCGACGAACGCCGCCATGAGCGCCCTGAACTGCTGGTCGGTGATCTCGTCGGCGGGGCTCTCGTGGTAGTACCCGAGCGACATGGACAGCACGTCCACGACCAGGTCCTTGTTGTTGGTCTCCTGGCCTTCGATGTGTCGCAGGAGCAGCAGCGACAGGACCTCGTGCAGGTCGCCCTCGACGACGGCGCCGGAGGCGCGCATGACGGGCAGGGACAGGATGGACGCCTGGGGGCAGCCCTGCCGGAGCAGTCCGGCGATGAACGTCCCATGTCCGGCGAGGGGCTCCAGCGCTCCGGTGAGGGAGTCGATGGCCAGGCTCGAGTCGGGGTTGCCCACCCCGGGCGCGGACAGCGACAGACCGTGCCAGGTGGCGCCCACCTTCGCCCGGGAGGTGGGTCCGAACCACGGATGCGTGCCGATGCCCGTGTCAGGCACGGCGATCACCGGGGGACGGTCCAAAGCCGGTGCATGGGTGCAGGGGTCGATGCCCGCCCAGGCCACCGGCATCCGTCCGCCGAACCCGGGTGCGGCGTACTCGGTCGGTCCGCCGTGGCCGCCCCAGAACCCGACACCGCCGCCGTGGCCCCCCCAGAAACCCACGCCCCCCGTGCCGTGGCCGCCCCAGAACCCCTCGCCCCCGATCGCTGCCGCCCCGGTGATCGCCGTGCCGTGAAGCTCCGACCCGGCGCCGACGACGTGGTTGAGCGAGGCCCGGCTCGCGTAGGTGTCACGACGTGCCTTGAGCTGCTGCAGCGCCAGGAAGGCGTCGACCTTGGGACCGGTCTCCTCGACGGGCTCCAGGTGCACCCGGGTGACCCAGATCCGGTCTGCCATCTCCCGCACGGCCGCCACCTTGACGCTGTTGATGGCGGTCTCGGCCTCGAGGTCGCGTCGCGAGACCTCGATCGCCACGACCTCCTCACCGGTGCGCCGGTCGCGCAGCTGCTGGCGCAGGGCCTCGATGACCGGCGCGGCCGCGCCGCTGGGGAGCCCTGCGATGAGGAGGTCGCTGCCCACATACGCAGTGGGACGGAGCTCGGTCTGGTCCCGCAGTCTCGGCGCGGTCACGGGGTCGAGGGTTCGGGCCCCCACGTCCTGGAGCACCTTCGCGGGGAACGGCACCAGCGTTGCCCGGGGGGCTGTGACCCGCGCCGCCGCGGGCGCGGGCTTCTCAGGTTCCGCATTCATTCGCGCTCCTCAGTAGGGTCCAGCGTCCCCCCTGCGGGACCAGGGTAGGACGTGCTCGGCTCGAATGAAGGAGTGTTGTGACAGCTGCCCTGATACGTCCGCTGTTACGTCGTTCTCGGACCGGCAACGCGGGCTGGCATGCGGTTGCGCTGAAAAACTTCCGGTGGGTGGGTATCACTGGCCGGGGTGGACGCTCTTGTCCGGTGTCGCATCCGTTCGGGGCAGCGGGTGGGACGGCAAGGAGGGAGACCTCAGGTCAGCCAGACCGACGCTTTTCAGGGGGCGTCGGGATCGCTCGACCGGAGGAGAGGCTGGCCCAGGGGTGCCAGCTGCACGTCCGCCGACGTGGGGGGTCGCGCCGTCGGACAGCCCTGCGGGGCACGTCGCCGGGAAGGTCCGGTCGTGGAAGGTGCTGGTCGGGGGACCTGGCACGCGCCCGGCCCGACCGACCCGGCGACGTCCGAGCCACCGACCAACCGGGTCCTCCGAGAGGACCGAGGGACCCGGCGTCAGGGTGGAGCCCAGGACCCGGCGTCGGGGAAACGCAGGACCCGGCGTCCGGGGGAACGCAGGACCGGCCGTCAGGGGAGCTTGTCGGCTCCCGGACCGAAGCCACTGGTGTCGGCGTGGAGGTGGCCGTCCGTCCCGCGGTGCAGCGTCTGCGGCAGGTCCTCGCCGGTGAGGCGGTCCTTCGCGCTGGAGCCCGCGGTCTTGGCGACACTCCCGAGCTTCGAGGCCACGACAGGGGCCTGCTCCTTGACGGCCTCCTTGACGCTGCCGACGCGGGTCTGGACCGGCTCGCTCGACCACACCTGACCGGCGCGGCTCTTGATCTGTTCGTACCTCTTCTGCCCCGCTTTGGCACCGAGGACGTACCCGGCGGCGACGCCGGCAAGGAAGGACAGTTTGGCCATGATCAGCATCCTTTGGTCGGGTCTTCGACCCTAACAAAGACCTGCTCACAGGCCTACTGACCGCCCACTGCCTCCTCCGGCTGGGTGAGGTGCCGCCGAAGCGTCAGGGGCAGCACGACCCATACGCCCAGGAACATCGCCAGGCCCAGCGCGGCGGCCATGGCACCGACCAACCCGTCGAACACGATCGAGAAGGTGAGGTCGACGACCCCGATGATCGCCGCGGCGAGGAAACCGAGCCCCAGGCTGGCGACACGGTGACCGACCTCCACGAGGGTCTCCTTACGGCGCCGTCGGAACAGGGCGCGGTGCATCGCCACTGGACCGATCAGCAAGCAGGTCGCAATGATGCTCATCGTGATCGCGAAGACGTAGGACCACCGCTCAGAGCCGGTCAGCTTGGGGAACGTCGGCTGCAGCGGGAGGGTGAGCAGGAAGCCGGTCAGGATCTGCACGCCGGTCTGCGCTACTCGAAGCTCCTGGAGAAGCTCCTCCCAGTTGCGGTCGATCCGCTCGGCCGGGGACTCCTCGTCGCGGTCGTAGCTGTCCATCGGGCGACGATACCGTCCGCGGTCGCCCGCGCCGGGAGCGGCGGAAGGGCCTGAGGAGCCTCGCGGGAACAGCGTCATGCCAGGGAGTTACCCGTTCGGCGCCGGCCCACCGGGCCGAGCCGATCAGCAGGACCCACCAGCCACGCTGAACCAGCGGCGCGCTCACCCCGTCTCACCAGGCAACGCCGGTGCGGCAGGCACCGGCTTTCCCTCACGACGGGGGAGACGGTAGAACGGTTCATCCGGGCGGCGCGGTCGAGGAGGTGGTCCATGGGGAGCGAGGCGCTCGCCTTCTGGGTCCGGGAGCCCGGGGCAGGGGAGCTGCGGCCCGTGGCGCTGGACCGGCCGGCTGCGGACGAGGTCCTGGTGCGGACGATGCACTCCGGGGTCAGCCGCGGCACGGAGCTCCTCGTCTTCCGGGGTCGGGTGCCGCGCAGCCAGTACGACGTGATGCGCGCGCCGTTCCAGGTCGGTGACTTCCCCGGACCGGTGAAGTACGGCTACCTCAACGTCGGCGTGGTCGAGGAGGGACCGCAGGGCTTGCTGGACCGGACGGTGTTCTCGCTGTTCCCCCATCAGACGAGGTATGTCGTTCCTGCGTCCGCGGTGAGCGTGGTGCCCGAAGGCGTCCCTGCTCGCCGCGCGGTCCTCGCCGGCACCGTGGAGACGGCGGTGAACGCCCTGTGGGATGCCCGACCCCTGGTCGGGGACCGCATCGCAGTCGTCGGCGCCGGGATGGTGGGGTGCTGCGTGGCCCGGCTGCTCACCAGGATCCCGGGCGTCGAGGTGACCTTGGTGGACGTGGACCCGGACCGGGCCGAGATCGCCGCAGCGCTGGAGGTGCGCTTCAGCGCTCCCGACGCCGCCCCCGACGAGCTCGACCTCGTCGTGCACACCAGTGCCACCGCGGCGGGGCTCCAGCGCTCGTTGGACCTGCTCGCCGCCGAGGGCTCGGTCCTGGAGCTGAGCTGGTACGGCGACGAGCCGACCGAGCTGTCGCTCGGGGGTTCCTTCCACTCCCGTCGTCTGGGCATCCAGGCGAGCCAGGTGGGGACGGTCGCGGCTTCCCGGCGTGGGCGTCGTACCACCGGTCAGCGCCTGCGGCTGGCACTGGACCTGCTGCGCGACCCGGCCTTCGACGCGCTGCTCAGCGGTGAGTCGGAGTTCGCGGACCTTCCGCAGGTGCTGGCGCGGATGGCCTCCGGAGAGCTACCGGCGCTGTGCCACACGGTGAGCTACGCCGCCACGGACCTGCACCATGCGCCCCGCCCCGGAGCGGCCTGATGTTCAGCGTGACGGTGCGCGACCACCTCATGGTGGCGCACAGCCTGCGCGGGGAGGTGTTCGGACCGGCGCAGCGGCTCCACGGCGCGACCTTCGTGGTTGACGCCTCCTTCCGAGGCGAGACCCTCGATGCCGACGGGGTGCTGCTCGACATCGGCCTGGCCGGTCAGGAGCTCCGCCGGGTCGTCGAGCGGCTGACCTACCGCAACCTCGACGACGAGCCCCTGTTCGCCGGAACCAACACGACGACGGAGGTGCTGGCCCGGCACGTGGCCGACACCCTGGCCGGGCGGCTGCGCGAGGGCGCCTTCGGTGAGCGGCACGGAGTCTCGTCCGTCGTCGTGACGTTGCACGAGTCGCCAGTCGCATGGGCGAGCTACGAGCGGTCCCTGTGACGGCGCACCGCAAGCTCCACGCGATCCTGCCCGCCGGGGTCGACGACCCCGCGACTCCCAGTGGCGGCAATGTCTACGACCGCCGGGTCTGTGACGGCCTACGCGCTGCGGGGTGGTCCGTCGAAGAGGTCGAGGTGCCCGGGTCCTGGCCGCAACCGGGGCCCCGCGCGCTCGACAGGCTCGCACGGTGCCTGAACGCGGTGCCGGACGGCGGTCTCGTGCTCATCGACGGGCTGGTGGCCTGTGCGAACCCCGAGGTGCTGGTCCCGGCGGGGCGACGGCTGAGGCTGGCGACCCTGCTCCATCTGCCGCTGGGCGTAGCCTGCGAGGACGAGACGGTTCGCCGCCGGGAAGAGGCGGTGCTGAGCTCCTGCGCCGCCACGCTCACGAGCAGCCGATGGACTCGGGACTGGCTGGCCCGCACGTACGGCATCGACCCGGCGAAGGTGCACGTCGCCGCGCCTGGCACCGACAGGGCCGAGCTCGCGTCGGGGAGCCCTTATGGCGGGGAGCTCCTCTGTGTCGCCGCGCTGACTCCCGAGAAGGGCCACGACATCCTGCTCGAAGCCTTGTCGGAGATTGTGGACCTGGGCTGGCGCTGCTCCTGCGTCGGACCCCGTCGCGAACCACGCTTCGCCGCGGACCTCAGGCGTCGGGCCGAGCAGGCAGGGCTGGGCGACCGGCTCGGGTTCCCGGGGCCGAGGACCGCACGCGCGCTGTGCGCGGCGTACGCCGCCGCCGACCTGCTCGTCCTTCCCTCCCGCCTCGAGACCTACGGGATGGTCGTCGGGGAGGCGCTCGCGCGCGGCATCCCGGTCATCGCGAGCGAGGTCGGCGGAGTGCCGGAGGCGCTCGGGAGTACGCGCCACGGGAGGCGGCCGGGCCTCCTGGTCCCGGCCGGGGACGCACCCGCCCTCGCCGCTGCGCTGCGCAGGTGGCTCGAGGACGACGGCTGGCGGACCACGCTACGTCGGGCGGCGCGGGAGCGTCGCGCCTCGCTGCCCGGCTGGGACCAGACGACCGACCGCGTGGCGCGGGTGCTGGAAGCGGTGGCCGCGTGAGCCGCGAGCTGTGGCGCTGGTGGCGGCCTCTTGCCGGCCTCGTGGTGCTGGCCGTCGTGCTGCGGTTCACCGGGCTGCGGCCGGTGGCGGCAGCCCTCACGGCGACAGGTGCAGGCGCGCTTGGGGCAGGGGTGGCCCTCGGTCTGGCCAGCACGCTTGCGTGCGCCTGGCGGTGGAAGGTCGTGGCCGCTGGCCTGGGCACGGAGATCACGCTGGGGCGCGCTTTCGGCGCCTACTACCGGTCGCAGTTCCTCAACACCACCCTGCCGGGCGGCGTGCTGGGCGACGTGCACCGGGGGCTCGACCATGGTCGGCGTTCGGGTGTCCCGGGTCGCGGACTGCGCGGCGTCCTGTGGGAGCGCCTCGCGGGTCAGGTCGTGCAGCTCACAGTCGCCGCCGTGGTCCTGCTGCTCCTTCCCTCGCCGGTTCCCCGCGGGCTCACCGTGACCGCAGGGATGGTCCTCGTTCTGCTCGGGGTGTCCTGGCTCCGGCCTCCGCTCGTGGCGGGGTCACGGTTGGCCCACGCGATGGCCACGGCCCGGCAGGAAGCCCGGCGCGGTGTCCTCGGGCGACATCTCGGGCTGGATGTCGCGGTCGCGTCGACCATCGCCCTTGCCGGACATCTGGCCACGTTCCTCGTCGCGGCGCGAGCGGCCGGAGTGTCGGCCTCGGTCAGCCGGCTGCTGCCCTTGGCGCTGCTCGTCCTCGTCACCATGGGGCTGCCGACCAACCTCGCCGGCTGGGGCCCCCGTGAGGGCATGGCCGCCTGGTCGTTCGCAGCGGCCGGACTGGGCGCGGGGAAGGGCGTCACGACGGCCGTCGTCTACGGGCTCATGACCCTGGTCGCCAGCCTGCCTGGCGCCGTCGTGCTGCTGACGACCTGGTGGCCTGCGAAGCGGGGGTCCAGTCAGGCGGGGTCCAGTCAGGCGGCGGCGTGCCCGGAGCCACTCACGACGGGAGGTGCCTCCCGTGGCTGACCGCCCGTACACGCTGCTCAGCTGCGGCATCTCGCTCGACGGGTACCTCGACGGCGGATCGCAAGAGCGTCTGGTCCTGTCCAACACCGAGGACCTCGAGCGGGTCGACTCCGTGCGGGCCGGGTGTGACGCGATCCTCGTGGGAGCCGCGACAGTGCGGCGGGACAACCCCCGGCTGCTCGTGCGAGCCGCGGCGTTGCGAGCGGAGCGAGTCGCGCGCGGCGCCCCGCCCTCGCCGGTGAAGGTGACCTTGACGCGCGGAGCGGACCTCGACCCCGGAGCCCAGTTCTTCACCGCTGGCAGCGGCCAGAAGCTCGTCTACTGCGCCACCTCCTGCGTCGCGACGGCCGGCGAGCGGCTCGGGGCTTCCGCCCTGGTGGTCGACGCTGGGGAGCCGGTGGAGGTACGCACGGTGAGCGAGGATCTGCACCGCCGCGGGGTGGAGCGACTGATGGTCGAAGGTGGCGGCATCATCCATACGCAGTTCCTGACGGGTGACCTGGCGGACGAGCTCCAGGTGGTGGTCGCGCCGTTCTTCGTCGGGAAGGCGCAGGCGCACCGGTTCGTCGGGGAAGGGACGTTCCCGTGGCACCCCGGCCGCCGCGCCGCCCTCGAGGAGGTCCGCCAGATCGGTGACGTGGTGCTCCTGCGCTACGCCCTCTCGTCCCGGTTCCCCGGCTAGGCCAAGGAGGAAGTATGACTCCGCAGGTTCCCAGCGCGACGGTGCGTCGACAGGTCACCTTGCCGCTCCGACTCAACGACGGGTTCACGACCGTGGCCACCATGGTGACCTTCGACGGCCTGCTGGACGGTATGGAGCATGTCGCCTTCGGGCTCGGTCACCCGTCGGCGAACCGTCGCCACCCCTGCGACGCGCCCCCGTTGGTCCGGATCCACAGCGAGTGCCTCACCGGTGACGTCTTCGGAAGCCAGCGCTGCGACTGTGGGCCACAGCTCCGGGAGGCAGTGGAACGGATCGCCGAGGCGGGCGGGTACCTGCTCTACCTGCGCCAGGAGGGCCGCGGCATCGGGCTCTACCCCAAGGTCGACGCGTACGCGCTCCAGGACGAAGGTCTGGACACGTACGACGCCAACGTGGCACTCGGGTACGCGGCGGACGAGCGGGACTACACGGTAGCGGCCCAGATGCTGCTGGCCCTCGGCGTCACCACGGTCGACCTGCTGACCAACAACCCGGACAAGCACGGGCAGCTGGAGCGGCTCGGCGTGCAGGTGGCCGACCGGGTCCCCACGGGCGTGCACCTCTCGCCGGCCAATGCGCGATACCTGGCTGCCAAGGCCTGGCGCGGGGCCCACACGCTCCGGATCGCTCGCTGACCCGTTCGCACCTGCCTGTACATTCTCCTGGCAGTGGTGTGAGACCCGGCTGTGCTCCGTACGGGCACGACCGGTCTCTTCCACCGCCACCGATGCATGGATTGCGCGACCATCGGTGCAGGAGGGCTCGCATAGTGGCCTAGTGCGGCGGTCTTGAAAACCGCTATGGCGGCAACGTCATCGTGGGTTCGAATCCCACGCCCTCCGCGTGCGGGTCCCACCCGGCGAGGTACGAGATGTGCCCCGGGTAGCGTCACCCTCGTGACCGACCACGGGCTCGAGGACCTCCTGCGCGAGAACGCACCCGCGGCCCTCGGCGCACTGGTGCGGCGGTATGGCCAGTTCGACGCCTGTGAGGACGCGGTGCAGGAGGCGCTGATCGCCGCGGCCCGGCAGTGGCCGGAAGAAGGGTTGCCGCAGAACCCGCGGGCCTGGCTCGTGACCGCGGCGAGCCGACGCCTGGTCGACACCGTCCGCAGCGAGTCGGCCCGGGCTCGGCGGGAGCAGCGCGTCGCCTCTCTCGACCCGGGTTCACCGGCCGGGCCCTCGGAGGACGACTCGCTGACGCTGCTCTTCCTCTGCTGTCATCCGTCCCTGACCGCCCCGTCGCAGCTCGCGCTGACGCTACGGGCGGTCGGCGGTCTGACTACAGCGGAGATCGCGAGCGCCCTCTTCGTACCGGAGGCGACGCTCGCCCAACGGATCTCCCGGGCGAAGCAGACCATCCGTGACTCCGGCGGGCCGTTCGAGCTGCCGCCCCCTGACCAGCTCGGCGGCCGGCTGGCGGTGGTCCTCCAGGTGCTGTACCTGGTCTTCAGCGAGGGTTACGCGGTCTCCGCAGGCGCCTCGCTCCAGCGGACGGACCTCACAGCCGAGGCCATCCGGCTGGCACGGCTGCTGCACCGTCTCCTGCCCGAGGAGAACGAGACGGCGGGCCTCCTGGCGCTCATGCTGCTCACCGACGCCCGCCGCCCCGCCCGCACGGCTCCGGACGGCTCGCTGGTGCCGCTCGACGCGCAGGACCGCCGCCTCTGGGACCGCACCTTGGTCGCCCAGGGCACCGGCCTCGTCGAGATGGCACTTGCCCGAGGGCCGGCGGGCTACTACCTGCTGCAGGCCGCCGTTGCCGCCGCGCACGACAGCGCCGAGTCCGCCGGCGCGACTCCCTGGCCACGCATCCTCGACCTGTACGACCTTCTTGTCACCGTGGCTCCTCACCCGGTGGTGCGCCTCAACCGGGCGGTCGCGCTCGCCATGGTCCGCGGCCCGTTGGCCGGACTGGCCGAGGTGGAGGCCCTCGCCGGCCATCCGCAGCTGAAGCGGTCGCACCGAGTGGATGCCGTGCGAGCCCACCTCCTCGAGCTGGCCGGCGACCACGCCGGGGCCCACGCGGCATACGAGCGGGCGGCCCAGCGGACCAGCAGTGACCAGGAACGGCGCTACCTCACCCTCCGTGCCTCTACGGCAGGACTGGCTCGAAGATCTTCGACCGCCGATGTCGAGAGCGGCAGGCTGGCTCCGACTGAAGGATGAGCGCGCCGACCTGGGCGCGACCGAGGCCCCCAAGGAGCCACCATGAAGTACCTGCTTGCGATGAGCTACGCCGCCACCGAGAACTGTGACGTGCCGATGACCGATTGGGACCCGGCCGACGTGACGGCCCACATCCAGTTCCAGCACTCGCTGGGCCAGGAGCTCCAGGCCAGCGGTGAGCTGGTCGATGCCCAGGGGCTGTCGGGTCCGGAGTCCGCCCGGATCGTCGTGGCCGACGGGACCGGCGCGCCCGTCATCTCCGACGGCCCGTTCCCGGAGACGAAGGAGTTCCTCGCGGGCTACTGGATCGTCGACGTGGACTCGCCCGAGCGGGCGCTGGAGATCGCCGCGAAGGCGTCAGCCGCGCCGGGTCCTGGCGGAGTGCCCCTCCGGCAGCCCATCGAGGTCCGCGAGATCATGGGGGTGCCCGCCACCGAGTCCTGACCGGCGACCGCGCGAGCACCCTGGAGCGCCCAGATCGGGAGGGTCGTCCCGATCTGGGCGCTTCCTCCCTCCGCGAGTAGACGAAATCGACTGCGCTGGTACGCGAATTGAACGATCCTTGAGGGGTAGAGCCACACCTAGCGTCATCGTCGGGGGAATTGAGGCGTCCGCTTTCGGGCGGCGGGCCGAAGGCCGGGCAACCCTGCAGCCCGGCCTTCGTGCTGCCCCGCCCTGGCAGACGCTCCGCGGCTGGTCAGCGGGCCCTGCCGCTCCACCCGCTGGCCTGCGCCGCCACCGCCAGTGCGTCCGTCACCCGGTCGAGGTCCGCCTCGCCCACCAGCCCCACCGTGACGCGGACCCAGCCCTCGCCGGGCTCCCGCCCGATCCGGAACGGCGCCCCCGGTGCGACGCCGATGCCCTGGCTGGCCAGCCGCATCACCGCGGCGGTCTCGTCGTGGACCGGCACCCAGATGTTGATGCCCTCGCTGCCGGGCACGTCGACCCCGCGTCGCCGCAGACCGTCGACGACGTGCGCCCGCCGAGCCGCGTACGTGGCGGCGGCCGTCCTCACCTGCTGCTGGGCGTCGGGGTCCAGGAGCAAGCCGAGCAGCACCTGCTGGAGCAGCCGGCTGGACCAGCCCTGGCCGAGCAGGCGGCGAGCGGTCACGGCGTGCAGGACGGCGGGGGGAGCGCTCATCGCGGCCAGCCGGAGGTCCGGCCCGTGCGACTTCGAGAACGACCGGAGGTATGCCGTGTGCTCGGGCCGCCACTGGCCGAGACTGGCCAGTGGTGACGTGGAGAGCCCGTCGGCGGAGTCGTCCTCGACCACGAGGGTGCGGGTGCCTTCCAGGAGATCTGCGATGGCCCGCGCCCGCCCGCTCGACATCGTGACGCCCGTCGGGTTCTGAGCGCGCGGCTGGAGGAAGACTGCCGCCACGGGCTCCAGCAGAGCCGACTCGAGCGCCGCCGGGTCCAACCCTTCGTCGTCGACCGGGACGCCGACGAGCTGGACGCCCACGGACTCCAGGAGATCGACCAGCGGAGGGAACCCTGGGTCCTCGACGACCACGCGGTCCCCGAAGCGCAGCTGCGTGCGGACGAGAAGGTCCATCCCGTCCATGGCGCCGTCGACGACGGCGAGCTGCTCGGCGTCATACGGCCAGTCCGGGCGAAGCGCCTCCACGAGCTCGGGAAGCACCGGGTCGTCCAGGTAGCTGCCGGTGGTCGGCGCGGTCGTGAGGCGCGCGAGCACCCGGCCGAGGTCGGGCAGCAGGGCCGGGTCCGGCACTCCGGTCGACAGGTCCAGCGCGAAGGCGGTCGGGTGGTCGATGGCCTGCCGGTACCGCCCGGAGCCGACGGCTCCCTGGTCCAGCACCCGCGTGCCGCGGCGTCCGTCCGTCGCCACGGCACCGGAGCGGGTCAACAGGCTCCACGCCGCGGAGACCGTCGTGGGCGAGAGGACAAGCTGGGTGGCGACCGTCCTGATGGGGGGCAGCCGCTCCCCGGCCACGAGCACCCCGTCCCGGATGGCGGCGGAAACGGCATGAGCCAGCCCCTTGGCGGTGGGCTGGTCCAGTCGCTCCTCGAGCGCTGAAAGAAGGTCCGTCACGCTTTGTACCATAGCAATAGTGACATTGTATTACCAGCGAATGGATCGTATGGTTGGGCCATGACGACACGCATCTCGCACTGGATCGACGGACGCCTTCAGGAGGGGACCTCCGGTCGCACCGCTCCGGTCTTCAACCCTGCCACCGGTCAGCAGACCGCGGAGGTCGACCTGGCGTCGGTCGAGGAGCTCGACCGCGCCGTTGCCTCCGCCGTGACCGCGGCGCGCCAGTGGCGAAGGGCCTCACTGTCGCACCGTTCCGCGGTCCTGTTCGCCTTCCGCGAGCTGCTGCACCGCCGGACTACCGAGCTCGCCGCGATCATCACGGCGGAGCACGGCAAGGTGCTGTCCGACGCCGCGGGCGAGATCGCCCGGGGCCTGGAGAACGTCGAGTTCGCCACCGGCGTCCCGAACCTGCTCAAGGGCGGTTTCAGCGAGCAGGCTGCGACCGGCGTCGACGTGTACAACATCCGCCAGCCGCTGGGAGTCGTCGCCGGCATCACGCCCTTCAACTTCCCCGCCATGGTTCCCCTGTGGATGTGCGCCAACGCCATCGCGTGCGGCAACGCCTTCATCCTCAAGCCGAGCGAGAAGGACCCCTCGGCGGCGCTCTTCCTCGGCGAGCTGTGGAAGGAGGCCGGGCTGCCCGACGGCATCTTCACCGTGGTGCACGGCGACAAGGTCGCCGTCGACGCCATCCTCGACCACGACGACATCGCGGCTGTGAGCTTCGTGGGGTCCACCCCGATCGCCCGGTACATCTACGAGCGCGGCACGGCGGCTGGCAAGCGGGTCCAGGCGCTCGGCGGAGCCAAGAACCACGCCCTCGTCCTGCCCGACGCGGACGTCGACCTGGCCGCCGACTCGGTCGTCTCGGCCGCGTACGGGGCAGCCGGCGAACGCTGCATGGCGCTGTCCGTGGCCGTCGCCGTGGGCGACGTCGCCCAGCCGCTCGTCGACGCGATCGCGGTCCGGCTCCCCAAGCTCACCATCGGCAACGGCGCGGACCCGGGCACCGACATGGGACCGCTCATCACCGCCGAGCACCGCGACAAGGTGGCCGGCTACGTGGACGCGGGAGAGGCCGCGGGGGCGTCCGTCGTCGTCGACGGTCGGGAGGGCGACCTGCCCAGCGAGGGGTTCTTCCTCGGCACGACCCTGCTGGACCACGTCACGCCGCAGATGACGGTGTACACCGACGAGATCTTCGGTCCGGTCCTGTCCGTGGTGCGCGTCGACACGTACGAGCAGGGGCTGGCGCTCATCAACTCCAACCAGTACGCAAACGGCACGACGATCTTCACTCGGGACGGCGGCGCGGCCCGCCAGTTCCAGTTCGACGTGGAGGTCGGCATGGTCGGCATCAACGTGCCGATTCCCGTCCCTGTGGCCTACTACTCCTTCGGTGGCTGGAAGGACTCGCTCTTCGGAGACACCCACATGTACGGGCCGGAGGGCATCAGCTTCTACACGCGCGGCAAGGTCGTGACGCAGCGCTGGCCCGACCCTGCCACCTCGTCGGTGGACCTCGGCTTCCCCCGGACCCGCTGATGACAACGGAGGCCACTCGCGAGTTGACCGGGCCGGAGACGTCCGCGCCCGAGCCGTCCGGGCCCGAGCCGTCGGCGCAGGAGCGGGTCCGCCACGACGACCGCGCGCATGTCTTCCACTCGTGGTCGGCGCAGGGCCTGATCGACCCGCTCCCCATCGCGTCGGCGCAGGGCTCGTACTTCACGGACTACGACGGCAACCGCTACCTCGACTTCTCCAGCCAGCTCGTCAACGTCAACATCGGCTACCAGCACCCGAAGATGGTGGCGGCCATCCAGGAGCAGGCAGCACGGCTGACGACCATCAGCCCGGCTTTCGCCAACGACGCCCGCTCGGAGGCTGCGCGGCTCATCGCGGAGCTCGCCCCGGGGGACCTCGACCGCGTCTTCTTCACCAACGGCGGTGCCGAGGCCACGGAGAACGCGGTGCGCATGGCCCGGCTCCATACGGGCCGTAACAAGGTGCTGGCCGCCTACCGGAGCTACCACGGGGCCACCGCGGGCGCCATCGCGCTCACGGGTGACCCCCGGCGCTGGCCGTCCGAGCCGGGGGTGCCCGGGGTCGTGCGGTACTGGGGGCCCTACCTGTACCGGTCGGCGTTCCACTCCCAGACGGAGCGCGAGGAGTCCGCCCGAGCCGTGCAGCACCTGCGCGACCTCGTCACGGTGGAGGGCCCCGCAACGGTGGCCGCGATCATCCTCGAGACCGTCGTGGGGACGAACGGGATCCTCGTGCCGCCGGACGGCTACCTCCAAGGTGTCCGGGACCTGTGCGACGAGTTCGGCATCGTCATGATCGCCGACGAGGTCATGGCCGGGTTCGGCCGGTGTGGAGAGTGGTTCGCGGTCGACCACTGGGACGTCACGCCGGACCTCATCACCTTCGCCAAGGGTGTGAACAGCGGTTATGTCCCGCTGGGCGGCGTGGTCATCTCGGAGCGCGTGGCTCGCTCCTTCGACCGGAGGCCGTTCCCAGGTGGGCTCACCTACTCCGGGCACCCGTTGGCCTGCGCCTCGGCAGTGGCCTCGATCTCCATCTTCAAGGAGGAAGGCATCGTCGAGCACGCCCGAGCGCTGGGCGAGGACGTGATCGGGCCTGGTCTTCGTGAGCTCGCCGAGCGGCACCCGGCCGTGGGCGAGGTACGCGGCCTGGGTGTCTTCTGGGCGCTCGAGCTGGTCCGCGACCGGCAGACGCGTGAACCGCTGGTCCCCTTCAACGCCACCGGTGCGGACGCATCACCCATGACGGAGTTCAGCGCAGCCTGCAAGGAGCGCGGCCTCTGGCCGTTCACGCACTTCAACAGGACCCACGTGGTGCCGCCGTGCACGACGAGCGCCGAGGAGGTTCGAGAAGGCCTGGCCATCCTCGACGAAGCGCTCGAGGTGGCTGACCGGTACTACACCGGCGCGTAGCTGCCACCCGGCGCACCGCGGGCTCCTTCCCGGTGGCGCGGGTACTCCCGAGCCTCAGCGCGACCGGACGACCACGTCGGGCTCGCCGGTGACCTCCTCGATGTCCTTCGCGGCCCTGTCGAGCAGGTCGTCGGCCAGATGACGCAGCGCGCGCGCCACGGCGACCTCGTCCCCGATGCGATGGTCCTCGTGGTCGGCGGCGCTCCGATGGGCGACGCCTCGGCTGCGCAGCTCCTCCGGCGGGTCGGCCAGCAGCGCGACGGTGGCCGTGGTGTCGTCGCCCGCTTCGAAGATCGACACGTTGACGTGCCACTGCCGGACCACGCCCTCGCGTGACGCGCCGCCCGTCTCCGGTGGCGGTCCCTGGCCGCCAGGCTCCGTCACCCGCAGCACGGAGCCGGGCCCGGGGTACAGCAGACCGGTGTGCCCGTCGCTCCACCTGACGAGGTACGGCGGTGCACCGTCGTCGCCACGAACCTCCAGCACCTCCCCGTCGCGGGTCGGCCGGTCCACCTGCTCACCGGCGAGGATGATGCGGTCGCCTGTCTTCGCCTTCATCGGCACCTCCGGGGGAGCCACTCCACACCTCCCACTGTGCTCCTGCGGCGCGTTCCAGGGAAGGGCTTGCGGCCGCCGGTCGGTGGCAGGAGGCGCCGCCGGCCTGGCGTCGGGGGCCTGGGGTCGGCGGCCTGGCGTCGGGGGCGACGGCCAGGAGCTTCAGTGCAGCCGGCCCAGGGCGCGCTCCACGAGCCGGGGCACCGACTCGCCCACCCGGTCGTAGCCCTCGCCCAGGGAGTGCCCCCCGAGGTACCGCGCGTGGACGCCCTCGAGGATCACCGCGAGCCGGAAGTCGGTGAACGCGCGGTAGTACCCGAGCGCCGACACATCGCGTCCCGTCACGTCGGCATACCGCTGCGCGATGTCCTGCGTCGTCGGGAAGCCCGCATGCGCCGTCAGCCCAGCGGCGACCGGGACGGCGCTGCCGTCCTCACCCGGTCCGCTGTAGTAGGTGAGCCACGTCGCGAGGTCGGCCAACGGGTCACCCAGCGTGCTGAGCTCCCAGTCGACGACCGCGGCCACCATCGGTACGCCGCCGTGCTGGGTCACGAGCGTGTTGTCCAGGCGGTAGTCCCCATGGACGAGCGTCACCTCGCCGCCGTCCGGGCGCTGGTCCTCCAGGGCCCGGATGAGAAGCTCCATCGAAGGAAGGTCCCGGGTGTGGCTGGCCTCCCACTGCTGGCTCCAGCGCCGCACCTGGCGTTGGAGGTACCCCTCGGCCCTGCCGAAGTCCCGCAGTCCCGTCGCGTCGAGGTCGACGGCGTGGATCGACGCGAGCACCTGCACGAGCGCGTCCGTCAGCTGACCACGCTGCGACGCGGTCAGCTCCTCGGTCTGCGACGGCTCCCGGTAGACGACCCCGTCGACCAGCGCCATGACGTAGAACGGCGCGCCGAGGACCGCGGGGTCCGAGGAGCTGGCCAGCACCTCCGGGACCGGCACGGGGGTGTGCCGCAGCGCCGAGAGCACGTGCGCCTCCCGGGTCACGTCATGGGCGCTCGGCAGCAGCCTGCCCAGAGGCGGTCGCCGCACGACCACCGTGGCGTCGGCTCCGGTGACGCGGTAGGTGATGTTCGAGAGCCCCCCGGAGATGACCTCCGCTCGCCAGCCGGGGCCGAGGCCCGGCAGATGCTGTGCCGCCCAGGCGGTGAAAGAGTCCCTGGGCAGTCCGGGGACCTCCGGTAGGGCGGACGGCTCACTCATGCGCCGTCCTCCCGGGCGGCGAGCCGTTCCGTCGCCCGCCTCGCGGCTCGCTTGGCGATGGACATCTTGTGCACCTCGGTGGCGCCGTCGTAGATCCTGAACGAGCGGATGTCGCGGTAGATCCTGCCGAGCACGAGCTCCTCGGACGTTCCCATGCCCCCGGCCAGCTGGACCGAGCGGTCGACCACTCGACCTACCGCCTCGCTCGCGAACACCTTGGCCCGCGAGGACTCCTCGCTGTTCCGGCTGCCCCGTGCGATGGTCCAGGAGGCCTGCCAGATGACAGCACGTGCGGCTGCTAGGTCGATCTCGTTCTCGGCGATGAGGGACTGCGCCATCCCGAGGTCGGCCAGCCTCGACCCGAACAGCTCACGGCGTACGGCTCGCTCCACGGCGATGTCGTGCGCGCGCCGCGCCGCCCCGAGCCAGCGCATGCAGTGCGTGAGCCTGGCCGGTGCCAGGCGCACCTGGGCGCTCCGGAAGCCGCGGCCCACCTCGCCCAGCACGCGGTCGTCCGCGACGAAGCACTCCTTCAGGGTCACCCGACAGTGGCCGCCGACTCCCGTCGCGTCGATGGTGTTGAGATGCTCCCCGACCACGAACCCCGGGTTGTCGGCGTCGACGAGGAACATCGTGGCGCCGGGCGTGACGTCCTCGCCCTCGTTCAACGCCATGACGATGGAGAACGCCGCCCCGGCCGCCCCTGTGATGAGCCACTTCTCCCCGTCGAGCACCCAGCCACCGTCTGTCCGGCGTGCTCGCGTCTGCAGCGCCGATGGGTCGGAGCCCGCTCCGGGGGGAGGCTCGGTCATCGAGAAGCACGACCGGAGCTCCCCGGACGCCAGCGGCCGCAGGTAGCGCTCCTGCTGCTCCGGCGTACCGGTCAGGTGGAGGAGGTGGATGTTCCCCTCGTCGGGTGCCGCGCAGTTCAGGGCGAGCGGACCGAGCAGGGAGTATCCGGCCTCCTCCAGCAGCACCGCAGACTCGTCGAACGCGAAACCTCCACCGCCCCAGGGCGCCGGCGCCTGAGGGGCGAAGACACCTGCCTCCTTCGCCTTGCCCTGCAGACGGAGTCTCAGCTCGTCCGTCATGCCCTGCCTGAAAACCTGCTGTTCCAGGGGGATGACCTCCGCGGCGACGAAGTCGGCGATGCGCTGACGTTGCCGTTCGAGGGTGGGGGGCACGGTGAAGTCGAAGGCCACCGTCCGACCCTACCCAGCGGTATGCCGTCGGAGCACGTGCCGCTCCCGGTGCGAGGATGAAGCGGTGACCGTCCCTGAGCCGCAGCGCCTCGACCTCCCGCGGACCCCGCCGCTGGTGCTGCGGGGAAGGACCTTCGACGCGTCCTCTCCCGCCGTGATGGGGATCGTCAACCGCACACCGGACTCCTTCTTCGCGGGCAACCGGCATGCCGACCTCGACTCGGCCAAGCGGGCGCTCGAGGACGCGGTCGAAGGTGGGGCCGATATCGTCGACGTCGGCGGAGTCCGGGCCGGCCAGGAGGGCGAGCAGGTCAGTGCGGCGGAGGAGATCGACCGCGTCGTCCCCTTCCTCGCCCATGCACGCGAGACGTACCCGGACGTGGTGCTCAGTCTGGACACCTGGCGCAGCGACGTGGCCGCGGAGGCTGGCAGGTATGGCGTGGACCTCGTCAACGACACGTGGCAGGGGCACGACCCCGAGCTGGTGTCGGTCGCCGCACGGATCGGCGCCGGAGTGGTGTGCTCGCACACGGGGGGTCTCCCGCCCAGGACCGACCCGGTCAAGGTGACGTACGGTCCCGACCCGCTCGACGTCGTCCGCGACGTGCTCCGGACCCTTGCTCAAGGGGCGGCGCGGGCGTTGGCAGCCGGCATACCGCGAGAGCGCATCCTCGTGGACCCGACGCTGGACTTCGGCAAGACCACGACGCATTCTCTGGAGGTGCTGCGGCATACCTCTGAGGTGGCCGCGCTCGGGTACCCCGTCCTCCAGGCGCTGTCCCGGAAGGACTTCATCGGCGAGTCCCTCGGCCTGGAGGCCGACCAGCGGCTCGAGGGCACGCTGGCGGCGACGGCCGTCGCGGCGTGGCTCGGGGCGACGGTGTTCCGCGCCCACGACGTGCGCGCCACGAGGCGCGCAGTCGACATGGTTGCCGTCATCCGGGGGGACAAAGCACCCATCCGGGCTGTTCGGGGCATTTGACCGCTTTCGGCGTCCAACGCCGGCAAAGCCGCGTTCCAGGCTCAACTAGAGGCGGCCACTGTCCTTCGTAGAACAACCGCGTCGGCACTGTTCAGCGCCCGTTCTCGCCACTCGGTGAAGGCAAGTGGTCCTACTGGGACGCAAGTCCACTTTGTTCATCAACCGAACTCCCTAGAAGGGCAGGGCTGTTCGTCTTCGCGCGTCGTGCCGTTCGGGCGTCGCGCTTGTCCGGATCTATGCCCCTTCAGCTGCGGGCCCTTCACTTGGACACGACTCGTTTTCCTCTTCCCAAGGTTGTGTCATGGTCGCTAGTCCCTCTCGCACACTGTTCGTCGCTGGCCGCTGTCGCCGCTTCTCGGCGGCGCTCGGCGCCACCGCCCTGGTCCTCACCGGACTGGGGGTGATGGCCCCCGCAGCCAACGCAGCAGCCTCGGTTACTAGCGCAGTGTTCAGCGGCGGAAGCTACACAGCCACAGACGGTGTCGTCTACGCCAAGCAGGGAGCGGCGCTGACTCTTACTGTGCGCGCCGACGCCAACACTTCCTGCGTGAGGGTGACCATCGGAAACGGAGTCGTGGAACAAACTCGCACCGGGACTGCCGACTTTGTCTTCAGTGGCGGTCTACCTGAATTCACCGCCGGTTCAGGGAATGGACTGGTGCCCGTAACCAGTGTCATCGGCTTCAAGAACAGCAACGGCAAGGACAAGTGCGTAGCGAACCAGGGAGAGACGTACGCCGGCCAGCCTTCCTATGTACTGGACAACACGGCACCTACCGCTACGGGCGCGCTGACCCCCGCGCCAAACGGCGCGGGCTGGAACAAGTCTGATGTGATCGTCACGTGGTCGGGAGCTGACACCGGCGGATCGGGCGTCAAGTCCGTCACCCCCGCCACCGACACCGTGACAATCGACGGCACTGTGACGAAGACGGCAACGGTCACGGACAACGTCGGCAACACGGCCACAAGCTCGCCGGTCACCGTCAAGCTCGACAAGACCGCCCCCACCATCACGGGCTCGCGCACCCCGGCCGCGAACGCGAACGGCTGGAACAACACCGACGTGACGGTCTCGTTCGCTCCCGCTGACGCGACCTCTGGCGTGAAGACCTCGAGCAACCCCACCACCCTCACGGGGAGCGCAGCAAACCAGTCGGTCACCGGCACGGTCACCGACAACGCGGACAACACCGCCAGCACCACCGTGAGCGGCATCAGCATCGACAAGGTCGCCCCGACGCTGTCGGGCAGCCCCACCACCCCGGCGAATGGAGCCGGTTGGTACAACGGCGACGTCGCCGTCGCCTGGACGGCGGCCGACGCCCTCTCCGGCACGACGAACCCTCCCAACAGCACCATCACCGGTGAGGGCACGGCCCTGACGTCCAGCGCCACGGCGACCGACAAGGCCGGCAACACCACCAACGCCCAGTCCGCCGCGGTCAAGATCGACCGCACCGCCCCCAACACCACCGTCACGGCGCCCCCGGCGTGGAACAAGACCGACGTGACGCTGACCCTCGTCCCGAACGACGGGCTCTCCGGCGTGGACAAGACCTTCTACCAGCTCGACGGCGGCGCGCAGACCGCCGGCACCAGCGTGCCGGTGACCGCCGAGGGGAACCACAGCCTGAAGTTCTGGAGCACTGACCTCGCAGGCAACACCGAAGCGGCCCACACCGTTTCCTTCGGTATCGACAAGACCTCGCCGACGATCGGCCACACCCAGAACCCTGCCGCCAACGGAGACGGGTGGAACAACAGCAACGTCACGGTCACGTTCAACTGCTCCGACGCGCTGTCCGGGGTGGCCAGCTGCACCGCTCCCCAGACGGTGACCACCGAAGGCAGGACCCAGACGGTCACCGGCTCGGTGAGGGACAACGCCGGCAACACCGCCACCGACCCGGCTGCCGTCAGCATTGACAAGACGAAGCCGGTCATCACAGTGGACGCGCTCCCGGCCCCGAACGCCAACGGCTGGTACGGCGACGACGTCACCGCGACCTACACCGCCTCCGACGTACTGTCGGGCGTCAAGACCCAGGATCGGGCCCACACGTTCGGCGAGGGCGCGACCCAGACCGACACCGCGACCGCGACCGACACAGCCGGCAACAGCGCCTCGGTAACCACCCCTGTCGTGAACGTCGACAAGACCGCCCCGACCCTCACCGGGAAGGTCGTGGGCACGCCGAACGCCAAGGGCTGGTTCACCGGAGACGTGACCGTCCACTGGACGTGCGCCGACAACCTGTCCGGCGTCGTCGCCTGCCCGGCCGACTCCGTCGTCAAGGGCGAAGGCTCCGACCGCTCCGCCTCCGCGAGCATCAGCGACAAGGCCGGCCACACCGCCACGGCGACGGTCGACGGCATCAAGATCGACCGCACCGCGCCGACCACCACCCCCAGCGGGGTCCCCGGCGGCTGGGTCAACGCCCCGGTGAGCGTCGGCCTGTCGGCCAGCGACAACCTCTCTGACGTCGACAGCACCTACTACGCCGTCGACGGCGCCACCACGCCGACCAAGGGCAACACCGTCACGGTCGGCGCCGAGGGCGTCCACAGCGTCAGCTACTACTCCGTCGACAACGCCGGCAACACCGAGGCCGCGAAGTCCTTCACCGTGAAGGTGGACCTGTCCTCGCCGAGCATCACCCCGAGCCAGTCGCCCGACCAGAACGTGCACGGCTGGAACAACACCGACGTCGCTGTCAGCTTCGCCTGCGAGGACCAGACCGCGCTGTCCGGCCTGAAGGACTGCACGGTCCCGCGGACCGTGAGCACCGAGGGCAAGGCGCAGAAGGTGACCGGCACCGCGACCGACAACGCTGGCAACAGCGTCACCGGCACCGCGACGGTCAACCTCGACAAGACGGCGCCCACGATCACCGGCGCTCCCGACCGGGCCGCCAACCCTGCCGGCTGGTACAAGGCCGACATCACCGTCTCCTTCGACGGCACGGACGGCCTCTCCGGCATCGACACCGTCACCGGGCCGCAGCACCTCGCTGAGGGCGCGAACCAGAGCGCGACCGGCACCGCGGTCGACAACGCCGGCAACAGCGCCACCGCGTCGGTCAGCGGGATCAACGTGGACAAGACGGCGCCGACGCTGAGCGCGGCCCCAACCGCCGGCCCGAACGGCAACAACGGCTGGTACACCACCGACGTCACCCAGGTCTGGGCCGCCGACGACGCCCTGTCCGGCCTGGCCGGTCCGGTGCCGGCGGACTCGGTCCTGTCGACCGAGGGCCGGGGCCAGCGCGCCTCTGCTGCGGTGACGGACAAGGCCGGCAACACCACGAGCGCTACCAGCGAGCCGGTGAACATCGACAAGACCGCCCCACGCACCGACGTCGCCCTCCCGAGCGGATGGGTCAACACCGGCGTGGAGGTCACCCTGACGCCACACGACGCACTCTCCGGTGTCGACAGCACGCAGTTCAGCGTCGACGGCGGCGCCCAGCAGGCCGGCACCACGATCACCCTGACCGCCGAGGGGACGCACACCATCTCCTACGCCAGCACCGACAAGGCCGGCAACGTCGAAGGCGCCACGACGGTCGTGGTACTGATCGACAAGAGCAACCCGACGATCACGCACAAGCTCTCGCCCGTTGCGAACGGCAACGGCTGGAACAACGCCGACGTCACCGTCACCTTCACCTGCGCCGACCAGGCGGACCTGTCGGGCATCGCCACCTGCACCGCACCGCAGAAGGTGACCACAGAGGGCAAGGGCCACAAGGTCGACGGCACGGCGACCGACAAGGCGGGCAACACGGCCACGGACACCGCCACGGTGAACCTGGACAAGACCGCTCCGGTCATCACCGGCGCCCCGGACCGGAAGGCCAACACGGCCGGCTGGTACGACCACGACGTCACCGTCTCCTTCTCCGGCACGGACGCCCTGTCCGGCATCGACACCGTCACCGGCCCCCAGCACCTCGGTGAGGGCGCTGGCCAGACCGTCACGGGCACGGCCATCGACAGTGCCGGCAACAGCGACAGCACGACGCTGAGCGGCATCAACGTCGACGAGACCGCGCCGACGCTGAGCGTGGGCCCGACGACCAAGCCCAACGGCAACGGCTGGTACAACACCGACGTCACGCAGACCTGGACCGCTGACGACGCCCTGTCCGGCCTGGCCGGCGACAAGCCCGCCGACTCGGTCCTGTCGACCGAGGGTGAGGGCCAGACCGCGTCCGCGTCGGTCACCGACAAGGCCGGCAACACGACCAGCGCCACCAGCGCGCCGGTCAAGATCGACAAGACCGCGCCGAGCACCGACGTGTCCGCCCCGAGCGGCTGGGTCAACAGCAGCGTCGACGTCGCCCTGACGCCGCACGACGCGCTGTCCGGCGTCGACACCACGCACTACGCCGTCGACGGCGGCGACGTCCAGACGGGCACCACGGTCACGCTGACCACCGAGGGCACGCACACGATCTCCTACGGCAGCACCGACAAGGCCGGTAACGCCGAGGCCGCCAAGACCGTCACGGTCCAGATCGACAAGACCGACCCCACCATCACGCACACGCTCAACCCGGCGGCGAACGTCAACGGCTGGAACAACGCCGACGTCACCGTCACCTTCACCTGCGACGACCAGCCCGGTCTGTCGGGTGTGAAGAGCTGCACCGCGCCCCAGACCGTCACCGCCGAGGGTGCCAAGCAGCCGGTGAAGGGCACCGCGACCGACAATGCTGGCAACACGGCGTCCGACCCGGCCACCGTGAGCCTGGACAAGACCAAGCCCACCATCGTCGGCAGCCGTACCCCGGCCCCCAACAGCTACGGCTGGAACAACACCGACGTCACAGCCTCGTTCGACGGCAAGGACACCCTGTCAGGCATCGACAGCGTCACCGCCCCGAAGACCTTCGGTGAGGGCGACAACCAGTCGCTCGAGGGCACCGCGGTCGACGCGGCCGGCAACTCTGCCAGCGCCACGGTCGGCGGCATCAATGTCGACAAGACGGCGCCGACCCTGAGTGGCAAGCCCACCGTGCCCGCGAACGACAACGGCTGGTACCAGGGCGACGTCACCATCGAGTGGACCGCCGCGGACGACCGGTCCGGCGTCGCCTCAGCTCCTGCCAACAGCACCATCACCGGTGAGGGCGACGCGCTGCTGGCCACGACGACGGTGGCCGACAAGGCCGGCAACAGCACGACGACTAGCAGCCCGACGGTGAAGATCGACCGGGTCGCCCCGACCACCACCGCTGACGCGCCCGACGGCTGGGTCAGCAGGACTGAGGTCACGCTGAAGCTGACGGCGACCGACGGCCTGTCCACGGTCGACCACACCTACTTCACCGTCGACTCGGGTGCGCAGCAGACCGGGAACGAGGTGACGCTCGCCGCCGAGGGGGCTCACGCGGTCAGCTTCTGGAGCGTCGACAAGGCTGGTAATGCCGAGAAGAAGCAGACGGTTGACGTGCGGATCGACCGCACTCCGCCCACCATCACGCACAGCCAGGCACCCGAGCCCAACGGCAGGGGCTGGAACAGGGCCGACGTGACCGTCACCTTCGACTGCGCCGACCAGGTGGGGCTGTCCGGCATCGCCAGCTGCACGGGGCCGCAGACAGTCGCCATCGACGGTGCCGCTCAGCGAGTCGACGGCAGCGCCACGGACACCGCCGGCAACACCGCCGACGACAGCGCCACCGTCAACCTCGACAAGACCAAGCCGACCATCACCGGTAGCCGCACCCCGGGCGCCAACAGCTACGGCTGGAACAAGACCGATGTCACCGTCCACTTCGACGGCAAGGACACCCTCTCGGGGATCTACAGCGTCACCCCCGACAAGACGTTCGGGGAGGGCACCAGCCAGTCGCTCGAGGGCACCGCAGTGGACGTGGCCGGCAACTCGGCCAGCGCCACCGTCGATGGCATCAACGTCGACGAGACGGCTCCGACCCTGAGCGGCAGGCCGACCGTCGCCGCTAATGGCAACGGCTGGTACAAGGGCGACGTCACGATCGACTGGACGGCTGCCGACGAGCGCTCCGGCATCGCCTCGGCTCCGGCGAACAGCACGATCACGGGCGAGGGCAGCGGCCTGAAGGACACCGCCACAGTGACCGACAAGGCCGGCAACAGCACCACCGCCGACAGCGCCGCCGTCAACATCGACCGCACTGCCCCGACGACCGGCGCCGACGCGCCGGCCGGCTGGAACAACAGCACGGTCACCGTCAGCCTCGAGGCGGCCGACGGCCTGTCCGGGGTCGACGCGACGTACTACGCGGTCGACAGTGGGGACGCCGTCAAGGGCACCTCGCTGACGATCGACACCGAGGGCGTCCACACCCTGAAGTACTGGAGCGTGGACCAGGCCGGTAACACCGAGGCAGCACAGACCGCCACGGTGAAGGTCGACCTCACCGCGCCGACCGTAGGCCACACCGTCACCCCGGCCCCGAACACCAAGGGCTGGAACAACACCCCGGTCACCGTCGCCTACCAGTGCGACGACAAGCTCTCCGGAGTGGCGACCTGCTCGCCCGACGCGAAGGTCAGCACCGACGGGCAGGACCAGGCTGTGCCCGGCACCGCCGTGGACAACGCTGGCAACAGCTTCACCGACAACGCCACGGTCAGCATCGACACCGTGGCACCGCGGATCGGCGGTCGCCCCGACCGGGCTGCCAACGCCAACGGATGGTACGCCGGTGACGTGACGGTCGGCTTCCGCTGCCGCGACACCTTGTCCGGCATCGCCAGCTGCCCCGCGCCTACCACCCTCGGCGAGGGCAAGGCACAGTCGGTCACAGGCACGGCGACCGACACGGCTGGCAACAGCAAGAACGCGACCGTGGGTCCCATCAACATCGACAAGACGGCCCCGACACTGAGCGGCGCCGCCACCGCCGACCCCAACGGGGCCGGCTGGTACAACGACGACGTCACCGTCAAGTGGAGTGCCGCGGACGCCCTCTCGGGCCTTGACGGCGGCGCCGCACCAGCCGACAGCACCATCGGTGGCGAGGGCACCGCCCTCACCGCTGGAACCTCGGTCCGCGACCTGGCCGGCAACGTGACCTCCGCGAAGAGCGCCCCGGTGAAAATCGACCGGACGGCGCCGACCACGACAGTCTCGGACGTCTCCGACTGGAGCAACAGCGCCGTCACGGTCAAGCTCACCGCCGGCGACAACCTCTCGGGCGTGGCCGCCACGCACTACCAGCTGGACAAGGACGCGGCCGCCATCGGCACCAGCGTCACGATCGACACTGAGGGCGTCCACACGCTCCAGGTGTGGAGCGTGGACGTCGCCGGCAACGTCGAGGCGCAGCAGAACATCGGGGTGAAGATCGACAAGACGGCTCCCGGCATCAGCCACACGCAGGCACCGGCCGCCAACACGCGGAGCTGGAACAACAGCGACGTGACCGTCACCTTCACCTGCACCGACTCCGGATCTGGCATCGCCAGCTGCACGGACCCCGTCACCAAGGGCGAGGGCGCGGCCCAGAAGGTCGAGGGGAAGGCCACGGACAAGGCGGGCAACAGCGCCACGGACGAGACGACGGTCAACGTCGACAAGACCAAGCCCACTGTCACCGGCACGCTCTCGGCTGACGCGAACGCCAACGGCTGGTTCAAGGCGGACGTGACTACGACGTTCAAGTGCGCCGACCAGGACGGCCTCTCCGGCATCCTGTCCTGCCCCGCGGCGAAGACCCTGGGCGAGGGCGCGAACCAGAGCGCCGGTGGCACTGCGACCGACGCCGCGGACAACGCCAGCGACGCCTTCAGCATCACCGGTGTCAACGTCGACAAGACCGACCCGACCCTGAGCGGTGCCGTCACCACGGCTCCGAACGGCAACGGCTGGTACAACGGCGACGTCACCGTGAAGTGGACCGCCGGCGACGCCCTGTCCGGGATCGACGGCGCCACCCCGGCTGACAGCACGATCACCAGCGAGGGCGGCGCCCTGTCGACCAGCGCCTCGGTGAGCGACAAGGCCGGCAACACGGTCAGCACCACAGTGAAGGGCGTCAAGATCGACCGGCACGCCCCGAGCACCGACGCCACCGCCCCCAGCGGCTGGCAGAGCACCGACGTCACCGTGAAGCTCAGCGCAACGGACAACCTGTCGGGTGTGGCGGGCACGTACTACACGGTCGACGGCGGTGCGCAGCAGGCCGGCACCTCGGTCAGCATCACCAGCGAGGGCACCCACAAGGTCTCCTACTGGAGCGTCGACAACGCGGGCAACACCGAGACAGCCGGCACGGCCACCGTCCTGGTGGACAAGACCGCGCCGACGATCACCGGCAAGGCGACCACCAGCCCGAACGCCGCTGGCTGGTACAGCAGCCCCGTGACCGTGCAGTTCGACTGCAAGGACGCGGTCAGCGGGATCGCCAGCTGCCAGCCGGACGCGACCCTCGCCGCCCAGGGCGCGAACAGCGCCACGGGCACGGCCGTCGACAACGCAGGTAACAAGGGCACCACCACCGTCGGCGGGATCAACGTCGACACGGTTGCCCCGAGCGTGACCATCGGCGGGGTCAAGGACGGCGCGCAGTACGTCATCGGTGCGGTCCCGACCGCCACGGCGAGCGCCACCGACGGCACCAGTGGGCTGGCCGCACCGGCAACTGGCACCAGGACCGGCGGCACCGCGAACGGCGTGGGCACCTTCACGTACACGGCGACCGCCACCGACAAGGCGGGCAACACGGGCACGGCGAAGGCGACCTACACCGTGGTCTACGGGTACGGCACCACGCTGTTCCTGCAGCCGGTGAACGACACCGCCCACCAGACCGGCCTGTCCACCAGCGTGTTCAACGCCGGGCAGACCATCCCGATGAAGTTCCAGCTGAAGAACTCCGCGGGCCAGGTCATCCAGGCGGGCTCGGCGCCGAAGTGGCTCGCCCCGGTCAAGGTCAGCACGACGGCGGCGGCCGTGAACGAGACGGCCACCACCGACACGGCGACCACCGGAGCCACGTACGTCTGGGACGGCACGCAGTACCAGTTCAACTGGAAGACCGACAAGACCCAGGCCGGTAGCTACTGGCGGGTGGGCGTCACGCTCGACGACGGGCAGACGTACTTCGTCAACATCGGCCTGAAGTAGGGGGCGAAGCACACGGGGGGCCCGGACCGGCGGCCGGGCCTCCCGTGGTCGCGGCGGTGGTGACACCGCAGCGATAACGCGCGGGGGTGCTGCGGGGTGCGGGCGGTGCAGGTGACCGTCCCGCACCCCGTCAGTGCGTCAAGGGCCCTGGGTGCGATGCAGCCGGAAAATTGAACGTGGGGTGCCTCCCGCGACCGCTGGGGGCGTGCTAGCGTCTGTCGCGGTTGCACCAAGCAGTTCCTCACAGGTCGACGAAGTGCCCGCCCTAGCACCACAGAGCGGGCCTTTCTCATCTGAGGCGGGCATGTCTCGCCGGTGGGGTTGTGTACGGCACCTGGGGCTTCGCAAAGTGCGGATTCCCAATGGCTACAAAAGAAAGAGTTACCCCATGGCACAGGGAACCGTTAAGTGGTTCAACGCTGAGAAGGGCTTCGGCTTCATCGCCCAGGACGGCGGCGGCCCGGACGTGTTCGTCCACTACTCGGCGATCGACTCCTCGGGCTACCGCTCGCTGGACGAGGCGCAGCGCGTGGAGTTCGAGGTCACCCAGGGACCCAAGGGTCCCCAGGCTGACGCCGTTCGCCCGATCTGACCCGAGGACTGCTCAACCACAGTCTTCAGCGCAGGGCCCCCATCGTCAGGATGGGGGCCCTGTTCTGTCTCCCTCGGCATTCTGTTCTGTCTCCCTCGGCATTCCGTTCCGTCTCACCCGGCATTCAGCGCACTGAGGAACCTCCTGGCGACCGGGGCTGCCACGCTTCCACCGCTCTTCCCCTCCTCGACAAGCACGGCGAACGCCACGTCGCCCTGGTAGCCGACGAACCAGGCATGCGTCTGCGGCGGGTTCTTGGAGCCGAACTCCGCCGTGCCCGTCTTCCCACGCACCGGCCCGCCCGGCGTACCCCGAAGCACCGTGGCCGTTCCACGTGAGACCACCTCTCCCATCAGCTCACGGAGCTGTGCCACCACCGCGCCGTCCAGGGGCGTGGGAGTGCGGTCCGCCGCAGCTGCCCGAGGGTCGGTCGCCACCAGCGGCGGGATGGCTGAACCTCTGGCTACGTTTCCCGCCAGGACGGCCAGGGCCAACGGCGAGGCGACATTGCGGCCCTGTCCGATGGCGGCTGACGCCTTGTCCGTCTTGCCGTTGTTGACGGGGACGGCCGCGTCGAACGCGTTGCCGACGCCCACGGTCCGTGCCCAGCCGGTCAGGCCAAGCGCGGTGGCCGCTTTGGCCAGGTCGTCGTCGCCCAGCTTGGTCGAGAGCGCCACGAACGCGGTGTTGCAGGAGTGGGCGAAGTCCGTCGTGAAGTCCGGCTGCCCGAGCGACTCCCCTTCGTAGTTCTTGTACCGCCGCCCGTCGACGACGAAGCTCTGCGGACAGGACACGGGCGTCTGGGGCGAGACCTTTCCCTGGCTCAGCAACGAGTACGTCGTGACGATCTTGAAGGCAGAACCCGGCGGGTAGTGGCCGCTGACGGCACGGTCGAAGCCCAGGGCGGGGGAGTTGGCCGATGCCAGTACATCTCCGGTCTTCACGTCGACCGCGACCAGCGCCGAAGGCACCGCGCCGGTCGACCTCACTGCCGACTCGGCCGCATCCTGCACCTGCGGGGACAGCGTCGTGTCGACGTCGCGGCCGGGCACCGCCTCCTTGGCGAACAACGGCACGTCCGGGTGCGCACTCGACGTCACCCGGACGCCCGGCGTACCCCCGAGCGTCTCGTCGTAGCGGCCCTGCAGGCCGCTCGTCCCTGCGTAGTCGCCTGCCGTGTACCGGCCCTTGCCCGAGGCGACCAGCTCCGCGCTCACGGGCCCGAAGGAACCCAGGAGCGGCTGCCCGAACGTCCTGGACTTGGCGAGCGGCTGCGCGCGGGACGGATAGACGACGCCGGTGAGCGCATCCAGCGCGGCCTTCCGCCGGTCGAAGTCGGTCTGGCGATAGGTGATCACCGGCAGCGGCGCCTTGCTGCCTGCCTTCTGCGCCGCCTTGAGCTTCGCGACCAGGGACCCGGCCGGCTCGCCGACGATGCCCTCCAGCTGGGCGGCGACCTGCGGGGTGGCTCTGCTGGGGTCCAGCTGCACGGGGTACACCTTTCCCAGCGGCATCAGGGGACGGCCGTCCCGGTCGAGCAGATCACCCCGCCGACCCCACGTCCTCGTCGCGGTGAGCTTGTCCGCGGGACCGATCTCCGGATGCCATGGCGAGCCAGCCGTGGGGAGGGCAACCGCCCACCCCTGCGTCCCCGCGACGACCCGCACCGGGACGGCGTACGACCACGGCACGCCGCCCGCCAGGGTCCAGCGGACGTGCAGGGTACCGCTCGCCGACTCTGCCTTACGACGGACGCTGTCGGCGGTGACCGTGAGCGGCCCACTGCCCAGGCCAGCGGTGGTCGCCGTGAAGGCTGCCTGCACGGCAGCAGGCGTCGTGCCGCTGAACCGAAGCCCGGCGCCGGTGAAGCTGCGCTGCTGCCAGGCGCGCGCGAAGCGGGCGATCTGCGAGCTCGCTGCGCGGTCCGCCTCCCGCTCCGACTCGGTGTGCCGCCACCAGACGCCGCCTGCGGCCGCCACGGCCAGAGCTGCTGCCGTCAGGGCCCCGATGAGTCCACGCCGCGTCATGGAACCATCCAACAACACCGGCAACAGGGCGGCTGTCTGGGCGGTTGGTGCGCCTGAAGCAACCAAACCGCCCTCCCGGACGTCTGTGAAAGAGAGCCACCAGGCGGAAAGGCTCAGGCCGCGCCCGTACACTCACCCCGGGCGGGCTGCCGCCGGCCACCTCGAGGGTGGACGTCCACACCAGAGAGGTCTTACGTGAGCGACCCCACCACGGGCTCTACGCCGGCCGAGACCGGTCCGGAGCGGGAGACCGGTGCCGGGGGGCCGGCTGCCTCGTCCGAGGACGCCCAGCGGGACACCGCCGGTGCCCGGAAGGGGCACCGGCATCCGTGGCTACGTCGGGCCCTCATCGCCGTCGCCGCCCTGGTCGTCGTCGTCCTGGTGCTTGCCGTCGCGGCATACGTCAAGCTCAACGGGAACATCCACCGACTCGACCTCTCCAACGCTCTGGGGCAGCGGCCGACCCCCCACGCCACCACCGACGCCGTGACCAACCTGGCACCGCTGACGATGATGGTCATGGGGTCGGACAGCCGCGCGGGGACGAAGCTGGGCAAGGGGCAGACCGAGTACGGCATGACGGGTGCGCGCTCCGACACCAACCTCGTGGTCCACCTCTCCGCGGACCGGAAGTCGGCGATCGTGGTGTCCATCCCCAGGGACTCCATGACCAAGGCGCCCCGGGACTGCAAGAACAAGAACGACACCGTCCAGAACGGCGTCATGCGCCAGTGGAACCAGAACTTCACGCTCGGTGGCCCGGCGTGCACCATCAGGACCTTCGAGGGCCTGACCAACATCTACGTCGACCACTACGTCGTCATCGACTTCCGCGGCTTCCAGAACATGGTGGACGCGTTGGGCGGGGTGACGGTCTGCACCCCGACGCCCATCGACGACAAGGACAGCCACCTCGTACTGCCCGCTGGCAAGACGAAGGTCAACGGCAAGCAGGCGCTCGGGTACGTGCGGGTCCGCAAGACGATCGGTGACGGGTCGGACCTCGGCCGGATCGACCGTCAGCAGGCCTTCCTGTCCTCCGTCATCCAGGAGGCGACGAGGTCCTCGATGCTGCTTCGCCCGGACCGCCTCTTCAGGTTCCTCGACGCCGCCACCAAGGCCACCACGACCGATCTCGGCGTGGGGGAGATGAAGGACATCGCGCAGAGCGTCGCCAGGATCGGGACGGACCAGATCCGCTTCGTCAAGCTGCCCACGACGACGTATGCGCCGGACCCCAACCGTGTGCAGTGGACCCCCGCCGCGGAGACCATCTGGACGGCCATCCGTGAGGACAAGCCGCTGCCTGGCACCAAGGCACCCTCGGGGACCACGACGTCTACGGCGACCGCGACGCCGGCGCCGCTGACGGTCGCTCCGCGCAGCATCCAGGTCCGGATCAGCAACGACTCCGGCGTACCCGGCCTGGCCAAGCAAGCCGCTGCCGAGCTGGAGGTGCAGGGGTTCAGGGTCTCCTCCTATGTCACGGGCACCGGTGCGCCCACCCGTGGCGTCGTGGTGAGGTATGGCGCGGGCATGAAGGAGGCCGCGCGCACGGTGGCGGCGGTGTACCCGGGGGCCCAGATCCGCCAGGACGACCTGCTGGGCTCCACGGTGGAGCTGAGTATGGGGCTGGGCTCGCCACCGGCGGTGGCGGTGCCGAACCGTTCCGGAAACCAGCCGCTGCCCAAGCCTTCCGTGACCGCCACGACGCCGAAGTCGACGGAGACGATCGCCGCCAGGACTGCGAACCAGGACATCTGCAGCTGATCGCGTCCGCCGGTGCCGGCGCCGTGCCTCGGACCGCTTTGCCCCGGCTGCCAGCCTCCGGATACCCTGTGCGGGCTCGGGTCGACTGGTCGGTCCGGCGTGGAGGCGTCGCCTAGTCCGGTCTATGGCGCCGCACTGCTAATGCGGTTTGGGTTTATCGCCCATCGAGGGTTCAAATCCCTCCGCCTCCGCCGACCCGAAGTGGACCCCGACTCTCTCGTCGGGGTCCACTTCGGTGTTGGGCCGGTGGTTCGGCCGGGGTGTCAGCGCGTCACCACGGCGCTGGAGGCCTTGTTGGCCACAGTGGAGGCGGCAGTGGAGGCCGCAGTGGGGGCCGCTGTGCTGGCCGGGTGCCGAGGTGTGGTCACCGTCCGGAACATCCAGGACCGCATGGCCACGAACCGCAGGACCGTCGACAGCGCGGTCGCCACCGCCACCACGCCCGTCTGCCAAGGCGTCGTCGCGCCTGGGGCCAGGAGATGCAGCAGCCCCAGGGCGCCCGCCGTCCCGAGCCAGGTCGCCGCGAACACCGCAAGTCCCTGGAGCTGGTGCACCGCTGCCCCGGGCCCCTGGATGCCGAAGGTCCAGCGCCGGTTCAGCGCCGTGTTGGCGAGCGTGGCGACCAGGAGGGCCGCCAGGTTGGCCAGCTGAGCGGAGCCGAGCGTGATGCTCAGCGCCGCGAACAGCCCAAGGTGTACGACGGTGCTTGCCACCCCCACAGCGGCGAACCGCTTCAGCTGACGCCACGTTCCCGAGCCCGGCGCCGTACGCCCCATCCGGGCAGCCAGGGCAGCCACGGGAAGGGCCCCGGAGGCAAGGGAACGACGTAGCCGCCGGACCCCTCGGAGGTCTTCCAGCGCCGTCCTCACCAGGTCGACGCGTGAGTCGGGGTCGTCGAACCAGTCGACTGGCACCTCGTGGATCCGCAGGCCCGAGCGTTCCGCCAGCACGAGCAGCTCGGTGTCGAAGAACCAGGTCGGGTCCTCTACCAGGGGCAGCAGCTCGGCGGCCACATCGGCCCTGATCGCCTTGAACCCGCACTGCGCATCCGAGAACCTGGCCCCCAGGGCCCCTCGGAGAATCGCGTTGTAGCCGCGCGAGATCACCTCTCGCCTGACCCCGCGGACGACCCGCGAGCCGTGCGCCAGACGGGACCCGATGGCGAGGTCCGAGTGCCCCGACATGAGCGGGGCCACCAGCGGCCAGAGAGCGTCGAGGTCGGTGGAGAGGTCGACGTCCAGGTAGGCGAGGATGGGCGCGTCCGAGGCGAGCCACGTCGCCTTGAGCGCCCGTCCCCGGCCCTTCTCCGCCAACGTGACCAGCGCGACGCCCGGCAGCTCGGTGGCCAGCATCGAGGCGGCCCCCGCGGTCCCGTCGGTGCTCGCATTGTCCGCCACGGTGATCCTGAAGGGGTAGGGAAACGTCTGCACGAGGTGCTGGTGCACCCGGCGGACGCAGGCGCCGACGGTGTGCTGCTCGTTGTGGACCGGGATGACGACATCGAGCACGGGAGTGATGGTCATGGCGCGCCGCTCAGGTGGTCTGCGTGGTCGTCGCCGCGGCCGAGGCTGACGCGAGGGGCTGGGTGAGGTCGTAGAAGGTCGAGCCGCCGATAGTGGCAGAGGCGAAGCTCGCCGCCACCCAGGTGGAGATCTCGCTGCCCGTGCCGCTCGAGCCCATGCCGCCCATGCCGCCTCGTCCCCCTCCTGCACCGCTGGCGGCGAAGTAGTGGATCTCGCCGGCCGCGACGTACTGCTGGAACTGCGTCAGCGTGGGGCTGGGGTCGCTGCCGTTGAACCCGCCGATCGCCATGACCGGCAGCCCTGTCGCGAGCTGTAGGCCGGCCGCGTTCTGCGAGCCGATGGCTGCTGCGACCCATCGGTAGGAGCCGGCGTCTGCGCTGAGGGCTGACACCACCTCCGTGCTGGGCGTGTTCGCGTCGAGGAGTCCGCCCGGCGAGGCGCCCGTCCCGGGTGCACCCGGGGCCGTCCCGCCGGGCAGCGTCCCACCGGGGAGCGCGCCGCCGCGCAGCGTCCCACCGGCGCCGAAGCGAGGCATACCCGCGCCGCCGGGGCCATTGCGCCCGGTTGCCGGTCCCGCAGTGACGATGGAGCCCGTGTGAGGGGTCCGCACGGTGTCGACGCTGTACGCGGCCGGCCCGGCGAGGACCGCCACGAGCGCCCCGGCCAGCACGAGCGGGACCGCCCGCCGGTGGAGCTGCGTGACGAGGAGAAGCAGGAGCGCGCTGGCGAGACCGGCGGCCAGGATGGCGACCCTGAGGATGCTGCTCCACTCCGTGCGGGACAGCAGGACGAAGGACCAGGTGGCCGCCACCGCGGTGGCCGTCGCGAGCGTCACAGAGCCCACCGCCTTGCCGCGGTGCTCCCAGGCCTGGGTGGCCCCCATGCCCACCAGGGCCGCGACAGCGGGTGCCAGCGCCACGGTGTAGTACTCGTGGAAGATGCCCGCCATGAAGGAGAACGTCACCATGGTCACCAGGAGCCAGCCGCCCCACACGACGTACGCCGCGCGTCGGGCGTCGGTGCGTGGTGCACGGCGCAGCAGGACCAGACCCAGCACCAGCATGATCAGCGCCGAAGGGATGAGCCAGGAGATCTGGCCCCCGAGGGACGCGCTGAACATCCGCCCGATGCCGGTGCTTCCCCAGCCGTTCCCGCCGCCCACGGAGCCGGTCTCCGCACCGCTGATCCGACCCAGACCGTTGTACCCGAAGGTGACGGACAGGAACGAGTTGTCCTGGCTGCCACCGATGTAGGGGCGCATGCCTGCCGGCACGAGCTGGACGATGGCTACCCACCACCCGGCGGACAGCACCATCGACGCCACTCCGACGAGCGCGCCGGTGATGCGTCGACGCAGGGTCGTGTCAGCGAAGAGCAGGTAGGCGAGCCCGAACGCAGGGACCACGAGCAGCACCTGCAGCGCCTTCGTCAGGAAGCCGAGTCCGACGAGAGCGCCCACGAGGGCGAACCACTTCGTCGAGCCCCGCTCGATGGACCTCATCGTGGCCCAGGCGCCCAGCGCCATGACCAGGACGAGGAGGGCGTCCGGGTTGTTGAAGCGGAACATCAGGACGGCGACCGGGGTGAGAGCCAGGACAGCTCCGGACAGCAGCCCGGCGGCGGCACCGAACTGCCGTCGCACCGTCGCATAGACCACGGCTACGGTCCCGACGCCCATGAGGACCTCCGGCAGGAGGATCGCGAGAGAGCTGAGCCCGAGGAGCCGGACGGACAGTGCCATGACCCACAGGGCCGCCGGCGGCTTGTCGACGGTGATCGAGTTGCCCGCGTCGGAGGAGCCGTAGAAGAACGCCTCCCAGCTCGTGCTGCCGGCCTGGGCCGCCGCCGAGTAGAACGAGTTCGCGTAGCCACTCGAGGTGAGGTTGTAGACGTAGAGGAGGCCTGTGACCAACAGCAGGCCCAACAGAGCGGGCCAGGCCCATTCGGGGTCGCCCTCGACCCCTCGCCACAGGCGGTGGACCCGTGTGGGAGCTGTGGTCCTCGCCGTGGCGGGAGTGGAGCGAGGCAGGGGAGCGGCGGAGTCGTCCGCCTGGCGGTGCAGGGTCAGGGTGTCCATGACTCAACGTTGGGGCGGCGCACTGTGCGGTTGCTGTGACCATCCTGAGGTGCCTCGATGAGGCGCGGCCGAGCGTCAGGCAGCAGGCAGCAGGACGGAGAACCGGGTGTGTCCCGGCGTGCTGTCCAGCTCCACGTGGCCGCCGTGCGACCTCGTCACCGCATCGACGATGCTCAGCCCCAGACCGGTCGAGCCGCCAGCGCGGTTGCGAGAGTCGTCGCCGCGGGTGAAGCGCCGGAACACATTGGGCTGCAGGGGGTCTGGGATCCCCGGTCCGTCGTCCGTCACGCTGATCCGCACCCAGGCCCCGTCGGGCCGCACCGAGGTCACGACCTTCGTGCCCGAGGGCGTATGGGTGCGTGCGTTCGCCAACAGGTTGGCCACCACCTGGTGGAGCCGGGCGTGGTCACCCGTCACCTCGACCGGCTCCTCGGGCAGGTCGAGCTCCCAGCGGTGACCTGGCGCGGCGGCGTGCGCGTCGCTGACGGCGTCCACCGCCAGCAGGGACAGGTCCACCAGCGCGCGGTCCAGCGGCCTGCCCGCGTCGAGCCGAGCCAGCAGCAGGAGGTCCTCGACGAGGTCCTGCATGCGCAGCGCCTCGGACTCGACCCGGGACAGGGCGTGGCTCACGGTCTGCGGGACGGGGTCGCGCTCGCGACGCGAGAGCTCCGCGTACCCGCGGATCGACGCCAGTGGCGTGCGGAGCTCGTGTGACGCGTCCGCGACGAACTGACGCACGCGTTGCTCGCTCTCGTGGCGCGACTGGAGGGCCCCCTCCACGTTGTCCAACAGGTTGTTCAGCGCCAGGCCCACCTGCCCGACCTCGGTCCGCGGGTCGGTGTCCAAGGCCGGCACGCGTTCGGCGAGGGCCACGTCGCCCGAGTCCAGCTTGAGTGTGGCGACATGGCTGGCGGTATGGGCGACTCGTTGCAGGGGAGCGAGGTTGCGGCGTACCAGCCAGGTCCCGCCCGCCGCGACCAGCACGAACCCGATGATGGTGCCACCGGTGATCAGGGTGGTCACCTGGTTGACGATCCTCGCCACAGGCGCCGCGGGCAGACCTGCCAGAACCGTCTGGCCCTGGCGGTTGAGTCCCGCCACGACGACGTAGTCGCCGAGGCCCTTGATGCTCACCGTCTGGGGGGTACCGCCGATCCCGGCCTGCTTGAGCTGGTCGATCTGGGCCCCGCTGAGGGCACTGATGGTCTCGCCCCGCTCGACCCGGTTGAGGACGGCGGTGCCGTCGACCAGGATGAGGCTCAGCTGCTCGCCACCCGCTCCCGGGGGCCCGCCCAACGGCACCTCGTCACCGTCCCCCGCATGGTCGGGTCCACGCAGGCCTCCGCTGAGCCGCATCGCGCTCGCTCGTACGGTGTCGTCGAGCTGCCCCACAAGGTACTGGTCGAGCAGCACGACGATCAGCGAGGCGGTCGCCAGCGTCACGGCGAGAAAGAGCCCGACCACCGTGGCGACGAGCTTGGTGCTCAGCGACCAGGTGGGCGGGGAGAGGCGCGCCCGTATGGAGCCCGGCGCTGCGGCAGCACGGTTCATGCTGCCGGCTTGAGCACGTACCCGACCCCGCGCATCGTGTGGATCATCGGCTCGCGCCCCGCGTCGATCTTCTTGCGGAGGTAGGAGATGTAGAGCTCCACCACGTTGGCCTGACCGCCGAAGTCGTAGTTCCAGACGCGGTCGAGGATCTGCGCCTTGGACAGGACGCGCTTCGGGTTGCGCATGAGATAGCGCAGCAGCTCGAACTCCGTGGCGGTCAGCTGGATGTGTTGACCGGCCCTGGTCACCTCGTGGCTGTCCTCGTCCATCGTGAGGTCGCCGACGGCCAGGACCGACGACGCCTCGTCCGCCACCACCGCGGTACGGCGCATCAGGGCGCGGAGGCGGGCGACGACCTCCTCGAGGCTGAAGGGCTTGGTGACGTAGTCGTCGCCGCCGGCGGTGAGCCCCGCCACCCGGTCCTCGACGGCATCCTTGGCGGTGAGGAACAGGACAGGGACATGGGGGGAGTCGGCGCGCATCCGGCGCAGGACCTCGAGACCGTCGAAGTCGGGCAGCATCATGTCGAGCGCCACGGCGTCGGGCTGGAACTCTCGCGCAACGCGCACCGCGGAGGCGCCGTTCGCAGCCGTGCGCACGTCCCACCCCTCGTACCTCAGAGCCATGCTCAGCAGCTCGGTGAGGTTGCTCTCGTCGTCGACGACCAGGACGCGCACCGGTGAGCCGTCGAGGCGCTGGAGGCGGGACGAGGTGGTGGGCTGCGTGTTCATGGGCTCAGCAAACACCGGATTCCTGGGCAGTGGCGAGGCTCCTCCTGTGTGAACGCTGTGAGGCGGCTTTGCGCGATGCTCAGCGACGCGATACCGGGGCCACAGGAACCCCACAGCGCTCGGCGGGAGTCTCGGAGAACGACATCCAGCCCACTCTTTCGGAGCAACCCATGACCAGCCCTGTGAGCAGCACTGACGAGACCGTCGAGCCGACGTGGGCCACCACGCACAGCACGTCGTATGCGACCACCGCCACCGCCCCGGTCACGGAACCGCCGGTCGCGCTGCCTGTCGCCGCCACGTCTGCCCCTGCGCTCAACCCCCCCACCTGGTCGGGGCGCAAGACCGCGATCGCCGCGGCCCTCGCGATCGGCATCTCGTCGGTGGGTGCGGCCGGCGCCGCCGTGGCTGTGCCCACGGGGTCGTTCCAAGGAGACCAGGCCCAGTTCCAGCGTGGCGGCTTCAGCCCCGGCCGTGGCGGGCCAGGCGGCGCCCGAGGACGGTTCCAGCAACCTCCGGGCGGACAGCTCCAGCAAGGCCCGAACGGCACCACCTCGCAGCTGCCGGGAAGCACCTCTCAAGACCCGAGCACGACATGACCACCCTTTGGCTCCACTCCGGCCGGCTGCCCGTCGGGCCCGCGCAGTGGTGGAGGTCAGCGATCCGGTACGGCGCCTCGGTGCTCGGGCGGCGAGGCAAGTACCAGAGCTCGCGCCAAGGCGAAAAATCGGCACAGGTCAAAGACTTCGGCGCGGTGCCTGTCTGCGGCGGCATACGACCTCTGGCGTACCAGCGTTCCGCCACCGGCACTGTCGAGCCCCCAATCCCCTGCGGTTCCAGGTAAAGACGCCGGAGAACACCGGCGTGCCTACCTCGAACCAGGGTCACTGAGGACGGATCTCGCCCGACCCGCGGACCACGAGCTCCGGGGTGATGACGATGTGGTGCGGCGGTGAGACGTCGCCGTCGATGCGAGCGAACAGCAGCCGCGCCACCTCCTCCCCGATGCGGCGTACGTCCTGCCTGACCACCGTGAGGCCCGGCTCCAGTACGTCGGCGAGTGGGAAGTCGTCGAAGCCGACCAGTGCCACCTTCGAGGACAGGCCGCTGTGGCGCAGGGCGCGTACGGCTCCGATCGCCACGGTGTTCCGCGCGGCGAACACCGCCGTCGGCGGCGACGGACGCGCGAGGACCTCCAGGAGCGCAGCCATGGCCTCGGCATCCGAGCGGATCTCGGTGACCACCAGCCGCGGGTCGAGCACCATGTCGCGTTCCGCGAGGCCGCTCTCGAACCCGCTCAGGCGCTCTGCGGCCGTCTGGATGGCGGTCAGGTCGCCGAGGAAGGCGATGCGTGAATGGCCTTGGCCCACCAGGTGATGGGCGGCCTGACGCGCGCCGCTGATGTTGTCGACCGTCACGCTGTCGGCGTCGACGCCCTGCGGTCGACGGTCGACGAAGACGAGCGGGAGGCCGCCACGGACCTCGTCCACGAGGTAGTCCTGGCGCTCGGTCGCCGGCATGATGAGGAGTCCGTCGACGCGGCGGCGCAGCAGGCTCTCGACCAGCGTGCGCTCCCGGCTCGGCTCCTCGTCCAGGCTGGACGCGAGGATGGCCACGTCGCGCTGGTGGGCGGCATCCTCGAGGGCGCGTAGCAGGCTCGAGGAGAAGCTGTTGCTGACGTCCTGGAGCAGTGCGCCCACCGTCGAGGTCCGTGCATCTCCGCGACGCAGGTTGCTGGCGGCGAGGTTGTGCCGGTAGCCGAGCTGGAGGACCGCGCGTTCGACCTTGGCCGTCACCACGGGGGAGACCCCCGCCTCGTTGTTCACCACCCGCGAGACGGTCTTCAGGCTCACCCCCGCAAGAGCCGCGACGTCGCGCATGGTGGAGCGTGGACGCCGGCCATCTCGGCCTGACAACGATGTCAAGGGCATGTGACTATTTGTAGCGGACTATTGACAGCATGCCAATAGGTGAGTAGAAATCACATGCGACAACGTTGTCATACGGGGCGCCTGCCCCAGGAAGTGAGTCCCCTATGTATGCAGTGCTTCCCCAGAGCGGTGGCCGCCGTCGGGCAGGCCGTACCGCCCTGGCCATCACCGCTGCGGTCTCCACCGCGGTCACCCTCGCGGCCTGCAACCGCAGCAGCCCGTCCGACTCTGCCGGAGCGAGCAGCGGCGGCGGAGGTGGAGGGCAGAAGACGGTCGGAGTCAGCCTCATCACGAAGGACTCCACGAACCCGTTCTTCGTCGCCATGCAGAAGGGCGCGAAGGGCGACGCCAGCAAGAACAACGTCAAGCTGACGGTCGCCTCCGGCAAGCAGGAGGGCGACGACCAGGGCCAGATCACGGCGATCGAGGACTCGATCGCCCGTGGCGACAAGGGCATCCTCATCACGCCGATGAGCACCGGCGTCAACGCCGCGATGAAGAAGGCCAGGGACGCCGGACTGTTCGTGATCGCCCTCGACACACCCCCGGACCCGCCGAGCACCGTGGACATCACCTTCGCCACGGACAACCGTCAGGCCGGCAAGCTCGACGGACAGTGGGCGGCGGCGCAGCTGGCCGGCAAGCCGGCAGTCATCGCCCTCCTCGATCTCTTCAACGACAAGATCGTCTCCGTCGACTACAACCGCGACCAGGGTTTCCTGGAGGGCATGGGGATCGATGTCAAGAACCCCAAGAAGAACGGTGACGAGGCCAAGACCGGCAAGTACACCGGCGGCAAGGGCGGCGACTACACGATCGTGTGCAACGAGGCCGGGAACGGTGCCGAGGACGGCGGGCGCACCGCGATGGAGAAGTGCCTGTCCAAGAACCCCAACATCAACCTCGTCTACACCATCAACGAGCCGACGGCCGTCGGCGCCAACGCGGCACTGAAGGCGGCCAACAAGACCGCGCTCATCGTCTCGGTCGACGGTGGCTGCGCCGGCGTGAGCAGCGTCAAGAGCGGCGTCATCGGCGCCACCGCCCAGCAGTATCCGCTGAAGATGGCGACGCTCGGCATGGAGGCGATCGCGAAGGTCGCCCGCGGCGGTGAGAAGCCGAAGACCTCGCCAGGTCTGGACTTCTTCAACACCGGCGTCGCCCTGGTCACCGACAAGAAGGCGGACGGCGTCGACAGCATCTCGGCCGACGACGGCGCCAAGATCTGCTGGGGCAACTGACCATGACTGCCACCACGGTCACCTCTGCTGCCGCCGAGTTCGCTCGGCGGCAGCAGTCGCCGGTCCAGCGGATCCAGCATCAGCTACACGGCCGGCCCTGGCTGAGTCCACTGTTCCTGCTGCTCGTCGCGTTCGTGGCGTTCTTCGTCGCGACGCCGACCTTCCTGACGGCCAACTCGATGGGCATCCTGCTGCAGCAGACCGCGATCGTGGCGGCGCTGGCAGTGGGCCAGACCCTGGTCATCCTCACCGCGGGCATCGACCTGTCGGTCGGGGCCATCATGGTGCTGTCGATGATGGTCATGGCCACCCTGTCCAAGGACGGTGGGATGCCGGGGGTCCTGGGGCTCTTCGTCGGACTGCTGCTGGCGGTGGGGGCGGGCGCTCTCAACGGGCTGCTGGTCACTCGCATCAACCTGCCACCGTTCATCGTCACCCTCGGCACACTGAGCATCTACACCGCCATCGCGTTGCTGTACTCCGGCGGGGAGAGCATCCAGTCCGCACACCTGCCGGGGCTGCTGAACTTCCTCGGTGACGGGTTCGGCATCGGCGCGTTCCGGCTGACGTGGGGCATCGTCGTGGTGGTCATCATCTACGCCGTCGTCGGCTTCGCCCTGTCCCAGACCGCCTGGGGCCGATATGTGTACGCCGTGGGCGACGACCCCGAGTCGGCTCGCCTGTCCGGCGTCCCGAGCAAGCGAATCCTCCTGGCCGTATACACCGTGGCCGGCCTCATCTACGGCATCGCCGCCTGGGTCCTCATCGGCCGCGCCGGCGCCGCCACCCCCAACGCCGTCCCGGACGCCAACCTGCAGAGCATCACCGCAGTCGTCATCGGCGGCACCAGCCTGTTCGGCGGCCGCGGCCGGCTCGTCGGCAGCCTCATCGGCGCCCTCATCGTCCAGACCCTGCAGTTCGGGCTCTCCCAGATGGGCGTCGACCAGCAGTGGCGTGTGCTCGCGACCGGCATCCTCGTCGTCGTGGCCGTCGCCGTCGACCAGTGGATCAGGAAGGTCAAGGCATGACTGTGACAGACCTCGAGGTCGCCCACGGAGGCACCCCGGCCGGCAAGGAGCACATCTACACCCAGCAGCCCGTGCTCTCGGCGCGCAAGCTGGTCATCACCTTCGGGCGCGTGGTCGGCCTCGACGGGGTGGACCTCGACCTCTACCCGGGAGAGGTACTGGCGGTCATCGGCGACAACGGCGCCGGCAAGTCGACCCTCATCAAGTGCCTCACCGGCGCCTACGTCGCGGACTCCGGCGAGATCACCATGAACGGCCAGACCGTCCACTTCCGCAAGCCTCAGGACGCCCGCGAGGCAGGCATCGAGACGGTCTACCAGCAGCTGGCCGTCATCCCCGCCCTGGACATCGCCAGCAACCTCTACCTCGCCCGTGAGGAACGCCGCAAGGGCCCCCTCGGCTCGATCTTCCGGATGCTCGACAAGAAGGGCATGGAACGCCGCGCCGGACAGTCCGTCCAGGACCTCGGCATCCAGACCATCCAGAACATGAACCAAGCGGTGGAGACGCTCTCCGGCGGCCAGCGCCAAGCCGTCGCTGTCGCCCGCGCCGCCGCCTTCGGAAGCAAGGTCGTCGTCCTCGACGAGCCGACCGCCGCCCTCGGCGTCAAAGAGTCCGGGATGGTCCTGGACATGGTCAAGCAGCTCCGCGACAAAGGCCTGTCCATCATCCTCATCAGCCACAACATGCCCCACGTCTGGGAGGTCGCCGACCGCATCCACATCCAACGTCTCGGCGGCCGCGCCGGGGTCATCACGCCGCAGACCCATGACATGGGGGAAGGCGTCGCGATCATGACCGGAGCCAAGCGGCTGGACGCCGCGTGAGCGAGAGCATCGTCGTCGGGTACATCCCCACGCCCGAGGGCATAGCGGCGTTCGAGCGCGCGAAGGACGAGGCACTCTTCCGCGGCACTCGGCTCGTGGTGGTGAACACCGGCCACCACGGCGACTTCGCCAGCCCGATCTTCGCGACGCCCGAGGACATCGACGCCATCACGGCGGAGCTGACGCGGACGGGTCTGTCCTTCGACGTGGTCCAACCCACCGGTGGCCTCGCCGCCGCGGACGAGATCCTGCGGGTGGCAGAAACAGAGGACGCCTCGCTGATCGTGATCGGCATGCGTCACCGGACGCCGGTAGGCAAGCTCCTCCTGGGCAGTACCTCTCAGCAGGTGCTGCTCGACGCCTCCTGCGCGGTGCTGGCGGTCAAGGCACCGGCAGCCTGAGGAGGGGCGGGGCTCAGGGCATACCTGGGCCCCGCTCAGCCGCGGGCGGCTCCCAGGCCGAGGACCACGGCGAGCCCCAGCGCGCTTCGCGGATCGTACGGTGTGCGCCAGAGTCCGCCGTGTACGGCCCCGCGAGCCTCCTGCTCCCACGGCGCGAGGGAGCGGAGCGGTGCCGTCCGGAGGTCATGGACGAGCAGGGCGGCCATGAGGGTGTTGCTGGTGGCCGGCTCGAACACCTCGATCCCGAAGCGGTGCGCGCCCGCGTACGCGGAGGCGAGCGCGCGGTTCTTCAGCACCGACCGCGTGCGCGTCGGTGGTGCGACGTTGAGCGACACGGTGACGCCGTCGTGGCCCGCCACCGTGGCACGCCAGCGCTGAAGCCGCTTGGCCAACGCGTAGTTGGGGCCCTGTTGCGGCACGAGGCTGTCGTTGATGCCAGGGTCCGCGCCCGGGGCGTAGTTGCGCCGGAGCAGCCTGCCGGCGCTAACGGTCCGCAGGGCGGGCCGCAGCAGCCGCATCGCGGCGGAGGGCGAGCCATAGCCCCGGGTCGAGTACTCGACGGCATCCCGCGGTACGGCGAAGACGTCGGTGGGGGTGGCGAGGAAGGCCAGGGCTACGTCGCGGCGACGGCGGAGGAGCTCCGCGCTCAACGCGTCCACAGCTGTCGAGACGCGTACGTTCGTCGACCCGTCGGCATACACGTAGTTGCCCAGGACGAGCCTTCCGTCCAAGCCGGACAGCCAGTCCGCCAGCTCGGGGAGGCCGTGGACGAGGTCGCCGCCGGCATGGGCCGCCAGGTCAGGTGCTGACCACCGGCTCGTCGCCGCGACCGGGACGTGCACGGTGCCTGCGGATCCGGCGGTCACCCCCAGCACGCGTCGCCAGATGTCGGGGCGCGGTAGGTCGACCGCCACCACGTCGCCTCCCCACGACAGGACTGCCCGTAGCGGGCCCATCTCCGCACCGGCACCCAGCACCACGAGCCGCTGGTCGGACAGGTCCAGCCACCCCGGGTTGGCCATGACCTGGCGGACGGCCTCCGCCGCGGAGGGCTCCATGACGCCTCGAGCCACCCAGGCGTCGAGCTGGTGCGCCAGAGCATCGCCCTTCAGCCGTCGTCCGTGCAGGGGGATGCCGAGCTCCGTCACCCGTTCGCCCTGCCCGCGGACCGTCGCGGTCTCCAGCGCGGCACCACGCGGCGTGTCGAACGCCTGCTCCAGCCCTACCTCCCCGTCCTCCACGCTGACGCGCATCCGCCCGTGCAGCGAGGCGAGACCCGCACGCGCGATGCCCACGGCGGCACCGCCGTTCTCCAGGAGTCCCGCTTCTACCAAGCGCCTGAAGTGGCTGACGTATCCCTGTCGCCAGGCGGTGTCGCGCTCGGCGGACCGCGCGCCGACCGGGTCGACGCCCCTCAGCGCGTCCGCCACCACCGCACGCCCGAGGGCCGAGGTGCTGCGCCGGCCGTCGACCTCGGGGAACACCACGCCGCTGTGAGCCATGGAGCGGAGTATGTCAGCGAGGTCGTCCGCGGTCAGGTCGCAGCGACGGGCGGTCGGCCCGCCATCTTCCTCTTGTCCCATCCCTTCGCGGAGGCGCCGTGGACCAGAGCCTGTCCGCCGCTCAGCTGGAGCGCACAGTGTCGCTGCTGCGCCTCTGGCGGTGGCGGTGCCGGTACGTCCGTGGCAGTACGTGTACCGGCCACGGAGTTCGGTCCGTGACCCGGCCAACGCCCTACAAGGCCTGGCTGAGCCCACGGCTCGGGAACCTCACTCCACGCCGAGGCGGGCCTTGAGTCCGTCCAGCTCGACGCGCAGCTGGGTGGGCAGCGTGTCGCCGAACTTGGCGAACCACTCCTCGATCTGCGGGATCTCGGCCTTCCACTCCTCGGCGTCGACCTTGAGAGCCGCCTCGAGCGCGGCCTCGGTGAGGGCCAGGCCCTCGGTGTCGAGCGACTCGGGGGTGGGCACGTGGCCGATCGGCGTCTCGACCGCGGCGGCCTTGCCTTCGATGCGCTCGATCGCCCACTTCAGCACGCGGCTGTTCTCACCGAAGCCGGGCCAGAGGAAGGGGCCCCAGGAGCCGTCCGCACTCTGCTCCCGGCGGAACCAGTTCACATAGAAGATCTTCGGGAGCTTGGCCGCGTCGGCGTCCTTGCCCAGGTTGATCCAGTGCTGGAAGTAGTCGCCTGCGTTGTAGCCGATGAACGGCAGCATCGCCATCGGGTCGCGACGCACGACGCCGACGGCTCCGGTGGCGGCCGCGGTGGTCTCCGAGGACAGCGTGGCGCCCATGAACGTGCCGTGCACCCAGTCCCGGGACTCGGTCACGAGCGGAACGGTCGTCTTGCGCCGCCCCCCGAAGAAGATGGCGGAGATGGGCACGCCCTGGGGGTCGTAGTACTCCTTGGCCAGGATGTCGCACTGCTCGATCGGCGTGCAGTAGCGGCTGTTCGCGTGCGAGCTGAGGACGCCGGAGGCTCCGATCTCAGGGGTCCAGTCCTCGCCCTTCCAGCTGGTGGCATGGGCGGGAGTGTTCTCCAAGCCCTCCCACCAGATGTCGCCGTCGTCGGTCAGCGCCACGTTGGTGAACACGGAGTTGCCCTTGTTGATGGTCTTCATGGCGTTGGGGTTGGTGTGCTCGTTGGTGCCCGGGGCGACACCGAAGAAGCCGAACTCGGGGTTCACTGCGTACAGCCGGCCGTCCTCGCCGAACCGCATCCACGCGATGTCGTCACCGAGGGTCTCGACCTTCCACCCGGGGATGGTGGGGGCCAGCATGGCGAGGTTGGTCTTGCCGCACGCGCTCGGGAACGCGGCAGCGACGTAGTAGACCTGCTGTTCGGGCGAGACGAGCTTGAGGATGAGCATGTGCTCGGCGAGCCAGCCTTCGTCGCGCGCCATCACGCTGGCGATGCGCAGGGAGTAGCACTTCTTGCCGAGCAGGGCGTTGCCGCCGTAGCCGGACCCGTACGACCAGATCATCCGCTCCTCGGGGAACTGGACGATGTACTTCTCGGGGTTGCAGGGCCATTTCACGTCCTGCTGCCCGGGCTCCAAAGGTGCGCCCACGGAGTGCAGCGCCGGGACGTACTTTGCGTCCTCGCCGAGCTCCTCGATGCGGCGAAGCACGTTGACCCCGGTGCGGGCCATGACGCGCATCGACACCACGACATACTCGGAGTCGGTGATCTCGACCCCGAACATCGGGTTCTCGGCGTTCAGGTGACCCATGACGAAGGGGATGACGTACATCGTCCGGCCCTTCATGCAGCCGGCGTACAAGCCCCGCATCAGGTCCTTCATCTCGCCGGGGGCCATCCAGTTGTTGGTCGGCCCGGAGTCCTTCTCCTCGACAGAGCAGATGAAGGTGCGGTCCTCGACACGGGCGACGTCGGTGGGGTCGGAGGCGGCGTAGAAGCTGTTCGGCTTCTTCTGCTCGTCCAGGCGCACGAACGTGCCGGCTGCGACGAGCTTGTCGGTGAGGCGCGCCCACTCCTGGTCCGAGCCGGTCACCCACTCGATGCGGTCGGGCGTCGTCATCGCCGCCACCTCGTCGACCCATGCCTGCAGGCCTGCATGTGTGGTGCCGCCCACCCGCTCGTTCGTCTGCTGCGTCGCCTCGGTCGTCATTCTGATCGGCCGTCCCTTTCGTCCCGGGCGAGGCCCGTGGATCAATGAGGTCATGCGTCCATGCCGCGCTGGCCTTGTCCCAGAGGGTGAACGCTCCTGATCTGGTCACCGTACGCTGGGCAACTCGCCGGTAGGTACCACGAACGGTCGAGACGACTCGTGAGACGGCTCACAGCCGGCGCTCGCCGTGCAGCGCGCTGCGAGGTTCTTGCACTCACTGCAAGAACCACACGGAAAGCGTTGCGCTCCTTGCTAATTGGTATGCGGTCGCTCACCACGGTCGCCGTCGCGCCTCCACCCGCGGGTGGCATGCGGCACCCTGATTTCGCCGCCGACGGTCCACCCGGTAGTCTTTCCCGTCGTTGCTCTGGGCGATCCTCGGGGCAGCATCCGCGCCCGTAGCTCAACGGATAGAGCATCTGACTACGGATCAGAAGGTTAGGGGTTCGAATCCCTTCGGGCGCACTCTGTGTTGAGACAGACGGTTGGGGCCCTGACCTGCGGAGACGCGGTCGGGGCCTTACTCGTCGCCGACGCTGATCGGGCCCGTTGGGGCACTCCATGGGCCCAAGAATGGGCCCAACAATTGAGAACCAGGGGCGCGAGTCGGCCGTGGAGACTGGATGTGTGCTCCAGTCATGTCGCGCCGCATTCGGACGCAGAACCGTCCTCCCAAGTGACCACCAGACGTCGCCAGGGTGGCCTATGTCGGGCATGAAGACCGCAACCGCACACTGGACCACCGAGGACACCCAGCCAACCCTTCTGTTGACGCTTGGCGAGGTCGCATCGCATCTGCGGTGTACCCGCCGCAGCGTCGAGCGTGAAGTAGCGCGCCATCACCTACGCGTCGTTCGCATCGGCCGTTCCGTGCGCGTCGAGCGACGCGAGCTCAACCGCTACCTCAAGTCTCTGAGCGCCCCCGATGAAGGGTAGGCGCCGACTCTCAGCCGAGGAGACCACCTCGTCCAAGTACCGGGGTAAGGACGGTCGCTGGCACGCGCGGGTGACCATGGGGACGCGACTAGATGGCCGTCCTGATCGCAAGCACATCAGTCGAAGTGCCAAGGGCGATCTGGACCGGGCAGTTCGCGCGCTGGAACGGTCCCGCGACACCGGCCAGTACACATGGACCGAGTCCGACCCGACCCTGGGTCAGTGGCTGGAGCACTGGCTCGAGAACGTCCTGCCCTCCACGGTGCGGTGGAAGACGCTGTCAACGTACCGAAGCCAGATGGGAGTGCACATCGTTCCTGCTTTGGGTTCCATTCGACTCAGCTCGTTGCGCCCGGAAACCCTTGAAAAACACTATCGGCGAATGCTGGAGGCCGGCAACTCGGCCAGCTTGGTCCACGCGGTCCACCGTGTGCTCCGATCCGGGCTGAACGAAGCGGTTCGGCGGCAGCGTCTTGCATCGAACCCAGCCATGATCGCTCGACCGCCCCGCATGCCCAGGCACGAGGTCCAACCGCTCACCAGGGACGAGTGCGTGGCGGTCCTTGGCGCCGCTCGAACTCGCAGAAACGCTGCACGCTGGTCAGTCGCGCTGTCTCTTGGTCTACGTCAGGGCGAGGCCCTCGGTATCCAGTGGTCCGACATCGACTTCGACAACGGCACCTTGCGGATCCAGCGAGCCGTGCAGCGTCAAACCTGGGAGCACGGGTGCCGCCTCGCAGCTGGCGGTTCCCAGCCCTCATGCGGCCGGAAGCGCGGGGCTGACTGTCCAAATCGGCGAAATGGGGGCATCCGCCTGGTGGAGACAAAAACCAACGCCTCCAGGCGCTCCATCTCCCTGCCCCCACCCTTGGTGCAAGAACTGCGGCTGCACCGTCGTGACCAGGCGCAGGAAGGCCTTCGTGTGGGTCCCGCCTGGGCGAGGGCTCTGGATCTGACCTTCCCCGACGAAGTGGGTCGCCCGATGGACCCAGCTCGCGACTGGCGTGAGTGGAAGGCGATTTTGAGAGCTTCAGGTGTGCGTGATGCGCGACTGCACGACGCGCGGCACACTGCCGCGACCCTCCTGCTGGTGCAGGGCGTGGACCTTCGAACAGTCATGGCCATCATGGGATGGACGGAAATGGCGACTGCGCAGCGGTACGCCCATGCGGTGGACGAGCTTCGGGTGGAGGCAGCCCGACGGATGGGTGCCGCGCTGTGGCCTGGAAATCCGAGCCAGGACGTCAGCCTGCATCTCCAGGGCTAGGGTCGGGCGCCAGTTCCCCGAGGCGTTGATGCCGGATCTGGCAAGACTCCGCAGCGCTCGGCCAATAGGGTGTGCCGCGATGCCCTCCATTCCCGTCGTTGACCCCAGGGCTTTGCGCTCCGCCCGGGAGAGGGCTGGACTTACTCAGCATGAGCTCGCGCGGTTGATCGGCGTAGCTGGTGGAGAGCGGGTTTCGCGTTGGGAGAGAGGTGCCTCGGAGCCGCGTCCGGAGGTTCTCCACCGGATCGCAGAGGTCCTCGAGGTGCAAGCTCAGAGTCTCCTGATCCCATCGGATAGGGAACCAGACCTGAGGCGGTTGCGGGTTCTCGCCGGCCTAAGCGCGCGACAGGTGGCGAAACGTTCGCACATGTCCCTCCCCACCTATGCGCGGTGGGAATCGGGTCAGATCGACCGGTTGCCATCCCAGTCGGCTTTGGACGCCCTGGCCGAAATCTTGGGCGTCAAACGGGCCGAGGTGGCGGCTGCGCTCAGGTCTACTCGGCGCGACGCAGAGTGAACAGGCCGGCGGTCGTGTGCTGGTCGAGGAGCACGATGTTGCCGACGATCTCTACCGTCATCCAGCCGCCTCCCTCGGCGGCGAGCCGCAGCTGCCCGGTGGTCCGACCGGTCCGCAGCGAGTCCGAGAGCATCTGGGCTGCCCGCTGGTCCTCGGGGTGGATCCACCTCGGGTCGGGGTGGGCTGGGTCGATGGTCCAGTGCAGATGGGGGAGCGGGTCGTCGAGCCAGCGCAGGATGCGAAGGTTCTTCAGGTTGAACAGAGCCCGGTGCTCACCGGGCTGGGCCATGCTCTCAAGCACGCGGTGTTCGAGGACTGCAGGGGGAGGGGCGGCCGGGGTCGCCTCGGCCGGGCCGATGTCGTGGGTGATTCCTCGCAGAACCACCTCAGTCTTGCCTCGTCGGCTCTCTGCCACGGCGCGGCAGGAGAGATGGCCGGCTCGCATCTGCCCGTCGTCGCGTCGGATTGCCCACACGGCCTGGTGCTCGTCGCCCGGCCGGGATCGGATGAGCAGGGCTAACGCCGCGGCGTCGTCAGTGTTCGGAACGAGGCGGGTGAATGCCTCGGCGGTAGCCCGCTCGGTTTGCCGATGCTCCGGCGCGACGCCGTAGAGGTCGAGCAGGTCGTCGCTGCCGCCGATGGTGTCGGGTGGTTAGGTTGAAATGCCAGGCACCGGCAGGGTCGCGTTGCGGCGGCTCATCGTCGGCCCGACCGACCCACGTCCAGACGCCGTGAACGTCGCCACGGTAGGAAAGCAATGGGTCGGCCACGATCCGGCGCTGATAGTCACGGGTAAGGAACTCCTCGCGGGAGCCCGCCGCGACCACCTTGGCCACTGCCGCCTCCACCGCCTGCAGCGATCGTCCACGGCCAAGGATCGTGGCCAGCGGCACCATGCGCTTTGGCGTCGCACCCACGCCAATCACGCTCGGCGGGCGGTCGCCGCCGAACGTTTCGATCAGTAGCCAACGATCCGACATCGGAGGCGCCTCCAGCCACGGTGCGTATCGGTAAGAGTCTAGGCGGGCCCGGTGCCAAGGCGCCGAGTCAGAACCTGGTAGTGGGCGCCGGTGAGCCTGGCCAGGGCGTCGGCGGTACGCGCGTCCGCGCCAACGATGATGCGGCGGCGACCCCTGGCCGAGCCGCGGAGGATCGCACGAGCGGTCGCCTCGGGCGAGGTTCGCGCGATCAGATCGTCGAACCGCTCCTGTATCCCCGCCCGGTCCGCCGTCGACGCGTAGAGGCCATTGCGCATGATGTCGGTGCGGACGCCGCCGGGGTAGGCACAGCTGACCTTGACATGCGGGGGAGCCTCCTGTTGCAGGGCTTCGGTGAAGCCCCTCACGGCGAACTTGGCGGCGTTGTACGCGCTGTAGCCACCCACACCCACCAGTCCGAAGGCGCTCGAGACGTTGACGATGCGCGCGGCGGGAGTGCTCGACAGTGCTGGTAGGAAGGCGTGGCAACAGGCGATGGTGCCGAGGAGGTCGACCTGGACAACCCGCCGCACGTCATCGAGATCTGAGTCGACGAGCCGTCCAGCATGGATCACCCCAGCCAGGTTGAACAGGGCGTCTGGGGCACCGAGATCGTCGATGACTTCCCGCCTCATCCTGGTCACGGCGCGGTTGTCGGCGACGTCGACCTCCCACTGCACGACTACGGCGCCGCGTGACTCACAGCGCGCCGCTGTGGCGGAAAGTGCGGCCGCATTGTTGTCCACGAGCGCCAGAGCGCACCCCGACTCGGCGAGCTGCATGGCCAAGGTGGCGCCGATGCCTCCGCCCGCGCCCGTCACAACGGCAAGATGCGGACGCCATCGCTCCCGAGCTCTGGATACCGGCCGAAACATGGAATATCCTTCCCCCACTGCGCCCGGGACGCTCTGCTCTCGGGATGGGCCAGCGCTAGGAGCCCATCGGCCTGGTCCCCTGCAACATAGCCGCGATCCGCGCCCGCCTTCACGCTGGCCCGGACAGACGCCAGGGGACAGCACGTTGAACGCAGCGTTTGCCATCCGCAAACACGCCGCTCAGGCAAACGCGCCGTTTCGAACTACCCCATGTGAGATAGATGCACTAGTCTCTTTATCTCGAAGTCGGCCACTACTGTCCGTCAGTGAGGCCACAACGGGCCTAAGCCGAATGAGATCGAGGAGAAAGCAGATGACGACCCGAAGCCGAGCCCGCGCGATCGGTCTGGCAGTGAGCTTGGCGGCAGTGGTTCTGACATCGGCCTGCAACGACCCCAAGCCACCTGCGACGACCTTAACCACCGGCACCACCTCCGCGGCCACGTCGACGACCAGCACGACGTCGACGCCGACACCTCTGACTCCCGCCGAGAAGGACATCAAGTCGGCGGAGCAGACGATCGGCCGCTACTGGAAGGTCCTCGACGAGCTGGCCGCCGACCCGAAGAAGAGCCTAAACCTCGTCGCCACAGTTGCACGCGACCAAGCAGCGAATCAGTCGCGGATCGAGCTAGGAACCCTGCAAGCTCACGGCTGGAAGCAGATCGGCCAGTCGGTGGTGCAGTCGTCAACGGCCACGACGAAGGACGGCAAGACCTTCGCCGTGACGGCGTGCATTGACCTCTCCAAGGTCAATGTCATCGACAAGGCCGGCAAGTCTGTCGTGAAGCCAGGGCGCCCGGATCGTCAGCAGTACACGTACACCGTCGTGAAGGCGCCACAGGGGTTCTTCGTCACGATTGACACGCTGAAGGGCAAACCATGCTGAAGCGGTTGGCGGTCGTCGCACTGGCCGTGGCAGGGGTTCTCGGGGGAGCAACGCCCGCACTGGCAGCGGATGCACCGATCAGCTGCCCTCCCGGAACGATTCCCTCTCCGAGAACGGGGGAGTGCATCATCGTCGTCGCGGATCCCGGCGATGGGGGTGACCCTGGCGGCGGTGGTGGGAGCGGTGGAGGCGACCAGCCCGTCGATCTGCCAACGTGCACCTGGACTCTGACATCTCCGACGAAGGAGGTGCCCTGCTCGACATCTCATGGATGGTGGGTTCAGTCCCAGCAGTGCTACGCCAAGGCGTTGCAGCCACAGCCGCCATTCAGTGACCCAGCTTGGGGCGGCCGCACGACCGGCCAGGTCTACGCATGCACGAGGCCAGTGCTCGGCGGCGGTCCGTTCGCGTTTGTCACCTTTTGGATCTGGCTGGCCACCCCACCGAATGGTGCGCCGCCGGATCCGCGTGTACTGACGCGGCGGGCGATCGCGCGGATGAACCTCCACGCCATCAACATCGGCATCGTGCCCGAGCCCGGTCCGGGAAGCATTGGGATCATCGGGATGCCGACGTGGATGTGGGCTCAGAACCCTGGGGCGACCACGTGGGGGCCGCAAACCCAGTCCGCGTCGGCAGGTGGCTTCACCGTCACGGCAACAGCGAAGGCTCAGCGCACGGTTTGGGCTATGGGCGACGGCGCCACCGTCACGTGCACCGGGCCAGGCACACCGTATGCCGACTCCTACGGCAAGCAGTCGTCCCCGACCTGCGGGCACACCTACACCGGCCAGGGCACCTACACGGTGCGGGCCACGACGTACTGGATCGTCACTTGGGCCGGGATCGGCCTGAGAGGCACGATCCCGTTGGACTTCACCGACACGACCACGATCACCATGGGCGAAGCCCAGGTGCTGACCAACTGAGCAGCTCGAGGAGGACCGATGACGATGACCACCGAGACGGCCGACTCCGCCGCTGTGAGCGAGGGACGAGGCACGCGACCGGTCCGCCGGCGTCGAGTCAAGAGCGGCGCCGACGGCGGTCAGGCGTCCGTGACGCCGGCACCGAAGCTTCGTCGCCGACCGGTGTTGGTCGCCGCGTCGGTTGCGGCCGTCATCCTCGGCGCACTGCTGGGGGCATGGACGTGGTCGTCGACGAGCAACACCCACGAGGTGGTGGCCCTGCGCCAGACCGTCACCCGCGGGGAGACGATCACGCGAGGCGACCTGATGACGGTTCAGGTGGCACTGGATCCCGCGCTGAAGACCATACCGGGCGATCGCCTGGGCAGCCTCGTGGGCCAGCGTGCGGCAATGGACATGGCCGCCGGCAGCCTGGTCACCGCTGCGGACGTGACCACCACGGTCCTCCCCGGGAAGGGCATGTCCGTGGTGGGGGTCGCGCTGCCGCCCTCGCTGATGCCCGGAGAGACCTTGCTCGCCGGCGACCAGGTGCGCATCGTGGCAACCCCGGGCCAGCAGGGTGACGTGGGACAAGAGCCGCCCGCGGCCATCTCCGCGACCGTCGTCGGTCTCTACCCCGACGGTGAGAACGGGCAGACGGTGGTTTCCCTCGAGGTGCCGTATGAGCAGGCCGCCGAGTTGGCGGCTCGGGCGGCAACCGGCAAGGTGGCGCTGGTCCTGGACAGCCGGGAGCGCTGAGCCATGGCCCTGATCGTGCTGTTCTCCGCCTCCGGGTCGCCCGGGGTCACAGCCTCGACCCTGGGGCTGGCCCTGACATGGTCCCGGCCGGTGCTGCTGGTCGAAGGCGACCCGACAGGCGGGTCCGCTGTCTTCGCCGGCTACCTGCGTGCCGAGTCGGCGCCGACCAACTCGCTGATCGATCTGGCGCTAGCGCAGCGTCACGGGCAGCTGAGCGAGGCGATCGCCCAGTCCACGCTGCGGATGCCAGGGCCACCCGGCTCGGCGGTCTCCCTGCTACCAGGCACCCGCGCGCACGGGCAAGGGCGCAGCCTGCTGCCGTTGTGGGAGACCCTGGCCGCGGAGCTGAAGGCACTGGAAGCCACGGGCCAGGACGTCATCGTCGACGCCGGACGGCTCGGCCTGGCCGGGAGCCCGGAGCCTCTCATCTACGCGGCGGATCTGGCCCTGATGGTGACCAGGACCGACTTGGTGTCCCTGTCGGCGGCACGGTCGTGGGCCGAGACCCTGCGAACCGGATTCCAAGGAGTCGGCGGGACGTCGTCGCTGGGCTTGCTGCTCGTGGGGGAGGGGCAGCCCTACCCTGCCCGCGACGTCCAGAAGGTCCTGCAGATCCCGGTGATCGCCTCCGTGGCCTGGGACCCCGCGGCCGCCGACGTGTTCGCCAAGGGAGCCCAGGCCCCGCGCCGATTCGACTCCTCCCGCCTCGTCCGCAGCCTCGCCGCGGCGCGGACCTCGATCCAGTCCGCGGTGACCACCAACCGCGGCCAGCTCGCCACGCAGATCGTCGGGGGGACCGGATGACGAACGACAACAGTGCTGCCCGCGAGCCGCGCAACCACCCCACGGACCCGGCATCCCTTCCGTTGTTCGCCGCGCCACCGCCGGACCGCCGGACCGCCGGCCGCCCGGGCAGGGTGCGGGGATCGTTCTCGATGTCACCATCCGCCGACCTGGCACCGACCGTGTCGCGCCCGCTCACCCCCACAGAGCCTGACGGCGCCGACCAGGACATGCCCCGCATCCACCGGCACGGCTCCGACATCGACTGGGGCCTGGTCACCGCCCTGCGGGGACAGGCCTCGGACCGGCTCAGTGCGGGCCTTGGGGAGGACCGGGGCCACCTGAGCTCGGCCGCGCAGCGTGAGCGCGGTCGAGCGATCATCCTCGACCTGCTCAACAGCGAGCACGACGAGCGGGTCAGCGCCGGCCAGGATGCCTGGAACGCCGCCGAGCAGGACGCTTTGGCCAAGGCCATCGACGACTCCCTGTTCGGGCTCGGGCGACTGCAACCGCTAGTCGACGACCACCGGGTCGAGAACATCCTGATCTTCGGCTGCGACTCGGTGTTCCTCGAGCTCACCGACGGCCGCGTGATCCCCGGGCCACCCGTGGCTGACTCGGATCAGGAGCTGATCGACTTCCTGGTCTTCCTGGCCTCGCGCTCGGAGGTCAACGCGCGGCCGTTCTCGGAGGGGCAGCCGAGGCTGCACCTGCGTCTGGACGGCGGTGCACGGCTGGCCGCGGCGGCATGGGTCACACCTCGTCCATCGGTGGTCATCCGGCGGCACCGGCTGCGCAGGGTCACCCTGGCCGACCTGGTCGACCGGGGGACGCTCACGGAGCTGGCGGCGTCGTTCCTGTCCGCGGCCGTGAAGGCCCGTCGAAGCATCGTCGTGTCCGGCGCCCAGGGGGCGGGCAAGACCACGCTCGTCCGGGCTCTGTGCGCGGAGATCCCCAAGCACGAGATCATCGGCACCTTCGAGACCGAGTACGAACTCCATTTGCACGAGCTCAAGGACCAGCACCCCTATGTCTTCCCGTGGGAGGCGCGCCCCGGCTCGGGCGAGCGGGCCGCCGACGGCAGCCAGGCCGGCGAGTTCACCCTGAGCCAAGCCCTGTTCGACAGCTTCCGGTTCGACCTGTCCCGCCAGATCGTGGGTGAGGTTCGAGGACCGGAGGTCCTGGCCATGCTCAAGGCCATGGAGTCCGGTGCGGGCTCGATCTCCACCACCCACGCCAAGAACGCTGAAGGAGCGATCGGCAAGCTGGTGACCTGCGCCATGGAGGCCGGGCCGCACATCACCCACGACTACGCCGTGCGGGCGATCGCGGCCAGCATCGACATCATCGTGCACGTCCACCTGGAGACCACCCCGATGGCCGACGGCACCGCGCAACGCTCTCGCTGGGTTACCGAGATCCTGACCCTGACCCCAGGGGAGCGGGAGAAGGGGTACGCCGTCCAGCGGGTGTTCCTCGCACCACCCGGCAGCCGGGAGGCCGAGCCTGCGGTCCTGCCCGATGAGTACCGGGAGCTCGCCGGGTGGGGCTTCGCCCTCGAGGAGTTCTACGGGCGCAGCGAGGCCGCCTCATGACCCCGCTGGTCCCGGCCGTGGCCGGAGCGCTGGTCGTCGCCGGCCTGCTGGGGGTCGTCGCCGGCCTACGGTCTCGCCCCGCTCCGCCCCCGGCACCCCAACGCAGTGCCATCGTCAAGGGCGCCGCGCTGGGACGGCTCGCGGCGCTGGACCGGCGCACCCGGCTGCTACTTGCCGCGGGTGCGGCGGTGGGCGTCGCGGTCGCACTGCTCACCGGCTGGATCATCGCGATCCCGCTCGTGCCGGCGGCGGCCGCCGGCGTGCCCGTCCTGCTGTCCGCCCCACCCTCGGCCAGCAAGATCCACCGGCTCGAGGCGATGGAGGAGTGGACCCGTTCCCTGTCGGGCATCCTCACCGCCGGCGTCGGCCTCGAGCAGGCACTGATCTCCACCCTCCGCTCAACCCCTGAGGCGATCCGGCCCGAGGTCAGCCGCCTTGCGTCACGGCTCCGTGCCCGGTGGGCCACCGAAGACGCCCTGCGCGCCTTCGCCGACGAGCTCGACGACGCCACGGGCGACCTGATCGCCGGCAACCTCATCCTCGCTGCTCGGCGCCGGGGCGCCGGCGTGGCCAGCGTCCTGGAAGCCCTCGCTGAGTCCACCGCAGCCGACGTCGCCGCCAGGCGAGAGATCGAGGCGGACCGGGCCAAGCCGCGGTCGACCGCGCGTTGGGTCACCCTGATCACGATCTCCGTTCTCGGTGTCCTGGCCTTGACCGGGGACTACGTCCGCCCCTACGGGACCCCGATCGGGCAGATGCTGCTGGTGCTGCTGCTCGGCCTGTACGTCGCGACCTTGCTGTGGATGCGCACGATGTCGACCGGGAAGCCGCTGCCCAGGTTCATCGGGTCCGCCGCCAGGCAGGCAGCCCGATGATGGCCACCGGTCTGCAGCTGGCGATGACCGCAGGCGCCCTCATCGGTCTCGGGGTGGCGCTGCTGGTCTGGCGTCTGACCCCCGCAGACCCCGATCTGGGCGACGCGCTCGGGCGGCTGTCACCCGAGCACGCCAAGCGGGCCGTCGAGGCCCTTCACCCGGCCAGCGACACCCGCGAACGGTTGGGCGTCTGGGGGATGAAGACCCTGCCGGCCGGCGCCTGGGGCACCACCCCGGTCCAGGAGCTGGCGATCCTGCGGATTCCCGTCAGCCGCTACTACGGCGAGAAGATCATGTTCGCCCTGCTCGGCCTGGCCATCCCGCCCTTGCTGACCACCTTCTTCACCCTCCTCGGGGCACGCCTGCCCATCTTCATCCCCGCCGTCGCGACGCTCGGTCTGGCCACCGTGATGTTCTTCCTGCCCAACTACAACGTCCGCGACGACGCGAAGAAGGCACGGGCCGAGTTCAGCCGCGGCCTCGGCGCCTACATCGACTTCGTGGCGCTCGAGCGCAACTCCGGCGCCGGGCCCCGCCAGGCCATGGAGGTGGCCGCCGGCGTCGGCGACTCCTGGGTGTTCCGCCGCCTCGGCGAGGAGCTTGCCCGCACCCGGTGGTCCGGGCTGACCCCATGGGATGCCCTGCACGGTCTGGCCCTCGAGCTGGGGCTCCCCGAGCTCGACGACCTGGCCGACATCATGCGCCTGTCCGGGGAGGAGGGCGCCCAGATCTACCGCAGCCTGCGCGCCCGCTCCGCAGGGATGCGCAGCGCAATGCTCGCCGCCGAGAAAGCAAGGCCAACGAGGTCGGCGAAAAGATGTCCATCCCGATGAGCCTGCTGGGGGTGATCTTCTTGGCCATCCTCGTCGCACCGGCCCTGCTGCGCGTGACCGCCGGCAGCACCTGAAGACCTCACCAGCCGGTCAGTACCCACTGAACCACCCAACCGCCCGGGGCATTAGCCCCGACCAGACCACGGGGAGAGAAACCCTATGACCTACCTCTCAGCAACACTGCACACCCTCGGCGTCCAGATGCGCGACACCGCCATCCGCAAGGCGACCAAGGACCCCGAGCGCGGCTCGGTGACGATTGAGAACGTCATCTGGGCGGTGGCCGTCATCGGCATCGTCGGAATCGTCGTCCTCGCGATCACCAACTACGTGCGCACCAAGGCCGCAGAGATCCGGTAACCCTCGCATGCGCCGGCCCCGGAGGTTCGTGTTCCTTGACCGCTGGACAGCGGTCAGGGAACACGACCGTGGATCGACCTCGATCCAAATGGTGCTGCTGATGCCGGCGCTGTTCGCGGTGATGTTCCTCGGCATGCAAGCTGCCCTCCTCTACCACGCACGGACCGTCGCCCTGGCCGCCGCGCAAGAAGGCGTCCGGACCGCGGCCGGACTGGGCGGGTCCGGCGCGGCCGGCGCCCAAGACGCCTACGCCTTCGTCACCGCCGCCGGCGGTGACGACGTGCTCAAGGCACCCCGGGCCCGCAGCTCCCGCAGCACCACCACCGCCACCCTGACCGTCACCGGACGCTCGCTCAGCGTGATCCCCGGATGGACACCCACCGTCACCCAGAGCGCCAGCGCCCCCGTCGAGAGGATCACCCAGTGAGCCACCCACGGCGCCGGCCGCGCCTTGGGGCCGCGGAGCGCGAGCAAGGGTCGGCCGTCATCGAGGCCGCCATCGGGGCGCCTGCCTTCATGCTCTTCGTCGGGCTCATCGTGTTCGCCGGCCGGGTCGCCATCGCCAACCAGGCCGTAGGCTCGGCGGCCACCGAAGCCGCCCGCTCCGCCTCGATCTCACGGACCCAGGCCCAGGCCGCGGACACGGCAACGGCCGCGGCCACACAGGCCCTGAGCAACCAGAAGGTCAACTGCCTGCGCATGACCATCAGCGTCGACACCAGCGGCTTCGCTTCGCCCGTCGGCACCCCCGCCAGCGTCCGGGCCACCATCACCTGCGTGGTCAACCTCTCCGACCTCTCCGTACCCGGAGCACCAGGCACCCGAACCGTGTCAGCGAGCATGTCCTCGCCGCTGGACACCTACCGAGAGCGGTGAGGCCATGCACAACACCACCCCCCAGCTCGTCAGCTCGACCCGCCGTCCCACAGCCCGGCTGAGCCGCTTCCTCGGCCGAGGCCGCCGGGTCGCCGTCGCGGTCGAGCGGGGCTCCGTCACCATCTGGATCGTGACCGCCGGCTTCGTCATGATCGTCCTGGTCGGCATGGCTGTGGACCTGGGTGGCCAGGTGTACGCACAACAGCACGCCCGAGACGTGGCCCGCCAGGCAGCCCGGGCCGGCGGCCAGCAACTCCAGGCCGCACCGGCCATTCGTGGTGAAGGCGCCATCGCGGACACCTCCCGAGCAGTCCAGGCCGCCCGCACGTACCTCGCCGCCGGCGACGTCGCCGGCACCGCCCGGGTCACCGGCGGAGACACCATCGAGGTCACCACCACCGCGGTCTACACCACCAAGTTCCTGTCCATCATCGGGATCAACCACCTCACCGTGACCGGCCACGCGCAGGCAACCATCACCAGAGCACTGCAAGGGGTGCAGCGATGACACTACGAACCCGGCTCACCGCACTGATCGCAGCCCTGACCATAGTCGCCATCGTGATCGCCCTGCCGATCACCCTCCTCGCTGCCGGAGCCAACCCGCTACCCGACACCTGGCCCACCCTCGACCAGGTCGCGGCCGCGCTGACCAACCCGGACGACGGGACCCTGGCACTGGGTGCGCTCAAGGCTCTCGGGTGGGCGGCCTGGCTGTTCCTGGCCGGGTCGATCGCGCTGGAGATCCTGGCCCGGGCACGCGGCGTCCGCGCGCCGCGGCTACGCGGCCTGAACGTGCCCCAGACGGCTGCTGCGGGCCTGGTCGGCGCGGCGATCCTGCTGTTCGTGGCCGCCCCCATGACCGGCACCCCCGCCAAGGCCGCTCAGATGACGATGCAGGTGACGACCCAGGCCGTCACCACCGCGGCCGCCCGCGCAGCCACCCCCGTCACCCGCGCTCATCAGGACATACCCACGCCAGAGCCAGAGCGCGCGCGCAACACGGCCAGTCACTCCCCGGCGCAGGCCACGACGGCGAGGCCCGACCCCGCGACCGTGGAACACGTCGTCGAGCGCGGCGAAACGCTCTGGTCCCTTGCGGAGCGGTACCTGGGGGCGGGAAGCCGCTACACCGAACTGGCTGACCTGAACCGTGACGTCCTCGGACCCAACCCCGGATTCCTCACCGTAGGCGAGGTCCTCCAGGTGCCGGCCGCGGCATCGACCACCGGCGCCCACTCAGATCGACAGATTGTGGGACACGTGGTGACCGTCCACCGTCGCGACACCCTGTCGCAGATCGCCGAGGAGGAGCTCGGCGACGCGGACAGGTATCCCGAGATCTTCCAGGCATCCAAGGACACCGTGCAGCCCGACGGTCGCCACCTGAGCGACCCCGACCTGATCCTGCCCGGCTGGGAGCTCTCCATCCCGGCCGTGAAGGCAGCCGCCCCTGCGACCGCGAACGCGCAGCGCGCGCCAGCCGGCACCGAGCACCCCCGACCCGGGTCCTCCGAGCCGGCCGCCCCGGTCCAGCCGACCCCGCAGACATCTGCCCCACAGGCGGCACCGCAGTCGCCGGCCACGCCAGCGGCGGACGCGCCGTCACGCCGGCAACCAGAGCGCACCCCCGCGGCCACCAGCGGTGACACCCACCACGACTCCCACGACGATGCTGACCCCAAGCATGCGCCGTGGATGCTGGCCGGTCTGACCGGCGGGGGAGCGATGCTAGCCGGCGCCATGCTGCTGGCACTTCGCAGCCGCCGCAAAGCCCAGTTCCGGGCCCGGCGCCCGGGGCGCACCATCGCCACCCCAGAACCGCTGCTCGCACCCGTGGAGAAGACACTCACCGCGGCAGGCGGCCCAGCGAGCATCGACGTCAAGGTCATGGACGAGGCCCTGCGACGCCTCGCCGCGGAGACCGCGCCCATGCCGGAGCTGGCGGCCGTAGAGCTGGCCCAGCGAGCATTGACCCTGCACCTGTCGACCCCGACGCCACTGCAACCACCCTGGGTCGGGAGCACCGACCAGCTGCACTGGACCCTGCCCGCTGGCGCCGACCTGCGCGACGTCGGTCCGCTCACCCCCGACCAGCCCGCCCCGTACCCGCTGCTGGTCACCATCGGAGCCGGCGACGACGGGAACGTGTGGCTGCTCAACATCGAGGACCTCGACCTGAGCATCACCGGGGACGCCACGTTCGGGCGCGACTTCGCCCGGTACCTGGCCGCCGAGATCGCCTGCAACCCCTGGTCGCACGGGGTCCGCGTCGACCTGGTCGGCGTCGCACACGAGGTCGCGGCCATGAACACCGACCGCATACACGTCCACACCAGCGGTGAAGCAGATCCCGCGGCGGGGGCCCTGGCCGACGCCATCACCATGATCGACCGCAGCGCCGCGGCCGACGCCGACATCGCCACCGCCCGGGCACGCCAAGACGGCGCCGACGCATGGCCGGCGCGGCTCCTGCTGGTCGACGCGGCCGAGGACAACGAAAGCTCACCCGGTGAGTCCGCGGCGCGTGGGCTGCAACCAGCCTTGGAGCAGCTGCTTGAGACGGTCTATCAGCACCCCGGGCAGACCGGCACCTCTGTGGTCGTCCGCGGCGAGCGGGAGGGCACCCCGGGCGTGGTCCTGCGCGTCACCGGCAACGGCCGGGTCAGCCTCCCTCATGCAGGCCTCGACCTGGTGGCCGTCGGCTTGACCAGCGATGAGGCGCAAGGCTGCGCCGCCCTCTTGGCGCTGAGCGAGGACCTGGTCGACGCGCCCATGCCCGTCGATCAGCACGCCCGCGACGGGTGGCGGGCCTGGTCGGACGAGGCCGGCGCACTACGTGAGGAACACACCATCGCCCGACACGCCCCGGCCAGCGGCGACGCCCGGGCGGTCTCGCTCCTGGAGCACGACGACGAGGACTACCTGCGCAGTTGCGCCACCACGCAGGACGACCTCCAAACCCTCGCGCCCAAGGTACCCGAGCGGGTGAGCGACGCGGTCGCCGACGCAGACCCCACCCTGGACGACGACCTGGCCATGTGGTGGTCCCAGGATTGCCCGCTGCCCAGGCTGACCGTGCTCGGACCGGTCGCCGCCCGGACCCGCGGCACCCCGGTCACCAAGCGCAAGCCGTACTACACCGAGATGCTCGCGTACCTGGCCACCCGGGCACACGGCGCGACCCCGGAAGAGCTTGCCGAGGCCTTCAGCATCACCCCGGCGAAGGCCCGAGACTACGTCCGCATCGTCCGCGACTGGCTCGGCAGGAACCCGCGGACCGGCGAGGCCCACCTGCCCGACGCACGCAGGGCGCCAGCGGCGATCGCCAGAGGTGTCGGCGTGTACCAGGTTCTCGACCTGCTCGTCGACGCGAACCTGTTCCGCAGGCTCCGCGTTCGGGGGGAGTCGCGTGGTCCGGACGGCGTCGAGGACCTCCGCAAGGCGCTTCGACTGGTCCAGGGCCGGCCTTTCGATCGGCTCCGCGACGGCGGATGGTCCTTCCTGTCCGGGGGAGACCGCCTCGACCAGCACATGATCTGCGCCATCGTCGACGTCGCGCACCTCGTCACCACCTACAGCCTCCAAGCCGGAGATACCCGCCAAGCCCGGCTGGCCGCAGAGACGGCGGCCCTCGCGGCCCCCGACGAAGAGATCCCCAGACTGGACCTCGCCGCGGTCGCCGACGCCGAAGGTCACCCCGGCGAGGCAGATCGGATCCTGCGCGACGAGGTGTGCAACCGCACCGACGACGAGGACGCCCCGCCCGAACTCTCGGACCGAACCAAACGGGTCATCGCCACACGCGAATGGCACGAGCGAACCCGAAAGGCCGGCTGAGCTAGCCAGAGTGTCAGCAGCCCCAAGCCCCTCCCGCAGTGACAATCGGGTCGCGTGCGGACCCGCGTCGAACCGCCCACTAAGACACAGCTCCTCGACGCGGACGGCAGGCACCCAGCGAACGAAGGTACGCCGTCGCCCTCACAGCCCCGCGACGTCACCGCCGCGCACCTGGTCGGCCGCCCCCGACGACACGTGGTAGTAGATTCAGCCGAGCGCCAGCGGCCTGAGCAGGGCCGTGGCCATCGCGCCGAGCCCCAGCAGGGCCAGCAGGATCGCCAGCCCTGCCGAGGGCCGCGACGACTCCGTCGACCCGGCACCGCTCGGCCGGGTGCTCGCGGGGAGCGCGGAGAGGGCAGGCATCGTCACACCTCCACCTCACGCTCAGAACGACGCTCCTCGGCCGGCCAGCCGAGACCGGTTCGGGCCGGCGCGTCGGGGGTGCTCGGCCTGGGCGCGACGCCACCGGGGTCCGCCGCGCCCTGGTCCAGCCGGAACGGCGGGTAGGTGTCGGTCATCAGCGCGACGTACGCGGTCACTCGGTAGACCCATCGGTTCAGGCCGACGAGCAGGTCGAACAACGATGCGGGGTAGCGGCCGGTGAAGAGCAACAGCAGCCCGGCAGCCAGCGTCAGCGCGCCGATCAGACCACCGACGGCGAACTGGTAGCCGTGCGCGTCACCGAACTGCCACGTGCCCGCGAGCACGCCCAGCACGACCAGGTGCGGTAGTGCCAGCAGCCACGACTTGACCAGCACCCGGCCGCGCGAGAGCCGCTCGGGGTAGGTGATGTCGAGGTCGGCCGGGTAGTCGGTGTGGTCGAGGGTGAACGGCGGGTAGCGGTCGGTGCCGATCGCAGCCGTCGCGTAGAACTGCACCCGCCAGGTCCACCGCAGGATGCCGACGTTGAGGCCGAAGAGGCCACGGGGGTAGCGGCCGGTGACCAGGATCGCGAAGAACGCCACCACGGTGAGCAGCACGAAGACCAGCCATAGCAGCGCGAGGACGACGAAGTGCGGGATCGCCAGGAACCACTTGACCAGCCAGAGCCCACGGTTCAGCCGAGGGTCCTTCGCGCCGACCAGGGTCACCGGGGTGTCGGGCCGGACTGCTTCCGGAGGCTGACCGGGCGCGGCCTGGCGGGGGACCCGCGGTCCCGGCGGCCTGGCGCCATACACGACGAGCAGTGCGCCGCCGAGGATCAGGGCGCCACCCAGCAGGCCGAGGCTCCATGCCAGAGGTGTGAGCCAGCCGAGGCGTCCGCCCGCGGACAGGTCGACCGCGACCCCCGGCGAGCCGTCGACGTTCATGACCACGGCGGTGTAGGTGCCGGGCTTGAGGTCCCAGGTCAGCGCCTGGGTGCCGGGGCCGCTGTTCTGCGCGGTCCAGAACCCCTGGGCCGTGGGAGCCGCGGTCAGGTCACCGCCGGTGCCACGCCGGGTCAGCGAGTAGTCGAACGGGTCGATGCGCAGGTCGCTGATCTCGTCGTAGGACGCGCTGCCCAGGTAGCGCGCAACGTCGGCGCTCGGTGCGATCCCGATGAAGACGGCTCTTGCGCCCTCGGACCGGGCGCTCAGCCGCACGGTGGCAAGGTGACGGTCGGCCCACCAGTCGTCGGGGCCGGCCTCGCCGAGGTTCACGACCTCGCTGGAGAGGGCCACCGTCTCGGTGGTGAGCTGCTCGGTCGGGGTGCTGAAGAATCCGTCGTCGTCGCGCTGGGTGGCCATCGCCCAGCCGAGGCCGAGGCCTCCGAGCAGCAGCGGGAAGCCCACGAGCGCGAGCAGGATGCCGATGATGAGGGGGACCCGGCGGTTCCTGCGTGAACCGGTGCGGCCTGGTTCAGGTGGTGGGGTGTAGGTGGTCATGGTTGTGGTCTCCTTTCTCGTCGCCAGGCGACGTCATGGCCGCGGCGCTAAGCCGATCCACCACGAAACGGCGATGTCTGGAACGCACAGATGAGTGTCGGACAGCGCCGCCCGTGTGTGACTACTTGACCTCGGAGCGGCGCAGGGACAGCAGCCAGAAGACGAGGGGAAGGACGATCCAGATCGTCGTGGTCGAGCCGAGCATCGCCCACTCCTTGACAGTGTTCGTGGCGCCATCGAGGAGCGCCACCTGCGTGTAGTGCCAGTCGATCCACGGCTGCAGGTCCTCGAACCCCGAACGCACCTGAGCCAGGAGCGCGAGGATGCCCGGCATGACCAGTGAAGCGACGAAGTAGCCCACGATCGCGGCCGCGGAGTTGCGCAGCACGACACCGAGGGCGAAGCCGAAGGCCATGCCAACCAGGTTGTAGAGCACCATCTGGAGTGCCATGGACAACGAAACGTCCCACGCGGTGTCGACGCCTGCGAGTGCGGACCCGGCCAAGTTGCCGAGGGCGCCCACCGCAAAGGCGACGGAGACGGCGCCGAGGCCCACCAGGAGGGTCGCGATCGCCTTGGCGCCGATCACGCGGCCTCGGCTCGGCACCAGCGTGAACGTCGTGAGCCCACTTCGCTGGCTCCACTCACCCGTGACGGCCAGGATCGCGATGATCGGCAAGATCACCGACATCGGGAACCCGCTCGCCCTCACAAAGTTCTGGTAGGTCACGTCGCTGTTAAGGCCGAAGACGAGGAGCGACCCGGCCGAGATGGGCGACAGGACGCCGATGCTGATGAGCATCCAGAATCCCGAGCGGGTGTTGAACATCTTGCGCAGCTCGACCTTGACGAGTCGGCTGGTCGGGATGGGCTGCGCGGTCCGTCGGGCCGGCTCGGCCTCGATGGTGTCGGGAGGGACGATCGTGGCGGTCATGCCGCAACTCCTTCGCGTTGGGTGTCGGCAGTGAGCGACAAGAACATGTCTTCGAGGCCGGCGCCCTCGGCGGACCGGAGGTCGGTGAGGGCGATGCCAGCTGTCAGGGCTACGGCCCCGACCCGAGCGGGATCGGCGTCCGTACGGACCGAGCCGTCGCTGGCGAGCGTGCTGGGGATCCCCGCCTGTTCGAGGGCGTGCGCGAGGTCGCGCGGTGACGTCGAGCGGGCGAGCGTCCCGGCCGCGACGAGGAGCTCTTCCTTGCTGCCGGCCGCGACGATCTTGCCGTTGCCGATCACGACCAGGTCATCGGCGATGACCTCGATCTCGTGGAGCAGGTGGGAGGACAACAGCACGGTGCCGCCCTGGCTGGCGAAGTTCGTCAGCAGGTCGCGCATCCACCGGATCCCCGCGGGGTCGAGCCCGTTGGCGGGCTCGTCGAGGATCAGCACCTTGGGGTCCCCGAGGAGTGCGGTGGCGATGCCGAGGCGTTGACGCATCCCGAGGGAGTAGTTGCGCACTCGGCGCTTGGCCTCGGTGGGGGTCAGGCTGACGAGCTCGATCATCTCCTCGACACGGGTGCGGGGCAGGCCCATGGTGTCGGCGGCAACGGTGAGGATCTCGCGTCCGGTGCGGCCGGCGTGCTGGGCGGAGGCGTCCAGGAGGACGCCCACCTCGAGGCCGGGGTTGGGGAGGTTGGCGAACCGCTCTCCGTTGATGGTCGCGGTGCCGGACGTGGGGGCGGTCAGGCCGACCATGACGCGCATCGTGGTGGACTTGCCGGCGCCGTTCGGGCCGAGGAAGCCGGTGACGCGGCCGGGCAGGGCGGTGAAGGAGACGTTGTCGACGGCGGTGAAGCCGGCGTACCTCCGGGTCAGTGACTCAACAGTGATCATGTGACAACCCTCGCCGCGTCCCGGCGTGCGCACATCGGCGTCGAGGCCGCACCCTCCTCGCCCATTGGAAGGAGCTAGGAGGAGGGGGGCTCGTTCTTTCGGTCGGTCCCCGAGGCCTCGGTGGTCCCTAGGCTGGGCGGGTGGTCACCAACGCCCTCCGCTCGCTATGGGCCGAGCCCCGCGCGGCCGACGCTCCCGACCGGATGTGGCGCGACTGGGTGCTGGTCGGGGTGGTCATGGTGACGGCGCTGCTCGAGGGGGTCTTCCGGGACGATGTCGCCTGGCGGCCGTTCGCGACGATCGTAGCTGTGGGCCTCGCGCCGGTGCTGTTCTGGCGGCGTACCCAGCCGTTGGCCTGTGTCGTGGTGGGCTTCGGCACCGCGATGGCGTTGGGACTGGCGACCCTGGCGGGCGGGCCCCGCAGTGTGGGGCTCCCCTCGCTGATCTACATCCTGGTGCTCGTCTACGCGCTGGTCCGCTGGGGCTCAGGGCGCGAGATCGTGATCGGGCTGACGGTGGTGCTGGTCGCTGCGGTCATCGGTACGGTCGCCGACTACACCGGCCCGTCCGACTTCGTCGGCGGGTTCGGCATCCTGACAGCTGCAGCAGCAGGCGGAGCGGCGTTCCGCTACCGCGCTGAGAGCTGGCGCCGGGCGTTGGACCAGGTCCGCAGCCAGGAGCGGGTTGGCCTCGCGCGCGAGCTGCACGACATGGTTGCCCACCACGTCTCGGCGATCGCGGTGCAGGCGCAGGCGGGCCGGGCGATGGCCGGACAGCGACCCGAAGCGGGGCTCGAGGCGCTGGCGGTCATCGAAGGGGAAGCATCGCGAACGCTCGCGGAGATGCGGGCGATGGTCCGTGTGCTGCGCGAGGGAGCGCCGGCGGAGTACACCCCCCAGCCCGGCGTTGCCGACCTGGTGTCGCTCGCCCGCCGCGAACCGGTGCCGGTCGTCGACGTGGAGGTGCCGGGTGACCTAGGCGAACTTCCGCTCCAGGTCGACGCGGCGGTCTACCGGCTGGCGCAAGAGGCGCTGACGAACGCCCTGCGGCACGCCCGCAACGCCTCGCGCGTGGAGATCCGGGTCGGTGAGGGTGGGGGAAGGCTGCGACTACACGTGACCGACGACGGACAGATAGATCCGGCGCGGGCGTCGAACCACGGCTTCGGGCTGCTGGGGATGACCGAGCGCGTGCAGCTGCTCGGCGGCACACTACGTGCCGGGCCGACGCCTGGGGGCGGGTGGACGGTCGACGCCGAGCTGCCGACGGAGGTCCGCCGATGACGGTGCGAGTGCTGGTGGCCGACGACCAGGATCTGGTGCGTACCGGGCTGTCCATGATCCTGGACGCCCAGCCCGACATCGAGGTCGTCGGTCAGGCCGCCGACGGCCACGCCGCGGTCGAGCTGGCGCGTCGGCTCCACCCCGACGTGTGCCTGGTCGACATCCGGATGCCCGGGCTCGACGGCATCGAGGTGACTGAGCTCCTCGCCGGGCGGGGCGTCCCGGACCCTATGGCGGTGGTGGTGATCACGACCTTCGACCTCGACGAGTACGTCCACGGCGCGCTCCGGGCCGGCGCCCGAGGCTTTCTGCTCAAGGACGCCGGGCCGGAGCTGCTCGTCCAGGCCGTGCATGCCGCCGCCGTCGGCGATGCCCTGATCGCGCCGAACATCACCCGGCGGCTGCTGTCCACCTTAGCCGCCAGGGGACTGTCGAAACGACGTGCTCAACCGATCGAGCCGCTCACCGAACGCGAGGAGGAGGTGCTGGCGCTGGTCGCCCGAGGCCGCACGAACGCCGAGATCGCCGCCGACCTTTTCATCGGCCTGACGACCGCCAAGACCCACGTCGCGAGCCTGCTGACCAAGATCGGCGCCCGCAACAGGGTCGAGATCGCGATGTGGGCCTACGACACCGGCCGGGTGGGGGACTGACGCCGCCGTCCAAGGACTCGGAGAAGCCGTTCCGCCAAGGAAGCAGGATTCGATGAACGCGGTCTCGTCAAGGAGATGCGGCGCCAGCCGCGCATCGCGTGTGCGGTGAGCTGGGTGCCGTTGTCCATCCCGATATTCGCCAGTCAACACCCGGTTTCCGTGATCAGTTCTTCCAACACCACGCGGGTGTCGCCGGGGATCCGTTGGTCGGCAGCCGACATGAGGCTGGCCGCGTAGTGAGTCTTTTCGCCGCCAAAGGTTGGCGATCACTGGTAGGGGTCGGTGATCTTCCGTAGGTCGGTGAGGGCTTCGCGCAGCAACTGCATGCGCTCAGTGCCGAGGTGTGCGCGCCATTCCCTTTCGATGCGGTCCTCCTCAGCGCGGGCATGCGGGATGGCCTTCTTCGCGCGGGAGGTCATGCGCACCAGGCGGGCCCGGCCGTCCGTGGGATCGGCAACGCGCTCTACGTAGCCAGCACGTTCGAGCTTGTCGACCAGGGCTGTCGCCGTCTGCTTGGCGATCTGGGCGCGTTCGGCGAGCACGCTCAGCCGGGTCCCCTCGGGATCGATGCCCATCATGAGCCGGCTCTGGGCGATCGTTAGGTCGCCGAAGCCCTGCTTTTGGAGCGCCTCGAAGATGCGGTTCGCGGCCGATCGCGAGGAGATGAACATCAGCAGGCTCGCCGGCAGTTCGCGCTCCATGTGACCTCTTCCCATAGTCCTATCAACGAACTATAATAGTTCGCTGCTAGGACTAGTTCTACCTCGGAGGCGTCATGGCCGCGACACGCGACACGGTGGTCGACTTTGGTTCGACCCGGTGTGCCCCTACTCCTGGACTGCCTCGCGCTGGCTTCACGAGGTGGGCCAGCGCAGGCCGCTGACCGTGCACCACCACGTCCTGAGCCTCTACCTGTTGAACCAGGAGCGCACCGACATCGCGGCGGAGTATCGCCATAACGTCGAGACGAGCCGCGGACCTGCCAAGGTGGCAACTGCCGTGGTGACACGATGCGGCCCCAAGGCACTCATCGACTTCTACACCGCCTTCGGCAGGCGGGTCTTCGACGTATGGCGCCGACCCACCGCTGGGGAGTATCACGAGGTGATCGCTGCTGCCCTCACCGAAGTGGGGCTGCCGGCCGACCTGGAGGACGCCATGGAGTCCGATGAGTACGACGAGGCCCTGCGCACCAGCCATGACGTTGGGGTGGGTCTGGTCGGCAGCGACGTGGGGACGCCCATCACGTCCATCGAGGGCGTCGCCTTCTTCGGCCCGGTCCTCAACGCCATCCCTCGGGGCCGGCGCGCAGTCCAAGTATTCGAGGGCGCGCGGCTTCTCGCGGGCTATCCGCAGTTCTTTGAGCTCAAGCGCACCCGGGTCCAACCCCCGGTCTTCACCTGAAGGAGGAAGAGATGGCAACTCTGACCGCCACCGACGCAGACGCCCTGTGGGCGGGGGTCGACGACCAACGAGGCCGGACCGCCGCACTGCTCGAAGGCCTCACACCCGAGCAATGGGAGCACCCGTCGCTGTGCGAGGGCTGGACCGTGCGACACGTCGCCGCGCACCTCACCATGCAGCAGCAAAGAGTGCGCGATGCGATGGGCTTCATCAGCCGTCATCCGCGAATTCTGCGGAGCATGCCGTTGAACACCTTCATCCACGACGCCGGCGTCATGCAGGCGCAGGCCATGTCCACCGAGCAAATCGTCGCGGCCATCAGGAACGGCATGGGATCACGTCGACACAATCCCGGGCTCACCCCCCTGGAGACGCTGACCGACATCCTCGTCCACAGCCAGGACATCGCCATTCCCCTCGGCCTGCACCTGCCCATGCCGCCCGCACTGGGCGCCCTGGCCGCTACCCGTCGGTGGGACACCCGCGACACCTGGCTCGCCAGCGTCAACCACCGACTGCCATGGGCCAACTGCCGGCTCACCGCCACCGACACCGACTGGAGCCGCGGCCAAGGACCCGAGGCGGCTGGCCCGATCGGCGCCATCCTGCTCCTGCTCACCGGCAGGACCGCCGCTCTAGAACAGCTCGCCGGCAAAGGCGCGGACGCCCTCCGTCTCACCCAGACCCGATCCGCGTAAACGGACGGCACCGACGCTCACGCATGACCACGATCGGACTCTCACGTGGACGCCGGTCCGTCATGCCGATCAACGTGCGTCATATCGGCACCCCTCTGATGTCAAGAGGCGGGTTGGAGCGGCCTTGAGTCAACGGTCTTCCGCGTCAGTACGGGCGCGGGTAGCGTCGGGTGTGCGGGTCCGGGAAGTGGCTGATCCGAAGTGCCGGTGTGCGGGTGCGAGCCGGCCGCGCTGGATTGATGTGACGCCCCGCGGTGCCCTCCCGGGCCCGCCTCCACCTGCTCGCCCAGGCCGGCTCTGGCGTCGATGAGGAGCTGGCGATAGATGGCGTCGGAGATGCGTCGCTCGAGGCAGCGCATGGCTTCTGCTCGGGTCTTGGCGGCGGCGAGCTTGCGCCGGTAGTAGGCCCGGCCGGGAGTCTCGAGGCGGATCTGGGTGGCCGCGGCGATGTGGATCATGTGGTTCATCCGCCGGTTCCCGGCCCGGGAGAGTCGGTGTCGGACGATCTCGCCGGAGGATGCCTCGATGGGTGCGGTACCGGTCCAGGAGGCGAACCGGTTGCGGTTGGCGAACCGGGCCACGTCGCCGACGTCGGCCAGCACGCGGGCCGCGACGACTGGGCCGACGCCGGGAAGTTCCATCAGGGTGGATCCGCGGGCCAGGACCAGCGCCTTGAGCTCCTTGGTCAGCGACTTGATCTTCTTCTCGATGCCGACCAGGTCGGTGAGCTGCTCGGCGGCGAGGCGGCGGCGGGTCTTGCCGGCCAGGTCCCGTGGCCGTACCGAGGCCAGGATTGTCTTGGCCTGCAACGCGGTGAGGTCCTTCTTCGCCTTACCGGGCCTCAGTTCCGAGAGCAGCCGTTGCAGCCGGTTGACGGCTTGGACCCGTGCCCGGGTGAGTTCCTCACGGCGGTCGGCCAGGATCCGCAGCACCTCGAGCTCGGCGTCATAGGACAGCACGCGCAAACCAGAAGTGCGGACCGCGACCACTGCCACCGCATGCGCGTCGTGGGCGTCGGTCTTGCGGTTGTGACCGGTGTCGAACAACCGGGCCCGGGCCGACAGCTTCGCCGGCACGTCGACCACATGCTCGCCGTTGGCTAGGAGCCGTTGCGCCAACGGTCGGCCGGCGCCGTTGCTGCCTTCGACCGCCCAGACCCGCTCCGGCCAGGCGTGGACGTGCTTGCGCATCGCGGCGTACCCGACCTTGTCGGTGCCGAACCGACCCGTCGCCACCACCCTCTCGCGCTGGTCGACGACCCCGATGAACACCTTCGCCATGACTGCCTCGCTTCGCGCCGTTGTCGGTTTGAGAACGCCGGGCGAGCATTGCTACTGAGAGCTGGGCAGACCCCTCTGGAGCCACGCGCCGACACGGCGCCCGATGGGACCGCAAACCGATAGAGAGCCACACCAACAAACCGGTGGGCAGCCGCGAGGAGAGCAATCCCGCCGAGCACCTGGACCGAGTCTGGCCGGACACCGGTCCTGCCGACAATCGTCAAGTAGCCGCCATAACCCGCCCACCGACGTCTGACTGACCCGGACGTTCTCCATCTGATGGCCAGTTGCGAATCCAGTCGAGGAAGGGCCGCAGCGGTCCTCTCCGTTTCCGGAGTGCGAGCAGGATGCTGCTAAGAGTCGACGATCTCGCCAGTGCCGGTATCGATGGTCTGGCCGTCGACGACCCGGAGCCGTGGCGGCGTGCTTTCGTTGCTCGTTGACGGCGGGCTGTGGTGTGCGGCATCTTGGTCGAATGCCTGCGCGCGTTGGGTCGTGGCGGGTTCGGCCAGGTGGCGCGAGTGGCGGCCTTTGGCTGGCCACTGCTGGTGTCCGTCTTCGCAGTGGTCCTTGACCCTCTGACGCATCCGGTCGATGAACGCGGGGAGGGCGTAGCGGTGCCATTCCTCGAGGGCGTCGCTGCCGAGCGCCAGCGCGGCTCGTCGACGTTGGTCTGCCAGCACGGCTAGTTCACGCACCAGGTGCTCGTGTTGCGGCCAGCAGTGTGGGACGACACCGACGACGTCCCACACGTACTCGCTGTTGAGCCAGATCGTGAAGGCGTCAAGCCAGTCCCACAGTTCACGGCGCAGCTGCGGACGCGTGAGGCTGTCCGGGTCCCAGGGCCGAGGGAGCATTTTGAGGCTGCCCAACGCTTTGCGCTGCTCGTCGGTCCCGTTGAGGGCGAGGTCGAGTTCCCGGTACGCCTGCTCAAGCTGGCGCCCAGGGTGCGGGAACGTGGCCACCATCGGGCCGGGTGTCGGGTCCGGGCTGCTCTTCGGGTTCATGCTCGTCTCCGTCGTCAAGTCAGGTCGTTGGACAGGCCCCCTCGGCGAGCCTCGACGAGTGCGGCGGTGCGGCGGACATCGACCGACACGGTGGTGTGCCGGCTGCGCCCGAGGAGGGTCCTCGCCTGCTCCTGCTGCGCCAGGAGGCGGCGGCCGGCCCGTCCGTCGATGCACCGGGTGAGCCGGGCGATCATGGGTTTGCCGTTCTCGGACACGACCAGGGCGTGGCGTTCCTTCAGTTGCCGTACCTCTGCGGCGGTGAGGATGGGGATGTCCTCCGCGGTGGTGGTGCGGCCGCCCATCTGGCCGCTCTGCCAGCTGGTCCGCGAGATCCGCACCGGCCCTAGCAGGTCGGAGATCTCCTGGTTGAACGCGACGTCCTTCGAGCCGCCGAACAGGATCAGGTTGTTCGTCAAGCCGAGCAGTGTTTGAGCCTCTTGGTCCCCGAAGATCGCGGACAGCTGCGGCCTGGTCTGCGCGGCCCAGATGAACGAGATGCCAAGGGCGCGCTCGTTGGCCATCCGGGTACGCAGCGTCGGCAATGGCGCCGTGGAGGGCAGCTCGTCCAGGCAGGCCAACATGGGTGGGCACAGCCGACCCCACCGCGACGTATTCGCCTCGACCAATGCGGTGTCCAGCACGTGCTCCGCCACGGCGGTCATCAGCGGAGACGCGCTGGCGTATGGGTCCTCTCGGCCGAGCAGGTAGATAGTGCCGCCACGGCGGATCACGTCGACGATGTCTGTGGCGCTGCGTCCCGGACCAGGAACGCACCGACGCCGGATCGGCTCTTGGAAGAACAGGCTCAGCGCCTGCTGCACCGTGGTGATCGTGTTACCGGCGGTGCGATCATCCCCGTGCAGAGCCCCATGGAGCAGGCCGTGCCAGAAGGGGGCAGCGTGAGGGTGCTCGCGCAGGATCTCGGTGGGGTCGGTGGCGCTCAGCGGGTTGGCCACCCAACGGAGCACGTCCTCCAGGTCCCGCCCGGTCAGCGCCGCGGCGTGAAAGTAGGCCTGGATCACCTTGGCGGCCTCGGCGGCGTAGAACCGGGCAGCGTCGTCGCCGTGCCCGCCAGCGACGGCCCCCTTCACGGTGCCCGCGGTGAATGCCTTGGCTCGGCGCTCGGCGACCATCGGGTCGACACAGCCGTCGATCGGATCCCACACCAGCTCCGGAAGACCGACCGCCAGACCGAACGGGTCGAGCACCACGCACGGTCGCTGCTCATCCTCCTCCGCCCGCGGCGCCTGCCTGGCGGTGATGCTGAGCAGCAGGTCGTCGACCTTGGTGAGCGTCACCAGGGCGGCTCCGGGTGCCCGCAGGAGAGCGGGGATGAGCAGGTCGAGGGTCTTGCCGCTGCCCTGCGGGCCGATTACACCGGCGGTGCGGTCCCACGGCACCCACAGCTTGCCGCCGCGCGGCTCCTGACCGTTGCCCAGTCGCCACCCAACCTGTTCGGGACGCAACGGTGCCCGCCGGCGGTCGCCTAGCAGCGCCATCTCAGCGTCCCTTCCCGTAGAGATCCGGCCGGACGACGGCGCCGACCTTGCGCAGCCGGCTCCGGCCGAGCAGCCGTTCGGCTTCCTCCCGCGTAGCCATGCCTTGGATTCGGCCGGGCCCCCACCGGCCGAGACCGACCTTGGCCACCCGGACGGTCAGGGTGAGGACCACCGCCTCGACTACGGCCACCCACACCCTGACTGCCGTCGCCCCGGCCAGGTGGGCGGCCGTGCCGCTGAGGCCTGCGCCGGCGTCCCCACCGAGCACTGCGGGCACGCTGGTGAACAGCGTCTCCCGGGAGGGCAGGATCAGCCCCCCTCCGGCGACGAGGTTGGCGCACGCTCCCCCGGCGTGGATCCCCAGGACCACCAGAAGGACCGTGGCGACGACTGCCGCCATGGGGATCTCCCAGGTGAACGGGTAGGGGTTGGTTCGTCGTGCTCGCTGCATGGGCTGCTTCCTTCCTGCCACCCAATGCCCGGGGGCGGCCCTGGGTGGTCACACCTGCGACATGCCCGCGCAAGCGTCCGCGCGCACGGGACGTTCGGCCGTCAGGCGGCCGTCCGGGACGGCTGGTCGGAGACGTTGCCGACCCGCCAGATTTCGAAGATGTGCTTGGTGGCCGCCTTGCCGGCGTAGCTGCCGTAGGTGACGCCGTCTCGGCTGTTCATCGCCTCGATGGTGGACTGTTTGCTGGGGTCGAAGACCAGGGCCACGTGGCCGATGGTGTTGGGCCCGAGGTAGGAGTCGTAGAAGATCAGGTCGCCTGGTCTGGCCTGCTGGGGGTCGACGCGGAAGCCATTCCCGGCGGCGAGCCAGTCGCGTTGCGCTTGGGCTGTTCTGGGCGTGGTGATGCCGATCTGGGCGTAGGCGGCCTGGGTGAACGAGGAGCAGTCCCAGGCATTGGGTCCGTTGGCGCCCATGATGTACCGGTCGCCGAGGTGGCTGGTGGCCCAGGTGAGGACGACTCGGAGGCGGTTGCTGGTCAGCGGTGGCAGGCTCGGGTTCCCGTGTCCCGGCCCGCATTCGGTCGTGCTGCCCAGCACGGTGCCGCTGCCGTAGGCCGCGGCGTAGTACAGGACGTCGTTGACGTACCAGTCGGCGTGGTTGTAGGCGAAGATGGCTGCCCGAACGCCAGCCGGACCGTTGGTGACGCCGGACTGGGTGAGGTAGTTCGCGGCCGACATGGCGTTGTCGGCGTCGTTGGTGATGTCCGCGCGGCCGTCGCCGTCGCCGTCGACCCCCATCGTGGCCCAGGTGGCGGGCATGAACTGCATGAGGCCCTGAGCTCCGGCGGAGCTGGTGCCGGCGTTGCGGCCGTGGGCGGTCTCCTCCATCCCGATCCCGGCCAGGAGGGCCCACGGGATCTTGTACCGGGCGGCGGCCGCGAGGTAGTCGCTCTTGACCTGGGCGGGGATTGGTTGCGCCGGGCTGTGCAGAGACGCCTGCCTGGGCGTGCCTGGTGGCGGCAGCCAAAAGCCGACCCCGCCCTCCTCGACCGCCTCTCCCGGTGGTGGCGTCCAGGTGCCCACTGCCTGGCCATTGAGCGGCGCACCGTGAGCCAGCATCCACGGCACTGGGTCGACCGGCTTCCCGCCGACCCGGATCTCGACGTCCAGGTGGTCGCCGGTACTGGTACCGATCGAGCCCTCGACCCCCAACTGCTGGCCGCCGGTGACCGTCGCGCCGACGGTCACGCTCACGGAGACCAGGTGGGCGTAGCGGCTGACCACCGCTGCCCCGGTGGGGTCGTCGACGTGCTGGACGTCGACGACGTTGCCGTACCCGCCCATACCGCCTGCGAAGACGACCCGTCCCGCCCCGATCGCCACCACTGGGCCCGGTCCCGGCTGTGACACCAGATCCTGCCCCGTGTGCAGGCGCCAGTCGTGGTAGATCGGATGGAACTCTTGGCCGAAGCCGCGCTGGCCCACGGTGTAGGCCTGCGCGAACGGGGGCCGCCAGGCGCCGGTGACCGACATGACACCGGCACAGGCGATCGTGCGCAGCTGCTCTGCGGCCGCCGGTGCGCTCACCGTCATCACGATCAGGGCGACGGCCACCGGCAGCCCGAGCACCAGCAGCAGTGCTGGGATGAGGAACAGCGCGATCTTCTTCATGGGGTCGGCTCCGGTCAGCCTTGGTCAGGCAGCGCCGGCGATGGCCTGGTTGGTGAAGGTGAGTTCGCGCTCGACCGGGTGCAGCACGGTCTGCACCTTGTAGTGCTGCTCCCCCACGCACCACAGTGCCCGGCCTTTGCCCTGCATCGCCCACCCGGTGACCAGGTCGCGGGCCATCGGACCCAGCCCGAGCATGTTCTCCAGCTCGCGGGCCACCCCCAGGTCCTGGCCGTGCAGGATCTTCACGTCGGCCAGGTGCAGCAGGTCCTTGGCTATGGCGACGGCCTGGGAGCCGGTGTCACCGGCTGAGAGCAGGTCTGAGGGCTTGTGCGCGACGGCGAACTGGACGTCCCCGTCGCGGCGGGACAGGCGCAGGTCGGCGTCGAAGGACTTGACCGCCTCCGGCCCGAGCCGCAGCTGCTTCCACGACTCGTCCCGCACGACCACCCGCAGATCCTCCGGTGCTGCCATCTCCCGCATACCTCGACCCCATGAGTTCAGGCAGGTCAGCGCGATCCCGATTGCTCATCCCCCAGTGCCTCGAGCCGAGACAGGCTCAGGGACTGGATGGGGGCGGACCAGTCGACGTCGATGGTGGTGTGGTCGTCGAACAGCCCGGCCAGGGCGCCGCCGACGAGCTGGCCCAGGGCGTCCCGCAGGAGCCTGGTGTCGTCGAGGAAGTGCCGCTCGCCGGCGTACCGGCACTTTGCGACCAGGTCGCCGGTGGGGTTGTCCAGCAGGTGCCACAGGGCGGGGATGGTGGTCTCGGTCAGCTGGGACTGGCCGTGGGCGTACCCGGTGAGGGTTTGCAGGGCTGCCTTGACGACGACCTCGTCGGTGGGTCCGAACGGGACCCGCTCCTCGCCGATCCGTTGGCTTCCGACAAGGCCTCGCACCAGGGTCAGCCAGCGACCGAAGACGACCGCCGCGCGGCCTTGCGCCTGCGCGGCGTCCAGCTGCTCCCACCCCTGCAGGAGGGGCCCGAACGCCAGGGGGTTGATCCGGGTGGGCAGGCCGTGCCCGATCGCGAATGGTTCGACCCCGAAGAACCGGCACAGCCCCTCGTACTCGTCCTTGGGGTCGCCGAGCACCAGGATGCGGTAGCCGAAGTCGGTCATCCGCAGGCAGAACGCCTTGGTGGTCGCTGACTTGCCGCGGCCGGGTTTGCCGAAGCTGAAGATGTTGGGGTTGGTGACCGGGACGTCGTCGTCGAGGATCCACCCGTTGGGGTCGGCGTAGAACGCGCCGCCGGAGAGCATGTCGATGCCCATCTGAGCACCGGTCGGCGGGAGGCCAGGGGTGGAGATGAACGGCCAGAGCACCGGCGCCTGGTCGGAGGTCATGCGCCAGGCCGAGACGGGCGCGGGCGCGGGCGCCCAGCCGCCGCCGGCCCTGCGAGGCCCTCGCCGTGACGCGTGCCGGAACAGCCGCGCCTCCCTGGCGCCCTGCTGCACGGGCGGCACGCAGGGCAGGTCGTGGCCGAAGTCGGCCAGCAGCCGGGAGACGGTGCGGCCCCCGTTCGGGCGACGCGGCGTGCGGGGGGATCCGCTCATCGCTCAGTCCCCCTTCCGGGTGAGGCTGACGCCCAGCGGGACGGTCGACGCGGCGAACGCCACGTCCTGGGCCAGGTCCAGGCGCAGCGGCGCGAACCCGGCTCGGCGGACGGACGCATCGAGCCGCCGCCCGAACTCCGCCACCCTCACGGTCTTGGGCACGGTGACCGTGCACAGGGCGTACGGGCGGATCAGGGAGTTGCCGCGGGCGAGTTTGCCGTCCAGCCGGCGCACCTTCTCGGCCTCGTCCCTGGCCTTGGCGTTCTGCTTCACCTTCACCTTGGCGCGCAGCTCCTCGCCGATGTCCGCGGCCCACTCGCTGGTGGCGCTCTGCCGGCCGGCCGCCGACTGGCTCAGGATCGGGTAGGCCACAAGGAAGGAGCGACGCTCCCCCGGCTCGGTCGGGGTCAGCACCGGCAGCAACGCACCCATGGCCGCCCCTTTGACGGGGAGCTTGATGGTGGAGCTGATGCTGTTCCACGCGTCGTGGCTGTAATGCCGGGCGACGAGGTCGGCTCCAGAGGGTCCCGCCAGCGCCCACGGGATGTCGGCGTTCACGCCCGGATCGCTTTGGCGGGCGCCGAGGGCGTCGATGATCCCTGCCCGATCCCCTGGGGCAAACCCGGTCCGGCAGGCCAGTGCGAGCTCGGGGCTGCTCAGCCACGTGACCCTGGTCATGCCCAGTCCGCCGCGCAACTGCGCCTCGATCTCGCCCAACACGCCGTAGATCACGCGGGCGCGCCCCTCGAGCCCGCCGCCGGACTCCTTGGCCGCCTTGCCCAGCCGTCCCTCGGGGATGACGACCGTCACGAAGGACTCGGTGCGCACGCTGGCTTTGGTCAGGGCCTGTTGCAGCTCGTCGTTGACCTGGCGGGCGCCCTGGGAACCGCCGGGCCGGCGGTGGCGGGCCAGCCACTGGTCACGCTCGGCACCGTCCTCGGGCACGGTGCGCACCAACAGCAGGATCTCGTCGATCAGCTCGGTCTGGGAGGCCATGTCGAGCAGCTCGCTCAGACCCCGGCCCTGCCGCTGCCGTTCCTCGATCTCCCGCAGCCCGATGCCCGGGTGGACGACGGCCGCGGTCACCGCCCACGTTCGGGTGCTGTGGTTCTGGATGATCGCCACCCGTGAGAACGAGGGCCCTTGCGGTGGTCCGTCGTGGATCTGCACGGCGTGCAGCGCTCCGGGCAGGTCTGCCTCCTGCAGGGCGTCCACCTGCCCTCGGGTCGCCTTGGAACGAAAGCGGGTCCACCCCGCCAGGCCACCGGTGGCGAACGCCAGACAGGCGGCCACCCAGCCGAAGGTGGACCGGCCCCGGACGGGGGTCACGGTGACCACGGTTATCGTGGCCCAGAGCGCCAGGAACAGCACCGCCGAGATCCAGGCGCCGGCTTGGACGGACCAGAACACCGGCATCGTCGAGCCGGCGACGACTGCCAGCTGCCACCCGGACAGCCCGAAGAACCACCCGATCCGTGCCCGGCTGTAGTCGCTGTAGATGACCGCCATGAGACTCTCCTCTGCTTTCGAACAATGGGATTCGGGTTTGGGTGGTCACACCGGGACGATCGGCACGGCTGCTGCGGCAGCGGTGGCCTCGCCCCCTGCGGCGCCCGCGCCACCCGCGCCACCGGCACCGCCCAGTCCGCCTGGGGAGCGTGTCGGCGCTGGCGGTGTCCCGATCCGCGGTGTCCCGATCCGCGGTGTCCCGATCCGAGGTGCTGCGGGGGAAGGGATGCCGCGGTCCGCCGTGGTGTTGGGGCCGGAGCCGTTGATCTCGGGGTTGTCGTCGTCTGCCTGCGTGCCGCCGCCGCGGCTTTGGCTCGACCCATACTTGGTCTTGCTGAAGTCAGGCACGTAGTTGTTGTGGCCGACACCCATCTGGTTGGTCACGTCGGCGGCCACCGCTGCCCCGCGCGGCCCGATGCTCTCCATGGCTCCCATGCCTGCGCCGACGGCTTGCCCGAGCCCGCCCCCGACCTGGCCCATCAGCCCACGCGCACCGGAACTGAAGCGCGCGCTGGTGGAGTCCTGCCCGGAGCTCTCACCCTGGGAGCGGCCGTTCGCGTCGGTCATCGACGCCGCCGCGGACCCGCCCTGCGCCTGACCCTGGCCACCGAGGACACCGCTGAGCCCACCTTGGGCGCCCAGACCGGCGCGCAGCGCGGACCCGGAGCTAGTTCCGGGGTCGACGAACGCCAAGAGCTTGAACAGCGCCAGGGGGCTGAAGCAACCGATGCAGATCAGGACCACGCCGGGCACGGCAGTCCCGATGGCTTTCTGCAGGTTGTCGGTCATTCCGGTGGCGACCCCTGAGGTCATCTGCACCCCGATGCCCAGCACCAGGACCATCACCACGGGTGTGAACGCCGCGGCGATGAACCAGCGCAAACTCTTCCAGAACCAGCTCTGCCCGGCGTCGCTGACCAGGCCCGCGGCGGCGATGGGCGTGGTCGCGGCCAGCACCAACAGCGCGCCCGCACGGGTGAGCATGACCAGCAGGTGTCCGATCGCGGCGAACACCATGAAGATCCCCATGAACCCCAGGACGGTGGCCACGGTGCCGTCGCTGATGTCCTGGGTCGAGATCTGGGTGCCGAGCGGGTCGAACTGGGCCCACTTGTCGATGTGCAGCAGCGTGGACATCAGGGCGCGGGTGAGTCCTCCGCAGGCGGCGACGACAAGCACCGCCAGGGCGATCCAGCCGGCCCACACCATCACGAACTGGCCCGTCCCGACCAGGACCCGCGCCATCGACTTGCCGTCCCGCCGGGCGGCGGTCAGCCCCAGCTGCACCATGGCCAGCAGGAGCATGAGCGCTCCGGCGATCCAGAACGTCATCTGGTACACCTGCGCACCGGCGCCACCCTCGCGCAGGTCGGGGACGGTGAACGCGTCGACGATCGTCAGGACCAGCTTCAACAGCCACAGCCCGGCGTTCCACAGGCCGAGCATCGCCGCGGTCCACCCGTCGGCGACGACCTTGCCGGCGGCTGAACCGAGATAGGTGAACGGGTTGAGGAAGTCCATGGCGCTACTCCGTACTGGTCGAGGTGCCGGCCGCGCCCGTCTCGTCGCTGCTGGCCCAGGTTCGCCACCCGGCCTTGAAGGCGATGTCGGTTCCCGGCCACGTCGAGGGTGCGGCCGCGGCCGGCGCGCCGGGCGCGATCATCCAGCGTCCGCCGTGGCCGCCCCTCCCTGTCGGCGTGGCGTGCCATTGCATGCGTTCGCAGTAGCCGTAGCCCATGCGGGCCTGCACGGTGATGGTCGCCCGCACGTCCAGCAGGACACAGGCCAGCGCCCAGTCGGGCCCGTCCGTGGCCTTCACCTGCCCGGCCGCCGGGATCGCGGTCACCGCGACCGTGGAGTCCTTGCTCTGCCCCTGCCCCGCGCTGGCGAGGAAGGTCTGGACGTTCTTGGTCAGGGCCCAGCCGGCCACGCCTGCCCCGCCTGGTAGCGCCCATTGTTCGTAGACCTGGTTCGCCTGGGGTATAGACATCCCCTGCAGGACGGTCGTCTCGATGGCGGCCAGCTGGCCGACAGCTCCCTCGGGTGTGCGAGGAAAGCCGGTCGGTACCTGCGCCGGTCCCAGGCTGGTGGCCGCGGGCACGTCGATGACCGGGCCGGCGACCGCGGCAGGGCCGCCGCGCCTGGCGTCGTCCGGGGCCACCTGCAGCATCGGCGCTGCGGCCACCTGGTCGCGGTAGGCCGAGTGGGTCCCGGTGGCCACCGGCATCGGCGACGCCGACCATGCCGCCGAATGGGGCGTCGACGTCGCGTCTGCGCTCGGCAGGCCGTAGTAGAGCGCCAGGGCGAGGCCGGCCACGAACAGCAGCGCCGCACCGACCGCGGCCGCGAGGGTGGCCAGCAGGCGCGGGCGTCCCCACCCGCCTGTGGCGTTGTTCTGGCCGACGCGGCTCATCAGATACACCCAGCGCCGGTCATGGCGCGCACGATTCCCGGCAGGACCAGGTAGCCGATCACTGCCAGGAACACGACGACCACGCCGACGATTCCTGCCTTGGACGCGTGTGGCATGCCGAAGATGCGGCCCGCGACGATCGCGCCGATGCCGACGACGACGCCGAGCACGAACAGGATGATCGTGCCCCACAGGACGTAGCCCATGAGCTGGTCGGCGTAGCGCTGCGCGCCGGGCGGGGCGACGGGGCAGACCCGCGGGAGGGTGGCGAACTGGCGGGTGAGCGCATTCATGACGGGTTTCCCTTCGTGGTGGCTACGGCGACGCTGGCGCGGAGCACGTGGTCCGCTGCGGTGAGCAGTCGGGTGGGCAGGGCTTGCGAGTCCAGGCCCCGCACAGCGAGGCCGCGGTCCAGTGGGATCAGGTGCATGGCCCCGCGCTGGTCGAGCTTCCGGGACAAGGCCCCGAGGCTGTGCTCCAGGCCCCGGGGCCACTTGCGCCGCGGTGGACCGAGGACGGCGCCGATGACATGTGTTCCCTCCAGCAGTGCCAGCGCCCCCTCCAGGCGCCTGAGGCCGGGGATCGTGGCGGTGGTGACGGCCACGACCTGATCGGCGTGGGACACCCGGTCGGACAGCCAGCTCGGGCTGGCCAGAAGCTGTCCCAGCTCCCATCCGACGTCCAGAACGGTCAGGCCGACCGCCGGTGCAGCGTCGGTGGGTCGTGGCACTTCGTTGGGGCTGATGAAGATGTCGCTGCTGCGCTCGAGCAGGACCTCGCCTCGGGTGCCCTGTAGCCATTGCGTGGGGTGCCGGCCCAGCTCTGCGGTGGAGGCTGGTGCCAGGCCGGAGGCCGTCACCGTGCAGCACTCCACGACGCGGGCGCTTCCCACCCTGGCCACGACGGCAGCGGTGGCCAGGCTCAACGCCATGATGGTTGCGCCGACCGATCCGGCGCACCCGATGATGGGGAGTACGGCCTCGTGGGGCTCCCACAGCCGCCCGCCGGCTTCATGGCTGCTGGGTGTGGTCAGTCGCTGGCTGGCCCCCGGGTGACGGCGGAACTCCCCGGCCGCAACAGCCAGCCACGCGCGCCTTAGCTCCTCAACGCTCACCGCGGGTCGCGGGAGTGCCGGATGGGTGGTCAGTGAGGTCACTGGGAACTCCCCTGCCCCAGTGCCAATCTTGTGGCCTCGGGGGAATCGCGCAGGCTGGGGGCGTCCAGTCGGGACAGCGCGGCGCGCGCAGCCTGCACGTGGTGCAGCCGGTCCACGCATCCCGTCCGCTCGGCACGTGCCTTGCCCTCGCTGTTGGCCATGGCGAACAGGCGTTGGAGCTCGGTCGCGACGGTCATGGTCATCACCTCGCGGCCCAAAGCCCGCCCGCTGCGTGATGGTGGACACCTCACGCCGAGGCCCGCTGGTAGGTGCCGCACACAGTGCGCAGCGCAGAGACCGACCGGGCTGCGCGCCGGCGGATGGTCCGGGCCGAGACGCCGCGGTCTGCGGCCACGGCTTCGGAGGCTGCCGGCGCCATCAGGCCGGCATGGCCCCGACCCGAGCGGGCGGGGCTGGCCAAGTCCGCTGCGAGGGCCAGGCCCAGCAGCAGCTCACCGTCGTCCTTGGACAGGGCATCCTTGCTCATTGCGAGCTCGAGAATGTCCAGCAGCTCCTCTTCGGCCGTAGGGCCTGTCGGGTGGGCGGCCTCGGTCCACACCTGCGCGGAGGGCGGGAACGGGATGGTGCGGTCGCCCAGGTCGGCTATCCCGAGGTCGCGCATCACCCCCTTGCGCGTGTTCATCAGGATGTTGGCGGCCACCTTGTGACCGCGCTGCCACGGGAAGGTCCGGGCCTCGATCCACAGCTGGGCCGCAAGGATCTCGTCGATCCGACGGCTGAGCCGCCCGAGACGGAACGCCAGCAGGCTGGCACCGGGCAGGAGCACCCAGGCCAGCGCTCCGGTCGCGGCGACGTCATCGCCACCGTCCCGCGCCGACAGTTGGGCCAGGGCCAGCAGGACACCGTCCGCTTCAGCCCAGTCGGCTGCCCGCAGCCAGGCCGGGAGATCCGCCAGCTCCTCGACGACGAGCAGCTCTTCGTGGGAGAGCTGCCATCGCGACCAGCGCTGCCCGGCCACGGCCAGGATCTCGCTGTCGAGGTCGGCCAGGCCCAGGTGTGTTGCGACACTCATCTCGAATTCCTTCCGCCGTGTGGACACGGCAGGAAGGTCTCGGTCAGGCGTCCCCGGACTCGTCCCCGTCCGTGGGCAATCAGGAGGGGGTACGTGTCCCGTGATCGGGGGTACGACCCGCGTGGCCTGCAACGATGCGTTGTACCCCAAGTCGCCAACGTTTCTCGTGCACCAGGCCTTGCGCTCCCTTGGCGGCGGCCAAATGAGGATGGAGCGATGTCGGTCGCGAAGGGCACACCCGAGAGCACCGCCGCCCTGATGTTCCCCCTTGGGAGAGGCGACCTGTCGCCCACCGCCGGTCGGCCTCGGCACTCCCGAGTTTCTCGTGACCGTGCGCGTCATTCCTGCAGCCAAACCGCGACTCGCACTCTTAGACGAGCGGGCACCCAAGCTGCCCCTGCCATCCGCGGTCGAGCGCGGCTGGGCTCGGCTCGGCCGGCGCTTCGAGCGCGCCCCACCGACATCGGGGGGACCTGATGCCCTTCGGCTCCAAGACCGAGGTCCTCGACGCACCGAACTCATGGCCGATACCGTCACCGGACTGGCCGCCTTAGAAGACCCGCTACCGCTCCTATTGCGGGGTTCTACTGAGCGGCCTCTCGGTCACTAGATGGAGACCGCCTAACGCGTACGGATCAGCCCAAGATCGGTTGACGAGCATTGGCGGCAGAAAGGGACGCCTCCATCCGTTGAGGCTCAGGGGCATGGGGCAGCGAGGTGAGATGGCTGTTCCATTGCGTCATCGCGGCTGCACCCAGTCGAGCGGGTCGCCGGCGCCGTAGAACCAGGGAAGGGAGCGAAGCTTCGTCTTGTCGGGGTTGATCATGTACCAGTGCGGCAACGGCTCGTCGCCGCTGAAGTGCGAGAAGACGATTTGCCCGCTTCGGAGCCACGTGGCGGCACCATCGCCGCGGGGCCAGTCGGTGAGCTGGCGGACATCGGATCCATCGGCGTTCATCACGAACAGGTCGAAATCCCCGGATTGCCAGGAGCTGAAGACCAGCTGCTTTCCGTCTGGGGACCAGGCGCCGATGTGGTCACCGCCGCTCCCGCGTGGGAAGACGGGCGTCGGGAAGGTCAGCTGCCGCCGGTCGCTGCCGTCGCGGTTCATCGTCCAGATTGCCCAGTTGCCGTCGCCGGAATGACCGCTGTACGCGATCCGTCGCGAGTCGGGCGACCAGGCGAGGCCCTCTTGCACGGCGTCGAATGCGGGCTCGGCGAGGTCACGGAGGTTCGTGCCGGCGGGGGTGACGAGGTGGATCGACTCGCCGTGCAGGTCGCTCTGCAGCGCGCTGAACGCGATGGCGCGACCGTCGGGCGACCAGCTCGGGAAGAGCCCCCCGCGCGGGGGGTGCACGGGGTGCTCGTGTCTCGTCTGCACGTCCACGACGAAGATCCCTTCGAGCCCGATCCCGCGCGTGTCGGGTAGGTAGCGGCCTCTCGACGTTCGGAAGACAATCGAGCGGCCGTCCGGCGAGAGTTGCGGGTCGAAGTCGAAGCCGGGGCCGGAACGGGTGACGCGTCGCCGCCCGGTGCCGTCTGCGTTCATCACCCAGATATCACCGTCGCGGGTGCTGTAGGCGACGATGCCTCTCAGCCCCGACCGCTCGGCGGGTGGGATCGCCCCGGTGGGTTGGGGCGTTGGGCTGCTGGCAGCCGTCGAGGGCCGCGGCGAGGCCGTGGATGGTTTCTGCCCGCTCGGAGTGGACGAGGCGGTACACGCGGTCACGACGAGGATCACCGCGACCGCGACGACGCAAAGCCTGTTCCATCCACGCCCAGGGCTGGGTTCAGGGCTTCGGGAAGTCATGACCTCTCTTACGCTCCCACCACGGGTCTCTGTATGCGACCAAGCGGCTCGCTTCACCACCGGGAGAGCGAAAGCGAGATTGCGCGGCCTCAATCCTGGGGTTCCATCATGTCGTCAGTGACAATCTAGGCCGTGCCCGTCGCCGCTACATTCTGGGCGGAAGCGACGCTGGTGGGGCCAGACGCTCTTTAGACGCCGGCGACGTAGGCGGTCAGGAAGTGGACGCCGTGTCGGTCGAGGTTGCCGCGGGCGCGGTCGTAGTGCTCGGTGGTGCGTGGGTCCGCGTGTCGGGCCAGGATCTGGGCGTCCCGCAGGGGGACGCCGGCGTCGAGGGCGTTGGTGATCGCGGCGTGGCGGAGCGAGTGCGGGCTGATGTGTCGTGGGATGGCTGCGGCCTTGGCGATGCGGACGACCATCCGGTAGGCGTCGCGCCGGTCGATGGGGTTGCCCGAGACCGGTCGCAGGATTAGCGGTCCCGTGGTGCGCTGACCGCGGCATGCCTCGAGAACGCGCAGCACCGGGACCGTGAGAGGCATGGTGGCGGGCTTGTTGCCCTTGCCGGCCAAGTGCAGAACCCTGTAGCCGCGCAGGGTGTCGGCGTAGTCCTCGATCCTCACCGCCGCGGCTTCGGAGGCGTGACGCGTTGATGCCGAGCAGGTAGGCCAGGGCGCCGTGGTGGACGGTCAGGGTCTGGGCGACCTGGAGGAACCGGATCAGCTCGAGCCGGTCCAGGCCTTGGGTGCGGGTCTCGTCGCGGTGGATCTTGGGCAGCCGGGCGTACACGGCGGGGTCGGAGCCGATCAGGCCGTCGATGTGGGCGAAGCGGAAGTAGCCGCGGACGGCGTGCATCATCGTGTTGATGGACGAGTCCATCAGCGGCCGGTCACCGAGCCGACGGATGTACAGCTCGACGTGGGCTCGCTGGATGCCGACCAGCGGGTCCAGGCCGCTGGCCTCGCACCAGGCGAACCATTCCCGGAGCTGGTAGGCGTACAGGGCGTGGGTCCGGCCGGTGTAGCCGGCCAGGTAGGACACGGCCGCCAGATGCGCGGTCGACATCGTTGCCGGTTGGTAGGGCAGAAGGGGGGACGGAGCGGACACGGAGATCACCTCGTGCGGCGACCTGATGAACGGCCCAGGCCCCGCCCGCCGCTGACGCGACCGGGCACCTCGGGACCGCGTCGACGATAGCGGTCATCCATTGCGCGTCCGCAGGCGGCGAAGTGACGCGAGTCCCGGCCAGGGACTTTCGGACGTCCCGCCCCGCAGCGTGGATGGACCCAAAGGGGGTGCGGTATTCCCGGGTTAAGAAGCGCGCCATGACGCCAACCTGCGTGTCAGCCCGACAGCGTCAGAGCTGCAAGATCCGCAGAACATTCTCGTACGCCATGGCAACGCCTGTTGGGTCGTGCAGGTCTTCGGGCTTGTCGGTGGCGGCGTAGAACCGGGTCAACAGCGCGGTCGTCACGTCCGCATCAGTAAGGGCCACGCACAACTCTGAGATAACGATGTCGGCGTCGTGGTCATCCAGGTGGTCCATGGCAAGTCCGTTATGCAGCAGGGTCGCCGCTTCGTCGAAGATGTCGTGGATCATCGCCGGCTCCACCTGAGGACGCGTCTTCCCCACAGCGACGGCGGTCTCCCCGAATCGGTCGAACAGCTTGTCGCCGATCCTGCTGGACATCTCGCGAGCGTGACAGGGGTCCCCATGGACGGGCAACCGAATTAGCGCGCGCGAATGGCGGCAGGCCAGGTTGGGAGGGAGCGCCAGGATGCTGGGCTATGCCCGGTCGGCACCCCAGCGACCGAGTGCAACGATCGCCTCTCGCAGTGCGAGCCCGCGATCAGTCAGGGCGTAAGCCCGTGTGTTGTGGCGGAGAGGCAGACGGTACAGCACTCCTGCCGCTTCCAGCTCGCGCAGGCGGGTCGCGAGCATGTTCGTCGGCGCTCCGAGGTCGCGCTGCAGGTCGCCGTAGCGCTGCGGTCCTTCGAGCAGCCGCTCCACGATGAGCAGGGCCCAACGGCTTCCGACGATGTCGAGGGCCGCGGCGAGGTCGCTCACTCGGTTGGATCGGTGTTCGGCTTCATCCAGAAGGGCGAGTAGTGGTAGCCGTCGGGGTCGTCGAACTGGCGCTGGTACATGAACGGGTAGTCGTCGGTGTCACCGATCCGCCCACCCGCAGCAGCTGCGCGGTCGAGGAGCTCGTCGATCGCCTCTCGGCTGCCCAGGTCAAACGAGACCGTGACCTTCGAGGGGGTGTCCGGTCCGCCGACCAGCTGATCGACGCCGCCGATGCTCGCGTACATCTCACGGCTGCCGAGCATGAGGTACTGCTCGGGCGCGATAGCGAAGCACGACACGTTGTGATCGGACATCTCGCCGTTGAGCGTCCAACCGAGGGCGGTGTAGAAGGCGGTCGCGCGCTGGACGCTCCGGACCGGACAGGTGATGAAGAGGCTCATGTGGGCATACTTGCAAAATGCAAGTTAGCCCGTCAAGACCTGCGGGGTTGGCCGATGTCAACGAGCCCGTCCTTTACCATCCGCTGCTTCGAGATGTGCGATCCGGGGCCCCTTCCAACGACATGTGCTTACATCGAGTTCGAGGTCGTGTAGCACCGCCGAATCTTGGGACGTCCGCCGGCCCGCGGCGGTAGGCCGCAGGTTCTCTTTGCGTCGTCGCCGCGCCCTCGGCTGCTTTCGACCAGCAGCGTCGCCGATAATGGCCAGCCTTGAGCATCGACGTGACCAGCGCCTGCTGGGTGACGTGACCAGCGCCTGCTGGGTGGCGGCGCACCGGGACGCGTCGGTCGCCCAGGCCCGCCAAGGCCTGATGTGGATGGGCACCAGCCTGGGCGGCATCGCTCTCTGCGCTCTTCTGGTGGTCGTTCTGTGCCTGGTCCTCCGCCGTCCCGACACCATCGTCGCCGGAGGGCTCGCGGTAGCTTCCGCAGCCGCCGCCTCGATTGTGCTGAAGATGCAAATAGCGCGACCGCGACCTGGACCGCCGTATGCCGAAGTAGCAGCGGTGGGATACTCCATGCCCTCCACAGCGGCCGCACTGTGCACCGCCGGGCTGGTCGCGTTGCTCCTGCTTGTGTCGCCGAGACAACCCGTTGGCCGTTGGTCGCCATTGGGTTGACCATTGTCGATGCCGTGGTCGGCTTCGCTTTGATCTACCTGGGAGCGCACTGGTTCACCGACGTATGCGCAGGCATCCTGCTCGGTGGGCTGATTGGGGCTGCAGCGTTTCTAGCCACAATCAGAGTCCGTGCCAAGAACGGCACGTCCAGCGCCCTGACCTGACCTTCGACGCTCATTGGGCGCGACCACGCGGATCGCGGCACGAGCGGACGCTAGCAAGCGGCGCGACCGCGGAAGGTGGGGACGTTTGGGGAAGGAGGCCCTCAGAAGGCAGCCTGGCGCGAACCGAAGCCGATTCATGGCCCCCTGTATCAACGTGTGGAGCGAACGCCGAAATGGGGTGCGGTCATCGGCGTCTTGCAGCGATGATCATTGGATGGATCGCGACGGGGTTCTGAGATGGGTGGCGGAGTACGAGTCGTCATGGCGGACAGGGGATCTGCGCGCCGTGGAGGCGCTATTCACAGAGGACGCCCACTATCGACCGTCCCCGTACGAAGAATCGGAGATCGGGCACGACGCGATCAAGGCCTTCTGGCTTGACGATGAGGGCAAGGCCTTCAGTGTCGACTCATGGTTGTTCGCGGTCGACGGCGACCACGCCGCCGTGCGCGTCGACGTCCAGTATGGCGATCCCGTCACTCAGGAGTACCGCGACCTGTGGCTGCTGCGCTTTGCCGCTGACGGCCGCGTCGAGGACTACGAAGAGTGGTCAGATTGGCCCGGTCGTCCCACGTCCGCGGCCGACGCGGCTCGTACTCCCGAGTGAAGCGGGGTGTGACCGCACATCGGCAGCCGCCCATAAAGCCGGCATGAGGGGTGCGTCCCTACTTCCCGAGACGGTCCAGTTGAGCCAGGTCAAAGATGTCGATCGTCCGCAACTCGTATCCGGAGTGAAAGAGCCGCTGGGCTTCGGCGGAGATGCAAGGCACGCCGAACCTCCCTATCGACCCCGTTGTGAACCATGACTTGTCGAACTCGTGCCACCCTCCGCCGAGGGCGGCTTGGCGTGCGCTGCCGTCGGCGTTGATGACCAACGGATGGAGATCCACCCAACGACTTCCCTGGGCCACGAGTTCAACCCTGTTGGGTCGCCAGTCGGTATCGATGACGTAGCCGAGATCCTCCAGAGCGGCAAGCACGACGTTCTCGAAGCGTGCATCGAAGTCCACGTCGACATCTCGATGCGATCGTGTCTGGTGACACCAGGGCGTCCACTCCCCAGCCACCCTCGAGCCAGAACTGGCACCCGGTGGAGCGCATGGTGTCGAGGATCGGGAGCAAGTCGGACACGCCCATGCCTGCGTCGGTCGCCACGCCACCATCTTGCGTCATGTCCGCTCATCGGCATGTGAGTGCGTATGGGCGCCCGGCTGGCGGCGATGTGACTGTGAGGATCGCGTTCCCAGCCTGATGGTGCTGGGCTGTGGTTGGTGACCACGAGTGTGACCCACGGTGTGACTGGCTTCGTGCCCTGCTGCGACTTGTCCACGCGTGGTCGCCGACCCCGGCCCGGTTGGAGGAGCTGGCCTGATCAGGAGCTTGACCACCCGGTGTTAGCAGCGCCAGGCGTGTCTCATCACAGTCCTGCCGAGCCTCCGTCCCGGACCGGAACCACGTCCCATCCGGCGAAGGAGAGAACGCATGACCAGTCTGACCGATCTGCGTGAGGTGGTCGATGTCGTCATCGGCGTCGACACCCACGTCCACACTCACTCCGCGGCCGTGGTCGACTCCGCGACCGGTGGTGTCCTCGACGAGATCACCGTCGAGGCGACAACCGAGGGCTATGCCGAGCTGGTGGAGTTCGCCAACAACCACGCGACGTTGCGGGCCTGGGCGATCGAGGGGACCGGCGGCCACGGCGCCGGTCTGAGTCGTCACCTGCTGGGGGCCTCGGAGATCGTCATCGAGTTGGACCGCCCGAAGCGGGCTGCGCGCCGTAACGGGGCGAAGTCAGATCCGCTCGATGCGATCCGAGCCGCGCGTGAGGCGATGGCTCGACCCCAGCTGGGGACTCCCCGCAGCGGGGGCGAACGCCAAGCCCTGTCAGTGCTTTTGACCGCTCGCCGCTCCGCGATCAATGCCTCCACCGAGGCTCAGCTGCAGGTCTTCAGCCTGGTCATCGCCGCGCCCGAGCCGATCCGAGCCCGGTTCCGCGGCCAGAAGGTTGCCGCGATGCTCAACACGGCCGCGAACCTGCGCGTGCACTCCTCTTGGGACATCGAGACGACCAGCACCGTGGTGGCGTTGCGGGCGTTGGCTCGTCGAGCGCACGCGATGCTCAAAGAGGCGCGTGAACATCAGAAGGCCATCGTGACCATCATCCGCAGCTGGCGCCCCGACCTGCTCGAGCAGTTCGGCGTCGGTCCGATCGTGGCTGCGACGGTGTTGTGCGCCTGGTCCCACCCCGGCCGCATTCACTCCGAGGCGGCGTTCGCGATGCTCGCCGGCGTCGCACCGATCCCGGCGAACAGCGGCCAAGTCACCACCCGGTATCGGCTCAACCGGTACGGCGATCGCCAGCTCAACAACGCACTGCACACCGTGGTCCGGATCCGGATCCAGTACCAGCCAGCCACCCGCGACTACGTCGCTCGCCGCGGTGCGGAAGGCAAGACCAGCCGAGAGATCAAACGCTGCCTGGCTCGCTACGTCGCTCGCGACCTCTATCGGCTTCTTGAAAATACGGCCACAGCGGCTTGACGAAGCATAGGAGCGTCGCACATATCGCATGACGGAAACGCCCGCCTCAATAGTCGAGGCCCGGCAGGCGCTGGCCTCGAGTTCGAGAGCCCGCGCCTAGAAGGAGCGCGGCCGTTGCCGCTGCCTCGAGGCGATGGTCGGCGACGATGGCGTCCGGCTGTTCAGTCGACAGAGGTGTACTGCTTGTCATCGCCACGGGCGCCACCACCGACGCGGTGGCGATGGGACGTTGAACGGGGCGCTAACTCGTACCGTGACGGCTTCGAAGCGGTCGATGTCGAAGTAGGACAGGAAGCCATCCTTGATGAAGACGAGGTCGCCGGCACTCAGCGGGAGGATTCTGGAAACGGTTCGCCCGTGGATCGCCGTGGGCTCGTATGGGCGAATCAGGTGGAGGACCGCGCCATAAAGGTGTGGGTATTGGAGATCCACGACGAACCCTTCTGCAGGCGCCCTGCCGCGTTTCTGGCTAAAGATCGAGTGCGAGGCGTATTGGGCGCCGCGTTTTGCGTACTCGCGGCCAGCATGCTTGCCGTGCAGCGGGGGCTGTGTTCGCGTTGGCCGGTCGGATGAGTCACCGCTCAGGAACACGGCGTCCCTGTCGGTACACGGGTGCTTTGGCCACGGCGGGCCGAGCTCGTCAAAGTAGACGCGGCTCCCGCGCTCGTTCGAGTAGAAGAAGACTGGTGCTCGGCACACAGGGCAGGTGGCATTCGGCCGAGCCCAGCGCACGCTGTAGATCTGGAGGGGGATAGGCGCAGCGCGGGAGGTACGTAGGGTTCTCCGTCGTGGGGTCCTGGAGCCTGGGCTCCGGCCTCGACCGCCAGAGGTCGTGACCTGGTGCTTGGTGACCCACACCCTTCCCCCGCCTGGCGTACGGCGCCAGTGCCCGCGGCGACGATGCGTTGGCAAATTATCCCTCCCGTTGGGCCGGAGCTCGGGAAGTCCCGTGCAGCACTCGGCGCGGGCGCACCCGATATGCAGGCGATCGTATTCCCCAGAGACCGTCCATCCAGGAGTCGCAAACACGTGCACACGGCAAGCACGGCTCGACGATCAGCAGGTCGCGCCCCCTGGTTATGGACCGGTCGCGGATCCGGCGTTTGCCTGGACGTTGTCCGCAGCCCGTTGCGCATTGGAGCGGTTGTCGAAGCTCTCACCTGAGGCGGCGACCTTGTCGCTCGAGGCCCATGCCCGCCACCGCCACCTCTGGCCGGCATCCGCGTACAGTTCAAACCGCGCGGTGGCTGCGCGCGCTTTGAATGCCTCCGCTGCCCGAGTCGCGTTGGATCTGCTGGCGAACGATTCGCCTGCCCATGCCACCATTTCCTCGTTGTCACCGTATAGGCGCCAAGTTGGTTGTCCACCCGCATCGTTACTCACCGAAAATCGCATGCCCATCCCTAACGCCGGACTGCCATGAAGGGCACGACCTCGCCCGCCCTTCCCTGATAGCGGCAGTGTGCTCTCGTCCCAATGGGATCGCAACGACGACTCCTGTGCGACGTGGTGGCGGCGCGAGTGTGTGACTATGCAAATCGCGCCGCTGCGCTCTCCTTCGACATTATCGACAGCCGGTGCGGCCGGCTAAGAGGAATGGCCGTGAGAATTAGACATTTACGGCGCGCAGGCGCGATCATCGACTTATGGCGAAACAGACGACAGTGACGATTACCGATGACCTCGACGGATCGGCTAACGCGAAGGAGGTCTCGTTCAGCCTCAACGGCAAGACCTGGGTGATCGACCTCAGCGCGAAGAACCGGGTAGCCCTGGAGAAGGCGCTCAAGCCCTACATTGCCAAGGCTACCGAGCAAGGCGGCCGCAACCGTCGTGGCAGGACTACTCGTTCCTCGTCACGATCGAAGTCACGCACGGACCTTGCAGCGGTGCGGGAATGGGCGAAGAACAACGGTCACCAGGTGAGCGACCGCGGACGCATCAGTGCGGACGTCCAAAAGGCATACGACGTCGCTCAGTAGACGGAAGCTGAAGGCGCTCATCTGGCGGACCTCGCGCCGGCATTCCGCCGCCACTGGGCGTGCGGCTTCCTGATGTCGTACGTAGTTGCAAGTTGGCGCATCCGGCGTTGAGTGACAGGGCCAAGGCCTGCCGTCAAGCTAGGTCCGTGATCGTCCGTGCCCAGCGTGCCGGCGACGAGGCGCCTCCATCCGGCTACGGACTCACCCTGTCGGCTCCGCTCAGGCGAGCGCTCTGGTGGAATATTGGCATGTATCCCGCACCTGACGTCTTGGAAGAGGTTGGCCGTGTCACGATCGCCGGGTCGCGGCTGGACATTGAGATGGGGATGGTTTGGCACCACCTCGATCGCACGATCGACCTTAATCGCGCCCGTCGAACAAGCGGTGCCGCGCAATGCCGGCATCTACGCGTCTTGGCCGAGACGAGGCTCGTCGGTGAACTGCGCAATCAAGTGCTGGCGGTTGTCGATGCCGCGGAGGGTGCCCGACGCAGGCGCAACGAGATCGTTCACCAAGATTGGTTGCTCCGCGGTCCAGACGCAACGCGCTCGGTCGCCGAGCTGGCGTGCGTCAATCCGGCAAACATGCCGAAGTACCTTGAGGAATGGGGACGGGACTCGAGGGCCTCTCAGGATTGGCGGAGGGTTCCGTCCGACAGCACGAACGTCGTCGAGGGTCAGACCGTTGAGGAGCTTCGCGACGTGGAACGCGCGCTCGCGGAAGTGACCACCGTTGTCTCTGGCCCGACATTCGCCGTGGCGAGCTCAAGGGAGACCGGACGCCCGCCGGGATACATCGACGGACGATGAGGCGGTTGGGACTGCGATGCCGCCGGCCTCGCACCAACCCCGAGGCGCCCGCAGGTCCTTGAGGTGCGGCATGGAGCGGAGACGCCGCTCTTCCGCGGCCCGCTCGTCAAGCCAGGGCAGAGCCGCGTCACACCCCCGGTGCGCCCCAATGTTCGGGTCGGTGGCCCGAGCCAACTTCATTCGGGCCGTTCACGAGATGTAGGCGCAACTTGCCGTTGCCAGCGACCACTCGCTTCCGCTAAGCAGCGGGTGCGCTCGCGCCGGCCCGGACGCTTGGGACCAACTCAAACCTAGCGATGTGTGCACACACGGAACCCGCCCAAAAGCGGCTACTTAAGACTTCTCCTACGGCAGCGACCCGGCCAGGCTGTTGTCGAGGTGCTCGGTGGGACGCTCTCTATCGCGGCTGCCCAACCTGATCGTTGTGGCTCTTTTTCGGACTGCGTTCCCCCGGGTAAGCGATCGCCGCCGCGGCACTGCGAACCCCGAACCTGCGGGTGCTCGCCTTCGATGAGGAGCTGGTCGCGCTGCGGTTGCTGGTCGACCGGCGTGATGAGCTGTCGGCCCGGCGGGTGCAGACCGTCAACCGGCTGCATCGGCTGCTCACCGAGCTGACTCCCGGTGGCGCCGGGAAGGACCTCAGCGCGACCAAGGCGAAGCGGTTGCTGGCCACGGTCAAGCCGAGATCTGTTGTCGGTAAGACGACTCGGCAAATGGCGGTTGAGGAGGTGGCCGACCTGGTGGCGACGGATGCCAGGCTCAAGACGCTGACCACGGAGCTCGCCGCCGCGGTCCGGGCCCGGGGCTCACACCTGATGGACCTGCCCGGGATCGGCCCGGCCGGGGCCGCCCGCGTCCTGGCCGACGTCGGTGACGTCGCCCGGTTCCCCGACCGCAACCACTTCGCGTCATAGACCGGCACCGCACCCCTGGACGCATCCTCCGGCGAACAGGTCCGACACCGCCTGTCGCGGGCTGGGAACCGGCGGTTGAACCACGTCCTGCACATGGCCGCGATCGCCCAGATCCGCCTCGACACCGAGGGCCGGACCTACTACCGGCGCAAGCTGGGCGAGGCCAAGACCCGCAAGGAGGCCCGGCGCTGCTTGAAGCGACGCCTGTCCGACATGGTGTACCGGCAGCTCGTTACCGACGCCAACCTCGCCGAACCCACCGCCACCCGGGCACCGGCGGACAGCACTGAGGCGGGCCCGGGAGGGCACTCGGGGGCGTCACTCACATCCAGCGCGGCCGACCTACACACCCCGGTCATCGACTCTTCGGATCAGCCACAACCCGGACCCGCAGCACCGACGCTACCCCTTCCGCGGCGAACCTCGAAACCCCGTGCGGCTTCGGCTCCTCAGCCCCCGCGCCGGCGCGCCGGAGCCGTCAACGCGGAGCGCCCCACCGGACGAACGACGTTGACGGCGACAAGCACCGGCGCACACTCGAGGCTGCCGAAACCACGTTCTTGACACAGAGGGGAACCGGAATGGGACAGCTCAGCCGATACCGATTCGTGCAGCAGACCCGATCGCCGACGGAGTGCACCTCTCGCACGGAGACCCGAAGTCACTGCGAGAACGCCTTTGCGCAACCAGCGCCCTGCCTCGACGAGCGGCCCCGGGGGCGCAAGGGGCAGGCCCTGACGCGGCGGAACGCATTGCTTCAGCGAACGCCAACCGGCGCCCTACTTACTCGCGCCCCTTGGCCTGTTGGGCGAACTGCACGTCGTACTTCGTTTCAGCGAACAAGTCACGCAAGCGCAGTTGTGCTTGACGCTCCTTCTCGGCATTACGCAGAGCCTTCAGCCGGCCCCTGTCGCCAGCGACCTTGGCGGCTGCCTCGGCGTGCAGGAACGTGAGCCTAGGGTGCAAGCCTTCATTGGTCTGCGGTGCGGCGACTGGTTCTACTTCTCCAGCCTCGGGCTGACTTGACCGCCCGCTCAGAGGCGACCCGCAATTGGAACAGAATCGGGAACCAACTGAGGTCGGCCCTCCGCAGCTAGGGCAGAAGTTGCCTGCGCCGCTTGATGACGTGCTTACGTGCGGAAGGGCCCGCTTGGCAAGAGGGTCGATCGCTGCGGGCGCCGCCACCATCCCAGTCGGCGTGAAGCCACGACTGGATACGGTCCGCACCTTCGTCGAACCGCAATTCGCGCACTTGGCCCATGCATCGCGTTGTTCCACTGCGCGCCCGTAGTTGCCTTGGAGGCGGGCCATCCGAGCCTGAGAGTCGGTCCACATCGACGCGCCCGCCTCGTCGAACCATCTTGGCTTTTGCGGGAGGGGCGCCTTGATGGCGAACCACCGCAATCCGCATCGTTGACACTCCCTTGCCTCTTCCTTGTCGCCCACGCCGGCAGTCTAGGTGTCGCCATGGCACGCGTGAGGTGTCATGGCGACGGTATGGCGGCACGCCTGGTTCTTTCTGCTTCACTGGGCGAAATGGTGTGGGTCGGCTCAGGCGTCGTCGTGGGCGAGGCTGACGGACAGTTCGCGGTGGGCGTCGGCTTGGGTAAGGAGGTCGTGGGCCTTCTGTTCGAAGGTGGCGACGGCGTCGGCTCCGGCGGCGAATCGCACTGGTGGCTGCTCGAGGGCAACGAGCTGGATGAGTGCTTGGGCGAGCTTGGCAGGGTCGCCGCCCTGCTTGCCGTCCATGCCCTGCCACGCCGCTACTGTCGCGGCGGTGCGCTCGGCGTAGTCGTCGATGGACGGCGGTGCGTACTGGGTCGACTGCGGGCTGAGGAGCTCGGTGCGGAAGAAGCCGGGCTCGACGAGCATCCTTTTGATGCCGAACGGGGCGACCTCGGGAGCCAGCGCCTCCATGAACCCCTCGACGCCGAACTTCGAGGTGGCGTAGGCCGTGGTGAACTGGACCGGGGAGGCGATACCGGCGGTCGATGAGATCGTCATCACCAGGCCGGAGCGCTGGGCGCGCAGCTGCGGAAGGGCGGCGCGGGTGACGTTGACCGGCCCGAACAGGGTGGTCTCGATCTGGGAGCGGAACGCCTCGGCTGTCATCTCCTCAAAGAACCCGGCCTGAAAGCTGCCAGCGTTGTTGACCAGTACGTCGAGGCGGCCCAAGCGCTCAACGGTGGCGGCGACGGCCGCCTGGGCGGCGGCCGGGTCCGTCACGTCGAGGGCGACGGCCAGCAGGTGGTCGTGCTCACCGAGCGCGTTGGTCACTGACTCGGGGTTGCGGGCGGTGGCGACCACCGCGTGCCCGGCGGCCAGGGCCGCCTTGGCGATGTCGGCACCGAGGCCGCGGCCGGCGCCGGTGATGAACCAAACGTTCTTCTCACTCATGGAAATGTCGTTCCTTCGGGTGGGTCTGGGTGGGGTGGGACTCGGCCCGTGGGGCCGCCTGCCTCTCGGGGGGTGCAACCACTACGGAACCAGCCGCATTGCGACGGTGGGAGACCCTGTGACAGGGGTACCGGCAGGGACCCCCAACGCGTCCGAACGGCCCGTACGCTCCAGGTGTGATCGAGCGAGACGAGGGGCGGGCCGTCCACAGGGATGTCCGTGGCGACGTGCGAGCTCAGATCCGCGAGTTCCTCTCCACCCGCCGCGCCCGGATCACCCCCGAACAGGCAGGGCTGCCCGTCTACGGCGGCGACCGCCGCCGGGTGCCGGGACTGCGCCGCTCCGAGGTCGCCACCCTGGCCGGGATCTCCCCGGAGTACCTGACCAAGCTCGAGCGGGGCAACGCCACCGGCGTCTCCGAAAGCGTGATCGAGGGCCTGGCCAGCGCCCTGCAGCTCGACGACGCCGAGCGCGCGCACCTCGAGGACCTGCTCCGCACCGCCGGCAGCAGCCGCCCGCCGCGCCGCCGGCCCGCCCGTCAGCGGGTGCGCCCCACCATCCAGCGCATCCTCGACACCATGAGCGGCGCACCGGCCCTGGTGCTCAACGGGCGACTCGACATCCTGGCCGCCAACGGTCTCGGGGCAGCCCTGTACGCACCGATGTACACCGGCGCCGCCCGACCGGCCAACACCGCCAGGTTCGTCTTCCTGGACCCGCACGCGACCGAGTTCTTCCGCGACTACGACAGGGCCGCCAACGACACCGTCGCCCTGCTCCGCGCCGAAGCCGGCCGCGACCCCTACGACCGAGACCTCTCGGACCTGATCGGGCAGCTCTCCACACGCAGCGACGACTTCCGCCGACGCTGGGCCGCGCACAACGTCCGCATCCACACCAGCGGCGTCAAGCTCCTCCACCACCCCATCGTCGGCGACCTCGACCTGCCCTTCGAATCCGTCCCGCTGCCCGCCGACCCCACCCAGAGCCTCCTCATCTACACGCCCGAGCCGCGCTCACCCACCCTCGATGCCCTGCATCTGCTGGCCAGCTGGGCGGCAAGCAGCGACAACACCGCCTCGTCCGCGTCTCCCAGGGCATCCGACCGCGGGATGCCGTCCCCAGACGGCGACTGAGGCAGGCACCATCAGCAACCCACTGGCACAGTAACGACCGGCAATGGCGGCACCAATCCGCTCGTCGGCTATGAATGAGTGATTGAACCGCCCGATAGGCGGCAATATGACGCAGGCACACCGGCCGCGTCAGCTGTCCGGGCGCGCGGGCAGGTGTCCCTCAAGGCTTCCTGACTGTCACGTCCTCCGCAATGTCCTCCAACGGAATCTCCACGATGACCATGACCTCTCGTGCTTGGGCTGCCTTGATCTCGTCACGCAAGGAGTCGGGGATGTCGACGACTAGCTGCTCGATGTGGAACTGCTCGGCCGCCGAACGAATCCAGCCGGTGATGGAATCGCGTGCCTCTTCGCTGGCGAAGACGGCGATCGCTCGTGAATCGCTCATTCGCGGGTCACGCTTCAGGGGAGCCAACTTGAGGATGTCCTGGCTGATCTTCTTGATCTGCGCTCCCTTGAGCCTTCCCTGTCTTGCATAGGCCTCAACCAGGATGCTCTCGTCATCGGAACAAGCATCCAGTTGGACGAAACTGCCACCGGGCACGGTCACTCGCTTTGGGCTCAGCGCACCCTTGAACCCGAGCTTTGTCGCAAGCGCCTCGACGATCGCGGTCTCTGCGTTCCGCTGAACTGCCGAATCACTCTGATGGTCACTCGTCATCGCCCGACCCTACGACGAGCTGCTCATCCGTTGCTCGAACTGCCGATGTGCGACAGCGACGAGTCGCGATCTCATCACCGATCTTGCGACGCCCCGTCGCGGCGAAAGACGCGGCTTCCCGATCCGCGGAACGAGGAGGCCGGCCGACGAAGGATTCCTTAGCTACACAGGCTAGACAGCTGACAAGGCGAGGCCAGGGGCGGCGTTGGCAGGAGTAGCGTGAAGGACTGTGAACAACCCACGCAACAAGCCTTGGCCCCTTATCCCCGGCATTCTGGCCGCGCTCGTGCTTGCAACCGTTCTCCTACTTGCGGTCGGCTTCCTCATGACGAACTAGTGCGGTTGAGATCTCACTTGGGGTGGGCGTTCGGGCAAGTCTCGCTTGTCGCTGCTCAGGTGTTGGCCGAACGCGGCTACAGTGACGCGGCACCAGCGCCTCCAGTACATGGGATCGGGCCCGCCTTTCGCCCGGACGAGTGGCAAGCCCCGCTGCGCTCAAGCTCCGCTCCCAGCCTCCGATGTACGCTCACGGCATGGTCGCCGCTAATCGCCCGGCCGTGGAGCCGAGCTACTCACTGGTGGCCTTTCTGGTCGCGCTCCGACACTGGTGACCGAAATCTGGGGGTTCCTTGCGCTTCAACACGACGACGCCAACAACCCATGGCCGGTGATCGGTATCGCCGCGGCCTTGGTCACCTGCGGTCCTTTCCGTCGTGCTGGCACGGTGGGGGTTCAACACCCACGACAGACAGATCCGCGCAGTCGGGCATTCGCGCGGTCGGTGTTGACGTTGGCTCGGCTGTACCAACGCTCGTGCTCGTGAGCCGCTGGGGGTACGCGCTAGGCGGCGGCTAGCAGCTCCCCAGGGCGGGATCCCGTTTCGCGGCGGGGTATGCGAGCGCAGCGCCCGTGAGTCAATTGATGTTCGCCGTTCCGCGCAGCGCACCGCGAATCCTTCTCGGTGGGGCGATGACAGTTGGTCCCCAGGACGGGATGCTTGAACCATGCGTTGGTCGCGCGGAATCTTGTTGGTGTCCTGGCTTGCGGCGTTGTCAGTGTCCATGTTCGCCCGGGACACTCTGCAGCGGGTGCTCGGCGGAAAGCGCGACCCATTTGAAGTGTGGGACGACAGGGCCCTGATGCTCACGCTTTGCATTGCGCTGCTCTGGGGAGTGTTCCTCGGGAGATCACGGTCTTGGTCGATGTTGCTGCCCTCTGCGCTGGCAGGAGCCGTGGTCGTCAGCGTGACGGTCTCCATCATGGAACTCTTTCAACCTTCGGGTGGCGAAGGCGGCTACGGCTGGTTGAACTTCATCATCTATCTGGTAGTCCTGGCAATCTTGCTGGGTGCCGGATGTCTCTTGGGCCTGACCACTCGCCGTATCGCCGGGCGGCCTGACAGATCGCAAGCCGAGTCCACACGAGATGCGTAGGCCCCACACCGCAAGGGCGGGCCTGATGCGGCCGTTAGACGATTGTCGGTAGGACCGGCGTCCGGCCAGACTCGGTCCAGGTGCCCGGCGGGATGCTCTCCTCGCGGCTGCCCACCGGCTGGTGGAGCGCCCCACCGGACGAACGACCTAATGGGCACGGGAGCGGGCCACCACTTCGAACGACATGGGCCCTGGAGCCCCTCGTCAAGATCGCGAGGCCCGCTCACCGGAAGTCACACCCCACCCGCTCGCCGACGCCACACCGAGCCAGCTCCGAAGTGTGGATGCGTTGGGCCGATAGAGATGTTCGTGACCCGAGCCACCTGCGGGATCAGACTCCTCACCCTGACCGGAGCCATCGAGGCTCCAACCGGGAACGGCGGCCCCACGGGTAGCTGAGGTCACGAAACGGCCGATCGGATGGCGGGCCCACGAGCCCTTCCATTAGGGAGTTGCGTGACCCGGCGCGGCCCTGGGCCGACGCACGACCACGAGGACCGACGAAAGGAGATTCCGATGAACGTGTTCTGTGGCATCGACTGGGCGGAGGACCACCACGACATCGCCCTGGTCGACAGGGAAGGTCAGCTGTTGGCACGTCAACGCATCAGCGACGACGTCGCGGGTCTGACCACACTCATGTCCCTGCTCGCCGAGCATGGCGATGCCGCCGGGGACCCGATCCCGGTGGCAATCGAGACCCCGCGCGGGCTCTTGACCGCCTGCCTGCGCGCCACGGCCAGGCGCGTATACCCGATCAACCCGATGGCGGTGGCCCGCTACCGGGACCGTCACTCGATCGCTGGTCGCAAGTCCGACCACGGTGACGCGGTCGTGCTGGCCAATATTCTGCGCACCGACGCCCACACGCACCGGACGCTTCCCGCGGACTCCGAACTGGTCCAGGCCATCGCCGTGCTCGCCCGCGCTCAACAAGATGCCGTGTGGGCCCGCACCACAGCACACAACAAGCTGCGCTCACATCTGCGCGAGTACTACCCCAGCTTCCTCGCCGCGTTCGCCGACGCCCGCGGCGGGATCAACCGAGCTGAGGCGCGGGTCATCTTGGCCGCCGCTTCCCACCCGGCCGCCGCAGCGAAACTGACCAACCATCGACTCGTGGCCCTGCTCAAGCGCGCCGGCCGGAGCAGGGGCATCGCCGCGGAGGCGGCCCGGCTGTCCGCAGCGTTGCGCACACCACAGATGCGCCAACTCCCGCTCGTCGAGCAGGCCATGGGTCGCCAGGCCATTGCCCTGCTCGGTCAACTCGATGCCGCCTGCACGGCCGCCGACGACCTCGAGCAGGCCGTCGTCGAGGCCTTCGAACAGCACCCGGATGCGCGCATCATCACCAGCTTTCCTGGGCTGGCCTTGCTCACCGGCGCCCGCGTGCTCGCCGAGGTCGGCGACGACCGGGCGCGGTTCCACGACCCCAAGGGCCTCAAGGCCTATGCCGGAGCAGCGCCAATCACCCGCGCCAGCGGCAAGAGCACCACCGTGCTCCACAGACGCGTCAAGAACAACCGGCTCAACGCCGCCGGCTACACCTGGGCCTTCTCCGCGCTCACCGCCTCACCCGGCGCCCGCACCCACTACGACCGACGCCGCCAAGCCGGAGACCGACACGCGGCCGCGCAACGCAACCTCTTCGCCCGCCTCCTCGGCTGCCTGCACCACTGCCTCCAAACCGGCCAGCCCTACCGCGAGCAGACCGCCTTTCCTAGGCCCACAACCACTCGCCCGACCGTTGCCGCTTGACGCGCTAACCGCATCGGATGTCTTGACGGCGACAAGCGCCGGCGCACACTCAACGGAGCCGATCCCGGCGTCGTGACAACAGAGGGGTGCCGAAAAGACTCACCTGGCTGGGCGGCTCCCGGGCGGAGTGCCTTCGGGCGGCTGACGGTCCGACGCAGAAGCCTGGCGGCATGTTTGCTCGACTGTTGACAGCCCCTTTGGCCCTCGGCGGCACGTCGATTCAGATGTGGCTGTCCTTACGTCAGGTGGCCGTCAACCACCGGGAGGCGATTCGACGTAAGGGCGCCGAAGAGGACCTGGTCAAGGAACTGCCACTCAAAATGCGCCGCCGGGCTCGCCGCGAGTTCGTCCGCGACCGCGAGCCAGAACTTCATCGTGCCATTAGGCAGACCTGGTTGCATCTCTGGTCATGGGGCCTGCTCTTGGCAGCGGCCGCGTCAGCGGTTACAAATGTGCTGTTAGGTGGAATCACCCTTAAGTAGGCGCCGCCACCGGCGACGCACACGCTGCTTGGCATCCGCGCACCCTGGCGCCGTCCGGTAGACGACAAGCGGTGGAAGCTCCAGAGCATCAGTACGTGGTGGTCTCGACCGATCCTTCACCCGGGTCCACAGGTACGTTTACCCTGGCGAAGGGACGATGCCGCCGGCGGATGCGCGGTCAGCCGGACGCCGAATCATCGTGGTCGTCGCCCACCTGGGCAGTCGTCACGCTGTCGAGGCGCCTAGTTCAACAGCCCCAGAGCCCGCGGGCCGTCTTGAAATCCGACGTGGGCGACCGGAATCAGTCCGTTTGTCCGGTGTTGCACCATTCGGCCACGGATATCCGGTAAGGCGTGTACGTTCCGCGGCATGCGCATCCTGAAGGGAACCCTGACCACCATGGTCACGGCGTCGGTCGCCGTCGTTGTTCTGACCGGCTGCGGGGGCGGCCAGAACAACGCCTCGTCCACCGGCCCATCGACCTCCAGCTCGAGCTCGTCCGCTTCGACCTCGTCGTCCAAGTCGTCCGCATCACCCTGGTCGCCCAGCTCGTCCTCGAGCACGACGACCCCGGCCGCTGCCAAAGACGCAACCGCCATCGCGGACGGCATCAAGGCCAAGGTGCCGACGGTGACCAAGCTCGTCACCATCACCGAGGACAACGACCCGAACAACAAGATCGGCCGGCCGGGAGGGTACGTGTCCGCGGCGACCCTGTACGACTCAGGCGCCAGCTGCACTGAGCTCGGGGTCGAGTGCGGCGCGACGGTCGAGGTGTGGCCGGACGAGGCCGGCGCCAGGTCCCGGTCGAAGTTTATCCAGGACGCCCTCAAGGCGGCCAACGGCGCGCTTGGTGAGGAGTACCACTACCAGCACGGGGCGGTGCTGCTGCGCGTGTACGGCGACCTCAAGCCGTCGGTGGCCAAGAAATACGAGGTTGCCTTCAACAGCTGACGGTACGTGAGACCTGACGCCAGGCGGGAGTGGCGCCCAACCGGAAGTCGGCGGGAGACCCGTTGGGGGGACTGCGCAACACCGATGGGTCCGCCGACCCGCCAGCGGCTTCAGAGTCCTGCGACGTAGGCGGTGAGGAAGTGGACGCCGTGCCGGTTGAGGTTGCCGCGGGCGCTCGCTCGTAGTGCTCGGCGGCGCAACCACGTGGATGGATGTCACTCGAGCGATCTACGCTGCGGCGCATGTGGGAAACCCTCAGAACTTGTGGCGTCGGCTCAAGTTTGGACGCGAGGAGTTCCTGCAACGTCTAATCACGACGTTGATGGTTGGTGGCGATCCACCGGCTTGGAACGTCCCCCGGCCTCCAAGTGTGCAGGGGGTAGCCTTTCTGCGCCTTTTGGACGCGCTGGCTCATGGGGAGGAGCCGGCGGCGGATGAGGATCCGTGGCCGTCGCCCGATGTGTTCGTTGACGAGTACCTGTTGCCCAAGATCGACCCCTCATCACCCAATGGCTGGCCAGATTGGGCTGTCTTGTGGCCCGACCGCGCTTGGGTGATCGAGCTCAAGACCGAGCCTGGGAGCCATCGCGCCGACCAGCTTCCGTACTACTTGCTCCTCGCGGCAGCCGCGCATCCCAACTGCCGAGTAGACCTCACCTACGTGACTGGGCCGTTGAACAAGCCGGCGCCGAGTGTCGACGCCGGACAGCGGTATAGCCATCTGCAGTGGAAGGAGGTGCTTCCGCTGATCGAAGAGGTCTGGGGTAGCGACCAGCGTCACGAGGTAGTCGCCTACGTGGATGCGGTCCGTACGGTCATCGAGAACCTGACGCTTCTGCGGCCTTCCGAACAGCGTGCCGCAGTGTTGGGTTTGCATCCTGGGGACTTGACGACGCCACTCCCTGTCCAGGATTTGCGCACGGCGACGGAGTCGAAAGGTCTGGGTGCCGGCGGTGATCGAAGCGCCGCTTCCCGCACCGCCAGCGCAGACAGTCTGGTCGAGCTGGCCCGCGCAACGGCCGCCGACGGCCGACAGCGCGGCGTTGGTGCCGTGAGCCCGACCGACCTCGAGTGGCTGCGAGACGCGGCGCGCGCTGTCATCGGCGCGCTCCCAGCCCACGACGCGACACGACTTGTTCTTCCGTGGCTCTGGAAGGGAGATCGCACCACCGGAAGAGCTCTCACGCCGGAGGGAGAGGAGTTTGGATACGAGCTGAGGTTCTCTCGATACAAGACGGTGCAGATCCAGCGTTAACGCGGCGATAGGACGCGGCTATGTCCCGCCGGGGCGGGGACTTGGTTCGCAGGTTATGTCCCGGAACCCTTGAGTCCACCGCACGGGCGTAAGGGCTTCCGCCGCGCCAACTCCTTCTCTCAACTACGCCAATTGGACGAAGACAGTGTTGAGTGGCCCCAATAACGTCTAGAAGCGGCAACTTGTGCAGATTTGCGTGTGGGCGGGGGTTGAAGGTGTCAATCGTCGGGCCAACTCCCCAAGACAACCGCGAGTTAGCAGACGAGATTCTCACCCTAGCTTCCCAGTGGATCGGCGAACACAGCGGCGAAGGTGCAGGAGAAGGCGACGCGAGGAGGGCAGAAGAGGTCCTGGCGATCATGAAGAACGTGGCCGAAGGGACGGATCTCATAACAGAAGACCAGGATCTAGCGCAGCTCAACGAGCAGCTCCTTAGTCTCGTCAAGATGATGCGACGCGTGCTCTCGGAGGACTATCCCCACGCCGCGGATGCCAACCTTGTTGTGGCACTGGAGAGTTCGGGTAGGCTCGTCCCGAACCATGTTCGCCCTCCTACGGGGCCGCAGGCCGCAACGACCGGAGAGGACGAGGCCCGAGGCCAAAATCGTCGGCCATGGTTGATTGCTGCAGTGCTAGCAGCGGTACTAGCGGCGGGCGGTCTCGGGTACGTCGTCGGAGATGCGTCGGGCGCGGCGAGCGGACCCGCGACCCGGACCTCGCAGGCATCGGCGGAGGATGCCGGACGCTTCATGGCCGTCTTGAACGCAATACGCGATGACTGGAAGCCGAGGCTCGAAGCCCTCGCGCAGACGCGCGGGGCGATCGGTGAAGCCAACTGCAGCGGCCAGATCAACAACCTAGACTCGTGGACCAAGCAGCTGGAAGCTGTCTTTGTCGACGATTCTGAACTCAAGGACGCCGCCGCCCGCTATCTCGGGGAGATGCGTGCGCTCGCAGTGGACTGCGACGGTAGCGGTCCCAACATCCGCGCGAACTACCTTTCGCAGCAACCGCTGCTGGACAAAGTTATGGTCCGTGCGACGACGCTTGGATGGTCCCCAAGTGGCTGACCAACGTATCGCTCGCGAGTGGAGCCCATTTTCGTGTCTAGATCGTCGAAAGGCAGGACGGCCACATGGCGCACGATCACAATGACCTCTTCAGATTCGTCAGTGTCCGCGGTCCGGAGCCGGTGTACTCCTTCGAACCGAGCGAGGACATTGGGGGCGGAGCTGTCGTCGAGAGTCTCCGCGGAGTCGACGTCGACATGGCCAAGCCCGATCGGCGAGTTATGACGATCCTTGCCGGAGCGTCGATCGTGGGTGCGGCGGGGCTTCGGGGACTCGGTCTCGCTACCGTACGGGCAGAAGTTGATCGGTCGAAGACGTCACGCCTCCTCGATTTGCGGGAGCTGCCCCTCCCCCAGTCGGGCGGGCGGACGCACACGGTCGCCGAGTTCGCACGATCCCCGCAGTTCCGCGCAGAGTATCTCGGGTTAACCGATTCATGGCTCGCCCTCGTCCTCACTGCCCCACAGTCGCCCGACCGAGCCGAGCATGAAGAACTGCTCCGAATCGCGCATCTTCTGCATCTTGTGACGACGTCGCCGGCGGTTCTGGCCGAAGGCACCGCCGTCATGCGGATTCGGCGGGCAGTGGTGCTCCCACCGGCCAGTTGGCTGCCGGAAGGCAAGCGTTCGCAGCGCCAGTATCGGCAGCGGTTGGGCCGCCTGACTGCGCTCGCCTCTCCGCCTGCGCCGTCTGACCTCGACGCAAGGATCGCGGCCGGTCGCACCGAGCACGCCGAGCTAGTCGCGCGTCGCGTCATGCTTGAAGTCATCCAGCTCAAGGCAGATACGGCATACACGACATGGAGGCGACAGCGGCTTGCCACACGGCCGCAGCCGGCTCGTGCAGGCGCCCCGAGACGGACTAGGTTGCCGTTGAGCTGGTTTGCGAGATTCCGGCCTACGCTTCGCGTGGGTCAGCCGGTGCTCACGCTTGACAATGCATACTTCACGCAGTTCGAGGCAACCCTCAGCGCGCCCGAACTTGCTCTGTATCGAACCATTCGAAACAGCCTTCCCCGTCCCGATACCCACGCTGAGCACACCGCCGGCCTCGCTCCTGGCACGACCGTCGATCGCGCCAACCAGCTCTGTCGCCAGATTCGACTCTGGGAGGAGGAGAAACGCACAACGCTTGCGGCGCCGACAGCTCGGCCTCCAGCAGGGGAACGTCCGCTGGTTCGCTCGGTTGGGTGGGGCGATCTCATCGTCGCCCGTGAGCGCCTCTTGGGATATGAAGCGCGAGAGATCGCCCACGTCGAGAATGTGATGCCTGGCGAGACAAGGCTCCGCGAGCACGAGCGCACGCACACTGTCGAAGAGGTGGCAGAGCGCGAGACGATGACAGAAACGGAGTCCGAGCGCGATGTGTCGACCACGAGCCGTTACGAAATGCAGCTCGAGACGCAGACGACGATTGCGGAGGACTACTCCATCGAGGCCGGCCTCAACACTTCGGGCAAATACGGTCTGACACAGGTAGACACAAGCCTTCGCGCTGGAATGCATCAGAACAAGAGTGAGGCCCGGTCCTCGTCGCAGCGACTGGCACAAGAGATCGTGGCGAAGTCAGTCGAGCGTACCTACGAGCGTGTGCGCGAGATGCGCCGCCAGACCATTACCGAGCAGATCCGTGAGCTCAACCGACACTCCTTTGTGAACGTTGCCCAACAGGACGGATCTGCGCCGACGGACGTCAGCGGGATCTACGTGTGGCTCGAGAAGCTGATGGAGGTCGAGCTGCGGCATTACGGCACTCGAATGCTGGTGGAGTTCTTTATCCCCGAGCCCGCAGTGTCGCTTCTCGAAGACCGCCGAACCAGTGCCTCAGGTCCCCGCAAGCCAGCGGCATTCACCCTCACTGCGTCAGACATCCTGCCCGAGAACTACATGTGCCTCGCTTCGCTATTCGGCGCTCAGGACATCGATCCTCCGCCCGAGCAGTTTATTCAGGTTGGATACTCGTGGGCTACAACGCCGAACGAAGAGGCGGACAACTACGGACAGGACGCACGCGCTGACATGATCGCGATACCGCGTGGCTATCAGCCGCTTGGCGTGACCGCGCTTGTCTCAGCCCACCCTGGCGGAAACCTCGAGATGGTCGACGTCCTCATGGCGATCGGTGGGGAGGTCGTCGTCGAGATCTCCGGCACCCACTACGGAGAGAGCGGTCAGGTGCAGGGCGAGGACCCGGCGGAGGGAGGTCCGATGGAGATCAGCCTCGATCCTACAATGAGCTGGCCGAGCGGCGTCCCCGTCGTCGTCATGGCAGCTGGAACCTTCGACAACACTCTCGTCGCAGAGGCGACAGTTCGATGTGTCCGCGGCCCGCTTGCCCTTGACGAGTGGCGCTTGGAGACATGGGAGCAACTGCGTGCGGCGCATGACGTCCTCATGCAGCGGTACGAACGTGAACTGCAAGAGCAAGCGCTCCAACAGTTTGCCGCTCCCTTAGTTGAGCTACCCGAAAGGGAGAATCGGCGAGTCGAGGCCGAAGAGCTCCGAAAGTGGGCAATCAAGGCGATGCGACTCGAGACGTTTCAATTTGACGCTGTCGTGAACGAGGGCGATGGAGCCCAGGAGATCGACCCGACCGAGGGTGACCTCGTCGCCACCGTCGCTCGCTTCTTCGAGGAGGCATTCGAGTGGCCGCAGGCGAGCTACTTCCTATACCCGTACTATTGGGCACGACGCAGTACCTGGGCGATGCGCGCCGAGTTGGCCGCAGTGGACGCGAGGCACGCCGCCTTCCTGCGAAGTGGCGCGGCGCGCTACATCGTGCCGGTGACACCGGGATACGAGGAGCAGGTCGTCAGGTATCTCCAAGCTGAGGGCCCCGAGCTCGATCGGCTCGGCCCTCCGCCGGAAGGCTTTGAGCCGGCCGATCGCGCGCTGAAGGATCTTTGGCTCGAGTTGCTCCTGGATCGACGCCCCGAACTCGCCCTAGGAAGCGGAACCTTGTCCGTGGGGAACGGCTCGAATCTCATAATGATCAACCCAGACAGCAACTGGCGAGCGACTGAGCGGGACCGCGGTCGTGAGCTGTTCATCGACGGAGATGTCTATTCGATCACGGCAATCGCAGAATACGTCGAGGGAACCGGCCAACAGCTCACGCTGGACGAGCCGTACCGGGGCGCAACTGCAGCATCAGTGACCTACGCCACTGGAAGCGTCCCCTATGGTCCGACATGGGTCGAGCACGTCCCGACCTCACTCGTAATCCTCAGCGGGCGCCGGCCCGACCTAGCATCCCTTTGACCTAGCCTCAGGCGATGACGACCACCGCAACGACGGATCGCACGACTCGGGGACGAGCCATCCTGGCGGGTCTGCCGCAGTATCCGCTTCCCCTCCGACCCGGCCGCCGCGATTTCGTCGTCTACCTCGTGCCCGAGGGTCAGGCGTACGGAAGGTACTCGCGAGCCTTCATGCGAAGTTTCTATCCGCGGCATCTCGAGCTGACAGTGACGAGTCTCGAACAGCTTTTCCGCGTCCTGGCTCGGCTCATCGACGGATCCGGACCCACCGCCATGATCCGCGAGGTCGTTATCGTCGCCCACGGCAACAGCTGGGGGGTCAACGCATCACTCACCGACCGCGACCATATGGCTCGGCGTGCCGGCGAAGACTCCCCCCAGTGGTACGCATCGGACATCGCCGAACTCCAGCTGAGGATCAAGGAAAGTCAGGGAACAGGTAAGCCCACCCCATTCGAGGCGTTTGCAAAGGCCAGATCGTCTGTTGTCCGACGGCTCGATGCCTCTTCGTGGGTCACGGTCAGAGCCTGCAACTTCGGTTTCTCGCCGGAGGGCATGTACTCGCTCTGGGCGATGTTCGGCGGCCGCGCCAACTTATATGCGGTTCGCGCATATATGGCGTTCGCTGCGGTGCGGATAGACCAAACGTCCAGGATCCCGTCGGAGGGGGCCGCCATCGACTATCTCGCCAAACAGGGGTTGCTCGGCCGTCCTGTGCGCGGTCAGGCGCGAAGCGCCCTTCAAGCGATCCTGAGCAGAAACGGCGAGCGGCTTCCGATACAGTTCTTCATCCCCGAGGACACGGTCCACGACCTTCAAGAGGGCATGGTCGCGACTCTGGTCTCGACGCCGCCGCGGGATCCCAACGACGTCGCAGTCCGCTCAGTCGACGAGGTCGTGGTCGACCTGAATGCCGGCCGTTCGGCCCTCGTGGTCGCGAGCCTGGAGCGTGAAGGGGTCGACCTGGGGAGATCGGCGACGATCCGCCGTGGCGACCGGCCTCGCGAGTGGGTCATATCCGGTCGCCTGAACGGCGTCCGGACGGGTCTGGCGATCCGCGAGACGTTCGAGCGTCTCGTCGACGGATCGGCGCGTCGTGAGCTCAAGGTGTTCCGACCCGTGTCGACGCGCCAACAGCTCTCGTCACAACTGCCATGGACGATGTACGGCACGGCATACGACCTACCGGGTACAGAGATTCAGGCGTATCTCGACCAGTTTTCGATCGACGACTTGACGTGCCTCCAAGACGCAGCCCGGAGCGCCGCCCCATCTACCCGGGCCATCGTTCTGGAACACGCCCAACGATCCATCGAACGGCGGCCTGAGTTCTCGGCCTGGTTTACGCAGACGCGATGTCACGAGCGCATCCTCGCAACCAATGACCCGCTGTTCGGCCCCGAGAATGAGCCGAGCTGCTACTGGTCCCCGCATCCGGCAGGGTACGGCCTTCACGCTGACGAACGTGACGAGCTCCAAACGGTCGCTCACACCAACCATAACGGGTACCAAATGTGGGCGGACGTGAAGGCGATGCAGGCTCCGTTACCTGAATTCAAGGATGACATCTTTCTTGAACACGATCTGCCAAGCTTCGCGCGGCTGAGTCCAGAGCAGCGCGCGGACGCGCTGACGCTCGCAGGAGTGGAAGCCGCCGAGCCTGCTAGCGTTCGTCGCGCTCGCGGGAGGTCGACGCGCGGCAAGGACGAGCCGCGAGCACCTGCGCCACCGCGCGTGCCGAGTCCGGGCGCACTTCGCGGCCTCAGCGATGAGGATCTCCTCAAGGCGCTTGCACAGATTCTGGCCCAACGGGATCGGGGTGCCCAGCCCTTCGGGCCGGACGTTCAAAGCGCGATCGACTATGGCGCCTTCGCTGTCGATCAGCTCATTTCAGTCATCGGGGAGATTCGAGCTTGGGCTCCGGCGCTTCTCATCAGCCGGATCTCGAGTTCGCCCGCGTGGGAACTGGGGGAGTCTCTCTGGTCCCTCGCGATCGCGCCCGTGTGGGGCATGATCAGCACCCAGCTAGAGTTCTATCGTTGGATGGAGTCTGACCGCGCTTGGGGCATGAGGGCGGCGCTGTCGCAAACAACGGACGCTCTGCTGCGGATCTCGTGGCGCCTGCGAGAGGGCAAAGACGTACCCGGTCTCACCATTCCTGCGGTGACAGCCGAGGCACGTTCCTACCGAGATATCGAGTTGCGGAGGTATGTGAACACCGCGCAGGGGGCGCTCGTCGACCAGCACTGGGTCATTCACGACACGTTCATCGAGGGCTACGACTTCGTTGTTGCAGAGATGGCGAAACTCGTCAATGTCGTCGTCCAGCAGACAGATCAAATCGTGCGAGAGGATCTACGCCAATTGGGGCTAACGGAACACCAAGTCGACCTGGTCATCCGCAGCGGAGTCATCGACATGCGCCGCGTCTACGCGGTGACACTCGATGGACTCGCGCGAGTCCTCAAGGAGCAGGCGTCTAGAGTTGTAGTCGAATAGGCAGCGTGCGCGTTTGGCGGCCGGCTCAAGGTCTGCTTTGCATGAGGCCGCCCTCAGCGGCTGACCGCCCAGTCACTGCGGGAAAGCCCCAAACTCCAGCTCCTGCACCGACTGATCGAGGTCCCATTCATATCGAATGCGAAGCGCGTAACCGTCCCGGTCGCCGGTCTCCTTCTGGGTCTTGCCTCTGGCTAGCGGACGAGAATGTGTTCGCGCCACGCCTCATTGGCGGGACCCCTTGAACTGGTCCACCCGTTATGAGAGTGCTGGTTGGGTGGTGCTGGTCCAGCTGGCCGCGTACTCGGCCGGGGTCAAGCCCCCGAGGGATGAGTGCGGCCTGTAGGTGTTGTACTCGATCCGCCAGGCTTCGACAACGACCTGGGCCTCGAGGAGGGTGGTGAACTCCTCGACGTTGAACAGCTCGTCGCGGGCCCGGCTGTTGAAGGACTCGACGAACGGGTTCTCCCACGGCGAGCCGGGCTCGATGAAACTGGTCCGGGTGCCGGCGATGCGGCAGTAGTCGCGCAGCGCCCAGGCGATCATCTCCGGGCCGTTGTCCATCCGCAGGTGCTCGGGGGCGCCGCGGACGGCGACCAGGTCGGTGAGCACGCCGACCAGGTCTTCGGAGGTGCAGGTGCGCCCGACCCGCATCGCCAGCGCCTCGCGGGTGTGCTCATCGACGACGTGCAGCGACTTCAGGCGGCGCCGGTCGGTGGTCTCATCGAACTGGAAGTCCAGCGCCCACACCTGGTTCGGACGGACCGCGCGCAGCCGCTCGGCAGTGTCGAGGCTGACCCGGCGGCGCTTCTTCGTGCGGACCGGCCGGCGCAGGCCCTCCTGCCGCCACAGCCGCTGGATCCGCTTGTGGTTCACCCCAGTCCACGCCTTGGTGGTGTCGCGGCGCAGCAGCCGGTACGCCATCCGCCATCCCCACCGCGGGTGCCTGCGCGCGATCCGTCGCAGGTCGGTGCGCAGCCGCGACTCCTCATCCGGACGGGCCCGGCGGGGCAGCCGGTGGGTGGACCGGTGCGCCCCGACGACCCGGCACGCCCGCCGCTGCCAGACCCCGAACCCGCCCCGCAGATGGGCCACAGCCCTGCGGCGCCGGTCCGGGGTCAGAAGTTTCCAGTGATGATGGTGGCGGTATCGGCCGGCGTGGTCTGACCCGTAAGTTTCCTGGCC
>NZ_JAPYZV010000008.1 GCF_027812955.1 Pedococcus sp. 5OH_020
GCCATCGCCGCCCTCCAAAGCGGCGAGTAGGCACCGAGGATCAGCCCTCAAAGCCCACCACCCCGCGGGGCACTGCCTCACCTACCCGTGCAGTAGACCCCAACGGTGGCCAGCGGATATGCGAAAGACCTAGCGGTGCCGGACCCGGTACACGGTCTGTCCCGCGCTGCGAGCGAGTACTCCGTCGCGGGAGATGGCGGCCTGGGTGGTGCTGCTGATCCCTGTGCCGCTTCTACGGACGATGACGATCGCGTCACCGGAGCGCAGGTATCGGGTGAGGTCGCGTTGCCATCGTTCGTTGTGGCTCCTAGATCGGTTGGCCCGGTCGGGGCCGTAGGTTCGTCCGGTGACGTCGACCCAGTTCGGGCAGCCGGCTGCCAGACCGCGCGACAGTGCGTTCAGTTCGATCAGTCCCATGGGTGAGTCGGACATCAGGCACCGGACCCCAGCGACGGAGCGGCTCAGCCTCACGGCGCCAGGCACGGGTCGGACGGTGGACTGTCCCGAGATCAGGATCGCCACGGTGACAGAAGCGGCCAAGCAGGTTGGTAGCCAGCTAGTCATTCCGGCGACCACCCGGTGGCTGGAAAGAATAGGGGTTGCGGCAGCAGCGGCCACGGTGATCGAGAGGAAGCCCGCCACATAGTCGGTGTAGTACGGAAACCACGACGGGGCCGCGAAGAGCACGCCCAGCTGTGTTCCAAGAATGACGACTCCTGGACGGGCGGCCCGGACCGACCAGGCTCTTCGGACCACGACGAGGAACACCACCCCGGCGACGAAGGTGCCGAAGGCCAGCGCCGGGCCAGGCACGTGGCTGCCCAGTCGACCGAGCGTGCCAAGGTCGCCAGCGCGGGGTAGCGGATTGAGCCTGCGATGGCGGCCGAGCTGGTCAGTGACCACAGATGCCCACATCTGCTGCGGAGCCGCGATGAAGAACGGGACCGTGACCAACAACCCGGCCCCAAGGCAACCGGCTGCCATCGCGACGCCACTGCGCAGTGGGCGCCGTGCCATGGCGGACTGCCAGGCGATGATGCCGACGACTGGCACGACCCACCAGACCTTGATGCAGACGGCCAGCCCAAGCGCGGCACCCGCGGCGGTCCACGACAACAGACGTTCCCGTCGCTGCGCGTTGAGCGCGAGCAACACCCCGCCGAGGACGAGCAGGTTGCCCACGGGTTCTAGCTTCGTCAGGTACTCCGCTCCGACGGCACCGAACCAGGTCGCGTAGAAGAGCCCACCGGCCAGAGCCGATCCCTCACCCAGGTGCAGGTGCCGGCAGATCCTCATCACCAGGAGGGCGGTGGTCGCGCCGACCAGCGCCACGGACAGGTTCGCCAGCATGAATGCCGTCGGGTCGCTGACCACCCTGGTGAGCCACGCGAAGGGCGCGAGGGCAAGAAGTTGGCCAGGGGGGTGCAGGTACACGAAGTCGCGATACGGGAGCCGGCCGTGCGTCAGGGCGTCAGACCCCGCGAAGTACACGGCAGCGTCATATCCGAAGTCGCCCCGCAACCCCCCCGAGCGGAGGATCACCGTGAGCCGGCAAGCCACGGCAACGACGAGCACGAGCACCTCTGGGTGAGCCAGAGATGGGAACCGGTCTAGCGCATGCCCCTGGCGCTCAGACCCGTCGTCGTCGGCGCCCTGTGCAGACGCCCAGCGGTCGGCACACTTCGACATCGCGACCTGGATCTCCCGGGTGAGACGTAATACCACAGCGACGACATCGTAACCAGCACCACGACGGGTCACCGGCCGTTGGCGCGTAGGCCCTGACCATCGTGGTGGGTGCCCTGGCCGTACGGGACGTGCGCCGACCACATTGAACCGGGTGCCATCGCCCATGGGTCCTGGACGATGGACCGGTCCAGTTGTTCGCCGCGGACGTGGCGGGGGAGGAGCGCTCATTCCGCAGCGAAGGCATGATGCTGTGCTGTCAGCGGCCGCCGCCGGCCGCCGCCGGGAGTGGCAGCCCCCGAGTGGACCGCGCGTGAGACGATGCGCCGTGTCCCTCGGAGTCCTCGGCGCCCTCGTCGCGGCTCTGGCGTATGGCGCCGCGACGGTCCTCCAGGCCATCGGCGTGCGCCGCTTCGCCGATGCCCCTCTTCGACCCTGGACTCACCGAATCTGGGCCGGTCGTCTGTACGCAGTCGGACTGTCCCTTGATGCCGCCGGCTTCCTGGCCTCGGTGCTGGCGCTGCGGACTCTTCCGCTCTTCGTGGTCGAGTCGGCCATCGCCTCCAGCGTTGGGGTGACGGCGGTCCTGTCGGCGGTGGTCCTTCAGGTGCGCCTGGAGGAGCGCGAGAAAGTGGCCCTCGCCTGGACCTCAGCAGGGCTCGTCGCGCTGGCATTCAGCGCGAGGCAGGGTCCGGCGCTACGCCCGGACCCGGCCGGAACGCTGGTGCTCTGCGGCGTCGTTCCGGTCGCCATGGTCCTGGCTCTCGGCTGGCGCCTGCCGCGGGACTCGAAGCTCGGCGTGACCCTGCTGAGTGCCGCCGCCGGGCTCGGTTTCGGTGGAGTGGGCGTCGCGGCGCGAGTGCTTGAGCTGCCGCAGCCGTGGTGGCATGCAGTGGGGGACCCGTTGGTCATCGCGCTCGTGCTGCACACCGCGCTGGCCATGACGGCGTATGCCGTCGCGCTGGAGCGCGTCCGCGCCACCACGGTGGCCGCCGTGACGTTCGTGGTGGAGACGCTCGTGCCTGCGGCCATCGGCCTCCTGTGGCTCGGTGACGCGGTACGGCACGGGCCGGGATGGGTGCTGGTCGCCGTGCTCGGCTTCGCCGCAACCCTCGCAGGGAGCATCGCCCTGGCGTCCCATGCCGAGCCCGCCGCCTCACCTGCAGCCGTGCAGTAGCCGGAAGGCAACCGACCGCCCCGTGCAGCGACGCGCCCGCCGACCCCCGATGCATCCCTCGACAGCGACGCCGCAGCCCTGCCGCGACGGTCAGCCGTGGAACCCGGGGAGCGTGCGTCCCAGCCACGCCAGGGCCCGTGGGACGTACGGCGTGAATACGTTGTTGCGGTGACCACCCCGGGCAAGCACCGTCGCGGTGACACTGGTCGGTGGCCGCGCGACGCTGAGGAACTTGGAGGTGGACGGAAATGACAGCGCATCCTCCCTGGTGGTGAGCAGCCACATCGAGATGGGCGGCGGCGCCGTCTCCTCGATCCTGACGAGGTCGTAACCCCGCGACGTGGTCTCGTTCAGCGGGTCGTACGAGCGGCTGAAGTCGGGCCGGAAGTACCCCAGCAGCACGATGGCGGCCCCGAACACGTCAGGGTGTCGCATGCTGAGCGACGCCGCGCACCAGGCGCCGTACGAGTAGCCGACGGCCGCCCATGAGGTGCGGTCCTTCTGGACCGGGAAGTGGTCGACGACCCAATGGGGCAGGTCGTGGGCCAGCCAGGTGTCGGTCTGGGGCTCACCCGGCCCGCCGTTGGTGCACTCCGTGTCGAGACGCGACGGTGTGTCGATGCGCGGAATGACGACGATCGAGGGCGCAAGCCTGTGCTGGGCCGTCAGGGTGTCGATCGTGCTGAGGAAGTTCAGGGCGGCGAAGCTCCTCGGACCGCTGGGGAAGCCGTGCAGCCCGACGACCACGGGGTACTTGTGTGCGGAGCCCGGGTGGAAGCCGACGGGAAGGTAGACGAGGACCTGCCCGTGCGCATACGCGCTCTGGTCGGACACCAGGTAGCTCTGCATTCGATGCCCCGGCGAGGGCAGCGGTGGCAGTGTCGCTGGAGAGCTCATACCCGTCACCCCGCCCTTCAGCCTCGCCGAGATCGCGCGGTTGGCTGAGCCGCCGTGGTGCAGCACGACCTCGCTGGACCGGGCGCCGAAGAGGTCGGACCAGCTGGAGTAGAACAGGTACTGGTCGTTGAGCAGCGCGCCGCACAGAGCGATGACCAGCACGTTGAGGGTGATGACCTCCACGGCGCGGGACGCGCCGGCGACCATGCGGTTGGCCCCGTTCGGGATGCCGATGACGATGAGCACGAACACCACCGCTGCCAGGACTCCAAGCCCGACGACCGGGCTCGGGCCGGTCAGCGCCATCGACGGCCTGACGCGGAGCGGGCCCAGAGTGCGCTGGTGCCCAGGAGGGCTGCCATGTCCCAGGACGCTAGACCGGCGTCCTGAACGGCGGCTGGGCGTTTCCTCACGACTTGCACTGAGAGGGCAATGGACGAAGAGCGCACCTGCATCCTGTCGCGATGGTCAGCCGGGTAGGACGACCAAGCCGACGACGCCCACCGCGTACAGGACCAGGACGGCGATGCTGTCGATACCGAGCCGGGCATGCTGCTTGGCGGGGCGGAACAGCAGTCCCGCCATATAGACCAGGGTGAGCAGCGCGCCCAGGCCGGTCAGGTACAGATCAGCGGCGTGCGCGTTGGGCAGGACCGCCTTGCCGGAGACCAGCACCGCAAGCAGGAACAGCACGGGGAGGAACGCGTTGCCGCCGAAGATGTCCCCGAATGCCAGCTTGTAGTCGCCCTGCTTCACAGCGGTCAGGCCGGTCGACAGCTCGGGCAACGAGGTCGCCGCCGCCAGCACGGTCGCTCCGAACAGGGCGCCGGACAGGTGCACATGGTTCGCCGCCGTGCTACCGCTCTCCTCGGCCAGTGCGCCGGCGAGCAGGGTCGCCAGGGCGGCGGCCCCAAAGATCAGCGCGGCCTTCGTGGTGCTGACTCCGCTGCGGTTCGCCTCGGCTGCCCGCTTCTTCTGGGAATGGCCGCAGCGGTTCGGTCTGGCTGTCCGGGGCCTCGCCGCTGTTCGACCAGGGGAGCCTCTTGCCGGCCCGCTGGGTCAGCACCAGCCCGGCCACCCACACCAGCGCGATCAGCACGACCTGGGGGGTCAGCCGGGCGAAGATGAGGGTGTTGGGCATCTGCGTGCCCATCACCACCACGACCAGGACGGCCACCACCGCTGCACCCTCGAGGACCAACGTCAGGCTGGCGGCCTGGTACGTCAAGGGACGCCGCTCCTCGACGCCCCACGCGTCCAGCGCGACGAGGACCACCGTCTGGATCGCGATGCCACCCAGGATGTTGCTGACCGCGACATCGAGCTGCCCGCTGGCCGCAGCGCTGTAGGTGATCGCGATCTCTGGCAGGTTCGTCGCCACCGCCAGCAGGATCAACCCACCCAACGCCTGGCCGAGATGCAACCGGTCCGCCAGGATGTCGGTGTAGTCCGACAACGAGATGCCCGCGACCCAGATGACGACCGCTGAAGCCACGAAGATCAGCAGCAGAACCCAGAATGGCAACGTGGTCGGCAGAAGGTTCATCGAGCCGCCCTCAGAGTCATGGTTCCGACCTCCAGTCGTTCACGAACGCCTTCAGCCCAAGGCGAGGACACGGGCCACCCTCGAGGTCGAGGACGAGGTAGCCGGACCCCGTCCACGTCCTCACGCAGCCGGTCTGGTTGGCCCAGCGCAGGACCGACCCGACGACGTAGCCTCGTAGCTCCGGGGGCGTGGCGCCGGGGTATGCCCCGTACGTCGTGCTCAGCACCAGGTAGCGGAGCCTGTGCTCGTGGACCCAGGCCCTGACCTGGTCCAGGGTGGGGCCCCCCGAGTGTCCAGTGAATCCGCCCAGCGGGAGCACCGGTTCGTTGCTCTGCAGCTGCAGCAGCGCAGCGGCCGTGGCGCGGGGGACGGCGGCCAGCCAGGTGCGTCCCTCTCGGTGGGAGCGAAGGAAGGCCAACAGGGTCGGCGGGTACGGCGGTGGGGGAGGTAGGGATCGCGGCCCCGCCAGCGGGTCGAAGCCGGTGACCGGGTGGCTGATGGTCTCGACGCAGAAAGTCACAGGACAGACGAGCAGAGCAACCGTCAGCAGCGCTGCCGGGAGTGCCGGTCGCCAGGCGGGTGGCGACCAACGGGTCGGGCGTATGGACAGCGCGCTAGCGACCCCGCCGATACCTAGGACCGCAGCGGTCCACGACGCGGCTGGGGGCACCGCATACGAAGCGGCGACGGCGATGCCGAACAGGACGGATCCCGCGGCCAACAGCATGGCGAGCCCGAGCCGAGGACGTTTGCACAGGTCCACGGCGCCGATGCCGATGACCGCGGCCTGGGCCGGGGCGAGGAGAACCGCGTAGTAGGGGTGCATGGATCCGCTCATCAGGCTGAAGATGAGGCCTGTCGTCACCAGCCATCCGCCGAAGAGCAGCTGTCCGGGGCTCAGCCTCCCGCGAGCGTGCACAGCCATGGTCACCATCAGGGCCAGTCCCAGAGGAAGCAGCCATGCGATCTGCCCGCTGAAGGGTGGCTCGATGAGCCGCAGAGGGCCGGGGGTGCCCGAGACGAGGTTCCCAGGAAGAGGGCCAGCGGCACCTGCGCCGAGCCGGCCGAAACCGTCGCGGGCGAGGATGAGGTGTAGGAGGTTGCCCTGGCTGGCGTCGGCGTACGGTCTGGCGCCGGGGGGATGGCAAGCACAGCCGTCACGCAGGCGAGACCGGCGACCGCGGCGGCCAGCGCGACGACGGATATTCGCCGCAGGCGCGCAGCCATGGGGATCCGCCGGGTCCCCACGAGAGCCGCGGCGAAACCCGGTGCGGGCAGGAGCGAGGCAGCCCACTTCGTCAGGAAGGCCAGTCCCAGGAACGCGCCCGTGGCAGCCAGCCAACGCCACCCCGTGCCGTCCAGGGCCCGGACGCAACAGTAGGCGGCGGCCACCACCAGCAGGGTCATGAGGGTGTCAGGCAGATTGTTCCGCGCCAGCACGAGAACTACTGGTGTCGTGGCGAGGACCAGCGCTGCCACAACCCCCGCCAGCGGCCCGGCCAGCCGGCGGACCGTTCGATAGAGGATGAGGATCGTCGCCGCTGTCTCGAGCCCCTGAGGCAGCATCACGCTCCAGCTCGACAGCCCGAAGGTGCGAACGGACAGGGCCATCACCCAGAAGGCGCCCGGCGGCTTGTCGGACGACACGGCATTGCCGGCCTCGAGACTGCCGAAGAAGAAGGACTTCCAGCTGAGGGCCCCCGTCTGGGCGATGGCGGAGTAATAGGCGTTGCCCCAGTGCTCGACGTCGATATCCCAGCAGTACGCCGTGGCGGCCCCCAGGACGATGGTCGTGATGGCGCCAGCCTCCACGAAGGTGGCCCTGGAAGGGTTCGCGGCACGCGAAAGTGCGTGGCGCCACCTGCGGCCGGGCGGCATGGGTGCCAGAGCACTCGTCACGGGGGCAGGTTCACACACCGGATCTGAAGACCGCCTGAACGCTTCTAGCGGGAAGAGACCGGTTGGCGCGGTGCGCCACTGGTGGGCCGCGGGTCGTCGCCGAGCGACGGGTGCCGGCTACCCCGGCGGGGTTCGGCCACTTTTGCCGCCCCGTCCACGCGTTCCGCGCCCCGCGTTCTGGCCGTCGTTCTCGAACGTCACGTCGACCTGCTCGAACCCCTTGGCGCGCTGGGCCTTCGCAGAGTCCGTATAGCTCCGCCGGTCCCCGCGGGTGAGGTCGACGTCGTCTGTGACCGGCGCCAGCAGCGCGCGCGGCCACAGCCGCTTCGCGAGGACCACGTTGACCTCCACGGACAGGGCGACCGCCATGGCTGCGGCGTGCAGCCACGCCACCAGCCCCAGCACCAGGCCGAACACCCCGTTGACAGCTGTTGCGCTCTTGAGCGCGTGCCCGACCAACAAGGTCCCGAAGAACTGGAGGATCTGCCACGCCGCGGCGGCAGTCAAGGCGCCCGGGGCCGAATGGCGCCAGCTCAGGTTCCGAGCGGTGGCCACCCGGAACGCCAGCAGGAAGACCACGGCGTTGACGAGCACGGAGACGAACAGCAGCAGGCACTTCAGACCCAGTCCAAGAGTCGCACCGAAGGACTCCGCGGCCGAGCTGAGCCCCGAGAGGACCGCAGTGGTGAGGACCGCGATCCCGGCCGTTCCGAGAAGCAGGAGGCTACGCAGCCGGGCGCGAAGCGGGTTCGGCCTGCGGTTGCGCGGCACACCCCACGCCACGTTCATGAGGTTCTGGACGGCCTGTGCCACGCCCAGACCGCCATACAGCGAACCCAGGAGCCCGATGACGAGCCCCGGCCCGCTCCCGTGCAAGCCCGTGCTGCGCAGCTGGTCGCCGATGACCGGGAACTGGCTCAAGGTCGAGGTAAGCACTGCGTGCTGCAGGTGCGCATTGCCCTGGAAGGCGAAGCCAAGAGCCGAGGAGAGCAGCAGGAGTAGGGGAAACAGCGAGAGAAGCCCGTAGTACGCCACCAAGGCGGCCAGGTAGGTCCCCTGGTCGTCGATGTACTTGTACACGACGGCGATCGGTAGCCCCACCCATCGCCGGCTGCGTTGGACGCGGTCCAGTGCTTGCACGAGAGCCACTGCTCACCTCCGGACGCCGGTCTGCCGACACGGCGTCCACCCGTCGCCGTGTCCTTCCCTCACCGTGTCATCAGCGTCGCGAGGTGGCGACCCGACGGCCTACGTGCCCGGCATGGCGGAGGCCAGTGCGACGTCAGCCGGCCGAAGCACCGACGGGTCGCACCACCATGAGATGCACCGTCACCGACGCGCAGCCGGTGAGGTCGGCATCGGCAAGAAGAAGCGCGGTCCTGCTGTCCGGCGGGTAGATCCGGTAGCCGTGCGCCTTCTCCGGCCGACAGGTCGCGGCGGGGTAGTTCAGGGCCTGCGTGACGCGCAGGATGAAGGCGGTGGACGTATGCGGGCGCAGGGTCACCGTCGTGGGTGGCACCGAGGTATCGCGGCCCGCCGCCGCGCCGAGCTGCGTGGTTCGGTCCGAGGCGACCATCGACACGCCGGGGTAGCCCTTCATACGGCAGGTAGCACGGCCCTCGTTCGTGAGGCGGATGGTGACGTAGCGGGACCCCGCCGCACCTTCCACCCTCGCAGTCGACGCCCGTAGCGGGGCAACCGCGCAGCTACCAGCGCGGCCGGTACCGGCCGTCGAGGAGACGGAGCCACTGCGGGCGGTCGACGACGACGATGCTGAAGTCCCGGAGGCTGAGGCCGAAGCGTGGGCGGAAGCCGCCGGCGTTGCAGACGCCTGAGCACTGGGCTGGTGAGGCTGCGACATCGTCGTAGGGCCCGACGGCTGTGCGGCACGCGGTGCACAACCAGCCAGGAGCACGACCGTCGCGGCCGCTCCCAACACGCGGATCGTCGAGTGGTTCATGCCCTGTAGACGTCCGGGGCGTCGCGGGGGTTGGACCGGCCGTCGTGACGACGGGGGTCCTGGCCGGGCTCTGGAAGCGCCCGCTCCGGGACGGTGGGTGGCCGCCAACGAGTTACGCTCCGGTTCCTCCTACCGCGTCCATGCCGCCTACCGCGCCGATCCGGGGCACACCCTCTCGTAGGGCCGGCCGGGCAGCGCGCTTGCCCACTCCGCGCTCGTCAGCTGACGTCCCGCGATGGCGCAGGCGGTGGCGACCCAGGCCTGCGGGCGGACGTTCCAGGATTGGACCGACCCGTCGAGGCCGGCGATCACGACCGTGGAGTCGTCGGAGGAGAACCCGACGGCGACCTCGCCGGCGACAGGTACCGAGCCCAGGAAGGACCCGCTGGGCGCGGACCAGAGGCCGACCTGTCCCTTGCGGCTGCTGGCGAACCAGGCTCCGTTGTGCGAGAAGGCGGCGGAGGTCCGGTCGCCGAACGCGTGCGAGGGGTCAGGGCGGGCGACCCAGCTGTTCTCGTGGTCCTTGAGGAAGCCCACAGCGCCGTCGTCGTCCACGACCGCGGTGGTCCGTCCGTCCGGTGAGAAGAAACCCGCGTAGGGCAGGGTCCGCAGCCGCCGACCGGACACGTAGTCGATGATCGCCCTCTCGGTGGACCCCTCCACCAGGACCGTGTGGTCAGCCGGGTTGACGCTGAGCCGGTCGATCTGTTCGTCGAGCGCCTGGATCGCGGGGCGGTCCTGCCGGAGGGTGGTGGCGCGCATGACGTGGAGGAGTCCCCTGTCGTTGCCCGCCAAGAGTCTGCCGTCAGCGGTGTACTGCGCCGTGGTGATGTGCTCCGAGGAGTAGTAGGCGGTGATGAGATGTCGGCCCGTGGTCGCGTCGCGGGCCTCCACCACATCATCACCGGTTACCCCGACGACCGCCTTGGTGTCGGGACGCCACGTGAGGTCCTGGCCCCACAGGTTCGTCCCGTTCGGGTCGATGGTCGGGATGAGCCGTCCCGTGGCGACGTCCCGGACGTCCATCCGGGCGTACAGGTTCGCGAGGTAGGCCATCTTGCGGCCGTCGGGTGACACCTGCGCCATGATCTCGGTGTTCTTCAGCGGGGGACCCGGGTGAGAGGTGACGAACCCGGAGCTGCCGCCGAGGTCCCAGGCGAGCAGCTCGGCATTCAGGCCAGCGGCGTAGACGCTGGTGCCGTCGGGGCTGAGCGCCACCAGGTTCCCGCCCCAGGTCTCCCCCCGGAAGACCTGCCGCGGCGTCGCTGCGCTGACATCCCAGACTACGACGCCCCCGTCGGCGGCGGCGAACCGGCGACCGTCTGCTGAGAAGGTGATGCGCTGCACGCGCCCATGTGCCTCGAGCCTGGCCTTGAGCTTGAGCGTCGCAGTGTCGAGCAGGCCGATCTCCGACTCCGCGACCACGGCAAGGGTCTTCCCGTCAGGGCTGACCGCCAGCTGGGGTGTCCAGGCCTGGTCGTGGTACGCGAGACCCTGCAGCCCGATCTGAGGACCGGTTCGCGTGGCTTTCACTCCGCCTGTCGCGACGTCGATGCTACGGAGGAAGTAGTCGCCGTTGGTGAACAGCGTGTGGCCGTCCCGGCTGAGGGCGCCGGTCGTGATGTGTTGCGAGTCTGGGTAGAGCATGGCAACCGGCTTGTCGAGGCGGTCTAGATCCCACACACCCACGCTCGTGAAGGATCCATCAGAGCCCCTACCGTTCAGCACCGCCCCCAGCCGGCTGCCGTCACCGCTGAACACCAGGGAGTAGTAGTTCCGCTTGTTCTCCGGCACCCCGCCCACGTTCGACGCCAGCGGCTGCGCCTTGGCATCGAAAAGGTGCAGCGGGTGGGGCACCTTTACCACGCCGGGGTCGTCGGGGAAGTCGGCGGCGGCGAGGAGGACGCCGTCCGGGCTGTAGGCGATCACGTGACCTCCGCCGCCGGTGGAGGTGTGTGCAAGCAGCTTCAGCGATCGCGGTTCGTAGACGTTGACCCCTCCTCCTGCAAGGGAGAGCGCGACGTTCCCCGACCTTGGATCCACTGCTATCGCACCTGCCGGTGGAGTGGTTGCGGACCGCTTCAGCAGGGGCGCCCGGTCGAGCGCCGCCGCCAGGTTGGCCTTGGCCGAGTCCGACCCGTGGTCGAGCCGCATCCCGGCCACGGCCAGGAGGAGCGAGGTGTCTGCTCGGGGCGCCGTGAGAGCCTCGGCACCCACACGCCTGGCATCGGCGGTGACTGCCTGTGCCCCGGCCCGGTCCGCCGCTCCCAACGCGAGCACGCCGGTTACGGCGGCCACGAGGGCAAGGGCTGCGGCGACGGCCAGCAGGCTCCGCAGACGGCTGTTCGTGCGCCTCTCCCGCTGGACCTGCAGCTCGGCCGCCTCGCGCTCCGATGCGGCAGCCGCCTGCGAGGCGTCGAGGAAGGCACGCTCGACCGGGGACAGTGTGCGGCCGGGGGCACGCCATTCGAGCGCCTGTGCCAGGCGGACGCCGCGGTACAGCTCGCTGTCCGGCCGCCCCATCGTGTCCCAGGAGTCGGACGCCAGGGACAGGTGACGCAGGATCCTCTGGCCCTCCACGTCCTCGTCGAGCCAGGACCGAAGTCGCGGCCACTCGCGCGCGAGCGCCTCGTGGGCGATCTCGACGGACTGGTCATCGCTGCTCACCAGGCGAGCGGCGACCAGCTGCTCCACGAGGTGGGCCCGCGCGGGGTCGGCGACGATGTGCCGGCGCGGGACCCTCGCCCCCATCGGTTCGCCGTCCGCGGCAGGAGAGACGAGACGAAGCATGAGGTCCCGCAGAACCTCCCGCTGCCCCGGGTCGAGACGGTCGTAGAGGCCGTCGGCCGACTGGTTCAGCGCCTCGCGCACGCCGCCCGACGCACGGTACCCGGCAACTGTCAGGGTGGCTCCCTCTCGTCGCAGCCACGTCTGACGCAGGGCGTGCGAGAGCAGGGGAAGCGCGCCCGGCTCGCCCTGGACCTCCCGCACCAGCAGGTCCAAGAGGCCGGGATCCAGGCGTAGGCCGGACTGCAGGGCAGGGCCTTCGACGGCGTCCCGCAGGTTGGGCTCCTGCATCCCGCCCAGTAGGTACAGGCCTCGCTCGACGAGGCGCGCGAGCGTCGGGTACGCCGCCAGGGCGCCAACCCGGTCCGCGCGGAGCGCGAGGACGAGCTGGCTGCGTTCGCTGTGACGAACGAGCTCGTCAATCCACCTCGTGCGTTCCTGTGCGTCGACGTCCTCGCCGAGCGCCTCCTCGCACTGGTCCACGACCAGCACAGCTCGAGGCGATGCCGCGGGCGGGAGGGTCTCCAGTGGACGGCTCCCGGGGGTGACCACGAGTACCGGGCGGCCGTCCCGACGCAAGGCGGCGGCGATGCCCGCCCTCACCAGCGACGACTTCCCGCAGCCGGAAGGTCCGACGACGGCGAGCACGCCGGCGCTGTCCAAGCGATCGAGGCAGGAGGAGACGTCGCCTGACCTACCGAAGAAGGTGGCGGCGTCCTCGACGCCATACGGCAGCAGTCCCCGGTAGGGGCACACGCTGCTGGGCTGAGCGGGAGGCGCGCTTGCCGAGAGCTGCGGGTCCTGACGCAAGATGGCCGCTTCCAGGTCGACCAGCTCGGGGCTCGGGTCAAGACCCAGCTCACGGGCCAGCATCGCGGTGGCGCGACGCAGGGTGACCAGCGCGTCGTGCTGCCGGCCCCCCTGGTACTGGGCCAGGGCGACAAGCGCCCAACGTCGCTCCCTCAGAGGCTCCTCGGACAGTCGGCTGCTGGCGACTGCCAGGACGTCCCGATGGTTGCCCGCTCGCAGTGCTGCCTCGGTGTGTAGGTCCTCGGCCTCCAGACGGAGCTCCTCGAGGCGCTGAGCCTCCGACCGCCCCGGCGGCCACTCCTCGAGTTCAGCCAGGGCCTTCCCGCGCCACAGCGCCAATGCCTGCGCCACCAGGTAGCGGGCGCGGTCCGGCTCACCGTCCCGGAGACGCTCGCGAGCAGTGGTGAGCAGCCGCTCGAAGCGATGGGAGTCCACGGCATCCGTATGGGCCCGTAGGCGGTAGCCGTGCGGCAGGGTCTCGATGCTCGTCGTCCCGACAAGCTTGCGCAGGCGGACGATGCAGCCCTGCACCACCTTCTGCCAGGTGTCCGGAACGTTGTCGCCCCACAGCGCCTCGGCGAGGGCTTCGTTGCCGACTGCCTCGCCTCGCCGGGCAACGAGAGCGGCAAGGACGACCCGGTCCCGTCGGGAGAGCGCGGTGGACCCGCCGTTCACCTCGACCGGACCCAGGACCGCGATCTCCATGAGCCCCAATGTGTTCCCTGACACCGGGGACGTCAACGTCCCTGTTACCGCGGTGACACCGCCGAACCGGGACGGACGGCGCATTGAGGGTCAAGGGGGACCGGCCGCGCTGACGGTGACCGGCGTCGAGGCCTGCAAGCACCGCGTTACCGCGCTGACACCGGTGCCGCTCACGGTGAGCCGCGGATCGCTCGGGCACCTCGACGGTGCCGACAGCCACACGGTTCTCCCTATGCAGTGATCGAGGAAAGGACAACACCATGACCACGACCAGCAAGCACACCGGTGCGGCCCCCGGCAGGTCACTTCGTGTCGCGCGTGCCGTTGCACTGGCGCTCGCGACAGCAGGGACCGCCATCCTGGTCCCCGCAGGCACGGCCAGCGCTCGCAGCCCCCACTGGCAGCACTACGAGTACCCAGACCACATCGAGGTCATGTGCGGTTCCACGCCGGTGCACCTCACCTGGCCCGTGAACAAGGAGTACTTCCGGGACCTCGCCCCTGCCGCCGACGGGTCGTACGTGGAGCAGGTGACGGGGTCACTGACCGCCTTGTTCACTACCGACTCGGGCGGCTCGCTGAGATTGAACCTCGGGGGGCCCGGCGAGACGACGTACTGGCCCAACGGGGACTACGAGGTGCACAGCGAGGGACACTACGGCTTCGGCGTCAGCCCGGCGCAGGCCGCCGAGCTCGGCGTGCCCGAGCAGTTCTCCTCGTTCGGCCTGATCGACTTCGTCTACCACAAGGCCGACGACTCGATGACCCCGGTGACCATTCCTGGCAACGTCACCGACACGTGCGCTCAGCTCGGGATCCACTAGGGCGCGTGCTGGCTGGCTGCGGTCGACCGTCACGGCTGGCACCACCCGGGGCGGCGTTTTACGGCAAATGAATGATGTTGCTGGGGAACAGCTTCGGGACAGTGAAGGAGTCGCGGCGCCGCTGGGGTGGTTCCCGGGTCCGGCGCCTCTGACTCCGTTCGCCGCAGGGTGACCCACGGACGCCTCCTCCTCATCGACTGGTCGAGGCAGGTCGACTGCATCGTGACGGAGGAGCGGACATGGTTCGTCGGGGTATACGGCGATTGGCGACCGTAGCGGTTGGCGCGGTGGTGGGGATCAGCAGCGTGGGAAGCCTCCTGGTCCAGGCACCCGTCGCTCTGGCGGCTGGGACTCTGTCCCTCGACAGACTGGTCTCGACCCATGGCACGGCGTCGACGACCAGCGTGACGTCGCCGGTGTTCACGACGGCCCAGCCGGGCGAGCTGCTGCTGGCCTTCGTCAGCACCGACGGACCCTCCACGCCGACCCAGGCCGTCAGCTCGGTGACCGGCGCGGGACTCACCTGGCGGTTGCGGCAGCGCACGAACGCCCAGCTGGGAACTGCGGAGATCTGGCAGGCCGTCACCCCGGCCATCCTCACGAACGTGTCGGTGCGGGCGACGTACTCCGGTTCGTTCCTGGCTTCCATCTCGGTGGCCACGTTCACTGGCGCGAGCCTGACGGTGGACGGCGCAACCAAGGGTGCGAGCGCCGCCACAGGCGCGCCCACCGCCGCCCTGACGACCTCTCGGGCCGGCTCATGGGTCTGGGCCGTCGGGAACGACTACGACAACGCGATCGCGCGCACCGTCGGGACGGGGCAGACCAAGGTCGACGAGTACCTGGCCAGCAGCGGCGACACGCTATGGGTACAGCGCCAGAACGCGGTCACGCCGAGTGCCGGCACGCCGGTCACCATCAACGACACGGCACCCACCGCGGACCGATGGAACCTGTCACTGGTCGAGATCCCGGTCGCCGCAGATGACACCACGGCACCCACCGCTCCCACCAACCTCACCGCAGCGGCACCCGGCCCCACACAGGTTAACCTGAGCTGGACGGCTGCCACCGACGACACCGGGGTGACCGGCTACCGCATCCTGCGCGGCGCGAGCCAGATCGGGACCACGACCAGCGCCACGACGTACTCCGACACCACTGCCACGGCACGCACGACGTACTCCTACACCGTGCGTGCGGTGGATGCGGCGGGAAACGTCTCACCGGACTCGGTGCCGGCATCCGTCACCACGCCGGCGCCTGACACCACCCCGCCGACCATCTCCGCCATCTCGAGCGGCACGCCGACCCCGAGCGCAGCCACCATCACCTGGAGGACTGACGAGCCATCCGACTCCCAGGTGGTCTACGGCCGGACCACGACCTATGGCTCGTCGACGACCCTGGCGGGCGCCCTGGTCACGAGCCACTCGCAGACCGTCGCGGGACTCGTGGCGAGCACGACGTACCACTACCAGGTCAGGTCGGCCGACGCGTCGGGCAATGTGGCCCTGTCCAGCGACGCCACGTTCACGACGGCGGCCCCACCCGCCGACACGACGCCCCCCTCGGTCAGTGTCACCGCCCCGGCGAGCGGCGCCACGGTCGCCGGCACGGTCCAGGTCACCGCAACCGCCTCCGACAACGTGGGAGTCGTCGGCGTGCAGCTCCGGCTTGACGGGGCGGCCCTCGGCTCCGAAGACATCACGGCGCCCTACTCGGTCCCCTGGGACACCACCGCTGCCACTGACGGGGCGCATCAGCTGTCCGCCGTCGCCCGTGACGCGGCAGGGAACACGACCACCGCCACGACGGTCAGCGTGACGGTCAGCAACGGCTCGGCCGACCCCAGCCTCGTCGGTTCCTGGGGCCCCGTGCAGGCCTGGCCCGAGGTGTCCATCCACGCAGCACTGACCTACACCGGGAAGGTCCTGACCTTTCAGGGTGACTTCACCACCGGTGGCCAGCAGTACCTCCTGGACCCGACCACCGGGGCCACCACGCAGGTGCCGAACGCCGCGGCCGACCTGTTCTGCGCGGGCCAGGCCGTGCTGGCCGACGGCCGGATCCTCGTGGTGGGCGGAACTGCCACGAGCGGCGGCCTCGGGATCACCGCGGTCACCGCCTTCAACCCCGCGACCCAGGTCTGGCAGACGCTGGCCCCCATGCACCACCCACGCTGGTACCCCACGGCCACCACCCTGGCCGACGGCCGGGTCCTGGTGACCTCAGGCTCGAACGGGAGCCTGACCGACCTCGTCCAGACCCCCGAGGTCTACGACCCGCAGACCAACACGTGGACGGACCTCACGACGGCCACCCGGTCCATCCCGTACTACCCCTTCATGTACCAGCTGCCCGACGGCCGCGTCCTGCAGGCCGGCGCCTCGGAGGAGCCGACGTCGACCCTCGCCCTCGATGTGGCGACCCAGCAGTGGAGCACTGTCGACAGCCGGGTCGTCGACGCGGCCTCCATCACCAACTACGCGCCAGGCAAGTTCTTGAAGGCCGGCTCAGCCTCGGACTCCGGGTTCACCGGACCCTCCGCGAGCACCGCCTACACCTTGGACCTGAACCAGCCGGGCGCGACCTGGCAACCCACCGCCGCGATGGCCTTCCCGCGCAGCTTCGTGAACCTCACCAACCTCCCTGACGGTACGGTGCTCGCGACCGGGGGCGGGACCGACAAGTCCGGCTACGTGGAGGCCAACGCGGTCCTGCCCGCCGAAGTCTGGAACCGCACCTCGGGGACGTGGAGGACGGTCGCCTCGATGACGGTGCCACGGCTCTACCACTCGGTCGCCCTGCTGCTTCCGGACGGCCGGGTCTTCGTCTCCGGATCCGGTGGCGACGCGGGCGTCGCGGACGAGAACAACTACCAGATCTACTCCCCGAGCTACCTCTTCAAGGGAGCACGACCCACCATCAGCTCTGCGCCCAGCACCGTCCGGTACGGGGGCACGGCGTCCATCAAGACTCCGGATGCGGGCAGCATCAGCTCGGTGTCCCTGATCCGTACCGGCTCGGTCACGCACTCCTTCGACCAGAACACGCGCGCCCTGACGCTGCCTTTCACCGCGGTCACGGGCGGCCTCGACGTGCAGCTGCCGGCGAACGGGAAGCTCGCCCCTCCGGGCTACTACCTGCTCTCCATCGTCAACGGGAGCGGCGTCCCCTCGGTCAGCACGGTGGTCCGGTTCCCAGCACCGTCCGAGGACATCGTTGCGCCGAGCGCCCCACCGAGCCTCACCGCCACAGGCGGGATCGGTCGCGTCGACCTCACCTGGGCGGCAGCGACCGACGACATCGGCGTGGCCGCGTACGACGTCTACCGCTCGACGACCGCGGGGTTCCTGCCTGGTCCGGCCAACCAGGTGGCGCAGGTGGCCGGGACCTCCACCTCCTACCGGGACGCAGGGCTGCCGGCCGGCACCTACTACTACCGGGTGAAGTCGGAAGACGCTGCGGCGAACCTGAGCCCGCCGTCCGTGGAGGCCACCGCCACGGTCCTCAGCGACACGACGGCCCCCAACGCACCGACCGCCCTCACGGCCACCGCCACCAGCGGTCAGGTGGCACTGAGCTGGACCGCCGCAACGGACAACGTCGGGGTGGTGCGGTACAACGTCAGCCGCGGCGGCGCCACGCTCGGCACGTCGACCGTCACCAGGTTCACCGACACGGGAGTGGTTGCCGGGACCACCTACAGCTACACGGTGACCGCGCAGGACGCGGCCGGCAACGTCGGCCCGGCGTCGAACACGGCGACGGCCACCGTCCCATCAGGCGCACGGCAGATCACCGTGGACAAGCTGGTGTCCAGCCATCAGGGGAGTGCTGCGACGACGGTCTCGGCTCCCGGCGTGACCACCACCGGCACCAACGAGCTGATCCTTGCCTTCGTGAGCTCCGACGGTCCCAGCGGCAGCGGGACGGAGAGCATCAGCGGTGTGTCCGGCGGCGGGCTCACCTGGACGCTGCGCCAGCGGGCCAACGCCCAGCCGGGGACCGCCGAGATCTGGCGCGCCGTGGCAGCTACTCCGCTGAGCAATGCCACGATCACCGCAACGCAGGCGTCTGGCTCCTTCCAGTCCTCCCTCACGGTGGTAGCGCTTCTGGGCGCGGACACCGCCCCGGGGGCCGTCACCGCCACCAGCGCGTCGTCCGGCGCCCCCGCCGCCACGCTGACCACCACCCGCGCCGGCAGCTGGGTCTGGGGGGTGGGCACCGACTGGAGCACCGCGACCAGTCGCACGGTGGGTACGGGGCAGACTCTCGTGGACCAGTTCCTGGCCCCGGCCGCGGACACCTACTGGGTCCAGCGCCAGAACGCGCCGACCCCAGCCTCCGGCACGGCGGTCACGATCAACGACACCGGGCCCGTCGGGGATCGCTACGACCTAGCCCTCGTGGAGGTGCTGGCGAGCCCGTGACCGCAGCCGACGGACGGGCGCCCCGGGCGCGGTTTCCACAGCGGTCTTTGTTTCATAGCGGTCTTCATGGCGGTTCCCATCGCGGGTCTCACCACCGTTTGGTCCGACGTGACCCCGGGCATGACACCGCTCGGGTGAGCCGCCAGGAGCCGCCCGACTCGGCAGAGAAGGGCGCTCATGACCCCCGCCAGGCCAGGCCGGTTCCGTCTGGGACCGTTTCCGACGTACTCGACCACCACCCGGCACGGCACCCGCGTCTCCTGCACAGGATGCTGCCTGCCCATACCCCTTGGGTGTCTGGCGAGCGCTCTCGCGGTCGCCGCGACGGTGACCACCGCTGGGCTCCGGGCACGTCGGGGCCGCCGAAAGCCCTGAGCGACCGCCCCGTCCCATCGCGGCTGACGTCACTGGCCGCACGCACCCGGCCAGGGGGACCGAGGCTTCGGCAAGGGCTAGCATTTGCGGCGGCGCACCCGTCAACGCGTGGAGGAACCGCACGCAGCCGCCCCACTCTGACGAACCGGTGAGGCGCTCGGCTGGTCAGCCGCTCAAGCACACGTGTCACGGCTCCTCGCAGCAACGGTCGTGAGTCTGGCGTGGCTGTCGACCCTGTGGCTCACGGGCAGCCCGTTCGCGATGTGCTGGGCTGGTCGCCCGCCGTGCTGCTGGGCATCCTCGCGCCGGGGTTCGTCCTCGTCCGGCTGAGTCGCCCGTCTCCCGTGCGTCACCGTCTGGTTCGGCGAGGTCTTGGCCCCCAGCTCGACCAGTCGGCAGTGCCTGTCCGGCTCAGATAGGTCTCGACACGGCCGCCCATGGCCGCGTGAGCAGATGGGCGCATCCCCCCGCCGAAGTCCGGGACTTCGGGCGCTCGCCCGGCGTGTCGCGCCGAAGTCCCGGACTTCGGGTCAGTCGCGGCGGGTCGCGCGCCAGTCCTGGAGCCGCTCCCAGGGCCGACGCAGTCGGCGCGCCACCGAGTCCCTGCGCTCGCGCCACTCGACGACTCCCTCCGTCGGCCACCAGGCCGCACGGAGACGGTCCTTGCGACGGCGGACCGCCGACACCGCCTTGACGACCTTCTTGGTGTCGGTCCGGATGTCCGTCAGCGTCGTGCCGGGCGGGGCGTACCGAGACCGCTCCACGCCGTCGACCACCCGGCGCAGAGCCTGGGTCTGGTCGCCCTCGAGGTAGGCCTCTCGCTGGTAGAACCGGCCGGCCTGCCGGGGCGTGCTTCCCCGCGGAGGTGTCACCCCCAGGTCGCCGATCCGCTCGACCATGGTCTGCCACTCGAGCTCGATCCGGGTCGCCTCGTCGGGCGCCTGCCTCAGCCGGCGACGCACCCGGCTGCGCGCAGCGAGCGGCACCACGAGCGACCCCAGAACGCCGGCCAGGAGCCCGATCAGCCCCGAGAGGACCACCGTCCTGGCCTGTGGTCCCAGCCAGGAGGTCAGCCGCGAGGTGGTCCCGCTGGTCGTGGTGCGGTCCTGCGCCCCGGGGTCGTTGCCGCCGTCGCGGCGCGTGTTCGCGGAGGTGGCGCTACCGGCGGCCGTGTTCTCCGGCGAGTCGCTGTTGTCGGGGGTGGTCGGCGGCAGGGAGTAGGGCGGTGCCACCGTGTTCTGCGTGCCTGAGGGGGTCGGCTCGAACCTCAGCCAGCCGATCCCGTTGAAGTACAGCTCCGGCCACGCGTGGGCGTCCGACCCGCGCACCGTGTAGACGCCGCGGTCAGCGGTCCCGGGCAGGAACCCGATCGCCATCCTGGCCGGGATGCCGCTGCTGCGTGCCATCATCACCATGGCCGTCGCGAACTGGACGCAGTACCCGACCTTGGAGCGCAGGAACAGGGAGATGGCGTCGGGCCGCTCCGCCTGGCCGAAGCTGTTGGTCACGGTGTCGGGCAGCTGCAGGGAGTAGGCGAAGCCTCCGTCGGTACGCAGATACTTCTGGATGGCCCTGGCGGCCTCGATGCGGGACGCTCCCTGGGGAACGACCTCGGACACCGCCTTGCGCACCAGGGCCTGCGACGCGGGGTCGACCTGGAGCTCCGGAGCCAGGTAGCCACTGGTCTCCGGCTCGACGTCCTGGCTGAGCGCCGCCGACGTGGGGTTGAGGGCCAGGTAGCTGAAGCTGTACGACTTGGCCGAGCGGTTGACGCTCGCCACGGAGGTCCTGCGATCCAGCCCCCAGGCGACCCCGTCGAGGTCCCCGGAGAGCAGCGGGGTGGGCGCGGCGATCTGCGGCGCCTCGATCCGCGAGTCGTTGACTGAGATCCGGTAGGTCTCCCGCGGGGTGCTGGGGTCAAGCTCGGCGGGCAGCGGCACGCTCGCGCGCCTGCTGTAGCTGACGTCGGCGCTGTCGGGCACCCAGGTGTCGTTGACGTAGTCCTCCAGCACGCCGACCCGTAGCGGGGTGAGGATGGGTGCATTCGTGGTGTAGCTCAGCACGGCCGCCTTCGACGGGCTCGCGAGGCTCTTCTGCAGGTCGAGCGTCGTCCTGAGGCCCACCTGCCCGTCGCTGAACCCGGTGGCGTCGCTGGATCGGCCCAGGCCGTCGATGAGGTACCGGGTGGGGAAGTGCGGGATCACCACCGGCATCACGACCGCCGTCACGAGGCCGGCCACCGCGAGCGTGCGTCCCACCGCGGCGTACCCGTAGGCGCCGTCGCGGTCGTCCTGGCGCCGCCCTGACGTGCTCATCGGCGCGGTCGTGCTCCAGCGGCGCAAGGACGACACGCCCTGGCGGCCCAGCATCAGGAGCCACACCCCGGCGGCAGCGACGAAGAACATGGGGTTCAGCGAGTCGCCGGAGTTCGAGGCCGAAAGGAGGAACGCCGTCAACAGGGGAAGGCCCGCCATCGCCGGGGACCGGCGCATCACCGCGAGGTGGTCCACGGTCATCGCCGTGAGTGCCACAGCCAGCCCGATCGCCAGGGTGATGCCACGGTTGGTCGGCGCAGGCGCCGCGTAGTTCTGGATCGTCTCGCGCGCGTCGACGAGCAGGTTGTTGAACGCCAGCACCATGTCGACGGTGGGTAGCCCGTGCCACAGGTGCCCACGGCCGTAGAGAGCGCCCGCCGCGAGGACGACGGCGCCCAGCTGGGCGCCCGCGACGGCAATGGCCGACGTCGTCAACAGCCTGGCGCCGATACCCGCGATCGCCACGACCGCCACCATCGCGAGGGTCGGACGCATCCACGTGCTGGGCGTGAACAGAGTCGTCATCGGCCACGCGACGACCGCCGTCGCCGCACCCGCGAGCAGCGACTCGGGAACCCGTCCGCGGCTCATGCCACTCCTACCCTTCTCGTCGACCCGGACAGCACGTCCCAGACCGAGGCGATGCCGTCGCCGGCTCCCACGACGGCCACACTCCAGCCCGCACCTCGCAGGACCGGTACGCAGGCGATCTCGTCCCCGGTCGGCGACGGTCGGCGCCGCGAGGGCGTGAACCCCCCTGGATCGAGCACGATGGCCAGTGCGGTCCCACCGGGCTGGCGCAGCGAGGCGACCCGGCGAGCCAGCTCCTCGTCGAGCTCGGTCACCACGGCCAGGACCAGCCCACCCGAGGACGTCACCGGATGGGCAGCGTGGAGCACGTCGGCGAACCGGTCGTCGGGTCCGGTCTCGGCCATCGCGAGGACGTCCAGCAAGGGGTCGAGCTCCAGGGCGGTGGTCGCACGGCCGTCCTCGGCGGTCTCGTCGCACACCAGATGCACTGCATACCCCTGGTCCAGCAGGTGCACGGCGACCGACGCACATGCGGTGACCGCCCACTCGAACGACCCTGAGCTGCCCGAACCGTGGTGCCCCCGCGTCCTGGAGTCGAGCACGACCGCGGCGCGGCGGCGAGCCGGCCGGTCCTCCTGACGGACCATCAGCTCGCCGGTCTTGGCGGTCGCCGGCCAGTGGATCCTGCGAAGGTCGTCCCCGTCACGGTAGGAGCGGATGGAGACGTCGTCCTCGCCGTGCAGCGCCACCATGTGGGGGATGGCACCCTCGGCCCCCACCCCGCTGCCCGCGGGTTGCCCCCCGCCCAGCGGCACGATCCGCGGAAGGACGAGCACCTCGCTCGACCCGGAGATCGCCGCCACCCTCGTGCTCAGCCCGAAGGGGTCCCGCAGCCGGATCCCCAGCGGCCCGAGCCGGTGGCGCCCGCGGACATGGGACCGCACCGAGTAGTGCACCTCCTGCCGGTCGCCGCGGCGCAGCCGCGGCACGACGAAGCGCGGACGGTCCCCGAGGGCGTAGTCGAGCTGCTCCTCGGCCATGAGGAGCGGGCTCGCCGCGGCCCCGGCGTTCTCGATGCCCAGCGTCACGAGGGACTGCTCGTCGACCTGGATGCGTCCCGGTACCGCCGTGCGCTCCAGCGAGAACCTCAGGTCGTGCCGGCGGATGAGCAGGCCGCTCAGCAACGGCAGGGCGACGAGCAGGACGCCCACCCGGGTCAGGTCCTCGAAGCCGAGGCCTATACCGCACACCACCAGCGTCACCCCGGCGGCGACGAAAGCACGCCCACGGGTCGTGAGCAGGTCACGAAGTCTGCGCACGGGCCAGCCGTCCTCAGCGTCCCGAGGCCGGGACTGGAACCCGTCGCATCAGATCCTGCAGGACCTCCCCGGTGCTGCGCCGGGCCAGCTGGGTCTCTCCGGTGGGGATGATGCGGTGCGCCAGAACCGGCAGGACCACGGCTTGGACGTCGTCCGGGAGCACGTGGTCGCGACCCTCGAGCGCGGCGTGCGCGCGGGCCGCGCGCAGCATGTGCAGGGTTGCGCGCGGGGAGGCGCCGAGCCGCAGTGCGGAGCTGGACCGGGTCGCCGCCGAGAGGTCGACGACGTACTGCTTGATGGCGTCGCTGGTGAACACGGAGCGGACTGCCCGCACCATGGCGGTCACGGTCGCAGCGTCGGTGACCGGGCTCAGCGTCTCGAGCGGGGACACCTGTCCGTGCGTGTCCAGCATGGCGACCTCGGCCCGCGCGGAGGGGTACCCCAGAGAGATGCGGGCCATGAACCGGTCGCGCTGCGCCTCCGGCAGCGGGTAGGTGCCCTCCATCTCGATGGGGTTCTGGGTCGCCATGACGATGAACGGCTTCGGAAGGTCGTAGGTCTGGCCGTCGACGGTGACCTGGCCCTCCTCCATGGACTCCAGCAGGGCCGACTGCGTCTTGGGGGAGGCCCGGTTGATCTCGTCGCCGACCACCACGTTGGCGAAGATGGCCCCGGGACGGAACTCGAAGTCCCTGACGTCCTGGTTGAACACGCTCACGCCGGTGATGTCGCTGGGCAGCAGGTCCGGCGTGAACTGGACGCGACGGACCGAGCAGTCGATCGACTTGGCGAGCGTCTTCGCCAACATCGTCTTGCCTACGCCCGGCACGTCCTCGAGGAGGAGGTGACCCTCGGCGAGAAGGACGGTGATGGCGGTGTGGACCACATCAGGCTTGCCCTCGATCACCGAGTTCATCGCGCGGGCCAGACGAGCCGCCACCGCGGTCACCTGACCCAGCGAGGCGGGCGACCCGGCCGGCAGCGAGAGCAGGCTTTCCGGTTTGGGTGGGCCTGCGGCGCCCACTGCCTGGTTCTCGCGGCTGTCGTGCACTGCTGGTCCTTCCGTCGCGCCGTGGCTTGCCACCGTGCCCCCGAGGTGGTTGATCGATCTTCCCCCACAACGCTCCACCACGACAGAGGGTTTCCCGTCTCGTGACCTCTCTACCCGCCTCTGACCAGCGGATCGGCGGCCCGACGAGCGAGCCGGAGCCCGAGTTCGTGCTGCGGTCGCGTGCTGGTGCGGCCTCCGACCGGTCGGGCACTGTGCGCGGCCCGTGGTGCCGGACCTTCGCACAGGAACGGACCGAAGAACATCCACCACTTTGCACCACGACTTTGGCCTGCGGAAACAGCAGAGAAACAACAGAGTTGTGGGGAGATTTCGTCTCGCTGAGGTGAGAAGTGGAGTAAAGTGGGGGAAACAAGAGAGCCGTGGGGCTCGTCGGGCGATGACAGGGGAGGTGGGCCGTGTTTCTCGGGACGCACAGCCCCCGCCTCGACGAGAAGGGCCGCCTGTTCCTCCCGGCAAAGTTCCGCGAGCGGATGGCTGACGGGCTCGTCGTGACGCGCGGTCAGGAGCGCTGCCTGTACGTCTTCCCGATGCAGGAGTTCGTCCGGGTCACCGAGCAGATGCAGGCGGCGCCGACCACCAGCAAGGCCGTCCGTGACTTCACTCGCGTGTTCCTGTCCGGCGCCTCCGACGAGGTGCCGGACAAGCAGGGGCGCGTCACCATTCCGGCCAACCTCCGCGCGTATGCCGGTCTCACCCGGGAGTGCACGGTGATCGGCGCCGGCTCCCGCGTCGAGGTGTGGGACACCGACAACTGGAACGCCTACCTCGAGAGCACCGAGCAGGGCTTCGCGGACCAGTCCGAGGAGGTGATCCCAGGCCTGCTCTGACAGATCCGCAGGGTGGCTCAGCCGCCCCTGGAGCCAGGTCTCCAGCCGCTTCGCAACCCGGGACGACTTCCCCCGTCCCGGGCGGCATCCCAGGAGCGGATGGAGACCTGGACGCAGGGAAGCCGGACTCCCCGACCGCCCACGAGGACCACCCGCCAGGACCACACAGCAGGACCGCATCGCAGACCAGGACCAGGACCAGGACCAGGGCCGCGGCAGGCACCGCCCCTTTCCTCCGCAGACCGACCCGCAGGACACGCAGGAGCGCACCGATGAACGCACGAGGAGTGGCCGCCGACCGGCACATTCCCGTACTGCGCGACCGCATCGTGGAGCTGCTGGCCCCGGCGCTGAGCCGCCCGGGCGCGGTGTACGTCGACGGCACCCTCGGGATGGGCGGACACGCCGAGGCGGTCCTGCGCCACTGCCCTGAAGCGAGGCTGGTGGGGATCGACCGGGATCGGGAGGCGCTGGCCCTCGCGGCCGAGCGGCTCGCGGCATACGCCGAGCGCACCACCTTCGTCCATGCCGTCTACGACGAGGTCCCGCGGTCCCTCGCAGACCTCGGGCTGCCGCAGGCGGACGCCATCCTCTTCGACCTCGGAGTCTCCTCCCTGCAGCTCGACGAGCCTGACCGCGGCTTCTCCTACAGCCAGGACGCGCCGCTGGACATGCGGATGGACCAGAGTGCCGGGCTGACTGCCGCGCAGGTGCTGAACACGTACTCAGCAGCAGACCTCGAGGGTGTGCTGCGCGACTTCGGCGAGGAGCGCTTCGCCCGCAGGATCGCCGCCGCCATCGTGCGCGAGCGCGAGCTGGAGCCCTTCACGACGTCCGGCCGGCTGGTGGAGCTGCTCAAGCACGTGGTGCCGGCTGCATCGCAGAAGAGCGGAGGGCACCCCGGCAAGCGGACGTTCCAGGCGTTGCGGATCGAGGTCAACGCCGAGCTCTCGGTCTGGGCCCGCGCCCTGCCGGGTGCGATCGACCTGCTGCCCGTCGGGGGACGGGTGGCCGTCCTGTCCTACCACTCGCTCGAGGACCGGATCACCAAGCGGGTCCTGGCGCAGGGAGCCCGAAGCAGCGCTCCGGCTGGCCTGCCCGTGGAGCTCCCGGAGCATGCGCCATACCTCAGGCAGCTCACCCGTGGAGCCGAGGAGGCCGGGGCCCAGGAGCAGGCCGCGAACCCGCGCTCGGCGTCCGTGCGGCTGCGTGCCGCCGAACGGATCCGGCAGACGAGCCCGCGATGAGTACGCACACGAGCGCCCCGACGAACACCCCCACGGACACCCCCATGAACGCCCCCACGAACACCCCGACGAAGGGAACGCACCGATGAGCCAGCAGACTGCGACGGCGAGGGTCGCATCTCGGCCGCAGCCGCCGAGGCGGCAGACACCACCGCAGCCGCTGCGGGTCGTCCCCGCCGCCATCGGCCAGCCGGGGAACGGCGTCTTCGCCGCGCTCTGCATGGCTCTCATGGTGGGCGGCCTCGTCGGCCTCCTGATGCTCAACACGGCGATGGCGGAAGGGTCCTTCACCCTCAACCGCCTTCAGTCGACCTCGGGGGAGCTCACCGACGCGCACGAGGCGCTGACCCAGGCCATCGACGCTCAGCGCAGTCCCGCCAACCTCGCCTCACGCGCGTCCCACCTCGGTATGGTGCCGGCCGACTCCGCGGCGTTCCTGCGGCTGAGCGACGGCAAGGTCCTCGGCGTGGCGACGCCGGCGACGGGCGACCGGCGATTTACCGTGGTCACGGCCCCTCAGGTACGCGCCGGCAAGGCGGGGGCGAGCAAGGCGGCCGGTACCGGAGCAACCGTCACGAAGAAGGGGGACGTCACGACAACCTCCGTGGTGGTGAGCAAGCCGGACGGCTCCGTGGTCACCACGGTCACCAGCGTCGACGCGAAGACCAGGACCACGAGCAGCACCACCACCACGAAGGCGGCGGTCGGCAAGCAGGTCGCCGGGCAGGCTCCTCCCGCGACGCCCAGCGCGACGCCCACCCCGCCCACTCCCTAGCGGACGGCCCGAGCCCTCCACCACGACATCCCGACACGAGGTTCACAGTGACGCAGACCCGAGGCGCCCGCCCCGGCCCACCGCGCACGACAGCACCCGGCTCAGCCCGTCGCCCGCCCAGCCCCACGTCCGGCGCGGCGAGTGCCGGCCGCCGACCCGGCTCCGGCAGCCCCGGCTCTGGTGGCTACGGCTCTGGTGGCTACGGCTCCGGCGAGCCACCCCGGTCCTCACCGCGCAAGCGGCCCGTGTCCTCCCGCGTCGGGCAGACGGGCGCTGCGCTGCCTGCGCCGACGAGTACCGCGCCCCGTCGCCCCAAGGGCATGCCGCCACGGCGGCCCCCGGGACGCCGCGTAGAGCTCGGCGCCTCCAACCCGCGGCGTCGGATGCGCAGCATGACCGTCGCGGTGCTGTTCGTCTTCAGCATCTTCGGTGCGCAGCTGCTGAGGCTGCAGGGCTTCGACGCCTCCGCGGTCTCGCAGCACGCACAGTCCTCCCGGACCGCGACCGTCGCCCTACCGGCGATGCGGGGCTCCATCGTGGACCGCAACGGGACGATCCTGGCCTCGAGCATCGAGCGGCGCACCGTGACGGTCGACCAGACCGCCGTTCCGTCGTACGTCAAGACCGTCGACGGCTTGCGTCGCAAGGTCGGGATCGGCGGCGCGGCGAAGGACCTGTCGCCGCTGCTCGGCATCCCGCAGGAGCAGCTGACCGCCCAGCTCACAGGCTCCTCGAAGTACCGGGTGCTGCAACGCAACGTCACCCCCCTGAACTGGCGCAAGATCTCCGAGCTGGGCGTGAACGGCATCTACTCCGAGGCCACCTCCGACCGCATCTACCCGACCTCGACGGCGTCCGCCTCGCTCGTGGGCTTCCTGCAGTCCGACGGCTCCGCGGGTGGCGGTCTGGAGGTGCTGATGGACTCGACCCTGAAGGGCAAGGCCGGCCGTACGATCTACGAGCAGTCGCAGGACGGCCGTCCCATCCCCAACGCGCGCCAGGAGACGGTGCCGCCCGTCCCGGGGCGTGACGTCAAGCTCACCATCGACTCGGACCTGCAGTGGTTCGCCCAGAACGCCGTCGCCCAGAAGGTCGCCGAGACCAAGGCCCTCTCGGGCACGGTCGTCGTCGAGAACGTCAGGACCGGCGAGCTGCTGGCCGTCGCGTCCTACCCCACCTTCGACCCGAACCAGCCGGGCCAGTCCAGCGAGAACTGGACCAACAAGGCATTCAACGACGTGTACGAGCCGGGCTCCACCGGCAAGGTCATGACCGCGTCAGCAGCGATCCAGGAGGGGGTCGTCACGCCGTCCACGGTGGTCCAGGTGCCCAACCAGATCTACCGCGCCGGCAACACGAAGTTCAAGGACAGCCACGACCACCCCACGGAGTACCTCACCTTCGCGGGGGTCCTGGCGCAGTCCAGCAACATCGGCACCATCCTGGCCGGCGAGAAGGTCAAGGCGGCCACGATGTACGACTACTTCCGCAAGTTCGGCCTCGGACAGACCTCCGGCATGGGGTTCCCCGGCGAGGGCCCGGGCCTGCTGACCAATGTGAAGGACTGGAACGGCTCGCAGCGCTACACGGTGCTGTTCGGCCAGGGGCTGTCGGTCAACGCCCTCCAGGCCGCCGGCGTCTTCCAGACGATCGCGAACGGCGGCGTGCGGATCGCGCCCCGCCTGGTGGCCGCCACGGCGGATGGGCGCGGCGGGTTCACGCCCGCCTCCAGGCCCGCGCCGGTCACGGTGGTCTCCCCGACCACGGCGAAGAAGGTCCGGGACATGCTCGAAGGCGTCGTCGGCAAGGAGGGGACGGCGCCCGAGGCCAAGATCGACGGCTACCGCGTGGCAGGCAAGACCGGTACCGCCGACCGGTACGACGCCAAGGTCGGCGGCTACTCCGGCAAGACGGCGAGCTTCATCGGCTTCGCCCCGGCCGATGACCCCCAGATCGTCGTCGCGGTCACGCTCCAGCGGCCCATCAAGGGCTACTTCGGCGGCGTGGTGGCGGGGCCGGTCTTCCACGATGTCATGACGTACGCGCTCCAGGAGCTGCAGATCCCGCCCACCGGCACGAAGTCGCCCGTGGCGCAGATCCGGCCCGCCACACCGCCCTCTGCCCAGGACCCCACCGTCATCCGGGACGGCCGGTCGGGCGCGTCCGGCTCTCGTCGCTGACGGTAGTCTCGCTGTCCGTGTCTTCGCTGCGTCCGAGCTCCACCCGAGCGACCCCCTTGTCGGTCGTCGCGGACGTGGTCGGCGGCGAGCTGACCCTCGACGGGGCCGGGTCCGAGGTGCTGGTGCGCGGCGTGAGCCTGAGCTCTGCGGACGTCTGCGGCGGCGACCTGTACGCGGCGCTCCCCGGTGCCAACGCCCACGGAGCGGCGTACGCAGCGGCGGCGGCCGAGGCCGGAGCGGTCGCGGTCCTCACGGACGCCGTCGGTGCCGGGATCCTGACCGAGCAGGGCGTGGCTCTGCCGCGCATCCTGGTGGAGGACCCGAGGTCCCACGTCGGCGCGGCGGCCTCCCTGGTGTACGGCACCGCAGACCTCCCCCTTCGGCTCTTCGGCGTCACCGGCACGAACGGCAAGACCACCACGGCGTACCTGGTCAGCTCCGCCCTGACGGCGCTCGGTCACGTCACCGGTCTCATCGGCACGGTCGAGACCCGGATCGCTGACGAACGGGTCAAGAGTGTCCGGACCACGCCGGAGGCGACCGTGCTGCACGCGCTCCTCGCCGTGATGGCGGAGCGGGGGGTCGACTCGTGCGTCATGGAGGTCTCGAGCCATGCGCTGAGCCAGCATCGCGTCGACGGCGTCGTGTACGACGTGGCGCTCTTCACGAACCTCTCGCAGGACCACCTCGACTTCCACCACACGATGCGCGAGTACTTCCTGGCCAAGGCCTCCCTCTTCACCCCTGAGCGGTCCCGCCGGGGCATCGTGTGCGTGGACGACGAGTGGGGCCGGGAGCTGGCGTCCGTGGCCACCGTGCCGGTGACCACGCTCACCTCCCGGCCCGACCTCGAGGCGGACTGGCGAATGCTGCCCGGCCCAGAGCCGGCAGACCTCGAAATCACCGACGGCGAGACGAGCCTGAGCCTCCGCTCGGCCCTGCCCGGCGACTTCAACCGGGTCAACACCGCGATGGCCGCGCTGGCCCTCCTCGCCTCCGGGGCTCCGGCGCACGAGGCGCAGTCGGCCCTGCTCGCCGACCCGCATGTGCCCGGCCGGATGGAGCGCGTCGTCGTCGAAGGCTGCGAGGCCCTGCCGCTGGTCGTCGTCGACTACGCCCATACGCCCGAGGCCGTCGGCGCAGCGCTGAAGGCCCTCCGACCGGCGACCGACGGTGCGCTGGTCGTCGTGCTGGGCGCGGGAGGCGACCGCGACCGCGGCAAGCGGGCAGCCATGGGTCGCGCCGCGGCGCAGGCGGCGGACATCGTGGTGGTGACCGACGACAACCCGCGGTCCGAGGAGCCCGGCGCGATTCGCGCCGCCGTGCTGGCGGGTGCCCGGGAGGCCGGGACTGCGGCTGAGCTGCACGACGTGCAAGGTCGCGCAGAGGCGATCCAAGCAGGTATCCGGCGGGCGCAGACGGCAGGCCAGGGCAGCGTCGTGGCGATCGTCGGCAAGGGACACGAGACAGGGCAGGAGGTGGCCGGGACGGTGTACCCGTTCGACGACCGGGAAGAGGCCCGCCGGGCGCTTCTCGCCCTGGCCGGCCTGCCGTACGGCGGTGCCCGGTGATCCCGCTCAGCCTGCAGGAGGTCGCCGCCATCACCGGCGGTGCCCTGCACGGTATCGACGCTCCCGCCGCGGCCGCCATGATGATCGACGGCCCAGTGGTGACGGACTCGCGCGAGGCCGGCGAGGGCGGGCTCTACATCGCCCGAGTCGGGGAGCAGCAGGACGGGCACCGGTTCGTGGGGTCCGCGGCGGCCCTCGGTGCCGTTGCGGCGCTCACGACCAGGCGCGTCGACGACCTCCCGTGCGTGGTCGTCGACGACATCCAGGCGGGTATGGCCGCCCTGGCCCGCGCCGTGGTGGACCGGCATCCGGACCTGACGGTGATCGGGATCACCGGGTCCTCCGGCAAGACGTCCACCAAGGACCTGCTGGCGAGCGTGCTGGCGGCGTCGGCTCCGACTGTCGCACCGGTGGGGTCGTTGAACTCGGAGGTCGGCGTACCCCTGACCGTCTTCCGGGTGACGGCGCAGACGCGGTATCTCGTGGTGGAGATGGGCGCACGCGGTATCGGCCACATCAGCTACCTCACCACCATGGCGCCGCCGCTGATCGGGATCGAGCTGAACGTCGGCACGGCGCACGTGGGGGAGTTCGGGTCGCGTGAGGCCATCGCGGTGGCCAAGGCGGAGCTCGTGCAGGCGCTGCCCCCCGCCGGGCTGGCTGTGCTGAACGCCGACGACCCGGCCGTCCGGGCGATGGCCGGGCTGACCCGCGCGCGCTCCGTGCTGGTCGGGACCTCCGGCGATGCGGCAGTCCGTGCCGAGTCGGTGGAGCTCGACGCCTCCGGCCGGCCCACCTTCACTGTTGTCGTCTCGGGTGCTGGCGCCGGTGCCACGTCCACCGCGCAGGCCCGGGCGAGCCTGCCGCTGCACGGGGAGCATCACGTCGGGAACGCGCTTGCGGTCATCGCGGCCGCGCTCGAATGTGGCCTCGACCTCGACTTCACGGTGAGGGCTCTGGCGACCGCGACGCCTGCCTCGCGCTGGCGCATGGAGGTGACGGAGCGTCCTGACGGCGTCACGGTGGTCAACGACGCGTACAACGCCAACCCCGACTCGATGCGGGCGGCGCTGAAGGCACTTGTGGCCATGAGCCGCACCACGGACGGGACGCCGCGCCGGACGTGGGCCGTCCTCGGCTCGATGCTCGAGCTGGGCGACTCCTCCACGGCGGAGCACGATGCGTTGGGGCGCCTCGCCGTGCGGCTGAACGTGTCACGCCTTGTCGTCGTAGGGGACGTCGCCCGGCCCATGGCCACCGGCGCCCAGCACGAAGGGTCCTGGGGCGACGAGGCCGTCTGGGTGCCGGACGCGGACGCCGCGTACGAGCTGCTCGCGGGAGAACTTCGCCCAGGCGACGTCGTGTTGGTGAAGTCCAGCCGCGACGCCGGGCTACGGTGGCTCGGAGACCGGCTGGCCGACAGAGATGAGGACGCGACGTGAAGGCGGTGCTGCTCGCGGCCGTCATCTCCCTCGTGGGCGCACTCTTCGGCACCCCCATGTTCATCAAGTTCCTCGTCCGGCGCGGGTACGGCCAGTTCATCCGCGACGACGGTCCGACCTCGCACCACACCAAGCGTGGGACGCCCACCATGGGGGGCGCGGTGATCATCGGTTCCAGCGTGGGGGCGTACACGCTGGCGCATCTCGTCACCGGCACGCCGCTGACCTGGAGCGGCGTGCTGGTCCTGTTCCTCATGTCGGGACTGGGGCTCGTGGGGTTCCTGGACGACTACATCAAGATCTCGAAGCAGCGCAGCCTGGGCCTGCGGTCCCGGGAGAAGCTCGCGGGGCAGACCCTCGTGGCCGTGGTCTTCGCCGTGCTCGTACTGCAGTTCCCGAACAGCAAGAACCGGACCCCAGGCTCGACGCACATCTCCTTCGTCCGAGACACCCCCCTGAACCTGGCCTTCGCGGGGACCCTCCTGGGGGTACTGCTCTTCATCATCTGGGCCAACATCATGATCGCCGGGACGTCGAACGGGGTGAACCTCACCGACGGGCTGGACGGGCTGGCGACCGGCGCGTCGGTCATGGTCTTCGCCTCCTACGTGCTCATCGGCATCTGGCAGGGGAACCAGAACTGCCAGACCACGCCGGGGCTGAAGTGCTACGAGGTGCGGGACTCCCGGGACCTGGCCGTGGTGGCGGCGGCCGCGATGGGAGCGTGCTTCGGGTTCCTGTGGTGGAACGCCTCGCCGGCCAAGATCTTCATGGGTGACACCGGTTCGCTGGCCCTTGGCGGCGCACTCGCCGGGCTCGCCATCACCACGAGGACCGAGCTGCTGATCGTCATCCTGGGCGGGCTCTTCGTCACCATCACCCTGTCGGTGATCATCCAGGTGGGCTCGTTCAAGATGACCGGGAGACGGGTCTTCCGGATGGCGCCGCTGCAGCACCACTTCGAGCTGCTGGGCTGGAACGAGGTCACCATCGTCATCAGGTTCTGGATCATCGCGGGGCTCTTCGTCGCGCTCGGTCTGGGGCTGTTCTACGCAGAGTGGGTCGTGGGAGCGCAATGAGCAGTGCACCGGGCAGCGGTTCGGTGGGTGGGCGGTTGGACGGGCTGACCAGCGGCAGCGCCGACTGGAGCGGGCTGCGGGTCGTGGTGGCCGGGCTGGGGGTCAGCGGCTTCGCCGCCGCCGACTCCCTGCACGAGCGCGGGGCGCACGTGGTCGCGGTCGACGGGGCGCAGGCCGACAGCCACCCGGCCCTCGCCGAACGGGCTCGCATCCTCGAGATCCTCGGCGTCGACGTGCGGCTCGGGCCCGGCCACGAGGCCGGTCTGCCCGCCGGCGTCGAGATCGACCTGGTGGTGACGTCACCCGGGTGGCGACCCGACCAGCCGCTGCTCGCGCAGGCGGCCGGCGCCGGCATCCCGATCTGGGGAGAGGTGGAGCTGGCCTGGCGGATGCGTCCCGCGGTCGGGCCGGCGCCGTGGCTGACGGTCACGGGCACGAACGGCAAGACGACCACGGTCAACATGCTGGCGTCCATGCTGCGAGCGGCCGGGCTACGGGCCACCGCCGCAGGCAACGTGGGTACGCCCATCCTCGAGGCGGTCCTGCACCCGCAGCCGTTCGACGTGATCGCCGTGGAGCTCAGCAGCTTCCAGCTGCACTGGTCGGACTCGTTGGCCCCGCACGCGTCCGCCTGCCTCAACGTGGCACCCGACCACGTCGACTGGCACGGCTCCCTGGCGGAGTACACCCGCGCCAAGGGCAAGGTCTACGCCCGGACCAAGGTGGCGTGCGTGTACAACGTGCAGGATCCCGTCACGGAGCAGCTGGTCCGCGAGGCGGACGTCCAGGAGGGCTGCCGCGCCATCGGCTTCACCCTCGGCACCCCGGCCCTGTCCATGGTGGGGGTGGTCGACGACATCCTGGCGGACCGCGCCTTCGTGGAGCAGCGCAAGACCTCTGCCGCCGAGCTGGCGACGCTCGACGACGTGCGGGGCGCCGCCGCGACGCTGGCACCGCACAACCTCGCGAACGCCCTGGCTGCCGCCGCGCTGGCCCGCGCGTACGGCGTCCCGCCGCTGGCGGTGCGCGACGGGCTGCGCGCCTTCACCCCGGACCCGCACCGGATCGCCGACTGCGGTGAGGTCGGCGGAGTCCGGTATGTCGACGACTCCAAGGCCACCAACCCCCATGCGGCGGCCGCCTCGCTGCACGCCTTCCCCCACGTCGTCTGGGTCGCGGGCGGGCTGCTCAAGGGCGCTGACGTCGAGGAGCTGGTCCGGGAGGCCGCCCCGCAGCTGCGCGGGGTGGTGCTCATCGGCGCGGACCGTGCCGCGATCGCCGAGGCGCTGGCCCGACACGCGCCGGATGTCCCGGTGGTGGACGTGCCGAGCACGGACACTGGGGTCATGGACGTCGTGGTCGCGCATGCCGCCGGACTCGCCGAGCCCGGCGACGTCGTACTGCTGGCGCCGGCCGCCGCGTCGATGGACATGTTCCCGAACTACGGTGCGCGCGGCGACGCCTTCGCCGCTGCCGTAGCGCGTCGCGCCGAGACGTCGGGGGAGTAGCCGTGAGCAGTGCCACCGCCGCGCCCGGACGGGCGCGTGCCGGGTCCCGTTCGGACGACCACGGCCGGGTCACCGGCTGGCTTCAGCGACTCGACTCGCCGCTCACGACGTACTACGTCCTGCTCAGCGTGACGGTGGTCCTCGTCATCATCGGGTTGATCATGGTGCTGTCCGCGTCCTCGGTGAAGTCGCTGATCCAGACCGACAACGCCACGCCCTACGTGTTCTTCCGCAAGCAGCTGCAGTTCGCCGTGATGGGCGGCGTGGCGATGTGGGTCGCCGCCCGCATCCCGTTGCGCACCTGGAAGGCGTTCTCGGTACCGCTGCTGGGCGGTGCGCTGCTGATGCAGCTGCTGGTCTTCACCCCCATCGGCGTCACCGTCAACGGCAACCGCAACTGGCTCGCCCTCGGCCCGGTGACCCTGCAGCCGTCCGAGTTCGCCAAGGTAGGGCTGATCCTCGTCGGCGCCGCGGTGCTGTCGGCCAAGCGCCGGTCACTGGGCACCCTGCGCCAGGTCGTCGTACCGTTCCTGGCTCCAGTGTCGGTGGTGACGATCGGCCTGGTGCTCCTCGGTCATGACCTCGGCACCGTGATGGTGATGGGCGCGATCGTCGCCGCCCTGCTGTTCGCCTCGGGGGTACCCGGCCGGTGGTTCGCCTGGGGCGCCGGCACCTTCACCGCCCTGGCCGTGCTCATGGTCGTCACGAGCCCGAACCGGCTCAAGCGGTTCGACGTCTGGCTCGGCAAGGACACCAACCCGTACGGTGCCGCACGGCAGCCCCTGCACGGCCGCTACGCCTTGGCCGACGGTGGCTGGTGGGGGGTCGGCCTCGGGGCCAGCCGGGAGAAGTGGCAGTGGCTGCCGGAGGCGCACAACGACTTCATCTTCGCCATCCTCGGCGAGGAGCTCGGCCTGCCCGGCACGCTGGTCATGCTCGCCCTCTTCTGCGCACTGGCTCTGGTCTGCTACCGCATCGTCCTGCGCAGCGACGACATGTTCGTACGCATCGCCACGGCCGGAGTGATGGCGTGGATCGTGTGCCAGGCGATCATCAACATCGGGGCCGTCATCGGTCTCCTTCCCGTCATCGGCGTCCCGCTGCCGCTGGTGTCCTACGGGGGATCCTCACTCATGACGACGATGTTCGCCCTGGGCATGCTGCTGTCCTTCGCCCGCTCGGAGCCGGGCTGCGCCGAGGCGCTGTCCGCCAAGCCTTCGGTGGTCCGTCGGTCGCTGGCGGTCCTCTCCTCCAGGCGGGGACAGCGGTGACCTCCCACCACCTGCCCGCCTCCGTCCTGCTGGCCGGCGGTGGGACAGCCGGCCACGTCTCGCCGCTGCTCTCCCTGGCCGACTGCCTTCGCCGTAGAAGTCCGGAGATCGCCGTGACGGCGCTCGGGACCGAGTCAGGCCTGGAGAGCCGGCTCGTGCCGGCCCGCGGGTACCCGCTGATGGTCGTGCCGAAGGTTCCGCTTCCTCGGCGCCCTTCCCCCGACCTGCTGCGGCTGCCCGTCAGCCTGCGTGCCGCCGTCGCCGCAGCGGAGCGCGCCATCGACGAGACGGGAGCGGAGGTCGTCGTGGGCTTCGGCGGCTACGTCTCCACACCCGCGTACCTGGCTGCCCGTCGCCGCGACGTACCGATCGTGGTCCATGAGCAGAACGCGCGACCCGGCCTGGCGAACCGGCTGGGCGCGCGCCTGACCGACTTCGTGGCGACGACGTTCCCCAGCACGGTCCTTCCACACGCCGTCGTGACGGGCATGCCGCTTCGCATCGAGATCGCGCGCCTGGACCGCGGGGCGCGACGCGAGGAGGCGCTGGGGCACTTCGGGTTGGAGGCGGGACCGATCACGGTGCTGGTGACCGGGGGCTCCCTGGGGGCGCAACGGCTCAACACCGCCTTCGAGGCCACCGTGGGAGTGCTTCGCGGGGCTGGGGTCCAGGTCCTGCACCTCACCGGCGCCGGCAAGGAGTTCGTCCCGGATCTCACCGGTCCAGGTCCCACCTATGTCGTCCGGCCCTACACCGACCGGATGGACCTCGCGTACGCCGCTGCCGACCTCGTGGTGGCGCGCGCCGGGGCGAACACGGTCTGCGAGCTCACCGCCGTGGGGCTGCCGGCCGTGTACGTGCCACTGCCCATCGGCAACGGGGAGCAGCGTTTCAACGCTGCCGACGTCGTGGCGGCCGGGGGAGGGCTGCTGGTCGACGACGCCGCGCTGACGCCCCGGTGGGTCCACGACGCCCTCCTGCCCCTGCTGGCAGACCGGGTCCGCGTGGACGCGATGGCTGAGGCCGCCGCCGGGGTCGGGGAGCGGGACGCCGACGAGAAGCTCGCCGACCTGGTCGCGTGGGCTGCGGCCCGGTCCAGGGCGGGCCAGCGATGAACGGCGAGAACGAGCGCTTCGACTTCACCGCCACGGTCCCCTCGCTCGACGAGCTCGGCGTCGTCCACTTCATCGCCATCGGCGGCGCGGGGATGTCCGGCGTCGCCCGGGTGATGCTGGCCCGCGGTCTGGTGGTCAGTGGCTCGGACGCGAAGGAGTCACCGGTCCTGGCCGCGCTCGCGGCCGAAGGCGCCCGGGTCCACGTCGGTCACGACCCCGCGCACCTGGAGGGCGTCGACACCGTGGTCATCTCCTCGGCGATCCGGGAGAGCAACATCGAGCTGGTGGCCGCCCGCGAGCGCGTACTGCGCGTCCTGCATCGCTCGCAGGCTCTGGCGAGCACTATGTCGGACTCGCGCCGGGTGGCTGTCGCGGGCGCCAACGGCAAGACCACCACGACGTCCATGCTGACCGTGGCCCTTCAGCACTGCGGGGTGGACCCCTCCTTCGCTGCCGGCGGCGAGCTGGCCAAGCATGGCACGAACGCGCACTGGGGCACTGGTGACATCTTCGTGGCGGAGGCCGACGAGAGCGACGGCTCCTTCCTCGTCTACCGGCCACACGTGGCGATCGTCACCAACGTCCAGCCGGACCACCTGGACTTCTACGGGACGTTCGAGCGGGTGCAGCAGGCGTACGCCCAGTTCGCCGCCTCCGTCCAGCCCGACGGACTCCTCGTGGCCTGCCACGACGACCCCGGCTCTCTCGCCCTCGCCGAGGCCGCACGCAGCGGTGGAGGCTCGGTGCTGACGTACGGATGGTCGCCGGACGCCGACGTGGTGCTGCGCGACGCGACGTTCCGCGGGCTGATGAGCCGCGCGGTGGTCACCGGCCCCGACGGTGGAGAGGGCAGCCTGCGCATCAACCTCCCGGGTCGCCACAACCTGCTGAACGCGGCGGCCGCCTACACCGCTGCGGTCGCGGGCCTCGCGCAGGACCCTCTGCGCGTCCTCGACGGGCTCTTCGGCTTCACCGGGACCCGGCGAAGGTTCGAGCTGAAGGGCTCCGCCGCCGGCGTCTCGGTCGTCGACGACTACGCGCACAACCCGGGGAAGGTCGCGGCGGTGGTCGAGACGGCCGCGCAGCTCGTGCGGTCAGCCGACGGCGGCGGCAGGCTCGTCGTCGTCTTCCAGCCACACCTCTACTCGCGCACCCGCGACTTCGCGCGCGGGTTCGGGGCGGCCCTGGCGGGGGCCGACGTGGTGGTGCTCATGGAGATCTACGGCGCTCGCGAGGACCCCGTGCCGGGGATCTCCTCGCACCTCGTGGCCGACGCCGTCCGCCACGAGCGAGCAGATGCCGTGGTCGACGTCGTGTCGTCCTGGTCGGCAGTGGCCGATGTGGTGGCCGGGCTGGTGCGCGACGGGGATCTCGTGCTCACCGTGGGTGCCGGTGACGTGACGATGGTCGGGCCCGAGATCCTGCGAGCTCTGGGCCGGGAATGACGCGGGACCCCCGGCCGACCGGTCTGGCTTCCTCCAGGGCGCGCTTCCAGCTGCGTGCTCAGGAGGTCCGCAGGCGTCCGCTGCGGCTCATCGCGTGCGCCGTGGCCGCGCTGTTGGTCGTCGGCCTCGTCGTCTGGGCGGTGGGGTTCAGCCCGATGCTGGCGGTCCGGAAGGTCGAGGTGGTCGGCGTCCCGAGCTCGGAGGGGGCGGCCATCCGTGCGCTGGCGAAGGTGCCGCTCGGGCAGCCGCTGGCCCGCGTCGACGGTGCCGCGGTGGCTGCCCGGGTCGCGGAGCGGGCGACGGTGGCCGATGTCTCCATCGAGCGCTCCTGGCCGAGCACACTGGTGATCCACGCCAGCCCGCGGGTGCCCTTCCTCGTGGTGACGAACCCTAAAGGTCAACTGCAGATTGTAGATGCCACGGGCCTGGCGTATGCGGAGGTGAGCCGGCCGCCCAAGGGAGTGCCGGTGGTTCACGCGGCGAGCGCTGCGGCGCTGTCGCGGGACGCGCTCATGACGGCAGTCGGCGTCGTCAAGGTGCTGCCCCCGTCGCTGCAGCGACGGGTCGCCAACGTCACCGTCAGCAGCGCCAACCTGGTCACCATGCGGATCGGCTCCACCACGGTGGTATGGGGCGGGGTGGACCAGCCGCAGCGCAAGCTCGCCATCGCCACGGCCCTGTTGCAGGGGAAGCCCAAGGTGATCGACGTCAGCGCCCCAGACACCCCCGTCACGCGGTGACGGCGAGGCTGCGGCACCGGCTGGGCCGCCAGCCTCGCACCAGCGCCGCCCGTGGTGGCGGTGTGGCAGGTGGGGCGGTTGTTACCTGAAGGGGACAGCAGGCTGCCCTTCTGCGCCGATTCCACCCAATCCGTGCGGCGACACGCGGGGGCCGTGTTTGCCTGCACCCCACCCACCGCATAGCGTCGGCGGCACCGAAAGTTGACATAAGTCTAACTCTCTACTCTACGTCTAGACATCGCACCGCATTCAGGAGAGGCCCCCCGCCGTGGCAGCACCGCAGAACTACCTGGCCGTCATCAAGGTCGTCGGCATCGGTGGTGGTGGCGTCAACGCCATCAACCGCATGATCGAGGTCGGCCTCAAGGGCGTGGAATTCATCGCTATCAACACCGACGCCCAAGCGCTGCTCATGAGTGACGCGGACGTCAAGCTCGACGTCGGCCGCGAGCTCACCCGCGGGCTCGGCGCCGGCGCCGACCCCGAGGTCGGGAAGAAGGCGGCAGAGGACCACGCCGAGGAGATCGAGGAGGTGCTCAAGGGCGCCGACATGGTCTTCGTCACGGCGGGCGAAGGCGGTGGCACCGGCACCGGCGGCGCTCCCGTGGTGGCCAAGATCGCCAGGGGTCTCGGCGCCCTCACCATCGGCGTCGTCACCCGGCCGTTCACCTTCGAGGGCCGTCGACGCGCGAACCAGGCCGAGACGGGCATCGGCAACCTTCGCGAGGAGGTGGACACCCTCATCGTCATCCCCAACGACCGCCTCCTGTCGATCAGCGACCGAGCGGTGAGCATGCTCGACGCCTTCCGCTCGGCGGACCAGGTGCTGCTCTCCGGTGTGCAGGGCATCACGGACCTCATCACCACTCCCGGCCTGATCAACCTCGACTTCGCCGACGTCAAGTCCGTCATGCAGGGAGCCGGCTCCGCCCTCATGGGGATCGGCTCGTCGCGGGGTGAGGACCGCGCGGTCCAGGCGGCGGAGCTGGCGATCTCCTCACCGCTGCTCGAGGCCAGCATCGACGGCGCCCACGGCGTCCTGCTCTCCATCCAGGGTGGCAGCGACCTCGGGCTGTTCGAGATCAACGAGGCGGCGCGGCTGGTCCAGGAGGCGGCCCACCCCGAGGCGAACATCATCTTCGGCGCCGTGATCGACGACGCGCTCGGCGACGAGGTCCGCGTGACGGTCATCGCCGCGGGGTTCGACGGCGGAGCCCCGCTCAAGCGGGACAACGACCGGGCCATCGGCCAGATCCAGGGATCCCAGCGCCAGGCGCCCGCTGCGGCGGCCCAGAGCCAGGCGGCGCCGCTGCGACAGCCGGTGCCGGCCCATGCCGGAGCACCCAGCCACTCACCGTCGGCCGAGCCGGCGCCCGCCTACGCGATGCGCCAGGACGACGCCGCGGTGTCGACGTCGGGCCAGTCACCGGTCGAGCCCGTGGCGCCCGGTGTGGGTCGGCCACCACGGACCGTGACCTTCGACGAGAGCGACGACCTGGATGTCCCCGACTTCCTGAAGTGAGCTCCAGACAACCTTCGAAGTGAGCGCGACGAGAGGGCGCCGGACCGCAGAGGTCCGGCGCCCTCCGGCATGCCCAGCCCCCGGTGTCCTAGGTTGGGGGTGTGTTCTACTGGCAGAACCGCACCGGTCCGGTGGTCTGGGCGTTCACCGACCGTGATGCCGCCGACGGTCGTGCCCAGTTCGGCTCCCTGAACCTGGGGAGCCACGTCGGTGATGACCCCCACCGGGTGCAGGCCAACCGGGAGCGCGTCGCCCGGGCGCTGGGGATGGACCCGGCTCGCCTCCTCTTCATGGACCAACACCATGGTCGCGACGTCGCCGTCGTCGACGGGCCCTGCAACGACGGCGACAGCGCCCCGGCTGTCGACGCCCTGGTGACGGCGACGCCGGGACTCGCCCTCGCGGCGCTCGTCGCGGACTGCACCCCGGTACTGCTGGCCGACGTCGCGGCGGGGGTCGTCGGAGCCGTCCATGCAGGCCGGCCCGGGATGACGCTCCGCGTCGTCGACGAGGCAGTGTCCCGGATGCGCGACCTCGGCGCACGGTCCATCACTTCGGTGGTCGGGCCGTCGATCTGTGGACGCTGCTACGAGGTGCCGGAGGAGCTCCGGTCGCAGGCGGCGGCTGTCTCACCGGTCTCCGCGACGGTGTCGTGGAGGGGAACGCCCGCCGTGGACGTCGCCGCAGGAGTCGTGAGCCAGCTGGTCGCGCAGGGCGTCGCGGTGAGGTGGGTCGCCGGCTGCGCCCGCGAGGACGCCCGCCTCTACTCCTATCGCCGCGATGGCCGCACCGGCCGCTTCGCCGGCATCGTGGCCCTCGGCCTGCCGGGGGGTCCGGATGCGACCTGAGCTCCAGGGGGCACCTGAGGTCGGCAGCGCTGAGCCCGCACCGCCGGATTCCGGAGTCCAGACGTCGGGCGGGTCGACGGCACGTCGGGAGGAGCTAGCCGCCCGGCTGTCAGCCGTCCGGCGGCGGATCGAGCGGGCCTGTGAGAGTGCGGGGCGGCACCCGACGGAGCTGACGCTGGTCGCGGTGACGAAGTTCTTCCCGGCGAGCGACGTGGACCTGCTGGCCGAGCTCGGGGTGCGCGCGATCGGCGAGAACCGTGACCAGGAGGCTTGGGCGAAGCTTTCCGAGGTCGCACGTCGCGACGAGCTCGAGGTGCACTTCATCGGTCAGCTGCAGACGAACAAGGCCTCGTCGGTGGTGAGGTATGCCGACGTGGTGCAGTCGGTGGACCGGCTCAAGCTCGTCGGTGCCCTGGACCGAGCGGCCGCAGCCCGAAGGGTGCGCCCACAGGTGCTCGTGCAGGTGAACCTCGAGGAGGCGACGGGTCGCGGAGGCGTGGACCCCCGCACCGCTCCCCGGCTCGCGGCGCAGGTGGCGGCGTGCGCGAACCTGCGCCTGCGCGGCGTCATGGCGGTCGCCCCGCTCGGGGCCGACCCCGCCCCGGCGTTCGCCACGCTGCGGACCGTGGCGGACGTCATACGGCAGGTCCACCCTGACGCGGGCTGGATCTCGGCCGGGATGAGTGGCGACCTCGAGGCAGCCATCGCCCACGGGGCGACACACCTGCGTGTCGGCAGCGCAATCCTGGGAACTCGACAGCCACACCGGTAACTTCGGTCGCGAAGACCGACCACCGCACGGAATCCAAGGGAGCTCTCAATGGCTGGGGCGCTACGCAAGACGATGGTGTACCTCGGGCTCGCCGAGGACGACGAGCGCTACGAGGGGTACGACGAGTACGACTACGAGGAGCCGGCCCGCGCCGAGGCTCCGGCCGAGCGTTCCGCCGCCGTCACACCACTGCCCCAGCGGACCCCGGTGGCACGCGTCGTCCGCGACGTGGAGGTCGGCCCCCTGAACCGCATCACCACCATCCACCCGCGCACCTACAACGAGGCCAAGAACATCGGCGAGAGCTTCCGCGACGGCACGCCGGTCATCATGAACCTCTCCGACATGGGCGACGCCGACGCCAAGCGGCTGGTGGACTTCGCGGCCGGGCTGGTCTTCGGCCTGCACGGCTCCATCGAGCGCGTCACCTCGAAGGTCTTCCTGCTCTCCCCGGCCCACGTCGAGGTGTCCGCGGAGGAGGGCGTCCCAGCCCCGGCGGCACGCGGGCTGTTCAACCAGAGCTGACCACCACCGCAGATCCCGGTCTCGTGGCTCGCCTCCCGGCCGGCCATGACAGGGTGACCCCATGCTGCTTGGTTCCAACCTCTTCGCGAGCACGGTGCGGTTCCTGCTGTTCGTCTTCTTCGTCGTCCTCATCGGGCGGCTCGTGCTCGACTGGGTCCAGGCGTTCGCCCGCGAGTGGCGGCCGCGAGGAGCGCTGCTGGTCGTCGCGGAGTCGGTGTACACGGTCACGGACCCGCCTCTGAAGGCGCTGCGAAGGCTGATCCCCCCGTTGCGGCTGGGAGCAATGCGGCTCGACCTCGCCTTCCTGGTGCTGATGCTGCTCACCACCCTGCTGATGGGCACGCTCTAGCCCTGCCCACGATCCTCTAGTCTGATCCTTGGCCCGGGCTCTGGATGGTGGACCGGCCGCCTGACCGTACTCCTCATGACTGCCAACCGAGGTGAACACATGACGCTCACGCCCGAGGACGTCCTCAACAAGAACTTCACGCCGACCCAGTTCCGCCGCGGGTACGACGAACGCGAGGTCGACGACTTCCTCGACGAGGTCGTGGCGGAGATGCGCCGCATCGTCAAGGACTCGGACCAGCTTCGCGAGCAGCTCGAGGAGTGCCGTCAGAGCAAGGGCATGCCCGCGGTCGGGAAGTCGGACGCCGTGGGGCAGTCCAAGAAGACCGTGGACGCCAAGGCGGTGCAGGAGGCGGAGGCCAAGGCGGTGCAGGAGGCGACGGATCGGGTGGCCGCGCAGCAGGCGAGAGTCGCCGAGGCCGAGAAGGCCGCGCAGGAGCGGATCGCCGCAGCCAACGCCAAGGCGGAGGAGGCGGAGAGGGTCGCACAGGCCCGGCTGGAGGAGGCCAGCACGGCCGCTCAGGGGAAGGCCGCCGACGTGGAGCGCTCGGCGCTCGCCCGGGCGCAGGAGGCCGCGGCTCGCGCGGCTGAGGCAGAGGCGCGGGCAGCAGAGGCCGAGAGGCGGCTCCAGGAGGCCGAGCAGCAGGCGGAGGAGGCCCGGCGCGCTCTGGCCGAGCAGTCTCAGCAGAGCCAGGCCGGACCCGCCGGGGAGCAGCAGTCCGAGCAGGGCACAGCGGCCCCGGCGGCGACCGCCGGCGGCGGGAGCGCCGCCGCCCTGCTGGAGATGGCCCAGCGCCTGCACGACGAGCACGTCGGCCAGGGCGAGTCGACCCGGGACCGGCTCATCGCCGAGGCGCAGAGCCGCCACGACGAGCTCGTCGGCGAGGGCCAGAGCCGTCACGACGAGCTGCTCGCGACGGCTCAGTCCCAGCACGACGAGCTGGTCGCCACGGCGCAGTCGCGGCACGACGAGCTCCTGTCGGAGGCGACGGCCAAGCACGAGCAGCTCATCACCGAAGCGCGTGAGCGCTCCACCGGAATGGTGCACGAGGCGCAGCAGAGGAAGGCGCAGATCCTCGAGGAGCTGGGCCGTGAGCGCAGCCTGCTGGAGCGGAAGATCGACGAGCTCCGGACGTTCGAGCGGGACTACCGGGCACGGCTCAAGACCTACATCGAAGGCCAGCTCGCCGAGCTGCACCAGACCGGCGTCGACCAGACCGGGGTCGAGCAGGCCGACGGGCAGCAGGGCGACGGGCAGCAGGACGACGCGCAGGGTGAGTTCCAGGATTCGCAGCAAGGGGAGCAAGGGGAGCAGCAGGAGGAGCAGCACGGCGAGGCGCCGGGCGACCTCCAGGGTCAGTCCCACGCCGAGGGGCACGGCGCGGGACACGGCCACCAGCACTGAGCCACCGCCACACACGACGAGGGCACCTGCCGCAGCGCGGCCGGGTGCCCTCGGTCGTGTCCCGGGCGACAGCCAGGAGGCGGCCGCGTCACGCGCAGACGACGTTTTGGCCTCGGCTGGCGTTTTGCCGTTGAGTACGCAGCGTCCAACGCTTATCCTCGCCGCACCTGTCCGCGCTCCCCGGAGCGCCCTGCGACCGAGGGGCCTGGCACACCATGGTTGACAAGCCGAAAGCCGTGACGAAGCCCGCGGCGGCGTCCAAGGCTGCCTCCCGGTCGTCAGGGCCTTCCGCCGGCAAGGCGCCGGGACCGGCACAGGCCCCGGACGCGGGGCAGGGCCAGCCGGCAGCCAACGGCTCGGCCACCGAGAAGGTGGCTCCGGTGAAGAAGGTCGTGAAGGCCGCCGCGAAGGTCGCGAAGGCAGCGACCAAGCAGGCCACCAGGGCAGCCACGACGAAGAAGGCAGGCGTGAGCACACCGGCGGCGAAGAGGGCGACTCCCACCAAGAGGCCAGGAGGTACGACGGCGCCCGCCAGGTCGCTGCGTGTCCGGGACGACGAGTCCCCTTGGAGTGCAAAGGAGCTGCGCGAGCTGCGCGAGGAGATCGAGACGGACGTCGCCCACCTGCGCGCCGAGATCCAGGTCGCCGAGGCGGACCTCGTCGGGCTCATGCGCGATGCCGGCGACGGTGCCGGTGACGACCAGGCCGACGCAGGGGCCAAGACCTTCGAGCGGGAGCAGGAGATCTCGCTGGCGAACAACGCGAGGGACATGCTCGACCAGAACCTGCACGCCCTCGAACGCATGGACAACGGGACGTACGGCATCTGCGAGTCGTGCGGCAACCCCATCGGCAAACTTCGCCTTCAGGCCGCTCCTCGTGCGACCCTATGCGTGACATGCAAGACGAAGCAGGAGCGCCGCTGACCGCGGCCCAAGAGTCCATCGCCACCCCCGACCCGCAGTCCGCGGCAGGAGCCCGTTCCCTGGCCATGCCGCAGCGACGCCGCCTCTTCGTCCTGCTCGGTGCCACCGCCGTGGTGGTCTACGTCGCGGACCAGGTGGCCAAGGCGTGGGCGCTGCGCTCGCTGACCCCCGGCGAGCCCGTCGACGTGGTGGGCCACCTCATCCGGCTGAGCCTGATCCGCAACGCGGGAGCCGCCTTCTCCATCGGCAACGGCGCCACCTGGGTGCTCACCGTGATCGCCTGCGGCGTCATGGTCGTCATCGTGCGTACGGCCAGGCGCATCGGCAGCCGGGGGTGGGCCTGGGCCCTCGGCCTGCTGCTGGGCGGCTCGCTGGGCAACCTCACCGACCGCATGGTGCGCGAGCCGGGTCCGGGTCGTGGGCATGTCGTCGACTTCATCGACTACTTCGGCCTGTTCATCGGCAACGTCGCGGACATCGCGATCGTCAGCGCGGCTGTGCTGATCGGGCTGCTCGCCCTGCGTGGCATCGGCGTGGACGGGCGGCGGCCCCACCATGGCCGCCACGAGGCGACGCAGCGGGACGAGGCGGGGCATGAGTGACGCCCGGACCCTCTTCGTGCCGGACGGCCTGGAGGGGGAGCGGGTCGACGCCGCCCTCGCGCGCCTGTTCGGCTTCTCGCGCACGCGGGCGGCGGACCTGGCCAAGGCCGGGGACGTCCTGCTCAACCATCACCCGGCCGGCAAGTCGGACCGGGTGAGCGCCGGCGACCTGCTCGAGGTGAGCATGCCGGCGGTCGAGCAGAGCCCCACCGTGAAGGTGGTCGCCGAGCCGGTCCCCGGGATGTCGATCATCCATGACGACGACGACCTCGTGGTGGTCGACAAGCCCGTGGGGGTCGCGGCCCACCCCAGCGTGGGCTGGACCGGTCCCACCGTCGTGGGCGGTCTGGCGGCCGCGGGGTACCGTATCGCCACGAGCGGCGCCAGCGAGCGCCAGGGCATCGTCTCCCGGCTCGACGTGGGGACCTCCGGGCTCATGGTCGTGGCCAAGTCCGAGTACGCGTACAGCGTGCTGAAGCAGGCGTTCCGCTCGCGGTCCGTCGACAAGACCTACCACGCGCTCGTGCAGGGCCTGCCCGACCCGGTCGTCGGCACGATCGACGCGCCCATCGGCCGGCACCCCAGCTACGACTACAAGTTCGCCGTCATGGAGAAGGGCAAGCCGAGCGTCACGCACTACGAGGTCATCGAGGCCTTCCGTGCGGTCTCGCTGCTCGACATCCATCTCGAGACCGGCCGGACGCACCAGATCAGGGTGCACTTCAGCGCGCTGCACCACCCCTGCGCCGGGGACCTGACGTATGGCGCGGACCCTCGGCTCGCGGCCCGGCTGGGCCTCGAGCGCCAGTGGCTGCACGCCGTCGGCCTCGGGTTCGAGCACCCTGGCACCGGGAAGTACGTCACCTTCCAGAGCCCCTACCCGTCCGACCTGCAGCAGGCTCTCGACCGCGTCTGAGCGGCGCCGAGACGCCCTGGCGGACAGCCGCCGCGTGCGCCTGCGGGCGAGGCGGAGACACGACCGGCGACACGCCGAGGACCGTCGGTGGAGCGGCTTACACTCGACCCGATGTCCTCCCAGCCCGCTCCCAGCGCCCCCTCGAACAGCGCCCGCTCGAACGGCACCGACTCGAAGAGCACCGACTCGTTCGTGCACCTCCATGTGCACACCGAGTACTCCATGCTCGACGGGGCGGCCCGGATCGGCGACCTGTTCACCCGCGCGGCAGAGCTGGGGATGCCGGCGCTCGCGACCACAGATCATGGCTACCTCTTCGGGGCCTACGAGTTCTGGAAGAAGGCCCAGGGCACGGGGGTCAAGCCGATCATCGGCGTCGAGGCGTACGTCACGCCGGGCACGCACCGTACCGACAAGACGCGGGTGAGGTGGGGCGAGGAGTCGCAGGCGGGCGACGACGTCTCCGGCTCCGGCGCCTACACCCACATGACGCTGCTGGCGCGGAACAACAACGGCCTGCACAACCTCTTCCGGCTCGACTCTCTGGCCAGCCTGGACCAGGTCTACGCCAAGTGGCCGCGGATGGACCGCGAGCTCCTGGACCAGTACGGCCAGGGCCTGGTGGCCACGACAGGCTGCCCGTCCGGGGAGGTCCAGACGCGACTGCGGCTGGGTCAGTACAAGGAGGCGGTCCGGGCCGCCGCGGAGTTCCGTGACATCTTCGGCGCCGAGAACTACTTCTGCGAGCTGATGGACCACGGCCTGCCCATCGAGCGCCGCGTCCAGAAGGACCTGCTGCGGCTGGCCCGTGAGCTCGGCCTCCCCCTGGTGGCCACCAACGACCTGCACTACACCAACCCGGAGGACGCCAAGGCGCACTCCGCCCTGCTGTGCGTCCAGTCCGGGTCGACCCTGATGGACCCGGGTCGCTTCAAGTTCGATGCCGACGACTTCTACCTCAAGAGCCCTGCCGAGATGCGGCACACGTGGCGGGAGCTGCCCGAGGCCTGCGACAACACCCTGCTGATCGCCGAGATGTGCGACATCTCGTTCACCGAGGGCGAGGGCCGCTTCATGCCGCGCTTCCCCTGCCCGCCCGGGGAGAACGAGGAGTCCTGGTTCGTCAAGGAGGTCCAGAAGGGCCTCGTCGAGCGGTTCCCGGCCGGCGTGCCGGACTACGCCACGAAGCAGGCGCAGTTCGAGACCGACGTGATCGTCTCCAAGGGGTATGCGGGGTACTTCCTCGTCGTCGCAGACTTCATCAACTGGGCCAAGGCGAACGGCATCCGGGTGGGCCCCGGCCGTGGGTCCGGCGCCGGTTCCATGTGCGCCTACGCGATGAAGATCACCGACCTCGACCCGATCCCGCACGGGCTCATCTTCGAGCGGTTCCTCAACCCCGAGCGGATGTCGATGCCGGACTTCGACGTCGACTTCGACGAGCGCCGGCGCGGCGAGGTCATCAAGTACGTCACCGAGAAGTACGGGGCCGACCGGGTCGCGCAGATCGTCACCTACGGCACCATCAAGGCGAAACAGGCCGTCAAGGACGCGGCCAGGGTCATGGGTCACCCGTTCGTCGTCGGCGAGCAGCTCACGAAGGCGATGCCGCCCGACGTGATGGGCAAGGGTGTACCGCTCGCCCAGATCTACAACAAGGAGCACAAGCGGTACAACGAGGGCGGCGACTTCCGCTCGCTGGTGGAGACCGAGCCCCACTTCAAGGAGATCGTCGACACCGCCCTGGGGCTGGAGGGGCTCAAGCGGCAGTGGGGCGTCCACGCCGCCGGCGTGATCATGTCCAGCGAGCCCCTGGTCGACGTCATCCCCATCATGCGGCGTCTTCAGGACGGCCAGGTCATCACGCAGTTCGACTACCCCAGCTGCGAGTCGCTGGGTCTGGTCAAGATGGACTTCCTGGGCCTGCGCAACCTGACGATCCTCGACGACGCCATCGACAACGTGAGGGCCAACCGCGGAGAGGAGATCGACCTCGACGCACTGTCCAAGGACATGACGGACAAGGCCACGTACGAGCTGCTCTCCCGCGGTGACACCCTCGGGGTGTTCCAGCTCGACGGCGGTGGCATGCGGACGCTCCTCAAGCTCATGCAGCCGGACAACTTCGAGGACATCTCCGCCGCTCTCGCGCTCTACCGCCCCGGCCCGATGGGGGTCAACGCACACACCAACTTCGCGCTCCGCAAGAACGGCAAGCAGGAGCTCACCCCGCTGGACCCGCAGCTGGCGGGCAAGCTCCAGCGGGAGATGGTGGATGCGCTCGCACCGATCCTCGGCACCACGTACGGCCTGGTGATCTACCAGGAGCAGGTGATGGAGATCGCCCAGAAGCTGGCCGGCTACACCCTGGGCAACGCCGACCTGCTGCGCCGCGCGATGGGCAAGAAGAAGAAGGAGGTGCTCGACGCCGAGTACGTCCCCTTCTCCGAGGGCATGAAGGCCAAGGGGTTCAACGAGGCCTCCATCGCCGCCCTCTGGGGCGTGCTCGTGCCGTTCTCCGACTACGCGTTCAACAAGGCACACACGGCGGCGTACGGGCTGGTCTCGTACTGGACCGCCTATCTCAAGGCCAACTACCCCGCGGAGTACATGGCCGCCCTGCTGACCAGCGTGGGGGACGACAAGGACAAGTCGGCGCTCTACCTCGGGGAGTGCCGTCGGATGGGCATCAAGGTTCTGCCCCCCGACGTCAACGACTCCGTGGCGCGCTTCGCGGCCGTCGGCACCGACATCCGCTTCGGCCTGCAGGCCATCCGGAACGTCGGTCACAACGTCGTCGAGGCCATCGTCGCCGCGCGCGCCGAGAAGGGAAGCTTCGTCTCGTTCAAGGACTTCCTGTCCAAGTGCCCGGCAGTGGTCTGCAACAAGCGCACCATCGAGTCGCTGATCAAGGCCGGCGCCTTCGACGGGCTGCAGGAGTCCCGTCAGGGCCTCCTGCGGGTCCACGAGGACTACATCGACAACTTCGTGGACATCAAGCGCAAGGAGGAGATCGGCCAGGACTCCCTCTTCTCGGTGTTCGGCGGGCTGGACGGTGACGGCGGCTCAGCGGGGGAGTCGGTGGACTTCTCCGTGCTGCCGCCCATCCCGAGCGTGGAGTGGGACAAGAAGACGCTGCTCGGGTTCGAGCGGGAGATGCTGGGTCTGTACGTGTCGGACCACCCGCTCTTCGGCATAGAGCACGTGCTTGCCGCCCATGCGGACACCACCATCGCGAGCCTGACGGGTGACGACGGCAAGCCCGAGGGCGCCAACGTGACCATCGCCGGCCTCATCACCGGTCTACAGGTCAAGCGGACGAAGAAGGGCGACCTCTGGGCCATCGTCACCGTGGAGGACCTCGAGGGCGCGATCGAGTGCCTCTTCTTCCCCTCGGCGTACCTGACCGTCCAGCACGCGCTGACCCATGACGCCGTCGTCGTGGTCAAGGGCCGGGTCAACCGGCGCGACGACACGCCGTCGATCTATGCCTCCGACCTGACCCTGCCCGACATCTCCGAGGGCCCCCGCGGGCCGGTCGTGGTCACCATCGACACCAACCGGGCGACGCAGGCCAAGGTGGAGGAGCTGAAGTCCGTGCTCGCCTCCCACCCGGGATCCACCGAGGTGCACGTGCGGCTGAGCCAGCCCGGCCGGTCCGTGCTCATGCGGCTCGAGGACGCCTACCGCGTCAACGCGACCGAGTCCCTGTTCGGCGACCTCAAGGTGATCCTCGGCCCGCGCTGCCTCGCCGGGTAGGCGGTGAGCATAAGGTGCCGGAGTGAGCACGTCCACCGATCCCGCACCTGCCTCAGCCCCTGGGGGCGACACTCCCAGACCTCCCGTCGCAGCACGGCACGAGCTGACCCGGGTCCACCACGGTGACACCGTGGTGGACCCGTACGACTGGCTGCGGGACAAGGACGACCCCGCGGTGCTGGCCCACCTCCGTGCCGAGAACGACTATGCCGAGGCGGTCACCGCCGATCTCGAGCCCCTGCGCCAGTCGATCTTCGAGGAGATCCGGTCTCGTACCCAGGAGACCGACCTGTCTGTCCCGGTGGCGAGCGGTCCGTGGTGGTACTACTCCCGCAGCTTCGAAGGCGCGCAGTACGCCGTGGAGTGCCGGGCGCCTCGGGTCCCGGGTGCCCCCCGTCCGGAGCCCACCCCGAAGACTGCTGTGCCGGATGAGCAGGTGCTGCTCGACGGCAACGTCGAAGCGGAGGGTGAGGAGTTCTTCGCGCTCGGAGCGCTGACGGTCAGCCCTGACCACCGCTGGCTCGCCTATGCCCTGGACACCCAGGGGGACGAGCGTTTCGCCCTGCGGGTCAAAGACCTGCAGACCGGCGAGGTGGTCGACACGTCCGTCGCGGAGATCGGGTACGGCTGTGTCTTCTCCCTGGACGGCCGCTACGTCTTCTACACCCGAGTGGACGCGACCTGGCGCCCTCACCAGGTGTGGCGGCACGAGGTCGGCACACCGTCCGAGGGTGACGTGCTCGTGCACCAGGAGGACGACGAGCGGTTCTGGATGGGCCTGGGGGTCTCCAGGGACGACCGCTGGATCATGGTGGGCCTGGGGTCCAAGACCACGTCGGAGGTTCGGCTGCTCGACGCAGCAGACCCGACCGGGGAGCTCCGGGTGGTCGCGCCGCGGCGGGAGGGCGTGGAGTACGACGTGGAGCCGGCCGGCGACCGGCTGCTCATCGTGCACAACGCCGACAGCATCGACTCCGACCTGGCCTGGGCGCCGTTGGGGTCGACGTCGGCGGAGCAGTGGCAGCCCCTGATGCGCTCGGCGTCGGGGGAGCGGTTCCAGGCAGTCGACGCGTTCGACGACGTCTGCGTCCTGTCGCTGCGCAAGGACGGCCTCACGGCACTGCGTGTGCTCGACCGCGACGCAGGGTCCGACTCGGGCTTCGGGGGCTGGCACGACCTCAGGTTCGACGAGCCGGTCTACCAGGTCGGGCTGGGAGACAACCCCGAGAGTGACACCGCAGCCGTCCAGGTGGTGTTCGAGTCGATGGTGACCCCGAGAACGGTCTACGACTACGACTACCGCACCCGTGAGCTCACCCTCCTCAAGCGCCAGCCGGTGCTGGGCGGCTACGACCCCGCGGCGTACGAGCAGCGCCGGGAGTGGGTCACGGCCGAGGACGGGACCAGGGTCCCCCTGTCGCTCGTGTACCCGGCGGGCGCCCGGCGGGACACCACCCGCCCGGGCATGCTGACAGGCTACGGCTCGTACGAGCTCTCGTCGGACCCGTACTTCTCCGTCGCCAGGCTGTCGCTGCTCGAGCGTGGGTTCGTCTACGCCATCGCTCACGTCCGCGGTGGCGGCGAGCTGGGACGCGGCTGGTACGACGACGGCAAGCTGACCGCCAAGAAGCACACCTTCTCGGACTTCGTGGACTGCGCCGCGTACCTCGTCGACTCAGGCTGGGTCGCGCCGGACCGGCTGGTCGCGGAGGGCGGGTCGGCCGGGGGCCTGCTGATCGGCGCAGCGGTGAACCTTGCGCCGGAGCGGTTCCGGGCGGTGCACGCCGCCGTGCCGTTCGTGGACGCGCTCACCACGATCCTGGACCCGTCCCTGCCGTTGACGGTGGTGGAGTGGGAGGAATGGGGCAACCCGCTCGAGGACCCGGCGGTGTACGCGTACATGAAGTCGTACTCGCCGTACGAGAACGTGCGTCGGGCGGCCTACCCCGCGATCCTTGCCACGACGTCCTTGAACGACACGCGCGTCTCCTTCACGGAACCGGCCAAGTGGGTTGCCCGGCTGCGTGAGGAGACCACGTCCGACCCGGCGCAGCGGCCGGTGCTGCTGCGTACCGAGATGGTCGCCGGGCACGGGGGCAAGAGCGGGCGATACGACGCCTGGCGGCAGGTCGCCTGGGAGTGGGCCTTCCTCGTGGACCAGGCGGGCGCCTGGGACGGGGGCCCCCGCAGCGAGACGTGATCGAGAAATGTCCTCGTTCCGGCACTGTTCGGCGTACGTCGCTAATACCCTTGCCGTAGTACCGGAGTCGTACCTTCGCGGGTAGAGGATGGGCGGACGAGCTGTGGACGAGGGCCGGGTGGATGGGCTGCCTCGTTTCGCTGCGCACATGGACTGGTCGCAGAGCCCGTGGGGGCCGCTGGACGAGTGGCCGGTGCAGCTGCGCACCGCGTGGGACGTCGTCGTCGCCTGCCCACTCCCCATGTGCCTCATGGTCGGCCAGGAGCTGGCGATGCTGTACAACGACGCCTTCGCGGACCTGCTCGGCACGAAGCACCCCATGGCCTTCGGCGAGAAGGCCTCTGAGGTGGTCCCCGAGGTGTGGGAGCACTCCAGGGTCGGACCTCTGTTCGAGGCGACCCTCGCCAGTGGGGAGGCGTTCCTCGAGGAGTCCACGGAGCTCGTGCTCCGGCGCGGCAGAGGAGCCGGCGAGGACCTTGGGTACTACATGCGGTCCGGCTCGCCCGTGCGCGGCGCGGGCGGCGAGGTTCTGGGCGTGCTGCACGTCGTCATCGAGACCACCGAGGTGGCCGAGCGAGCCCGGGCGCTGGCCAGGCTGGCGACCTCTCTCGCGGTCGCCGTCACCGTGGACGATGTCAGCAAGGTGGTGCTCCGCCAGGCGGTGGCGGCCTTCGACGCCATCTCGGCCACCCTCTGTCTGCCGTCGCCGGCGCCGGCCGTCTGGCGAATGGCCCGACGTCACCGCATCGAGCAGCTCTCCCCCGACGAGGAGCGGCTGCCCCTGATCTGGACCGAGCTCTCGGAGGATCTCGCCTCCATCGTCTCGACGGCGCTGGACAGGTCCGACCCCTACATCACGGCCAGTGGCGAGGTGGTCGCAGTCCCCCTTCATGCGGGGCGCGGCGTCGAGGCGGCGCTCGTGGTGTCCCGCGAGGCGTCGCCGCTCCCGTACGACGCGAAGACGGTGCTGAGCGCCTTCATGGAGCTGGTCGGGGAGGCGCTGAGCCGGGCCGTGGTGTACGACGCCGAGCGCACCACCGCTGAGCTGCTGCAACGCACCCTGCTCCCGCCCAACCTCCCGCAGTCCGACGCCGTGAGCATCGCCGCCCGGTACGAGCCGGTGTCTGAGGGCACCGTCGCGGGCGGTGACTTCTACGACTCGTTCTTCCTCCCTGACGGCCGGCTGGCCGTGGTCATCGGTGACGTCGTCGGGCGTGGCGTGATGGCCGCCACGGTGATGGGCCAGGTGCGCGCCGCGGTGCGCGGTGCCGCCCTCACCAACAGCGATCCGGACGCCGTGATGCAGGCGCTGGACCGCGTCGTGTGGGACCTCGACGCGCTCTGGCCCACGTCGATGCCACTGGGCACCGTGCGGGCCCGGCCGGGAATGGCGTTCGGCGGCGAGCTCTTCGTCACGATGCTGTACGGGACGATCGACCCCGAGAACGGCGACGTCGTGGTGGCCAGCGCCGGTCATCCGGTGCCCACCGTGCTGTCGGGTCGCCAGGCACGCAGTGACGGGCGACCACGTGCCGTCCCCGTCGACCTCGCTGCGGGGCCGCCACTGGGCATCCGTGGTGACCGTCCGGCTCACCAGCTGCGTCTGGAGGTCGGCGACATGCTCGTGGCGTTCACCGACGGCCTCATCGAGCGGCGCGGTGAGGCGCTCAGCGACGGTGAGCAGCGGTTGATGAGCATCCTGGCCCAGGCGCCCGCGGGGAGCCCGCGCAGCGTTGCCCAGTACGTGATGGAGTCGATGCTGGAGAGCTCGGCGCAGGAGGACGACTGCGCCATGCTGGCGATCGGGCGGTCACCCGCCGGTCACCGGCGGGCCGCGATCGTGGTCCCTCCCATGCCGGAGTCGGTCCGCGCGGCGCGCGACTGGGCGCGGGCGCAGCTCGTCGACTGGGAGATAGGCGAGGGAGACCAGCACAGCATCGTGACAGGCATCTCGGAGCTCATCACCAACTCGGTGCTGCACGCCGGGACGGAGTCGCACCTCACCCTCGACCTCGACTCGGGTGTCCTGGCGGTCACGGTGGCCGACAGCGGCAACCGCGGTGAGCCGCTGCTCACGGGCGCGGACACGATGGCCGTGCGGGGAAGGGGACTCTCGCTCGTCAGGGCCATCAGCGACGCGTTCGGGGCCCACCGCACGTCGGCCGGGACGACGGTGTGGTTCGAGGTCGTCGTCGACATCGAGGCCCGGCGCGCCGCCGAGGAAGGTCTCCAGACCGCGGTGGTGGGCGGTCGTCCGAGCGTTGCCAGCGCTCCGCCGAACGGCCAGCCCGAGCGGGCCAACGGATGAGCCGGCCGGTCGCGCGCCGAAGCATGCACCGGTCATCCAGCATGCTGGGGGCCACGTTCAGCCCTCTCGGGGCACGGGGAAAGGTGGTTTCCGGTATGTGGCAACGGTTGGTGGAGCGGGTCGCCCCACTCATGGAGGGGGAGCCGTCCCGGCTGGACCGTCTCGACGGTCTCGGGGCCGGCCCCGAGCACACCGCCGCCACGGCGACGGCACCGCAGCAGCAGCCGTCGACCTCTGGGGTCACTCCCGGCTCGTGACCGCCGGATGCCCTCGCGGGCGCGGTGCTGCAGGATGGGGGCACCGCCCGCTGCCCTCCGCGGCGGCCGATGGAGGGAGATGTCGATGGGCTTCTTGGACCGTCTGCTGGGCCGCGAACCACGCCAGCGGTTCCCCCAGCAGGGCTACCCCCAGCAGGGCTACCAGCAGCAGGGTTACCAGCAGCAAGGTCAGCCGGCGCCTGGCTCTGCGCAGCAGGACGCGACCGGATGGCGGTCCGCGCAGACCGAGCCGCAGCGGTCGGCCAGCGGCCAGGCGCGGAGCGAGGACGAGCGCGCCCTTGCGCGCTACCGCTACCTGCTCCGCACCGCGCCGCCGGAGTCTCTCGAGCAGGTGCACGCGGAGGCTTTCGCCCGGCTGACGCCGGAGCAGCGCCAGCAGGTACTCACGGAGCTGAGCCGGGACCTCCCGCCCGGTGAACCAGCCCCCACCGCCGACCCCGGCTCCATGGCGAGGACGGCGACGCGCGCGGAGCTCAGGCAGCCGGGGTACCTCGAGCAGACCTTCAGCCGTGCCCGGTTCGGGGGCGGCGGCCTCGGCGGAGGTATGGGACTTGGTGGAGGTATGGGGCTGGGCGGCACCATCATGGGGTCGATGATGGGCACCATCGCCGGAGTGGTCATCGGCTCGGCCATCGCCGATGCGCTCTTCGACGGTTACGGCAGCTCACCGGAGGCGCAGGACGCCGGTGACACCGGGTCCGACACCGCCGGTGACTCGAACACAGACTCGAACACCGACTCGAGCGCTGACAGCGGCGGTGACTCAGGCGACTCGTCGGGTGACAGTTCGGGAGACGGCTCCGGGGACAGTGGCTACCAGGACGCGGGGTACCAGGACGCGGGGTACCAGGACAGCGGGTACCAGGACAGCGGGTACCAGGACAGCGGGTACCAGGACAGCGGGTACCAGGATGCTGGCGATGTCTCGGCCAGCGGCGGCTGGGGAGTCTCGGGCGGCGGTGGTGACTTCGGCGGCGGCGACTTCGGCGGCGGTGGTGACTTCGGCGGTGGTGACTTCGGCGGCGGCGGCTTCTGACCCATTTCCCCGTCGCTTTAGTGCGATCTGAGGCGCGCCGGAGGTTTGGCGGGGGGAAGCGCTGGAAATGTCCTGCCGATAGAGCAACCGCCCCAGGCTCTAGAAGGAGGGCGGGGGCGGCTGCTCGCCAAGTGTGCGCCCGTGCCGCCTGATTGTCGAGCAGGTGGGGTGCCCCCTGCTTGCCGAGGACGCGGGAGGCCTCCACCGTCGGCGGTAGCTCCCGGGCCGCGCGCCAGACCTCGAGGGGCGGGCTAGAGCCCCTTCAGCCCCTTCCGCTTCAGTCGCTTCCATGCCTTCTCGAAGGAGTCCTGCGCTCGAGCGGCATGCCAGTCCTCGAGGCCGTGCAACCTACCGAACGAGAACCCGTTCTCCCCGCTGAGGTGTGCCTGCACTCCCAGGTCCCGCAGTGTTCGCCTCGACAGGACCGTGTCCTGGTGCCGGCCCAAGGCTTGCTGCAGCCGCTTGGCACGCTTGCCGAGACGGCGGGCAGGGCCGCCGAGGACCGCCGTGGCCGACTCGGCGGCATACCGCAGGCGCTTGGCCTTCTTGCGGGCCTCGTGCAGCGCACGGTCACGCTCCTGCGGCTCCTCGGCGCCGGCCGCGGCCTTCACCGCCCGGCGCAGGTGTCGGAAGTCTCGGTGGAGGAGCCCGGGCAGCACGCTGGCGGCGGGCTCCCGGGCCAGGGCCAGGGGAGGAGGCTCGGCGACCAGGGCGTCCAGAGCGTCGAGGAGGCGGAAGTACCTCTCGCTCTCCAAGGCCGCCAGGACCCGGCCCCGGCCCTCACGTCCGGAGCGGCCGAGCGTCGACTCGAGGCGCTGCCTGACAGGCCCGAGGACGAGCTCGGGCGGTTCGCTCTCCAGGAGCTCCTCCAGCCTCTCCATCAGCACCTGGGCATCACGAGCTTCGCTGAGTGCCTGCCCCAGCCATCGAAGCTCCTCGCGGACCGCGTCGGTGGCGCCGCTCGCGAACAGCGGGCGGTAGGTAGTCAAAGCCGATCTCAGCCGGCGGGCGACGATGCGGAGCCGATGGACCGAACCCGGTCGGTCGGAGCGCACTCCGGCGTCGTGGGTCCGTAGCTCTGCCAGCTGCTGCTGCAGGTATGCCTCGAACGCCCCGGCGGCGGTGCGTCGGTCGGCGCCTTCGGCGCCGGCCGCGGGCGCCGACGGCAGCCCGTCTCCCAGTGCTCTGACGAGCTTGGAGCGCACGTGCGCAGGAGTGGCGCCCGCGGCCAGCAGTGGTGCCTCGACCGTGTCCAACGCGAGTGGACTGTCCTCGGCCAGCTCGACCTCCCACTCGCGCCAGTGCCGGCTCTGGGGCTGCCCCACCAGCCGTTCTCCGGTCACCGTGTCGTCACAGACCTCCCCCAGCACGCGGGACTCCGCGTCCAGGAGGCGGTACGTCAACCGGTGGTTGAGCACCCGGGCGACCGGCACGAGTGGGTGGTCGCGCACGATCGACCTGACGGGACCAAGCAGGTCGGCCGGCACCGTGTCGGACGCATCGCCCAGTGGCAGCCTGAGCTCCTTCTTCGTGTCCGCCTTCTCCGGGAGCTTCACGTGCCAGCCGTCGTCGTGGCCGCCCGTGCGGCGGCGAAGCGTGACGCCGTGACGCGCCAGGGCGAGGTCCTCGGTGTCGTAGTAGACGGCCTCCAGGTCGTCGGTCACCGCCTGGGCAACGGTCGCCACCGCGCCCACTCCGGCAAGCGAGGGCAGGAGCGCGGACTCCGCCACGTCGTACTTGCGTTCCACCTCGTCGTACACCGTGACTGCCATGCCCCATGGTTGCGCGATCCGTGCCGCGGTGCACGAGCGGCCGGTGGCGGTCGGACCCGGCGCCGGTCCGTCAGTTCTCGGTGTGATGCCGGTCGCCCTGGGCGTCGGTGTGCGCTCCCACGGCCTCGTCGGCAGGTTCCGTCCCCTCCTCGGACACGGAGGCCTCCAGGGCCGCCTGCTCCTGCTCCGGCGTCATGCGGATGGTGTCCTCCGGCTTCGGTGTGGTCGGCTCGCTCATGGTCGTCCTCTCTGGCTGACGGGTCGCCTCCTGCCCTCGCATCGTCGCCCACCGGCGCAGGTACCGCACACCGGAGCACCAGGTCGGCGCATGGTCGGGCCGGGCGTGGGTAGGCAGCGCGGGGAGAGGAGGCACCGGGTGGCGAAGCAGGCGCAACGGGCATCGGTCGCGGCGACCGGTTCGTGGCGGGACCCCGATGGCTTCCGGTCGCCCGCCGGGGAGGTGCATGCGTGGGTGCCTGGCACCAACCAGACGGTCTGCGGCTTGTCCACCAGCCGGTCCCGGCTGCTGAGGTTCTCGCACGTCGCCTGGGCGGACGCGCAGCCCGCCACCGGCCGCGACGCCGACGAGGTGACGGACGTGTGCCCACGCTGCGCGGCCGCGATGGGGCAGCGGCGGGACAGCAAGCCCTGGACGAGGCGAGATCCCCGACCGTGACCGAAAGCGCGATGCGCCTGCCCCCGCGAGAGCGGGGACAGGCGCATTCTCGGCGGGTCAGCGTACCGGGCTGGTCCTCACGTGGGCCGTCGTGCGACCGCCGTCGGCGGTGACGGCGACGTCGAGAGGCTGCCGTCCTACGACCGTGACATCGGCGGAGACGCTGTCACCTGCGTTGAGGACGGCCGTGACCGGAACAGGGAACAGGTTGGGGTCACGGCCTACCACCTGCGCCGAGCGTGCCTGGAGATCCTTGACAGCACCGACGCGGACGTCGTATGCCGCTCCCTCGCCGGTGTTGCGCACCGTCACCCGCCAGGTGTGATGACCGGGCTCGCCGCCGCCCACATACTCCGAGGTCGCGGCGAGCTGTGCGGTGCTGGTCGACGCGCCCTCGTCCACCTCGAGCAGCAGGGTGTCCCAGCCGGGGCCGGTTCCCGCGGCGGCGGGCGCCCCGTGGGTGAACGTGATCTCGTTGTCACCGCTCACGAGCAGGCTCGCCGGGAAGGCGATGACGCCGGTGCGCGGGTAGCCACTGCGGTCGGCCTGCCTCGCGATGGTGGAGTCGTTGTTGTTGGGCACCGAGCCCGACAGGCCGGCCGACGTCCCGTTGACCTTGACGGTCGGCGCACCGCGCTGCTGCATCGACGTCGCGACGGTGAGGTATGCCGTGCCCTGGTACGTGTGGTCCAGGTGGAACCGCACGGTCCACGTGCCGCGGTTGGTCTGCGCGTAGTACCAGTCGACCGGCTCCCAGCTCTCGCCCACGCGGAAGGTCAGGTCGGCAGGAATCAGACCCGGCTTCTCGTACTCCCGGGGCATCGGCTTCACCGGCGAGAGCGAGGCCAGCGCGAACTCGCCACTGGTCCGGTCGGAGCGACCGAGCTGCCACAGCAACGTCCCGTGGCTGCGCGGCGTCCAGACGATGTCCCCGAGGTTCTGCTCGGAGCCACTGACGACCACGCCAGTGCGGCTGTAGAGGTCCGTCACCGAACCGTCGGCCGGCTGGATATAGAGGGTGTAGGACCCGGGCTCTGTGGTCCCCGGCCGCCAGGCGGGCGGGATTCCCGGCAGCGTGAAGCGACCGTCCGAGTCCGTACGCACGAAGTACGTCGGCTCGGCGATGGGGAAGACGTCCGGGCTGGTCTGGGTCGAGAGGACCACGTGGAAGTCGGAGGCCGGGCGTCCGTCGGTGAGCCGCACGCGTCCGGTCACGGTGGCGCGCTGGTTCGGCGCCGGGTACAGCGGGTCGCTCACCCAGGGCGCCCCGGCCCGGTGCTCCTCGATCTCGGTCCGCGCGGTACGAGCCGCCCCGGCGATCATGGCGTCAGGGTCGTCAGGGTCCCCGACCGTGAAGAAGGTGAGCCACGGGCCGTAGAGCCGCTTGTACCCCGCCGGGATCTGGTACGCCGGCTCGCCGTAGTGGTTGCGCCCGAAGTAGTTGAGGATGAGCGCGTCCTGGTGGATGGCGAGGTCCTGGTGCTGCGGCCCGGCGCCGTAGAAGGCGCACAGCGTGTCGTCCGTGACGCCGCCCAGGGGCGTGAACCAGGCGCCGAAGCCGTTGCCGAAGTGGCCGAACATCGGGTTCTCGTGGTGGTACAGGCTCCACTCGTACTTGGAGTAGATGGACCCGGGGGCGAGGTTGCCCGAGTTGCTGTGCGGGCTGGGCAGGTCGGGGTTGTTGGCTCCGTCCACCCTCCACGTCTCGTCCTGAATAGGCTCCTGGGTGGCGAGGTAGGCGTATGTCGGCTGCTGCCCGGCGCCTCGCTCCCAGTTGTACGCGTGGTCCAGGAGGCTGCGGTCCCAGCGCGTGTTCATGCGAACCTCGGAGATCGAGGTGTCGGCGGTGGCGGTCAGCACGTCGTAGCCGTAGATCCCGCGTCGTCCCGAACGCAGCACGATGTGGTGCTCGTGTCGCAGCGGCGCGCTCGTCGTGTCGACGAAGGCCACCTCCACCAGGTCGGGCTCGGAGCGGAGCACGTCCACCCGGGAGCACACGAGCCGGGTCTTGCCACCGGCCGCGTCGACGTAGAAGGAGTGCTGCCGGTCAGGGTCGCGCGGCTCGACCCCGTTGAGGTTGTGGGCGAGCTCGGTGCCCGCGACCACGACGGACTTGGCGGTGATGGAGACGTCGCTCCAGCCGGTCGCCACGCCGACGTCGTCCCGGCCGAAGGCGATACGCACGAGGCCGTTGTCGAGGACGAGCTCCGGAACCTCGTCAGGAAAGGCGTAGCTCCCCACCGGTGCACGGCGACCGCCGATCAGAGCCCGGACGCCGGCACCCGATCCACTGCCGGTCGCGCCACTGCCGGTCGCGGCGCCTGCGCTCTGTGCGGTCGCGACGATGATGGAGCTGGCGGTAACGCCGCCGATGCCTTGCAGGACGACCCGCCGGCTGAGGCCTGAGGGCTTGTGGTCATTCACGGTTCGACTCCTCTCGGCGGTGCGCGCGGCTCATCCATGACGCACCGTGGGACTTCAGGGAAGGTTTCCACCCTGACGTGGAAACCGTTTTCCGTCAAGATGGTCTCCGCAGGTGGAATGGGCTTTCCCGTTTTTCCCGGTCATCCGGTGTTCCACGGGCTTGCTGCTTGCCGCACTGGCTTGGTTGCCCGACGGTGCCGTGCGCCGTGGATCCCATCCGATCCGCTGGCGATGGCGGGATGCTGCAACAGACCGGTTTCGTCCTGGCTATGGTCGATGCTGCCCTCTGGACGTGCGACCTGCCTCAGCCGACGACGACGACCACGAGCGTCCGGGGGCCGTGGACCCCTTCGACGCGGTCGAGCTCGATGTCGCTGGTGGCGGAGGGTCCGCTGACGAAGGTGAGCGGTCGTTGGGGGTCCAGGCGTGCGAGGGCTTCGGGGACGGTCTGCACGATGTCGCGGGCGCGCACGACACAGACGTGGGTGTCCGGCACGAGCGTGATGGCGCGGCGGCCGCACAGCGGTCCGCCGTCCAGGACGATGGTTCCGGTCTCGGCGATGGCAACCACGGCGCCGGTGACGACCGCGGGGATGGCGTCGAGGTCGCGCGCTGAGAGCTGGCCTTCGTCGACGACCACGTCGGCGAGCCATCCGGTCCACTCCCGCGGCGTTCCGCGAGGGGTGACAGCCTGGCCGATCTCGCGGCTCGCCAGGGCGTCCCCCACGGCCCGGCCGATGTCGCCGTCGTCGGCCGCCCCGACGCGGACCACGGTGGCTCTGTAGTCCTCCAACCGGTCGACGAGCTGGAGGGCCAGCTCCGGTGACCCGGGAGAGTGCACGCCGCCCCTCAGGCACTCGCGCGGGATCGGCGGCGCCGCCGGGCGGTCGCCGAGGGCGCTACGGATGCGGCCCAGGACCTCTTCCCGGGCGGTCACCGGGTGCCCCTGGTGCGGGTCCACCAGTCGCGGAACGTCTCCGCCGGCGGGGTGGGGGCGTCTCGGGAGGCGGTCCAGCCGTTCAGCGGCGGGGGGAGCGGGAGGACGGGTCTCCCGCGGCGGATGACGTGCCTTGCCAGCGTGGCGGCACGACCGGCCTTGGCGAACCGGCCGGCGTCGGCCATGGTCCACGCTGCGGCCTTCATCGCGGTGGCCTCGGCGGACGGCAGTCGATGGCTTTCCGTGTGGGCCTCGGTGTGCTGGGCGCGGAGCTGGACGAGCAGGTCGGGGAGGTTGATCTTGACGGGGCATACGTCGTAGCAGGCGCCGCACAGGGAGCTGGCATAGGGCAGCGAGTCGTTCGGGTCGTGACCGCCCGTGAGCCCGGTCAGCAGCGGGGTCAGGACCGCCCCGATGGGTCCTGGGTAGACCGAGCCGTACGCGTGGCCGCCGGTGCGCTCGTAGACCGGGCACACGTTGAGGCAGGCGGAGCAGCGGATGCAGTGCAGTGCGGTGCGGCCGAGCTCGTCCGCAAGGGCCCTGGTGCGACCGTTGTCGAGGAGGACGAGGTGGAACTCCTGTGGCCCGTCCGGCACTCCGTCGGCGCTGCCGTCCACGGTGTGCACCCCGGTCCAGGTGGAGGTGTAGGGGTTCATCCGCTCGCCGGTGGAGGACCGGGGCAGCAGCTGCAGGAACACCTCCAGGTCCGCCCAGGTGGGGACGACCTTCTCGATGCCCATCACCGTGATGAGCGTGCGCGGTAGCGTCAGACACATCCGCCCGTTGCCTTCGGACTCCACGACCGTCAGCGTGCCGGTGTCGGCGACGGCGAAGTTGGCGCCGCTGACGGCGACCTCGGCGCGCAGGAACACCTCACGCAGGTACTTGCGCGCGGCGGCCGCCAGCACCCGCGGCTCGTCCGTCAGTGCGGGGTCTACGCCGGGCATCTGGCGGGCGAAGATGTCGCGGATCTCGGCGCGCCCGCGGTGGATCGCGGGGACGAGGATGTGCGAGGGCTTGTCGTGGCCCAGCTGGACGATCAGCTCAGCCAGGTCCGTCTCGTGCGCCTGGATGCCGGCGGCCTCGAGGGCCTCGTTGAGGCCGATCTCCTGGGTCGCCATGGACTTGACCTTGACGACCTCCTTCGCCCCCGTCGCGCGTACCAGGCGGGTGACGATCGCGTTGGCCTCGGCGGCGTCCCGGGCCCAGTGCACGACACCGCCTCGGGACTGGACGTTGGCCTCCAGCTCCTCGAGCAGCTCCGGCAGCCGGGCCATCACGTCGGCCTTGATGGCCGATCCGGCATCTCGCAGGGCCTCCCAGTCAGGAACCTCCTCCACGACGGCGGCCCGCTTGGCGCGGATGGTGGAGGTGGCGTGCGCGAGGTTGCGGCGCAGCCGGCTGTCGGCGAGCGCCTCGTGGGCCGCGGCCGGGAACGGACGGTCCCCGGACAGCTGGCCCACCGCGACGTCGGCGGCCGGCCCGGCGACCCTGGCCCGCGGAATCCCCAGGAACGTGCTCACGCCGCACGACCGTGGGTGGACGCGAGGATCTCGGCGAGATGGACGGGGCGCACGCCCGTCCTGAGGCGGGACAGGCCTCCGCCGATGTGCATCAGGCAGGACGCGTCCCCGGCAGTGACGACCTCCGCCCTGGTCGTCAGTACCGCCGACATCTTGTCGGCCAGCATCGCCGTCGAGGTCTCGGCGTTCTTGACCGCGAACGTGCCCCCGAACCCGCAGCACGAGTCCGCGGCCGGCAGCTCGACCAGGTCGATCCCGCGCACCGCCCGCAGCAGGCGCAGCGGGGCATCGCCGACGCCCAGCAGCCGCAGCGAGTGGCACGTCGGGTGGTACGTCACGCGGTGCGGGTAGGACGCTCCGACATCGGTCACTCCAAGCACCTCCACCAGCAGCTGCGACAGCTCGAAGGTCCTGGCTGCCACGGCCTCCGCCCGCATGGCCAGCACCTCGTCACCGGCGCGTCGCGCCAGCATCGCGTGCTGATGCCGCACCGACCCCGCACACGACCCCGACGGCGCCACGATGGCCTCGGACCCGTCCGCCAACGCCTCCTCGAACACCTCCACATGGTGTCGCACGAGTCCGACCGCGTCCCGTTGGTACCCGGTGTTGGTGTGCATCTGGCCACAGCAGGTCTGGGCCTGCGGGAAGACCACCTCGTGCCCGAGCCGCTCCAGCACCTGCACCGTGGCACGGCCGACGTCAGGGAACAGGACGTCCCCGAGGCAGGTCACGAACAACGCGATCCTCACGTCGACCTTCCTTTCACAGCCCTGGCCACGCCCGTGTCCGGTGCCCTTACCCCCACCCAACCCTAGAGGAGGGTGGCTTGGCGCGCCGCCTGGGCCCGCTGCATCCTGTCACTCGCGCAGGTCGGGAGGCAAGCGGTTTCCACGATGCCGCGCCAGCCCCTTGTCCCGCTGGCAGAAGACGGTTACCGTAGTCGGGAAACCGCTTGCCTAAGGAGAACAATGACGACGACCCAGCGCCTCGGAATCATCATGAACGGCGTCACCGGCCGGATGGGGTACCGGCAGCACCTCGTGCGCTCCATCCTGGCGATCCGCGACCAGGGCGGGGTGGAGCTGAGCGACGGCAGTCGCGTCCAGGTGGACCCGGTCCTGGTGGGGCGAAGTGCCGACAAGCTCCAGGAGATCGCCGAGCGCCACGGTGTCGCGCGATGGACCACGGACCTCACATCGGCCCTGGCGAACCCCGAGGACGGCGTCTACTTCGACGCCCAGCTCACCACGGTGCGCGAGAAGGCCATCCTCGAGGCGATCGCCGCCGGGAAGGACATCTACACCGAGAAGCCGATCGCGGACGACGTGGAAGGCTCCCTGCGCCTGGCCCGCGCGGCACGTGCCGCGGGCGTGCGCAACGGGGTCGTCCACGACAAGCTCTACCTGCCGGGCCTGCTCAAGCTGAAGCGGCTCATCGAGGGCGGGTTCTTCGGCCGGATCCTGTCGGTCCGGGGGGAGTTCGGCTACTGGGTGTTCGAGGGTGACTGGCAGCCTGCCCAGCGGCCGAGCTGGAACTACCGCAAGGAGGACGGCGGCGGCATCACCACCGACATGTTCTGCCACTGGAACTACGTCCTGGAGAACCTGTTCGGGTCGGTCGAGGCCGTCACGGCGAAGACGGTCACGCACATCCCGCAGCGTTGGGACGAGTATGGCAAGCCGTACGACGCGACGGCGGACGACGCCGCGTACGGCATCTTCGAGCTCGCCGGCGGCGTCGTGGCTCAGCTCAACTCCTCCTGGACCACGCGCGTGCACCGCGACGAGCTGGTCGAGTTCCACGTCGACGGCACGGAGGGCAGTGCGGTGGCAGGCCTGCACCAGTGCGTGGTCCAGCACCGCTCGCAGACCCCCAAGCCGGTCTGGAACCCGGACCTCGAGGAGACCGAGCGCTACCGAGAGCAGTGGCAGCCCGTGCCCGCCAACACGGCGTTCGACAACGGGTTCAAGGCCCAGTGGGAACAGTTCATCAGGTCGCTGCACGGTGACGGTGAGCACCCCTACGACTTCCTCGCCGGGGTGCGGGGCGTCCGGCTCGCCGCGGCCGGCCTGCAGTCTTCGGCGGAAGGACGCCGCATCGCACTCGAGCCGGTGGCGCTGTGACGCGGGTGAGGCTGCCCGGTAGGCAGACGGGGATCGAGGACTACACGGTCGTCAGCCGAGGTGGGCTGCCGGTGCCTCAGGGGACGCCGCGGTCGCGGGTGGCCTTCGCGGCGGCCCACGTGGTCGCCGACCCGCTCGGCGACAACACGCCCGGCATGCCGGCGGTCGTCGACTGGGACTCGACCCTGGCGTTCCGCCGACACCTGTGGTCCTACGGGTTCGGCCTTGCCGAGGCGATGGACACGGCGCAGCGCGGAATGGGCTTGGACTGGCCCACGACCCAGGAGCTGGTGTCGCGCTCGGCCGCAGAGGCCGCCTCCTTGGGGGCCCGCATCGCAGCGGGGGCCGGGACCGACCACGCTCCGGCTGGCCTCGACGGTGTCTCGGACGTCCTGGCGGCCTACGAGGAACAGCTGGAGTTCGTCGAGTCCACCGGAGCACAGGCGATCGTCATGGCGAGCCGGCAGCTGGCCCGGGTGGCGCGAGGCGTCGACGACTACCGGGCGGTGTACGACAAGCTCCTGGCGCAGGCGCAGGCGCCGGTCATCCTGCACTGGCTCGGCACGGCCTTCGACCCGGCGCTGCAGGGGTACTGGGGCTCGCCGGACGTCGCCACGGCGACGGCGGCCTTCCTGGACCTCGTCCGGGAGAACGCGGATCGGGTCGACGGGGTCAAGGTCTCGCTGCTCGACGCCGACCACGAGAAGGCGCTGCGGGCCGCCCTGCCGGCGGGAGTCCGCCTGTACACCGGAGACGACTTCAACTACCCCGAGCTCATCGCCGGGGACGGCACCCACCACAGCGACGCCCTGCTCGGCATCTTCGCGGCCATCGCACCTCTGGCGTCGCAGGCCCTGCACGCGCTCGACCGCGGGGACGACGCCGCGTACGCCGCTGCCTTCGAGCCCACGCTGCCGCTGGCGCGCCACGTGTTCGCCGCGCCGACGTTCTACTACAAGACGGGGATCGCCTTCCTGGCCTGGCTCAGCGGTATGCAGCCAGGGTTCACCATGGTGGGGGGGCTCCAGAGCGCCCGCAGCATCCGGCACCTGGCCGAGACCTTCCGGCTCGCCGACCAGGCGAACATGCTGCCCGACCCGGAGCTCGCCGTCCGGCGGATGGAGTCGCTCCTCGACGTCGCGGGGCTGCCGCGATGACCGCCGCCCAAGGCCCCGCCGTGAGGGCGGACCTTCGGCGCCTGTCGCTGAACCAGAAGACGACGAGCTCGTGGTCCCTGGCCGAGGCCGTCGACGGCTGCGTCCGCGCGGGCCTGGAGTCCATCGGGGTATGGCGAGAGCCGCTCGCGGACCTGGGCGTTGAGAAGGCCTCGGCCCTCATCTCGGACGCGGGGCTGCGGGTCTCTTCGCTGTGTCGCGGCGGCTTCCTCACGGGGGAGGGTCCGACGGCCCAGGGGGCGGCGTTCGAGGAGAACGTGCGCGCGATCGAGGAGGCAGCGGCGCTCGGGACGGACTGTCTGGTCATGGTCGTAGGCGGGCTGCCGGAAGGATCCCGGGACCTGCCCGGCGCTCGCGGCCGGGTGGCGGAGGGGATCGCGCGGCTCGCGCCGATCGCCGCTGACCACGGCGTACGGCTGGCCCTGGAACCGATGCACCCGATCTTCACGGCCGACCGGGGCGTGCTCGCCACGCTGGGGGAGGCCCTCGACTTGGCCGAGCAGTTCCCGCCGGAGCAGGTCGCTGTGGTGGTGGACACCTTCCACGTGTGGTGGGACCCGCAGGTCGAGGAGCAGATCGAGCGCGCGGCGGGACGGATCGCGAGCTTCCAGGTCTGCGACTGGATCACCCCCCTCCCCGCGGACAGCCTGCTCTCCCGCGGGATGATGGGAGACGGCCACATCGACTTCACGCGGCTCCTGGGCCTCGTGACGGCCGCCGGGTACACCGGCGACATCGAGGTGGAGATCTTCAACGCAGAGGTCTGGGCGCAGGACCCGGACGAGGTCCTGGCCACGATGAAGGAGCGCTACCACCGCTGCGTGCTGGGGCTCTGACCGTGCGTGTGCTGATCGCCCCGGACTCCTTCAAGGGGTCGGTCGGGGCAGCGGAGGCCGCCGCAGCCATCGCCCGCGGCTGGCTCGCCGTCCGGCCTCGCGACGAGGTGGTGCAGGTGCCCCTGGCCGACGGTGGCGAAGGCACGCTCGAGCTGCTCCAGGCGCGGCATCCGAAGGCCGTCGGGCATGCGCTGGTGGTCACGGGGCCGGATGGGAGGCCGGTCCAGGCGTGCTGGCTGCAGCTGCCCGACGGCACCGCGTTCGTCGAGCTGGCACGGGCCTCGGGCCTTCCCCTCATGCGGCGGCCAGACGCTCTCGGGGCGCACACCGTGGGTTTCGGGCAGCTGCTGGCGGCCGCGGCCGCCCATCCGGCGACACGGCGGATCGTGGCGGCCGTCGGCGGGTCGGCCTCCACGGACGGGGGCTCTGGTGCGCTCCGTGCGCTCGGAGCGCGATGGCTGGCCGGGTCCAGCGAGGTCGGGCTCGGCGGTGCAGGTCTGGCGCAGTGCGACGCAGTGGACGTCCGCGGGCTGGTCCCCGCCCCGTCCGGCGGCGTGACGGTCCTCGTGGACGTCGACGCACCCTTGCTGGGGCCGCGCGGCGCGGCCGCCCAGTTCGGGCCGCAGAAGGGCGCGACGCCGGCCCAGGTGGCGGAGCTCGAGGTGGCCCTCACGCGCTTCGCGTCGGTCTGCCGGACCGCGGGCGTGGGCAGCGCCGCTGACGTCCTCGAGCCGGGGACCGGCGCGGCGGGCGGCACCGCCTACGGCCTCATGGCCCTGTGGCAGGCGTGCCTGATGCCGGGCTCCGCCCTCCTCGGCACGATGGTCGGTCTGGCGGACGAGCTGGATCGGGCGGACGTCGTGGTCACCGGCGAGGGGCGCCTGGACGAGCAGTCGACCGGTGGCAAGGTCGTCGGGCACGTCCTGGAGCTCGCTGGTCGAACAGGCACGCCAGTCTTGGCCTGTGTCGGGTCCGCCTCGGGCCGGCTTCCCGCCTCGCTGGCCGACTGCAGGACGCTCACTGCCCTCGCAGGCTCCACCGCGGCGGCGATGGGTGACGCGGCCCACTGGCTCGAGGTGGCAGCCGGACAGTTGGCGGAGGGCAGGTAGGGTGCCTGGGAAAGGGGTTGCCCATCAGGTAGGGTCGTCGACGCGCGACGCGCGGACGTGGGAGCCGCGAGGTCGCCACGGCGTCGAGGCGAGGCGAAGAGGGACCGGAGGCTGTTGATGGTCGCACCACGAGTGGCGCTGCTCGGCGCGCATGGACACGGCGAGGTCCACCTGCGCAACATCAAGCGGCTGGCCTTGGCGGGCCGGGCCACCCTCGCGGGGGTGGCGGACCCCCGGCCACCGACCGACACGCTTCGTGACCTGGTCGGGCCCGGAACTGCGTGGGTGGCGGACGCCCGTACGCTGCTCGAGGAGCAACGGCCGGACGTCACGGTGGTCTGTACGCCCATACCGTTGCACCTCTCGCACGCGCAGGCTGCCCTGGCGGTCGGCTCCGCCCTGCTGCTGGAGAAGCCCCCGACCTCGACCCTGGCGGACTTCCATGCCTTGGCGGCCTCCGTGACGGCCAGCGGCCTTGCCTGCCAGGTGGGCTTCCAGGCGCTCGGGTCGCATGCTCTCGAGGCGTTGTGCGGCGTAGTCGCCTCCGGGCAGCTCGGCACGGTCAGCAGCATCGGGGTGCTGGGCGAATGGGTCCGGGACGCGAGCTACTTCAGCCGCGCCCCCTGGGCGGGCCGACGTGAGGTGGACGGGACCCCGACGCTCGACGGTGCGGTCAGCAACCCGTTCGCGCACGGCGTCGCCGCCGCTCTCGCCTTGGACGACAGCCAGGAGGAGCAGGACCTGGTCTCGGTGGAGGCCGACCTCCTGCACGCCAACCCAGTGGAGACCGACGACACCTCCACGGTCCGGATCCGGACGCGGCGCGGCACGGTCATCACCGTGGCGGTCACCTTGTGCGCGCAGGAGCCGCGGGAGCCTCGGCTCCTGGTCCGCGGGGACCGGGGCCACGCCGAGCTGGTGTACACGACGGACGAGCTGGCGATCGAGACCGGCGGGGTGACCAGCAATACCCGGACTGAGCGGACCGACCTTCTCGAGGACCTGCTGGACCACCTCGAGGACCCCTCCCACCCGCTCATCTCGCCGCTCGCCCGCTCCGCCGCGTTCATGGCCGTGATGGAGCAGGTGCGCACCACGCCGACGAGGGCGATCGACTCCCGGTGGACCCAGCGGGCGCACGTCGCAGACCTCGTCGCAGTGACGGTGCCGAACGTCCAGGAGACGCTGCGTAGCTGCGTGGAGTCCTCGCTCCTGCTCCGGGAGACGCCCACGCCGTGGGCCCGGGAGACCGTCGAGCTGTCCGGAGGTGCGCGATGACTGTCACCCTGGCCGATGTGGCGGAGCAGGCCGGTGTCTCGATCGCCACAGCGTCGCGGGTGGTGAACGGCAGCACGCGCGTCGTGGGGGAGGAGCTGCGCGCCAAGGTCCTGGCCACGGCCACCGCGCTCGGCTACCGGGCGAACCCCCACGCGCAGGCGGTCGCGCGCGGCTCGAGCACCGTCGCCGGTCTCGTGATCCACGACATCACGGACCCCTACTTCTCCGCCATCGCCGCGGGGGCCCTCGAGGTCGCGGAGTCGCGCGGCCTCATCGTGTCCCTGGGTACCTCGGTCGGAGGCGTGGAGCGCGAGCTCGAACATGTCTCCCTGCTCCGTGCGCAGCGCGCTCGAGGACTCATCCTCGTGGGCAGTCGCACGTCGAACCGCCAGCGGACCAGGGCCCTGGCCGCCGAGCTCGCCGCCTTCACGAGCGAGGGGGGCCGCGTCTCGTGCGTCAGCCAGAACCGCCTCGGAGTCGACACGGTCGTCCCGGAGAACCGCGCCGGCGCGGCTGCCCTCGCGAACCACGTCCTCGACCTGGGGCATCGCGAGCTCGGGATCCTCGCGGGGCCGGCGAACCTCCTGACGGCCTCGGACCGGGCGCGCGGCTTCAAGGGGGAGGTCGAGCGGCGAGGTGCTCGGGCCCGCGTCTTCGCCAGCGACTTCACCTGGGAAGGGGGGTTCGAGGCGGCGACCCAGGCCGCGCAGGCGGCATCCCGGCCCACGTGCCTGCTGGCGGTGAACGACGTGATGGCCATGGGCGCGCTCGCCGCCCTCCGTTGTCTGGGCCTGAGCGTCCCCTGGGAGGTGTCCGTCGCCGGCTTCGACGACGTGCCGGCGCTGCGTGACGTGCTGCCCGCTCTGACCACCGTCCGGCTGCCCTTGACCGAGATGGGGCGACAGGCAGCGCGCCTGGCGTTCGTCGCGGAGCCCAGTGCGCACCCGCGCATCACCAGGGTGTCGGGTGAGGTCGTGGTCAGGGACAGCACGGCCCCTCCTCCGGCGTGATCGCTCTGTCGGTGGACGACACCGAGGTCGCCGTCCTGCACTTCGGGGAGACCCTGCCGACCACGCTGTCGCCCAGGCCGTACCTGCACCCTCTACGGACGCTGTCGGGATCGCCTGTGACGGGCTTCTCCCCGCGGGACCATCCGCATCATCTGGGGCTCAGCGTGGGCATTCCGCTCGTCGACGACACCAACTTCTGGGGTGGGCCGACCTACCTGCCGCAGGAGGGGTACGTCTGGCGGGACGACCATGGCCGCCAGCGAGTGGACCGGTGCGGGTCGGCTCCGGACCGGGTCTCGCTGGGTCTCAGCTGGCTGGACAAGGCCGGCGCTGTGCTTCTGGACGAGGAGCGCGACATCGAGGTCCTGCCTGGGCGAGCGCGTGGCGACGCCTGGAGGCTGCGCCACCGGTCCGTCCTGCGCAACCCGGGCCGCGAAGCGGTGACGCTCAGCGGCCCCGGAGCCCGGGGCAGGGCGGGTGCGGGGTACGGCGGCGTCTTCTGGCGCGGTCCTGCGGAGGCGACCGTCGCCGAGGCGCAGAGCCCGACCGCCCGCGGCGAGAATGCCCTCAACGGCCGCCACGCACCGTTTCTCGTGGTGCGCTCCGGGGTAGCGGACGGGGGTGGCACCTGGACCCTGGGGCTGCGCGACCTGGCGGCGACGCCGGAGCCGTGGTTCCTCCGCCTCGAGGAGTACGTCGGTGCCGGCCCCGCGCTGGTCGGCTCCCGCCCACGCGTGCTGGCCCCCGGGGAAGAGCTGCCTTGCGGCCTCGCCATCGTCGTGGCCGACGGCGCGCTGTCCCTCGCCCAGGTGCAGGACGAGCTGCTCGAGCTCGGTGGGCCCGACCCTTACCGGGCACCGGGTGGTGCGCCCCAGGGTGGGGCGTGACCGATGCACCGCGGAGCCGGGCCGCGCTCCTCCAGCCGTGCTGGGAAAGTGCTTTCCCTTTTATGCGCCAGCCTCTTGACTCCCGCGCGAGGCCCCCGTACATTCGCTGAATGAACCGATTCAATCGGTACGGGAAAGCCTCTCAACGACGAAAGGGACCACTCATGGGAATCCAGCAACTTTCGAGGCTCCGGGTGGTAGCCCTCGGAGCGGTGGCTGCGGCGGTCGTGCCGCTCGCAGCCTGCGGCGGAGGCAGTGGGAGTAGCGCCGGCAACGGCGGCAAGACCACGCTCCGCTTGGTCTGGTGGGGCAACGAGGACCGGGCCAAGGCGACGAAGTCCGCCATCGAGCTCTTCCAGAAGAAGCACCCGAACGTGACGGTGCAGACCGAGTTCTCGGCGTACGACGCCTACTTCCAGAAGCTCTCCACTCAGCTCGCCGGCGGCGGCGCACCGGACATCGTGCAGATCGACCGCCCCAACTTCGGCGACTACGCCCGGCGTCACGTGCTCAAGGACCTCACGCCCTACGTCGGCAAGACGATCCACACCAACGACATCGACCCCAAGCTGCTTGCGGCCGGCAAGGTGCAAGGCCAGCTCTACGCCCTGCCGGGTGGCCAGCTGACCCAGTCGCTGGTGTACGACCCCGCCGCCTGGAAGAAGGCGGGCGTCAACCCGCCGCCGGCCAGTGGGTGGACCTGGGACGAGTTCACCGCCACCATGAAGAAGCTGGGCGCCAGTGGCACTCCCGGGACGACCGACTTCGGCTGGGCCATCGACTGGTTCGAGGTCTGGCTGGCGCAGCAGGGCAAGCAGACCTACACCCCTGACGGCAAGCTCGGCTTCACCGAGGCCGACCTCGCGCAGTTCTGGGGCACCCTCGCCGACCTGCGCAAGAGCAAGGCCGTGTCGGCGCCTTCGGCCACCACGAAGATGGACGGCTCGATGCCCAACTCCGCCTATGTCAACGGGCAGGCGGCCTCGGAGATCAACTACGACTCCAGCCTCACCGCGTACATCACCGCCAAGCCGGGCACGGCGGCGGCGCCCCTTCCCTCGGCCAACGGCAAGACGGGCATGAGCGCCCTGCCCACGGTGACCTGGGGCCTGACCAACCGGTCCAAGAACGCGGACGTCGCGGCACAGCTGATCGACTTCCTGGTGAACGACCCGGAGGCGGGCAAGATCCTCGGTGCCACTCGCGGTCTGCCGCCGAACCAGTCGGTTCGCCAGTCGGTGGCCGGCAGCGTCAGTGGTCCGAGCAAGGCTGTGTTCGACTACGAGAGCAGCGTCGCCAGCCTCGTGACGACCGAGGCGCCGGTCTGGCCGGTCGGCTCGGCCGAGATCAAGCGCAACTTCCAGCAGGTGTACGACGACGTCATCTTCGGCAAGACCTCCGTCCAGGCGGGAGCCAAGCGCGTCGTCGACGACGCCCACCAGAGCCTGGGCGGCTGAGGAGACACATCATGGACCTGCATCCTGACCTCGCGGAGGCGGCCCTGCGGCTGCCACCCACAGACCTGACCGACGTTGCTGCGGCGCGCGGGACGAACGCCGAACGGCGTCCGGTGGCCCCGTACCGGCGGGCCGGCGAGGCCAAGGTGGAGGACGTGGTCATCGACGGCCCCGGTGGCGCCCTGGCGGTGCGGGTGTACCGCCCCAGCGCCGGTGTCACCGGGCCGACGGTGCTCTGGGTCCATGGCGGGGCCTTCATCATGGGGACTCTCGACTCGTCCGACGCGGTGTGCTCGCAGCTGGCCGTGGAGGCAGGTGCCCTCGTCGTCAACGTGGACTACCGCCTCGCGCCGGAGCATCCCTACCCCGCCGGGGTGGAGGACTCGTATGCCGCACTGGAGTGGCTGGCGCAGGAGGCTCGTGCCCTCGGTGGCTCGGCGGAGCAGCTGGTCGTGGCAGGGAGCAGTGCCGGCGGCTGCATCGCTGCGGCCGTGGCGCTGCGCGCTCGTGACCAGGGCGGCCCCCGGCTGGCGCGCCAGGTGCTGGTCCAGCCCGTGCTCGACCACCGGGGCCAGACCCCCTCGGCGACCTCCATCGTCGAGAGCCCGGTCTTCACCGCCACCTCGAACAGGATCATGTGGCGGACCCACCTCGGCGGTGGGCCGGCCGACGCCTACGCCTCTCCCGCCCTCGCCGAGGACGTCGGCGGCCTCCCGCCGGCGTACATCACAGCGGCCGCCCGCGACCCGCTGCGGGACGAGGCCATCGCCTATGCCTCCCGGCTGCTCCAGGCCGGCGTGGACGTCGAGCTGCATGTCTACCCCGGCGCCTTCCACGGGTTCGACTCGCTCGTGCCCGAGGCGCCCCTGTCCCAGCGTGCGAACGACGACCTGGTCCGTGCTGTCGCGCAGACCGTGCACGAGCTCGAGGGGGCTTCGCGATGAGCCGCTCGCCCCGTCGCGCCGCGGTGGTCGGCCTCGGATCCCGGGCCACCATGTGGGCCGAGGGCCTGGCGGACGGTGGCAGGCTGGTGGCCTTCTGCGACGAGAACCGGCACCGGATGCGCGTCCAGGAGCAGTGGCTCCGCGAAAGCCACCCAGGGCTCGAGCTCACCTGCTGGCAGCCGCACGAGCTCCTCGACATGATCGTCCGCGAGCAGGTCGACACGGTGGTCGTCTGCACCCCGGACCACACTCACGAGGCCTTCGTCGTGCAGGCGGTGGAGGCCGGCTGCGACGTCATCGTCGAGAAGCCGCTCACCATCACCGAGGACGCCTGCCGCTCCATCGTGGAGGCACAGCGACGGACCGGACGCTCGATCCGCGTGGCGTTCAACTACCGGTACAACCCCGTGCACGAGCAGGTGCGTGACCTCATCGCGGACGGCGCGATCGGGGAGGTCGGGTCGGTGCACTTCGAGTGGGCGCTGGACCTGCACCACGGCGCTGACTACTTCCGGCGGTGGCACCGCGACAAGGCCAGCTCGGGCGGGCTCCTCGTCCACAAGAGCTCGCACCACTTCGACCTGGTGTCGTGGTGGCTCGGCGCCTCGCCCGAGCGGGTGTTCGCCGAGGGTCGGCTCTTCTACTACGGCGCAGCCGGGGCAGAGCGAGGGCTCGACCACGGTGACCTGCGCGAGCGCCGTGACGCCGGCCTGAAGCCCTTCGACCTCGACCTCTCGGCCTCGGACCGGCTCCGGGCCCTCTACCTCGAGGCCGAGGGGGAGCAGGGATACCGGCGGGACCGTAACGTCTTCGGCCCGGGGATCACCATCGAGGACGACATGGCAGTTCTCGTCCGGTACGACACCGGAGCGACGATGACGTACCACCTCACGGCGTACTCACCGTGGGAGGGCTATCGCGTCACCTTCAACGGCAGCCAGGGCCGCCTCGAGCTCGAGGTCGAGGAGAGTGCCTGGGCTGCGCCGCAGGCTGGGGCGATGGCCGGCACCATCGCGGGCGCGGAGCCGCCGACCCCCAGGGCCCGGCTGGTCCACCGTCCGATGTGGCGTGAACCGGTCGAGGTCGCGGCCCGGCCAGGCGTCGGCGCTCACGGGGGCGGAGACGCCCGCATGATGGCCGAGCTCCTGCAGGCCACCGACGAGGCCGACGGCCGGAGCGCCACCTTCGTGGACGGCGTCCGCGCCGCGATGACGGGCATCGCGGCCAACCACAGCATCGCCACCCAGCTGCCGGTCCCCGTCGGAGCCGTGCTGAGGGAGCTGACCGGCAGCGCCACCCATACCAGGGGCAATCCCACCCCTGGCCCAGAGCTCGTCCACGCCCGTGGCGGGAAGGAACGGCCATGAGCACCCAGACTGTGGCTCAGCCGTCGGTCGAGAGCAGGAGCCCGGCGCCGCCGGCTCCGAAGAGCCGGCGCACCGAGCGATCCGCGTACCTGTTCCTGGCTCCCTGGCTCGTCGGGGCCCTGGTCCTGACGATAGGGCCGATGCTGGCGTCCCTGTTCCTGTCCTTCACCGACTACGACCTGTTCACCTCGCCGCACTGGGTCGGTCTGGCGAACTACCGCCAGATGTTCACGGCCGACCAGAGCTTCCGCAGCTCGGCTGCGGTGACCGGCAAGTTCGTGCTGCTCTCGGTACCGCTCAAGCTGGCCCTCGCCCTCGCGGTCGCCCTCCTGCTCAACCGCCCCCGACGCGGACAGGGCATCTACCGGTCGCTGTTCTACGCTCCGAGCCTCCTGGGGGCCAGTGTGGCGGTGGCCCTGGTGTGGCGAGTGCTGTTCAGCGACAAGGGCACCGTCGACCGGCTGCTGTCCGCCGTCGGCATCCACACCGGGGGCTGGATCAGCAACCCCGACTACGCGCTGCTGACCCTCGTGGCGCTGGCCGTGTGGCAGTTCGGCGCTCCGATGGTCATCTTCCTCGCGGGGCTGAAGCAGATCCCACGGGACCTGTACGACGCCGCCGCAGTCGACGGCGCCGGCCGCATCCGCACCTTCTGGTCGGTGACGGTGCCCATGCTGACGCCTGTGCTGTTCTTCAACCTCGTGCTGGAGTCGATCCACGCGTTCCAGTCCTTCACGAGCGCCTTCATCGTCAGCGGTGGCCGTGGCGGTCCGAGCGACTCGACCCTCTTCTACACGCTGTACCTCTACCAGCGGGGCTTCGCGGACTTCCGGATGGGCTACGCCGCCGCGATGGCGTGGGTCCTCCTGGTCGTCATCGCGGTGCTGACCGCGCTGATCTTCCGTTCCTCCCGATCCTGGGTCCACTACGCCGGAGATGACCAGTGATGACTGCCGTACCCGTCGGTGAGAGCACCGTTGCCAAGATCAGGCGTCCCGCGTCCCGGGTGCTGTGGCACCTCATGGTCGTCCTCATCCTCATCGTCCTGCTGTACCCCGTCGTGTGGCTCGTGGGCACGTCGTTCAAGCCCGCCGAGGAGGTCCTCACGAACATCGGTGTCCTGCCGACGCACCCGACCGGCGCCAACTACGGCTCGGTGCTCCAGGGCGTGGCCGGCTACAGCCTCTGGACGTATGTCGGGAACTCGCTGATCGTGTCCGTGGGCGCCGTGCTGGGCAACATCCTGACGTGCTCGCTGGCCGCCTACGCCTTTGCGCGCCTGCGGTTCCGCGGACGCTCGGTGTTGTTCGGGTTCATGATCGCGACGATCATGCTTCCCCTGCACGTGGTGCTGATCCCGCAGTACATCATCTTCCAGAAGCTCGGCCTGGTGAACACGTTCCTGCCGATCATCCTGCCGAAGTTCCTGGCGACCGACGCCTTCTTCGTGTTCCTCATGGTGCAGTTCATCCGCGGCCTGCCGCGCGAGCTCGACGAGGCCGCGACGATCGACGGCTGCGGGCCCGTCCGGATCTTCCGCTACGTCGTCATGCCGCTCCTGCGGCCGGCGCTCATCACGACGGCGATCTTCACCTTCATCTGGACCTGGAACGACTTCTTCACCCAGCTCATCTACCTGAACGACCCGTCGAAGTACACGCTGCCGCTGGCCCTGCGGATCTTCGTCGACCAGACCAGCCAGTCGGCCTTCGGCCCCATGTTCGCCATGTCGGTCCTGTCGCTGGTGCCGATCGGCGTCTTCTTCCTGGCGTTCCAGCGCTACCTCGTCGAGGGTGTCGCGACGTCGGGACTCAAGGGATGAGCCCGTCCCCGCGTTCCGCTCAGCCGCCGGCGGCCTCGCGCTTCGAGCTTCTCGGCGAGGCGCTGGGAACGTTGGTCCTCGTCGGCCTGCTGTGCGGCCTCCTGGTGCCCGCACTGCCCGCGGTGACCGCAGGGATGCGGCAGCTACGCCGTCAGCGGGAGGGTCTGACCGTGCGGTGGATCGACCAGCTGAGGTGTACGTGGCAGGTCCTGAGCGAGCGGCCCAGCACCGGCCTGGCGGTCCTCGGCCCCGCCGCCCTCAGTGCGGCAGCCGCCCTTGCGGCTGCGTCCGGGCTTCCACATGGCGGGGCCTACCTCGCGCTGCTGGCTGTGGTGTGGGCCCTCACGGCGCAGGTCGTCCTGCGGGCCGCCACGCTCTGGGCGCCCGGCGAGCGATGGCTCGAGCTGGTCGAGCGGGCGGCCGGCCACTCGACTGACGACGTCAAGGGCAGCATGGTGGTCGTGGCGACCATCGTTGCTGCGACCGCTATAGCGTTCCTCGTGCCTCCGTTGGCCGTGCTGGTTCCCGGGATCTTGTGCCTGGCGACGCTCGCAGCCACCGAGCGAGGACCAGCTGCTCTCCGGGCAGCTGGACGGGGAAGGTGAGAGGGCCGATGCACAGGATCTGCTTCGTCCTACAGGTCAAGCCGGACAGGGTCGCGGAGTACCGCGAGCGGCACCGTGACGTGTGGCCGTCCATGCAGGACGCGCTGAGCGCCGCGGGGTGGGGCAACTACTCCCTGTACCTGCGCGACGACGGCCTGCTGGTCGGCTACCTCGAGACCCCGAACTGGGAGTCGGCTCAGCGCGAGATGGCGCTCACCGAGGTCAACGCGCGATGGCAGGAGTCGATGAAGGACTTCTTCGTCAACCTCGAGGGGCAGCACCCCGACGAGGCGATGTCCCCGCTACCGGAGATCTTCCACCTCGACTGACTCGGCGGCGACTGACTCGGCGGCGACTGACTCGGCGGCGCCTGACACGGCGGCAACGGCCTCGGCGGCGCGGCGCCGGCGAGAGCGGTAGGCCAAGGCGACACCGAGACCGGCCAGCGCGCCCAGTACGTGGATGGAACCCATCGTGACCAGGAGCCCGCGGGCGCCGAACGCGGCGAGCGTCCCGCCCAGCGCCGCCCCTACGGCTCCTGCGGCTCCCTTGAGGCTGGCCGCCGTCGTGAAGATCTGGGTACGCATGCCAGCGGGGGAGCAGTCCGCGCGGATCGCGAAGGTCGTGACGAGGCCTGGGCCGTTCACGAGACCGGCGAGCGCGAAGCAGGCCACCATGACGTCGAACCGGGGCGCCAGCCCTGCGAGGCCGAGGAACACACCGGTGGCAGCCAGGCTGCCGAGGACGAGTAGCTCGGGAGAGCTGCGGGGCGTCCTGAGTACGGTGACGAGCAGGCTTCCCAGAAGCGCACCAGCGGCGAACCCCGAGAGGGCCAGCCCACCGGCGGACCGGTCGTGACCCAGCGTCCCGGCCACGAGCGCGGTGGCTAGCGCGACCGGGCCGAAGCCCACGAAGGCGAGCGTCGACCCCACGGTCACGACGGACAGCGGGCGCACCGTGACCATGTGCTTCAGACCTGCTCCCGTCTGGCGTAGGAGTCCGACGGCCCGTCGCTCCTGGGGCGCCGTCGCGGGCAGGTCCAGGGTGCCGACGAGCAGCGCGCCCACGGCGACCAGGACCGCGCAGGCCTGCACCGCTGCTGCGGCGCCCAGCGTACTCGCGACGGCAGCGGCCAGGCTCGGACCAGCCACGCTGGCCGCGCTGTACGCGATGGAGTCCAGGCCGAAGGCCCGGGCCGAAGGCGTGCCCCTGGTGAGGTCGGGCACCAGGCTGCTCAGGCCGCCGCTCACCACGGTGAGCGTGCAGCCGGCCAGGAGAGCGGCCAGGATGGGAGCGGCTCCCAGCCGTGGCCCGAGGAGAATGCTCAAGGACCCGATGCACGTGGCGAGGAAGGCCAGGGCACCGACGTATGTCGCGCGCCTCCTGCGGACGCGGTCGAGCAGCGTGCCGCCGAGCGGCCCGGCGACCAGGCTCGGCGCGAGAAGGACGGCGAGGAGGACCCCAGCGGTGCGGGCATCGCCGGTCCGGTCCAGGGCCAGGAGCACCAGGGCGGTCGCATGGCCCTCGACGGCCAGCCTGGCGAGGCCCGCCCCGAGCAGGTAGCGGGGAAGGTCGGGCACGCGCGCGGGCTTGCCGCGTGCTGGGTTGCAGGCCCGGAGGAAGGACAAGGCGGGCCGTGTCACGGGGTCCTCCACCCCGGGACACGACCCGCCTCGGCATGTCGGGTGGTCAGGGCGCTTCCTGCGGTGCCAGAGCCAGGAGCTCGATGATCGCCAGGTTGCGCTGCGCGAAGTCGTTCGTCGCGAAGTCGCCGGCCGGGATCTCCTCGACGGGTGCGAGGACGTCGGTGCCGTCCACCGTGACAGCGGCGGGCCAAGGCCGGCCCGCGGGGTCGGACTGGAGCTGCTGCCAGCCGCGCTTGCGCAGCGAGGCGTCGTCGAGCTCTGCACCCGCCCATGCGGTCACCCGGGAGTAGATGGTCTTGAAGACCTGGGGATCGAACGTGAACCCGTAGCGCGCCACCTTCTCGGCCGTCGGCGCCTGCACGTAGCGGGCGAAGTCCAGCAGCACCTTCCTGAACTCCGGCACGTCCACCAGCTCCACCACCTCGAACATGATCTGGTCGCCGCAGAACGCCATCGCGAGGTTGTAGCCGCCCTTGTAGTCGCCGGCCTCGAGGTTCACCAGGTGCGCGGTCCGGGGGTCGTATCCGACGGCCCCACCGCCCTCACCCGTGAACAGCCCCGCCGGGAAGGTGGCGATGTCGCGCATACCGGTGATGATCCGGTCGCGCCATCGGACGTCGCCGGTGCGCTCCCACTCCGTCATCCAGTTGCTCACGAGGGCGTACCAGTCGGGCCCGATGCGCAGCCGGCTCGGCGCCTTGTCCGTGGCGGGCAGGATGTCCCGCAGCGGCTCGTACTTCAGGAGCGTGTCGTCGGCCTGCAGGGTCGCGCGCATCCAGTCCCCGACGAGCTCCTCCGCGGTGACGTAGTAGAGGAAGCGCTTGTTGAAGGACTCGTTGACCCGGCCCTCCTTCGACCCGCAGCCCCACTGGACGACGTTGTGGCGCGAGCCGAGACCCGCGAAGCGGCCGGCCAGGTAGCTGTCGGACTCCGAGACGTGGCGCGTCATGGCTTTCGCCAGCCGGAAGGTGCCGGCATCCCCGGTGCGCAGGAACGAGTACCAGAGCGACGCGTCGCTGCCGAGCTCGGCGTTGTCCCAGGCGAAGCCGCCCACGTCGTACCGCCAGGTGTGACGGTCGGCGTCGTACGTGTGCATGACGTCGCCGTAGTCCCAGAACCCGTACCACTGACGCTGCTGCACCTGCTTGGTGTAGAACGCGATCCCAGCCGTGATGGAGTCCTCCAGGGCGACCCGCGCTGCCGTGGACCGGTCGGGCAGGCTCCAGTGGCCGAACACCGAAGCGCCATGGTAGGTCTGCGGGGACGCCACCACCTGCGCAGGTGCGGACACCGCCTCGGCGAGGTCGGCGAAGCGCTCGCGAGACGGGGTCGCGCCCAGCGCCCACAGCTCCAGCTCCGTCGACCGTGAGATGCCGCGGGGATCGCCGAACCCGTCGCGGTTGTCCTCGTAGGCGAGGTCGAGGCCGTGTCCGTGCGCGTCGTACGGCCGCAGGTCCATGGCGTTCCCGTGGGGCGACCACGACCACAGCGTCACGGTGGCCGCGTCCCCCGCAGCTCCGCGGATGTCGAGCGCACGGGGGAACTGCTGCCAGAAGTCCCGCATCCCGAAGGCCAGGCCGCCGCTGACGCCGCCGACGTAGCCGAGGCCGGGCGCCCGGGTTCCGAAGCCGGCCCCCTTGAGCCAGCAGTGGGCGGGGGAGGTCCGCTTCCAGACGGCGAAGCTCGACGCGTTGTTCTGCACGAGGGTGAAGTCGTTCCACAGCGGCAGCTCCTGGTAGCCGTCGCGGACCTGGGCGGCCCAGGCGCTCACCGGGGGAGTGGCGGTTCCCTGGAACTGTGCCTCGTTCACCGCGGCACCGGGGTCGCGGCGAAGCCCGGTGAGGACCCGTACGGGCTCACCCCACACGCCTCGCTCGCTGCCTGCGAAACGGATGTGCCGGTTGTGCGCCTCGTCCGACAGAGGCACCTGGACCTGCAGACCCAGCCCGCGGACGAAGTCCTTGCTCGCATCGCCGTCCCACACGAAGCTGTGCACCAGCCGGAGAGACTCGCTTCCCGCCGTCGCGTAGACCCGTAGCGTCCAGGGGAGGATCTGGCGGTCACCGTTGCCGTGGTTGGGGCCCTGGTCGAGCGTGTACTTCCCCTCGAGCCGCACGACGGCTCGCACCGGGCCCTGCTGCTCGACCGTCGCCTTGGTCACCGCGCCTGTCCAGCTGGACTGGCGTGCCTCGCCGTCGTGCTCCTCGGGCTGGTCCTGAAGGCGAAGCACCAGACGCCCGTCGCGTGCGGTGGTCCGGCTCCCACGGGTGAGGGACTTGAGGGCCACGTCGCCGGAACCGCCCAGCGTGACCGTCATCGCACCGGTGTCGATGACGACGTCGTCCCCTCGCTTGTCCACTGTCACGCGCTTCGCCGGGGAGGCCGGTTGTCCCTCGGCGAGGCGGAGCGTCTTCTCCAGCCCTTGGTCCGCAGCGATCGCGTGCCCGGTCCACTTCAGGCTGCCGTCCGGCCAGTAGGCCAGCGGCCAGGACTGCAGCGGCACGGGCTTTCCGCTCGCGGTCGTGAGCGCCAGAGCGGTGCCCTTGGAGACCTTTCCGCGGGCCCAGGGGACCCCCCACGCGGCGCCGTTCGTCGTGGCCGGAGCACCGTCGAGCCAGTGCAGCAGTACACCGTCTCCGGCGTCGTCCGCTACGACGGGGCTGACCGAGGTGGTGTCGGCGGCACTCGCACGCGCCTGTGCGGTCACGACGGGAACGGTCGCGGCGGCGGCCGCGAAGCCACCGAGAAAAACTCTTCGGCTGAAGTCGCCCTGTGCACCCACTGAGAAGCCTCCACGTTGAGTCGATTCAAGTGTGCCGGACCGGAAGCGACCCAGCTCTCGGCACGCTAACGTGGAAAACCCTTTCCCACAAGAGGCATATGCTGCCATCTCAATGTTTGCAACGGGATTGGTGGGTGTCGTTCAGGCGGGGTGGAAGGACCGCACCTCGGCAGCGTCGGCCAAGGTCGAACGCAGCTCCTCCAGCGTCGCCGGCGCCGCACCGTGGGCCCGGGCCTGGACGAGGATGTTTCCCAGGGCGGTCGCCTCCACCGGGCCTGCGGTCACCTCGCGACCGGACAGGTCCGCCGTGAGCTGGCAGAGCAGCCGGTTCTGCGACCCTCCGCCCACGATGTGGATGGCGTCGACGGGCTGGTCGGCCAGGGAGCTGGCCAGCTCCACGGTGTGGGCGTACGCCGTGGCCAGGGAGTCCACGATGCACCGGACGACGGCGGCGGCGGACGTCGGGGGCCGCTGGTCGCGCTGCGTGGCGGCACGTCGGATGCGCCCCGGCATGTCGCCCGGCGGGATGAGCGCCGGGTCGTCGACATCGATCACCGGACCGCCGGCGGGAAGCGCCTCGGCCTCCCGCAGCAGGGTGGCAAGGTCATGGTGGAGCCCTCGGCCCGCCCACGTCCGCAGTGACTCCTGCAGCAGCCAGAGACCACCGATGTTGCGCAGGAACCGGTAGCGGTCGTCCACCCCGCGCTCGTGCGTGAAGTTCGCCAGGCGGCTCGGCGCGGTGAGGATCGGCTTGTCCAGCTCCAGCCCCGCGAGGGACCACGTACCGCTCGAGACGTATGCGAAGCTCCGGTCGCGGGCAGGTACCGCCACGACGGCCGACGCCGTGTCGTGCGAGCCCACCGTGGTCACCACTGTCGCGCCCGTCAGGCCCACCTTCGAGGCCACACCGGGCAACAGCCTGCCGCGCACCGTTCCGGGCGGCTCCAGGGCCGGCAGCCGCGCCGGGTCCAGCTGGAGAGCCTCGAGAACCTCGCTCGACCAGGCATCCCCGTGCACGTCGAGCAAGCCGGTCGTCGAGGCGTTGGTGACCTCGGTGCACAGCTCCCCGGTGAGCCAGTACGCGAGCAGGTCCGGAAGGAGCACGATGTGTGCAACCTGGTGCCACAGCCGTCCCGACCGCTCTGCCTCCAGCTGGTAGGTCGTCGTGAACGGTAGGTGCTGAAGCCCGTTGGCCTCGTACAGCTTCTCCGGGGAGATCCTGGCGTGGAGCAGGTCCACCGCCGGGCCCGTGCGGCTGTCCCGGTAGGAGACCGGCTCGCCCAGCAGTCGCCCCTTCGCGTCGAGCAGTCCGTAGTCGACCGCCCAGGTGTCGATGCCGATGGACTCGACCTGCGGGAACCGCTCCGCCAGGCGGCGCAGACCGGTGAGGACCTGGTCGAAGAGGCCCGTGAAGTCCCAGCGCAGGTGGCCCTCGCGAGCCACTGGGCCGTTGGGGAAGCGATGGACGGTATGCAGGGTTGTTCGACCCGCCGCGTCGACGACTCCGGCGATCACGCGACCACTCGAGGCGCCGATGTCGATCGCGCCGAAGACCCTCCCTGCCATGGTCTAGCGCAGGAAGGCGTTGGCGACCCCGGCATCCACGGGGATGTGCAGACCGGTGGTGTGGCTGAGCTCGTCCGAGGTCAGCAGTGCGGCCGCGTTGGCGACGTGCTCGGGCAGCACCTCGCGCTTGAGGAGGGTCCGCTGGGCGTAGTACGCGCCCAGCTCCTCCTCCGGTACGCCGTAGACCGCGGCCCGCTTGGCGCCCCAGCCGCCGGCGAAGATGCCGCTGCCGCGCACGACGCCGTCGGGGTTGATGCCGTTGACCTTGATGCCGTGCTCTCCGAGCTCGGCGGCGAGCAGCCGGACCTGGTGGGCCTGGTCGGCCTTGACGGCGGAGTAGGCGATGTTGTTCGGGCCGGCGAAGACCGAGTTCTTGGAGGAGATGTAGACGATGTCGCCGCCGAGCCCCTGGGCGATCATCGCCCTGGCCGCGGCCTTGCTCACCAGGAAGCTGCCCTTGGCCATCACGTCGTGCTGTAGGTCCCAGTCGGCCTCGGTGGTCTCCAGCAGAGGCTTGGAGATCGAGAGGCCGGCGTTGTTGACCAGGAGGTCGATCCCACCGAACGCCAGCAGCGTCGCGTCGACGGCCGCCTGCACCTGCTCGGCGTTGGTGACGTCGGCCTCGATGCCGACGGCGACGTCCGGGCCACCGATTTCGGCCGCCGCATCCTGCGCCTTGGTGAGGTCGAGGTCGGCGATGACGACGCAGGAGCCCTCGGCGGCGAGGCGGGTGGCGATGGCCTTGCCGATGCCCGAGGCGGCGCCGGTGACCAGCGCGATACGGCCGGCGTGCGAACGGGGCTTGGGCATCCGCTGCAGCTTCGCCTCCTCGAGCGCCCAGTACTCGATCCGGAACTTCTCGGACTCGTCGATGGGGGAGTAGGTCGAGACCGACTCGGCGCCGCGCATGACGTTGATGGCGTTGACGTAGAACTCACCGGCGACGCGGGCGGTCTGCTTGTCCTTGCCGTAGGAGAACATGCCGACGCCGGGGACCAGGACGATGGCTGGGTCGGCGCCGCGGATAGCGGGAGAGTCCGGGTTGGCGTTGCGGTCGTAGTACGCCTGGTAGTCGGCACGGTATGAGGCGTGCAGCTCAGCGAGGCGCGCGACGATCTCCTCGACCGTCGCGTCGGCGGGCAGGTCGACGACCAGCGGCTTGACCTTGGTGCGCAGGAAGTGGTCGGGGCAGGAGGTGCCCAGCTCGGCCAGGGGTGCCAGCTTCTCGCTGGCCAGGAACTCCAGGACGACGTCGGCGTCGGTGTAGTGGCCGACCATCGGCCTGTCGGCCGAGGCGACCGCGCGCAGGTGCGGTGCCAGCGCGGCGGCCTTGGCGCGGCGCTGGTCCTCCGGCAGGGCGGCATACCCGGGAACCGGAGCCCCGAAGGGGTCGGCCTTCCCGTGCTCGTCGAGGTAGGCCTGCGCGGTCCGGATGATCCATAGCGAGTTCTGCTCCGTCTCCTCGCTCGTCTCGCCCCACGCCGTCACTCCGTGTCCACCGAGGATCGTGCCGACAGCCTGGGGGTTGGCCTTCTTGATGTCGGCGATGTCGAGGCCCAGCTGGAAGCCCGGTCGACGCCAGGGCACCCACACGACCTTGTCGCCGAAGATCTCCTTGGTGAGCTGCTCACCGTCCCTGGCGGTGGCGATGGCGATCCCGCTGTCGGGGTGGAGATGGTCCACGTGCGACGCGTCGACGAGCCCGTGCATCGCCGTGTCGATCGACGGCGCCGCGCCACCCTTGCCGTGCAGGCAGTAGTCGAAGGCGGCCACCATCTCGTCCTCACGCTCGACGCCGGGATAGACGTCGACCAGCGCGCGCAGCCGGTCTACCCGCAGGACCGCCAGGCCGGACTCCTTCAGGGTGCCCAGGTCGCCGCCGGAGCCTTTGACCCACAGCAGCTCGACCTGCTCACCGGTCACCGGGTCGGTCTCGCTTCCCTTGCCCGAGGTGTTGCCCCCGGCGTAGTTCGTGTTCCTCGGGTCGGCGCCCAGGCGGTTGGAGCGGGCGATGAGCTCGGCGACGGTGCGGTTCGTCATGGTCGGTTCTTCCTCGTTGCGCGTCGTTGGGAGAAGGGAAGGGCGGAGGTGTTCAGGCGCCCCAGCCGGCTTGGGTGCCGCCGACCCGGTCGGCGACGATCTGCTCCTGGTACCCGCTGACCGTGTAGGCCTTCATCGGGTCGGCCGGCAGCCCGCGGGACACCCGCCAGTCGGCCAGGTCCGCGCGGACGTCGGTGTAGAACGCGTCCATGAGGACCCCGTTCCCCCCCAGCACGTCCCCGGCGCGCTCGGCCTCCACCAGCGCGTCGCGGTCCACCATCAGGGCTCGTGCGGTCATCTCCTGGACGTTGAGGACGGAGCGGATCTGCCCCGGCACCTTGTCCTCGACGTTGTGGCACTGGTCGAGCATGAACGCCACGTCGCTGTCCGGGCCGTACCCGCCGCCCCGCACCACCTCGTACAGGATGCGGAAGAGCTGGAACGGGTCGGCCGCCCCGACGATAAGGTCGTCGTCCGCGTAGAAGCGCGAGTTGAAGTCGAACGCGCCCAGCCGGCCCAGTCGCAGCAGCTGCATGACGATGAACTCGATGTTCGTGCCAGGCGCGTGGTGACCGGTGTCGAGGCAGACCACCGCCCGCTCCCCCAAGGCCAGGCACTGCACCAACGAGGTGCCCCAGTCCGGCACGTCGGTGGCGTAGAACGCCGGCTCGAAGAACTTGTACTCCAGGACGAGCCGCTGGTGCTCACCGAGCCTGGCGTAGACCTGCTGGAGGCTGTCCGCGAGACGGTCCTGGCGGCCACGGAGGTCACCCTGACCCGGGTAGTTCGTGCCGTCGGGGAGCCAGATCTTCAGGTCGCGGCTGCCGGTGAAGTCCATGATCTCGATGCACTCCAGCTGGTGCGCGATCGCCTTCGCCCGGATGCGCTCGTCGACGTGTGTCAGGCTGCCGAACTTGTAGTCGTCGTCCTGGAACGTGTTCGAGTTGACGGTGCCCAGCCGGACCCCGAGGTCCTCGGCGAACAGGCGCAGCTTGTCGAAGTCGTCGACCCTGTCCCAGGGGATGTGCAGCGCCACGCTCGGCGCCAGGCCGGTCAGCTCGTGCACCTTGGCGGCGTCAGCCAGCTTCTCCTGCACCGTACGCGGCGTTCCGGGCGTCGCGAACACCTTGAAGCGGGTCCCCGAGTTGCCGAAAGCCCACGACGGCAGCTCGATCGCCTGCTGCTCGAGCCGGCCTGCGATGTCACTGAAGGTGGCCATGCCTACTCCGTCCGCGTCGCCGTCGTCGTCGCGCTGCCGTGAGCGGCATCTGTCGACGGACTGATTGAACCGATTCAATTCCGGAACCGAGTTAACCTCAAGTACGGCGGTGCGTCAAGAGCAGCGCGAGTGGGCGCGGCCTCAGGCGGGGCGTCTGCCCGCCATCACGTCGACGCGGCTCGAGTCACGGACCACCAGCTCGGGCGTGAACATCACCTGCCGATGCCTGTGTGCGGCACCCTCGTCCACCTCCTCGAGCAGCAGCTCGACGGCCACCCGGCCCAGCTCCTGCCGCGGTTGGCGCACGGACGAGAGGGGGACTGCGGCGGCGGACGCGAACTCGATGTCGTCGTACCCCACCAGGGCCAGGTCCGACGGGACGTCGAGCCGCTGACGCGTGAGCTCCTGCAGCATGCCGAGGGCAAGGAGGTCGTTGGCGCAGAAGGCGGCCGTCGGCCTGCGGTCGGAGCTCGCGAGGATCGCCTTGGCTGCCTCACGCCCTGCCGCGACCGTGAGGTCGGCGGTCGGGTGGACGGCCAGATGCGCGCCACCCGGCAAGGCGCCCTGCGCGCCCCGAAGGCGGTCGCGCACCTGCCGCACGCTCGGTTCGCCGCCGACGAAGGTGATTCGCTGGTGGCCCTGTGCGACGAGGTGCTCCACGACGAGCCTGCCTCCCATGACGTCGTCGACGGTCACCGAGCACCTCTTGCGCACGCCACGTGCGGCGTCGAGCAGGACGACCGGGGTGCCGCGTTTGACCATCTCGTCCACGTGCGGGTCCCGAGTTCCCGCCGGCGTCAGCAGCACCCCGAGGACACGTTGCTGCTCGAACATCTCCAGGTGACGCTGCTGTCGAGCGACCTCGTTCTCGCTGCTGCACAGCATCACCATCATGCCGAGGGCGTCGGCAGCCTCCTGCGCGCCGCGTGCTACGTCGGTGAAGAAGGGGTTGCCCACGTCGAGCACGACGAGCCCGATGGCGCGGTTGGCGCCGACCCGGAGCGAGCGCGCAGAGGCGTTGCGGACGAACTCGAGCTCGCGCACCGCGGCGAGGACCCGCTCCTGCGTGGGGCTCGCCACCAGGTCGGGTCGGTTGAGGACGTTGCTCACGGTGCCCACGGAGACACCGGCCAGCCTCGCCACGTCCTTGATCCGCGCGCGTGCCATGTCCGACTCCCTCGACTCCCCTGGGCACCTCGTCGAGCACCCGCAGCAAGCCTAGCCACCCGCCGGTAGCCGACGGCGGATGCACCCCGCCGAACGCCGCCTCCCCCGCTGTCGTGGCTACCCGGGCTCCGCCGCCACCAGGACCAGGGGACCGCGACGCCCTATGGCCCATACAAGCAGCGCCGCGAGGCTCAGGACGATGCCGGCGGTCGTCACGGCCGTCCAACCGCCGACCGACCAGAGCAGCGCCGAGGCCGCTGAACCCATCGCCCCGCCGACGAAGTTCACTGTGACGTATGCCGTGTTGAGCCTGCTGCGCGCCTCGTGGGACACCGCGAAGACGCGCAGCTGGTTGAGGATCCCCATGGCCTGAAGGCCGACATCGAGGGCGACGACCACGACCAGGACGAGGACGACCGAGCGCTGGGCGAACGCAGCGAGCACGAACGACAGGAGAACCAGGACCCAGGCCGCGCCCGTCCCGGGCAGCGACCAGCCACGGTCGTGCAGGAGACCGGCTCGTCGTGCCGTGACCGCGCCGGCAAGGCCTGCGAGACCGAACAGCCCGATCACCGAGACGGGGTAGGAGAACGGCGGCGCACTGAGCAGGAACGTCAGCGACGTCCAGAACATGGTGAAGACCGCGAACCCGGTGGCGGACAGGACGAGCGTCCACCGTACGGTGCGCGCGCCCATCACCACGGAGCCCACGGAGGCGATCAGGGCGGGGTAGGGGAGGTGCGCCTTGCGGGCGAGCGGCGGGACCGATAGGTAGACGAGCAGGGCACAGACCACCGTGACGACCGCGGCCGCGACGAAGATGGCCCGCCAGCCCGCGACGCCGGCGACGAGACCGCTGATCGTTCGCGACGCGAGGATGCCGGTGAGGATGCCGGACATGACGGTTCCCACCACCCGCCCCCGGTCATCCGGGTCGGCGAGGTCGCCGGCGAGCGGTGTCAGGATCTGCCCGGCCACGGTGGTCAGCCCTAGGGCGGTGATGGCAGTCAGGAGCACCGTGAAGCTCGGCGAGACCGCGCAGGCGGCAAGGGCCGCAGCAGCGCATAGCATCATCACGGGGATCAAGCGGCGACGGTCGAGGACGTCGCCCAGCGGGACGATGAAGAGGATCCCGACGGCGTACCCGACCTGGGTCGCCGTGACCAGCCATCCTGCTGTGGCAGGTGAGGCGTGCAGGTCCTTGGCGATCAGCTCCAGCAGAGGCTGCGACCAGTACAGGTTCCCCACGGCGGCTCCACCGGCTGCCGCGAAGAGGAACGTCCTGCGCCGAGTCATGCCCGGAGCCGGCGCGTCGGCCTCGGTACTGACATGGTTCGGCTCCATGGTGCTCCCTCCGGTGGATGGTTCTGTGCTCGAGGGCTCTGAGAGCAGTGGCGAGCCGGGCGCAGCAGAGCCGGTCTCGGCCAGGGGTGGTTCGGCGCTCCATTGTGGTCCACGCCCCCGCCGGTGTCCCTACGGCGTGGTGCTCGGGAATGCCGCCCAGGAACGGCGATGGCCCCACTTCATGCCGCAGGCCGTGGCCCGGGGGCTTCGCGCCCAGATGGTGCAGTACGACCTGGACGAGGCCAGGGCGTTTCAGTACCTGGCCAGAGTCTCGCAGAACACCAACCGCAAGGTGCGCGATGTAGCGGTCGAGGTCGTGGCCGACGTCAACGCGCGCAACCGGCTCACCGAGTGAGCCCTTCGAGCTGAGCCCTCGTCCCCCCCGCGCCGTCCGGTTCGCAAACCGGTGGAGGGGCCGGGGTAGGCACTCAGGTGCCGTCGCTGCCGTCCTCCAACAGCGTGGGGTCGGCGGCGCCGTCGCGTCGCGACGGTGCGGATGGCGATGGTGGCGTACCAGCATGTGACATCGTTGTCATAGTTTTGGCAAATCCTCTGCTCCACCTATTGACCTCAACGAGCAGGGCGCGTAGACAGTGCGCGACAACGTTGTCAGATCGACGAGGAAGTGATCGCGTGAACCACCACGTCCCCAGCCGTGCCCGCGCCCGCCTGTCCGCCCGGATCACCAGTGTCGCGGGGGTCGCCGTCCTGGCTCTCTCGGGCGCGATGACGACGGGCGCGGCACCGTCGTCCGCGCAGCAGCCGCCGTACACCGAGCGGTACCGGCCGCAGTTCCACTACACGCCGGCGAAGAACTGGATGAACGACCCGAACGGGCTGGTCTTCTACGAAGGGGAGTATCACCTCTTCTACCAGTACAACCCGTCCGGGAACCAGTGGGGGAACATGTCCTGGGGCCATGCTGTGAGCCCCGACCTCGTGCACTGGACCCAGCTACCGGTCGCCATCCCTCAGGACGACCAGTCGATGGTCTTCTCAGGAAGTGCAGTCGTCGACAAGGACAACACCAGCGGGTTCGGGACGAAGGAGCACCCGGCGATGGTGGCCGTGTACACGCGCCTGGACAAAGCCACCGGGATCCAGGCCCAGGCGCTCGCGTACAGCACTGATCGCGGGCGCACCTTCACCAAGTACGCAGACAACCCCGTCCTCGACATCGGCTCCCGCGACTTCCGCGACCCCAAGGTGTTCTGGTACGAGCCGGGCCACGAGTGGATCATGTCCGTGGCGCTGAGCGCCGAGCGCAAGGTGCGCTTCTACCGCTCGAGCAACCTCAAGAAGTGGGAGCACCTGAGCGACTTCGGGCCTGCCGGGGCCACCGGCGGCGTGTGGGAGTGTCCTGACCTCTTCCCGCTCCCGGTGGACGGCGACTCGAAGAAGACCAAGTGGGTGTTACTGGTCAACATCAACCCGGGCGGCATCGCGGGCGGCTCGGCCAACCAGTACTTCACCGGGACCTTCGACGGAACGCGCTTCGTCTCCGACGACAAGCCCTATGTCGCTCCGACAGGGCGCGACCTCGGCAGCTTCGACAACGGCACGTATGGCGGCTGGGCGCCCGACGGCGCAGCCTTCGGCACCGAGCCGGCGACCGGCAACCTGCCCGGCCAGGGAGGTGTCTCCGACTGGGTGGGGACGGGGCTTGCCAACAGCTTCCATGGCGCGGACGGGGCGGTCGGAACGCTGACTTCCCCGGAGTTCACGCTCGACGCCGGCTACCTCAACTTCAAGGTCGGCGGTGGACACCACCCCTACGTGCCCGGGTCCACCCTCAGCCCGGCACCACCGGTGGGGGAGGTGTTCGCAGACTTCGAGGGTCCTGACTACGGGCACGGCTGGGTGACGACGGGCGACCTCGTCGGCACGGGCCCGGTCAAGGGCACCATCGGCGACCAGCAGCAGGTCACCGGCTACCTCGGCCAGCAGCTCGTCAACACGTTCCTCGACCACGACACCACGAAGGGGACCATCACCTCCCCGGCGTTCACCATCACCAAGAGCCACATCAACCTGCTGGTGGGTGGCGGCAACCACCCGTGGACCACGAGCGAACCGACCTCCGTCAACCTCCTGGTGGACGGCCAGGTGGTCAAGAGCGCGACCGGCACGAACAACGAGGCCCTGGACTGGGCGACCTGGGACGTCAGCCAGTACGCCGGGAAGACGGCCAAGATCCAGATCGTCGACCAGAACTCTGGCGGCTGGGGCCACATCAACGTCGACCACATCATGTTCTCCGACGAGGCAGCCAAGCCTCGTGCGGTGGACACCTCCGTGCGCCTGGTCGTGGACGGCCAGGTCGTCAGGTCAGCCACCGGCTCGGACAGCGAGATGCTCGACTGGCAAGGCTGGGATGTCCGCGACCTGGCTGGAAAGACGGCCAGGATCGTATTGGCTGACAACAACACCGGGGGCTGGGGGCACATCCTCGCCGACCAGTTCAGCCTCTCTTCCACGCCGGCCAGGTCGACCGTCCAGCGGGCGCACTGGGTGGACTATGGCAAGGACAACTACGCCGGTGTCACCTTCAACGACGTGCCGGGCCATCGCCGGGTGATGGTCGGCTGGATGAACAACTGGAACTATGCCGGCTCCATCCCCACCGACCCATGGCGCAGTGCGATGACGGTGCCTCGCGAGCTCGGTCTGCGGACCACGGCGGACGGTGTCCGTTTGCTGCAGAGGCCGGTTCATCAGCTTCAGGACCTGCGTGAGGAAGCGGTCCTGAACGCCAAGGGCCTGGTCGTGCCGACCGGCTCAACCACCTTGCCAGCGCATGCCACGGCATACGAGCTGTCCGCCACGCTGGCGCCCGGCACGGCGCAGAGCTCCGGGATCGCCGTTCGGACCGGCAACGGTCAGGAGACGCGAATCGGCTACGACCGCACCACCGGTGAGCTCTTCGTCGACCGCACGAAGTCGGGCGACGTCGGCTTCAGCGACGACTTCCCCGGCGTCCAGCGGGCGCCGTTCGCCGCAGGTGCGAACGGAGACGTCTCGCTTCGCGTCCTGGTGGACTGGTCGTCGGTCGAGGTCTTCGCCCAGGACGGGTCGGTCGCCATCACGGACCAGATCTTCCCTGACCCGACCAGCGACGGAATCCAGGCGTTCGCCACCGGCGGCTCGGCCATGCTCAAGTCGGTCAAGGTGACGCCCCTGCGCTCCGCCTGGGGCAAGTAGGGCCGGCCTGGTCCAGGAGGCCAGCACCCCCATACGAGATGGAGCGTCGGTGACACCCCCCGGCGCTCCATCTTCGGTGTCGCGGTCCCGAGGAGGACGGTCGCCTTCTGGTCCGAACCTCTCTCCTGTCACGCCGGCCCGTTCGTTGCCCAACCCCTCCGAGACTCTCCCCATGCGGTGACGCCTGCCTCTGGGTACCGTCGGGAACGAACCCCTCTGGAAGGAGCGACATGGCAAGCAGCGCTAAGTTCGAGGTTTTCCGCGACTCCAAGGGCGAGTACCGCTGGCATCTTCGCTCGGCCAACAACCACATCATCGCCACTTCTGGCGAGGGCTACCTCTCCGAGCAGCATTGCCGTGACGGCATTACAGCTGTCCAGAAGGACGCGCCGCAGGCGCCGGTCACAGCAGTGGTCAAGTAAAGGAAGGCAGGTCACTGCCCTGGCGGCTCCTCGGCGGTGACCGGCGCCGTGCCGGCTGGTGGCTCACCAGAAACTTTCACCTCATTCCCCGGTAGCGGATCTACAATTTGCTCAGCGCCGCGACCCTCGGCGCCATGGAAGGCTCGGCTCTGCGCGTCCAGCGCACATGCGCTTCTCCGTGGCCGGACCTCGTCACAGGGAGGTGCCGTATGTCGACGACCACAGCAACCGAACGACCCGGTAGGTCGACGCACACCTTGCGCCGAGAAGTGGGTCTGATCGGCCTCCTCTGGGCGTCAATGGGCTCCATCATCGGGTCCGGATGGCTCTTCGGCGCACAGAAGGGACTGATGGCAGCAGGCCCCGCGGCCATCATCTCGTGGGTGATCGGCGGTGTGGCCATCCTCGTCCTGGCCCTCGTCCATGCAGAGCTCGGAGGGATGTACCCGGTCTCCGGCGGTACGGCGCGCTTCCCGCACTATGCGTTCGGTGGCGTGGCAGGCGCCTCGTTCGGCTGGTTCTCCTGGCTCCAGGCGGCAACCGTCGCGCCCATCGAGGTCTCCGCCATGCTCACCTACGCGCAGCACTACTCCTTCGCGCACAGCTGGTTGAACCCCAAGACCGGTGTCCTGACCGGAACGGGCATCGTCATCGCGGTCGTCCTCATGGCGATCCTGACGGCCGTCAACTTCCTCGGGGTCAGAAAGCTGGCGGCCACGAACAGCGCGGCAACGTGGTGGAAGGTCGCCATCCCGTTGTTGACGATCTTCGTGCTCGCCTTCGCCAACTTCCGGCCCAGCAACTTCAATGCGGCCAACGGCTGGAACCCCGAGGGCATCAAGGGCATCCTGGGCGCCGTCTCCACCAGCGGGATCATCTTCTCCTACCTGGGCTTCGAGCAGGCGGACCAGCTGGCGGGCGAGAGCAAGAACCCCCGGCGAGACGTTCCGTTCGCCATCATCGGCTCGATCCTGCTCGGCATGGTGATCTATATCGCCCTGCAGCTGGCCTTCCTCTACGCCCTACCTGCGAGCACCATCGGCAAGACGTGGACCGACACGAGCAGCAAGGCTTACTACACCGTCTTCACAGGCCCCTTCGCGGAGATCGCCACCGTCCTCAGCATCGGCTGGCTCGCCGCTGTGCTCTACGCCGACGCGATCATCTCCCCGGCAGGGACAGGGCTGATCTACACGACGGGCAGCTCGCGGGTGTCCTACGGCTTGTCCCGCAACGGCTACATCCCGACGATGTTCGAAAGGCTCAGCAGCCGCGGCGTCCCCAGCGTCGGACTGGTCGCGGCCTTCATCACCGGGTGCATCTGCTTCCTTCCGTTCCCGAGCTGGCAGTCGCTCGTCGGTCTCATCACCAGCGCGTCGGTGCTGATGTACGCCGGTGCGCCGCTGTCCCTGGGCGCCTTCCGCCGCCGGCTGCCTCACGCGAACCGGCCGTACCGGCTGCCCGCTGCGCACGTCATCTCGCCCCTGGCCTTCGTCATCTCCGGGCTCATCATCCTGTGGTCCGGGTGGACGACGGACTGGAAGCTGGGCGTCGCAATCCTCATCGGGTACGTGATCCTCGTGGTCAGTAGAGCCTTCCACCTCAACGACCGTGAGCCGGTCCTGGACTGGCGGGCGGCGTCGTGGCTCCCGCCATACCTGGTCGGCATGGGGCTCATCGTGTACTTCAGCGACTTCGGACCACTGAAGCACCCGGTCTTCGGACTGTGGTGGGACATGCTGGTGGTGGCTGCTTTCAGCCTCGTCATCTACTACTGGGCCATGCAGGTGGCGCTCCCGTCGGAGAAGATTCAGGAGATGGTGTCGGAGGTGGTCCTGCCGGAGGAGGAGACGCTGGACTACCACACGGTCTGACGTGACAGCGGTTCCGGTCATCGCTCCACAGCAGGAAGCGCTAGCGTGTCTTCCCACGAAAGCGCCGCCGGTTGCCTCCGGGGGTTTCAGTACTTCGAGAGGTGAAACGTTGAAGGTCACGATCGACTCCACGGAACCGTTGAGCGACGCCCTACGCGTCATCGGCGCGCTGTACGAGGTCACCCTCGATGTCGTTGACGAAACGGCTGCCGCCCAAGCGCGAGGCGCTGACGGTCCGGCCCCCGCCCCCGACGGTTCGGCCCCGGCCCCCGACGGTTCGGCCCCGGCCCCCGACGGTTCGGCCCCGGCCCCCCAGGGTTCGGCCCCGGCCGCCGAGGGTTCGGCCCCGGCCATGCGCAAGGTGTCTCGCAAGCCGACGGCGACAACGCCACGACAGCGGTCGCAGCGCCCCACGGCACGGCGCAAGACCGGCGCCGACGCGCCCGTCAGCGTCTCGGAGATCCGCAGCTGGGCGCAGGCCAACGGCCATCTGGTCAAGAGTCGGGGCACGTTGCCGGCCTTCGTCAGGGCTGCCTACGCCGACGCGCACGGCGGCTGACTGCTGAGGGCTTCCGCTATCGGGCTGGCCCGCGGCGTGGGGCTCTGGCTGCGGCCACTGTTCCTGAGCTGACTAGGGCATTTCCACTCAGGATCGTGGGCTCTCGAGGCGTTCGCCGCGTAGTCCCACGCAGTCCAGAGCCCAGAAGGTGTCGGAGTAGACGAAGGTGCCGGTCATCCAGCCCTCGTACGCGGACAGCCTGGCGACCTGGAACGCGCCCGGTGGGTGACGCAGTGTGGGTGGGCGGAAGCCCAGCTCTGTGGCCTCCGAGAAGCCCCGCGCACCGTAGTAGTGCGGTGAACCCTCGAGGAACACCAACGGGACGCCCTCACTGTCCGCTTCCATCAGGGCGTCGGCAACGAGTCGTGTGCCGATGCCCTGGCTTTGGAACTCCGGCAGCACGCCCAGCGGGGACAGCGAAAACACGTCCACGAGCCTAGGCAGTGCGTCGAGGCGGCAGGCACTGAGCATCACGTGCCCGACGACCCGGTCATGGACGGTGGCGACCAAGGACACTGGCCTCCGGGCAGCCTGAGCCGCGCGCAGCGCGTCGACGAGCGCAGGCACTCGACCACCGTCACCAAAGGCCTTCGCGTGGAGCGTACGGACCTCCCCTTGGTCCTCAGACCTCTCCCGCCGGACTACCAGCTCGTCATGACTGCGCTGACCTGCGCCGTTGGAAACCACGCCGTAACGCTAGCCGCGGAACGACCAGGGGGCGACGGAGTTGAGTAGCGTCGGGCCTTCGACGTAAGGAGCTCCCGACACTGGACAATGGGGCTGGTTCCTGGTTCCTGGTTCCTGGTTCTCGGACTCCGACACAGAACAAGGAGGGTGCCCGATGACCCAGCCCGCCGTCCGCAACGGGGGAGTCTCGTTCTGGTACGCGCAGATCGGGTTGCCGGAACCGCGTCGGCCACTGCCCGGCGACATAGAGCTCGATGTGGCCATCGTGGGCGCCGGCTTCACCGGCCTCTGGGCCGCCTACTACCTTCAGCGAAGCCAGCCCGACCTGCGGATCGCCCTCATCGAGAAGGAGTTCGCCGGTTTCGGGGCGAGCGGTCGAAACGGAGGATGGCTCTCGGCGGAGCTGGCGGGGACGCGTAAGCGGTACGCCAGAACGCATGGCATCGATGGTGTCGCCGCGTTGCTGCGTGCGATGAGAGAGGCCGTTGACGAGGTGATCTCCGTCGCCGAGGCGCAGGACATCGACGCCGACATCGCCAAGAACGGCCTCCTGCACGTCGCACGCAACCCCGCCCAGGTGGAGCGCCTCGAAGAGGCGTTGGCCGAGGAACGCTACTGGGGCGCAGGCCCGGACGACTTCACCCGTCTGACGAAGGACGACCTCGACGACCGAGTGCGGGTCAACGGCGCCCGAGCAGCGATCTACACGCCGCACTGCGCCCGTGTGCAACCAGCCAAGCTGGTCCAAGGACTTGCCCGGGTGGTCGAGGGGAGCGGCGTTGCGATCTACGAGCAGACGACAGCCACAGAGATCAGGTCCGGCGAGGTCGTCACCGACCGCGGCCGAGTATCCGCTCCGATGGTTCTGCGATGTCTCGAGGGGTTCACCGCCAGCATCAAGGGAGAGCGGCGGAACTGGCTACCCATGAACTCGTCGATGATCGTGACGGAACCCCTTGACGACCAGGCGCGCGACGAGATCGGCTGGGAGAGGGCGGAGCTGCTCGGGGACTTCGCACACGCCTACATGTATGCGCAGCGGACCGTCGACAACCGGATCGCCTTGGGTGGCAGGGGAGTCCCGTACCGGTATGGTTCGCGAACCGATGACCGCGGTGCGACCCAAGAGTCGACCATCGAGTCCCTCACTGGGCTGCTGCACGACATGTTCCCCCCGACCCGTGGCGTTCCCGTCACCCAGGCCTGGTGCGGTGTGCTGGGCGTACCTCGGGACTGGTGTGCCACGGTGGAGGTGAACCACTCGACGGGGCTGGGCACTGCGGGAGGCTACGTAGGCAGCGGTCTGACCACCACCAACCTCGCGGGCCGAACCCTCGCCGACCTGGTGCTCCGTCGCGATACCGAGCTGACACGGCTTCCCTGGGTCGGCCGACACGTGCGCCAGTGGGAGCCCGAGCCGCTCCGATGGTTGGGGGTGCAGACCATGTACACCCTCTACCGCGCCGCCGACCGTCGGGAGCAGGAGCTCAACCACACCAGCAGGATTGCCCGGCTCGGCAACGTGCTGACCGGCCGCTGACGGCTGACTAGGCAGGGATGAAGAACGAGGACGCTGTGAAAGGCTGAGCAGATGAAGTAACAGGCCGACACCATGGAAGCGGATGAGGTGGTTGTGGTCCTCGACTGGCTGGAGGACCGTGGCTACGTGGTGACAGAGGACTGGCGCCCGGTCCGCGTGCAGCTCGCCGCCCGTCAGGGGAGGGTGGACGTGCATCCGATGCACGTTGGACCCAATGGTGACGGAGTGCAGCAAGGCCAAGGCGGTGAGGTGTTCCTGCACGCGGCCGACGACCTCAGGTCCCTCTGAGAGGACGGGCCGGTCAGCTGGATGCGGTGCGGCGTAGGGGAGAGCTCGTGAAGCCTCTGGTTGCAGAGTCGGAGAAGGACTCCGCCGGGAGGCGGCGATCCATCAGCGCCATGAGCAGGTAGCGGGCGGGGCCGCGGAACGGTTGCCCGTCGCCGAAGGCCCAGTCGACGTCGTCGGCCTCGAGCCTGATCCCGGTCAGGTCGAGGTTGAAGTGCTTGAGGCTCAGCGGTGTCGTCGCGTGGTCGAGAACCAGGCGCATGGCGCCCACGCCGACGGGGTGGTCCACGCCAAGCGGGATAGTGATGTCCAGGCCGTGGACGATGTCATGGGTGAGGGCGCCCTTCAGGCCGCCGCCTGGGGGCTTCCACGGGTGGTTCTGGTTCTTCAGCCAGTCGTCGAGCAGCGCGTCGATCGGCGCCTGTGCGTCGCGGCGGGCGACACGGTCGGCCATCCGGGCGAAGCTGCCCCGGGAGCGCACCATCTCGCCCAGCAGCCTGGGGGCTGAATAGCGGAACGGCATGGTCATGTGCGCGACGACCTCGCGCACCCGCCACCCCTCGCACAGTGAGGCGCTGTCCCAGTCACCGTCAGCCAGCTCGCGGAGGACGTCACCGAACGCCTGCCGCTCGGCGACGACCGTCGCCATCAGGTCGCTGGTCGCCATCACCGCTGCGCCACTGTGAGGGTGGCCAGATGGCTGGCGAACCGGTCCAGGGACGTCAGGAAGCCGGCCTGCGCCCGCGGGTCGAGAAGCTGCTCCGGGACGTTGGACTGCTCGATGTCGACCTGGGTCCGGTTGTCCCCGAGGTCGGTGAAGGTGACGGTGACGGCCATCCCGGAGTGACCCTCCAGCCACGACAGTCGCTCAGGGGCGCGGACCTCCACGTACGTCGCGCTCGTGGCATAGCGGCTGCCGTCGGAGTCGTTGACCATCACCGTCGCGAAGGTCCCGCCGGGTCGGGCGTCCACGCTGATCTGGTCGAGCGGTGTGCTCGTGCCGATCGGTCCCCAGAAGCGGGTGAGATGGTGCGGCTCGACCATGCATCGGAACACCAGGTCCCGAGGGGCGTCGAACACGCGGGTGAAGTTCAGGACGTGCTCAGGCATCGTTCTCTCCGTTCGGGTTGGCTTGCAACGTACGCAGATGGACATCGAGCTGGTCGAAACGCTGGGACCACAGGCGCCGGTTCGCCTCGATCCAGTCCACGGCGGCGTCCAGCTGGTCGCGCTCCAGATGACAGGGACGGAACTGCGCCTGCCGGCTGCGGGTTATCAGGCCGGAGCGCTCCAGCACCTTCAGATGCTTGGAGATGCCCGGCAGGCTCAGGTCGAAAGGCTCGGCGAGCTCCTTCACCGTCGCATCGCCGGCCGTGAGCCGGGTCACGATGGCCCGACGAGTTGGGTCGGCGAGGGCGGCGAACGTCGCGTCGAGTCGCTGCTCCACGGTGGTGGTCACGGTGTTTCCTCGGACTTCATGTCCGGTACTTAACCGTATGGTTATTTGACTGTCAAGCGAAATTAACGACGCTGGCGTCGGCGGCCGAGCCGAGGCATGAAGACCGGTGGTCGGGAGAGAGTTGCGCATGACGCGTCCGGTCGGGCGGGCGCGATGCGGTCGCCCGGCCGGCCCGCCAGACCACCGAGACGCTCGTGCTGCGGCATCACGACACCCGGAAGCGGACGACATCTCCATCACGGAGGGTCAGCCCGTGTCCCGCGGAGTCGTCGCGCGGGCTGAGTGAGCCGCCGCACGGGTCCAGGGCACCTTCGAAGAACATCCTCTCTATCCGGGCGTGGTCGTGGAACCACTCGAGGTGCCGCAGGTTCGGGGTGGCCGCTGCGACGTGCACGTGCAGGTGGGGAGCGCAGTGCCCGGACACGTCGAGACCGAACGAGGCGGTCACCGCGGCCGCGCGCAGCCACTCCGTGATGCCACCGCACCGTGTCACGTCCACCTGGACGCAGTCGACCGCGCCGGTCTGGCACAGCCGGCGGAAGTAGTAGAGGTCGCTTCCGTACTCCCCAGCCGTCACGTCTGCGTCCACGGCGTCGCGCACTTCCCGGAGGCCCTCGTGGTCGTCAGAGGAGACCGGCTCCTCCAGCCACCGGATGTCCAAGGCCGACGCTGCGCGCATCAGCCGGATCGCCTGCTTCCTGGAGTATCCGCCGTTGGCGTCCACGTAGAGCTCGACGTCGCTCCCGATGACGCCTCTGGTGTGGCGCATCCGCTCCAGGTCGCGGTCGGGTCGGGTGCCCCACGCCTCGCCGATCTTGATCTTCACCCGCGGGATCCCCTGCTCGAGCCACCCCTCGAGCTGCTGGTTCAGCTGCGCCTGGTCGTACGTCGTGAAACCGCCACTGCCGTACACCGGAACGCTGGTGCGCACTGAACCCAGCAGCTGGTGCAGCGGTAGGCCCAGAAGGCGGGACTTGAGGTCCCACAGAGCCACGTCGACGGCGCTGATGGCGTACGACGCCAGCCCGGGACGACCAGCATTGCGCACCGCGCGGATCATCGCCTGGGACAGGCCGGGGACATCGAAGGGGTCAGCCCCTTCGACCACTGGCTCGAGGAGCTCATGCACGAGGCCTGCAGCTGCTGCCGGTGCGTACGACCATCCCGTTCCCACCGCATCCGCGGCGCCAAGCTGGACCAGCACCAGCGAGGTCGAGTCCCACGACGCCGTACCGTCAGCCTCCGGGGCGTCGGTGGGCACCGTGTAGGCCCGCACCTCCACCCTGTCGACAGGAGCGGGGGGCTCCCGCATCAGTCCCCGCCGCCTGGCATGACTTCGGCCACCTTCGTCCTGACGCCTTCCTTGATGACGCCCCAGCGGTCCTCGTCGCCCTTCAGGATGGACTTCGCCGTGGACTTCATCTCCGTCCAGCTAGCGTGAGGAGGCACGGGTGGCACATCGGGGTCGACGTGCACGTCCAAGACCGTGGGACGGGTGGCCGCGAACGCCTGCCGCCACGCGTCAACCAGCTGGTCGGGGCTGGTGACCCGGATCGCCTGCAGTCCTAGGCTCTCGGCGAACCCCGCATAGTCCACTTCCGGCAGGGTCTGGGACTCCACGAACTTGGGCGCGCCCTCCATGGCCCGCATCTCCCAGGTGACCTGGTTGAGGTCGTTGTTGTGCAGGACGGCTACCACCAGCCGCGGGTCGCTCCACTGGTGCCAGTAGTGCTTCACCGTGATCAGCTCGGCAAGGCCGTTCATCTGCATTGCGCCGTCGCCGGCGAAGACGACAGCCGGCCGGTCAGGGTGGGCGAACTTGGCCCCGATGCCATATGGCACCGCCGGTCCCATCGTGGCCAGGGTTCCCGACAACGACCCGCGCATCTGCGACCGGAACTTCAGCTGGCGGGCGTACCAGTTCGCGGACGAGCCGGAGTCCGCCGCCACCATCGCATCCGAGGGCAGCTGCTTGGATGCCTCGTGGAACAGCAGCTGGGGGTTGACCGGGTCGGCCTCGACCAGCGCCTCCCGCTCCATGGCGGCCCACCAGTCGGCCACGTTGGACTCGATGGTCTCTCGCCAGCCCCGGTTCTCGTTCCGGCGCAGGTGCGGGATGAGGGCCCGCAGGGTGGTCGCCGCGTCCCCGACGAGGTTGAGCTCATAGGGATAGCGCATGCCGATGAACTTGCCGTCCAGGTCGATCTGGACCGCCCGGGCCTGTCCGAACGCCGGCATGAACTGGGTGTAGGGGAAGTTGGACCCCACGGTCAGGAGCGTGTCGCAGCCCGCCATCAGCTCGTAGCTGGGGCGAGTTCCGAGCAGGCCGATCGACCCGGTGACCCAGGGCAGCTCGTCGGACAGGACATCCTTGCCGAGCAGCGCCTTCGCCACGCCGGCGCCCAGGACCTCGGCGACCTCCTCGATCTCGGCGCGAGCACCCCGAGCGCCCTGACCGATCAGGATGGCGGGCTTGGTGCCGCTGCTCAGCAGGTCGGCCGCCTCACGCACCGCCTCGTCTCCCGGCGCCACCTCGGGCCACCGGACGCCCAAGCTGGACGGCACCATCTTCATGGCATGAGTGGGTGCCGAGTACGCGAGCTCCTGGACGTCGGAGGGGATGATGACGGCCGTCGGGGCGCGCTCGGCAAGGGCTATGCGGACCGCGCGGTCCAGCACGTTCGGCAGCTGCTCCGGCACGGTCACCATCTGGACGAACTCGCTCGCCACGTCCTTGAACAGCGAGAGGAGGTCCACCTCCTGCTGGTAGGCCCCGCCCATGCCACTTCGAGCGGTCTGACCGACGATGGCGACGACCGGTACGTGGTCGAGCTTGGCGTCGTAGAGACCGTTGAGCAGGTGAATGGCGCCCGGTCCAGATGTCGCCATGCACACCCCGAGCCTCCCGCCGAACTTCGCGTAGCCCACAGCCTCGAACGCCGACATCTCCTCGTGGCGCGACTGCACGAACTGCGGTGAGTTGTCGGCTCGCCCGAACGCGGCGAGGATGCCGTTGATGCCGTCGCCCGGAAAGGCGAACACATGCTCGACCCCCCATTCGCGCAGGCGCTCGAGCAGATGGTCGGAGACCGTCTGTGCAGCCATGTCGTTTCTCCTGTCGAGTGAATCGGCGTTACGTCGCTAGGGCTTTCGCGTCGGGGGCTGCCCGGACCGGGCGCCCCGGGCGAGTAGGTCTGCCGCCCTGGCCGCGAGGGCCATGATGGTCAGTGCAGGGTTGGCGCTGCCCTGGGTCGGCAGCACGCTTCCATCGGTGATGAACAGGTTCGGGACGGCGAAGGTCCGGCATGACCGGTCGACCACGCCCTGTGATGCGTCGGTGGCCATGCGTGCACCGCCCACGAGGTGGGCGAACCGGTCGATGGTGATGACCTCGTCGGCGCCCGCGGCACGCAGGATGCACTCCATGACCTCCCGGGCGGCCTTCATGAGCATCCGGTCGTTGTCCCCCTGGGAGTATGCGAAGTGCGCTACCGGCATACCGTGACGGTCCTGTTCCGAGTCCAGCGTCACGCGGTTGTCCGCTCGGGGCAGGAACTCGCACAGAGCGCCCAGGCAGGCCCAGTGGGGATAGTCGCTCATGTAGCGACGAAGGTCGTCGCCGAAGTGCCCTTGGGCCGAGACGTGCTCCGCCCAGGTGATCGGTAGCGGGGACACCGTCTGGATGGAGAAGCCGCGCTTGTACGGCTTCGTCGGGTCCGTCTCGTAGAACGCCTCGGTGCTGACCTCGGGTGGCGGGCCCTTCCACATCCGCACCTCGGTGCCGAACCGGCCGGCGGTCTGCGGCGCCCCCTGGACCATCAGGTACCTGCCGACTTGGTCGTAGTCGTTGCACAGGCCGTGGGGAAAACGCGCGGATGCCGAGTTGAGCAGGAGGCGTGGCGTCTCGATGGAGTAGCCGGCTACCGCGACCAGGCGGGCCCGCTGGAACCGTTGCCTGCCGCGCCGCAGGAAGTGCACCCCGGTGGCCAGCCCGCTGCGATCGTCCACCTGCACGCGCGTGACCATAGAGTCGGCACGCACCTCCGCCCCCCGCGAGAGGGCGTCGGGGACGTGCGTGATCAGGGGGGACGCCTTCGCGTTGACCTTGCAGCCCTGCAGGCAGAAGCCGCGGTAGATGCAGTGCGCCCGGTGGCCGAAACGGCCGTTCGCTATTGCGACCGGTCCCACGCGCGCGTCGATCCCCAGGGCGTGGGCACCACGCAGGAACACCTCGCCGTTGCCGCTGACAGGGTGTGGCGAGTGTGGGTACCCGTGCGGGTCGCCCCACGGCCAGTGTTCGCCTGCGACCGGCAGCTCGCCCTCGATCTCCTCATAGAAGGAGCGGAGGTCCGCGTACGTGATCGGCCAGTCCGCGCCTACTCCGTCCTCGGACCGGGTGCGAAAGTCGCTGGGGTGGAACCGGGGGGTGTATCCGGCGAAGTGCACCATGGAGCCGCCCACCCCTCGGCCGGAGTTGTTGGAGCCGAGGGGGACCGGGTCTGCCCCGGAGATGACGCGGGGTTCCTCCCAGTACAGGTGGTGCGAGCCGGCTTCGTCGCTGACCCAGTCCTGCTCCGGATCCCAGAACGGGCCCGCGTCGAGGGCGACGACCCGCCACCCGCGCCGCGCCAGACGCTGCAGGAGTGTCGAGCCACCGGCGCCGCAGCCGACGATGACGAGGTCCACCTCGTCATCGTCGTCGAAGGTCCGCATGTCCGCGCGTAGCCGGTGGTTCACGTCCCGACCGTCGGCGGGGACCAGCCAGGCCGACTCGTTCCGCCGACGCAGGGCGCGGCTGTCGAGGCCCTTCACGGGTTCTCCCGCAGTCGCAGTGGGTCGAGGGTCGGCCGGATGTCCTTGACCTCCCACGGCTCGCGGGCATCCAGCCCCAGGTGCTTGTAGCCCCGCGGGTACGCAGGGCCCCCGAAGCCGATCTCGTCCCAGGCCCAGGGGTGGGCGTAGAACGCGGTGTCGGCGTAGCGCGTCCACAGGCTCCACACCGACTGGGCTGGCATGCCGTGCCACGCTCCTCGCCATCGCTGTATGGCGCGCAGGCTAGCCTCCTGCTCCGGCCAGGAACAGTCAGCGAATGGCGCGCCGAGCCGGGAGCAAGCGTCTTCCTCGAGCGCGGCGAGGCTGTTTCGCCACGCCAGGTCGTCCGGCGGCATGTCCACGTGGTGCCAACCGTCGCCTTGGCCCTCGGCGAGCCGACTGTCGATCATCCGCACCACCGGCACCCGAGGATCCTCGTGCTGCCCGAGCAGCTGGTCCGTGAGCGCGCACGCCACCGCCTCCTCCCGCTGGGTGAAGAAGCGCAGGCCGACGGGAATGCCGACTCGCGGTGCGACGACGCCCGTGGTGGCCATGTCCCAGTGTGAGCTCTGTCCGAGCGTGTCCAGCCCGGGGTAGCGACCGCCGCCGTGATCGACGCTCAGGGGCAGCTTGGGTTGACCTGAGGAAGAGGCGCTCACGCCTCCCTCCTCAACACCGCTGCCAGCAGGCCCATGCCGCCGACCAGCGTGACGAGCAAGGGAGCCAGCAGCGGGGGTCCCATCTCCACGTTGTATCGCCAGTTGCCCCACCCGCCGGGTTTCTGGGCGACTCCGCGGGCGTGCAGGTAGGTGCCCTGTAGCCCGTTCGCCACGATCGCAGCCGATGCGATCGGAAGCGCTGTCTTGGCGGCCCGGTGGCTCACGACGCCAGCCACACCCGCTGCAGCCCCGATCGGGCCCAGGACCACAGGGGACCACATCCACGGGTTGCCGAAGCTCGCCTTGTCGTGCTCGAAGTAGATCTCGGTCGCCGTGACAAGCGCTCCTGCCGCCGTCACGGCGGAGAGCCCGCGCTCGAACCGGCCATGCTTGACATCACCGACCAAGCGGTCGATGCCGTGCGTCGCGACCGACGCGGACCGGGCGTGGTGAAGGTGCATGGCGGCTCCTCCCAAGAATCCGTTGTCTGCCCTACAATCGTTGCGTCCATGCAACTACTGTTCAGCATCACATGCTTCCAAACGGACCGCAACCATTGAGGTCATGCAACTGATGGCATACTGCTGGCCATGAGCCCTAAGCCGAAGGCCACCGCTGACGACCCGGAGGCGCAGGCCGATGCCGTCATGCGAGCCGCCCGGGTACTCGTCGGAGTCGTCGCCAGGTCGGTGGCCGAGGTGGAGGACGTCGTCTCGCTGCCGCAGCTGCGCGTGCTGGTTCTCGTGGCCAGCCGCGGCCGCCTCAACCTCGGACAGGTTGCGGAGGCGCTCGGTGTGCATCCCTCCAACGCCACGCGAACGGTCGACCGGCTCGTCGTGGCAGGTCTGGTGGAACGCACGGATGACCCAGCGGACCGGAGGTATCTCGCCCTGGAGCTCACCTTGCGCGGTCACGACGTCGTCGAACGTGTCATGGCGTACCGCAGGGCGTCGATCCTGGAGGTGATGGACCACATGAGCAGTACTCAGCGAAGGGCGCTCGCCCGCGCGCTGGAGACGTTCGCCGAGGCGGCAGGGGAGCCGTCGCAAGGGGAGGAGGCGTTCGTTCTGGGACTACCCGCCTGACAGCGCAGCGGCGGAAGGCAGTCGATGAAGCTCCGATCATGATCGGACGGCACGCGGGCTGAGCAGGACGCGGGCAAGGAGTGCTGCGCTGGCGGCAAGGGCTGCGCCGAGCAGCCCGTGATGATGGGATGCCCAGAGCTGGGGGCTGAGGTAGGTGGATCGTTCGTCGAACCTCCCGTGGGCCCCGAAGTCCTCGCCACGGTCGGCCGGTGCCCACAGGTTCTTGGGGGCGTCGCCGGGCTGCGGCTCCTGCGTCTGCTGCGAGGAGATCCCGGTCCTGGCCAGGTAACGGTCCAGCAGACCGGGTGCGACAGCATTGGCGGCAAGGGTGGCGGCGGTGCTCCCCCCGACCCAGTACTCCCGGCGGGAGGGGTGCTCCGCTGCGTAGACGACGGCCCTCGCAGCGACCTCCGGCTGGTAGATCGGCGGCACAGGCTGCGGTCGCCGCGGCAACCGCGACAGGACCCACGAGAACTGCGGTGTGTTGACGGCAGGCATCTGCACCATGGTCACCTTCACCGTGCTCTTGTCGTGCAGCAGCTCGCACCTGAGAGCCTCGTGGAACCCTTGGATGGCGTGCTTGGCCCCGCAGTAAGCCGTTTGCAGGGGAATGCCGCGGTAGGCCAGCGCGGACCCGACGTGCACGATGGTCCCGTGGTGGCGCTCCTTCATGCGGGGCAGCACGGCCATCGTCGCGTACACGTAACCGAGGTACGAGACCTCGGTCACCCTGCGGTACTCCTCGGCGGTGATCTGCTCGAAGGGGCTGAACACCGAGGTGAACGCCACGTTGACCCACACGTCGATCGGTCCCAGCTCCTCCTCGATCAGGGCTACCGCCTTATCCACCTGGTCTGGGTCGGCCATGTCGGTGGGGACCAGCAGGGCCGTGCCGCCGGCGGCTCGCACCTCCGCGGCTGCCGCCTCGAGCCCCGTCCGGCCGCGCGCCAGCAGGGCGACGGCAGCGCCTTGGCGGGCGAAGGCCACTGCGCTGGCTCTGCCGATACCGCCCGAGGCTCCGGTGACAGCCACGACCTGGGGACTGCCACGACGCCGTCCGCCGCCTCCGACGCTGTCTGATCTTCCCGTCATGATGTCCGTCCTTCCTCTCGTGCATACGCGCTGGTAACGCCGACAAGGGATGTGAAGACCGCGTCGTCGCCCCAACGGGCTGCGCACGTCCATGCGACGTCGCCTCCTGGGCGCGGAAGAACCCCGCCCTCGCCGTCCGCCAGCAGTGCGTACTCGCGCAGCACGTGAGGGGTGAAGCCGGCAAGAGGCTCATAGGCCATGCCCTAGTCTTAGCACGCAATCATTGCAAGGACACAAGCATTGCATTGTTGCGCCTCGCCTGGGCCGGTTGCGCTTCGCGCTGGAACGTGCCGATGGTTGAACGTCCGGTCAGTGGCCCCAGTGATCCGGGATGAAGGACATGCGGTCCTTCGGGCCCACGAGCTGGCTCCACGGGATCGTGAACTCCACGGCACCCGAGGCGCACGAGAACAGGGCGCAGTGGTCGACGGTGATGGCCATGCCGGCTCTCGTGGGATACATCCCCACGTCGGCGCGTGATGGGGCGACCTGGGGCTCCTGCGGACGGGCCAGCCGGGCATACCGTCGTAGCTCCCGCTCGAAGTCCCACTGCGGTCCGCCCGTCCTCTGCATCTCGGCGAGCATGCCGGCCTTGGTGAAGGGGCGACCGGTCCTTGTGTCGACACTCACGCTGCGGAGCAAGGTGAGCGGGTGCGCGGCACCGGCGGCATAGCGCACGATCTCCAGCGAGACCACGGCCAGACCGTCGACGTCGACTGGTGTGCTCAGACGTGCGGAGAAACCGCTCGCCGGTTCGTCAGTGGCTGGGGGGCTGCCGGCCGTGCCCTTCCAGTCCTCACGCTCGGACACCACCATCCCGTTCACGGCACGCTGCATCGCTGCTGCCGCCTGCACCGCGCCACAGGGAGAGCTGACCCCCAGTACTGGGTACTCGAGCGGACCACCGCGCCACGTCTCCTGGTGGACGGTGACGTGGAGCTTCAGCGGGGTTTGTCCCGCACAGGCGCCAGTCGGTGTGCGGGTCTGGCCCGTCTGACCTGGCGCTGACTGGGCGCTCGTCGAGGGCGACGAAGGCGTCGTGGCAAGCGCCGTGGCTGTCGTGGGCTTGGTGGCCGTCGCGCTGACGGCTGCGCTGGGCGTCGCGTGCGTGCGCGCCGCCGTCGAAGCCCGGTCGGTGCCGTGGTCCGACGCGCATGCCGATAACGCTGTGGCGACCAGCAGCACAACGGCTCGCGAAGCAGCCGCACCACGCCAGGTCGACGCCATGTCGCCACCGCCCATGAGCACCCCTTCGACCTCAGCCGCCGCCGTCGACCTTCGGCATCCCAGAACAGCGGTTCGAGGGCGATCGGTCAACCACCTTCTGCGGCATACATGGCCGTCACCCGTGCGAGAAGGTCTCGGAGCTCACCCTTTGACGCGCCGGAAGGTCGCGGTCTCGGGATCGCAGGCGTCGGGGATGGCGATCCGGACAGGGCCGGAACCGACGAGCACGGGAACCGGGCTTCCCTGCCACCTGCCGCTGTCCGCCGGGCTGCCGTCCGCCTGGGCTGGTTGGCCTGATGGACTGGACTACGCCGCGAGGAGTACGTGGGGAGACGCCCGGCGGAGGACGTGAGAGCGTGGTGGCCCGGGCATGCTTGGGTAGCGACCATAGGGACGGGAAGGCAGTGTGAGATGACCGAAGGTGACCTGATTGCTACCACGGCGCGCCTGCGGAGCAGACTGAGGCAGCTTCTTGCGATGCTGGCCGCTGAGTTTCTGCTGGGCATGGGCGCCAACCTGATCGGCCTACCGTCCGAGGTCACTGGTGCCGCAGGAGTCACCACGCTCACCCTGGTCGGGCTTCATGTGGCCCTCGCGATCGCGATCGTCGTCGTTGCGATCATGGTGACCATGTCGCGACCGGCGCAAGTGCGTCGATCGACGACGGGTGGCATGGCTAGCGTTGTCATGACCTTCCTTGCCGGCGCGGGCACCTTGATGACGGGGAATGGCTGGCTCTCCTTCGTCATGGCCACCGGATTCCTCATCGCGGCCGGCCTCTACGGCGCCGCGTACGTGGAGACGACCAGATCGCCAAGAACGACGTAGGCCCGGCACGCTCTCCGTCTGGACTGCCGCGGCGAAACGGCTCAGCTGAGCCTCTTACCGGGAGTGCCGCGAGGCGGACGCACAGACCCGACCGTGTGCTGGGCGAGTCAACCGAGCACCACGACGGTGTACCCGCCGAACACTTGTCCCTGCTGGCTGGCCGTCACGCGGTAGACGTGGGCCGATCCGGGCGCCGGTGGGGCGTCCGTGGTGGTCAACCCCACCTGCTGGTGGTCCGCTGTCACCTCCTGTGAGCTGGCGGCACCGATGCCCAACCCCGCGCCGGCGATGTCGCGGGGAGGAGTCAGGAGTACGTCGCCCGTGGCAGGCGCACCTGCCGGGAACTGGCCACGAACGCCCGTGCGCAGCTGCAGCCACGGCATACCCGCCGGCACGACACGTTCCACGGCTACGGTGGCTGGCGCATCGTAGAGGGGCCCTACCCGCAGCATGAGCGGCGCATCCACCAAAGCCGCCGCGGCGACCGCTCCTGGCCCGGCAGCGATGCGCGCCTGGGCGCCGCCTGTGGCGATGACATGGATGTTGCGCTGGGCCACGTGACGGTTCAGAGCGGCATCCCACGGCGGTGTCCCGAGCCCGTCGGACGTCTCGTCCCAGACGCGGACGACAAGGCACTCATGGCCGCCGTTGACGAACGTGGGGACCCAGACGTTGGGGCACTTGACGAGGCGGTGGCTGCGTCCGCTGTCGCGTGCGCCGAGGGCAACGACCGTCTCCCCGATCAGGTTGGCGCTTCCGGGCCCGATGCCCAGTGAGGGGTCGCACCAGAAGAACTGGACGATGACGTTGGGCGCCTGCGCCCGGCCGAAGTTCCAGACGTGGGCATACAGAGTGTTGGGCATGCCCGCGAGCGCGGTCTGCCCGAGGTCAGGAGGGATCTCGGGTGCGAAGGCCGGCTCGACGCCGGCCAGCAACAGGATGTCGGGGCTCTCCCAGAACGGTCCTGCCACCGGACGGGCACCGCGGTCTCCGGGGTTGGCCCGCATGAACAGGAACGGCAGGTACATCTGGTCCCGCGGTCCTGGCCACTGGTTCGGCGGATGGTGGTCGAAGTTGCCCGGGCGAACCTCGCCGCCGGGGAGCTGACCCGTCGACGTCCCGCAGTGGTGACCCGGACGCTTGGGGTTGTTCCACCCCACGGTCGTGCCACCGTCGTCGCCGTGCCCACCACCGTGTCCACCACCGTGTCCACCATGCCCGCCGCCGTGGCCACCATGCCGTCCCTTGCAGGTGCAGCCGCAGTCGCAACCGAAGGAGCAGTCGCAACTGCAGCAGCAGTGGTCGTGCTGGTGATCGTGGTGGTGATCCCCGTCGTGGCGGTGGGAGTCATCGTCATGTTCATGGTGGTGGTGGCCGTCGCCGCGCGTGCAGCAGTCGTGGCTCATCGCAGGTTGCCTCCTCCGCCGTGGTTGCCGTCGCCGTGGTTGCCGTCGCCGTGGTTGCCGTCGCCGTGGTTGCCGTCGCCGCCCGTGCCCGCAGAGGCCGAGCCGGGGGGATCGACGTACTTCAGGCGTAGCGGTGGCTGTGGCCTCCACTTCGTGTGGGCGCCGTCGTACCGCTGCGGCTCGACGAGGGGCGTGTGGTACTCGATGCCGAGGTCTGTGGTGTCCGTCTCGGTGCCACGCACCCAGTCCCAGGTGAGGTAGGCGTAGGCACGGTCGGCGTCGAGGTTGAACTGCGTCCCGTAGCCCGTGGGGTTGGCCAGCTGTCCGATGAGGTATGCCGAGAACGGCACCGGGTCACCCAGCGGACTGCGCCGGTCGCGGGCCTTGCCGATGAAGGCCTCGTTGAGCTGGTCGGTCTGCCATGGGGTCTGGGCGCGCTCGTAGCGGTAGCGGGCCTCTCGGTCGGGCTGGGCCGTGGTGCGGAAGAAGACCTCGTCGGGACGGGTGCCCTCGGCATAGGGGCCCGGGCGCATCGGCTTGAACGCCAAGGAGGGGGCCTGCGGGTCCCCGGCATGGGGGTCGTACGTCTCAGTCGGCGTGGTGATCCTGGTGTCGGGTCCGGGCCCGGTGGAGAGCAGACTGATGCTGGGGTAGGCCCAGGGACGGCGGAACTCCCAGTCCTCCCAGTCGGACCCGACGGTGCCGTGGTACCGCAGCACCGGGTAGTAGGGGTAGTTCGGGTCGCGCGTCGAGTGGCTGACGATCACCGACGGATCGGTGTCCAGGTGGCCGAGGGGGTCGACTGCGTCGGCCAGCGCCTGTTGGAAGGCCCCGTCGACGGTGGCGCCGAGAGTGATGAGCGGCAGGTCGATCTCGTTGGGCAGCCGGAGCTCGCCGTCCTCGTACCGCTGCTCCCCGTGAGGCATGAGGATGCCCGTGTGCGCCATCACGTCGTGGGTCTTGGCGGCGACGTCCCAGATCTTCATGGCGAGCTCGTACAGGCCGAGGCGCACCGGGTAGGTGAGCGGGCTCAGGGCCATCTTGATGAGGTCGCCCACCAGCTTGATGGCGTCCTCGATCTCCTTGATGGCCCACTCGATGAGCGCCACGAAGATCTCGCAGACGTCGACGATCGGGTTCGAGGAGTCGACTCCGGAGAAGTCAGGCGGCTGGGCGAGGTTGGTGAAGTCCGAGGCGGGCGGAACGATCACGAAGTCGGGCTTGCGCGGCTTCTGCAGCTCCCACGAACCGCTGAAGTTGAGCTTGTACAGCGTGATCATGAGGCGGTACATCGTCTGCACCTGCCATGGCAGCGGGAAGCCCCGCGGCACAGCGAAGTCCGGCGGGGGAGCAATGCCGTCGAGTATCTCCTGGAACGGCCCGTCCAGGCCGTGCCCGGTGACGTCCTTGACCACAGTGGCCAGGAGCCCGGAGTCGATGCTCTGCTGGAACGCGTCGCCCTGGTAGATCTTCGGGTGAGGGTGGTCGGCGAAGGTCTCGAGCATCGCCTTGACGATCGCGTCGGCCATCCAACCCGGCATCTCCCCGTCGACGTCGAGCTGCGTCTTGCGGGCGCGGGGGTCGTCCGAGAGCGGCGACGGGCGCTGCGCGCCGCGGGGGTCGTCCGGGGTGAGCTGGACGAGGAACCACAGCGCAGACATCGACAGCTCGGGGTAGTCGTCGGTCTTGCCCCACGGGTCTTGGGGGATGGTTCCGCCTTCGCCTGACTGCTGGTAGTTCCAGGCGTCGATGTGGTTCTCGATGAGGTGGTGGCGGGTCGGGTGGTCGCGGTAGGGACCGCCGCACTGCTCGTTGACGAAGCTGTGGGCGATGGTGTCCGTCCCAACGTGGACGACGTAGCCGAGCGCGAAGGCGAGGAACTGGTCAGACCGCTGTTGGCCCTCGTCAGTGCCGTCGTCGAGGTCCTGGGCCTGTCGTACGAGCGCCTGGCACATGGCGGAGGTGCGGCGGTAGTGGGTCATGTCGCTCCAGAGGAAGTCCTCCTCGGGCCACCCCTTCTGGATGACGGTGTTCATCAGTCCCCAGATGTCGGTGAAGGAGGTGAGCTCCTCCAGGCCGATCTCCTTGATCGCGACGAGCAGTTCCTCCAGACCGGTCTGGATCGAGCTGAGGATCCCGCCGGTCAGGTCGTCGGCGAGCTCGCCCACGGTGTCGACGAGCGGGCCGAGGGTCTTGTCCCACCAGGCCGTGAAGTCCTTCCAGACCTTGTCGAGCTTGATGAGGAAGCGGATGATCCCGGCCAGTGTGGAGTTCACCTCGTCGAGGATGACCAGGAGGGGCTCCCAGTCGTCCTCCTTGGCGGCGTCGAAGTAGTAGTAGGTGGCCAGGGCCAGCATGATGAGGTCGGAGCGTGGGCCGAGGACGTCGTTGCTCCAGTCCTGGGAGAAGAAGAAGAGGTCGGGACCGATTGCCCCGATCGCCGTGAACTTCTCCCACTCGTGCATGACGTCGGCGCACTTCTGGGGGCTGAATGCCGACGGGACGTCGTCGCCTCCTCCCAGCCCCGGCCAGTCGTTGAAGTCGCCGCCGGCCAGCAGGTCTGCGACCCGTCGAGCGGTGTAGAGGTGCGTGAAGTGACCTGGCATGCGGTACCTCGGCTCGGCGGGTGATGCGGGGATCGGTGTTGCGCAGAGGGCACGTTGAGTAGCAACGTGCTCCGTTTGACTCTCCATGGCGGACTTGCGTCTGTCCTCCACCGTTTGCATGATCCTGCTCTCCGGGCCATCGATGCGGACCGGCTGAACTTTGCGAGGGCAAGCCTCGTGTACGTAGTGGCGCCTGCCCATCTCGGGCTGTCCGCTCCTGAACGGGAGGTTGTCCATGACACGCATCATCCGTCGTCCGTCATCGCTGCTGGTGTTCGGAGCCGGCCTCGGCGCAGCCGTAGGGCTGCTCGCCGTCAGCGTCCCAGCCGGCGCTACCGCCTACTCGGCATACCAACAGGTCAACCTCGTCTCGGACGTTCCCGGGCTGGCCCAGGTCACCGATCCCCACCTCGTCAACGCCTGGGGCGCCTCGTACCTGGGCGCCAGCCCTCTATGGGTCTCCGACAACGGCACCGACGTGACCACCCTTTACTCCGGTGGGGTCGACGGAAGCCCGCAGACCATCGTGCCGCTGGTGGTCAGCATTCCGGGTGGCGCCCCCACCGGTCAGGTGTCCAACGCGACCACCTCCTTCGTCGTGCATGACGCGGCGGGCCACTCTGCACCCGCGCGGTTCCTGTTCGTCGGAGAGACGGGCCATCTCAGCGGCTGGAACCCCGCGGTGGGTGGCACCGGGGCGCCACCGTCGACCCATGCCGTCGACGCGGTGGTCACCCCCGGTGCCGTCGACAAGGGGATGGCCATGGGCCAGACAGCCGATGGCCCGCAGCTGTATGTTGCCGACTTCTCCGCGGGCGTGGTGGACGTCTACAACGGTGAGTTCCAGCGCGTCATCACCAAGGGGAACTTCATGGACTCGCGACTGCCCCGCGGCTATGCGCCCTTCAACGTCATGGTGGCCGGCGACAAGGTGTATGTCGCGTACGCGAAGCAGGACAGCGCGCGCGTCGACGAGGTGGCCGGTGATGGACGCGGCCGGGTCGACGTCTTCACCCTTGACGGTGTCCTTCTGCGGCGTCTGGCGAGCCATGGTGTGCTGAACGCCCCGTGGGGCCTCACCATCGCGCCCACCGGGTTCGGCGCGTTCTCTGGCGACCTGCTCGTGGGCAACTTCGGTGACGGGCGGATCAATGCCTTCGACCCGACGACGCTGACCTTCGCCGGCGCCATCCGAACTCCCGGTGGCAGGGCTGTGGCGATCGATGGGCTGTGGGCCCTCCTGCCGGGCAACGGCACCGAGGCGTCGACTCACGACGTGCTGTTCACCGCGGGTCCGCAGGACGAGGCACACGGCCTGCTGGGTCTGCTCCGCCTGGCCCCCTGAACTGCTGAGGCGATGCTACGGACCCGTTCCTGGAGGCCCGGGAGGAGCCCGTAGCATCGTGCGTCAAGGGCGACGACCACCCGAGCTGTCGAGTGGCTGGACGACGCGGCCTCGCCGCTGGCAAGCCCTGCCAGCGGACTGATGCGGCCTACGCATCGGCCAGCTCCCGTACCTTCCCCACCAGCCGGGTGCGCTCGTCGGAGCTCAGGGGAACGTCGAGCTTCGAGAGCCACTCGTCGATGTCACCCTCGCGGAGGGGACGATGGTCCGTCGGCTGCGCTGGCGTGCGGATCGTGAGCGACTGGTGGGTCACGGTCACGTGTCGGCCGGGTAGGTGCCTGGCAAGGATGAGGCCGGTGGTGAAATGCGAGCCGGGATAGGTGCTCGTGTAGTGATGACCCATGACGACGTCGACAGGTCTCACCTCGAGCTCGTCGGTGGTGTGCGTGGCCTCCCAGCCGTCCTCGCCCATGCGGTACATCGTCCAGGTGGCGCGGTCGGTCCTGCGTAGCCGGTAGCGCCACCCGGGGAGGTAGTCATCCTCGGCGTCATCAACCATGGGAATCGGTCGCAACAGACTCATCCCGAAGCCTGGGTCGCACAGCAGTCGCTGACCGTCGAGAACCACCTCGACCACCATGTGGGTGCGGCTCTGTTGACTACCCGTGTCCGGGTCGCCGACCCGACCCAGGTGCCGCCGGACCTGGTAGCCGAGCCGTTCCAGAGCGGCCGCGAAGATCGTGCTGTGCTCGAAGCAGTAGCCGCCGCGACCCCGACCGACGAACTTCTCCTGGACGGCGTCGAGGGAGACACCCGGGTGCTGGTCGAGCAGCACGTCGATGTTGTCGAATGTGAAGGCGCGGACGTGCCTCTCGTGGATCTCCGCCAGCGCCACGCGGCCGGGTTCACGGGCGGGCGTGCCGAGGCGCTTCAAGTAGCCGGCGAGGTCCAGCACGTCGATCTGCCAGTCAGCGGTCGCCATGCGAACAGTCAAGCGCACAGTCGAACGCGGTGGCGCCAGAAGGGCACCACAGATCTGGGCCGAACTCACTGCGCGCCGCCTGAAGTCCTCGGGCTCCACCAGCGACCGGTAGCTCATGCTCGTTTACGGCTGATCTTCGCCGCACGCGCTCCCCGGGCTGGCGAGGATCACCGCGGGGACGGGTGTATCGGTGCTGCGGTTTGACCGCATGAGAGCGCCATCCGGCCGAGGCGAGAGCTGGGTTCTAGGTCGGCCTGCGGTGCCAGCGGACAGGTCCGACCACGATGTGCGGCTGGTTCGGTGGGTTGCCGGGGTAGCGGACCCCGGCGCCGACGCGGGTCGGGGTGCTCCTGGCGCCTTGGGTGACGCGCTGGTCGTACTCGGCTCGGCGGGCCGGGTCCCCGAGGGTGGCGTATGCGGCGATGGCCCGTTGGAGGGTGGTGTTTGCGGCGGCAGTCGCGGCGTCGGCCGGTGCGACCGCGGTGCGGGTGTCGGGGTGGTGCTGGCGCATCAGGGTGCGGTAGGCGTGCCGGATCTGTTCCTGGGTCGCGTGCGGGCTCAGGCCCAGGACGGCGTACGGGTCGGATCGGTCAACGGTCATGTGGAAGGGCTTGCTCTGGCTGGTGTGGTCCCGGCCGCGGCTGTGCGGCGGCCGGGACCACACATCGTTCAGTTGTGGATAGCGATGTTGGCCTCGCCTGGGCCCGCGAACTGGTACGCCGTCAAGGCGTGGGCGTCGCGCATGGTGCGTCGGAGGCGCTGGCACGAACGCGGCCCGGGCGAGAGTCTGCCTGGATTGCGTCATTGCGGGTGCTTGATGTCAGGCGACCACCTACCTTCGTTCATCCTGTTCTGTTGGGTTCTGGTGGCGCGCCGGCCGCGGGAGAGTGGCACCGACGGCGCGCGCAGACAGCAGGTGCGGCAGGACGCAACGGTCGGGACCTCGGGCATGGGCTTCACCACCGGGGTCAGGGGCTGATGGGCTGCCGGCCCTCGTTGGTGCTGCTGATCTCGATCTTGCGCGGCTTGGCCCGCTCGGCGGCGAGCAGCTCCGCGTCGGCGGCCAGCGGCGGGCGTTCGGCCCGGACGGTGACCACGTTGCGTTCCACGTCGATGTCGATCGAGTCCCGGCTGACGCCGGGCAGGTCGAACGCGACGTGGAAGCTGTCCCCTTCACGCCAGGCGTCCATCGGCATCGCCGCGGGCCGAGCGGGCGTGCCGTCCGGAAACAACTGTTGGGTCAGTCGGTCCAGGTCGCGGAACGGGTCGGTGCGCATCAGCATGGCCGTCACCTCCATCGGGTTCGCCTGATGCCTTCCAGCGGGGCCAATTGGGGTGCCTGTGGTGCTCGCTACAGGGTTTTCTGTAGCACGCCTGGCATGCTGGTGCAAGACCGCGATACGAGAATGTTCCAGGGAGACCGCACGGGAATTGCAGCGCCCAGCCCACAAAATGACGGCTGCAGGGCCTACCGCATCTCGGGCCCCGCAGCGCCTCAGCGGGGGGCGTACCAGTCCGGCAGGCTCCCGAGCTTGGCACGAGCGGCAAGCCGGGTACGCGACGCACTGGACGCCGCGGCGGCCATGACGGCTGGGTTGACCTGTCCGGGGTCACCTACAGCGAAAGCCGTGATGTCGAGCAGCAGGTGCGTCGTCGCGGAGCTGTAGATCGAGACCCTATCGGCCGCACTGGTTCCGGTCACGGCGAAGTTGGCGATGACGGCGTTGGCCGCGAAGTTGATCGTTGACGTGGCAGGCCGGACTCCGCCCGGCCACAGCGTCATGAAGCCGCCCTTCAGGGGGCCGACCGCAGTAAGGTTGCAGTATGCCGCCGTTGCGGCGACCTCCAGGTCCGACAGGTCAACAACGATGGAATGACCGGCGAGCAGGCGTCCGGCGGAGTCGAGGTTCCCCGCCACGTTGGTGATGTTGCTCCGGCCGGCCAAAGTCCGCGTGTCGACCACTCGCTGGGGGTTGATCGGGACGAGCTGGTTGGCTGTCACTGAGGTGTAGACGAATCCCGTGAAGGGCCCGTTTGGGTCCCCGGTGGTGTAGTACAGGTCACCGCCGTAGTTCGTCAGGTCCCCACTCACGAGGGCCGGCTCCGTCGCCGGAACCGCCTGCTGCACCAGTCTCAAGGGAGCCAGACCGCCCGTGTGGGCGACCGCGAAGGTCGGGCCCGCGCTGGGGGCGCCTGCCAGGCTCGTCACGGTGGCGGCCGCGTTGTTCGATGCGCCGATCACCACGGGGTCCCCTGGCGCCGCGCTGGCGGTGCCACCCAGAACGGTCTCTGCTACAGCGAATCCCGCCAAACCGGCTACGACCGCAGCGCCGCCGCTGTGCAGCAACGCTCGTCGGTTCGGCCCACCGGTCCCCTCGCGCCCTGAGCTGCTCTCACTGTTCATGTCTGTTCCCTTCCAAGCCGTAGAGGCCGACATCTCGGCCCCCCGCGATGCGAAGCCCCTTCGGCTCGCCCCCCGCTAGTCGCAATCCTGCAGTGCATCTGGAACGGGAGCAAGAGTCCGCGAGGACCAGATCTCGCCCGGCACCGCAGTGGAGCACCATGTTGTCCCGCAAGAATTGCTGAGCACGCTGCGGGCTCCGGCCACGGAAGCCGACCGAAGCGCTCAGCAGGGCGAGCCGGAAGCCGCGTGCGGTCAGCACCCCGACAGGAGCACCACGGGTACACGAAGAGGCTGGCAACGGTCCGGTGGTCCCAGCACGACGCGCAGCGGCAAGCGGGTCCGGCAGGCTGGCGGCGTCAGTCCAGGCCCGCACGCAATGCGGCTCGTGGGGCGCGTGCGAACCACGTGAGGGGATACGGGCCCACGCGTGCCGACATCCGGGGTCGGCGCCCGGGTCCACCGGGGCCACTCCAGCGAACGCGGATCGCCGCCGACGCCAACGGTGTGCCGCCCGCAACACTGGCAGCGGCACGATCTGCAGCACCGCCTCATACGTCATGGCCACTACTACGGGGCCGGCCACGTCGTCTGGATGGGCGCGTGCCCAGTTGACTGCGGGCCCACTGCCGTTGCTGCCGTCTACGTCCCCGTGATCCACGCCGGCGTGCCGCTGGTGCCTACGGTTGGCCGCCCGGTCGCCCGCGAACTGACGGACCGCGTGGGGGCCGACGAGCTGAGGGTGTGTCGGCCCGGCCCCCTCCGTCGTGGGTCCCGAGTAGGGCGACGCCTGCACCCACCAAGCACGCCAAACGGCTGAAAGGCCTCATGCCCGCGCGAGTGACGGCCACTTCGCAGGTTGTGGGCCGGACCGATGTCCTGCCTCAGGTCGTGCGTCCAGGATGCGCCGGGCAAGGCCGCTAATTGGCCCCTGTGGGTGCAGGGTCGTTTGGTTGCCCTGGACCGCTGCGTGGTGCACGACTGGGCGCGCCGCCACCCGTAGCATGATCCGCATGACGCAGCGAGATCGCACCCTCCGCGCCGCCGCATCCTTCCGGCTAGCCAGCCGGAGCCAGCTGATGGCCGTCGTCGGCCAGCTGTGGAAGTTCGGCTTGGTCGGTCTCGTCGCCCTCGTCGTCGATGTCGGTGGGTTCAACTTGTTGCGGTTCGTCGGGGGCCGGGGTCCGCTCTACGAGTGGCCACTGATGGCCAAGGTCCTCTCCGCCTGTGCGGCGACTGTGGTCTCGTGGATAGGAAACCGGACGTGGACCTTCAGTGGCGGACGGGGCCGACGCCGCGCTCACCACGAACTGGCGCTGTTCTTCATCGCGTGCGCCGCTGGCACCCTTGTCGCACTGGCGTGCCTGGCGCTGTCCCATTACGTGCTGGGCTACACGTCGCCGTTGTCGGACAACATCTCCGCCAACTTGGTGGGCCTGGTGCTAGGGACCGCATGCCGCTTCTTGCTCTACCGCACGTGGGTGTTCAAGAACGACGTGCGGACAGGGGACGTCCCTGAGCTGGCTCTGGTCAGCGGCGGAGCCAGCGAGCCCGAAGGCGTGTCCGCAGCACCAAGCCGATCATCTCGATCCCAAGACTGACGGTCTTGCCAAAGTCGCCTGTGACCGAAGACACACCGACGCGAGGGCGGTAGTTCACGGGGACCTGCACGACCTTGGCACGTCTGACGACCGCCAGGAGCAGCATCTCAAGGCCGTAGGCGGACCCGTCCAGCCGTGACTTGCTCAGGATGTCGTGCTTGCGCTCGCGCGACAGAACGCGGAAGGTGCATCCCACGTCGCTCAGTGAGCTGGTGTTGAAGAGGACCTCGACAAGTTTGGCGACGGCCCAGTTGCCCCACTGCAGGAACCAGCCCATGTTCGCGCCGTCCCAGATGAAGTTGGATACGGTGCGCGAGCCGATGACGAAGTCGCACTCTGCCGTGAAGGGCAGGAGTTTGAAGAGGTCCTCGGGCTGGAACGTGCCGTCAGGCTCACAGACGCAGACGAGGTCGGTGTCGACCTCCTTGAGGCCGCGCTGGATCGCCGCCCCGTAACCCTGACGGGTCTCCACGACCTCCCGTGCCCCCGTGGTGGCGACCTCCTCGGTCGTCCCAGGCGCAGCGTTGTTGTTGATGACGACGACCTCGTCAACGATGCCGGTCGCTTCGAAGCGGCGGATGACCTCCGCGATGCTGTCCTTCTCGTTGTAGGTCGGCAGGACCACCGACAGCGTCATCGCGTTCCACATGCGGTACTGCCCTACGCCGATGTGCTGGTGGTCACGGACCGCACCAGCGGAGGCTCGTGATGGGGGTCCCCGTCTATCGCGTGAGCGTCCCGGCAGCACCTCGTGGCGAAGCACGCCAGGGCCGCCGCTGCGAGTCCGGCCAGGAGCAACCAGGGTGTCCAACCCAGTGGTGGGGCCCACTGGGCATGACCCGAGAACCACAACGGACCCTCAAGGCCCACGGCGTACCGGCGGGCGTTGACGTAGGGCGACGTCGCCTGGACCAACCCGGCAACCACAGCCACGATGACGAACAGTCGCGGAATGATGGCCCCGAGACCGCCCTCCCGGAGTCGTTCGACGAGGACCACGCCGGACAGGAGCGGCAGCAGCATGAACATGGGGAGCATGTGCCGACCCTGCAGGCCAGCCCGGATCGGCAGGAAGACGACGGAGTAGACGACGTACGCTGTCACGAGACAGGCGCCGAGGATGGTGAGCAGCGTCCAGAGGTCCCTCTTGGTCGCCAACACCAGGGCGCCACCGCAGACCAGCACGACCATGCAGACCCAGACGGCGAGCGCCACTTGCGGGAGGGGGGTGTCGAGCCAGCCGAAGTTCCCGATCCCGCTCCGCGTAGTGCTCAGCAACCTGATGTCCATGTCCCGGAGTCCCTGCGCGGACAACGGCGATCCAGTGAGCGCCGGGTGGTCATACGTCAGCTCCCACCAGATGACGCCTCCGCAGGCGACGATGAGTGCGAGGAGCCATCCCGCGAACAATCGCGAGGGGCGCCGCAGCAGTCGCCACAGCGCCGTGGGTCCGAGTCGTGCGGCCATGATGAGCAGGAGCACGCCCAACGTCAAAATGCCCATCTGCCGGCTGAGGACGAGTAGTATCGCCGACACCGCCAGGAGCACCACGCTCAGCCCGTCGCCGAGCACCGCAGGTCGTCGGCTGACGACGACGACCGTGGCCGCCACGGCGAAAGCCGCCGAGATCTCGACTCCACTGGTCGAGACGACGGAGCCCGAGAAGACCGCCATCGGGGTCAGCGCCACGAAGCTTCCGAGGAGTGCCCACCTCCCCAGCCAGCGGACCAGCTGGAAGGCGCCGGCGAAGAGGAGCAGCCCTGTGAGGACCGCATACGTCGCACGGGCTAGGACGAAGGCCTGCACGGGCGTCTGAGCGACGAGTGTGGCCACTCCAGCCGGAAGGTATAGGAAGGGTGGGTAGGCCCCGACGGGCGTCACCCGTTGCACCGTGCCTGACGCCGAGTTGTTGCGCTCGGGCAGGCATTTAGCTGAGGTGTCGCCTTTGAAGGCAGTGCACTTGTAGCCGTCCGGCGCCAACCTCGCAGGGATCGTCACTACCCGGCTGATGGAGGCATTTCGCTGGGCCAGCAGGCGGTTACCTGCCTCACCGGTGTAGGTGCTGCCGATCGACAGCCGCCCCACTCCCAACGCCTTGACAAGGTGGTCCGACTCGTCGGGGGCAGCCCCTGGAGGGTTGGACGCAACCCACACCACCATGAGTAGGAAGTAGGGCAGCACGAACATCCCGGCCAGACGAGCCGACCGCCGGGTGCCGTTGGCCGGCTGAGGGGTGTCGTTGACCGGCTGCCCCTCCTCGAGCAACTGGTGTGCGCCCCTCATCGTGAGGCGACCACGAGCATCTGGCCGGCCAGGGGCTTGAGGGGCGAGCGCAGGTACCACGGGACCAGGAAGGTCAGTCGAGAGCCGCGTGACTTCAGGGTCAGCGGCAGGAACCGCGGCATGACGGCTCGCACGGTCCAGCCATCCGAGGCCAGGTAGTCGGCCAAGGATCTGTCTGTGTAGATCGCGACATGGGTGTAGTCGTCGAAGTAGCCACCGGGGTTCAGGCGAAAGTTCGGCTGCAACAGGATGAGCTGGCCATCACGCCGCAGGACCCGCCGCGCCTCCGCGAGGAGGCGCGTGGCTGTTGGGCGCGTGAGGTGCTCGAGCAGGTTGGAAGCGAACACGACGTCGAAGGACCCGTCCGCGAAGCGGCTCAGGTCGGTGCAGTCACCAGTCACGGCAGTCACGTGCGGCGCGGCCGCTCGCTCAACGGTCCTGTCGATGTCCATCGCCACGACCGAGCCAGCCCTGACGTTGTTCGCGAAGTCGCACCAGCCGGCGCCGACTTCCAGCACGGCTGCATCCGGTGCGATCCAGCGCTCCAGGTATGTACAGATGTGCTGCCAGACTCTGGTCCGGCTCGGGCTGGCCGCTAGCCTGGTCTCGAAGTACTTCGGCATGTAGATGCCCCCCGACACCTCTGCCTCGGTGGCGGGTGCGTCCTTGTCGTTGTCGTACAGCGCTCGGCTCCTCATCGGGACTGGCGTTGGGGAAGGCTCTCCAGTTCGCCAGCAGGATAACAGCGGCCTCACGGCCCCACGCGGGTCGTTCATGCTGTTGGGCGTCGTTCGCGACGGGTCGGAGTCGCGACCGGCGCGACGGTCGGCTCGCTGGGGCTCAACACACCAATCGGCGACCGCCCTCTGATCAGCCAGGCTATGCGCGGGGATGACGCGGCAACGGCTGTGTGAAGAATGGTCATCATCGAGGGAACCGAAGACCATCGCCGACCCGTCGTTCGAGGACAAGAACCCAGCCAGGAGGAACCGTGCCCCGGGACGACGAGTTCGCCGCTTATGTTGCGGCGCGGTGGCAGTTGCTCGTCCGCTCAGCGGTCCTCCTGGGCTGCGCGCTGTCAGAAGCCGAGGACGTGACGCAGACGGCACTGACGCGGTGCTACACCCGCTGGGACAAGGTCAGCGTGGCTGATGACCGCGACGCCTACGTGTATCGCGTACTGGTGAACTGTCTGCGCGACTCCAAGCGTCGACGTTGGTGGGGTGAACGGCCGGTCGCCGACCCAGAGCAGCACCGTGCCCGCGCTCCGCTGTTCGACAACACCGACGCCGTTGCGGCCGCCGACGCGGTGGCGAGGGCCGTCGGCGGGCTGTCGGCCGAGCAGCGCGCCGTCGTCGTACTGCGGTTCTACAGCCACCTGAGCGAGGCCCAGACGGCGCGAGCGCTGGGTATTCCCGCAGGCACAGTCAAGAGCCGGATGTCCCGAGCGCTGGCCACGCTGGCGTCCAACCCGCACCTGGCCGACCTAACAGGTACGCCACGCGATAGGAGTCCCTCGTGAACGAGCACCAGGCCACCGAACTGCTCGAGCGGCTCGCCGGTTCTATCCCCGCCGGGGTCGCCCCGGTGGATGACCTACTCGAAGCGGGGCGGCGAGCGCGAAGGCGCCGGACCGTCCTGGGCGGCGGGATGGGCGTCGTCGCTGCGGTCGGCATCGTGGTCGCCGTGTCCGCAGTGGTGCCCGGAGCCGTCGGAGGGCACTCGGCCGACCAACCAGCGGTCCCTGCCAACGAGCCGGCCGCTCACCCGGCCATTCCCAGCGGAATGCGGTTGGTGGGCCTGAACGACGTCGTGGTCGCTGTCCCCCAGTCGTGGAGCACCAACGACGTGCGCTGCGGAACCCCGGTGGCTTCTACGGTGCTCTACGACCTTCGTGTCACGACAGCGTGTCTGGTGCCGGCGAGGCCCGGGGTCAACATCGTGCGCATCTTCGACACCGACTCAGCAGAGATGGGATCCGTGAAGCGCGGGGCGCTGCGAAAGGCGACCATCAACGGTGTCGCCGTGGAGCGCAGCGGAGTCAGCTGTCTTCTCAGCGACCCCCCCAAGTGTGTCGAGTCCCTCGTGGTCCCGAGCGCGCACGTCGCCTTCCGCGTCGAAGTCAACGATGGCAGCAACATCATGAACGCGATCACGGAGTCGCTCCACTCGCTACCCGCCGGCTGGGTCACCGTCCCCGCGCCACCTGTCGCGGACCCTGCGCAAGCGCCCAGGAGCGCCGATATGGTTGCCGAGCTCCAGCGCGTCGGGCTGGTCCCGCAGGTCGTCAGGCAGCGCGTTCCAGGAGTTCCTGCCGGCCAGCTGCTCAGCCAGTCGCCGGCTGTCGGCCTCCCGGTCCGCGTCGGAAGCACCGTCACCATCACCGAGACGGGGCTCTGACACCAAGTCGCCCACAGTCGGTGACTGGCGGTGTCTCAGATCCGCGCCACCTCCTGTGCAGCAGGTGCAGCACGGTGGTCGTCCACGGTGGCCGGCCATCGGCCGCAACCAACTTGGCGCCTGGTGACACCAACGGCAGGCAGGACGTCTTCGTCCGCGAGTGGACCCTCAATATGGCGAGCCGCGTCAGCGTCGCGACCGACGGCACGCAAGGGGACTTCAACAGCAGCAGCAGCGCGCTCAGCGGCGACGGCCGGTACGTCGCAGACACGGCGGGACACGCGTCAGCCCGCAGAACGGCCACGATGTTTCGCAACCTACTCCCACCTGAGGCCCGACCCGGATTCCAGACGGTCACCCGGCCCGCAACGTTGGACGACACGCTGGCAACGGCGATCTGCCGCCGGGAGTCCCTGCCCACCTTCGACCTGCTGCGGCGTCCTGCCTCGTGCACGTACCGGATCACCAGACCGGTTGGTCGCAAGTCGACCTCTGACAAGGCTCGAGCGGTCGCGTTTGAGAGCTTCTCCTCTGACGAGCCCAACCTCCGGCGCGGCCCTCACCGGGGGGCGCGCATGGGTCCCAGCAGCTGCGGCATCAGCCATGGCCCCAGGTGACTCACAGCAGCCTGCCGAAGGTGCACCCCGTCGAACCTCAGCTGCTGCCCGTCGATGGACTCCTTGAAGTGCCCGTCGGGGCCAGTCTTGCGGTCCAAGGCGATCACTGGCACGTGATCGGACGCCGCCACTTGCCGTAGCAAGGCGTTCCAGCGATCGGTGCGCGCGGGGACGTCCTCAGGCCACAGCGTGCCGTCCGGCTGCTCACCGCGCCGGTAGTAGGGCGCCGCCACCCACACGACCCGTGCACCGGTGGACGCCTCCACGGCTGCGGCTGCATGCAGCTGACGCACGAGGTACGCGTCGTATGCCGGGTCGCCGATGTGCGTCCATCGCCCCTGGAAGACGCGGTCCATCACCTCCCACCTGCCCACGAGCATCACCACGACGTCCGGCCGGGTGCTGGTGATGGCTCCTCGCCACCGGCTCTGCCACACGGCGCAGAGCTTTCTCTGGCGGCGGAGCTGGCCGAAGTAGTGGTAGCTCCCACCGATCGTCAGTCCACAGCCCAGGACCGCCGCGTCGGTGACGTGGATCCCTCGCGCGCGGAGATAAGGGCTCAATCCGGCAGCCAGGCTCTTTCCCACCGAGTCACCGACGACGAGTACGTCGCGGGCTGAGGGTGCTGGGGATCGGGTCCCTGGTGCGCGGGCAGCGCGTACGGCGCGCTGACCAGCCGTGGAAGGGGTCGGTGAGATCTCGTCCGCGCTGCGTACAGCGGTCGAGACGTCGGCCTCTCCCGTCGCCAGCTCTGCGGGCGGTGTGCCGCTCCCCGGCGCCAGGAGGAGAACCGCTCCGATCTCAGCGACTGCCAGGAAGCCAACCATCGCACGGCGGCGGACGGACGACAGGCACGCGGTGCGGAAGGGACGCTCCACCAGCATGAAGGAGCCCGAAGCGACTGTAAGGGTCACGATGATGCGAACCGCCAGCAGCCAGCCGCCGTGTAGGCCGGTGCGTTCGGCGGTCAGCAACCCGAACAGCGGCCAGTGCCAGAGGTACACCCCGTAGGAGATGACCCCGAGCCATCGCAGCAGAGGAGTGCTCAACACCCTGGCCAGCACAGAGAACTGGTCCGTCACGACGGCCGCGATGACCAGTGTCGCGGCCACTGCGCCAAGCGCCATCCCACCCTGGTACAGCCACGGCGAGGAGCCGCTGGCACGCGCCCACAAGGCGCCGATGGCGACGGCGCCGGACCAGCCCGCCACAGCGATGAGCAGTCGCCCGAACGGTCGCACAGGACGGTCGCCATTCGAAGCCCGCTCCGTCAGTATGAAAGCCAGCGCCGCTCCAAGCAGAAGACTCGCCGCACGGGTGTCCGTTCCGTAGTAGACACGGGACGGGTCGGCTCGGGGCTTGGCCTGCAGGGCCATGTCCGTGATCGACGCGGCGGCCGCAAGCACCGTCACCCCCAAGGCCCACGCCGTACGACGGCGGAGACCGGCTGCGCCCGAGGCGGTGTGCCACAGTCCCGCGGCGAGCAACAGAGGCCAGACCAGGTAGAACTGCTCTTCGATCGACAACGACCAGGTGTGCTGCAGTAGTGACGGCAGCGTCGTCTGCTCGAAGTAGCCGTTCCCCGCCGCGAGAAGGTGCCAGTTCTGGACGTAGGCCAACGTCGCCAGCACGTCCCCGCGCGGCGCCGTCGGCGACCCGTCCCCAGCCCAGCGGCTCAGCGGCACAACGACGGCAAGCAGCAGCGCGAGCGCCGGCAGAAGACGGCGGGCACGCCTTCCCCAGAACCGCCAGATGTCGATGTGACCGGTCGAGCGGAGCTCCTGAAGCAGCAGTGAGGTGATAAGGAAGCCGCTGAGGACGAAGAACGCGTCCACGCCGAGAAAGCCGCCCCCCATCCAGCCCGCACCGCCGTGGTACAGCACAACGGCGATAACGGCGAGGCCACGCATGCCGTCGAGTGCCCGAACGTGGCCTATCCGCTGAGGCGCCACGGTCGCAGCCGAAGGGCGGTGCTCGCTCACACCTTCGCCCAGCACTTGGCGAGGCCCAGCGTCGTCATCTGCTCTCGGGCGGCGAGACCGGCGGGGTCCTCGACGGCCACCGCGCGGAGCAGGAGGTGCTGAGCACGAACACCATGCTAGGGCGGCGGGCGGCAGGCGGCGACGTCACCTATCGGCACCTGGCGCAGATCAAGGATGACGCCGGGTCAGTGGAGCTGCGTGAGCGAAAGGATGTTTCCGTCGGGGTCCGTGAACCACGCCACGCGGTCGCCGTTGGGAGCAGTCCACACCCCTTGAGCGTCCAGCTCCACGCCCTCGTAGCGGACGAACTTGACTCCGGCTGACCCCAGTGATGTAACAGTCGTGGTGATGTCAGGAACGCGCCAGCCGAGCACTGTATAGCCGGGGTGGCCGACCTGGGCTACCGCTGTGACCCGGAGCATCGTGCCATGGGCGTTGAACGAACAGGCATACGGATCCTCGTGCACGACGGGGAGTCCGAGGACGCCTTCGTAGAACGACCGGGCGCGGGCCAGGTCCGTTGTGGCAGCGAAAGCGACCACGTCGCACGTCTCAAGCACGGCCACCTCCTTCGGTCCCCCCGGAAGGGTACGTGCGCATCTCGAGGTGTCTCCTCGGACCGGACCGACGCGCCCACTGAAGGGCGCCGCCCTCCTGAGCGGACCTATCCTCGAACCGTGGACGGTCCATACTTCTCCAAGTGGCTCGCCGGCCTGGTGCTGGGGTTGCCGTCGATACTAGTGCTGCTGTGGCTGCGGAAACGGGCCCGCAATGACCAACAGTCGGCTCGCGGCCAGCTCGGCACCTGAGGACGTCCGCCGGTTGGCCGGCGGTGGACGCAGGCGTCAGAACGTGAAGCGAGCTAGGCCGCCGGGGTCCGCCGCCGCCCCACAGTCGCGGTGCGTGGCTCGATTCGATACACGTTCCACGGCGGTGGTCCCTAGCTGTACTGACCGGTGAGATTGGTTAAGCGGCTGATGGGTGTTGCCTTGCCGATCGCGGGTGTGGGGCCGGTGGTGGTTGTACTGGTGAAGCCATGCTGGCAGGGCTTTGCGGCGGGTGTCTTCGGAGGCATAGAACTTCTTGAAGGCCCACCCGTCGGCCAGGGTGCGGTGGAATCGTTCGATCTTGCCGTTGGTCTGTGGTCGGTAGGGCCGGGTCCGCTGGGGCGTGATGCCCAGCTCGGCGCAGGTGTCGCGCCAATGATGTGCTCGGTAACAGCTGCCATTGTCGGACAGCACCCTCTCGACGACGACGCCTCGGGCAGCGAACCAGGCGACCGCGCGGCGCAGCACCGCGGCGGCCGTGGCGGTGGTCTCGTCGTTGTGGATCTCGGCGTAGGCGACCCGGGAGTGGTCATCGAGCACGGTGTGCACGAAGGCGGTGCCCATCTTGCGGTGGCTGTGGGCGTTCATCGGCTTGCCAGGGGTGAGCGTGCGGCTGCGGTCGCCCTGTCGCCGTCCGACGTACCGCCAGCCGCCACCATCGGGGAGGTTGCCCAGCTTCTTGACGTCCACGTGCAGCAGGGCACCGGGGTAGGGGTGCTCGTAACGGCGGACCGGTTCGCCGCTGACCCGATCCACATGGCTGAGCCGGTTGAGCCGGCACCGCACGAGGACCGCGTGGACCGTCGATGCGGCCACCCCCACCTGGTCGGCGATCGCGACCGGCCCCAACCGCTGCTTCCATCGCAGGTGAACGATCCGCCGCACGACCGGTGCTGGGGTCCGGTTTGGGGACCGGTGCGGACGTGAGGACCGGTCGCCCATCCCGTCCGGACCCATTACGGCATACCGGTCGGCCCACCGCTTCGCGGTCGGCCACGACACGTCGTACCGTTCCGCGGCCCGGGCCACCGGCCAGCCCTGGTCGACGATCAGCCGCGCCAGCCGGAACCGGGCGCGCGGGGTCAGAGCAGCGTTAGCGTGGGACACGAAGACCTCCTGGGTGGCGGAGCGGTTCCTAGACAGCTCCACGTCACGCCCGGAGGTCTTCCCCTATCAAGCACTCAGATTGTGTCGTCACACAACCTCAACCAACGTGCCCGGTCAGTACACCTAGCGGCGCTCAGCAGCCAGGTGCTGACCGGCTCTTTGACGACGTCCGCCTGGTCGGTCGGCATCGGCCGAGCGCGTTTTTGGACGGCCACGTGATGGTGGGTTCTAGTCAACGTCGCAACACTGGCTGGTTCTGGGAGGCTAGCAGCGCGGCGAAGAGGTCGGCTGGCGCGCGGTTGTTGAGCACGAGTCTGGGTCGCCTGTTGAGCTCGTTCTCGACCTCCAGCAGGTGCTTCGCCGAGTGCGTGCTCAGGTTGGTTCCTTTCGGGAAGTAGTCGCGCAGCAGGCCGTTCATGTTCTCGTTGGAGCCGCGCTGCCAGGGCGAGTGGGAGTCACAGAAGTAGACCGGTGCCCCCAGAGTTTTGGCGATGGTGAGGTGACGGGCCATCTCCGTGCCCTGGTCCCAGGTGATCGATCGCAGGAGGTGAGCCGGTAGGTCGCCCATGCGGTGCTTCAACGCTTCGTGGAGGGTGTCGCCGTCGCGTCGGGGAAGATGTAGCAGCCGTACCAGGCGGGTCTTGCGTTCGACGAGGGTGCCGATCGCCGACCGCTGGTCCTTGCCGATGATGAGGTCGCCCTCCCAGTGCCCGGCCTGCGAACGGTCCTGGGGCAGGAACGGGCGCTGATGGATCGACAGCATCGGCTGCTCGAACCGCGGCCGGCGCCGCTCGACCCGTTGATGGGCACGCCGGTGATCGCGGCCGGTGCGCAAGGGCGAACGGTGGTGCGGGGCCAGCCGTGATGGCCGGAACAGCACCGATCCGGGCTGATAGACGGCCTGGTAGATGCTCTCGTGGCAAAGGCGCATTGAGCGGTCCTGCGCAAACCGGCCCTTGAGGTGCCGGCTGATCTGCTGCGGGCTCCACCGCTGCGCCAGCAGGTGCGCGACGAGATCTCGCAGCTCGTGGTTGGTCTCGAGGCGGCGCCGGTGATGGCGGGCACGACGGGCGGTCGCCTTCCGGTGGGCCTGGAACGGTCGGTAGCCGCCGCGGCCGGTGGCGTTGCGGCGCAGTTCGCGCGAGACCGTCGAGGGCGCCCTACCGAGCCGGTGCGCGATCTGACGGATGCTCAGCCCGGCACGGCGCAGGTCGGCGATCTCGATCCGCTCGTCCTCGGACAGGAACCGGGCGCTGACCTGGCGAACCGCGAGGCGGTCCAGCGGGGGCACGAACCCGACCAGAACACCGTTGCGGTAGGTCTTGTACCCGCGAGCCCAGTTGTTGCCCGCGCTGCGCGACGCGCCGACCTCTCGAGCAGCCGCGCGGATGCTGAACCCCCGCGCCCGCAGCTCCATGAACCGCTGCCGCTTGGCCGACTGTGGGCGCCGCCCCGGCCCCTTCTTCACACGACGCGTAGATGTCAACACGACCTCCAAGAATGTCGGAAGTGTTGCGACCGTCGCTGGAAACCGCCGATGCAGGGGTGGCACGGCTGGGCCGGTGAGATCGGGCAGGTGTGCGTCGCCCCCCGACGGTCCGCCCTGCCCGTGTGGGGCGATATGGTGCCGCGAGCAGTATGCCGGGCGTCGCGCGACCCCGGCGGCGGGCCTGCCGACAGGGACCACCCTAGGGGACCTGGGCGACGCCGCCCGCTCGGGCGGTCAGCAGGCGTGAGGAGCCGTGCTCGGCGCCGCGACGTCCTGGCCCCTAGCTGGAGAGGCAACTGGCTTCGAGGGCCCAAGGTCTTCTGACCGCGCAGGGCACACATCGGACCGACAGCAGTCAGAACGATGGCCGATGTCTTGACTGACCTTGCGGCCCCCTTCATTGTTCGACCGTCGAACAAATAGTTCGGATGCGCCGTGGCCGCACGACGGCCAGACCCGGAAGGGGATTCACGTGGCACCAAAGGAAACACGCATGCGGCCGGCCTGGAAGGCGCTCGCCGGAACCATCGTCCTCCTAATCGCCGGCTGCGGCGGGGGGTCCACCGCTAGCCAGCAGAGCGCATCCACGCATCCGCCAGCGGGGCCGGTCGCCGAGCCCACCGGCCCCGTCACCATCACCTTCGCGTCCTGGGTCGGCAACGAGCCGGTGATCCAGTCACTCGCCCGGAAGTTCCACTCGCAACATCCCAACATCACGGTGAAGTTCCAGAACGTGCCGGCGGAGGAGGCGACGCAGAAGCTCACCACGCAGATCGCTGGCGGAAACGCCCCTGACGCTGCGTACGTCGACGCGAGCACCGTGGCCGCCTTCGCGTCCCGCGGTGCCCTCACCCAGCTCGACGACTACATCGCCCGGGGCAGGGGCATCGACCCGAAGGATTACGTCCCCGCCTTCAAGACCTCGACGGTCTACAAGGGCAAGATGTACGGACTGCCCTTCGACGGCGAGTCCACGGGCCTGTTCTACCGGACCGACTTGTTTGCGGCAGCGGGCATCACGGCCCCGCCTAGGACGTGGGAGGAGTTCCAGGCTGACGCGGCGCGGCTGACGCAGCCGGACAAGAAGCAGTACGGCTACATCCTCTTTGCTCCGGAGTCGGCCTACTACTGGTACCCCTGGCTCTGGCAGAACGGCGGGCAGCTGCTCAACGAGGACGGCACGGCGGCGGCCTTCAACTCGGACAAGGCGAAGACTGCCGCCTCGTTCTACGTGGGTCTGGCGAAGTACTCGCCCAAGGACTTCCTCAACTCCAACTCCTACGACGGCCGCGTGGCGTTCGCGACCGGCAAGGTCGCCATGTACATGGCCGGCGCCTGGTTCGCCGGCGTCCTCGACGGCGAGTTCCCGAAGATCAAGGGCAAGTGGGCCGCAGCGCCCCTGCCAGAAGGTCCCGCCGGCTGCGCCACGACCGTCGCAGGCGACAGCCTCGTCATGTTCAGTGGCGGCAAGAACCAGGACGCGGCGTGGAAGTGGCTGGAGTTCCTCTCACAGCCAGAGAACATCGCTTTATGGACATACAAGAGCAAGGGCAGCACCCTGTTGCCCCCCCGCACGTCGCTGCTGGAGTCTTCCGACCTCACGGCCCAGAAGCCGATCCTCAAGGGCTTCGCCGACCAGATGAAGTGCGGCGTGAGCAACGTTATTGCCAACCCCAAGTGGCCCAAGGTCGAGGACAAGCTCAACCAAGACCTGGGGAAGGCGTTCTACGGCGACGAGTCCGTCTCCGATGCCCTCGACCACGCAGCCCAGCAGGCTGACCAGATCCTCAGACACTGAGCCGGCCGACATGCGCGACGACTATGCAGGACAAGGAGGTACGACGGTGGCGCAGAGCCGCGCCGAGCCGAGGTCAGCCCACGTACCGCTGAGAGGTGCGGCCGTGCCGCAGGCACTGCGGCGCACGCTTCGCGCGATGCGCCGGGAGTGGAGCGCCTACCTCTTCCTCGCACCAGGACTCCTGCTGTTCTCGGTCTTCACCCTCTTTGCCCTCGGCTTTGCGCTCTACCTCACGTTCCACCAGTGGAGCATCATCGAGCCGGACAAAGCCTTCGTGGGGCTGCAGAACTACCGCGACATGGCCACTGACACCGACTTCCGCAACTCGGTTCTCAACACCGCCTACTTCACCGGCGGCTCGGTGCCGTTCACCATGCTCATCGGCCTCGCCCTGGCCCTCCTGCTCAACCAGCCGCTCCCGGGACGGGGCCTCCTGCGCACCATGTACTTCCTGCCGGCCGTGACCCCTTTTGTAGTGCTCTCGATCATCTGGAAGTGGCTATACAACGGCGACTTCGGCCTCTTCAACTACTACCTGCTCAAGGCCCACGTCATCGACAAGCCGCTGCTGTTCCTGTCCGACAAGCACCTGGCCATGCCTTCAGTCATCCTCATGACGGTCTGGTCCGGGGTCGGCTTCTCGATGATCGTCTACCTTGCCGGGCTGCAGGGCATTCCAGCCGAGCTGTACGACGCCGCCAAGGTGGACGGTGCCGGTGCGTTGGCCCGGCTGCGGTACATCACCATCCCACTGCTGGCGCCCACCACGCTGTTCCTACTGGTGATGGGGATCATCGGCTCATTCCAGGTCTTCACCCAGATCTTCGTCATGACCAGCGGCGGGCCGGTGGACCGGACCACCACGGTCGTCTACTACATCTACCAAGCGGCCTTCCAGAACTACGAGATGGGCTACGCAAGCACGCTGGCCTTCGGACTCTTCGCGATGCTGTTCGTCTTCACCGTGATCCAGCTGAGCCTCTACCGACGGGAGGACTCGTGATTCCCGATCTGCGCCCCGGCGGCTCGCCTCCCAACGGGCTGGGCGGCGAGCCCCGGAGTCGGCCAGCGCCACGGCGGCCGCGTAGGCCGCAGCGTCGCCACCTCGGGATGGCGGCCGCCTACCTCGTGCTGGTACCCGGTGCCGTGCTCTTCGTCGCCCCATTCGCCTGGATGGTCAGCGCCTCGTTGCAGCACCTAGGCGACATGTTCTCGTGGCCGCCGCAGTGGCTGCCCCGCCACGCCACCCTCGACGGCTACCGGACGTTCCTCGGGATCGGCCCGGATGCGAGCCGGGGCGCGCAGGACGCCGGGCGGTGGTTCCTTAACAGCGTCTTCGTCGCCACCTCCGTCACCGTCCTCCAGTTGTTCTTCAACTCGCTGGCCGCTTACGTTTTCGCCAAGCGGCGATTTCCGGGCCGAGACGGGATCTTCCTGCTCTTCCTTGGCACCATGATGGTTCCCGGCCAAGTGACGCTGATCCCGAATTACCTCGTGCTCAAGCACATCCCGCTGTTCGGGGGCAACAACCTGCTTGGGGTCGGCGGCCACGGCTGGCTCGACTCCTACTACGGCCTCATCCTTCCCGGCGCCGTGAGCGCGTTCGGCATCTTCCTCATGAGGCAGTACATGAGGTCCATCCCCGACGAGCTCCTCGACGCCGCGCGCATCGACGGGGCGTCGGAACTGCGGATCTTCCTGCAGGTGGTGCTGCCCCTATGTACCCCTGCTCTGGCCGCCATGGGGATCTTCACGTTCATCTACGCCTGGGAGGACTTCTTCTGGCCACTGATCATCGTCTCCAGCCCTGAGCACTACACCGCGCCGCTTGGGCTGGCCCTCTTCGTCGTCAAGAACCGCACGGCCTGGGACGTCCTCATGGCCGGCTCGGTCATCGCCACTCTTCCGATGGTGGCGGTCTTCCTGCTTTTCCAACGTAGGTTCATCCAAGGCATCGCGCTCACGGGCCTCAAGGGCTGACTGGAAGCCGCAGCAGGTAGCGCGAGGGCTCGAGACGGCTCCCGGTCGTGTTGACGTCGTGCACTCTCTTGGATGGGCCCAGCGCCGTACGCATGCGCTGGCAGAGGGCACTCAGTGTCCGCATATCGCTGCTGAGCGAGAATGGTCCGCCACGGGGCCTTGTGAGACGCCAGAGCGGACGTGACCAGCTGACCTGGGCCGTCGCCTTTAGAGGCTCGGCTTGCGGCGGGCTGCAGCTGCTGGCGGCCGGGCCAGGGGCAGTCATTGCCGCCGGGTCAGCGGCGTTTGCCATCCGCGGTGCGCAACTGTCGCCCTATCGACGGCAAGCCTCTGACGCGGTTGAGTGGGTCTCGTGTCGTATGCCTCTCGCGTCTCGACGGCACGCGGGGTCGTGCGGACCTACCTACTGCTGGTGCTCGGCAACACCCTGGCCCAGGCCCTGATCTGGGGTATCAACACGATCTTTCTGCTCGACGCCGGCCTGTCGAACCTGCAGGCCTTCGCGGCGAACGCGTTCTTCACCGCGGGCATGGTGATCTTCGAGGTGCCCACCGGGGTCGTCGCCGACACGATCGGTCGCCGCGCGTCCTACCTGCTCGGGACGGTCACCCTCAGCTCGATGACGCTCGCGCACGTCGGGCTCTGGCACTGGCACTCACCATTCTGGCTGTGGGCGCTGGCGTCGATCGGGCTCGGACTGGGCTTCACGTTCTTCTCGGGCGCGGTGGAGGCGTGGCTCATTGACGCCCTGGAAGCGGCCAACTTCACCGGCACGGTCGAGTCCGTCTTCGGCCGCGGCCAAGTGGTGGGAGGGTCTGCGATGCTGGTCGGCTCGCTCGGCGGGGGCCTGATCGCCCAGCAGACCTCGCTCGGAGTGCCATTCGTGCTGCGGGCCGCGATCCTGGCGTTGATGTTCCTCTTCGCGTTCGTCGTGATGCACGACATCGGCTTCACCCCCGATCCGCACGGACGTCCGCTCGCCGAGATGCGACGGATCGCCGTGACGTCGGTGGACCTGGGGTGGCGGGTGCCCGCGGTCAAGTGGCTGATGGTCGAGTCGCTGTTCACCGGCGGCGTGGCCATCTACGCGTTCTACGCGCTGCAGCCGTATCTGTTGGAGCTCTACGGTGACCCCGGGGCGTACCAGGTCGCGGGCCTGGCCGCGGCGATCGTCGCCGGCGCCCAGATCCTGGGCGGTCTGGTCGCTCCCCGGCTGCGCCGCGTGGTCCACCGCCGGACGACCGCCCTGCTCGCCATCTCGGCTCTGGGCACGGTGGCGTTGGCGCTAATCGGGATCCTGCACAGCTTCTGGGCCGTCATCACGCTGGTGAGCCTGTGGGGTCTGCTCTACGCCGCCGCGATGCCCATCCGCCAGACCTACATCAACGGCCTGATCCCCTCCAAGCAACGCGCCACCATCCTGTCCTTCGACTCCCTGATGGGCTCCAGCGGTGGCGTGTGGGGTCAGCCGGTCCTCGGAAAGTCAGCCGACCTCTGGGGGTACGGACCGTCGTACGTGTGCGGAGCCGCGATCTCTGGGTTCGCGCTGCCCGCCCTGCTGCTCTCACGTCGACAGGACGCACCTGCCGACCGCGTCACGGCAAGCCCCACCACCCTCGGCTTGGACCCGACCGAGCCAAGCTGAGTACCTACCAGACACGGGCGTCACCGGTCGAGGAACAGGAAGGCAGAGAAGCCGCGGCTTGCGCGGCAGCGCCCCTTCAGCAAACCTCAGACTGGGTCGTCAAGAAGCGGTTCTTCCATGGTGCGGCCAGTGAACCTGCGGGGGCAGGCGAGGGGCGCCGCAGGCGGGATGCAACGTGGGCTGAAGTGCAGCAGGGCTGCGAGCCTACGTGCTGGGCGGCTGCGCCAGGTGCGGCTGGCTAAGGGGTCTGCTGCGACGGAGTCGACGCCTCAGGTGCGGACGGTGCGGTCGGCTCAGTTGTCGGACCGTGATCGGTGGGGGCGTTGGTGGACGGCCCTGACTCGGACGGCGTGCCGGTCGGCTGTGACTCACTGATGGGCGGAGCCGTGGCGATTTGGGTGGCAGATGCGGCCCTCGTCGAGGTCTCGCTTGCGCCAGGTGTGCCAATCCGCTGCGGGGTGGAGGGGTCTTTGGGCGTCTTCTGCGACGTGGGCCCCGAGCCATCGAACGCCGTTGACAGCGTGGTCCCCTTCGCGGAGCTGTTGGACACCGGGTGTCCCAGCAGCGCCTCGGCGCCCGTGATGGCGCCCAAGGCGAGTCCCGCGGCGGCGACGACTGCGACGCCGCCTGCGGCCCAGCGCGGGACGGAGGGGGTCCGACGGGGCCGGTGGGCGGCGGCGTTGGCGTTGGCGTCATCTCCGTTGTCGGCCACGGCGGTGGTTCCTGGTCCGTGCACGACGTGGACGCGGCCGACGGCGTCACGGGTCATGACGATGGGGCGCACCTCGCGGATTCGCGTGCTGGCATGGCGCAGAGAGTGCGCATACACCGCGGAGGCGATGGTGGCCACCAGGGAACCGAAGACGGCGCCGATGATCGTTCCGGCGACGCCGAGGAACGACGCGGCGAGAGCCGAGGTCGCAGCGGCCAAGGCGCTGCCGACGACCTGTGCTGGGCTCAGGCCGAGGGCGTTGCTGGCGGGTTCGCGGGTGTTGGTACTTGAGGTCTGGGAGGAGCTGGTCGTAACGGGGGGAGCCATGGCGAGGTTCGGGACTTCCGTCGGGTGCGTCAGGAGACGTCCGCCGCCATTGCCGGACCAGTTCATAGTCTAAGGCTCGAGTCCCGATGCCCCGACGCGGCGGCGGTTCAAGGACAAGGTCGGCCCTGGCCCGTACACGGGCGCGCGCGCCTCGACGCGGGTCGGCGGTTGGCACGTAGAGGAACTCCGCCTGTGACATGCAACGGGTCGGGGCGTGTAATGGTCTATCATCTATATGGGTCATTACAACGACCTAAGTGGTCTTATCGGCGCACGGCAGCGTCATCTTCGCCGACTGCGTAGCCGTCCAGCATCGAGGCCACCGGGAAGGGGCTTCAGAGGGACTGCGGCCTGCCGTGCTGCTGGGCGCGTTCGTAGGACTGCGGCTGGCTGAGGTGGCGGCACTACGCGTCTCGGACATCGACTTCATGCGTGGCGTCGTAAGCCCAACCACCCAGTACCCGACGCGGCCGCTCAAGTCCGGGACGTCACCAACACCCATCCCAATCCCGTCCAACTTGGCCCTGATGCTGTCGGTCCGGTTCCACGACCTGCGGCACTACTTCGCCTCCCTGCTCATCGCGGCAGGGCTCGACGTCAAGGTCGTCCAGGCGCGACTGAGGCACGCGAGCGCCATGACGACCCTCAACACCTACGGGCACATGTGGCCAGACAAAGACGAGTCCTCACGGGCTGCCGTCGCCGTAGCTCTGGCAGCCCGTGAGGACAATCCAAGGACAAAGGGGGTGGTTGACTGACGTTGTTGCAGGTCAGCGCCTCGCGAGGCTCAGATGTCGTAGTACATCTCGAACTCGTGCGGGTGCGGCCGGAAGCGGATCGGGTCCACCTCGTTCTTGCGCTTCCACTCGATCCAGGTGTCGATCAGGTCCTGCGTGAACACGTCGCCCTCGAGCAGGAACTCGTGGTCGGCCTCCAGGGCGTCGAGAACCTCCGGCAGCGAGGCGGGCACCTGAGCGATGGCGTCGTGCTCCTCCGGAGGAAGCTCGTAGAGGTCCTTGTCCACCGGCTCCGGGGGTTCGATCCGGTTCTTGATGCCGTCCAAGCCGGCCATCAGCATGGCTGAGAAGGCGAGGTACGGGTTCGCCGACGGGTCCGGGACGCGGAACTCGATGCGCTTGGCCTTCGGCGAGTCGCCGGTGATCGGGATGCGCACACACGCGGAGCGGTTACGCGCGGAGTACACCAGGTTGACGGGCGCCTCGTAACCCGGAACCAGGCGGTGGTAGGAGTTGACGGTTGGGTTGGTGAAGGCGAGTACTGCGGGCGCGTGCCGGAGCAGACCCCCGATGTACCACCGGGCGATGTCGGACAGCCCGCCGTAGCCGCGCTCGTCGTAGAACAGCGGCTCGCCGTCCTTCCATAGCGACTGGTGCGAGTGCATCCCCGAGCCGTTGTCCCCGAAGAGCGGCTTGGGCATGAACGTGACGGTCTTGCCACCGTTCCATGCGACGTTCTTGACGATGTACTTGAACTTCAGGACGTCGTCCGCGGCCTGCTTCAGCGAGTTGAAGCGGTAGTTGATCTCCTGCTGGCCGGCCGTCCCCACCTCGTGGTGGGCGCGCTCGACGGTCAGACCCGCGTCCTCCAAGGCCAGGGTCATCTCGTCACGCATGTCGGCGAAGTGGTCGACCGGCGGGACGGGGAAGTACCCGCCCTTGTAGCGGGTCTTGTAGCCGCGGTTACCGCCGTCCTCGTCTCGGCCGGTGTTCCAGGCGGCCTCCACCGAGTCGATGAAGTAGTAGCCCGCATTCTGCTTCGTCTCGAACCGCACGTCGTCGAAGACGTAGAACTCGGCCTCGGCACCAAAGAACGCCGTGTCCGCGATACCGGTCGACTTCAGGTACGCCTCGGCCTTGGCCGCGATGTTTCGGGGGTCGCGCGAGTACTCCTCGCCCGTGAACGGGTCGACGATCGAGAAGTTGAGGATCAGCGTCTTCTCTTTGCGGAACGGGTCCAGGTAGGCGCTCGTGGGGTCCGGGATCAGCTTCATGTCCGACTCGTGGATCGCCTGGAAGCCACGGATCGAGGACCCGTCGAACATCTGGCCGTCCTTGAAGAAGTCGGCGTCCACGCTCTTGGCCGGCACGTTGAAGTGCTGCATGACGCCTGGCAGGTCGCAGAACCGCACGTCGATGAACTGCACGTTCTCGTTTTCGATGAACTTCAGGACCTCTTCAGCGTTGCTGAACAAACTGGGCCTCCTGGTAGTGGGCGAGGGCGCGGCGCCCCGTTGTGAGAACTGACAGGTCTGCCTGCGTTCTGGTGTCGCCCTCGACCCTAACGGCTGGGCATTTCTCGCCCATGACCCGGATGTTTCACTGGTGTTACGCAGCCCTAGGCTGTCGGCGTGGTCGACCGCAAGGACATCGGGTCGTGGCTCGAAGGGCCAGGATCGCGCTCCGGCGCCTCGTCGGCGTACCCAGGAGAACGGTTGGGTATGCCGCGCGGCGGAGCGGGCTCGGTCGGCCGGTTCGGTCGCCGGCTGGTCGCTGCGTTCGTCGACTGGGCGCTCTGCACGTTCATCGCCTCGGCCCTCTTCGCCGTTCCACTGCCCTTCAGCGGTCAGGCCGGAGGCCGCAGCTACGTCGTCCTGCTCGTCTTCGCGGCGGAGAACCTCCTCCTGGTCGGGACCCTCGGCTACACCGTGGGACAGCGGCTGCTCGGCCTGCGGGTCCGTTCCCTCGCGGCCGGTGCGGCGCGTCCGTTCCAGGTTCTGGTCCGCACCGTCCTCCTATGCCTTTTCCTTCCCGCGATGTTCTGGGACGGTGACGGACGCGGCCTGCACGACAAGGCAGCCGGCACTCTCATCGTCCGGACCTGAGCACCACCTCGCGGATCCGCGCCGACGCGTCCGTGACGATGTCGATGATCTCGCGGGTCTGTTCACCGGTCAGCCCGTGCCGCTTCCAGGCGTTACGGGCCTCCTGACGCAGCTGGTGGACGGCCTCCTCCACCTCACCGGCGGCCTTGGGCCGCGTCGAGTCCCACGGCTCATGGCCACCCACTGGTGTGGCAGTACGCCGGGCCTCCTGAGCGGCAGCACGGAGCTCGGCCCTGAGGTCCTTGGTCTGTCCGCGCACCCGCGACCGGACCTGCTCCGCGAGGTCGCGCACGGACAGGTCGAGGTCGGCTTCCAGGTCTGAGAGGTCGTCCTGCCGCGAGCGGACCTCCTCCCGGCCTGCTTCGGTGATGCGGTACACCGCCTTACGGCCCTCGTCGGTGCGCTCGACCAGCCCCTCCTCCTCCAGCTTGGCCAGGCGCGGGTACACGGTGCCAGCACTGGGGGAGTAGAGACCGTTGAAGCGCTGCTCCAGATCCTGGATGACCTCGTACCCGTGTCGGGGCCCTTCGTTCAGCAACGCCAGCACGTACAGCCGGAGCTGGCCGTGCGCGAACACCGGGCTCATGCCGAGCCCTCCTGTGCCGCTGCCCCCTGGAGGACCACGACGTTGCCTGATACGGCATTGGCCTTGAGGCGCAGGCTGCCCGCGCCCTCCGTGAGCCTCTTCCCTGTAGCGCGGGAGCGCTTGTCGATCGTGCGCCCGTCGATGACGACGTGGCCCGAGGCGGTGTTGGCCGTGACGTCATACCCGTCATGCGGGGCCCGTACGGTGACGTCGCCGGAGACCGAGTTCGACCTGATGGACGCCGTGCCGTTCACCAGGTCCAGGATCACGTCTCCACTCACGGTGTTGATGCTGACCTGCGGGGCGTCGCTGTGCTGAGCCGTGACCGCCCCTGACACCGAGTGCACGGTGAGCGGTCCGCGGACGTTGCCGCACTCGACCTCACCGCTGACCGTGTTCACCTCCACTGGCCCGGCGACGTCGTCGATCGTCATGGAACCCGACACGGTGTTGGCCTTGGCCCCGCAGCGCATGCCGGCCAGGAGCCCGGTGGCGCTGACCGTACTGACGGAGGTCTGGGCGTCCTCGGGGATCGAGATGCTGACCGACACGCGGTTGTGTTCGAGCCCGTCGAACACCTGTCTCACCTTCTCCAGGATCCTGGAGCTGTCGACACCGTGCGTGATCTTCAGCTTCGCACCGTCCCAGCGCACCTTCACGGGCATGCCCTCCACCTTGGCGATCTCCACACGGGCGGTGGGAGAGTCGGTGTGGGTCACCACGTCGACGCGCCCACCGACGATGGCGACGCTGAGCTCCTGCACGCGCTCGTCGTCACCGCCGACGTCCAGCACGCGGGCCGTGTCGATGGACCATTCCTCACTCATGGCTTTCCTTCCGGAGGGATTACGCTATATCGCGTCTTGGTTTACGCTATATCGCGTGTGGCCGCGAGGCAAGCATCCGACGATCCATCCCGGCGACGCAAGCGCCCGGGGACCGCGTCGCCCTTCGACCCGTGGGGGTCGTGGGCGCGGCTCCTCAGCGGCCGCGCATGGCCTTGCGGTCGACCCGGGCCCGCAGCGGGTCCATGCCGGCAGGAATGGGGGGCCGCAGACCGCCGAGCGACTTGAGCCGCTTGTTGACTGCCGAGACCTCCTCCTTGGTCAGCACCGGCTTCATCCGCGTGAGCTTGTTGCTGAGCTTGCGCACGGTCACCTGGCCCTCACCGTCGCCGACGACGACCGTGGTGACCGGGACGCCAGGAGCGACCCGCTCGACCTTCCGGCGCTCCTGCGTGACGAGCCGGGAGCGCCGGGCCTCCGGGCCCTCCGCGATGAGAACGATGCCAGGGCGTCCGAGGGCCCGGTAGACGAAGGCGGCTCCGGCCATGTCCTCAGGACGAGCACCGCGGGCGCCGTCCACGGCGACCGGCTGCTGGTCGAAGAACCAGCCGCGACGCAGCGAGCCGAGGGCGGCGCCGGCTGCTCCCGGCTGTCCTTCGATCGAGCTGTAGGCCGCCCTCTCGGCGCGCCGGCTGAGCACCAGGGTGGCGGCGAGCAGGCCGAGCGGAAGGCTGAGGATGAGGGCGTAGAGCCAGTGTCCGAGGAGCGCGCCGACGCCCACCGCGACCACCACCACGCCGAGGAAGGCGAGGAGCATCCACCACGGGATGGTCGGGTCCACCTGGCGCGCGGCCGTGAAGACCTGCCGAACCTGCGCGAACCGGCCGGGCTTGCTGGGCTTGTCCGAGTCGTGCTGCTGCTTCCTGGCCATGAGGGTCAGGATACGGGCCTCAGGCTGGGGTCCCCAACGCGGCTGGGGTGCGTGCGGCCACCAAAGAGGCGGCCTCCTGGCGGGCAGGGTCGCCGGCTGCCTCCGCGAGGTGCCGCAGGTGCTCCGGGATCTCGCGGCCCCACTTCGTCATCGCGGTCGCCCACAGACGCCCGGCCCGGTAGGAGCTGCGCACGAGCGGCCCCGCCATGACGCCCTTGAACCCCGTCTCGAGCGCCAGGTCGCTCCAGTGCACGAACTCCTCCGGCTTGACCCACCGGTCGATCGGGTGGTGCAGCTTGGAGGGGCGGAGGTACTGCGTGATCGTGAGGATGTCGCAGCCCGCGTCGTGCAGGTCCGCGATCGCCTGCTCCACTTCGTGGTCCTGCTCGCCCATCCCGAGGATGAGGTTGGACTTCGTGACGAGCCCGGCGTCGCGCGCCATGGACAGGACCTTCAGGGACTTGTCGTACGTGAACGCCGGCCGGATCTGCTTGAAGATCCGTGGCACCGTCTCCAGGTTGTGTGCGAACACCTCCGGGCGGGCGTCGAAGACCTGCCCCACCAGCCCCGGCCTGGCACCGAAGTCCGGTGGCAGAATCTCCACGCCGGTGTTGGGGTTGAGCGCGTGGATCTGGCGTATGGTCTCCGCATAGAGCCCGGCGGCGCCGTCCGGCTGGTCGTCGCGCGCGACGCCCGTCACCGTCGAGTACCGCAGCCCCATCCGGGCCACCGACTCGGCGACCCGTCGCGGCTCGTCGAGGTCGAGCGCAGTCGGCCGACCGGTGGCGATGTCGCAGAAGTCGCAGCGCCGCGTACAGACGTCGCCCCCGATGAGGAACGTCGCCTCCCTGTCCTCCCAGCACTCGAAGATGTTCGGGCAGCCGGCCTCCTGACAGACGGTGTGCAGCCCCTCACTCTTGACCATGGAATGCAGGGCGCTGTACTCCGGACCCATCTTGGCGGTGGTGCGGATCCACTCGGGCTTGCGCTCGATGGGGGTCTCGGCGTTGCGCGCTTCGACGCGCAGCATGCGCCGGCCCTCGGGTGCCACGGTCACGAAGACTCCCTTGCCTCGCTCGGGTGCCCGACGCGGCTCGCGGATCGCTGCGTATGCCGCGGGGCACAGTCACGCCCGGAGGTCACCGGGCGTTCCTCAAGACTACGCCCGGCTCCTGACCGGTGTTTCCCCGGTGGCAGAGGCGCTGGCGCCGCGAGCACCGGCGAGCACGTCCGCGAGGTGCTTCTCGGCATACGGCAGGACGTCCCGGACGGTGACCTGGCTGCCGACCTCCTGGCTGATGGAGCTGACCCCCGCGTCCTCGATCCCGCACGCGATGATGTTGTCCGCCCAGGACAGGTCGGCGTCACAGTTCAGCGCGAAGCCGTGCATGGTCACCTGCCGGCTGACCCGTACGCCGATCGCCCCCAGCTTCCTGTCCGGCCCCCGGTCGTCCGCGAGCACCCATACGCCACTGCGACCCTCGACCCGGGTGGTCTCGACGCCGAACTCCCGGCAGGTCCGGATCATCACCTCCTCGAGGCGCCGCACGTGGGCGACGACGTCGATGGGCACCCCGTGCAGCCGTACGATGGGGTACCCCACGAGCTGGCCGGGACCGTGCCAGGTGATCAGCCCGCCGCGGTCCACGTCGATGACGGGCGTCCCGTCCACGGGCCGCTGGTGCGGCTCCGTCCGCTTGCCCGCCGTGTAGACGGGGGAGTGCTCGAGCAGCAGGACAACGTCGTCGGCTCCGGCCACGACGGTCGCGTGCACCTCTCGCTGGTACGTCCAGGCGCTCTCGTAGTCGACGAGGTCTGGAGCGAAGCCCAGGTGCTCGAACCGCATGCGCTCACAGTACGCCGCCGCGACCTGCCGACCTCCGACCGACCTCCGACCGACCCGCCGACCGACCTCGTTGGACCTCCCGCCGACCCTCCAGAGGACCTCCGCGCCCCCTCACACGCCTAGAGCCGCCGCGGCTCGAGCCGCTCCTCCACCGCCTCACCGTCGACCTGCCTCACGATGTAGGCCGCCTTGCCCTCGCGCTCGCTCACGGCCTCGACCAGCGAGGTCCCGTGGTACACCAGCCCCACGCCGTCGTCGGTGCAGTGGGTCGTCGGGAGAGCCCCATCCGCCACCAGCCGGTGGACCAGTGGCCGCCGTCGCTGCTCGGAGTCGTAGTGCACGCCGTTGCCGTACGGCAGGAGGCCGAGCCCGTTCGTCACCTCTTGCAGCGCGGGTCCGAAAGAGTCGGTCGTGCCGCCGGCATACCAGCAGATCGACCCGGCGGAGACGCCCGCGAGGACGACCCCTGCGCGCCAGACGCGCCGGAACACCTCGTCCAGTCCGTGCACCCTCCACACGGCCAGCAGGTTGGCCACGGAGCCGCCGTTCACCCACACGACGTCCTGGTCGAGCAGGTGTCCTTCGACGTCCTCGAGGTTCGGCATCGGGAAGAGGTGGAGGTTGACGAGGTCGTAGCCGGCGACCCGCGCCGCATCCGTCATCGCTTCGCCGGCGGACCGCTGGTCGCCCGACGCGGTGCCGAGGTGGGTGATCCGCGGGCGGCTGCGTCGCGTTCCGGAGAGGTCGACGGCATGGTGGACGAGCGCGTCGAACTCGAACTGGAGCCGCTGCGACGGGCGGTAGCCACCCGAGGTGGCCAGGATCGTGGGCTGGTCGGCCGGCATGCCGCCGACTGTAGGGGCTGTGGACAGTCCCTCAGGCGGCGGGGCGAGCAGCCACACTCGGGTGATGTCCACTCACGGGGCCGACGCGCCCGCGGTTCCCGGGTACGAGCTCGGCACGCTCATCGGCGCAGGCAGCAGCGGAACGGTCTGGTCGGCGACCAGGCGCCGGGACGGTGCTGAGGTCGCCGTGAAGGTGGTGTCTCTCGATCCTCCCGACGGTCGTGAGGCTGCGGCGCGCGAGCTCGCGGTGCTCGCCGGCGTCGAGGTCGAAGGACTGGTCGGCTTCCACGAGGCGATCGTCCTGGAGGACGATCCGGCGAGGCTGGCCCTGGTCCTCGACCGGGTCCGTGGTGGTTCGCTCCTGCGCGCGGTCACCGGGCGCGGCCACCTGAGCGCCGGTGAGTCTGTGACGGTCCTGACGCCGGTGGCCCGAGCGCTGGCCGGCCTCCACGCGGTCGGCGTGGTGCATGGCGACGTGACGCCTGCGAACGTGCTGCTCGAGCGCAGCGGCCGCCCGCTGCTGGCCGACCTTGGCGTCGCACGCGTGGTCGGCGACGCCCGCGGGGAGCTCGACGCGACGGAGGGCTTCGTGGCGCCCGAGCTCCTCGACGGCCACGCCCCCAGCGAGGCCTCCGACGTGTACGCCGTCGGCGCGCTGGCCTGGTGGTGTGTCACCGGCTCGGCTCCGGGGCCGGCGGCCGTTCGGCCGTTGGTGAGCGCGGTGGCGCCCAACCTGCCCGCGGCGTGGGCTGAGGCGACGGCCTGGGCCTTGGCCGGGGTTCCCGCGGCCCGTCCCACCGCTGCTGAGCTGGCCCTCGCGTACTTCGACTCCACCGAGTGCGAACCCCTACGCCTCGTGGTCGGGCACGACGACACCTCGTTGCTGACCCGGCGGCTTCGTCACGCCGCCGCTGAGCCTGCGCCGCCCATCCTGAAGCCGCGGGCGCGGCCCTGGAGGCGCTGGCAGCCGGCGAGGCATCGCAGGTCTCGTCGTGGCGGCGCGGTTGCCGTGGGCGTCCTGGTGGTCACGACGGCGCTGGCGGCAGGCGGCGTGGTCGTCGTCCGAGCAGCTGCCGGACCGCTGAGGGCAGCCCCCGGCACAGCAAGGTCAGCGTCGCCACGGTTGCGGCCCGCGCCGGCGTCGTCACCGACGCCGGCGTCAGCTGCGCCCCGCACGGACCCGGCCTCCGACCGTAGTGCCGCTCGTGGTGACCCTCTGTCGTTGATGCAGTCCCTTGCCACCCTTCGCGCTCAGGCGCTTGCCTCAGGGTCGAGCGCGACCCTGGCGATGCTGGATGCGCCGGCTTCCCCGGCCCTCACGCAGGACACCGCCGCGCTGGCCCGGACGGTGGCTGCGGGCTGGTCATACCGGCACGTGGAGCTCCGGGTCACGAGAGCCCGGACCGTGAGGCTCGAGGGCGCGAACGCCACCGTCGAGGCCGCTGTGGACACCTCGGGGTACGAGGTGGTGAACGCCACCATGGCGTCGTGGAAACGCCCCGTACGGGGGCAGGCCCTCAGGTTCCAGCTGGTATGGAGCGCCGGACGTTGGCGGGTCCGAAGCGTCGGGAGGCCCTAGGGGTGGACCTCCTTCGACCCTCAGGAAGGCGGCTGGTCGCTCAGCGCCCACCGCAGGGCCGACTCGAGCGTCTGGTCCTGATGGACGAACCCAGACGCTGTGAGCCGCCTCGGCACGACCCGCTTGCTCGTGAGCACCTCGTCGGCGAACCCGCCGAGGACGAGCCGGATGCCGAACGCTGGAGCAGGCAGCACGGCAGGACGTCCGATCTGGCGGCCGAGCTCCCGCGCCACCTCGATCTGACGGTCCGGGGCGGGGCCGACGAGGTTCACGGGGCCGTCGAGCTCGGGGTGGTCCACGAGATGCGCCAGCCCTGCGACGGTGTCCCGCAACGAGATCCACGGCCACCACTGACGCCCGCTCCCGAGCGGTCCGTTCAGTCCCCTCCGGGCCAGTGTCACCATGCGCGCCAGCGCACCGCCGCGAGCCGAGAGGACGATCCCCGTCCTCGGATGCACCACCGAGAGGCCGGCGTCCCGGGCGGGCTGCGCGGCTGCTTCCCAGGCACGGACCACCTCGGGGAGGAAACCCTCGCCCATCGTGGAGCCCTCTGTGAGGACCTCCTCGCCGCGGTCGCCGTAGAAGCCGACGGCAGCGGAGCTCACCAGGCGGACCGGCTCACCGAGAACCGCGAGCGTGCGGGCGATCGTGGTCGTGCCGTCCACGCGGGAGGCGAGGATCGTCTGCTGGTATGCCGGCGTCCACCGGTGGTCACCGACCCCGGCTCCGGCGAGGTGCACGACGGCAGTCACCCCCGCGAGGTCGTGCGGATCGAGCCGGCGTGCCTCTGGGTCCCACTGGACCTCCTCCGGGGAGGCGACGGGTCGCCGCACCAGGCGGACGACATCGTCGCCCCGGCCGCGCAGGAATGCCGACAGCGCGCCGCCGATCAGGCCGGAGGATCCGGTGATGGCGACGCGCTGCGGCATACGGGGAGCTCCTGGTCGCTCGTCAGAGACCGAGGTCAGCGTCGAACTTGCCTTCCTCCAGCCGGGCCTTCATCGTCGTGAGGAACCGGGCGGCGTCCGCCCCGTCGACGATCCGGTGGTCGTAGGACAGCGCCAGGAAGACCATCGACCGGATGGCGATCGTCTCGCCCCCTTCGCCGTCCGAGACGACCACCGGTCGCTTCACCACGGCTCCCGTGCCCAGAATGCCGACGTTGGGCTGGTTGATGATCGGGGTGTCGAAGAGCGCTCCCCGGCTGCCGGTGTTGGTCAGCGTGAACGTCCCGCCACCGAGCTCGTCAGGGGTGATCTTGTTGTTCCGCGTCCGGTCTGCCAGGTCGGCGATCTTGCGCGACAGGCCCGCGATGTTGAGGTCTCCGGCGTCCTTGATGACGGGCACGAGCAGGCCGCGCTCGGTGTCCACGGCGACCCCGAGGTTCTCGGAGGCGTGGTAATGGATCTGGTCGCCCTCGACGCTGGCGTTGACGATGGGGTGCGCCTTGAGCGCCTCCACTGCTGCGAGCGCGAAGAAGGGCAGGAAGCTGAGCTTGGTGCCCTCGCGACGCTCGAACTCGGTCTTGGCCTTGGCGCGCAGCCGCGCGATCTTCGTGACGTCGACCTCCACCACGGTGGTGAGCTGGGCCGAGACCTGCAGTGACTCGACCATCCGCTTGGCGATGACCTGACGAAGCCGCGACATCTTCTCGGTGGTCCCCCGCTTGGGGGACAGGGTGGCGCCGCCGGCCGCGCCACTCGCTGCGGCCGGGGCCGGGGCCTGCGGGGTGGCGGCGGGCGCCGGGGCCGCGGCGGCTTCCTGGGCCGCCTTCGCGGCGTCCAGCACGTCCTGCTTGCGGATCCGGCCGCCGACCCCAGTGCCCTTCAGGCTCCCCAGGTCGACTCGGTTGTCGGCCGCGAGCTTGCGCACCAGGGGAGTGACGTACGCCGAGGCGTCCTGGGCATTCTGGGTCGGAGCGCTGGCAGGTGCCTGCGCCCCGTCCGTGGCCTGGGCCGGGGCGGGCGCCTGGGAGGCGGCCGGAGCCTTGGTGGCAGTGGGAGCCTGGGTGGGGCTGGGAGCCTGGGTGGGGCTGGGCGCCTGGGAGGCGGCCGGAGCCGGTACCTGGGGTGCCGTCTGGGACGGGGCAGAAGGCTTCGGCTCCGCCTGGGGCGGGGGTACGGCCTCCTGCTGCGAGCCGGAGGAGTCGGCATCAGCGGAGGACGGCGAACCGCCGATGATGGCGAGGTCTCCGCCTACCGGGACAGTGTCGTCCTCCTGCACGAGGATCTTGGTCAGGGTCCCGGCAACGGGAGAGGGGATCTCGGTGTCCACCTTGTCGGTGGAGACCTCCAGCAACGGCTCGTCGACCTCCACGGTGTCGCCTTCGGACTTCAGCCACCGGGTGACGGTTCCCTCGGTGACCGACTCACCGAGCGCCGGCATGGTCACCGTCTCGCCGCCACCTCCCGAGCTCCCGGACGAGCCACCGTCCGACGACGCCTGGCCGGAGGGCTGGTCGGACTGCTGCCCCTGCCTGGCCTGCTCGGGCTCCGACGTCGCCGGCTGGGGCGCCTGCTCGACGGAGGGTGCCTCAGCGGGCGGAACCGGCTGGTCTCCCTGCTCGGCGGACTGCTCGACCGGCGTCTGAACGCCCTCACCCTGACCGCCCTGGTCCTGGGCACTCTGGTCCTGGGCACTCTGGTCCTGGACACCCTGGTCCTGGGCACCCTGGTCCTGGCCGCCGCTGCTGGAGCCGTTGCTGCCGTCGCCGATGACGGCGAGGTCTGCTCCCACCGGAATCGTGTCGTCCTCCTGCGCCAGGATCTCCTGCAGGACCCCGGCGATGGGCGACGGGATCTCGGTGTCGACCTTGTCGGTGGAGACCTCGAGCAGCGGCTCGTCGACCTCGACGGTGTCGCCGACGTTCTTGAGCCAGCGCGTCACGGTGCCTTCGGTGACGGACTCACCCAGGGCTGGCATGGTCACGCGTTCAGACATCTGCCTGTCATCTCCTTGTACTCGTGATCGCTGGCGACGCTGCGGGTGCGGTGCAGCGCGGGTCTGGCTTTCTCGGTTCCTGCTGTTCAGCTGTGTGCGTGGAGCGGCTTGCCTGCCAGAGCGAGATGCGCCTCACCGAGGGACTCGTTCTGGGTCGGGTGGGCGTGGACCAGGTTCGCGACGTCGGAGGGCAGCGCCTCCCAGTTGTAGATCAGCTGAGCCTCCCCGACCTGCTCGCCCATCCGGGCGCCGATCATGTGGACGCCGACCACCGGCCCGTCCTTCTCACGGACGAGCTTGACGAAGCCCTGCGTCTGGAGGATCTGCGACTTGCCGTTGCCTCCGAGGTTGTACTCGCAGGTCTCCACCTCGCCGAGCCTCTGGCGCGCCTGGGCCTCGGTCAGCCCGACCGACGCGATCTCAGGGTCGCAGTAGGTCACCCGCGGGATGCCCGTCTCGTCGATGATCGCAGGCGACAGCCCGGCGATCTCCTCGGCCACGAAGATGCCCTGCGCGAACCCGCGGTGGGCCAGCTGCAGCCCGGGGACGATGTCACCGACGGCGTACACGCCCTCCACCCCGGTTCGCAGCCGCTCGTCCGTCGTGACGAAGCCGCGGTCGAGCCTCACTCCGGCCTCCTCATACCCGAGGCCCTCTGTGACGGGACCACGACCGACGGCCACGAGCAGAAGGTCGGCCTCGATGGTCTCGCCGGTCTCCAGTGACACGCTCACCGTGTCGCCACTCTGGGTGGCGCCGGCGAGCTTCACTCCGGTCTTGAAACCGATCTTCCGCTTGCGGAACGAGCGCTCCAAAGTCTTGGAGACCGCCTCGTCCTCCGCGGCAACCAGCCGGGGCAACGCCTCGACGATGGTGACCTCCGACCCGAAGGACCTGAACACGGAGGCGAACTCCACGCCGATGACTCCCCCGCCGAGGACGACCACGCGCGGCGGTACGAAGTCGAGCGACAGCGCCTGTTCGCTCGTCATGATCCGGCCGCCGATCTCCAGGCCGGGCAGGGACTTCGGGTAGGACCCGGTCGCCAGGACGACAGCCTCGCCGCGGAGCCTGCGACCGGCCACCTCGACGGTGGACCGGTCCACCAGCCGCCCGAAGCCCTCGACCAGCTCGATCTTGTGAGCCTTGGCCAGTCCTTGCAGTCCCTTGTACAGCCGCGCGATCACGCCGTCCTTGTAGGCGTTGACGCCCGACATGTCGACGGACTCGAACGTCGACTTCACGCCGAAGTGCGAGCCCTCCCGGGCCGTGTCGGCGACCTCGGCGGCGTGCAGCAGCGCCTTCGTCGGGATGCACCCCACGTGGAGGCAGGTGCCCCCGAGCTTTCCCTTCTCCACGAGAGCCACCCGCAGCCCCAGCTCAGCGGCTCGGAAGGCGCAGGCATACCCACCGCTTCCCCCACCCAGGATGACGACGTCGAAGGTGGACTCGGCGTCAGCCGACATGCTCGCTCCCTTGCGTGGTGGGCACTGGACGGTGGTGCCGACCGTCGCGGCGACCACATCGTGGCGGCAGGGCGATCGACACAGTGCATCTTGTCACTGATTGTGTGAGCGGGCGCAAGCAGGTCAGCCGTTGGCGCGACCACGCCAGACGGCGCGGAATGACCGCTGATCGGACTGGGGCTGCCCGTATCGTTGGCCCATGGCGTGGTGGAGGAGGGGTCGCAGAGGTGCCCGGCGTGGCCCTTCGGACGGACCGAACATGGCGGTGGACACGCAGGCGGTACGGCGCCACCTCAGCGACTTCGCCACCAGCAGGCGGGGCGTGGAGGCGTACGTCGAACCGCCCACCAACGTGACAGCCACGACCGTCATCCTCATCGCGTACGACGGGGAGTGGACCCGTCGGGCGGCCGGCTCCCGGGCGGCCGCCTTCGACCTGGCGGCCAGCCTGGGGGTGCCGGTCTACGACGTCCTCCAGACCGGCTACCCCAACCGGATGCGCGAGTGGAACTCCCGGCAGCGCAAGCAGCACTGAGACTCCGGCGACACTGACTCGGGCAGCAGCAGTCGGGCACGGTTGGTGGCGGCGGGGGGTCGATGCCAAGGTGGGACCAGCGCGGGCCGGACCTCGGCCCCGCAGTCAGCGAGAAGGTGGGAGCCACCATGGCCAAGTCCGATGGCGCGAAGAGGCCGGGCAGCCCTCAGGGTCCGAGCGATGACGTCAAGCGCAAGTTCCGCGAGGCCCTGGAGAAGAAGCAGGCCCATGCCGGCCGCGACGTCTCCGACGACAGCGAGCATGGCAAGGTGGGACACGCGCAGCAGGCCGCCACCACGGCGACCCAGCAGATGTTCCGCCGCAAGAGTGGCGGTTGATCGTCGCCCGAGCGCCGGCCGCGTCGGCAAGGGCATGGTGAAGGGCCCGTCGCTCCTGACGGGCCCTTCACCATGCCGGCGCCAGCGCGGGTCGTTCTCTCAGGCTGCGTAGGTCTCCACGAGCGTCAGCAGGGTCCCGACTCCGAAGCCGGTGCCTCCCTTGGGCGTGTACCCCCACGGGGAGCCCTCGTTGAACGACGGGCCCGCGATGTCGACGTGCGCCCACGCAGTGCCCTGCGGCACGAACTCCTTGAGGAACAGTCCCGCGGTGAGCATCCCGCCCCACCGCTCGCCCTTGTGCGCGAGGTCCGCCACGGAGGAGTCGAGCTGGCTCCGAAGGTCCGCCGGCAGAGGCATCGGCCAGGCTGCTTCACCCGACGCGTTGGCCGCCGCGCGCACCCTCTCGCGGAACCCGTCGTCGTTCGACATGATGCCGGCGACCCGTGCTCCCAGTGCCACCATCTGCGCCCCGGTGAGCGTCGCGATGTCGACGATCGCGTCGGGGCCCGACTCAGCGGCCAGGCAGAGGCCGTCGCCGAGGACCATCCGTCCCTCGGCATCCGTGTCCAGGATCTCCACGGTGGTGCCGTTGCGCATGGTCACCACGTCGCTGGGGCGCTGCGCCGTTCCGCTCGGCATGTTCTCGGCCAGGCACAGGTATCCGGTCACCTTGACGGGCAGCCCGAGCTCGGCCGCGGCGAAGACCGTTGCTGCCACCGCAGCCGCGCCGGCCATGTCGGACTTCATGGTCAGCATCGAGGCCGGTGGCTTGATGCACAGGCCGCCGGAGTCGAACGTGATGCCCTTGCCCACCAGCGCGACCGACTGCTTCGCTTTGGCCGGCGCCCAGGTGAGGGTCACGAGCCGAGGCGGGTTCACGGAGCCCTGGCCCACTCCGACGATCCCGCCGAAACCGCCCTTCCGAAGCGCCTTCTCGTCCAGGACGGTGACCGTCACCGTGCCCTTACCGGTGGTCGACCGCTCCTTCACCGAGTCCGTGAAGGACTGCGGGAACAGCTTGTTCGGCGGGGTGTTGACGAGGTCGCGAGCGTAGGCCTTCGCCTCGGCGAGCACTCCTGCACGGACGGCAGCGGCCTTGACGGCCTTGTCGCGTGCGTCGCTGGCCACGACGGTGACAGCCGAGACGGTGGGCGCGTCCTTGGAGCCGCGGCGTCCCCTGCTGCCGCGCTGCGCGGTCTCACCGCGCACGCCCGCGTACCGGTAGCTACCCAATGCTGCGCCCTCGGCCACCGCAGCCACACTCTCGGCGCCAGCCGCCGGCAGGGCGAGGACCACTTTGGTCGCGTTCTTGGCGGAGCGGACCGCCGCGCCGGCCGCCCGCCGAAGCACCTCGTGGCCGAACGAGGCGGTGTCGGGGGACCCCTTGCCGAGCCCGGTGAGGATGACCCGCCCGGCGCTGACCTCGGGCACCCCCGCCACGGTGACCACCTCTTCCGCGGCCCCGGTGGCCTGGAGGGCGGCGAGCTGCTGGGCCAGATGACCCGCTGCCGCCGTCGGCAGCCCATGACCCGCGGCCAGGACCGCGCTGCCGTCGGCGTCGAGGGTGCCGAGCACGAGGACATCAGCCTTGAGCCCGTGGGCCGGACGGTCGGAAACGTTGACGGTGGTCACTTCGCATCCTTCGAGGTGGGGGCGGGTCGCTTCAGCGCAGGATAGCCGGGCCGCCGGTGACCGCCACCGAGGGCGGTAGCGTTCCGGCCATGAGCGACGGAGCCTTGAAGGCCTCACCCCTGCATGACCGCCACCTGGCCCTCGGAGCCAAGATGGCTGACTTCGGCGGCTGGCAGATGCCGATCGAGTATCCCGGTGGGGGCGTGGTCCGCGAACACACGGCGGTGCGGTCGGCGGTCGGCGTCTTCGACGTCTCGCACCTCGGCAAGGCGCGCGTCTCAGGTCCGGGGGCCCGGGACTTCGTCAACTCCTGCCTGGCGAACGACCTGGGCCGGATCCAGAAGGGGAAGGCGCAGTACACGTTGTGCTGCAACCAGTCCGGCGGGGTCGTGGACGACCTCATCGCCTACCTGCGCAGTGACGAGGACGTGTTCCTCATACCGAACGCCGCGAACACCGCCGAGGTGGTGTCGCTCCTCGACGCGGCCGCACCGGAGGGTGTCCACGTGGAGAACCTCCACCAGGCGTATGGCGTCCTGGCCGTCCAGGGACCGCGCAGCGACGAGGTGCTCCAGGCACTGGGCCTACCCACCGGTCACGACTACATGTCGTTCGTGGAGGCCGACTGGAACGGTGGACCGGTCATCGTCTGCCGCACGGGCTACACCGGGGAGCGCGGCTACGAGCTGGTGCCGACCTGGGACGCCTCGAGACCGCTATGGGACGCCCTCCTGGAGGCAGCGGCGCCCTTGGGGGGGCTGCCCTGCGGGCTGGGCGCGCGGGACACGCTGCGTACCGAGATGGGATATGCGTTGCACGGCAACGAGCTCTCCCCGACCATCACCCCCATCCAGGCGCGGGTCGGCTGGGCGGTGGGGTGGAAGAAGGACACGTTCTGGGGCAAGGACGCGCTGGTCGCAGAGAAGGCAGCCGGTCCGGAGCGGGTGGCCTGGGGACTGCTCGCCACAAGCCGCGGCATCCCGCGCGCGCACTGCGTGGTGAGGTCCGACGGCGAGGTGGTGGGTGAGGTGACCTCGGGGACCTTCAGCCCCACCCTCAAGAACGGCATCGCCCTGGCGCTGCTCACGCCCACGGTCGAGGAAGGGCAGGACGTCGTCGTCGACGTGCGCGGCCGGGACGTCACCGCGCGGGTGGTCAAGCCGCCGTTCGTGAAAGTGGACGTCCGACAGAGCTGAGGACGGAGGCCGCGAAGGTGGTGCAGACCCATATCTACCGGGCCGAGGTGCAGTGGTCGGGCTCGACGGCCCTCGGCTACCCGAGCTACCGGCGAGCACACTCGGCGTTCCTGCCGCCGGCGACCGAGGGTTTCGACCTGTCCGCGGACCCGCACTTCCGTGGCGACCCCGACCTCCCCAACCCAGAACAGCTGCTGGTGCTCGCCGCCTCGTCATGCCAGCTCCTGTCCTTCCTCGCCGTGGCCGCCCGACGGAAGGTCGACGTCCTGCGGTACGAGGACGACGCAGTCGGTGAGATGCCGCAGGACTCGGTGCCGCTGCGCATCACCCGCATCGTCCTGCGCCCTCGGGTGACGGTGTCTGCGGACACGGACCGGCGGCTTGTGGAGCGGCTGCTGCTCGAGGCGCACGAGCAGTGCTACATCTCCAACTCCCTCACGACGCAGGTCACGGTCGAGGGCGCCGTCACTGTCAGTGGGCCCGACTAGCGTCGAAGGATGAGGTTCGGCTTCGTGGTGCCCTTCGCCGACCCCCACCAGTTCACGGAGCTGGCTGTTCTGGGGGAGCGACATGGCTGGGACGGCATCTTCACGTGGGAGGCGCTCTGGGGCACCGATGCCTGGGTGGCGCTGGGGGCGTCGGCGATGGTCACCTCGTCCATACGACTGGGCACGCTGTTGACGCCGGCGGCCCGGCATCGTCCGTGGGACCTGGCCTCCCGGGTCGGGACCGTCGACCGCTTGAGCAAGGGCAGAGCCGTGATGTCCGTCGGCCTGGGGGCGCTACATGATGGGTGGCTGGCTTTCGAGGCGGACGAGGGACGTGCGACGCGTGCAGAGAAGCTGGACGAGTGCCTCGCTGTGTATGCGGGACTGATGCAGGGCCAGCCGTTCACCTTCGAGGGACGGCACTACAGCGCGCGGCCCACCGACTTCATGCTGCCGCCGCCACCGGAACACCGGCCTTACCCACCGGTGTGGGTCGTGGGGGCGCACGTACCGGGCCGGTCACGACAACCCTCGCTGGAGCGCGCTGCGCGCTGGGACGGGGTGCTACCCACCGTGGTGGGTGACGCCGGCAACCAGGGGAAGCCTCCGTACGACCTAGAGTCGTACGCCGAGGTGCTGCACCTGGTGCGGGCGCTGCGAGAGGACATCGGCCTGCCGTGGGACGGGTACGACCGCATCGTCGAGGCGGACAGCTCGGGTGAGTTCGTCAGGCTCGAAGGCGCCCCACGGGACTGGGAAGAGGTCGGCGCGACATGGTGGGTGGAGAGCTGGTGGAGTCTGCCTGCCGATGGCGTCGGGGTAGCGGAGCTTCACCGACGTGTGCAGGCCGGGCCGCCGCGAGGAGACTGATCTCCTGGAGGCAGTGACCCGAGGACGTCTGCCACCGTGAGGTACGCCCGCGGGCTGAAGATCTTCGCGACCTGCGGGGCGAAGGCCGGGGATCCGGGAAGCACGGTGTAAGGGTCCCCGTCGACGACGATCTCGCCCTCGGCCAGGACGACGACGCGGCTTGCCAGCTCGGCGGCCAGCTCCACGTCATGAGTGGCGATCACCACGGTGCGTCCGGCGGCGGCGAGCTCGTCGACCAGCTCGACCAGGCGCGCCTTGGCGCCATAGTCGAGGCCGCGCGTCGGCTCGTCCATGAGCACCAGCGGAGCCGGGCGCGCCAATGCCAGCGACAGGGCCACGCACATCCGCTGCCCCTCCGAGAGTTCTGCCGGAGCACGCTCGACGGCAAGGCGCGGCGCCAACCGGTCGAGGAGCGACTGCGCCGCGCCGCCGGCAGCTCTCACCTGCTCCGCAACCGAGGCGTGCCCGAGGATCGACCAGGGGTCCTGCGGCGACAGCACGACGTCGGTCCCGCCGTCGGACGGCTGCCCTGGCCGGTTCCAGGTGCGCAGCGCCACCCGGCCGGTCGTCGGCGCAAGCTTCCCCGACAGTGCGCCCAGCAGGCTTGACTTTCCGGCCCCGTTGCGCCCCATCAGAGCCACGACCTCGCCGGGGCGCACCTCGAGGTCGACCTCGCGCAGCACCACCGTCTGGCCGCGCAGGACGCCCAGCCGTCGCACGGAGACGGCGGGGGCAGCGCCGTACTGCCGCGCTGAGGCGCGCGAGCCGCCGTCGGCTCGCGCTTCGAGAGCCTTGGCGCGTGGCTGGACCTCGGTGACTGTCCGCAGCCGCGGTGCGAGGAGCGCAACGTTCCTGCGTGCCTGCCGGACCGACAGAGCGAGCGGTTGCCATCCGAGAGCCCGGCCAAGCGTCACGACGGGTGGCTGAACCACCGAGAGTGCCATCGCCTCGACCGGCAGCAACGGCGCCGAGACCTTCCCCTCCTTGACGAGCAGCACGGTGTCGGCATGGTGGACAACCCGTTCCAGCCGGTGCTCCGCCACGACCACCGTGAGACCGAGATCGTGCACGAGGCGGTGAAGGGTCGCAAGGACCTCCTCGGAAGCCACGGGGTCGAGCGCGGAGGTCGGCTCGTCGAGGACCAGCACCCGGGGGCCGCCGACCAGGGCCGCTGCGATGGCGACCCGCTGCTGCTCGCCGCCAGAGAGCTGCGCCGGCCGCCGGGCCCGCACCGCGGTGAGTCGGAGCAGGTCCAGAGTCTCCTCCACGCGACGCGCGCCGCCGTGCCTATCGTCGGGCCGACGGTCCACTCGTGCGGTGAGGTTGTCCTCCACCGTGCCGGACCCCAGAGCGCCTGCGGGATCCTGGGGGACGTAGCCCACCAGAGCGCGGCGCTGCGGGGCAGTCATGGCAAACAGGTCGCGTCCATGCACCCACACGTGTCCCGACAAGGCGACAGCGGCGCCCCGGACGAGCCCAGGGTCCGCCAGGCTGCGAAGCAACGAGGACTTCCCCGACCCCGTGGGTCCGACCACGAGGACCAGCTCGCCCTCGGGGATCGTCAGGCTGGTCTGCTCGAGGACCCGGTGGGCGCCATACGCCAGTCCGAGCCGCTCCACCGAGATCACGAGCGGAACCGTCGCACCGGCGTCCGCGGGTGTCAAAAGCGGGGCGGCAGTCCAGCGACCTAGAGTGCATCCATGAGCGACGCCTGGACGTGGACCTATCTCGACTCAGAGGGCCGGGAGCTCTCCGGGGAGCACCTCGTCAGCACACCGTTCCCTTCACAGTCCGAGGCCGAGAGCTGGTTCGGCGAGTGCTGGCACGAGCTCCAGGACGCCGGAGTCGACGCCGTGAACCTCTTCCACGACGGCGTGCGGGTCTACGGGCCGATGAGCCTGCGCGCCGCCGAGTAGGCCCCAGTGGAAGGGACGCGCCGAGGCGCGGGAGGGACCCGGCGCGGCAGGGGACACCGACAGGGTCCGTGACCGGCCCCCGGTCAGGACGGGAGCTGGCCGCGCTTCACCTGTGGTCGCGGCATGCGTGACCGGCGGATCTGGAAACCGCGCATCACCGCGTACATCGCCAGGCCACGCTCGACCTTGGCTTCGCCGAACTTCGCGGCGAGCCGCTTCTTGAGCCGTCGCCACATCAGGAAGGCGTCGACCGCCGCCACCAGGATGAGGACGTACACGCCGACGGAGACGACGGCGAAGACCCAGGCGACCCGGATGAACGACAGCGCGAGAACGACGAGCATGACGGGCAGCATGAACTCGCCCAGGTTCCACCGCGCGTCCACGTAGTCCCGCACGAACCGCCGCACCGGTCCCTTGTCGCGGGCGGGCAGGTTGGCGTCGTCCCCCGTGACCATGGCGGAACGCTGCTTGAGCTGGGCCTCACGCCGGTGCGTACGCTCCGCCTCGCGCGCCGCCTTGCGGTCGGTCACCACAAGCGGCCGCTTGCGCGCCGCCTCCTGGTCCCTGCGCCTGGGCGTCGGGCGGTTCTTCGCACCCTCACGCTGGGGTCGCGCGACGGTCTCCGCCTGCTGCTCGTTGAGGGTCTTGTTGCGTCCGAACACGAGGGCAACTGTATGCCGCGCCCGTGCCTTCTCCCGCATCGCGTCGGGCTGCGTCGCCTTCGACCTCCTGTGTCCGAAGGCACCGGTTAGGCTCCGCGCTGTGACTGACGACGTGATCACGACTAACCAGATCTCCGCCCTGAAGGCCACCGTGGCCGGCCTCATGCCTGCCTTGCGCAAGGACCTCGAGGACCTCACCCGGATCCCGAGCGTCAGTCTGGACGCCTTCGACCAGCAAGAGGTCGAAGCGAGCGCCGAGGCGACCGCCGCACTGCTGCGCGGGGAGGGTCTGGACGTCGAGATCGTGCGAGAGGGGGGACGGCCGGCCGTGATCGGACACGTCGAGGGCCCGCAGGGTGCCCCGACGGTCCTGCTCTACGCCCATCACGATGTGCAGCCGCCGGGTGACGAGAAGGACTGGCAGAGCCCTCCTTTCGAGCCGACGGAGCGCGGCGGCCGCCTGTACGGACGCGGGGCCGCGGACGACAAGGCGGGCATCATGGCGCACGTGGCGGCGCTGCGGGCCCACCGGGGAGCGCTGCCGGTCGGGGTCACAGTGTTCGTGGAGGGGGAGGAGGAGATCGGGTCCGACTCCTTGTCCACGATCCTGGAGCGACACGGCGACAAGCTGCGTGCGGACGCGATCGTCCTGGCTGACTCGACCAACTGGGCGCTCGGGGAACCGGCCCTGACCACCACGCTGCGAGGGCTTATCCGGGTGGTCGTGACCGTCACGACGCTGGACCATGGGGTGCACTCGGGGATGTTCGGCGGTGCCGTGCCGGATGCCCTCACCACGCTCGTACGGCTGTTGGCGACCCTGCACGACGGCGCAGGGAACGTGGCCGTCCAGGGGCTGAAGGCCGGCAAGGCGGGCGACCTCGACTTCGACGAGGCTCGTCTACGCGAGGAGTCTGGTCTCCTTGAGGGGGTGGAGGTCATCGGCACCGGCTCGCTGCTGGACCGCATCTGGGCCAAGCCCAGCGCAACGGTCATCGGCATCGACGCCCCTTCGGTGGCCAGGTCGAGCAACACCCTCGTCCCGACCGCCAGCGCGAAGGTGTCCATCCGGCTGGCTCCTGACGAGGTCCCGCTCGAGGCGTACGCGGCGGTCCAGCGCCATGTCGAGGCGCACGTCCCATGGGGCGCGCGCGTCGAGGTGCGTCTGGACGACCAGGGAGCCGGCTTCGCCGCGGACGCGCAGGGGCCCGTGTACGACCAGGCGCGCGCCGCGTTTACCGACGCGTGGGGCGTCGAGCCCGTCGACATCGGGGTGGGCGGCTCCATCCCGTTCATCGCCGCGTTCGCGCAGAAGTTCCCGGAGGCCTCGATCCTCGTCACGGGCGTGGAGGACCCGGATGCCCGCGCCCACGGGGCCAACGAGTCGCTGCATCTAGGGGAGTTCGAGAAGGTCTGTGTCGCCGAGGCGGTCCTTCTCGCGAGGCTCGGAGCCTTGCCGCGCTGAGCGCGGTTGCGGCCACTAGGTTCGAGACATGCCTGACACCACCAGCGCCGACCCGAAGGGCAAGGGCTACGTCGAGCCCAGCTTCGAGCGCGACACCCGGTACATCACCGACCGCATCACCGAGAACGGAGACGGCGAACACGAGTGGCCGGTCGAGCCCGGTCGCTACCGGCTCGTCGCCGCGCGGGCCTGTCCCTGGGCCAACCGCGCCATCATCGTCCGGCGCCTGCTCGGGCTGGAGGACGTGCTGTCGCTGGGGTTGTGCGGTCCGACCCACGACCAGGACAGCTGGACGTTCGACCTCGACCCGGGTGGTGTGGACCCGGTGCTCGGCATCCCGCGGCTCAAGGACGCGTACGAGGCGAGGCAGCCGGGGTACCCGCGCGGAATCACCGTTCCCGCGGTCGTCGACGTCCCCAGCGGGAAGGTGGTCACGAACGACTTCGCCCAGCTGACCCTGGACCTGTCGACCCAGTGGGTGGCCCACCACCGCCAGGGCGCTCCGGACCTCTACCCGCGACCGCTCCGCGAGGAGATGGACGAGGTCATGCGCCGCGTGTACACCGAGGTCAACAACGGCGTCTACCGCTGCGGGTTCGCCGGGACCCAGAAGGCCTACGAGGACGCCTACGAGAGACTCTTCACTGCGCTCGACTGGCTGGAGGAGCGGCTGTCGACCCAGCGGTACCTCATGGGCGACAGCATCACCGAGGCCGACGTGCGGCTCTTCACGACGCTGGCCCGGTTCGACCCGGTATACCACGGGCACTTCAAGTGCAACCGGTCGAAGCTCACCGAGCTGCCGGTGCTGTGGGCCTACGCCCGGGACCTCTTCCAGACACCGGGTTTCGGGGACACCACCGACTTCGCCCAGATCAAGAAGCACTACTACGTCGTCCATCACGACATCAACCCGACAGGCATCGTCCCCGCCGGTCCGGACCTGGCCGGGTGGCTCACGCCCCATGGGCGCGAGCGGCTGGGCGACCGGCCGTTCGGCGACGGCACCCCACCGGGCCCCCCGCCACCCCAGGAGACGGTGCCACCGCAGGGGCGGCCCTGAGCCAGGGCCCAGCGGGGAGCCGGGACCGCAGCTAAGGTAACGGTGCCTGCTCACCCGCGGCCAGGGACCTAGTCCTTGGTGGACTCGCCCGGCAGCGCCAGCATCTGGTCGAGGGCGACGCGGGCGTAGTGCGCCACCTCGTCGTCGACCCGGATGGGGTTGACCACGCGGCCCTGGACGAGAGACTCCAGGGCCCACACGAGGTGCGGTAGGTCGATGCGGTTCATCGTCGAGCAGTAGCAGACGTTCTTCTCCAGGAACGAGATCTGCTGGCGTGGGAAGAGCTGTCCCAGCCTCCGCACGAGGTTCAGCTCCGTGCCGACGACCCACTTCGTGCCGTCGGGCGCGGCCGCGATGGTCTTGATGATCCTCTCGGTGGAGCCCACCTCGTCGGCGGCCCGGACGACCTCGTACCGGCACTCGGGGTGCACGATCACCTTGACGTCGGGGATCTCGCGGCGCGCCTGCTCGACAGCCTCGAGACCGAACCGGCCGTGGACCGAGCAGTGGCCGCGCCACAGGATCATGGTGGCGTCCTGCAGCTGCTGGGGCGTCAGTCCTCCCATCGGCTTGTGCGGGTCGAAGACGACGCACCCCTCCAGCGAGCCGCCGAGGTCGCGGACGTAGGTGTTGCGGCCGAGGTGCTGGTCGGGCAGGAAGAGGACCTTGCCGCCGTCTCCGGCCTTGTCCAGCGCCCAGGTCAGGGCCGTCCTGGCGTTCGACGACGTGCAGATCGTGCCGCCGTGACGGCCGGTGAAGGCCTTGATCGCGGCGGAGGAGTTCATGTACGTCACCGGCACCGTGAGCTCAGCGACCCCCGCATCCACCAGGTCGTCCCAGGCGTCCTCCACCTGCCGGATCGCGGCCATGTCGGCCATCGAGCAGCCCGCGGCGAGGTCGGGCAGGATCACGGTCTGCTCGTCGCCGGTGAGGATGTCCGCCGACTCCGCCATGAAGTGCACGCCGCAGAACACGACGAAGGGCGCCTCGGGCCGTGCCGCCGCGTCCTTGGCCAGCTTGAAGGAGTCGCCGGTGACGTCGGCGAACTCGATCACCTCGTCCCGCTGGTAGTGGTGGCCCAGCACGAAGACCTTCTCACCGAGCGCAGCCTTCGCCGCCCTGGCGCGCTCGACGAGCCCAGGGTCGGACGGGGCGGGCAGGTCGCCGGGGCACTCCACGCCGCGCTCGGTCCGCAGGTCGGTACCCCCGCCGAGAACGAGCAGCGGGAGCGGGCGGTGGGGCTGGGCGTCCGTTGTGATGCTCACACCCCGATGGTAAGTCGTTCGCAGCGCCGGCCTTGACGCGTTCCACGCCTGCGACGTCGGGCCTGTCCTCTAGGGTGCTCCGTCATGGACGACGAAGCGGCGCTCGAGGCGCTCGCCGAAGCCACGGCGGCGATGGCTGCGACCGTCCACGACCTGGACCTCGCCGCGCCCGTTCCGGCGTGCCCCGGCTGGGATGCGGCGAAGCTGGTGGACCACCTCGGACGCGTGCACCTGTGGGCCGAGCACTGCGCCCGCGTCGGGACCGAGCCCGACCCCTACCCGCACCGGGACCGTCGGCAGCCCATCGAGGACTGGTATGCCGCCGCCGCCGAAGCGCTCGTCACCACCCTGGCCGCGCTGCCCCCGGACCAGCCGGCCTGGAGCTTCTCGGCCGAGCCCGGCACCCAACGGACGGGGTTCTGGCGCCGTCGACAGTTCCATGAGACGACCGTGCACCGTGTCGACGCCCTGCAGGCACTGGGGCGCGTGCCCACGTCGGGAATGGTGTCCTCAGTGCCGCCACTGAGCGCCGAGCAGGCCGCCGACGGGGTGCACGAGGTACTGGCGATCCTGGTCCCGCGGACCCTGGTGCGCCGAGCGGACGAGGCGCCGGCCCGGGTCGTGCCCGCCGAGCTGCCGGTCGCCCTTCGCTGTGACGACGTCGCCCGCGCGTTCACCGTCCGCCTACGGGAGGGGCGGGCGGAGGTGGCCGACGGTGCCGCGGCCGACAGCGTCGCCTGCGTGCGAGGGCCGGCCACCCATCTGTACCTCTCCCTGTGGGGACGAGCAGACGGCTCGCTCCTCACGGTCGAGGGGGACCAGGAGGCCGGACGAGCGCTGCTCAAGGCCTCCCTCGTGCCCTGAGAGGCCGCGGCTGTGGGAGCCGAACGTCAGAGGGGGTGGACCTTGCTGCTGTTCAGCGCGACGCTCACCGTGCTCTGCCCGAACCTGACCTCCATGCGGTCGCCGGTGATCCGGACCACGGACCCCATGCCGTGACGGTCATGGGTCACCCGGTCGTTCACGGCGAACTCGGGCACGTCGGGCACCGGCTGGCTGCGGAACGGGCTGTTCGGCAGGTGCGGCTTCTTGGCTGGTTGGCGGGGGCGCATTCCTCTAGTGTCCTCCATTTCTCGGCGGCGTACGAATGCCCCGCCGAGACGCTGCCCTGAATGACCTGGCAAAGCGCAGCCCAGGACGCGCCGCCCGAAGCTCGACGGGGCGCTGACCTGCGCCGATACGGTCCAAGACGGCCCAGGAGGGCTCTCCGGCCTCCGGCTGGCGTCCTGGCTCCAGGAGGCGGCGCGGCGGTCCCGCCCCTGACAGGATGGCCCAATGCATGTCGTCATCGCGCCGGACTGCTTCACGGGCACGCTTACGGCGAAACAGGCCGCGGAGGCCATGGCCCAGGGGTGGCGCTCGTCCGCCCCCCACGACCTCCTGACCCTGGTACCGCTCTCCGACGGTGGCCCGGGCTTCCTCGACGTCCTCGCGACCGCGCTGCCGGACGCGCAGACCATCGCCGTGACGGTCGCAGACCCGCTGGGGCGCGAGGTGCCCGCTGCGCTCCTCATGTGTGAGGGCGAGTCCGGGCTGACGGCGTACATCGAGTCCGCGCAGGCGACGGGTCTGCACCTGCTCGCCGCCGACGAGCGGAACCCCGCGGTGACGAGCACCTGGGGGGCGGGGCAGCTGCTCGAGGCCGCCGTGGCCGAAGGCGCGGACCGCGTCGTGGTGGGGCTTGGCGGCAGCGGCACCAATGACGGTGGCGCGGGCCTGCTGGGGGCGCTCGGCGTGGGGGCTCCTGAGCTCCTCGGCCGCGGCGGGCTGGCCCTTGCCGACCTCCCAGACAACGGGTTGGCAGGGCTGCACGACGCCCGCGCCCGGATGTCCACGCTACAGCTCGTCGTGGCTACTGACGTGGAGTCACCGCTGCTCGGGCTGCAAGGCGCCAGTGCGGTGTTCGCGCCGCAGAAGGGCGCCTCGCCCCAGCTGGCCCAGGCCTTGGAGGGCGCCCTGGGAAGGTATGTCGAGGTGGCTCGCCGGACCCTTCCTGAGGCCGTCGACCTGATGACCGGTAAGCCGCGCCGCCTGGACAAGGAGCCCGGGGCGGGCGCCGGCGGGGGGCTCGGCTACGCCCTCTATCTTCTGGGCGGCGCGCGGGTGAGCGGGGTGGCGGAGGTGCTCTCGGCGGTCGGCTTCCGCGACCTCCTACCTGCTGCGGACCTCGTGGTCACCGGCGAGGGGTCCTTCGACTGGCAGAGCCTGCAGGGCAAGGTCGTGGCGGGCGTGGCCACCATGGCGCTGGAGACCGCCACCCCGAGCGTCGTCATCGCCGGTCAGGCCCTGGTCGGCCGCCGGGAGGCCATGACCCTGGGACTGTCGGGCACGTATGCGGTGGCCGAGACGCCGGAGCAGGTCGAGGCTGCCATGGCGGACCCGGTGGGAACCCTGGCCAGACGCACCGCCCGCGTGGCGGCCACCTGGTCTCCTGCCCGCTGACCACGACGTACAGTGGTATGTGCGCGGGGAACATCTCGCGCCGACCGCGGGTTGGCACTGGTGGCCCACCTCCACTGACATGAAGGACGCATCACATGAGTGTTCAGGACCAGACCGCTCCCGCCGCCCAGGCTCCTGCCGAGGCGCCGGCCACGCACGGGGTTCTCCTCTCCGATGTCGCTGCTGCGAAGGTGAAGTCCCTGCTGGAGCAGGAGGGTCGTGACGACCTGCGCCTGCGCGTCGGCGTCCAGCCCGGCGGCTGCTCGGGGCTGATCTACCAGCTGTACTTCGACGAGCGCACCCTCGACGGGGACCTGGTGCGCGACTTCGACGGTGTCGAGGTCGTCGTCGACCGGATGAGCGCCCCCTACCTCGAGGGCGCGAGCATCGACTTCGCCGACACCATCGAGAAGCAGGGCTTCACGATCGACAACCCGAACGCCGGCAGCTCCTGCGCCTGCGGCGACTCCTTCAGCTGACCGAGTAGGTCAGCCGGGACATCTGCCCAGCACCACGAGGGCCCTCACCGTTCGGTGAGGGCCCTCGTGCGTCGTCTCAGCGGTATTCGGGGTTCGGGTAGTCGAACCGTGCCCCGGCGTCCCACTCGGTGCGCTGGTTGCCGCCCACGGGGAAGCCGCCGGCTGCCTTCAGCATGGCCGCAAGGTGCATGAGGTTCCACGTCATGAAGGTTGTGTTGCGCTGGGTGAACTCGTTCTCCGGGCCGCCGCTGCCGGCGTCGAGGTAGGACGGCCCAGGTCCCGCCTCCCCGATCCACCCCGCGTCGGCGCCGGGCGGGATGGTGAAGCCGATGTGCTGGAGGCTGTACAGGATGTTGGACGCGCAGTGCTTGATGCCGTCCTCGTTGCCGGTGATGATCGAGCCCCCGACCTTGCCGTAGTACACGTACTGGCCGGAGGCGTTGGTCATCGACGAGGCGGCGTACAGCCGTTCGATCACCTTCTTGGTGATGCTGGAGTTGTCGCCGAGCCAGATCGGCCCCGCCAGCACGAGGATGTCGCACTCGATGATCTCGGCGAAGAGGGTCGGCCACTCGTCGCGCTCCCAGCCGTGCTCCGTCATGTCGAGGTAGACGCCGGTGGCGATGTCGTGGTCTACCGCGCGCACGACGTCGACCTGGACGCCGTGCCTGGACATGATGGAGGCGCTGATGTCGATCAGCCCCTGGGTGTTGCTCTGCTCGGGAGACCGCTTGAGGGTGCAGTTGACGAAGACCGCACGAAGTCCGGTGAAGTCGATCTCCCGGATGGCCGACTGACTCATGGGCCTGACTGTGCCGTCTCAGGCAGTCCGAGGCAATGGCCCGTCCGGGCGGCTCTTCGGCAAGCCGCACGCGGGTCGGCCCCCCGCTCCAGTCCTCCCGCCGACTTCCTCTCGCCCTCCCGTTCCCGCGACCGGGCCTACGGTGCCTTCGGCGACACCAGCGGGTAGGTTGCCGCACGTGCGTATCGCCATCACCGGGTCCATAGCCACCGACCACCTCATGACCTTCCGGGGAAGGTTCCGGGACTCCCTGGTGGTCGAGCAGCTCGACAAGGTGTCGCTGTCCTTCCTGGCCGACGACCTCGAGGTAAGGCGCGGGGGCGTAGCGGCCAACATCGCGTTCGGGATGGCGTGCCTGGGCCAGCACCCTATCCTCGTCGGCGCCGTCGGCGAGGACTTCGGCGACTACCGCAGCTGGCTGGAGCGCCACGGCGTGGACTGTGCGTCGGTGCACATCTCGCAGTCCAAGCACACAGCGCGTTTCGTCTGCACCACCGATGACGACATGGCGCAGATCGCCACCTTCTACGCCGGCGCGATGAGCGAGGCCCGGGCCATCGAGCTCGGTCCGATCGCGGAGCGCGTCGGAGGGCTCGACCTCGTGGTCGTCGGAGCCAACGACCCCGAGGCCATGCTCCGGCACACCCGCGAGTGCCGCTCCCGAGGCATCCCGTTCGCCGCCGACCCGAGCCAGCAGCTGGCCTTCGCCGACGGCGAGACGATCCGGCAGCTCATCGACGGGGCGGACTACCTGCTGACCAACGAGTACGAGGCGGCGCTCACCTCGCAGAAGACCGGTTGGAGCGCGGAGGAGATCGCCGACCGCGTCCATACCCGCGTGGTGACCCGTGGCAAGGACGGGGTCACGGTCGAGCGCAAGGGCGAGGACCCGGTCGAGGTGTCCGTCGCCCGCGAGGTGCGGCGCGCCGACCCGACGGGGGTGGGGGACGCGTTCCGGGCCGGCTTCCTGACCGGACTGTCCGCCGACCTTGGTCTGCGCCACTCCGCCGAGCTGGGGTCGATGCTGGCCACCTATGTCATCGAGACGGTGGGAACACAGGAGTACACCCTCGGGAAGCGGAGCTTCCTGCAGCGTCTCGCCGACGCCTACGGCCAGGACTCCGCGGACACCATCGAGCCGCACATCACCTGCGTCGCGCCCTGACCCGATGGACGCGACGGACCCGGTGGAGCCCCTGCCGACGTCCTGGGTGTTCGACCTCAGCGGCATCGCCGAGGGCGAGGACCTCGTCGCGGTGGGTGGGGACCTGCGCGCCGGCACCCTGCTGGAGGCCTATCGCAGCGGACTGTTCCCGATGGGTCTGGGCGAGCACGGCCGGCGGCCGATGGGCTGGTGGTCCCCAGATCCCCGAGGCGTGCTGCTGCCGGGCGGGGTTCACGTCAGCCGCTCCCTGAGGCGTTCGCTGCGCCGGTTCGAGCTCCGAGTCGACACGGCCTTCGACGAGGTGGTCCAGGCATGCGCCGACCCAGCCCGCCAGGGCCGGTGGATCACCCCTGAGATCATGGACGCCTACGGCGAGCTGCATGCCCTCGGCTGGGCCCACAGCATCGAGACCTGGCAGGACGGTCAGCTGGTGGGCGGCCTCTACGGAGTCGTGGTGGGCGGTCTGTTCGCCGGGGAGTCCATGTTCCACCGCGTGACCGACGCCTCCAAGGCCGCGGTCGTGGCGATGGCGGGCTATGTCTTCGCCGATGGGAACCCGCGGCGGCTCGTGGACGTGCAGTGGGCCACGGACCATCTGCGGACGCTGGGCGTCGTGAGCATCCCGCGCAGCGACTATCTGCGCCGCCTGGCTGCCGCTGTGGCTCTGCCGCCGCCGACGTTCCGGCCCTGCCCCTGACCGTCGGTGTCCGCCGCGTCAGCCCACGAGCCGCACGTGGTACGCGGTGTGCTCGCCGTCGGGACCGGTGTGGTCCTGCGCCCCGAGGAACTCCTGCGCCTTCATCCGGCACCAGGCCGGGATGTCGGCCCGGGCGGCGGGGTCCGTGGCCAGGACCTCCAGCACTGCGCCGGCCGGGCACTCGCCAGCACGCTGCGCGAGGCGGATGACCGGCAGGGGGCAGCGCAGGCCACGGGCGTCCACGACGACCAGCGGCTGAGGCCCCGGTTCGGGCCTCCGTGTCGGCACCCGGCCGGGCCGCGGCGTGGGCTGCGTCGGCCCCGGTTCGGGCACCCCTGTCACCACCGGGGGGCTCCGACTTCCGCCCGGACCGCTGCGACGACGGCGGGGATGGCTTCGGCGAACCGGGCCACGTCCTCGCTGCGCCCGCCAGCCACCCGCAGGAGGGGTAGCGTGACCCGGACGTTCCCGTGGGTCAGCGCCCCCATCGCGGCCAGGACGTGGCTGGGCTCGAGGGTGCTGGCAGTGCACGCCGAGCCGGAGGCGACGGCGAACCCGCGGCGGTCGAACTCCCGGACAATGGCCTCGCCGTCGGCATAGAGGGCCGAGAAGGTGACGATGTGGGGGAGGCGATCCACAGGGTCCCCGACCACCTCGGTGTCCGGAAGGGCAGCGGCGGCGGCGCGCAGGGCATCGACCAAGGCGGTCGCCTCCCGGGCGTCCGCGTCGAGGGTCGCGCCCGTCTGCTGCCACGCCTCGGCCGCCGCGAGCGCAAGCGGGACCCACGGCGTGTGCCGCGTCGGACCGCTCAGGGCGCCGTCGGGGTCCGGTGGGCCGGGCAGGGCCCAGCGCGTCCCTTCCGGGACCACGAGGATCCCCAGCCCACCGGGGCCTGCCCAGGACTGGGCGTCGCCGGCGAGAACGTCGTACGACGTCGGTGCCCCGGTTCGGCCCAGGCACGCCTGGGCGTCGACCACGAGTGGAACGCCCGCACGTCGGCAGGCGTCCCAGGCGTCCTCCAGGGGCTGCATCGTCCCGACCTCTCCGTTGGCCTGCTGGAGGGCGGCGGCCACGGTTCCAGGCACCTGGAGGGCGGCGTTCCAGGCCGGCAGGTCCAGAGCGCCCGACGGCTGGACCGGCACCTCGACGAAGAGGGAGGGGTCGCCCGCAGTAGTAGCTCGGTGCCGTCCTGGCGCCAGGACGGCCGAGTGCTCGACGGCCGAGGCGACCGTCCGGGCTCCGCGGCGACGCGCGGCATGTAACAGTCCCTCCATCGCCCAGCGCACCGCCGTGGGGCCGTCCGGCGCGAACGCCACCTCCGAGGGGCGGACCCCGAGGCCCTGCGCCAGGACCTCCCGTGCCTGGTCCAGGAGCCGGCGGGCGGTGCTGGCCTCTGCGTAGAGGCGGCGTGGGTCGGCCCAGCCCGCATCCATGGCAGCGAGCAGAGTCTGCCTCGCCACGGGGTCCATGGGACCCGGCGACGCGTCCAGAATCGCCCGGTTCGGGGAGGTGCTCGCCACACCCTGACGTTAGCCGCACCCTGACCGGACGGGGGGGTAGGGCTGGAGTAGGGTTTGGCGCGATGGCCCATCACTGCTTCGAAGAAGGTGCACCGTTGCGTCAGCTCGACGTCTCTGCGCCGCGCCCTGAGCGGCGGCGGACTGCCAGTAGGACCGCGACCATGTCCTTCGTGCTGTCGGTGGTGGCGCTCGCCCTGTCGGGCTGCGCGGGCCGGTTCCAGGACGGCTTCCTGCCGCGGTCCGCGAGCGCCAACGGTGAGCACGTCACGCGGCTCTGGAACGGCGCTTGGATCGCCGCGCTGGCGGTGGGGGTCCTCGTCTGGGGTCTGATCCTGTGGTGCGTCGTCGCGTACCGCCGCAAGAAGGACGACACGGCTCTGCCGGTGCAGTTCCGCTACAACGTCCCCATGGAGATCCTGTACACGGTCATCCCGGTGTTCATGATCTCGGTGCTCTTCTACTACACGGCACGCGACGAGGCCACGCTGCTGGACACCTCCAAGACTCCCGACGTGGTCGTCAACGTCGTGGGGAAGAAGTGGAGCTGGGACTTCAACTACGTCAAGGAGCAGACCTTCGAGTCGGGGACGCAGGCGGAGATGACCGGCGAGCCGGGCACGGAGGAGGTCCTGCCGACGCTCTACCTCCCGGTCAACAAGCGCGTCGAGTTCGTCCTGACCTCCCGCGATGTGAACCACTCCTTCTGGGTCCCCGCCTTCCTGCAGAAGCTGGACCTGATCCCGGGCCGGGTGAACAGGTTCCAGGTCGTGCCGACTCAGGTCGGCAGCTTCAAGGGCAGGTGCGCCGAGTTGTGCGGGGCCTACCACTCGCGGATGCTGTTCAACGTGCGGGTGGTCGACCAGTCCGCCTTCGAGTCGCACATCTCCCAGCTCAAGGCTCGGGGGAACACCGGCCAGCTCGACAACAGCCTCAGCCCTGAGAAGGTCATGAACGAGGACCAGAACCGCCTCCAGGATTCAGGAAGCAAGTGATGGCAGCCGCAACCGAGTCCACCTCGACCTACCTGCGCAGCACCGGGGCCCACGCGACCCGTCGGTTGAGCAAGGGCCGGACCGTCGTCAAGTGGATGACCACGACCGACCACAAGGTGATCGGCAACCTCTACTTCATCAGCTCGTTCGTCTTCTTCATGTTCGGCGGTGTGCTCGCGCTGCTGATCCGTGCCGAGCTGTTCCAGCCCGGCCTGCAGGTGGTGGACAACCCGGAACAGTTCAACCAGCTGTTCACCATGCACGGCACGATCATGCTGCTGCTCTTCGCGACGCCTCTCTTCGCCGGCTTCGCGAACGCGCTGATGCCCATCCAGATCGGCGCGCCCGACGTGGCGTTCCCGCGCCTCAACATGTTGGCGTACTGGATGTACCTCTTCGGGGGCCTCATCGCGTCCGCCGGTTTCCTGACCCCCAGTGGCGCCGCCTCCTTCGGATGGTTCGCCTATGCGCCGCTGTCGGACGCCTCCAACAGCCCTGGGCTCGGCGGAGACCTGTGGGTCTTCGGCCTGGCGCTGGGTGGTTTCGGGACCATCCTGGGGGCCGTCAACTTCATCACCACGATCATCTGTATGCGCGCCCCCGGTATGACGATGTTCCGCATGCCCATCTTCACGTGGACCGTCCTGGTGACGTCCCTGCTGGTGCTCATGGCGTTCCCTGTCCTGGCCTCCGCCCTCTTGGCTCTGGGCGCGGACCGCAAGTTCGGGGCTCATGTGTTCGACCCGGAGAACAACGGACCGATGCTCTGGCAGCACCTCTTCTGGTTCTTCGGCCATCCCGAGGTCTACATCATCGCGCTGCCGTTCTTCGGCATCATCTCCGAGATCCTGCCCGTCTTCTCCCGCAAACCGATCTTCGGCTACAAGACCCTGGTCTTCGCCACGATCGGGATCGCGGCGCTCTCCGTGACCGTCTGGGCCCACCACATGTACCCGACGGGACAGGTGCTCCTGCCCTTCTTCGCGGTGATGACGATGCTGATCGCCGTGCCGACCGGGGTGAAGTTCTTCAACTGGATCGGCACCATGTGGGGCGGCAAGCTCTCCTTCGAGACGCCGATGCTGTGGGCGATCGGGTTCCTGGTCACGTTCCTCTTCGGTGGGCTGACCGGCATCATCCTGTCGAGCCCCGCGCTGGACTTCCACCTCACCGACAGCTACTTCGTGGTGGCCCACTTCCACTACGTGGTCTTCGGCACGGTGGTGTTCGCCATGTTCGCGGGCTTCTACTTCTGGTGGCCGAAGTTCACCGGCCGCATGCTTGACGAGACCCTCGGCAAGATCCACTTCTGGATGCTGTTCATCGGCTTCCACACGACGTTCCTCATCCAGCACGTGCTGGGTGTCGACGGCATGCCGCGGCGCTACGCCGACTACCTGCCCTCGGACGGCTTCACGTGGATGAACCAGGTGTCCACGTTCGGTGCCTTCCTCCTGGGCGCGTCGACCCTGCCGTTCCTCTACAACGTCTGGAAGACCTGGCGGACTGCTCCGCTCGTGGAGACCAACGACCCGTGGGGCTACGGCGCCTCCCTGGAATGGGCCACGTCCTGCCCGCCACCACGGCACAACTTCGACTCGATCCCGCGGATCCGCTCCGAGCGTCCGGCGTTCGACCTGCACCACGCCGAGGCTGTGGGGCTGCGAGTGGTCCAGGCCGACCCCGACACGCTCACCCGCGTCATGGCCGACGGGACGACCGCGGACCAGACTTCGCACCGTACCGGCGAGTTCGACGGTCCGGAGCGGCATGGCCGCTACCACGAGGAGCGTGACTGACCATGAAGGTCGAGTACAAGCTCTTCGTGATCCTCGCCGCGTTCTTCGCCCCGGTGGGGCTGGTCTACGGCATCGCCACCGGGTGGAAGGAGCCCGTGGGCCCTGCCGGTCTCTTCCTGTCCGCCGGACTGGGCGCGATGATCGCCTTCTACCTCTGGGCGACGGCGCGCCGGCTCCCGGAGCGGCCGGAGGACAACCCTGGCGGCGAGATCGCGGAGCAGGAGGGCGAGTACGGCTTCTTCAGCCCACACTCCTGGTGGCCGCTGCCGCTGGCCGGCGCCGCGGCGCTGTGCTTCGCGGGTCTGGCCGTCGGCTGGTGGCTCTTCATCATCGGTGCCGCGCTCGGCGTGGTTGCCCTCGTGGGATGGACCTTCGAGTACTTCAAGGGCCCCTTCGCCGCCTGACAGCCGCGGGCGTCGACCCGTCGCCGCGTCCGGGGCACCCTGCTGCAGCCGGTAGGATGGGGACCGGAGGCCGCGTAGGGGTGGTGTCCCAAGGGGCTGGGATCACGCGGGTGACCTCCTGGCGAGTCGCCGGTGCCGGCAGAGGCGCGGGGGACAACCGGACCGGGTGCTCGTGCGTCCGTCCGGGTGAGGGTTCGCCTCGGCGAGAAGACCGTACCGAGGCGCGGTCACGGAGCGGCGTCGTCCTGCGGCGCGAGAGCACAGGAGTTCGCGTGGTGGTGAGGACGGTAGGGCTGCGCCGGGTCGCAGCGGGTCTGGCGATGGTCGCAGCGGCGACGCTGACAGCGGCCTGCCAGAGCGGCGCCGTGAGTCCCAGCACCGAACAGTCTCCAGCGGCCGCGTCGGCCACCAACTCTCCCTCCGCCCCCACGCCGGAAGCCACGCCCGCCCAGCTCGACGTCACGCCCACCGACAACGCCACCGGCGTCCTCCCCACCACCCCGGTGGTCGTCAAGGCGGCCTCCGGCACGCTCACGCAGGTGAGCGTGGTCGACGACAACGGCCGCGCCCTCAAGGGTCACCTTCGCTCCGGTGGCATGTGGACCTCCACGGGACGCCTCGCCCCCAACGGCATCTACAAGGTCACCATGACCGCCACCGGTTCTGATGGACGGCCGGCGACGACGACCTCCACCTTCAGCACGCTGAAGCCGAAGGTCACGGCCACGTACGGCATCCTCAACGCCGGCGAGACGGTAGGGATCGGCATGCCGGCCAGCATCCAGTTCGACTCGCCTGTCGCCACCAAGGAGGAGCGCGCGCAGGTGGAGAAGCTGGTCAGTGTGATCACGTCCCCGAAACAGCAGGGCGCCTGGGGTTGGCTGGACAACCGTCAGCTCATGTGGCGCCCGGTGGGGTACTGGCAGCCCGGCACCAAGGTCACGATCCAGGCACCCCTCACCGGAGTTCAGACGGGGCCGGACAAGTGGGTCGCCAACGACGACAGCGCGAGCTTCACGGTGGGGTCCTCGATGGTCTCGACGGTCGACATCAAGGCCCACACCATGACCGTGCGTCGCGGTGGGGAAGTCATCCGGGTCATCCCGGTGAGCACGGGCCGCCCCGGACCGCTCACCGAGACGCGCTCGGGGACCAAGGTCATCATCCGCAAGGAGGGGGAGGTGACCATGGACTCCACAACCATCGGTATCCCCAAGGGAAAGCCCGGGTACTACAAGGTCGACACCAAGTGGAACCTGCGGGTCACCTGGACCGGCGAGTACCTGCACTCCGCCCCGTGGTCGGTGGGGGCGCAAGGCACCGCCAACGTCAGCCACGGCTGTGTCAACATGTCACCGGCCAACGCGCAGTGGATGTTCGAGACCTCCAAGGTGGGGGACGTCGTGAAGTTCGTGGGCTCCAGCAGGCCGTTCCTGCCCACCGAGGGCATCGGGGTGTGGCAGTACTCCTTCGACCGCTGGAAGGCGCAGAGCGCCCTCGCCTGAGGATGACGTGCGGTCCTCGGTGCGCAGGATGAGCCGGCAGGTCGAGCGGCCCTTGGCGGCCCTGACCGTCGCCGCCCTGGCCATGCTGTCCGCCTGCGCCCCCGGCCGCGGCTCCGGTGCGCAGGCGCCATCTGCTGCCGCGTCCGCGGGGACCGTGAGCCGACAGCCGGCTGTCACCGCCGGCACCGGTCCTCCGCGGGCGGCCGCTCCCACCGCCGGCACCAGGAGCACCAGTGTCGCCTCCGGCAGCACCCGCGGCGGCAGCAGCGGCTCGCCCTCCGTGGCTCCGCGCAGGGTCGACAAGCTCCTCGTCGTCGTCGTGGAGAACCACTCACTAGGGCAGATGCGTCGCCAGATGCCCTACACCTACGGGCTGGCGCAACAGTACGGCTACGCGGACCACTACACGGCCATCCGGCATCCGTCACTGCCCAACTACCTCGCCATCGCCTCGGGAAGCACCCACGGCGTCCGTGACGACGACGCTCCTGCGGCCCACCTGCTGTCCGGAGCCTCGGTGTTCGGGGCCGCGGTCGCGGCCGGCCGCACGGCAGGGGTGTACGTCGACGCCATGTCGTCGCCGTGCCAGAGCGCCAGCAGCGGCCGGTACGCCGTGAAGCACAACCCGTGGCCGTACTTCACGGCCGAACGAGCGCTTTGTGACCGTGACGACCTCCCGCTGTCCGTCCTGGAAAGGACGGTGCGGGAAGGCGCCCTGCCCTCCGCCGGCATGATCGTCCCCGACCTGTGCCACGACGCCCACGACTGCTCGCTGCTGGTCGCGGACACGTGGTTCCGCACCGTGATGGAGCGGGTCATGGCAGGGCCGGACTGGCGCTCGGGGCGCCTCGCCGTCGTGCTCACGGCTGACGAGGACGACCGGACTGCGGGGAACCGCGTCCTGACCGTCGTCGCGCATCCGTCCCTGCGCCACGTGGTGGTCGCCCAGCCGTTGACCCACTACTCGCTGACCCGGCTCTATGCCGAGGTGACCGGCACGTCGCCACTGGGTCGTGGCGCACAGGCGCCCTCCATGGCGCAGGCGTTCGGCCTGCCGCTCCGCTGAGGGTTCGTCCTTCATAAGGCTGCCAAGGTAGGGGACGCAGCGAGGAAGGGGCGCTGAGGAAGGGGCGCGCAGAGGACGGGGCGCAGAGGACGGGGCGCAGAGGAAGGGCGGCGGCTCAGGCCCAGCCCAGCTCGTGCAGCCGTTCGTCCGGGATGCCGAAGTGGTGTGCGATCTCGTGCACCACGGTGATGGCGATCTCGTCGAGAAGCTCCTCGCGGTCCCGGCACATCCGGGTCAACGGGCCGCGGAAGATGGTGATCCGGTCCGGCAGCGCGCCGGCCCAGGCGTCGCCTCGCTCCGTCAGCGGGGTCCCGTCGTAGAGTCCCAACAGGTCCGGGTCGTCAGCCGGCGGCTCCTCCTCGACGAAGAACACCACGTTGTCCAGCAGGGCCATGAGCTCCGCCGGGACGGCGTCCAGAGCGTCACCGACGGCGTCCTCGAAGGCGGCCGGATCCATCTGCACCATGGAGCGGGGCCTGCACCGCGAGCGCTGTGTGACTGTTTCGCGCCTCAGGGGCGCTGAGGCGGCTCGCGCCGCGAGGTCTCCAACGCCGGCCGCGACTCCACTGGCCCGGGGGCGGACTCGATGGACTCGTGACCGTGGCCGTCGTGGTGCGCCGCCGCGAGGTCCGCGGGGCTGGCCGGCTCCACGCGGTCGTCGAAGTAGAACCTGGACAGTCGTGCCCTCACCTTGTCCTTGCGGGCGGTGGGAGAGGCTACGCCGTGCTCGTCCGTCCCGCTCTGCAGCTGCAGAGGCTCGTGCGCCTCGTGCTGGACCAGGGTCCACCGGGTGAACTCGTCCAGCGGTTCGTGCTGCTCGAAGAAGCGGCCGTCGGCGGTGCGGACGATGCGTCCGGTCTCGCGGCCGTGCAGGACGAGGTCCCTGTCCTTGCGCTGGAGCGACAGGCAGATCCTCTTCGTGACCCAGAACGCGATGGGAGGTGCGACGAAGAACGCCGCGCGGAGCACGTGTGTGATGTCGTTGATGGACAGGTGCAGCTTGATGGCCATGATGTCGTTGCCGGCGGCGAACATCAGGACCCCATACATCGTCAGGGCGGCGACGCCGAGCCCGGTGCGCGTGGGGTTGTTTCGCGGCCGGTCCAGGAGGTGGTGCTCACGCGTGTCGCCCGTGACCCAGCGCTCGAGGAAGGGGTAGGCGGCCATCAGCCCGTACATCACGGGGATGAGGAGGATGGCCCCGATCATGACGTTGAACGAGAAGGTGAAGCCGAAGGCGGTGAACTCGAGCCAGCCGGGCAGCAGGCGCAGGGCCCCGTCGGCGAAGCCCATGTACCAGTCGGGCTGGGACCCGGCGGTCACCGGCGAGGGGTCGTACGGTCCGTAGGCCCAGATGGGGTTGATGGTGACCAGCGCGGAGATCAGCGCGACGACCCCGAAGACGATGAAGAAGAAGCCACCCGCCTTCGCGGCGTACACCGGCATGACCGGGAAGCCCACGACGTTGTCGTTGGTGCGCCCCGGACCGGGGTACTGGGTGTGCTTCTGGATGAAGACGAGCCCGATGTGGACGGTGAACAGGCCCACCAGGATGGCGGGCAGGAGCAGCACGTGCACGGAGTACAGGCGGGGGATGATCGACTCGCCCGGGAACGGACCGTTGAAGACGAAGTACGAGAGGTACGAGCCCAGGACGGGGACGGAGCGCATGAAGCCCTCGGCTGCGCGCAGCCCCGTCCCGGAGAGGAGGTCGTCGGGCAGCGAGTAGCCGGCGAACCCCTCGATGAGAGACAGCATCGAGAGGACCGTCCCGATGACCCAGTTGATCTCCCGCGGCTTGCGGAAGGCGCCGGTGAAGAAGACGCGCAACATGTGCACGGACAGCGCGACGATGAACATCAGCGCGGCCCAGTGGTGGATCTGCCGGATCAGAAGGCCACCACGGATGTCGAAGGAGATGTCCACCGTCGAGCGGTAGGCCTCCGACATCGTCACGCCGCGCAGGGGCAGGTAGGAGCCGTCGTAGACCACCTGGCCAGCACTCGGCACGAACCAGAAGGTGAGGAACGTGCCGGAGAGCAGGCAGATGATCATCGAGTACATGGCGACTTCGCCGAGCATGAAGGACCAGTGGTCGGGGAAGACCTTCTTCATGAGGTACCCCACGGGCTTGGCGGCGCCGGTCCGGTCGTCCAGCCAGCCGGCGACGCCGCCGACGGCCTTCAGGCCACCACTGGGCGAGCTCTTCGGGGCCTGGTCGTCGGCGCGCAGGCGGTCGGCGCCCGACGCGGTGTGGGTGGTGCTCATGCGTGTCCACGCTCCCAGAAGCTCGGGCCGACCGCCTCGCGGAAGGGAGCGTCGGCCACCAGGTAACCCTCGGAATCAACGGTGATCTTGAGCTGGGGCAACGGCCGCTTGGCCGGGCCGAAGATCACCTTGCAGTCCTGCGTCACGTCGAACGTCGACTGGTGGCAGGGACACAGCAGGTGGTGCGTCTGCTGCTCGTACAGACCCACGGGGCAGCCCACGTGGGTACAGATCTTGGAGTAGGCCACGATCCCGTCGTGGCCCCAGTCGCGCTCCTTCGCCGGCTTGATGTCCTCCGGGTCCAGGCGCATGAGCAGTACGGCGGCCTTGGCCTTGTCCTCGAGAACGTGCTGGGAGTCCTTGATCGACTCGGGGAGCACGTGGAACACGGAGCCGATGGTCACCTGGTCGGCGCGGATGGGGGTGCGCTCGGGGTCGCGGACCAGCCGGTCGCCCTTCTTCCACATCGTGCGTGACAGCTGGTCCTTGGGAAGGGGTCCCAGACCGCCGAGCAGCGGCAGCAGCAAGGCCAACGGTGGCAGCGCCAACGCGCCCAGCAGGGAGAACTTGATGAGCGGACGACGGCCCAGCTGGGCAGCGGTGCCACCCTCGGTCAGGTTGGTGACGACGCGTTCGCGGTCGGCGTCGGAGGCGCGCTGCGGGTGCCGCATCTCGACCGACTCGGTGTCGGGCATCAGGGTCTTCGCCCAGTGCACCGCGCCGACGCCGACGCCGAGAAGCGCGATCGCGAGCAGGACCCCGAGCACGACGTTGTAGAGGTTGGCCTCCCCTATCCCGGGGATGAAGGCGGTGTGCTTGGAGTCGATGGCGAAGTACGCCACGATGAAGACGATCGTGGCGAGGCTCGAGAGTCCGAAGAGCGTCGCGACCTGCTTCTCGGCACGCTTGGCCGCCCTCTCGTCAAGGTCCGCCATCCGAGGCACGTGCGGCGCTAGGCCGGGGTTCTCGAAGCGCTCCGGCAGGCGTCCGCTGCCCTGCACGTGTCCCTGGTCGAGCCGCACCGCCGTGGTGCCGTAGCCGGCAGACGTCGTGTGGCGGACCTCGCCGCGCGGCGCGTCGTGTTCGCTCATCGTGTCGTCGGTCCTGTCCAGTCGCGGGAGTCAGTTCCATGGTGATGCACCAGCCAGGCGCCGGCGAGTCGCCGTGACCAAGTCGTCATGCGGCCTTCCTCCCCAGCCACACCGCGAACGCGACCATCAGACCGAGGCCGAACACCCAGGCGAACAGGCCCTCGGAGACCGGCCCGAGGTTCCCGAGGTTCATGCCCCCGACGTTCTCCTCCTTGTCGATCGCGTGGAGGTAGCTGATGATGTCGTTCTTCGACTGGGGCGAGATGTTGGCGTCGTTGAAGACCGGCATGGACTGCGGCCCAGTCACCATCGCCTCGTAGATGTGCTTTCCCTGAACATTGCGCAGGCTTGGCGCGTACTTCCCGCGGGTCAGGGCGCCGCCGGATCCGGCGAAGTTGTGGCACATCGCGCAGTTCACCCGGAACAGCTCGCCACCCTTGGCAACGTCACCGTCACCCTTGGTGTACTGGGCGTCCGGGATCGGCGGGCCGGGTGCCAGCGACGCGACGTACGCCGCCAGCGCCGAGATCTCCGGCTGCCTGAACCGCACCTTGGCCTTGGGCGCCTGGACGTCCGGCTTGGCCAGCGGCATCCGGCCCGTGCCCACCTGGAAGTCGACCGAGGCGGCACCGACACCCGCCAGGCTGGGGCCGACATTGGTCCCCTGCGCCTGCAGGCCGTGGCAGGTCGAGCAGTTCGCGAGGAAGAGCTTCTTGCCTTCTTCGACCTGGCTGGCCGCGGCGGGGGAGGCGTCGGCCTGCTTGGGCGCGAAGGTGGAGTAGGCGACCCCGGTCAGGACCAGGCCCAGGAGGAGGAGCAGGGCGATCGCCGCGGGATGGCGTCGACGGGCGGCCAAGGCGTTCACAGTGCGGTCCTCATCATGGGGGCTGAAGCTGCGGACAGGGGCGGGTTGGCGGTCACTGGAGCAGGTAGATCGTGGCGAAGAGGGCGATCCAGACGACGTCGACGAAGTGCCAGTAGTACGACGTGACCACGGCACCGGCGGCCTGCGCGTGGCTGTAGTGCCGGGTCGTGAAGGTGCGCCCGATGATGAGCAGGAAGGCGAGCAGCCCGCCGGTCACGTGAAGAGCGTGGAACCCGGTGGTCAGGTAGAAGACGGAGCCGTAGGCGTTCGAGGACAGCGTGATGTTCTCGTGAACCAGCTCGGAGTACTCGAGCACCTGGCCGGACACGAAGATGGCCCCGAAGAGGTACGTCAGGACGTACCACTCCCGCATGCCCCACCCCTTCGGGGAGAGCAGTCGGCCGTCGCCGCGGTGCGCCTTGCCGTGCTCGGCCGCATGGACGCCGAGCTGGCACCATACGGACGACACCACGAGGACGATCGTGTTCGCGGTCGCGTACGGCACGTTGAGAACGGACGTCTTCTCCTGCCACAGCTCCGGTGACACGGACCGGATGGTGAAGTACATGGCGAACAGGCCCGCGAAGAACATCAGCTCGCTGGCCAGCCACACGATGGTGCCCACCGACACCATGTTGGGCCGGGACACGGGCCCGTGACCGGGGATGCTCCCGGTTGAGCGGGGGGGTTCGGAGGTCACCGCGGATGCTGTCGCCACAGGCGCCATTATTGCCACATTCCCCTATCGGCACACCGTCGACCCCCCGACGGGTCCGCGGCCCCCTGGAAAGCCGCACGGGTAGCATCTGCGGCATGACCGCTTCGCACGCGACGGCCGCCGACGGCGCTGCCACCTCAGGCTCTCCGGTACGCCAGATCTCGGTGCTGCTCTACAGCGACGACCGGACGACCCGGGACACCGTCCGGGTCACCGTGGGCCGTCGCCCAGCGCGGGATGTGGAGGTGGCCTCCTGGCGTGAGTGCGCAACGGCGCCGGCCGTCATCGAGGCGGTCGAGTCCGCCTCGTTCGACGTGCTCATCCTCGATGGCGAGGCGTCGCCCACAGGCGGCCTGGGGCTCTGCCGCCAGCTCAAGAACGAGATCTTCAACTGCCCGCCGGTGCTCGTCCTGATCGGACGTCCTCAGGACGGCTGGCTGGCCACCTGGTCGCTGGCGGACCTGGTGGTGCCTCACCCGCTCGACCCCATCTCGCTGGCCTCCGCCGTGGCCGAGCTGGGTCGTCGCGGGCGCCCGACCGCATCGTGACCGCCGAGGCGGCCCAGGCCTCGGCCGAGCACACCTGGCCGGACCTGCTCACCGCCCTCCTTCAGGGGCAGCACCTCACCGTGCAGCAGGCCTCCTGGGCGATGAACGAGGTGATGAGCGGAGAGGCGTCACCGGTTCAGCTGGCCGGCTTCCTCGTGGCCCTGCGCGCCAAGGGGGAGACCGTGGACGAGCTGCGCGGGCTCGCGGACGTCATGCTGGCTCACGCGAACCGCATCGACGTACCGGGGGTGAGCCTCGACATCGTCGGCACGGGGGGCGACCGGCTGCACACGGTGAACATCTCGACGATGGCCTCCATCGTCATCGCGGCCAGTGGCATCCGGGTGGTCAAGCACGGCAACCGCGCCGCCTCGTCGTCCTCCGGCTCCGCGGACGTGCTGGAGGCGCTGGGAGTCGACCTGGGACTGCCCCCGCAGCGGGTGGCAGACGTGGCGCAGGAGGCAGGAATCACCTTCTGCTTCGCGCAGGCCTTCCACCCGGCGATGCGGCACGCCGCGGTAGCCCGCAGTGGCCTGGGCGTCGGGACCACCTTCAACGTCCTCGGTCCGCTGACGAACCCGGCCCAGCCGACGTACGCCGCGGTCGGCGTGGCGGACGCTCGCATGGCCCCCCTCATGGCAGGGGTGTTCGCCGGTCGCGGCAAGGACGCAGCCGTGTTCCGCGGTGACGACGGTCTGGACGAGCTCACCCTGAGCACCACGTCCACGGTGTGGTGGGTCCGCGGCGGCGCCGTGACGCAGCGCAGCCTCGACCCACGGGAGGTCGGGCTGGAACGCCAGCCCCTGGCGGCTCTGCGCGGCGCCGACGCGGCACACAACGCCCAGGTCGCCCGGGATCTCTTCGCGGGTGCGCAGGGAGCCGTCCGTGACGCGGTGGTGCTCAACGCCGGACTGGCGCTCGCTCTCACGGAGCAGGACCGGGGCCCCTCTCAGGAGGACTTCGTCGCGGGCGTCCGGGCCGGGATGGACCGTGCGGAGCAGGCCCTGGACTCCGGCGCCGCAAGCCGTCGGCTCGACGAGTGGGCCGAGGCCACGCGCCACGCGTAGGTCCGACCCGCGACGCCCTGCTGCTCGTCAGCCAGTCCGCCCGGCCACCCGAAGGACGGCCTCGACGGACCGGTCCACGTCGGCCTCCGTCGTCGACCAGCCGGACACGGAGATCCGCATCAGCCGGCGGCCCCGCCACGTCGTGCCGCCCAGCCAGCAGGTCCCTTCGCGCTGGACCGCCTCCACCACAGCATCGTTCCGTTCGTCGTCCCCGAAGCTCGCCAGCACCTGGTTCAGCACCACCTCGTTGACCACCTCCGCGCCCCCGGCCGCCAGGCCGTCGGCGAACCTGCGTGCCAAGGTGCAGGACCGCTCCACGAGGTCTGCGACGCCTTGCCGCCCGAGCTCACGCAGCGCGGCCCAGACGGTGAACCCGCGCGCGCGCCGGGACGACTCCGGGACGAGGTCACCGAGAACCGGCTGGGGGCGTTCCTGTCCCGTCAGGTATGCGGCGGTGTAGTGCAGCGCGTCGGCGTGGACCTGGGGCCGGGAGCAGATGGCGAAACCGACGTCGTACGGCACGTTGAGCCACTTGTGGCCGTCGACGGACCAGGAGTCGGCCAGGTCGAGTCCCGCCACCAGCGACGCGGTGGCCGGTGAGGCCGCCGCCCAGAGGCCGAACGCGCCGTCGACGTGGACCCAGGCACCGTGGTGGTGCGCCACCTCGCAGGCCGACAGCAGGTCGTCGCAGGCGCCGGTGTTGACGTTGCCCGCCTGCACACAGACGATGGTCGGCCCGGCCCGCCCCGACGCCAGTACCGCGTCGAGCCGGCCTACGTCGATGGCACCGTCCGCCTTCGCCGCCACGGGTTCGAGGACTGCCGAGCCGAACCCCAGCAACCGCAGTGCCCTGTCGATGGTCGCGTGGCGCTCGGCCCCAGCCACGACTCGTACGACGGGGGCACCGCCAAGGCCGTCGCGCTCCACGTCCCACCCCGCCTCCGCCAGAACGTGATGGCGCGCGGTGGCCAGGCAGGTGGTGTTGGCTCCCTGGGCTCCGGTGACGAAGCCCACGGAGCACCCGGGAGGCAGCCCCAGCACGCGCAGTAGCCATGAGGCCGCCACCTGCTCGGCGGCGGCCGCCGCCGGTGAAAGCACCGCGTTGAAGGCGCACTGGTCCCAGCCGACCGCAACCAGGTCCGCGGCGGTGGCCGCTGGCAGGGCGCCGCCGATGACGAACCCGAAGAACCGGGGGCCCGCCGTGGCCATGAGCCCAGGGGTGAAGCTGTCGACCAGTTCGCTGAGGACCTCGTCCGCGGGAGTCGGGTCGTCCCGCATCGTCCGGTCCAGACGGTGGAGCCACGTCATCGGCTCGGCTGCGTGGACCGGTGCCTGCGGTAGGCCTTCCCGATGCTGCGCCGCGATCTCCGCCGCACGATGGAACAGCGCGCTGAGCTCCGTCATGCCGGTGAACGTAGCGCTGCCCTCGCGCTTCCGCCTCCGTCGCGCGACGCACGGCAGCCGGGTGCCTCAGGTCATGGACGCGAGCCAGCTGAGGGCCTGCCGCGCGTCCGCCCGGCGCTGCTCGTACCTGGCACCGACGGCGAGGAGGACGATGCCGAGAGTCCCGAGGGTGAGGTACTGGGGCAGCTGCAGGGTCAGGGGGCCCAGTCGGGTCAGAGCGACGATGACCGTGGCGACCGCGCCGACCACGACGGGCGCCTGCCAGCGGCGCGCCACGCCGGCGAGGAGTATGGCGACCGCAGTGGTGGCCGTGAGTACCGACCTGACCGGCCCGGGGTCCGCCGCCGTCAGCAGTGCCGAGGGCAGCAGCGCCACGATAAGGCCCGGACCGAGGGTCCACCACGACACCTCTCGCAGCTGCCTGCGGGACCACCACCCGGCCGCCAGGAGGAACACCGCCAGCGGCAGTGTGTACGCCTCCGGGGTGTCCACACCGGCGTGGGCGCTCTCGACCCACGAGCCGGCGGTGAGGAAGAGAACGCCCACGATGACGGCCCGGCGGCGGGCCGGCAGCGCGGCGTACATCACCGCGAGCACCCCGTACGCGGCGCAGCACCCTGCCGCGGCGTGCGGCCACTCCCGCCCCACGGCGGTGGCCACCGCGTCGAGGGCCACTACCAGCGCTGCCACCGCAAGGACGACCTCTTCCTCGGTGCGCCTGCGCCAGGCGGCCAAGGTGAGCATGACGACGGGCAGAGCGGCCAGGAGACCCCAGCGCACCTGCGCAGAGGCAGGCTCGCCGACCAGCCACGTTGCCCACGTGCCGCTCGTGCACGCTGCGGCCGCCCACACAGCCCGCAGGCGGGGGCGCAGGACGGCCAGAGCGGCTCCGCTCGCTGTGATCGCCAGCAGAGCGGCGAGCTGCACCCAGGACGAGAGGCTCCCGGCGACCGCCACGCCGAGGGCGAGCAGCTGAGCCGTGCAGCCGACCCCGCCCACGGGACGCTCCTCGGCGGTTCGCGGGCGGGCCAGCGCGAAGAGCGTCAGTGCCAGACCCGTGGCGGTCAGGGCCAGGCTCTGGGCCGTCACGGAGACCATCGCTGCGGCGACCACCACGGCACCCACCGTCGCTGTTGCTGCGGCGGCAGCAGCAGCCGCTCGCCACCCGGGCCGCAGCGCGGCGGCCGTCGTCGCGGTGAGGGCGCAGGAGAGCAGCACGACCACGCAGGCGTACTGCTGCCCGTGGACGAAGGACACCAGGAGAAGGACGACGAGTCCCAGGAACGCCTGCAGCTCGAACCACTGCGACGCGACTCCGGTCCCCAAAGGCCGCAGACCGAGGAGCGCCACGGCGGTGAGTGCCGCCAGGACCGCCAGGACTGCCGTCCCGAACGCGCCGGCCTGGAGGCCCGAGCCGAGGACGGCGGCGGGTAGCGACACGCTCGCGACCACAGCGACCACTCCGAGGGCGCGCCAGTCACCGCTGAAGGGCGCCCGCCGCCAGGCGGTGAGCACAGCGTGCGTGGACCCGTGGGTCACCACGCGTCCCCTCACGACCTCCCGTACGACGGTCGCCCCGGCTGCCGTGATGATCAGAAGCACCACCAGGCAGGCGAGGGCTGTGGCCTCAGGCCTGCCGTCCCCGTCAGGGCGGTAGGCGGCGAGCGCGCCGCCGAACGCGAGCAGGCCGGAGAGGGCGGTCCACAGGGCTGCGGGACCGGAGCAGGCTCGCCTCGTCAGGCCCCAGGTGCGGGGAAGCAGTACTCGGGCAGCCCCGAATACCGCTGCGCCCAGGAGCGCGAGGGTGGCCGCGGCTGCCGGCGAACTGTCCCCCAGGGACACCACCCCTGCCCAGCCGACGGAGGCCGAGGTCAGGGCGACCAGAGCGAAACCGGCAATGCGGTGGTCGCGCCGGTGAAGGGCTGCCAGAAGCAGGGCCACCAGCGCGCCGGATACGGCGGTGTAGACCCGGCCGTCGACCTGGTCGAGGGCGAACAACCCCAGGCGCCGGGCGGCCGCGGCGTCGAGCACCAGCAGACCTCCGCACACCAGGGCCAACGCTTCCGCGCTGCTCGGCAGGCGGCGGGAGGACAGCAGGAGCGCTGCCACCGCGGCCAGGGCGGTGAAGCCACCCATCAACAGGACCTGGCCGTAACGGCCGATCACGAACCAGGCGAAGGCCAGGGCGATGGACGATGCCACGAGCACGAGCAGGACCCCGATGGCCAGCAACGTCTGCTGCGTGGTCCACGTCCGCAGCGGCACGGCTCCGGCGGGTGGCCGAGGCGCTGCGGGCGCACCGGGGACTCCCGGCACGCCGGGGAGTCCAGGGTCAGCGGGACGCTGGTCCCCGACCTGCCCGGAGGTCGTCACAGGGACCTGCGCGGGCGAACGTCCGCTCCGCAGGGCGGTCAAGAGCTCGACGCGCTCGGCCCGAAGCGTGGCCAGAGTTTGGTCGACATACCACAGGCGCGCGGCGACGGGGCCCGTGAGTGGGATCCGGCAGGCAGGGCAGCCGGAGGCGTAGGGCGGCAGAGGAGCCCCGCAGGAGGGGCAGGGAATGGGCGGCATCGGTCCTCCCGGACAGGAATGTGGTGCTGGTCAGGCGCTGCACCCAGTGTCCTGGTCGGACCTACCGCCCCGGATGAGGACTGGTACTCATCTCGGGCCTGTACTCATCTCGGGCCTGTAAGTCATCTCGGACCGGCGGTCAGACCTCAGTCGCCGTCGAGACCCAGGCTGAACGCCGCTTCGAGGTCGTGCTTGGAGTACGTGCGGAAGGCGATGTGGGTGTTCGTGCCGATGACTCCCTGGACCTTGTTCAGGCGGTCGGCGATCACGTCGTTGAGCTGCTCGTGCTCTTTCACGCGGATCATCGCGATGAGGTCTGCGTCGCCGGCCACGGAGTAGACCTCGCTCACGCCGTCCAGCTCGGCAATGGCTTGCGCGACCTCCGGAATGCGGTCGACTTCGGCGTTGATGAGCACGATGGCGGAGATCACAGGCTCAATCTAGCCGCAGCGGGGGCCGGAGCCGCATCTGCCGGCACGGTCGCGTTTCCGGCCCGCGGGGGAGGCGTCAGGAGGCAGCCACGAAACCCGCGACGTCGTTGCGGGCCAGAACCTCCGGCTCGAGATGGGCCCTGGCACCGCCGGCCCCACCGACGGGACACGTCCACTCCCCCTCCAGGTCGACGATGCGGACCCCGGGCAGCTCGAGCCACCTCAGGATCTTCTCGGTCTCCTCCGGGATGGCGGCGGGCGCCGGCCACGGTGCCGGCAGCACCGCCTCGGCGGTGGTGCGCAGAGCCTCCACGTACGGCATGGGGTCCGCCCCTCGGGCGGAGAGCGCGGTTGCGGCCAGGCGACCGTGGCGCACGACGATCAGCTCCCAGCCACCGGGCGCCGCGGGCCGTGCCGCGATGATCTCCGGGCTGGCGGCGAGCGGGGCGATGCGCTGCGCTCTGGCGATGCCGCGCACCAGTGCGAGCAGCCGGTCCCGCAGGGTGCCGGCGTCCTCGTACCGTTCCTGTTCGGCCAAGGAGCCCATCCGCGTCCGCAGTGCGGTGACCACCTGCCGCGAATCACCGACCAGCGCATGGCCGGCCCTGTCGACGATGGCCGCATACTCCTGAACGGTCTGGGCCCCGGTGCAGGGCGCGCCGCAGCGGCCCATGTCCGCCAGTACGCAGGCCCCCACCCGACTGTGGGGCGTCAGCCGCTGGACGCACTGCCGCAGGGGGATCACCTCGTGCACCGCCGCCACCGCTGACTCCGCCGAGAGGCGGCTACTGAAGGGACCGATGTATCGCGCGCCGTCGTTGCGCACCTCCCGCACGATGGACAGCCGCGGGAACGCCTCGACGGTGAGCTTCACCCAAGAGGCCCGCTCGGGCGACCGGGAGCGGCGGTTGTAACGAGGCTTGTGCTCTGCGATGAGCCGCAGCTCGCGAACCTCGGCCTCGAGCGTGGTGGCGCAGACGATGGGCGTGACGCTCTCGGCGAGCCGCACCATCTCCTCCATCCGGGTCCGGCGCTCTGACGCCGTGAAGTAGCTGCGCACCCGGGTGCGGATATTGACGGACGTGCCGACGTAGAGCACCCGGCCCGCGCCGTCCTTGAAGACGTAGACCCCGGGCTCGTTGGGGAGCCCGTCGGCCAGCCAGCGCTTGCGACGCTGAGCGGGGCTCACCCGCGACGTGTAGCTCGAGAGCTCCTCCAGGGTATGCACCCCGAGGCTGCCGACTCGGCCGATCAGCGCATGCAGCACGTCGACGGTCGCCCTGGCGTCGTGCAGCGCGCGGTGGTCCGGCGTGGTGGTGGCACCGAACAGCGCGGCGAGGGTCGAGAGCTTGTGGTTGCGCGCCTCGTCCCGGGTGACGAGCTGCCTCGCCAGGTGCACGGTGTCCAGCACGGGGTGCGAGGGCCACTCGATGCCCTGCTGGCGGGCCGCCATCTTGAGGAAGCCGATGTCGAAGCCGGCGTTGTGGGCGACCAGAACCGAGCCTTGGGCGAACTCGAGGAACGCAGGCAGGGCGGACTGGATACGCGGGGCATCGGCGACCATCGCGGTGGTGATCCCGGTGAGCGCCTGGATGAACGCGGGGATCGGCAGGTGCGGGTTGACCAGGGTCTGGAACTCGCCGAGCACCTCGCCCCCGCGGACCTTGACGGCGCCGATCTCGGTGATGGCCGAGTCCTGCGGGCTCCCCCCGGTGGTCTCAAGGTCGACGACGACGAAGGTGACATCGGCCAGAGCCGTGCCCAAGTCGTCGAAGGTGCCCTGGACCATCTGCATGCCGCGACGGTATGCCGCCGGTATGACAGGGGGTCGAAGGCGCGCCCTGTGCCCGCCCCGGCACGCCGCCGTCCCTGGTGGCGCCAGGGCCGGGGTGTGGGTGGGCGCCGCGGTCCGGTGCGCCGCGGTCGGGTGCGCCGCGGTCGGGTGCGCCGCGGTCGGGTAGGTGGTCTGTCGGTGGCGCTGGGCTGGGTGGCCTGTCGGTGGCGTCTCGTAGCGTCGTCGGCAGGTGGAAGAGACCCACACCGGAGTTCGGACCAGGAAGGGGTGGTCAGGGTGATCATCGACTGTCAGAGCTGTCCCGTGCGTGACCTGCACTGTGACGACTGCATGGTGACGGCGCTGCAGGCCCCGTCGGCGGGCGGGCTGCGCCTCGATGCCGCCGAACGGCTCGCTGTGTCCCGCTTGGCGGCGGCGGGGCTCGTCAGCGCCCAGGAGGCGGCCACCGCCCAGGCCAGGCGAGAGCCGTGGGCCACCCACGTCCGCGCGGTGGGGTGAGCCGGCTGCCTAGGATGACCCGGTGAGGCTCCGCGTACCACCGAGGGTCGCGGCTGCCGTCGCGGCCGCACTGCTGGCCGCCGGTTGCACCGGTGGCGGCCACTCGGGGGATGTCTCCCTCGCCACGTCCCGTGGCACCTCTCCGGCGGTGAGCAGCACGGCCGGGTCGACACCTGGTGCGCAGAACGCGCCTGACCCGACCGTGCTGCGTGAGGAGGCCCTCACCACCCTTCTCAACCGCCGCGCCGCCGCGGTGCTCTCGCGTGATCGCCGCGCCTTCGTCGCCACGCTGGACAGCACGACGACCGGCTTCGGCCTGCGTCAGCTCGCGCAGTTCGAGGCCCTGTCCCAGCTCCCGCTGGCACAGTTCAGCTATGGGACGCCGGAGCCGGCCCCCGCTCTCAGCGCCGAGCGGATAGCCCAGGTCGGCCCCGACGCGTGGGTCAGCCGGGTGCGCGGGCGGTACTCGCTGGCAGGCTTCGACAGCGCCCCCGACGAGTTCGAGTCCTACCTCACGGTGGTGCGTCGCGGCAGCAGGTGGAAGCTCGCCGACGACGCGGACGGCGGGAACCAGCCACAGCTCTGGGACCTGCCGAGGTTCACCGTCCTGCAGAGCGCGACGACCCTGGTCGTGGGCAGCGGCCCTCAGAGCCGGCTGCGGCCTTACCTCGCCCTGGGTGACCTGGCCGTCAAGCGGGTGCGTTCGGTCTGGACCGAGCCATGGCGTGCCAAGCTGGTCCTCGTGGTCCCCGCAAGCGCCGCCCAGATGGCCGAGCAGGTCGGCCAGGACCCGGGAAGCGTCAAGCAGGTCGCCGCCGTCACCGATGGGCCGTTCGACGCCCGGGGGCGCGCCGTCGCCGACCGGGTCGTCGTCAACCCCGGTGCGTTCGCCTCGCTGCAGCAGCGAGGGCGTCAGGTCGTGGTGACCCATGAGGCCACTCATGTCGCTGTCAGGGCGAGCACGAACGGCCCCGTACCGCTGTGGCTGTCGGAGGGTATGGCGGACTTTGTCGGCTACCGGGACATCGGTGCGACCCGTTCGCAGATCGCGGCGGCGCTGCTCGACAGGGTGAGGGCCGGCCACGGACCCACGGCCCTGCCCGCAGAGGCGGACTTCGACCCGTCACGGACCACGATCGCGCCCAGCTACAACGCGGCCTGGCTGGCGGTGAACCGCATCGCGGACCGCTACGGCCGGGCGGCCCTGGTCCGGCTGTACCTGCAGATCGCCGACGCCCCCCGCCAGCCGGGCGGCCGGCAGGACCCCGATGCCGCGACCCGCGCCGCCTTCCGGTCGGTCCTGCACACCAGCCAGGCCTCCTTCACCCGGGAGTGGCTGGCCTATCTGAAGGCGCTCGCGTCAGGTTCCTGAGCGGCCTCCACGACCAAGGACACCACGACGAGGGATCCGACGAGCCAGAACTGGTTGTAGAAGGCCTGCTTGTTGACGAGGTTGGCAACGAGCAGGACAAGGGCGAGCCACCGCAGCACCGGGCCCATCGGCGGCTGTCTTCTCCACACCGTCGAGGTGACGGCCGCGAGCGTGCCGAGCACCACGACGCCCGTCACGTAGAACGGGAGCGTCACGCCGAAGGTGTTCAGGGCCAGCAGGTACAGGGTGTTCGCGAACCTGATCGGGTGGAACGACAGCAGCAGCGTGATGGTGTCGTGGACGAAGTCGCCGGGACCCGCCACGACCCAGGGGAGCAGCAGCACACCTGTCAGCGCTCCGGTAACCAGGGTGCGACGCCAGCCGAACGGTCGCCATACGAGGAGGACGGGAAGGAGCAGCGCCAGGTGCTGCTTGCTGGCGCAGGCGAGGGCCAACGGCACGACTGCCCACCAGCCCTGCCCGCGGTGGACCAGTGCGGCCCACGCCACCAGCCCGGCGAGCAACAGGGGTTCCGTCCACGCCTGGTCGAGCTGGGTGAGCGTTCCAGGCGCGAAGAGCAACACGGACGTGGCTGCGGCAGCCCTCCAGGCCCATCCACCCGGGGCTCCGACAGGTGCACGCGTTGAGGGCAGAGGTGCGGGGGAGGCCTGGCCGGGGCCAGGACGCCGCCCGAGGAGCCATACACCGCCGACGCAAAGCAGCGTCCAGAAGGCCAGCGCCCACCGGACGTCTCCCAGGAGCCACCTGCCGGGGGCGAGGAGGACGGCGGTCCACGGCAGGTAGGTGAAGGCGTCCTGGATCCCCGGCGAGCCGGTCCAGGTCATGGCGTAGAAGTTGCGACCCTCGAGCAGCGCGTCCGCAGCCTGCTGCAGCGTCACCCAGACGTCGATGCGTGGACGCGGCGACGACAGGACGGCGGTGGCGGCGCAGGCGGCATACGTCGCCACCGCCACGGCTTCCGCTGCCCTGGCCCTACCTCCGCTGGTGGCCCACAGCAGCCCGGCGCAGGCCAGCGGTCCCGCGACCAGGAGGGTGGTGGCGATGGCCAGCCCCGTCGGCCCCAGGTAGCTGAAGAGCGGGACAGCCAGGGTAGCCAGCGCGGAGCCGGCCAGCATCGTGACCACCGCGCCCCGCGTGAGTCCGACGCGCCACCCGCGCCACTGCCAGAGAGCCAGTGCCACCGTGCCGGCCGACAGTGCCGCCACGATGGGGATCCGGTACCGCACGACGCTCCACTGGAGGGCCGTGAAGAACAGCAGCCAGGCCACCGCGAAGACGGTGGCCTGGGGGGAGGACGACGGGCGCGCGCCGGCGGGCATGCCCTAGACCGTAGAGGTCACCCCTTCGCCGCCGAGTACAGGGCCTCGACCTGGTCGTGGAAGTCCTTCATCACGATGTTGCGCTTGAGCTTCAGGCTGGGCGTGAGATATCCGTTGTCCTCGGTGAAGTCACCGTCGAGGACGGTGAACTTGCGGATCGACTCGGCCTTCGAGACGGACTTGTTCGCCACGTCTACGGCCTTCTGGAGCTCGGCGAGCACCGTGTCGTTCGTGCGGGCCTGGTCGAAGGTCACGTCGGGTATCCCGTGGTTCTTCGCCCAGGTCGGGTACATCTCCTCGTCCAGGGTCAGGAGCGCGGCGATGAACGGCTTCTGGTCGCCGACGACGATGCACTGCGAGATCAGGGGGTGGGCGCGCAGCCGGTCCTCGAGGGCGGCCGGCGCGACGTTCTTGCCACCGGCGGTCACGAGCAGCTCCTTCTTGCGGCCGGTGATCTTGAGGTAGCCGTCCTCGTCCAGCTCCCCGATGTCGCCGGTGTGGAACCAGCCGTCCTGCACCGCGCCAGCAGTGGCCTCGTCGTTGTTGTGGTACGCCGCGAACACGTTGTTGCCGCGAATGAGGATCTCGCCGTCGTCCGCGACCCGGATCCCCACGCCGGGCAACGGTGCTCCGACCGTGCCGATCTTGACGCGGTCGGGCACGTTGACGGTCGCTGGCGCGGTGGTCTCGGTGAGGCCGTACCCCTCCAGCACGGTGACGCCGATTCCGCGGAAGAAATGGCCCAGCCGGGTCCCGAGGGGCGCACCGCCCGACACGGCGTACAGCACCCTGCCGCCCATGGCAGCACGCAGCTTGGCGTAGACGAGCTTGTCGAAGACGGTATGCCGAAGCTTCAGACCGAGGCCGGCGCCGCCTGCATCCTGCGCCGAGGACCAGGCGATGGCCGTGTCGGCCGCGGTGGCGAAGATCTTGCCCTTGCCTTCCGCCGTGGCCTTCTGCTCTGCGGAGTTGTAGATCTTCTCGAACACGCGGGGCACGGAGAGGATGAAGGTCGGCTTGAACTCCGCGAAGTCCGCGAGCAGGTTCTTGATGTCGGCGCTGTGCCCCATCTTCGCCTCGCCCGCGACACACAGGACCTGGATGAAGCGGGCGAAGACGTGGGCGAGCGGGAGGAAGAGCAGGGTGGAGGCGCCTTGCGCCTTCACGACCTCGTGGAGCTTGGTAATGGCGTTGTCCGCCAGGGCCATGAAGTTGTCGTGGGTGAGCTGCACGCCCTTGGGGCGGCCGGTGGTCCCGGAGGTGTAGATGATCGTGGCGATGCTCGAGCGGTCCACACCGGCTGTTGCGGCTGCGAGGTCCTCGTCGGAGACCGACACGCCGGCGGCCTTGAGCTCGGCCACGGCTCCGGCATCCACCTGCCAGACGTGCTTGAGCGCCGGAAGCTGGTCCTTGACCTCGTCCAGCGTCGCCTGGTGGGACGGCGTCTCGAGCATGATGCCGTTCGCTGCGGAGTCCGCCAGGATCCAGCTGACCTGCTCCGCGGAGGAGGTCTCGTAGATCGGCACGGTCACCGCGCCCGCAGTCCAGATCGCGAAGTCCGTGAGCGTCCACTCGTACCGTGTCTTGCACATGATCGCGACGCGGTCGCCCTGCTTGATCCCGGCCGCGACGAGCCCCTTGGCCACCGCACGGACGTCCTCGTGGAACTGAGCGGCCGTCACGTCGACCCAGCGTCCGTCCTCCTTGCGCGAGAAGGCCACGGACGTGGGGTTGCTGGCTGCGTTGCGCGCCGGGAGGTCGGCAAGGCTTCCCTTCGCCGTGGGCTCGACGAGGGGCGGCGCGACATGTTCCTGCACGGAGTCTCCTTTGACGAGGCATGACTGCCTGAGGGGGCCAGACTACCGACCGGTAGAGGGGATCAGGGCGTGCGCGAGCAAATGCCGCGGTGACATGGGAAACACTGTCGCCATGAGGTCGCGACGGATCGACATCGTCGACGACACGTTCATCCGTGCCTCACCTGGGGCGATCCGCGCCCAGCTGGACGACCAGGCGTGGGCGGCGCGCGTGTGGCCCCATGTCTCGCGCACCGTCCTGCGCGACCGGGGCATCTTGGGGGTCCGGTGGGCCGTCGACGGCCAGGTGGTCGGGGAGATGGAGGTCTGGATCGAACCATGGTGGGACGGCGCGGTCGTCCACCACTACGTCCGCGGCACGCCGGGCCCGCGAGCGCCCCGGGATGTGGCCGTCCGGCATACCCGCCGGTGGAAGCTGGCGGTGCACCTGCTGAAGGACCGCCTCGAAGGCAACACGCTGTAGCCTTCCGCGCATGGCCGACCGCACCGAGTCCAGCATCGAGATCGCAGCCAGGCCTGGCGAGGTCCTCGACGTGATCGCCGACTTCGAGAGCTACCCGCAGTGGGCCACCGAGGTGAAGAAGGTCAGCGTCCTCACCGAGGAGGGCGACGGCTGGGCCGACCAGGTGCAGTTCACCCTGGACGCCGGCGCCATCAAGGACACCTACGTTCTCGACTACGACTGGGACGTGCGCAAGAACGGGACGGGAGTCGTCTCCTGGAGCCTGGTCGAGGCAAGCGTGCTCAAGGCCATGAACGGCTCCTACACGCTGGCCGCCCAGGGCAAGGACGCCACGACCGTGACGTACAGGCTGGCCGTGGACGTGCGGATCCCCATGCTGGGAATGCTGAAGCGCAAGGCCGAGAAGGTCATCATCGACACCGCGCTCAAGGAGCTGAAGAAGCGGGTCGAGGGCTGACGGAGCCAGGCCTCGTACGCTGATGCGCGTCATCCTCTTCACCGGCAAGGGCGGTGTCGGCAAGACGACGACGGCTGCGGCCACCGCGGTCCGGGCTGCCCGAGCGAGCGTGAAGACCCTGGTCATGTCCACCGATGCCGCGCACTCCCTCGGAGACGCGCTGGCGGTGGAGCTCGCCGGTGCAGGGTCGCCGGTCGAGGTGGAGCCTGGCCTGTCGGCGCTCCAGGTGAGCCCGCCGCAGCTCCTCGGAGAGTCCTGGAGGGTTGTACAGGACTACCTCCTCTCCGTGCTGGGCACCGTGGGAATCGACACAGTGGTGGCTGAGGAGCTCACCCGGCTGCCCGGCGCCGAGGAGATCGCCGCCGTGCTCGAGCTGCGCGCGCAGGTCGAGTCCGGCCCGTGGGACCTCGTCGTCGTCGACTGCGCGCCGACGGCCGAGACGCTGCGGCTCCTGGCGCTGCCCGAGGCTCTCGCGTGGCACCTCGAGCGCCTGTTGCCGGCGCAGCGGGGCCTGATCCGTTCGCTTCGGCCCGCTGCGGCGGTGGCGGCCGGGGTGCCCCTGCCCGATCCTGCTGTGCTGGAAGCAGTGACGGGCTGGCACAGCGACATGAGAGCAGTGCACCGGCTGCTCACGGGCGACCAGGCCTCCGTGCGCCTGGTGCTCACGCCGGAACGCGTCGTCATCGCCGAGTCCCGACGGACCTGGACGTCGCTCTCGCTGTACGGCTTCGTCGTCGACGGCGTGATCGTGAACCGCGTCTTCCCCGATGCCGCGGCCGGGGTCGGCGGGGCGGCCCAGGAGGCGCCCGACGCGTGGCGGAGCGGGTGGAACGTCGCCCAGCGGGCAGGGCTGGTGGAGGTGCGGGAGTCCTTCGCCGGCCTACCGGTCTCGGTGACGCCCTACCTGTCGCAGGAGCCCATCGGTGTCGAAGCCCTGGCCGAACTGGCACGGGCGCAGGACGTTGACGCCGAGAGTCTCGGCCCGGCAGACGGGAATCGACACCGGCCTCCAGACCGGCATCCAGACCAGCAGGCAGACCGGCACGCGAACGGACGGGGGGACGCCCAGAACCTGCGCGAGGTGCTGCTGGCGCCGGTACGGCACCACGGCCTCTCAGTGGAGCGCACGACGTACGGGTTCCTCCTGACGCTGCCGCTGCCCCTGGCCCACGCCAGCGATCTGGCGCTCCAGCGGCGTGGCGACGAGCTGCTGGTAGCAGTCGGCGAACACCGCCGCGTGCTGACCCTCCCAGCGGCTCTGCAACGATGCGTGGTCGAGGGCGCCTCCGTGCGAGACGGACAGCTGCGCGTCCGCTTCGCCCCTGACGAGGAGGTATGGCCCCGTGGCTGAGCAGGACCGTTCCCCAGTCGGGTCGGTGGCCGAGGAGGCCGCGCGGCTGGTCGACGCCCTCGGCGAGTGGGCGCAGAGCGCCGGCAGCGACCGGTATGCCGAGAGCCCTGTAGCGGGCAAGGACCACGCAGCCGGGCCGCGATGTGCTCACTGCGGGGCGAAGGCTGGGCTAGGCCGACCGGTGGTGTGCGAGCTGTGTCCGGTGTGCCAGGGCATCGGCGTGCTGCGGTCGATCCGTCCCGAGACGGTGGACCGGCTGGCTGACCTGGCCGGCGCCGTCACCACAGCCCTGCGTGACCTCGCTGCTCGGCGCCGCGAACCCGCCCGGGCCGGCGCCGACCCCGGTCCCCGGCACGGAGGCCGCGGCGGCGGCGTAGACGACATCCCGATCGAGGACGAGGACGAAGGCGAGGACGAGCGCAAGGACGTCGTCGACGTCGCAGACGGCAACGGCGGGCACGGGGTGGGCGCGTGAGCGAGCGGCTCTCGGTGGGCATCGACATCGGCGGCACCAAGGTCGCCGGCGGTCTCGTCGACGTCGACGGCAGGGTGGTCGGCCGGGCCAGACGTGACACTCCGCACCGCTCCAAGAGTCCCGGCGTGGTCGAGGACACGATCGTCGAGGTCGTCGCCGAGCTTCTGGCGTCCACCAGCTGCGAGGTGGCGGCCGTGGGGATCGGAGCGGCGGGCTTCGTCGCGGCCGACCGGGCGACGGTGGTCTTCGCTCCGCACCTTTCCTGGCGGGACGAGCCCCTCGAGGCCAACCTCCAGCGTCGGGTCCCCGTGCCCATCTCGGTGGACAACGACGCCAACGCCGCTGCCTGGGCGGAGTGGCGGTTCGGCGCGGCGCAGCAGGACTCCCACGTGATGATGGTGAACCTCGGTACGGGCATCGGCGGCGCCCTGGTCCTCGACGGCCAGATCATGCGAGGCCGCTACGGCATCGCCGGCGAGTTCGGCCACATGCAGGTTGTTCCGGGTGGCCAACGGTGCGAGTGCGGGAACCGCGGCTGCTGGGAGCAGTACGCCTCGGGGAACGCTCTCGTGCGCGAGGCTCGGTCGCTGATGACGGCGAACAGCCCGATGGCGACGGACCTGTTGGCGCGCGTCGACGGCGACCCGATGGCGCTCACCGGTCCGATGATCACCGAGGCGGCTCGCGAGGGCGACCCCACGGCCACCGAGCTCCTGACCGAGATCGGCCAGTGGCTCGGGATAGGGATCGCCAACCTCGCCGCCGCCTTCGACCCCGGTGTCTTCGTCATCGGTGGTGGCGTCAGCGCCGCGGGCGACCTCCTCCTGGAGCCGGCGCGGACGACGTTCCGTCGGCACCTCGCTGGTCGCGGCTACCGGCCCGAGGCGCGGATCGTGGCCGCGCAGCTCGGCAACGAGGCGGGCCTCATCGGGGCGGCCGACCTCGCCCGTCGGGACGCAGACGGCCGGCAGTGAGCACGATCCGGGTCGCGTCCTACAACCTCAAGGACCTGACCCTGGACCGACGCGCGGCCGCGCGGGTGATCCGCACCATCGACCCGGACGTCCTGTGCCTTCAGGAGGTGCCGCGTCGGCTCTTCTCGCCCTGGCGCGTGTCCGCGTTCGCCGCGGAGTGCGGCCTGTACTGGTCCGGGAGGCATCGCGGCAGCGGCGGCACCACCATCTTCACCTCGCTGCGGGTCCACGTTGCCGAGTCGAGCCACCTGCGCCTGCCGGTGGCCGCCCTCCAGCGGACCCGCGGGTATGCCGTGATGAGCGTCGCCCCGGCAGGTCACCCGGCGCTCCTCGTCGCCTCGGTGCATCTCAGCCTGGACGCCCGGGAGCGGGTGGCCCATGCCGAGCGGATCCTGCGGACGCTCTCGGCGAGCGCTCGGGTGCTCCTGGCCGGCGACCTCAACGAGAGTGAGTCCGGCGCGGCGTGGCGGATGTTCGCGGGTCGGTTGCGGGTCGTGTCACCGGCGCGGCCGACGTACCCCGCCAAGGCTCCGCATCGGATGCTCGACGTCATCTTCGCCTCACCGGACCTGCCCGTGCTGCCCCATCAGGAGGTGCCTCTCGACGACGCCGACCTCGCGGCTGCGAGCGACCACCGGCCGACCTGGGTCGACCTGAACGTCGGCCTCCCCGACGGTGCGGTGGACGCGTCGCGCTAGACCCTGGCGCCGTCGTCGGGGTCGTCCTCGTCGCGCGAGTGTGGCTGGCGCAGCACCAGCAGGACGAAACCTCCGATGGTGAGACCGAGTGCACCTACGGTCCACCAGCCGCTGACCCCCGGCCTGAACATCACCAGCCACAGCAGCAGGAGGGGGCCCGCCACCAGCCCCACGATGATCCCCCAGAACTGGAGGTCTTCCTGCGGGGGCAGAGGAGCGGTGGGTCCAGGCTCGAAGTGCTCCTCCTCGTCCTCCGCCGCCGCGTGCGGCTCGCTGCGTGCCTCCTGCGGCGGGTGCGCGGCGACCTGCTCGTCCGAGGCGCCCTGGTCCGCGCCGCGCCATACGACGAAGGGACGTGTCGGCGGGGGGTTCACCGGGTGCGCCCGGGACTCGGGCGGGGGGTTCACCGGCTCTGGCCGAGGCTCGGGCTCTGGGTCGGGCGGCCGGTCGCCCTCGGGTGCCTGCGGGAGCTGGCCCTGCTCACCGGTCGAGCGGGGGTCGACCTGTACGTCGTCCCAGTGCGCGATGATGTCCGCGAACTCGGCGTCCACGTCCCGGTCGCTCATGGGAAGTCCTTCAGGTCCAGGGGAGAAGCTGCACTCGAGCTCTCTAGCTGAGCCGCTCGATGAACCGCACCGACTCCTCAAAGATACGTGGCGCGTCGTTGTCGAGGGTAGCCACGTGGTAGCTGTCGTGGAGCAGGATCTCGGTGGAGTCGGCGCTGGAGATGCGCGCGAGGATCAGCTCGGAGCTCGACGCCGGCACCACATGGTCGTCCGGTGAGTGCAGCACCAGCACCGGCTGGGTCACCTCGGGCAGGTCCCTGATCACGTTCTTCCAGGCCACGAACTGCGAGTGGGCAGCGTGCACCGGCGACCGGTCGTAGGCGAGCTCGGTCACCCCAGCCTTCTTGATGTCGCTGGCGATCGCTGCGGCACTAGGCATCACGTGCCTCAGGATCGGCACGAGGCGGACTCGCCAGTCCTCGAACTTCACGGCCGGGTTCACCAGGACCAGGCCGGAAACGCGTGGTCCTTGGTCCTGGGCCAGCGCCAGGGCCAGGGCGCCACCCATCGACAAGCCACCGACGAACACCCGGTCGCAGCGCTCGTAGAGCTGGCGGAAGGTGCGGTCCACCTCGGCATACCAGTCCTGCCACCGGGTCCTGTTCATGTCTCGCCAGGTCGTGCCATGGCCGGGCAGGCGCGGGACCCGCACGGTGTACCCCTGTGCCGCAAGGTGCTCGCCCCATGGACGCATTCCCTGGGGCGTGCCGGTGAAGCCGTGGACCAGCAGAACGCCGGTGCCGGAGCCGTCGTGCGAGTAGGGCTCGGCGCCGGGCAGCACGGTCACGGGGAACTCCTCGGGCGGCGGGGTAGCGGTTGCTGGCGCATCCTCGCATGCAGGGGTCGGGCCGTACAGAGTGCCGTAGAGTTCACCGCGTCACAGGAGGTAGTGCGTGTTCTACTGGGTTCTCAAGACGGTCGTGCTGGGCCCGATCCTCAAGCTGTTGTTCCGGCCGTGGGTCGAGGGGGAGGAGAACATCCCGGACGAGGGCCCGGTGATCTTCGCGAGCAACCACCTGTCGTTCTCGGACTCCATCTTCCTGCCACTCGTGGTGCCCCGGCGGATGACGTTCCTGGCCAAGTCGGACTACTTCACGGGGCGCGGCCTGAAGGGCCGGCTGACGGCGGCCTTCTTCCGCGGCGTGGGCCAGCTGCCGGTCGACCGTTCCGGTGGCCGCGCCGGGGAGGCGGCGCTGCGCTCCGGTCTGAAGGTCCTGCGACGCGGAGAGATGCTGGGGATCTACCCGGAGGGCACGCGCAGCCCCGATGGCCGGCTCTACCGGGGCCGTACGGGGGTCGCCCGGATGGCCCTGGAGGGCAAGGTCCCGGTCCTGCCGGTCGCCATGATCGGCACGGACAAGGCGCAGCCCACGGGCACGAAGATCCCCAAGCTGATCAGGATCGGCGTGAAGATCGGCAAGCCGCTCGACTTCTCCCGCTACGAGGGGATGGAGGACGACCGGTTCGTCCTGCGGTCCATCACCGACGAGATCATGTACGAGCTCATGCTGCTGTCCGGTCAGGAGTACGTCGACATATACGCGACGTCGATGAAGAACCGGATCCTTGCCGCGGCGAGGACCAAGGCCCGAGAGCTCCAGGAGGCAGCCCTTCCCGGGACGGCGGCGAAGGAGCTGGAGGAGGCGCTCGACGCAGGCGACGAGGACACCGCGCGTAGCCAGCGGCCGGCGGTCGACGACGCCGTGGCGGACATCGACGAGTCCACCGGCCGTCTCGGCGAGGGCGCCGCGCCGCACCGGGGGCAGGCGGACCAGGCGGACAGCGAGCTCCCGCCGGACCGTCGCGCGGCCAGCTGAGCCGCGCGTGGTGCGTCCCCTGAGCCGAGCTGACCTGCGGCCGGTTGCCGCACCGGGCTCCCAGCCGGAGGTCGTCTCGGCACTCTGGAAGGGCATCGACGTCTTCCGCCCCATCGCGCTGGGTTATGCGGCGTACTCGCTGTGGGATCGTCCGCACGACCTGCTCCGGCCCGCACTGGCATGGTCGGTCCTGGCTCTCCTCGGGGCGTGGACCGTGCTCCTGGTGTTCTATCGCCAGCGGAACGCCTGGCTGGTCGCCGTCGAGCTGCTGTTGGCGTCAGGGGCCGTCCTCGCCACCCGCCTGGTCGACACGGCCGCGGAGATCGAGGCAGGGTCGCGGACGCTGCCCACGTTCTGGCCGGCTGCCGGCGTGGTATCCGCCGCGGTGCTGCTCGGGCGCAAGGGCGGCGTGCCCGCAGCCATCCTCATCGGCCTGGTGGACCTCGTGGAGGTGCGCCGGGCCACTCCGAACACCGTCAACAACATCGTTCTGCTGCTGCTGATCGGAGCGCTGGTCGGGTATGCGTGCGACCTGGCGCGCGAGGGCCACGTCAAGCTGCGTGAGGCGCTGGTCCTGGAGGCCCAGGTGCGTGAGCGGGAACGCCTCGCGCGGACGGTGCACGACGGTGTCCTGCAGACTCTGGCGTTTATCAACAGGCGGGGCCGAGAGCTCGGCGGGGAGGCAGCGGCCCTGGGCGGGATGGCGGCGGACCAGGAGCGTCAGCTGCGCGCGTTGGTCAGCGGCGCGTCCCTGTCGGGGTCCGAAGACGGCGGCACGGGTGAGGTGGACCTGCGCCAGGGGCTTGCCCGGTACGCGGGTGGGGCAGTGCAGCTGGTCGCTCCCGCCGACCCCGTGGCGGTGCCCGCGGAGGTCGCGACAGAGCTCGTCGCCGCGGTCGGCGCTGCTCTGGACAACGTCCGCCTGCACGCAGGGCAGGGGGCGCAGGTCTGGGTGCTGCTCGAGGACCAGGGTGACTCGGTCGCCTTGACGGTGCGGGACAACGGCGTCGGTATGGCCCAGGGCCGGCTGGAGGAGGCGGCCGCCGCGGGCCGCCTCGGTGCGTCGTCGAGCATCCGGGGGCGGGTGGCGGACCTCGGTGGCCGGGCCGAGTACTCCTCGCGGGAAGGCGCGGGTGTCACAGTGCGCATGCAGGTGCCCAAGTATGGTTCGGCCGACGGCGAAGGAGTGCGATGACCGAGCACAGCACCACGGTGGTCACGGTGGTCGTCGCGGACGACCATCCCTTGTGGCGCGACGCTGTCGCACGCGACCTCGCGGAGGCGGGGATGTCGGTCCTCGCGACTGCTGCCGACGGCCCGTCGGCGGTGAACCGTACGAAGGCGACCCGGCCGGACGTCCTGGTCCTCGACCTCAACCTGCCCGGACTCCGTGGCCACGAGGTCTGCGCGGCCCTCGGGGACCTGCCGACGCGCGTGCTCGTGCTGTCCGCCTCCGGAGAGCAGCAGGACGTGCTGGAGGCGGTGAAGGCCGGAGCGACCGGCTACCTGGTCAAGTCCGCCTCGCGGGAGGAGATCGTCAATGCGGTCAATGCCACCGCCCGCGGCGAGGCGGTCTTCACGCCCGGGCTGGCCGGCCTGGTGCTGGGCGAGTTCCACAAGCTCTCGACCCAGCCTCACACGGACTCCTCCCGCCCGATCCCCGAGCTCACTGCTCGGGAGACGGAGGTCCTCAAGCTCGTGGCGACCGGGCTGTCTTACAAGGAGATCGCGGCGGAGCTGTTCATCTCGCACCGCACGGTGCAGAACCATGTCCAGAACACGCTCGGCAAGCTCCAGCTGCACAACCGCATCGCGCTGGTCCGCTTCGCGATCGCCAAGGGGCTCGAGGCGCCGGAGGCCTAGGTCACGGAGGCCCAACGCTCTGAGGCATACCGCCCTGGGGCCTGGCGTCACGGAGGCCTAAAGCCCTGAGGCCGGTCTGGGCCCTACGGGTGGCTACCGCGGCACGCGACCTCGTACGATCCCTGGGGTGTCGCCAACGAACGACGCCGACGGGTCCGCGTGGCGCCGCCTTGCCGACTGGGCTTGGCCCGGGCATCCCCGCACCTGGCGCGACCTGCCCCGGCGACTGCGACCCACACTCTCCACGGTCTTCCGGCTGACGGCCGCCGCCGTCGTGGCCTACCTCGTGTCGCGCGCCCTGACCCAGGGCGCCGTGGACCTGACCGGGCCACTGACTGCGCTGCTCGTGGTGCAGGCCACCGCCTTCTCCACGATCAAGATGGGCGCAGTGCGGGTGGCAGCAGTGCTGGCCGGGATCCTTGTCGCCACCCTGCTCTCCACCTGGATCGGGTTGACGTGGTGGAGCCTGGGTGCGGCCATTGCGGCCTCGCTGCTCCTGGCGAAGGTGCTGCGGCTGGGCGAGCAGGCGCTGGAGACGCCGATCAGCGCCATGCTGATCCTTGCTGTCGGCAACCATGACGTGGCGGCCGAGACGAGGATCCTCAACACCTTGGTCGGCGCGGCGGTCGGCGTGGCGTTCAACCTTGTCTACCCGCCGGCCATGCCCACCGCCTCGGCCCGCCAGGCTGTGCTCCAGGTGGTCGAGGCGGCTGCGGCGCCCCTCGACGCCGCAGGTGACGCCCTCCTCGCCGGCCCGGTGACCCGCGAACAGGTCAGCTCGCTGATCGACAGGGCGCGGTCCGCCAACCGTCAGGTCGCTCGAGCCACGACCGCGGTCGCGCACCTCAAGGACAGCCGGCGGCTCAACCCTCGAGCACTGGGCACGGTGGATGTCGAGCCGGTGCTGGCCTCGGGGCTCGACGCCCTCGAACACTGTCTGCTGGCCATCCGTGCCCTGTTCGCCGTCGTGCTGGCCGAGGTGCCCCAACAGGCTGGGGCCGACGACCCGTATGGCGCGGAGCTGCGGGGGGCGTTCGCGGTGGTGCTGCACGACACCGCTGACTGTCTGCGCGCCTTCGGCAGCCTGGTCATCGCTGAGGCGGAGGGACGCGAGCAGGAGACCGAGCTAGCGCTGGCCGAGAGCCTGGACATCCTGCGGGAGACCCAGGCCATCCTTACCGACCTGGTCCTCGTCAAAGCGCACGAGGACACGTCGTCGTGGCTGTTGCGAGGGTCCGTTCTCGCCGCCGTCCAACAGGTCCTGTCTCGGCTGAACCTGGAGGATCGAGCCCGTATCCACCGCCGCTGGAAGGAGGAGCAGCTGCGGCGCCGTGTGGTCCAGCTGCCCCGGATCGTCCAGGACGTGCTTCCCCATCCCGACCGGCCGTACCCCCGCGGTCTACAGCCGGAGCGCCTCTGGCGCCGTCGACGGGGCAGGGCCGGGGAGTCACGCCGCTGAACCTGCCGTGGAGCCCACCCGGAAGCAGTCCCTGACGTCACATGACCGAGATCTGGGCTGTGCAGAGGGGGCTCGACGCCGGCGCCTATCCTTGACCGGTGAGCACCGCACACCGGGATCCCCTCGCCAGCCTGGCCGCCGGCGCCGACCTGCCGGCTGCCCAGCAGCCCGCATGGCCGGACGCAGCGCGGCTTTCGAGCGCTGTCGCGGAGCTCGGGTCGTATCCTCCGCTGGTCTTCGCGGGTGAGTGCGACGTCCTGAAGTCCCGGATGGCTGCCGCCGCCAAGGGCGAGGCCTTCGTCCTCCAGGGCGGCGACTGTGCCGAGACCTTCGCCGCGGCCACCGCCGACAACATCCGCGACCGCGTCAAGACGATCCTGCAGATGGCCGCCGTGCTGACCTACGGCGCCTCCGTCCCGGTCGTGAAGGTGGGGCGGATGGCGGGCCAGTACGCCAAGCCCCGCAGCAGTGGGGACGAGACCCGCGAAGGCGTCACCCTGCCGGCCTACCGCGGTGACATGGTGAACGACTTCGACTTCACCCGGGCCTCCCGCACTCCGGACCCGCAGCGTCTGGTCAGGGCGTACCACGCCAGCTCGGCCACGCTGAACCTGGTGCGAGCGTTCACGCAGGGCGGTTTCGCAGACCTGCGGCACGTGCACGACTGGAACCGCGGCTTCGTGTCCAACGCGGCCAACAGCCGGTACGAGCGTCTGGCCAAGGACATCGACAAGGCGATGAAGTTCATGCACGCGTGCGGTGCGAACTTCGAAGCCATGCGGACCACCGAGTTCTTCTCCGCCCACGAGGCGCTGCTCCTGGACTACGAGCGTCCCCTGACGCGCGTGGACAGCCGGACCGGCGAGCTCTACGACACCAGCGGTCATTTCATCTGGGTGGGCGAGCGGACGCGGGACATCGACGGGGCGCACATCGACTTCGTCTCCAAGGTGCTCAACCCCATCGGCATCAAGCTGTCCGCGAAGGCGGAGGTGGACGACGTCCTGCGGCTCATCGACAAGGTCGACCCCGACCGCGAGCCCGGCAGGCTCACCTTCATCACCCGGATGGGGGCCAAGACGGTGCGCGAGGCGCTGCCGACGCTGGTCGACAAGATCACCGCGTCCGGCGCCCAGGTGACGTGGATCTGCGACCCCATGCACGGCAACACCTTCGAGTCGGCCAGCGGCTACAAGACGCGGGACTTCGAGGACGTCGTGGAGGAGGTCCGCGGGTTCTTCGAGGTGCACCAGGGACTCGGGACGGTGCCAGGGGGCATCCACGTCGAGCTCACCGGCAACGACGTCACGGAGTGCATCGGCGGTGCCGAGAAGATCCTGGACGCCGACCTCACGAAGCGGTACGAGACGGTCTGCGACCCCCGTCTCAACCACCAGCAGAGTCTCGAGCTGGCCTTCCTGGTCGCCGAGATGCTCTCCCGGGACTGAGCCGGATGCCGACCACGACGTCCGTCGATGTCGACCTGCTCTCCGACACCCTGACGAAGCCGACCCAGGAGATGCGCGCCGCCATGGCCGCGGCTCCAGTCGGCGACGACGTCTTCGGCGAGGACCCCACCGTCCGCGAGCTGGAGGCCCGGGTTGCTGCGCTGCTCGGGCACGAGGCTGCGCTCTTCACCCCCACCGGCTCGATGGCCAACCAGCTCGGTCTGCGCTTGCACGTCAAGCCCGGGGAAGAGCTCATCGCGGACTCGCTGGCGCACGTGCTGCGCGCCGAGCTCGGCGCGGCCGCCGTGCTGTCCGGCATCTCGTCGCGCTCGTGGGTCGCCCATCGAGGTCTCCTCGACGCCTCGCAGCCGCTGGGACTGATGACACCCTCCGGTGGCGCCTACCAGGTGAACACCCGCTTGGTCGTGGTGGAGAACACCCACAACTTCGGCGGTGGCACGGTCCAGCCACTCGAGGAGATGCGTGCCCTGTGGGAGGGCACCCGCGGCCGCGGAGTCTCCCTGCACCTGGACGGCGCGCGCCTGTGGAACGCCCATGTCGCGACGGGCATCGCGCTGTCCGAGTACGGCAGGCTGTTCGACACGGTGAGCGTCTGCCTGTCCAAGGGCCTCGGCGCGCCGATCGGCTCGGTCCTGGCCGGGTCTGCCGACCACATGGCCGAGGCGAGGGTCTGGCGGAAGCGGTTCGGTGGCGGGATGCGGCAGGTCGGCATCCTCGCCGCGGCGGGGCTGCACGCCCTGGACCACCACGTGGAGCGGCTCGCGGAGGACCACGCGCGCGCTCACCGGTTCGCCGCGGCCGCCGCGCAGGCGGCGCCCGGCTCGGTAGATCCCGAGACGGTCCAGACCAATATCGTCATCCTGCACGTCGCTGTCGCCGGCTGGACGGCGGATGCCTTCGTCGCCGCAGCGGCGGACCACGGCATCCGGCTGTACCCCGTGAGTGGTACGGCCGTCAGGCTCGTCTGGCACCTGGACGTCGACGACACAGCGACCGACCGAGCCATCGCCGCCCTGGCGCCGTTGTTGGAGAGCGGCCCGCCGAGCACGTGACGCGGCTGCTGTGGAGGTCCGAGCCTGGAGCTTGGCGCCTCACACCTCGTGGTGCAGGAGCTCTGCCGGAGGGTCGTCCTGGGCGGTGCGCCCGGGTGACCGGCCGAGCACCTCCACCACGTACATGGCGGTGAGCACGAGGACCCCGCCGAGCACCATACGGCCGGTGAGCGACTCGCCACCGAAAAGGACGGCGAAGAACGCTGCGAACACCGGCTCCATCGTCATGACGATGGCGGCCCTCGTGGCGGAGAGCTGCGACTGCGCCCAGGTCTGGGCCCAGAGCGCCACCGCGCCCGCGACGAGAGCCATGTACAGGAGCGAGGCCCACTGTCGGCCCGTGGCGGGAAGCGTCACACCGCCGGGGAGCGCGCCCACCAGGGTGACAACGGTGATGACGAAGGCCTGGACCGTGGCGAGCCCGTTAGCAGCGGCGGCAGTCGAGTAGCGGCCGAGGCCGATGATGTGCAGGGCGTAGAGGGCGGCAGCCGCCAGGGTGAGGGCCTCCCCGAGGCCGACGGAGGCACCCTGCAGAGAGAGCACGGCCAGACCGGCCGTAGCGAGGCCGACCGCGACCCAGGTCGCACCGGGGACACGGTCGCGCAGCAGCAGCGCACCGAGCAGCGGTGTGAGGACGACGTAGGTGCCGGTGACGAACCCGGACACCGACGCGTCGGTGTGCTCGAGCCCGATGGTCTGGAGCAGCTGGGCGAGCCCGTAGAGCACCCCGAGGATGAGCCCGATGACCAGCTCCCGCTGGTCCAGCGCCATGGTCTGACGACGGAAGAGCGGCGCCATCACCACGGCGGCGATCGCGAACCGCACCGCGAGGAAGTCGGCGGGGGGTACGTGGGCGACGAGGTCGCGGATCAGGAAGAAGGTCGAGCCCCAGACCGCCGTGACGGACACGAGAAGCAGGGTGGCGAGCCGCGAGGCCGCGATGGGAGGGCGCACGGAGAGCTCGAGCTAGACGATGACCAAGGTGATGACGGTCCCCTTGGGCTGCTCGGTACCGCTCGCCGGGTCCTGGCTGCGCACGGTGCCGAAGATGCCGCCCATGAACCGCTTGATCGTGACCTTGAAGCCAGCGTCGGTCAGCAGCTTCGTGGCCTCCGCCTCCTGCTTGCCCTGCACGTCGGGGACCGCGACGAGAACCGGGCCCTTCGACACCACGAGGGTGACCTTGTCGCCGCGGAACAGCGTGCCGCTGGCGGGGCTCTGCGAGACGACGCTTCCCTTAGGCACCGTGTCGCTGTTCTCCTGGCGCGTGGCGTCGACCGTCAGACCCTCCTGCGTCAGGGCGTCGACCGCCGCCGTGGCGGGCTTGCCCGTGAAGTCGGAGACCTGGATGGGCTTACGTCCCCGGCTGACGACGATGTCCACGGCCGCCCCGCGCCTGAGAAGGGTTCCCTGCCGCGGGCTCACGCTCACGATGAGCCCGGCATCGACCCGCTCGTCGTACGCCTGGGCCGTCTTGCCGAGAGCGAGCTTGACGCTCTGGAGGCGTGCCTGCGCCTCGGTGCGCGTCGATCCCACGAGGGCGGGCACCGCGTACCGTTCTGGCCCCTTGGACACGGTCACGGAGACGTCCTGCCCACGTCGGACCTGTGTGCCGGCCCCTGGGTCGGTCCGGATCACCGTGCCCCTGGCGATCGTCTCGTCGAACGAGTCCACCCTGTCGGCCCCCAGATGCGCCGCAGCCAGTGCCCGCTGGGCCTGCACGAAGGACTGCCCCGCAACGCTGGGCACGACCGTGGGAGAGCCGGGCCCGGACAGGAAGTACCAGGCCGCGCCGGCCGCGACCACGGCGAGGACGAGCGCGAGGAGCGCCCAGCGCCAGGGGCCCCCGTCCCTCGCCGCAGCCGGTGGGGCTGCAGCAGGCGCGCCGAAGACGGTCGCAGGCGCAGTCGGCGTCTGGTCGAACGGCAGCGCGACCGGTGGCAGCGGTCGCCCGGCGCGGCCGGCGTCAGCGCCGCCGCCCTGCCCTCGCGCCGTCTCGACGGGCAGGGCACTGGTGCGGTCCACGGCCACGGTGCTGGCACCACCGCCGGGCGCAGCCGGCCCGTCGGGCCGGCGGTCGAGCTCTGCGGGGCTGAGCATGCCGCGCGACTTGCGCACCTCGGCAAGCAGGTCCGATGCATCGGTGGGTCTCTGGTCGGGGTCGCGCGCGGTTGCCAGGGCCACGAGCGCGTCGAGCTCGGCGGGCACGGAGCTCACCCGGGACGACGGCGCGGGTACCGAGCCGTGGACGTGCTGGTACGCGATGTGGATGGCACTGTCGCCGGTGAAGGCCTTGCTGCCGGTCAGCATCTCGAAGAGGATCAGCCCCGCCGCGTAGACGTCGCTGCGGGCGTCGGCGACGCCGCGCTCGACCTGCTCGGGGGAGAGGTACGCCACGGTGCCAAGCAGGACCCCGGTCTGGGAGGTTGAGGTCTGCGCGGACACCGCCCGGGCGAGGCCGAAGTCGGCCACCTTCACCGTGCCGTCGTCCTCGCGCAGGATCACGTTCTCCGGCTTCACGTCCCGGTGGATGATCCCCGCCCGATGGGCCGCGCCCAGCGCCTGCAGTACTGGACTGATGATGTCGAGGGCTGCCCGCGGCGTCAGCGGACCCTCGGCCCGCATCACCTCCCGCAGGGTCTTGCCCGGCACGTACTCCATGGCCAGGAACATGTGCCCCTCGTCCTCGCCCTGGTCGAAGACCGCGACCACGTTGGGGTGCGACAGGCGCGCGGCCGAACGCGCCTCCCGACGGAACCGGCTGACGAACGCCTCGTCCTGGGCCAGGTCGCTGCGCAGGACCTTCAGCGCGACGTCGCGGTCCAGGCGGGTGTCCAGCGCCAGGTACACCGATGCCATCCCGCCGTCGGCGATGTGCGACTGGACGCGGTAACGCCCGTCGAGCATGCGGCCGAGGAGGGACTCGGTGACACCGGAAGACACCCGCAAAGTGTAGGAGGTCCGAAGGGCCGGTCCGTGCAGGCAGGTCCGGGGAGGGCTGGGAGCCCGACCTCACATGCGGCTGCGGTGCGACTTGACGGCCGCGACGTAGGCCTTCGTGTCGGCGTACATGCCCTGGTGCTGGACGGAGTAGAGGCCCTGGTAGTACCCGGCGATGGCCTGGTCCACCGTGGTCGCCGACCTGGTCAGCGAACGCAGGATGACCACACCGGCAGTGATGTTGTCCTGGGTGCTCAGCAGGTTCAGCCGGCGCCCCGCCATGTCCGAGGCCCACCGCCCTGACGAGGGGATGACCTGCATGACGCCGATCGCGTTCGCCACGGAGACCTGTCGCTGGTTCCAGCCCGACTCCTGCCAGGCCACGGCCAGGGCGAGCCTCGTGTCCACCCCGTGCCGGCGGGCGGTCGCGATGACCATCGCGCGGGTCTGGCTGCGGCTGGGGACCGACGAGCGCGCCAGGCGTGCTCGGTTGCGGTTCGCCGAGCTCACGATCGCGCTGGAGTAGGTGCGGCCTGCGAAGGTGTTCGAGCTGCTTGCCGTGCTCGCCTTCCTGCCGGGCACGCGCAGCCGCTGCCCCAGGGTGAGGCGGTTCGCGTTCGCGAGGTGGTTCGCCTTGAGCAGGGCGGCGAGGGTGACGTGGTGACGGACCGCGATCCCGCTCAAGGTGTCACCGGAGCGCACGACGTACGCGGTGGAGGCCGCCGCGACGGCTGTCGTGCCTCGGACCCTCAACCGCTGCCCCGGGTGGATCACGCTGTGTGAGCTCAGCCGGTTCATGGACAGCAGCGAGCGCAGGGAGGTCCGCGTACGGGTCGCGATGCCGCTCAGCGTGTCGCCACCGCGCACTCGGTACGTCGTCGTGGTGGCTGTCGAAGGGCGGGCCGCGGGACGGCGGGCGCTCGCCGCGCCTGCTCCGGGGATCCGTACCTTCTGCCCCACCTGTATCACCGAGCGGGTCGAGAGCCGGTTCGCCTTGAGCAGCGCGGCCAGGGAGACACCCTTGCGAGCGGCGATGTGGCTGAGGGTGTCACCGGGCCGTACGACGTACGTGGCGCGCCTGATCGCGGCCGCGCGTGCCGCCGCCGCCGCTCTGGCCCTCGCGGCCTCGGCCCTTGCCTGGCGCGCCGACTTGGGCACGGACAGCCGCTGCCCGACGGCGAGGTGGTTACCGCCTGCCCTGAGCCGGTTGTGCGCTGCCAAGGTGCCCGCTGTGGTGCCCGTCCGCGCCGCGATGGCGGCCAGCGTGTCGCCATTGCGCACCGTGTACGAGGTCCAGCCGTGCGGCGCCGGCTTGGCCTTCTGGACCACGGCGGGCGGGGTCAGGGTCGAGACCGAAGGGAGCGCTGCAGGAGCGATCACAGGGGACATCGGGGAGCTGCCTTTCGGGCGGTCCAGTGAGCGCGGTGTGCGGACAGCGGTACTGGAGGGAGGGGAGTGGCGACTGTGACGTTTGTGAAACGTACACCACTAAGGGCGATTTATATTGACTTACATCAATGTAATTTGCTTTGCGTACGGTGGCTGGCAGGCTGTCCCTGTGACTGACACGCCCACCGGACCTGAGCCGACCGCCGCAGCCGACACCCCACTGGAGACACTCGTCGGCTCCTGGCTGACCGTTCCCGACGCCGCGGAGCGGCTGGGGGTGCCATTGTCGGCTGTTCGGCGCCTCATCGAGGACCGTGAGCTTCTCGCCCTGCGCGTCGGGGAGCGCCGCGTCGTGTCCGTGCCGGAGCAGTTCCTCGACGAGGCGGTGTTCCGGCATCTGCGGGGCACGTTCACCGTGCTCTCCGACGGCGGCATGGACGACGAGGAGATCGTGCGCTGGCTGTTCACGCCGAACAGCACGTTGCGCACGGGCGGCACCCCGGTGGACGCGTTGGCGGCGGGCTTCAAGACGGAGGTGCGGCGCCGCGCCATGGAGCAGGCGTTCTAGCTGTCAGTACTCTCGCGTGGTCGCGCTGTCGATCAGCTGGTCGAGGACGCCAACGGCCTCGGGCTGCAGGTCCCGGGTCGACTTCAGGGCCATGCGCGCCGCGCCGGCCAGTCGGGAGATGTCAGCCTCGACGGCATCGACGGCCCCGCTCGCGCTGATCACGTCACGGAGCCGCTCCACAGCCGCCTCGTCCAGACCGGGGTCACCGAGCCGACCCTCGAGTACGGCCCGGCCCTCCGCGTCCGCACCTGCGAGGGCATGCGCAACGAGCACCGTCCGCTTTCCCTCTCGCAGGTCGTCCCCGGCCGGCTTGCCCGTGGCCACCGGGTCACCGAACACCCCCAGGAGGTCGTCCCGGAGCTGGAAGGCCTGCCCCAGGCCGAGCCCGAAACGGGACAGGGCCGCCACATCCTGCTCGTCCGCGCCTCCGGCCACGGCTCCGATGAGCAGCGGGTGCTCGACGGTGTACTTGGCGCTCTTGAACCTGATCACCCGCTCGGCTCGTTCGATGCGCTCGGTCGTCGAGATCGCAGTCCACGGCCTCGCGGACTCCACGACGTCGAGGAACTGCCCACCCATGAGCTGGGTTCGCATCACGTCGAAGACCGACCGACCGCGGGCAAGGTGTGACGCCTCCAGGCCGGAGGTGGCGTACAGCTCCTCGGTCCAGTTGAGGCAGAGGTTGCCGGCGAGGATGGCCCCTGCCACCCCGAACCTGCCGGCATCACCGGCCCATGCCTGCTCCTGGTGGCGAGCCGCCAGCGAGCGGTGCGTGGCCGGCATACCGCGTCGGGTGTCGCTGTCGTCCATCACGTCGTCGTGGATGAGGGCAGCCGCCTGGAAGAACTCCATCGCTGTCGCCACCCGGACGACCGCATCCGAGTCCGGCTGCCCGGCGGCCCGGTACCCCCAGTAGAGGAACGCCGCGCGGAGCCGCTTCCCCCCGCTGAGCAGGCGCGCGACCGCGCCGAGGAGCTCCAGCGTGTCCGGCCCGACCTCAGCCAGTACGCGGGACTGGTGTGCCAGCACGTCGTCGACGCAGCGCTGGACGCGTTCGCGCAGCTGTGCGGCGTCGAGAGGGCTGGCCACCACGCGGTCCTCCAAGGCGTCTGTCGTCGACGGTGGTGCACCGGTCTCAGCCGGTGCAGCCTTGAGCCTACGGCCACGTCACTCGACTAGTCTCACCGCCATGGCACTGGGCCAACCATCTCGACTGGCTCGACCGGAGCGCCTCACCCGGTCGATCCCTGGCATGCTCGCCGCCCCGACACCCTCCATCAGCTTCGAGTTCTTCCCCCCGAAGGACGACGCCAGCGAGGGTGCGCTCTGGGACGCGATCCGTCGCCTGGAAGCGGTGCGCCCCGACTTCGTGTCCGTGACGTACGGCGCCGGTGGCTCCAACCAGGACCGCACCGTCCGCGTGACCGAGCGGATCGCGCGCGAGACGACGCTCGTCCCGCTGGCGCACCTCACCTGTGTAGGTGCCTCGGTGGCGGCCCTGCGCCAGGTGGTCGGCCTGTATGCCGCGAGCGGCGTGCGCAACATCCTGGCGCTTCGCGGCGACCCCCCTGGCAACGTGGGAGGGGAGTGGGTGGCGCATCCAGAGGGTCTCGACCATGCCGAGGACCTGGTGCGTCTGGTGCGAGCACTGGGCGACTTCACGGTCGGCGTCGCGGCCTTCCCCGACGTGCACCCCGAGTCTGCTGGCTTCGACCATGACGTCGAGGTCCTGGTCCGCAAGGCGGATGCGGGTGCCACGTTCGCGGTGACGCAGATGGTCTTCGACGCGGACACGTACCTGCGGTTGCGGGACGCCGTCGCGGCGCGCCGGAGCCTGCCGATCACGCCGGGCCTCATGCCGGTGACCAACTTCAAGCAGATCGCGAGGATGGCGCAGCTCATGGGGACCCCCTTGCCCTCCGCCGTGCTCTCGAGGCTGGAGGCTGTCGCGGACGACCCTGCGGCGACGCGGGAGGTCGGCGTCCAGATCGCCACCGAGCTTGCCGAGCGCATGCTGTCCGAAGGCGCCCCGGGACTCCACTTCATCACCATGAACCGGTCCACCGCGACACTCGAGGTGCACCGCAACCTCGGCCTCTAGCTGTACCCGGCCGAGTACATCCAGCGCGCGCATGCGGCCCGCGCCCTCCCACCGGACAGCGGGTCTCGTAGGGCTTGGAGCCCTCGTCGGGCAGCGAGGGCCACCGCAGGGCAGGAGGCCCGAGAGGTGGGTCAGCGGGCTTCGGCCTCGGCGGCCCGGACGTCGAGCGGGCGTAGCTCGCCGACCAGCGGCACCACGTCGGCGATCGAGTCGACCACCCGCGTGGGCTGGTAGGGGAACTGGTCGACCTGGTCAGGGCGGGTCGAGCCGGTGAGGACGAGGATGGTGCGCAAGCCGGCCTCCAGGCCGCTGATCACGTCGGTGTCCATCCGGTCCCCGATCATCACGGTGGACTCCGAGTGGGCGTCGATCCGGTTCAGGGCGCTGCGCATCATGAGCGGGTTCGGCTTGCCGATGTAGTACGGCTGGCGCCCGGTCGCCGCGGAGATCAGAGCCGCGACGGACCCGGTGGCCGGCAGCGTGCCGTGCTGGCTGGGGCCGCTGACGTCGGGGTTGGTGGCGATGAACCTCGCGCCGGCCTCGATGAGCCGGATCGCCTTGGTGATCGCCTCGAAGGAGTAGGTCCGGGTCTCGCCCAGCACGACGTAGTCGGGGTCACGCTCCGTCATCGTGTAGCCGACCTCGTGCAGGGCCGTCGTGAGGCCCGCCTCGCCGACGACGAACGCGCTGCCGCCAGGTCGCTGGTCGTCGAGGAACTGTGCTGTGGCCAGCGCAGAGGTCCAGATGGACTGCTCAGGCAGCTCGATGCCGCTGGCACGCAGGCGTGCCTTGAGGTCGCGGGGGGTGAAGATGGAGTTGTTGGTGAGGACGAGGAAGCGCCGGCCGCTGCGGACGAGGGCGGCGACGAACTCCGCCGCGCCCGGGATGATGGTGTCCTCGTGGACGAGAACGCCGTCCATGTCGGTGAGCCAGCACTCGACGGGCCTGGGGGTCGTCATGGGGCCATTCTGCCTGGCACATCGGCACGGACGTCCCCCCGGACCTCTCCTTGGGGATAGCCGACGTCATCGCACTGGATATCCCAGGACATCTCACCACTTTGGTGGAACGCCAACGCGTCCTCGCGGCGCACGCTGGGAGACGCCTGAAGGAGGTGCTGTCATGTCATTGGCCTCGAGTGCCGTCTCGACCCTGCTGCCTGTCACGGACACCGGCCGCGCGAAGGAGTTCTACTCCGACCGCCTCGGCCTCCCGTTCCAGGGCACCAACGGCGAGGGGAGCCTGATGTACGAGCTCAGCGGTGGGACGACGTTGATGTTGTTACCGCGCGAGGCGGGCACGCAGAACCCGAGCACAGCCCTGACGTGGGAGGTGGCCGACCTGCGGTCCGAGATCTCCGAGCTCGAGGGAAGGGGAGTGGTCTTCGAGGACTACGACGTCCCGGGTCTGAAGACGGTCGACCACATCGCCGAGATGGACGGCGAACGGGCTGCCTGGTTCCTCGACCCCGACCGCAACGTCCTGTGCATCCACGAGATGGCCGCCAGCGGCTGAACCGGCTCGACCACGCTTCATTCGTTCTCCCTCCTACTGTCCTTCCTCCGTGCCTCAGGCGCGCCCCGTTCGGCGGCTGGGCCCACACGCCCAGTGCGTTTGAGCATCGGTGGGACGGGCATGAGTCCGGCGGCCGCGCCGTCCGGATCGACGGCGTCGCCCGGGCAGACGTCGACGAGGAGCGTGGAGGAGACATGTCGGACCTCACTCAGGACGGTCAGCGGCCGCTGGCGGTGGTCACCGGTGCATCGAGTGGTATCGGTCTGGAGCTGGCCCGCCAGTTCGCCGAGAACGGCTTCGACCTTATGCTGGTGGCCGAGGACGCGGGGCTGGCGGTGGCTGCCGACTCGCTGGCCGGACCGGTGGCAGTCCGGTCGGTCCGGGCCGACCTGGCGACCTCCGCCGGCGTGGACGAGGTGGTCGCCTTGCTCTCCGCGACGGCTCGACCGGTCGACGCGTTGGCGCTCAACGCGGGGATCGGCGTCGGTGGTCGCTTCGTCGAGACCTCCTGGGAGGACGACTCGAGGCTGCTGCAGCTCAACGTCGTCTCGACGGTGCACCTTGCCAAGCGGCTCGTGCCTGGCATGGTCGCCCGCGGGTCAGGCCGGGTCCTCATGACGGCGTCGATCGCCAGCTTGATGCCCGGTCCCTACTTCGCGACGTATGCCGCCTCGAAGGCCTTCGTCCTGTCCTTCGCAGAGGCGCTTCGGGCCGAGCTCTCGGACTCCGGGGTCACCGTCACGGCATTGCTGCCAGGACCCACCGACACGGAGTTCTTCGAGCGGGCCGACATGATGGACACGAAGGTGGCCCAGGGGCCGAAGGACGATCCGGCCGAGGTGGCCAAGGATGGCTTCGAGGCGCTGATGGCCGGCCGTGACAAGGTGGTCGCCGGGTCCAAGCGGAACAAGCTGCAGGCGGCGGGCGCCTCGGTGCTGCCGGAGCGAGCCAAGGCACGTCTCCAGGGTGCACAGGCGAAGCCCGAGGATGGCTCCTGAGATATCCGACGACCCGGGTCGCCTATTCGAGTATGGGTGGCTCGGAGTCCGCGACGCGCCCGTCGTGGCGTGCCGCGCCATCCTGCCCGTCGGCGTGACCCAGGGTGGACAGGTCAGTGACCGCTTCCGTGAGCGCGAGCGAGTACTCCTCGGTCCGCGGGTAGTCACTATGGGTGAGCGTGGTCAACAAGTATGCGGTGAAGTCGACCTCGGAGGCATATCGGTCATGCAGCGCTCTCCAGTCTTCCGAGTCGGGCTTGTCCAGCACTCTCTCGGGTCGGGCGACCGCAGGGAAGCCCAGGTAGTCCGTCAAGCGCCACAGGCTGTACCAACGACCGGGGACACCCTCCGGGTTTGATGCGTCCCGCGGATGCAGGCTCAGGACCTGGCGCAGGCTCCAGGCGAGGACGGATGGTGGGGTGAAGGTGGTCCTCGGCTGGAGCCAGTCCGCCGACCAGGGGTCGGCTGCCAGCAGCCGGGCTCGCCGAACTGGCCGGACGCCCAGAACGGCCGGTCCGAAGAGCTCGGGGAAGAACCGGCCGAAGTACGCGCGCAGCTGGGTGCCGTACGTGATGAGCGCGAGGCGCGGAACCAACCAGTCGCCACGTTCACAGGGAGCTGGCAGACGGTTCGCGTCGCCCGGCTGGTACTCCGGCCGCGGTGCTCCGAGGATGGCGCTGACTGCGATGACCCCACCGAGGGAGTGTGCCGAGAGGACGACTGAGCGTGTGGAGCGGGACAGTCCAGCGCGACTCCCTTCGGTGATGGTCGTGTCGTGGTCCGTGTCGTGGTCCGTGTCCTCGTCCGTGTCCTCGTCCGTGTGGGCGTCCCGGCCCCCGTCCAGCCACCGGCGGCACCGCTCGAGCACTTCCGGGACGACTCGTTCTCCGTAGCACGGCGGGCCCAGGGGATGCGCCGCTCGGGGGACGGCGCAGGCCAGGTCCCACAGGATGCCCAAGGGGCGCACTGCGCTGCGCGAGGAGGTGGTACCCCCGGCGGCGACGACGCCCACGACTGCCGCGGCAAGGATGAGGGACGCTGCCGTGACGGCTGTGGACCAGATCGGCCACTCGGGCGCGCCTGCCACCTGCCGCGCAGCGACGACGGCGACGCTGGCGGAGATGACGCAGGCGAGCAGGAGCGCCAGCAGTGGCTCGGCACGGTGAGCGAGCCTGGCGAAGCTTCTACTGCGCCACACCGCGCGTTCGGTGGGACTGCCTTCGGCAACCCCCGGGACCACCTCACCGGTCGCCTTGCGCCACCAGCCGAGGTGGGCCACCACCACCGACAGCAGCATGAGCCCCAGACCACCGACCGCGGCGAGGGCGAACCAGCCATACAGCCCTGGCACGAGGAGCTGGGGCGCCGAACCCGCGGGGGCCGGCATCCGAGGTCCTACGAGCGAGCCCGCCGAATGGTCGCCGTTGAGCCGGTCGCCGACAAACAGGGTCAGCGCGCTCAGGACGACGAAGCCGAAGAATGCGCCCAGGGCGATGAAGACGCCGGGCGCCCGCCCGCCCCACCCCGTCCTGGCCCGCTCCGACAAGCTGCCCGCGACGTCAGTGGCCGTCGGGTCCGGGGCCTTCGTATCCGCGCCGGAGCGCCAGTAGGCCCACGCGGTCAGGCCCATGCCTGCGGCGACCACGATCGCGATCGCGGTCGCCCGCTGGTCGCCGGTGACCCATCGACCGATCCCACGGTGCGAGATGGTCTGCCATCCTGACCAGTCCCATACCGGCCAGCTCGCCACGGGCCAGGTCGGCAGGACGGCGAACGCCACGGCCAGAGGTAGGCCCAGCAGCCCCTGGAGGACGGTGCTCGCCAGACCCGAGCCGTCCCCTGTCTGCCGCGACCGCGCACCAAGGGCAACGACCGCGAGCAGAACGGTCAGGACGGCAAGCGTCGTCACGGCACCGTGCACGCCGGTCATGGGGCCCGAAGGGGCTGACGCGCTGCGCTCCTCACGAGGAGCGGCCACGACGAAGACCGCGTAGAGCGCCACGGCGAGGCCGAGCGTGCGCCACGCCGACGAACGACGGTGCTCTGCGACGGCGTCAGGAGGAGCGTCGTCACAGGCGACATCGGCGGCGAGGGGGTCGAGGCGAGCCTGGAGGACGAAGGTCCACGCGAGGACCAGGGCCGAGAGACAGGTCAGTGCCGGCCACACGAGCCCCGCCGACTTCCAGCCACCGTCGTGTGTCGAGGAGCCGTCGGTCCAGAGGTGGCTGGAGCACAGCCCCACCACCATCGCCACGGTGGCGGCCAGATGCGTGGTGGCAGATGGCGCGGTCACCCGGCTGTGGTTCCAGAACCCGGGGGTCGAGAGGATCGGCCAGCGCGGAGTGCCGGTTGCCGAGTCGGGGAAGGCACGGACGAGCCGGGCAGCGGGTTTGGCCGGGTCCTGGTTGCGGGTTGCCAGCTCGAAGCGGGTCCTGGTGCGTGCGGACAAGGCGTACAGCGCGACGACGAGCACTATCGGGATGATGCTGGTCAACGTCATACGCGCCCCCATGGTCCAGCTGTCGAGGAACCCGAAGGCGGACGGGATGCCCGTGCAGCGAGTCGCCTTCTCGGAGCCGGTCGGTTGGCATTGGACGCCGACAAGGTCGACTGAGAGCACCACGGCGGTGACCGCGACCATGAGGGTCTGTACCAGCCCGTTGAGCCGCATGATCCAGGCGCCGCCTGCGTGCCCCTTACTCAGGGCCGAGAATGATGGCGGCGCACCGTCATGCAGACGCCTGCTCCAGTAGGCCACGTTGGTCAGTGCGAAGGGCAGCAGGAGCGTCCAGAGCGTGCGCACGATGACGTCGACCACCGTGGCGGCTACGCCGGAGCCCGCGCGGAAGGTGCTCCGGGCGAGGCTGCCCCAGGAGTACGCCTCCCGGTGCACTCCTGCTGGCGTATGCCCGCGAGACGTCTTGGCCGGGTTGGGCACCTCGGGCCGGCGGACCCAGAACGAGCCACCGTCGTCGCCGTCGGCACGCATCACGTCCGACTCCGGAAGGTCCAGCATGGCGTGCGGGGGGGTGTTGCTGACGCCGTGGATGCGCAGCTCCAGTACCCGGGGCTCGCGCTGGTGTGAGCGGTGGCCCGTCATGTCCCGCACCTCACTCGCAGTCGTCGAGGATGGACGGCGGCGGGCACTGTCGTGACTGGCGTCATGGTGGACCGAGGGTCGGTCTCATGGCGTGCTGGGCCAGGTCAACAGACCTCGATCGCCATAGCAGTCGGTCCACTGATCCGGAGCAGCTCCTCGTAGGTGGTCCGGAACACGGTGTGGCTGTGTCCAGCCGCGGCCCAGACGTGGCGGTAGCGGCTCAGCGAGACGTCGACGAGCGTCTGCACCGGTGAGGTGTGTCCGACGGGCGCGACGCCGCCGATCGCGAACCCGGTGGTGTCCCGGACGAAGTCGGCGTCGGCGCGCTCGAGGTGGTCAAGGCCGTCGACGAGGTCCGCCACCTTGACGAGGTCGACCTTGTGCGCGCCCGAGGTCAGCACGAGCAGAGGGGTGATCCGCCCGTCCTCGCCGTGGGCTCGGAAGACCAGCGAGTTCGCGATCTCGGCGGGGGTCACGTCGAGCGCAGCAGCCGCCGCGGCGGCCGTGCGTACGGCGTCGGGAAGGCAGACGACCTCGGGTGTGACCTGGTGGACGGCGAGTGCGGCCATGACCCGGCGCACTGCGGGGTGGTCGCGCAGGTCGGTCGTCGGGGGGCCCATGGACGAAGACTAAGCGGGTTCGAGGTGCTCAACCAGAGCCTCTTGACGGACTGTCGGGCCCGGGGTGTACGGTTCTTGGTATCGAACAAACGTTCGAACTGGTTCGTGGAAGAGCTGGTGGTCTCTGGCATTGTCATTGGTAGTGCCACGGCCCGTATGTCGCGAACCCTGTGGTGGCTCTGGTCCTGTGCCAGGCGCCTCGACCCCGCCTTCGTGCAGGGCCAGAGCCACTTCCTCACTGCCCTCCGTCGAAGAAGGAGCCTGCTCGTGGTGCGCCGGTACGAAGAGCTCATCGAGGTCCGTCCCGCGCAGGACGGTACGGGCCACGACCAGAGTGCCGAGGACGGTGCCCGGCAGTGTCCAGGAGCGTTCATCTGGCGTGGTCGGCTCTATGTAGTACGAGCGGTCCTCGACCACTGGCAGGAGCGGCGCCCCTGGTGGCGTGATGCCCGCGATGGTGCCGACGTCCTGGCCGATGCCCGTGAGCGGCAGGTCTGGCGGGTCGAGGCCAGTGCCGGCCGGGCGGCTGGCGTAGGCGTCTATGACCTGGGAGCGGTGACGCACGACCACGACCTCGGTCGTGCTGGTGACCTCGGCACCGGTCATCGTGACGACCTCGGCACCGGTCATCGTGACGACCTCGGCACCGTGAGCAGCCAGTGGCGGCTGTTGCAGGTAGCGGACTGAGGAGCCTGACATGACGACCGCCACCGTTGCCTTGGACCTGCTCGACCGTTCCCGACACTCGCTGCTCGAGGCCTGCCACAGCAGTGATATCGCCCAGCGCTACGTGCAGGCCAGGCTGGGCGCGTTACGCGCCGCCGCAGCTCTCGTCGCCGCTCGCACCACTCCGGACGGCCGGTCGGGTCCGCGCAGCCTGTGGGACCTGCTTCCCAGCGTCGCTCCCGAGCTGTCCGAGTGGGCCCGGTTCTTCGAGCTCGTCGCCACCCGTGAGCGTCACCAGCTCAGCGCCCGGGAAGCCGACGACCTGCTCCGGCAGTCCGAGGTCTTCGTCGACCTCGTCTGCCGCAGCCTCGGCCTTCCGGTCCACCCGTCCGAGCACAGCGAGGTGCTGGTGCCCACCACGCTGTCCACGGCAGCATCATGACCACCTCAGCGGCTCCTCTCCGTGACCCGCACGTGGCCAGTGCGGGGTTCGCCCACCTGCACGTGGCGTCCGGTTTCTCGATGCGTTACGGCACGGCGACCCCCGAGTCCCTGGTAGAGCGTGCGGCCCAGCACCGTCAGCCGATCCTGGCGCTCACCGACAGGGACGGGCTGTACGGCGCCATACGCTTCGTCCAGGCCGCCACAGCGGCCGGTATCGTCCCCGTCCTGGGAGTCGACCTCGCCGTGGGACCGGACTCCCGGCAGGGGCCGGGAGGGCATCAGGCGTCCTTGCCAGGCATCGCGGGAGCCCCCCGCACGCCCGTCCGCGGTGGAGCCCAACGTGATCCTCGGCATCCTCGGGTGACCGTCCTGGCCCGGGGCCGCGCAGCCGGCGTTCCCGCCGGGGTGGGATGGGCGGCGCTGTGCCGCCTGGTCACCGAGACCCACCTCAGAGGAGAGCGCGGAGCGCCGGTGAGCTCCGCCGAGGTGATCGCCGCTCGCTGCGCAGCGCCGGGAGACGACGCCCCAGGGCCGCTGCTGGTGCTGCTCGGTCCGGACTCCGATGTCGGCCGGGCGCTGCTGACCAAGCGCACCGACCTGGCACGGACGCTGGTGGCGCGGTGGCGAGCCAGGCTCCCGGCGGACGCCCTGGCGGTGGAGGTCGTCTGCCATGGCGGACCGGAGGGGACTCCGGCCTCCCGTAGTCATGCCAGGCGCCTGCTCGCCCTGGCCGACGAGCAGGGCCTGCCCGCCGTGCTGACCGCCGCGGTACGCCATGTCGACCCCGGTGAGTCCGCCGTCGTCGACGTCCTCGACGCGGCGCGCCGGCTCGTCGCGCTGGACACCCGCCATCTGGACCGGGTCACCGACGCCGCCCATCTGGCGACCACCGACACCATGCGCGCCATCGCCCAGGACGTGACCGGCGGTGACCTGGCCCGTGCTCAGCAGCTCCTGCAGCGGACTGTTGCCGTGGGGCTCGCCTGTGCCCAGAGTGCCCGGCACGACCTGGGCATCGGCTCGGTCCACCTTCCGGAGCCGGAGCGGCTGGGTGTCGAGCCGGGGATGAGCGCCCAGGTGATGCTCGAGCAACGCTGCCGGGAGGCGGTTGGGCTGCGCTATCCCGGTGCCAGTGAGCGTGAGCTGGCGACGGTCGAGTCGCGCCTGACCGAAGAGCTCAAGGTCATCGCCGAGCTCGGCTACCCGACCTACTTCCTCACCGTCGCACAGGTCGTGGACCTCATCCGGGAGATGGGCGTGCGGGTGGCGGCCCGCGGGTCCGGCGCGGGATCCCTGGTCAACTACCTGCTCGGCATCAGCGGGGTCGACCCGATCCGCTACCACCTGCTGATGGAGCGGTTCTGCTCCCCGCTGCGCGCCGAGCTGCCCGACATCGACATCGACGTCGAGTCCGCTCGCCGTACCGAGGTCTACGAGCGGATCCTCGAGCGGTTCGGCGGGGAGCGGGTCACCTGTGTCTCGATGATGGACACCTACAAGGTCCGTCACGCGATCCGCGACGTCGGGGCCGCTCTCGGTTTGCCTCCCACGGAGATCGACGAGATCGCCAAGGCGTTTCCGCACATCCGCGCCCGTGATGCCCGCAGCGCCATCGCCGAGCTGCCGGAGCTGCGGTCCAGAGGGCTCGACAGCCCGCGCCTGCGGGCGCTGTTCGACCTCGTCGAACGGCTCGACGGGCTACCCCGTCACATCGCCCTGCACCCCTGCGGGGTGATCCTGTCCGACGGCGGGCTGCTGGACCGCACGCCGGTGGAGTCGAGCTGGCTCGGCTTCCCGATGAGCCAGTTCGACAAGGACGACGTCGAGACTCTCGGGCTGCTCAAGCTCGACGTGCTAGGGATCCGGATGCAGTCGGCGATGGCGCACGCGGTGCGGGAGGTGGCTCGCGTGGACGGCGTGCACGTGGATCTCGACGACCAGGCGCAGGTGCCGCTGGACGACGAGGAGACGTTCAAGCTCATTCGCACCACCCACACCCTCGGCTGCTTCCAGATCGAGAGCCCTGGGCAGCGGGAGCTCATCGGCAAGTTCGGGCCGGAGCGGTTCGAGGACCTCGTCATCGACATCTCCCTGTTCCGCCCGGGACCGGTGAAGTCCGACATGATCACACCTTTCCTCGAGGCCCGTCACGGCTGGAAGGAGGTCAGCTACCTCCACCCCACGCTCGTCGAAGCACTCCAGGAGACCGAGGGGGTGGTCGTCTTCCACGAGCAGGTCCTGATGATCGTCGCGGAGACCACAGGGGTCTCCCTGGCCCAGGCGGACGAGGTGCGGCGCGCTCTCGGCACGCCCGCAGGCCAGCACGAGATCGAAGGATGGTGGCGTCCGGCGGCAGCGGCCCGGGGTTACGCCCCGGCCGACGTCGACCGGATCTGGGAGGTGCTCAAGTCCTTCGCCTCGTTCGGGTTCTGCAAGGCCCACGCCGCGGCCTTCGCGCTGCCGACCTACCACTCGGCCTGGCTGAAGGCGCACCATCCCGCTGCGTTCCTGGCAGGGGTGCTCACCCATGACCCGGGCATGTATCCCAAACGGCTCATCCTCGACGACGCGCGCTCGCTCGGGATCGCAGTGCTCGGGCTCGACGTCAACGCCTCGAAGGACAGCTACCGGACCGAGCGGCTGGACCAGGACGAGTCGGCTTTCGTGCCGGCCCATCCGGATCTCCCGGACGCCCGCAGCTACGGCATCCGGTTGTCTCTGGCCGATGTCCGCGGGATCAGCGATGCCGAGGTGGCCCGGATCGTGGCAGGCCAGCCCTACGCCGGGCTCTCCGACTTCTGGCACCGTGCCCAGGTGTCCCGTCCGGTCGCCGAGCGGCTCGTCCTGGCCGGTGGTTTCGACAGCCTGTACGGCGCGACGGGGGCGACCGGCGGTCTGGGGCGACGCGGCCGTACCACCCGGCGGGACCTGTTGCTCCACGTGGCCGAGCTCGACCGCTACGGCCGGGCGCTCGACCGGTCGGCTCGCCGTGCCGCGCCACGGACGGCCAACGGAACCCGCGGCCTACCGGCTGGGGGACGAGCACCCAGCGTGGGAGTCGCGGACGGTTCCCAGGTGCGGGCCCTGGCCGCTGGGCAGTCCCAGGCCGCACAACCCGTGCAGGCCGCCGCCCTGCAGCCGATGCAGCTCACCCTGGACCTCGGTGACCGGCCGGAGCTCACCACGGGCACCGGACTGCCGGAGCTCTCCGGCCCGGAGCGGGTCCGCGCCGAGCTGGACATCCTCGGCCTGGACGCCAGCGCCCACGTCGTGGAGTTCTATGCCCCGCTGCTCGACGCGCTCGGCGTGACGCGCAGCCGTGACCTGCTCACGTCGCGGAGCCGCTCGACGATCTGGGTGTGCGGAGTCAAGGTCGCCACCCAGACCCCACCGATCCGTTCCGGTCGACGAGTGGTCTTCCTGACGCTCGACGACTCCACCGGCCCGGTCGACGCGACGTTCTTCGAGGACGTCCAAGGTCCGTACGCCGCCACGGTGTTCCACTCGTGGATGCTGCTGGTGCGTGGAGTGGTGCGACGGACCGGTTCCCGGGGGGTCTCGTTGCGGGCGACCGGCGCATGGGAGCTCACCCCGCTGTGGGAGGCGTGGAACCGCGGAGGCCTCGAGGCCGTGTATGCCGCGATGGACGACAGCGAGCGTGCAGCCCAGGAGCAGGCAGAGGCGGCCGAGGCGGTCCACCAGGCCGAGCTGGGCAGGGGTCGCAGGGTGTTGGTGCATGCGTCCGGGTTCAGACAGTCGCCCTATGCCGACACCAAGCCCGCAGGTCAGGACACTCGCGCGTCACGGGCCTTGGCGCGAGGTGACCAGGTGCCGGACGGCCGAGGCGCCGGCTCTCTCACCCCGCCACGCAAGCTCTGGCACTCCAGCCCCGGCAGCTCGGGCCATTAGGGTGGCACCAGCACAGCCATACCGATGCCGTATCGGCATCGGGACCCGTTCAGGAGGTGGTCGACGTGGCCGAGGAGCAGTGGCGCGCTCGCCGCGGCGGTGTCGACACGGCCCTGCGCACCTCAGCGATCTGGGCTGCCGTGCGCGCCCTCATCGACAAGCAACAGGCTGAGCTGGGCCGCCCGCTGCGCGTGCTCGACCTCGGCGGTGGTACCGGTGGTCTCGCCGTGCCGCTGGCAGAGCTCGGCCATGAGGTCACGGTCGTCGACCCGAGCCCGGACGCGCTCGCCTCGCTGTCCCGCCGCAGCGCCGAGCGCGGCGTCGGCGCCAGGATCACCGCGGTGCAGGGGGACGCCGACTCCCTCGACGAGCTCATCGGCGACCAGCGCCTCGACCTGGTCTGCTGTCACGGGACGCTGGAGGTCGTAGACGACCCGCAGGCGACCCTGGCCGCCGTCGCTCCCGTGCTCGCGCCCGGGGGCCACCTCAGCCTGGTGGCCGCAGGCCGTCTGGCGGTGGTCCTGACGCGGGTGCTGGCTGGTCAGTTCGCCCAGGCCCACCAAGCCCTGACCAGTGCCGACGGCCGGTGGGGCAGTGCAGACCCGCTACCGCGCCGGTTCGACGCCCAGACCCTGCGCGACCTCGTTGAGCAGGCAGGCCTCGTTGTCGAGGATCTCCACGGCGTGCGGCTGTTCAGCGACCTCGTGCCCTCCGCGCTGATCGACTCCGATGCCGACCGTGCTGCGCTGCTCGACCTGGAGGAGGCTGCGAGCCGGCATCCGCAGTTCGCCTTCCTCGGAGAGCTCGGCGCAGCCATGCACGTTCTGGCGCGTCGCTAGGCAAGCCATGAGCCGGCGCCAGTTCGCCCTTCCCCCCCGCAGCGCCGAGCGGCCCCCCGACGACAGCGGCTGCACCGTCCTGCACGTCGACATGGACGCTTTCTACGCCTCCGCGTCCCTGCTCAGCCGTCCCGACCTCGTCGGCACACCCGTCATCATCGGAGGCGGTGGCAACCGGGGCGTCGTGCTGTCGGCCACCTACGAGGCGCGACGGTTCGGCGTGGCCTCCGCGATGCCCATGTCGCGGGCCCGGCGTCTGTGCCCGCAGGCCACGGTCATCGCGCCGGACCACCGCCTCTACAGCACGATCTCGGCGGCCGTCATGGCGACGTTCGAGACCATCACCCCCGTGGTGGAGCCGCTGTCCCTCGACGAGGCCTTCCTCGACGTGTCCGGCTCGGTTCGCCGGCTCGGCAGCCCCACGCGCATCGGCCAGCTGGTCCGCGACACCATCCACGACGAGCAGGGCATCACCTGCTCGGTCGGCGTCGCTCCCACGAAGTTCGTCGCCAAGCTCGCCTCCGGCCTCGCCAAGCCCGACGGGCTGGTCGTCGTCCCCCGGGACGAAGTCGTGACCTTCGTGCAGCAGCTGCCCGTCGGGGCCCTCTGGGGAGTAGGAGACCGGACCGAGGAAGCCCTGGTCCGGCTGGGGCTGCACACCGTCGCCGACATCGCCCACACACCGCTGGACACGCTCCGTCGTGCTCTTGGCGAGACTGCAGGACCGCACCTGCACGACCTCGCCTGGGGGCGGGACCCCCGCCGTGTCGAGCCGGTGCGCAGGGAACGCAGCATCGGGTCCGACGAGACGTTCGAGTTCGACGTGGACGACCCGGCCTACATCCGCCGGCAGCTGCTCAAGCTCAGCGACCGCACTGCAGCGCGGGTGCGCTCGGCCGGTCTGGTGGGGCGCACCGTCTCGATCAAGGTGCGGTTCTCCGACTTCACGACCATCACGCGGAGCCGCACCCTGCGTGACCCCACCGACGTCAGCCGCGACATCTACGACACCGCGAAGTCGCTGTATGACGCGCTCGGCCTGCAACGCGCACGGATCCGCCTCGTCGGCGTGCGGATGGAGGGGCTCGCCGAGAGCGTGGGCGCACCGATCCAGGGGCTGCTGGACGAGCCGGACCACGGTTGGCGGGACGCCGACCGGGCCGTCGACCGGGCCAGCGCGCGGTTCGGGGCGGGCAGTGTCCGCCCTGCCAGCCTGATCAGCGACGACGAACGTCGCCGCCGGTGAGACGGGTGGACCGAGCGCTGTGAACGGGTAGTGCAACCCCGCATCGCGACATATCCTGATTGTGACTAGCGCACCACCACTGACCGGCAAAGATGCTCCAGCTCGGCGCAACGAAACCACAGCCCGGTGCGTTGAAGCAGTTGCACGCCGAACGTCCAGGAGGTCACCGTGCCGCTCTCGGAGCACGAACAGCAGCTACTCGAGCAGATGGAGCAGGCGCTGTATGCCGAGGACCCCAAGTTCGCGTCGCAGATGCAAGGCTCCGGGGCCCGTGCGGCCCGACGTCGCCTCATCGTGGCGATCGTGGGTGTCGTGGCCGGGCTTGTCCTCGTCCTGGTCGGCGTCAACACCCAGCAGTGGTGGATCGGGGCTGTGGGGTTCGCCGTGATGGTGGGGTCTGTCGCGTTCGCGGTGACCCCACCGCGTCGCAGGGCCGCTCTGGGGGCCGTGCAGGCCGATGGCTCCGTGCGCCGCTCCGGCGCAGGAGCAAGGACCGGGGCCTCCCGCGGGAACGCCGCCCGGCCGAAGGCTCGCAAGAGCTTCGGCTCCTTCATGCACCGCATGGAGGAGCGCTGGGACCGTCGCCGGGGCCAGGGCTTCTAGGCAGGCAGGGCTTCTAGGCAGGCTCACACCCGGGACAGCAACACCCCGGTGACCCAGGTCGTGGCGATCGCCAGCCCGGCCAGCAGTTCGATGCCCATCGACAGGAAGACCGCCTTCAGGGCGGCGCGAGTAGACGCCCAGGCGCTCCTGCGGTCCCGCGAGTGGCCCAGCTCGACGAGGTAGATGCCCCCGACGAAGCCCACGGCGGCTCCGACGACCGGGATGACGAAGAACCCCACGAGGGCGAGCAGGACGGCGAGAACGAGCGTGGACCGGCGTACCCCCGCCTCACGAAGCCTGCGTCCCGGCACCGCATACTGCAGCGCCATCCCCACCAGGTACACGATGCCCGACACGGCGAAGACCGACCACGCCAGTGCGCCGCCGGTGTCGAAGGCCCAGAGCAGCACCGCCGCGACGACGAGCAGCAGCCCAGGGATGACGGGAATGACGATCCCCACCATCCCGACCAGGATCAGGACAGCGGGGACCCAGAGGTCGGCCTCCACGTCAGGAGGCCCGTACCAGCCTGCTACCGCTCGTCGTCGGAGGCGATGGCGGGCGTCTCGTGGAGCCGCTCGGTCTCGTCCTGGATGTCGGCGTGCTCGCGCAGCTTGGGCAGGTGCTCGCGTCCGTGGTGGGCGCAGAACAGCAGCTCGCCCCCAGCGTGAAGGCGAGCGCGCACGTAAGCCTGGGCGCCGCAGCGGTCGCAGCGGTCTGCCGCGGTCAGAGAGGGTGCCAGTGCAGTGGTCACGTCAGCCTTCCTTTGTTCGATGCGCCCGATGGACGCGTGTCTACTAGAGACGTCTTCCGCCGGTCCTGGGTTGATCCTCGGGGAGGACCACTTCCTGGTGGTGCCGGTGACAACAGTCAAGCACGCGCCGTTCTTCCCTGTCGGGATTGGGTCGCCTGTGGTCCATCTCATGTCGCATCGGTTGACTCGTGGGTCGGGTGTCCAGTGGATGGGTGCGTCCCACGCAGGCGAGTATGCCGCGGCCCACCGACGGGGCGGCGTGGTGGACGTCGGCCTGTCCGCGGCCCGGGATACCCTGCGAGGCACGGTCGGCCGTCTGGTCGCCGCAGGCAGGAGGAGGGAAGGCCGTGGCTGAAGCCACCACCGCCAAGAAGGCCGCGACGACGAAGTCGAGCTCGGACTACAGCGCCCACCACCTGCAGGTTCTCGAGGGCCTGGAGGCTGTCCGCAAGCGACCCGGCATGTACATCGGGTCCACCGACGGTCGCGGGTTGATGCACTGTCTGTGGGAGATCATCGACAACGCGGTCGACGAGGCCCTTGCCGGGCACGGAGACCGGATCGAGGTCGTCCTGCACACGGACGGGTCGGTGGAGGTCCGCGACAACGGCCGCGGGATACCGGTGGACATCGAGCCCAGGACCGGCCTGACGGGCGTCGAGGTCGTCTTCACCAAGCTGCACGCGGGTGGCAAGTTCGGCGGTGGCTCCTACACGGCATCCGGGGGGCTCCACGGGGTCGGTGCGTCGGTGGTCAACGCCCTGTCGTCGCGTCTCGACGTCGAGGTGGACCGGGGCGGCAAGACCTATGCGATGAGCTTCCGGCGCGGTGAGCCGGGCTACTTCCCCGACGTCGCGTCAGGAGACAAGGACCCGGACCACGAGTTCACGCCGTACGAGCGAACCAGCGAGCTCGCAGTGGTCGGCAAGGTCCGGCGCGGGGTGACCGGCACCCGGATCCGCTACTGGGCCGACGGCCAGATCTTCCTCAAGGACGCCACCTTCGACTACGACCTGCTCGTCGCGCGAGCCCGGCAGACCTCGTTCCTCGTGCCCGGCCTCGCCCTGGTCGTCCGTGACGAGCGCCGGCTGCCCGGGACGCCGGGGGAGCACGGCCCGCACGAGGAGACGTTCCTGCATGACGGCGGGATCTCGGAGTTCGTCGAGTTCCTCGCGCCGGACGCGCCGGTCACCGACGTGTGGCGGCTGCAGGGGACCGGGACGTTCAAGGAGACCGTGCCCGTCCTCGACGCCAAGGGCCACATGAGCCCCACCGAGGTGGAGCGCGAGTGTGTCGTCGATATCGCCGTGCGGTGGGGGAGCGGGTACGAGGCCAAGGTGAGCTCCTTCGTCAACATCATCGCCACGCCGAAGGGTGGGACCCACATCGCGGGCTTCGAGCAGGCTCTGCTGAAGGTCTTCCGCCGCCAGCTCGAGCTGAACTCGCGGCGGCTGAAGGTCGGGAGCGACAAGCCGGAGAAGGACGACGTGCTCGCCGGCCTCACTGCCGTCGTGACCGTCCGGCTCGCGGAGCCACAGTTCGAGGGCCAGACCAAGGAGGTACTCGGCACGGCGGCCGTCCGCGCCCTCGTGGCCAAGGTCGTGGAGCAGGAGCTGACCGAGCGGCTGGTCTCCCCCAAGCGAGGGGAGAAGGCCCAGGCGGCCCTGCTGCTCGAGAAGGTCGTCACGGAGATGAAGTCGCGCATCAGCGCGCGGATGCACAAGGAGACACAGCGGCGCAAGAACGCGCTCGAGACCTCCACGCTTCCGGCGAAGCTCGCCGACTGCCGCTCCACGGACGTCGAGAGGTCGGAGCTGTTCATCGTCGAGGGCGACAGCGCCCTCGGCACGGCGAAGCTCGCTCGGTCCAGCGACCACCAGGCCCTGCTGCCGATCCGAGGCAAGATCCTCAACGTCCAGAAGGCCTCCGTCTCGGACATGCTCAAGAACGCCGAGTGCGCCGCCATCATCCAGGTCATCGGCGCCGGGTCGGGCCGGTCCTTCGACCTGGATGCCGCCCGCTACGGCAAGGTCATCATCATGACCGATGCTGACGTCGACGGGGCCCACATCAGGACGCTGCTGCTGACGCTGTTCTTCCGCTACATGCGCCCCCTGGTGGAGGCCGGTCGGGTCTACGCAGCAGTACCGCCCCTGCACCGGATCGAGGTGGTGAACGCCGGCGCGAAGAAGAACGACCTGATCTACACCTACTCCGAGAAGGAGATGCGTACGACGGTCGCGTCCTTGGGCAAGCGTGGGAAGAACATCAAGCAACCGCTGCAGCGTTACAAGGGTCTCGGTGAGATGGATGCGGACCAGCTCGCCGAGACGACGATGGACCCGCGCCACCGGACTCTGCGCCGCGTGACGTTGCGGGACGCAGAGGTGGCCGAGCAGGTCTTCGACCTGCTCATGGGCAACGACGTGGGCCCCCGCAAGGACTTCATCGTCGACTCGGCCGCGGCGCTGGACCCCGAGCGCATCGACGCCTGACGGCGGGCGCCGGGCCGGAGCGTCGGTCAGCGGTCCAGGGCGCCGGCAGAGCCGACCGAAGGCGCCGTCGCGACCGAAGAAGCCGATGTGGTGGTGAGATGTTCCGGTAGGCGGGTGACGCTGGACCCACCCGAGGTCCTCGTCCGGGGAGGCGCTGTGGACCCCCGTACGACGAGCTCCACCTCGAGCACGTGGTCGTGGGCGGCGCTGACCTCCTCGCCCTTGAGCGCCCTAAGCATGAGCTCCCCGGCATACCGCCCCTGGGCCTCCACGTCCTGGCGCACGGTGGTGACATCCAGGATCTGCGCGTGCACGTGGTCGTCGATGCCGATGACCGACACGTCGCCGGGGACGTCCAGGCCATGCCGGCGAGCCGCGGCGATCACCCCGAACGCCATCTCGTCGGACGCGGCGACCACGCACGTGGGATGGTCAGGTCGGGCGAACAGGCGGTCGGCATGGTCGAAGGCTCCCTGGGCGGTCCAGTCGCATTCGAGGGTCCAGGCAGGGGGACAGGTGATCCCGTGCTGCGCCAGCACCTCTCCGAACGCCTCGCGCCGGTCGAACGGTGTCTGGAGGTGCGTGACGGAGGCGGGAACGGTGCCCGCGTAGCCAATGGCCCGGTGCCCGAGCTCCAGGGCATAGCCCGTCGCGAGAGCCATGGCCGCACGGTCGTCCACGCGAACCGAAGGCCATCCGGACTGCCGGTTCCCCACCGTGACCACGGGCATGTCCAGCCGGTCCAGGAGCGCCCGCTCGGAGGGCTCCGGCGGCACGTTGAGGATGATGGCGCCGTCGGCGCGCTTCCACAGCATGTTCTGGGTGATGGGCATGCGGGTGTCGAAGGTGGGGCCTTCGAGATCACAGAGCAGGACGTGATGGCCCTCGTCGCGCAGGGTCTTCTCGATGCCACTGATGACGGTCGCGAAGAACCACCTGTTGAAGTACGGGGTGATCACTCCTATGCCTCGAGTCCGCCCTGAGACGAGACTGGTGGCGGCGGGGGAGGCGACGTAGTGCAGCTCCGAGGCGGCAGCGAGCACCCGGTCGCGCGTGCGGGGACTCACCCTGTCCACTCCCCGCAAGGCCCGTGACACCGTGGCGACGGAGACGCCGGCCGCCTTGGCCACGTCGCCGATGGTGCTCATTGCTACCTCCCCGCGCTGTCGACCTGGGTGGTGAGTCAGACGTCGAGGTTCCTCCGAGACCTCCAGACGAGCCAGCACAGGGCCAGCAGGGCCGCGAGGAGCAGGGCGGGTCCCACCGCCGGCTCCCCACGGACCTCGAGGATGACGAGCTGGAGCATCGCCATGAAGGCGAAGAAGCCGAGGAGCCCCAGCAGCAGCTCCAGCCGTTGGGCCTTGGCCCTGACGTTGCCGGAGCTGCTGCCCGGGTTGAACAGTCCCATGGCTGTCTCCGGGCCGCCTGGCGGCTAGCCCTTCACCCCTCCGGCGGTCAGACCCGACACGATCGCCCGCTGGAAGACGAGCACCATGATGATCAGGGGGACGGTCACGATGGTTCCGGCCGCCATGACGGCGGTGTACGGCTCCTGGTGTGGCTGGGCGCCGGTGAACTGCGCGATGGCCACCGTCACGGTCTGGGTCTTCGGCGTCGAGAACTGCTGAGCCAGCAGGTACTCGTTCCAGCTCGCGATGAAGGCGAGGATGGCCGTGGTGAACAGGCCGGGAGCCGCCAGGGGAAGCATGATCTTGCGGAACGCCTGACCGGGCGTACAGCCGTCGATCCGGGCCGACTCCTCCAGCTCCCAGGGCATCTCTGCCAAGAACGCTGTGAGCGTATAGATCGTCAGCGGTAGCGCGAACGAGATGTTCGGGATGATCAGCGCCTGGTAGTTGACCCCGCTCAGCCAGCCGAAGCTCGAGAACATCTGGAACAGCGGGGAGACCAGCGCCACGCCAGGGAACATCGACGCCCCGAGGATGACGCCCAGCACGGCGTACTTCCCCGGGAAGTTGAGCCGGGCCAGCGCGTACGAGGCGAACACACCCACGAGCATCGCCACCGCCGTGGTGACGACACCGATGATGATCGAGTGCACGAGCGCGGCCCCGAAGTGGTTGCCTCGACCCGTGGAGAACGCGGTCTTGAAGTTGTCGAGCGTGACGTGCGTCGGCCACGGGGTGCTGTCGAAGGTGTAGCCCACGTCGCGGAACGCGGTGACGATCATCCAGTAGAACGGTGCAAGTCCCCAGATGACGAGGACCGCCAGACCGAGGTACATCCGGATCTTGGCGTTGCGGTCGCTCCTGAAGTGGATCTCCTGGGCCTCCGTCCGGCCGCTGGCCGGAGGAGCGGTGGTGGCAGTGGTGGCAGTCATCTCAGGCTCCGGTCGAGGTGGCGTTGGCGGCGACTGGGTTGCCGGGCTGGGCGTCCTTGTCCTTCGGCTTCTTCTTGGCGGACGGCGGGCGCTGGATCACGTCCGCGCCGCCGAACTGGATGAAGAGGTAGGCCGTCAGGGCGATGAGGAGGAAGACGATCGTGGAGAGTGCGGAGGCCCCGTGGAACCCCTCGTTCTTCTGTTTGATCACGAGCATCGACAAGGACGTCGTCCCGCCGGCGCCGCCGGTGAGGATGGCGGGCAGGTCGTAGATCCGCAGCACGTCCAGGGTGCGGAAGAGGACCGCCACCATGAGAGGCGTCTTGACCAGGGGCAGCGTGATCTTCATGAAGGTCTGCCACTTGGTCGCGCCGTCGATCTGAGCTGCCTCGTAGACGTCACCGGGGATCAGCTGGAGGCCAGCAAGGATGAGCAGGGCCATGAAGGGCGTGGTCTTCCACACGTCGGCGATGATGATCGCGAACTTCGCGGCCAACGGGTCGCTGGTCCACAGCTTGGGGCCAAACCCCACGACGCCGAGCAGCTTGTTGATGATGCCGTCGTAGGCGAACATGAAGTAGAAGAGCTTGGCCGTGACCGCGGTGGGGATGGCCCAGGGCACGAGGATCGCGGCTCGGACCAGGCCGCGGCCCCGGAAGTCGCGGTTCATGATCATGGCGAACCAGATGCCGAGCAGCACCTCGATGGCCACGCTGACGACAGTGAAGAAGAGCGTCACCCACAGCGCGTCGTAGAACTGCGCTCCGATGGTGCCCGGCGGGCAGTCGACGTTGCCGCACTTCTGCAGGAGCCAGTGGGTGTAGTTCGAGAGCCCCGCGTTGCCTCCCTCGACGAAGAGGCCGGTCGAGGGGTCCAGGCCCGCGTCCTTCTGGAAGGAGAGCTGGATCGCCTTGATCAGCGGATAGATGATGATGACGGTCAGGAACGCGATGGTGGGGGCCACGAGCAGCCAGCCCTGGCGTCCCTGACCCGCGTGGAGTCCTTTGCTCTGCTTGACCGGCTTGTTCTTGACCGGCTTGGGTGCCGTGTCCGCAACTGCGCTCATGCCTGCTCCTTGACCGGAAGGATGCGCCTGGGTGGGTGGTGGGGGTCCTCAGAGGGGGGTTGGTGAGGTGGGTGCCAAGCGTGTGAGGAAGGTTCTTGGCGGGAGATGAAGCACGTCGTGGGGGTGGCCCCGTGAGGCCACCCCCACGACGTCGGGACGAGGCCGGTCAGCCTCCGGCGGCCGCCTGCATGGCCGCCTGCATGTCCTTCACAGCGGCCTCGGGCGTCTTCTGCCCCTGGATCGCGGCGTAGGAGTTCTCCTGGATGGCCTGGGTGATGCCCGGGTAGAAGGGCGTCACGGGCCGGGACACGGCGTTCTCGATCGAGGTCTTGAGCACCGGCAGGTACGGGTACTTCTTGACGAGCGCCTGGTCGGTGTAGATGGACTCGATCACAGGGGCCAGCGAGCCCTTCTCCATGTTGGTCTTCTGCTCCTCGGGGCTGGTGAGGAACTTCAGGAAGTCCAGGGCCGTGCCCTTGTTCTTGGAGAAGGCGCTGATGGCGGCCATGTGACCACCGAGGGTGGAGGTGCCGGGTCCGCTGACGCCCGGGAGTGGGGCGACGGCGAACTTGCCGATGACCTTCGAGGACTTGTCCGTGCTGGCCAGGTTGTACACGTACGGCCAGTTGCGCAGGAAGAGCAGCTTGCCGTTCTGGAAGGCCGCCCGGCTCTCCTCCTCCTGGTAGGTGATGGCCTGCTTGGGGATGTCACCGTTCTTGTAGTGCTCCGCCAGCGCCGCGAGACCCTTGGCTGCCTCCGGTGAGTCAGCGGTGGGCTTGCCCTTCTCGTCCACCATCTTGGCGCCGTAGGCGTTCATCCACTCGGTGGCGTTGCAGGTGAGCCCCTCGTACTTGGCGAACTGGCCGGCGAAGCAGTCCATGCCGTTCTTCTTGGCGATGGAGCACATCGACCACATCTCGTCGATGGTCTTCGGCGGGGTCTTCACCAGGTCGGACCGGTAGTAGAGCATCGCGCCGTCGGACGACGTCGGTGCCGCGAAGAGCGTGTTGTTGTACGTCGCAGCCTTGACGGTCGGCGCCAGGAAGCCGTCGGTCGGCAGCGCGAGCTTGTCCTTCAGGGGCGTCAGCCATCCCTTGGCTGCGAACTCCGCCGTCCACACGACATCGACGGAGACCACGTCGTAGCCGGGGTCCTTGGCCTGGAAGTGCTGCACGAGGTCGTCGTGCTGCTGGTCCGCCTTGTCGGACTGCTCCTTGACGGTCACCTTCTCGTTCGGGTGCTTGGCGTTCCACCGGGCGGCCTGAGGTGCGACCAGGTTGCTGTTGTCCTTGCCCTGGACGTAGGTGATGGGGCCGTGCTTCTCGGTGCCGGACGCAGCGCCAGAGCTGCTGCTGCCGCTCCCGCTGTTGCCGCCACCACAGGCGGCCACCAGGGCCACAGCGGCTACGCCGGCGACTGCCGTGAGGATCCGGCGCTTGTGCAATCGGAGGGCCATACGCCCGCCTCCATTTCTCGCGTGGTGCCAAGGCGGACGTGCCTCGGCAGTGAGGTGAACCGTCCTCATGTAAACGTTTACGCTCCCTGGCCGCAATCGTCAGGGGACGTGGCGGCGGTAACGATTGGGTAACTCGGAGTGGCCGACGCTCGGGCTCGCGACTCCGCTTCAGCGCTGCGAGAGGGTGACCGTCCATTCCAGGACCGGGACCGACGGCTTGCCGCAGGACTCCGGGAGGGCCTCGGCGGCCACCCGTCGCTGGCAGCGCGCGTGCCAGGAGCGACCGTCGACGTGGTCCACGACGTACGAGGCGAAGCCGTCAGCGTCAAAGGGGTCTACCTCGACGGTCTGCAGTGCCGTCAGCGACCGCTCCCCGGTGACGTGCCGGACCTGGGACTCGGCGGCCTGTCCGGCGGCCGTCAGAGCGCTGCGGCCGCGGTCGTGCCAGGGGCCGAGGACGGCGGACGGTAGCTCCCCGGCCTCCGCAGCGGCCAGCACCGCGGAGCACATCGGCGGGTCCAGGCGTGCGAGGGTCGCCCCATGCGGCAGGAGGACCCCCGTCGGGGCGAACCGGTGCCCTCCGGTGTGCGAGGCCTCCCAGACGCGGCCCGGGTGGCTCGCCCAAGCCTCTAGGGCGACCGGCCGTCCTCGGACGGCGCAGCACACGTCGCGCCGTCCGTTGGTACACAGCAGCAGGATGGGCTCCGCGGCCGCAGCCCCAGGCATGGAGGCGAGGACCGCAGCTCGGTCACCACGCGCCAGGGCGTCGAAGTCGAGGTCCAGCAGCGCATCGACCTGCCTCAGCTCGGTCTGCAGGAGCCAGGGCTCCGGACCGCACCACGCCAGGTACACCGCCTCGCCCCGTGACTCGTGGTCGTCCGGGTGGCGTCCGGGACGCCGGACCAGGGACAGCCTGCCACCACGCTCCGAACAGGCGGTCGACAGCGACTCGCCTAGCGCCACAGGCAGATGCGACTGCGTCGCTGCATCACGGCCCCAGGGGCCCGGCTGCTCCAGAGCGACGAAGAAGGCAGCCCGCGCCGCCGTCCCGTAGGCCGACACGCGCGCTCCGTCGAACCCCACCGAGCAGGCGTCCGGCGCGCTGTGGCCGTGAGAGAGGCTCACGCGGGCGGGGGCCCGGAGATCGCGGCGATGGTGGCCGATGCGGGGGTTCCCGAACCGTCGCGTCGCCCGGTGGCCGGGGGAAGCTCGATCGGCACGCCGTTCCCGCCGGCCGCCCGGGCCGGGGTGCTGCCCGCCCAGGCGAGGACGAGCGTGTCTTCGCCGCGCAGGAACCGGTGACAGCGAACCCCGCCGGTGGCCCGTCCCTTGAGCGGGTACTCGCTGTAGGGCGTGACCTTGAGCGACCCGGGCTCGGTGCCCGGAAGGGCGCCGGACGATCCGGAGGACGTCACGACCACCGCGTCGGTGTCCCGGCCGACGGCGCCGAAGAAGACCACCCGGTGGCCGGGGCTCAGCTTGATGCCGGCCACCCCACCCGCAGCTCGGCCCTGCGGTCTGACGGCACCCGCCGGGAACCGGAGAAGCTGCGCGTCGGAGGTGATGAACACGAGGTCCTCCTGACCGGTGTGAAGCGTGACGGCGCCGACCACCTCGTCGCCGTCCCGGAGGGCCACCAGCTCGAAGTCCGACCTGGCTGGGTAGTCGCTGGTGACTCGCTTCACGACGCCCTGGCTGGTGCCGAGCGCGATGCCGGGGGAGTCCTGCGTCACCGGTACGAGAGTGAGCGGCTGCTCGCCGCCCGGCAGGTCGACGTACGCGGCGAGCGGCGCACCCCCGGACAGGCTCGGGGAGCCATGCGTGGGGGGAAGGGTGGGCAGCTCGAGGGCGGAGAGCCGGACGAGGCGGCCGCGGGAGGTCACCAGCCCCACCTCTCCCCGGGCCGTCGTGCGGACCGCGCTCACCAGCACGTCGTGCTTGCTGCGCGAGCCGTCGGTCGGCAGCGGGTCCGCCGACGAGGTCCGGGCCAGGAGCCCCGTGGGGGAGAGCAGCACCCAGCACGGGTCGTCGACGACCTCCAGCGGCGACGCTGCCGTGGTCGCCACGCCCGCCGACTCCAGGAGCACCGTCCGGCGGGGCGTGCCGTGGGCCTTCGCGACCTCCGCCAGCTCGGAGGAGACGGTCCTCAGGAGCACCTTCTCGTCGCCGAGGATGCCCTGGAGCTCCTCGATCAGCCGCCGCAGCTCGGCCTGCTCCCTCTCCAGCTCGAGCCGGCTGAACCGGGTGAGCCGGCGCAGCTGCAGATCCAGGATGTACGTCGCCTGCCGCTCGGAGAGGTCGAACACGTCCATCAGCCGGGTCCGCGCCACCTTGCCGTCCTCGGACGTCCTGATGAGCTGGATGACCTCGTCGATGTCGAGGATGGCGATGAGCAGCCCCTCGACGAGATGCAGCTGGTCCTGGTACTTGGCCAGCTGGAACTCGGTGCGCCGCCGGACCACGTCCGTGCGGAAGTCGACGTAGACCCTGAGCAGCTCCTTGAAGCCGAGAGTCCGCGGACGGCCGCCGACGAGCGCGACGTTGTTGATCGCGAACGAGTCCTCCATCGGCGTGAGCTTGTAGAGCTGCTCGAGGACCGCGTCGGGGTTGAACCCGTTCTTCACCTCGATGACGAGGCGCAGACCGTGCTTGCGGTCCGTCAGGTCCTTGACGTCGGAGATGCCCTGGAGCTTCTTCGACTGCACCGCGTCCTTGATCTTCTCGATCACCTTCTCCGGCCCCACGAGGAACGGCAGCTCGGTCACCACGATGCCCATCCGACGGGCCGAGGTCTTCTCGATCCGTGCAGTCGCCCGGGTGCGGAAGCTGCCCTTGCCCGTCAGGTAGGCGTCGCGGATCCCCTCCAGCCCGACGACGCGGCCGCCCTGTGGCAGGTCCGGCCCAGGGACGAACCTCATCAGGTCGTCCAGGGAGCAGGTGGGGTGGGCGAGCAGGTGTCGGGCGGCGCCGATGACCTCGACGAGGTTGTGCGGCGGCATGTTGGTCGCGAAGCCGACCGCGATGCCGCTGACCCCGTTGACGAGGAGGTTGGGGAAGGCGGCGGGGAGCACGCCCGGCTGCATGAGCTGGTCGTCGTAGTTGGGGACGAAGTCGACGGTGTTCTCGCCGAGGCCGGCGGTCATCAGCAACGCGGCAGGCGCTGGCCGGGCCTCGGTGTAGCGGGACGCGGCCGGTCCGTCGTCCAGCGAGCCGAAGTTGCCGTGCCCGTCCACGAGCGGCAGGCGCATGGTGAACGGCTGCGCCATCCGGACGAGCGCGTCGTAGATGGCGGTGTCGCCGTGCGGGTGGTACTTGCCCATGACGTCGCCGACGACCCGGGACGACTTGACGTGGCCACGGTCCGGGCGCAGCCCCATCTCGCTCATCGAGAACAGGATCCGCCGCTGCACCGGCTTGAGCCCGTCCCGGGCGTCGGGCAGGGCCCGCGAGTGGATGACCGACACGGCGTACTCGAGGAACGCCTCCTGCATCTCCTCGCGGACGTCGATGTCGACGATGCGCTCGACGTACGCCTCGTCCTGCGGTGGCGGGGTGGTGCGGGCCATGCGTGCGTACAACTCCTACCGGGTCCTCCCCACAGGCTGCGGGGAACCACCCAATCTTGTCCCACTGCTAGAGACGGCCTGCCGCCGACTCGCCGAAACGGCCCCAGTGCACGACCTCGGCCGAGGGCCGACGGCCGCGGCGAAGGCTCGGGGAGGTGGTCCGCTCCCGCTCGTGGCCCAGCGCGACGACGCCCACCAGCCGGCGGCCTGCTGGGATGTCGTAGGCGTGTCGCACCGGCTCGTGGCGGGCCGGCGGGACCCCGAAGAAGAGCGCGCCGAGACCCTGGTCGACGGCAGCCAGCAGCATGAGCATCGCCGCCATGCCGGTGTCCACGTCCCAGTACGGGACCGGCCACCGGGCGAGGTCCCGGTCGTCCCAGCCCTTGTCCGCCTCGGCGTACCGGTCCAGATAGGTGTCGGGGTCGGAGAGGCACAGGATGAGGACCGGTGCGGCCGACACCCCCCGCAGCCACGAGCCAGGCGGTCGGTGGTCGTCACGCGTGGCGTCCCAGAACCTCGCACGGTCCTGTGGGTCGGCGAGGACCAGGAAGTCCCAGCCCTGGCTGAACCCGGCACTGGGCGCGCGCTGTGCGGCCCGTAACACGTGACCCAGCGCGCCGGGGGTGACCGTCCGCACCGGGTCGAACCGGCGCACCATCCGTCGCCGGCGCACGACCTCGCGAAACTCCATGCGCCCATCCTGTCCTCCTGCGCCGGTAACGGCTGACACACTGGCCACCAACCTGGCCCACCGGCACGGCGTCAACCAGGCATGACGTCTGTGGCGGCGGTGGCATTCGCGGGAGGGGTGCTCGTGCCGTCGCGTGACCGAACGGACCTCGACGGGGCAGTCCGCGAGATCTACGACGTCCACTACGCCCGGCTCGCGGGTTGGACGGCGCGGCTGGTCGGAGACCCGGACCTGGCCCACGACCTGGCGACGGAGGCGTTCCTCAAGCTGTACCGCGAGTTCTCGCGGGTCGACGACCCCAGACCCTGGCTCTACGCGGTCACTGCCAACCTCGTCCGGGACCACTGGCGCAAACGGGGACGGGAGGCCACGGCGTACCAGCGGCACGAGGCAGGCCGTCAGGACTTCACGGCCGACCCGGACACGGCGACGACCCTCACGGTGCGGGAGGCGGTCCAGGCCCTGCCGGACCGGTTGCGGGTCGTGGTGATGCTGCACTACTTCGCCGACCTGCCGGTCGCCACGGTGGCCCGTCAGCTCGACAAGGCCGAGGGGACCGTGAAGCGAGACCTGTTCGACGCGCGCCAGCGGATGGCGCAGATGCTGGGAGAGAGCCGATGAGCCCGACACAGGACCCCTTCGACCGGGAACCGCGGCAGCGTGACCCGGTCGCGGACTTCTTTGCCAGGGAACGCGCCATGGTCCGTGACCTCGTCCCGCGACCGGAACATTTCGAGTCGATCCTGACGGAGGCGGGCCGGCCCTCGGGGCGCCGCTGGCTGCCGTACGTCGCCGTGGCGGCGGCGGCGGCGATCGCCGGAGCGGTCGGTCTCGGTGTCCTGCAGGGCAAGGGCGGGGGACCGGACCATGTCGACGTGGCGAGCTCCACGCGGACGAGCGCCGAGGTCCAGGTCAGCTCCACGACGAGGCCGGGGACGAGGACCGTGACGGGGCCCGTCTCAGCCTCGGGACCGACCACGAGCCCCAGCCGCTCCACCAGCACGCCGCCGCCGACGGGTGGCGCACCGCGGCCGCTGCCCGTGCCGAGGTCGTTCGACATCGCCTCCATGTCGAACGCCGGCGGCGGGCACCTCTTCGCCCTGGGCGCCGCGACGTGTCCCGGCGGCCCCTGCACCGCCGTGGTGGCCTCGGACGACGACGGCCGGAGCTGGGCGTCCCGCTCCTCCCTCACCGGGCTCAGGACTTCCGGCGCCAGGGTGACGCCGGACCGGCCGGACCAGCTGGTCGGGCTGAGGTTCGCCTCGGACCGGATCGGCTATGTCTTCGGCAGTGTCGTGCGCCGCACTTCCGACGGCGGCCGGACCTGGCATGCGGTGGACGTCGGCGGCCGGGTGGTGCTCTCGCTCGAGACCGACGGTCGACAGGTCTGGATGGCCACAGCCGGCAGCTGCACCCATGGCGGCAGCCGACGCGGCTGCCACGACCTCCAGCCGCGCACCGGTGCGGTGACGCAGGACTCCACCCGGCCGGTGGCCGTGCCTTCCATGCCCACGGACGCGGAGAACGCCTGGGTCGCGATGGACGGGTCCGACGCCTACTACAACGTCACGACGGCAGGGCAGCGGCACCCCGCGCTCGCCGCCAGGCTCTCCGGCAAGCCTGCCGCCCTGTCCTTGCCGGAAGGCTGCGCCGCCGACCAGGGGATGTGGGTGTCCGCCACCGCCAGCACCCGAGGGACACTGCTCGCGGTCTGCCCCAGTGCGGGGCGGCCCACCCAGGGATACGCGGTCGCCGTCTCCACGGACCGTGGTGCCAGCTGGTCCAGCCGCCCTGCTCCAGCCCTGGGCCGGCCCGGCGGAAGCGGGGTCTGGCTGACCGCGAACGACCCTGCACACCTCGTCGTCCTTCGCGAGGGGCTGCCATCGAGCGCCGACGGAGCGGACGTGTCCACCACCCTGGTGGTCAGCGACGATGCCGGCAAGACCTGGCGGCCCGGTGTGCTGGGCGCTCCCGGCATCGCAGGCGGGACCTCGTCCACGCCGGGCACAGGCACATCGTCGTCCGGCAACAACGGGTCCGACCGCACCACCGGATCGACGGTGACGTGGGCCGGCGCCGCCGGTGGTGGCCTCGTCTACGCGCTCGCCGGGGGCACGTCGTACTGGCTGAGCACGGATGCGGGAATGACCTTCGCGTCGGTGCCTTTGCGCAGGTAGGTGTCGCGCCGGGCACCGCCCGGGACCATGCCATGCTTTCCCTCATGACTGACGCAGGGGGCCGTCCCGCTGGCTACCCCGCCCAGTGGGAGGCCGACGTCGTACTGCGCGACGGCTCGGTGGCGCACCTTCGCCCCATCACGCCCAGCGACGTGGAGGCGGTGCACCGGTTCCACGCCGGCCAGTCCGACGAGTCGATCTACATGCGCTTCTTCGCGCCGCTGCGCAAGCTCAGCGACCGGGACGTCACCCGGTTCACCAACGTGGACTACCACGACCGGGTGGCGCTGGTCGCCACGGTGCGCGGCGAGATCATCGGCATCGGCCGGTTCGACCGGATCACGCCGGTCAGCGCAGAGGTGGCCTTCAACATCTCCGACTCCTACCAGGGGCGCGGCATCGGCTCGGTGCTCCTGGAGCACCTGGCGGTGATCGCGTGGGAGTCCGGCGTGGAGGAGTTCACCGCGGAGGTCCTCCCGCAGAACCGCAAGATGATCTCGGTCTTCAGCGACGCGGGCTACGAGGTCGACCGTCGCTTCCAGGACGGCGTCGTCTCGCTGCGCTTCCAGATCCAGCCCACCGAACGGTCCGAGGCCGTACGCCTGTCACGGGAGCACCGTGCGGAGTCGGTGAGCATGCACTCGGTCCTGTTCCCCGACTCGATCGCGGTCGTCGGAGCGAGCCGGCGTGCCGACTCGATCGGTCACCACATCCTCGCCAACATCCAGGCGGGCGGCTTCCACGGCGCGGTGCACGCCGTCAACCGCGAGGCGATGGAGGTGCTGGGCCTGCCCGCCCACGCCAGGCTCTCGGACATCCCGGACGGGGTGGACCTCGCCGTGGTCGCGGTACCCGCCGAGGAGGTCCTCGACGTCGTCGCCGACTGCGCCGAGGCAGGGGTCAAGACCCTGCTCGTCGTCACCGCCGGCTTCGCGGAGGCCGGCGACGCGGGGGAGGAGCTGCAGCGCCGTCTGCTCACCGCCGCCCGAGAGTCCGGCATGCGGGTGCTCGGTCCCAACTCGTTCGGTGTCATCAACAACCACCCGGACGTGCGGCTCAACGCCTCGCTGGCTCCGGCGCTGCCGCCGGCCGGCCGGCTGGGACTGTTCGCGCAGAGCGGCGCCCTGGGCATCGCCGTCCTGGCGTCGGCCGCGAGGCGAGGTCTGGGCATCTCCGTCTTCGCTTCGGCAGGGAACCGCGTCGACGTCTCCGGCAACGACTTCATGCAGTACTGGATCGACGACCAGGACACCGACACGGTGGGGCTCTACCTCGAGTCGATGGGGAACCCGCGCAAGTTCTCCCGGATCGCCCGTCGGCTGGCGTCGACCAAGCCGGTCATCGTGGTGAAGTCAGGGGTGTCCTCGTACGGCGTGCCTCCCGGGCACCGGGCACGTCCGACGCGGGTGCGCCCAGAAGCCTTCGACGCGATGCTGCGGCAGGCGGGCGTCATCCGCGTGGAGAACGTCCACCAGATGTTCGACGTCGCCCAGCTCGTCACGCACCAGCACCTGCCCGGCGGCAACCGGGTCGCCATCGTCGGGAACTCGGACGCGCTGGGCGCGCTCACCGCCGAAGCATGCGTGAGCTGGGGGCTGGAGGTCGCCCACGGGCCGGTCTCCCTACCCAGCGACGCGCGCGGCGAGCAGTTCGCCGAAGCTCTCCGCAGCGCCTTCGGCGACTCCGAGGTCGACAGCGTCCTGACCTGCTTCATCCCACCCCTGGTCACCCTCGACGAGGACGTCGCGACGGCGGTGCGCGACGCCGCGATGGCGACGGACAAGCCGTGCCTGGCGACCTTCCTGGGTATGCGCGGCGTCTCCGAGCGGCTCTCGGGCACGGCACCGGACGGCCGCCGGGTCGTCGTTCCCGCGTACTCGATGCCCGAGGACGCGGTGCGGGCGCTCGCCGGTGCGACCCGGTACGCCGAGTGGCGGGCTCGCGACCGCGGCGTCCCGGTACGACCCGCCGGGATCGACCGCGAGGCGGCCGAGCAGCTGGTCGAGAAGGTTCTCGCGGAGTCGCCCGACGGTCGACGGCTCACGCAGCAGGAGGTCACCGCCCTGCTGGAGCCGTACGGCGTGCGCGTCTGGGGCAGCGTGCCGGTCCGCACCGTGGAGGAGGCCGTGGCCGCCGCCGAGTCGATCGGTTACCCGGTCGTCGTCAAGTCGGTCGCCCCGCTCATGCGGCATCAGCCCGGGTTGAGCGGCATCAGGGTGGACCTGCGCTCGGAGGCCCAGCTCCGAGAGGCGTTCGCCGGGCTGAACGACCGGCTGGCGCCGCTGTCCGCGAACTCGTTCGTCGTGCAGCGGATGGCGGCGCCCGGAGTGTCCTGCGTCGTCCGCACCGACGAGGACCCGCTCTTCGGCCCGGTCGTGTCCTTCAGCATCGCCGGGCCGCCGACCGAGCTGCTGGGCGACATCGGCTACCGGATCCCACCGTTGACCGACGTGGACGTCTCCGACCTGATCTCCTCGGTGAAGGCGGCGCCCATGCTGCACGGGCACCGCGGGGCCGCCCCGGTGCATCGAGCCGCCCTCTCGGACCTCGTCGCCCGTGTCTCGGTGCTCGCCGACAACCTGCCCGAGATCGCCAGCCTCGTGCTCAACCCGGTCAACGCCCACCCCGCCGGGGTCGACGTCCTGGGGGCTGAGGTGGTCCTCGCGCCGACCCCGCGCCGCAAGGACACGGGCCGCCGCACCCTGACCTGAGGCGGTCGCGAGCACAGCAGTGGGCCGAGTCCCATCTGAGTCCCATCTGAGTCCGATCGTGATGGCTCCGCGCGAGCGCTCCCCAGGCCGCGCCCCCTGGAGGGGCAGGCGGCTGCGGACCTAGGGCAAGATGGGCCCCATGGGCTCGACCTCTCCCCACAGCGCCTCGGCGTCGCTGGCTCCGCTTCCCGACGACCTGACCCGTGCCATCGAGCGCGCCGGGTACTACCCGGCCCTCGTGGGGGACGTGGTCCAGGCGGCGCTGGGCGGCCAGGAGGTGGTCTCCCACCTGGTCCACCAGGAGACCACGTTCGACCACGACGTCGTACGGCGTCACATCACGGTGCTCGCGCTCACGACCTCGCGGCTCGTCATAGCGCATGCCGACGACCACACGGACGAGCGACCGGACCACGAGGACCTGGCGACGGCGACCACCGAGAGTGTGCCGCTGAGCGCGGTACGCGGCGTCATGCTGACCCACGTGGTGAGCCGCCCCCAGGACTACCGGCCCGGTTCGCTGGGCCGGGAGATCACGCTCACCCTCGGATGGGGGGCGGTCAGCCGGATCGACCTGATGCCTGCGACGTGTGCCGACCCTGACTGCGACGCCGACCACGGGTACGAGGGCAGCGTCGCCTCCGACGACATCTCGCTGCGGATCAGCGCCGAGGCGGAGGGGGACGCCGCCCTGCAGCAGGCCCTCGGCTTCGCCCGCGAGCTCTCGGCGAGCATCGGTCACTCACGGCCGGCCGACCGACGGTGACGCCTTAGTCCATGCCGCACGAGCGACTGCTCCCTCCGCGCTACGACGCCGACGGTCTTGCCGGCGTGCTTCCCGCTGTCGCGGAGAGCTTGGGGGTGAGCCTGGAGGTGAGCGCGGGCGCCAGCCGGGGGGTCCCCTCCGCGGCGAACGGAGCGGGCGGGCTCCCGGTCAGTCCGACGGGCTCAGGCACCGAGTCAGCCGGCCATAGGACGGTGCCGCTGCCACCATCGCGGCGGGCGGTCGTGGTGCTGGTCGACGGCCTCGGCTACGAGCTGATCCGGCGCCGCGGCGGCCATGCGCCGTTCCTGCGCTCGCTGCTTCCGGCCGCCCACCGCGTGACGGCCGGTTTCCCGTCGACGACGGCGACCTCGATGGGGACCTTCGGCACCGGCTTGAGCCCTGGGGCGCACGGGCTCCTGGGGTACGAGGTGCTGGTGCCCGGGGAGGACCGGCTCGTGAACGAGCTGTCCTGGGAGGACGGACCCGACCCTCTCACCTGGCAGCCGCGTCCCACCGTCTTCGAGCAGGCGGAGCGGGCCGGGGTGAGGGTCACCCGGGTGGGGCCTGCCTTCTTCGAGGGCTCCGGACTGACCCAGGCGGCCCTGCGTGGCGGTCGGTTCAGTGCGGCGAGCACCCTCGCGGACCGTGTGGACGCCTCGCTCACCGCCGTACGCACGGACGCCCGAGCCCTCGTGTACCTGTACTGGGGGGACCTGGACAAGGTCGGGCACGTCCACGGATGCCAGTCCTGGGAGTGGGGCGACGAGCTGGAGGCCATCGATGCGGAGCTGGCTCGCCTGGTCGCCTCGGTCCCGCGCGACACGGCGGTCTACATCACGGCGGACCACGGCATGGTCGACGCTCCACACGCCCTGCGCATCGACCTCGCCCACGATGTCGAGCTCGCCACAGGAGTCCGGCACGTCGGAGGAGAGCCGCGGGCGCTGCAGCTCTACTGCGAGAGCGGTACCGCCGCCGACGTCGAGCAGACGTGGCGCGAGCGGGTCGGCGAGCGGGCCTGGATCCGCACCCGCGACCAGGCGGTCGCCCAGGGGTGGTTCGGGCCCGTGTCTGAGGTCAACCTCCCGCGGATCGGCGACCTTGTGGTCGCCATGCGCGACAACTTCGCCATCGTCGACTCCCGTCGGGCCAGGCCACAGCTGCTGGCCCTCATAGGGCTGCACGGGTCCTTGACCGCAGAGGAGTCGGCCGTGCCGTTCTTCCACGTTCCGGCCCGGGACAGCGCCTAGGGTGTCCCTCCGTGGCTGAGCTCGTCTTCTTCTCCGGCACCATGGACTGCGGCAAGTCCACCCTCGCCCTCCAGATGGACCACAACCACCGGGCACGGGGCAGGTCCGGGCTCATCTACACCAAGCTCGACCGGGCCGGGACCGACGTCCTGTCCTCGCGGCTCGGGCTGTCGACGGCCGCCCACGAGGTCGCGGACGACCTCGACTTCTGGGACGCCGTCGTGGACCACGCCACGCATGGGCTGCGGGTCGACTACCTCATCTGCGACGAGGTGCAGTTCTACACGCCAGCCCAGGTGGAGCAGCTGGCGAAGCTGGTCGACGAGATGGCCATCGACGTCTTCGCGTTCGGCATCACGGCCGACTTCCGCACGGAGCTGTTCCCCGGGTCGCGCCGGATGATCGAGCTCGCGGACCGGGTGCAGGTGCTCCAGGTCGAGGCGCTCTGCTGGTGTGGGCGCCGGGCGACGCACAACGCACGCGTCGTGGACGGCCTGATGGTGGTCGTGGGGGAGCAGGTGGTGGTCGGTGACACCAAGCCGGGCGGAGAGGCCCTGGTGGAGTACGAGGTGCTGTGCCGCCGGCACTTCATGCGCCGGATGAACTCCGCGGCGGCTCGGGCAGCCGCCTCCTCGCCGGACGTTCTGCCGTTCGACCTCGACCTGTGCCCGGTCCCGCGGCCCGCCGAGGATCTCAGTCCCGAGGCTTCGCCCCGAACATGACGTCGTCCCAGCTGGGCACGCTACGGCGGCCGTTCTTCTTCGCCGGCCGCAGGCTGTCGCGTCCCGCCTGAGAGCGCTCAGGGGGTGGCACCGACGACTCCTCTTCGGCGTCACCGACCGTATCGTCATCGTCCATACCGCCGAAGGACGGTGCGTCCGAGGCGCCCTCCGGTGCGGCGCGGGACGGCGCGTCCGGAGCTTTCGCAGCTTCCTCGGTGTGGGGCACCTCTGTCGGCTGCACGTCCTGAACGTCGGGCATCAGCGTGCGCTCAGCGTCCCGAAGGTCGGGCAGTACGGTGGGCTCGGTCGAGAGCGGCGCCGGCACCTCGCCCGTCTCCGGTCCCGGGAGCACGTCGTCCCCGACCGGGTCGGGGGCGTCGGCGTTCGCCTCAGGCGTGTCTTCCAGGTCCAGAGGGTGGGTGCCGCGGGCCGCGGGAGGCGGCGCCATGGTCTCCGGATCGTAGTGAAGGTCCTCGAGGGGGAGTGCGTCCTCGCGGGGGGCCTCGTCGAGCGGGGTCTGGGCCGCCGGGCTCTTGCGTCGACGGGGCCGCCCCCGGTGTGACGCCCGCTCCCGCATGGCCGACATGAGGTCGACCGGCTCCTGCGGACGCTGCGGCCCAGCAGGTCGGCCGCCCGGCCCTCGAAGACCGCCTTCGGCCTCGACGTCGTACACCGTCGTGGCGCGAACCGGCGTGGACACGAGGTGGGGCGCCGGGAGCGGTGAGCCGACGCCGGAGGAGTCGTCCTCGCTCAGCCAGCGGGCCTCGTCGTCGGAGGCGACCACGGTCCGGGCCGCGGTGTCGAACGCCCAGCGTGCCTGGCGCTCGCGCCCACCCGCAGGGAACGTGAGCACCACGGTCCAGTCGCCGCCCTCCGCGCGGGCCGAGTCCCACTCCGCCATGGCGGGGTCGACCCCCCGCGCCGAGAGCCGCTGGCTGACACGGGCCGCGAGGGTGGGAGCGCCGCCAGCTCCCCCACCGCGACCGCGCAGGCGGACAGCTCGGGCCAGGCCCGCGACATACTCCCGCTCAGCCAGGATGGGGCCCTCGTAGCGCCGGACCTTGTCGACCGACCAGCCGGCCCGGTCGGCGACCTCCTCCGAGGAGAGCCCGGCCCGGATCAGGGCCTGCACCTCGCGCGGTCGCATCCCACCGTCGATCTCGATCTGCAGCTGTCCGAGCCGCGGACGGTCCCGGCGCACCGCGGCGCGCAGCGGCTCGTCGAGAGGAACGCGAAACCTCTCCCCAGCGGAGTCGGACATCAGCAGGTGCTGGCCGTCCTCGTGGACACCGATCAGCCGCAGGTCTCGCATTGCCATTTTCTCCCGTATCGCCCTGGCATGACGCCGGGCACCCTGGGGCGACTCTGCCACCAATCGAGGTCGCGGAGAAAGCGCCCACGCCGCGAGGGTAGTTTTGAGCCGCGATGCTGACCCTCGACCCGAACCCCCAGCCGGCTCTCTACGTGGCCGCGGTCCTCGCCTTCGCCCTGAGAACCGGAGACCTCCCCATGAAGACAGCCGCCCGATGACCGCCGACGGGGACCCCTTGGAGCCGTATGACGGCATCCTCCTGCTCTCGTTCGGTGGTCCTGAGCGTCCGGAGGACGTCCTGCCGTTCCTGCGCACCGTCACGGCCGGCAAGAACATCCCCGACGAACGGCTCGAGCAGGTGGGCGAGCACTACTACGGGTTCGGCGGACGCAGCCCCATCAACGACCAGAACCGTGCGCTGATCCGCGCGTTGCGCGCCGAGCTGGACCGCCGGCAGGTGCAGACCCCCATCCTGTGGGGCAACCGGAACTTCGCGCCCTTCACGCGGGAGGCCCTGACGCAGGCCCATGAGCGGGGGATACGCCGTCTCGTCACGGTGATCACCAGCGCGTACTCGTCGTACTCCTCGTGCCGGCAGTACCGGGAGGACCTCGCGGCAGCACAGCAGGAGCTGGCGGACGCCGGCCTGCACGTGGAGATCGACAAGGTCCGCACCTACGTCAACCACCCAGGGTTCTCGCGCACGAACGCCCGCCTGGTCACCGAGGCGGTCCGCGGGGCCCTCCGCTCCGGGACCGACGTCGCGGACCTTCGCCTTCTCTTCGTCACGCACTCCATCCCGACGGCCATGGACGACACCTCGGGCCCAGGGGACGAGCTCGGCAACGCCTACAGTCGCCAGCACCACAGCCTCGCGCAGGCCATCACTGCGGAGGTCAACGCCACGCTCGACACCGACCTCGACGGCGAGCTCGTCTTCTGCTCGCGCTCCGGTCCGCCGAACCAACCGTGGCTCGAGCCGGATGTCAACGACCGGCTCGAGGAGCTGGCGGCCGACGGCGCACGGCTCGTCGTGCTCGCCCCCATCGGCTTCGTCTCCGACCACATGGAGGTGGTGTACGACCTGGACACCGAGGCGGCGCGGACCGCTGAGGGCCTGGGCGTCGAGCTGGTGCGCGTCCCCACGGTCGGAGTGGACGCCGAGTTCGTCTCGGGGCTGGCCGACCTCGTCCTCGAACGCGCCGCGCAGGCGCGCGGCGAGACACCTCCTTCGCCGGCGTGGCCGGGGAGCCCGCTCCGCTCGACCTGCGCACCGGGGTGCTGTCCGAACCTGCGCGAGGCACGCCCCGCGCTCTGCGGGCAGGACTGACGATGACGCTGCAGCCACCACCGGCCGAGGAGCTGGACGAGCTCGAGGACCTCTGCGTCGAGCTGGCCCGGGAAGCGGGCAGGCTCATCGTCGACGAGCGTCCCCCAGACCTGGGCGTCGCCAGGACCAAGAGCACTGCCACCGACATCGTCACCGTCATGGACCAGCGCGCGCAGGACCTGCTGCGGACCCGGATCCAGCGAGCCCGCCCCCACGACGGCTTCCTGGGCGAGGAGGAGGGCGGCGTCGCAGCACGGTCGGAGATCACCTGGGTGGTCGACCCGATCGACGGCACCGTCAACTACCTGTACGGCATCCCCGCGTACGCCGTGTCCGTGGCCGCGACCGTGGGCGACCCGACCACCGACGGGGCCTGGGCACCGGTAGCCGGTGCTGTGGTGAACCCGGTGACCGGTGAGCTGTTCCACGCTCGCCAGGGTGGGGGCGCCTGGCTGCGCACCTCCGGCGGCCCGGGCCGAAGGCTGCGGCTGGGGGAGCCGCCGACGCTGGCGCTGGCCCTGGCCGGCACGGGTTTCGGCTACGAGGCGGCACGCCGACGGTGGCAGGCACGCGTCCTGGGCGACGTGCTGCCCCAGGTTCGCGACATCCGCCGGATCGGCAGCGCGGCGCTGGACATCTGCGCCGTGGCTGCGGGCACGCTGGACTGCTACTTCGAGCGAGGCCTCAACCCCTGGGACATGGCCGCGGCGTGGGTGGTGGTGACCGAGGCAGGCGGTGTCTTCAGCGGCCTCGACGGGCACGGGCCGGGCGACCGGATGGTGGTTGCAGGCGCGCCCGGTCTGCACGCCGAGCTGGAGGCCGTCCTGAGCGCGGCAGCGGAGCGCGCTGGTCAGGAGTGACGGCCGCAGCTCAGGCGGCCGTGTAGCCCTCGAGCAGGGGGATGCGCAGGCCGTGCTCGGCTGCCACCCGCGCCAGGCCCTCGAGCTCCGCCTCGTGGACGGAGGCAAGGAAGTCGTCGCCCGCCTGGCGGGCCACCAGCAGGCAGTGGACGGCGCGCGTCGCCCGTTCGGTGATCTCGGCGAAGAGCTCGGTCATGGTGCACCCCTCTCGGTGTGACGCACACTCGCGCCACGGGTCGGTTGGGTCGGGCCGGAGGTAGGACTCTACGGGTAGGGACGCTCGCCAGACGACGTGGGTTGCGGCTGCTGCGTGAACCTTCGGTGAAGCCAGACGGCCCAGGTGCCCGGTTGACGCCGGTTTCTGGACCCGGTGCTGACCGCCCCGGCGACATAGGGCACAATCCCCGCCTGCGGTGGGCACAAAACCGCGACCACCGGCGTTAACACCGGCGACTGTCCTCCGAGCACGAGAGGACGGCAGGGTGAGAGAGAACAGGGAGAGCGACAGCGACCATGGCGACTGACTACGACGCGCCGCGCAAGACCGACGACGAGCTGTCCGAAGACTCGATCGAGGAGCTGAAGTCCCGCCGCGTCGACAAGACGGCGTCGAGCGTGGACATCGACGAGACGGAGCAGGCCGAGGGCTTCGAGCTGCCCGGTGCCGACCTTTCCGGGGAGGAGCTCTCCGTCCGGGTCATCCCCAAGCAGTATGACGAGTTCACCTGTTCGCGGTGCTTCCTCGTGCACCACCGCAGCCAGCTGGCCAGCGAGGCCAACGGCCAGATGGTGTGCCGGGAGTGCGCTGCCTGAGCATGAGCCGTGAAGGGTCCTCGATGCGCGAGCTAGGGTCAGTCCACGTGACTGACCCTTCTCTCGTCCCGGCCGCACCCGTGCGGGTGGCACTGCGACGGCTGGACCCGGGGCTTCCCGTGCCGAGCTACGCCCATCCCGGCGACGCCGGCGCCGACCTCCATGCCGCTGCCGATGTGGTCCTCGCGCCGGGGGAGCGGGCCCTCGTGGCCACCGGGGTCGCCCTCGCCATACCGGCAGGGTGGGTGGGCCTGGTGCATCCTCGGTCCGGGATGGCTGCCCGACACGGGGTCAGCATCGTCAACGCGCCCGGAACGGTCGACTCCGGCTACCGCGGCGAGGTGCTGGTGAACCTCGTCAACCTCGACCCGCGGGAGACCTTCACCGTGCGCCGGGGGGACCGCATCGCCCAGCTGCTCGTGCAGCGGGTCGCCGAGGTGGACTTCGTCGAGGTGGACTCGCTCGACGACACCTCCCGGGGGGACACTGGACATGGGGCCAGTGGCGGCTTCGGCGACCACCTCCAGACAGTGAAGGACTGAGATCACCAGTGGGTATCTTCCGACGGGCCAGAACCTCCGAGACCGCTGAGGCGTCCGCACAGGACGCCCCGGAGGTCCTCGACAGCCCCACACGGGACGGTGAGCACGACGAGACGCAGGCCTCGGCGGAGGTCCACGCCGCGGCCGCCGACGTCGGCCACAGCGAGGCGTCCTCCGTAGGCGCGTCTCAGGGGCCGTTCGACAGTGCCGAGGTCGACGTCGCCGACGACGGGCGGCTGGACCTCGGAGCCCTGCGGATCATGGGTGTTCCGGGCATGGAGCTGCGGCTGGAGGTCGACGAGAGCGCCGGCCAGGTCGTCGCGGCCACCGCGGTCATCGCGGACTCCGCGGTCCAGATCCAGGCCTTCGCGGCACCCCGCACCATGGGGATCTGGGACGAGATCCGCCACGAGATCGCCGAGTCCATCCTGAGCCAGGGCGGCACTGCCGACGAGGCCACCGGCCCGCTGGGCACGGAGCTGCGGACACGTATGCCGTCCGCCGGGCCGGACGGTCGAACCGTGTTCGCCCCGGCCCGCTTCACCGGCGTGGACGGCCCGCGCTGGTTCCTCCGGGCCGTCTTCTCCGGCCGTGCGGCGAACGACGAAGAGGCGGCGGCGCCCTTGCTCGAGGTCGTCCGCAACACCGTGGTGGTGCGCGGGGACGCCGCCATGGCTCCTCGCGAGATGCTGATGCTCACGCTGCCGGAGCAGGCGCAGGCGCCAGTCGACGCCGGCGAGGCGGATGATGGCGCGCATCACCACGTCCACGCCGACGACCTGAGGCCGTTCGAGCGTGGCCCCGAGATCACCGAGATCAGGTAGGCAACCATGGCTCAGGACACCGCCCACACCTCCGACGCAGGGTCTGCCGGAACCACTACCCAGCCCCACCGCAGGTCCGCCTTGGGGCGGCTTGGGGAGCGTCTGACGAAGTCCGTCACCCAGCTCGAGGCGGACGAGCTCCGCGAGGACTCCCAGCGGATGGGCTGTACCCCGATGTGCGACCTCAGGGACCGCCAGGAGGCCACCGTCTCCGGGACCGTCCGAGCCGTGACGCTGCGCCCCCGGGTCAACGTGCCGGCCCTGGTCGTCGACCTCTACGACGGCAGCCGCACGATCAACCTCGTCTGGCTGGGCCGCCGCACCATCGGAGGCATCGAGCCGGGGACGTACCTGCGCGCCACCGGCCGGGTGACCTACAGCCGCGGCGTACCGACGATCTTCAACCCTGCCTACGAGATCGTGCCGGTGCGTGCCCACTGACCCCGGCACCGCCGCCACGGACCCCACCGACCCCGGGGCGACCACCGACCTCACCGGCGCGCAGCAGACCGTCGAACAGGTCATCCGGCAGCGGCTGTCCCGTGCCCTGGGCGGATGGCGCGGCTCGGTCGAGACGGCGCTGCCGACCGTCGCCTTCGTCCTGGTCTGGACCTGGCGCAAGGACGTGCTCACGGCCGTGCTGGCCACCGGGGCCGTCGCCGTGGTTCTGGCCGTGGTCCGCCTTGCCCAGCGCCAGAGCCTCCAGTTCGTGCTGTCCGCAGTGGTCCCCACCGCCATCGCCGCGTTCTTCGTCCTGCGCACAGGCCGCGCCCAGGACGCCTTCCTGCCCGGCATCCTGTGGAACGCCGCCCTGACCGTCCTGGGCCTGGTGTCCGTGGTGGTGCGGTGGCCCCTCGTGGGCTTCATGGTCGGAGCCGGTGACCCGAGGGCCGCAGACGACCCCGTCGCCTGGCGCCGCGACTCAGGAGTGGTGCGGGTGTGCCAGCGCCTGACCCTCGTCATGGTGGCGGCGTTCGTCGTGCGGGTGGCGGTCATGGCCCCGCTGTACCTCGCCGGCGAGGTCACCTGGCTCGGCGTCGCCAAGGTCGCACTGGGCTGGCCGCTCTGGCTGGCTGCGGTGGCGGTGATGGCCGCGATGCTGCTGCGCGGCAGCACACCGCAGGAGCTCTCAGTGGCCGGCTCGCAGGCGGAGGGTCACTCCGCCCCGCGCGGCACCCGCTGACCCGGGCTCAGCATCGCTTCCAGCTCGTCCTCCGACTCAGGGGTGGAGATGAACAGCAGCTCGTCGTGCGGCTCCAGCGAGTCGTCGCGGCTGGGCGCGATCGGATGGTCCTCGCGGATGATCCCGACGAGCACCGTCTCCCCGGGGAAGTCGACGTCGCCGACGCGCTTGCCGGCGTAGGGGCTGTCCGCCGGGAGAGTGAGCTCGACCATGGTCGCCTTGCCCTGCTGGAACTGGAAGATCCGCACGAGGTCGCCGACGCTGACCGCCTCCTCGACGAGCGCGGTCATCAGGCGCGGCGTGGACACCGCGACGTCGACGCCCCAGGCCTCGTCGAACATCCACTCGTTCTTGGGGTTGTTGACGCGCGCGACCGTGCGCGGAACCCCGAACTCCGTCTTGGCGAGCAGGGACACCACGAGGTTCACCTTGTCGTCGCCCGTGGCGGCGACGACCACGTCACAGTCGGCAAGGCCCGCCTCGTGGAGTGCCGTGATCTCACACGCGTCGGCGAGGAGCCAGTTGGCCTCGGGCACCTTGCTGGACTGGATGTCCTTGCGCTCCTTGTCCATCAGCAGCACCTGATGACCGTTGTGCAGGAGCTCGCGGGCGATCGAGCGACCGACGCTCCCGGCCCCGGCGATGACGACGCGCATGCTGCTTCCTTCGTTCAGTGGTCGGCCGTGACGGGGGCCGCGTCGAGGATGCCCTCCACGGTGGGCAGCTCGGTGGCGATGGTGGCCAGGTGCAGCAGGTCGCCCTCCTGGAAGACGGTGTCCGGGCCGGGCAGCATCCCCGAGCCCAACCGAGTCAGGTACGCCGCCCGTGCGCCGGTCGCTTCCTCGAGGTCGGTGATGCGGTGGCCGACCCAGGCGGGGTTCACCGTCACCTCGGCGACCACGACGTGGCCTGAGGGGTCGGTCAGCTCGGGGACGTGCCCCTGTGGCAGCAGCCGTCGCAGCATCTGGTCGGAGGTCCAGCGCACCGTCGCCACCGTAGGGATGCCCAGCCGCTGGTAGACCTCCGCGCGGCCGGGGTCGTAGATGCGGGCCACCACGTGCTCGACGCCGAAGGTCTCCCGGGCCACCCGGGCGGCCAGGATGTTGGAGTTGTCACCGCTGGAGACCGCGGCGAAGGCGTACGCCTCGCTGATCCCGGCGGCGACCAGGGTGTCGCGGTCGAACCCGATGCCGGTCACCCGTCGCCCCTCGAAGGTGGACCCCAGGCGGCGGAAGGCAGACTCCTCCTGGTCGATCACGGCGACGTCATGGCCTTGGCTCTCCAGGCTGTGGGCGAGGGAGGAGCCGACGCGCCCGCAGCCCATGATGACGAAATGCACGACGCCGACGCTACACCGCGGCCAAGAGCCGGCGCAGGGCGCCGCGCAGCGGCCAGGGGCGCGGCCTAGAGTGTTGGCCGTGCCAACCTCTGGACGTGTCCTCAAGCGCGTCATCCTGGGCCGCGCGATGCGCAGCGACCGTCTCGGCGAGACCCTGCTGCCGAAGAAGCTCGCCCTCCCGATCTTCGCGAGCGACGCGCTCTCCTCCGTGGCCTACGCGCCCGACGAGATCTTCCTGACCCTCGGCCTGGCCGGTGGCGTGCTGGCCCTGATGCACTCCTGGCAGATCGGGCTGTGCGTCGTCTTCGTCATGCTCGTGGTCGTCGCCTCGTACCGCCAGAACGTGCACGCATACCCCTCGGGGGGTGGCGACTACGAGGTCGCCAACACCAACCTGGGGCCCAAGGCCGGGCTGACCGTAGCCGCCGCGCTGCTGGTGGACTACGTCCTCACCGTCGCGGTGTCCATCTCCTCGGGCGTGCAGAACGCCGCGGCGGCGCTGCCCTTCATGCGCGGCCACGAGGTCGTGGTCGCCGTCGGCCTGGTCCTGGTGCTGACCGCGATGAACCTGCGAGGGGTCCGCGAGTCCGGCACGGCCTTCGCCTTCCCCGTGTACCTCTTCATGGTGAGCGTCATCGGTATGGGGCTGGTCGGGCTGGTCCGTGAGGTCAGCGGCACCCTGCCGCGGGCCGAGAGCGCGTCACTCACGCTGGCTCCGGAGGCGGGCTACGGGTCTCTCGGCCAGTTCGCGCTGCTCTTTCTGCTGCTGAGGGCCTTCTCCTCGGGCTGTGCCGCGCTGACCGGCGTCGAGGCCATCTCCAACGGGGTCCCGGCGTTCAAGAAGCCGAAGAGCCGCAACGCCGCGACGACGCTGCTCATGATGGGGCTGATCGCCGTCACCATGCTGATGTCGATGATCACGCTGGCCAAGTGGACCGGGATCAAGTACGCCGAGCGTCCTGCCACGCAGCTCCTCCGGGACGGCAAGGCGGTGGGCAACGGGTACGTGCAGGACACGATCATGGGCCAGGTGGCGAAGGCGGTGTTCCAGGGCTTCCATCCCGGCGTCGTCCTCGTCTCGATCGTCGCGGGGCTGATCCTCATCCTGGCGGCCAACACGGCGTTCAACGGGTTCCCGGTCCTGGCGTCGATCCTCGCCAAGGACGGGTACCTGCCCCGGCAGCTGCACACCCGAGGTGACCGGCTGGCCTTCTCCAACGGCATCCTGATCCTGGCCGGCGCGGCGGCGTTCCTCATCGTCCTGTACCACGCCGAGGTCACCAAGCTGATCCAGCTCTACATCGTGGGGGTCTTCGTCTCCTTCACGCTCAGCCAGATCGGCATGATCCGGCACTGGAACCGCCACCTTCGGGTCGAGCGCGATGCCGCCGTCCGGGCCCGGATGATGCGCAGCAGGGTGATCAACGCGGTCGGCGCGACGATGTCGGGCGTGGTGCTGCTGGTCGTCCTGGCGACGAAGTTCGTCCACGGAGCGGGCTACGCCATCGCCGCCATGGTCGTCCTCTTCTTCATCATGGTGCGCATCCACCGGCACTACGACCGCGTGCGCGCCGAGCTCCGCGTCTCCGACGACGACCTCGACGCGCAGATGCTGCCGAGCCGAGTGCATGCCATCGTCCTCGTCTCCAAGATCCACAAGCCGACGCTGCGCGCCCTCGCGTACGCCCGTGCCACCCGGCCGTCCAAGCTCGAGGCGATCACGGTCAACGTCGAGCCGGACGAGACCGCCGCCCTGCAGGCGGAGTGGGACCGGCGGGACATCCCGGTGCCCCTCAAAGCCCTGGACTCTCCCTATCGCGAGATCACCCGTCCGGTCGTCGAGTACGTGAAGTCGCTGAGGTCCGGCCATCCTCGCGACGTCGTCGTCGTCTACATCCCGGAGTACGTGCTGGGCAAGTGGTACGAGCAGGTGCTGCACAACCAGAGTGCCTTGCGGCTCAAGGGCCGGCTGCTCTTCACCCCCGGAGTCATGGTGGCCAGCGTTCCGTGGCAGCTCGCGTCCTCCGAGGGCCAGGAGGAGCGGTTCGACGGCCCCACCGCGGGTTCCGTGCGTCTGGGCCAGTGACCGTGCGTCTGGGCCAGTGACCGCGGCGGACGCGGGCGAGCTCGCGGCAGGGGACGTCGTCGAGCTCGACGTGGGAGCGGTGGCCCACGGTGGCTTCTGCGTGGCCAGGCACGGGGGCCGCGTGGTGTTCGTGCGCCACGCCCTGCCCGGGGAGCGCGTGCGCGCAGAGGTGACCGAGGCTCGCGCGGGCCAGCGCTTCGTCAGGGCGGACTGCGTGGAGGTGCTCTCGGCAAGCCCCCATCGGGTCGAGGAGCCCTGCCCGTATGCGAAGCCGGGGCTCTGCGGCGGCTGCGACTTCCAGCATGCCGACCTGGCCTACCAGCGCGAGCTGAAGACCATGGTGGTGCGGGAGCAGTTCGAACGGCTCGCGGGCCGCACCGTCGGCGTGCAGGTCGAGCCGGTCCCCGGGGACACCCATGGTCTGGGTTGGCGGACCCGCGTGGAGTTCGCCGTGGACGCCGCCGGTCGTGCCGGCCTTCACCGACACCGGTCCCACGCCGTCGTGCCCGTCGACACCTGCCTCATCGCCGACCCTCGGATCGTCGAGACGGGCGTCCTGGGTCACGACTGGACCGGCGAGGCGGCGGTAGACGTCGTGGCGCCGTCAGCCGGTCAAGCGGTCGTCGTGCCGGTGCCGTCGGGAGAGGAGCAGGCCCCTGCGGTCGTGGAAGCAGTGACGGGACACCGGTTCTCGGGCCGGTTCGAGGTCGGAGCCCGGGGCTTCTGGCAGGTGCATCCGGGTGCCGCCGGCACGTTCGTCGACACCGTCTTGGAGATGCTGGAGCCGCGGCTGGGGGAGACCGCCCTCGACCTCTACGCCGGTGTCGGCCTCTTCGCCGCAGCCCTGGGCGCTGCGGTCGGGCCGCAGGGCAGGGTGGTGGCGGTGGAGTCCGACACGGCTGCGGTGCAGGCGGCGCAGCTCAACCTGGCGGCGTACCCCGCGGTGCTCGTGCGGGCACGGGTGGACGACGCCTTCGGGGTGGCCCGTCCTCGGCGTTCCGGCCCGGCGCCCCGGCGCGTGTCGCGGCCCCGCAAGACCAGGCGCCATCCTCTCCTTCCCCTTCAGGCCGACCTCGTTGTGCTGGACCCACCGCGCACCGGTGCGGGACGCCTCGTGCTGCGGCAGGTGGCGGAGCTGCGACCGCGAGCGGTGGTGTACGTCGCCTGCGACCCCGCGGCGCTGGCCCGCGACACCGCCTTCCTCGCCGAGTCCGGCTACGAGCTCGTGGCGCTGCGCGCCTTCGACGCCTTCCCCATGACGCACCACGTCGAGTGCGTAGCCCACTTCGAGCCGCGCCCCGAGACCGCACTTTCGCCGCGGCCGGCATTGGACGAGGATCGGACGGAGGGCTGACCGAGTAGCGGTCCTCGTGATATCTTGATATCAAGATAAATCGCGATCGACAGCATTGTGCAGTGACGCACACGTTCCGAGCATCGAAGGAGCAGGCAGTGGCCAGCACGAACAGCTTCAACGCCCACGGTGAACTCAAGGTCGGTGACAGCTCCTACGAGGTCTACCGGCTCTCGGCTGTCGAAGGGAGCGAGTCCCTGCCGTACAGCCTGAAGGTGCTGTTGGAGAACCTCCTGCGCACCGAGGACGGCGCCAACATCACCGCCGACCACATCCGCGCCGTGGGCGGCTGGGACCAGAACGCCGACCCCGACACCGAGATCCAGTTCACGCCGGCCCGCGTGATCATGCAGGACTTCACGGGTGTGCCGTGCGTTGTCGACCTCGCCACCATGCGGGAGGCCGTCGCCGACCTCGGTGGAGACCCAGCCAAGATCAACCCGCTCAGCCCGGCGGAGATGGTCATCGACCACTCGGTGATCATCGACGTCTTCGGCCGGGCCGACGCCTTCGAGAAGAACGTGGAGATCGAGTACCAGCGCAACCACGAGCGCTACCAGTTCCTGCGGTGGGGCCAGACCGCGTTCGACGACTTCAAGGTCGTGCCGCCGGGTACCGGCATCGTGCACCAGGTCAACATCGAGCACCTGGCCCGCACGGTGATGGTGCGCGACGGGGTCGCGTACCCCGACACCTGTGTCGGCACGGACTCGCACACCACCATGGTGAACGGGCTCGGCGTACTGGGCTGGGGCGTCGGCGGCATCGAGGCCGAGGCGGCGATGCTGGGCCAGCCCGTGTCGATGCTGATCCCGCGCGTGGTCGGGTTCAAGCTCTCAGGCCAGATCCCTCCCGGCGCAACGGCGACCGATGTCGTGCTGACCATCACCGAGATGCTGCGCCAGCATGGCGTCGTCGGGAAGTTCGTCGAGTTCTACGGCGAGGGGGTGAGTGCTGTGCCGCTCGCCAACCGCGCCACGATCGGGAACATGAGCCCGGAGTTCGGCTCCACGTGCGCCATCTTCCCCATCGACGACGTGACCCTCGAGTACCTGCGCCTGACCGGTCGCTCCGAGGAGTCGGTGGCACTGGTCGAGGCGTACGCCAAGGAGCAGGGCATGTGGCTGCACGCCGGGCCCGACCAGCCCGAGGCGCGCTACTCCGAGTACCTGGAGCTCGACCTCTCGACGGTCGTACCGTCCATCGCCGGGCCGAAGCGCCCGCAGGACCGCATCGCCCTCACCGACGCGAAGGCGGCCTTCCGGAAGGTCCTGCCCACCTATGTCTCCCACGAGGAGGGCGACGCCGGTCTGGCCACCAGCTTCCCGGCGAGCGACCCCTCGCCCCAAGGCAGTGGCGACGGGGCCAACGGTGGCGACAGGCCCGCGGACCAGGGGGACGGCGCCGGCCGCCCGTCGCGTCCGGTCACGGTCACCACGTCTGAGGGCGGATCCTTCGAGATCGACCACGGCATCGTCTCGATCGCCTCCATCACCAGCTGCACCAACACCTCGAACCCCTCGGTCATGATGGCGGCCGCCATGCTGGCCCGGAACGCGGTCGACCGTGGCCTCACGGTGGCGCCGTGGGTGAAGACCTCGATGGCGCCAGGCTCGAAGGTGGTCTCCGACTACTACGAGAAGGCCGGCATGTGGCCGTATCTCGAGAAGCTCGGGTTCCACCTCGTCGGCTACGGCTGCACGACGTGCATCGGCAACTCGGGGCCTTTGTCCGACGAGATCTCCAAGGCCATCAACGACAACGACCTCGCCGTCGTGTCGGTGCTGTCGGGCAACCGCAACTTCGAGGGCCGGATCAACCCGGACGTGAAGATGAACTACCTGGCCTCGCCGCCACTGGTCATCGCGTACGCGCTGGCCGGGACGATGGACTTCGACTTCGACAGCGAGCCGCTGGGCCAGGACACGGACGGCAAGGACGTCTTCCTGAAGGACATCTGGCCGACGCCCGACGACGTCGAGCGGACCATCGCCGAGTCGATCAGCCAGGAGATGTTCACCAAGGACTATGCCGACGTGTTCGCCGGTGACGAGCGGTGGCGTTCACTGCCCACCCCGGAGGGCAAGACCTTCGAGTGGGCGGAGGACTCGACGTACGTCCGCAAGCCGCCGTACTTCGACGGCATGGAGCTGGAGCCGGCTCCGGTCCAGGACATCGCCGGCGCGCGCGTGCTCGCCAAGCTGGGTGACTCTGTGACGACGGACCACATCAGCCCGGCGGGGTCGATCAAAGCGGACAGCCCGGCAGGCAAGTACCTGGCGGCCCACGGGATCGAGCGCAAGGACTTCAACTCGTACGGCTCGCGGCGAGGCAACCACGAGGTGATGATCCGCGGCACCTTCGCCAACATCAGGCTCAAGAACCTGCTGCTGGACGGGGTCGAGGGTGGCTTCACCCGCAACTTCCTCGCCGGTGGCGAGCAGACGACGATCTTCGAGGCGTCCGCCGCGTACCAGGAGGCCGGCGTGCCCCTGGTGATCCTGGCGGGCAAGGAGTACGGGTCGGGCTCCTCCCGCGACTGGGCTGCGAAGGGCACGCGCCTCCTGGGCGTGCGGGCCGTGGTCGCGGAGAGCTACGAGCGGATCCACCGCTCGAACCTCATCGGTATGGGCGTCATCCCCCTGCAGTTCCCCGAGGGGGAGTCGGCCGACTCCCTCGGCTTGGACGGCACGGAGACGTTCTCGGTCAGCGGCATCACCGCTCTGAACGACGGCACCACGCCGCGTACGGTCACGGTCCGGGCAGAGAAGGGGGGCGGCGAGGCGGTGGCGTTCGACGCCGTGGTGCGGATCGACACCCCTGGGGAGGCGGACTACTACCGAAACGGCGGGATCCTGCAGTATGTCCTCCGCTCGCTGGTGAGCGGCTGACGCAGCTCAGCCTCCTGTGCCCTGCAGAGCACGACTCGACCAGGTCCGGCCATCCGTACGGAGGGCCGGACCTGGTCTTCGTCTACGGCGGGCCTTCGGCCGTCGTTGGGCTTGCGTCGGGCCCGGTTGCATGCTCAACTCGTCGTAGTCATAGGAGTGAGGACCCTTGAGCCGGGGAGCTTGGGGATCATCGCATGTCGGCGAGCAGGAGGGTGCAGAGCCTTCTCAGGCTTGCGTTGGCCGCTGCGTCCCTGTGCTTGGCCTGGATGGTGCTGAGCCCTTCCCAGGCGCATGCGTCGGAGCGGCCGAAGCTGCCTCTCGCCGATGCCATCTCGCTGGTGGGCAGGGACCTCGCGCCATCCACCGTGACGGCCCCGCTGACGTCCGAGCCGACCGCCGACCTCGTCGTCGGCTCGGCGGCGCGCCCGTTGAAGGGGCGTCCCGTGGCGACGAAGCCGCAGCGGTCGTCACACCCCCATCTGGCGGCGGTGCGCCACGCGCCGGTCCCCGGGTCCGGGGGTGCCGCGGCGCACCAGGTGCCTGGCACCCGGGGGGTGGTCCCGCCGACTCAGACAGTGGCGCGACCGCTGACCCACCGCGTCAAGGGCCATGTCAGGCCCACGGGGGGACGGTACCTGGCGCCGCACGTGGTGGACAGCACGACGACGGCAGTCTCCGGGGTCGTCGCAGAGGTCTACAGCCTTCTCGCGGTGGCCCTCGACGAGCCGCTACCGGAGGTCCTGCCGAAGCCACTGGCGGGGATCGTGGGGAGACCGGTCGCCCAGATCCTGCCCAAGCCGCTCGCCCAGATCCTGCCCAAGCCTGAGGCCGAGGTCCTCGGTCTGGTGCCCACGACCGGTGTTCCACGGCTCGACGCAGGGTCCGGCACTGCACTTGGGTTCCTCGAGCACTCCACCTCGTCAGGGAGGCTGGGGGCGGCTCACGGGTGGGCCCTGTCCGTTGACCTCGAGGGGCGTGTCCCCCGCAAAGGGCAAGCTGGCCATGCCGGAGCAGCGCACGCGATGTCGGAACTCAGCCGGCCCCCTCGAGTCGGGCCCAGTGGCCTCGAGGGCGAGAGCCCCGGTCGAGTGCCGACCTCCCCTTCGCAGCCTTCGCCAGCCCCAGCCGCCGGCGCGCAGACCAGCACGGACACCGACTCAGCGAGCCTCGCCCGAGCGGTCGTGCTCGACGCGGGCGGGCTGGCGTATCCCGGCGGCCGGAGCGACGTTCCCTTCGCCGCACTACCCGAAGGACCTGGCTCTCGCCCCGACTGAGTGCGTGCCGGGCGCTGTGACAGTGCCCCGCCGTAGCGCCGCCGATGGCGGTGTGTCCACACGCAGCTCAGGGAGGAAAGACCATGCACGCATATGTTCGGCGAGGGCTCCAAGTGGCCCTCCTGGCCGGCGGAGGTGTCCTGTTCATGGCAGGCCACGCCTCGGCCGACGAAACGACCACCGGGGCCGCAAGTGCCCTCGGTGGCAACCAGGCGACCGTCGCGGTGGCGGCGCCTGTGACGGCAACGGGTAACACTGTCGCCGTCCTCGGCGACTCGCGGTCGTCTGGAACCACTGCTCCGCAGCAGTCCTCACCGTCGACCCAGGCGTCTCGGAGCACCACCACGGGCGCTGGTTCGGCGGGTGGCGGGAACCAGGCGTCGGCGCCGGTGAGCGCGCCCGTGACGGCCGCTGGCAACGCGGTGGCCGTGGGCGGCGACGCGACCAGCACTCGCGCGTCGAGCGGTTCGGGCGGCTCGACGCCTTCTGGACCTTCGACGGCGGGTTCGTCGACGACCGGCTCTCGGTCCGTCGCCGGTGGGAACCAGGCGTCGGCGCCGGTAAGCGCACCGGTGACGGCCGCTGGCAACGCGGTGGCGGTGGGCGGCGACGCGACCAGCACTCGCGCGTCGAGTGGTTCGGGCGGCTCGACGCCTCCTGGACCTTCGACGGCGGGTTCGTCGACGACCGGCTCTCGGTCTGTCGCCGGTGGGAACCAGCCGTCGGCGCCGGTGAGCGCACCGGTCACCACCGCTGGCAACGCGGTGGCGGTGGGCGGCGACGCGACCAGCACTCGGGCGTCGAGTGGTTCGGGCGGCTCCACGCCTTCCGGCAGCTCCACGGGTTCCGGCTCCTCGACGACAGGTCCCTCCACGCCGCGTCAGACCACGACAGGTGCCGACTCGGTGGCTGGTGGGAACCAGGTGGCAGTCCCGGTGAACGCGCCGGTGACGGCCGGTGGGAGCTCGGTGGCCGTGGGCGGTGACGCCACCAGCACCGGTGCATCTACGGCACCTCCTGGCGGACCCGTGCCCGGTGCCGTCGGCGGCGGTGCAGGAGGAGGCAACGACGTAGGCCCGGTTCCTGCCGGAGCGGGCGGAACCGGCGGAACCGGCGGAGCCGCGGGATCCGGGAACGGGTCTGTCGCCGCGGGCGCGGGCGGTCCGATGGCCGACGGCCTCCTCGGCGGAGGGGTCGCCAGCGGTGACAGCGCCTTGGCGCTCGCCCCAGCCTCAGCGATTCCGGCAGTCGCGCAGGCCACGGCTCTGGCCATGACCGGCGACGACCCGTGGCGAACCTCGGCGCTCGCACTGCTGCTCTGCTGCCTCGGACTCGCAGTGCACAGCACGAGCCGCAGGAGGGTGGCTGCCACCGCGTGACGTGAGATCAACCGCTGCGAGGGGTCGGAGGATGTCGTAGGATCGAACACATGTTCGATCTGACCGCCTTCATCGATGGAGGCGGCCCCGAGGGACGGGGGCAGGGCGGTGGCCAGCCAGACCCGGCGGACTAGTCCCGGCAACGGGGCTGTTCCGCCGGGCTGGCCGCCGCTCGTGCCGCCGCCTGAGACCGTGGGCTGGCAGGTGCCGGCCGTCTCGTGGCTGTTGGACTTCTGTCCCGCGGACTACCGCTCGTACGCCGGCTGGCGCAGGCAGCCGGTTGCGCTCGCCTGGGTCACCACCCGGCACATCGACGCTCAGCTCGTCGCCATGCGACAGGCCTACCGCGAGGTGCGAGTCGAGCTCGGGGACCACCTCACCACCGAAGGTCTGGAGCAGGTGTTCGCCGACCTGGAGGCCGAAGGCGTCCGGCTGCTCGCCGCCCGGCGCAGCGCGGGACTGGTGTATGACGCGTTGCAGGGCAAGCGTTATGTGCCGCGCCTGTGACGACGGGGCCGCCGAGGGTGGGGCATGCCTCCAGAGGAGCTGTCTTGGTCGCAGCCGCGTTTGATGGAGTACGTCCCCCGCCCGCAGGGGGTCGGGCGGGGGACGTACGTCAGGCCGACTGGGCGTGCTGTCTCGGGGTTCGCGAACACGCCCAGCCGGGGCTCGGTGCCGGTCAGGCAGCCTCGAAACTGCTGCTCGACCTGATGATCAAGGAGGGTGAGAGCAAGGCGCTCAGCGACGAGTCACTCCCTGCTTGGTGGAGGATCCGCCACGCGTGGTGGGCGGCTTCGTGCAGCGGCTGACGAAGGCTGGTCAGGCGCAGAGCCTCGGCCACGGTGCTGTCGTCGAAGCCGACGAGCCCGACGTCACGTCCAGCCTCCAGCCCGCGGCCGCGCAGCGATCGCATGGCTCCGAGGGCCAGCATGTCGGACGCGCACAGCAGCGCCGCCGTCCCGTCGAGCGGAGCCAGCCGGTCGAGCAGGCCGTTCGCTGCCCGAGTGGCGTCCATCAGCTCGTCCCGGGTGTATCCGGCGAGGGGCTCTTCGGCGAGCCCTGCCTCGGCCAGCGCGGCCAGCCACCCACGACGACGGTCGTCACCCAAAGGTGACCCCGACTCCCAGCCGAGGTAGGCCACTCGCTCATACCCCATGGCGAGCAGGTGCCGCACGGCCATCTCCATGCCGGCGCGACCGTCCACGTCGACCCACCGACCCAGCTCGGGGGAGTCCCACATGCGGCCGAAGCTGACGAAGGGCACCTCGTTGTCCACCAGCCACCTCGGGCGTGGGTCCTCACGCAGCGTGTCGGTGATGACGAAGCCGTCCACCAGCCCTGTGCCGAGGAGCCGTTCGTACCCCGTGATCGGGTTCTCTGCCTCCGATGCGAAGGTCACGAGGTGGCTGTTGTATCCGGGCGCCGCCACCGTGAGCTCCACGAGGAAGCCGTCGACGATGTGGCCCATGCGTCGGGCCGCTGACGGGTTCACCTCGAACCCGTAGGCCCGCGCCAGATGGCGTCTCAGCTGCTGGGCCGCAGCGTTCGGGGTGAATCCCAGGCGCTCGATCTCCTGCCGCACCCTCGCCAGAGTGGGGGAGGCCACCCGTTCGGGGTTGTTCAGCACGTTGCTGACCGTCTGCCGGGAGACGCCGGCCGCCTGCGCCACGTCGACGATCGTGGCCCGCGGCCGAGCGAGGTCCCGACCCTGTGTCACCTGCTGCACCTCCCGGCCTGTTCGTACGAGCCGTAGAGCGGGCAGCCCACGACGAATGGTGATTTGATCGTTCAAATCCAGAGACTGCCCGACCCCTCGCGAGGCGTCAAGGTGGTCGGCAGCAGAGAGGGCACGCAGTGGTCGAAACACGGACAGATCCACCCCCGGAATCTGGCCGAACGGCTGAGGGTGGTGACTCGCGCCCATCGGGCCGGAGCGGCTCTCCCGCGTCGACCTCGGTAGGACGGCAGCCCTGGCTGCACGAGCTGCTGATCTGCGTGCACGGGAACGCGACCGCGCTGTCGGCGTTCGATGGCGACATGTCGCCGCAGGCTGCGCAAGGGCTCTTCGTCGACGACGAGAGGCTCCTGTCCCGGCTACAGGTCCTCCTCGGCGACGAATCCGCCAGCCCTGTCGCAGCCACCGCCCGAGGGGCGCGCGCCGAGTTCTTCGGCGCCGTTCGCGGGCTCGGTGACCCCGGAGCCGACCCGACGGTGGAGATCCGGCGGTCCCGGCTCCTGTACGCCGCGACGATGGTCGAGGACATCACCGTCGTGAACCGCTCTGCGCACGAGGTCGACACGACGCTTCTCGTCCGTCTGGCTGCGGACGGCGCGCCGATCGCCGACGTCAAGTCCGGCGCCGTCGGCGCGCCTGCCGTGCGTCCGTGGGTGGACGCCGGACGGGTCGTGTTCGAGACGGGACGCCACCGCACCACGGCGGGGTTCGAGCCACCGGCGGACGCACTGGACCTCCACGAGGAGGGAGCCGTGGCGCGGTTCGACGTGGCCGTCCCGCCGGGCCGCAGTCGGACCATCCGGGTCACAGTGGCCGCACGGCGTACCCGCTCGACGGAGTTCGACGCGGACCCCGGCAGCGACGGCGTGCGGTGGGACTCGGTGCACGTCGAGGCAGACGACGCACGACTGCGGTCGTTGGTGGAGCACTCGCTCGACGACCTCCGCCACCTCCTGCTGCGGGACCCGCAAGAGCCGGAGGATGTCTTCGCTGCGGCCGGGTCGCCCTGGTACCTGACCCTTTTCGGGCGCGACTCGCTGTGGGCGGCCCGGATGATGCTGCCGTTCGGCACCGAGCTGGCGGCCGGCACCCTGCGTGCCCATGCCCGGCGGCAGGGGAGCGCCGAGGACGACCGGCGTGCCGAGCAGCCGGGGAAGATCGCGCACGAGGTGCGCCGCACCGCGTACGACGCCTCGCTCAGCGGGCTGGCGCTGCCTCCGCTCTACTTCGGCACGGTCGATGCCACCGCGCTCTGGGTGACGCTGCTCGTCGAGGCGTGGCGGTGGGGGCTGCCCGAGGTGGAGGTCCGCGAGCTGCTGCCGAACCTGACCGCAGCGCTCGGCTGGATCACCGGTCCCGGGCAGCCGGACGCCGACGGGTTCCTCAAGTACCTGGACTCGACCGGTCACGGGCTGGCGAACCAGGGCTGGAAGGACTCGAAGGACTCCATGCGGATGCGCGACGGCCGCATAGCGCGGGCCCCCATAGCCCTGGTGGAGGCCCAGGGGTACGCGGTGCAGGCCCTGCTCGGCGCAGCCGACCTCCTGGAGGCGCTGGCCGAACCGGGTGCCGACCGGGCCCGTGCGGAGGCCGCCGTACTGGCGCAGCGGCTTCGGGAGGCGTTCTGGGTGGACGGCGGTCCACGACTTGGCCGCTATCTCGCCATGGCCCTCGACGGCGACGGTCGGCGGGTCGACGGCCTCGGCTCGAACATGGGCCACCTGCTCGGTTCGGGCGCTCTGACGTCGCAAGAGGCGGCACTGGTGGCTCGCGCGGTGACCGGGAGCGAGCTGCTGGACGACTTCGGCGTACGCACGCTGGGTCGCGACAACGGCGGCTTCAACCCGATCGGCTACCACACAGGTTCGGTCTGGACGCACGACTCCGCGATCATCGCGCTGGGGCTGGCGCGTGAGGGGTTCAGCTCCGAGGCCGTGCGGGTCGCTCGTGCCCTGCTGGCGTCGGGGGAGGCCTTCGGCTACCGCTGGCCGGAGCTGTATGCCGGTGAGCCCATGCTTGGTCGTCCTGCGCCGTACCCGGCGTCCTGCAGACCGCAGGCCTGGGCGGCCGCCTCGGCGGGTGCGCTGCTGACTGTTGCGCTCGGGCTCAGGGCCGACGTCCCGGCAGGCCTCCTGCACGTCGCTCCTCCCACCCCGGGACCCTTCGGCGCCCTGCGGCTGAGCGGCCTGCGGGTGGGTGACGCCGTGGTCCAGATCAGCGCCAACCGGGCAGGCGAGGTGGGCGTCACAGGACTGCCGGATGGCATGCGAGTGGTGGGCAGCGCTTAGACTCAGGCGGTTGCCCTGCGGTTGAGACGGTGAAAGGACGGCCTGCGTGGGAGTGCTGGAGACCATTGGGAGCCCGGCGGACCTCAAGGCGCTGCCGGCTGCCCAGCTCCCGGCCCTGGCCGAGGAGATCAGGGCCTTCCTGGTCGAAAGCGTCTCGAAGACCGGTGGCCACCTCGGGCCGAACCTCGGCGTGGTGGAGCTGACGATCGCCCTGCACCGCGTCTTCAGCAGCCCGTACGACACGATCGTGTTCGACACGGGTCACCAGTCGTACGTCCACAAGCTCCTCACCGGACGGCATGACTTCAGCAAGCTGAAGAAGCAGGGCGGCCTGTCGGGGTACCCGAGCCGGGCGGAGTCCGAGCACGACGTCGTGGAGAACTCCCACGCCTCGACGTCGCTGTCGTGGGCTGACGGCATCGCCAAGGCGCGGCGCCTGCGAGGGGAGCGGGGCCGGCACACCGTCGCCGTGATCGGCGACGGCGCTCTCACCGGTGGTATGGCGTGGGAGGCGATCAACAACATCGCCGCCGACAAGGACCTTCCGCTCACCATCGTGGTCAACGACAACGAGCGCTCCTACGCCCCCACGATCGGCGGCCTGGCGGACCATCTGGCGACCCTGCGTACCACCCGCGGCTACGAGCGCTTCCTCGACTGGGGCAAGAACACCCTGCACCGCACACCGGTCGTCGGCGGTGCGATGTACGAGACGTTGCACGGCATGAAGAAGGGGATCAAGGACATCGTCGCTCCGCAGGGCATGTTCGAGGACCTGGGCCTGAAGTACCTGGGACCGGTCGACGGGCATGACGAGGCGGCGGTGGAGTCTGCACTGCGGCGGGCGCGGTCCTTCGGAGGGCCGGTGCTCGTACACGTCATCACGCAGAAGGGCCGGGGCTACCAGCCGGCCTTCGAGGACCAGGCCGACCAGTTCCACGGGGTGGGCAAGTTCAACCCCGAGACGGGCCTGCCGTTCGAGGTCACCGGCCGGATCTGGACCGACGAGTTCAACGACGAGATGGTCGCCGTCGGCGCCGAGCGGGACGATGTCGTGGCGCTGACCGCTGCGATGCTGATCCCGGTCGGACTGGATGGCTTCGCGGCCGCGTACCCGGACAGGGTCTTCGACGTCGGGATCGCGGAGCAGCACGCTGTGACGATGGCGAGCGGGCTCGCCTTCGCCGGTCTGCACCCCGTCGTGGCGGTGTACGCGACGTTCCTCAACCGCGCGTTCGACCAGCTGCTCATGGATGCCGCCCTCCACAAGGCGGGGGTGACGTTCGTGCTGGACCGGGCGGGCGTCACCGGCAGCGACGGACCGTCTCACAACGGGATGTGGGACATGGCCCTGGCGTCGATCGTGCCGGGGCTGCGGCTGGCGGCCCCGCGTGACGGGCAGCAGGTGCGCCGCCAGCTGCGCGAGGCCCTCGACGTCTCGGACGGGCCCACCGTCATCCGGTTCCCGAAGGGCGACGTGGGTGCACCGGTGGCGGCCGTGCGGCAGCAGGGCGCCGTGGACGTCCTGCACGAGTCGTCGCCCGACAGCTGTGACGTGCTGGTGGTGGGCGTCGGCGCGTTCGCCTCGGTGGCCGTGGAGGTGGCCGGGAAGCTCGAGGCGCAGGGGCAGGCCGTCACGGCGGTGGACCCCCGATGGGTGCTGCCCGTCAGCGACGACCTCGTAGAGCTGGCGCGTCGGGCAGGGACCGTGGCGGTGGTGGAGGACAACCTCGTGAGCGGGGGGGTTGGGGCCGCCGTCACGCTGGCGCTGCGTGAGGCCACGGTCGACGTGCCCGTGCACCTCTACGGCATACCGAAGCGGTTCCTCGACCACGCGTCCCGTGGCCAGGTCCTCGACGAGCTGGGGCTCACCGCCGACGCTGTGGCGACCTCCCTGTCCGGCCGGCTGTCCTGAGCCGGCGGGCAGGCACCCGCCGAGCGGATACCCGCCCACCGAGGGACGAGTGGCTGGAGGGCGCCCGAGTCGCGTCAGGCTGGGACGCTCGCCACGCCCGGAGGCAGGAACCGTCGTCCGTTCACGCGCTCGGAGACGCCCTCCCGGTCCAGCAGCGGCGTGAGGCCGCCGTTCCAGAACTGGAAGCCCGCGCCCGTGATCATGGCGAGGTCGAGGTCCATCGGGGCCTGCACCACACCCTCGTCGAGCATGCGGCGCGCCTCGTCGGCCAGCACGCCCAGCACCCGTTCGCGCACCTCCTCGGTGGTGAGCACGACAGGGTCGGCCGGCTTCTCGAACAAGGCCTCCACCTCCGGGTCCACGACCGGCCTGCCCTGGGGCCAGCCGTAGATGGCCTGCTTCCTGGCTTCGACGACGCGCCGCAGGTTCGGCGAGACATAGAAGCGGTCCGGAAAGGCCTTCGCCAGGGTCTCGTTGTTGTGCAGGGCGATGGCCGGCCCCACGAGCCCGAGGAGGACGAACGGCGGCATGGGGGCCAGGCCTGTGAACGCGCGGTCCGCGACCTCGATCGGCGTCCCCTCGTCGACGACCTTGGCCACCTCTCCCATGAAGCGGCCCAGGAGGCGGTTGACGACGAAGGACGGCGAGTCCTTGACCAGGATGGTCGTCTTCTTCAGCGTCGTGCCGATGGCGAAGGCCGTTGCCAGGGTGGCGTCGTCAGTCTGCTGGCCCCTGATGATCTCCAGCAGGGGCATGACGGCGACGGGGTTGAAGAAGTGGAAACCAACCACCCGCTCCGGATGCGCGAGGCCGGCGGCCATCTCGCTCACCGACAGCGAGCTGGTGTTGGTGGCCAGGACGCACTCCGGCGAGACGACAGCCTCGACCTCGTGCCATACCTGCTTCTTGACCGACATCTCCTCGAACACGGCCTCGATGACGAAGTCCGCGTCCGCGAAGCCGTCCTTCGTGGTCGCTCCGGTGACCAGGGCCTTGAGGCGGTTCGCCCTGTCCGCGCTGACCCGGTGCTTCGCGAGCAGCTTGTCGACCTCGCCCTGGACGTAGCCGACGCCCTTGGCCACGCGCGCCTCGTCGAGGTCCGTCATGACGACGGGGACCTCGAGCCGCTGGGCGAACAGAAGGGCGAGCTGGCTCGCCATGAGGCCTGCTCCGACGATGCCCACCTTGGTCACCCTGCGGGCCAGGGCCTTGTCGGGCGCGCCTGCAGGGCGCTTGGACCGGCGCTGCACCAGGTCGAAGGAGTAGAGCCCGGCCCGTAGCTCGTCTCCCATCACGAGGTCGGCCAGCGCCTCGTCCTCGGCGGCGAAGGCCTCGTCCCGAGTGGACGTTCGTGCGGCCCGGACCAGCTCCAACGCCCGGTATGGCGCCGGCGCCTTGCCGCCCGTCTTGAGGTCGACGAGCGTCTTGGCCGCAGCCAAGGCGGCCTTCCACTCCGACTCGTCCCGGGAGACCTCCTCCCGCTGCACGGTGGTCTCATCGGTGAGCACCGAGGCGGCCCAGCGCAGGGACTCCTCCAGGAAGTCTGCAGGGTCGAACATGACGTCCGCGATGCCGAGCTGGAACGCCTGCGGGCCTTTCAGCATCCGGTTGGTGTTCATCGGGTTCTCGATGATCACCGTGAGGGCGTTCGCAGGCCCGACGAGGTGGGGCAGCAGGTAGCAGCCGCCCCACCCGGGAACCAGCCCGAGGAAGGTCTCCGGAAGCGCCAGAGCAGGCACGCCCGCCGAGATGGTGCGGTAGTCCGCCGCGAGGGCCAGCTCGACGCCACCTCCCATGGCGGCGCCGTTGAGGAAGGCGAACGTCGGCACCGGCAGGTCCGTGACTGCCGCGAACGCGGCATGACCGGCGCGCGCCACCTCCAGCGCCTCGTCCCGGCTGGTGGCCTGGACGACGGCCTTGAGGTCAGCACCGACGGCGAAGACGAACGGCTTGCCGGTGATGCCGACGGCGTGGATCTCGCCGTCCGCCGCCCGCTGCGCCAACCGCTCGACCGTGGCTCGCAGTCCCGCAATCGTCTGCGGGCCGAAGGTGTTGGGCTTGGTGTGGTCGAAGCCGTTGTCGAGCGTGACGAGGGCGAGCACGCCCGCGCCACCCGGCAGTGGGATGTCCCGGACGGGGGTGTGCGTGACGACCTCCTCGAACCCGGTAGGGACGCTCGCCGGGGTCCCGGCGTTCGGCGGGGCCGTGGCTGCCGTCTCGGTGGCCGGGGTGCTGTCGGTCCGGGTCGTCGCCTGCGTCATGCCGCGGCCTCCCTGCCGTAGTCGGCGTGGTGGGGGTTCTCCCAGATGACGGCTCCGCCCATGCCGATGCCGATGCACATGGCGGTCATGCCGTAGCGCACGTCAGGGTGCTCCTCGAACTGGCGTGCCAGCTGCGTCATGAGGCGCACGCCCGACGCAGCAAGCGGGTGCCCGGTCGCGATGGCGCCGCCGTACTGGTTCACCCGAGGGTCGTCGTCGGCGAGGCCGAAGTGCTCCAGGAAGGCGACCACCTGCACGGCGAACGCCTCGTTGAGCTCGAACAGGCCGATGTCGTCGATCGACAGCCCCGCCTTCCGGAGAGCCTTCTCCGCCGCGGGTACGGGGCCGATGCCCATGACCTCTGGCTCGACGCCGACGAACGCGAAGTCGCGGAGCCCCATGCGGACCGGTAGCCCCAGCTCCTGCGCGGCGTCGGCCGAGGCGAGGATGCATGCGGTCGCGCCGTCGTTGAGCCCGGCGGAGTTGCCGGCGGTCACGTTGCCGTGCGGCCGGAACGGCGTCTTCAGCTGGGCCAGGTCGTGCACGGTCGTCCCCGGACGTGGCGGCTCGTCCTCGGTCGCCAGCCCGAACCCGAGCTCCTGGTGGCGCGTGGCCACCGGCACGAGGTCCGGCTGGATCTGGTTGTTGGCATAGGCCTTCGCGAGCTTGTCCTGGGAGCCCACGGCGTACGCGTCGCTGCGCTCCCTGGTCAGGCTGGGGTAGCGGTCGTGGAGGTTCTCGGCCGTCGAGCCCATAACGAGGGCGCTGGGATCCACGAGCTTCTCGGCCACGATCCGCGGGTTCGGGTCGACCCCCTCGCCCATCGGGTGCCTGCCCATGTGCTCCACCCCGCCGGCGATGGCCACGTCGATGGCCCCGAACGCGATCGAGGAGGCGACCGTGGTGACCGCCGTCATCGCGCCCGCGCACATCCGGTCGATGGAGTAGCCCGGTGTGGTCGTGGGCAGCCCCGACAGGAGCGCCGCCATCCGGCCCAGCGTCAACCCCTGGTCGCCGATCTGGGTCGTCGCGGCGATGGCCACCTCCTCCACGCGCTCCGGGGGGAGCTCGGGGTGCCGGCGCAGGAGCTCGCGGATGCATTTGATGACCAGGTCGTCGGCCCGAGTCTGGGCGTAGATGCCCTTCTGACCGGCCTTGCCGAACGGCGTGCGTACACCGTCGACGAACACGACCTCACGCAGAGTGCGGGGCACGGAGCCTCCCTTACGAGGTTGAGGAACGGCGCCGGCAGTTCGGCGCGCACAGGTGCGATGCTACTGCGGGGTAACAAGGCGGTCACCGGCGCCGCGGCGTGAGGGCCGTCACCACGCGCGCCGCGGCCGCCTCGCGGCTCTGCAGCGAAGTCGGTTGGATGCCGTCATGGGGATCTTCGAGGGGTTCGTCGACGAGCGCATCGCTGTGGAGGACGTCGTCCTGAGGGTCCGGCACGGTGGAGAAGGCACGCCCGTCCTGCTCGTGCACGGCCATCCCCGGACGGGCGCCACGTGGCACGACGTCGCAGCCCGGCTCGTCAGCGCGGGCTTCAGCGTGGTCTGTCCGGACATGCGCGGCTACGGGCAGTCCACTGCTCCATCACCCTTGCCGGACCACTCGCAGCAGTCCAAACGAGCAGTAGCCTCGGACCTGGTCCAAGTCATGCGAGCCCTCGGCCACGACACGTTCGCCCTCGCTGGCCACGACCGAGGCTGCTACGTCGCGTTGCGGCTCGCGCTCGACCATCCGCACGCGGTGACGCGTCTCGCCGTCCTCGACGGCGTGCCGATCAGCGAGGCCCTGGCCAGGGCTGACGCAGAGTTCGCACGGCGCTGGTACCACTGGTTCTTCTTCGCCGTCCCGGAGAAGCCCGAGCGTGCGATCGGCGCCGACCCCCAGGGCTGGTACGGCGGCACTGCGGACCACATGGGGGAGGAGGCCTTCGCCGAGTACCGTGCCGCCATCATGGACCCCGACACGCGGCTGGCGATGCTGGAGGACTACCGCGCCGGCCTCGGGGTGGACCGCGACCACGAACTAGGGGACCGGGACGAGGGGCGCACTGTCGAGTGTCCGACGCTGTTCCTGTGGTCTGCCCGAGACGACCTGGAGGACCTCTACGGGGACCCGCTGGAGATCTGGCGGTCCTGGGCGCCCACGGTCACGGGTCATAACGTCGACTCCGGCCACCACATGGCGGAGGAGAACCCGGGTGCCCTGGCCGCTGAGCTGGCGAGGTTCTTCGCGGACGCTTAGCCGTCCTCCAGGACGTCGTCGGCTGACGCCGTCTCGAACGCCGCGACGATCATGGGCGCGACGATGTCGGTCTGCCATCGTCGCGCGCCCAGGTCCTGAAGCGCTGTCGCGAATCCCTCCACCGTGCGCTCCTGCGGCGGTGTCCAGATCACTCGCCGCAGTGGTTCGGGAGACAGGACGTTCTCCACGGGGAGCTGGTGCTCGGCGGCGAAGGCGGTCAAGGCCTGGCGGGTGGCAGCCAGCCGTGCGGCCGCCACGGGGTCACGCTCGGCCCAGGCGCGCTGGGGCGGTGGCCCCTCCGAGCGCAGGGTGAGCGGCGGCAGGTCGCTCTCCGGGATCGCGGCCGCCCTGGCGAGCGCATCACGCCACTGGCGCTGGTACCGGCGAACGGAGCGGTGTCCGCCGGCCAACGTGCCGGGGTTCGCGGCCGCCTCCATCGCGATCTCGACGAGCACGGCGTCCGGCAGCACCCGACCAGGTGAGACGTCCCGCTCCTGGGCGACCTCGTCGCGGGCCAGCCACAGCTCGCGCACCATGGCCGCCGTACGACGATGTCGCACGCGATGCATCCCGGAGGTCCGCCGCCACGGGTCGAGCTTCGCCGCAGGCCCGGTGAAGCCGAGCAACGCCTCGAACTCCTGGCGGGCCCAGCCGTCCTTGCCCTGCCGAGCGAGGTCGACTCCCATGAGGTTCCGGACCTCCACGAGCACCTCCACGTCGAGCGCGGCGTAACGCAGCCACGGCTCCGGGAGCGGTCGGGTGGACCAGTCGACCGCCGAGTGCTCCTTCGCCAGTGACAGGCCGAGGTAGTGCTCGACCACCGCGGCCAGCCCCACGCGAGGAAGGCCCAGCAGCCGCCCGGCGAGCTCCGTGTCGAACAGTTGTCGGGGCCTCAGGCCCACCTCGGCGAGGCAGGCGAGGTCCTGCGTGGCGGCATGCAGGATCCATTCGGCGTTGCCGATGGCCTCGTTGAGGGGCGACAGGTCCGGACATGCCATGGGATCGACGAGCCAGGTGCCGGCACCCTCGCGCCGCAGCTGCACCAGGTAGGCGCGCTGCCCGTAGCGGTAGCCGCTGGCGCGTTCGGCGTCGAGGGCCACCGGTCCCACTCCGGCGGCGATGGCGCTGGCGGCCTCGAGGAGTCCCCGCTCGGACTCGACGACCGGCGGGACGCCGTCGGCCGGCATGTCGAGGGGGACGAGGTCGCGTACCGGCTCGGGGTCGACGCCGTCGGGCTCTCCGACGGCGGACTGCGCCCCGGGCGCTGCCGCGACCTCGGGGTCGGCGTCGATGTCGGTCATCCGGCCAACCTACCGGGCCGGTGGGTCAGCGGCGCGGTCCAGGCAGGGCGATCACGCCTTCGGGCAGCGGCGGCAGGCCCGCGATCGTGCAGAGCAGGTCGGACCAGGCCAGCAGGTGGGCTCCGACGTTCCCGGACACGGGCGTCCACGACGCTCGGACCTCCATCTCCACGCTTGCCGGACGGTCGGACAGACCGCCGAAGCTCTCGGAGACCACCCGGGTCACCGTGCCCGCCTCGGCGGTGAACGCGACGTGGTGCGACTCCAGCGCGTCGGTCAGCCAGGACCATCCCACGGCTCCGAGCACCGGGTCGTTCGCCAGCTCGGGCTCGAGCTCGGCCCGCGCGAACGTCACGGCTCGCCAGGCGCCGTCCCACGGCTCGGGCATCGACGGGTCATGGAGCAGGACGAAGCGACCGGAGGCGAGCTCGTCCTCGTCGACGGCCGCTCCCACCACCTCCGCCGTGAGGGCCACGGCGTACGGGGCGATCCGCTGCGGCGCAGGCACCTCGGTGAGGCGGATCTCGGGACGCAACCGCGCCCCACGCAGGTCGCTCAACGCCTGCGTGAACTCGGGTGACTGGTCGCCAGGGACCGTTCGGCTGCCCACCATCAGAGGGTAAGCCGCGGGGTCCGCTATCACAGGGAGGTTCGCGTCGTCGTGTCGCGTCCCCGGTACCGTGCCCGCATGCTGTCCGCACTCGCGCTCGCCTCGAGCCTCTGCTGGGGGGCAGCCGACTTCTTCGCCGGCCTGCGGTCCCGCGCCCTGCCCCCGGCGGCGGTGGTCGCCTGGTCGCAGGGGCTGGCGCTTCTCGTGCTCTCCCTCGCGCTGGCACTGGGACGCTTCCCCTCGCAGGACGGCTGGGTCGGCTGGGCCGTCGCCGCGGGGGTCTCCGGTTCCGGTGCCCTGGTCTGCTTCTACGCCGCGCTGTCCACCGGGACGATGGGGGTCGTCGCTCCGATCGCCTCCCTGGGGGTGGTGGTGCCCGTGCTGCTCGGCGTGGCCACCGGGGACCAGCCCCCGGTTCTCGCCTGGGTCGGTATGGCAGTAGCGGTCGCCGGCGTGACCCTGGCCTCCGGACCGGAGCTCACCGGGGAGGTGTCGGCCCGTCCGCTGGCGCTGGCCTGCGTGGCCGCGGTGGGTTTCGGGCTAGCCCTGTACTGCCTGGACCGCGGCGCCCGGGAGTCGCTGGTCCACACGCTGTGGGGCATGCGCCTGACCTCGGTCACCCTGTTCGTGCTGGCCGGCGTGGTCCTGCGCCGAGCCGGCGGTGTGAGGCCCGCGCACCTACCGGCTCTGGGTGCGATCGGTGTCGGTGACCTCGCTGCCAACGGGCTGTTCGCGTATGCGTCCTCGCACGGCATCGTCAGTGTCGCCAGCGTGCTCGGCTCGCTCTACCCGGTCGTCACGGTGGTGCTGGCCCGGCTGCTGCTCGACGAAAGGCTGCGCCGGGTGCAGGTCATGGGGGTGGCGACGAGCCTGCTGGGGGTCGCGGCGATCGCCCTGGCCGCCGCGGTCTGAGCCGCGTACGGCCACACCTAGATGTACCCGGCCGGCACGTTGGTTACAGGCGGCTGATCGGGGGTTTGCCGCCGAGTGCGCTGTGGCGGCGTTCAGTGT
>NZ_JAPYZV010000009.1 GCF_027812955.1 Pedococcus sp. 5OH_020
GGACTCCTTCGGATGAGTACTTGGCCGTACACACCGAAGATCCCGCCGATGGCCCCAACACCTCCGAAGCCGCGCCGATCACTCCCAAAGTCCACCACTGGGCGGGACGCTCACATGGGCCATGCGTCGATCGCCACCACGAACAACGTCGTCGACGGGTGGGGACCAGTCAAGCGAACCTTCTGCGGCGAGATAAGCCGGTGTCCTTGGCGCGCGCGAGCTGCCACTCGTTTGTCAGTCCGTGAGGATCGGCAGCACGTTGCGAGACGGACTGCTGCGATCATGGAAGATCCGTGCCGCGGATGAGAAGGGCGGCTCGGAGTACGTGAAAACCGTCGACGCCTTCCTCGCCCTTGGTCGACATTTGGCAGCGCAAGGCAATGGCCCGGCCCATCGCCGTCAAGAAAGGTGCGTTACCGGCTGGGGAAGATCCAGGCGTCCTGAGGGTTGATCTCCGGGACGTCGACACACGTTTTCTGTTTCGGGCTCGGTCCAGGCGGCGTTACCTCGCCAATGACCCGCTCACTGACCCTGGCTGTTCTGAGCCCGTTTCCGTGCGCGATGCGCTTGCAGGTTGGCGAGGTTGCCGCAGACCCCGACGTCGTGCCACGCGCGGCTGTTATTGCGGGAGCGGTCGAAGAAGGCGGCCGAGCAGCGGTGGTTGCGGCAGGTCTTGAGCCGTCGCCAGGTGTTGACGCGCTGGGCGTCGTAGATCTCAATGAGCAGGAGGGAGGCAACGTACCGCCAGCCCTTTCCCGACGGCAGCGCTCGCACCCGGCCAGCGTCGCCCACCTGTAGGAGGCTGGTCGCTGAAAGGGAGATTCGATGTTCTTCCTCCGCGTTATCGGCGCCGGCGCCGGCACGGATGAGTCCGACCAGGTCAGTCCGAAGTGCCCGCAGATGCACGAGGTCGGCCTCGCCCAGTACGACGGCGGTCCCGGCGACCTCTCGCGCGCGGGCCCATTCTTCGACTGCAGCGTCGAGCCAGGCCTGTGCCGCCGGCAGATCGGCCAGGAGGTCCGTCCCTCGCGGAATCCCCGCCGGGAGCGTGTTCACGAAGTCCTGCACCAGCGCGAGGCTGGCAGGTGCGGCGTCGAGTTGGTAACGGGTGGTGGCCGGCCAGCTCATCAGCGCCCCTCGAACTCGAAGTCGGGTCGGGCCCGGCCCGACGCGAGCGCCTCCACGGCGCCACGCAGTGCCATCTGAGCATCGTGCGTCTCGAACAGCGGCATCGAGACGTCGAACATGGCCTGATCGGCGGCCACAACGCCCCCCGCGGACCAGGCACGCAGTAGCGCCTTGTGCGCGGCGTGGGCGCGGGTGGGCCCGTGCGCCAACTTCGAGGCCAGCTCGAGGGCCTCCTCATACAGAACGTCGTCCGCGACCACCCGATTGACCACACCCGCCTCGGCCATCGTGCGAGCAGGTACCCGCTCGGAGGTCAGCGCCCACTCCAGGGCGCGTGCGCGGCCAGCGCGTTCGGCGACCCGGTAGATCCCGCCCATGATTGTACTGATCGCGATCGTCTGCTCGGGGTGCCCGAAGTGCGCCGACTCGCCCGCAAGGATCACATCGGCGCGAAGCGCGAGTTCGAACCCACCCCCGAGGCACAGCCCCTGGACGGCCGCGACCACCGGCACGGGAAGCCGCTCGAAGCGGTTGAAGACGTCTAGATAGCGGGTGAATGTGGCGCGCAGTTCGTTCGTCGGCGTACCCGGCCACGTTCGGATGTCGCCACCGAAGCTGAAGTCGGCACCCTCGGCCCTGAGCACGACCGCCCGGGCGGTGCTCTCGATGGCGTCCATCGATTCCGCCAGCTCGGCGACCATCTGGTCGTCGATCCGGTTCTGCGGTGCGTGGTTCAGCACGAGAACGGCGACCTGGTCCTCCATGTGATGGGTCACATGCGACATTGCTGCTCCTCTTTGTGACAGGTGGGGCTGTGAGAGGTGGGGGCTCACGGGGAACTGTTCAGGAGGTGGGTGCGGAACCATGCGACAGCTTCACCGCTGGCCCGGGTGAACTGGGACAGGTACGGCTCGAAGTGTCCACCGGGGACCAGGCACAGGCGCTTGGGCTGGAGTGCTCGCTCGTATGCGTCCAGTGCGAGATCGGTCGGGGTAACCGTGTCATAAGTGGCCACCACCATGAGCAATGGCGTCGGGGAGATCCGGGCGATCCAGTTGCCCGGTTCGTACATCCGCGCCGCGCGGGTCGAGCGCACGGTGACCGAGTTCTCCCAGATGCCGTCCGGGATCGGCTGGAGGTAGAACTCCACGGCGTCCGAGGCCCGGTACGAGGCCGGAACCGTCGGGTCCTTGCTGACGACGGCCTGCGTGGTCGGCGTCTCGCCCCGGGCCTGGGCGCGCTCGTCCGCAGCCAGCATCTCCTCCAAGGCCGCCATGCTGTCAGGCTGCACTCGGCGCTGCATCTGCTCGTAGCCGTTGATGATCGGCACCTGCGAGACCACGCACTTCACTCGAGGGTCGGTGGCTGAGAGAACGATCGCGTGGCCGCCGGCGAAGCTGGTGCCCCACACCCCGATCCGGTCGGGGTCAACGGCGGGGTGCGCCTCGAGGAAGGAGATGGCTCGTCGCCAGTCCTTGATCTGCTGCCATGGGTCAACGTCCTGACGAGGGCTGCCATCACTGGCGCCGAAGGACCTGTGGTCATGGAGCAGGACCGCGAACCCTGCCTCGGCAAATGCTAGGGCGAACGGCTCGATGCCGTGCTCCTTGGTGCCGGCATAGCCGTGCGCCATCGTGATCCCTGGGTGCGGTCCGGGACCGTCTGGCTCGAAGAGCCAGCCTCGCAGGGTGACCTCACCCTCAGCCGGGAACTCGACGTCAGTTCGTCGAACCATGGTCGTCAGCTCCTTCGAGGCCGGATCAGATGTCGTTAGGGTAGAAGTGGGCGGCGTCGATAACGCCGGCTAACCGGCGACGGAGCTCGGCGGAGAAGCGGAGGCCGGCCGAGAGGGGCCGGTGGTGGATGGCGGCTCGCGTGACCTGGCCCGCTTCGTTCCTGGTGAGCACCGTGATACCGCTGAGCCGGACTTCGCCGAAGGCGACAGCCTCCCACTCGAGGTAGGTGCGGTCTCCCTTCGTGGCCTCGTGGGTGAACTCCAGGGCGTCGTAGATGTTGCTCGCCACGCCCATGACCTGTTTGACGTTTCCGCGGCCCTCGACGGGAATCATCAGTACGGCAGCCTCGAGAACGACGTCCTCAGCGAATGCCTCCGCAAAGGAATCGGCGGACTTCTCGGCAAAGGCGCGCGTCCACCCGGCGCCTCCTCCCGCGGAGGAGCGACATTCCTCGATGAACGTGTCGAGCACCGCGGCAACCTGAGCCGGCTGCTCGACGTGGGCCCAATGTCCGGCGTCCTCGATCACCTCTGTACGCACCGATGTGAACCGTGGCACGACGGCGGCGGCCGTAAGCTCGTCCGTGACGAACGGGTCGCCGCTCCCCCGCAGCACCAGCACCGGGCCGCCGTACCTGCTCTTCTTCTGCCCGTCGTTGTGCCCGTTGTTCCATGTGTCCGCCAACTCTCGGACAACCTCGGGCCGAAGTTGAGTGCCTGCCTCCACAAGCCGGTCCAGGTCATCATCGGCCAACGCGACCGACAGCTGTCGACGTGCCGCGCGCTGTGCCTCCGAGCCGCGTTCGCCGAGCGACCGAAAGGGCTCGACGGCCTCGTCCGGCAGGTTCGTCCCTGCGAGCGGCACCGGAGTCATGAGCACCAGGCCGCGGGCGGTCTGGTGACGGTCGGCAGCGACCAGTTCGGCGATCGCTGCGCCCATGCTCTGTCCCACGATCACGAACGGCTTGTCCAGCCGGTCCACCACGGCGCCCACCTCGGCCGCGAGCCGGTCGTAGGTGAACGGGCCCGGGACATCGGCCTTCTCGCCACAGCCATAGAGGTCGACCTGGATCGTCTCGACGTCGGTGACCAGACGGTTCACCACGTCGTCCCACGCGTGTCGATCGTCGAGGAATCCATGTACCAACACGACCGCGAGGTCGTCGCTTCCAGGTTGGAGGAGTTCGTCGGTGGAACTGGTCATGAGCGTGGTCCTGTTCTCTTCGAGGGACGAGGACCCGCGTCCTCGCTACTAGATGAAAGAACCATAGGACTGTTACCTCTTTCCCACAAGAGGCAGTCGACGGCAGATTCCGGCGAATTTCCATGCAGCCCTCTGCGCGTCCGGTGCCGTCGGCCCCGACCGCTGCGAAGAGGGCCAAGGCGTCCCCAAAGGCGCTCACGGCTTGGCATGGACGGACGGAGAGGCGGCATCGCAGGAGTACCACTCCTCGGGCGTCGCGCTCTTCGGCCGGCCGCGTGAAGTCCGTCAAATACCGCGGCGATGCCTCCAGGACCACCGGGTCGTCCGAGATGCGGGCAGCTTGTGGCCGGCCAGACTTTGGCCGGGTCCAACGCCTCGAGCCGCCCGAGGTGTTGAGGCGGTTCTGCGGCTATTTGTCCAAGGTGAGGTCGCGATTCCTGCCTGGACCGCTATGTCGACAGTCGTGGGGGAGTTCTACCGAACCCGACGGCGTCCACATCGGTCCACTCCCAGTGGAGAAATGTAGGCGTTCCTGTACTTGCAATGCTGCTCGAATCGCCTGCCGCTCGCGGGAACCGCGGTGCGGAACGGTCTAGTCCTCGCTGGCGGGGGCGCCGCCCTGTCCCTGCTCGTCCCTGCTCGTCGCCGAAGGCGGCTGCGCCAGGGGATCGCAAATCTACGTCGGCCTGGCCGCCCCGGTGGTCGCCGAACGGTGCGTGGATGTGGGGGCCGACGGGGGGAAATTACGGCGAGGCATACCTCTGAGGCAGCACTCCGATCCTTGGCTAGTTCAACGATGACGACGCGACCGCAGCCGCGGCCCCAAACGGCTGGTTCCGCACCGGCGACGTCGGCGCGACCGCACTCTCACGGTTCTTCGAGCGGCGGGATCCCAGGAAGGCGGCCGGCCCGGCACAAGGCCCCAAGCCGGTGCTCTTGGGGCGCCGCCAGCGTCGACCGGAAAGATCCGAGGGGCCGGCCCTGCGTGACAGGGCATCGAGCGTCAGCGGTCCCCTGGAGCGCTGGCCCGACCTTGCACTACCCCACCACGCTGCCGGCCGGCGTCCAGGTTGGCCCGTCGATGGCGGAGTAGGACTCGCCCAGCGCGTCGAGTCTCTTCATTCGCCGTCCCGTGAGCTCGACCATCAGCTTCTCGTCGAGTGGGGGTACGAAGGCGTTGTCGACCAGGGTGTACTCCGCCGCTAGACGGCCTACCGGGTGGATGCCACCGAAGTCGACGCGTCCGTTCACGTACAGGTCGTCGCGGATGTTGAAGCCGACCACATCGCCTACCACGAGGTGGCTCAGGCCGTCCGGGGACGGCACGAGCATGGAGACCTTGCACTCCAGGGCGATCGGGGCTCCCTTGATCCGTGGCGGCTTGACCATGGCCGAGGCCTCGCGCTCCACGCCGATCGCCTCGAACTCGTCCACGTCGGGCTCGAACTCGATGGCGCTGCGATGGACCGCCGTCACCTGCGGAAGGGTCGCGAGGTTCGTCACGAACTCTCCCGTATCGCGGATGTTGACGAATGTGTCCTTGAGCGTGACCCGGTCCGACCGGGGCTGGATCGAGAGTGAGATCCGTGGAGGCTTGCGCCCCACGCACGTGAAGAAGGAGATCGGGGCTATGTTGCCGACCCCTTCCGTCGAAACCGTGCTCACCCAGGCGATGGGCCGCGGGATGATGCTTCCGATGAGCAGCTTGTAGGCCGACGTCTCGTCGAGGTCCTCTGAGTCGATGATCATTTCGGGGGTCCTTAGTGTTGGAGGGCCAGAGAGTCTCGTTATTAGACCCTCCTTGTCAACCGCTGAGTCCGACTTTGTGAATACCGTGCAGGACCCTTGCGCACCGGCGGAGGATTGGCCTGGGGAGACCGGAACGTGTGCTAGTGATGGGGAGCGGTGCCGATGGGAACGTGCGCAGGTCGCATGTCGACGCCTGTTGGCCAGGTGTGAATGCTGGATCGAGCAGGATCCGGGGGGCCGGAGGCGCTGGGACGGGACCTGCGCCCGGAAGGCGGCATAGGACAACAAGGGACTTTCGACCCCTATCCTTGGAGCTCGCGCACATGCATGCCGGGCTCGCCGAACCGGACTACACGCGATCTCGTCGCGCAATGCCAAGGATGAGACGTCCGCGACACCGCTCGAACGGCTTGTTCGTCGCCGGCTGGCCAAGGGCCGAGGACCAGACCCACCCGGTCAGCGCCATCATCAAGAACCCTCCGGGCGCCCTCGCGCGGAGCCCCCGCCTCTGCGACTGGGGCCGAGCCACCAACTTGGCGGGCCCATGCCATGAGCAACCGCAATCCTGCGGACATGTTGACGTCAGGCGCTGCGCCGTCAATCAATCGCGAAGCGGCGTTGGACTTCGGGTCGACTCTTGAGCCGTTCCGGGTAGCCGGGACCAATGCGCATCGAGCTGTCCTCGGCCCGCATCGGCTCCATGCAGGCCGCACAGACCACCTCGGCGTGAGTGTCCTGAGCGCAAGTGGCGTGATGCAAGATGACTGGGGCCCCATCGTCGCCGGCCAACCACCGGTCACCCCATCGGGACATTGCCGCTAACACCCCGAAGAAGTCCCTACCCTTGTCGGTTAGCAGGTACTCGTAGCGCCGCGGCTGACCGTCGTACATCTCCTTTTCCAGGAGGCCCTCGTCGACCAATCGACGCAGCCGGTCAGTCAGCGTATTCCGAGGAATCCCAAGCTCGTGCTGGAACTCATCGAACCTGCGGATGCCGTAGAAGGCCTCCCGCATCACCAGCGGCGTCCACCCGTCCCCCAGCAGGTCCACCGTCTGCGCGATGGAGCATGGCCAGTCCGCAAATGATGCCCTCCTCATGACCCCAGCATACGGGTCTCAAGATGAAACCTCGCAGTTGAGGGCTAGGCGATCGTTTCCGAATTCCGTCGCGTGCTCGCGCGTGAGCCGCCAGATGAGCCAGGCATCCACCATGCCGACGGCCAGCCTTGGCGCGATCCCGGCCCAAGGCCGCCCTCGCACAGGCGCCAGCAGGGAGCAGCGCGAGGCCGGCACAACACGCCGCGGACCTAGGTCTCCGTAGGTACGCGGTCGTAAGTGTCGACGGCGCTCGAAAACTGAACAGTTTCGGCGGTGACAAGTGAACACTCGACGATTGGAGAGTGATCACTTTGGAGGACTGGGCGCTGATCAGGAGGCTGGCTGCTGAGGGGGTTCCGAAGTCGCGGATCGCGGCGCGTTTGGGGATCTCGCGGACCACGGTGATCAAGGCGGTGAGCTCTGATGAGCCGCCGCGGTATGACCGGGCGCCCCAGCCGACGTCGTTCACGGTGTTCGAGGCGAGGGTGCGGGCGTTGTTGGAGGAGACCCCGGACATGCCGGCCACGGTGTTGGCCGAGCGGGTCGGCTGGGCGGGATCGATTCGGTGGTTCAGCGAGAACGTCAGGCGGCTGCGGCCGCAGCAGCGGCCTGTCGATCCGGCGGACCGGTTGGTGTGGGAGCCCGGTGATGCGGCGCAGTGTGACTTGTGGTTCGCGCCGCGGAAGATCCCGCTCGAGGACGGGAGCAGCACGCTGTTGCCGGTGCTGGTCATGTCGGCTGCGCACTCACGGTTCACGTTGGCCCGGATGATCCCGACCCGCAAGACCGAGGACCTGCTGCTGGGGTCGTGGGAGCTGCTCAAACAGCTCGGCCGGGTCCCGCGCCGGTTGATCTGGGACAACGAGGGTGGCATCGGCCGCGGTCAGCGTCGTGCGGAGGGGGTTGCCGCGTTCATGGGGACCCTGGCGACCCGGCTGGTGCTGCTGCCACCGAACGACCCGGAGTCCAAGGGTCTGCTGGAGCGGCGCAACGGCTGGTTCGAGACCTCGTTCATGCCTGGCCGGTCCTTTGCGTCCCCGGCCGATTTCAACACCCAGCTGGGCGGCTGGCTGGCCACGGCGAACACCCGGATGGTCCGCACGATCGGGGTCGCCCCGACCCAGCGGTTGGAAGCCGACCTGGCAGCGATGCTGCCGTTGCCGCCGATCCCGCTGCACCTGGGCTGGCGCAACCGGATCCGGCTGGGCCGCGACTACTACGTCCGTCTCGACACCAACGACTACTCCGTCAACCCTGCGGTCATCGGCCGGCTGGTCGATGTGAGCGCGGACCTCGACCGGGTCAGAGTGCGCGCCGACGGCCGGATCGTGGCCGAACACCCACGGGTGTGGGCGCGTGGGACCACGCTCACCGACCCCACCCATGTCGAGACCGCTGCGGTGTTGCGGCGCCGGTTCCAACAAGACCGCCGTCTGGTCGTCGGCGACCCGGCCCGGGACCTGGTCCGGGACCTGGCCGACTACGACCGCGCCTTCGGACTCACCGACACCGACACCGGTCAAGGCGTCGACACCCAGGACGGCGACACGCAGGTAGGCAGCTGATGACCACGACCAAGACCACCGTCACACCGCAGTCCATCAAGCAGCTGCACTACCTGGCCGCGTCGCTGAAGGCGCCGCGGATCACCGAGGCCGCGACCCGGCTCGCCGACCAGGCCAGGGATGCCAACTGGTCGTTCGAGGACTACCTCGCCGCGGTCCTCGAACGTGAAGTCAGCGCCCGCAACGCCTCCGGCGCCCGGCTGCGGATCCGAGCCGCCGGGTTCCCCGCGCCCAAGACGTTAGAGGACTTCGACTTCGACGCCCAACCCGCGCTACGGCAGCAGATCTCGTCGCTGGCCTCCGGGGCGTTCCTGACCGAGGCCCGCAACATCGTCCTGCTCGGCCCACCCGGAACGGGCAAGACGCATCTGGCGACCGCGCTCGGTGTGGTCGCAGCCAGCCAAGGCCAACGGGTCCTGTTCGCGACCGCGACCGACTGGGTCACCCGCCTCACCGACGCCCACCGCGCCGGCCGGCTCCCCAACGAGCTCGCCCGGCTCCGCCGCTACGGGCTGATCATCGTCGACGAGGTCGGCTACCTCCCCTTCGAACAAGACGCCGCAAACCTGTTCTTCCAACTGGTGTCCTCACGCTACGAACACGCCTCACTCGTGCTCACCTCCAACCTGCCCTTCAGCGGCTGAGGCGCAGTGTTCGGTGACCAAGCCGTCGCCGCCGCGATGATCGACCGGATCGTCCACCACGCCGACGTCCTGACCCTCAAGGGCGCCAGCTACAGGCTCCGAGGCAGAGGCATCGACAGCCTCCCCAGCATCCGCACCACCACCCCCGGAACCGAGAACTAGACTGCTCAAACCGTTCACTTTTCAGGCGCCGAAACCGACCAGGATTGGAGCGCCGCCGACAGTAAGTCCCTCTGGACATCGGTGACAGTTGCGTCCTTCAGAGTGGATGCTCCTATTGCTGTCAAGCAGCAGAAGGAGCATCCACATCGCGGGACTTGACCTCCCGCACAGACTTCACCGCAGCTTCCGCACGACCGCTCGATGGCCCACCGTGGCCGGACAGGCACATCCGACGCCAAGGAGCTGCTCGGACAACTCGTCCCTTGTCGGCACGCCACATTTTGAGCTAAGAGCGATGTGAATGGACTCAGAGGTCGCGACGCCGCCTGTCGGTCAACTGCGGAAGCCGATACGTTGAGAGATCTCGGCGGCAGCTTCTCTGATGGCAGCCCGCAAGTTGTGCCAGTTGGCTGTATCTGCCCGCGCGACTGGCATCGAGAAGCTAACTGCGGCTACAACCCGTCCAGAAGCGTCTCGGATCGGCGCGGCCGCGCAACACAGCCCAGCCGTTATCTCTTCCCAGTCCTCAGCCGCACCGGCGTCCCTCACCTCCGCAACTGCGGCGATGAGTGCCTCGCGGAACCCTATGGTCCGGTCGGTGAAGCGCTGGAGTTCGGAGGCCGGGTACAACGCCACCAGTTCTTCCTCGCTGCATTCCGAAAGGAGGCACTTGCCCAGGGCAGTCGCATGCGCTGGAAGGCGCTGCCCGACCGTTGAGACCAGACGAACAGGCTGAGTACTGTCCCGCCGCGCGACGTAGATGATGTCCGTTCCGCTTCGCACGGCCATCTGCATGGTCTCATCAATGCGATCGACGAAGGACGGGCTCACGGCGTTGAATGCATCAACTGTGTCCATCTGCGCCAGGTAGGTCTTGGAGAGCTCGAGCACCTTCGGCGACAAGAAGTACTGCCCGGATCGCTGCTCACGGTCAACGAAGCCAGACGACTGCATCGTGGCAAGGATGGGATACAGGCTGCCCTTCGGAGCCTGGACAGCACGTGCGACGGCTGCGAGGGTCAGGCCCTCCTTACTCGCAGCCAGCAACCTCAGCACATCGAGGGTTCGTTGTGCCGTCTGGCTGTGCTGGTGGCTCTTTACGCCGTCGGGGGACGCACTCACGCCGTCACTGTAGATGATCTTGAGGGCACTCCTGCCTCAGGAGGTCTACTCAGGGTCCGATAGGCATTCCTGAGGTCCGCCACATCCGGAAGCTCACTGCCTCCTACCGGGTTAGCCACCACTGCCCGCACGTAGTCAAGAAACAAGGTTTGCCATTGCAGCGGTGGGCAGGGATCCGAGGTGCTCCCGTCCACGTGCATCAGTGTGGCGCTCTTGTCGGTGACCACCAGCGTCCCATGACTCCCAGTCACGACGACGGAGGGTCCTACGGAGAGCTGAGCATGCGGCGTGGTGTAACCCACGTCGATTGTCGCGGTGCGACCCTCCCCCGATCCGAGCACGACGAGCGCACGGTCATCTGCCTCGCCTGGCCCGGGGCGGCGAGCCTCGACGTACTTCGTGGCGAGGCCGGTGGTTCCCACCGCAAGGGAGAAGAGGTCGACAAAGTGGGGACCCAGGTTGCCGAGGCAGCCTGCGCCGAGGACGGACTCCTTGACAGCCCAGTCGAAGCCCCCGGCGACGTATCGGCTCGAGGGACCGGTCAGATACTGGGCGTGCAGATCGCCCACCGGCCCTAGATTCTTGATCGCAGCCGGGATCCCGCTGAAGCGGAATACCAGGGGGGTGAAGGCATTCACCCCTGAGCGATCAACCTCCGCGACGAGCTCTTCCAGCTCATGGAGGGATGGCGCCGCCGGCTTCTCAACCGAGATCGGAATGCCTCGCCCCAAGCACTCCCTGGAATAGTCCAGCATCTCCCAGGGATCGCCAAAAACGAACGCGAGATCAATGCCTTGGTCGAGCAGCGACGCCCTCGAACCGTATGCCGTTGTCCCGATCGCTCCCGCAAGACGCTCAGCCCTCGCGGGGACTCGGTCCCACACACCGACGACGTCCGCTTCAGAGAAACCCGGCAAGTACAGCGGCAGGTGCCAATGCGAGACGCCGAGGACGGCGATCTTTGTACCGGCTGAGCCATGCAAGGTCATGCGAGCTGGCGCGGTTTGGTTGTCAGCACCAGGTCACGACCCAGTGTGCGCGGCACCAGTGAGATCGATGCTCGTTCCAGTCACGAACGCCGCGTCGTCGGAACACAGGTAGAGGGCCGCCGCGGCAACCTCGCGGGGGTAAGCGAAGCGCCCGAGCGGGATGGCGGCGGCACGCGCTGCGCGGGTCGCTCCTGGCTCTGATCCCTGCTCCTGCTTGATGTTCTCGAGGCGTTGCCAGAACTCCGTGTCCACCGCCGCCGGACACAGAGCATTGACCCGAATCTGATGTGGAGCAAGCCGTAGCGCCGAGGACCACGTCAGGCTCAGGACCGCCGCCTTGCTGGCCGCGTAGGGAGCAAAATCCATCCGCCCTTCCTTCGCTGCAATGGAGGCGACGTTGACGATGGACCCACCCCGTGCGCCGTCGATCATGTGAGCGGCCGCCTCCTTGAGGCAGAGGAAGGCGCCCAACGCGTTGATCGCGAAGATCCGGTTCCACTCACTGGCGGGGACCTCCATCAGGGACGCCGTTTCTCCCAGGACCCCTGCCGCATTGATGAGAATGTCGATGCGGCCCGCCTCGCTCACGACCTGACCCACCGCACGGGCCACGTCTTCTTCGCGGCTCACGTCAACCGTCAACGACAGGGCGGAGGAACCGCAGGCTTCGGCCGTAGCTGCCGCCCGGTCACCGTCCCGATCCAGGGCAGCAACGATCGCACCCTGCCCCGCCAACGCAGTGGCAATGCCCGCACCGATGCCCGCCGCGGCACCCGTCACCAGGGCGACCCGGCCGCTCAAACTACCTGCCGACACGCCTGTCGCCAATGCTGTGTCCGTGTCAGTCATCTGATCCTCTCTCATCCCTTCATTGCTCCGGTAGCGATACCGCGCACGAACCAGCGCTGCATCCATAGGAAGAAGATCACGATGGGAAGCATCGACAGCGTGACATAGGCCGTCACGGTGCCCCAGGAGATTCCGATCGCGTTGAACAGTTCGTTCACCAAGCGCACCTGGACGGACTGCATCTCCGGACTGCGGGTCAACGTCGCAACAACGATGTAGTCGTTCCAGACGAACATGACGCCGAGGACGAAGATGGCCGCCAGACCAGGTGTGATGAGACGCAGGGTGATCCGGCGAAAGGCCCCGAAGCGATTGCAACCATCGATCAGCGCAGCCTGTTCGAGCTCGTCGGGGATGGCCTCGATGTACGTTCTACAGAACCAAAGTGCTTGCGGCAGGAACTGTGCGGCATACACGATGATGACCACCAGGTACGTGTCGACCAGGCCGGTGCGGTCTGCCATGAACAGCAGCGGCAGAAGCAACGCAACGCCGGGAATCATGTTGGCGACTGCCAGGCCCACCACAAGGCTTGTCTTGCCTTTGAAGGGGAGGCGAGCGACTGCGTAAGCGGCCGGGAGGGCGATCCCGATGCTCACGAGGGTGGCGCCCACCGCGAAGATCGCCGAGTTGGCGAAGCTCTGCAGGAACGCCGAGTTCCCTAGTGCAGCCTTGTACGCCTCGAGCGTCACGGTCTTGGGGATGAACTGCGGCGGGAACGTGACCGTCTGATCAGACGGCTTGAAGGACGTCAACACCAGCCACAGTACTGGCGCCAACGCGACCACCACGAGAACCGACAGCGCGATGGTCGGCGCCGGTCGTGCCTTGGTGGGATCAGATAGCGGGCCGATCACGTCTTGTCCCTCCCATAGCGCAGCATCGCGACACCGAAGATCACGTTGGCCAGCATGACCACGATCGCCACAGCAGCACCCCGGCCAACGGTCTGGCCACCGATGATGGATTCGGTGAACAGGTTCAGACTGAGTGTTTCTGTCTTGTTCAACGGACCGCCCCCGGTGAGGACCAACGGCAACGTGACGATCGCGAAGAGCAACAGGGCGAGGAACGTCGAGGCCGCGGCGATCGTCGACCTCATCATTGGCAAGGTGAGGTGGACGAAGGCATGCCGCGCCTTGGCGCCATCCACAGCGGCCGCCTCATAGAGCTCGACCGGCAGCGACTGCAGCGCCGCATCAAAGAGGACCATTCCATACGGCGTCGCCCACCAGGCTGTCACGGCGATGAGGAGCGGGAGCGCAAGCTTGGGACTTCCCAATAGCAGCGACTCGGGAAGGCCGAGCTTCTGTGCCAGGTACGACACAGGACCGTACTGGGCGTTGAGCATCCAAACCCAGGCGATCGCCACGGTCGCTTGGGACAACGCCCACGGCAACAGCAGCGCCGCCCTGAAGAACGGTCGATAACGGCCTGTGCCCTGCAGCAGTATGGCCATGGCAAAGCTGGCAACCACGGCCACCACCAGGGTGCCGAAGACGTAAATCAGCGTGACTTTAAGCTGCTCCCAGAAGGCCGAACTCTTAAAGAGATCCGCGTACTGACCAAGGCCCGCGAAGTCGCCCACCTCGAAATAGTCCATGCGGTGCAGGCTGACCCAGACCACGATTAGGACTGGGATCAGGAACACCACAGCCATGAGGAGGGCAGCTGGCGCGACCAGTGGCGCCGCGCGAGTCGTTCCTAGCCGCTTTCTGGCACGTGGTGGTGTGTTTTGCGCCCCGCCTCCTTGGCGGGCGCGCGGCTTAGCCTCGGATCTTGTCGGCATAGTTCTTCATGATCTCGTCGGCTGCGGCTCCCGGGGAGCCGTTCTGCAGGATCATCCCCGAGATCGCCTTGCTCACGATCTCACCGAAGGCGGCGTAGTTGACTGAATAGGCGACTACCTGGCCCCGCTGCTGGATGAGGTCCTTCCAGCCGGTCAGGTTCTTCGCTTCCGGTTGCTGGAAGTAGGGGTTGGTGTAAGCGGACTTCCGAGATACCACTTCGCCACCGTGGGCCAGGTTGGCCTGTGTCTCCGCGCTGGTCATGAACTTCAGGAACGCCCAGGCGGCGTCCTTCTTCTTGGAGTTGTTGTTGATCGCGATGGTCTGCCCTTGGACTGCCTGCTTGCCTGCCGCGTCGAACGCCGGCGCGGGCGCCCATGCGAGGTCAGTAGCACCCGAGCCCTTGAGTGAGTTGAAGCGGTAGACACCGAACGTCGCACTGCTCGCGCTGCCGGTCTGCAGCGCCTGGTGGGTCTCCGTGTAGCCCCAGTTGAGGGCAGCCTTCGTCGACGCCTTGCTGGCATACAGGTCCTGGACCACGGTGGCGAGGTCCTGGACTGCGGCCTTGTCGAACTGCGGCTCCTTGCCGTCGGGCGCGAAGAGCTTGCCCCCAGACTTTTCCGCAAGCATGGGCGCGCCGAGGAACTCAAGGAACGCTTGGCCGGGGAAGAAGCCACCACCAGCCCCCAGGCCGATCGGGAAGGACATCTTCCCCTTGGCGGACAGGGCAGCAGCGTTGCGCTTGACGTCCTCGAAGGTTGCGGGCGGCGTGCTGATGCCAGCCGCCTTGTAGGCGTCCGCCCGGTACAGCAGCACCGGAATGCGGTAGTCCATCTGCAGAGAGAACGTCTCGCCGTCAATCTGGTTGAGGGACAGGGGCAGCAGCCAGTCGTTCTTGTCCAGGCCGTCGCGCTCGATGTACTTGTCGAGCGATGCGAAGCCGTTCTGCTTCACGAACTGGGGGACGACGAAGTTGGTTGCCCGCCACACGTCCGGCTGGTCAGCGCGCGCAGCGATGGCCTTCCCGACGTTCCCGCCAGAGGGGTCTACGTTCACCCGAACCTTGATCTTCGGGTTCGCCTTCTCGAAGGCGGCGATGGCCTTGGTCTGTGCGACAGCCCGAGGGTCCTTGGTGTTCGCCGGGTCGAGGAAGGTGTTGTACGTGATCTGGCCGCTGGCACCGCCGCCGCTACCGCTGCTGCCGCTACCGCTGCCGCCACCGGCACACGCGGTGAGCAACGCACCCCCACCCAGGGCAGCCGTGGCCCCGAGAAAGCCGCGACGAGAAAGTCCATCAGACATTACTGCTCCGTTCGGTTATACGAACACGTAGTCCCATATGCGAATATAGCCTAGAACGCGGTGCTGTGTCGGACAAGGGTTATTCCTGGTTTTGACTCGCGGGCGGGTCCCGCTCCTACTGGTTCCACACTTCCGTCAGATGGACCCCTGCCCACAGGCATGGGCGCCCGCCGTGCTGGGTCCAGTACTCGTCCCAGTTGGCGAGCTTCCAGCGATCTCTCTCCAAGGCGCGATTCCTGAGGCGGTCCTGCAGCACCTCGGGAGCGACCCGCACGCGGATCACCTCAACGTGCAGGCCAGCGGGCCACGTGAAGCGTTCCGCTGCGTCTGCGATGAAGCGGGGGTCGCCCAGGTAAGGCGTGAAGGGCGCGTCCACGACCACTGAGTGACCAAGGCGAAGATTGGCTCCGGCGACGTCCAGAAGGGAGTCGTACTCGAGCGGGAGGATGTGCTCGCGGTAGTAGGCGTTCGACTCACGATCACCCGGCTCATGCCCAGCTGTCGAAAGAGCCGCCTCAACAAACCTGGCGCCGAGGGTGTCCTTGTCCAGGTACGCGGCTCCATGCTCCTTAGCCAGCCGCTGCGCGACTGTGGACTTGCCAGAGCCGGCCGTCCCGATGACGACGCGCAGAAGTGGTTCGCTCACTGCCGCGCGCCCCGAACGGCGGCGAGGAACTCGCGCGCCGCGCTGGAGACTCTGCCGAAGTCACCATCAGGCTGCCACGCCTTGGTGACAGCGCTTCCCACTCCGACCGCTGCAACCCCCGCGGCGAACCAGTCCTTGACGTTGTCGGTGGTGACGCCTCCCGCCGGCATGACAGGGAGGTGTGACAGCGGCGCCAGCACAGCCTTTGCGTACGGAATGCTGACTCCCTCGGTCGGGAACAGCTTGAGGATGTCCGCACCAGCCTCGGCCGATTCCAGCAGCTCAGTCGGGGTGAAGGCCCCGCTGACCGTGACCGCCTGATAGCGGTTGGCAACACGAATCATCTCCCGGTTGAGCTGGGGGCTCACGAGGAACGACGCGCCGGCACTGATGCACTCGTACGCGGCGTGCCCGTCGAGCACAGTCCCCGCCCCGATTGCCACCCCGTCCGAGCCGTACCTCGCGGCTAGCCGGTTGATAACACCCACGGCGCCCGGAATGGAAAGCGTGATCTCGAGAGCTCTGAAACCGCCCTCGACAGCCGCGTGTGCCACCCGCTCGGCGGTGTCGGAGTCCGCAAGTCGCACGATCAGGACTGCGCCCGCGTCGTGGATGGTGCTCAGTGTTTGCAGCTTGGTGAGCATCGTCGCCCCTTCTGGCCATCAACCTCGTCACGCCACTGTGACATCCGCAACTATGAAATGCAACCGATCTCAGCAACCGATCTCAGAAAGTGGTCTCCGGGCCGTCAGCGAGGCCACGGCGAGGGCCCGCTGTGCCAAGAGCCCTTCCGCTCAACACCGGGACGTCGTGTTACGCCGTCACCGACGACCGGTTGGCAGCGGCAGCAACAGGTGGTCGACCGATCGACGGTCGTCACCGGACGTGTCAGTAACTCGCTCGTGCGAGAACGGGCGAGAGGCGAAGTGTGCTCAGGCCCTGACCGAGTTCCAGTTCGGCGGCTGAATGAGCTCCACCCGGTTCCCGTCCGGGTCGAGCAGGTAGACGAGCAGACCGCCCGCGTTCGGGCCGCTGGAAGGAGCGACGGGCCTCGAAAGAGAGCCGTAGCCGAGGGACATCATCCTGTCGAAGACCTCTGCCACGTCGATCCCCGTGAACGCCAAATGTGCAGTGCCGGGACTTGCCTGCGACGGATCTACCGCGGGCGGCGGGTCGTCTACTTGGACTAGTTCCAGCTGAAACGCGTCATCCTCCGTCGCGAGCATCAAGGCACTCACTCCGACACCGGGTCGAGCAAACATCTCACCGATGTAGGGCCCCGACCTCCACTCCTGCACTCGCTTCAGGCCGAGCCCGTCGACGTAAAAGCTTGCGCTACGTTCAAGGCTCCGCACGTGCAGCGCGCTGTGGTGGTGCCGAATCTTGGTGGCCATGTCGCTACCTCTCAGTTCTCGAAGCTGTTCTTGTGCGTGAAGCGGTGACCTAGGCGGCGAAGAGGAGCGTGGTCGCACTGGCGGCCGCCAGCAGCAGGGTGAGGTTGCGAGCCAGCCTCGGACCCACGTACCGGACGACGCGTGCTCCGACAAGCAAGCCCGTGGCCAAGCCCACCAGGGCGGGGAGATACACCGACGAGTGCCACTGCGGCAGGCCGAGCGCTATCAGAGCAACTCCATTCAGGGGAAGGAAGACGGTCTGGAGCGTGGCTCGTACTCGAGAGGCACTCCAACCAGCGTTCATCGCGTAGAGCGCCACCGGTGGGCCCCCCACCGCAGCAAGCAGAGTCATGCCGCTGGAGGCAGCGCCGGCGACCACCGCACCACCCGTGCCCGTCATACGCTGCGAACGAAACCCGACCGCTACGAGCGCGACACTCAGCAGGACGGTCACGCCCGCGGCGCGGGCCAGGCTGGTCTGGTTCAAATCCGCAATGGCAATGGCCCACAGGGGGGCGGTGAGAACCCCCGGGACGAGGATGAGGGCCGCCTCCTTCAGATGCACCGATCGACGATCATGGAACAGAACCAGAGCTCCGCTGGGCGAGGACATGAGAATCGTCAGGGCGGCAGCTTGACGGGGGTCCATCACCAACGCCAGGAGAGGAGCGCAAACGAGCCCGAATCCCATCCCGGATAGCGAGTTGGCAAGGGCGCCAGCAATCATGGCGAAGACGATCAGATAGGCAGCGGGCTCTAGCCACATACCGTCAGCCGCCCGATGTGGTGTCGATCAGGGTGTGCACCTAAGCAGAGACTGGTGATACTCACGGCTGCGCCCCGTAGGTCGACTCCTGCAACTCTTGGAGTCGCTGCAGTGCCTCCATGTAGTAATAGTCACCATAGATCAGTGCCTCGCCTACTGCGAAGTCGGCGGCCAGGTGCCAGGTCCCTGAGGTCAGCAGCCCTTCGTGACCTTCGTGAAGGGCCGTTGAACAGTGTTCGGTCAATCCCACAAGCAGATCCGTGGCTGCCGCTTGATAGTGCCGGGCTGCGTCTCTGTCTGCGTGTATAGAGGACAGGGTCAGGAGGCCTGCGGCTGTGATGGCGCCGGCGGACGAGTCGAGAGGGTCCTGAGCCGCTGAGTCGAAGTCCCACGGTGGTACTGGTCGCTCCGCGAGGCGTCTCAGGAAGAGGTCAGCACATCTGCCACTCACGGCAGTGAAGTCGTGGCTTCCTGTCCATTGAGCTGCTCTGGCGAACCCGTAGATCGCCCACGCTTGGCCACGTGACCAGACCGAGTCGTCCGACAGTCCCTGATGCGTGAATCCGCGAAGGGGCGTTCCAGTCATGGGGTCGAAGGCATAGGCGTGGAAGGTGGATCCATCAGGCCTGACCAGAAAGCGTGCGGACGTCTCCGCATGGGAAGTCGCCATTGTCGCTAGCTCCCTGCTCGACGACTCCTCGGCCGCCCAATAGAGCAGCTCCAGGTTCATCATGGCATCGATGGTCGTTTCGCCGGCGCGCTCGGTACTGTTCAGGGGCCCCCAAGCGCGAAGAAATTTGCCCTCGCGGTTGTAGCGGGCAGCCAAGGTAATGGCGGCCTCCAGCGCTGCCTCACGAAGCCACTTCTCTCCGGTGAGCCGGTAGCCCTGGATGAAGCTAGGGGTGAAGACGAAACCTATGTCGTGAGTCGTGCCGTCCCCCTTGCGGTGCGTGAAGCGAGCGCACCGCTCGAGGGCAGCATCGACGTAACGCTGATCCCCCGTGATTCGGTACGCCAGCCACAGGAGGCCAGGGGCGAAGCCGACCGTCCAGCTTCCGTGCGCCGGCATGAAGCCAGCATCGGATGCACCGACGGTCTGCCACCTGCCGTCCTTGGTTGCGTAGGGGAAGTCCGGCAGCCCGATCAGCGCATCAGCGTTGTCAACACATCGCTGCAGTGCGCCATGTAACGGCTCGATCAAGGTCATCCATGATCCTTTTCTTCCGGAGTTTCTGGTGCCGGAGGATGCACACCGCCAGTGAGCCTCTGCACCTCGGCCGCTGGGTAACCGATCTCTGCAAGGACATCTGAGGTGTGTTCACCCACCTCGGGAGGAACATGACGGATGCGGGGTTCAGCGTCCGAGTAGCGGATGGGATGCCTGACCGTCCGCACTCGGCCCGCGCGCGGGTGGTCGAACGCCGCAATGCAGCCTAGGTGAACCACCGCTGGGTCTGATTCGACGCCGGCATAGTCATTCACTGGTGCACACCACACTCCGGCGCCTCGTAAAACCTCCAGCAAGTGTCCCAAGGTTTGGTCTGCCAGGAGTCCGGCAACTACCCGCGTGATCTCTTCGCGATGACTCAGAGCCTGATCGTCTTTGAACGGCTCCAGTTCGTCGGGGCTCCCGAGCGCCCGGGCCAACGTGCTCAAGGGAGACAGTGAGAGCGCGAGATGCCCGCCCATGACCGCATAGATGCCGTAGGGGGCGGGGTGGAACATGGAACCCATACCCAATGCCGGCGTACGCAGGGACCCGCCGTTGAGGTGGTAGGTCAACGGCTCCAGCTGGAGGTCCAACGCCGCCTCGACCATGTTCACCTGGATCTGTTGGCCGGATCCTGTCCGCTCCTTGTGTACGAGCGCGGCCAAGATGCCCATGGCCAGCAGGCTCGCCGCATGCTGGTCCACGACTGGAGCACCGGCCGCCAACGGGCCGGTTTCGGATCGCCCAGTGGCAGCGGCGAGGCCAGTGATGGCCTGCAGCAGCATGTCCTGGCCAGGGAGATCCCGACTCGGCCCGTCTGCACCGTATCCCGACGCAGACGCGTAGATGATGTCAGGCTTGATCGCCCGAACGGCTTCAAACCCCAACCCAAGCCGATCCATGACGGAGGGTCTGAAATTCTCCACGACCACATCGGCTGTCGAGATGAGCCGCAACACCGCCTCCCGGCCGGCCTCGGACTTGAGGTCCAACGCAACGCTGCGGACGTTCCGATGAGAAAGCAGGAAGAAGGCGCTGACCCCGTTCAAGAAGGTGTCTCCGCCGGCCCATGAGCGTTCCCAGGCACCGCTTCCCGGCGCCTCCACCTTGATAACGTCGGCACCCATGTCTGCCAGGTACTGGGTCGCAACGGGACCCAGCAGGAACTGCGTGAACGCCACGACGCGGACGCCGGACAGGAGTGCCAAGGGTGGCTCTGTCACGGCTGATACCCGTTGCCGTGACGTCGGCCCGCATGCGCCGGAACGTGACCTGGGACCGAGTCCCCCTCGTGCGGGTCGTTCTTACCGATCGCACCGACAAAGTTGGTGAGAGTCCCCACGCCGGGGACTCGGATGGAGATCGAGTCCCCATACTGGAGCGTGAACTCCGCTGGGGGAACCATGGAAGTACCGGACAAGAGGACGAAACCCTTAGGGAAGGGCAGCGCCCGGAAGAGCCAGTCGACAAGTTCTTCGGGTGTGCGCCGCATGCTTGACAGGCGAACCTCGTCTTCGAACACGGCCTTGTCGGCACGTGTCACCGTCATGTGGATGACCAGCTCCTCAAAGGGCGGCGCGCACTCAACGGGTACGAGGGACGGCCCGACGGCGCATGCCCCGTCAAAGACCTTGGCTTGCGGCAGGTAAAGGGGATTCTCGCCTTCGATGCTGCGCGAGGAGACGTCATTGCCGACCGTGTAGGCAACGAGTCCACCGCGGGCGTCGACGACCAGGCCCAATTCCGGCTCGGGCACATTCCACGACGAGTCAGACCGAATGCCGATCGGGGCGCCTTCACCGCGTGCTCGCCACGCAGGAGCCTTGAAGAAAAGTTCGGGACGGTCAGCGGTGTACACGCGGTCATAGACGTCGCTTGTGACCGCCTCCTCGTTACGCGCGTCTCGCGACCGTTCGAAAGTCACGCCACTCGCCCAGATCTCCTGCTCGTCGACTGGGGCCAGTAGCTCACTCCCGCTTGGTACGGGGCCGCAGGAATCAGTTCGCAGCATGTCCACCAGCGAGGGGCCGTCGCCGGACAGCAACTCCGAGATGCTGTCGACGGGCAGCAGTTCCCTCGGCCCTTCGGTCACGGGACCACGCGCGATACGAACGCCGCTGGGAGTACCGATCCGCCACACCGCCTGGCCCTTCACGGTCGTACCCCGCTCATCGAGATGGTGCGCGTACTGGTGTAGAACACTTGCGCTGCCTTTCCCTGCTCCCGTGGCCCGTAGCTCGAGGCCTTGTTGCCGCCGAATGGGGCGTAGAAGTCCACGCCGGTGGTTGGTTGATTGACCTTGACCATCCCAACGTCCAGGCCGTCCACCGCGTCGAGTGCGACGGCCAGGTCTGACGTGTAGACCGATGCGGCCAGTCCGTACTTGACTGCGTTTGCTGCGTCGATCGCCTGGGGCAGGTCGTCCGCCGTCAGCAAGGCGCAGACGGGCCCGAAGACCTCCTCCTGGGCAATGGGGTGACTCTGGTCATTAATCGAAACCACGGCGGGAGTCATGAAATGGCCTTGCCTGTCGGTCATACGACCTCCTCCGAAGAGCACGCGCGCACCCTGGTTCGACGCGGTGGCCACGGCGGTGGCGGCACGATCCCTCGCCGTCTCCGTGATCAGCGGCCCGACTTCCACCGCCGGGTCGCTGGGATCGCCGACGGAGAGCGCTCGCACGGCCGCGACGAACGCTTCCGCAAAGTCAGGGCGATCGCCAACAACAATCACCCGGCTTGTTGCCGTGCACTTCTGGCCGGCATATCCCATGGCGGCCGCCGCGATGCTGGCCGCGGTAGGTTCCGGCGCTGCGTCCGGCATCACGATGCTGGCGTTCTGACCACCCATCTCGCACTGGACCGGTATCCCCCGGTCAACCGCGCTCCGGGCAACCTGGCGCCCCACTGCGGCGGACCCGGTGAACGAGACGCAGTCAGCGCCGTCCACCAGCGCCGTGCCGGCCTCCGGGCCCCCCGTCGCTACCTGAAACACATGCTGCGGAAGCCACTGCTGAAGCATGTCAGCGAGGCGCAGTGCCACTGCTGACGCCTGCTCGGCAGGCTTCAGGATGACGGAGTTTCCGAAAGCCAGCGCGGGGGCAGCCTTCCAAAGCGGAATGGCCATGGGGAAATTCCATGGGGTGATGAGGCCGACCAGCCCATGAGAGCGCCGACGCACCATGAGAAGTGTTCGGCCATCGTTACCGGGAAGCACTTCCCCGTCGGGCTCGAACGCCTGGGCAGCGAAATACTTCAGGATCGCCACGCCGCGCGCTACCTCTGCCGTCGCCTCGGCAACGGGTTTGCCCACCTCGCGCACGATGAGCCGACTGAGCTCGCTGGTAGCGTCCTGAAGCGCCGACGCGGCCTTCTCCAGAGCCCCGGCCCGCTCATGCGGCGACGCCCGCGACCAAGCATGGTGAGCTTCGGCGCCACGGCTGATCGACCGAGCAACATCCGCACTGGTGAAGGCTGGTGCTTCCACAACGAGGTCGGTGGGGTCTTGCGGTGAATAGCTGCGAATGCTGGACATGTACGCTCTCCTCCGCGCCCGGCTCAGGGGTATGGTCACGGGCGACGTGTGACTGGTTGAAGGCCCCGCCTAGGAGAGGCTCGGATCCTTTGACGGCGCTTGCCCGTCGTCGGTCGCTGCGCCATCCTTCGGTTGCTGATCATCGACGGCTGCGGCTTGGCGACGCTCACGCCAGGCGAGGATGTGCTGTGCCACCGCCACAACTTCGCTGCGCTGATTCATCACGCGCACGTCCGCAAAGCTGCGGGATCTCTCGGGGTCCACGCCTGTGACGCGGTAGTGGACGGTGATCGTGTCGCCGAAGTAGACGGGAGCGACGAACCGGACATGGTCATACCCATACGACACGGCAAGACCACCGACACGCTCGATGAGGCGAGTGGATCCTGTGGACATGAAGGACAACACCAACATCCCATGGGCGATCCGCTCGCCGTACTCGGTGTCTTGCATGGCTTGCCGATCGACGTGGTTCTCGCTGAGATCGCCGGTGATGCCAGCGAACAGATACACGTCGGACTCCGACACCGTCTTGCGAAACAGCGTTTCTTGGTCGACAAGATGACCGAGGGGGTCGCCGGGATAGTCCTGGGTGCCATCACCCAACGTCTGGCCGGGCATGGGGGCTCCGTTCACATCGATTTCCTCCTCGGACCGGGTTGACCGTCGCGGCTCCCGGTGAGCGTCGCCGCTAGGGCAGTAAGTCGCCCTCTCGTAGGGCCTGTCGAATCGCGTCGACCTCCTCGGGCGTCACCGACAGCTGCGGTGCCCGGACCGTCGCACTCGGGAAGATTCCCGAGAGGACGAGCGCTTCCTTCATCCGCGGACGCATGTCGCGGATGGGCGGGCTCCAGCAATACGTGGCAAGCGGCCGCAGCCGGTCCCAGATCTCTCGGGCCTTTGAGTAGTCACCGGCACGCGCGGCCCTCCACATTGCAACATTGAGATCCGTTGCTATTGCGGCAAATCCGATGAGAGTGCCTTCTGCGCCGAGGACGAGGTATTCCAGGATCGCGGTATCGCTGCCCGTCAGGAGCACGATCGGGTCGGGCGCCGAGCGAGTCGCAGCAAGTGCCTCTCCGAAGCTGGCCGGATCGAATGAGGCCTCCTTCATCGCAACCAGACTCGGGATTCCGCTCAGCTTGGCAAGGGCCTCGGAACCGTAGTACGCGCCATAGGAGCGCGGGAGCTGGAATGCGATGAGCGGGGTCTCCGGCACCGCGTCCGCGATCTCCGAGTGGTATGCGTACACCATCTCGACCGACAGCGGCTGGCCGAGAAAGGTGGGCAACGGCGGAAAGACGACGAGAGCATCGGCGCCGGCGGCGACCTGCTCACGCGCCAGCTCCTTGGCTCGCCGGGTGGAGCCGGCCACCAATCCGCTGACGACTGGCAGCCGACCTGCGACGCGATCCGCCACGGCAGCGGTCACCTGAAGCTGCTCATCTACCTCAAGAGCGGCCACCTCGCCAGCCTCCATGTTGAAGGCCACTGCGCACGGCTGGCCTTCGACAAGGTACTCCACGTAGCTGCCCAGGGTGTCCCAGTCGATGTCTCCATCTCCCACCATGGGAAGAAATCCGGCTGGGATAACACCCCGAAAGGCATCCTTCTCGTACTTCAACTCTTCTCCTCAACGATCATGATTCGTGGGCTTGTTGCACCAAAGCCCACATGTGTAGTGAAACTGCAAGACCCGCTCATGCACACAGCGGAGAGTTGGGGTCCCAGCGGTTGAAGGTGGGCACCTCGTCCTGGGCAAGACGGCTCCGCGCCTCGAGCCAGCCATTGCGCCAGTCAGTCGGCTCAGTCGTCACCCGCTCGGGATACGTCTCGCTCCTCACGACGAACGACGGGAACTGTTCTCGCCCACTCGGCTGGCCGGTCGGCTGGTAGCGAAGATCAAGGCTGACACGAAGCCGATCCGCCGTCCGGTTCGGAAGGGAGTCGTGCACGGTTCGCGTGTGTAGCAACAGGATGCTTCCCGCCGACATCGGGAGCGTTACTCCCGCCGCCTGGTCAACCTGGGCGTCGGGAATGTGCGCGCCCTTGACCGGCGAGGGACAGTGGTTGGCCAGTTCCGCGCTCCGGTCGGTAGGGATGACACGCATGCAGCCGTTTTCCTCGTTGGCTTCGCCGAGCGGAATCCACACCGTCAGGATCTCGGTCTCGTCAGCTTCCTCGAGCACAACCGCGCCGTCCTGATGCCAGGGCGACTTCCCCATCATCGGGTCCGGGTCGTCTCCCAGCGCGTGGGCGGGCAGCTTCAGGCGTACGTGCTGCACGGGATTGACCGAGATCTCCGGTCCAAGAATCTGCTCCACAATGTCCAGGACGCTGGGGCATGTCAGCAGCTTGAAGACTGCATCGCCCAGGTGGATGGGCGTGTCGGCCCGGATGTTGTTCTGAGGGAGCGTGACGTCGAAGTGCTGGGTGTGAGTCGACCCGCTCTCCTTGGCAATTTGGATCAGTCGGGCCTCGAAGGGGAGGTGCGCGTAGGTGCTGCTGATCTGGCCTTGGGCGGCCAGATCCGCGGCAAGTTCGTCAAGAACCCTTGCGTACTCCTCAAGCACCGGCTTGATGACCGTGGTCGGATCGATGACATCTGGGACGACGACGTATCCGTTGCGAAAGAGCTCGTCTCTCAGGGGAGATGCGACGGTAACGGTCATGGGGAACAACAACCTCCTGTGGGCCTGCTAGCGGTAGGTCCCCTTTGATGAGGCACCTCGAGATCTATGGGCACTCGCCGGCTCGCCAGTCCCTCGTACCAAGGGGGCAATTCGCATATCCGAACGACATGTCCTATATCCGAATACTACCCGGTTCTACACGTGGTCGGCAACTCGCCTACCCCCTGGCTATGCGAGTCGCCTTCCTGCGCCCTGGAGCCAGCTTGGACTGTCGTTGACACGCTGCAACTGCTGGCCCTAGAGTTGCTGCAACCGATCTCAGCAATCGATATTTTGAGTCGATGTTGTATGGCGGCGCAAGCGATCTACCACATAGTGGACCAACCCGAGGCGACGGTCAGGCAGGTGCGGCTGGCCGGCCCAATCCTGAAGGAAAGCAGATCATGGAGGCGCATGTGCACTTGGTCTTCCTCGCGCTGAGCGTTCCTTCCCGCCATAGCCGGGCTCTTCAGACAGCGACGACATGACGCGGCCGGTTCGTGTGGCGGTCATCGGGGCTGCTGGGTGGGCGGGCGGCCGCCATGTGGCCGCACTGCAGGCCCACGGCGCGGAGATCGTGGCTCTGCTCGACCCGAGTACGCGAACTGCCGACCTGGCACAACAGGTCGGCGCCGAGGTGCTCTCGTCACCACAGAGCCTCTCCCCGGAGTCTGTCGACTTGGCCGTCGTAGCGCTCCCCAGCAGCATGCAGCCTCAAGTGTGTGCCAGCTTGCTGGACCTAGGTCTACGCGTTCTCGTGGAGAAGCCGCTCGGCTCGTCGTCCGCCAACGCTGCGGTATTAGCCGGTCATCCGTTGGTCGAGGACCGCTTGATGGTTGGGTACATGCTCCACCACCATCCTGCAGCCAAAGCTCTGGCCACGTGGGTCGCGTCCTCCAACGTCATCAGCGTCAGCGCCCGGTCCGCGGCGCGCAAGCTGGAGGTTTCATCCTGGCGAGCCGCGCCCCAGGAGGGCGGCGTAACCGTCGTGAACGGAGTTCACGCGATTGAGTACGTCGCTTCTCTGTTCCCCGGCGAAGGCATCGTTCACGACGCCCATGCGAGCGGTCACTTGTTCAACGCATCCGTACCGGACTACTCCGCTGCCACGATGAGCTTTCAAGACGGGCCGCTGTTCCGACTGGAGTCCTACTGGAACCCGTGGCAACACACCACTGGGCTCAATCGCTCGGACTGGTTCTTCGAGATCGACGTCGTGGCTCACGAGGGTCGGCGACTTTGGTCGAACTGGTCCTTGCACGAATGGGATCGTCTTGGGCCCGAGGTCGTGCGTCACTTCCCTGAGGTTGATCTCTTCTTCGAACAGGCGGGGGCCGCCATTCGGTTTGCTCGTGGTGAGAAGCCGGTTGTCGGCTACTCCCAAGCCCTTCGCGCGACCAAGCTGGCGGACGAGATCCTGCGGAAGGGGCACGCTTCGGTATGAGCAAGGCAAAGACCCTAGTCGTGAGCCCGTCGCACTGGCATGTACCCCTGTACGCGGAGGCAATCGCACAGGCCCACGAGGTGATCGCCGTCAGCGATGCCGACGAGGCCCGGGCGAGCTCCTTCGCCGAAATGTGGGAAGCCCCCTTGTACTCGTCCTGGCGCGCGATGCTCGACGCGCATGGGAACGCAGAGTTGGCATACGTCTTTGCTCCCCATGAAAGCATGCGCGAGATCTGTCTGGCCCTGATCGAGAAGGGCATCCCGCTGGTGGTCGAGAAACCCGCGGGGATCTCGCTCCAACAGGTGGTCGAGATCAAGGCCGCTGCCCAGGCAGCAGGCGTGGGGGTCGCTGTTCCCCTTGTGCAGCGGGAAGGGCCCACCGACGCCTGGCTCGCGCGCGCTGGAGCCGCTGTCTACGAAAGCGTCCAGTTCATTGCAGGTCCGCCGGATCGTTACCTCCGGAACGGCAGTCCTTGGATGGTGGACCCCCGACGCGCCGGCGGAGGCTGCATGATCAACCTGGCCCCGCATTTCGTCGATCTGTTCCTTCGTTCCACTGGGGCCACCGACGTGACGGTCGGGGCGGCGTTGTCATCGACCCTGCACGACACCGCCATCGAAGACTTCGCCTCCCTCACCTTGAGCACGAACGATGGTCGCGTCGCAGCCATCCAGGTGGGCTACGCATTCCCTGACTCGCCGCTGAAGCGTCACTGTGCGTACATGCGGATCGGCGCGAAGGGCACGGCAACCGTGTGGTCGGACGGACAGGCCAGTTTTACGTCAGTCAAGGGAACCACGGAGACCTCAGACCTCGACGTGGACAGTGATCCGTTGTACGCCCCCTTCGTCCACCGCGTTGCGGAGGAACTCAGTCAGGGGTTTCCCGGGCTTCCAGGCATCAGCGACCTCGAGGCCACCATGGCGGTGATATGGGAGGCCTACTCCCTGACGCGAAAGGGGAGCCATGATGCCGACACCTCGCATTGAGGACGTGGCGACCGCTGCTGGTGTTCACAAGTCCACCGTGTCCAGAGCCTTCTCACGGCCAGAGGCCGTGAAGCAGGAGACGCGCGACCACGTGCTGCGCGTGGCAGCCTCGATGGGTTACACCATGAGCCCCCTAGCCCAGGCACTTCGCACCAAGAGCAGCACGCTCGTGCCGCTCATCGTTCCCGAAATCACCAACCCGTTCTTCGCAGAACTTGCCAAAGCCATGACCGCCGCCGCAGGCGAACGCGGATATCAGCTCGTGCTGTGCGTGACTGAGAACGACCCTGCTGCAACGGCCGGTTACCTGCACGCCATGAGGTCGATGTACGCGCCGTTCGGTGTGATCGCACCACTCAAGCAGCTGGATCCGACCGAGTTCGAGTCGTTCGGCTTCGGTAGCCGCCTCGTCGTCATAGACCGGATGGAGCCCGAGCACAACGTCCCTACTGTGACGGTCGACAACGTCAAGGGTATCCAGCTGGCCTTCGACCACCTTGTCGCTTTGGGCCACACGTCCATCGCATACATCGCCGGGATCATTGGCACGCACACCGCCGCAGACCGACGGGAGGCCTATCACGCCTTGGCCGCCAGCCACCACATGGAGTCCCTCGAGTTCAACGAGAGGACGGGGATAGAAGCCGGCCAGCGGGCGGCCGAACAACTCGCCGACATGGAACGGCGACCGTCAGCGGTCATCGCCGCAAATGATCTGGTCGCCTTTGGACTCATCAGCGCCCTCGGTTCACGAGGGCTATCGGTGCCGAAGGAAGTTTCTGTGGTTGGATTCGACGGTCTGGAGCTCGGCGCGAGCAGCAATCCACCGTTGACCTCAGTACGCCAGCCAATCACGGAAATGGGGCGCATCGCGATTGAGCTTGCCGAGCGGTCAGCCGAGACAGGCCAGATTGAACACGTGGCCCTGCAACCACGACTCTTGATTCGCTCATCGACGGGGTTGGCTCGTTGAGCACGCGACGACTTCCTGGGCTGATGCATGTGGACCATGCGGCGTTCACCGTGCCCGACCTCGACGAGGCCGTCGACTTCTTCGTCGAAGTCCTAGGAGCCGAGGAGCTGTACAGGTCGCGTCGGGGCCCCGATGCGTCGGCCATGCCCGTGAACTTCGAGGTGCCGATGGACGCAGCGCTCGAACTGAGCATGCTTCGGCTCCCACCCAACCTCAACATCGAGTTGTTCCAATGGCGAACCTCAGACCAGAGAACTGAACACCCTCGACACAGCGACCGGGGCGGGCACCATCTGTGCTTCGCGGTCGAGGACGTGGATGAAGCGATTGCCCATCTGAGCCGCGTTCCGGGTGTCCGAATCCTGGGCGAGCGCAAGGAGGTCGGCCGCGATAGCCCCACTGTCGCAGGTAATCGTTGGACGTACTTCGTGACGCCATGGGGACTGCTCATGGAGCTGGTGGACCGCTCCCGGGTGCAGAACCCACCGAACTTCGTCGGACCGGCGGATTGGCGCCGTTCCGCAGACAGGAGCAGTACCCAACCATGATTATCGCCGGACACACCCTAGGCACTCCCGGCTATGAGCTCGACCAAGCGTTACGCCTTTTCAAGACCGCAGGCTTGGATGCCGCGGAGGTGATCTACCAGGACGACTACGCGGCGGCCATCAGGCCGTTCGACATCAAGTCGGCCAAGCAGGCCGCTGCCAGTGCCTCGGCCGAGGGGATGCCCATCGTTGGCCTGACGCCCTACACCACGAGCATCAACGATGTGGACCCCAAACATTGGCAAGAAGGTGTCGATGAGTTCCGAGCATGCATCGAGGCTGCGCAGGAAGTCGGGGCCCGCAAGATTCGCGTGTATGCGGGAAGCTGGCATCCTGGCGACGCCGACCAGGCCGCTCACTGGGAGCAGCTGCGCACAGCGCTACAGGTCCTTGCCAATGATGCGGCAGCCGCGGGCGTGATTCTGTGCGTGGAGAACCACTTCGGCACCATGACGCAGACCGCGGCCGACACAGCACGGCTTGTGCGGGAGGTCGGCTCCCCAGCCGTGCGAGTCCTGTACGACCAAGCCAACCTCACCTTCACGCACGATGAGGCTTGGACGGAAGCCTTCGAGATCCAAGGCGACCTGGTCGGCCACGTGCACGTCAAGGACCTGGTCTTCAAGGATCCCGACGCACCATTCCGAGCCTCCGACACGGCGCGGGTCAAAGCCGAAGAACGCGCCGTCATGTCTCGCGTGGTGGGCACGGGTGTGCTTCCTTGGACCGACATCCTTCGCGAACTCGTGCGCCGCGGATACGACGACGTGCTCACTCTCGAGTACGAGTACCGATGGCACCCGCAGGACCTCCCGGAGCCTGCCGTCGGCTTCGCGGAGTCCGCCCGGGCCGTGCGGACCATGCTTGCCTCGATCGAGCAGACTCAGTGACGGGCAAGGCCCTCCGGATCGGGGTAGCGGGCGCTGGAAACATCGCCAGCATCGCCCAGCTCCCGACGCTCGTGCATCGCGATGACGTCGAGCTTCGCGCGCTCGTCACCCGGCGTTCCGATCCGCAACCGTTGCTCCGTCGCTGGGGATTGCGAGCTGCCTATCCGACCATGGATGAGATGCTCGCCGCCGAAGAGCTCGACGCAGTCTTTGTTCTCACCCCTCGGTCGGAACACGTGAACGGGACGCGCGCCGCACTGGCTGCCGGCGTCGACGTGTTTTGTGAGAAGCCTCTGGCGACCAGTGCCGATGACGCGCAAGCCCTCGCCGACGAGGCAGAGCGCGGCGGACGGATCCTTATGGTGGGCTTCAACCGCCGCTTTGCGCCGGTCTATGAGGCTGGTCGGGCTGCCTTCTCCGCTGGCGGTGCCAGTTTCTGCGTTGCGCAGAAGAACCGAGCGGGATCTGAGTATCGCGCCACGTTCGAGAACGCCATCCACATGGTCGATCTTCTCCGCTGGTACTGCGCTGGCGAGCCCGCTGACGTCACTGCCTATGCGGCCGGTAGTGACCCGTGGCAGGAAGACGGCGTCAGCGCTCTGATTCGCTTTGACAACGGCAACACGGGCGTGCTCATGGCAGCTCGAAACGCAGGCGCCTGGAGCGAGAAGCTCGATGCTTACGGGGAAGGCGTCACAACGACGATCACTGCACCAGATCACGTCGCAGTCACCCGCGACAACACGACCACGGTTCGTGAGATGTCACCGGAGGCGTTTGGGTGGGCCACTGCGACCCAGACGTTCGGCTTCGCGGCTGCCGTCCACCATTTCCTCGACCGCGTTCGGGACCGCCAGGAGCCCCTGACTTCCGGATCGGAAGCCGCGAAGACCCAACTGCTTCTCGAGAGGATCCTGTCCTCCGCCGGACTTCCCACGGAGGAGCAGGAAGGCCGGATCTGGTCCAGTCATGCCAAGAAGTAGCGTCTGAGAGGCCTCAATGTTATCTGTTCAAGACCAGGTGGTGCTCGTCACCGGTGCCAACGGTGGCATCGGCGCCTCCGTGCTCACCGCGTTCGTCGAATCCGGTGCCACCGTCCTCGGATCGGATAGGGGCCCCAGAAGACTGGAGCTTGGCGCCGGGTATTTCGACCTGGACATCACCGATGAGGCTGCCACGGCCCAAGTTGTGGCAGACGTCGTCTCGACGTACGGCCGAATCGACGCTCTCGTCCATGCGGCCGGCATCCTCGGGCAAACGGCTGATCCGCTGAGGACCAGCACTGGCGAGTTCGAGCGCATCATGACGGTCAACGCCAGCGGCACGTTCACCATCGTCCGCGAAACCGCACGCGCCATGCTGGACCGGGACACCAAGGGCACGATGCTGCTCTTCTCATCCGTAGCGGCGAAGGAGGGCCGGCGTACGTACCTGCCCTACAACGCGAGCAAGATCGCCGTGCTGCACATCATGTGGTCCATGGCGCAGATCTTGGGGCCAGCAGGCATCTCGGTTAATGCCATCACCCCCGGGCCCGTAGACACCAGTATGTGGGCTCAATTCGCCGAAGGTGTGGGCGTCGACGCCGACGGTGCCAGTCAGGCGCGAAAGGAGCGTGCCGCTCAACTGCCAATGCAACGGTTCGCCCAGCCCGACGAGGTCTCGAACGCTGCGCTGTTCCTCACGAACCCGCAGAACCGATACATCACGGGCGTAAGTCTTGACGTTGCTGGAGGAGCCCACTTGGGGATGGGCTCGTGACCACCCCGGACGCGGCTGGCCCTCGCGAACCTCACACCATGCTGGGGGCCGCGCGGACTGCGACTCAACAGGATTCGTGGCGCTCCGTACATGAGGTGATCCTTGATTTCGACGTGCCGGCGACCATGCGCGACGGCGTGACTCTTCGTGCCGACATCTACAGGCCGGCAACCGAAGGTCGTCGCCCCGTTCTGTTGACCCGTCTGCCGTATGGCAAGAACACCCCTAAGTTCATCGCCATGCTCGACCCCATCGGTGCGGCACGCCGTGGATTCGTCGTCGTTGTTCAGGACACACGAGGACGCTTCGCCTCCGACGGTGACTGGGAACCGTGGACGTCCGAAGGCAATGACGGCTACGACACCGTCCGCTGGGCGGCTGACCTGCCTCATTCGAACGGGTCCGTCGGCATGTTCGGCACTAGCTACTTCGCCTACACCCAGTGGATGGCCGCTCTCGCCCAGCCACCTGAGCTGAAGGCCATCTCACCAAGAATGGTGTTCTCCGACCCCAGGGATGGTCTTTTCGCCCGGGGCGGGGCGTACGAGCTCGGGAACGCGGTCTCGTGGGCCCTCGCACAGGGGTTCGATCTTCTTGCTCGCCGCCACGTAGGCGATCCGGCGGCGCTTGACCAAGCACTCGCGAGCCTGGTGGCCGACGTGGACGCGGTTGCTCACGCGGCGTACTGGGAGCTGCCGACTGGGCAGCATCCAGTGTTTGATCGTCACGATATCCCCGAGCTCGGTTCCCAGCGTTCGCCCCACGAGCCGGTCCGGCGGCAAGTTTGCACCCTCGCCGGAAGGCAGGCGGAAGTCGACCTCCCCACACTGCACACGGGCGCCTGGTACGACATCTTCTGTCAGGGCACCCTCGACAACTTCACCGCATCGCGGGCGGCTGGCCGACCCGCGACGCTGATCATGGGGCCATGGTCCCACTCCAACACGACCGGCCAGGTGGGGGACGTCAACTTCGGGACGGGAGCGGCCATTGATGTCATGGGCTTCCGCGGCCGATTGGCAGATCTCGAGCTGGACTGGCTCTCACAATGGCTCGCTCCAGAGGTCGCAAGACAGACACGCCGCGCAGCACTCCCGCCGGTCCTCCTGTTCGTCATGGGCACGAACCATTGGCGGGCAGAGCATGAATGGCCGCTGTCGCGCGCCGTCGACACAAGCTTGTATCTACGCGCCGAAGGCCGCCTCGACTACGAGGCCCCCAGCGCCGACGAGGACCCTGACTCATTCACCTACGACCCCGCGGATCCCGTGGCGACGGTTGGTGGGGCACTGTCGATGTCCAGCGAGTTCGAAGCCGGCCCCAAGGACCAGACCTCTACCGAGGCTCGGGCTGACGTGCTGACCTACACGAGCGCTCCCCTCCTCGCGGACATCGAGGTCACGGGGCGCATCCTGGCGCACTTGACCGTCGCGACCGATGCGCCCACCACCGACTGGGTCGTCAGACTTTGTGACGTCGACGCGGATGGCGTCTCCTTGAACATCGTGGACGGCATAGTCCGGTCCTCGGTGTCTCCAGACGAATTCACGCACCAGACGGTCGACCTGTGGTCCACAAGCTACGTCTTTCGCCCCGGCCACCGGATCCGCGTGCAGATCACGTCCAGCAATTTCCCGCGATGGGATCGCAACCTCAACACCGGCGAGCCGACCGAAGTCGGTATCCGCTCGCGCCTTGCACGACAGCAGGTCGCCCATGACGCACACCGTCTGTCTCGCGTGGTCCTCCCGGTCATCCCCGCCTCCACGGCGGGCGCGTAAGAGTGGACAACAATGACGCCTGGCCCGTTGGCCGTGAACTCGTCGACTTGAGCCAGCCAATCGAAAACGGGATGTTCCACAGTCCCAGGTACCCCGCGCCCACTATCACGAAGCTCAGCTCAATTGACACCGACGGCATGAGCATCACCCACGCGTCCTTCCATGCGCATACCGGTACGCACGTCGACGCCCCGTCGCACTTCGTGCCGGGCGGCGAATCCATCACCGAGGTTTCGCTTGACCGATTCGTCGGCGACGGCATCGTCGTCTCTGTCCACCGGCAAGCGGGCGAGGAAATCCCAGCCTTCGATGTGGCCCCACAGGTGGAAGCCTTCGGACCAGACGCCATGGTGTGTCTCCACTCGGGATGGGACAGCAGGTACGGCACGGCCACCGAGTACGAGCAGTTTCCCTTCTTGTCTCTCGACCTAGCCCATGCCTTGGTCGGCCTGCGGGTGCGCATGCTGGCGCTGGACACTCCCTCGCCGGACATGCCGGACGGATCCCGTCCAGAGTACTTCGACTGGCCAGTCCACAGGATTCTCATGGAGGGGGGCGTCCTGATCACTGAGCAACTGACGGGCTTGGACCTGATCCGCGGTCGACGGTTCCGCCTGTACGCGCTGCCCATCGCCCTGGCCGGCAGCGACGGCGCCCCCGCACGAGTGGTCGCGGAGCTTCATTAGGTCGACCGCCGCTTCCTTACATGAACAGAAGGCCCATGCGGGATCGATCGAAGAGGAGAAGTTTGATGGAATACCGACTGCTCGGCAACACCGGCGTCAAGGTGAGTGCGCGTTCGCTCGGGACCATGATGTTCGGGCACGGCAACACTGATGAGGAGTCCTGCAAGAGGATCCTCGATCAAGCACTCGATGTCGGTATCAATCTCATCGACACCGCGGACCACTATGCTGACGGGCGATCTGAGGAGATTGTTGGCCGCGCGCTAGGCACTCGACGAAACGACGTTATTCTCTCGTCGAAGGTCCACTTTCCCGTCGGTGAAGGTGCGATCAACAACTCCGGCAACTCCCGCTATTGGATATTCAAGGCAGTCGAGGGAAGCTTGCGCCGCTTGGGTGTCGACCACATCGACCTCCTTCACATCCATCGCCCTGACTTTGACACTGATATCTCTGAGACGTTGCGCGCTCTTACTGACATCGTCCGGCAAGGTAAGGTCCGCTACATCGCGAGCTCGACCTTTCCAGCGTTTCACGTAAACGAATGCTCTTGGTTGTCTGAGCAACGCGGCCTCGAGCGGTTCGTGTCGGAGCAGCTGCCGTACTCCATTCTGGTCCGGCACAACGAACGAGACGTTTTCAAGGTGCTCATGCAAAAGGGGATGGGCGCGATCACCTACAGCCCTCTTGGTGGCGGCTGGCTAACTGGAAAGTACAAGCGTGGTGTTCCTGCGCCCGCCGACGCAAGGGCCAACACCCTCCCAGTAACGGCAGCGCGTTTCGATCCGTCCGTTGCCGAGAACCAGCGCAAATTCGACGTCATCGACAAACTCAACGTCGTCGCCGCCGAGGCAGGCTTGTCACTCGCCAACCTGGCCATTGCCTTCGCCGCCGAGCATCCGGCCGTCTCGTCTGTGCTGATTGGGCCGAGAACCGAAGAACAAATGACCAGTTTGCTCGAAAGTATCGACCTCCGCCTGGACGCCTCCACGCTGGACGCCATCGATGGTTGCGTCCGACCAGGAGAGACGCTAAATCCTCTTGACCGTGCCTGGCAGCCGCCATGGCTGGCCCCCCAAGCAAGGCGCCGCCCCGCTCCGCAAGCGTAACGCGGCTCGGGGCCTGGGCTGGAAAGGCGCCGTCAGCTACCTTCCGGTACAGCGGCCGCCTCGCCGGGGGTGAAGCAGGGAGGCAGCACCATGACAGCAGCGACGAACACGACGCCCGCCAACGACACGCTCGTCCGGATCAGCCTCGCAGACGCCGTGATCGCGACCAACGTCCGACTCAACGCACGGCTCGACAAGGGTGAGCGGGGGGCGCCTGTCGCATCGAACGGTCTATGGCGATGCGCAGGTTACCTGGCAATGCGACGAATCTGGCCTTGATATCGCGGTTCGGGTCCCGGGGGGGGCGACTGCCACGTTGAATGGCCCCAATGGGGTGATGAAGTTGTCACAAGGGGAGCACCACATTCAACGCAACCGCTGAGCGGGCCGGAATGTGGCAAGGCACACGGTTGCGTCCACTTGCTCCTATGTCAAGCGGCGGCGGCGGCTTCGTAGAGGGATGCGTGGTGCAACCATTTGAGAGGATGCCTCCATCCGGCGGATGGAGGCATCCTCTCAGTAGCGCCGTCTCGCTCAGCTAAGGGACGACACCTAAGGGATCGTCATTCGTTTCTCATTGGAAGTAGATTTCAGTGGCGCTGAACAGTCGTTCCTGACCGGGCTTCGATGCCTTGAGGACTTCATAGAGTGGCCAACTATCAACCATTCACGAGACGCTCCTTAAGGGACGGTCCCTCCCTGGCTTTCGCTCAACGCTCATTTTGCGGTGACGGTCATCGAGACAGAGGCGGCACCCGGATCGGCCTGAAGGCTCAAGAGCTGTCCGTCCACCCCGGTCTGGACCACTTTGGCGCCCTGCAGTGACAGGCTGTAGCCGTTGTTATAGACCGCTTTGGGCAGGAAGACCTCGGTCGTCGCGGTCCCGATCTTGCCATTCGGCTGAAGCGTGTTGTAGGCGAAGGTGAACGCTTTCGTAATGGAGTCGAACGACCATCCGGTCGGCGTGCCGGCGGTCGCCCTCGGGTATGGTCGGGCGAAGCACGAAGCGAACCCTCCTCGACCCCCGGTGAGACCCGGGAGGACCTGCTGAGGGCATGCATTCAACTGAACGAGCGGGTTCGGGTATCCGATGCTGCCCGTGGGCGTGTACAGGAAGTAATTGAACCCCTGCATTGCCTGGTCAAGGTGGTCAAGGCCCTCGATACTGAAGAACCGCTCGCCGTTGAAGGCAGGAGCGTTGTTGCGGTCCGCCACAACCTGCGCCTCCTGCTCCCGCGAGGAGCCAAGAGGCAGGCCGCTGTAGGGGGAGGCGGCGGCGTCCACATACTCGTGGTAATCGAAGACTACGTTTGGATCCCCCAACTTGGGCAGCCAGCTCGGCTGGGTGTCGAGGTTGAAGTTGGCGGACGGCTCGAAGGCGATCAGCCTGTTTGCGTCACCCTCGCGTATCGCTGCCATTGACTTGCGGTAGAACGGGGCGAGGATGTCGATGTCGAAGTGAGGGTTCCCGTCGGGACCGGAAGGGGCCTCCGCGGGCGGGGGCACCGGCTCGTTGATGATGCTGTACGAGGAGATGCCGGGAGTGTTGTGGAAAAACGCCGCGAAGTGCGTGAGCATGGCGTCCCAGCGATCCTGCACCCCCACTCCGCCGGGTCCGGTGGCGTTGTCGTAAAAGTTCTGGGTTCCCTGGTTGTTGACAGGAAAGCCTTGGCCGCCACTGAGCACCCCGGTCGGATCGGGAATCCGCCCACCGCCGGGAAGGGTGTAGTAGCCCTCTTCACTACCACCCGCCCAGGAAGCGCCGCCCTCGATGTCCAGCGAGCTGTAGATGCCGTTAGCCCATAGCGCCTGCTGCATCGTCAGCAGATTCTTCAAGAACCCGTCGTCATAGGTTCCGGCTTGAGGCTCGATGCTTTCCCAAGCCACGTATATCTTAGTGGAGTTGAAGCCCAGGCTCCGCATGACCTTCGGGTCGGCGTTCAGATCGAACGTTGAGTCGTTGGTCACGGTGTCTGCGCCATGGAAGATCAAAACCCTGCCCCGTGAGTCAGTGAACCAACGCCCGAGGTGGCCCACTGCGCTATCCGCGGTCGCCGCCGAGGCAGCAGGGGTTGGCACGGCCATGACCGCCAGGGGCAGAACGACCAGTGCTCGTGCGATCGCACGGGCGGTCTTGACCCACGTGCCGGCGGGGCATCCAACTGTTCTACGCATACGAGCTCCTCCTATAGAGCTTGCGGCAGCAGCAGGCACTGCGGCCATTGGCCGTCGATGGCTGGGAGCCTAGAGGGCACCAGCAAAGAAGTCCATACTCTGGAGTTTAGTTCTGACAGATGGAAATTAAGTATGGGAGGGGCAGCGGCTTCACGGACCAGGCCGGCGTCGAGCAGCCCGACACGGGGCCGGCCATGGAGGAGCGCCGGCATGCTCGCGAAGGACGCATGGCCGAGTACATCTAGTCCGAGGTGGTCAGTGGCCAACCGGGCGAACGAATCCTCATCTACCCCGTCAACTTCGAACGAGGGTCCAATCTCGCGGAAGTCGAGCAGGCGATCCTCCAAGGTCTCCCTTTAGGTTGGCGCTTCGGAAGAAGAACGGTTTCCCACTGGGACCACGATCGCCCTCATCGGGGACCTGGGTCAGGGTGATGACGTTGGGGGCGTGGTGGAGCTAGTTATCGGTGCAACGCCCTAGTAGGACACCTGCTTGAGAGGATTAGGGAAGAGACCGGCGTCCCGGTGCGGCAAAGTCTGCCCGAGATCGCCCTTGACTATGCCTAATCCCGAGCCAGAGCGCTGGACGCGGTCATCGGGACTGCCTCCGCCCTATCCCAGATGCCAGCTGAACGTGACGTTTACCCACTTCGAGGCGTCGGCCCCTCTGGCTGACCTGCACGTCCGGTTCCTCGCCGAGCTGTTCGGCGTGGCAGGGCTTCGGACCCAGCCAGCCAACAGCGGGCCTGCTCGACCAGCTGGCTGTGTGTTGGCAACCGGTTGTCGACGACGCTTGAAAACGAGGCCATAGCGGCAGGGTGGGTTCTAGTCAACGTCGCAACACTGGCTGGTTCTGGGAGGCTAGCAGCGCGGCGAAGAGGTCGGCTGGCGCGCGGTTGTTGAGGACGAGTCTGGGTCGCCTGTTGAGCTCGTTCTCGACCCCCAGCAGGTGGTTCGCAGAGTGCGTGCTCAGGTTGGTTCCTTTCGGGAAGTAGTCGCGCAGCAGTCCGTTCATGTTCTCGTTGGAGCCGCGCTGCCAGGGCGAGTGGGAGTCACAGAAGTAGACCGGTGCCCCCAGAGTTTTGGCGATGGTGAGGTGACGGGCCATCTCCGTGCCCTGGTCCCAGGTGATCGAGCGCAGGAGGTGAGCCGGTAGGTCGCCCATGCGGTGCTTCAACGCTTCGTGGAGGGTGTCGCCGTCGCGTCGGGGAAGGTGTAGCAGCCGTACCAGGCGGGTCTTGCGTTCGACGAGGGTGCCGATCGCCGACCGCTGGCCCTTGCCGATGATGAGGTCGCCCTCCCAGTGTCCGGCCTGCGAACGGTCCTGGGGCAGGAACGGGCGCTGATGGATCGACAGCATCGGCTGCTCGAACCGCGGCCGGCGCCGCTCGACCCGTTGATCGGCACGCCGGTGATCGCGGCCGGTGCGCAAGGGCGAACGGTGGTGCGGGGCCAGCCGTGATGGCCCGAACACCACCGATCCGGGCTGATAGACGGCCTGGTAGATGCTCTCATGGCAAAGGCGCATTGAGCGGTCCTGCGGAAACCGGCCCCTTCAGGTGCCGGCTGATCTGGTTCGGGCTCCACCGCTGCGCCAGCAGGTGCGCGACGAGATCTCGCAGCTCGCGGTTGGTCTCCAGGCGGCGCCGGTGATGCCGCGCACGACGGGCGGTCGCCTTCCGGTGGGCCGCGAACGGGCGGTAGCCGCCGCGGCCGGTGGCGTTGCGGCGCAGCTCGCGCGAGACCGTCGAGGGCGCCCTACCGAGCCGGTGGGCGATCTGACGGATGCTCAGCCCGGCACGGCGCAGGTCGGCGATCTCGATCCGCTCGTCCTCGGACAGGAACCGGGCGCTGACCTGGCGAACCGCGAGGCGGTCCAGCGGGGGCACGAACCCGACCAGAACACCGTTGCGGTAGGTCTTGTACCCGCGAGCCCAGTTGTTGCCCGCGCTGCGCGACGCGCCGACCTCTCGAGCCGCCGCGCGGATGCTGAACCCCCGCGCCCGCAGCTCCATGAACCGCTGGCGCTTGGCCCACTGTGGGCGCGTGAGCGTCCCGCCCAGTGGTGGACTTTGGGAGTGATCGGCGGGGCTCCGGAACTGTAGGGGCCATCGGCGGGATCTTCGGTGTGTACGGCCAAGTACTCATCCGAAGGAGTCCCACCGATGGCGTTGTCCCAGTCTGCCGTGTCCGAGCTGCTCGAGGCGTTCCGCGCCGGTGAGGGTGTCGATCTGATCCGCGAGTCGGTTCGGCTGGTGATGCAGGAGCTGATCGAGGCCGAGGCGAGCGAGAAGAGCGGCACCGGCCCAAATTTTGACGAGCGTTAACGCTCGTGAACCCCTCCATGGTGGGACTACAAGCGGATGGTGGTCCGACAGCAGCACTGACAGCAACGCGAGGGGACACAACCAGCAGACACCAGACTCGGAGGATCGACGGCCATGCGCGACAGGCCTCTTCAGACGTGCGACGAGGACCGCCGGCACCTGAAAAGCGGAAGGTCGGCGGTTCGGCCCGGTCGCCGAAAATTGGTGGTACGCACGGCTGTTCGGCTCGTCCTGATCGGGCGCTGCCGACGATGGTTCGGTCCGGATGGCGTCACGACAGCCGAGGACCCTGCTGGGGGGTGACGGAGGGCTGGTGCTGCGTCCATGGGTCGCGCGTTTGGCGTGTGTCGTGGTCGGCGGTCCACGCTGCCAGGCCGGCGTCTACTCGAGTCAGCAGCGGCCTGCCGCGGTCCTCCAAATGACGAAGGGCCTGCAGGGCCGCGTGCAGGTCCAGGCCGGACCGTTCGGCGTGGCGCATGCGTTCCAGCAGGGGGCGCCAGCGGTCGGCGGTCTTGGCTGTTTGGATGTCCCCGGGCGGGACGCCGGCGGCGAGCAGCAGCTCGGTGTACCGCTGCTGGCGCCGGTGGTGCTGGATGGCTGCGCCTTCGGCCTCCAGCCGGGCCGGATCGCTGGCCGCGGCAGTCTCGTGGTTGCGGGTTTGGGTCGCTGAGACCTCGGCACCGGAGGTGGCGAGCACCCTCTTGAGAACTTCTTCGACCGGGACCGGGTCGCCCAGGTCGTGCGCGGTGTCGGTGTCCGGGTCGTAACTGGTGTCGACGTAGAGCCGGTTGGCCTCCCGGCCCCTGGTCGCCATCACATACAGCGGTTCGCGGGCGGTCGCGGCGCTGACGTAGGCGTGGCAGGTGTCGACGGTGCGGCCCTGGGCCCGGTGGGCGGTGGTGGCGTACCCGAGGTCGACGTGCTCACGCACGTAGTCAGCCGGCAGCCGGGTCGCCGTCCCTGCCTTGCCGGTGCGGTGGACGGTGAGCGACCCGTCCTGGTGGATGGCGGCCACGGTCCACTGGTCGCCGTTCTTGACCCACCCGGTGGCTGTTTGAAGGTCGCGCTGGTTGAGCCGGGTGACCACCACGTCACCGGCCCCAATGGTCGTCCCGTCCGCGGCCGACACCCCGTCGGGCGCGACCTGACCGGCGGCGACCAGGTCGGCGCGGGCGCGGGCGTTGAGCTCGGCCACCGTCGCGGTGTCCGCGGCCACCATCAGCGAGGCTCGGCCGGCGCGAACATCCGCCCGCCAGGCCTGGTAGATCGCTTCGAGCACGGTGTCGCGGTCGCCGTCGCGGACGCGACCATGGTGGAAGTAGGCGGTGGCGGCGGTGGGGCGGCCGTCGCGCAGGGCCAGGCTGGCGGTGCGTTCCCATTCGTGCCGGAAGCGGCGGACGTCGACCAGCTCGGGCGCGTCGCCCCGGTCGGTGACCAGCAGCCGGAAGGCGCCGCCCGCGGCGACCGGGGACAACTGGGCCGGGTCCCCAACCAGCACCACCTTCGCCCCGACCGCGCGGGCTTGGGCCACCAGGGTGTCGAGCTCGAGGGTGCCGGCCATGGAGGCTTCGTCAACGATGACCAGCTGCCCCGGCCGCAGCCGCCACCGGTCCAGCTCGCCCCTGACCTGTCGGGCACGGCGGCTCAAGGCCCGGGTCCGCAGGCAGGGGCTGGCGCCGCGCAGCTTGGCTTGCAGGGAGGCAAGCTCAGCAAGGCGCTGGTCCTGCCGAGGCTGTTCGGTGAGCCACTTGGCGGTGTTCTCCGTCGGCACCCCGACCGCGTCCCCAAGCACCTCAGCGGCTGCCGCGGAGGGGGCCAGCCCGACCACGCTCCCGGGCCCGAACGCCGCCTCCCACGCGGCCCGCACACCCGCCATGGCGGTCGACTTCCCCGTCCCGGCCGCACCCACCAGCACGTCGAGGGCGCGTCCGGAGGTGACCACCCGGCAGACCGCGTCGGCCTGCTCGGCCGTGAGCCGGCGACCAGCAGCCCGCCCCGACAACGGCGCAGCCGCCGCCACCGCCGCAATGTCCGCGGGGACTGCGGGCCCGTTGGTTTCACGACCGGCGGCGAGGAGCTGTTCCTCCGCCCGCAGCACCCCGGTCGTGGTGTAGATGGTCGCGTCCCGGGCCCGCAGACGGGTGGACCCGTCGAGCCGTTGCAGCGTCGCGGGGACGCGCGACGTTCGCTCGGCTGGGGTGAGCTGCACCGAGGCACCCAGCGCCATGGTGGTGACGCGTTCAGCCGCCTGAGCACGCTCGTGCGGGGTGGTGAACCGGACCCCGTGCAGCTGCCGCAGCGCCTCGGCCAGCACGTTGGAGCGGGTGAACGTCGCCCGCCTGGCGGCCACCGCATCCACCACCACGGTGGCCGCGTCCTTGAGCATCCCGTCCCCGAGGGCGGCCGCACTCAGGGCGGGCAGCTCGCACCTGTCCGCCAGTGTCGCCACCCACGTCCGCGGCTCAATGCCAAGGTGCGGCTCCGCCCGCTCACGCCAGCCCCCGACAAGCTCGGCCAGCGGCCGCAGCTCCTTGACTGGCCGGGTTTGCACGGTGGCCTGCTGACGAAGGCGGATCACCTCGGCCGCGGTGGGCTGCCGCCCGTGGCTGGCGGCGAAGCCCGCGATCAGGTCACCGGCGGCGGCGTTGATCGCGGTCGACCGTTGCGAGAACTCCTCCCGCAACGCCTTGCCGACCCCGGCCACCTCCCACGTCGGAGCGTTGGAACGGGCGCGGCGCTGAGCTTCCCACCCCCACCCCAGGTCGGCGGTCAGCAGGTCCATCAAGGCGCCGTTGTAGAGCTCGGACAGGGCCACGTTCGCCTTGAACAACGCCCTCGAGTCGAGGGTGCGCCACGCCCCGTCCGAAGCGGCCTGGACCCTGTTCAGCACGACCACGTGGGTGTGCAGCTGAGGGTCCCCCGCGCGGGAGTCCCAGTGGTCAAACCCGGTCGCGACCACGCCACGCACTGGCTCGGAGACCACCCCCCCTTGCCGGTGCGGGTGGTGAACACCTCCCGCTCCGCGTAGCCGATGACGAACTCCAACGCCTCCTGGTGCGCCGCGTAGATCCGTTCCCGGGTCGGCCCATCGGCCAGCGCCCACGCGACCGATACGGACTTGGGTGGGGAGAAGGTCAGGTCGAACCCGGCCACCGTCCGCGACACCGGTCGCGGCCTCCCGGTGTCGCGGCAAGCGGGGCGGTCCGCCGCAGGGGCACGCCCCAGCGGTTGACCGGTGATCGGGTCCTGCAGCATCCCGAGCATCCGCCACAGCTGCTCCTCGGTCACGACCGACCCCGGCTCGACTCCGTTGCCGCCGTCCAGACCAGCCAGCCCGGACCCGAGGAACCGGCCCGGTGGGGTGCCCTCTTGGCTGTAGTAGGCCGTCAACGGGTCCGCCGTCGGGCCCTCCCGGTCGGCGCGCGCGACCGAGGACATCAGGTACCGGAACCCCGCCCCCAACGTCATCCGCCGCATCGACATCGTCACGCCAAGGCAACGACCACGACGGGGCACCATCGGGCCACGGCCCACCTTGGTGCCTGACGTGTGGCTCGGTGGTTGGTGCAGGAATCGGCGGTGAGGGCCGAGCGTCGGGGGCGTGCGGTTCCGGGGAGCCGGCGGACGGCGACGGTGGCGAGCCGGGAGGGAGCCGGTGGCGAGGGTTCGGCGGTCGGGTCTGGACGTGGCGAAGCTTGGGTGGCTCAGGGCGACGGACGGGGGGCATGAGTGACGGGCCGCCCAGTGGGGCGGCCCGTCCTGGTCGGCGCGGTGGGTTACTTCTTCTTGGTGAGTCCGGCGGCGCGTTTCTCTACCTCGGACAGGTCGTACCCGTTGGCGGCCAGGAACCGCAAGTACGCCGACGTGCGCGGTGACACGCGCCGCCAGGAGTCGCGGCTGGTGTCCTTTTCGCATCCGGCGAGCAGGCGGCCGAGGGCGATCACGGTGGCCCGTGGTTCGGTGGCCTTGTCGATCAGCGCGCCCCACCCGGTGCTGGCGCCGTAGGAGGCGGGGGTGAGGCCGAACCATTCCGCCGCCAAGTGGTCCCCACCGACGGTGCTGAGGGCGTCGCCGTGCTGGGTGACCAGGTGGGCGACGATGCTGGCGGTGCCCTTGGGTGGGGTCTTGCGGGTCAGGAACTGGGCCACCCACGACCGGCGCACCGGTTCGGCGGCGTCCCACGCCTTGTTGGACTCGACCACGTCGCGGCGTTCGGCCTTGGCCTGCTCCCGCTGCTGCGGGCTCAGGGCGGCCGCCTTGGGTTTGGCGTCACTCCCCCGGGCGTAGGTGTCGACGTGCCCCTCAGCTTTCCACCGGGTGCACACGAACGTCGCCTGGGCCTCGTACACGCGGACCTCCCTCCCGGTGTCGTCGTCGGCCCACCGGGGGCTGACGGTGACGTACGCGGCGTGCCCGGCACAGGACGCGTGCCCGTCCGCGTCGAACGGGGCCCCGCCGTGGGTTGGGGCGAGCCGGTGCAACGGGCGAACCGTGGCGTCGTCGTAGGCGGGCTGCTCGACCACGTTCACGCCCTGCCCGGTCAGTTGCTCAACGAGGGCGGTGCGGGCCTGGTCGCGGTCGCGGTCGTCGCGCAGACGTTGGGCAAGGTGCTCGAACTGGCCTTCCCTCGCCGCGACCGTCAGTAGTTTGACCGTGTCGGGGTCGTCGTCGAAGTCGGCGATGGTCGCCGCCTGGTCCAGGGTGAGGAACTCGAAACGGCCGACCGCCTTCGCGGCCAGCTCGGACCCGGTGACCGTGAGGGCGGCCTGCACCTCGGCCTTGGGGCGGCGGGTGCGGCGGGTGATCTGCGCGGCGGTCAGCCCGAGGGCGGCGAGCTGCTCGTAGGCGCCCAACCGGTCCGCGGCCGACAGGTCCTGGCGGTGGTCGTTCTCGCCGAGCTGCTGCACGATCCGGTCCGCGTCGTCACCGGTGGCCTGCACGACCATGACTGGGACGGCGCCCAGGCCGGCCTCGATCGCGGCCAGGGTGCGGCGTTGCCCGTACCGGACCCGGATCTGGCCGTTGTCGTCGCGGGTGCCGGTGATGGCTTGCAGGACCCCGTGCTCCTTGATCGAGGCCACAAACGCCTGGTCGAGGGCGGCGGTGCTGCGGACGTTGTCGGCCAGCACCAGGGAGGCCGGGTCCACCATCTCGATGGTCACCTGGGCGTCGGGGCGGGTGTTGTTGTTCATCAGGGTTCTTCCTTTCGCGTGCTTCCTGGGTGGGTGGGCTGGCCCCCCGGTTTTGGGGGCCTGCCCGCACGCAGCGGGTACACCCGGCCGTGGAGGCTCGCAGTCAAGCGGCCAACCCGCCCACCCCACCCGGCCACGCGCAGGTGCGGAGCACCTTCCAGAACCACCCCGGGTCCCGGCCGCTTGACGGCGAGACGGCCGGGTGTACCTCCAGGCGAGCCGCGCCCGGCAACCATCAACCCCCGGAGCCGGCGGCATTCAGCACAGCCGGCCCGCCAGGGCCGTCGATGTCCGGGTCTACATCCCCACGCCGTGACGGATGGTGACCCTGTCTCGCCGTTGCTGAGTCGTCCCCGTCGCCGACCAGGAGTTCCGATGGCCCCGAATCCGATCGAGTCCGATGTCAGGACTCGTGTCGGCGGCGCTCGAAAACTGAACAGTTTCGGCGGTGAAAAGTGATCACTCAACGATTGGAGTGTGATCACTTTGGAGGACTGGGCGCTGATCAGGAGGCTGGCTGCGGACGGGGTGCCGAAGGCACGGATCGCGGACGGGTTGGGGATCTCGCGGACTACGGTCATTAAGGCGGTGAACTCCGACTCGCCGCCGAGGTATGAGCGGTCGCCCGGGCCGACGTCGTTCACGGAGTTCGAGCCGCATGTGCGGGCGTTGTTAACCGAGGTCCCGGACATGCCGGCGACGGTGCTGGCCGAGCGGGTGGGATGGACTGGCTCGATCCGGTGGTTCAGTGAGAACGTGCGACGGTTACGTCCCGAGCAGCGGCCGGTCGATCCGGCCGATCGGATCGTGTGGACGGCCGGCGATGCGGCGCAGTGTGATCTGTGGTTCCCGCCGCGCAAGATCCCGCTCGAGGACGGCAGCGCGAAGCTGTTGCCGGTGTTGGTGATCACCGCCGCGCATTCGCGGTTCACCACCGGGCGGATGATCCCGACCCGCAAGACCGAGGACCTGCTGCTGGGCTCCTGGGAGCTGATCCAGCAGCTCGGGCGGGTCCCGCGACGGCTGATCTGGGACAACGAGCCCGGCATCGGGCGCGGGCAACGCCGTGCCGAGGGCGTCACCTCGTTCATGGGCACCCTGGCCACCAAGCTGGTGCTGCTGCCGCCCAGGGATCCGGAGTCCAAGGGCGTGGTGGAGCGGCGCAACGGATGGTTTGAGACCTCCTTCATGCCTGGTCGGACGTTCACCTCGCCGGGCGACTTCAACGCCCAGTTCGCCGAGTGGCTGGCCCGGGCGAACGCGCGGGTGGTCCGCACGATCAAGGCCGCACCTATTGATCTGCTCGACGCCGATCGTGCGGCGATGTTGCCGCTGCCGCCGATCCCGCTGCACCTGGGCTGGCGCAACAAGATCCGGCTGGGCCGCGACTATTACGTCCGGCTCGACACCAACGACTACTCCGTCGACCCGGCCGTGATCGGCCGGATGGTCGACGTGGCCGCCGACCTGGACCGCGTCAGGGTCCGCGCCGAGGGCCGCATCGTTGCTGAACACGAGCGTGTCTGGGCGCGCGGGATGACGATCACGGACCCGGCGCATGTCGAAGCCGCGGCGTGGCTGCGCAAGCAGTTCCAACAGCCCCGCGCGGTCGGAGACGCCGGTGATGAGCTCCTCCGAGACCTAAGCGACTACGACCGCGCCTTCGGCCTTGCCGATCGACTCGATGATCAGGACGGAGTCAGCTGATGGCACCGACCAAGAAGACCTCCGGCACGGCAGCGAGCACGGAGGCGGTCAAGCAGATCACCTACCTCGCCGCCTCGTTGAAGGCCCCGCGGATCACCGAGGCAGCCGCCCGTCTGGCCGACCACGCCCGCGACGCCGGGTGGACCCACGAGGACTACCTCGCCGCCGTCCTGGAACGCGAAGTATCGGCCCGCAACGCCTCCGGCGCTCGGCTGCGGATCCGGGCCGCGGGGTTCAGTGGAGTCAAGACGTTGGAGGACTTCCACTTCGATGCCCAACCCGCGATCCGCCAACAGGTCGGTGCCCTGGCATCGGGCGGGTTCCTCACCGAGGCCCGCAACGTCGTCCTCCTCGGGCCGCCCGGCACCGGCAAGACCCACCTGGCCACCGCCCTGGGCGTCGCCGCCGCCAACCACGGACACCGCGTGTTGTTCGCGACCGCGACCGACTGGGTCACCCGCCTCACCGAGGCCCACCGAGCAGGCCGACTCCCCAACGAGCTCGCCCGACTGCGGCGCTACGGACTGATCATCATCGACGAGGTCGGCTACCTGCCCTTTGAGCAAGACGCCGCGAACCTGTTCTTCCAGCTCGTCTCATCCCGCTACGAACACGCCTCGCTGATCCTGACCTCGAACCTGCCCTTCAGCGGCTGGGGCGGCGTGTTCGGCGACCAGGCCGTCGCCGCCGCCATGATCGACCGGATCGTCCACCACGCCGACGTCCTGACCCTCAAGGGCGCCAGCTACCGCCTGCGCGGGCGCGGCATCGAAAGCCTCCCCAGCATCCGCACCACCACCGACCAGACCGAGTCTTAGACTCCCTACAACCGATCACTTTTCAAGCGCCGGTATCGACCAGTCTTGGAGCGCCGTCCACAACTCGCCTGCGCGAGGAGCAGACGGCAGAGGCCACGGCCCTGCGGGCGGTACATCGTGCTCTCGAGCTTCGGAGGAAGCATGAGGATCGTGTCGCATCGGCGCAGGCCGAGGTGGCGAGGGCGATGGTCGAGCTGGTGCGGGTGTCCGGAGCGGGGCGCGCCGCCCGGCTTACCGATGAGTCCGTGAAGGTCGTGCGACAGATGGCCCGTGATGCCGGGCTGACGCGAGACCAGATTCAGTGAGATGCGTCGCACCAGCCCTTCCGCAGATGGCAAGTCCGCCCCGCGGTTGTCCGCCGAATGGTGGTGAAGCAGCCTCAGCGTTCATCGGCCTCCGGCGGACCTGTGTGAGTAACGTGGTCCTCGTGGGCGACCGGCTTGTATGGGCGCGCGCCGTGGCGGAGCGCTACATGCCGCCGTTGGGGCGTCGATGGAGACACGTGCAAACCGTCGCAGCACGCGCTGCGTCTCTCCCCTTCGTCGGTGCTGATCACGAGCGGTTGGTTGCAGCGGCATACCTGCATGACATCGGCTACTCGCGCGATCTGGCTCATACCGGCTTTCACCCCATCGATGGCGCGCGGTTCCTCCGGTCGGTCGGCGAGGAGGACCTGGCTCGCCTGGTTGCCCATCACACCAACGCCAGATACGAGGCGCAGCTGCGTGGGTTCCAGGGGTATGAGGCTGAGTTCCCCTATGAGGGAACGATCCTCGACACAGCGTTGACGTTCTGCGACCTCACAACGAGTCCGGACGGCCGACCGGTCAGCCTCGAGGAACGTGTCATCGAGATTGTGCGTCGCTATGGCGATGACCACGTGGTGTCTCGTGCGGTCCTTGAGGGCGTGCCTGACTTTGAGCGTGGCCGTGAGCAGATCCGCCATCTATGCGAGGCGGCTGGGGTGTCTGTCTAACGGATGGCGGGAGTTTGGCCGGTGAGGTAGTCGCTGATCCGCAAACGGATTGACGGGACCATGGGTAGCTCCGCGATCTCCTCGGGTGCGAAGGCCTTTACCTCGTGGGATTCGTCGCTCACCTTGATGCTGCCGCCGCTGACTCGGGCCAGGACGCAGATCGAGAACTCCTGACGGACTTCGCCGTTGTCGTAAGCGAACACATGTTTGGGGTCGCTATAGATGCCCACAATAGCTGAAACCTGGACCTCGAGCCCAGTCTCCTCGCGGGTCTCACGAATCGCACAGTCAGCCACGGACTCACCGATCTCCATAGCGCCACCGGGCAGCGCCCACATCTCATTGTCGCGCCGCCGCTGGAGCACGATCCGGCCGCGGTCGTCGACGACGACGGCCGACGCCGCCGGAACCAAGGAGTTTGCCGCCGGAGCCGCTGGGTCGTCGTAGAAGTCGCGGCGGCCCATTGTTGCCTCCTTTGCGGTTCAGGTGCCGGCTCGGATCGGCGTGGCGGGCCGATCCGGGTCGATCGGCCGGCTGTCCGACCATATCCCCTCGAAGTGAGCCGAAAAGCGAGAGAAGATTCCGTTCGGCCCGAGCCGACGCAGATGCAGCAACGGCGCTGACCTCCCGGGGGTCGCGTAGAGGTGCGGGGTGACGAGCATCTGGTCGTCGAACCTGAAGACCGAGTTGTAGAGCGGCGCGTCCTGAAACCTCAGGTCTGCATTCGGACAGTCGAGCAACGGCTGGAAGGCGTCAAGCGTCGACCTGATTCGGGGCACGAGGGTGATCGCCTCGTGTTCTTCCGCGTCGCGCCGCTGGACATGCTCGGACTGCGGGTCGGCGAGAGCGACGCGCACCCGACAACCTTGCTCGCACTTGTCCAGGAGGAGCTCGACCAGCTGCGGATGCTGGTGCGGCAGGAAGTACAGCGTGTAGCCGAGCAAGTCGATTTGTGCCCCTGCGGTCTTGAAGAAGTCCCACCAACGGTCTGCGTTGAGATCCGTGCGGTGTGGGTGGGCCGATACCAGCTCCGCTGCCGCACCCAGAGCATCCGCCGGTCGACGACGTGCGCCCGGCCATAGGAACTCTTCGCTCTCTCCCACCAGTGCGGCGATCGTGTACCGGTGCCGTGGGTGTGGCGTCCGACCGGCGAGCCACCGCTGCACGGTCTTGGGGTCCACGTCGGCTTTGCGGGCGAGCTGCTCCAGCGTCAGCCCGGATCGGGTGACGGCGGCGGTCATTCGCTCGTTGCTCACAGCACCCCTCAGGACGCCCCGGACGCCAGCTGTCCTGACGTAAACGTCCTGAACGTCCCACATGCGCGGTGTGAACGTCAAGCGTTGGCGGCCTGACTAGTGACAAGGAGAAGACCACGAACGAGAGGACCGGCCGCCATGAAATCGACGTTCCACACCGGCCAACGCTTGGCCACCTCCGACGGCAGCCACCTGTCAAGCAACGATGGCCGCCCTGTGGATGTTGCCGTCAGCGGCGCGAACTGTCCGCCGTTGGGCTCCCCGGGATCCCTTGAGCGAGGGGCGCACGGTTCCCTGTGCGAGGAGAACGGGACCTGCGGCCTTGTGCTGCGGGAAGTGGACGGGAAGGCCATGTCGAATGCAGAACGTGCAGGCCACCGACTGCACCGCGCCCTGGCGGCCTGCTCCTCCCTTTCCGAGACGAGCACGCAGCGCGACGAGCTGTGGTTCACGGTGCAGCGCGCCGTATGCACGAACACCACGTTCACCGTTGCCCCGCACGGCTCCAGAAACGCCGTGGAGGTGACACCCGAACACGCCACCGACGAGCTGATCTCGGCCATGCAGTGGCTCCTGCGACACGAGCAGACAGCTCGCCTCCTCTCACCCACGGCGCTGTACGTCGCATTAAGGGGCCACGCCACGCGAGGTGCCTTTGGATCGGCCCGCGCGGCTCAGGCAGATCTCCTGCGCGGGTTGACCGATGTGCCGCCGGGCGCTCCGGTCACGTGGTGCGACCTGGAGGAGACCGGCGCGGCATGAAACCGGAGGAGACCTTTCACGTATGGGTGGCCCGTGAGCTCGAGATCGACGACACCCAGATCGAAAGCATGCGTTTGGACGCTGCCTTTGACCTGCTGGTCTCACGCTTCGAGCTCGCCCGCAGGAGAGGCTCGAACGATCCGGTGTCCACCGGCTCGACGAAGCACGCTGGCGGCAACTCGCGCCTGTGCACCAAGCGCATGCTCGAGCACTTGGGCTATACGCCAGCCGAGCGGCGAGCGGTGCAGCGGCTGCTCGCCGGTTCCGCCAGCGGTTGGCCGGGGCTGCTTCGGTTGTATGCCGCCGGCATTCAGCTCTCGCCGGTCGATCGCCAGTACGCGAGGCGCCAGCTCAAGGTGTTCTCGGTGCAGCCGGCTGCCCGCGCGGGGAGGCAGTAGGCGAAATCGCTGCCCGTCACCTGGCCCTGAGCGGCTCCAGGCAGGGGTGGGTCGCTAGGGCTGTAACGCCATAGATCTGGGCCACTGCCGCGACGGCGACCAGGGATGACGCTTCCCCGGAAAACAGCCGAGGCCGGCCGTCACCAAAGTCGAGCACCACATGCCCGGCATCAAGGTCGGCCTCGAAGCCGATCAGGGAACCCCACCACAACGAAGCCAGCTCGCCGCTGCCCAGCCGCAGGATGAGCCTGCGGTCGGTGATCATCACCTGCGACGGCGAAGCCTCGCTCCACTGGCCGTCCAGTCGCACGCGAAACCATGTCGCTGCCACCCGCCGGATGGTCTCATCTGGTCGAAGCGCCACACCCAGGAGATGGGCGTCGATGGCCATGGCGGACCGCAGCCCGGCGTACTCGAGCGCCAGCATCCGGGCGTCCGCGACCACCAGCGCGGCAGCGTCGATGTCGCCTGACGACCTGCGCTTGAGTCTCACCACCGATCACCTCCCAAGACAGGTGCCCTCACACTGTGCCTCACGGTAGGGACATCGCCAACCAGCCGCTCCATGGTGCCCCCGCTGGCCCGTCTCCCAACCATGCCTGCGTTGCGTGCGATGGTTGCGGTGGGCGCCGCCGTCATCCTGGTTGCTGTGGCGGCCCTGGGAGCGGCCCCGGCCTGGGTTCCCGAGCCGACACGGCTACCGGCATGCACGACCACCGGGCCGCTGTCCGGTCTGACGGACGGCCAAGCGGAGAACGCGCGCATCGTCGCAGCCATAGCGGAAGCCAGACTGGGCCCGGACGCCGCACTCATCGCCGTGATGACCGCCCTGACCGAGTCCAACCTACGCACCCTGGCCAACCCGCACGACCCGACCGGAACGGCATACCCCCACCAAGGACTCGGCTACGACCACGACTCCCTGGGGCTCTTCCAACAACGGCCAGGCTGGGGCACAGCCGCCGCCCGCATGGATCCCGTCGCCTCCACCAACCTATTCCTGGATGCGGTCGAGGCCCACCCAGGCTGGCGAACCGAGCCGGCCTGGCAGGTCGCGCAAGACGTCCAGCAATCCGCCTTCAACGGCATGCCCAGCCTCGGCAACGGCGGCTCCAGCGCCTACGGGGGCAACTACCTAACCCACCAAGCCCAGGCTCGGGCGATCCTCAACGACATCGGCGTGACGGCGGGCACCGCGACATGCGGCGCCGCGGCGGGCTCGGCGGTCCAGATATCCAATGCTGGATCGTTCGGACTGCCCCCCGGCTACGGGATCTCGCCCGACACCCCCATTGCCGCCCGCCGTGCCGTGACCTTCGCGCTGGCCCAGCTCGGTAAGCCTTACTTGTGGGGTGCCACCGGCCCTGACCGCTTCGACTGCTCGGGGCTCACACAGGCGGCCTGGCGGGCAGGGGGTCACCAGCTCGGTCGAACGACGTGGGACCAAGCCGCCGAGGGCTCCCCCACATCCATCAACACCATACGCCCCGGCGACCTGGTCCTGATTCCCGGATCGGATGGCTCACTCGCCTCACCTACCCACGTAGGCCTCTACGTGGGGAGCGGGCTGGTCGTTCACGCCCCGAAGAGCGGTGACGTCGTCCGGGTGACACGGCTGACGCGGTTCATCAGCGGCGGTTTGGCGGGCGTACGACACATCGCCTGAGCGGCGGCGATTCCCATGGTGCCCCGTAGCCGGGGTTACCCCTACGACGCGGGGCCGGGCTCGCGTAACCGAGAGGAGACCTCATGGCGCTGCCAGCCATCGACATCCGCCCCAACAGCTCAGGCCTGCCGGGCATTCAGGCACTGTCTGAGATCGTCGGCGCCCTTCTCACCTTCGGCCTCGTGGCCTCCGTTGCCGGAGTCGCCTTGTCCGCAATCACCTGGGCGATCGGGTCCAACTCCTCCAATCCGCACCTCGCGGGGCGGGGAAAGACCGGCGTCATCGTGGCGGCGGCCGCGGCCATGTTGATCGGCGCCGCCAACACCCTCGTCACGTTCTTCACCAACGCGGGGGCCTCGATTCGATGATGCGCCATCGCCGACATGGCGTCACAAGAGCGCAGCGCGGACTCATCATGTTGGCGGTGCCCCTCCTGACCGCTGTGCTGGCGGCCACAATCTGGAGCATTCGTCAGCGGAGCCACTCCGACGGCGGAGCCGGCACCGCGCCCAACACGGTCGAGCGGCGCCACCCGGTTGGCCCGTCTTCGCGACCCACGAGAGCGCCCATAGCCGACGCCGACGTTGAGGCAGACATCGCCCGCCTCAAAGCCATTCGTCCTCCCACCCCAACCAAGCGGACTGCCGGATTGCAAACCCCGGACGAGTCCCGCAACCAACCAGACCTCTATGCGCGCGCCTTCGTTCAACGGTTGCTCACCCAGGACTACCGGACCAGCCGCGAGAAGCACTTGGCGTGGGTCCAGACCGAATCCGCACGAACCGACGAGCCGCTGGTGACCGGTCTGGTTCCCCCAGAGCTGCGCAACCGGGTAGCACTCTTCTCGGTAACAAGCCAAGGGCCCGGGCCGGCACCGATTCCCTCTCCCGCGGAGTGGGATCGGCTTGGCGCACTGGGCGCTCACACCACCGCGACCGTGCAGCGAGTCACCGAACCTCTCGTCTGGTCGAACGCTGCCGAGGCAGGCCGAGTCTCGGATCCCGGCGTCACGGCCCGGGAGGTGACCGCCCTCGTCACCCTTCACACCGGCTCGGGTGCGCCTGATACGTCGACCGTCTCGAGCATCGCGCTGACCTTGAACCTGGTCGGTCCTCCGACCCGCGACACCTGGGCCTTCGTCGCCGTCATCACGTACCGGGCCGTTCCCATGGGGGCACCGTGAGCTGTACGGGGGTCCTGGCCGTGAGCCCCCTGTGCCAAGCGGCCTCCCTGGTCGGCGACCAGGCAGCAAACGCCGCTGACGGCGCGTTCACCGGCATAGCCGCGCACTTCACCGTCGCAGCGACGGACGCCACCCAGTGGTTGTGGAAACAGCTCGACACCGCGACCAGCCTTGACCTGGCCTCGCCGCATCTGTTGCGTGAGATGGCGGCGACCGCCGCGATCGCCGGCGTCCTGTGCCTTGGCCTGTTTCTCATCCAGGTCGTCGCCTCGGTGCTGCGACGTGAACCCGGTGGACTGGCCCGCGCCGTCACCGGCCTGGTCGTCAGCTTTATCGGTTCCGCGCTTGCCCTCGTCACTACGAGGGCCCTGCTTGGCGCCGTTGATGCCCTCAGTGCGGGTGTCGTCGCGTTCACCCTTGATACCAACATGGCCGGGATTGGGGCCATGTTCGACTTCACCCAGCTGGCAGGCGTACAGAACCCAGCCGTCGCCCTGCTCTTTGCGGCGGTCATCCTCGTCGCCGTCGTCATCGTCTGGGCGGCCATGACCGTCCGCAAGATGATGCTTCTCATCGCCGCTGTCCTGGCACCCCTGGCCTTCGCCGGAGCAACCGCCGACATCACCCGGGCATGGACGCGGCGCTGGATCGAGTTCGTCTGCGCGATGGTCGTCTCCAAGCTGCTGCTGGTGATCATTCTCAGCATCGGCGTCAGCGTCGTCATGGGGGCCGGCCAGGACGGCGCCGGGGTCACGCAGACCGGCACCCAGCTCGCCGCCGGATCGCTAATCCTCCTCCTAGGCGGGTTCTCGCCATGGATGGCGATCAAAATGTTCTCCTTCGCCGGTGACACCCTTCACGCCGCCCACCTCACGGCGGCGCAGGCATCCACCGGCGCTCGCACGGTGGTTGCAGCCCCGCAGAAGGTCGCCGCCCTGCACTGGCAGGTCGGCAAGCTGACCGGCGCATCCAATGCCACTTCCGGCACTCTCCAAGCACCGCCTCGGCCAACGGCTCAAATCGCCGCGACGACAGAGCCGCCGTCGACGCCGCCAGCCCCCACGGCGCCGCAGGCGCCTGCAGGTGGGGCCGCCATCGACGGAGCAATCGCTCCAGGAGCGGCCCCGGCACCAACCCAGGCCGAGAGTCCAACTGCGGAGCCGGCGGGCGCTCGCCAACCAGCGAGGGCAGAGCCACCGCAGCCGCCACGTCGCACCCCACCGAGCCAGCCCTGACATCGATAAGGCGGAAAGCCACATGATCGCGGCGTCTCAACCTCTCACCGTTCGGTTTGGCCGCCTGCCCCGGCGCGGCCTGATTCTCGGCCTATCGACCCCACGGGTGGTGTGCGTCGCTGGCGCGGCCGGGACCGTCATCCCCGCCCTCACGTGGATGGGAATCGTTGGCGCCCTCATGTCCGCTCCCCTGTGGCTCAGCTTCGTTGCGCTTGCTTTCGCTCCGTGGAACGGCGGCGCTGCGGTTGAGACGCTGCCCACCGCTGGCCATTTCCTGGCGCGACGTGTCAGGGGCCAGACCCGGTTCCTCGCCCGGCCCGACGCGCCGCGGCCTGCCGGAACGCTTGCCCTCCCAGGCGACGCCTGCGCGCTGAGGTTTCACATCGACGGCCCGTCGGGAGCGGCGATGGTTCATGACCCTCACGAACAGACCCTCACCGCCGTCGCCCTGATCCAGCACCCGGCATACGTACTCTTGTCCCCCGAAGAGCAAGGGCGACGCGTCCACGGCTGGAGCCGCAGCCTCGCCACCCTGGCCAACGGCTCCACCGCAAGGATCCAGGTCCTTGAGTCCTCCTTGCCAGACTCGGGCCGAACCATCACTGATTGGTGGCAGACCCGGGGGAGCGAGGACAACCACCAGTGGGCTGTGCACCAGTACCAACAGCTCATGCGGCGCTGCGCCCCCTCGGCGGCCACCCACCGCACCCTGATCGCCATCGCCATCGACCTCAAGGCGGCGGCGCCGGCCATCCGACGATCCGGCAGGGGGATCACCGGAGCCGCCGCCGTCCTTAGCCGGGAGATGGACGCGCTCGGCTCCACCCTGATCGGGGCCGAGCTGCGGCTCGTCCACTGGCTCGACGAGACCCAGCTCGCTCGAACCCTCCTGGGGGCCTACGACCCCGGAATCGACCAGCGGCCCACAGGACCGCTGCACTCGTCACTTAGTGCCGCCGGCCCGATGGCCATCCACGAGGAGTGGCACCGGCTGCGACACGACACCGGTTATTCATGCGTCCTGTGGATCCGTGAGTGGCCGCGCGTCGAGGTCCCGAGCCACTTCCTGCACTCCCTCGTCTTTCAGCCCGGCGTCCGACGCACCCTGTCCATCACCGCGACACCAGTCCCCGTCAGCAAGGCCATCCGCGACATCCGCCGCGCCAAGGTCGAGCACGCCACCGATGCAATGCAACGGGCCAGAATCGGGGCCATCACCGACCTCGCCGACGCGGCCGAGCTCAACGACGTCCTAGACCGAGAACGCGCTCTCGTTGCGGGCCACGCCGAACTGCGCTTCACCGGCATGGTCACCATCACCGCCACAACCGCCGACGACCTTGAGGCGGCCGTCGCAGCCGTCGAACGGGCAGCCATCCAGTGTGGCTGCGAGACCCGGCGACTTCTGGGGCAACAGGCCCAGGCCTTCACAGCCGCAGCACTGCCGCTCGCGCGGCGGGTGAGCTGAGATGCCCGCCATCGGGTATGCCGCCCGGGCTGCTCTCCGACGCCGGTCGGCCGGTCGCTCGCGCCGCAACCACGACAGCGAACTGCCGGCCCTGCTTCCGCGCGCTGGAGAAACCGGACCGGATGCTCTTCGGTCACACCGAGCGTTCCGTGTACCCTCGCACCGAGCGACCTCCGATGTGCTGGCTGGCGCCTACCCGTTCCTCGCGGAGGCAGGCCTTGGCAGCGAAGGCGTCTACGTCGGGCAGGACGCCTGGTCCGGAGGTGGGTTCTGCTTCGACCCCTGGGAGCTCTATCGCCAGGGCGTTCTCACCAACCCGAACTGCCTCCTCGCAGGCGTCGTTGGCAAAGGCAAGTCATTCCTCGCCAAGTCTTTAGCCACCCGATCCATCGCCTTTGGCAAACGCGTCTACGTGCCTGGCGACCCCAAGGGTGAATGGTCCAACGTTGCCGACGCGGTCGGAGGGGCTGCCATCCGCCTCGGCCCGGGATCGAGCAACCGCCTGAACCCCTTGGATCCGGGCCCCAAACCAGCCAACCTCACCGACGCCGACTGGCAAGGGTTGCTCAGGTCTCGACGGCGCGCGCTGCTCGGATCCATGTCACAAGCCGCCCTTGGACGGCCACTGCATCCGATCGAGCATACGAGCTTGGACATTGCGCTCGCCTGCGCTTGCAACGTGGCCGCCGTCCCGGTCCTGACTTACGTTGTCGATCACCTCTTCGCACCGAGAACACCGCACGGTCTCGGCATGAGCAGCGGCCAGCTCGCCGAGGCCTCGAGGGATGTCGGGCACGCCCTGCGCCGGCTCGTCGCCGGGGACCTCGCCGGCCTCTTCGATGGACCATCCACCGTCAAGTTCGACCCGAACTTGCCCATGATCTCCCTAGACCTGTCCCGTATCCACGGCTCGGACGAGCTCATGGCCATGGTGATGACGTGCGCATCGGCATGGATGGAGGCGGCGCTCGCCCAGCCGGACGGCGGCCAAAGGTGGGTCATCTATGACGAGGCGTGGCGGCTCATGCGCCAACCCGCACTCCTCGCCCGCATGCAGTCGCAATGGAAGCTTTCCCGCGGCCTGGGCATCGCCAACCTGCTCATCGTCCACCGGCTCTCAGACCTCGACGCCGTCGGTGAAGCCGGCTCAGAAGCCCGGGCTCTGGCACGCGGCCTGTTGGCCGACTGCTCGACCCGCATCATCTACCACCAGGAGGCCTCCGAGATCCACTCAACAGCCTCTCTACTAGCACTCAGCAGCGCGGAGGCACATCAGATCGCCGAACTACAACGCGGCGAAGGACTCTGGCAGGTCACCAGGCGCTCCTTCGTCGTCAGGCATCAGGCGACCGACGACGAGACTGGGGTTTTCAATACCAGCCTCCGCATGCAGCCACAGAGCGAATGCGTGGATGCTCAGTGACCTCGCGGCAAGGGCGTGTGCAGTCCTAGCCCGGAGAGCGAAGCGGCGAAGCATCCGCTGGGTGCCGAAGCTTTCCGACGAGCGATGATGGCCGTCCCACTCATAAGCACTCACCCCATGCCTCAGTGCGCCGCACGATCGACGAGAACGTATGGCGCGACCCTCCCCGGGGTTTCGGATGAATCCAGCCCGGCGGCCTGGACATCTCCAGCCCGGGCTGTCAACTGAGCGCCCCGTCAGCCTGCCAGGAGCAGCGCCGGCTCGGGCTGCAGACGGCGCGCCAGGCATCGGGGCACCGTGCATTGTGACTCCTGTCGACGTCGACGATGCCGGGTGCGAGGCTGGGGTCATGGAGAAGTCGTCCCTCACCGCCCTCGCCCGTGAGCAGTTGCAGATGGCGAAGCATGCGGCCAGCGGCCGCAGCTCGGACACCGTCTACGGTGGTCACGAGCACGTCCTTCGCCAGACGGTGATCGCAATCATGGCTGGGCGTGAGCTCAGCGAGCACGAGAATCCGGGAGAAGCCACCGTGCATGTGCTGCTCGGGAGAGTGCGCCTCAATGGCGACGGACACTCGTGGGAGGGGTCACCGGGCGACCTGCTCATCATCCCGCCTGCCCGGCACTCCCTCGAGGCGCTTGAGGACTCCGCGGTCCTGCTCACGGTGGCGAAAACGGGCACCTGAAGCGACCTCGCGGCTCTGCGTTACCGCCCGCCGTCGTGGCAGTGGTGTGCAGATGGTCCACCCTTGAAGCCGCTGCTTTTCGCCCACTATGGGCCACCCTCCTCGCCGCACCTGGTGACGCAGGAGCCCAAGAGCAGACCTCGATGTGTTTTGCGCGAGGCCGGCCCCGAGCCCACCGTGGTGTTGCTGGAGCTGGCCAGGACCGCTGAACCTAGTCGAATGTCAGTACGACCTCGGCTCAGGCCGGGTAGCCGACTGGCTCGGCATGCTCAAGCCGGTGCGACCGGGTAGGGCACGTATCGGTGTCCGGGAATGACGTCTGAGTGCGGCAGTGCCATGAGGTGCGCGCCACAACCGGCAATGGTGAGGTGCCTCGCGATAAACGTGAGCAGGCCGCCACCAAGGGCGGCTAGGTCGGCTGCGGACCCGTGGAAGGTCGGTGCCGAACATCCGCGCGTCGGGACGAACTCGTCTCCGGGTCCCGGCTCTTCCCAGAAGTACCGGTAGCGCTCCAGAGTACTGTCGGCGCGCACCGTGTCGCGCAGGTGGTGGTCCATGTCGGTCATGGAGGCAACGCAATCTGGCGGGTTGACTATGGCGTAGCCGAGGGTGCCACTACGCGCATCGGTGGCTACCTGCGCGATGAACGCCTTCCGCTGAGGATTTTTTGCGATGATGTCGAGTTGCTTTGCGACCTTCAGACTGATGGTCGCGTCGATGACGAGATAGGCGCTGAGCGCGACCTGGCTCAGTTCGGACGTGCTGAGCCGACCATGCACATCTACCTGAACAGTGTCACTAATGGCCTTCAGGCGGTCACGCAGAGCCGAGACTTTGCTGGCCCCGATGTCGTCCTCGACGTAGTCCTGTCGGACGAGCAGTCCGCCGGTGACGCGCCCGTAGTCGCTGATGACGACTCGGTGCGCTCCGGCACGCACGACGAACTCAGCGATCCACGAGCCAAGACCTCCGCAACCGAGGATGACCACGGTCCTGTCGTTCAGGGCAGCGACTGGTCGGCCGGCGTCACGACGAGTGGTGACCGCTGCGCGCTCATCGGACACAAAGCACCATTCAATGGGTGCGGCCATGTTGATGCGTTCCAGATCGTAGGGGATGAGGCTCGTGGACTTGTTGCGCACGAGCTGTCGGAGGTCGTCTGCGAGTTCGGGGGGCAGTTGAAGTCCCAGCAGGTGGCGAGGTCCCCCCGCCGGGTGCGGGACGGCCAAGATGAGCCTCTGCGGGGTCCCGACAGGGTTGCGACACGCACTGGCGGCAAGCGCGGTGAACAACGCAGCATCTGGCGTCGTCTCGTATGGCGGTGGCTCTGCCTCGGGATAGTGACCTGCCAACCACTGCGGTGACGTCCAGCCTCGGCCTGCGACGAATGCCCGGTCGGCGTAGCAGGGCGGATGCGCCGTAGGCCTCGGGCGGGCTGCGGACCGGAATGCCAGTCCTAGAGGGCGGGGCTGTCGAATGAGTGCGAGAAGCTGGCCTAGTGAGTCGTGACCGGCTCCCAGCGGCATGTCGGAGTCGGCGAAGAAGATGGGTACATGCGTGGGCTCTGGATCGCGCTGCACCTCGGAGTCCAGATCGAGCCGCTGCCCAGTCCGCCGACTGAGGCGCGCCGTGGCAACTCTGGCCCTGGGCTCGGGTAGGTGCCTGACGACAATACTCAGGGAGCCAGGAGTGACGTGCGGTACGCCTCCGACGGCGTGAAAGAGAGCAGTGTCGGGGTTGAAGTCGTTCTGGGAGGCCTTCCCAATCCAGTCCCACAGACGGTTGAGCACACCGTTCTTATCGTTGACGCCCACATCCGGGTCCCACTCGCGGGACTCGTCGAGATAGAGGCAGAGGTAGAAGCCCGACAGGACGTGGGGCGTGCCGATGAACCGCCCGTGCTCCAGGATCACAGTTGGTGGCTGGTCGTCGGTCGGCCCAATGAAGAGGAGGAAGTCCTCAACTGCCTTGAAACGCAGGCCGTCAGCTGTGGGCGTGGGGAGGTCGGCCGTGTGGAGGGCGAAGCGAACCATGACGTTCCCAGCGTCGTCCCTCGTCTGAGCACCGACAGTCAGGAGGTCAGGCTGGCCTTTGGCCTGGGCGCGCAGGTCTGCCAGCACTCGCCGTTGCCACTTGGTGAGCGCTGGTCGCGATGGCTCTCTTCGAGTCACCCAGCCTTGCCGCTTCGACTGGAAGAAGATCCCGACCTGCACCCCCGGCGGCACCTGCTCCGATGGCGGGAAACTTGGACCCTTTGGTGTCGGAGTCGGCTGCCGCGAAGCCGGTTCCGAAGAGTTCGCGCCAGAGTGCCAGGCTTTCGTCCTCATCGGTCTGCACGAGGGCTGCGGAGATCTTGGTGTCGAGCTTCTGGATCTCCGTGCGGAATTGCTGGTACTTAGTCTCGGTCCAGCGGTGGGTGAAGACGGCGCTCTCCCCAGCCTCGACCTCAGGGAGAGTTTCGTTCTCGCGGACCCACTCGGCGAGGTCCGACACGATGCGACCCAGCGCGACAGGGACGTTGGCGTAGCTCTTGGCATCAGCCAGCACGTTCTCTGGCTTGATCGTAATTCCAACGACGGTTGTCAGGATGATGGAGACCGTGTCCTTGTACCAACCGCGGTGGTCGCGCAGGTACTTCAATAGCCGAATGACCCGACGCATATTTCCGTCGGCGAGGTCGTCCTTCTCTTTCATCCACGTGGTGAACTCGTCCGAGTTGCTCGCTTCCCACTCGTCTGTCTCGGCGTTGATAATGTGCTCTCCCTCATCGGCCCGATTCACGTAGGGCACAACGTCGACGTGCATGTCGTTCGCATAGGAGACCCGGACACAGCGGTTCTTAGCCTCTACTGGCTTGTCCATCTCGCCATAAACAGGATCTTTATCGAGAGCTTGGAAGACCGCATTGTTGTACTGGGCAGGGGACCAACCTGGCACCTCTTCGAGTTCGAGCATGAAGTCTGCGTCGAACTCAAGCTCCTTCGGCGGATTGATGATCGTTCGCTGCGCCCATGAGCCCTGGCGCTTCTTGCTGAGGACGCTCGCGTCAGGTTTCGCGGCCTTAATGGCGGCATAGATCTTGTCGACGCGGTCGGCGAGGCTGTCGAGTTTCCCATCGGGAAGGTTGACTGTGTTCTCCAGCAGGGCGTTGAAGTCAGTCACGTGTTCCATAAGGAGCCCCCTTCGGGCGTTTGGTCGGAGCGTTGGTCGCTGTGCGGCGTGGGCGGCGGCAGCGGGGTAAAGGGCGGGGCCGCGTGGCCGGCGAACTTCGCGGTGAACTCAGGGGCCAAGTTCCGGCTGACAGTGGACGCGTACCCCCTGACCGATTCGGCCCTGATCCGATCAAGGGCGAACTTGCCGGGTGGCACGGGCGCGTCGAAGCGCACGAAGTTCTCAAACCCGACCAGGTGCATGGCCGTACCCATGCCACCTCGGCTGCTGGCGTTGAGAATCACGCCAGCGGCCTTCGGTCCCCAGCGGAGGAGGCCGGCCGTCTGCAACCGGTCGACGTTGTCAGTGAAGGGTTCCATCGTCCCCACGTTCAACACGCGCATGGCGTCCAGCGGAACTCCGAGCATGCTGCGTGCCTCACCGATAGCCAGCACCGAGGGGTTATTGGCCCAGACCCCTCCGTCGATGAGCGGCGCGTCGTGGACACGGGCCGCTCGGAAGTACGTGGGAGCCGCAGTCGTCGCCAGAGCGACGTCGACCATCTTGATACGCCAGTCCCTGGTAAGGCGATCGCCGTGACGGGTCTTGAAGATGTGCACCTCGCCGCGCTGCAGATCCCACGACGGGACAACCAAGCGCACGCAGCTGTCGCCCAGCGTTCGGTCCCCAAAAACTTCGACCAGCACGTCCCGCAGCACGTCGCTGTTGTAGGCGGGGCGTCGAAGGCGACTCAGCCGTGCGCGATGCTGCAACCGGCTGGGGAAAACCCGGTCGACAAGGTCACCGAAGTGCTCGGCGATCTCCTTCGGCCTCAGACCTGCACCGAGTCCGAGCGCCACGATGCCACCGGCCGAGGTCCCGGCGACCATATCGAAGTGGTCTGTGACCCTGACGCCCAAATCGTCCTCGAGGTGCGCGAGGACGTGGGCGGCGAACAAGGCCTTCGCCCCTCCGCCGTCTAGCGCCAGAATCTGGAAACGGTCACCTTCGAAAGGGTCAGAAGTCGGGCCGTGCGTGGCATATGAGCCAGTCATCTTGTTCTCCCGATCCCTTTCGGTTGTCTGCTTGGCAGCGTAGGGACGTCCGCCGACAACGTTGGCCACGAGCAGCCCGTGCGCCTTGTCGGGGAGGACCCCTTCGTCTGTGCCATGACGCCCCGCTCCTGTGATACGACCTCCGGTCAGCGCCGCGGCTACCCGCGCCTCCGTTCCAGAGTCGCATCCGCGAACGACGATGCGCGGTTACCCGCGCTTCGTCGGCGTGTCGCGGCTAGCCGCGCGCGCAGGTGGCGACATGCTCTTGGCATGGCTGAGACCAGCAACAAGCGAAGCCGCCGAGGTACTGACGTCCGCCGGCGTCATCACCAGGTGGGTGTTCGGTTGCTTCCCGAGGAATTGGAGAAGCTGCGGGGCCTAGCGGAGCGCTATGGCGTCTCACCCGCCGAGGTGCTCCGACGAGCGCTCCTGACCGATTCCCTCTAAGTCGGCCCGCGACCTCAGGGCAATCCTCCCTTTTCGGACCCTCGCTGGCGCGCCGGGCAGCGCGTCGCGCACGTCACGTCGTCCGGGCCGCGCCTGACGTCCTTCCGCCGCATCACGGCGCGCCGACGGTTGTCGATAGTCGGCCGCGTACGCAGTTCAAGACGGTTTGCAGCCGGCGAGGGCGGCCGGGCCCGCTCCATTACGGGTCTGGTGGCCTGAGCCCTGGTGGTCTGTGCAGCCGAACACGGCGCGGCACACCCAGCGGGCCCTTAGCGTCGGCCGCCACGGAAATATGTCAATCAGCAAGAGGCCTGGTTGCAAGCAGGCGGTCTGCGTGACAGCGTCCGCGCATGGACGCTGAGGGGGGTGCCCACGACGAGGTCGAAGGCGCGGGAAATGCCGACGGGTACGACAAGGAATACGCCGTTGTGTTCAAGGCGCACTCTTCGGCCCGTTTCGCCCCAGACGATGAACTCGAGTTGACCTTTGATGTGCCGAGTCTCGGGTTGAGCGGCCTGCGTGTGCGGGCCTTCACTCGATGGGAGGGTCCAGGCGATGGACCCCTCCCCCGCGAGCTTGTCATCGAATGCTGCGGGCGGGCAGGAGACCTCGACGCGGCTATGCGTGGCTTCTCGGGCATCGCCCGGAGCCTGGGAACCTTCATCGGCTTCGTGGGCAACGTCAGGGTGGGCTCCGTCGAGATGCACTTGGCCTTCGAGTCCACGCCAAACTCGGTCGACCGCGAGATAGTCGAAGTCCACATTCCTGACGAGCGTGGACTGGTTGCCGAGGGCCGGGTTATTCGCTCCGATCTTGTGGCCGCTGCATTCTTGGCCTACTTCACCCGACCAGCAGACTCGTTGCGGTTGAACAGAGCGCTGCATCACTACGAGCTGGCTCTTCGAAACTGGCAGCTGGGGGGCGAGTGGCTTTCGCTGAACCACCTGTGGATCGCCGCCGAGAACCTCACGAAGTTGGTCGTGCGCAAGCTCATGACGGACCGCGGCCGGACACAGGAGGAACTGGCCCACGAGTTCGGCGTCGTCACTGATGATCCGTGCAGGCCGCGTTGGCCGGACGAGCTTGGGGCGCGTGTGCGTGTCGCACACATCTTCGACGACGATCGGGAAACGTACCGCGCAGCGAACGACGCCAGCAACGGAATCGAGCATGGGTACTGGGACCTCGACAAGGTCGCGGCTCACGCCCTGAGGTGCACCGACCTGACGTTCTCGTACGTGCGTCGAACGATCCTCGACCTGTTGGATCTGGAGCCCGCCGTCGCGGACAAACTGATGGCGATCAAGGTCAAGGACGTCCAGTCGCTGCGGCGAGTAGTACGGGGGCGTCTGGTGGGGATCGCAGATGACCCGGCCATGCCAGGCGAGCGGTACCCGCGGCTCGAGTGGACTGTCAGCATCGACTCCGTCGACCAAGACGATTCCACCTTCCGGTTTCATCAGCGCGACACCATCACCCCACGCACCCACCCCGACGTCGGCTTCCAGATCGAACGGATGGAGGTGCGCGGCCGGCTGGAGGAGGGCGAAGCGACCGTCAACATGAGCGACGCACCGGGCGTCCAAGATCGGTCTATTTCGAGAGCCGTTCGCCTGCTCGATCAGGTGGTGCCGTTGGTCGACGAGGCGACCTCCTCGACCGCCGAACGCGCCTGGACTCAGGCGTCGCGGTTCGCGTTCAACTGCTTCGGCCAGGGGGTGGCCTGCTCACAGGCAGCGGCGGCCCTGATTCGAGCCGGTCAGCCCATCGAGGCCCTGCCACTGCTGACCGGTCTCCTCGCTACGGCCGCCCGCTTCGAGCAGATGACCGAGCCGAGCGGGCCTGGGCTAGGGGTGATCGTGCGTGTGGTGCTGGATTCGCTGAACGAGATTGGCGCAGATGAGGATGTCACCGCCTCCGCAGAAGCCCGGGTGAAGGAGAGGCTCGCCGGACTCGCAGTGCCGGACACCCTCGCGGGTCCGGAGACGACCAGCCTCTACCAAGGCTTGGGCGCAGAGGTCGCGCTCGCGGAGTCCGTCATCCGCGGCACCTACACGGCCGTGAACATGCATGTTCAAAGAGATGCGACCACAGCAACCTCGACGTTCCACGTCGCGATTCCTGCCGGACCTCTCACCGACATGGTGGCCTCAGCAGCCGTGATCGCCATGCTCGAGCTGCTCCAGCACGCGGCTTCGCTGCTCGACATGACTTACGACCAAGAGCGCACGGAGGCAATCCTCGGAGAGGCACGGGCCATCAACGAGACCTCCGCTGCTCGCACGGATTTGTTTCCGTGGAGCGGCTCGGAGCCACCGGGCCAGACCATTGCCGAGTGACGCCGCAGTCCATGGCTCGGCGGACGTCTGCGTCACTGGTCGGGAAATTGTCCGCACGACCTGCGGCATACCGCCGCGATCAGGCCCGGTCGTCCCACTACCTCGCGTCTACGTGAAGCAGAGGCTGAGGACCGAATCCCGTCCAGCCGAGCGGTCGCAGCTCACCCTGGTAAGGGTCCGCCGCGGGATCCAGCAACTCAGACCGACGAACCGGCCATTTGATGTCGAAGATGGCGGCCGAGCCAAATCGAAGGTTGCATGCGTCTGCGGCATGGGTCATGCCTTGCTCGCAGGCCTCGCGCAAACGCGCGACCTCCTCGGCCGCCGATTCGTCAAGGAGCCGCAGGGGCATCGACATCTCCCGCGCGCTGGGGCCATCTCCCGAACTCAGCAGGGCGTCCCTCATTCCCCGTTCGTACTCCCGGGTCGCGGCCGCCAGCGCTTCGTACGCTCGAAGTAGAGCACCATGGGCCAACTCGCAGCGTCTACCTGCCAGGGTCGCCTTTGTGAGGTAGCCGTCGGGCCATCTGAGTCGGACGGCGTGCCTGCTGAGTTCGGCGGCGTTGTCCTTGGCCTCTTGGCGCAGCCCAAAGAGGAAGCGAGCGTGCCCCACGAGTTCTTCAGGGACCTGGCCGGCTGCCCCGGCCCGCACTTCGTCGAGGACGCGCTCGATCTCGTTCACGCACCCGATCAATCTCCGGTCCAGCCTTCGGTGCCGTTGGAGGTCTTGGACGCACTGCGAGATATGGCTTCTGTGGCGGAGCGTGCTAACAACCCACATCAAGGCGCCCAAGATCGCGCTCACGAAGCCAATGGCGGTCATGGTGGTGGTCACAGGTCCTCTTCCGGTGCAGTGTTGGCCGGAGCATCTCATCGAGTACTGACAGCCATTGCGGGTCATCCCCGCGACCCCCGCACCAGCTTCCCCACTTGCGTCACTTCGCCGCCTGCCGGACACGTCGAAGCGTCCCAATGCGGGTTGGCGCGGTCACGTCAACGCCGGTCGCTCGTTGTGGTTTGCAGTTCTCTCGCCGGCCGCCCCACCTGGCCCATCAGCGCAGGGTCAGGGAGGCGGCCTGGGCGCAGGCGAGCTGTATACCCGGCCCTGACCGCGCCCCCTCGGAAACGGGGTGCCGGGGAGGCGCAGGGCCTCAGCATCGCACAAAAATCACAATATCCTATATCTCTGTAGGCGTGCTGCTCTGCCAGCCGCCGGTGAGCCGGTTCTCCTCCACGGCCAAGCCACCCGTCGGATCAAGCAGTGTGGACCCCTTGGGAGCAGCCTTCATCAAAGAACTCGATGCACCCGCGGGCGGGGAGTGCAGCAGTCTTCCCCGCCCTCGGTGGAGACAGCACCCCAAGGGGTGGGGACCAGGCCGGCCCATGGGCCGTAAGGCACCGACCGCGCAGCAGGGGGCTCGCGCAACAGCTTGTCAGGATGACCAGATGATGAGGCAGCCCCGAGGACTCCGGGTGAGCAGGGCTGACGCGCAAAGAGTTGTCACGCCCGCTCGAAGATGAGGTCGAAGTCCTTGCGCCATGTCGATCCGTGGTCCTCGGATGCCTCCCAGCGACCCGCTACGCGGTGCGGCTCTACGTCAGCGATGAATCGTTGGAACATGTCAGGGTCTTCCCGACTGAGGATCCACTTCGAGTCCTCGAACGTCATGGCAAAGACCCGGCAGACACCTCGCTCGTCGTGGTAGAGGGCTGTGAAGGCGACGCGCGTGTCGCTGCGACCGAGGACCATGACCATCTCGCTCGTGGCGGTCCCGACATCGCCCTCCATTGTCCAGCGGAAGACCACGAACGCGTCGCCGAGCCACTCGACGGTCGCCGAGCCTGGCACCTCCAAGTCCGCCGGCTCAAGGAACCACGCGTTTCGCATCGTCGTCCGCCATGGCCCGACCAGGACACTCAGCCGCTCCATGGCCTCGTTGCGCATCGCTTCCTCCTTGATGTAGAACTTCGGGCCGACTGGGGCAGGGCGATCCAGTGGATCGGCCAGACATCCTCTCAAGCGGTCCAGTGGGTGACATTTCATGCTGCCGCCAGGATCCGCTCAGTCAAGCAACTCTCGCGAACGCGCGTCATTTCACCGCCAGGCGACCAAGGCTCGCTTGAGCCGAGCCCCCTGCGGTATCCGCAGCAAACCAACGGTCCCTCTGCAGTCGCGAGTGCCGGAGATCGGACGAGCATCGGCGAGAGCAGTTGGACGGTCCCAAGCGGGGTACGTGCGGGAGCGCCGTCGCGGAAGTCGTGGAGAAATTCGATCGCGAGCTCGACAGGCGTCGCCATTGATTAGCAGGTGACGTCCGGTGTGCGCCATCATTCATTCATGGCGAAGCAGACGACGGTGACCATTACCGATGACCTGGACGGTTCGGCCAACGCCAAGGAGGTCTCGTTCAGCCTTGATGGCAAGGCCTGGGTGATCGACCTCGGCGCTAAGAACCGGGCAGCTCTGGAGAAGGCGCTCAAGCCCTACATTGCTAAGGCGACCGAGCAGAGCTCTCGCAGCGGTCGTGGCAAGGCCGCCCGGCCCTCGACCCGCAGAACGTCTCGCACCGACCTTGCGGCCGTACGGGAGTGGGCGAAGAACAATGGCCACGCTGTGAGCGACCGAGGCCGCATTAGTGCCGACGTCCAGAAGGCCTACGACGCCGCACAGTAGATGGTGAGGTGGGCCGTCCCGCGCTAATGCGGGGGTTTCATGAGGTGAGGCAATGACCGACGACGCGGTGGCGGGGGCAGCTCGACGGCTGATGGACGACATCGACGTGCGGGCCGAGGCGGAGGAAGCGACGCAGCCGCACAGCGTGATCGCGTATGACCCCATGAGCGAGTCGTACACGGTCACTGGTCCGTTCCCTGACGCCCATGTGGCCACGCTTGAGGCTGAGCGCATCAAGACTGAGCTCAACCGGGCCGCTGGTCACCCCGGATACCCACCGATCCAAACCTGGATCGCTTTGCATTTCCTGCCGCAGGATCGTCACGCTAAGGCGCCGGGATCGGCCGACCCCCTACGGTGACGCGCCGCGATCCTTCGGGGAACGCGGACGTCAGCCCGGGCCGCTCATCGCTGAGGAGTATCGCGGTGCGCAGGAACTCGTCCCGGGTGAGGGCCTCGGTGCTCAGCCCGATGTACTGCTCGGTGGTTTCCAGGGTGCTGTGGTGCAGCAGGGCTTGGACGACGCGCAGCGCGCCGTCGTAACGGCGGGTCCCCACCAGGGCATCGAAGATCTGGCGGGCGGCCGAGCGACGCAGCGCGTGCAGGCCCTCGTGGTGGTCCGGCAGCCCGAGCCGACGCAGTCCATCCTTGACGACCCGGTAGGAGTGCGCAGCAGGGCGTTCGGGGTTGAGCGCGCCGAAGGTGACGTTGCGCTGTTGGCGGCCGTCGACGACGCTCATGCCGGGGGCGTACCTGCGAGGTAGGTAGGCGGGGATCAGATAGTCCGAGGGCAGCAGGCCTCGGCGGTGGTTCCGGCGGACGTTGCGCTCGTACTCGCTCAACCACAGGTGCAGCTTGCAGCGCAACTCGGGGGACACTGGCAGGACGTCCTCGACGTCGGACTTCCACACCCGGAAGAACACCGTGCCTCCCTCCAGGTCCAGGTCCCGCAGGCGGATGGCCTGGAGCTCGCTTCTGCGCATGGCGGTGAAGAACCCGACCGCGATCAGGGCCCGGTCGCGCGGAGTCGCTGCGCCCTCGAGCAGGGCACGGACCTGCCCGGCGTCCAGCTGCAGCTTGACCCGGTGCGGGCGACGCATCCGGTGCAGGGTCTTGCCGAAGTCGCGGGCCAATGAGGTCGTTGAGGTACATCCAGGTCAGGAACGGGCGAACCCGGGACAGGTAGGCGTTGAACCCGCCCGCACCGATCGGGTCGCGGTGCCGGCCTCTGGAGTCGACGTGCGCGCCGCGTAGGTGCGCGAACCAGCGATCGAGATGGACCGGTCGTAGCTCATCGGCGTACAGGTCACCGGTATGCGCCAGCAGTGCGACGTTGGTTATCCGGTACGCGTACACGGTGCGCCAAGCGTGCTGGCCTTCACAATGCACCAGGAACCGGGTCAGGGCCTCAGAGAGACGCACCCGGGCACGGGCAGGGCTGGACGCGAACTTGGCTGGGAGTTCCGCGGCAATACTGCATACCCAGCTCTGGACCGACTAAGTCGCGACGCCGACCACCTGCGAGATCGACCAAGCCGACTCTCCAAAACAGATGCAGGAACACCGCGTCAGCGACTGTGAACACGCGGCGAGCAGCCTGCAGTCCAGCGCTGCCGACATGCGCAGTTGGGCTCGGTCCAACGGACCCACTTCAGCGCGCGCGGTAGCCTCACAGCTTCCGTCAAGGCTGCTTACGCGGAGGCTCACAGCGCCTGATCGTTTATCCCCTTGATATTCGAAGGGTTTCCCGGATAGCAGCGTCCCGCCCGGAAGGCGAAGCGCACTCGACCCGGACAAAGCACAAGCCGACCCGGGGCCCTAATAGTTGTTGCCTCATGGTCCGTGCAGCGGCTGGCACGGCGATCTCATGGTGACCCGTCGCTGAGCGTTTCCGCTGCATGAACTCCGATGTACGGCCTCCGGCCCCTTCACCATGCCGCGGTTGAGCACCCGCGACGAAGTTTCTCGCGGCGAGGACAGGCTGGCCATCTTCGTGGTGGCGTTCGGCGTCCTCTGGGCGATTCTGTGGTCGGCGGCGTACCTCTCAGCGCGCATCTCCGGCGCACCCGCACCGACTCTCTCGTTGTTCGCTCCGTTCCGCGCATTCGCTCATCCGCCCGATCCAGGCGCTGCATGGCACGCCTCAGTCGGGCCGGGGGCGCTGTACTGGTCGATCACATGCTCTCTCCTGGCCGCGGCTTGCAGCCTTTCGTGGTTCGGCTGGCTTCGCTCACGTTCTCCGCGGTCAATGCACGTAGGGCGGCTGAAGGGAGTCGCGGTACCGGCTGAGGTCCGTCGGGCAGCCGGCGTGCATCCTCTACTCGCTCGGGCGGCCGTCCTTCGTCCCAGCAACCGAAGCCGTAGACCTGAAGAACTGGGGTACTTCCTGGGCCGTGCCAATGGCCAGGCGTGCTACTGCTCGGTCGAGGACTCGGTCGTGGTGCTCGGCCCACCTCGTTCGGGCAAGGGGCTTCACCTGGCCATCCCGCTGATTCTGGACGCGCCGGGCGCGGTAATCGCCACAAGCACCCGGCCCGACAACATGACAGTGACCCTGCATCATCGGCAAGCAATCGGTCCTGTGGCGGTCTTCGACCCGCAGGGCCTTGCACCCGGCCTACCAAGCCGAGCCCGCTGGTCGCCGATCCGCGGGTGCGAGGACCCGCAAGTGGCGATGGTCCGAGCGAAGGCTCTGACCGCTCGCACGGCTAACGGCGTCACTGACGCAAATTTCTGGCAGGCGTCGGCAGAACTGGCGGTCCGTTGCCTGCTGCACGCAGCAGCCCTCGACTCTCGACAGCCGAGCGACCTGTATCGGTGGTCGCTCTCGGCAGTCGAAGCGAGGGAGGCGGTCATGATCCTGGGCACTGACCAGGGGGCCGCTTCGGCGTGGCACCAGGCCTTGGAGTCCATCGTGACGACAGACCCACGGCAGCGCGACTCAGTGTGGTCCATGGTCACACTTGCGTTTTCCAGCCTCGGTAATCCCAAGGTGCTGGACGCGGTGTCCCCGGAGCCAGACGACGTGTTTGACCCAGAGGTGTTCCTGCGTAAGCGGGGGACGGTATATCTGATCGGCACCTCCACCGGCAGCTCCATGACCGCAGGCCTCGTAGGTGCATTCGTCGAGGACGTGGTGGAGACTGCGCGCCGGATCGCCGCGCGCTCCGTTGGGGCCAGGCTCGATCCTCCTCTGTCATTGATCCTCGATGAGGCTGCGAACTACCCTCTGCCGTCTCTGCCGTCGCTGATGTCCGACGGCGGTGGCACCGGGATCTCCACTGTGGTGGTGCTGCAGTCGCTCGCGCAGGCCCGCGCGGTATGGGGTGAACACGCAGCCGCCGCGATCTGGGACGCCGCCGTTGTCAAGGTGATCCTGGGGGGCGCGTCCAACGCCCGTGACCTGGAGGACCTGTCCCGGCTCATCGGCCAACGCACCGAGCGAACGACGTCCACCAACACGGGCCCACAGGGCGTCAAGTCCACGTCGACATCGACGACCCAGGTGCCCATCCTCGAGGCTGCCCAGCTGCGGACCCTGCCGTTCGGCACGGCGGTTCTGCTGCTGCGCTCAGCTCCCGCGATCGTGCTCACCATGCGCCCGTGGACAAGCCGACGAGACGCCAAGGCCTTGGCCGACGATCAACGTCGGCTGGAGGAGGCGATCCAGCATGGCCACGCCTGACCGGCGCATTCACAGGCGGGCCGTGTACCAGAGCTACCTGGCCTCCCGCGCCTGGCACGACCGTCGGCGGGCCTGGTATCTCGCGTGGCTGACAAGGGCTGGTACCCCGCCCGCGTGCTTGGTCTGCGACCGGCTGTGGAGTCCCAAGACGGGTCATCTTCATCACCTGACCTACGTACGGATCGGCGACGAGGAGGACGCCGACTTGGTGCCGCTCTGCTCCCGGGATCACCGCCGCTTGCACGAGGTACTGGAGCGCTCGCCGAGCTGGCGCAGACTCGGCCGTGCCCAGGCGAGCATCGGGATCATCGGCATGCTCCGACACAGATACCTGCAAGCGCGTCACAGCCAACGGCGAGCAGCGTCGTGACCGCCGAGCCGCCGCTGTCATTCGACGATGACGCGATCGAGCGCGCGTTCGGTCGGTTGGCGGGACCGATCCACGTGCCCTCCCTCACCTCGCGGGAAAGGGAGTCCTTCGTCCGCGAGCAGCTCAGCCCATGGGTGCGGCTGCTGGTGCGGAGGTTCGCCCTCGACACCCGTGTCGTCCCGCCATGTTGGACCCGGCACCCAGGCATGGTCGAGGCACTGGCGGCCCTGCGGGACCACGAGCGGGCGTGCTTCACCGAGACCGCCGCCCCTAGCGCAGCCCTGGACTGGTTCCGCGGCTTACGTGAGATCGAAGCTCGGCTCATGGACCTCGGCGCTGCCACGCGGTGCTCGACCAACCAGCACCGAGAGAATCCCGCCGCTCGATGGGCGGACAACGCCTGACACCTCGGGCAGCCAATGGTGCCCCGTCAATCCGGTCTCCCTTATAGAGCACGGGATCACCGCGGGAAGAGGGCAACACCATGGACTGCAACGACTCAACGGCCGGGTACTCCCCCACCCAGACACGGGAGCCGGAATGGATTGGACCGCGTACCTTCGCAGCCAGGTTCGGCGACGCTGGAACGGACCACTACTTCGGGACGCGATGGGGCGAGCGACGCGACCAGCGCATCTCGCTGCGCGGCCACCCGGGTTCGGAGGGCGGGCTACTGTATGCCTACGACTCGACCTGGGACGAGTACGCCGTCAGGGCCGACGACGTCCCTCAGACGGCCGTTGAAGCCGCCTTCATCCAGGCCCTCGACGTCGATACCCACATGCACGTCCTCGCCTTCGCCGAGCTGGCACGCCGCCACCAGATCCTGGGGACCCGCCCCCTGGCCCGCTCGGTGCACCACGTGCTCGACATCGAGCCATGACTACAACAGCGGGGGCGGTGAATGTGGAGCGTGTCCGGGCCGATCACCCCATCGAGCAGGTGATTGTTGCTGCGGGGATCCAGCTGACGCCCCGTGGCCACGGCTTCATCGGCTGCTGCCCGTTCCACGCAGACGCGACCCCCTCCATGTCTGTGGGCGGAGTGCCGGACCGCTTTCACTGCTTCGGCTGCGGGGCATCCGGTGACGTCATCGACTTCGTCCGCCGACTGCGCAACCTCACCTTCCGGGAGGCCGTCGACCAGTTGCAGCACACAGCAGCGACCCCGACTACCAACCACCCGGGCCTTCCGCGGCGAGTCGACACTGGCCTAACAGAGGAGCCGTCGTCAGCCATCGGGGTCCGAAGGGCGCACCAGGTGAACGCCGTGGCCTGGCAGTACTTCTCAAGGCCCTTAGCTGCCGAGTTTGCCGGCCACTTCCTGCGCCACCACCGGGGAATCGACCTACGCAGTCTTCGAGCCGAGTTCCCCGGCCTCGCGCTGGTCGGCAGCGCGGGGCACGCGTGGACCGGGTTGGTGGACCACCTGCGACGGCACGGCGTCGAAGACGACGAAATGGTCGTCATGGATCTGGCGCGTCGTACCAACCGTGGGAGCCTCATCGACGCCTTGCGGGACCGGATCATCATTCCCGTCACCGACCCGGCAGGCCGCATCGATGGCTTCATCGGCCGGGACACCAGCGCCGACCCCCGGGCTCCCAAGTACCGCAACCCCACCCGCACCGCGACGTTTGACAAGAGCCGGGCCCTGTACCGGCCGACCCACCATCGGATCACCGCGGACGGCAGTCTGGTGGTGGTCGAGGGCGCGCTCGACGCGCTCGCGATCGCAGCCGCGGCCGCCCGGACCGGGCGGACTTCGACAGTGGCGACGTGCACGACCAGCGGCGTGGCGGTCTCACACGCTCAGGCAAGAGCCGTCGCCCACCAGCACCCAGGACCGATCATCCTGGCCCTGGACGGCGACCGTGCAGGGGCGGAGGGAACGCTGCGCTGGCTCACCGCGCTTGCCCTCGAACAGCATCGGACCGCCTCCATCACCAGGCTCCCTCATGAACTGGACCCCGCGGACTGGCTCGCCCAGCACGGCGACATCGGACTCGATGCGTTTTGCCACACCGACGCACGTTCGGACCCACCAGTGGCCCCGCGCCAAGCCGGGCGCGAACTGGTCCAGCTCAGCCTGGCTCGAGCGCGCGACCCCGTACAGGACACGATCGGGCTGCTGCTGCCCCTTGCCGAGCAGTTACCTCCCGCGTCATCGGCGGCGCTGCTGAAGCAGGCCGAGGACGAGATGACCCGCAGCGGCTGGAACCCCCACGGCGCCTTCTCTCGGCGACTGCGTGACGAGGCGCTGCTCCACCTGCGCCGGGGAGTCGCGGCTCTCCCCGAGAACCGAATGACCGCGCATTCGATCCCAGAGCCGGCACACCCGGCCCTTCCCGCAACGCCCACCCTTTCGCGGCCCTGACCGCCCACCGCCCGCCATCGACCACGCCAAACTCCGAGGAGTCCCATGGATGAATCCACTCAGGCACTCGACCTCCTCGACCAAGCTGCCGGCCACATGCAGGCCGCGGCCTCACTAGCAGAGTCCCTCGGCGGGCACGACGTGTTCAGCGAGTGGCTGGGCTTCGCCGGCCAAGTCCGGCTTACGGCCGCCGGCGTCAGCCACACGCCCGCCACCGTCGCGGACTCGCCGCTCACCATCATCGGCCATCTCGCCTCAGCGCTAGAGATACTTGGCGGCGTTGAGCCGCTCGCCGGACCACCGGACCTGCAGCTCTGGCTCTGGCACATCCGCGAACTGCTGGACCTCGCCGCTCTCGTGGAACGGGCATGAGCAGCACTTCCGCCATGGACCTTCTGGTGCGGGCCGACCGGCTCACCCGCGAACTCTGCGCGAGCACCCACGAGATCAGCGCGGCCCAGTGGGAAAAGTTCGATGTGACCCTCTACCGGGCGTTGTACGAGCTGGTCAAGGCCGGTCGCGCGGACCCCGCATACGCCAGCGCGCACCGGAACCCATGCATGAGCGCCCTCAGCGCCTACCCGGCCCCGCTCGACCTACCCGCCGATGCCGCATTCTCGGTCGACCAGGCGGCGGGGTACCTGGAACTCTCGCGCGATCGCATGAATCGAAAAATTCGCAGCGGCAGACTTCGTGTGGTCCGCGAAGGGGACCACACGGTGGTGCCCAGCAGCAGCCTCCGACGCGCCCCTCAGATTGCGCCGGCCGAACCCACCGATCCAAGCCCCATCGCCCGACTGTCCACGACCCTGGGCGGGTTTGCCGACCTTGTCTCCACGAACAACCGGGGCACGCACCCCGTGACGCTCGAGGACCCAGTCTTGGCGGACACAGTCCGCCACCTCCTCACGCTAGGGGCCGCGGCGGCACGGCATACAGTCCGGCACAGCCCAATCGACGCCGTAGACCGACCCTTGCGCATCGCCCGGTACGCCAGCACCCAGATTGGCAGACTCGAGGCAGGCCCCCGTCGAATCGACTCGATGGACCGCATCGCGGCGACCGTCCTCCACGTCAAAGCACCCACGACCATCGACCAGCGGCTAGACGCGGCCCTGCACGGTTGGCGCCTCGCTGCACACCGCGAGCTGCAACGCCTCGTACCCAGCACCCAGGCACTTGGCGCCATCGCCAGCCAGGGCATCCGCCTGTACGCCGTAACCCACCAGCTGCTGCGCTCAGCACCTGGCCTCGAGGCGGCCGACGGTGGACCGGAGGACGCTCTAAGACAACTGCGCGACACCGGTTCGGCACTACGCAAGGCGGAACTGTCCCTCGCAGGTCTGACCAGCCTCACCACTCCCAGCCACGATTTCGTGACCGCAAGCAGAGAGCTGTTCTCCACACTGCAGCAGGTGCGTGAAATGGCGTCAACGCAGGACGCGAGCCTTGATCCCCGCACGACCATGGCATCGCTCGCACACGGCTGCGCCGGAGCAGCTGATGTTCTGACAGCCGCCCGAGGCCTGCCCTCCGCCCTCCTCCACTGCGAGCTGCTGTTCGCACCCGCACGCACTCTTGCATGTGGGGCGGAGCGGCTGGAGGCCAGAAGGAAGGGCAAGTTTGTCATCGTGACTCTGGAGGACGCCCAGGACCTCGGGTGGCAGTGGGACCGAGCCGTGCGGAGCGCTCAGCAGCTCGCCAGGGCTATCGGTCAGCACGTCCCTCAACGCGATCTCGTTGATCGCGACTACGGCATCGAGCCGGGTCGGTAACCATGCTGGCTCCCGGATTCGCGGGGACGAGGACAAGGACGGATCGTCATGGCTGCCAAGACAGCGAACCCTGAGCTCACGGCGGAGGACGCGGCGAAGCACCTCGAGCATCTGCCGACGTTCCTGACTACCGAGGAAGTCGCGACCCTGCTAAGGGTCAACCCCTCAACCGTGTGCCGTTGGCGCCTCACCGGCAATGGACCCAAGGTGACCTGGCTCTCGGCAAAGATCCCGCGCTACCAGAAGGCGGACGTCCTGAACTGGGTTCGCCAGTTGGTCTCATGACGATTCGGAAGCAGAAGTCCGGCCGCTTCTACGCCGTCCTCAAGGTCGGCCGCACCTACATCAGCGGACGGACGTTTGACACCAAACGTGAGGCACAAGCGTGGCTGGCTCGTGAGAAGGCCGCCATTGCCGGCGGCGTCGATCCTCGAGCCGGTCGAGCGTCCGTCCGCAGCCTGCTCCCCCAGTGGCTGGAGGAACGCAAGGACTCCGTCTCGGCGAAGACCTACATCTCCGATACGGCTCTGCTCCGGCTCGTCCCGCCTGCTCTAGGCGCACTGTCTGTCAATGCCGTTACCGACCGTGAAGTCGCCCGCGCGCTGCTCAACCTGACCCGTCAGGGCCTCGCCGAGTCATCAGTGCGACGGTTCCGCGCCTCCCTCTCGTCCTTCTTCACCTGGGCCATACGCGAACGGCTAATCCTGACCAACCCCGTCCAACCCACGCGGGTTCCCAAACCACGAGGCAACCTGCGGACCGAGATGTATCCCTTCGGCGAACAGGACCTCGAACGCGTCTACGCGACCGCGCGGAATCGCGACGAGCGGCTCGCCGACCTGCTGTTGATCGCCAGCTGGACCGGGCTGCGCTGGTCCGAGCTGCGGGCCATTCGCGTTCGCGACTTCATCGAGGTGCCCATGCCAACACTCGTCGTCCAGCGAGCCGAGCCCGAAGGTGTTGACATCAAGTCCACCAAGTCTGGCAAGTCCAGGCGGGTCCCGGTCGCCGACCGCATCCTGTCCCTGGTCCGCGTCATGGCGGCCGGCCGGAATCCCGATGAGCCTCTGTTCGTCACCACGAGAGGACACCGGCTGCACGCCTCCGCCTTCAAGCGGACCCTGAACTGGTCGAGCACGGCCGAAGGACGACGCATCCACGACCTCCGCCACACGGCCGCCTGCCTGTGGCTCGCCCGCGGGGTCGACCCCGTCACGGTCCAGGCGTGGATGGGACACGCCTCGATCGCCACAACGAACCTCTACCTCCATCACCTCGGTACCGGCGCAGACCGGGCCGGGCTGGCCCGCCTCAACGAGCCCGGCAGAGACGTCGAAACCGACCGGGAGCACAAGGGGAGCACAAATCTGGGGGGTGTCAGCGAACAACATGAGTGAAACCCCGCCCAGCCGAGCGCGTTTGCGCTGGTCAGACGGGGTTTCCGGTTTGTGGAGCTGAGGGGATTCGAACCCCTGGCCTTCTCATTGCGAACGAGACGCGCTACCAACTGCGCCACAGCCCCTTGATGCGGACGAAACAATAACACCAGCCGCCTCCACCACGGAAAGGGGTGGGGCTCGCCGCCTCTCCGCCTCACCGCCTTCGCCTCGCCCGCCTCGTCGCGCAGGGGCACCAGCTCAGGCCACCGTCGCCCGCATCACGGTCCGTCCCGTGTCGACGCGGCGGATCTCCACGACACCGATCTGGCCCACCGGCACGGGCGCAACCCCGCTCGGATGCATCACCCGGTCCGGGCGCGCCGTCCACGTCTTCACCTGCGTTGCCTTGCCGGCCCGGTCCACCACCCAGATCGAGTACTCGGCCCACGCGCCCTGGTAGTCAGGGTCCCCAGGTCTGCCCGACCCCACCGCATACTGGCACTCCACGCGCAGCTGGGTCCCCGATCCAGCGGGCACGAGATCCAGCACCGCGGTCATCGAGGACGGCTCCACCGACGTGAACGCCAGGCGCCCCGGCACCGCCGCGGCGGTCGCCGTCGCGGTAGGACGGGGCGAAGGCCCCCCGTCGTGGCCGGCAGCGGACACCGCATACCCACCGAGGCCGCCGACCACCAGAGCCGCTGCCGCCGCGGCCAGCGGCACCAGCCACCTCCGACGACGCGAGGCCGATGGAGTGGGGAGCACCGGCATCAGCGAACGCGGTGGCGGCGTCAGCATCGCCGCGTCCTCCTCAGGCCCGCCGAGGTCCATCGCGAGGACCTCGCCGGTCGGCACCTGCGCGAGCAGGCCCGGCATCCCGGCCAGCTCCGCGACCGCGGTCCGGCAGTCCGGGCAGGTGGCGAGATGCGCCTCGAACTCGACCCGCTCCGCCGGCGACAGGGTGCCCAGAACATAGGCGGCATCCCACTGCGTGTAGCTGTCCGTGCCGTTCACGGGTGTGTCACCCCCTTCTCCTGGAGAGCCAGCCGCAGGCTGCGCAGGCCGTAGTGCAGGCGTGACTTCACGGTCCCCGCCGGGATCCGCTGGTCGGCCGCGATCTCGGCCACCGTTCTCCCCTCGTAGTAGGCGGCAGTGATGACCTGCCGGTGCTCTCGCGACAACGACGCCAGGGCGTCGGCGATGAGCCACCGGTCGAGCACCTCACCCGACCGGTCCCCCACCGCACCCTCCGCCGCCTCCACTCCGGCCACCTCGTGCCGGGCCGCGGCGCTGCGCCAGCGGTCCACCACCAGATGCCGGACCACGGTGAACAGCCAAGCGCGCGCCTGCTGGTCCGACCGTGTGGCCAGGCCGGGGTCCCGCCAGGCGCGGAGCAGTGACTCCTGCACCACGTCCTCCGCGAGCTGAGGGTCCCGCGTCAGCCGGAGGGCGAAGCGCCAGAGCTCCGAGGCATGACGGTCGTGCAGGTCCTGAAGGACCGCCTCCCGCTGGTTCGCCTCCACCACCACTCCTCGCCCCGGGCTACCAGCCGGCCTGACCACTGTTCCGCACCTGGGATGTCACCGTAAAGGACGACAAACCCCGCGCCAGGGTTCATCGGCATCATCACGAACGCTTGGGCCAGCCGTGAACCGCCGATACTGCGGCCTCGTCTCCAGAGGCATGAGCGGACACCTTCGCACCGTCGCGGGGCCGGCGATCGCGCTCGCCGCGATGGTCGCCCTGACCGGATGCGGCGCGGCTGGGAACACGGGGACGGCGAGCGGCTCGAGCAGTAGCGCCTCGCCCCCGGGCACCTCTACCAGCGACCTCTCCGTCGCCGACAGCGCCCTGGGCCGCATCGTCGTCACGAGGTCGGGCATGACGGCGTACGTCTTCACCAAGGACACGCCGAACTCCGGCAGGAGCGCCTGCACAGGTCCCTGCCTGCAGGCCTGGCCGCCGGTCACCACGGCGTCCGGCACGCCCTCCGCGGACGGCGTCACGGGCAAGCTGGCCACGATCACCCTGTCGGACGGCCGCAAGCAGGTCACCCTGGAGGGACGACCGCTGTACCTGTTCGCGAAGGACACCAAGGCGGGCGATGTCAAGGGCCAAGGGGTCAAGACCGTCTGGTATGCCGTGTCACCAGACGGCTCGATGGTCACCGGCGGCAGCAATGGCGGCGGGTACTGAGGCCGGCCGACATGGAGATCAACGGTCTTCCCGCGCACGTCCTCCTGGTCCACCTGGTCGTGGTCATGCTGCCGCTCTCGGCGGCGGCAGCGGTCGCGGTGAGCGTCTGGCCAGCCGCCCAGCGCAAGCTGACGTTCCTCGTGCCGCTGGGCGCCGTGGTCGGCACGCTCGCAGTCCCGCTGACGACGCGGGCCGGCAACGAGCTCGACGCGAAGCTCGGCAACCCGGCCTTCGTCAACCATCACCGCGACCTGGGCAACATGGTGCTCCCCTGGGCCGCTGCGCTGGCGGCGACCACCGTCCTGCAGTGGCTGTACCTGCGCCAGGGCGCTAGGGATGCGCTACCGGCGACGCACTCATCGCTCCCGGAGCCAGCTGAACGCGACCATGCCGTGCGGGGTCGGCGTGGCAGCTCGTGGCTCCGGATCGGCTTGGCAGTGCTGGTGATCGGTAGCGCCGCAGGGACGGCGGTGATCGTCGCCCTCACCGGCGATGCCGGCGCCCGCGCCGTCTGGGGGAGCCGCTGAGGTGAGGAGAGCGTCCAGGCGGGGCGCAGAGAGCTCGAGCTAGGCGCCGGCCGCCCTTCGCACCTGCGCGACGTCCTCCTGTGTCGCGTACTCGGTGTCGGAGTCGCCGACGAGGTCCGCAGCGGTGGGCGCCGGGCGGGTGACCCGTGACTTCATCGTGTACGTGGGGCGCGGCACCGGCACGGGGTCCCACGTGAGCGGGATGTCGTCCTCGTCCACGAGCGCAACGCGTGCGGACGGCCCGACCTGCGTGGCATCCGCGACGGCAGCCGCGACGGAGTTTTGCGAGACCCCGTCGCGCTGGTACCGCTGTGCAGACCGGGCAGGAGCGGCGTGAAGCGCCTCGACGGCCTGCACATCGAACAGCTCACTGCGCTCTGGCTCCGGCTGCCCCAGGGGAGCCGGGTCCTCCTCGACTTCAACCGTGTCGGCAGCCTCCACTGGGCGCTGGACTTCGACTGGGCGCTGGACTTGGACTGGGCGCTGGACCGGCCGAACCGTGGAGCCGGCAGGAGCGCCGGCGGCGCTCGCTCGCGACGGCGCCCCACCCCAGCGCGGCTGGTCCGCCACCCGCCCGGAACGCGTGCGGCGCTCCGCGTGGACCGTCGCGCGCGCCCAGCCGACGGCGAGCCCTACGGCGACGACCGGCACGAGGAGGGCTGCGAGAGGGAGGAGCGACAGCGCGACGAGAGGTACGGCGACGACCACGGTGGACAGCGCCCCGAGCATCACCATGGCGCGGACCCGCCGAGCGGCGGCCCGGCCCTGCGACCGCTCCGGGGTCGCGGCGCCGGACGGAGCGGGACCCTGAGGTGCCGCGGTCTCGGCTCGCTTCACGAGGATCTGCGGGCGAGCAGCGGGTACTGGGCTCACGGCATACGACCGAGGCGCGGGGGTCGAAAGGTTGGTCTGCGCCAGCGGCCCACGGCGCTCGAGGACGCGCATCGACTCGGAGAACTGGTCCACCGAGCGAGCGGTCGCGAGGTGCTCACGGCGCCGGACCCAGTACTGCACGAAATACGCAGCCCAGACCGCAATGATGACGAGGAAGACGAGACTGCTGGGCTGCACGGAGACGACGTTAGGTGCCTTCGCCCGGCGCGCCGGGGACGTGCGGCGGTGTGTCGCCAATGTGACTGATGTGATTGATGTGCAAGCGCTCCATGAGGGTCCCGCCGGCCAGGTCCTCGGTGGTCAGCGCGAACGTCCGGTGGTCCCGCCACTGACCGTTGATGTGCAGGTACGCGGAACGGCTGCCCTCGTCGCGGAAGCCCAGCTTGCGGACCACGGCGAGGCTGTTGCCGTTCTCCGGACGGATGTTCACCTCGACCCGGTGCAGTCCCATCGTGCCGAGGGCGTGGTCGACCGCGAGCGCCAAGGCCGTCGGGGCCACCGCTCGACCCGCGACCGTGCGGTCCACCCAGTAGCCGGCGGCCACCGACTGGAGAGATCCCCAGGAGATGCCGAAGAGCACCATCTGGCCGACGATCCTGCCGTCGAGGCGGATGGTGAAGGGAAGCATCCGGCCCGCGCGAGCCTCCCTGGTGTAGTGGCGAACGAGCGCCGCGAACGAGACCACCTGGGGTTGGCTGTCCGGCGAGGTCGCCTCCCACGGACCGAGCCATTCCCGGTTCCTGCCACGAACCTCCGCCCAGGCCACCCTGTCGCGACGGCGGAGCGGGTCGAGCACGATCTCCTCGCCCAGGGGCGTGGCACCACGCAGCACCACGGGCCAGGGGGGACGCATCAGTGGTCGCCGCCTCGAACCTGCGACACGGCGTGCGACAGCACCGGCTGGAGCACGGCCATCGCGTCCCGGACCCCACCGCTGGAGCCCGGCAGGTTCACCACGAGGGTCCGCCCGGACACTCCGGCCAGGCCGCGCGACAGCATGGCGGCGGGCACGCCGGCGGCGACCCCGGCGGCCCTGATGGCCTCGGCGATGCCGGGAGCCGGCCGGTCCAGCCGCGTTGCGGTGGCCTCCGGTGTGCGGTCGGTGGGCGACAGCCCCGTCCCGCCGGTGGTCAGGACGACGTCCGGCGCCAGGGCGAGCGCAGCGTCGAGGGCCTCCGCCACTGCGGGTCCGTCCGGCACGACGGTCGGGTCCTCCACCGAGAAGCCCCAGGCGCGCAGGTTCTCCACGACCAAGGCACCGCCCCGGTCGGGGTACACGCCGGCCGCGGCCCGCGTCGAGCACGTGATCACGACGGCGCTGAACGGGGTGGCGGGCTGCTCAGTCATGGCTCCACCCAGTCTCCGGACCGCCCACCGGACTTGGCGGTGACCCTGATGTCCGTGATGCGCGCGTGCCGGTCGACGGCCTTCACCATGTCGATGAGGGCGAGCGCCGCCACGCTGACCGCGGTCAGCGCCTCCATCTCGATGCCCGTCCGGTCCGCGGTCCGCACGGTGGCAGCGATGTCCACGCCGTCGTCGGCCACGGTGAGGTCCACCTCCACGCCGTGGACCGCGATGGGGTGGGCCAGCGGGATGAGGTCGGGCGTGCGTTTGACCGCCTGGATCCCGGCGATGCGCGCGACGGCCAGGGCATCCCCCTTGGGGACGTCCCCGGACCTCAGCGCCGCGACCGCAGTGCCGGAGAGCAGGACTCGTCCGGCGGCCGAGGCCTGGCGGGCGGTGACGTCCTTGGCCGAGACGTCGACCATGTGCGCCGAACCGTCGGCGCGGACGTGCGTCAACCGCTCGTTCACTGGCCCTCCCGGCCCAGCAGTGGCAGGCACTCCAGCGGGTCACCCGCCTGTACTGCCGAGACCGACTCCGGGATCACGGCGAGGGCGTCGGCGGCGGCCAGCGCGCCCAGCATGTGTGACCCTTGCCCGCCGGCGAGCCGTGCGCGGTCGTCCTCGAGCACCACGCGCACGAACTCCATCTTCCCCGGGACGGAGGTGAACGGCTCGGCCGCCACCGCGGGGACGTAGCCGGGGGGGTATGCCGGCTCGGGACGACCTGCCATCGCCCGCAACGCCGGGGCGACGAACACGTGGAACGACACGAGGGCGCTCACCGGGTTGCCGGGGAGGGTGAAGACGGGGACCTGCTCCTCGCCCAGCAGCCCGAACCCCTGCGGCATCCCCGGGCGCATGGCCACCTTGTCGAACTGCATCGTCCCCACGCGCGACAGGACCTCCTTGACGGTGTCGAAGGCGCCCATGGACACGCCGCCCGTGGTGATGATGGCGTCCGCGCGGACCAGCTGGCCCTCCAGCGTCTGCATGAGCACCCGCGCGTCGTCGGGGATCCCGCCGACCCGGAACGGCGTAGCGCCGACGGCCGTCACCGCGGCCGTCAGCATGAGGGAGTTCGAGTCGACGATCTGCCCGAACGCCGGGGTCGTCCCCACGTCGACGAGCTCGTCACCGGTACTGATGACCACGACCCGAGGGCGGGGCACGACCCGCAGCCGTGGGACGCCCGCCGCGGCGAGCAGCGCGATCTGGCCGGGCCCGACCAGCGTCCCGCGCTTCAGGACGACCGACCCCGCCTCGACGTCCTCACCGAGCTCGCGGACGTGCTGGCCGACCACCGATCGTTCCCGGATCTGGACCCGCACGACCCCGCCATCGGTGGCCTCCACCGGGACGACGGCATCGGCCCCGTGGGGCATGGGCGCCCCGGTCATGATCCGCATCGTCTGTCCCTGCGCGAGCGACAGGGCGCTGGTGTTGCCGGCCGCGATGTCGTTCACGACCGGGAGGACCACCGGCGACTCAGGCGTGGCGGAGGACACGTCCCGCGCGTGCACGGCATACCCGTCCATCGCGGAGTTGGTGAACCCGGGGAGCGAGCCCCGCGCCCGCACGTCCTCGGCGAGGATGCATCCCTGCGCGTCGAGCACCCCCTGCTCGAAGGGGCGGATGACCTTGACCGTGCCGAGAATGCGGTCGAGGTGCTGCTCGACCGAGATCACCGCTGGAAGGCCTTCTCCGGCGCCAGACGCTCCTGGACGAACTCGTCCAGCCACTGCCCGAAGTCCTTGCCCAGCTCCTGGTGGTCCAGGCCGAGCCGGACGACAGCCTTGAGGTAGTCCAGCCGGTCGCCGGTGTCGTACCGGCGGCCGGAGAACACGACGCCGTGGACCCCGCCCCCCGGCTCCGAGGACCCGGCAAGTGTCTGGAGCGCGTCGGTGAGCTGGATCTCGCCGCCACGTCCAGGGGGCGTCTGCTCGAGGACCTCGAACACCGACGGGTCGAGCACGTAGCGTCCGATCACGGCCAGGTTGCTCGGCGCCTCCGCGGGGTCGGGCTTCTCGACGAGGCCGGTCACCCGGACCACGTCGCCCTCCCGGCCGTCGACCGCCGCACAGCCGTACAGGCCGACCGACTCCGGCGGCACCTCCATGAGCGCGATCACGCTCCCGCCCCGCTCCTCGCGCACGGCGACCATCTCCTCCAGGAGGTGGTCCCTGCCGTCGATGAGGTCGTCCCCGAGCAGCACGGCGAACGGGTGGTCGCCGACGTGCTCCTTGGCGACGTGCACGGCGTGACCCAGTCCCAACGGCTGCCCCTGGCGGACGAAGTGCACCTTGATGTCGGCCGACTCCCGCACGCGGGCGAGGCGGAACTGGTCGCCCTTGGCCTCCAGGGCCTGCTCGAGCTCCCAGTGGTGGTCGAAGTGGTCCTCCAGCGCGGCCTTGTTGCGGCCGGTGATGACCAGCACGTCGTCGAGCCCTGCCCGGACGGACTCCTCCACGACGTACTGGATGGCCGGCTTGTCGACGACCGGCAGCATCTCCTTGGGGGTCGCCTTCGTCGCCGGAAGGAAGCGGGTGCCGAGCCCAGCAGCGGGGATGACGGCCTTGGTCACGGTCCGGGGGTGCTGAGGGGTCATGCAACAACCTTATGGGGAGGGTCGGTTCGCGTCTGCCGGACGCCTGCAGGCACGATGGGCGACATGCCCGTCCAGCCGTATGCCGGTGAGCCTGCGGAGACGCCGGACCAGGGCGCTCCGGCCGGCGACCGGCCGGACCACGCGGAGCCGGACACTGAGGTGGGTCAGCGGGTCCTCGCGGAGAAGGCGCGGATGCGCGGCGTCCTCGCCGCCGGGCGCCGCGAGCGGGTACCGGCCCGGGACCGGGTCGCCGACGGCCGGGCGATCGCCGAGGCTGCCCTGGCCCTTTGCCGCGAGATCGGTGTGCGACCCGGCGACTGGGTGGCCGCCTTCGAGTCGCTCCCCAGCGAGCCTGCGACGAAGACGCTCGTCGAAGCGTTGTCCCGGGCGGGGTTTCGCGTCCTGCTTCCGGTCACCCTGCCTGACTGGGACCTCGACTGGCGAGAGGCTGGTTCTCCGGAGCTCCTCGGCGCTGGGGCCGTCAGCTCAGCCCGCGTGGTGTTCCTTCCCGCCCACGCCGTCGACGCAGTGGGCACCCGGCTGGGTCGGGGCAAGGGCTGCTACGACCGGGCCCTTCCGCGTACGCACGCCTTCCTCGTTGCGCTGGTCCATCCCTGGGAGGTCCTCGAGGAGCCACTCCCCGCGGAGCCGCACGACCGTCGGGTGGACGCGGTCATCACCGCCGACACCGGACTGCGCCGACTGCACGGCTGACGCGCCGGACCCAGCCGCACCCCGCCGGCCCCGCCGGACCGCTCCGGTCGGCGGCGGCCGTTGCGGTCAGCCGTTGTCGTTGTCCGACGGCACGAGGCTGAGCTCGTCGCCACCGGCGTCCTTGACCGCGTCGCGGCTGAACGGCCACTGGAACAGCTCGTTGTCGGCCCATGCCTGCGACTGGTCGTTGTAATGGTCGGCGAAGGCGTGGCCGCTGTTGCCCGTCTGGTTCACCCAGCGCGACCGGTCCAGGTTCGACAGGTCCACGACCATGCGCATCGAGGGGGCGGCGGTGACGTCGAAGCCCTCGGCGGCGTTCCAGCCGTTGGCATCGACGATGGCGGGGCCGCCGGGCAGCTCGATGGGGCCACGGTTGAACAGAGCCGACACCATGCCCGGCACGTCGGTGCCGCCGAGCACCTTGTGACGCAGGGTGAGCCGGTGCAGCTTGCCCCACTGCCAGGCGCTCGGGTCCTTGCCCAGCTCTCGGGTCAGCTGGAGCCGGGCGTCCACGAGGGCCTTGCGCAGGATCTCCGACTGCCCTTCGGTGATGCCGGCGGTCCGCTTGTCGTCCCACCAGGTCGAGCGGGGCTTGGCCAGCAGCGTGGCGACCGCCTGCATCCACTGGTCGCCCCCGTCGGCTCGCAGGTCCTGGGGCAGCTCGTCGTTGAAGGTGAGGTCGAGCAGGTTGGACCACACCGCGTTGTAGTACGCCGCTGCTGCGCCGGCCGGGCCGTCGCCGGTCGGGTTGGTGAAGTCCCAGCCCTTGAGCAGGTCCTGCGCCTGCTTGGTGAAGTCGTCGCCGTGCAGGTCCACCTGCAGCAGCGCCTTGACCAGCGTGGGGGCGAACTGGCTGCGCGTGTCTCCCTGGATCTTCGACATCATGGCGGGCGTCACCTTGGGGTCCTTCTCCAGCAAGGTTCGGATCCGCTGCGCGCGGAACCCGTAGTCCCACTCGCTGGTCAGGAATGGCGTGCCGCTCTGCGTGACAGCCTGGTTCGCCGTGACGACGAAACCCTCGCCGGGGTTGAGCGCGTAGGGCAGCTGGTCGAACGGTACGTAGCCCTTCCAGTCCCAGGATGACACCCACCCTGGGCGGATCCAGTACCCGGGCGGCGCGTCCATGTACCGGCTGCGGATCGGTATGCGCCCGGGGGCCTGGTAGCCGATGTTCCCGGAGGTGTCCGCGTACACGAGGTTCTGGGACGGGACGGCGAAGTCCTTCCCAGCCTCCCGGAACTGCTGGAAGCTCGTCGCTGTGTCCAGCCCGAAGATCGCGTCGGCGGTCTGGGTGACCGCGATCCCGGTCCACTGCAGGGCCACCTCGTAGCTGCCCGGGCTCTGGCGGCCGTTGACGAGCGGCCCCTCGCCAGACTGCGCCACCGTCTCGATGGCGTCCGACAGCAGCGGACCGTGCACGGTGCTGCGTACCGTCATCGTCTGCTCGCCCCCACCGCCGATCTTGATCGTCTCGGTACGCATCGTCAGCGGGGTCTGCTTGCCGTCGCGCAGGTAGGTGTTGCCGCGCACCTGCTCGAGGAAGAAGTCACTGACGTCCGGGTCGAGGTTGGTGAACCCCCACGCGATGCTCTGGTTGTGGCCGATCACCACGCCGGGCAGTCCGGAGAAGGAGTACCCGGACACGTCGAACGGGCAGTCGGACGTCACCGCACGGCAGTGCAGCCCCACCTGGTACCAGATGCCGGGGATGCTGACGCCGAGGTGAGGGTCGTTGGCCAGCAACGGCTTTCCGGTGCTCGTGTGCGAACCCGAGACGACCCAGGAGTTCGAGCCGATCCCGTCGCCGCGGCCCAGCGTCACCGGGACGCTGTCGAGCGCGCGCTGCACGGCCTCGTAGGCCCTCTGGGCCGACGGGCTGGACTCGGGCGTGCCCTTGGTCGCCGCCGACGCCGGCGGCGTTGTCGATGGATCAGCAGCCGCGCGAGCCGTCAGGGACGGCACGGCGGAGCGGGCGCTGGTCGAGGGGGTGCTGCTCGTGTTCGGGGACCAGTCCTGGGCCGACAGGATCGGCTTGTTCACGTCGTAGCGGTAGGCCGGGAACAGGTCGTTGATCTGGTTGATCGACATCGTGCCGGAGAGCCGCGCCCGCATCAGTTCGGAGTCGTAGTCGCCGCGCAGGTCCCATGCCATGGCCTTCAGCCAGGCCAGGGAGTCCGCGGGGGTCCAGTCCTCGACCCGGTAGTCGGGGACCTTGCGGCTGAGGATCACGTACTCCAGGGAGATCTTCGAGGGGCTGCTCTGCTGGTGCAGGTAGGCGTTGACCCCGTCCGCGTAGGCCTGGAGGTACTTGCGGGTCTCCGGCTTGAGGGTCGGCAGCTCCTGCTCGGCGACCCGGCGCCACCCCAGCGTGCGGATCACCCGGTCGGTCTCGAGACCACCCTTCCCGACGAGCTCCGAGAGCCGCCCTGCCGTGATGTGCCGTCGCAGGTCCATCTCGAAGAACCGGTCCTGCGCGTGGACGAACCCCTGCGCGCGGAAGAGGTCTTCCGCCGTATCGGCGTAGATCTGTGGGATGCCGTGGTCGCCCCGGAGGACCTCCACCTTGGCGCTGAGCCCCGGAACCTTGAGCTCGCCGTGCGTCACCGGGAAGGGCCGGCGGACCCACGTCACCGCGAGGACCGTTGCGGTTCCGAGGACGACGACCAGCAGCGCCGCCAGCACCAGGGCGATGCGGCGGGCGAGAATGACGCGGGGCACCCTGCGAGACTATCCGCACCACCACGAGCGAAAGGACGTGACGGGCCGTGCGCGCTTCCTTCCGCTCCGGCGCTCTGCCCACGGCCGACACGTTCACTCTGCACGACCTGACGCCGGCACTGCTGGTGGGCTCGGTCGTCCTGCTCGTCTCCGTCGCCGCGGTCCGGCTCTCGGTGAAGTCGGGGCTCCCCTCCCTGCTCATCTACCTCGGGATCGGGCTGGCGATCGGCGAGTCCGGTTTCGGCATCAAGTTCGACTCAAACGAGCTGACCCAGGTGCTCGGCTATGCCGCGCTCATCCTCATCCTCGCCGAAGGTGGGTTGAGTACGCGGTGGGAAGGCATCAGGCGGTCGGTCGCGCCGGCGGCGGTGCTGTCGACGGTGGGGGTGGTCGTGTCCGTGGCCGTCGTGGCGCTCTCGGCCCGGTTCGTGCTGCGGCTCGACTGGAACACCGCCCTGCTCGTGGGCGCCATCCTGTCGTCGACGGACGCCGCGGCGGTCTTCTCGGTCCTGCGCCGGGTGCCGCTCCCGCGCCGGATCACCGGGATGCTCGAGGCGGAGTCCGGGTTCAACGACGCGCCCGTCGTCCTCCTCGTGACCGCGCTCGCCACGCGCAGCGCCCACCCGGCGCAGGCACAGGCCTGGTGGTCCCTGGTCCTGATGGCGGCCCTGGAGCTGGTCGCGGGAGCAGCCATCGGCCTGGCCGTCGGCTGGCTGGGTGCGCAGTTCATGCGACGCGCCGCCTCCGGTTCCTCCGGCCTGTTCAGCATCGGGGTGATGGCTCTGACCGTCCTGGCGTATGCCGCGGCGGCAAGCGTGCACGCCAGCGGGTTCCTGGCCTGCTACCTCGCTGCTCTGCTCCTGGGGAACCTGCGCCTACCGCACGGACCGGCGGTGCGCGGCCTCTCCACCGCCCTCGGATGGCTGGCGCAGATAGGGCTCTTCGTACTGCTCGGGCTGCTGGCCTCGCCCGGCGACATGGGTGACCAGATCGTGCGTGCGGTCGTGATCGGCCTGGTTCTCCTCCTGGTGGCGCGCCCGCTCTCGGTCCTGGTGTCCGCGACCCCGTTCGGGCTGGGCTGGCGGGACCAGGTGTTCCTGTCGTGGGCCGGGCTGCGAGGCGCGGTGCCGGTCGTGCTGGCCACCGTCCCGCTCACGCTCGGAGCCAAGAACGTCGACTGGATCTTCGAGCTCGTCTTCGTCCTCGTCGTGATCTTCACGCTGGTCCAGGGACCGACCCTGCCCTGGATGGCGCAACGCCTGGGCATCATCGAGGACTACCAGACGCTGGACCTCGCCGTGGAGGCCACGCCGCTGGAGGAGATGGGCGCCGAGCTGCTCCAGGTGACGGTGGGCCCCGCCTCCAAGCTGCACGGGGTCGAGGTCTTCGAGCTGCGGCTGCCGCCGGGAGCCCAGCTCACCTTGGTGGTGCGGGGCGGCAAGGGTTTCGTGCCTGCCGGCAACACCGTCATCCGGCGTGGGGACCAGCTGCTGCTGGTGACCACAGCCGAGTCGAAGAGCAGCGCCGAGCGGCAGGTCCGCGCCGTGAGCCGCCAGGGTCGGCTGGCGGGCTGGCGGACGGCCGATGGGAAGAACTGAGACCTCCGCGGCCTTATAATTAGCACTCGACCACCCACAGTGCCAGCTCGAGGTTCGCCCGGAGGCCGGCCGTCACACGCCTGGAGGAAGCCGTGCCGACGTACTCCTACGCCTGCACCGAATGCCAGCACCGCTTCGACGCGGTGCAGTCGTTCAGCGACGACTCGTTGACCGTGTGCCCGGAGTGCAACGGTCGCCTGCGGAAGGTCTTCAACGCCGTCGGGGTCGTCTTCAAGGGCGGAGGGTTCTACCGCACCGACTCGCGCAGCGAGGCCAGCGCCGGCTCGTCCGGCTCCGCCTCGGCCGGCAAGGAGTCCTCGTCCAACGGTTCGTCGTCCGAGTCCTCCACCTCGACGAGCGAGTCGAGCACCTCGGCCGCCACGACCAAGTCCGGCGGCAGCAAGACCGCAGCGCCCGCGAAGGCGGCCACCGGCGGCTCGGCTGCCTGATCTCCGGCTGAGCCTGAGTCCTGACTGCTTGACCTCCCATCAGGCCCCGTCCCTCGTCACGCCTGGTCTCTGACACGGCCCGCCCGTCCCCAGACGACGTCGCCGCGTCACGGGGTGCACAGGACCGCGCCGACCGGGCGGCTGCCCGCGGATGCTGCGTACGCTTTCGAGCGTGACCTCCCCTGCCACGGCCTCTGCGCCCGCCGACCTCGGCCTGATCGGCGGTTCCGGGTTCTACGAGTTCTTCGAGAGCGCCGAGCGGGTGAGCGTCACCACGCCTTTCGGGGCACCGAGCGACGACGTCGTCGTCGGCGACGTGGAGGGACGCCGGGTTGCCTTCATCGCACGCCACGGCCAGGGCCACCGCTTCCCCCCGCACCGGGTGAACTACCGCGCCAACCTCTGGGCCCTGCGGTCGGTGGGGGTGCGGCAGGTGCTCGCGCCCTGCGCGGTGGGGTCTCTCAAGCCTGAGCTGGGGCCGGGGACCATCGTCGTGCCCGACCAGGTGGTGGACCGGACGTGGGGCCGCGAGCACACCGTGTATGGCGAGGAGGGACCCGTCGTCCATGTGGGCTTCGCGGACCCGTACTGCCCGCGCGGCAGGGCCGCCGCCGTGGAGTCCGTGCGCGCGGCAGGCAAGGACGTCGCCGAGACCGGCACGCTCGTCGTCATCAACGGCCCCCGCTTCTCCTCCAAGGCGGAGTCCCGCTGGCACCAGCAGGCCGGCTGGAGCATCGTGGGGATGACGGCCATGCCCGAGGCGGCCATCGCCCGAGAGCTGGCGATGTGCTTCACGACCATCGCCCTGGTCACCGACCATGACGCCGGCGTCCACGGCGGTGAGGCGGTGACGCACGAGGAGGTGCTCGCGGTGTTTGCCCGGAACGTCGACGGTCTCAAGACGATCCTGCGCTCGACCCTTGCGGCGCTGCCGGCCGCCGAGTCCGACGCGGAGGCGACCTGCGCGTGCCGGCGCGCGCTCGACGGCATCACCCTTCCCGTCGCGTTGCCCGGCTGACCGGGAAGCACCGGACATGCCTTCACCCCTGCGCCTCGCCGCCCGGCTGCGGGCTGCCGACGGTCAGCCGTGGCTGCTGGGCCCGGGGCGGCTGCAGGCGTGGCGGCGTCATGTCCTACGCCGGTGCGTGGCCGCGGCCTGTGCGGTGGGTGCGGTTTTCGGCATCGTGTCTCTGGACCGCGCACCTGCGGGTGCGCCGCTCGTCCCGGTGGTGGTGGCGGCGAGGCCGATCGCGGTCGGCGAGGTGGCGACCTCGACCTCCGTGCGGCAGGTGTTCTGGCCGGCCGAGCTCGTGCCCGACGGGGCGGTTCGGAGCAGCGTGGCGGTGGTGGGCCGAGCGGTGTCGACACCGCTGGGGCGGGGCGAGCCCATCACCGAGCGACGTCTCTCGACCGGTTCCCTGTTGGCCGGCCGTCCACCGCAGGAGGTCGCGGTCCATCTATCGCTACCGGATATCCGGGCGGTCTCGATGCTGCACGCCGGCGACCGGGTCGACCTCCTCGGCCCCCGGGGCACCGTTGCCGAGCGCCTCACGGTCCTCGCGGTGGACACGAGTCTTTCCACGGACTTCGGCGCAGTGATCCATAGCCAGGGCTCCTCCAGCGGCTACGCCCCCGATGCTGCGGGACTGGTCATCGCCGCACGTCGAGGAGACGCCCAAGCCATTGCCGCTGTCCCGCCCGACGCCCTGGGCCGGCCGGACCTCACGGTCGTCCTCAGGTCGCCCGGAGCGGGGTGACGAGAAATCTCACGCCCCGCCGGTCCCCGAGAGCCAGGGATCGCTAGCGTGTCCGCCCGTAAGTCACTCGCTACTGGAAAGGTCACGACCCATGAAGGGTTTCAAGGACTTCGTGATGCGCGGCAACCTCGTCGAGCTCGCGGTCGCCTTCATCATCGCCGCCGCGTTCACCGCGGTCGTGAAGACGTTCACCGACGTGCTGCTCGCCCTCATCGGCAAGGTGTTCCGCCAGCCGGACTTCAGCCGGTTCAACCCCGGCCACGTGCCGGTCGGCGCCTTCCTGACGGCCCTCGTCGCGTTCCTGATCCTGGCGTTCGTCGTCTACTTCTTCGTCGTCAAGCCGTACGAAGCGGCCAAGGCACGGTTCTCGCGCGTCGAGCAGGATGCCGCCCCGAACGAGGACATCGTGCTGCTCCGCGAGATCCGGGACGCACTCACCCGTCGCATCTGACGCCCGCATGAGGGCAGTGGTCCTCGTGGCCTAGTCGCTGCCCCAGTGCGGTGGTCGCTGCTCGTGGAGCCAGCGGTCGTGCGCCGACTCGTCGCGGTGTTCGCCCCACCCGACGTCCGTGTCGTCCTTGGTCTGCTCCGGGGCCCGCTTCTTCCGGCCCCGGACGCGCCGCTGCCGAGCACCCTCGTCCGCCACGGGCACGAAGTCGTCCGGTTTCTCAGCCGACTCCTCGGCCGACTGGTCCTCCGACGACGACTGTCCCGACGACGGCTGCTCCGACGACGGCTGCTCCGACGACGGCTGCTCGGACGACGGCGCGTCCGACGATGGCTGGTCGCCCGACTGCTCCTGAGGCAGCTGACTCTGGGCCGCCTGTCGGCCGGACGATGCGCCGCTCGTGTCCGAAGCGGCAGCGTCCTGCGACGCCAGCGCCTTCTGGACGGCTGCATGGACCCGCGCCACGTCGCGTGCAGGGTCGCGGAAGAGGTCCGTCGTCCACACCCTGACGTGCTGCCAGCCCAGCCTGCGGAGCTGCTCGCCGCGCAGCCGGTCCCGGTCCCGGCTGCTGCGCATGGCGGCATACCGGGGACCGTCCGTCTCGACGGCCACGAGCACCCGACCCGGGTGGGCCGGGTCCTCGACCGCGAGGTCGATGGGCAGCTGCGCGGAGCCATACGCCTCGTGGACCACAAGCCCCGACTCGCGGAGCCGACGGGCGAACTCGCCGCGCAGGGGGTCCGACTCCGCCTTGGCCGCAGGGGCGCCGTCCACCGACCCGGCCGGCAGGGAGCCGTCCTCGGCATACGCGAGGAAGTCCCGCAGCATGGCCGCTCCTCGCGCCTTGAGCCGCGTGGGGTCGAGGTCGGAGGCCAGCAGCGAGGAGACGACCGTCATCCGGCGGCGGGCCCGGGTGATCGCCACGTTGAGGCGACGCTCCCCTCCTTCGAGGTTGAGCGGGCCGAACCGGTGGAGCACGCGGCCGTGCGGCGTCTTGCCGTAGCCGACGGACAGGATGACCGCGTCCCGCTCGTCGCCCTGGACGCGTTCGAGGTTCTTGACGAAGAACCGCTCGGGCCGGTCCTCGTCGAAGAAGTCGCCCACGCCCTGGGCGTGGACCAGGGCGCGGCGCAACGCCTCGTCCAGTCGGTTCGCGTGCTTGATGCCGAGCGCGATGACGCCCAGCGACTCCTGCGGACGGGTCCGCGCATGGTCGAGCACCAGGGCCACGACCCGCTCGACCTCGGCCTCCGTGGACTCGATGGCCTCCTCGCCGGGCTGGACGACCCCGGAGCCTTCGACCGCCTCCAGCCGGACGACCGGGTCGGTCCCGGTCCCCGGGAACGTCACCAGCGACCCCTCGTACATCTCCCGGTTCGCGAAGGCCACGAGCCGCTCGTCGAGCGAGCGGTAGTGCCAGGACAGTCGCTTGGTCGGCAGGGCGGCGGTCAGCACGTCCAGCACCGACTCGAAGCCCTCGGTCAGCGTGTCGGCGTCAGGCAGCACCTCCTCGTCCACCGCGGAGGTGAAGAAGCTCGTCGGCGGCAGCTGGCGCTCGTCCCCCGCGACCACGACCTGGTGCGCACGCGAGATGGCCGACACGGCCTGGGCGGGAGGGATCTGGGACGCCTCGTCGAAGATCACGACGTCGAACCAGCGGCCCGGTGGCAGCACGGAGGCGACCACCAGCGGGCTCATCGCCCAGGCCGGCTTGGCGGCCGTGAGCGTCTCGCCCGCCTTGGGCAGCAGCTCGCGCAGCGGACGGTGTCGGCGAGCCTTGCCGGCCTCCGCCCGGACCAGCGCCTCCTGCTCGGGGTGGTCTGCCAGGACCTCGCGCAGCCGCCGCCCCGCCCCCGCCCGGACCCGTTCCGCGCTGGCCTGCAGGTGGGCGTGGTCGGCGGCGACATACTCGCTCGCCACCCGGCGAAGCTGCTCGCCGTCGTGGGCGCCGTAGCGCGGGTCCCGCACGGTGAGGTCCTCCGAGAGCGAGGTCCACCAGACGAACTCCAGCTCGGCGGCCACGTCGTCGGCGCTCACGCCTCGGCGGGCGAGGTCGTCCACCAGCGGCCCCATCCCGGCTGCTCGGAGGGCGTCGAGGGCGCCCAGCACCTGCGGCACGACGGTGAGTCGCTCCGGTCGGGCGGCGAGGTCCTGCAGGCGCTGCCGGAGCCCGGGAAGGTCCGCCTCGAGCAGGTCACCACCGGCTGCGGTGGGGGCGAGCCGCTCACCCAGCCAGACGAGGTCGTCGGCGACGGACTGGTACGCCGCCCGCGCGCGGTCCAGCTCGAGCGGGATCTCCGGTCTGCCACCGGCGCCCGCCATCGCCTGCCAGGAGGTGCGCTGCTGCTGGGCCTCGAGCAGCGCGGCGTGCAGGTCCGCCGGCGGAGGCCCCGGACGCAGCAGCGAGCGCGCCTGCCGGCGCAGCCGCCACCGCGCGTACCAGCCGAGGTCGACCCCGTTCGTCTCCCGGTAGGCCTTGGTGCCGGTGGCGGCCACGAGATCCGCCAGCGGGATGTCGAAGACCTCCGGCCGGAACACCTCGAGGGTGTCGCGGACGCGGCTCACGGACTCCAGCACAGCGCCCCAGTCCGCGACGCGCTTCGCCGCCGGCAGCCGCACCTCGGCGAAGACCTCCTGCATCGTCTCCTCGACGGCGTGGAGCTCGCCTTCACTGAGCCGGCTGGTGATGTCGCGAGCGCGCACCGCCTCCTCCGACGTGGCGATCCGTGCCCCGAACCACGGGTCGGTGCCCTCCTCGGTGGACCAGGCGCCCAGCGACGCCGCCTCGGTGAGCTGGCGAGCGAGCTCCTGGACGCGGCGCCGGTCCAACGCGGCGAGCTGCTCCCCGCGCACCCGCACTCTGGAGGTGGGCGGGTGCGTCGCCGCACCGAGAGTGGCGATGGCCTCCTGAGCCTGGTGGGCGGAGACGCCCCACGGCTGGCGCAGCTCGTGCAGGGCCGTGGCGTGGTCGACCAGCGTGGCCCGCCGCTCGACGAGGGTGCGCTCGAGCTCGGTGGTGTCCGGCTCCTCGCTCTCCGTGCCCCGCCCGAGGGCCGCGCCGAACTGCTGGGCGAGGCGGCGCCGGTTGCTGGCGCCGTCGTAGGCGTCGAGCACGAGGTCCGACAGCCCCACGCGGTCGAGCCGGGTCAGCACCGCGTCGATGGCGGCCCGCTTCTCGGCGACGAAGAGGACCCGCTTGCCTTCCCCGGCGAGGCTGGCGACGAGGTTCGCGATGGTCTGGCTCTTGCCGGTGCCCGGGGGACCCTTGATGACGAGGTGGGCTCCGGACCGCACCGCGTCGATGGCGGCCTGCTGGGTGGAGTCGGCGTCGAGGATGAGCAGCTCGTGCGAGGGGTCGGCGTCGGCGGGCGACTCGGGGACCGTCGTGCGGACGGCACGCAGCGCCCCCGGGTCACCGGCGAGGGCGGCGACGACGTCATGGTCGGCGAGCGAGTCGCCTTGCGCCGCAAGGTCGGCCACCATGGGCAGCTTGGCGTAGGAGAACGTGCCGACCACGAGCCGCGGCGTCACCGAGAAGTCCGGGACGGACGCGCAGGCCTTCGTCAGGGCGGCATACACGGGGTAGGGGTCGAAGGAGGAGCCGGCGGTGGCGAGGTCCTCCAGGGCGTCGGTGTCGATCGTCAGGCCCTGCTCGGAGCGCAGGTAGTGCTCGAGCACGGGGTTCAGCTCGACGTCGTTTCCGAGGTCGAGGTCGAAGTCCTCCCGCGCGGCGCCGGTCGGTCGCAGGACGCAGGACCGCAGCAGGACGGGGGCCGCCGGGGACCGGGAGGCGCCGCGTACGGTCCAGGTGGCCATGCCGATGGCGATGAAGCCGGCCGCGATGCCGCGCTCCTCGGACAGCTCGAGGGTCTTGGACCGGATGGTGCGCGCCCGTCGCCGCGCCTCGTCGAGCGCCGCCGGTTCGCGGACGAGGTCCGAGAGCCGGGTGGGGCGTCCGGCGAGCAGCATGGCCAGGCCGCCAGGGTGGGCGGTCGTGAGGTCGAGCGTCCCGCTGGGCAGGTCGCGGTACCACAGGAGGGTGTTCCGGCCGCCGAGGTCCACGAGGTGGCGCTGCCACGTGCGGACGGCCGCCGCGACCCGTTCTGCGCGAGGGTCGTCGGTGGTCTGGTCGGTCGGCGCGGTCACCCGTGAAGGCTAACCAACCCGCCTGTCGGGACGTAGGGTCAGCGCCGTCACGCCGATGACGAAGGCCACCCCGGCGGCGCCCAGGGCCAGCGCCGAGTAGCTCACCTGGCCGACGACCACGCCGGCCAGCGCGCCGCCACCACCGGCGGCCAGGCCCATGGCGAGGTCGGAGGCGCCCTGGGCGCCGGCGCGTTCCCCGATCGGTATGGCGGCCGCCAGCAGCGTGGAGCCGCTGACCAGGGTGCACGACCAGCCCACGCCGAGCAGGAAGAGGGCGACGGTCAGACCCGCGGACCATCCGGTCGGCGCCTGGGCGGCGAGCAGGGTGGCTCCCAGGAGGATGGCGGATCCCAGGACGGCCACTGGACGGCCACCGAAACGGTCCACGGCCATACCGGTGAGCGGAGACAGCGCGAACATGCCCACGATGTGGATGCTGATGACCAGGCCGATGACGCGCAGCGCGGCGCCGCCGTGGTGCAGGTGCAGGGGCGTCATGACCATGACGCTGACCATCACGGTGTGCCCGAGCGCCAGGGTGACCAGTCCGAGCACCGCGGCGGGACGGGCGGCGATCGCCCGCATCCCCTGCACGACCGAGCCCTGGTGCGGTGCGCCGGCGTCGTGCGTGGCGAGGGCGCGGCGGCGGGCGAGCAGGAGAGGGTCGGGGCGCAGCCGGGCCGCGAGCAGGCCCACAGCGAGCACGAAGCCGACGAGCGAGAAGAGGAACGGGCCGGTCAGGGCCGGGATGCCGATGGCCTCGCCGGCGCGGCCGGCGGGCCCGACGAGGTTGGGGCCGAGAACGGAGCCGATGGTGGTCGCCCACACCACGATGCTCAGGTCGCGGCCGCGGTGCTGCGGCTCGGCGAGGTCGGCCGCGGCATACCTCGCCTGGCTGTTGGACGCGGTGGCGCCACCGAAGAACGCGCTGCCCAGCAGCAGTAGGGGAAAGCTGCGAGCCACTCCCGAGGCGATGATGGCCACGGCGCCCAGCACGCCGAGGGCATAACCAAGAACTAGTCCGGGGCGCCGGCCCTGGCGCCCCATGACGCGCGCCATGGGGATGGCGATGAGGGCGCCGCCGAGGACCTGGAATGTGCCGCCGAGACCGGCGAACTCCGCCGAGCCGGTGATGTCCTCGGCCAGGAGCGAGCCAACCGCGATGCCGCTGGCCATCCCGATGCCGCCGAGCATCTGGGAGCCCACGAGGGTGCCGACCGTACGCCGCTGGACCTGATGGTCGGGGAGGGCGGGAAGGTCCGGTTCCGCGGTCAGCACGCCCTCAGTATGGGTGTGGGCTGTACAGGGCGTGTACGGCGTCTGGGTGGCTGGAGCTGCCCGGCGTCGGGTCCTGGGTTGGGGCCGGGTCCTGTGTCGGGCCCAGTCCTGGGTCGGGGACGGGCACTGGCCGGGGGTCGGCTCCGCTCAGCGGTCAGCTCAGCTGAGGTCCTTGAGCATGTACGCGGTGTTGATGCACCCGGCGCCCTTGCCTATCCGCGTCAGTCCGGCGCGGTCGCCGGAGGCCAGGCCCTTGGGAGCGACGCTGGTCAGGACGGGGTTCATCTGCTCCGCGGTGTTGTAGACGTGCTCGAGGCCGATGGCATGGCCCAGCTCGTGGCTGAGCAGGTTGGTGCGGCGCAGGCCGGTGCCGAAGCCACCGCGGGTCTGGCTTAGCATCTGCGGGCTGTCGAGCACCACGAACCCGCGGGTCGCGGCGGCCGTGTAGGTGGTCCTGCCGCTGACCGTGCGGGAGACCCAGCCGCCGAAGAGGCCGCCCTGGCCCAGGGTCGAGCCGTAGAGGTTGTAGGTGGTCTTCGACGGGCTGGAGTAGGCGATGACGAGCTCGGCGGTCTGGCGGGGCATCGAGCCGACCTGCGGGACCTCGGTGGTGGTCCCCTTGTAGGAGAACGTGAAGCCCGTGTAGGCGGCCAGCTGGCCGACGACCGTCTTGGTCTCGGAAAGGACGGTCGGGCGCAGGGTGCTCGGGACGCCGGCGAGGTTCACCTTCCACGTGATGGCCGTCTGGCAGCCGTTCCAGCGCAGCGGCACCTTCGACCCGTTCGGCAGCGTGAGGTACGTCAGCCGGTACGTCGCCGTGGCAGCTTCCGCAGTCTGCGGGACGACGGCGACCGCCGCGACGGTGACGACGAAGGTCGCGGTGGCTGCGGCGATCGCGGACAGGAGCTTGCGCACGGGTTCTCTTCCTCTGGGGCTCGAGCGGCTGGGGGCTGCATCGCTCTTCAATGAGGTTAAGAGGGGCGGAGGCCGGTCTACAACGATTCCACCACCTTATGGACGTTCGGGTGAGGATGGTTGTGGACGTTCGACGGTGCGTGCGTCTGGGGTGCGGGTTCGGGGTGGGGCCGGTCCTTCGGCTACCCTTCGTGGCGCATGACTTCTGTCGTCCACGGGCTCGCATCGGCCCGTCGGCAAGACGGTCAGCCCCCGCCCTCGTAGCTCAGGGGATAGAGCACCGCTCTCCTAAAGCGGGTGTCGGCAGTTCGAATCTGCCCGAGGGCACCACCACGTTTCGGCAAGCCACAGTCCACTTTTTGGCCCGTCGACCTTGGTCGCCGAGGGGTCCCGGGGGATCCGTGGCACACATTTGTGGCACAAGGGCGCCGAGTCGTAGCTCCCCTCTGCCAAGTGCCCTAAAGCTCGTGTCGTCAGTTCGAAGCCCGAAGCCATGCAAGAGCATCGCCACGATTTCGCGGGTCAGAGGCTCTTTGGACGACGGCGAATCTTCGCCGCGAGGAATCGCAGCTCTCGGCGTGGCACAGCTGTGGCACTACGGCGTCCAAGCGATTGCCTTCCTGCACGCCCAGCCCCTCGCGCAGGCATCGCCAAACCGATTGCCGCCAACTCTGCCGCGCTCCACCCGGGTCGCGTGGCACCCTCGAGACGCCAGGCGCCGGCGCACGTGATCCCCGGCGTTCGGTCGCGCTAGAAGCGTTCTGGCGGCCCTTCCTACGCCTGGCTGGTGCCACCGTCGCCCACGGGGAGGGCGGAGGTATGCGACGTCCCGGTGAGCGAGCCGATGTCAATCCCCGCGGTGGCCATCGACAGCTCACGTGTCCGGTGATCAACTGACCATTTTCTCTTGATCGATTGGTCAGCATGTGATTTCCTTGCTTCATGGCCACCCCTGTTGCGACCAGCCCCAGCACCGCTGTCGGCCCGCGAGACTCCGCTGTCGCAGCAGCCTCCGGTCGGCGTCCGGGAGTGGCGCGGAACCGGCTCCTGGCGCTGATCGCCTGGTGCATAGTCGTGGGCGCCCTTAGCCCTTTCGCATGGCTCATCTCGACAGCGTTCAAGTCCAGGCTGGACGCGTTCTCGCCTACGCCGGTGTTCTTGACCCGGCCCACGCTGGAGAACTTCCGCTCGGTGCTGTCGCAGGGCGAGTTCGCTCTGACCTACGCCAACTCACTCATCGTGGTTCTCGCCACAACGGCGTTCACCCTCCTGTTCGGGATCAGCGCGGGATATGCGCTGGCCCGTTCCGATCGCGCCAGCTCGAGGTGGATGGGTCGGTGGATCATCGTGGTACGGATGACGCCGCCGATGGCGTTCGCCCTGCCGATGTTCCTGATGTTCCAGCGGCTACACCTGCTCGACACATACCCGGCGCTGGTGCTCGTGTACCTGACCATCACGCTGCCCTTCTGCACGTGGCTCATGGCGGGCTACTTCATGGGAATCCCTCCGGAACTTGAGGAAGCCGCGCGCATCGATGGCTGCAGCCGGGTCAGCGCGCTGTGGCGGGTGATTCTTCCCTCCGCCCGGCCGGGCATCGCCACAGCGGCGATCTTCTCGTTCATCTCGTCGTGGAACGAGTTCTTCTACCCGCTGGTCGTCGCCGGACGGACGACCAAACCAGCCTCGGTCGCCATCCAGGGCTTCATCAGCTCGGCCGGCGTCGACTGGGGCGGGCTGTCCGCGGCCGCCCTGCTCGTTCTGGCTCCGGTGTTCGTCTTCTCCCTCTTCACCCAGCGCGGGCTCGTCTCAGGCCTGACCGCTGGCGCCGTCAAGTAGCTCAACACCAGCCCTTACCCCAAGTCAGGAGTGTTCATGAGATTTCGATCAATGCGTCGCACGGGTGCCGTCATGGTGCTTGTCGCGGCCGTCGCGGCCCAGACCGGCTGCTCCGGTCTGTCCGGTGGCGGTTCCGGTGGCGCCTCAGGATCGGCCGGGGCCACCACGCTCAACCTCCTCATGGTGGAACAAGACTCCACGAAGGAGCTACGCACCACCTTGATTCCCCAGTTCGAGAAGTCCTCTGGTATCAAGGTCAACGTCGAGCTGGTACCCGAGTCCGGGTACGACGCCAAGCTGGCCACTGCAGTAGACGCCACCAACGGTCAGTACGACGTCATCATGACGGGCGCCAAGCACTGGAACACGCTGGTGCCGCGCAAGGCCATCGTGCCTCTGGACGATCTAGCAAAGAGCAGCGGCAACGATCAGGGATACCTTGACGGCTTTCCCCATACCCTGCTCGACAACATCAAGGTGGACGGCAAGACCTACGCCATGCCCTACCAGGTGGGCGCCGAGCTGCTGTTCTACAACAAGGACCTCTTCACCAAGGCAGGCCTGGATCCGCAGACCCCCCCGACCACACTTGCCGAGGTCGTTGCTGCAGCACAGACGATCAAGGCGAAGACCGGAAAGGCTGGCTTCGTCGGCCGTGGATCACGCGAAGCCAACGAGAACTCGTTCCTGTGGCTGATGATGTGGTTCCTCAACGGTGGCCGTTGGCCCGACGGCGCCGACCCGGCATCCTTCTCCGTACTGACCCAGCCGCCCGCACTGACCGCCACCAAGAACTACCTCGACCTGCTCGGCAAGTACGGCCCCAAGGGCGTGTCCAACTACGGCTTCGCCGAGGCCCAGCTCGCCATGCAGCAGGGCGAGGCCGGCATGTGGCTCGACGCCGCGCAGCTCGGTCCGGCGTTGGAGGACCCAGCCAAGTCCAAGATCGCCGGTGAGGTCGGCTATGCCGCCCTGAAGGGCCAAGGCGGCCAGGACTACATCGTGGGCGCGGTGTGGGGCTTCTCGGTCGCTGCCGCGACCAAGCACCAGCAGCAGGCATGGAAGCTGGTCCAGTTCCTCACCGGAGCCAAGACTGGAGTGGCGCAGGTGGTGTCCGGCACAAACGGCTCATCCGGGCGCTCGGACGTCCTCGCCGATCCTGCCGCCCAGAAGGCGCTCAATCCCGGCTTCGTCAGCGCCCTGACCGAGGCCATTGCGCACACCAATCCTCGCTACACACCCCTGATCCCGCAAGGACAGCAGATCCGCGGAGCCCTCGCACTCGAGCTCTCGAACAGCCTGTCCAAGGGCCGCACCCCGGAGGCAACAATGAAGGCAGCACAAGCCCAGGTGCAGGGCCTGCTCAAGTAAGCCATGACCACAATCATCACCACCCAACGCCGCCCGACGCGCAGCAGACTGCGCGTCGGGGGCGACGGGCCCGGCGTCTATTCGGCGCTGCTCGCCCCAACCTTCCTGCTTCTGCTGATGATCACCGGCGTGCCACTCGCGGTGTCCCTGTGGACCAGCCTGCAGCAGTGGAACCGCGGTTCCGCCCTCGCCCCACGGTTCATCGGGCTCGGCAACTTCACCGAGCTGGCCCAGGACCCCGCCTTCTGGAAGGCACTGGGCCTCACCGCCTACCAGGTCGGTGCGACGGTCATCCTCCAGCTCGTGCTGGGCCTGGCCATCGCCCTCCTGCTCTCAAGGTCCTTCCGGGGTGTCGGCCTGCTGCGGTCGCTCTACCTTTTGCCGATGATGAGCACCCCGGTAGTCGTAGGGCTGATCTGGAAGATGCTGCTGAACACCGACAACGGGATGGTCAACTACCTCCTGGGTCACGTAGGTCTTGGTCCCGTCAACTGGCTCGGGAGCACCACCTGGGCGATGCCGTCCGTGGTGCTGACCGACCTGTGGCTGTCCACGCCCTTCGTTGTCGTCATCCTCGTCGCCGCCCTGCAGTCAGTGCCTCAGGAGGTGATGGAAGCCGCGGAGGTCGACGGCGCCTCATCGTGGCAACGACTGGTGCACATCGTGGTTCCGATCATCAAGCCCATGATCTTGCTGGCAGCGCTGTTCCGCACGATGGACGCCATCAAGAGGTTCGACACGATCTACGTGATGACCGGCGGGGGGCCGGGCAACGCCACCGAGACGCTTGACCTGCATGCGTTCTTCTATGCGTTCACCTACCTCGACGTCGGCAAGGGTGCAGCCGTCGCCGTGGTGATGCTCGCCCTGGTCATGGTGATCTCCAGCGTGCTGCTGCGAACGATGCGCCCCCGCTAGCCCATCTCTACCCACCCCTTCGATCGCAGTGCGAGCACCGCGACACCCCAACGAACCAAAGGCTCCCGACACATGAACTGGCTCAAGGAACTCTTCGACGTCGACACCCCCGTCATTGGCATGTGCCACCTCCCGGCGCTGCCGGGCGACCCGCACTACGACACCAGCATGGGTGTCACGGGGATCGTGGACTACGCCCGGCGCGAGATCGGGGCACTCCAAGATGGTGGGATCGACGGCATCCTCATCTCCAACGAGTTCAGCCTCCCCTACCTCACTCAGACCGAACCCATCACGGCCGCCGTCATGGCACGGGTAATCGGCGAGTTGCGCTCACAGATCGCGGTGCCGTTCGGGGTGAACGTCCTGTGGGACGGCATCGCCTCGATCGACCTGGCCGTCGCGACCGGTGCGTCCTTTGTGCGGGAGATCTTCACCGGCGCCTACGCCAGCGACTTCGGCATCTGGAACACCAATGTCGGGGCAGCCGCCCGGCACCGGGCCAGGGTCGGGGCCGCGGACGTCAAGCTGCTGTTCAACATCGTCCCGGAGGCGGCCAGCTACCTGGCCGACCGCGACCTCGCCTCGATCGCCCGGTCGACCGTTTTCAACACCCGTCCGGACGCACTCTGCGTGTCGGGGCTGACCGCAGGAGCCACCACGGACATCGAACATCTGCGCACCGTCAAGGCTGCGGCAGGAGATACTCCTGTCATCGTGAACACAGGGGTGAACCGTGACAACGTGGCCGAGTTGTTGAGCGTGGCCGACGCCGCGATCGTGGGCACACATCTCAAGCGGGACGGCGTGTTCGAGAACGCCGCCGACCCCGCCCGGGTAGCCGAGCTCATGCATGCTCTGCGAGGTGCGCGCCAGCCCTCGCAAGCCCATGCCTGAGCAACGGGCGGTCACCGTAGGCGTCGACATCGGCACCTACGAGACCAAGGCCACGGCAGTCGACGCCATCGGCGCAGTGGTGGCCACCGCCAAGTGCCCACACCAGCTGAGCCTCCCGGCGCCTGGGTTCGCCGAGCACGACGCCGAGACCGTCTGGTGGGGCGGCCTGGTCACCGCGGTTCGGAGTTTGCTCGACACGCCTTCCATGGCTGCCACGAGCGTGCAGGCATTGTGCTGCAGCGGAATCGGCCCCGCTGTGGTCCCGACGACTGCCGCTGGCCGGGCGCTGCGGCCGGCCATCCTCTACGGAATCGACACCAGGGCTGGCGACCAGGCAGACCAGATCGAGCAGCGCCTTGGCGCGGCGACGATCACTGCTCGCAGCGGCAACCAGCTGAGCTCGCAGTCCGCAGGTCCCAAGATCGCCTGGCTGGCACAACACGAGCCGGACGTCGTCGCCGCGACAGCCGTGATTCACACGTGTCAGTCCTTCTTGGTCCACCGCCTCACCGGCCAGGTAGTGATGGACCACGCCACAGCCAGCTACTTCCACCCGTTGTACTCGTTGCGCGAACACAGGTGGGACACCGAGGGCTGCGAGTGGTTCGTCCGACCCGAGCAGCTACCCAGCCTCGCCTGGTCCGACCAGGTCGCCGGGCGCCTGTTGCCCGAGCCTGCGGCGCAGATCGGCCTGCCGGTTGGCACGCCCGTGCTCGTAGGCTCGGCAGATGCTCCCTGTGAGGCGCTGGCCTGTGACGTAGAACAACCCCACTCGGCGATGGTCATGTACGGCTCGTCAGGATTCATGATCGCCCCCACCGCGGATGCGATGCCTGGTGCTGGTCTCTACTGCGCACCCGGCCTGACCGATGGCAGCTGGTTGGTGGCCGCAGGCACCTCCACCGCGGGCACCGCCACCCGTTGGCTCACCCAACTGCTCCGTCTGGGCGGTGAGCCCGGCGGCTCCGAGTTCGTCGAGCTGGTCGCACTCGCGTCGTTGGCTCCCAAGGGCAGCCTGGGGCTCCTGGTGCTGCCGCACTTCTCCGGGGAACGCACCCCGTTCGACGACCCAGCTGCCCGCGGGGTCATCGAGGGGCTGAGCCTGGCCCACGGCCGAGCAGAGCTGGCCCGAGCGGTGCTCGAAGGGATCGCCCACTCCATGGTGCTGGCCCTGGCTTCGATGCTGGCGCACGCGGACACCGGCGGCCAGCACCGCCGTCTCTCGGCGATCGGGGGCGGCACCGCCAACCTCGTCTGGCTGCAGGCGGTCAGCGACATCGCCGGCCTGCCGCAGCAGGTCTTCAAGAGCCCCGGCGCAAGCTACGGCGGGGCACTTCTCGCCGGACGGGCGATCGGGCTCCTCGAGCGCAACGTTGTACCCGAATGCCGCCAACCCACCCTGACCATCGACCCGGACGAGGCCGCGCACGCCGCATACGTCCACGACCACGAACGATTCAGCCAGGTGTACACCGCTCTGCGACAGGTGAGAACCGCATGACCCGCCCACGAGCCACCGATCAACCGACCTCGGCTCCCGACCTCATGCAGGGTCACTGGGGCAGCCTCGCGGCCTCCATCGCCACCGGTACATCCATCGGCGCCGGAGACAAGGTGGCCGTCGCGCTCACCGGCATCGAGGCCTACGATGCCGTCCACGCCCTGGTCGAGGAATGCCATCGTCGGGGAGCCACCCCCCAAGTGGTGCTGGCCGCGGAGGACTTCGAACGCTCCGCGCTTGCCCTGCTCGACATCGCCGCACTGCGGCGGCCGGCGCCGCTGGAGCTGGCCGCCATCGAATGGGCCGACGTCTACATCGCCCTTCGAGCCATGACCGTCCCCCGGCAGCGCGAGACAGGAAGCGCCCCCAGCCCGAACCGCCAGGTGGCACAACGGCTCGGCAAGGGTGAGGTCTCCACCGCTCGCTGGCGCAGCACCCGTTGGTGTGTCGTCCGCCTACCCACCGCAGCGTGGGCGACGCGGGCAGGCGCCGACCCGGCCCGGATCGAGGCCGAGTTCCTGGCCGGGTGTACCCAGGACTGGCCCGCCTGGCGACGACGCTGGGGCATTCTCGCCGATGCATTGGACGGCAGCTCCACCGTGACGATCCTCGACGAAGACACCGACCTCAGCCTTGGCGTACGGGGGCGGACGTGGGTTCCCTTCGCCGGAGAGGCCAACCTGCCCGACGGTGAGGTTGCCACCGCGCCGCTTGAGAGCGAAACCAACGGGCACATCAGCTTTCCTGGGCGGTTCTGGTTCGCCGACACGGAGATTGCTGACCTGACACTGGTGTTCGAGAACGGACGCTGCACAAAGGCGGACGCATCCCGCGGCGGCGCCTTCGTCGAGCAGCTGGTCGCGGCAGATGAAGGGGCGGCCCTGGTCGGCGAGCTGGGGATCGGCCTCAACCCCTTCATGACCACCCTCACCGGAGACCTGTTCATCGACGAGAAGATCCTGGGCACCGCCCACATCGCCATGGGCCGGGCATACCCCCAATGTGGCGGCCTCAACGAGTCCAGCATCCACTGGGACATCGTCAAGGACCTCAGGACACCCCGGGCGTCACTCTTGGTCGACGACGTGGCCCTCATCGACAGCGGCCGGGTCGTCGGTCCCCTGGCCGCAGCAACCGAACCGCTGACGAAAGGCTCATAACGTGAAGCATCCCAAGGTCCAGGTGGCTCTGGATGTCATCGAACTCGACGATGCCGTGCGACTGGCCGAAGTGGCCCTCGACGCAGGGGCCGACTGGCTAGAGATCGGTAAGCCGTTCGTCGAGTTCAACGGGATCCGCGGCTGCGATAAGCTAACTCGCGCGTTCCCGGACCAGTACTGGCTGCTCGACCTCATGGTCATGGCCTCCCCAGCCAAGTACCTCGACGCGGCCGCCGGACTTGGCATCTCCAACGTCACCGTGACTGGGCTGGCGCCGATGGTGACCGTCGCTACCGCTGTCGAGCACGCCCGCACCGTGGGGGTGGCCGTCACCATCGACCTGTTCAACGTCGCCAACCTGCGCACGTCCTGCGGGAAGTATGCCGCGCTGGAACCGGACTACCTGATGGTCCACTTCGGGGTTGACCAGAAGCGCGCCGCGCCAGCGGGGTCCCCGGTCGAAGACCTGTCGGCGGTCGTCGCAGCCGCCTCGTGCCCCGTCAGCTACGCGACCTACGACCTCGAGGAGAGCCTCGCGGCCGTCGCCGCCGGGGCGTCGGTCATCGTTCAGGGAGAGCCGCTGCTCTCGCGCAAGGACGCCCCCACCGCACTGCGTCAGTTCATTACGACGACCCACGACGCTGGTGCCCGCCGCGCTGGGCATACCCCGGCACCCCTATCGACCACGAAGGAGATCGTGCTGTGATGCGCGCCGCTGTTGTCATCGCAGAACCCGGGGGTAAGCACCTGGAAGTCCGCCAGGTTCCCAAGCCCCAGCCCGGCCCCGGTCAGGTCCTGGTCCAGGTGGCGTTCGCCGGAGTCTGCGGGTCCGACACCCACGGCTTCCTCGACACCGAGGGCACGTCGCGCGCTGACGGGCTCATCATGAGCCATGAGATCAGCGGCACCATTGCGGAGCACGGGCCGGGCGTGAGCGACCCCCCCGTCGGCACCCGAGTCACAGTGGACCCGCAGGTCGTGTGTGGCCAGTGCCCCGCCTGCCGCAAGGGCTGGATCTCGATCTGCGACCACAAGCAGGTGCTTGGCTCCTCCCTGCGCGGCTTCGTCCAGGGTGGCATGGCCGAGTACGTCGTGACCCACCAAGCCACCGTGCACCCCGTTCCCCCGTCGGTGACCGACGAGCAGGCCGCCCTCATCGAGCCCCTGGCAAACGCTCTGCACACGGTACGGAGAGCCGAGGTCCAACCCGGCGACAACGTCGTCGTCCTAGGCGCCGGACCCCTCGGCCTCTGCATGGTCCAGTGCTTGCGCAACACCGCCGCGAGGGTCATCGCTGTCACCGATCCCTCGGAGACGCGCCGCAACCTCGCGTTGCTCTGCGGAGCCGACATCGCGTGGGACCCCAGGACAACGGATGTCGAGGCATCGGTACTGGAGCTCACCTCGGGTCGTGGCGCCGACGTGGTCATCGAGTCCGTGGGCATCGAGGCTACCTACCGTCAAGCGATCACGGTCGTACGCAAGCGCGGACGGGTGATGTTCTTCGGCGCAGTGCAACCAGAGGTTTCACTGCCACTGCTACCCATCCTGCACAAGGAGCTCTCCTTGATCGGATGCACGGGGGCGAATGACGAGACGGGTCCAGCCATCGAGCTCGTGGCTGCCGGCAAGGTCGACCTGTCCGCCATGACCGGGACGGTCGCCGGACTCAACGATGCCGAGTCCGCCATCCGAGCCCAGCTCGAACCGGGCTACAGTTCCGTCAAGCTGCTCATCGACCCTCGCCGCCAGCACATGGCCAGCTGAGCCGAAGGAATGGCTTGTAGAACAATCCCGGCATGAACTCATCCTGACGGGTTCGCAGCTCGGCCGGGAACGGGACTGCCCACGACGAGGAGACACCGTGCCGCTGTTCGATCTGCCCCTCAGCGAGCTGGAGCGCTACCTCCCCACGCGGAGTGGCCCGGCGGACTTCGATGCCTTCTGGGGCAGGACGCTGGCCGAGGCACGGAGCGCGGACCGTGCCGTCGACTCGGTGGCGTACGCCGCCAATCTCCCCTTTGTCCGGGTGCTTGACGCGTCGTTCGCCGGCTTCGGTGGACAACGCGTCCACGCCTGGTGGGTTCGCCCTGCCGGGGACGCGCCAAGTGGCGGTTGGCCCATGGTCGTGGAGTTCCTGGGTTACGGCGACGGCCGAGGCACGCCGCTGGACTGGTTGGCGTGGCCGGCCGCCGGTGTCGCCGTCCTCGTCATGGACACTCGGGGGCAGGGCGCCCGCGCGCGTCGTGCCGGAAGTACGGGAGACGCGGCAGGGTCATTGTCACCCCAGGTGGAGGGCTTCCTTACCAAGGGCGTCTTGAGCCCCCACGACTACTACTACCGGCGGGTTTTCACGGACGCTGTTCTCGCCGTCGATGTCGCACGATGTCTTCCGGGGACCGACCCCGCCCGCGTAGCCGTCCAGGGCACCAGCCAGGGCGGGGCGATCGCCCTCGCCGCGTCGGCCCTTGCCGACGGAGTGGCGGCGGCCATGGTGAACGTCCCCTTCTTGTGTCACGTCAAGCGGGCAATCGAGATCACGGACACCCGGCCGTACGCCGAACTGCTGGAGTTCGCGCGCACCCGGAAGGGCGACATCGAAACGGCCTTCCAGACACTTGCCTACTTCGACGGGATGGAGATGGCGGCGCGCGCCACGGTTCCGGCACTGTTCTCGGTGGCCCTGATGGACGACGTCTGTCCGCCCTCGACGGTCTACGCCGCCTACAACCACTATGCCGGGCCAAAGGAGATCGACGTCTTCACTTACAACAAGCATGAAGGCGGCGGGGAGCACCATGACCTGCGGCAGATCGGCTGGCTTCAGGAACGCTTCGGCATCTGATGGCGCCCACCCTCTCGCGCTTCCCGGCAATGGGCTGGGGAACGGCCGGTCGGTGGGCATCATTGACGGGCTGGCCTACGCGCGCCTGCCGAGCCCGTTGACGATGCTGACCGCACCTGTCCCGGAGGTGGTTCATCATGCCGCAGCTGAGTTCACGGTGCCGCAGCGTCAGTGGTCGAGCGCTCCGGCGTCCACCGCCAGCACCGCCCCGGTGACATACCGGGCTGCGGCCGACAGCAGCCAGGTGCTCGCCGCCGCGACATCGTCCGGCTCCACCCAAGGGATGGGGAGGTGGTGGCTGTCGAGGGCTGCGGCGGCCGCCTCGTCGCGACTGACCGAGCCCCCACGTCCAGCCACGATCTGCCACACGGCAGCACGCTGAAACATCGGGGTGTCCACGTTGGTGGGCGCCACGGCGTTGACCCGGATTCCGTAAGGCCCCAGCTCTCGGGCCGCCGTACGCACCAGCCCTAGCTGCGCGTGCTTGCTCATGACGTAATGGCCTACGGAGGGCAGGCCGCGCGCGGCGGCCACGGAGCCAGTCACGACGACCGCTCCTGTCGTGCGCGTGCCGACCCAGTGGTCCGCCGCTGCGCTCAGCAGGTTCCAGGTCCCGTAGACGTTGGTCTCCACCGTGAACCGCATGTCATGCTCATCCACCTGCCAGAAGGGTCCGTAGCCACGGCACACGCCGGCCGTCGCAAGGACGCCATCCAGCCGGCCCCACTGCTCGACCACGTCGGCCACGATCCTGGACACGGCCTGTGCGTCCCGCACATCTGTCGCGGCTCGCGAGTATCGACCACCCAGACGCGCTACTTCGTTGGCCGCGCTGTCCAGCGAGCTCAGGTCGAGCATGGCGACGACCGCTCCTTGCTGGGCCAGGGCGAGGGCTTGGGCACGTCCGACGCCACCCGCGGCGCCGGAGACGAGGAAGACCTTGTCCCGAAGGTCCGGATAGGTCGGCGTGGTCACGGCGCACCGACCACGTGCGCGGTGCGGAGGTCCAGGCCGGTGGTGCCCGAAGGCCGAAAGCCCTGGAGCGTTCTGCTCCATGCCGTCGGCTGCGGGCGATGCCCGAGCACCGCCATGGAACACTGCGTCGCAGCGGCGCGCTGCAGTTGGCCCAGGAGCTCGCGTCTCAGGTGCGGCTCTGGCGTGCGGACCAGCCGCCGCACCAGCGCGTGGTTGCCGTCCACCTCATACTTGGGCTGGTGGGCGTAGTGGCGCGCCCATCGGCCCGTCAGGTACCAGCGTAGGAAGAACTCCCCGTCGCGCCCGAAGATGCTTGGATCGCCCGAGGCCATCAGCACCTGGAATCGTCCGGCGGGAATCTCCTTCTCGAAGAGGTCCGCGGTGTGGGCCGTTATAGCGCGAGCCGAGATCCCCACGGCTGCCAGCTGCTCGACGACCAGCTCGGCTTGACGGACGACCCAGTCGGCACTGGACACCAGGAGCTCGATCTCGACGCCGGACGCACCTGCCTGCCTCAACAGAGCGCGGGCCGCATGCAGATCGTGGGCGGGCTCCTCGGCGCAGGCGACATAGTCAGGATGCCAACGGGGCAGGAGCGCGCCGGACGGTTCGAAGCGTCCACGGTGCACGGTGTGGGCGAGTTGCTCTCGGTCCATGGCCAAGGCCACCGCGCGACGGACACGCACGTCGCCGAACAGCTCGTCGGCACAGTTGAAGAGCAACCACGTGGTGTTCATCCCCCTGACCCATGCCGAGGCCAGGTCCGGACGCCCCTCGAGCAGGGCCAGCCCGTCCTGTGGGGCCTCCTCGATCACGTGGACGTCGCCCTCGAGCAGGCGGCTCATTCGCTCCATCGGCTCAGGGGTGGCGAGCAGGTCCAACGGCGAGCGATGGTCGCCATCGTCCTCGAGCAGGGCGTAACCTGGCGCCGGTTCGAGGGTGGCGCCGCAGGGGTCGTGGGAGACCACACGGTAAGGGCCGGTGCCGTGAGGCAGATTATCCTCGGACCAGACTGCCGAGTGCGGCTGCACTCGGACGAGGCTCAGGCGCTCGTCGAGCAGGGGCAGTGCGGAGTCGGTGCGCAGCTCCACCTGGCCTTCTGTGAGGATGATCGCCTCCTGGACACCATCCAGGCCGGCCGACATGAACCCGCCCGATCCAGGGCCGTCGATCAACGAGCGGATGCTAGTCGCGACGTCGTCGGCCGTCACCCTGCTGCCGTCGTGAAACCGCGCCCGATCATCGATGTCGAGGACATATCGCCCTTGTGCGGTCTGGTGCGCTCGGCCCCTCAGCACTCCGGGCGCGAGTGCCATGGAGGCGAGGTCACGACGCAGGAGGGGGTCATGGACGTGGCCGAGAACGGCCACCCCGCCGGCTGTCGCGGCATGCTGCGGGTCGAGGCTGCCGATGACGAACCCCAAGCTTCCTCTGACGGGACGCCTGCGTGCGGTGGTCGTCCCCTGGCGAGTCGTCGTCACTTGACGCTTCCGGCCGTGAGGCCGCCGACGAGGTGCTTCTCGACGAGCAGGAACAGCACGACGACAGGCACGATCGCTACCAGCGAGGTCGCGAAGAGGTGTTGCCACTCGACCTCGTCCTTGCCGATGAACTGGGTGAGGCCGACCTGCAACGGCTTCTTGGCCTCGGTGGTGATCAGGGTCAGTGCAACGATGAACTCGTTCCAGGCGGCGATGAACGCGTATACGGCCACGGTCACCAGCCCCGGGCGGATGACAGGCAGGACCACGAGTAGCAGGGCGCGCTGGCGTGAGCAGCCGTCGATCCAGGCGGCCTCCTCCAAGGAGGCCGGGATCGTCAGGATGAAGCCGCGCAGAAGCCAGATCGCGAATGCCAGGTTGAACGCGGTGTTGATGACGACCAGGCTGCCGAGGTTGTCCAGGGCGCGGAAGGAGGCGAACTCCCGGTAGAGACCGACGATCAGCGCCACGGGGGCAAGCATCTGGACCACGAGCATGGCGAAGAGATAGAGCCGGCGGCCGGGAAAGGCGAACCGGGCACTGGCATAGGCGGCCGGCACCGCGATGAGGAGCACCAGCAGCGTCGACGACGAGGCGACCACCAGGGAGTTCAGCATGTAGCGGGCGACCGGCGCCGCCTGCCACATGGTGACGTAGTTGTCGAACCGCCAGTCCTGCGGCAGGAGCCGACCCGGCGTGAGCGACAGCTCGCTCGCCGGCTTCAAGGACGTGAAGAGCATCACCAGGTATGGGCTGAGCAGCACGACGGCGACAGCCGTGCCGCCGATCGTCGCCCTGCCCGTTGTCCGAGCCGCCATCAGGTCACTCCATTCTCGAACGTCGGACGTACAACGCGACCCCGACACCGATGACGATCACATTGAGGACCGACATCGCGGCGCCTGCACCCACGTCCCTCTCGGTGAGGAATGCCACCTTGTACATGAAGGTCGTCGAGGTGTCGCTCAGGTACCCCGGATTGCTCTTGTTGAGGACGTAGACGATGGGAAACGAGTTGAAGATCCAGATGGAGTTCAGCAGCACCGTGACGGTCAACGGACCCCGCAGAAGAGGCAGAACGATGTGCCGGTACGACTGCCACCGACCGGCGCCGTCGATGGCGGCCGCCTCCAGGACGTCGTCCGAGATGGTGCGCAGGCCGGATAGCAGCGCGAAACACGTGAAGGGCAGCGACACGAACGCCACCACGCCGATCATGACCCACCGGATCGTTCTGTCGCTGCCCAGCCAGTCCACCGGGGCAGCGATGACGTGGAGCCTCATCAGCAGAGGGTTCAGGACCCCGTAGTAGTAGTTGAGAATCCAACGGAAGCCGATCGCACTCATGACGACGGAGGTGGCCCACGGCACGATGAGCGCAATGCGCAGGAACCGGTTGCCCCAGAACTCCTTGGACATCAGCTGCGCCAGAGGCAGGGACACCAGCGTCGTGAGGACCACCCCCAGGACCACCCACACGACGGTGTTGACGATGACCCTGGGAAAGGCGGGGTTCTCGATGATGGTTCGGTAGTTGTCCCATCCGGCGGATCCTTTCACCGCACCAGTGAGCGAGAACGACTGGAACGATGAACGGACTGTCTCGATCAGGGGGTACACGACGACCACCAAGATCAGGACGACACTGGGCCCTAGCCAGCCAGCCAGGCCCAGCCACCCCACATCCTGCGGAGACCGCCTCTGACGGCGCCCCGTGCTGGCTCCACCCCCCTGTCGCCCGCCACTGTGGGTGACGGGCGACGAGGATGGGGCGGGCCCGTTGGCCGCTGTCACAGGATCAAGAACTGGTTGCTACGGCTTGGATGTCGTCGAGGACCTTCTGCGGATCCTGACCTTGCACTGCCAGCCCCAGGGAGTTCTTCATGGCCCCGAGGACCTTGTCCCAGTTCTCCTCCCCCACAGGTGCGAACTTCGCCGACTTGAGCGCTTCAATGTACGGCCCGAACTTGGGCTTCTGTGCGAGTGCCGCCTGAGCCCCGCTCGTGACGGGCAGAAGACCTTCCGTCTCGATGAACTTGGTGTAGTTCTTGTCGCTGAAGGCGAGGTCAAGGAACTGCTTGACCGCATCCTGGTTGCCCGGCTTCTTGAAGGCCATGATGTAGTCGGCCACGCCCAGGCTGGTGGGGGTGACACCGGGCGCCGCCGGGAACGGCGCCACCTTGTAGGGAGTTCCCGACTTCTCGAGCCGATCCGCGAGACCGCCCTGTCCGATGGTCATGGCGGCGGTCCCGGCCTCGAACAGCTGCCACGACCCCTCGACGCGACCGGTCTTGCCGGGGTTGACCTCGGTGGCCTTCTTCTCAGTGAGGCCCTTGAGGAACTCGAGCGCCTTGACGTTCTGCTGCGAGTTGATGGCCCACTTCCCATCAGCCATGTATGAACCTCCCATGTTGAACATGAAGGTCGAGAAGTCGATGTGCGGGGCCTCGGGGCTGAGCGACAGCGCGAAACCCACCTTGCCAGGCAGCTTGGAGACCGCCAGGGCGTCCGACTGGAGCTCGTCGAGCGAGGCCGGGGGGTTCGTGAGGCCCGCCTGCTTGAAGATGGCGGGGTTGTAGAACAGGGCAGAGTCACTGCCCACCAGGGGGATTCCGAACTCCTTGCCCTTGTAGGAGCCCGACGTACGCAGGTTCTCCGGCAGGTTGTCCCGCAATGCCTGGGTCTCGATGTCTGGGGCCGGCCAGAGCAGGTCGTCAGCGGCATACTGTGAGAACGAGTCGAGGTTGAGGACGTCGGGCAGCTGGTTGGTCTGCACCATCGTGCTCACCTGCTGGTGGATGTCGTTCCACCCGATGACCTGCAGTTCGACTTTGACGCCCGTCTTGGCCGTGAAGTCCTTCGCCACCTGCTGCCAGTAGGGGCTGGTGGAGCTGCTGTACTCCGCAGCGACTACTTTGATCGATTTGGTGGGCGAGCCCCGGTCCTCGGTCGAGGCGGAGGGGGATCCTCCGCATGCGGTGAGGGCGAGGACGGCGGCGGTCGCGGCCACCGGCAACGACATCTTGAGTGTGCGCATCATGGGGTGCCATCCGTGGTAGGTGAGCGCTGACGCTTCGTGAGGGTTCGCCAGAGCAGACGAACGATCACTTTATATATCCAGAATGTTCATTCGGTCAATGGCCATCGCGAAGGACATCGCCCCGTCATGGAACATCTGGGCTGTTCCGGGGGAACCGGTGCCGCGCGCCCGCGCTGCGTTCACCAGTCAGGGCTTGACCTGCATGATTTCCAACCCAGCGCGGCGAAGCTCCTCCACCTGGTCGCGGGGGGCTTGCATGTCCGTGATCAGCAGGTCTAGCTGATGGAGGTCGGCGACCTGGGCGAAGTTGACCTCGCCGAGCTTGGTGTGGTCGGCGAGGACCACGGTCTTGCGTGCCGACTCGACGAGGTGTCGCTTGATCTCGACGTCGTCCAAATTGAAATCGGTGACCCCGGCTCGAGGATCGACCCCCGCGACGCCGAGGAAGGCGATATCCACGCGCATCTTCCGAAAGTGGGCGAGCGCGCTCTCACCAGTCATCGACAGCTCGTCCTCCCGGACGACGCCGCCGGAGACGATCAGCCGGAACGGCCGCATCAGCGTCTTGCTGTTCGCCACCGCCCAGGCGGTGCGCAGGTTGGCTGTGACGATGGTGAGGTTCGCGGCATGACCCAGGTGGTCGATCATGTGCAGCACCGTCGAGCCCACGTCCAGGGCAATGGCGTCCCCGCTGTTCACCATCTTCGCCGCTGCTTTGGCGATCGCTTCCTTCCCAGCGGACTGCTGCTGCTCGCGCACGCGGAACGGCCGCTCGGACGACCGACCACTGACGGGCACGGCACCACCGTGGACGCGCCGGAGGAACCCATCGGCCTCGAGCTCCAAGAGGTCCCGTCGAGCGGTGATCTCCGAGACGCCGAGGCGCTGCGCGAGCTCGACCACCTCAACTCTGCCCGCCTCGTTGACAATGCTTAGGAGCGCCTCGTGCCGCTCGCTCTTCATTTACCCTCCCGGATGCGCACCCTGTCAGTGTGCCGCACAGCGATGTCAAGTACGACGGGACATCAACATGCGATGGACTTGGGTTTGGGCGCAAGCCCGACTTGCTTCGAACCACGAGGACCGCAGCAGGCGGCGCACAAGGAGCGACAAAGGCATTGGCGGCTCAGCGCGGATAACCACGAAATCCCCCCGCCAGCTCATGCGAGATTTCCAAACTGGGCGCACCGGACTTAAGGGAATGCAATGGTTCGTGGTGGCTTGATGAAGTCCCGCGAGGCGGTGCAACTCGTTCCGCGTGATGCTCTGTGGTTTTGTGACCTATGCCGCGCGGATCGGAGGCTTCGGAGAGGTAGCGGCGCTCGGCGACCTGCCATTGTCGCGGGACTCGATCAGCACGCAGCTCGCCGGGCGCAGCAGCGCGGCGGGGTTAGGGAAGATGCCCACAACGTCGGTTCGGCGCTTGACCTCTTTGCTCAACCGCTCCAACGGGGTGGTCCTCCACACCTTGCGCCAGTTCGCCTCGGGGAAGTCCGCGAAGGCGGCGATCTCCTCCTTCGCGCAGCATCGTTGCCACTGCTGGCAGTTGGGACTTACAGCATGAGCGGATCGGCCGCTCTTGGTGGCCCGCTCGATGCCCGCACCCGTCAGCCCCCAACGTGATGTCGGCACCACCCGGCGACAGCCGCCGCTGAGTCACGACGACGTCCAGAAGCGCAGCGAACTGAGAACGGGTCGACCTCGATGACCTTCCCCGTCCCTGAGTCGGGGTGCGGCAGGGGCACCAGTTCAGGCTGGTGACACCTGCAGACGACGTGTTCGTAGGCCTAGCGGAACAGCGCTCGCAGCGTGGTTCGGACGCGAGCCGCCGTCCGCACGGATCGGGACACCGCCAGGTCCACGAGGAATCGCTCGACCAAGGGGGTGGCCGACGAGATCGGCCAGTTGCCGAACGCCAGCGACATGTGGACCCGCAACGCGCTCTCATCCGACTCCCACGCCCGAACCGAGAGCTGTCCCTTGCGTGACGCGCGGAACTCCTCGGCCCTCTCCCGCACAGTGATCGAACCGGCAGCCGGGGCGACGAACTCCCGGAGTGCAGCAGCCGCTTCTGCTCGGTCTCCCACCGCACCGCATCGCCACGACGATCGAAGGTCCGATCGGCCACGTCCCGACTGCGGTACTTCACCTGTACGCGCCACTTGCCGTTTGGGCGGTTCATGACCACGCCGGTTCCTTCTGCGACTCCGACCACGCCAGCAGGTCCTTGGGCGTCGAGAAGCAGCGATTGCCCATCCTGGCCGCCGCGACCTCATACCGATGTACGACTGCGTTGGGTGGAGTCACGCCTACGGTGTGCGCCATGTCCCCAGCGCAACTTGAGGTCCAGGGCACGACCGTGAAGATCCTGGGGCGCGTCCTGCCCGGGCCGCGCATCTTCAACTGGCGGTTCGTGGAATGCACGATCGTGGGTCCAGCGGCGCTCTACCCACGAAACGACACGATGTTCCTCGACAGCCCGATTCCGCCCTCCGCGCTCATAGAAATCCCCGACAGCCCCTTCGAAGGCTTGATCGCCCTGGACAACTGCACGTTCGTCCGGTGTGTCTTTCAGGACGTCTCCATAGCCGCGACCGGCGACTACATCGACCGGTTTGAGCTCCACACCGCGCCGGCACGCGCAGGGCGTTAGGCCCCTGGTCCTTGGCTGCGTGGAGCACACAGGCGCGCATGGTCGTCTCAGTCCGGTGATCGTGGGCGTGCTCAGAGCACGCTGGTGATGCCGCCGTCGACAAAGATGGTCTGGCCGTTGACGAAGTCGGAGGCCCTGCTGGACAGCCAGACGAGCGGGCCGACGAGGTCCTCCACGTCACCCCAGCGGCCGGCGGGGGTGCGCTTCTGGACCCACGAGGTGAACTCCGGGTCCGCGACCAGCGCTGAGGTGAGCTCGGTGTCGAAGTATCCCGGCGCCAAGCCGTTCACCTGAACGCCCGCCGGCCCGAGCTCGGCGCACAGACCCTTGACGAACATGCTCAGCGCGCCCTTGGTTGCGCAGTAGGGGGCGATCCCCGGCCTGGCGAGCAGGGACTGGACCGAGCAGATCATGACGATCTTGCCTCGGCCCCTGCGCACCATGCCGGGGGCGACCTCCCTGGAGACCAAGAAGGCGCTGGTGAGGTTGACGTCGACGATGCGGTGCCAGTCCGCGTCGGTGAACTCGGTGATGGGAGCCCGGTGCTGCATGCCCGTGTTGTTGACCAGGATGTCGATCGGCCCGGCCAGCGCCTCGGCCCTGGCCACTCCCTGGCGCACCGCACCGGCGTCCGTGACGTCGAACGGCACGGCATGCACCCGGTCGCCGGCGGCCGTGTCCGCGGCGAGCTGTTCGCGCGTGGTTTCCAGCATCTCTGCGTCGCGGGCGTTGAGCACCACGGCGGCGCCCGCGCGGAGCAGGCCACGGGCCAGCGCCTTGCCGATGCCCTTGCTGGAGCCGGTGACCAGGGCGGTGCGCCCGGTCAGGTTGAAAAGCTCGTCACGCATGGTTGTAAGTCTGCCTGGTCGCCGTCGTGGTGGAAGGACTGCAGAGGCCAACGATCAGCGCACGGACTCCTGGCGGCGGACAGCGCGCCGCAGGCGACTGCATGGGTGACACGGCCGAGTTTGGTACCCGGGTCTGGTGGAGCCCTTCCCCCTGGCCGGGATATGCGCGATGCTGGAGAGTCCGACATAGGTGGATGTTCATGATGATGCCGCAGGACTTTCCCTCGAGTTCACCCCCCACAGGCTCGACCGAGCATGTCGTGGTTCTGGCATGGCCCGTGGACCGCCGAGCAGTTCCGGTCACCGACTCCGCCTATGCAGGTGCCGTTATGTTTCCGGCCCAAACAGGGCAAACGTCTGCCTCGGTTGGGCCGTCGCAGGAGAGCGACTGGGTGGCGGTGATCTCGACGCTGACATCGGCGCTTCAGGAACTGAGCGCCAGCGTTCAACCATTCCAGGCAGTTACACCGCACCTGAGTCCGTTGAACCAGCCTCAGCCACGTGCTCGGCCACATCGGGGTTCATCGGGCAGTCACGTTCCGCGACAACGGACGACGAACAGGGGCGCCGGAACCAGTCGGTAACCGCCAAGGGCCGACCGGCCAGCGACGTTGCCCGTTGCGCCAGATGCCATGCGGCCCGGTTCACACCGCCGAGCACCGCGCCAGGAAGCCGCCGGTCGCCCGGAGCCACGGCTGGCCGGCACAGCCAGGTCAGGCGCGGGACTTCGCGGCCTTGGCCCGGGTGGTGGCAGCCTTTGCGGTAGCCCTGGCCTTGGCGGCCGCAGACTTGGCTGGGGTGCGGGCAGCCGCCTTGGCCGCGGCGCGGGCAGACGCCTCCTGGGCCTTGGCAACCGACTGTGCAGCCGCCCTCGCGGCTCGTTGGGCGGCTTTGACCCGGCCCTTGGCCAGTCCGGTGCTGTGCTTCGCGTGGCCTTTGCCGTAGGCGTGGCCGGCACCGGTGACGGCGCGCGTACCCGAACCCGGCTGCGGGGTGGGCTTCGCACGAGTGGCGCTGGGTCGACCGAACCTGGCCGGTACTGGTTCTGGCGATGACACCGGCGCCGACTGCGGCGACGAGGACGACTCGACCAGGACCGCTGGCACGACCACCACCTGTTCCGAGGGACCGAGCCTGAAGGCGGACGCGGAGACGACGACACGGTCACCGGTGAGGGCCGTGTCCACCGGTTCGGTGGCGGGCCTGACAGGGCCCGGCTGGTCGCCGGACGGTCGGTGGTTGGTGCCGGGCGGTGTGATCGGAGACGGCACGTCGCCGGGCCTGACCGGGCCGTGAGCCGTGATGGCGGGCCGGTTGCCTTGGTCGCCGAGGAGCCTGTGGATGGCCGCAGGGATTACACCGCTCATGGCCACGGCCGCCCCGACACCCGCCACTGCGACGGCCCAGGCCGTCGTTCCGGCGCCGATACGGGCCAAGCCGGAAGAGGCGTCGGTGTGGCCGTTTCGGCGCAGCACCACCCTCGAGGTGGCCGGGGCGGGGGAGCTCCAGGTGAGCAGGTCCTCGACCGTGGGCTTGCCCGTGGTCGGGGCGGTGGTGGTGCCGGCGGCGATAGAGGCGGCCGTGGTGATGTCGGCGGCCAGCGGCGAATGTGACTGGGCGGCGAACCGCCGCCGTACCGCGGGGAGGTCGGCGACCTCGGCGGGAGTGGCGGGCACCCGCAACGTGGCCACCAGGCTGTCCACGGGAAGGACGAGGCTGCTCTGACCCTCGAGGACCAGCGCAAGCACCGCGCTGGGCTCCTGCCCGGTAATCCTGGCGATCGAGTCGCGTCCAAGTCCCGCCACTACGCCAAGCGCGAGGACCTCGGCCACAGCAGACCCGCACGCCCGGAGCATGGCGACCCCCTGGTCGACCGGGGCGGGTTGTGGGCCTGTGCCGGTACCGGCGGCGGGGGTGCGGCTCGGCACCGGACAGGCAGCGGAGCGAAGACTCGCGGCAGCCTGGGCGCTCTCCCGCGCCGCGCCTACTGCTAGCTCGAGCCAGTCGTCGTCGTCGCCGGCGACGCAGACCGAGATGCCGTCGATCAGGGACGACCAGGTGGTGACGGCCAGCGGGCCCGGGTCAGCGTCCGAGACCACCCTCAAATAACGCACGAGGATGGGGTTGGTCGCTTCGTACAACCGTGCGAAGCACTCCTCGTCACCACCTTGTGCGCCGCTAAGGAGTGTGGCCATTTCCCCCGACACGTCCCCATTTTCGCTCGGTTGGTGCGCCAGGCGCCTCATCCGTTCGGCCGATGGACAGAAGGCCGTGGGGCCCACCTCACGGCGGTGGCCGGGTCCGAGAGGGCAACGGGGGCCGTCACCTCCCTAACGCAGCGGATCCGGTTCAGCGGGTGTCACCGATCTCGAAGATGGTGTTCCTGCTCGTGGCGAACATCCGTACGGCCCGGACCGTGACGTGGTCGGACGAGCGGGCGTGCGCAAGGCGGTAGGTGTCGATGCCTGCGGCTCGCGTGACGACTGGGTCGCTCCATCCGTACACCGCGCGGGCATAGGCGGTGGCGACCAGCTCGGCGCTGCCGCGCCACGGCGCATGCCCTTGGTCGAACGCCGTCTGCTCGACTCTCGCCATCGAGAGGCTGTCATCGGGCCACATCCTCCAGGGCGGGCGCTCGGCGACGTCCAATACCAACCGGTCAGGGGACCGCAGCCGCGCCACTCGGAAGCCGGCCGTGCGACCGAGGCCGACTCCAAAGCTGAGCACGGCTTCGAAGTCGCCGGAGATGGACACCTGCTTCACCGTGGGAAATCCCGTCTTCACCGTGGACGGGCCCGTGTACGGAGTGATGGGAGTCGCCTCCCATGTGGCGACGGCCCCCTGGACCACGACCTCCAGGAACGACGAGCCCCGCAGCGGCACGACCTTGTCAGAGGGGTCCTGGTGCACGACTGGCACGTAGCGGACCTTGACTTCGCCATACGAGGCGGTGAACTCCAAGACGACTCGCTCATAAGAGCCATGGCGCCCGGCCTTGATCGCCTTGAGTACCGGCAGGCCACCCCGGGACGGAGAGGCCGCGATCGTGCGCGGCTCAATCGGCCAGACCGGCCCGACCGCCACGCCACTCGGCTGGGGCGCCGCCGAAGGCGGCGTGGACGCGCGCGTTGTCGGGGCTGACGTCGACCCCGACGTCGGCCTCGACATCGTGTTCGCCGCTGTGGGAGGGGCGGTGGACGTGCTGCCCGGCGCGGCGCACGCCGCCAGGGCGGAGGTCACGGCAACGATTCCGAGCAGTCGCCTGATCATGGGGATCACCCCTGGTGTCCGGGGCAGCCCTTGTGGTGCCCGCTACTCCACAGACGATGAGTGGGGACCCTCGGTTGACATCGCCACCAAGGGCCGATCCCACGCGTCGTGGGAGCGCCAGCGGCTCCCACCAGAACGTCGCGCGGGCACGAGACGGGGTGCCGGCCGGTCAGTGAAGAACCTACCGGCACCCCATACCGTCAGAGAAGGTTGGGCGTACCGGGCTCGGTGGCCTCGACCGGGTAGCTGTACTTCTCAGCGATCTTCTTGAGGTCGCCCGAGGACCGGATCTTGGCGATGTCCTCGTTGATGGCCTTCCCCAGTGCCGCGTTCGACTTGTTCGTCGGGAAGTTGGTCTGCCCCGGGGAGGCGGTCGACGCGATGCGCGGGTCGGGCTGGATCACCTTCACCCCTGCGCCGCTGATCGGGTGGTCCTTCAGCGCCTGGACGGCAGCGCCGAGCCCGAGCACCACGCCGTCGATACGGCCGGCCTGCAGGTCGGTCATCTGGGCGTCCGTGTCCGCATACGTCTTCAGGTTGCCGCCGAGGAGCTTCTGGAGGTCCGGCAGCGCAACGAGGCCCGTCCCGGCGCCGATCTTCATCTTCGAGATGGCGTCGACGGTCTCAGCCCCGGACTTTGAGATGAGGGACAGAGGCGACACGACAATGGGGTCACTGAGGTTCACGACCTCTGCCCGCGCCTTGGTCCGGTACCAGCTGCCCAGAGTGGTGTCGGCGCGGCGGGTCTGCACGTTGGTGATCATCGCCGGTGACTGCCCCGGCACGACCGCGATCTTCAGGCACTCCATCTGCGCGATCTGCGTCAGCACGTCACCTTCGATGCCGGTCAGCTTGCCGTTGGCATACGTGGAGAATGGCGGGTAGGAGTACTGGGCGACCGTGAGGGTCCCCTTCTTGAGGGTTGTCAGGCCCGGGTGGGCCGGCTTGCAGGAGTCAGCGACGGCGGACGATGCGTCAGACTCGCTGCTGCAGCCGCCTACTGTGAGACAGGCGACGGCCAGGACGGCGGCGCCCGCGGTGAAGCGAAGTGACATGAGGTGGTTCTCCGATCGGGTGTGTGTTGCGTGGCGGCGAGCGGCCATGGTGGTGGGCGTGGTGGTGCGGTGTGGTGGTGCGGTTCCTGGTGAGGGTCTGGCTAGATTCCGGTGACTATCGGCGCTGGAGTACGTCGGCGGCGGAACGCGGTCTGGCGGACGGAGGTGACTCCCCCCAGTCGCTTCGACAGCCGGTCGGCGAAGATCGCCGCGGGCACGGTGATCACCAGGTAGATCACTGCAGCGGCAGTGAATACGGTCATGTAGTTGAAGTAGATGGCCCCCTGCTGGTACGCGATGTGCATGAGCTCGGACACCGTGATCACACTGGCAAGGCTCGTGGCATGGAACATGGTGATGGTGAGGCTCACGAGCGGCGGGATGGAGATCCTGGCGGCCTGCGGCAGCACGATGTAGCGGTAGGTGTCGAAGCGGCTCATCGACAGGGCGTATGAGGCGTCAGACTGTCCGCGCGGCACGGTGCCGATGCTCACGCGGATCATCTCGGCCGAGTAGGCGGCGGCCGACCACACGAAGGCGATGCATGCCGAAGGCAGCGCGTCGAAGAGGATCCCGACCGATGGCAAGCCCTGGTACACCACGAAGAGCAGCACCAGGATCGGAATTCCGCGACCCACCTCGACCAGCACCAGAGCCGTCCACTTCAACGGCTTCGAGCGCGCTTCCGTCATGAGCGCGAGCAGGAACCCGAGCGGGTACCCGATGCCGCAGCTGATCACCGTGAGCAGCAGGGCGACGCCGAGCCCCGGAAGAAGGGTCGGGACCCAGTGCGGCCATTCCCACAGCCAGGACAGGGGCGTGACGGTGCTCATACGACCGCATACCTCCGGGTGATTCGTGAGTGGACCGAACGGGAGAGGACCCCCAGCGGGATGCTCATGACGAGATAGAGGACACCAGCGAAGGCGTAGAGGGTCAGACCGTTGCCGTGCAGCTCCACCTGCTGGCCCGTGACATACGTGATCTCGCCGACGCCGATGATGGAGGCGAGCGCGGAGTCCTTGAGCAGGCCCACGAAGTACGTGGCTACAGTGGGGCTGACGGCGCGGAGAAGCTGCGGGAAGACGATGTCCTTGGTGACGCTGAACCGGCTCAGGCTCAAGGCCCATCCGGCTTCGTACTGGCCGAAGTGGATGGCGTTCAGCCCGCCACGGTAGATCTCGGCCATGCTCGCCGTCGCGATCACCCCCAGGGCCACGATCGCGGCAGGCATCGCAGGGATCACCACGTTGAGCTCCGCCATGCCGAAGAAGATGATGAAGAGCCACACCAGCGCTGGCACACCGCGGACGATGTGCACGAACGTGGTGTAGGCCAGACGCAGCACCGGTTGCCGGCTCTGCGAGAGGAGCACCAGCGGTGCGGCGAGGACGAGCCCGATCGCCCCTGACACCACAGTCAGGAGAAGCGTGATCCCTGTCGCCGCGGCAATGAGTCCGAGTGCCTCTTCCATCAGCGCCCCAACACTGCTGAGAGGAACTTCTGCGTGCGCTCGTGAGTCGGCGCGGACATGACCTGCTCGGGCGCCCCCTCCTCGATGATCGCGCCCTCGACCATGACGACCACCCGGTGGGAGACGTGTCGCGCGAACTCCATCTCGTGCGTCGCGATGATCATCGTGGTGCCCTCGCCGGCGAGGGCACGCATCACCGCAAGGATCTCGGCCCCGACCTCGGGGTCGAGACCCGACGTCGGCTCGTCGAACAGCATGAGGTCCGGGTCCATGGCCAGCGCTCGGGCGATGCCGATGCGCTGCTGCTGACCGCCGGAGCACTGGCTGGGGTAGGCGTCCGCCTTCGAGGCGAGGCCTACTCGGTCCAGCTGGGTCAGCGCCCGGTCCATCGCCTCCTTCTTCGACCGGCCGAGGACGCGCATCTGAGCCAGGGCAACGTTCTTCGCCGCGGTGAGGTGCGGGAAGAGGTTGAACGACTGGAACACCATGCCCGTGTGCCGTCGCAGGCGCAGCACCTGCGGTCGCTTGAGGTTGTCGCCCTCGAAGACGATCCGCTCGCCGGCGATCTGAAGGCTGCCGCTGCTCGGGGTCTCCAGGAGGTTGAGGCAGCGCAGCAGGGTGCTCTTGCCGGCGCCACTCGGTCCGATGAGCGCGATGACCTCGCCCTTGGCCACTGAGAGTGACACGTCGTTGACGGCACGGTGCTGCCCGAAGTCCTTCACGAGATGCTCGGCACGGACGAACTCGTTGCTCACGTCAGGCGCCGTCTCGGTGGGGCTGGTTTCTGTGTGGATCGACATGGCGTCCTCAAAGGGTCCGGAAGGTGCGGTCGAAGAAGCTGAGCCAGTTCTCGCCCATGATGGCGACGACCTCGTCCTGGGCGAATCCCCTGTCACGCAGCGCCTTCTCGATGTTGGGGAAGTCCGCGGGGCTGGCGATCCAGTCCAGCTTGGGAGCCTTTCCGGGGCTGTCCGGGCTGCCGGCGCCATACTGCTTCTCCCGCGCCCACCGCCCCTGACGCATCCAGGTGAGATAAGGCACACCACCGGTCTGGTCGAAGTCCGTGCCGATGCCGACCTTGTCCACGCCGACCCTGTCGACGGTCCAGGCCACCATCTCCGACCACTTCTGGGGCGTCGAGTACTCGCCCACGATGTTGTGGTAGACCGCCAGCCCGAGCATGCCGTCGTTGGCCTTCAACGCATCCAGCACGGCGTCGGGCTTGTTTCGCGCGTGAGGAGCCAGGGAGTACGGGTTCGAGTGGGTGATCGCCACGGGGGTGTCGGAGTACTCGATCGCGTCGATGCTGGTCTGGTTTCCCACGTGCGACAGGTCGACGACCATGCCGGCCCGGTTCATCTCACGCACGACCGCCTTGCCGAAGCGCGACAGGCCTGAGTCGGTGGGCTCGTAGCAGGAGCCGCCGATGTCGGACTGGATGTTGTACGTCAGCTGCCCGACGCGCATCCCCATCCGGGCGAAGAGCTCCACGAACCCAAGGCGGCCGGACAGGAACGAGACGTTCTGGCTGCCGAGCAGGATGGCGGTGCGGCCGCTGGCGGCGATCCGCCTGACGTCCGCCACGGTGTAGGCGATCTCGACGAGGTCGCTGTTGTCCTCGGCCATGTAGCGCCACTTGACGAGCTTGTCCATCGTCTCGGCGGCGTCCTCCCACCAGGCGAGGGTGGAGACGAAGCATCCGATCCCGCCTGCGCGCAGCTGTTCGAGGGCAGGGCGCTGGTCCGGGTGGTCCATCTCGAACGGCGTACAGATGAGGCTGTCGACGTAGATCATGTCTTCTTCCTTGAAGGGTTGGGCGGCGCTCAGGAGCGCGAGGACGTGGCCTCGGCGGCCAGGAAGTACGCCGACTCGTCCCGGTTGTCGGGGGCGTCGAACGAGAGGACCTCTTCGGGGTGGAACTGCCTCGTCAGGATCTGACCCGGCTTGTAGACGTCCTTGATGGTCCCGGTGTGCTGGCGAGAGATGTCCGTGTCGGGGTACATGCCGGCGTGGGAGGGGTAGAAGACGTCCCACCAGGTCTGGGCCGGGAGCTTGAGCCCCTCACGGAGGAGGCGGTCGAGCGCTGTGTCGTACCGGGCAGTGAGCTGGCCCGGTGTCGTGGAGGTTCGCGCCACGACGACGAGCGAGTCGTCACTCTCGCGCACGACCTCGCACTCGATCCCGTACTGGTTCAGACCGAGCACCAGTCCCGGCGTGGCGGAGTCCGCGGTCACGCGGTCGATGGTCACGGACGTGCCGGCGGGCGAGGCGACCGCGCCGATCAGGTTGACGAGCACATGGCCGACCGCGAGCAGGCTCTGCCCGCCGGCGTCGACGACCACCTCGCCATCGTTGCGCGTGAACGCCGGTGCCGCCCATGGCCGTCGCACAGTGCCTTCTCCGTCCAGGGACCGCGCCAGCATGGCACCGAAGCCTTCGACGGCGGCGGGATCGGCGAGCAGGGCCGTGACGAAGAAGTCGCGAGCGCCGTGCCAGGAACCCTCGGGGACGCCCAACGCTTGCATCGCCCGCCCCGAGACCAGGCGCGCCTCGCGGTGCTTGACGACGATGCGCTCGTCCTTGGGAAACCGAGGGGCGACCAGCATGGTCTCCCGCGGCGTGATCTGGATGGGGCTGTCGAGGGCAGGGGCCGCGGGCGCCGTGGGGGACAGCTGCGGAGCGGCAGCAGGGGCAACGTTCGAGGGCTGGTTGACGGCCCGGTACGACCACCACCAGCTGCTCGGATCAGCGTCTGCGAGCTCGTCACGGAAAGGCGCCCCCTCGAAGATCAGGCCGAGGATGTTGCGGTTGAGGTAGTCCTCCGTCCGATCGAGACCGTGGACGAAGGAGTTCATCAGCCGGATGAGCCAGGCGGGCACGAAGTCCGCGTCGTGCGGGTCTGCGTGCGGTACCGCATACGGGTTGTCGGCCAGGGACAGGACGAGGCGGCAGATGTACTCGAGGTCAGGCCGCTCGGTGAGCAGCTGCCCGACCGGCTCGTCGGCCGGCCTCGCCAGAAGCGCTGCCCGCAGCTCCCGGGTCTTGGCGGGATAGCTCGGCACCACCTCGTGCGCTCCGGGGACCTCGTCACGGGGACCGGATCGCGGCTCCTCTGCGGCGCGCGACTGATACCAGGCCCGGTCGCGGTGCCGCTCGTCCGTGAGGGGCAGCTCCAACGCCCAGCCGAAGGCGCGCTCGAGCGCACCCAGGGCCACCGACACCGGGGTCGTCGGGTCGAGCAGGAGGGTCTCGTCGAAGACCAGACGCTCCTTCACCAGCCGGTCGCAGTAGTCGGGGATGATCTCCAGCAGGATGGAGTTCAGCGACGCCTCGGCGTCCGGGCTGACGCGGTTGCGGATGGTTCGATGCGCGGCGGCGAGGAGCGTCTCCCCCGGCTCTCGGACGAGCTCCCCCCGGCGGGCGGCGCGGATGACCGTGCGGATGCGGCGCAGGTCTGCCGCGTGCTCCTTGCTCCCCGCGAAGACCCGATACCGGGTGTCCTCCAGAGTGCGGTAGGAGATGGCCCGGTCGAGCATCCGCTCGACCGTCTCGAAACGCACGTCGTCGACGCCGATCGGCTCGGTGAGGACGTGGCTGAGGGCGTCGAGGTAGGCACTGAGGTACGCATCGATCAGCCGCGGCCTGTTGTAGACGAACATCACGAGGCCCAGCGCGGAGCCGTTGCCGACTCCGATCACGCTGCGCGTCTCCCGGGAGAGCGGCACTGCGCCGTCGGGGTTGTCGAGCCGGGCGAGCGCCTGCACCACGTCGACGGACAGCTCACGCATGAGGTACGCCGAGAGCATCTGGGCGAAGTACGACGTGGCGAGTGCGTGGTCGGCGGGGATCGCCTTGAAGGAGATGGTGCCGAACGTGCCGTTCCCGTCCAGGCCGGTGTTCCGCATGAGGTAGCCGACCTTCCTGATGGCCGCGGCGTCCGGCTGCCGCCCGGCGGCGAGGGACTCGCGCACGTGCTGGAAGATCCGCAGCGACTGGTTCGACCGGAACCACACCAGTGTCCCCGCGGGCGCACGGCCCTCGTAGAGCTTGTGGATCTCGCGCTCGGTGACCTCGACCTGCTCGTCCGTGGCGTTGCCGTCGACGAGCGCGCCGATCATGTCCCAGCTGGTGCCGACGATCCGTCCGGTGCGGTTGCCGGCCACGGGCTGGTGCAGCCAGCCGAGGAACGTGACGCTGCCCTGGGGGGTCTTCACGGTGTAGCGGGTGCGACCGTTCCCCTGTGGGTCGAGCTCGAGGTAGTCCTGCTCGATCGTCCACCCCTCGCGGATCATCGTGTTGACGAAGGCCCGAGAGGCGCTGAGCCGCGAAGGCTGCAAGGCGCCGAGCCGCCGGGGGTCCATGACCCGACGGGGGTCGGTGATCTCCTGGATCGTACGAGTTCCCACTGCTGAGACGTTCCCTTCGGGCTTCGCGTGCCTACCGCCGACCTTGCGGCAATCAAAGGTGGCTTGATTCGCATACGGTATGGTTTGATGGAGCGACCCTAAACACGACGGATAACCAACGTCAATGGGTCTCTGCGAAAAACCAGAAAAGTTCTCAGCGGGGCCGTCCTCGGCCGATACGGTGAGCCCGGATTGTGAGGAGGCAGGGGATGGCAGGTACGCCGACGCTGCAGACAGTGGTGAAGACGATCGACGTCCTCGAGGCGCTCAGCCAGGAAGACACCGAGTCCGTGAGCCTCGCTCGGGTGGCCGAGGTGCTCCAGTGGAGCCGTGCAGCGACGCACCAGTACCTGGCCAGCCTCGTACGGACGGGATGGCTCGAGCAGGACGCCGACCGCCGCTACCGCCTCGGCTACGGAGCGACGCTTTTCGCCGATGCCGTGGCACAGAAGGGCGGCACGCCGCCGGTCATCCTGCGCACGATGGAAGAGCTGGTGGAGGTGCTACAGGAGCCCATATCCTTCGCGATCCTGCACGGTGACGAGGCCTTGATCGTCGAACGGCGCGAGCCACGGCGGCCCCTCATCCACCGCAACCCCGAGCGGCATCTCGATCTCGCCTCGGCGTCGGGCCAGGTGTTGCTCGGCTTCGACCCGCGCGCCCGACAGGAGCTCTCCTCCGAGCTCGCGGAGCTCGCGGAGGAAGCGCGGCGCAAGGGCTATGGCGAGATCCACAACCACGAGTGGATGGGCGACGAGGTGGAGGCGGTCGCCGTCCCGATCATGCGAGGCCAACGGTGTCTCGGTGCCCTCAGCGTCATCGCCCCCGCGGGGCGCATGTCGATCCCGGAGGCGGTGTCAGAGCTCGTGAGCGCCAGGGCGCGGGTCGAGGAGGCTCTGAGCCCACCACAGCCTCAGGCGGAAGCCAGCGCCAGAAGGGCCTGACGAAAGAACGTTCATGACAGGCTTCCCTCGTGAGCGCGGGCGTCCGCCGAGGGACTGACCGGACGACGCTCGGAGGCCATTGCGGAAGCTGAGCCGTCGAAGCGCCGCAGGATCAGGACGAGCGGGACGGCCGCCACCAGCGCCAGGCCCACGAACGGCGCCACCAGGGTCGCCGACACCACCGTCGACTCCGGGTCCAGCCGCGAGCCCCACCACTGGTCGACCGCAATACTGATGCTCTCCATGGCCCAGAGCGCCAAAAGGGACGGCACGACGACGAGTCCGCGGACCTCCCGTCGCCACAGCCACCAGGCAGCGACAGCGCCAAGCGGCAGCCATACAGCCAGGTCCTGGACGTAGACGGCGTTGGTGGCGACCCCCGTCCCGGCGAGGAAGCTCGGCGGGAACGGACCGCGCAACGCCGGGACCACCACGGCCAGCCACGCCGCGGCGTTCAGAACGACGACGGCCCACGTGTACACGGACACTGTCCGCACCGGGGCTCGAGGTGAGAACCCGCGGGCGAGCGCAGCGGCGTCGAGGCTGAAGGCCAAGGTGCCGACGGACCAGAGGCTGGTCGCCAGCATGGCGACGTACAGGAGGAATGCCGCGTTGAACGGCGTGAGGAAGAGAAGCAGAACGGCGTTGTACTGCAGGTAGAGCAGCGACCCAATCCAGGTGAAGACCGCAGGAGCCCGGCCGGCGATCGCCTTGCGCGCCGAGACGAGAAGCACCGGCACGGCGACCGCCAGGACGACCAGGGCGGTACCTCGTGCGGAGCCAACCATGGCACGTGGCCCGTGCAGTAACCCTGGGTCGAGCACCGTCCAGGTGGCCGCGACGACTGCCAATGAAGCAACAGCCCAGGACATCCGCTGGGGTGTCCTGCTGAGGATGTGCCCGTTCATGACTCGCCTCTTCCTGTGCTGTCTACGTTGGTGGTCCGGCTTGTCCTGTCTACGTGGTGGTCGGGCTCGAATGGTCCGGCTCCGGATGGTCTCGGCGCACCAGCTGCGCCGGCATCCTGCGCACCAGCCGCAGGAGTGCCGCGCCGGTGACGAGCGCCACGACGACAGCCATGACGAAGGCAGCGGTGACCGCGACCGCTATGGCAGCGGCGGCCGCCTGGTCCTCGTGCCACAGCGGTACGGCTACGGCCATGAACGACGACAACCCCAGCGTCCACGCCAGTGCGGTCCACCCGATCCAGCTGGCTGGGTGCGGCAGCAGGCGCCGGAGCTCGAGCCACTGCGCGAAGCCGATCGAACCGAGGAGGACCGTGGCCGCGACCACGCAAGCTGGGACGACGATCCACGCCGGTGTCTGCAGCAGCCGCTCGCCCATCACCGAGGGAGTCATGGCCACCGCGTAGGCAACCATTGCGGCAACCGAGGTCAGCGCGGTGAACCTTCGACGGTCGATCCTGGGGAGCAGTGGACGTAGCGCGCTCGCCTGAGCCCAACCGAGGGCGGCGCCCTCGATCGCCCCGGCCAGCACCAACGCCGACCACGCCGCCGGCGCCGGGGAGGTCACCGTCAGTACCCCCGTCACGGCTGGCACGGTGAACCCGGCCACCTCACCAGCAGTGGTCCAGAGGAACCACCGGCGCAGAGCCGCTCGCGCCTGGGCGGCTGAACCCACCAAGGGCGCGGGCGCCGTTGCGGTTCCTGCAATCACGCGGTTCTGGATCAACGGCACTCCCATGAATCGGACCCTCGCCCTCATCGTCCGCCGGCACGTGAACCTGCCACAGGGCCCAAGGTCCCAGGGACGACGGAGAGCACCTCCAGGTCGTCGCCCCAACGCGGGACCATCGTCCCTGGAGTGCCCTGCGTGGCTGTCGCAAGGATGAGGTCAGGAGGTGGAAAGCCATGTCACGCAACGTCATGGTGGTCGGTGGAATCCGGGAGAAGGCGGCGTCATGGGCGTTCGGACGGCGCCTGGCCGGCTCCGGAGGAGGACGGAACCGCCCCGGTGTCAGTAGCGCCGTCGGCGGCTTCTACCTGTGCATGGCAGGGATCAACGCCGGCCTCGCCATCGCGGACGCCGAGATCTACAGACACTTTGCGGATGGCGGGCTCTTCGGCTTCGTCCGCGCCGGTTGGGCGGACGTCGTCATGGCGAACCCAGTCCTGTGGGCAGCGTTGCTCGCGACCGGCGAGGGCTGCATCGGCGTCGTCCTGCTGGCCGGCGGTAAGCCTGCGCGATGGGCCTGGGTGGCGGTACTCGCCTTCCATGCCCTGCTGCTGCTCTTCGGTTGGGGCTTCTGGCTGTATGCCGTCCCGGCCCTCGCGGTCTTCGCCCTTCTCGCGCGTCACGACTGGCATCAGCTCGGCTGAAGGGACACCAGCCATCGGGAGGAACCTCACGAGCCATCGCGAAGGACCCTCGAGCCGTAGGAACCTTCCCCCGGTCGGTGTCGGGACGCGAGCCGTAGGAACCTTCCCCCGGTCGGTGTCGGGACGACCGCCGCACGAGTGACGTGCGCTGCCCCACACACGCCTTCGGGTTCAGCCACACGCCTTCTGGTTGAGTCGCGTCTCCCACTCGGGAGGATGCATCACAGGAGGATGCATCACAGAAGACGGGCCACTCAGTGGAGCCTGCCTCGAACTCAGTGGAGTCTGCCTCGATGGGGTTGCGGGAGTGGGAGGCGCTGCGGCCTGGCCGTTCTGGGTGGACGGTTTGGAGGGACCCTTCACCGTCAGCCTGGAACCACCATCACGGGACAGCCGGCTTCGCGAATCACTGTGTGGCTGACCGAACCCAGCACCAGGCCGGCGAAACCGCCACGGCCCCGGCTGCCGACGACGATCAGGCCGGCGTGCTCACCAAGCTGGCTCAGCGTATGGCCTGGAGAGCCGTAGAGGACCTCGGTCTCGATGGAGATGGTCCCGTACGCGGCGCCTGCTCGAGTGGAAGCGTCGGCCAGCGTGCGTTCAGCTGCCTCTCGCACGTCATGCGTGTGCTCGCTGCCGGCCTTCACCGTCTCGACATAGGCGAAGGAGTCCGGCGAGGAGATGTGGGCAACGGTGACGATGCGAAGACCAGCACCGCAGAGCGCGGCCAGCTCGGCTCCCAGGTCGAGCGCTCGCATCGCCTCCTGCGATCCGTCCACGCCGACGACGACGGGGTGATCTGCGTCGGGGTGAACTGGGTGGTCACTGGGTACGACCACGGCCGGACACGATGCGTGTGCCGTGACGGCGAAGGAGACCGAGCCCAGGAGCCCGGCCGCCATACGTCCTCGACCACGGCTGCCGGTAACGACAAGGTCCGCGTCCTTCGAGGCGTTCACGAGCTCCGCGGCGGGACTACCGATCGTCATCAGGCCACTGACCTGGGACGGTCCCACGACTGTCCGCCTGGCGCGGTCCACCCCGGCGGCCACGATGTCGTGACCGGCCTGTGCCAGATCGGCCGACAGCTCGTCCAGGGTGTACGCCGGTCCATAGGCCACCGTCGCCATATCGACGCAGTGCAGGACGTTCAATGCAGTCCCCCACCTCTGTGCCGTCACCGCTGCCCAGTCAAGGGCGACCTCGGACCCGGGCGAGTCGTCATACCCGACGACGATTCCCTTGGCCGGCACCGCGGCTTCCTGACGGCGGGTGTCTTGCTGTGTTGCTTCCTGGTGCGTGGTCTCCTGCTGAGTCATGACGGTCCTCCGAAGTCATGGCCGAGACGCTCGCGGAGCCCGCAGGTGGCGCTGACCGGCCTGGGCTCAGGTTCCCGCTCCACGCCCGCTCCGAGGAGGGCCTAAAGTCCCGCGTTGCTGAGCGCCCACGGCCCGGCGGGACCTTCGGCCCTGCTGCTGGCGGGGAGCGCCCGCCATCCTACGGAGGGAGAGGAGTCAGCCATGAACACCATGAATACTCAACCCTGCCAAGCGGTCGTGGTGGGCGTTGACCACAACCCGTCCAGTGACCGTGCCGTCGACGTGGGCGTCAAGCAGGCCAGAGTCTCCCACCGGCCGCTTCACCTGGTCTTCGCCACGGGCGTCGGGCTCGTGCCCTACACCCGGGAGTATCTCGCGACGAAGCTGGACTTCCTACGGCGGCGCCGCGACCGCGCCGCTGAGCAGGCTCCCGACCTCGACATCACCTACGCCGTTCAGGTCGACGACCCAGCCGCCCTGCTGGTCAAAGCCAGCGCCACCGCGTCGCTGGTGGTGCTCGGCTCCGCGGGGCTCGGCCAGACGGTGGATGTGCTGCGTGGGGCCACCGCAGCCAAGCTGATGGCGCATGCCCACTGTCCGGTCATGGTCACCCCCCACGCCGCGACCTGGGATGTCGACGGGCCCATCGTCGTAGGCGTCGACGCCACCGAGCACTCGACGCCGGCGCTGGAGTGGGCCTTTGCGCAGGCTTCCGCCGAAGGGGCGGAGCTGGTTCCGGTCCACACGTGGTGGTGGGAGGAGCCTGATCCCTTCCTCTCGGGCGGTTCGTGGGAGGACGAATGGGTCGCGATGTCGCAGACCCAGACGCTGGAGCTCTCCGAGATGCTTGCCGGATGGCGCGAGAAGTACCCGGACGTAGCCGTCAGCCCGACCGTGGTGCGCGGGCAGGCCGCCGAGATCCTGGTGGAGGCCTCACCCTCCTCACGGCTCGTGGTCGTCGGAACCCGCGGTCGCGGCGGCTTCGCGGGTCTCCTCCTGGGCTCGGTGAGCATCCACACGGCCCATCGGGCGAGCTGCCCCGTCGTCGTCGTGCCATCCACCCACCCCTGACACGAGCCACCTACGTGGGCATCAGCATCCGGCCGAGAGCCGGCAGGGTGGCCTTCGACCTGGACGGCGAGATCGCCGTGCTTCCCGTGAACCACACCATGATGGGGATGGACGTCTGCTTCAGAGCCCTCGGAGACTCCAAGATCCAGGTGGCAGTCGACCAGCAGCGCGTCGCGTTCGAGGCCGACGGCTACGACGCCGGCTCCAGGACGGGCTGGAGTCCCCGGGGACCTGTCGGAGATGACCTGGATCAGGCTGCGCGCGCAGGGACGGGACCTTCTGCCCGGGTGCGACAGCCAGGGACGCTGCATGCTCCGGCTATGAGAGACAACGGAAACCACGATGCGCCACCGTCGGCCGAGGCCGACCTGGGCGAGGTCGTAGCCGGCATGACGAATGACGGCTCCGCGAGCGACATCGCGGCGGCGGCGGTCAAGCTGGCAAGGGAGCTGGGAGCCGGAGTGCGCTTCGTCCAGGTGCTCTCCAGCAGGGTTACCGGTGAGGCCCGAGCAGACGCTGAGTCTGCGACGTTCGCGGCAGCGCTTCGCGCGCTGCATGGGCGCCCCAGAGTGCGGGCCACCTTCGAGGCACCGTGGGGCGATCCCGGGAAGCTCCTCGTCGACAGGAGCCTTGCCGCGATGGGCCTCGTCGTCGGCGCCGACCAGCCACACCTGGACCACGACGGTACGGTCGCCGCGTACTGCCTCGCGCACGCCCGCTGCCCTGTCCACGTGGTCGACTTTGGTGACGAGTGAGGGCCGACCGTCTCGCACGGGAAGAGCGCCCGACTCTCGAGAACGCGGAGGACTCTCGAGAACGCGGAGGACTCTCGAGAACGCGGAGGACTCTCGAGAACGCCGAGGCTTTTCGGGACCAACGACCCTGGGCCGGGATGAGTGGCAGGACAAGGCTGGTCGGTATCCAGGAAAGGGATGACTGACGATGAACAGCTATGGACTGGGCGGCAAGACCGCCGTCATCACTGGGGGAGCTTCCGGTATCGGTCGGGCGTGCGCCCACGTGATGGCTCGCTCGGGTGCCGATATCTCGATCTGGGACCGCGAGCAGGAAGCCATCGACCTCGTGCTCAAAGAGCTCGAGGACTACGACTATCGGATGCACGGTGCGGTCGTGGACGTCAGCGACTCGGCCGCGGTGGAGCGAGCGATGGACGAGGTCGTCCGCTCCCTGGGCCACGTCAGCATCGCTGTCTGCAATGCGGGCATCGGGGGTGAGTCCCTCACGAGCGGCGACTACACCGACGACGCCTGGCACCAGGTGCTCCGGGTCAACCTCGACGGCGTGTTCTACACCCAGCGGGCCGCGATCCGCGCCATGAAGGCCTCCGGCCGCGGCGGTTCCATCATCAACATGGCATCGATCCTCGGAGTCGTCGCCTTCCCCACCGCCAGCGCGTACACCGCCGCCAAGCACGGGGTCGTCGGCCTGACACAGGCTGCCGCCTGGGAGCATGCCGTCGACGGCATCCGCGTCAACGCGGTGGGTCCCGGTTTCATCCGCACCCCGCTGATCGACGCCCACCTCACCGAGGAGATGATTGCAGGGCTGGCGGCGCAGCACGCTCTACAGCGCATCGGTGAGCCGGAGGAGGTCGCCGAGCTGGTCGCGTGGCTGGCCAGTGACGCCGCATCGTTCGCGACGGGCGCCTACTACCCCATCGACGGCGGCTACCTCGCGCGCTGAGGTGGTCCCGCGGCGTTGCGCTGTGATCCGGGGCGGCGCATGCCGCTGAGGTGGGCGCGAAAGTCGAATGCCGCGTCGCGAGCCGAACGCCGCCTTGACGAACCCCGCTCATCGCTGCGTCACCCCGCTGCCGTGACAAGCGCTCCGGTGAGGTCGAGCGCGATGTCGACGATCATGTCCTCCTGGCCGCCGACGAGCCCGCGACGGCCGACCTCGAGCAGGATGGTGCGCACGTCGACGCCGTACTCCGCGGAGGCGCGTTCGGCATGTCGAAGGAAGCTCGAGTACACCCCCGCATAGCCGAGCGTCAGCGTCTCCCGATCCACCTGCACGGGGCGGTCCTGCAGTGGCCGCACCAGGTCCTCCGCGGCGTCCTGCAACGCGAACAGGTCGCAGCTGTGGTGCCACCCCTGCAACGACGCCACCGCGACGAATGGTTCGATCGGGCAGTTCCCCGCTCCGGCGCCATGACCAGCCAACGACGCATCCACGCGCGTCACACCCTCCTCGACGGCAACGACGGAGTTCGCCACCGCCAGCGACAGGTTCTGGTGGGCGTGGATGCCGACCTGCGTCGACGGGTCCAGCGCGTCACGGTAGGCGCGCACGCGCTCGCGGACGCCCTCCATGGTGAGCCGGCCGCCGGAGTCGGTGACGTAGACACAGTGCGCGCCGTACGACTCCATGAGCCTCGCCTGGGCTGCGAGCTCGGCGGCGGGGGCCAGATGGCTCATCATGAGGAAGCCCGACACGTCCATCCCGAGCTCCCGCGCCGTCGCGATGTGCTGGGCCGCGACATCGGCCTCGGTGCAGTGGGTCGCGATCCGGATCGACCGCACGCCAAGGGAGTACGCGTGCTTGAGCTCTGCGATCGTCCCGATCCCAGGTAGCAGCAGCGTCGTCAGCCTCGCCCGGCTCAGGTTCGCCGCCGCAGCTTCGATCCACTCCCAGTCGGTGTTGCTGCCGGGCCCGTAGTTGAGGCTGCCACCGGCGAGACCGTCGCCGTGCGCCACCTCGATGGCGTCCACACCGGCGCCGTCGAGCGCTCTGACGATCCGGCCGACGTCGGTCGGCGTGATCCGGTGACGGACAGCGTGCATGCCGTCCCGGAGAGTGACGTCTTGCAGGTACAGCTCGGGGACGTGCGTGGTCATGACATCACCTCTGCGGCAGCGGGTTCCGGTGCCTGCGCCACGCGGGCGGCAATGCTCTGCGCCACCCGCAGCGCCGCCGACGTCATGATGTCGAGGTTGCCCGCATACGCCGGGAGGTAGTGGGCGGCGCCCTCCACCTCCAGGAAGACGGATACCTTGGTGGTCACCCGAGGGCTGCCTGCCGGCACGAGCGTGTGCACCGGCTCATCGGCGCCGATCGGCGTGAACTGGACCTTCTGCTTCAGCCGGTATCCGGGGACGTACTGCGCGACCTTCGCCACCATCTGCTCGACCGAGCCGCGGACGGCGTCATGGTCGGCCTCACCGATGAGGCAGAACACCGTGTCGCGCATGATGAGCGGCGGGTCGGCAGGGTTGAGGATGATGATCGCCTTGCCCCGCGCCGCGCCACCCACCTGCTCGATCGCCGCAGCGGTCGTCTCGGTGAACTCGTCGATGTTCGCGCGGGTACCCGGCCCCGCCGACTTCGACGCGATCGAGGCGACGATCTCGGCATACGGCACGTCGGTGACCTGCGACACCGCCGCGACGACCGGGATCGTCGCCTGCCCGCCGCACGTCACCATGTTGACGTTGTGGACGTCGCGCTCCAGGTGCGCCTCGAGGTTCACCGCCGGCACGACGTACGGCCCGATCGCGGCCGGAGTGAGGTCGACGAGTTTCTTGCCGTATGCCCCCAGCTTGGCCGCGTTGGCGACGTGTGCCTTCGCGGACGTGGCGTCGAAGACGATCTGGATGTCGGCGAACCCGTCGAGCGCGATGAGCCCGTCCACGCCCTCCGCCGTCGTGGGGATGCCGAGCCGGGCTGCCCGGGCCAGACCGTCGGAGCCGGGGTCGATCCCCACCATGGCTCCCATCTCGAGGCTGTCGGACAGCCGGATCACCTTGAACATCAGGTCCGTCCCGATGTTGCCGGAGCCGATGATGGCTACCTTGACCCTGCTCACTGCTCGTCCTCTCCCGCGAACGTGACGCTGACACTGCCGATGCCGGAGACCTCTGCACGGACGCTGCTGCCCGCGCGGACCGCCACCATGGGGCCCAGAGCTCCGGAGAGCACCAGCTGGCCCGCCCGAAGCGGATCGCCAAGCTCTCGCGACGTTCTGGCAAGCCACAGCAGGGCTTCCAGCGGGTCACCCAGACAGGCTTCACCTGTGCCCTCCGAGGCGACGCTGCCGTCCACGGTCATCGTCATGACGACCTCGCGCGGCTCGAACCGGTCCAGAGTCACCCGGTCTTCGCCGAGCACGTAGAGCGCACTGGAGGCGTTGTCGGCCACGGTGTCGGTGATCCGGATGTCCCAGCCGGCGACCCGGCTGTCGACGATCTCCAGCGCGGCCACTGCATAGTCCACGGAACTTCGTACGGCGTCGAGGTCGAGGTGGTCGGAGTCAAGATCGCTGCCGAGGACGAAGGCCACCTCCGCCTCGATCTTGGGCTGCAGCAGCGTGGCGGTGGATACCGGCGCAGCGCCTGACGCGTCCATGTCGCCGAAGAGCACACCGAAGTCCGGCTGGGCTACGCCGAGCTGCTGCTGGACGGCGGGCGACGTGAGACCGATCTTGCGACCGACGATCCGGCCCCCTTCGGCCAGCCGGCGCTGGGTGAGCATCCGCTGGGTCCGGTACGCGAGGGCGACATTGCGGTCACCGAGGACGTCGCGCACCGGGGCACACGGCACGCCGGTCTCTGCGGCTCGCCTGAGCCGGTCGGCGGCAACGGTGGCGACCGAGACGCGCTCGTCGTCGCGCTGCGCTGCTGTGGTCATCGCTGGTCCTCTCGTGGTGGGGGCCTCCCACGATGACGCCTGGTGCGTGCCGGTTCCACCACGTCGTTCCACTGAGTGGAACCTGGGGTCAAGAGCGGTGGTCCTGCAGGGAAGAGCGTCGGGCGAGGGTCGCGGAGATGCCCGCGGCCGCGGCTCGGACCGCGGCAGCGTGCTTCTCGGGATGGAACCGGGTGACCGGACCCGTCGCGCTGACCGCGGCGATGGGACGGTCCTCGCGGTCGAGCACCGCGGCGGCGGCACACACGATCCCGACCGCCGACTCCTCGTACTCGTACGCGATCCCGGTCTCGACCACCGAAGCCAGCTGACGTGCCAGCATCCCGGGTGCCGTGATCGTCCTCGGCGTCCTGCGCGCGAGGCCCTGGGCCACCACCGACTCAAGCAGCTGCGGCGGTGAGCTGGCCAGCAGCGCCTTGCCGATCGCGGTGCAGTGCAAGGGCATCCGTCCGCCGATGCGCGATGGGGACCGGACCTGCCGGTGACCACCGATCTTGGCGACGTAGACGACCTCCTGCCCCTCGGGGACGGCCAGGTGCACCGTCTCGTGGGTCCGCTCGTAGAGGTCCTCCATGAAGGGCGTCGCCACCTCGAGGAGCTGTCGCTCGACCGACGCGCGCATCCCCAGCTCGAACACCTGGCCGCTGAGGCGGTATCCCTCCTCGGTGCGGTCGAGCAGCCGCACCTCCACGAGGTCGGCGAGGACGCGGTGGAGAGTGCCCTTCGGCAGGCCCGTGCGTCGGGTGAGCTCCGCGAGAGTCACCCCGTGGTCCTCGACGGTGAAGGACGTCAGCACGGTCATGACCTTCCCGAGCACCGAGCGCGTGTCGAACCTGGCCTCGTCCAACCGAGCCCGGCCTTCCTCGGCCCGCGGGGTCGCCGCCACGTCCCTCGCCGGCCGCTCAGCCCGCTCGGCTGGCGGACTGCGCGCGGCTCGACGCCGCGTGGTCGAACATGCCGAGAAAGACCTCGAGGTACTCGTCCGGGTCCCAGTCGGCGTACACCTGCGAGCCGACGAGCAGTCCCTCGCTGAAGGTGATGACGAGGGTTGCAAGGTCCTCGGCGAGCGTCCGGTCCGAGTCGGGGCCCAGTGCCTGTCGGACGTACGCCGTGATCATGGCCGCGGTCTGCGACCGGATCGCGAGGAACGCCTCGCGGGCCGAGGCGTGCTCGTCGTGCTGGTCGAGGAGCACCTGCATGCCGATCCGAAGGAAGTCGGGCACGTCGCGCAGCGTGCGGGTGGAGGCGCCGAGGATCGACTGCAGCCCCTCGTGCAGGGTCGCCGCATCCGGTGCTGTCCACTGCGGCACGGTCCCGAGCCATTGGGCGAAGCTCGTCCGGATGACCTCCGCGAACAACGCGTCCTTGTCGGAGAAGTGCCAGTAGATGGAGCTGGCGGGCAGGCCCGACCGCTGGCTCACCGCGGCGATCGTGGCGCCGTGGAGGCCGCGCTCCTTCGCGAGCTGCGCTGCAGCAGCGAGGATCTTGTCCTTGGACCGGGCGCCGTCCGGAACCCCACCGGTCTGCGCGCGGGGGCTCATGAAGCGAGCCCTGTCGCCTGAAGGTGACCTGCCAGGCCTCGTGCCAACAGCGACACGTGTCGCCGGACGTCGCGCGCCGAGGTCACCCTGACCTGAAGGAAGAGGCCGTCCATCATCATCATGTAGAACTTCGCCAGCCGTTGGGGCAGTGCGGGGTCCGCCGACACCGCGTCGTCCTCGAGCACCTCGCGCCACCACCCCGCGACGGCGTCCTCGGTCTCCTGCCGGACCTGGCTGTAGAGGACCCGCGCCGCAGGCTCCTTGACGCGCTGCTGCAGCGCGAGCATGAGGCCGAGGCTCCAGAACTCGGGCTTCTGTGCGAGCGCCCGGGCGCCGCGCTGCAACCGGCCCTCCACCCGCTCGAGGAGGTCCCCGGAGTCCGCGCGCGGCGCCCAGGTCGGCGCGGTGCGACGCCACTCGCGGTAGCTGTGCTCGAGGGTGGCGGCCAACAGCTTGTCCTTGTTCCCGAAGTGCCAGTAGATCGAGCTGGCCGGCAGTCCGGTCCGCTCTGTCACGAGCGCTACGGTCGTGCCGTCGTAGCCGCGCTCCGCTGCGATGGCCAGCGTGGCGTCGAGGATCGCCAGCCGGGACTCCTCGCCCTGCTTGTGCCGCCGCTCCGATTTCCTCGCCACCGGTACTGTCTACCACAGCGGCTGGACAGCGGGGTGTCACACGGGTGTATCGCTCGCTACATGGACAAAGACGAGGGACCTCGCTGAAGCTGATGCACCCTCATGAGACGACCCTTGCGTCCAGGGGCGCCGCGTCGTACCTTTCTCTGTAGTAATCACTACAGAGACGCAAGGACGTGGAGGTGGCGTCATGACCGGCACACTGGCCCAGCAGTCGAGTGCCGTCGACCCGGCGGTGTACCGCGAGGTCATGGGGCACTACCCCACCGGCGTCGCGGTGGTCACCGGGTTCGACGGCGACCAGCCCGTCGGGATGGTCGTGGGCACGTTCAGCGCGGTGTCGCTCGACCCGCCGCTCGTGGCCTTCATGCCGACTGAACGCTCCCGCACGTACGCCCGGCTCGCCAACTCGCCGACATACTGCATCAACGTCCTGGCGCACGACCAGCTCGACCTGTGCCGGCGTATGGCGGTGCCTCGCGACGACAAGTTCGACGGCGTCGACTGGACGCTCTCAGCGGACGGCGCACCGATGCTCACCGACGCCGTGGCCCATATCCACTGCATGCCGCAGGCTGCGGTGCCCGCCGGTGACCACCTCATCGTCCTGTGCGACGTGCGCGGCATGGAGGTGTCCCGGCCGGTGACCCCGCTGCTCTTCTTCCAGGGCGGGTACGGCGGCTTCAGCCCGCGCGGGATGGCGGCCAAGGGGGACGCCGACCTGATCGCCGCCGTCCGGCTCGCGGACCCGGCACGGCCGCACATCGAGCGGCTGGCCCAGCAGCTGGAGTGCGAGGCGGCCGTGCTCGTGGGGCTCAACGAGGACGAGCTCACGACCGCGATGAGCTCGTACGGCGGGTGCGCGTCGATGCGGGAGCGCCTCGGTGACCGCATCCCGCTCATGCCACCCCTGGGCGAGGCGTACATCGCGGGCCAGTCGCCGGAGGTCGTGGAGCACTGGCTGGCCAAGGCGTCGTCGCAGGAACCCGAGGTCCTGCAGAGGTACCGTCAACGGCTGGACGTCGTCGCGGCCCGCGGCGCCGCGCTGGCGATGATCGCGCCGGGTGGCGAGGCGGCCTACCGTGAGCTGCACGAGGCGATGCAGGAGTACTCCTCGGGCGAGCTGACCCCGGCGCGGGAGCGAGCGGTGCGAGCGGTGGTCGCGCGCATGTCGCGGTTCTTCGCCACCGTCGACCTGACCGACGAGGAGCTCTACGACGTGGGCTCCGTGGTGGTGCCGGTGCACAACCCCGAGGGTGACATCTCCATGGTGGTGCGCCTGACGCAGCTGCCGCGCGGCGTCTCCGGCCGCACCGTGAAGGGGTGGATCAGCAGGCTGAAGCAGGCGGCAGGAAGCATCGAGAACGAGCTGCGCGGTAACGGTGGCGCCGAGCAGCTGCACGACTACCGGGCCTGGTACCCCAGCGACTTCCCCATGTGACACCAGGGCTAGGCTGCTGGCCGCAGATGAAGCCCTTAGACGGCTGGAAGGCCGTTGACCCAGCGCAGCTGGGCGGTCTTGGTGATCCGGGCACCGGGCGAGCTGGGAGTGGGCTTGTCTCGGTCCCATACGTGCCAGGCGATCCAGGTCCCTCCCGTGGCATCCGTGGTGACCTCGGCGCCGCCGGGACCGTGCCCGTAGCCCTGGCCTTCCTTCATCAGCGTCTTCACCCAACGGAAGGTGCCGTGGATGGAGTCGGCCACGTAGACGTCGGTGTGGTAGGCGTTGGTGTCAAAGCGGTCCCGCGAGACGAACAGCCAGACCCGGCCGCCGTGGCGCAGCAGCGACGGGGCCTCGTAGACCTTGTCGTTGACGCGGTGCAGCAGGTTGTCGACCTGCGATCCCGAGGTGAACCCCACTGCGCTTCCGCTGAACGTCAGCATCCGGGCGTTGATGTCGTAGTCGCCGATGGGAAACGCCCGGATGTTGCCGCGTCTCCAGACCAGGTAGCTGTTGCCGGCGCTGGTCACGTAGACGGATGAGTCGATGGCTTCCCAGCCCGCGGCGGCCCCGCAGGCGAGCTGATGGGGCGCGCTGTAGCCGTACCAGTAGCTGCGTGACGAGGCCCAGTACACGCAGTGCTTCGCGCCGTTCTTGCTGGCCGCGAAGAAGGCGAAGTAGTAGCTGCCCCGCTTGACGATGTGCGGGGCCCAGAAGCCCGCGTAGCCAGCCGGCTTGGTCGAGTAGATGTTTCCCGTCTTGGCGAAGGTGCCCGTGGGGGTACTGCGCCGAAAGATCGGCAGGATCCCGTCGCTCGCGCCGTTGCGGCTGCCACCTGTCCCCGCGACCAGCCACGTGGAGCCGTCCACCCGGGTGAAGCCCGGGTCGGCGATATAGCTGCTGTTGATCGTCGTGCCCGTTGCGGCGGACGCCGACGGCGCGACGCTCAGCGTGGCCGGCATGATGATGGCCGCCGCGAGCCCGGCGGCCGCGAGAGCTGGTGCGATTCGGCGTGATCTCATGGTGAGAGGAACCCCCCGACTTCGGATGACCGTACGTGGCTCTCCAGTCCCGGCCCCTGGCCGGCACGTGATGCCGGAGGCCCCTCCCCGGCTGAGAGTCCGAGCGTTTGCCCGGCGGGACGACCGTAGGGGCGAAATGGGCGGCTTGTCCAGCCGTCACGGGAGGTCAGCCAGCGGCGACCTCCGTTCCGATGACCCATCCCATCCCGAAGGCCGCCAGCAGCCCGTTCCCCGAGCTGTAGCCCTCGGACCTCTCACCCGCCAGTCCGACCGCGACGCCTCCACCCGCGCGTAGCCCGCGCACCGGGCTGCCGTCGGGCCGAAGCACCCGTCCGCGGGGGTCTATCGCCGCGCCGCCCTGTGTGGTCAGCACGCCGTGCGTGAGCCAGGCGTAGTGGAACGGCGCCTGAAGGGACCTGCGCCCCAGGACGGGCCGCAGCGACTCCTCGAGCACTGGCTGGTCCACTCGCAAGGCGGACGCCAGCGCCGCCACATCCGACGCCTGGCGGATCGCGCCCGCCTCAGCCGACTCGCGCATCATCTCCGAGTGCCGGGCGGTCTCCTGCGCCTGGGCGTCCCAGACCATGGCGGCCCGCTGACCCGGCTGTGCCTGGATCACGCCGGCGAGCCCCGAGTACCCGTGAGCCTGCTCGTCCACGAACCGGCGGCCGGCGGTGTTCACCAGAACTGCCCCCAGCCATGGGAGGTTGGGGTTGACGCGCGTCCCGTGACCGACGGTGACCTGACCGTGCCGCAAGCAGGCGCCCATGTTCACGAACTCCACGCCCAGCTCTTCGAGCCAGGCCACGCTGTCACCGGTGCTCGCGCTGGTGCCGCCGAAGAAGGGATCCCCTAGGGCGGCACAGTGGCGGCGCATCAGCTCGGGGTTCCCCGCGAAGCCGTCCGTGGCGAGGACCACCCGACCGGCTGCGACCTCGACCTGGCGGCGCCCCTGGCGTGCCGTGAGGCCCATGACCGTTACGGCGGGCCCGGACCCGAACACCTGCAGGGACCGCACCGGTGCGTCCTCCATCAGGGCGACGTTGTCGCGAGCTGCCAGGAGCGACCGCAGGTGCGTGATGAGCGGCCCGCCACCTCGACGCAGCGGGTCGGCGTGCAGCCGGGGCACGGACATGCCCTTGCGCGTCATGTCGACCCCCACCTCCAGGGCGTACCCGGAGTCGGCGATCCAAGAGACGTAATCCGGCGCTACCTGGCAGAGCGCCTCGACGAGGTCGCGCTGTCGCTCGTCGCCACTCTGGGCGAGGATCTCGTCGGCGTGCTGCTGCGGGGAGTCCTTGATGCCCGCGTCGCGCTGCCAGCGCGTCCCGGCAGCAGCGAGACTGCCGCTCGACACGGCGGCGTTGCTGCCTTCGCGCGCGTCCTTCTCCAGAACCGCCACGACCACGTCACGGTTCTCCGACGCGCGCAGCGCAGCCATGAGCCCACACGCACCGGCACCCGCGACCGCGAGGTCGACCTCGACCCGTTCGACCTCCTCCACCCGTTCGGCCTCCTCGATGCAGTCCTCCTGCTCGTCGTGGGCCATCGCACTCACAGCGCGGGCGCCCACGCGGTCGCGTAGAAGTCGTGGGCGGCGTCGACGAGAGCCCGTGGTGGCTGCTCGCCGTAGAAGCCGACCCGCGATGCCACCAGTCCGGCCCGGTGCTGACGAGCCCTGAGCTCGGCCACCTGCACGCAGGTGCCGAGCGAGTCGAGCACCGGCACGTCGTCGATGCGGTTGAGGCCTTGGGCGGCGAGGAACACGTTGAGCGGCCCCTCCCCCGGGACGATCACCGAGGCACCGTCGGCGATGGCCGCACGGGCAGCCTTGCGGAACGCCGCCAGCAGCGGTGCGGGCTCGGCATACGCCGCCATGAGGTCGGAGAACTCGACGCCCACCTGCCGGATGGGCCCCACCACCCGGTCCAGCCCGTAGAGCAGCATGTTGCGACGCAGCTGCGGCTCGAGCTCGGCGATGAAGCTCACGATGCCGACGCGGGCGCCCAGCATCGACGCCATCAAGACGGACGTCTGTCCGAACGCCACCACCGGGAGGTCGACGAGGCTGCGCACCTCCTCGTACGCCGTGTCCGGGATGGTCGCGATGAGGAACGCGTCGTAGCCCTCGTCCTGCGCCTGCAGTGCGGCGCGGACGAACTGCTCCTTGTGCAGGCCCGAGAGGTACGCGTACTTGATGTGCGTGCCGGGGTAGTCCGAGGGGTAGGTGCCCGGCCGCATCCCGTGCAGGTCCACCTCGGTGCCTTCGGACGCGGCGGCGCTCAGGTGCCGCTGAAGGGCGTCGCGGTAGTGCGGCACGTCGTCGAGGACGGTGAAGCTCTGATGCCAGATCCGCACGGCTCAGCCCTCCGCGGCGACGAGGGACGCGGCGTGTGCGCCGGCGATCTTCCCGAACGTCGCCCCGCGCAGCACCGACGTGGAACCGGTGTAGTTCGAGTAGTACAGCCCCGTCATCTCCCCTGCGGCGTAGAGCCCGGCGATCGTTCGCCCGTCACGGTCGACCACTCGCGAGGTGGCGTCGACCTTGAGCCCACCGAACGTGAAGACGTTGGCGGCGATGACCGGATACGCCTCGAACGGCGCAACCTCGATCGGCTTGGCCCAGTTGCACTTCGGCGGGGTCAGGCCGGTGGTGGCCAGCCCATCGGGACGCGTCGGGTCCCACTCACCCTCCGGACAGGCGGCGTTGTATGCAGCGACCGTCCCCTCCAGCGCCTGGGCATCGACGCCGATGCGCTCGGCGAGCTGTGCGACCGTGGCACCGCTCACCGGCGGCTCCACGGTGCGGATCGCCGTGCGGATGGTGGGCACGGCGCTGGCCGACGCATCGAGGACCAGCCAGGCGATGCCGTGCGGCTGATCCTGGATGTCGCGCGTCGTCCGCTCGTACCAGGCGTCCACAGGGCCACGCGCCTCGTCGACGAACCGCTCACCCTGCTCGTTGACGAGGACGCCGTACGGGAAAGCCATGATGGCCGCCTCGGGGTCGCCCGAGCGCGGGTCGACCGGCTCGGCGTGGAACAGCGCGAAGTTGCCCGCAGTAGCGGCGCCCAGGGCGAGAGCCATCTCGATGCCCTCGCCCTTGTTGTAGTTGCCACCCCGGGCGACCGGGCGGCACGTGAGCGCCTTGTCCCCGTGGTACCTGGCCATCATCTCCGGGTTGCCCTGGTAGCCGCCTGAGGCCAGCACCACCGCTCCGACGAAGTGGACCGCGGCACCGCTGTGGTCGGCGGCGTGCAGTCCGGCCACTCGACCGGCCGGGTCCACGACCAGCGAGCGCGCGGTGGTCTCGAAGTGGAAGTCGACACCGAGGTCGCGGGCCCTCTTGCCGAGGGTCTCGACGAGCGCGAGTCCACCGCCCACCGGAGCCAGTCGGGTGGTCGACACAGTGGGGAACAGCGTCGGCAGCTGGGCGAACGCGATGCCGTGGCTCTCGAGCCAGCGCAGCGTCGGACCGGCGTTGTCCGCGAAGGCCTCGACGTAGTCGAGGTCGACCACGTGGTGCGCGCGCAGCAGCGGTGAGCGCCGGTCCCGGTCAAGGACGGCGTCGGCCGTGAGGCCAGGGTCAGGGTGCCCCATGAAGTCGTCCACGAGCGCGTCGGTGAAACCCTCGGCCGGCTCGTCGGTCGACCTCATCCGCAGGTACGCCTCGGTGTAACGCGTGTTTCCGCCGGTCTCTGCCTCACTGGCACGGTCGAGCAGTCCGACCCGAGCGCCCACCCCTGCCGCGCTCACCGCGGCGCTCAGCCCGGCGATCCCGCCGCCGACCACGACGACGTCATAACGGTGGGTGGTCATGACCACTCCTGAAGGACCTGGTCGGAGCTGGCCACGGTGGCGAACATGGGAAGGGTCGTGTCGACCGCGAAGGCATGCGCCTCGGGGGAGAAGGAGGCGCACAGGTCCTCCAGGACCGTCACCTGCAGTCCCGCGTCGGTCGCGTGGCGCGCGCACGACTCCACGACCAGGTTGGTGGCGACTCCCCCGATGACGATGTGGTCGATGCCCTCGGCAGCCAGCACCTCGCGCAGCGGCGTGCCCACGAACGGGTCGACAGCACCCTTGTCGATGACCGGCTCGCCGTCGCGCGGGGCGAGCGCTTCCACGATCCGGGCCTCGGGGGAGCCGGCGAGCATCGCGCCGTCCTTGGGGTAGGCGTCGAAGCGCGCGGAGCGGTTGGTCCGCAGGCGGAATGTCGGGTCGAATGCCAGCCTCACATGCAGGACCGGTACGCCGGCCGCCCGCGCCGCGCAGAGCACCGTGGCCGCCTTCGTCAGGACGTCGCGCTCGCGCACCGCGTGCGCCAAGGCCGGCAGTCGGGTGTGTGGTCCCTCCTCGCAGAGGGCGACCTGGTAGTCCAGGAGCACGAGTGCGGTGGAGCGGTGCGTCATCATGGTTCCTTCGTCGGTGTCGGGAGTCGTGAGCTTTCAACGGGTGGGTAGGTCACCAGGCGGACCAGCCGCCGTCGACGTATACGACCTGACCGGTCATGTACGCCGAGGCGGGAGAGGCGAGCAGCAGCAGCGGTCCGGCGAAGTCGCGCGTGGGGTCCCCGAGCCGGCCGAGCATGGTGCGCTCTGCGAACCACGCCAGCTGGCCGGGGTCCCCGGCCAGTGGGGCCGTCATGGCGGTCGGGTAGAAGACGGCCGGCGCCAGGCAGTTGACCGTCACACCGTCGCGACCGAGCTCCGCGGCCAGCGACCGGGTGAGGTTGGCGACTCCCGCCTTGGAGGCGTAGTACGCGCTCTCGGGCACCGGGCCTACGCGCTCGGCATACACCGTCGTCACGAGCACCAGGCGGCCACCGCCGGCCGCTCGCATCCTGGCTCCGAACTCGCGCCCGACCAGCCAGGCCCCGGTGAGGTTCACGCGGACGACCCGCTCGAAGTCCTCGACCGAGGTCTCGTCGAAGGCCCTGCGCAGCATGACGCCCGCGGCGTTGACGACGATGTCGATGCGGCCGTGGCTGGCCACGACGGCGTCCCCGAGCGCTCGGACGGACTGCTCGCTCGTGACGTCGACGGCGTGTGCGGTGGAGCCAGGGCCGCAGCTCGAAGCGATCCCTTGCAGCGTAGCGAGGTTCGGTTCGAGGTCGGCGACCGCGACGGTCGCCCCGTGACCCGCCAGCGCGAGGGCTGCCTGCTCCCCGAGGCCGCCCGCGCCGGCGCCGACGACCAGAGCGACCTGGTCCGTGAGGTCGAACAGCGTCTTGGCCTGCGCTCGTGCCCCGGCCGGCGGCGCGCTCACCATGACAGGTCGCTCTTCTCGTGCGCGGCGGCCGTGCCCGCGACGCGACCGAAGATCGCGGCCTTGCCGATGCTCGTCCCGGTCATGTATCCCGCCCCGTGGAAGCCGCCGACGACCTCGCCGGCGGCATACAGCCGTTCGATGGGCTCGCCGAAGACGTCGAGGACTCGCATGGAGGGGTCGACGGTCAGCCCGCAGTACGTGGCGAGCACCACGGTCCCCGACGGGTGCGCGTAGAACGGCGGAGTATCCACCGGGACGCGTGTCCCGACGCCGCCGGACAGGTGCGCCCTCCCCAGCGGGTCCGGTTCGCCGCTGTCGATGCGGTGGTTGTACGCGGCCACGGTGGCCTCCAGGACCCCGGGCTCCGTCCCCAGCCGCGCTGCCAGCTCCCCGACCGTGCCGGCGACCTGCAGCATTCCCGCCCGCTCCCGGTTGGCGAAGTCGTAGATGGGAACCTCGTCGTCGCTCTGCTGCATCACCTTGGCGTCGAAGACCTGCCACGTCCACGCGCCAGGCTGGGCGAGGCTCGCGTCGCCGATCGCCTTGTAGGGGACCGACTCGTCGACGAACCGCTGACCGGCGGCGTTGACGGCGATCGCCCCCTTGTAGACAGCGAGGATGCCGGTGCCGTCCTCGTCGGGGTGCTCCTCGAAGTAGTGGCCGTACGTGCCCTTGACGTAGGGAAGGTCTACGACCCCAGCCCCCAGCTGCCACGCCATGAGGAGCCCGTCGCCGGAGCTCCCGGGACCACCCGCGAGGAGGGCGTCGCGCATCTGCGGGGCATAGCGCTGCAGCATCTTCCGGTCCCTGCTGAAGCCACCGGTGGCCACCACGACGGCGTCGGCGCGCACCTGGGTCAGCTCCCCGTTGCGCTCCACCTCGACGCCCACCACGCGAGCGTCCTGCCGCACCAGCCGCCGGGCCCGAGCGTTCGTGACCAGCCGCGCTCCGAGTGTGCCAGCGGACGTGAACAGGGCGCGCAGCGCCGCGGTGGTGTCGCAAGGGTGCGACCGGGGCGCCGACTGGCCTGAGGCCGCGTGGATGTGTCCGTACTGCACGCCTTGGCGCTTCAGCCAGCGGTAGGTGTCGAGCTGGTTGGCGCAGTACAGGTCGACGAGCGCCGGGTCGCTCACTCCTCCACCCACGGCGATCAGGTCGCGGCGTAGCAGCTCGACCGAGTCCTCGATCCCTTGGTGTGCCTGCTCCTCGGTGCCCGCGAAGGCCGACAGGCCCGCGGACCGCACCGTGCTCCCGCCGAAGGCCTCGGTCTTCTCGAGCAGCACCGCGAACTGTCCGGCCTCCGCCGCCGCGAGCAGGGCAGCGGCCCCCGCCATCCCTCCGCCGAGGACGAGCACCCCGACCTGGTCAGGCAGCTCCCTCTCGACGGGCAGGCCCGCAGGCGCGAGGCCCGGCTCGGTGTTCACCGTGCGCCTCCAGCGGGCGCCACGCGGGTGGGGTCGTCGTACCACGCCTGCGCCGCAGTGAACGCGGGAAGGTTGAACAGCTGCTGCCGCTCCTGCCAGCCCGCCATACGGTCCGCGCGGGTGGCCGTCTCGCCTGCACGGGCAAGGTGGTCCAGCGCCTCCCGACCGGCCCAGATCATCGAGCGCAGAAGGTAGTTGGCGAAGAGGACGACCCGGAACCCGAGCCCCTCGTACTCCTCCAGCGACAGCTCCGGAGTCTTGCCTCCCTCCACGACGTTGACGACGAGCGGGGTACCGTGCAGCGCCTCGCCGACTGAGCGCAGCTCAGCCACCGACCGCGGGGCCTCGACGAAGATCACGTCGGCTCCCGCCTCGACGTACAGAGTCGCGCGGCGGATCGCCTCGTCGATGTCGTGCACGCTCCGTGCGTCGGTCCGTGCGACCAGCACGGTCGTGGGGTCCTCGAGGGCCTGCCGCGCCGCGACGATCTTGGCCGCCATGTGCTCGGCCGGGATGAGGCTGTGGTCGTCGAAGTGGCCGCACCGCTTCGGCATCTCCTGGTCCTCCAGCTGGATGCCGGCCGCGCCGGCGTGCTCGAGCATCCGTACCGTGCGCATCGTCGTGACGGGTCCGCCGTAGCCGGTGTCGGCGTCGACGACGAGCGGCACAGTGGACGCGTCCGCGAGCCGGCGCGTGTGCGCGGCGACCTCCTCCTGGGAGATCAGCCCGAGGTCGGGCACCCCGAACTGCGCGTTGGCCAGGCCCGCGCCGGTGACGTAGGCAGCGGCGAACCCGGACCGCTCCACCAGCCGGACGCCGAGGGCGTCCGTGACACCTGGCAGCACCAGGGGGCCGGCCGCGAGGGCGGCGCGCAGGGCCGCCCGGCGCTGGGTGGCAGTGGGACCGGGGCCGACGCCGACGAGGGCGTCGGCTCCCGGGAAGGCGGACAGCGACACGTCAAGCCTCAGGCGTCCAGCGCGTGCATGATGCCAGGCGCGCGCTGTGCGGCCTCGGGTTGGAACACGTGCCCCCAGATGGCGCTCTTGTTGTGCACCCGCGGGACCCAGTCCTCGGTGACCTCGACGCCGTCGTACCCGTACTCGATGTGGAACGAGGAAGGGGTCGAGAAGTAGAAGGAGAACATCTTGTCGTTGCTGTGCCGGCCGAGGCTGAGCGTCAGCGGGATGTTCTTCTCCTCGACCATGTCGTATGCCGTTCCCACGTCGTCCATCGACCGGACCTGGAGCATGAGGTGGTTGAAGCCGGCGACTCCTGGTGGGCACTCGCCCAGGGCGAGGGTGTGGTGCCGCGCGTTCACGTGGTAGAAGCGGGCGTTGAGGCGGCCGGGCACGATGATCTTGTCCGAGAGCTCGAAGCCGAGGACGCCGCTGAAGAACTCGTGGCCCTTCTCGATGTCCGGCATCAGGAGGAGGACGTGGCCCAGCCCCTGCTGTCCGGTGACGAAGCCCGAGATCGGACGTCCGGGAAGGAACGTCCCGATGGCTGTCTCCTGGCCCCAGACGACCTCGTGGTGAAAACCCCACGGGTCGTCGAAGCTGATGATCTGGTTGACGTTCCGGGCCTCGGCGAGGTCCTGGCCGCCCCGGGTCGCGGTGACGCCCGCGTCGGCGAGCGCGGCGATGACGACGTCGAGATCCTCCTCGTGGTCGACCTGCCAGCCGAAGTAGGCGACGGAGTCCTGGTCCGCGGGATGTACCTGGATCCGCCAGACGGCGTCGTCGATGCGGATGCGCACTGCTCCATCGGGGCCGGGGTCGGCCAGCTGGGCACCGAGGAACTCTGTCGCGAAGGCCGGCCACTGCTCGTGGTTCGGCGAGTTCACGCCCAGATAGGCGAGGGCTTTGATCATGGTGATCTCCTGTGGGACGGAGTGGACTGGGGTCAGGCGAAGGGAGGCGGGACGGGTCGCTCCGCGCCGAAGTCGTCATTCGCCCAGGCCACGTAGATGGTCTCGGCGACGTTGCAGATGTGGCTCAGGCCGGACTGCAGGTCACGCCAGTAGCGCTCGTTGGGGAGCCGCTCGTGGATGGCCTGCGCACCGCTGAGCTTGTACAGCCGGTCCACTGCGTCCACGGCCCGGCGTACGGCACGGACGCCGTTGCGGCGAGCCGTGAGCCGCTGCGACCACGTCACCTCGCCACCCTTGTCGACGTACTCGTACAGCTCCCTCATGTCGTTCAGCAGGTGCGAGCGCGAGGCCGCCACGTCGGCCGCGGTCTCGGCGTACACGGCCAGCTGGATCGGGTCCGCCTTCGCCACCCGGCCGTCGGCGGACACGCGGTTGAGCATGTACTCGCGGTAGACGTCGAGGGCCCCCTGGGCGATGCCGATCGTCCCGCTGTTGATGGCGGCAGAGAACACCACCGGGAACTTCAGGCGGTAGAGCGCCTTGCCGGGCTGGCGGTCCTCGAAGTCGCCCTCGTGCATCCGAAGCGCCTCGACGACCCTGTAGTCCGGGACGAAGACATCCTGCATCCGGACGTCCTTGGAGCCCGTGCCCTTCAGGCCCAGGGTGTTCCAGGACCCGTCGACGATCTCGTAGTCCTTGCGGGGGATGACGAAGTGTCGGATGTCCGGCGGCATGACGGGCTGGCCGTCCTCACCCGCAACCATGCCACCGAGGATCACCCAGTCGGAATGGTCGGTGCCGGTGGAGTACGGCCACTGTCCGGTGAAGAGGAAGCCACCGTCGACGGGCTTCGCCCTGCCGAAGGGTGCGTAGGGCGAGGCCGTCCAGGTGTCGGGGTCGACTCCCCAGATCTCCTCCTGGAGCCGCGGGTCCATCATGGCGATCTCCCAGGGGTGCACGCCGACCACGCCGGTGACCCAGCCTGCCGAGGGCGAGGCGGCCGCGACCGCCATCGCAGCCTCCATGAACTCGACCGGGTGGGCCTCGTACCCGCCGTACTCGCGTGGCTGGTACATCCGGATCACTCCGGTGTCCCGCAGGGCCGCGGCGCTGCGGTCGGTCAGCCTGCCGAGCTGGTCGCTCGGCACGGACTCGTCGCCGAGCGCCCGCGCTGCCGCAGTGATGTTGCCGAGAACGTCGGTCATGGGTTGTCCTTTCCGGTCACCGGCCGCGACGTGCGGTGGTGAGGAGCACGCAGGGTCAGTTGTGGGTGATGAACTCGGTGACGAGCCGGTTGAACTCGTCGGCGTGCTCCACCTGCGCCCAGTGGCCGCACCGGTTGAGCACGACCAGCCGTGAGTTGGGGATGTGCGCCAGGAGGACCAGCGAGTTCTCGAAGCCGACCACGCGGTCGTCCCGGCCGTGGATGAGCAGGGTCGGGACCTCGACCTTGGGGAGGTCCTCGAGCCGGAACCACTTGGGGATAGGGCCGCCCTGCCCCAGGCCGGTGAGGTAGTTGGCGAGATGCTCCGGCCGGGACTGCGCTCCATCCGCCCGCTCCACCGCAAGCTCGTCGGTGCCGAACCTCTCCGAGTCGTAGGTCATGACCTGGACGAGCTTCTTCATCGAGGCCGGCGACGGGTCGCGGTAGGCCTCGACAAGGACCTTCATCCCCTCGGACAGCCCACCGCCCGGGCTGAACAGCTTCGGTTGAAGACCCGATCCAGGGCCCATCGTGATGACATGGCTGACGCGCTCCGGGTACTCGGTCGCCAGGCGCAGGGTCGTGATGCCGCCCATGGAGTTGCCGACGAAGGCGGCCTTGTCGATGCCCAGGGCGTCGAGCAGCTGCACCGCCGCGAGGGCGTGGTCCTGACGGTCCCTGGTCGCAGGGTCGGAGGCGCCCCAGCCGGGCATGTCCGGCGCGATGACGTGGAAGTGCTCCGCGAGCACGCTGATGTTGGTCTTGTAGTTGCTCCAGCCGGTGGCACCCGGACCCGATCCGTGCAGGAGGACCACGGCGCGCGCCGCCGGATCTCCGGACTGGGTGTAGTGGATGTTCCAGTCTTTGGTCTTGACCGTCTGACCGGTTGCCTCCAGTGTCAGCATCGTTGCTGAGTTTCCTCTCGGAGAGTAGGGGTGATACACCGCGTCAATCTCTGTAGTAACCACTACAGCGAATGTAAACCAGAAGTGCCTGGCTGACAAGGGTGTGCGTCGTTCGTCTCGTCGCAGGTCAGTACTGGGCGGTCGGCGGGATCTCCCCGCCGAACACGTCGAGGCCCCACGCCAGGTAGCACGCCTCGCGGGCGTTGCACACGTGGGTCGAGGCGACCTGCAGGTCGCGCCAGTACCGCTCGAGCTCCGACGACTTCTGGATGGCCGAGGACCCCATGAGCCGGTAGAGGTCGTTGACCGCCTCCATCGCGCGGTCGGTCGCGCGGACCTGGTCGCGGCGAAACCGCAGTCTGTCCTTCACGGTGATGTCGCCGCCCGCGGCGACGGTGTCGAAATGAGCGGACACGATCGTGCGGACGTGCGAGATGCTCGCCTCCACGTCGGACTCGGCCCGCGCAAGCGCCGCGAGGACGAACGGGTCCGTCTTGGAGACGCTGCCCTGCGTCGAGACCCGCTTCTCGATGTGGGCGTATGCCGCGTTCACCGCCCCGCGGGCGATGCCGAACGTCCCAGCCGCGATGGCGAAGGGGAACATCAGCCCGAACCGCATGGCATAGAGGGCCGATCCGGGCCTCGTGGCGTTGCTGTAGGAGTTGTCGCGGACCTTGGCGCCGTCGAGCACGCGGTAGTCCGGGACGAAGGCGTCGCGCGCCTCCACGTCCTTGGATCCCGTGCCGGCGAGCCCCATGACATTCCAGGTGCCTTCGAGGACCTCGTAGTCCGGCCGCGGAAGGACGAAGTGCCGGACGTCGGGAGGTGACACCGGTCGGCCCTGGTCGTCGGCGACCATCCCGCCGAGGACCACCCACTCCGCATGGTCGGTACCCGTCGAGTAGGGCCAACGGCCGGTGAGGCGGAACCCGCCCTGGACCGGGAGCGCACGCCCGATCGGAGCATACGGTGAGGCGACCCAGGTCTCCGGGTCCGCGCCATAGACCTCCTTCTGCAGCCGCGGGTCGGCGATGGCGATCTCCCACGGGTGGATCCCGACGACCCCGGCGACCCAGCCGGCCGACGGGTGGTTCTCCCCCACGGCCATCACCCAGTCGAGGAAGTCGACCGGGTGGGCCTGGAGACCACCGCAGTCCTGCGCCTGGAGCAGCTTCATTCCGCCGGAGGCGCGCAGGAGCTCCACGGTCCGGTCGGTGAGCCGGCCGAGCTCGTCGCTGGCCGAGACCTCGGCGCGCAGCTCCTCGGCGTGCTCCAGGACGTACCTCGTGGCGTCGTGCATGACGGATCTCCCTGGGTGGTGCGGGTCTGGGTCGTTGGTGAGTCGAAGCTCAGTCGGCAGTGGAGCGGTCCCGGACCACCTTGGCCAGCGCCACCGCGATGACCAGACCCGTGCCGTAGAAGACGTTCTGGATCCAGCCCGAGAAGCCGAGCAGCTGCAGACCGAAGATGCCGGTGGTCAGGAAGTAGATGGCGATGAGCGTGCCGAGGGGGTTGAACATTCCGGGCTGCACCACCGCCGTGCCGAGGAAGACGGCCGCGAGCGCCGGGAGCAGGTACGTGGCGGCCGACGACGAGTCGAAGCCACCGACAGTGGCGACCAGCATGACGCCTGCGAGCCCTGCGAGGAGCGCACCAGCGAGGTAGGAGCCGACCCGGATCCGGCGCACCCGGATCCCGGCGAGCCGGGCGACCTCAGGGTTGGCGCCCACGAACAGCATCCCGCGTCCCAGCGGAGTCCACCCCAGCACGTACGCGAGGACCACGGCCAGCAGTACGCCGTAGAAGAAGGAGACCGGCATGCCCAACACCTCGTGGAGGGCGAAGGCACTCAGCGACGGGCTGTTGACCGAGACGATGGTGGAGCCGGACACCACCTGGGCCAGGCCCATGAGCAGCGTGCCCATCCCGAGGGTCACCACGAAGCTCGAGACATCCATCACGACGACGAAGAACGCGTTGACCGCCCCTGCCACCAGGCACACGGCAAGTGCGAAGGCACACGCCGCCCAGATGTTCCAGCCGCGGTTCGACGTCAGGACCGGGATGAGCGTCGCCGCGATGCCCATCACCGACGCGATCGAGAGGTCGAACTCGCCCACCACCAGGGTGATCATGGCGGACATGGCGAGGAACACCAGGACCTGCTGTGAGCCGAAGATCGACGAGACGGTCGACATGGAGCCGAAGCGGTTGGGCATGAGCACCAGGTAGACGACTGTCATCACCGCCCACACGAGCACGAGGGCATACCTGCTGGTGACGGTGCGCAGCCATGCCGGCTGGTACCGCCCCTGAAGCCATGCCGGCTGGAGGCGGCCGACCAGCCCCCTCCGGCCCGAGGGGGGCGCGAGGCTGTTGTGCTGTCCGCTGTCGCTGATCATGCGATCGTCGAGCTCGGCGTCGCTGGCCACACGCTCGGCCGAGCTGAGGTTGGAGGTGTTGGTCATGATGCCCTCGCGGTCGTGATGGTCTCGGAGTAGATGGCGTCGAGGACGTCGTCGGCCTCGCGGGTCCGCAGCTCGCGCACCGCACCATCCCGCCCGACGACGAGGATGCGGTCGCACGCGTCGACGAGATCCGTGGGCTCGATGCTGACGAGGAGGACGCCCACCCCGTCCGCGGCAGTGGCGCGCAGCGTGCGCAGGATGTCGGCCCGTGCTCCGACGTCCACCGCCTGCGTCGGCTCGTGCAGCACCAGCAGGTCGGGGCTCACCGAGAGCCACTTGGCCACGAGGACCTTCTGCTGGTTGCCGCCGGACAGCTGCTTGGTCAGCGTCGTGGCCGAGCGGGTATGGATGCTCAGCTTGCTGATCGCGTCGCGGGCAGTGCGGTCCTGCCAGCGGCGACCGACGAACCATGGCGTGCCTCTGCGCCGCAGGTTCGGCACCGCGAGGTTGTCGCGGATGCTCAGCTCGAGTGCCAGGCCCTCGAAGATCCTCTTCTCGGGGACGAGCGCCACACCGGTCGCGAGGCAGGTCGCCACGTCTGCGCGCGTCAGGTCGACCGTTCCGCGTTCCGTCGTGAGGGTGCCCGCGTCAGGACGCGTCGCGCCGGTGAGAAGCTTGGGGACGGCCTCGAAGCCGGTGCCGGGCAGACCGGTCAGACCGACGACCTCACCACGACGGACCGTCAAGGAGAGACCGTGCACCCCCTGCCCGGTCAGGCCCTCGACCCGAGCAGCGACCGGCGCCGTCTTCAGCTCGCGGTCCTCCCGCTGGACGGCGTCGACGGTGCGACCGAGCATGTGCCGGGCGAGGTCCTGCTCGGTGAGCCCAGCCGTCGGCGCCCCGGCGGCAGCGACTGCGCCGTCCCGCAGGACGGTCACCTTGTCCGCGAGCCGGAGCACCTCCTCGAGGTTGTGGCTCACCAGAAGGATCGCCGTACCGTCGGCCACCACGCGTCGCAGGAGGCCGTGGAACCGGTCCAGCTCCTCGCGCGGAAGGGCACGGGTCGCCTCGTCCAGGATCACCAGGCCGCGACCGGGCTCGTGGTCCCGGAGGGCTCGGGCGATGGCCACCTCGGCGCGGCGCGTGGCGCTGAGGGCGGCAACCGGGGTCTGCGGAGCCAGCTCGACGCCCAGCCTGTCGAGCACCCGGCGCGCGACCTGGTTCTGGGCGGTCCAGTCGATCCTGCGGGTGACGCGCGACTGCAGGTAGCCCCCGACACCGATGTTCTCCGCGACGGTGAGCTGGTCCAGCAGTCCGAGGTCCTGATGGACGACGGAGACACCGGCGGCCCTCGCCTCGCCCCAGCGGACGGGCAGGTGCAGAGCCTGCCCGTCCACCAGGACGCTGCCACCCGGGTCACCGGCGTGGTACCCGGTGAGGATCTTCACGAGGGTCGACTTTCCGCACCCGTTCTGCCCGACGAGGGCGTGGATCTCTCCGGGCGCGATGACGAGGTCGGCATCGGCGAGCACCCGCGCCTGGCCGAAGGTCTTGGACAGCCCGCGCGCCTCCAGCCTCATCGGGGCTCCCATGGCTCTAGCTCTGTCCCCACGCGGCGAGGAACTTGTCCCGGTACGCGCCACCACCGAACCAGTCGTCGGACAGGTACTTCTGGGCGCCGAGATCCAGGCCGCTCACGTTGGAGCTGGTGAAGTTCCGGCTGACGAACTCCTCCCCCTTGGTGACCTCGTCACCGGCGAGCAGCTGCATCATCGCGTGCGCGAAGCGCCACCCCTCGTACAGCACGGGAGTGCCGAGGTCGGAGGCCTGCTGGCCTGCCTTGACGCGCTGCAGCCCGGCAAGGTCGGACGACGACGAGATGACCTTGACCTTGCCGGCGAAGCCTGCGCTCTGGATGCCCTGGAGCACTGGCGGCACATAGCTGTCCACCGGGACGATGACCGCGTTCGTCTTCGGGTTGGCGACGAGTGCCGCGCTCACCGCGGAGCCCAGCTTGTCGACGTTGACCGTGGTGAACTCGGTGGTCGCGATCCCGCAGGAGGGGCACAGCTCCTTGAACTTCGCGATGCCCTTCTTGCTGGCCGTCTGCGTGGTGGTCGAGTCCATCAGGCGGGCCCAGATGACGTTCGTCTGCTCGCCACCGAGGGCCACCGCACTCGTGGAGAGCGCCTCGTGCAGCTTGAAGACGCGTGGGGTGTTGTCGTAGAAGGCGAGGTTCTTGTCGGCCTTCCGACCGCCGGAGGGCGCCACCCCGGCCACGATCACCTTGACGCCCTTGCCGACCAGCGCCTCGAACGCCGGCCCGGCCATCTGGTAGTCCACGAACGACGTGATGACCCCGTCGACCTTCTCGTCACCGGCGGTCTTGAGACACGACGCGACGGCGGTGGGGTTGAACTTGCCGTCGCAGATGTTCACCGTCGCGCCGGCCGCGCCAAGTGCCTGCTGTACGCCGACCCCGATGCCGTGGATGACGGGCACCTGGTCACCGAACGCGACATACGTGAACTTCCTGCCCTTGACGTCCGGGCTCTGGCTCAGCTTCGTGAAGTCGGGCCAGCTGGGCGCCCCGTCGAGGGCGGCCATCTGCTCCTTCGCCTTCGCGACTCCCGCTGTCGCGGTTGCTCCTGCACGGGTCACGGATGCGTCCTGCGCGGCGCCCTTCTCGCCGGCACCGCAGGCGGCGACGAGGGCGGCGACGCCGACCGCAGCGGCAAGGGTGCGTGCCAGCCTGGGGCGGATGAGTGGACTGGACATGTGTCGGCTCCTTTGCCGGTTGGTGATGGTGCTTTGGTGGAGTGCTGTCGGAACTGGCGCGGTCGGGGCCTGGCGGCCGCTAGGCCATGACGTGGGTCATGCGCCCGATGCCCCCGACCCAGGTCTCCAACGTCTGCCCCGGCTGGAGGTAGGTGGGAGGGTTCATTCCCATGCCGACCCCGTCGGGGGTGCCGGTGAAGACGAGGTCGCCCGGTCTCAGCGTCAGGACCTTGGAGAGCTCGGACAGCGAGCGGGGGATGGAGAACAGGAGCCGTGCTGTCGTCCCGGACTGCACCACGGTGCCGTCGACGCTGCATCCGAGCTCGAGGTCGTTCGGGTCGGCGAGCTCGTCCATGGAGACGACCCACGGACCGATGGGGGCGAACCCGGGGTACGACTTCGCGAGCCCGAACTGTGGTGCCGGGCCGGAGAACTGGCGCGTGCGCTCCGAGAGGTCCTGGCCGATCGTGAGGCCGGCCAGGTGAGCGAACACTCGCTCCTCGGGGACCTGGTGCATCTCGGCCCCGACCACCGCGACGACCTCGACCTCCCAGTCCGTCGAGCCGCCCTCCGGGAGGGTCACCGTCCCATGTGCTCCGGTGATGGCGGACGGAAACTTCGCGAACACCGGGGGCAGCTCCGTTGGCGGCTCGAAGCCTGTCTCTGCAGCGTGTTCGGCGTAGTTGAGCCCGATCGCGACGATGGCCCCGGGCGTCGGGACCGGAGCGTCCAGGTCCTCCGGGCGAACGGGCACGGCAGCTTCCGCGTCGGCATCACGCGCCCAGGCCCTGATCTCCTCGTGCCGGGACCACATCTGCATGGGGTCAGCCGAGAACCGACCTTCGCTCGCGGCGGCGAGGTCCCAGCCAGAGATCTCGTCGCGGAGCACGAATGCTCTGCCCGCGCTGTTCGCGAACCTCACGGCGCCACCGCCTCGCGCACCGGGTGCATGATCCCGGGTGGGTTCGCCCGGCCGTACTCGGTCAGCTCGTGGCCCCACAGCGATGGGCGGTCGTTCGTCGACGAGACCCAGGTCCGGTCGTCCACGACGAGGCCGCCGTACCCGTACTCGATCTGGAAGCCCGACGGTGTGGAGAGGTAGAACGAGGTCATCAGGTCGTTGGTGTGCCGGCCCAGCCCACGGACGATCGGCACCCCGGCCGCGCGAGCTCGGTCCAGCCCGGTGCCCACGTCGTCGAGGCTCTTCACCTCGAGCATGAGGTGGTTGAAGCCGACCCGGTCCGGCACCTGCGCGACGGCCAGGGAGTGGTGCCGCCCGTTGCAGTGGTAGAACCGCACCTTCATGTGCTCCTCGTCCACCCGGTCGGACAGGGTGAAGCCGAGCAGGGCACCGTAGAAGGCGTCCGCCTCGGCCAGGTCCGGGACGATGAGGACGATGTGACCGAGCCCGAAGTCGTCCGCGACGAACCCGGACATGGCGCGCCCGGGCCAGAAGGACCCTGGTCGGCGCTGCTGGCCCCAGACGAACTCGTGCCGGGTGCCCCACGGGTCTGTCGTCCAGGCGAGGCCGGCGACGCCACGGTCTCGGCACTCCTCTGACGTGCCCTCCGTCAGCTGGACGCCCGCCTCCCGCAGGCATGCGAGGTATGCCCCCAGCTCCACCTCGTTGACGAAGCTCCACCCGGCATACAGGAACCGGTCCTCCTCCCCCGGCCGAATGGTGATGCGGTGCACCGCGTCGTCGACCCGCAGCCGCACGGCGCCGTCCCGCCCCGGTGTCGCGAGCTGGCACCCGAGCACGGACGTGCCGAAGTCCTCCCAGTCCGCGAAGCGGGGCGACGCGACGGCGAAGTAGGCCAGCTCGCGGATCATCGTCGATCTCCTTGTCAGCGGCGTGAAGGGACCGCGAAGCACTATGGTGGTTAGACGCTCCCTGTAGTGAATAGAACAGACCATGCAGGACGCAGTTGTCAAGAGCAATACGCTTCTCAGCCCTTGGTACACCATAAATTCGCTCTGTTCTACCGAGCGCTTTGCGTCTACCCTGGAACGGTTGCTCCACAATCGATGGAGCGATCACTGACACAGAGAGGTGTGGAGATGGCGAAGGTGACGAGCACGGACATCACGGTCGACGAGGTGACGTACCGGGTGCACTCGGCCGGCGACCCGGACGGGCCGGCCGTGCTGTTCCTCCACGGTTCCGGACCCGGCGCCACCGGGCTGTCCAACTGGGAGGCGGTGGTGGAGGAGATGGGAGACCGCTTCTTCTGCCTCGCGCCCGACATGATCGGGTTCGGTGACTCGACGCACCCCGAGAACCCGCCGATCGGCATGCGCGCCTTCAACCTGCTCCAGGCCGACACGCTGTGGCGCCTCCTGGACGAGCTGGACGTCTGGACGGTGCACCTCGTCGGGAACTCGATGGGCGGCATGATCGCGATGCGCATGGCGCTGGCGCAGCCTGGACGGGTCGACACGATGCTGCTCATGGGTTCGGGCGGCGCTCCAGGGCTGCCCGTCAGTCCCGGCTTGCAGCATCTGCGGACCTTCTACGCCGATCCGTCAGCCGCGAGGCTGCGGCACCTGCTGGAGACCTTCGTCTACGACATGGACAGCCTCGAGGGCGTCGTCGGCCGCGTCGTCGCCGAACGGATGCCGTACGTCGAGCGCGACGACGTCCGCCGGTCACATGCCGCGATGTTCGACGCGCAGGCCGAGCCACCGTTCTTCACCGACGACGAGCTCGCAAAGCTCGACCACCGGACCCTGTGCCTCCATGGCCGCGATGACCTGATCATCCCGGTCCAGGCCAGCACCTACCTCGCCGAGCACCTGCCCAACGCGAGCCTGCACGTCATCCCGCGCTGCGGGCACTGGACGCAGATCGAACAGCACGACGTCTTCGTCCACCTGCTGGACAGCCTCATCGCCGGCCGCATCTGAGCCGCACGACCGACCAAGGAGCTCACTGTGTGCACGTCCTTCAGCCCCGGCAACGACCCTTCCGAAGACGCGTCCGAGCTCGGGGCGCGGACCCCGCAGGACGGTCCTGCGACAACCGGCCGACGAGCCCTGCTCGGCGGCGCTCTCGGCTCAGCCGCCGCTCTTGCTCTCACGGCCGCAACGTCGTCGTCAGCGCGCGCAGCGGAGCCGACGACAACGCTGGCCGTGCGGAGCCATCGACCCGACGCCCGCACGAAGGCGGTTCTCGTCGGCACTGCGGGAGGCCCGATCTGGCGACAAGCAGCTGGGCGGCGCGGCATCAGCACCGTCATCGAGGTGGAGGGCGCCCGGTACCTTGTCGATGCCGGACATGGGTCTGCTGCCGGGCTGTTCGCCTCCGGGCTGATCGGCCCCACGGATGGCAAGAACGACCTGACCGCCTTCCGTGCCGGCTTCATCACTCATCTGCATTCCGATCACGTCACCGACCTGGCGACGTTCCTCGTCCAGGGCTTCATCGCCGGGGGGCTCGGCACGATGCGCGCTCCGTTCACGGTCTGGGGCCCCGGTGACCGTGGCGCCCTGCCGCGGCCGTTCCCACCGGGACGGCCCGCGCCGGAGGCGTTCAACCCGTCGAACCCGACCCCCGGCACAGCGTCGACCGTGACCCAGCTGCTCGCGGCATACGCCGCGGACGTCAACGACCGGATGTTCGACGCCGGCTCGCCCCGCATCGACCAGGTGATCGTGGGCAAGGACATCGCGCTTCCTGCAACGGTGGCCGCGAACCTCACCGGTCCGCCACCCGGGATGCGGCCGTTCGCGGTGTACGAGGACGACCGAGTCGCGGTCAGGGCAACGCTCGTGGACCACGGCCAGATGGTGCCGTCCTACGCCTTCCGGTTCGACTCTGACCATGGGTCCCTGGTGATCTCGGGCGACACCACGCTGACGCCCAACCTGCTCGAGCTCGCCGACGGTTGCGACGTCCTGCTTCACGAGGTGATCGACTACGACACGATCGTCGCCAGCATCAACGCGCTGTCGGTACCAGAGCCGGTCAAGGAAGCCTTCCGGAACCACATGTTCGGGGCACACACCACCGAGAAGCAGCTGGCCGAGCTGCTCGCATCGATCGAGCTCCGCACCCTGGTGTTGCACCACCTCGTCCCGGGCGCCATCGACCGAGGTGGCTGGGCCCGCGTGGCGCAACGCCTCGACCGCGTCTCGCGGGCCACAGTGCTGGTCGGTGAGGACGGTATGACCGTCGGCGCGGGCTGATCCCGGTTCCCCCACGGACGCCCTGAGTCGGGTGCGAGGCAGGGTCCGGACACCGACGCCCTTGAGCGACACGGTCCGACCGCGGGGTCACAGCTTCAGCGCACCCAGCGATACTCCACCTCCGGTCGACCGGCCCCGGCATACCGCTGGCCGCGCGCGGCGAGGCGGTTGTCGGTGAGGTACTCGGCGTAGCGGCGGGCGGTCACCCTGCTCACGCCGACGACGTCGGCGAGCTCGCTGGCCGACAGCCCCGCCCCCGCGCCACGCAGCGCGCGCGACACCTTGCCGAGCAGCTCGTCCGTCATGCCCTTCGGAAGAGGGGCCGGCGCCCCGCCCCGCGCACCCGCGAGCACCTGGTCCACCTCCGCCTGGGTGTTGATCTCGGTGGCCGCACCGATCTGGAGGCGGTACGCGCGGTATGCCTCGAGTCGCTCGCGGAGCGTCGCGAAGACGAACGGTTTGAGGACGTACTGCACTACCCCCAGCGACACCGCTGACCGCACCACCTCAAGGTCGCGCGCCGAGGTCACGGCGATCACGTCAGCACGGTGGCCGCCGGCCCGCATCGCGCGAACCACGTCGAGCCCGTGTCGGTCCGGCAGATGCATGTCGAGCAGGACGACATCGACAGGCCGGGACTGCAGCAGGCGCATCGCCTCGCGTCCGGTGGCAGCGGTCGCGACCACGACGAACCCCGGCACCCGAGCGACGTACGCCGCGTGCGCCTCGAGCGCGACCGGCTCGTCCTCGACGACGAGGACTCGGCACTCCTGCACGCGACCGGGACGTTTGTCCGGGTCAGGCACGGGACCGCTCCCGGATCGGCAACCGGACGGTGAACAAGGCACCCGGCGGCCCCGATACCTCCAGGGTCCCACCCAGCCGCTCCACGGACTGCGCCACCAGTGCCAGCCCGATGCCCCGACGTCCGGCACTGCCCTGTTCCTTGGTGGAGAACCCGCGGCGGAACGCCTCCTCCACCGACCCGGGCGGTAGGCCTGGACCTGAGTCCCGGACCCGGAGGACGACGTGGTCCGCGTCGACCCTGGAGCCGACCTCGACCCACTTCTCCTCGCGCCCGGCAATCGCGTCGAAGGCGTTGTCGACGAGGTTGCCGACGATGGTCACCAGGTCACGGACCGGTGTCTGGTGCTGCGGCCAGGTGGCGCCGTCTGCGACCCGGAAGTCGATGCCGCGCTCGCTGGCCTGGGCCGCCTTGCCGAGCAGGAGAGCCGTGAAGGCAGGCTCGCTGGCCGCACCGACGATACGGTCCGTCAGCCGCTGGCTGAGCGTGAGCTCGTCGGTGGCGAAGGCCAGGGCACGGTCGGGATGGCCCAGCTCGATGAGCGACACGATGGTGTGCAGCCGGTTGGACGCCTCATGCGCCTGGGCTCTGAGCGCCTCGGTGACGCCCTGGGCGGAGTCGAGCTCGCCGGTGAGGTGCTCCAGGTCCGTCCGGTCCCGCAACGTCGCGACGAAGCCGAGGGCTCGGCCGCCCCACTCGGCTCGGGCGGTGTTCAGCACCAGCACGCGGGCGGAGGTCACGTGCAGCTCGTCCTCCCGCGGGACGCCGTCGGTGAGGGCGGTGACCAGCGGCGCGGACAGCCCCAGCTCGGCGACCGGCCGCCCACGCGCATCAGCGGGAAGGTCGAGCAGCCGGACCGCCTCGTCGTTGGCGAGCCGCAGCCTTCCATCGAGGTCGGTCAGGATCAACCCCTCGGCGACGGCGTGGAGCACCGCGTCGTAGTACTCCACCATGTCCTGCAGCTGCTGCTCCCCCAGACCGTGCGTCTGGCGCCGGATACGACGGGCGACCAGCGCAGTCCCGAACCCACAGAGCAGCGCTGCGGCCAGGCCCGCCAGCAGCAGGGCGGGGAGCTGGCCCCGCAGCCGTTCAGTCACGGCTGCCTTGCGTATGCCGACAGCTACGAGGCCCACGACACGGGTCCCCTGTCCGGAGAGCACCGGCACCACGACTCGCCGTGACGGTCCGAGCGTGCCCGTGTAGTCCTCGACGACGGTGCCGCCGGCCCGCGCCTCGGCGATGTGTCCGATGAACGTTCGGCCGATCTGGGCCGGATCCGGATGGGAGTAACGGATCCCGGCGGGGCTCATGACCACCACGAAGTCGGTGCGGGTCTCACGGCGCACCTTCTCGGCGAACGTCTGCAGCGCGTGGCCGGCATCGCGGTCCTGGACCGACTGCACCACCAGCGGGGTGGCGGCGACGGTCTCCGCGACGGCGGTCGCTCGAGCCGTCGCCTCCTGGGTGCCGGCGCGTTGGGCCTGGGCGTATGCCGCGGCGGTGCCAACGCCGACCACCAGCAGCAGCACGAGCACCTGGAGGGCGAAGGTCTGACCGGCAACGCTCCAGCGTGCGGGTGCGGTGAGCCAGCGAGGTGCGCTCACCGGCATACCGCCCGCGCCCAGAACTCAATGAACACAAAGGTGACCCTAGCCACCGCAGGGAGCACGATCGGCGTGTTCACCCCTCCCCGGCCACGCCGGGGACCGAAACCCCTGGAGAGCACCGTGAGTTCCAGCGCCGACAACGTCGTCGACCGGCCCGCCGCGAAGCGGGACCGCACGCATTATCTGTACATCGCGGTGGTCATCGCGATGGTGTTGGGGATCATCGTCGGGTTCGCGTTCCCTGAGTTCGGGGTGAAGCTGAAGTGGTTGGGGACCGGGTTCGTGTCCCTGATCAAGATGATGATCACCCCGATCATCTTCTGCACCATCGTGCTGGGGATCGGCTCGGTGCGCCGGGCGGCGCAGGTCGGCAAGGTCGGCGGCCTGGCGTTGGGGTACTTCCTGACCATGTCGACGGTGGCGCTGGGCATCGGGCTGGTGGTGGGCAACCTGGTCAAGCCCGGGGCCGGGCTGCACCTGACCAAGGAGCTGGCCGCCACCGGGCGCAAGCAGGTCGGGGAGGCGCACACCTCCACCGTGGACTTCCTGCTCGGGCTGATCCCGGACACCCTGGTCTCGGCGCTGACCTCGGGGTCGGTGCTGCAGGCGCTGCTGGTGGCGCTGCTGGTCGGCTTCGCCCTACAGAAGCTGGGCCGGTCCGGGGAACCGGTCCTGGCCGGGATCAAGCACCTGGAACGGCTGGTGTTCCGGCTGATGGCGATGATCATGTACGCCGCCCCGATCGGGGCGTTCGGGGCGATGGCCGCGGTCGTCGGCGCCACCGGCGTCGACGCCCTCAAGAGCCTGGCCCAGGTCATGGTCGCCTTCTACCTGACCTGCGCCGTGTTCGT